>NZ_JBRJIP010000001.1:0-4000000 GCF_053629595.1 Metabacillus sp. SLBN-84
GTTACCTCACCAACTAGCTAATGCGCCGCGGGCCCATCTGTAAGTGACAGCCGAAACCGTCTTTGAATGTCAAACCATGCGGTTTGACATAGTATCCGGTATTAGCTCCGGTTTCCCGGAGTTATCCCAGTCTTACAGGCAGGTTGCCCACGTGTTACTCACCCGTCCGCCGCTGATCTCCGAAGAGATCCGCTCGACTTGCATGTATTAGGCACGCCGCCAGCGTTCGTCCTGAGCCAGGATCAAACTCTCCGAAGAAAATTTGTGACTCATAAATGTTGCTGACTTAAAAATTTAAAACGTTTGGTACGCTTTTGGTTTTGTTTAGTTTTCAAAGATCATTTGCTCCAAGAGCAGCTTTATAATAATATCAAATCTCAATTACTAAGTCAAGCACTCTTTTCACTTTTTTATTTTTCGCCGTCGCCGTTTTTTGCGGCAACGTTTAATAATATATCACCGCAGACACTATTAAGCAAGGCTTTTTTTATAAAAAATAAAAATAAAAAACCTCCGCCGAAATAGCGGAGGTTTTTATGTGTATTTAACGATGTCTCATATGCGGGAAGAGAAGGACGTCCCTGATAGAAGCCGAGTTTGTCAGAAGCATCACTACACGGTCAATTCCAATGCCAAGACCGCCTGTTGGAGGCATTCCATACTCCAGCGCTTCAATAAAGTCTTCATCCATCATGTGCGCTTCGTCATTTCCTTGTTCTCTTTCCTGAAGCTGTGCTTCAAAGCGTTCTTTTTGATCAATAGGATCATTCAGCTCAGTAAAAGCATTTGCATGCTCACGGGCAACAATGAACAATTCAAATCTGTCTGTAAAACGAGGGTCTTCATCGTTCTTCTTGGCAAGTGGCGAAATCTCAACCGGATGGCCATAGATAAATGTAGGCTCAATCAGGTGCTCTTCTACTTTTTGCTCGAAGAATTCATTGATGATGTGGCCGACAGTCATGTTTTTGTTGATTTCCACGTCATGCTCCGCTGCATGCGCTCTGGCGTCTTCCACTGACATTTCAGCCCAGAAATCCACGCCGGTGCGCTCTTTGATTGCATCAACCATATGAAGTCTCTTCCACTCCGGCTGAAGATCGATTTCATGTTCACCGTACGTAATTTTTGTAGAGCCTGTCACTTCTTTAGCAATATGGGCAATCAGGTTCTCTGTCAATGACATGATATCTTTGTAGTCTGCATATGCCTCATAAAGTTCGATCATTGTGAACTCAGGATTATGACGGGTAGAGATTCCTTCGTTTCTGTATACACGGCCAATCTCATATACTTTTTCAAGGCCGCCCACTATTAGTCTCTTAAGGTGAAGCTCAATTGCAATCCGCATGTAGAGCTGCATATCAAGAGCATTGTGGTGTGTCACGAACGGACGGGCTGAAGCTCCGCCTGCAATGGTGTGCATCGTTGGCGTCTCAACTTCAAGGTAGCCGTTTTGGTCAAGGTAGCGGCGCATGGATTGAATGATTTTGCTGCGTGCAATGAACGTGCTTTTGCTTTCATCATTCATGATGAGGTCGAGATAACGCTGGCGGTAGCGCTGTTCAATGTCTTTTAAGCCATGGAATTTATCAGGAAGCGGACGAAGAGACTTCGTTAAAAGCTCGAAGCTTGTAGCCTTGATGGAAAGCTCGCCGACTTTCGTTTTAAACATAACACCTGTAACGCCGACAATGTCCCCAAGATCAGCTGTGTTGAACAATTCGTACTGCTCATCACCGACTGCATCCTTGCGCACATAAATTTGAATTTGACCTTCAATGTCCTTAATATGGGCAAATCCGGCTTTTCCTTTACCACGCTTTGTCATGATTCTTCCTGCCAGTGTGACAGAAATGGCTCTTTCCTCAAGGTCTTCTTTTGAAATTTCGCCGTATTCACGGACGAGCTGCGATGTGTATCCTGTACGCTCAAAGCGTTTTCCGAACGGATCGAGACCCTTCTCACGCAGTGCGCTCAGCTTTTCCCGTCTTACTTTCAGCTGGTCATTTAATTCTTCATGGGTTAATTCTTCATTACTCAAAAAAATCAGCTCCTGTCCTCTATAAGGCTTGTTAGTCAATTATACCGGCGAATGCAGAAAAACTGCCAGTTCAAACTGGCAGTGTGCAATCGCTGCGGGGAAAGGCAGTTCATCCTGCCTGTATGCTGCTTTGTTCTTTCGCTTCTGCCTGCAATGTAAATTCATCAAGCAGATTCACAAGCTCGTCTCTTGTTTCAGTCGTATTTACGGCATTTCTTACAATGGCGTGCCCTCTGATTCCCTTCAAGTACCATGCAGCATGCTTCCTCATTTCTCTGACAGCCGTTTTTTCGCCTTTAAGGGCAACCAGACGGTCGAGATGAAGTTTGCATACATCCATTTTTTCGCGTACTGAAGGTTCGCCGATCAGTTCACCTGTTTCGAGATAGTGAACCGTACGGTAAATCATCCAGGGGTTTCCCAGTGCGGCACGGCCGATCATCACGCCGTCAACACCTGTTTCATCAAGCATTCTCTGGGCATCCTGAGGTGTTTCCACATCCCCGTTCCCAATGACCGGAATGCCGACAGATTCTTTTACTTCTTTAATGATAGCCCAATCCGCCGTTCCTTCATACATCTGAACTCTTGTACGCCCATGAACAGCTACTGCGCTGCCTCCGGCTTTTTCTACAGCCTGCGCATTCTTGACAGCAAAGATGTGCTGGTCGTCCCATCCAATGCGCATTTTCACGGTAACCGGTTTATCTACTGCATCTGTAACGGCAGAAACCATGTCATAGATTTTATCCGGATCAAGCAGCCATTTAGCCCCGGCATCACATTTTGTGATTTTCGGAACAGGACAGCCCATATTGATATCAATGATATCGGCTGTAGTGTTTTTATCGACAAACTTGGCAGCTTCTACAAGTGTTTCTTTTTCTCCTCCGAAGATCTGGAGGCTGAGAGGCTTTTCCCGCTCATCAATGTAGAGCATGTCCATCGTTCTTGCGTTGTTGAAAAGGATGGCTTTATCACTGACCATTTCAGCGCAGACAAGTCCCGCTCCGAATTCCTTCACCGTCAGGCGGAATGCCGAATTGCAGACTCCGGCCATAGGTGCAAGGACAACGCGGTTTTTCAATTGGATATCGCCGATTTTAAACATCGGGTTACCTCCTTTCAGAGCCTTACTCTCTCGGTGAAAGCTCTTCTATCGTGACGTTCAGCGCGGCCGCTACTTCTTCAATAAGCTGATCATTCGGAAGCCTGTTCCCGCGTTCAACCTCGCCTAAAACAGACACAGATATGCCAAGGTCTTTTGCAAACCCTTCCTGGGTATATCCTTTTAATTTTCGAAAAGCGCGAATACGTCTTCCCCATTTTTCTGCTGCTTCCATATTCGTACCCCTTCTTTGTCCGGTAGTTGATCGATTATGACTGAAAGCGGCTGACTGCTTGCTTGTATATGAATATTCTGGTCTATCTCATATAACGGGATTAATACGAACGAACGCTCTAACATCCTAGGGTGTGGAATAATTAGTTGCTCTGTTTCAATATTTTCGTGATTATAGAGCAAAATGTCAAGGTCCAAAGTCCGGGGCCCCCACCTGATATCCCTTTTTCTTCCGAGACTCTGTTCAATCCTCTGCATGACAGACAGCAGCTCAAACGCTGTCAGATCTGTGCGGACGGAGAGCACCATATTTAAAAATGCATCCTGATTCTCATAACCCACTGGATCTGTTTCATAGATAGAGGAAATTTCCTCCACCTCAATAGAAGAATGTTCATTCAAGCTCAGGATCGCATCTTTTAAATAGCGCTCTCTGTCTCCGATGTTGCTGCCAAGCGCAAGAAAGGCTCTGTTCATGAGCGTCCTCTCCTGATCTCCACGGCCACATAGTCGTAATGGCCGGGTATCGGCGGGTCCGGCTTGTAAAGTTTTACTGTGCAGAAGCTTACCTGCTGAAATTCTTCAAGAACCTCTGCCGCAATGTTCTCGGCGACAGCTTCTACAAGCTTGAACGGCTTTCCTTCAGCAACACCTTTGCAAATTTTATAAAGCGAAGCATAATTGACCGTGTGCTGCAGATCATCTGTCTGCCCTGCCTGCTTTAAATCAAGCTCAATGGTCAGGTCAGCCCGAAAACGCTGGCCAAGCTTCGTCTCTTCAGGAAAAACACCATGATACCCGTAAAACTCCATCCCGTTCACAAAAATTTTATCCAAGCTCAGCCGCTCCTTTTCCAATCATGGCATCCATCATTTTTGCCATTCTGGCAATTCCTTTCACATCATGCACCCTCACAATGCTGCATCCTTTTTCGATTCCGAGGCACACTGTAGCCCCTGTACCCTCCATTCTATCAGAAGGCGGGAGATCGAGTATGCGGCCGATGAAGGATTTTCTTGATGTTCCGAGCAGGACCGGATACCCCAATTGACAAAAAGTCTCCAGATTTCTCATGACCTCAAGATTATCCTCCATCGTCTTCGCAAACCCGATGCCCGGGTCAAGAATAATTTTGCTGTCCTTAACACCTGCGCGTTTGGCGATTGAGACACTTTCATTCAAATCTGAGATCATGTCCGGAATCAGCGCGGTGTAATTCCGTTCCGGCCGGTTATGCATGAGGATAATCGGCACATCGTATTTGGCAGCAACAGCAGCCATTTCAGGATCTGCTTTTGCCCCCCATACATCGTTTAGAATCGTTGCTCCGGCAAGAACAGCCTCCTCTGCCACTTCTGCTTTGTATGTGTCAATGGAGATTGGAACACTGATTTCTTTAGAAAGTTCTTTTATAATTGGAACAACTCTCCGGATTTCTTCTTCAGCAGGGACAAAATCCGCGCCGGGGCGTGTAGACTCTCCCCCGACATCAATGATATCCGCTCCGTCTGCAATCATTTCCTTCGCGTGGGCTAGCGCCGTTTCTATGCGGTTAAACCTGCCTCCATCTGAAAAAGAGTCAGGCGTCAGATTTAAAATCCCCATAATCAATGTCTTTTCATAAGGATTTAATCGGTACGGACCGCAGATCAGATCCTTTTTATCATCAGCTAAAATGGTGTCCATTTATCATCAATCCTTTACAGCTCTTCTCTGCTTTTCAGCATTCTGCTTTGCTTATAGATCCTTTTTAGTGTTTGCGTTACAGCGCCATTCTTTCCCGAAAAAACGCTAGAGCCAATTTCTTTCAGCGGAATGATTTCCTGAACAGAGTTTACGGCAAATACTTCATCAGCCTGGAGCAGCTCCTCTGCTGTAAACCTGCCTTCCACCCACCTCATTCCCTCTTTTTCCAGACAGCGGATGACGAACTGCCGGGTGATGCCGTTCAAGATCCCTGTATCTAAAGAAGGTGTATACACACACTCATCCTTTACCCAGAAGAGATTTGAGACAATCCCTTCTGCCACAAACCCTTCTTTCGTAAGAAAAATCCCCTCGATTGAAGGATCATTTCCTGCTTCTCGCTTCGCCAGAACATTGTTCAGATAATGATGGGACTTGATCCGTTCTTTCCCCTCAGGCGTATTTCTCGGAACAGACAGAAGAAGCCCTCGTTTTTCAAGGTCAGCCGGCAATTCAGGCAGTTTTCTCATAAACATCATGACAGTAGGTTCGCGATATTCCAGGGCACCGAACATCAGTCCGCCGTCTCCCGCTGATACGTTGAGGCGCACCGACACATCCTCATCCTGCAGATCGTTAAGCAGAAGCAGATGCTGAATGATCTCTTCTATATTCAGGCTGGATTCATCCAGCTGAATATTCAGCTCTCCCATGGCTTTTTTCAGCCTACTCATGTGATCATTAAGCAAAAACGGATGCCCCTTATAGACTCTGAACGTTTCAAACACCCCGAGACCATAAAGATACCCGTGGTCAAAGGGAGAGATCCTGGCATCCTTTGCCGGAATGAATTCGGAGTTCAAGTAAATATACATCAGACCTTTTCAGCAGGCCGGTGCGTTTGAATAAAATTGCCGAGCAGGTTCTTCCCAAAGGATGTCATGATTGACTCAGGGTGGAACTGCACACCTTCAACCGGAAGTGTTTTATGGCGGATCGCCATGATTTCGCCTTCTTCTGTCCATGCTGTGATATCAAAGCAGTCAGGCAAGGTTTCTTTTTTCACAATCAGTGAATGATAGCGGGTAGCTGTAAATGGATTCTCAATATCCTTAAAGATCGTTTTGCCGTCGTGGTGCATTTCGGATGTTTTCCCGTGCATCAGGCGTTCTGCGCGGACAACATCTCCCCCGAAAACCTGCGCAATGGATTGATGTCCAAGACAAACTCCGAAAATCGGAATTTTCCCCGCAAAGCGCTCAATGGCAGCCATGCTGATTCCAGCTTCATTCGGACTGCATGGACCAGGGGATATCATAAGAAAATCAGGAGCCATCTCTTCAATTTCATCGAGCGTGATCTCATCGTTCCTGCGAACGATAAGCTCCTCTCCAAGCTCTCCTAAATACTGCACCAGGTTAAACGTAAACGAATCGTAGTTATCAATCATTAAAATCATTCTCTCTCACCTCATACTGTCATAGTCTCTTCTTCGCTCAGCTCTTTCGCCCTAAGCAAGGCCTGCGCCTTCTTGAGCGATTCTTTATATTCGTGTTTAGGATTGGAATCGATGACGATTCCTGCTCCTGACTGGATGTAGGCATGTCCGTCCTTCGCAAGCAGCGTCCGGATGACAATGTTCATTTCCATATCTCCATTATACCCAATCCAGCCGATCGATCCTGTATAAATGCCTCTTCTTGTCGGCTCAAGCTCCTCAATAATTTCCATCGTTCTGATTTTGGGAGCTCCGGTAATCGTCCCTCCCGGAAAAACACCTTTCAGGACATCCATATAGTCTTTTCCTTCTGCAAGCAGGCCGCGAACATTTGAAACGATGTGCATCACGTGTGAATATTTTTCGATGACCATAAACTCGTTTACTTCAACCGTACCGTATTTGCACACTCTTCCAAGGTCATTCCGTTCAAGATCAACAAGCATAACATGCTCAGCACGCTCTTTCTCATTTTCAATCAGCTCTGAAGCAAGCATCTGATCTTCTTCTTCACTTTCCCCTCTTGACCTTGTTCCCGCAATCGGCCTTGTGCTTGCGTGTTCTCCGTCTATTTTGACCAACAGCTCAGGCGAGCCGCTGACAATCTGGAAATCCAGCAGATCCAGGTAAGCCATGTACGGCGATGGATTCACTTCCCTCAGGGTTTCATACACTTTAAGCGGATGCACCTTAAGAGGTTCAGTCTGCCTGACAGACAGGTTCACCTGAAAAACATCACCGTTTGCAATGTATTCCTTAATTGTCTCAACAGCATCCATAAACGATTCTTTTGTAAACCGGTGCGGGGATGCAGAATTTCCGGTTCCGCCTGCAGGCTTATGAACAAATGCAGCTGTCTGTTTTTCAAACCAGCGCTTTTCCATTTCAGCTATTCTGTTTTGCGCCTTTTTTAGGTCAGCTTCAGATGAATAGTGGGTAATGAACCAGATTTCCTTTGTCTGATGATCATAAACGGCCAAATCATCAAAAAGCAGAAAATATAGATCCGGCGTTTCAAGATCGTCAATCGAACGGCTTTCAAGCTTCTCAAACGCTCTTACACAATCATAGCTGAAAAAACCGATCGCCCCGCCCTGAAAATCCGGAAGCTCATCATTCTTTAAGGTATTAAACTGACTGAACCAGCTCCTGAATTCATCGAGAATATTTCCTGTCCGCTGCTCAGTTCCGTCCTTTGTCCGGATTGAAAGAACCGAATCTTTCCCTTTAATGACTGCAGCCGGGTGAAGGCCCGCGATGCTGTACCGGCCGCCCCTGCCGCTTTCAAGGATTGCGTGGCGCTCCTCGTTTCTGGAAAGATGCTGATATTGTCTGAAGAAATCAAGATTGTAAGCCGCCTTCTTTGCAAGCGGTTTTCTCTCAAGGTGCATGCTTAACCCTCTCCTTAAAAACTCATAAGTTCATTTTACATAAAACAGGGGAAGAATACATGTTGAAAATTTCTCCCATAAACAAAAAAAACAGCCCAAGGGCTGTTTCTTGATTAATCAAATTGATAAAGCGGCGTGCTTAAGTATCTTTCCCCGTTACTTGGGATAATGGCAAGAACCTTTTTGCCTTTACCAAGCTCTTTCGCTACTTGAAGCGCTGCTTTAATCGCTGCACCGGAAGAAATGCCTCCAAGAAGACCCTCTTCTCTAGCCGCTTTCCGCGCCACTTCAAAAGCTTCTTCATTTTTCACTTGAATGACACCGTCGTAAATATCTGTTTTTAGGATATCCGGAACAAATCCTGCTCCAATGCCCTGGATTTTATGAGGACCCGGTTTGCCTCCTGAAAGGACAGGTGAGTCAGCAGGCTCCACTGCATAGATTTTTATATCAGGATAAGCTTCTTTAAGAACCTCGCCCGCACCTGTAATGGTTCCGCCCGTTCCGATTCCAGCTATGAATGCATCAAGCTGGCCGCCCATCTGGCTGACAATCTCAGGACCTGTCGTACGGCGGTGGACCTCAGGATTTGCTTCATTTTTGAACTGCTGAGGCATGAAATAGCCATGCTCTTTTGCAAGTTCTTCCGCTTTTCTGATGGCTCCGCCCATGCCCTCAGGACCAGGAGTAAGAACAAGCTCGGCACCGTACGCCCGAAGTAGGTTCCGGCGCTCCATGCTCATTGTTTCAGGCATAACCAGGATTGCTTTAATCCCTTTTGCAGCTGCAACCATCGCAAGTCCGATGCCTGTATTTCCGCTTGTCGGTTCAATGATCGTATCGCCTTCTTTAAGAAGCCCTTTTTCTTCAGCAGCTTCAATCATCGCAAGCGCTATGCGATCTTTTACGCTGCTTCCAGGGTTCATAAATTCAAGTTTCAGGTATACATCTGCACTGTTTTCATCTACAATGCGGTTTAATTTGACAATAGGTGTTTCCCCAACCAGTTCGTGTATAGAATTTGCTACACGCGTCAATCTGACCACCTCTATTTCCGAGTATTTTTATTGGCTTTAAAAAGAATGTACCAAACCTCAGTCTGAATTGTCAATCTTTTCTTACTTCTCGGATAGGGCAAAATGCTCAATTCTGTTTTATCATTGGGGTGTGTCGCTGCCGTAAAACCACGTTACTCCCGCTTCTTCCCATAGAGGCTTTACAGAAACGGCTGATTCCATCTGCTCAAGGGCAATCTGCCGTCTGATCTGGTTCTTAGCTTCTTCAAATGAGTACTGCACGCCGTTAACCTTCTCTTTCAGGAGGATGACAGAATAGCCGTTTTCACTTTTAATCGGCTCGCTCCACTTATCTTTTTTGAGCTTTTCAGCTTCTTCGATATATTGAGCCGGAAGATAATCGTTTTCTGATGAAACATAGCCAAGGTCTCCGCCCTCGTTGGCAGAAAACTCATCGATTGATTTTTCCGCAGCGAGCGCTTCAAAGCTCGAGCCGCCCTCAAGCTCTTCGATTACCTTTTTCGCTTCTGCCTCTGTCTTCGTCACAATGTGAAAAAGGTGATACGTATCCTTAATGGAATAGAGATCCTGATTGGACTCGTAATAGGCCTTTAATTCCTTCTCCGGAATTTCAGCATCTTTTGTCAGCAGCTCTTCAAGCAGCATGCTGTACCTGATCTGCTCGCGCAGCTCTCCGTCTTCTGAAAGCTGCTCGTTGTCGAGTGAATTGTACATGGATTTATACATCGTAAGCTCCCGTTCAAGCTCCTCATCAGGAATTTTGATGTCATGTTTTTCAGAAAGCTCCTCAACAACCGTAAAATTAATCATTTCTTCAAGTGTTTCCCTGCCGAAACGATCTTCAAGCTCTGCCATCCACTGCTCTCTTGTTATTTCCTTATCCCCGACAGATGCAATGGATTCTGAGCTTCCCTTTGAAGCAGGTCCAATTGCAGCGATGCTGTCATCCTTTGTTAGAAAATATGCCAGAGTAAAACAGTTGATGATCACGAGTCCGAAGATAATCAGCCAGACCGCTTTTCTGTTCATCTCTCCATCTCCTGACCGCATGTTCAGCGCGCTTCGTCTTTCAGCTCTGTCAGTTCTTCTTTTGAAAAATGATACCGTTCATTACAGAAGTGGCATTCTGCTTCTGCTTTGCCGTCCTCTTCAATCATGCTTTGGATTTCATCCGCTCCAAGACTGATAATGGCATTTGAAATTCTCTCGCGTGAGCAAGGGCAGTGAAAAGCAACTGGGTGCTGATCAAGAATCTTCACATGATCTTTGCCGAGAATCTCAAACAGAATTTCTTCCGGCGAAAGCCCTTTTTGGATCAGTTTCGAAATTGGCTCTACACTTCCAAGCCGTTTTTCAATTTCCGCAATCGTTGATTCGTCCGTGCCGGGCATGAGCTGAATGATGAAGCCGCCTGCCGAGAGGATTGTGTTGTCAGGGTTAACAAGTACGCCTACCCCAACGGATGAGGGAACCTGCTCAGAGCTGACAAGATAATAGGTAAAGTCTTCGCCAAGTTCACCTGACACAAGTTCAACTGAACCTGTGAAATGTTCTTTCATGCCAAGATCCTTTACAACAGAAAGCGTTCCGGATGTCCCAACCGCTCTTGCTACATCAAGCTTTCCTTTTGCATTTAAATCAAAGTGTGTTTGAGGGTTTGTCACATAGCCGCGAACCTCGCCTTTTGCATTACTGTCAACGACAATCACGCCTATAGGCCCGCCTCCCTCCACTTTAATCGTCATTTTGCTGTCGCCTTTAAGCATTGAGCCCATCAGGACACCAGCCGTCATTGAACGGCCCAGGGCTGCAGATGCAGTCGGCCATGTCTGATGCCTTCTTTGCGCCTCTCCAACTGTGTCTGTCGTTTTAGCTGCGTATGCACGCACTTGTCCGTCATACGCAAGTGCCTTTACAAGATAATCCATGTTTTATCACCTTTCCAATTAAATGCTGTTTCGTTCAAAAATCAGCTGAAGTCCTTTGAGTGTGAGGAACGGATCAACGATGTCAATCACCTTCGACTCAGAAGCAATCAGCGTTGAAAGTCCTCCTGTTGCAATAACCTTAGGCTCTGCTTTAGACTGCTGTTTCATTCTCCCGACAATGCCTTCAACTTGTCCGACATACCCGTAAAGAATGCCCGCCTGCATAGCGCTGACCGTATTTTTGCCGATAATATCATCAGGTCGCGCAATTTCGATTCTTGGAAGCTTGGCTGCTCTCGAATAGAGAGCCTCAGTTGAGATATTGATTCCCGGAGCAATCGCACCGCCCATATATTGTTTTTCCTCGTTGATATAGCAGTAGGTTGTGGCTGTGCCGAAATCAACAATAATCAGAGGACCGCCGTATAAATGGATGCCTGCCACTGCATTCACAATTCGGTCTGCACCTACTTCACGGGGATTCTCATATTTAATGTTCAAGCCTGTCTTGATGCCAGGTCCGACAACGAGGGGCTTCTGTTTGAAATATTTCGTGCACATCCGCTCAAGCGAGAACATAATCGGCGGCACAACAGAGGAGATAATGATTCCTTTAATATCGGTCAGATGAATGCCTTCATGTTCAAAGAGGGATTTGATGAGCATGCCAAACTCATCTTCTGTTTTGTTGCGCGTCGTCTCAATGCGCCAGTGATGCTTCAGAGCATCCCCTTCAAAAACGCCTAAAACGGTATTTGTATTCCCTACATCCAGCACTAAAAACATATGTATCACCACTTTATCCAAATTCTTTTTCTCTGTATTCAATACTCTTTCATCATATCATGAAGCCGCCCTGAATTTATGCAAAATTTATGTGTGCAGCCCTGTCTTCCCTCACTCATTTTAGTCTTTTTAGGCAGCGGATTGCAAAAGGAAGAACCTGAAACGGCGTTAAAAAACCGCATGTTCAATGTGAACATGCGGTTTTGATGTATGATCAGTCTTCTTTACGGTCTTCGTGAATCTCAGATGTCTGCTCTTCATCCTTTTTTGGAAGGATGTTTACTTTTACATCTTCTTTCTTTTCATGTTCTGAAACCGGACGGTCAGGCAGGGTGCCATGATCCACCAGATGCTTGATCTGCTCTGCATCGAGAGTTTCGATTTCAAGCAGGGTTTGAGCAATCAGTTCAAGCTTATCGCGGTTTTCAGTAAGGATTTTCTTAGCGCGCTCGTAGCATTCTTTAATGATGCGCTGTACTTCCATGTCGATTTCATGGGCAATCGCATCACTGTAATTCTGCTCGCTGTTAAAGTCGCGGCCTAAGAATACCTGTCCCTGGGACTGTCCGAACTGAAGCGGTCCAAGTTTGTCACTCATACCGAACTCCGTTACCATGCGTCTTGCAATGCCAGTGGCACGCTGGAAGTCGTTCGTCGCACCTGTGCTCACTTCGCCGAAGACGATATCCTCAGCCACACGTCCGCCGAGCAATCCTGTAATTTTATCAAGCAGCTCAGGCTTCGTCATGAAATAACGGTCCTCTTTTGGAAGCATAACGGCATAGCCGCCAGCCTGACCGCGAGGCACGATTGTTACTTTATGAACCATATCGGCTTCATCAAGAACAACACCGATAATCGTATGTCCGCCTTCATGATAGGCAACAATATTGCGTTCTTTTTTGGAAATAACGCGGCTTTTCTTGGCTGGACCTGCAATTACGCGGTCTGTCGCCTCGTCTATATCCGTCATATCCACTTTCTTCTTGTTGCGGCGTGCTGCAACTAGCGCTGCTTCGTTCAGCAGGTTCTCAAGGTCTGCACCCGAGAAGCCAGGTGTACGGGCTGCAATGGACTTCAGGTTTACCGTATCATCTAAAGGCTTATTGCGGGCATGAACTTCAAGCACCGCTTCACGGCCTTTAAGATCCGGACGGTCGACTGTAATTTGACGGTCAAATCGTCCCGGACGCAGAAGTGCCGGGTCAAGAATATCCGGACGGTTCGTTGCAGCAATCATGATGATGCCTTCGTTTCCGCCGAATCCATCCATTTCAACGAGCAATTGGTTCAGCGTCTGCTCGCGCTCGTCATGGCCGCCGCCAAGACCGGCGCCGCGCTGGCGTCCAACAGCATCGATTTCATCGATAAAGATGATACAAGGAGCATTTTTCTTTGCATTTTCGAAAAGGTCGCGGACACGGGAAGCTCCCACCCCTACGAACATTTCAACAAAGTCAGATCCGCTTATAGAGAAAAACGGAACGCCGGCTTCACCTGCTGCAGCGCGGGCAAGCAGGGTTTTACCTGTACCCGGAGGTCCTACAAGCAGAACGCCTTTTGGAATACGGGCGCCAAGCTCGGCAAATTTGCGCGGGTCTTTAAGGAATTCAACAACCTCGACAAGCTCTTGTTTTTCCTCGTCAGCACCGGCAACATCTTTGAAACGCACTTTTTTCTTTTCTTCGCTGTAGAGCTTCGCTTTGCTCTTGCCGAAGTTCATTACACGGCTTCCGCCGCCCTGAGCCTGGTTGAGCAGGAAGAAGAAAAGAATAAAGATAATGACAAACGGTATGATGGATGTAAAGAATGTTACCCATCCGCTCGTTTCTTCTGCAGGAACAAATTTAACACTCGTTTTGCCCTGCGCTGCAGCATCAACACGGTCCAGAGCTTTGTCGCTCAGTACATGTGTTACAAACTGCTCTTCTTCTTTATAATCATCCAGCTGGCCCTTTACTTCATATACTCCGCGAAGCGGCTGTATCGTAATATTATCCACGTCACCAGCTTCAAGTTTGGAAATGAACGTACTGTAAGTTAATGGCTCAGTTTTTGTGTTGTTTCCCTGGAAAAAACTGACGACTCCAATAACCACTAAAAAGATTAATAAATAAAATATGGTATTACGGAAGATCCGATTCATTCCTTACCTCCTCCCACAGTAAACACAACTATTTTAAATAGTATCATAGAAAATCATTCCAATACAACTGATTGGCCGTTTTGGTACTTGACAAATGCTGCATTTACTTATTTTCGTAAATTTCAGGCTTCAGCACCCCGATATAAGGGAGATTGCGGTAGCGTTCGATGTAGTCAAGTCCATAACCTACAACAAATGCGTCCGGCACTTCAAAGCCCACATAATCAGCCTGAATATCTGCTTTGCGTCCTGTTGGTTTATCAAGAAGCGTCACGATACTGATCGTTTTTGCCTTGCGGTAGCGGAAAAGCTCTACAAGGTAGCTCAGTGTAAGCCCGCTGTCGATGATATCTTCAATAATCAGGATGTCTCTGCCTTCTACTGAAGTGTCAAGGTCCTTCAGGATTTTCACTTCACCGGAAGATACTGTAGAAGTACCATAACTTGAAACATCCATAAAGTCCATTTCCAAGTATGTATCAATGTTCTTCAGCAGATCTGCCATGAACGGCATAGCGCCTTTCAGCACTCCGATAGCAAGAGGGAAACGGTCTTTATACTCTTCAGTAAGCTGAGCTCCCAGATCCTTTACCTTCCGGCTGATTTCTTCTTCTGTTATTAATACTTTTTCGATATCCTGCTTCATTACAAGTTGCCCCCTACAAAATCATTGCTCTTTATATTGCAAAACAACGTAGTCACCTGCGCCGCACCCGGCATCTTCAAATGAAGACTTTTTAAGGCCGGGAAGCCAAAGGATCTTGCCGCTGCCATCTTCTAAAACAGGCCAGCTGTTCCTTCTATGGACCGGTACTTTTGCATCAATAAATATATCTTTTACTTTTTTCGTACCGTTCATGCCCTTCAGTTTGATTTTATCGCCCTGCTTTCTTGTCCTTATAAGCAGAGGCTTGGTCAAAGACTCGGCCGGCATGACGAACACATCGTTTCCAGCTATCCATTCATCAGGTTTTCCGCTGATGATTTCACAAGTGAGGAGATGCCCGTCTGGAAGTACTGTGCTTGACGGGATCTGCACTGTCCTTGAAAATGACTGGTCCTTTATTTGTTCAAAAGTAAACAAACACGTTTGGTAGGATTTGATTACTTTAAGGCCGTCTGGAAAATCTAGTGAACCGGAAGGATGTGTATGCGAGAGTAAGGATTGTAGACTCTCAATATGTATAGAAGAAAGGGAAGATGGTTGGTCTTCATAAAGATAGTTTAATATTAGTTGAATACATCTTCTTTGTAAAGGCATAGGCAGGGTGTTGAACAAATCGATATCGAGTTCGGCTTCGTGCTTTTCTTTCCTTTTCAACACTGTATTCAACTTTTCTTTCGATAATTCCTGTAAGAACTCTTCATCTTCTTTGAAAGTCCTGCTGAAATACTGAAATCTCCCGTGCACTTTCGGGTTCTCTTCCTTCAGGAATGGAAGAACCTGTTTACGGAAGCGGTTGCGGGTGTAATCAAGCTTTTCGTTGCTCGGGTCAAACCTTGGAGCCAGATGGTTCAGGCTGCAGTATTCGAGGATTTCACTTTTATCAGCTGAAAGCAGAGGCCGGATAATGCTTCCGCCTGCAAACTCCCTGTGTTCCGGTATCCCGGCAAGCGCTGTTCCCGCGCTGCCCCTTGTCATTCTCATCAGAATCGTCTCGATCTGATCATCGCCATGATGGCCTAAAGCTATGAACGAAGCCTGATGCTTCTTCATGACTCTTTCGTAGAAGGAATAACGGCATTCTCTTGCCGCGCTCTGAATGCTCATCTCAGGGTTTTCTTCCGCATACTTCGAGACATCGATCTGCACAGCTTCGCACAGAACATGATGGTTCCGGCAAAACTCCTTTACAAATTCCATTTCAAGGGCGGATTCAGCTCCCCGGAACATGTGATCAACATGAGCCGCAGCAAGACTCAGGCCGAATTCGGATCTAAGCCGGATAAATAAATGAAGCAGGGCGAGTGAATCAGGACCTCCTGATACACCTATGACGACTGCTGTGTCTTTCACTTTATAGCGTGTAAGAAAACGTCTGAAACGTTCTAGCATGGCATTCCTCTTTTATAGCATAGTCTTTGCGTACCTTCATACTATCATGACAGCTTTCAGCCCTGCAAAAAAGAAGTCCCCCGTTCACATATTTACCATAAATTCGCGCTACATCAGATAGTGATAGACGTAAAACGAGTAGATAATGCAAAGTGCGGCAAGGATCATGACGGTTTCAACCCATCCTCCGGTCCTGCTTTTCTTTTTTGCTTTTACACGGACCGGCCCCTGACTTGCTGCATTGCCTGATGGCCCGGGTCTCACTGCTTTCGCCTGTTTGGATGTTCTGCTTTGCCGTCCATGCACCTGAGACGGTTTTGCCGCTTGAGCCTGTCCTGTCTGCACGCGGCTTTTCTGCTGCTTTTGCGGTGCTGAACCCTGCTCATAGAGAGACGTCAGAAAGTCCTTTTTCATATCAGCAGCATAGTGGTATTTTCCCAATAACGCTTTTTTCAAAACAGCTGAATGCTTTCTTAAATATGGGTGGTCCTGAATGACTTCCATGAGCTGTCTGCCGCCCTCATCCTGCTTTTTAAACCGTTTTGGATGAACAGAGTTAATGACGATCATGGCAGCTGCAAACAAATCGTAGGATGGCTCAGCCCTGCGGGTGCCAAGACCCCAGTACCCTCTGTCAAAAAAGTCGGTGAATTCTTTGATTGACCTCCCATTCAGAGTTGTACCCCCAACGTCAATGAACCTCAGCTTTACCGGCCGTTCTGCCACCATCAGATTTTCAGGCTTCAAATCGCCGAATACCCATCCGGCCCTGTGCAGCTCCTCTAAATTCGACAGCAGCTGAACCGTCAGCACCCCTATCCATTCCAATCCCTGATTGCTGATGAAATCCAGGTATTGCTTTCCGCTGATATATTCCATCACATAAAATGGAACCTGCTCTCTCGTTCTTGGATGTATCCAGTCATCTACATCAACTAAAGCAGGCCCAAGGGAACTCCCCCGGACCTTTGAAAAGTGCTTAAGAACATTCACTTCGGACGTAATGGACATGCTGTTCCCGCTTACCTTCAAAGCGGCAAGTCCACTTCTCCCTTCTGCCAAGTAAACGATCCCTGTAGCACCCTGTCCAAGCGGCTTTACAATACGGTACTTGTTATGATGCCACTTTCCTTCAACGACAGTGCCGGGCAGAAGATTACATGTTTGATTCATTGAAGTATTGTTCATCATCTGAAAGCAGGCTCCTTAACGAACGCTTTTTCTTAAACGAATGGATGCCATCGCGAATGGCAGGTCCCGTAGGCGTGATGCCGCCTGTTGTCAGCTTTGGGAAAATAGAAGAGAGAGATTCAAGTTTCGGCGTCCAGTCAAGGACCGTTTCAACTTCTTCCTTTTTCCCAGGAAATACAGACACTGAAAATTGATTTTCTCCTATTCTCGAATTCAGGCTGATTGATAAATCAAGCAGAGATTCTTTAACGGTCGGAAGCTTAGGTTTCATGCTTCCGCTTGTATCAACAAGAATCAGGATCTCCATGCCGATTGTTTCTCCAAGCTCATCGACTACTTCCATGACCTCGCCCCGTTTTTCCGGGGAGAGCTCCTCCATTGTCACTTTTTTGCCCAGAATCTGCTGCAGTTCGGAGTTCACAACACCCTGCAGAGTTTGAGTCATCGCCTGTCTTGTGACCATTTGAACCGTCTGTGACAGCTGCTCAGCATATACCACCTGGCTCACTCCGCCTCCGGACATGGCAATTCCTTCGATTTCATTGATCGCATCCTGGTCTACAATGTTTTCTTCCAGTATTCCAATGACGTTAACCGTAATCCCCTGTTCTTTTGCAAGAGCAGCCATCGCGACCGGATCTTCGCCATGATTGGAACACCCGTCAGTTATCAGCAGTATTTGTTTCAGTTTCCCTTTATTCATTGGTTCAGCCCCTCCAGATATCCTCTTATCACCAAGGAAATAATGTAGTATCATCCTCGCCAGTAATAAAGAGTTTTATACTCCGAAAGAAGGCTTTAAAGCGTTAAACCGCCCCTTGCTTTTTAATATGTTTCGCAGTCGGAATGGATGCCCATTTCGGTGTATTATGGTCGACTTTAGCAACGACAACGGTCATATCGTCTTCAATCTTCCCGCCCCGTGTCCTTATAACCTCCTCCATAATTAAATCTGCGACCTCCTGAGGATCCATTGTCTCAAGCTCTTTGATCTTCCGCTTCATCCAAAGATCGTGGTTCTCTACATGCTTCGGCCCTTCAAAGATGCCGTCGCTCATCATAATCAGCAGATCTCCCGCTTTCAGCTGCTCTCCTACGACTTCCACATCAAACTCATCGATGATGCCCATCGGAAGATTGCTTGCCTGTATTTTCATGATCTGGTCTCCGCGTTTAATAAAGCTTGGCGTAGAACCGATTTTAAGAAACTTGCATGTAGCATCCTGCAGATCGACAATCGCAAGGTCAAGCGTGGAAAAAATTTCATCTGTCGTTCTCAGGGACAGAATGGAATTTATCGTTTTAATCGCTACCTTTTCTTCAATTCCGGACTGAAGAATTTTCTGAAGCAGCTTAATGGTTTCATTGCTCTCAAAATGGGCTCTTACTCCGTTTCCCATACCGTCGCTGATTGCAATCGCATATTTGCCGAAACCAAGCTCAATAGTTGAGTAGCTGTCTCCCGAAACGAGACCTCCGCCTTTTGCCGCATGGGCAACACCCGAATCAACCCGATACGTTCTTGAAGACCCGAACGATACATGACAGTAGCCGTTCGGATAGCTTGAGCATTCCTCACGTTTCACAATAATGGATTCCTCAAGAATATCAGACAGCATCGGAGCTATGATTTTTTCGCACTCCCCGTGGCCATTGCAAAACGGGATGCTCATTTCAATATCGACATTTCCCTGTTCAAGACTGTATATATCAACGTGCCCTATCTCAATGCCAAAGCTCTGGAGCGCTTCGAGAATCTGCTCCTCCTGCACAAAATGATTCTCCCGTTCACGCTTGATTTCTTTTGAAAAATCCTCCATGACCTGAGACACACCAAGCAGCTGTTCCGCTACAAGCCGCCTGCTTTCCTGCACTTGCTGCTTCAGCTTTTCGTTCGCATCATAATAGTTGATTTCCTGCTCAATAGCCTCTTCCACCTTTTTCGGTTTTGAGCAGTACTTTTCAAACTCTTTTTTCAGCTTGCGGTTGCTGTGATACGTATTTTCTTTGCTTTCATCCATAATAGCCTTCATAAACTCATAGGTTGTATCAAAATTCTGAACCCAGCACCTTTCTTTTTTAAAGCAGGTCTGGCACGTTTTTTCCGTAATCGTGCTTAAGAACAGGTCTGTTCCCCGCTGGTCTTCTGATTCTTCGCTTTTTTCATAGAAGGTGGCAAAGCTTTCAGAAAGAGCATAAAAAACCTGTGAGAACTGATCGACCCTGTGAGCGGTCACATCCCTGATTTTCCGCACGTACTGCTGCTGCTCCTGGGTGTGCTCGTTCGTACCAGGGATGTGCTTGGCCAGCTTATTGGTGATCGCCTTCGGGGTCAGCAAAAACAGACCGATGGCAATAACGGATTCTGTCAGGTTTTTCATCAGATCCGTTGAACCCTCTCCGTACAGGGTAATAAGCAGCGATCCAATCAGCAGTCCGATTGCCGCCCCAAACTTCTGCCCTTCTTTTAGCAGGCCTCCAAGAAGCCCCGAAAATGCAAGGAGGCTCATCTGATATAAATTCCCTACGTTTGCAAGACTCAAAATCAATCCCGTTACCACACCGACCGTACAGCCGATGCTTGAGCCCCCGATAAAGGCAAACAGCAGGACAATATAGCGTGAAAAGATGTGCTCAGCCTGAAGTTCCTGATAAGTGACACCGACAAACCCTGTCAGGACAGAGGCAAGGAGAATCATAATGCAGATGATTTCTTCTATCTTAAGTGACTGCTTGTACTTCTTTGCAGAAAGAAGAGGCAGACTCTGCAGGAAGATGAGCGAAAGGATAAAGGCAAGGCCGGATTCGACTCCTGCCATCATATAATCGTAAAGAGTAAGCGGGCCCTGGAGATAAAAGTACCCGACCCTCGTCACCATCATAGAAAGAAAGACAACAAACGGCAGTGCCTTCATCTTGTCTTTATAAAGAAAGGATGCCAGCTTTTTCATCACCAGGAAGACGAAGATTGAGGCGGTGACAAAGAGAGAGGTTTGCCAGGAGATGGTGGCTGCTCCTCCGATCAGAGCAAGCGAAGCAAAAAGCGCTTTATCTTTTTTCATCAGCAGAACGGCTCCGAAAAACGGCAATGCAAACGGAAGCACCTCTGTCAGAATTAAAGCCCGTCCAAGCAGAAAGCCAATCAGCACAAACAGCAGGCCTCTATGTAAAAAAAGAAGCTGCATTCTTGTCCCAAAACGGTTCAAAGAACGATTGAACCACTGATGCGTTTTTTCAAGGCTGACTTCTGTCATCGGCTCGATTACCCTTCTTTCTACCTTTTCCATATTTTCATTCCCCCGTTTTTTGATATTACGGCTATTATATAGAAGGCTCAAAAAAGAATTTGTCAAACGAGGGGCCGGTATACCAAGAAACGTTCGACTGTTTTTTTGAATAGCGACAAAATGCACGAAAAACAGGGTCATTTTACAGGAAAAGGGGATAAGCAGTCTGAGAAATGAGTCGCAACCGGGAGAAATTGCAGGAAACCAAAAGGAGAAAGCATACAAAAAACCCCGGCTCTCAAATAAGAGAACCGGGGTTTGTATGATGACCCGTACGGGATTCGAACCCGTGTTACCGCCGTGAAAGGGCGGTGTCTTAACCGCTTGACCAACGGGCCAGTTAAAAATGGTAGCGGCGGAGGGAGTCGAACCCACGACCTCACGGGTATGAACCGTACGCTCTAGCCAGCTGAGCTACACCGCCATTTTTAAAAGCCATTTGTATTAGGCACAAGATATATAATACAAAGGATTGTCTCTTTCGTCAACAAAAAGTTTAAAAAAGTTTTCAGGAGCCATTTTTCCCATAAAAAAAGAAAGCACACGCGCATGTGCTCTCCTGACGATTAAGCATTTATATCAGATAGCAGCAAGTTAACCTCTTCTTGCTCCGCGACCGCCGCGTTTTGATTCCGTGTTGCGTTTTAGAGATGATAAGCGATCCTCGCTGTCTTTAAGGAATCTGCTCATTTTTTGCTCGAAATTCTCTTTAGGACGGAACTCATTTGTGTTTGATCTTCCTCTTGGACGATCTGGGCGGTTTGGACGGTCTGAGCGGTTCGGGCGGTCTGGACGTTCTGGGCGCTCAGGACGATCAATAGCTTTCTTGATGGATAAACCGATTTTTCCGTCTTTCTCTACGTTGATGACTTTTACAGTAACTTCGTCACCTACTTTTAAGTGATCGTTAATATCCTTCACGTAATTATCAGCGACTTCACTGATATGGACTAGTCCTGTAGTGCCGCCAGAAAGCTCTACGAACGCTCCGAAATTTGTAATGCCCGTTACCTTACCTTGCAGCTTGCTGCCAACTTCTATCGACATAAAAAAAATGCTCCTCCTTAATAAACATAAAAACTCATTATAGTTAATTATACATAATGTAAAAATCAAGTGTCAACAACACTACTCTTTACCTTTTTTTGGCAAAGAGAAGATGATTTCGTTCTCATCCGATAAAAAATAGTCGCGGCGTGCGATTTTTGCAATATAATCATCGTCGTTCAGCTTCACAATTTCCTCTTCGAGCACCTTTTCTTCTTTCTCAAGCTCAGCAAGCTTACTCTCAAGCTTCTTCTTTTCTTCTGCCTTTTCTTCAATGGCGCTTGATTGGGAAATCAGGGTCGAAAGGACAATAACTGAAGTCACCGCTGCAATTAATCCAAATAACGTCAGCCGTCTGATAAGGCCGCGTTTCCGCCGTTTCATGATCTGGTCTTTTCGCTCCTGCTGCTGCACGTACTGTGACTGAAGCTGGGTAATTTTCCGTTCTTTAGCGAGACTCATTCATTAGCCTCCTTACTTCTTCTTTTTCCATAAAATCCATAAGTTACCACACATATTCAAGATTTTCAAACGAAATCCTGCCGCTTTTTTGAAATAATTGTGAAAGAATTTCCGTATGCGTGCCGGAACAAGTTTAAGCATTCCTTTCAGTATCCAGATGACAGGAGCCATCAGCACTTTAAGCGTTCCGAATATCAGCCTGCAAAGCCATTTTACCAACTTCCATAAAAAGATGACAAGTCCGGTGACAATGGCAATGAGCAATTTTGTCAGCCCTGTGACAGGCTTGACCAACATGAAATCTCCGATACTTAAAGCTGTCCTGTACAGTCCGACAGCAAACCTTATCATCCATTCCAAAACCGCCAGATACATTTTTTTCAAAAGACTCTGATAGGCAGCATATCCGCACAGCAGGGCAAGGAGAATGTATACCCTGAACTCGCCTTCATTAACCTGGAGAAGAACGTAAAATAAAAGAAGTCCCTGAAACAGCCAGAAAAAGACGTCATTTATAAACACAATCCATTTTGCTCTTTTTGACCGCATGAGGAAACGGCTGTATGTATCAAGGGAAACTCCGATAAAACAGCCGGATCCGACCATGCTGAGCATGGTCAGGAATTGAACGGACAGCGTCATTTAAACAACTTGCTAAAGAGTCCTTTAGCTTTCTCCGTCTGTTGGTCATCCAGGTAGACAAGGTCAAAAACTCTCCCTTTGATGGAGACAATGCCTTTGTCGACATCCAGGTTTTTCATTTGCAGATTTTCCCCGCGAATGGCAAGTGCGCCCATGACCGTCTCAAGAAGAAACTCTTCATTGTCAAAACTTTCTACATGGGTTACGCCTGTGATGTCCAGCAGCTTGCGGCCCCTCATAATCACGTCATGCTCCTGGATGGTTCCTTTAGACTGTGATCCATTATCATAATATTGATTCATAGCCAGCCCCCGCATTCTTCTTAGAAATATTCTTATCTATTTCTATGAGAAAGGGGGGCAAAATAGAACAAGCCCTTACTGACTATTCTTCGCTTAGCTTTTCTTCTTTTATGATTGTGAACATGCCGGCTGCATCTTCTTTCTTAGAAGAATCCTGCAGTTTTTCGACCTTGGCCGTAATGCGTTTTTGTCCGAAGCGGATTGCGAGCTCGTCCCCTTCTTTCACAGTTGAACTGGCTTTTGCAACCGTTCCGTTCACAGTAATCCTGCCCTGGTCGGATACTTCCTTTGCAAGCGTCCGGCGTTTAATCAATCTTGATACTTTTAAAAATTTGTCCAGTCTCATGATTTAAGCACTCCCTTTTTACAGGCCCTTTTGTTTCGCTTCATTCCAGTAAGAGTCCATTTCTTCTAAAGACATGTCCTCAAGCGGTTTGTTCAGCTCTTCAGCCCGCTTTTCAATATATTCGAATCGTCTTGTGAATTTATGGTTAGTAGACGTCAGCGCTGTTTCTGGCTCTACGTCATAAAATCTTCCGATATTCACGAGCGCAAACAGGATGTCCCCGAATTCTTCAAGCACTTTTTTGGAATCTGATCCCTTTGCCTCGTGTTTGAATTCCTGTATTTCCTCCTGCACCTTGTCCCATGCAGGGTTCACATCATCCCAGTCAAAGCCTGCCTTAGCCGCTTTTTTCTGAAGATGAAAAGCCTTTGACAGGGCAGGCAGTGAAGCTGCTACAGATTTTAGGAACGGCTCCTTCTGCTGTGAGCCTTTTTCCGCGCGCTTAATCTCCTGCCAGTTGGCAAGGACTTCTCCCTCATCACGAGCCTCTGCCGTCCCAAAGACGTGAGGGTGTCTCCGGATCATTTTATCCGTCAGCGTCCGAATCACATCATCTATGGAAAACATGCCTTCATCAGATCCGATTTGGGCATGCAGCATGACCTGAAGCAGTACATCCCCGAGCTCTTCAACCAAGTGGTCGTCGTCCTCTTCGTCGATCGCTTCGATCAGCTCATAGCATTCTTCAATTAAGTACCTCTTAAGAGAGCTGTGTGTCTGCTTTTTGTCCCATGGACAGCCGTTTGGCCCACGAAGCTCGGCAATGACTGAACGCAAAGTCTGGAATTGATGATTCAGTTGCTCTTCTTCTTTTATCGGAGGAACATAGACACTTGTTAAATTATCCACCGCCGCGGCTCTGTCCAGTTCATACAATGGGACTTTAACAATCTTTTCGTTCCGTCCTCCGGCCGCTGTGACGATCATCACTTCATACTCATCAGGCAGATCTTCCATCAGCGTCAGCTTTACTTCAGAAGCAACCATTTGATCATAGACCTGGCAGATAATCAGGTGCTGCCTGTAGTTCAGCTGCTCTCTTTTCATCGTCAGGCCGTCCACCATCTGAAAGCCGTCAATCGGATCGATTCCGAGTGCTGTAAATGTCGGATCCAGGAAACTTTGTCCTCCTGCAATCTCAACCTCATAGCCTCTTTTTCTTCCGTTTTGCAGAAGATACTGAACGGTTTGCTCTGCAACAAGGGGATGTCCGGGAACAGCATAAACAATGTCCCTGTCATTCGCTTCTTTATAAAGCTCTTCTTCAATTTTTTTATATACATCACCGAACTGGCTGTTTTCTTCATAGACAGAATCGAAGGACACATAGCCCGGAAGCTCTGCCCCAAGCTCCGCAACAACAGGATGCTCCTTTGTTCTTAAGTACAGCGCAGATGCTGAAGTGAGTCTGCGGTATACCCCAAGCGGCATATGGCTTGCGTCAGAGCCGCCAAGTCCAACAACCGTAATCTTCCTGGCCATATATTCATACCCCTTTTCCTTTATTTTAAAAACGTTCCGAGCTTCTTTCCGCCCGGAAAAGCTTCAAGTTCTTTTTGTGTAAATATAGATAATTTCAGGATGGCAATCAAGTAGATCATTCCCCCGAAGAGTGCTCCGCAAAGAGCCCCTGCTGATGCGGCCAAACGGTTTCCCGACATCCAGCTTTCTGAAAAAAGAGCCGAATAGGCAAAGAGAGCTCCCATCATAATAAGCGCTGCAGCCGCAATCTTACCTGTATTCACCCTTCCGGCAAGCCTGTACCCTTTTGACTTCAGATAGCCGGCATTCAGTCCCGCGATCACACCATAAGCTATAACAGTGGCAGCCGCTGCACCTGCCGTACCAAATTCCGGAACGAGCAGCTCATTCAAAGCGAGTTTCGCTGCGGTTCCAATTAGGACAGCAAATGCAGGAAAAACAGTATAATTCAAACCCTGTAGTATAGCGGTGAGCGTCAGAGAGTAGGAAGTAAAGATGACAGACAGGCTCAAAACAGCAAGAACCTCTGTCCCCGAATCATTTTTGAAAAGCATAATATTCAGCGGTTCCATTATCATGATCAGACCGGCTGATGCTCCTGCTCCGACTACGGTACAAATTTTTAATGAAGCTGTGATCCTCTCAAAGATAACTGCCTGATTTCCGTTCCGCTTAGCAAAAGCAATCAAAGGGACGAGCGACAGCGAAAAGGAAGTAGCAACCACGGTTCCCAGCTGAATCAAAGGCTGGCCCCGATCGTAGATCCCTTTCATCCTCTTGGCATCAGACATCTCAAAGCCGTTTTTTAATAGCTCCGAATACAGCTGCATAGCATCAATCAGCTGAATAAAAATAATCATCAGGCTTGTAATCGAAATGGTAAGGGAGTGCTTAACCAAATAAGAGAGAATGCTTGCAGTCCTTATTGAAGAGTCATTTTTCCCAAAAAAGGATACTCCCCTTTTGTCTTTTGACAAAAAAAAGGCCAGCAGAATGAAAGCAGCAAACCCTCCTGTAAGGGAACCGAAAAGGGCTCCTTGTCCTGCTTCGTACAATGAGTACCCGTTATTAATGAGCAAATAGGAAAAGATGAGAATCGTCAAAACTCTGATTCCCTGCTCCGCCACCTGGGATACGGCAGTCGGCAGCATGTTTTCCTCTCCCTGAAAATAGCCCCTTAAAATAGATACAAACGGAACAAGCAAAAAAGAAAAAGAGATTACTCTGATTAACGGCGCAAGCTCAAGGTCCCCCATGAACGAAGCGAGCTGATCGGAGCCTATGTATAAGGTCAGATAAAAGATAAGTCCCGCTGCAAATAAAAACAGAAAAGACACTCTTAAAATTTTCGAGTTTGACGACGCATTTCCTTTTTCTCCGAACTCAATCATCATCTTCGAAATGATGACCGGGAATCCCGTAGTAGCGAGCATGATGGCTATTCCGTAAAACGGATAGACCTGCTGGTAAATATAAAAGCCGATGTCACCGACTATATTTTGATAAGGCACACGGTATGCCGCACTCATGACTTTAATGAGCAGAGCGGCAATGGTTAAAACCGCTGTCCCCTGCAAAAAAAGATGTTTTGATGGCCCGGAACGGACGTCCATCGTCCAATTCTCCTTCCATAGTAAGCTAACCGAGCCTATTATATCACAAGAAACTTCCTTCAAATCTTACTCAGCGGCCCTTTTTGTCTATTTTTCCCTCTTTTAGGCATAAGAAAAGGCAGCAAAAGCTGCTGCCTGATTAAAACGGTATAAATAAAGACTATTGTTCCATCTGACGGGCTAAAAAGCCTGCAGCTGTTTCTACTGCTTTATGTTCAACTTCCCCAACAGACTGATCCTTCGAAAAAATGACTACTGCTCCGATTGGATCTCCATTTGCAACGATCGGTCCGACTGTGAACGATTTAAGTTCTTCTGCATTGCCGTCAATCAGCTCGACGCTGCCGCCCTCAGTATTCAGCAAAGAGCTGCGGTCTTCCATTGCTTTTTCAACCTGCTCGCTGATGTTTTTGTTCATGTATTCCTTTTTTGAACCGCCTGATACTGCTATGTAGGTATCACGGTCACAAATCAGGACTGGATGTCCAAGGCTGTCATACAGAGCGTCGGCATATTCCTTTGCAAAATCACTCAGTTCACTGATCGGGGAGTATTTCTTTAAGATAACTTCACCGTCGCGGTCGACAAAGATTTCAAGCGGATCTCCCTCACGGATGCGCAGAGTTCTGCGGATTTCCTTTGGAATCACCACGCGGCCTAAATCATCAATACGTCGTACTATACCAGTTGCTTTCATCTAATGCTGCCTCACTTTCACTTGATGATTGAGTAGTTGATGATTGCTTGCTCGCAGGAACTCTTTGCAACAACCACCATTTCTTACGGATAGTATCCTTCAGCCATACACGCAATATACACAACATCAGTGAAATTTTCTTGATTAGGCAGTATTTTCTTCAACAGCTTAGACAGTCCGGGGCAGATCTAAACCCCTTTTGCAGAAATCTCTTCTTTTTTTGCCGATCCAAGACCGTTCAGCAGTCCTTCAGCGATTTTGAGCCATTTATCCGGTTTAACTCCCTTGATTTGAATCGTCATCTTCAGGCGTTTCCCGTCCATGCCAAGGCCGACCGCGCGTCCATATTGATTGCTCAGATCAAACAGCTTCTGGCCGTCTACTTGCGCGCTTGTCTCTTCGCTGACATAGATGGACACCGTGTCCTTCTCCTGCTTGATCATCTCCACTTTTTCCTGAACGGCAAACACTTTAAGCTTGGCAATCTGCATAAGGTCGTTTACTTCCTGAGGATAATCTCCGAAGCGGTCAATGATTTCCTCCTGCAGCTCTTCTAGGTCGGCGAGAGAAGAGATTGCTCTAAAGCGCTTGTAGATGTCGATTTTCTGTCTGCCGTCTGAAATGTATGTCTCAGGAAGGTACGCATCGACTTCAAGATCAATTTCAACCTGGAACGGTTTTTCTTTCGGCCCTTCCACGCGCCGCTCTTCAATTGCTTCTTTCAGCATTTGAGAGTACAGGTCAAATCCGACGGAATCAATAAATCCATGCTGCTGGGCACCAAGCAGATTTCCCGCTCCGCGGATGGAGAGGTCCCGCATAGCAATTTTAAAGCCTGAACCAAGCTCCGTAAATTCTTTGATCGCCTGCAGACGTTTCTCTGCCACCTCAGTCAGAACTTTATCTTTCCGGTAAGTGAAATATGCATAGGCAATTCTGCTTGAACGTCCGACCCGGCCTCTAAGCTGATAGAGCTGAGAGAGGCCCATCTTGTCTGCATCATGCACAATCAGCGTATTTACATTTGGAATATCAACGCCGGTTTCAATAATCGTCGTGCTGACAAGCACATCAAATTGTCCGTCAAGGAAATTAAGCATGGTTGACTCAAGTTCATTTTCTGTCATTTTTCCGTGTGCATAGGTCACCCTTGCGTCAGGGACAAGCATGGAAATCTCATCTGCTTTACGGTCAATATCATCCACTCTGTTATAGAGGAAATAGACCTGTCCTCCGCGTGCAAGTTCCCGCTCGATGGCTTCGCGGACAAAACCGCCGTTGTATTCAACGACATAAGTCTGAACCGGAAACCTGTTTTCAGGCGGCGTTTCAATTACAGACAAATCGCGCACTCCGAGCATGGACATGTGAAGCGTTCGCGGAATCGGTGTAGCCGTAAGCGTGAGCACGTCAATGTTTGCTTTCATCTGCTTGATTTTTTCTTTATGCGTAACGCCAAAACGCTGTTCCTCGTCAATGATGAGAAGTCCGAGCTCTTTATACTGAACGTCTTTTGAGAGAAGGCGGTGGGTCCCGATCACCATATCAACTGTTCCATTTTTAAGACCTTTTACAGTCTCATTCATCTCTTTTCTCGTTTTGAATCTGCTTAACAGACCGATATTAATCGGATAGTCCTGAAAACGCTCACGGACGGTTTCATAGTGCTGCTGGGCAAGAATGGTCGTAGGTACAAGCAGGGCGACCTGTTTGCCGTCAGCAACCGCTTTAAAGGCAGCCCTGATGGCAACCTCTGTCTTTCCGTAGCCCACGTCTCCGCACAACAGCCGGTCCATCGGCCGTTCCCGTTCCATATCATGTTTAATTTCATGAATCGAGCGAAGCTGATCTTCTGTTTCCTGATAAGGGAAAGCGGCTTCAAACTCGCGCTGCATTTCGCTGTCAGGCGAAAATCCATACCCGACGCTTGCCTCGCGCTCAGCATAGAGCTTAATCAGATCATCTGCTATATCCTGTACAGACGATTCAACCTTCCGTTTTACACGCTTCCAGTCACTTCCGCCAAGCTTATAAATCTTAGGCTCTTTGCCTTCAGATCCAACATATTTCTGGATAAGGTCAATTTGCTCAACAGGAACATAAAGCTTGTCGCTTCCCTGATAGCGGATGTGAAGATAATCCTTGTGAACACCGTTAATGACAAGCGTTTCAATTCCGAGGTACTTCCCGATCCCGTGATTAACATGCACAACGTGGTCGCCGACCTGAAGTTCAGAGTAGCTTTTAATTCGTTCAGCATTTGAGATTTTCTGGCTTCTCGGCTGCTTTTTAACCCTCTTCTTAAAGAGCTCCTCCTCCGTTACGACTGCAAGTTTCTGCATCGGAAGCTCAAAACCCGTCTGAAGGTCGCCCTCCATCATGTACAGATTCCCAAGCTTTGGTGTCTCATTTTTCTTTAAAAAGGCAGCATTGATTTCGTAGTCACTTAAAACAGCTTCAAGCTTTTTGACCCGCTCTTCTGTGGCGCCAAGGAAAACGACGGAAAAATTCGCTTCTCTTCCAGCGTTCAATTTCACTTTTCAGCACATTCATCTGCCCGTGAAAATTCTGCATCTGCTTGCACGAGACATTCAGTATGTTCTGCGGGCTAGTATGCGGGACGTGGCGCACAAACAGCGAGAGATAGACCAGCGGATGCTTCGTTTTTGTCAGCACATCTGAATAATCGTGCGACAGCTTTATATTGTTCACGATCTTCCCGTGCTCAAGCAGGCTTGTATACCAGTCTGCCTCTTCTTTTTCAAGACTCTCATACATTTCCTGTATCCGGCTGATCTCATCCATTACAACAATGGTCTGTTCCGGAAAATAATCTAGTAAACTAGCAGGCTGCTCATAGAAGAAGGTGAGATATTTCACCATTTCCTGATTAAACTGGCCGTTTCTGAGCTGTTCAAGCTCATACCCGATATTTTCTGCAAGGATTTCTTTTTGCTTATCGTCTTTAAGTCGCTTCAGGCTGTATGCAAGCGCCTGTTCCAGTTTTTCAATGCATATCTTGATTCGCTCCCCGTCAACAACGAGCTCTTCTGCAGGTCCTATGTGGATCTCTTTCAATTTTTCAATCGAACGCTGATCTTCACTGTTAAAGGTGCGGATTGAATCAATTTCTGTATCAAACAGCTCGATGCGGACAGGATATTCTTCTGTCAGCGGATAAATGTCGATAATCCCTCCGCGCAGACTGAACTCGCCCGGTGCAGAAACCATGCCGGCCCTTGCGTAGCCCATTGTCACCAATGAGGCGAGAATTTCATCCAGGTCAAGATCCTGACCGAGCTTTAGATGAAACTGATTCCTTGTCCATTCTTCTTTTGGCGGCAAAAATCGTCTCAGCGCCGCAATCGGCGCAACAACCACTCTCTTTTTGTCCTGAGAAAGCTGGTTTAAAACATCCATCCGCTGTGCTTTAAGCTCAGGGCTTGCTATCGCAAGCTCAGATGCAATGAGTTCATTGACCGGGTAGAGAAGCACCTGATCTCCGGCCAGGTTCGTCAGGTCCTCATAAATTTTCTGAGCCTGAAAAAGGTTATGGGTAATCACAAGGAGCGGTTTGTCTGCATGCTTAAAGAGCGAAGAAGTGAACAAAGAGCGTGCAGAACCCGACAGTCCTGCAACAAGCTGCTCTTTTAACCCTCCCTGTATCCCCTGTAAGATGGTTTGAAAATCATCGTTTTCATAAAAGTAATGCTGCAAACTTTGCAAAGGTGGAACCTCCCCGTTCGGCAGTGTTTCAGCCGTTTATCTATCCGAATGAAGCAGGACAGGAATTCTGCCGTCTTTCTCCCTGCCTGCCAACTAACAGAAAAATGCCTTGACTTTATAACAAAGCCAAAGCGTCGCTTATTGAATAAACCGCTGCAGCTGGTGATAGTCCGGATTGCGTTCCAGCGCTTCCTGACAATCCTCGCAGATGGTTTTTACTTGAATATCGCCATTTTGTTCATATGAGATCATCTCTCGTCTCTCTTCCTGCGACAGGTGCTGAAAACCCAATTGCTCGCTGTATACTGAAACGCTGTCAATTGTTCCGACCTTAACGCCGCAATGGCGGCATGTATAGTGTAGCGCCATTTTAGCCCCTCCTGAAAGGTTTTAGTAACAGTATGAACCTTCAGGGGGGCGCTTATACTAAATCAATTGTATTTGTTCATCACTTGAAGGAAAGGCTCTTTAATAAAACTCTCGCATGCATCTGCAGAAAGAGCGATTGCATCCTGAATGCTCGGCCATTCTTCTTTCCCAAAAGAGCCAAGCACGTAATTGGATACACTCATCCCTCCTGAGGGACGGTCGATCCCGATTCTCACGCGGTTGAATTCCTGTGTATTTAAATGCTGGATCATTGACTTGATTCCGTTATGTCCCCCGGCGCTTCCTTTTGTTCTCAGTCTGACCTTCCCTGCCGGCAGATCAAGGTCATCATAGATGACGGCGAGATCCTGGTCATCTATCTCATAATAATCCATTAATGGCCTGATGCATTCACCAGAAAGATTCATGTAGGTAAGTGGTTTTAATAATATGACTTTCTCTCCCGAAACATGCCCCATTCCATAAATCCCGTTAAATTTCGTGCGGTCCAGAGGAATGCCGAACCGTCTGGAAAGCTCGTCAATCGCGATAAATCCTACGTTATGACGTGTGTTTTCATATTGTTTTCCCGGATTTCCGAGTCCAATGAAAAGTTTCATGATTGTACCTGCCCATTCTTTAAGCCAATCGGCTCTTTGTCAGTATGCCCATCCATCCGGAAGGGTTTAAAATCAGGCGCCAATGAAGCTCAAGCTCTAAGATCAGGCTGCCATCATTTTCAATGTTTCTTTAGTTCAACAATACCATAAAAAACGCAGCCATTAAACGGCTGCGTTTGTAATTTACTCTTGTTTTTCGCCTTCAGCAGCATCCTCTTCGTTTTCTCTGCCTTCAGCATTCTCAGGCTCTCCAGGCTCCTGCTCTTCACCGCTGTCGATTTCCTCTTCCTGCTGTGGAGGAAGAATAGAAGCAACGACCTCATCCTTTTCATGGTTGAATGAATAGTTGCCTGAAATCTTCACATCGCCGATTGTCAGCGTGTCATTTACGCCAAGCTCTGAAATATCAACCTCAATTGTCTGAGGGATTTCATTCGGCTTAGCTGTAATGGAAGCCTGGTACAGAGGCTGCTGCAGAACGCCGCCGTCCTTAACTCCCTGTGCATCTCCAGTAAGAGTAATCGGAACATCGACTTCTACATCCTCTTTCATGTTAACAACGTAGAAATCGGCATGAGTGATTTCGTTTTTAAGAGGATCTGTCTGCATTTCATACAGCATGACAGAATGGGACTTTCCGTCAAGATCCAGTTTTATAATTGCGTTGCGGCCTTCGTCGCGCAGCGTCTTAATTAATTCTATGCTATCTATAGAGATTGATTTGGGTTCTGTTGTTTTACCGTAAATAACAGCGGGAACCTGTCCTTCTTCGCGGACCTTTCTTCTCGCCGAGCTCGTAAATACTGTACGTTCTTTTACTTTTAGAGTTGTCATAGTCCAAAACACCTTCCTAACGATAAGTTATGTCTTATTTAATTCCCATTATTGAATGGGTCTAAACATTTTTCTTATTTAAAGGGGGGATTTGTTTGGGTCGGGACCGTGCTTTTTTCATTTAAAACAGCATGTATTCAGCGGTGCCTGATAAGAAAATCTTCGCCGATCACCAAAAATTGTATCACTTCCGGATCAGTGCTTTCAACATCTGGCTCTCTCTTTTTGAGGGGGCTGTTCTCTTGGAATAGTGCCATCAATTCTCTGGTTCCTTGGCTTGAGGGTGCTATTCTCTCCGATAAGTGCCATCAGCTTGTTGGTTCATCGGCTTGAGGGTTCTGTTCTCCCTGATAAGTGCCATCAACTCGCTGATTCATCGGCTTGAGGGTTCTGTTCTCCCTGATAAGTGCCATCAACTCTCTAATTCCTCTGCTTGAGGGTGCTATTCTCTCCGATAAGTGCCATCAACTCTCTGATTCATCGGCTTGAGGGTTCTATTCTCACCGATCAGTGCCATCAACTCTCTGATTCCTCAGCTTGGGGGTGCTATTTTCTCCGATAAGTGCCATCAACTCGCTGATTCATCGGCTTGAGGGCTCTATTCTCTCCGATCAGTGCCATCAACTCTCTGATTCCTCTGCTTGAGGGTGCTATTCTCACCGATCAGTGCCATCAACTCTCTGATTCCTCTGCTTGAGGGCTCTATTTTCTCCGATAAGTGCCATCAACTCTCTGATTCATCGGCTTGAGGGTTCTGTTCTCCCTGAAAAGTGCCATCAACTCTCTGATTCCTTTTCTTAAGGGTTCTATTCTCACCGATAAGTGCCATCAACTCTCTGATTCCTCTGCTTGGGGGTTCTATTCTCACCGATAAGTGCCATCAACTCTCAGATTCCTTTTCTTAAGGGTTCTATTCTTCCCCAAGCTCAAATACTCCTTTATTGTAATCGTACCCGTTCCCTTCCGCTCCAATCCGCAGGAGCAATAAGCATTTACCCAGCTAAAAACGGCAAAAAACAAATAAAAACCCCTCCTGCTCTAAACAGAAGGGGCTGCAATGATCAATCAAACAAAGTAGAAACAGATTGCTCTTCGTGAACACGAATGATGGCTTCGCCGATCAGCGGGGCAACAGACAGCTGCTTAAGCTTGTCGATTTTTTTCTCTTCGCCGAGAGCAATAGAGTTTGTTACTACAAGTTCTTTAATATTTGAGTTTTGAATGCGTTCGATGGCCGGTCCTGAAAGTACAGGGTGCGTACAGCAGGCGTACACATCTGTCGCACCGTTTTCTACTAGTGCATTTGCAGCAAGTGTGATTGTTCCGGCTGTGTCGATGATGTCGTCGATTAAGATGGCTGTTTTGCCTTCGATGTTACCGACAATGTTCATGACTTCCGCAACATTCGGTCTAGGGCGGCGCTTATCGATAATGGCGATCGGCGCTTTCAGACGGTCAGCAAGTTTGCGGGCGCGGGTTACTCCGCCGTGGTCAGGAGAGACAATGACGATATCCTTCAGATCTTTCTCCTGGAAGTACTCAGCAAGAATTGGAACACCCATTAAATGGTCAATTAAAATGTCAAAGAAACCTTGGATTTGAGGAGCGTGCAGGTCAAGAGTGATCACGCGGTCGGCTCCTGCTGTCTCAAGGAGGTTTGCAACAAGCTTAGCTGTAATCGGTTCACGTGCACGGGCTTTGCGGTCCTGGCGTGCATATCCGTAGTAAGGCATAACAATGTTGATTGTTTTTGCAGAAGCACGCTTTAACGCATCAATCATGATCAGAACTTCCATCAGATGCTCATTTACCGGAGCACTCGTTGACTGAATGACAAAAACATCACAGCCGCGGATACTTTCTTCAATGTTGATCTGAACTTCGCCGTCACTGAAGCGTGTTACCGAACATTTACCTAAATCAACACCGACTTCATCTGCAATTTCCTGAGCCAAGGCAGTGTTTGAGTTTAATGTAAAAATCTTTAAATTTGAATCTGCATAACGATTTGACATTTTTAAAGGAGACCTCCACTGGGTTTTATTGGTTAATCTGTATAAGCCGGGTGAACAGCAGCAGAATGACTGCGGCTGCTCTTTGACCTTCTTATTTTAAATAATCATCTTTATTGACTTGTCTTGCACGTGCGATGGAAAGGGCTTTGCCCGGCACATCATCTGTAATCGTAGAACCTGCAGCAACATAAGCTCCCTGGCCCACTGTTACAGGTGCGATTAAGTTCGAATTGCAGCCGATGAAAGCTCCGTCTTCAATCTTAGTGAGGAATTTATTTTTGCCGTCATAATTGACTGTAATCGAGCCGCATCCAAGGTTTACGTCTGCACCCACTTCAGCATCTCCTATGTAGCTCAGATGTGAAGCTTTGCTCGCTTTGCCCATGGATGATTTCTTGATTTCAACAAAGTTTCCGATCTTAACTTCGTCACCAATTGAAGAATCCGGTCTGATATGTGCAAACGGTCCGATGTTTACATCATGGCCTATTTCGCTGTCGTGTGCAGCGGACTGGCGGATCGTTGTCCGGTCTCCGATTTTGCAGTTGTTGATTTCCGTGTTAGGTCCGATAACCGAATCTTCACCGATTTCGGTTTTCCCCGAAATGACGGAACCTGGATAGATAACCGTATCTCTTCCGATTACTGCATCGCTTGAGATATACGTATTGTCAGGATCAATGATGGAAACACCATTCTTCATGTGAAACGCATTAACGCGCTTTTTCATGAACTGTTCTGCCTGTGCAAGAGCCACTCTGTCATTAACACCGAGAGTCTCTTCAAAAGATGCCGTCTGAAAAGCCGAGATGATTTCATTTTCCGATTTTAAAATTTCAATAACATCCGGAAGGTAGTATTCACCTTGGGAATTTTCATTGGACACTTTTTTCAGTGAGTCAAAAAGAGCCTTATTGTCGAAGCAGTATGTTCCAGTGTTGATTTCCGTAATAAGAAGTTCTTCTTCGTTTGAATCTTTGTGTTCAACAATCTTCTCAACATGTCCTTCAGCGTTTCGCACAACACGTCCATAACCTGCAGGATCATCTGCTTTAGCTGTAAGAATCGTTGCTTTTGCATGTGTTTCTGCGTGATGAGCAAGCAGTGATGCCATTGTATCTGCCGTAATTAACGGTGTATCGCCGCAAATAACAATGGTTGTCCCTTCTTTGCCTTCCAGATGGGATGCAGCCTGCATAACAGCATGAGCCGTTCCAAGCTGTTCACTTTGAAGGGCATATTCTGCTGTATCGCCAAGCTGATCTTTTACTTTCTCCGCTCCGTGACCAACTACAGCAACGATTTTGCTTAAATCAAGTTTTGAAACTTCATCTGCTACGTGCTGAACCATTGGCTTGCCGCCAACTGGATGAAGCACTTTATAAAGCTTTGATTTCATCCTTGTGCCTTGTCCTGCAGCTAAAATAACTGCGTATCGGTTATCCATTATCGAGGCCTCCAGTATCCCTTTTTATCCATAGAAAAATATATCTCAAATAACCCTTTATTTCAAGAAAACATGAGAAAGTACATAATATTTCATAAAATTGTCATGATCTGTCAAGCGTTATTTTTAGCATTCCCTATTTTGAAAAATCTTTTTGTACTACGGAAAAAGCCGGTCAGGATCTTGTCCTGACCGGCTTTTTTAAGCTTCATATAATCAAGAAGCACCTGCTTCTTCAAATTCAACTTCAAGTTCACCTAAACGATGATACTCGGTTAATACAGCTTCCTGAATTTTCCCTCGAGTTCCAGAATTGATCGGATGCGCGATATCACGGAACTCACCATCAGGAGTTCTTTTGCTGGGCATTGCAACAAACAGCCCGTTGTTGCCATCAATAACGCGGATGTCATGAACAACAAATTCATGATCAAGTGTGATGGATGCAATCGCTCTCATGCGGCCTTCGGTGTTTACGCGGCGTAATCTTACGTCAGTAACTTCCATTCTGTTCACCACCTTTTCCCTGTATGAAAAACTTTAGTTAAGTTATTCAACGGAATTTTTCTATTTCCTGCAAGAACAGAAAAATATTTTGAAAAATCAGGTGATTTTATGGAGTCTTGTAGACCCTTGCAAATTTCTTCAGGAGGTTTGCATGGTACAAAAGGTTTACAGACCGATCAGCAGCGCGAAAATCAGCTTACAGCAGCAATAACTTCTATTTCCACAAGCGCATCTTTCGGAAGTCTGGCAACCTCCACACATGAACGTGCAGGCTTGTGACCGCTGAAGTACTGGCCATAGACGTCATTGAAAGCAGCGAATGAATTCATATCTTTTAAGAAAACAGTGGCTTTAATGACACTTTCAAGTGAACCGCCCGCTTCTTCAAGGACAGCCTTCAGGTTTGAGAAAACCTGGTGGGTCTGCTCTTCAACAGTGCCTGTAACCATTTCCCCTTCTGGAGTAAGCGGAATCTGACCGGAGCTGTAGAATAATCCGTTTAGGACGATCCCCTGGCAATATGGACCTATGGCAGCCGGCGCCTTTTTCGTATCAATTGTTCTCATCTTACCCTCTCCCCTGTCAGTTCGTATATTAGAATGCTGTCTTTTCATAAAATGATGTTTATGAAGTCGGACCCGTTGCTTTCCGCTCCAGTCACTTGCTTTCCGCGGGGAGCGCCGGGAGCTTCCTCGCTGAGCTTGCGGGATCTCCCGTTCGCTCTATATCCCGCAGGAGTCAAGTGCCTTCCGCTTCAATCCACTGGAGTAATCGGTTCCATGCTAAAGCAGCAAAACTTACAAAAATCCTATTTTAAAAACCGGAAATAATTCCCGTCCGAAACTTCTATCTGTTTTTCCTTTACATCAACGTCTGTCAGTTTGACCACAGATATGTACTCGTCAACAAGACGCTCTTCAACGCCTTCTGATTCTACCAGTACACCGATGCCTGCAAGATTTGCATTGAATTCCTCGAGCATGCTGACCATTCCGTTAATGGTCCCGCCGGCTTTCATAAAGTCATCAATGATCAGGACATTTGACCCTGTCTTGAGGCTTCTCTTAGAGAGAACCATCGTTTGAATCCGTTTTGAAGAGCCTGAGACATAATTAATGCTGACTGTAGGACCTTCTGTTACCTTGCTGTCGCGCCTGACAATGACAACGGGCACATCAAGCTGATTAGCCACAGCATAGGCAACAGGAATCCCCTTCGTAGCGACCGTCATGACCAGGTCGATTTTCCGGTCCGCGAAAACAGACGCGAAAAGTCTTCCGATCTGGTTCACAATGGAAGGGTTGCCAAGAATATCTGTTAAGTATAAATACCCTCCAGGCAGCAGTCTTTCGGGTTTAGCCATAAGACTGCACAGCTCATCAATGATCTCTCTTGCTTCTGAAGCTCCGATTCTCGGGATAAACTTTACCCCGCCAGCTGCTCCCGGCACCGTTAAAAGAGAGCCAATGCCTCTTTGTTCAAATGTTTGCTTTATAATAGTCAAATCCTCACTGATGGACGATTTGGCAGATTGGTACTGATCAGAGAAAAAAGTTAAAGGAACAAGTGCATGTGGATGTTGTAGCAAGTAATAAGTCATATCAACAAGCCGTCCACTGCGACGAAATTTCATGGAATAACCTCCAAAATCCGAATATTTTAAAGTAAATATAACTTAATATACGGATTTAATCAAGGCTATTCCGTTCTCCAATCAACCTCACAGCAAAAACCTGATCACAGAAACCTCTTAATCCGTTATACACCCGGTGCAGCCTTGACTCATAGCGGACCAGCCCGAAAACAGTGGGTCCGCTTCCGCTCATCAGAACGGCATCGGCACCAAAGCGTTTCATCTGATCTTTAATATTTGCAACCTCAGGGTACATATTCAGCGTGACATCTTCCAGCACATTGCCGAGAAGGCTGCAGATTTTGTCAAAATCCTGCTCCTTAATTCCCTCTATCATTCCGTCAACATCAGGATGTTTAACAGAGTCAAGCTTCAAGTTCCGGTATACATCTGCCGTTGATACGCCGATTGTCGGCTTGGCAAGCACCACCCAGCAGTGCGGAGGGGTATCAATATGCTGAATCTTTTCCCCGCGGCCTGTAGCAAGGGCCGTTCCGCCATATACACAGAACGATACATCAGAACCAATTTCCGCTCCAAGCTCTGCAAGCTCGTCCAGGCTTAAACCCAGCTTCCACAGCCGGTTCAGCCCTCTGAGAGCGGCAGCTGCATCGCTGCTTCCGCCTGCAAGGCCCGCAGCGACCGGAATGACTTTCGTGATGGAAATGGAAACGCCCTTTTTCACCCCGTACCTCGTTTTCAGAAGCAGGGCGGCCTGATACGCGAGGTTCCGCTGATCATCCGGAACAAAGCGGTTGTGGGAGATAATTTGAATCGTATCTTCAGGCAGTTCCACAAGTTCAACGCGGTCGGCTAAATCAATTGTTGTCATAATCATCTTCACTTCATGAAATCCATCTTGTCTTTTATGGAGCACATCAAGCGAAAGGTTGATTTTAGCCGGCGCTTTTTCCAAAATACGCAACATTTTCACCTACTTTTAACGAACTGAAATTATCCACATTGTACCACAAAAAAGGCGAATATAACGGGTTTTTCCGGCAAAACCGCTATAAGGCGCGATATTTCAGTATTTCAAAAGATTTTCTTGCAGAAAAAGCCGGAGCGGAATGCGCCCCGGCTTTATAAGTTCGTTACTTTTTCACCTGACCGGCCATATGCTGTTCAGCAAATTCAATTGCCCGTTTTACCATATTTCCTGCATCACGGGATCTGATTGCCCCCCAGCCATCCTGTTTGACCGTGTCGTAAAACCCTAAATCCTTTGCCAGCTCGTATTTAAACTCTTCGGACATAATTCCTTGACGACGTCTTCCCATCACAGAACACTCCTATCCTCTGGCTTTTGCTGCCGCCCGGAAATGGACGGCAGTCTGCTTCCTTTATACAAATAAAAAAGCAGCACCATTAGTATGTGCCGCTTCAAGCAGGTATATCCTTCAATTGACGGGACAGCGCTTTTTAAGGCAACAAAAAAAGCAGCAAACGAGTGTCTACTGCCCAGCAACTGCTACTGAACCTGATGTATCTTCAAAAAAAGTTAATTGCACGGTTTCAGTTAAGACATCTGCATAACTGTATGATACGCGTTCAAATGCATTTTCATCCTGATCTAGTTGTACAACGAAAACAGCTGGGTACGTCTCTGTAAGAACACCTGAACGTTCAATCGTTTTTCTTCGGCCGCCATTTGCTTTCAGCGTAAGCCGCTTGCCAAGATTGGACTCCAGGGAGTTTTTGATATCGCCTAACGTTTTTGCCATTGCAACCACCTCACTACATTCAGTATACACTACCGCCCAATTTAAGTCAAATAAAATTTAAATTATATCAGTGATGAAAGATCACTGTCAACAAAATGTTTTCAACAAAATTCCCTCTATCTCTACAATGTAGGATTTACCTAATTCTCTTGTTTTATGTAAAGAAAGGAAAAATTGTACCCTTAAAGAGATTTAAGGGGAAAAAGACCGCTGTCTCACGAAAAGCGGTCTCACGAAGAACTGGTGTCATCGTGCCTGCGATAAGGCATTCCTGTTCTGAGTACTCCCTTTGTTTCGATGCCGCCAAGCCCTTTTTCTCTTGTCAGGGTATTGCGCAGCACATCCCAGACGTTGATTCGCTCTGAAAATGGCGTAAAACTTATTTTCGCTACAATATAAACAGGGTCAAGTGCATGAATATTCACTCTTGACGGGGAACTGGCAAAATTGGCTCCCGCTCTTATAATCGATTCAAAATGAGACTGGCACGCACCGGCAAAAATGACCAGCTGATCAAGATGGGGCACCGCTTTCCGCGCATTGCGGACAGTTTGAACAAAATGCTTGGAATGGCGGTACGCATTCAGGTCATTGATCGGCCCTTTATGCTTTGAATAAGCATCATGGCCCGTCACAACGAGAATATTCGGCCGGTATTCTTCAATCAGTTCTGCCACAACATTTTCCATTTCTGTTTCTTTTACATGAACGCCAAAAACAGGTACGCCCACCCGTTCGTAAAGCGACAGGCACTTTTGCAAGTATGTCGGATCTCCGTCCAGGTGAAGAACCTTTCCCGGAAGATGAAAAAACTCCTCATTGTGGCTGTAGTTTGCTGTTGCCTGGTACTCCCTCTTTTCCTGCAGCAGCCGGTAATCCTGTTTCAGCAGATAGAGAGACTGCTCAAGCTTTTCTTTTTCGTGCACTTTCCTCTCCATGCGCTCACGGTCATCGATCACTGCTAAATCATCGCAGAGAGCATCAGCGATCAGACGTACTTCTTCTCCGTATAAAATAGCAGCCCAATTGCCGTCTTCTGTCTGCTTCAGATCTATGACTCTGAACAGGACATCGCACTGATAAGATTTGCGGGCTACAATATCACCTATTTTAACTTGCATGTTCTTCACTCCAAATGACCGATTCGCTGAAACATTCCCATACAGGACACCGCACAGACCAAGAGAGGACTTGCTGTGCAGGGTCCGTAAACATCAGTGTGCTTAGAACTCCTTTTCTAGCCTATGACATTTCAGCAAAAGTGTGATAATTTGGAAGCTTCCTTCCTTCAGTCCGCTGCATACACATAGAAAAACCCCGCAGCCTCATAGACTGCAGGGTTCAACCGTGCCGTTATTCCTTAAATTCCCCAATGAGCTGATCACTGAGCAAAGCAAATTCTTCGATGGAAAGCGTTTCTCCCCGTCTTCTGCCGTCGATGCCGGCCTTCTCAAGGGCCTCTTCAATAGCGGCTTTCTTTTCTTTGCCGTTTTGGAGGGAGTGCTGCAAATTGTTAAGCAGGGTTTTTCTTCTTTGAGCAAAGCTTCCTCTGACCACTTTAAAGAAAAACGCCTCATCTTTTACCGTTACTTTCGCTTCATTTCGGAGCAGCAGCCTGATGATGGCCGAGTCGACGTTCGGCTGCGGCATAAAGACTGTTCTCGGCACTGTCATAACGGTTTTAGCCTCTGTATAGTACTGTACTGCTATAGAAAGCGATCCGTAGTCTTTAGAGGACGGAGACGCCTCAATTCTGTCTGCGACCTCTTTTTGGAGCATAACAACGATGCCTTTTAAAGGAAGCTGATCTTCAAGGAGCTTCATAATAATCGGAGTCGTCACGTAGTAAGGCAGATTGGCAACGACCATGACTTCCCTGCAGTCTTTAAACTGCTCGTCCATTACCGTTTTGACATCTGCCTCCAGAACATCCTGGTGAATGACTGAAACGTTATCATACGGGGACAGAGTATCCTTTAAGATTGGGATCAGCCTCTGGTCAATCTCAAAGGCAACGACTTTTTTAGCCCGCTTTGCCAGCTGTTCAGTCAGCGCCCCTATTCCGGGACCAATTTCAATAACACCCGTTTCTTCTGTTACCCCTGCATGGTCAACAATTCTTGTCAGGACATTCGGATCGATCAGAAAGTTCTGTCCAAGACTCTTTTTAAATGAAAAGCCGTACTTTTCCAAAATGGCCTTCGTGCGGACCGGTGTTGCAATATCTTTAATCATTCTGCTGCTCCTCCCGAACAATCTCCTCAATAGCTTGTGCAAAAGCTTCTCTTGTTATCTTGAACATATGAAGTCTTTTTTCAAGCTGCTTGCCGTTTGTGTATCCTATTTTTAAAAGCACGCCAAGTCTTTCTCTCCGGTCCTTTGCTTTTGGACCTCCGATCAGACCCGCTGCCAGCAAATCGCTTTTATGAATGACAGGATCGGTATCCGCCATTTCTTCTTTAACATCCTTCAGAGCGTTCCTTATGGCCTCTTTTGAAGCATGCTCTACGCCTATGCCCCTGCCGTTTTTCGGACGTGCATCAGGCTTTGCCAAAAAGGCATGCTTGCAGCCGGGAACCTGTTCGGCAACCATCTTGCGGATTTTTTCACCCGGAAAATCAGGGTCTGTGAAAATAATAACTCCCCGTGTCTTCTGTGCAAGTCGGATCTGTTCAATGACCGCATCTCCAACCGCAGAGCCGTTCGTCTCGATTGTGTCGGCGTCAACAGACCGTTTGATGGCCGTCGTATCGTCTCTGCCTTCCACTACAATAATTTCTTTGATTTTCATATTTTCCTCCAAAAAGGTGAAACTTTTTTGAGTAGTCAAACGTCTAATTTATAAATAGCTATTGGTGCTTCGCTGTCTGGTTAAAACGTAATTGTACCCCATTCAAACACAAAAAGACAGAGGGACTTACATCCCCCTGCCGTCATATGATTAGTTCAGTACTCTTATTTTAACGGTCTTTCTTCCCCAGCGGTAGGCTGCTCCCTTATCAGAGAAGAATACATCAATCTTTTTCCCTTTAATAGCGCCGCCTGTATCAGAGGCAACGGCATACCCGTAGCCTTCAACATACACTTTTGTGCCAAGCGGAATCACGCTCGGATCAACGGCAATGACCTTGGCGCTTGGATTTGCTCTCAAATCCACACCTGTCGCCGTTGTACCTGAACATCCGTTGCAGTGTGCTGTGTATGCTGTTGATGTTACGTAAAACTCTTTGGATACAGAATCATTAGATCTGGACACTGTTTCCGGTTTGCTTGCAGCCGGTTTAGGCGCAGCTTTTGTGCCCAGTGCCACTACACGATCCTGACTTTCTTTCACAGTCTCTTCTTTGATCAGCTTTCTAGACACTTCTTTTCCATTTTCAAGCATAACTTCAAAATGTTTCGCAACTTTGCCTTCTGAACCAGGTTTAATAACTTCCTGTTTTCCTTTAGGAATGTCTTGGTCATTCTTTGTTACAACTGAAAACGCAACTGGTTCTTCCACTACATCGGTGACTTTTTCTACGCGTGTGACGATTACGGCATCATTTGCACTCAATGTTTCATGAATTTGGGGTTCAACCTTATCAAGTTCATTTACCTGTACTTTTTGGTCTTTCAAAAAGTCAGCGACAGTAGTCGAAGTTGACCATACTTGTTGTTTTTTATCTCCAACTGTTAGTGTAATCTGTATGGCTTTCTCAATGTTGAGCTTAAGATTATCTGATATCTTTGTATCTTTTGAAGCATTCATCTTATCGTGCCCGGTAATCTTTATGTTCTGTTCCTTCAAAAATTCTTCTACGGTTTTGGCTGTTGTCCTTATTGTCCTTTTCTCATCATCCACAGTTAACTGTACAGGTTTCGAAGCCTCAAAAACAACGTTCAGGTTGTTTTTGATTTCAGCATCGCCTTCCGGTGATACGTTATCTTCTTTTTTTCTATCTATGTTTAAATCTTGGAGTAATTCATCTACTGTACGTGCATGTGTCCTGAGCTTCTCGCTTTTGCCGTTCATCGTGACAGTTACGGTGTTCTTCGTCGCTTCAAATGTAGCGAACGCGGTACCCGTAGCTAAAACGACTAAACTGACAATTGCGAGGACAATCTTGTTCATGCTTAGTCTTTCGGATAACAGCTTTTTCATATGGTTTATCACTATGAAAAACGCCTCCTTCTCCTCCGAGGATTATATAGAGTAACGATCTTGCTGTCAACCCTCACCCACTTTTTTCATTTTTTTCTAATCGTAAACACTATTATGCTAAAAAAAGATCAAAAAGTGAAGAATTTCTTGTCGACAAATATATCCTATGAGAAAAAGAAGACGGGTAGAACCTCATATTTCCAGTGAGTTTTCGGACAGGCTCCCGCAAAAAATGACAAAATTCCTTAGCGAGAAATGCCGAAAATTCTCTTTGCATTGTCGGACGTTTGTTTTACAAAATCCGCATAATCCATACCGCGAAGCTCCGCAATCTGCTCCGCTACATACTTTACATAGCCTGGTTCGTTTCGTTTTCCTCTGAACGGATGAGGTGTTAAATAAGGGCAATCCGTTTCAATCAAAAGTCTTTCCATTGGAATTTCAGCTGCAACCTCTTTTGGCTTTTTGGCATTTTTGAATGTGACAGGCCCGCCGAATGAAATGTAGAAATTCATTTCCATGCACTGTCTCGCCACTTCAAGGCTTCCTGTAAAACAGTGCATGATCCCGCCTACTTCGCTCGCCCCTTCTTCCTGAAGAATCTCAACTACGTCTGCTGTTGCATCCCGGTTGTGGATAATGATCGGAAGATTCACTTCCTTTGCAAGAGCAATCTGCTTTCTGAATACCTCTTTTTGAACATCCTTTGGTGATTTGTCCCAGTAGTAGTCAAGGCCCATCTCCCCTATAGCAACTACTTTAGGATGAGACGCAAGCTCTTTAATCCATTCTAAATCGGCATCCGTCATATCAATCGCATCAACCGGATGCCAGCCGACTGCTGCATAAATAAAATCGTATGCTTCAGCAAGTTCAATCGCTTTTGTAATCGTTTCTGTATCAAAGCCAACAACAACAGTATGGGTCACGCCTTCATGGAGCGCCCTTTCAATCACTTCTTCAAGGTCATCCTGATACTGGATGGCGTTCAAGTGTGCATGTGTATCAAATAACATCTTTCGACATCCTTTCGTCACGATTTGAAACAGAAAAAAAGAGGCGTTATCCCCGATTGTTACACGTGAAACACCTCTTTTTTTCTCTTTTTTATTTAATAATTGTACCATTTGGAAGACTTGAATCGACAGTAGCAAGCGACAAGTTTCCTTCTCCGCCGCCGGCAAGAATCATTCCCTGTGACAGCTCTCCGCGAAGCTTAACCGGTTTAAGGTTTGTAATGCAGATGACTTTCTTCCCTACAAGCTGGTCAGGCTGATAGCTTTTTGCAATCCCTGATACAACCTGTCTTTTTTCCGAGCCAAGATCAAGCTGCAGCTTGAGCAGACGGTCTGCTTTTTTTACAGGCTCTGCATGGATGACTTCAGCTACACGCATTTCAACCTTCATGAACTCATCAAACGTAATTTCCGGTGCTGTTTCTGCTTTTTCTTCTTTTTTAGCTTCCTCAGCTGGTGCAGGAGCCGTACCCTGCATCTGTTCTTTAATATAGGCAACCTCTTCTTCAACCTCTAAACGAGGGAAGATTGGAACTCCTTTTGCAACCTTCACCTGTGGGATGCTGCCGAATGAGGACAGACTGTCCCATTCCTTCAGGGAAGCATCCGAAATGCCAAGCTGTTCGAACATCTTTTCAGGTGTTTTGGTCAAAAACGGCTTCAGCAAAATGGCGGAGATGCGGAGAGACTCAGCTAAATGCACCATCACTGAACCTAATTTACCGCGGTTTTCCTCATCTTTTGCCAGAACCCATGGCTGTGTTTCATCAATGTATTTATTTGTTCTGCTGATAAATTGCCATAGCGCATTAAGAGCAATCGAGAATTCCATCTTTTCCATCGCTTCTTCATACTTCTTAATCGTTTCCCCGCTGAATGCAGCAAGCGTACCGTCAAATTCGGTTTGTGCTCCGCTGTAGGCAGGAATTTCGCCGTCAAAGTATTTCTGAATCATGGCAACCGTTCTGTTCAGCAGGTTCCCTAAGTCATTGGCAAGGTCATAATTCACTCTTTCGATAAATCCTTCCGGAGTGAAAACACCGTCAGAGCCAAAAGGCACTTCTCTAAGCAAGTAGTAGCGGAGAGCATCAAGGCCATATCGGTCAATAAGCGTGACCGGGTCCACAACATTGCCTTTTGATTTGGACATTTTACCGTCTTTCATCAGCAGCCAGCCGTGTGCGAACACTTTCTTTGGCAGCGGCAAATCGAGGGCCATCAGCATGATTGGCCAATAAATTGTATGGAAGCGGACAATCTCTTTGCCGACGAGGTGAACATCTGCCGGCCAGTATTTCCGGTACTTTTCATCGTTTTCTGTTCCGTATCCAAGAGCAGTTATATAGTTGGAAAGAGCGTCAATCCATACATAAATGACGTGCTTCGGATCACCGGGAACCTTCACTCCCCAGTCAAATGTCGTACGGGAAACAGCAAGATCCTCAAGGCCGGGCTTAATGAAATTGTTGATCATTTCATTTTTGCGTGATTCAGGCTGAATGAATTCCGGATTTTCTTCGTAGTACGCAAGGAGACGGTCTGCATATTTGCTCATTTTAAAGAAATAGGACTCTTCCTTTACTTTTTCAACAGGACGTCCGCAGTCAGGGCAGTTGCCGTTTTCAAGCTGTCTTTCCGTAAAGAAGGACTCACACGGCGTACAGTACCATCCTTCGTATTGGTCAAGATAGATATCGCCCTGCTCAAGCAGCTGCGCAAACACTTTCTCTACAATTTCTTTATGGCGGTCCTGAGTCGTACGGATAAAATCGTCATAAGAAATGTCGAGCTTGCTCCACAGATCTTTAATTCCGCTGACAATGTCATCGACATATTTTTGTGGAGTGACGCCGATTTCTTCTGCTTTACGCTGTATTTTCTGGCCGTGCTCATCTGTTCCTGTCAGATACATGACGTCGAATCCGCGCATGCGTTTATAGCGGGCCATTGCATCCCCGGCAACGGTTGTATATGCATGTCCAATATGAAGCTTTCCGCTTGGATAATAAATAGGTGTTGTAAGGTAGAACGATTTTCTCTGATCTTCCATCGGTTTCCCTCCCGGTAATGGTGACTGTCTCTAGGATAGAGATAAGAAAAGCGCAGGCGTCTGATGCCGGCAATGCGCATCTATATATTCTTATTTCTGGAAAAAGCCCCCGCCCAATGGACGAGAGCGCTTATCCTTAATAGATTTCCAATCGAATTATACTCTTTATGATACCATCTTAGCCTTTAATATCAAGAAAATATACCTTCTATGGACAAAAAAACAAAGACCCCCAGGAATAGTATGAGTGGCATAATTATGCCAAATGTTTCCTAATGAATAATTTTTGTTGATTCTTGTCGAACAATCGTTATAATATAGTTAACAATATTTTGAATTAATACTATTCTATGTATAATTATATATTCCCTTTTATGCGTTTATTTTCCTTTTTTGACGGGTATATATCTTAATACCGCTAAGGCTGTAAGGGTTCACGAAACTTTCACTTATTTTCGCAGCCTATTGAATAGTTTCTGATTGACGTTTATTGGAAACACTGTTATGCTTATGAGGATGAAGATTTTGTCGAATTATGACGAAGTTTAAGAAAAAACACATATAGAACCTTTATTATTGGGAGGAGAACAAAATATGAAATCTACAGGTATTGTACGTAAAGTTGACGAGCTTGGCCGAGTGGTAATTCCAATCGAATTGCGCCGCACACTTGGAATCGCTGAAAAAGACGCTCTTGAAATCTATGTGGATGATGAAAGAATTATCCTTAAAAAATATAAACCAAACATGACTTGCGCTGTAACTGGCGAAGTATCTGACGATAACTTCACTCTTGGCAACGGAAAATTAGTTCTAAGCCGTGAAGGTGCAGAGCAGATCCTTAAAGAAATCCAAAGCAACTTAGTGAAGTAAATACGAAAGACCTGGCGGAAATCCGCCAGGTCTTTTTTTTTATCCTATTCAACGTGATAAGACTGATACACATCTCTCTTCGGAACATTCCGCTCCTTTGAAACCTGTTTGATTGCCTCTTTCGATGACATTCCCTCGTTCACATAATGCGCAACATGCTCTTCAAGCGACAGAGAATCCCACCACTCATCTTCTGCAGGGATGCTGTTGATATCCTGTCCCTCCACAATCAGACAGAACTCTCCGCGGATCTGGTTTTCCTCAGCCCACTTCACAGCTTCAGGTATTGTCCCTCTGATGAATTCTTCAAATCGTTTTGTGAGCTCTCTAGAAAGACAGATACGGCGTTCTCCCAGAATCTCCGCCATTGCTGCAAGTGTTTCTTTCAGCCTGTGCGGAGATTCATAAAAAATCATCGTTTCCGTCCGGTTTGCCAAAGCTTCCAGCTGTTTTTTCTTTTCTTTTTTCTGCCTGTCCAAAAAACCGAAAAAGTAAAAGGGCTGGGGAGTTATGCCTGATGCCACAAGTGCTGTAAGTGCTGCATTTGCACCTGGAAGAGGGATCACCTTTCCGCCTTCAGCAAGGATATCTTCCACAAGCTTGCTTCCGGGGTCCGAGATAATCGGCATGCCCGCATCGCTGACAAGCGCTACATTTTTCCCCTGTTTCATCAGTTCCAGAATTTTAAAGCCGCTTGATTCTTTATTATGTTCATGATAGCTGATCAGCTGTGTACCAATCTCAAAATGATTGCAGAGCTTTTTAGACTCCCTTGTATCCTCTGCAGCAATCACATCTACTTCTTTCAAAATGGAAACGGCGCGGAAGGTCATATCCTCCAGATTGCCGATCGGCGTTGGCACAAGGTAGAGCGAGCCCCACTCTGTGTCCACATTAAAGCTTTTCTGTTCCTGCATCTTCATCATCCTCCCCCTGCCAGAAATCCCAAGCTGTAAAGCGTTCAGGATCAGCAAGAAACTCTTCCTTCTTTCTCCTCGGCAGCTGTTTAAAAGCATATTCCGCCCTCATCGCCGGCCTTTTTGAGGAAAATTGCTTTGCATACAGGAGCTTCACAGGGCCTCTCGCCCGTGTATACTTGGCACCCTTTCCGGCATTATGCTTCTCCAGGCGGGCGGCAAGATCATTCGTATAGCCTGCATAATAACTTCCGTCCCTGCACTCAAGCACATAGAAAAAATGAGTGCTATTGCTTTCCATACAGGATCTCTTTCACTTCATCTGTGTATTCATTGTTCTGATTGTAGACAAAAAGCGGAGGAAGAATCTTCAGATCCGGCTGTCCGCCTTTAATTCCTTCTATCAGCAGGGTATTTGCTTCTTTTCCCTGCTTAGGATATACGAGCTGAATCCGTTTAGGCTCGATTTTGTATTTTTTCATAAGCTCCGTAATTTCAAGCAGTCTGCCAGGCCGGTGAACAAAGGCGATCTTTGCACCCATTCGGGCAAGCTTGCTGGTCGCACATATGACATCCTCAAGCGTGCAGAGAATTTCGTGCCGCGCAATCGCTAAATGTTCATTCTGATTTTGTTCATCCTTCTTCGGCGTTTTGAAATAAGGCGGGTTGCACGTGATCACATCAAATTTCCCGTGGCCAAGTAAGCCCGGCATATCCTTTAAATCACCGTGAATCATCGTGATTTGATTCTGGAGGTTATTATAGGCAATGCTTTTTTCAGCCATTTGAAAAAGCCGCTCCTGAATTTCAACACCGGTAATGTCTGCTTTAGATCTTGTCGAAAGCAGCAGCGGAATCACGGCATTCCCTGAGCATAAATCCAGCACTTTCCCTTTTTGAATCGGCATATAAGCAAACTTGGATAGAAGAACCGCATCTAAACTGAAGGCAAAAACAGACGGACTCTGCACAATCCTTAAATCCTCAGCCAGAAGGTAATCCAAACGCTCATCTCCTGTTAAATCGACCATCGTAAAATCCTTTCTTTCTATATAAATATCAACAAAAGCGCAAGTGCCAAGGCCCGCTCCGATAGGCAGATATGAATCCGGCAGAAAAGTCCGGGTCCCGCCTTTTTTGTTGTTCTGACAGAGGATCTAGGCGCTTACGCTTGCCGAGGATAAACTATCCATATCCTTACATTCATTATAATATCCTTAACAAGAACAAATCCGTTCAGAATATTTCTTTTCAGACCTTAAAAAAAGCTTCCCCTCGCAGGAAAGCCCGGTTATTTCTTATTAAGAAAGGAAAGACAGAACAAACAGTCTCCGTCTTTGCGGACACTTCCATAGTGAACATTGCATATATGGAAACCTTCCTGATAGAGACGGGCCAGGTTATCATAGCCCTCTCCAATGTCCACAATCTTTGAATCCATTCCCTGTTTATCTGTATGCTGTTTCATCTGCTTCTTTTGATCTGCTGCAGCTGCTGTTGCATTCAGGCGTCTGCGGAGGTTATCATTTTCAATCTGAAGATGATGATTCTCCTCAAGCAGGCCGCCAAGGTGATGCTTCAGCTCTCCAAGCTGTCTGTACAGGGAACCGATTTGTTCTTCCATGCTGCTTACAGATTCAAAGATTTCTTTTTTATCCACTTGTTCCACCTCATCAATCTGTGGATTTCATTGGAACAGCGCCTTCTTTCATTAATTCTTCCCAAGTAAATTCAACCACGCGGTCTTTTTCTGAAAGTTCAACCTGCAAAACCCGTTCCAATATATTTAACCCGACTACTTTTCCTGTGCCTATCGGCGTGCCGATTGACTCACCGATATCAGGAAGCTGTTCTTTGGCAGATTCATATTCATCATTTTCATATTTCAGGCAGCACATAAGCCTTCCGCACAAGCCGGAAATTTTTGTTGGATTGAGCGAAAGGTTCTGATCTTTCGCCATCTTGATGGAAACCGGTTCAAAATCGCCAAGGAATGTGGAGCAGCAAAGCATTCTGCCGCAGGGTCCGATGCCTCCAAGCATCTTTGCCTCATCCCTGACGCCAATCTGGCGCAGTTCAATGCGCGTTTTGAAAATAGCCGCCAGATCCTTTACAAGCTCCCTGAAGTCCACGCGGCCATCTGCTGTGAAATAAAAAATAACCTTGTTCCGGTCAAATGTATACTCAACATCTACAAGCTTCATATCAAGCCGGTGCTCTGTCACCTTATGCTGGCAGACCTCATACGCCTCTTTTGCTGCATGATGGTTTTCATCTACGATCAGGCGGTCTTTTGCATCAGCCACCCTCAGCACTTTTTTCAGAGGAAGAACGATGTCATTCTCTCCAACCTGCTTTTTATGAATGACGACTTTGCCGAACTCGACGCCTCTTACTGTTTCGACAATCACAAAATCTTCGTTTTCTATTTGAAGCCCATTAGGGTCGAAATAATATATTTTACCCGCTTTTTTAAAGCGGACACCCACTACATCGTACAATTCTATCCCTCCTGCAAAGATAAAACCAATTGCTCCATCAGTAATTGTGGACTCACATTCATCTGGAGTCTTTTTTTTGCTTCTAATATAGAAGTGATTTTTTCAAGGATCTTTTGTCTGGATACTTGAATGGCATGTTGTTCTAACTGTGGAAGCAGATCTTGATAGATAACATGATCTGTATTGCCTATTTGGATGGAAAGAATGTCTTTATATACATATAAAAGCAAGTCAAAAGCCATGTCCTGCTGTTCTTTTTCAGCGAAAAAAGGCACCCATTGCGTTTGAACCTGGACGAACGCCTGTCCATTTCGCTTAAAGATCACTTCATACAATTTTATCACTACACGTCTTGCCTGTGCAAACCAATCATCTCGACTTAATTCGAGCGCTTTTTCAGAACTGTTGGTCATTCTTGCAGCGAGTCTTGCATAATTAGCAGGCACATCCTGCTTTAGCAGCTCCTTTTCAATGGCTGAGACGGGGAGCGGCATGAAAGTGAGCGTCTGGCATCTTGAGAGAATAGTGTCAAGCATCTGATGCACTTGTTCGGTCAAAAGAATGGCCATCGTGTCCGCGTTTGGCTCCTCCAGGAATTTAAGCAGGCTGTTTGCGGCATTTGCCGTCATTTTATCAGCGTGGGAGATGATATACAGCTTTTTGTTTGATTCTACCCCTGTTTTTGTAAACTCTTCCTGAAGACTTTGAATCTGCCATTTTTTTATCGAAAGTCCATCCGGCTCCACCAGATGCAGATCAGGATGGTTTCCGGAATGGATGCGCTTGCAGTTTCTGCATGTCTCACACGGCTTATGCCCGTCCGGTTTTTCACAAAAATAGCTTCTGGCGAGAAGAAGACTGACTTCCTTTTTTCCGGTACCTTTTTTCCCTTCAAAAAGGTACGCGTGAGCAAGGCGGTTCTTCTCAAAGCTGTTTCCAAGCAGTTTAAGGACTCTGGGCTGGTACTCTTCTAAATCATTCCATGTGCTCATCGTCATTTCTATCACTCTTTACGTATAAAGGTTCATTAAAAGGCCTTTGATTTCGCCTATTTTTGCCAGTATGTCAATGGAGGACTGCTCCTCCTGAAGCAAAGCATCTGTCAATTCAATCAGCTGCCGGTCAATTTCCAATACGGTTGTATGATTTCTGCTGCTGCCGGTGAAATCAAAACTCGAGGACTGTTTCAGCTGCAGTCCGTATTCTACAGCTTCTTTCATCATCCGCTTTACAAGGGATTTGTACCGCGCAAGGTCCCTCATATTGCGGGACTTGGCTACACGGCGGCCGGCTTCCTCCACACTTGCAAGCATTCCGTTCAGCTGATGCATATGCAGCTTCGTCTCCTGTTTTTGCACGAGCTCGGAAAACGGACGGCTTGCACCGGAAGGCATAGGGCCTGCATTTCGTTTATCCGGCGCTGTGCGGAGATCCTGATTAATTTTCATATCGTCACCTTAAAAATGGTGAAACTGTTCAATCGGAAGAACAAACACCGTCGCTCCGCCGACCTCTACTTCAACAGGATAAGGGACATAGGAATCCGCATTTCCTCCCATTGGAGAGACGGGTGCCACCAGCTGTTCTCTTGACTGGCAATTTTCCCTGATGACAGATAATGCCTTCTCAACCCGGGCATCTTCTGTCCCAATCATGAACGTTGTGTTCCCGGATTTTAAGAAACCGCCCGTTGATGCAAGCTTTGTCGCTCTGAAATTATGTTCAACCAATGCACTCGACAGCTTATTGCTGTCCTGGTCCTGTACAACCGCAATGATCATTTTCATCATGTATGCCTCCTTATAGTTTAACAGCTATCTTTCTATAAAGCATTGTTTCATTTATGGTAATTGTATTCCCATTATATCAGCGTTCACTTTAAATAAGGAATTAAAACTTCCATTACGTCCCGGCACACATCTTCAAGACTCTGATCGGCGTTGATCACTTTGATCCGGTCCGGAAATCTTTCTATCGTTTGTTTATACCCTTCCTGAACTTTCTCATGAAAATCCATCTTTTCAAGATCAAGCCGGTTCACTTCACGGCCGTCATTGCGGCTGATCCTCATCAAACCGCGTTCAGGAGCGATATCAAAATAAATCGTGAGATCAGGCATGACCCCGTCAATGGCAAACAGATTGATGGAGTATACCTCTTCTGTGCCAATCCCGCGCGCATATCCCTGATAAGCAAGAGAACTGTCAATAAAACGGTCGCAAATGATCAGCTTTCCTTCATTTAATGCCGGAATGACTTTTTCAACCATATGCTGTCTTCTGGCAGCTGCATAAAGCAGCGCTTCTGTTCTTGCATCCATCTCCGTATTTTCTTTATTTAAAATCACTTCACGGATCTGTTCGGCAATCCGGATTCCTCCGGGTTCTCTTGTAAAAACAGCCTCAATGCCTTTTTGTTTAAACTCCTCATGAACCTTTTGCAGAACAGTCGTTTTCCCTGCTCCCTCCGGCCCTTCAAATGTAATAAACGTCCCTTTCACTACAATCACCTTTTCTGTATATAAACAGCAAGCTGTTCATCTTTCAATGCCTGTCCGCCCTGAAAGCGCGCTTTGCATGCCATTAATGTTCTGATCTGCCTCACATGCTCCTCGGTAATGACTTCCCCTTCCATTAAAAGAGGAATACCCGGCGGATACGGAATAACAGCCTCTCCGCTTAACAGCCCGGCTGCATCTTCAAATGATGCGACTTCTTTACTATACCCATTTAATTCCCCGTACGATAGGGGAAGCATACTGATTTTTTGATTTTCTTCCTTATATAAAAGCGGATCAAATGGAATTCTTCCCTCATCGCCCTTATCAGAAGAAAAGAGGAATGAATCTGCCTGATTGCTGCTGAGAGGCAAAACAAGAAGAACATTTTGGATATCTGCAAGCTCTGTATAGACTCCCTGCTCTTCAAGGCGGCGCTGAAGCTCAAACCCTGAAAGCCCGGCTGCAGACCTGATTGTCAGTTTTAAAGGATCGATGATTGCGCGTTTATCCATTGTCGTGACAATTTCAACCTCTTTGTTCGCCTCCACGCTTTTTTTAAAGACGTCCACAGCTTGCAAGATTTCATCCGCACCTTTGGATAAAACAAGCTTCTCCATATACTCCCTTGCCAAATCAAGCGAGGCCATAATAGGGTATGAAGGGCTGCTGCTTTGAAAAACAGACAGATAGTATGAAAGCCTGTTCCGATCAATCAGCCCGCCATTCACATGGAGGAATGACCCCATTGTCATCGCAGGAAGCGTTTTATGAGCGGACTGAACAACAGCATCAGCCCCTGCTTCAATTGAAGAAGCAGGGAATGGCATGCCGGGAACAAAGTGAGCGCCATGAGCTTCATCCACCAAAACAGGAATTCCTTCTCTGTGAGCAAGTTCCACCGCTTCTCTGAGGTCTGCAGTGATACCGTAGTAATTCGGATTTGTCAAAATGAGTGCCTTTGCCTCCGGAAACCTTTTTACAGCTTCTTTCACCGTCTCTGTCTCCACATAGGACGGAACACCGTACGCTTCGTCCATCCTTGGTGAAAGAAATACCGGCTTTGCCCCGGAGAGCCTGATGGCATTAATGATTGACTTGTGGCTATTGCGCTGAACCAAAACAGGCTTTCCAGGCTCACAGCAAGCCATAATCATCGCCAAATTCCCGGAAGTTGACCCGTTCACAAGGAAAAATGTTTCATCTGCCTGATACAGCTCAGCAGCCAGCCTCTGCGCCTCCAATATGGGGCCGCTTGGATCATGAAGGTCATCAAGTCCCGTGATCTCCGTTGCATCAAGCCTGAGAACGCTCCTGAAATCTCCTGCAGCCTCCTCCGGAAAAACCTTTCCATACTTATGCCCCGGCACATGAAACGAAACCGGGTTTTGAAGCTCATGCTTCTTTAATGCTTCATACAGCGGTGCTGCCATCTAACGAAACCGTCCTTTATTATGTCTTATTGCCATTATATCAATAGAAGCCCGCCGAAAAAAGCGCAAGCACCGGAGTCAGGTCTGACAGACCTGGCCGGCAGATTCGATCCAGGCTGTTTTGCGGACGCTTGCGCCTGAGAAATAAACATGGACTTCCTAATGCGCATAAAACAAAAAAAGCCGCCTGTGACGGCAGCTTAAGAATAGAGCGGCGGTGTTTTCACCCTCCGCAGTTTATCAACGTAATAGGCGTACTTGGGATCTTCCGTTTCTGTCTGAATCATATCAGTCTCGCAATCTGTACAAACAAAACTTGTATAGAGATGAATTCCCTTCACCTTTTCTGTATCGCATATAATACACGTTTCCCCAGCCGGTTTCTTCACATCTTCCGAATTCACTGTTCTCCACCTCCATACAAGCAGTTTTGCCACAGATCCACTGTTGTATACAAAATTTCGAATACTCATTCCCTCTCCCATTGTATGCCGGTGAGCCCAAATCGTGTATGTCTATATAAAATAACCGGGCTGCAGGGAGAGGCGTTCTTTTTTTATAGAACATGCAGGATCTACTTGCTTTCATTTAGGCCTTTTGCTTACCCTCTGATATCGTTTTACGGTTTAGCAGGGTACGATTCGAGACTTTGCTTACCCTCTAACATCGTTTTACAGTTTTACAGGGTACGATTCGGGGGTTTGCTTACCCTCTAATATCGTTTTACGGTTTTACAGGGTACGATTCGGGTGGTTGCTTACCCTCTAATATCGTTTTACGGTTTAGCAGGGTACAATTCGAGACTTTGCTTACCCTCTAATATCGATTTACGGTTTTACAGGGTACGATTCGAGACTTTGCTTACCCTCTAATATCGTTTTACAGTTTTACAGGGTACGATTCGGGCGGTTGCTTACCCTCTAACATCGTTTTACAGTTTGCCAGGGTACGATTCAGTTGATCCATTACCTTCACTCAGGCGCAAATACCCTTGCCCGGATTAAATTTACCTACATCCTATTCTTTTCCGAACAACAAAAAAGAACAGCATCTCTGCTGTCCTCTTTCTGCGTGCCTGGCAACGTCCTACTCTCACAGGGGGAAACCCCCAACTACCATCGGCGCTAAAGAGCTTAACTTCCGTGTTCGGCATGGGAACGGGTGTGACCTCTTTGCCATCATCACCAGACAATATGCAATTGGTTGAAAGAAGTTATTCTTTCAAAACTGAGTAACGTTTGATAACAAGATTCACGTGCAATTTACGCTTAGTTATACTGTGGTTAAGTCCTCGAACGATTAGTATCTGTCAGCTCCACACGTCACCGCGCTTCCACCTCAGACCTATCAACCTGATCATCTTTCAGGGTTCTTACTCACAAATGTGATGGGAAATCTCATCTTGAGGGGGGCTTCATGCTTAGATGCTTTCAGCACTTATCCCTTCCGCACATAGCTACCCAGCGATGCCTTTGGCAAGACAACTGGTACACCAGCGGTGCGTCCATCCCGGTCCTCTCGTACTAAGGACAGCTCCTCTCAAATTTCCTGCGCCCACGACGGATAGGGACCGAACTGTCTCACGACGTTCTGAACCCAGCTCGCGTACCGCTTTAATGGGCGAACAGCCCAACCCTTGGGACCGACTACAGCCCCAGGATGCGATGAGCCGACATCGAGGTGCCAAACCTCCCCGTCGATGTGGACTCTTGGGGGAGATAAGCCTGTTATCCCCGGGGTAGCTTTTATCCGTTGAGCGATGGCCCTTCCATGCGGAACCACCGGATCACTAAGCCCGACTTTCGTCCCTGCTCGACTTGTAGGTCTCGCAGTCAAGCTCCCTTGTGCCTTTACACTCTGCGAATGATTTCCAACCATTCTGAGGGAACCTTTGGGCGCCTCCGTTACATTTTAGGAGGCGACCGCCCCAGTCAAACTGCCCGCCTGACACTGTCTCCCAGCCCGGTAAGGGCTGCGGGTTAGAATTTCAATACAGCAAGGGTAGTATCCCACCAATGCCTCCACCGAAGCTGGCGCTCCGGCTTCCAAGGCTCCTACCTATCCTGTACAAGCTGTACCAAAATTCAATATCAGGCTGCAGTAAAGCTCCACGGGGTCTTTCCGTCCTGTCGCGGGTAACCTGCATCTTCACAGGTACTATAATTTCACCGAGTCTCTCGTTGAGACAGTGCCCAGATCGTTACGCCTTTCGTGCGGGTCGGAACTTACCCGACAAGGAATTTCGCTACCTTAGGACCGTTATAGTTACGGCCGCCGTTTACTGGGGCTTCGGTTCAAAGCTTCGCTTGCGCTAACCTCTCCCCTTAACCTTCCAGCACCGGGCAGGCGTCAGCCCCTATACTTCGCCTTGCGGCTTCGCAGAGACCTGTGTTTTTGCTAAACAGTCGCCTGGGCCTATTCACTGCGGCTTTTCAGGGCTATTCACCCTAAAAAGCACCCCTTCTCCCGAAGTTACGGGGTCATTTTGCCGAGTTCCTTAACGAGAGTTCTCTCGCTCACCTTAGGATTCTCTCCTCGCCTACCTGTGTCGGTTTGCGGTACGGGCACCTCTCACCTCGCTAGAGGCTTTTCTTGGCAGTGTGGAATCAGGAACTTCGGTACTAAATTTCCCTCGCCATCACAGCTCAGCCTTATATGGGAAGCGGATTTGCCTACTTCCCGGCCTAACTGCTTGGACGCGCATATCCAGCAGCGCGCTTGCCCTATCCTCCTGCGTCCCCCCATTGCTCAAATGGTGAGGAGGTGGTACAGGAATATCAACCTGTTGTCCATCGCCTACGCCTTTCGGCCTCGGCTTAGGTCCCGACTAACCCTGAGCGGACGAGCCTTCCTCAGGAAACCTTAGGCATTCGGTGGAGGGGATTCTCACCCCTCTTTCGCTACTCATACCGGCATTCTCACTTCTAAGCGCTCCACCAGTCCTTCCGGTCTGGCTTCGACGCCCTTAGAACGCTCTCCTACCACTGTTCGTAAGAACAGTCCGCAGCTTCGGTGATACGTTTAGCCCCGGTACATTTTCGGCGCAGAGTCACTCGACCAGTGAGCTATTACGCACTCTTTAAATGGTGGCTGCTTCTAAGCCAACATCCTGGTTGTCTAAGCAACTCCACATCCTTTTCCACTTAACGTATACTTTGGGACCTTAGCTGGCGGTCTGGGCTGTTTCCCTCTTGACTACGGATCTTATCACTCGCAGTCTGACTCCCGAGGAGCAAGTCTTTGGCATTCGGAGTTTGACTGAATTCGGTAACCCGATGAGGGCCCCTAGTCCAATCAGTGCTCTACCTCCAAGACTCTCATACTCGAGGCTAGCCCTAAAGCTATTTCGGAGAGAACCAGCTATCTCCAAGTTCGATTGGAATTTCTCCGCTACCCACACCTCATCCCCGCACTTTTCAACGTGCGTGGGTTCGGGCCTCCATTCAGTGTTACCTGAACTTCACCCTGGACATGGGTAGATCACCTGGTTTCGGGTCTACGACCACGTACTAATTCGCCCTATTCAGACTCGCTTTCGCTGCGGCTCCGTCTCATCAACTTAACCTTGCACGGGATCGTAACTCGCCGGTTCATTCTACAAAAGGCACGCCATCACCCGTTAACGGGCTCTGACTACTTGTAAGCACACGGTTTCAGGATCTTTTCACTCCCCTTCCGGGGTGCTTTTCACCTTTCCCTCACGGTACTGGTTCACTATCGGTCACTAGGTAGTATTTAGCCTTGGGAGATGGTCCTCCCGGATTCCGACGGGATTTCACGTGTCCCGCCGTACTCAGGATCCACTCTGGAGGGAACGAAGTTTCGACTACAGGGTTTTTACCTTCTATGACAGGCCTTTCCAGGCCGCTTCATCTACCCCGTTCCTTTGTAACTCCGTATAGAGTGTCCTACAACCCCAAGAGGCAAGCCTCTTGGTTTGGGCTGATTCCGTTTCGCTCGCCGCTACTTGGGAAATCGCATTTGCTTTCTCTTCCTCCGGGTACTTAGATGTTTCAGTTCCCCGGGTCTGCCTTCAGTACCCTATGTATTCAGGTAAAGATACTGTTCCATTACGAACAGTGGGTTTCCCCATTCGGAAATCTCTGGATCAAAGCTTACTTACAGCTCCCCAAAGCATATCGGTGTTAGTCCCGTCCTTCATCGGCTCCTAGTGCCAAGGCATCCACCGTGCGCCCTTCATAACTTAACCAAAAATTGGTCAATCGTTTGTTTAGACTGTAAAGTCTAAGAAAAATCACTATGGTAAGCGTAAATCTCAGTGAATTACTTGTTATCAATTACGTTATCCAGTTTTCAAAGAACAACTTTCTTGGTGGAGCCTAGCGGGATCGAACCGCTGACCTCCTGCGTGCAAGGCAGGCGCTCTCCCAGCTGAGCTAAGGCCCCGTATTAAAGAGATGGTGGGCCTAAATGGACTCGAACCATCGACCTCACGCTTATCAGGCGTGCGCTCTAACCAGCTGAGCTATAGGCCCATCTCATATAAGGATAAAAGAGACGATTGCGACGAACAAAAAAGCACGCGCATGACGTTCTCGCTTACTTGTAAAGTAAACTTCCTATTTAAATGGAGAACAAAGTTCTCTCAAAACTAAACAAAAACCAAAAGCGACCTCATATCCTTAGAAAGGAGGTGATCCAGCCGCACCTTCCGATACGGCTACCTTGTTACGACTTCACCCCAATCATCTACCCCACCTTAGGCGGCTGGCTCCTTGCGGTTACCCCACCGACTTCGGGTGTTGCAAACTCTCGTGGTGTGACGGGCGGTGTGTACAAGGCCCGGGAACGTATTCACCGCGGCATGCTGATCCGCGATTACTAGCGATTCCAGCTTCATGCAGGCGAGTTGCAGCCTGCAATCCGAACTGAGAATGGTTTTATGGGATTGGCTAAACCTCGCGGTCTCGCAGCCCTTTGTACCATCCATTGTAGCACGTGTGTAGCCCAGGTCATAAGGGGCATGATGATTTGACGTCATCCCCACCTTCCTCCGGTTTGTCACCGGCAGTCACCTTAGAGTGCCCAACTGAATGCTGGCAACTAAGATCAAGGGTTGCGCTCGTTGCGGGACTTAACCCAACATCTCACGACACGAGCTGACGACAACCATGCACCACCTGTCACTTTGTCCCCCGAAGGGGAACCTTCTATCTCTAGAAGTGGCAAAGGATGTCAAGACCTGGTAAGGTTCTTCGCGTTGCTTCGAATTAAACCACATGCTCCACCGCTTGTGCGGGCCCCCGTCAATTCCTTTGAGTTTCAGTCTTGCGACCGTACTCCCCAGGCGGAGTGCTTAATGCGTTAGCTGCAGCACTAAAGGGCGGAAACCCTCTAACACTTAGCACTCATCGTTTACGGCGTGGACTACCAGGGTATCTAATCCTGTTCGCTCCCCACGCTTTCGCGCCTCAGCGTCAGTTACAGACCAGAGAGTCGCCTTCGCCACTGGTGTTCCTCCACATCTCTACGCATTTCACCGCTACACGTGGAATTCCACTCTCCTCTTCTGCACTCAAGTTTCCCAGTTTCCAATGACCCTCCCCGGTTGAGCCGGGGGCTTTCACATCAGACTTAAGAAACCGCCTGCGCGCGCTTTACGCCCAATAATTCCGGACAACGCTTGCCACCTACGTATTACCGCGGCTGCTGGCACGTAGTTAGCCGTGGCTTTCTGGTCAGGTACCGTCAAGGCACCGGCAGTTACTCCGGCACTTGTTCTTCCCTGACAACAGAGTTTTACGATCCGAAAACCTTCATCACTCACGCGGCGTTGCTCCGTCAGACTTTCGTCCATTGCGGAAGATTCCCTACTGCTGCCTCCCGTAGGAGTCTGGGCCGTGTCTCAGTCCCAGTGTGGCCGATCACCCTCTCAGGTCGGCTACGCATCGTTGCCTTGGTGAGCCGTTACCTCACCAACTAGCTAATGCGCCGCGGGCCCATCTGTAAGTGACAGCCGAAACCGTCTTTGAATGTCAAACCATGCGGTTTGACATAGTATCCGGTATTAGCTCCGGTTTCCCGGAGTTATCCCAGTCTTACAGGCAGGTTGCCCACGTGTTACTCACCCGTCCGCCGCTGATCTCCGAAGAGATCCGCTCGACTTGCATGTATTAGGCACGCCGCCAGCGTTCGTCCTGAGCCAGGATCAAACTCTCCGAAGAAAATTTGTGACTCATAAATGTTGCTGACTTAAAAAATTTAAAACGTTTGGTACGCTTTTGGTTTTGTTTAGTTTTCAAAGAACTTTTGATGTCGCATCGTCTTGAAGCGACCTCCTTAATATATCACGCGATGTCCTACTAAGTCAATAACTTTTTTGAAGAAGTTTTTGTTAATGTCATCAGCGACGTTTATTAATATACCACCGTGTCATCGGGGTGTCAACAAAAAAATAGAACAGGCAGTTTATTTTGCCCGTTCTACGTTAAGATCACCATTTTGATTACGATAAGCGCCGCCACTCCGGGCAATCCGAGCAAGCCCGAGATGGCTGCTGTTGTCCAGTTAATAGGAATGTGCAGGTCAATGCTTGTACCGAATGCATTAATAAAAAATAGAAACAATGCGCCTACAACAATCTTAGCCATCGCCTGCCCGATCCATCTCATTGATTTCATCGGGGCGCCTGCCACAAGAAGCAGAACGATGATGCCTCCAAGAATGGAAAAAACATATACAGGTTCCATTCCACCACTCACTTTCATCGTTACTTTCTACATATCTATGAAAGGATGGTAAAAATAGAACAAGCTATTTCTTTCCGATGGTGATATTTCTTTTCTTGGCTTCTCTTAATAAGAAGAAGTATTTAGACTGGGAAACCTTAAGTTCATAAAGGATTTCCGGCGAGGGCTCCACGCTTTTGTCAACAAGCTGCTTTCTGTGATTCCATTCACTTTTCATATGGAGGAGGTCGTCAATAAGCAGCTGATCATATTCTTTTCTGAGCCAGCCTTTTCTGCGAAAAAACATTGAAAAATTCCCCTTCCTCCTGTTTTAAAGCTCCCGTCTGCCTTCAAGCGCTTTAGAGAGTGTCACTTCATCTGCGTATTCCAGGTCTCCTCCCACAGGAAGACCGTGTGCGATTCTCGTCATTTTAATCCCTGCAGGCTTCAAAAGCCTTGAGATATACATAGCCGTCGCTTCTCCCTCAATGTTGGGATTGGTCGCCAGTATGATTTCCTGGACAGAATCATCCTGCAGCCTTTTAAGCAGTTCAGGAATTTTAATATCCTCCGGACCAATTCCGTCCATTGGAGAAATGGCTCCTTGAAGGACATGATAAAGGCCTGTGTATTCTTTCATTTTTTCCATGGCAATGACATCTTTCGGGTCCTGCACGACACAAATCACAGATTTATCTCTTCTTTGATCCTCGCAAATGTAGCAAGGGTCCTGATCTGTGATATGTCCGCATACAGAGCAGTACGTCAGATTCCTTTTTGCATTAACAAGCGCTTTTGCAAAATCCAAAACGACGTCTTCCTTCATGTTCAGGACGAAAAAAGCCAGGCGGACCGCCGTTTTGGGGCCGATTCCTGGCAATTTCATAAAGCTGTCAATCAGCTTTGATATAGGCTCTGGATAATGCATCCCATTCCTCCTAGAACATGCCTGGCAAGTTCATGCCTTTTGTGAATTTGCCCATTGTTTCGTTCGTCAGATCATCCATTTTTTTGAGTGCATCGTTTGTAGCTGCAAGCACAAGGTCCTGAAGCATTTCGATGTCATCCGGGTCCACGACTTCCGGCTTGATGTTTACATCAGTGACTTCTTTGTTGCCGTTGATTGTCACAGTGACCATACCGCCGCCTGCAGATCCTTCAATCGTTTTTGTTACAAGCTCTTCCTGTGCTTTTGCCATGTCTTTCTGCATTTTCTGCATTTGTTTCATCATCTTCTGCATGTTTCCCATTCCGCCACGGTTCATTAATAATCTCCTCCAAATCAGTCTTTTATTTCAATGAGGTCTGCACCCACTAATTTTTTCGCCTCGGCGATCAGCGGGTCCTCGTTTTCATCAGGGGTATTGCCGTCATCATTCTGACGCTGATCACGTATGTAATCCTCTCTTATTTTACCCCATTCCTGCTCAGGAACGCCAACCATTTCCAAGGTCCGTCCTGTAAGAGAAAGCAAAATGGCTTCCATATTGCTGCGGACACCGTTATTATCGTCCGCCACCATCTTGCAGTGGATTTCATATTTAAATTTTAGCACAAACGCAGTCTCTGATGCTGCGACAGGTTCACTGTCCGTCAGAAGCGCTGCATGGGATACTTTATTTTGTCTTCGGAGCTCTTCAAGGAGTTCTCCCCACTTGCCCTTAATGGCAGCAAGGTTTGGCTTTGTTGCATCTTTCAGGATTTCCTGAATCCGGCCAGAAGGGACTTTATATCCGCCGCGGATTGTCTTAGATGCTTTTTGCTCTCCCTGCTGCGCCTGCTGCTGCCCGCCTTGTGGCACGCCCTGCTTTTTCAGGAGTTCAAGTTCCCCGGACAATTTCTTCACCATGGCCTGAAGTTCGCTGTAATCGCCGCCTCCGCCTTCGCTGCCCGCTCTGCCTTTGCCCTCAAACTCTGAAAGCTTCACAATGGCAACCTCAAGGAAGATGCGCGGATGGTTTGTCCATTTCATTTCCTGCTGGCTCTTGTTCAGCACATCAATCGCATGGTAGATGGCATCAGTCTGAATTTCTTTCGACAGGCTGACAAACTGATCATCAGCCGTCACTCTTTCAAGTACCTCTTCAAGCTGCGGAGCTGTCTGGTAGAGGAGCAGATCCCTGTAATAGTAGATAAAGTCTTCTGTAAGCTTTGATGCATCCTTCCCCTGGTTCATCAGCTCATCGAGTGTCTGCAGCGCACTCGATACATCTTTTTCATGCATGGAATGAATCAGGTTTCCAATCATCGCCTGGGATACAGAGCCTGTAATGAGCAGGGCATCATCAAGCGTCACTCTTTCATCACTGAAGGAAATCGCCTGATCAAGCAGACTGAGCGCATCACGCATTCCTCCGTCTGCAGCGCTTGCAATGACCTGAAGTGCAGACTGGTCTGCGATTATCTTCTGATCATCAATAATCTCCTGCATCCTTCCCACAATTGAAGCTGCCGTGATCCGTTTAAAATCAAACCGCTGGCACCTTGAAATGATGGTGAGAGGAATTTTGTGGGGTTCTGTTGTCGCCAGAATAAAGATGACATGTTTCGGAGGCTCTTCAAGCGTCTTTAACAGGGCATTGAACGCGCCGATTGAAAGCATGTGAACCTCATCGACGATATAGACTTTATATTTAACCGATGATGGTGCATATTTTACTTTATCCCGGATATCCCGGATTTCATCTACTCCGTTGTTTGAAGCAGCGTCAATTTCAATTACATCAGAAATAGAGCCATCTGTGATTCCCCGGCATGCTGAGCATTCATTGCACGGCTCTGCAGCTGGCGCTTTTTCACAGTTGACTGTTTTAGCAAAAATCTTGGCAGCGCTCGTTTTACCCGTTCCCCTCGGCCCGGAAAAAAGATACGCGTGCGAGAATTTATCTTGCAGCAGGGCATTTTGAAGCGTTCTGGTAATATGTTCTTGACCTACGACATCATGAAATTGCTGCGGCCGCCAAACACGGTATAAAGCCTGATAACTCACATAACGCCCTCCTTCAAATTCATCCTTTCTATTATACCTTATGGAAACAGGAATTTACAAAGCCCAAAAAGGGGTCAGTCCCGCACTGCATTAATGCAGTGCGGGACTGACCCCTTTTTGAAAAAAATAAAAAACCCATCCTTCATCAGGATGAGCTGATTATTATAAGTTAAACTGCCGTGCACCTTCCGTCGATTAGTGCCCATAAGCGTTACTTAAGCAGTTAGCTCGGCCCAGGCAACCCTGCGGCACATGAGAGATTCCACTTAATGCTGCTTCCTTCCGGACCTGACATGGTTCATGGATTCCCATTGCGCAGGACCCAGACGTCAACACCACTTACTTAAGGCAGGCCCTACAGACAGCTAACCTCGGGAAAGGGATTCGGCCTCGCTAGAGCGGATTGCGAGTACAGGGCACCGCTACCTCCCCGCTTAGCACGGCAAAATTGATACCTAGTTTAGGTGCGCCGTTTAGTACGACGCATAACCTAGTATATAAGGTTTTACCGAAAATTGCAATCTCCAGCTACTGTAAATTTTTTGAAGAAGCCTTCAGCGCTTTTTTCTTTTCACGCAGTTCTCTGAAAAAATCACTGAGCAGACGCCCGCATTCTTCTTCAAGTACACCCCGGGTCACTTCTGACTGATGATTAAATCTGCTTTCATCCAGAAGATTCATCAGTGTTCCGGCACAGCCGCCCTTCGGATCTGCAGCGCCGTAAACGACCCGCTTCACTCTTGAGAGCACAATCGCACCTGCACACATCGGACAAGGTTCAAGAGTAACGTACATTGTCGCATCTTCCAGTCTCCATGATCCTGTCCGTCTGCATGCTTCATCGATGGCAATCATCTCGGCATGGGCAATTGAGCGCTGGTCCGTTTCTCTCAAGTTATATCCTGTGCCAATCACTTCATCGTTCAGAACAATGACAGCACCGATCGGCACCTCTCCAATTGCTTTTGCCTTAAGCGCTTCTTTGACCGCCAGTTCCATGTACATCTGATCTTTATCCATTATGTGCTCCTTATAGATTCAGGCAGGTTGGCACAAGCTAGGTTTAGTAAAGGAGTGAATGGCTTTGGATAAAAAAGCAGCCTGTGCCCTGCTGATTATTGATATGATAAATAATTTCGACTTCAAGCACGGCGAAACGCTCGCCGCTGAAGCAAAAACAGTGTCGCAAAACATTTATACTCTGAAAAAGAAGCTGCAGCAGCAAAATGTTCCTGTCGTCTATATAAATGATCATTATAAATTATGGCAGGCCGATTTTCAAAAGATATCGGAGACCTGCACAAATGAACGGAGCAAACCGATTATCGACCAGCTCTATCCGGATGATACCGACTATTTTTTAATCAAGCCCATGCACTCCGCCTTTTACGGAACCGCATTAAATGTACTCCTTGATCACCTTCAAGTTAAGCATCTCATTTTAACAGGCATTGCCGGAAACATTTGCGTGCTTTTTTCAGCCAATGATGCCTATATGCGAGGCTATCGGCTTTCCGTCCCCGCAGACTGCATTGCATCAAATGATAAGCACGACAACGAATATGCCCTGCGGATGATGAAGAATGTCCTGCAGGCGGATATATCCGCTTCCCCTCATATAAAAATATAACATGCTCCCGCTCATTTCCTCATAGAATGTAACAGAGAAAGTATGACGAATGAGTGAGGGGATTCAATATGCAGATACATATTGTCCGGGAAGGACAAACATTATACGGCATTGCCCAGGCGTACAGCACGACTGCCGAAGAGATCATTCAGACAAACGAGATCCCAAATCCCGGCCAGCTTGTCGTCGGCCAGACTATTGTTATTCCGATCAGGGGGCGTTTCTACTGGGTGCAGCCCGGCGATACCCTCTGGTCCATCAGCAAAAAGTTCGGCACTACCCCAAAAGAGCTTGCAGAAATAAACGGGATCCAGCTCAACACCCAGCTTCAGATCGGATTCAGGCTCTATGTTCCCGAACGCCCTAAACCAAAAGCAGAGTTTAACGCCTATATAGAGCCGTCCGGCAATCAGGTCAGCCCGAACCTGGAGGAAAGCGCCAGAGAAGCAGCTCCTTATTTAACATACCTCGGCCCGTTCAGCTTCCGCATCCAAAAAGACGGAACACTGAAAGAACCTCTATTAAATGATTTTGCCAATATCGCAAAGAAAAACAAAGTCACGCTGATGATGATTGTAACGAACCTGGATGATGACGGCTTCAGTGATGAGATTGGACGGATTGTTCTCAACAATCAGGATGTCCAGAATAAGCTTTTAAACAACATCGTTGCGACAGCAAAGAAATACGGATTCAGGGATATTCATTTTGACATGGAATATTTGCGTCCGGCAGACAGAGAAGCCTATAACCGTTTTTTGAAAAAAGCAAAAGCAAGATTCAAGAAAGAAGGATGGCTGATCTCAACCGCTCTTGCACCGAAAACAAGTGCAGATCAAAAAGGCAAGTGGTATGAAGCCCATGACTACAAGGCTCATGGGGAAATTGTTGATTTTGTCGTCGTCATGACATATGAATGGGGATACAGCGGGGGACCTCCTATGGCAGTGTCTCCGATCGGCCCTGTCCGCGAAGTGCTCGACTATACGCTTACAGAAATTCCTGCGGGAAAGGTCATGATGGGGCAGAATCTCTATGGCTATGACTGGACGCTTCCGTTTAAGCCGGGAGGACAGTTTGCAAAAGCCATAAGCCCGCAGCAGGCCATCCGTCTCGCAAGCCGGTATAACGTCCCGATTCAATATGATATGAAAGCTCAGGCGCCGCACTTTAATTACCGTGCAGAGGACGGCAAAGAACATGAAGTCTGGTTTGAAGACGCACGATCCATCCAGGCGAAATTCGATTTGATGAAGGAACTGAAGCTGCGCGGTATGAGCTATTGGAAGCTCGGGCTTTCCTTCCCGCAGAACTGGCTTTTGATTACCGACAATTTCGAGGTCGTGAAACGTTAAAAAGCAGCCGCCAGGCTGCTTTTTCTGATTGCTTTCCTATTCAATCCATGTATACATATAGTCTTTATCTTCAATTTCCTGTGCTTTCTTCACAACGTTAAGCGGCCGGAACGTATCAATCATGACAGCAAGCTCCAGGGTATCTTTTTTCCCGATGCTTGCTTCCGTCTTCCCTGGATGAGGCCCATGGGGAATGCCGCTCGGATGAAGCGTGATCGATCCACGCTTAATTCCTTTTCTGCTCATGAAATTTCCTTCAGCATAGTAAAGAAGCTCATCACTGTTCACATTGCTGTGATAATAAGGAGCCGGAATGCTCTCCGGATGATAGTCGTACATCCGCGGCACAAAGGAACAGACAACAAAATTGTGCCCTTCAAACGTCTGGTGAACAGGCGGCGGCTGATGGATACGGCCTGTAATCGGCTCAAAATCTTCAATGTTAAACGCCCATGGATACAAATAGCCGTCCCACCCGACGACATCAAAAGGGTGATGCCCCAGGATGTGCCTGTGCATATATCCTCTGGATTTTGTCAGAACTTCGAACTCTCCCCGCTCATCAAAGGTAATGAGTTCCTCAGGACCGCGAAAATCCCTCTCGCAAAACGGGCTGTGCTCAAGCAGCTGACCGTACTCGTTTCTGTACCGCTTCGGCGTCGTAATCTGACTGCACGATTCAACGACGAGAAAGGCTGTCTCTGTCTCAGGTTGAATTCTGTAAATCGTCCCGATGGGAATCAAGATGTAATCTCCTGAACGATAGGTGATCACACCGAACATCGTCTCCACTTTTCCGCTCCCTTCGTGGACAAAAAACAGCTCGTCGCCATCTCCGTTGCGGTAAAAAGAGGACATTGGCTTATCTGCTTTGATGACGCCTATTAAAAGATCGTCATTTCCCAGAAGATACTCCCTGGCACTCAGGGCATCCCCCTTCTCTGTCACAGCATCTGTGAAAAAGTGCCTGTGCTTTAATGAATCTGTCTTTTCATATTCCGGCATGCACGGCTGCAGCAGCTCAGATTTCACCACTTCAGTCGGCATATAATGATGATAGAGAATCGACTGCACCCCTGAAAAGCCTTTCGTTCCCATCACCTGTTCCCTGTACAGGCTGCCGTCTTCTTTTTTAAACATTGTGTGCCTCTTATGCGGGATCGTGCCAAGAGTCCGGTAATACATCCTCTCACCTACTTTTAGCTGTGATTTTGTTTTTCAGAGAACCAAGGCCCTCAATTGTCAGTTCAACTTCATCCCCAGGCTGCAAATAACGGTGCACCTCTTCTCCAAGCTCAAGAATACAGCCTGTGCCCACAGTGCCTGAACCAATGACCTCTCCCGGATACAGCGTCACTCCGGCTGATGCCCGTTCAATCATTTCGCCAAACGAATAATAGCAATCCCGTACGTTGCCCCTTGAGAGCTGCTTACCATTAACAGCTGCTTTCATCTCGAGATCAAGCTTTGGTCCGAGTTCATCCGCGGTTACAAGAAAAGGACCGAGCGAGGTCGCAAAATCCTTTCCTTTTGCAGGACCGAGGCCGACTTTCATCTCTGCCTGCTGAAGATCGCGTGCACTCCAGTCGTTCATAATAAAGTACCCGAATATATACTCACCTGCGCGCTCAGCCGGAATATCACAGCCTTCTTTTCCAATCACGCAGGCAATCTCAAGCTCATAATCCAAAGCCCCGCATCCGGGAGGAACTTCGATGGCATCCCCCGGCCCTTTAACAGCCAGATGATTTGAAAAATAAAAAACCGGAAACTGATACCATTCAGGCACAACGTCAAGCCCTCTTTTCCCCCGTGCTGTTTTCACGTGCTGCTCAAACGCATAAAAATCACGGATGCTCAGCGGCCTTGGAAGAGGAGCTGCAAGCCTTTCCTCCTCAAGCTCATAAACCCCTGCATCCCCGGCACGAAATGGTTTAAGACTCCTGATGAAATCAGTATACCGTTCATAGTCCGCTATCAGACGGAGAAGATCCCGAGGCAAATACCCCCCGCTTGCCGCATGCATATCGATGATCAAATCTCCCTGTATCCATCCTGCCCTCAGTTGTTGATCACCCGTTTGAAAGGTCACAAATTTCATCCCATCACCTTCTGACAATTTCAAATGTGTCACTCATCGGCTTTGTATACTGATTCCCCGCCAGGCGGCCAATCGGATTCAGCTTCCCTGTATCAATTTTGCCGTCATAGAAAAGGGCATCGTCAACATGGACGTGAACGACCTTGCCGATTACAAGACTTCCGGCCCCGGCATGCTCTCCAAAGTGAAGGACGTCATGAAGAATGCACTCCAAGTGCACAAGACTTTCCTTTACCCTTGGAGGCGAAACAGCAGCGCTGGTTATTTTCGTCAGCCCGCTCTCCTCAAATTCGTCCGCATCCCGCGGGAATTCTCCGGCACACAGATTCATCTGTTCGCCAATCTCTTCGCTGACGATATTAATGACAAACTCTTTCGTCTGTTCAATGTTAAGAAGTGTATCTTTTTTCGTTCCGTCTGTCCCCCTTCTCATGGGAGAAAAACAGACCATCATCGGTTCTGCTGAGATCGCCGTGAAAAAGCTGAACGGTGCGAGATTGGCCGTCCCGTTTTCATCTAATGTAGAAACAAACGCAATCGGCCTCGGCAAAATCGAACCGATCATGAGCTTATAGGCATCTTTCCAATGGAGCGAGTCAGGCTTTACATCCATGTCCATCACCTTCCGCGTTTACAGATTTCCCCGCCGCTCCTGCTCTCTTTCAATCGACTCAAAGAGCGCTTTGAAGTTTCCGTCTCCGAAACCTTTTGCCCCTTTTCTCTGAATGACTTCAATGAAAACCGTTGGACGGTCGACAATCGGCTTTGTGAAGATCTGCAGCAGATATCCTTCATCATCGCGGTCTACCAGAATGTTCAGTTCTTTCAGCTTATCAATTTCTTCGTCTATATCCCCTACCCGCTCGCTCAGCGTTTCATAGTAAGCATCAGGAGTATTCAGGAACTCAACACCATTTTTCTTCAGGATGGCGACTGTTGAAACAATATCCTCCGTTAAAATAGCCAAATGCTGCACGCCCGGTCCTTTGAAGAACTCAAGGTATTCCTGGATTTGAGATTTTCGTTTTCCTTCAGCCGGCTCGTTAATCGGAAACTTGATCCGGCCGCCGTTGTGCATCACCTTTGACATAAGAGAAGAATATTCTGTACTGATATCCGAATCTGTGAAATGCCTCATTTCCTTAAAGCCCATGACTTTCTCATAATAGGAAACCCATTCCTGCATGCTTTCTACATTTCCAACGACATGATCAACCCCGATAATGCCGGCTTCTGTATAAGGAATCCTCATTTCCGCTTTTTCATACCCCGGCATAAAAACACCCTTGTACTCTTTTCTCTCAATAAGAGAATGAATGGTGTCCCCGTACGTGCCGATAACAGCTTTTTTTACTATTCCATGGTCATCCTTTAATTCAAATGGAGGGGTGATCGAAATGGCTCCCCGCTCAACAGCCCCTTTGTAAGCCTTTTCAACATTATCCACGACAAGGGCAATATCCCTTACTCCGTCACCATGTTTTTTAACAAATTCAGCGACACGTGAGGTATCATTCAAAGAACCTGTAATCATCAGACGGACTTTTTGCTGCTGCAGGACGTAGGAGACTGTCTCTCTGTTGCCGGTTTCAAGACCGGAGTAGGCGACAAGCTTAAATCCGAAAGCCGTACAGAAATAATGCGCAGACTGCTTGGCATTTCCTGAATACATTTCCAAATAATCAACATCTTTTACCGGAAAAAAATCCTCTGTCACTGCATCCATTGCAACTGTTTCCTCACGCATAAAAATCCCTCCATTTTATGAATATTAGTACTATTCCGAATCTATCATACGGAAAATGAAACAAATGAGGCAAGAGTTCAAAGTAAAGCTAGAACGCTTTTCTGCAGTGATGCGGACCGGCATAATTCCCTCCTTTCCATGGCAGGATAATTGGAAACTTTTCTTTTTTGGGAAATGCCCGCTCTTTTCCTATTAACACTGTGATACAATGAAATTTGTCTGTTTTGATAGATTTTTTTGCGTAGGAGGACACGTGATGAATGGCGTACCGTTTATTACTGTGGAAGGACCGATTGGCGTAGGGAAAACTTCACTTGCAAAGGCGATAGCAGAACACTATCACTTTCATTTGCTGAAAGAAATTGTGGATGAAAATCCGTTTCTCGGCAAATTTTATGAAAACATCGAAGAGTGGAGCTTCCAGACAGAAATGTTCTTCCTCTGTAACCGATATAAGCAGCTAGAAGATATTGCCCAGTTGTTTTTGAAAAAGAGTCAGCCGGTTGTGGCAGATTACCATATCTATAAAAACCTCATTTTTGCAAAGCGCACTCTTAAAAAAGAACAATACGATAAATACCTCGACATATATTCCATTTTGACAAGCGACATGCCAAAACCAAACTTGATCATATACTTAGATGCAAGTCTTGAAACGCTTCTCGCGAGAATCGACAAGCGCGGAAGAGAGATCGAGAAAAAGATAGAACCGGGATACCTGAAGCAGCTGTCCGAGGATTATGAAGTGGCCATGTCACAATGGGAAAAGGAACACCCGTCCATCCCTGTACTGAGGTTCAGCGGGGACGAGCTTGATTTTGTCCAAAACGAAAAAGATTTGGCCTATATCTTTAAGCGTCTGGATGAATCTTTACACGAAGGAGCTAAAGCTAAATGAATTTGAGAGAAAAATACAGCATACCGAACAATGCTGTGATTACTATAGCGGGCACTGTCGGCGTCGGCAAGTCGACGATGACCAATGCGCTTGCAAATGCCCTGAACTTCCGCACCTCATTTGAAAAAGTAGATACAAATCCGTATCTTGATAAGTTTTACGCAGATTTTGAAAGATGGAGCTTCCACCTGCAGATCTACTTCCTCGCAGAACGCTTCAAAGAGCAAAAGCGCATCTTTGAATATGGCGGCGGATTTATTCAGGACCGTTCCATTTATGAAGACACAGGCATTTTCGCAAAAATGCACTACGAAAAAGGGACGATGACAGAAGTTGATTATGAAACCTACACGAATCTTTTCGATGCGATGGTCATGACGCCTTACTTCCCTCACCCTGACCTTCTGATTTACCTCGAAGGCAGCCTTGACGACATTCTGTCCCGCATCAAAGAGCGCGGACGCCCGATGGAGCAGCAGACACCTGTTGCCTACTGGGAAGAAATGCACCGCCGCTATGAAGACTGGATCAACAACTTCAATGCGTGCCCGGTGCTGCGCCTGAACATCAATGATTACGACATCATGAATGACGAAGGTTCCATCGAGCCGATCGTTGAGCGCGTTGCCCATTTTATTGAGCAGACCAGACTGCTGAAAAAATAACCGATTTAAGCCTTTTTCGAAAGGCTTTTTTTGTTGCCGAATTACAGGCAAAAAACCAACTGCTCCTCACTCCGGCACTTGTGCGATACAGGTGAATATCTTAATAGACGAATGCTGGTATTTAAAAAGGAGAAGCGAGACATGGGAAAGGTAAACTTTAATAAATCCGTAAAATCCGGGCATAGAATGGATCAATTCCAAGAAAAGGACCAGACCGGGCACACCCAGGATCAGTCTCAGACAGCTATGCAAAATCCGTTTCTTGAAGGAACTGAACAGGACCTGCAGCAAAATGCCAATCAAAATCCTATTTTAAATCCTAATCAGGAGCAAACGCTTGAAAGTCAGACTCAGCGGCAGCGCCATGGAGATCAGACTCAGGGAGCACAAACAATAGGAGGGCACACCAATCATTCTCCTCTGACTAACAACCAGACCATCACAACTGATGTCAGCGGTGTTACGGTAAATGTGACTTGCTGCTGCGAAAAGGAGAAAAAACCTTTGAAAGAATACTGCGAGAAGGGCTGTACATGCAAAGATTGCAAAGAAAAGAGAGACTGTGGATACTCGGGCAGTAAAAAAGAGGAAAAATGCAATGATGACTGCGACTGCTGCACAAGAGATCTGGCTGCACTGCTTGAAAGCCTGAGGGTCTTTCAAACTACAGCAGAAGATACTACCGGTATTGATATTTATCTGACTGGTTCCCCATCGCTGGTCAATCCCTTTAGAGATCAGATTATCACAAGTGTAAACGAATGCGGAGCTTTTACATTCCGGGGACTGGGTCAACTTGCCCCCCGGCCAAATACGACCGTTCAGATTTGTAAAACAGCAGGAGTCAGTGCTGCTGCCGGCAGCCCTGAGTTCAGCTTCCTGCAGAGCGCGGGGGCGGCATGCCTGAATTCTTTGGACAGGAAAAAGAGAACGTGCTGCGGGTGCTGTGCAGAAAACATAGCAGAAGACCTTTTATTTGCCTCAAGATTTGGTTTGAATGTCAGCTTGCTCGTTGACGGTCTGACGGGTCTTAATAACCTGGTCGTTTTAAACGTGTGCGGCTGTCTTGCATTCTTTACAACAGTCAGTATTATCGGAGTGCCATCGGAGATTTATGCTTTTAGTGTGTGTTCCATTACAGGATTTACTGTTCTTTGATAGCGAACCCGCCTAAACTCTGAACAAAACATTGAATAGATACAAAAAGACCGCTGCAAAAGCAGCGGCCTTCAATTCAATCTCCAATTATTATGCGCGTAATAACCGGAATTTATATTTAAAATGGAGGAGGTAGAGGGATTCGAACCCCCGCGGGGTTTGACCCCCCTGTCGGTTTTCAAGACCGATCCCTTCAGCCAGACTTGGGTATACCTCCGTACTGACAAGAATTAATATATCATATAGAAAATATGCCTGTCAACGTTTCTAAAAAACTTTTTTCGAAAAAAATCAGAGGGCCAAAACGGCTGTTTGGGCCCTCCAGTATAACAAACCATTATCTTGATAGAACTTCTCTGTTACCCATGTATGGACGCAGAACTTCAGGGATGATGACTGTCCCGTCTTCCTGCTGGTAATTTTCAAGAATCGCTGCAACCGTGCGTCCGATGGCAAGTCCTGAACCGTTCAGTGTGTGAACAAACTCAGGTTTTCCTTTAGGCTCGCGTCTGAAGCGGATGCCTGCACGGCGTGCCTGGAACGCTTCAAAGTTACTGCAAGAAGAAATTTCGCGGTATGTTTCCTGGCTCGGAATCCATACTTCGATGTCGTATTTTTTCGCAGCCGTAAATCCGAGATCAGCTGTGCACATTCTCAGAACGCGGTACGGAAGTCCAAGAAGCTGCAGAACCTTTTCAGCGTGTCCTGTCAGTTTTTCAAGCTCATCGTAAGAGTCTTCCGGTTTTACGAATTTCACAAGCTCTACTTTGTTAAATTGATGCTGGCGGATCAGACCTCTTGTATCTCTTCCCGCAGAACCTGCTTCAGAACGGAAGCAAGAGCTGAACGCTGCATAGTTGATCGGCAGCTGATCGACAGACATGATTTCTTCGCGGTGCATGTTCGTAACCGGTACCTCAGCAGTCGGGATCAGAAAGTACTCCTCGTCTGCAATTTTGAATGCATCTTCCTCAAACTTCGGAAGCTGTCCTGTACCCGTCATGCTCGCTCTGTTGACGATGTACGGAGGAAGAACTTCCGTATAGCCGTGCTCATCAATATGAAGATCAAGCATGAAGCTGATCAGCGCACGCTCAAGACGGGCACCAAGACCTTTGTAAAAAACAAAGCGGCTTCCTGTTACTTTTCCTGCACGCTCAAAATCAAGGATTCCCAAATGGTCGGCTACATCCCAGTGAGGCTTCGGCTCGTATGCAAATGACGGAACTTCGCCCCACTCGCGGTGAAGAATGTTATCATCCTCCGTTTCACCGACCGGCACACTTTCGTGGGGAATGTTCGGGATAGACAGCATCAGGTTTTCAAGCTCAGCTTCTACTTGTCTGAGCTCTTCATCCATTTCCTTCACCTTGTCGCCAACTTCACGCATCTCTTTAATCAGGTGATCGGCATCCTGCTTTTCGCGCTTCATGACGGCAATTTGGCCGGAAACCTCGTTGCGTTTGCTTTTATAAACCTCAACCTCAGAAATCAGATCACGGCGTTTTTGGTCAAGCTCTTCAAATTTGGCAAAGTCGCCTAAATCTTCTCCGCGATGAGAGAGCTTTTCTTTTACCTCTTCAAAATTAGCCCGCAAGTATTTAATATCCAGCATCCTAAACACTCCTTTATCTTTTTTTTGCAAATAAAAAACTCCCGTCCCTGGTAAAGGGACGGAAGTTGTATCCGCGTTGCCACCCTAATTGAAGGCAGAATCCTGCGCCTTCCTCTTAGCAGGATAACGGCCTGTTCCGGACATATCTAGTCTCCGAAGATTTCAATACATCATTCAAGGATGGATTCACAAGGCTCTCACACCGGTTCGCACCTGCCACCGGCTCTCTTTGGAAAGAAACACTTGCTACTGGTTCCTGTCATCACGTTGTGCTTATTTAAGTAATTCATAATTTACTACAAGTTTGATACGGTTGCAAGGGTTTTATACGCTTAATTTTTCTTTTGCCTGTTCCGCCATGCGGACAAAAAGACCTGTCATCCTGTGATCATCCGTTAATTCCGGATGGAAGGAGCAGCCAAGGAACTGGCCCTGTCTTGCAGCGACAATGCGTCCATCGTGTTTAGAAAGGATCTCAACGTCTTCTCCAACCTCCACAATATGAGGGGCTCTGATGAAAACCCCGGTGAAGTCTTCTGCTACATCCGTGATGTTAAGCTCCGCTTCAAAACTGTCGCGCTGACGCCCGAAGGAATTCCGTTCGACGGTTACATCCATGACACCAAGATGGCCTTCTTCATATCCGACAATGTTTTTCGCAAGAAGAATCAGGCCTGCACACGTTCCGAACATCGGTTTTCCTTGTGCAGCAAACGTTTTTAAGGGACCCATGAACCCGTATTTATCAATCAGGCGTCGCATCGTCGTGCTTTCACCGCCCGGAATAATCAGACCGTCAAGCTCATCAAGCTGCTCAGTCCGTTTGACAACGATCCCTTCAGCTCCGCTTTCCTCAATGGAGCGGATGTGCTCTCTGACGGCACCCTGAAGGCCAAGTACACCAATTTTAAGCATGACTCTTCTACTCCTTTGTGATTACCAGCCGCGCTCCTGCATTCTGTTTTCAGGAAGCAGTGTTGAGATCTCGATGCCTTTCATTGCCGTTCCAAGACCTTTAGAAAGGCTTGCAATCAACTCATAATCTTCAAAATGAGTTGTTGCTTCAACAATCGCACGTGCAAATTTAGCAGGATTTTCTGACTTGAAGATACCAGATCCGACAAATACTCCGTCAGCACCAAGCTGCATCATTAGAGCAGCATCTGCAGGTGTTGCCACTCCGCCTGCTGCAAAGTTAACTACCGGAAGGCGTCCTTCATGTTTAATTTGAAGAAGAAGCTCATAAGGCGCACCTAACAGCTTCGCTTCTGTCATCAGCTCGTCTGTGCTCATGCTTGCGATTCTGCGTACTTGTCCATTTACTTTGCGCATGTGGCGGACAGCCTCAACAATGTTGCCTGTTCCCGGCTCGCCTTTTGTGCGGAGCATAGAAGCTCCTTCTGCAATACGTCTTGTCGCTTCGCCTAAATCACGGCATCCGCAGACAAACGGTACAGTGAAGTCGCGCTTGTTCAAGTGATATTCTTCATCAGCAGGAGTCAATACTTCACTCTCATCGATATAATCAACACCCATAGCTTCTAATACGCGTGCTTCTACAATATGTCCGATGCGCGCTTTTGCCATAACAGGAATGGATACTGCTCCCATAACCGCCTCAACAATTGTCGGATCTGCCATGCGGGCAACTCCGCCTGCTGCGCGGATGTCCGCAGGAACGCGCTCAAGCGCCATAACGGCAACTGCGCCTGCTTCCTCTGCAATTTTAGCCTGTTCAGCGTTCACAACATCCATGATGACGCCGCCTTTTTGCATTTCTGCCATGCCGCGCTTTACGCGGTCAGTACCTGTATTGTTCATTCTATATCCCCCTCGTAATAGATAAAAATTGATCTAGCACATATAGCTTATTCTAAACTAAGTTATCAAAAAATCCTATCAAAATTAACGGAATAATAGTAACATTTCAAACAAACGGCTGTCATATTTCCTTTAAAAGAAATTATTGTAAAAAAAGAGATTTGCCCGATTTGAGCAAATCTCTTTCCTTTAAAACCAGCCAGTTACGGTATCTGTCACTGTGCCCCATAATCCTGCAAAGAATCCTCCGATTCCTCTCATGGAAAGGACAAACCAGTTCGCTTTCTCAACGCTGCTCTTTGTGACAAGGTCAACGCTTGCTTCGCTTTTTTCTTCAAGGAAACCAAAATCCTGGCCTTCACCGCTGTATTGAACGGTCATAGAGCCGATCTTTTCGCCTTTTTTCACCGGCGCCTGGACTTCATTTTCAGCATTAACTTTCTTCTCATCAAAAACGTAGCTTGGCTTGTACGCATTTTTTTCGCCGTTTTTAACAACTAGAGACAACGGCTCATTTGTTGCAACAGCCACTTCTTTTTCTTTTCCTTTCACAACAGAAAGGTTTGATTTGTCTTTGATTTGATAGTTTTCAGGATATACTTCTTCCATCTTGAAGTTATTGTACGCATAATCAATCATCTTTTTTGTTTCTTTAAAGCGCGGAGTGTGAAGTCCGTCGCTGCCCTGTGCATTTAAAACAACCGTAATGACACGCATGTCATTTCGTTCAGCTGTAGCAGTGAAAGATGAACCTGCAGATTTCGTGGAACCCGTTTTCAGGCCGTCAACGCCTTCTGTTTCAAAAAGAAGGCCTTCAAGCATCCAGTTCCAGTTATCCATTTTAATCGCATCATCTGTTCCTTCTCTGAAGGTTTTTCTTGGAATGCTTGCTGTTTCAAGCACTTCCGGATAGTCATTAATGAGTTTTTGTGAAAGAAGAGCCATGTCGCGTGCTGACATTTTGTTTTCAGCATCTGCACTCGTTCCTTCAGGATGCTGTCCAATCAGGTCTCCATTATCAAGACCAGTTGAGTTTACAAATTCATAGTTTTTAAGACCAAGATCTTTCGCTTTTTCATTCATCAATTTAACAAAATTCGATTCAGATCCTGCTACAATTTCAGCAAGACCGATCGCTGCACCGTTTGCAGAGTAAATGCTCATTGCTTCAAAGAGTTCTTTTACATTGTATGTACCGTCTTTTCGCAATGGAACATTTGAGAGGCTGCGGTTTTGGGAGATGCTGTAAACATAGTCACTCGGTGTATAGGTTTGATCCCACTTGATTTTCCCTTCGTTTACAGCTTCAAGAACAAGGTATTCTGTCATGATTTTTGCCATACTTGCGATCGGCAGAAGCTCATCGGCATTTTTGCCGTACAGGATCTTTCCTGTAGATGCCTCTACTAAAATGGCTCCTTTTGCATTTACTCCAACTGGATCGTTCTCTGCCGCTTTTGCTCCTGTACCCGGCAATACTGCAGTCACTGCCAGAACAGCCGCAAGAAAAACAGACAGCAGGCATTTTACTTTCATGTTGCTCAACTTCATAACCTCCACCGTTTTTTATCTATTTTTTTATTCAATAATTGACCTTATTTACAAACAACAAAGTCGATTTTATCACACTATGATTAAAAAAAATAGACAGAGTCTGAGACTCTGTCCTAAAGATTGAACATTGTATTACATTTCAGGTCAAACGGCCTAAAAATCTTATGATAACGAGTAGTTAGGTGATTCTTTTGTAATCTGAACATCATGCGGGTGGCTTTCGCGGAGACCTGCGCCGGTCATGCGGACAAACTGGGTGTTTTCGCGAAGCTCTTCAAGATTGGCTGTTCCGCAGTAGCCCATGCCTGAGCGGATGCCCCCGACAAGCTGATAAATCGTATCTGAAAGAGGTCCTTTATAAGGCGTTCTGCCCTCAATGCCTTCCGGAACAAACTTCTTGTTGTCTTCCTGGAAGTAGCGGTCCTTGCTTCCTTTTTCCATGGCGCCGACAGACCCCATGCCGCGGTAGACTTTAAAGCGTCTGCCTTGGTAGATCTCTGTTTCGCCCGGGCTTTCAGATGTTCCTGCAAGAAGGCTTCCGAGCATAACAGCATGTCCGCCTGAAGCAAGTGCTTTTACGATGTCGCCTGAATATTTAATGCCGCCGTCTGCGATAATAGTAATGCCGAGGTTTCTTGCTTCTGTCGCACAGTCGTATACAGCCGTGATCTGAGGAACACCTACGCCTGCAACAACACGTGTTGTACAGATTGATCCAGGTCCGATTCCGACTTTTACAACATTCGCTCCGGCTTCAGCAAGAGCTCTTGTCGCTTCTGCAGTCGCCACGTTTCCGGCGATAATATTCAGTTCAGGGAACTCGCTTCTGATCGTTTTGACCATGTCGAGAACGCCTTTTGAATGACCGTGTGCCGTATCAACTACAATCGCATCAACATTGGCTTCAACAAGTTTTCTAACGCGGGTCATCGTATCTGACGTCACACCTACGGCTGCACCTACAAGAAGGCGGCCGTGTTCATCTTTTGCAGAGTTTGGGAACTCGATGACTTTTTCAATATCTTTAATCGTGATTAATCCTTTTAAAACACCTTCATCATCAACAAGAGGAAGTTTTTCGATTTTGTGTTTTTGAAGAATGCTCTCTGCATCCTTTAACGTTGTTCCGACAGCTGCCGTTACAAGGTTATCTTTTGTCATAACCTCTGAGATCTTGATGGAGAAATCCTGAATAAAACGCATATCCCGGTTTGTAATGATGCCGACTAGCTTTTGCTCGTCTTCATTGTTGACGACAGGAACACCTGAAATGCGGTATTTTCCCATCAAATGCTCCGCATCATATACCTGGTGGTCAGGAGTTAAAAAGAATGGGTTTGTAATAACACCCCGTTCAGAACGCTTTACCTTATCAACCTGTTCTGCCTGCTGCTCAATGGACATGTTTTTGTGGATAATGCCCATGCCGCCCTGTCTTGCCATCGAAATCGCAAGCTGAGCTTCCGTCACCGTATCCATGCCTGCACTGATAATCGGAACATTAAGCTTAAGAGTCGGTGTTAAGCTGACACTTAAATCTACATCCCTTGGCAGTACTTCAGATTTAGCCGGAACAAGCAATACATCGTCAAACGTCAAACCTTCTTTAACAAATTTACTTTCCCACATCATGAAATCCCCCTCTTTACGGCAAAATATTATTAGTAGATTAACAACTTGCCTAGCCACTGTCAAGAACAGGTAAAAGAGTTTAAAAATTTCGACAATAAGGAGGTCTGCAAAGTGACTGCAGCAAACGCGTGGAATCAGCTTAAATCCTACCAAACAACAGAAACGGTCCAAAAATTCCTGGAAAAATGTTATCAAAAATCCAGCCAGTCACTGCCGGCAGAACTCTCTTATCAAAACAGCTACCCGTTTGTGTATCATCTGAAGCATGCAGAAAACTTTTATCTCTCAGCTGAAAACGCGTCACTGCCCGTAAAGCCCATGCTGCTTTTCTACGGTATGGCCCAGCTCATAAAGGCCTGCATCCTGACAAAAGATCCGGAATACCCTGCTGCATCCTCTGTCCTTGCACACGGAGTATCTTCTCGCAAACGCAAAAAACAGCACTACCGTTTTCTGCAGGACGAAGTGAAAATACAAAGGAACGGCCTGTTTGCCCATGCTGCCTCCCACCTTTACAGCCTTCAGCACGTGGAGAATGACAAGTACTCCATGCACGAGCTTTTGAAAAGAGTGCCAGAGCTCGGTGATCTGTTTAAAATGCATAAACAAAAAGACGTACATATCGAAATTCAGGTGAACGATCAACACATTCATCTTCCGAAAGATGCGGCAGTTTCCTTTCACATGACACCGGAGAGGATGACTGACTACTTGCAGCATCACTTTCAGCTTGATAAAGCCGGTGAGACAGATGAGGTTATCTCATTGCTTCTGCCGGGGTCTTTTAACGCTTTCAGCAGCCCGCCCTTCTTATATAACCAGCAGACGTACACGTACAGTTTGCCGGCATCGCTGAATGATCTGGCCGGTCTGCCTGAGTTTCTTGCGCACTATCTCCTGCTGTACAATCTCAGCATGATCTCAAGATATGAAACAGAGTGGTGGTACGAACTGATGCTCAGCCATTCCCAGGATGACTATGTCTTCATCGTCCGTTTCCTTGAAGCCACAAAGGATAAAATCCCACGGATGGCACTGACCTTTTTGAATCAGATGCGGGAGCAGAGTATGTAGGGGTATGTTCCAAGCTGCTTGGTTACCCTCAGATATCGTTTTACAGTTTGGAGGGTACGATTGCAGGCTTTGCATATACTCTAATATCGTTTTACGGTTTTGCAGGGTAAGATTCGGGCGGTTGCTTACCCTCGGATATCGATTTACGGTTTTACAGGGTACGATTCGAGACTTTGCTTACCCTCTAATATCGATTTACGGTTTTACAGGGTACGATTCGAGACTTTGCTTACCCTCTAATATCGTTTTACAGTTTTACAGGGTACGATTCGGATGTTTGCTTACCCTTTGATATCGTTTTACGGTTTAGCAGGGTACGATTCAGGTGATTGATTACCATCACTCATTATTTCTGGCGCAAATAACCTTGCCCAGGTTAAATTTACCTACATCCTATTCTTTTCCGAACAACAAAAAAGAACAGCATCTCTGCTGTCCTCTTTTCTGCGTGCCTGGCAACGTCCTACTCTCACAGGGGGAAACCCCCAACTACCATCGGCGCTAAAGAGCTTAACTTCCGTGTTCGGCATGGGAACGGGTGTGACCTCTTTGCCATCATCACCAGACAATATGCAATTGGTTGAAAGAAGTTATTCTTTCAAAACTGAGTAACGTTTGATAACAAGATTCACGTGCAATTTACGCTTAGTTATACTGTGGTTAAGTCCTCGAACGATTAGTATCTGTCAGCTCCACACGTCACCGCGCTTCCACCTCAGACCTATCAACCTGATCATCTTTCAGGGTTCTTACTCACAAATGTGATGGGAAATCTCATCTTGAGGGGGGCTTCATGCTTAGATGCTTTCAGCACTTATCCCTTCCGCACATAGCTACCCAGCGATGCCTTTGGCAAGACAACTGGTACACCAGCGGTGCGTCCATCCCGGTCCTCTCGTACTAAGGACAGCTCCTCTCAAATTTCCTGCGCCCACGACGGATAGGGACCGAACTGTCTCACGACGTTCTGAACCCAGCTCGCGTACCGCTTTAATGGGCGAACAGCCCAACCCTTGGGACCGACTACAGCCCCAGGATGCGATGAGCCGACATCGAGGTGCCAAACCTCCCCGTCGATGTGGACTCTTGGGGGAGATAAGCCTGTTATCCCCGGGGTAGCTTTTATCCGTTGAGCGATGGCCCTTCCATGCGGAACCACCGGATCACTAAGCCCGACTTTCGTCCCTGCTCGACTTGTAGGTCTCGCAGTCAAGCTCCCTTGTGCCTTTACACTCTGCGAATGATTTCCAACCATTCTGAGGGAACCTTTGGGCGCCTCCGTTACATTTTAGGAGGCGACCGCCCCAGTCAAACTGCCCGCCTGACACTGTCTCCCAGCCCGGTAAGGGCTGCGGGTTAGAATTTCAATACAGCAAGGGTAGTATCCCACCAATGCCTCCACCGAAGCTGGCGCTCCGGTTTCCAAGGCTCCTACCTATCCTGTACAAGCTGTACCAAAATTCAATATCAGGCTGCAGTAAAGCTCCACGGGGTCTTTCCGTCCTGTCGCGGGTAACCTGCATCTTCACAGGTACTATAATTTCACCGAGTCTCTCGTTGAGACAGTGCCCAGATCGTTACGCCTTTCGTGCGGGTCGGAACTTACCCGACAAGGAATTTCGCTACCTTAGGACCGTTATAGTTACGGCCGCCGTTTACTGGGGCTTCGGTTCAAAGCTTCGCTTGCGCTAACCTCTCCCCTTAACCTTCCAGCACCGGGCAGGCGTCAGCCCCTATACTTCGCCTTGCGGCTTCGCAGAGACCTGTGTTTTTGCTAAACAGTCGCCTGGGCCTATTCACTGCGGCTTTTCAGGGCTATTCACCCTAAAAAGCACCCCTTCTCCCGAAGTTACGGGGTCATTTTGCCGAGTTCCTTAACGAGAGTTCTCTCGCTCACCTTAGGATTCTCTCCTCGCCTACCTGTGTCGGTTTGCGGTACGGGCACCTCTCACCTCGCTAGAGGCTTTTCTTGGCAGTGTGGAATCAGGAACTTCGGTACTAAATTTCCCTCGCCATCACAGCTCAGCCTTATATGGGAAGCGGATTTGCCTACTTCCCGGCCTAACTGCTTGGACGCGCATATCCAACAGCGCGCTTGCCCTATCCTCCTGCGTCCCCCCATTGCTCAAATGGTGAGGAGGTGGTACAGGAATATCAACCTGTTGTCCATCGCCTACGCCTTTCGGCCTCGGCTTAGGTCCCGACTAACCCTGAGCGGACGAGCCTTCCTCAGGAAACCTTAGGCATTCGGTGGAGGGGATTCTCACCCCTCTTTCGCTACTCATACCGGCATTCTCACTTCTAAGCGCTCCACCAGTCCTTCCGGTCTGGCTTCGACGCCCTTAGAACGCTCTCCTACCACTGTTCGTAAGAACAGTCCGCAGCTTCGGTGATACGTTTAGCCCCGGTACATTTTCGGCGCAGAGTCACTCGACCAGTGAGCTATTACGCACTCTTTAAATGGTGGCTGCTTCTAAGCCAACATCCTGGTTGTCTAAGCAACTCCACATCCTTTTCCACTTAACGTATACTTTGGGACCTTAGCTGGCGGTCTGGGCTGTTTCCCTCTTGACTACGGATCTTATCACTCGCAGTCTGACTCCCGAGGAGCAAGTCTTTGGCATTCGGAGTTTGACTGAATTCGGTAACCCGATGAGGGCCCCTAGTCCAATCAGTGCTCTACCTCCAAGACTCTCATACTCGAGGCTAGCCCTAAAGCTATTTCGGAGAGAACCAGCTATCTCCAAGTTCGATTGGAATTTCTCCGCTACCCACACCTCATCCCCGCACTTTTCAACGTGCGTGGGTTCGGGCCTCCATTCAGTGTTACCTGAACTTCACCCTGGACATGGGTAGATCACCTGGTTTCGGGTCTACGACCACGTACTAATTCGCCCTATTCAGACTCGCTTTCGCTGCGGCTCCGTCTCATCAACTTAACCTTGCACGGGATCGTAACTCGCCGGTTCATTCTACAAAAGGCACGCCATCACCCGTTAACGGGCTCTGACTACTTGTAAGCACACGGTTTCAGGATCTTTTCACTCCCCTTCCGGGGTGCTTTTCACCTTTCCCTCACGGTACTGGTTCACTATCGGTCACTAGGTAGTATTTAGCCTTGGGAGATGGTCCTCCCGGATTCCGACGGGATTTCACGTGTCCCGCCGTACTCAGGATCCACTCTGGAGGGAACGAAGTTTCGACTACAGGGTTTTTACCTTCTATGACAGGCCTTTCCAGGCCGCTTCATCTACCCCGTTCCTTTGTAACTCCGTATAGAGTGTCCTACAACCCCAAGAGGCAAGCCTCTTGGTTTGGGCTGATTCCGTTTCGCTCGCCGCTACTTGGGAAATCGCATTTGCTTTCTCTTCCTCCGGGTACTTAGATGTTTCAGTTCCCCGGGTCTGCCTTCAGTACCCTATGTATTCAGGTAAAGATACTGTTCCATTACGAACAGTGGGTTTCCCCATTCGGAAATCTCTGGATCAAAGCTTACTTACAGCTCCCCAAAGCATATCGGTGTTAGTCCCGTCCTTCATCGGCTCCTAGTGCCAAGGCATCCACCGTGCGCCCTTCATAACTTAACCAAAATTGGTCAATCGTTTGTTTAGACTGTAAAGTCTAAGAAAATCACTATGGTAAGCGTAAATCTCAGTGAATTACTTGTTATCAATTACGTTATCCAGTTTTCAAAGAACAACTTTCTTGGTGGAGCCTAGCGGGATCGAACCGCTGACCTCCTGCGTGCAAGGCAGGCGCTCTCCCAGCTGAGCTAAGGCCCCGTATTAAATAGATGGTGGGCCTAAATGGACTCGAACCATCGACCTCACGCTTATCAGGCGTGCGCTCTAACCAGCTGAGCTATAGGCCCATCTCATATAAGGATAAAAGAGACGATTGCGACGAACAAAAAAGCACGCGCATGACGTTCTCGCTTACTTGTAAAGTAAACTTCCTATTTAAATGGAGAACAAAGTTCTCTCAAAACTAAACAAAAACCAAAAGCGACCTCATATCCTTAGAAAGGAGGTGATCCAGCCGCACCTTCCGATACGGCTACCTTGTTACGACTTCACCCCAATCATCTACCCCACCTTAGGCGGCTGGCTCCTTGCGGTTACCCCACCGACTTCGGGTGTTGCAAACTCTCGTGGTGTGACGGGCGGTGTGTACAAGGCCCGGGAACGTATTCACCGCGGCATGCTGATCCGCGATTACTAGCGATTCCAGCTTCATGCAGGCGAGTTGCAGCCTGCAATCCGAACTGAGAATGGTTTTATGGGATTGGCTAAACCTCGCGGTCTCGCAGCCCTTTGTACCATCCATTGTAGCACGTGTGTAGCCCAGGTCATAAGGGGCATGATGATTTGACGTCATCCCCACCTTCCTCCGGTTTGTCACCGGCAGTCACCTTAGAGTGCCCAACTGAATGCTGGCAACTAAGATCAAGGGTTGCGCTCGTTGCGGGACTTAACCCAACATCTCACGACACGAGCTGACGACAACCATGCACCACCTGTCACTTTGTCCCCCGAAGGGGAACCTTCTATCTCTAGAAGTGGCAAAGGATGTCAAGACCTGGTAAGGTTCTTCGCGTTGCTTCGAATTAAACCACATGCTCCACCGCTTGTGCGGGCCCCCGTCAATTCCTTTGAGTTTCAGTCTTGCGACCGTACTCCCCAGGCGGAGTGCTTAATGCGTTAGCTGCAGCACTAAAGGGCGGAAACCCTCTAACACTTAGCACTCATCGTTTACGGCGTGGACTACCAGGGTATCTAATCCTGTTCGCTCCCCACGCTTTCGCGCCTCAGCGTCAGTTACAGACCAGAGAGTCGCCTTCGCCACTGGTGTTCCTCCACATCTCTACGCATTTCACCGCTACACGTGGAATTCCACTCTCCTCTTCTGCACTCAAGTTTCCCAGTTTCCAATGACCCTCCCCGGTTGAGCCGGGGGCTTTCACATCAGACTTAAGAAACCGCCTGCGCGCGCTTTACGCCCAATAATTCCGGACAACGCTTGCCACCTACGTATTACCGCGGCTGCTGGCACGTAGTTAGCCGTGGCTTTCTGGTCAGGTACCGTCAAGGCGCCGGCAGTTACTCCGGCACTTGTTCTTCCCTGACAACAGAGTTTTACGATCCGAAAACCTTCATCACTCACGCGGCGTTGCTCCGTCAGACTTTCGTCCATTGCGGAAGATTCCCTACTGCTGCCTCCCGTAGGAGTCTGGGCCGTGTCTCAGTCCCAGTGTGGCCGATCACCCTCTCAGGTCGGCTACGCATCGTTGCCTTGGTGAGCCATTACCTCACCAACTAGCTAATGCGCCGCGGGCCCATCTGTAAGTGACAGCCGAAACCGTCTTTGAATGTCAAACCATGCGGTTTGACATAGTATCCGGTATTAGCTCCGGTTTCCCGGAGTTATCCCAGTCTTACAGGCAGGTTGCCCACGTGTTACTCACCCGTCCGCCGCTGACCTCCGAAGAGGTCCGCTCGACTTGCATGTATTAGGCACGCCGCCAGCGTTCGTCCTGAGCCAGGATCAAACTCTCCGAAGAAAATTTGTGACTCATAAATGTTGCTGACTTAAAAAATTTAAAACGTTTGGTACGCTTTTGGTTTTGTTTAGTTTTCAAAGAACTTTTTGTGTCGTTTCATCTCGAAGCGACCTAATCAGTATATCACTCTAAAGCCCATTAAGTCAATAACATTTTGAAAATGTTTTTTTGCTAAACTCGCTTATGTAGTGGCTTTCTTACTGACTTTTAGAATTATATCAGCATTCTTTTAAATAAGCAATAAAAAAAGAGCAAAAAATTGCTCTTATAGTATTTCTTCTATATATAGCTGTCTGTATTCTTTTAGAGCAATCATTTCCCCGCTGTCCTGAAGCTTCACAAGAGGTCTTGCAGGCTGGTGATCTTCTATAAAGACAATTTCTGCTGTTCGCCCATCAGACAGCCTGACGATTGTCCCGCTGCTGAATGTCAGCAGTCCTTTTCTCAATGATTTAAGAGCTGAGAGGTCAAATCTGCCAAACTCATCTTCCATCAGCTGCTCTAGAACGTGAAATGGAGACTGGCGGTCTCTGTACGGCCTGCTGCTGACCATGGCCTGATAGGCGTGGGCAAGCGCTGCAATCCTCCCGTAAGGATGAAGCTGGTCTCCTTTAGTGCCGAGGGGATACCCGCTTCCGTCCATTCGTTCATGATGCTGCAGGACGCCGATTTTGACAGCTTCTTTTAAAGATACAATGTTTTTGAGCATTTTATAGCTGTGTACAGGATGCTGTTTGATTTCGTCAAATTCTTTTGCGGTCAGAGCTCTTTTTTTCTGAATAAACCCCTGATCAAGCTTAGTCAGTCCGCAGTCGCAAAGCAGTCCTGTCATTGCAATCTGAATCACGTCACCGTGCGGGAAGCCTGAAGATTTGGCGAGGCTTGCGCTAAGAAGCGCCGCTGATACAGATTGATGGTAGAGATAGTCTTCTTCTCCTGAATATCCGGTTGTTTTAAACACTTCTGACGGGTGTTGCAGGATATGTTCCACAGCAGGAATCAGAAGATTTCTAACCTTTGAGATGTCAACTGAAGCACCTGAATGCCAGTCCGCATACAGTTTTTTAAAGCCATTGACTGCAGCATGGTAGACAGTCCCAAACGAGGTAACAGACTTGTCCGCCGGAACGTTTTTGTCCTGCTCGGTCTCGCTGGATGATTCTATTTCTACTGTCTCTATTAAAAATGCATGCAAAACATCGATCAGTTCCCGTTTAAGGACAGTATGTTTCCGCATAAGCGGTTTACCCGATGCTGAAAGAACATCCTTCAGCAAGATGTTCCCCTCATTTATCTGATTGATATGGACCCTCACATGAATCCCTCCCAACCTGATTATAACCCAATCTTTTTAGAAGGATATGGATTTATTGAATAAAAAAGACAGAAAAAAAGTACAGCTTAAGCTGTACTTTTCCTCCTTATTCTTCAGTGCCTGATGGATCTTCCGGCGGTGCTTCAGATTCAGGATCCTGAATCTGTTCTTCTGTCAGATCCTCTTCAGGTTCCAGTTCTTCTTTTTCCACTACCGCTACTGTTGCAACGTGTTCTTCGCCACCAAGCTTAATCAGCTTGACGCCCTGTGTGTTTCGTCCCGTTGTCGAGATGCTGTCAATCGCCATCCGGATCAGAACGCCGCTTGCTGTAATCAGCATCAGGTCCTCTTCTCCTGTTGAAGGCTTAACAGATATGACAGTACCGTTCTTTTCGGTTACATTACATGTTTTAATCCCTTTTCCGCCACGGCTTTGCACGCGGTATTCAGCTGCAGGCGTCCGCTTGCCGAATCCGTTTCGCGTGACAGTCAGAACGTCTGCGTCCTCTTCCAGGATCTCCATGCCGACAACTTCGTCATCCGCATCAAGCGTAATGCCTTTTACACCTGTAGCCGTCCGGCCCATTGAGCGGACGTCTGTTTCAGGGAAGCGGATCAGCATTCCCTTTTTCGTTCCGATCATGATGTGTTTCGTTCCGTCCGTCAGCCTTACCGAAATCAGCTCATCTGCTTCGCGCAGATTGACAGCAATCAGGCCGCCTTTTCTGATGTTGGCAAATTGAGAAAGGGGAGACCGTTTTGAGATTCCTTCTTTCGTTGTGAAGAAGAGTGACCAGTCATCTGCAAATTCTGAAACAGGAATGATGGCATTGACCCATTCCCCTTTTTCAATCTCAAGCAGGTTAATGATCGGCAGACCTTTTGCCGTTCTTCCGTACTCAGGAATCTCGTAGCCTTTTGTACGGTAAACCTTTCCTTTGTTCGTGAAGAACAGAATCGTGTCATGGGTTGAGGTTGTGAGCAGATGTTCGACGAAATCATCTTCATTCGTGCCCATTCCCTGAATCCCCCGTCCGCCCCTTCTCTGGCTTCGGTATGTCGAGATTGGAAGTCTCTTGATATAGCCGTTGTGCGTCAGCGTGATCACGATGTTTTCAACAGGAATTAAGTCTTCGTCTTCAATCATTTCGATGCCGCCGGTTACAATCTCCGTACGGCGCACATCATTGAAGCGCTCCTTAATTTCTTCCAGCTCCTCGCGGATGATTTCAAGAACTTTCTCATCATCTGCAAGAATCGCCTTCAGTTCTGCGATCAGTTTAACAAGACTCTGGTATTCTTCTTCAATCTTTTCGCGCTCAAGTCCAGTTAAGCGCTGAAGACGCATATCAAGAATAGCCTGTGCCTGTTTTTCAGAAAGAGAGAAGTTGTCCATCAATCCCTGTTTAGCGATATCTGTTGTCTGCGAGGCACGGATAAGTGCGATCACTTCATCCAGATGATCAAGTGCAATCCGGAGACCTTCCAGGATATGCGCACGCGCTTCCGCTTTGCGCAGCTCAAAGGCTGTGCGGCGGCGGATAATCACCTTTTGATGGTCCAGATAATAGACAAGGAACTGCTTCAGGTTCAGAACCTGAGGCTGTCCTCCTACAAGGGCAAGCATGTTGATGCCGAAGCTTGTCTGAAGAGCCGTCTGTTTAAAAAGATTGTTCAAAAGGACATTTGAATTTGCATCTTTGCGGACTTCAATGACAATACGCATGCCGTTTCGGTCTGATTCGTCCCTTAAGTCAGTGATGCCTTCGATCTTTTTGTCGCGTACAAGCTCTGCAATTTTTTCGATCAGCTTCGCTTTGTTCACCTGATAAGGAAGCTCTTTAACGATAATGACTTCCTTGCCTGACGCTTTTTGTTCAATTTCAACTTTTGCTCTGATGGTGATCGATCCCCGGCCGGTCTCATACGCTTTGCGGATGCCGCTTCTGCCGATAATCTGTCCTGCAGTAGGGAAGTCCGGGCCCGGAATGATTTCCATAAGCTCCTGTATGCTCACTTCCGGATCTTTGCTGACAGCAAGCACCCCGTCGATGACTTCTCCAAGCTGATGAGGCGGAATGTTTGTCGCCATGCCGACAGCAATCCCCGCTGCTCCGTTTACCAGAAGATTAGGGAACCTTGAAGGAAGCACGACAGGTTCACGTTCAGACCCGTCATAGTTGTCCTGATAATCGATGGTGTCTTTGTTAATATCGCGGAGAAGCTCCATCGCGATCTTCGACATGCGGGCTTCTGTATAACGCATCGCTGCCGCACCGTCACCGTCAACTGAACCAAAGTTCCCGTGACCGTCGACAAGCATATAGCGGAAGTTGAAATCCTGCGCCATCCGGACCATAGAGTCGTAAACGGCGCTGTCGCCGTGCGGATGATACTTCCCGATTACTTCACCGACGATACGTGCAGACTTTTTGAACGGTTTGTCCGATGTCATGCCAAGGTCATTCATCGCGTAGAGAATCCGGCGGTGAACAGGCTTCAGGCCGTCACGAACGTCCGGAAGAGCGCGCGAAACGATAACGCTCATCGCATAATCGAGAAAAGAAGAACGCATCTCGTGACTGATATTAATCTCTTTCACGTTAGGTGTTTTGTTTTCTTCCATGAGTTGAACCTCCCTAATCTATCTAGCTCCATAAAAAACGGGAGTTAAAAGTTTTTGTAATGATGTTCATGCTGAAATATATAAGACCTTAAATATGTAAGTCTTTCCGATAATTGAATAATAGCCTACTCTCCATTATATCAATAAACCTATGACATTACACGTCAATTTCATAGAAATATCCCGAAAAACCGAATAATCCCTGCCTTTTCGGCAGGGATCACAGTTCTTTTACTCTTATTTTTCAAATAAGGCGGACCTTGCTTAAAACTTCCGCTCCAGCCCTTAGTTTTTCACTGATTTTTTGCGTGCAATCATTGCGATCGCTGCAGAGGCTAAGATAAATCCGAATACAGCCCACATAATGACGCTGCTGTTTGACTGGCTCATGCCGCCCATGCCTGTTTTCGGCATGTCAGAAGGCTTTTGCCCTTCAAACTTTTCAGGGAATTGATCCGTAATGGCGCCTGACAGGGCCTGGCCTACTCCGAACATGTGCGAATACGCAACATGGATATTTTCATAGGCTGCAGGATAGTCTTTTCCTGTGTAGCTGTTAAATGCGGCAAGAAGCTGGTCAACATGCTCTTTGAGACCCGCCTCGAGGTCGGCCGCTTTCAGTCTGCCTTCTGTTGCAGCGTCAAGGAATGCCGCCTGTTCTGCACGGTAAGCATCAAGCTCCGCTACCGCTTCTTCCTTACCCGCTTCATTGTTTTCGGCAGTTGCTGTCACATAGTCAACAAAGTAGCCGATGTGGCTGCTCCAGATTTCTTTAAACTGTGCAGCTCCTTCAGCACCGTAGACAGATTCAACAGCCGCTGTCAGATCATCTGTGTTTTCGTTCAGTGCTGCCGCCGCCGCATCAAAGTCTTTTGCTCCGTCAATTCCTTTTTGCATTGTCAATGCCGCAAGTGCTGCATGTTCAGAAAATACTTGATTCAAATTTGCGCGCAAGTCAGCAGCAGGTGTGTCAGGAGATGTATTTTCAAATTTCTCAGGGAACTGGTCAGTGATGGCCCATGAAAGACCTTTGCCCACTCCAAACATATGGTGCATAGATTCTGTTACATCATCATATGCTTTATCATACTCGCCCGCTCTGTAGCTTTCAAAAGCCCCGATCAGCTGGTCAACGTGAACTTTAAGACCTGCTTCAAGATCTGCTGCTTTCAGGCGGCCTTCTGTTGCTGTATCGAGAAACTTCGCTTGTTCTGCACGGTATTCGTCAAGTTCAGCAAGTGCCTGTTTTCTGCCTTCTTCATTGTTTTCAGCTGTTGCCGTTACATAGTCCACGAAATAGCCGATGTGGCTGCTCCAAATCTCTTTGAATTGATTTCCGGCTTCTTCACCATAAACAGATCCGACAGCTGCCGATAAATCTTCTGTATTCTTATTAAGCTGTCCCGCAGCCGCTTCAAAATCTTCCTTGCCGTCAATGCCTTTTTGCATCGCAACAACCGCTAAGTATGCATGCTCTGAGAGGATTGCATCAAGGGATGCCCGAAGATCAATCGCAGGGTTTGAAACCTCTGCTGATGCCATGCCGCTGTGGCTTCCGCCGTGGCTGCCTCCGTGATCTTCTGCGTTCACTGTTCCAAAAGCCGGAATCAGCAGGGAAAAACTGAGCGGTACAGCAATCAGTGCTTTTTTCATCTTCATGTTATTCTCTCCTTTTATTTATGTTTATTTGACGTTTACATCATGACTAACGGAGAGAATTTAAGCATGGATCATTTATTTTTTTAAAAAATTAAAAAACATCCTGCCCGGATGTTTTTTAAAGAACTTAATAATACGGATAGTACGGGTACGGCGGATAATATGGATAAGGATATCCGTAGCCGTAGCCCGGCGACAGCAGCGCTCCTGTCGCAAGACCGCCGACAAACCCTGTTGCAAACGGAAAGCCGAAGCCCGGTCTCCCGAACCCGAATCCAGGTCTTCCAAATCCGAAGCCTGGTCTTCCAAAGCCAAAGCCCGGTCTCCCGAAGCCTCCTCCAAATCCGAATGGACGCCTCATGTCATATTGCTGATTATTCATTTTCACGCCTCCTGCTTAGATAAGTTGCCTACTTTCTTTACAAAGATATGCAGGGACATGTGAAATGTAGTGGGCTATGACGGAATTTCAGACAAAAAGAAAAGGCAAAGCCGGGATCCGGTTTGCCTTTTTGAACTTAGATATCAAGGTTTTTAACATACTGGGCGTTGCCTTCAATAAAGTTCCGGCGGGGTTCGACTTTGTCGCCCATCAGAATATCAAAGGTTTCATCTGCTTCCATCGCATCTTCAAGGGTAACCTGAAGGAATGTCCGCGTGTTCGGATCCATTGTTGTCTCCCAAAGCTGCTCAGGATTCATCTCACCAAGACCTTTGTAGCGCTGAATTCCAGGCTTAGGAGTTGCAGGCAGTTCTGCCATAAGCTTCTCCATCTCTCTGTCATTGTACGCATATTCAATCCGTTTTCCCTGCTGCACCTTGTAAAGAGGCGGCTGGGCAATGTAGACATATCCGCTTTCGATGATCTGTCTCATGTAGCGGTAGAAAAACGTCAGAAGCAGTGTGCGGATATGGGCTCCGTCAACGTCTGCATCTGTCATAATAATGATTTTATGGTAGCGTGCTTTTGAAAGATCAAAGTCTTCCGCAATTCCTGTTCCAAGAGCCGTAATAATAGTCCGGATCTCATTGTTGGAAAGGATTTTATCAAGACGCGCTTTTTCTACGTTGATGATTTTTCCTCTAAGCGGCAGAATCGCCTGGAAATGACGGTCGCGCCCCTGTTTTGCAGAACCGCCGGCAGAGTCACCCTCAACGACGTAGAGTTCTGAGATAGACGGGTCTTTAGACGAACAGTCGGCAAGTTTCCCAGGCAGGTTGGAGATCTCAAGCGCACTTTTACGGCGCGTCAGCTCGCGAGCTTTTTTGGCTGCAAGACGCGCTCTTGATGCCATAACCCCTTTTTCAACAATTTTCTTTGCTGTTGAAGGATTTTCAAGCAGGAACTTTTCAAACGCATCTGCAAAGACATTATCCGTTACAGTCCGCGTTTCTGAGTTGCCGAGCTTCGTCTTCGTCTGGCCCTCAAACTGCGGGTCCGGATGTTTAACAGAAATAATGGCTGTCAAACCTTCGCGCACATCATCACCTGTAAGGTTGGCATCATTGTCTTTAAAAGCGCCGCTTTTGCGGGCATAGTCATTGATGACGCGTGTAAGAGCCGTTTTGAATCCGGCTTCATGCGTTCCGCCTTCATAAGTGTGAATATTGTTGGCGAACGAATAAATGTTGCTTGTATAGGAATCATTGTACTGAAGGGCAACCTCGACTGTAATGCCGTCCTTTTCGCCTTCCATGTAGACAGGCTCTTCATGGATGACTTCTCTTGTGCGGTTTAAATGCTCAACATAGGATTTAATGCCGCCTTCGTACAGATATTCTTTTTTGCGTTTCGTTTCACGTTTGTCTTCAATTGTGATTTTAATATTTCGGTTTAAGAAGGCAAGCTCTCTTAAACGGTTTGCAAGCGTGTCAAAATCATATTCTGTCGTCTCCGTGAAAATTTCCGGATCCGGGACAAAATGAGTGGTTGTTCCGGTTACTTCTGTTTCGCCGATCACTGCCAGGTCAGCAGCAGGCACACCGCGCTCAAACTTCTGATAATGAATTTTGCCGTCGCGGTAAACAGTGACTTCAAGATACGTAGACAGGGCATTTACGACAGATGCACCTACGCCGTGAAGACCGCCTGACACCTTGTATCCGCCGCCGCCGAATTTTCCTCCGGCATGAAGCACCGTCATAATCACTTCAACCGCAGGACGTCCCATTTTTTCATGGATTCCAACCGGAATTCCGCGGCCGTTGTCTTTTACGGTAATGCTGTTGTCTTCTTCAACGATAATATTAATCTCATCGCAGTAGCCTGCAAGAGCTTCATCGATACTGTTATCGACAATCTCCCAGACCAGATGGTGGAGACCTTTCACCGCAGTTGAGCCAATATACATTCCGGGACGTTTCCGGACAGCCTCTAAGCCTTCTAGTACTTGTATCTGGTTTTCATCATATGATTGCTGTTCCATTTGTTTTTGTTCCATCGCCACTATGATCACCTACACTTTTCTTAAGGGCTTATAGATTGGGTTCAGAACGTTCATTCTGCCGTCTCTATGTCAAATGAGAATTTTGCACGTTTTTTCAGCGTGCCTGAAGCAAGAGGAGAAAAATAAACCTTGTCTGTCGTCACAACAATCGACTTTGTTTCGCCATTTGCTAGCTTTACCGGCTGATTCTGCTGCTTTTCCAAAAATTCACTGACAATTCCGGACGTCTTTGACGATTGATGATCAATAATCATGACGACTTCCTTTGAAGGAATCACGAAATTGTCTCCCAAGTGGATATACATGAAAAACCACCTCTCTCACTTAAGTAAGCGTGCCTTTTGAAACGCGGTACGTTGTTGCTTCCTTCAGCGTCTTATGGTCAATGCCCTCAACGCTTGTCGTCGTGACAAACGTCTGCACTTTCCCCTGAATTGTATTTAATAAATGCGATTGCCTGTAATCATCAAGTTCAGATAAAACATCATCAAGAAGAAGAATCGGATACTCGCCGATTTCTTCGTGAATCAGATCGATTTCTGCAAGTTTCAGCGAGAGAGCGGTTGTCCGCTGCTGTCCCTGGGAGCCGAACGTCTGGACGTCACGCCCGTTCACAAAGAAAAGAAGATCATCTCTGTGCGGACCGGCAAGAGTTGCTCCGCGCTCAATTTCTTTTTTCTTTTATTTTATCAAACTTCTCTTCATATCCTTCTATCATTTTCGACAAACTTGAGGCTTCTGATACATCAGCGGAGGCTTTATACTCAATCGTCAGTGTTTCAAGCCCCCTGCTGATACCCTCATGGACCGGCTGAGCCCATTTCTGGAGCTTGCCGAGAAACTCCATTCGCTTTTTCACTACTTTTGCAGCGGATTCTGCAAGCTGCGAAGTCAGCACATCAAGCATCGTCCGGTCAGTCTGCCTCTTCATCTGCAGCTGTTTTAAATACTGATTCCGCTGCAGCATGACCTTTTGAAATTTATTTAAATCATGAAGATAGACAGGCGAAACCTGTCCGATTTCCATATCGATAAAGCGTCTTCTGACCTGGGGGCTGCCTTTTACAAGGTTAAGGTCTTCGGGAGCAAACATGATCACGTTCATCGCTCCGACATACTGGCTTAATTTCTGCTGCTCAATGTGGTTCAACTTCGCTTTTTTTCCTTTTTTTGAAATGACGAGCTGCATTGGCACAGAACCGTTTTGTTTTTCTGCTCTGCCTTCTATTTTAGCATATTCCTCGTCCCAGTAGATAAGATCTTTGTCATTTGACGTGCGGTGGGATTTGGCCATGGCCAGGACATAGATCGCTTCCATCACATTCGTTTTCCCCTGGGCATTCTCCCCGAGGATGACATTGACCTTGTTTTCAAACTCCGCAGTCAGTTCTTTATAGTTGCGGTAGTTCCGCAGGGACAGTTCTTTGATAAACAAATCCGTTCACCAACTTTAAGTTGTGTATTTCACATCTTGAAACATTCAGCTTTTAACGATAAATGTTCCGAAATCAGGAATATCAACAAGATCTCCGTCATAAAGTTTTTTGCCGCGGCGGTTCTCAGGCTCCCCGTTTACAAATATCGCATATTCCTGAAGAAACCATTTTGCCATGCCGCCGGTCTGAATCACATCCGCCAATTTTAAAAATTGGCCCAGTGCTATATATTCTGTATCTATTTTAACAGGTTTTCTGGACATTCCGGATCGCCTTCTTTCTAAAATCTCTAACACTTTATTTTACTAAATATACTGGCCATACCACAATAGGCAGCTGCCTGTTCTTTTTAAAGAAAATCGTGTCTTCTCTGCGCGGACACTACGCGTGACAAAAGTCCTTCCCATAACGGATAAGACTGCTGCTAAAAAAAGAAAGCTGCCGGCAGACCGCCGGCAGCTTGTGTCATTAATACGTTCTGACAGGGAGAATCAGCTGAAGGATGGAATCGTCATTTGGAGTGCGAATCAAAAACGGTCTCATCGCACCTGTAAAGCTGATGCTGATTTCTGTTCCCTCAAGTGCCTTTAATGCATCCATCATATATTTTGCACTGAAAGAAATTTTTAATTCCTCTCCCGAGAGTTCCTGTGTCTGCACTTCCTCGATGACTTTTCCGATTTCCGGAGTGTTCGAAGAAACTTCGACAATCCCGTCTTCAAGCGTAGAGAACTTTACGACGTTGTTTCTGCCTTCTTTTGCAAGAAGAGATGCGCGGTCGATGGCCTGAAGAAAATCTTTTGTATTCAGAACCATTTCTGTTTTGCTTTCAGAAGGAATCAGCCTCGTTGTATCAGGGTAGTTTCCGTCAAGAAGTCTTGAGAAGAACAGCAGGTTTTCCGCTTTGAAAAGCACCTGGCTTTCTGTGATCACGATTTCGATTTCTTCGCTCGTATCAGCAAGAATTTTGCTCAACTCATTTAAACTTTTTCCGGGAATGACAACATTGTAGGAAGTGTCAGCTTCCATTTCAATTTTTGCCTTGCGGAGGGCAAGACGGTGGCTGTCTGTTGCGATGCAGATCAGCTCTTTATTTTCAAGCTTCCAGTTAACACCTGTCAAAATCGGGCGGGTTTCGGAAGTTGAAACAGAAAAAACGGTTTGTCTGATCATCGTTTTTAAAAGATCTGTCGGAACTTTGAAGCTGTTGTGCTCTTCCACTTGAGGAAGATGCGGATATTCCTCTGCATCCAGTCCGTTTAAGTTGAACTCTGCTTTGCCTGAACGGATGACTGTCATGTGATGGCCATGAACCTCCATCTCCACAGATTCCTTAGGAAGTTTTTTAACGATTTCACTGAAGAAACGGGCTTGAAGGACGATGCTGCCTGCCTGCTTGATTTCTGCAATCTCTTTTCCGTTTTCTTCTGTAGGAATGAAAGACTCAATCGAGATATCAGAATCACTTCCTGTAAGAGTGACTCCTTCTTCTGTTGCCACAATTTTAATTCCCGTCAGGATTGGAATAGTCGTTCTGGACGAAACAGCTTTCATGACATCCTGTACGCTTTGAACAAGACGGTCTTTTTGAATGACGAATTTCATTAGGGTAAATCCTCCTTTTTTTCGTACGGTGGAATATTTCTTCTGGTGACTTAATATATATATATTTTAAAGAAAAAAATAGTAGAAGTACTAGTAGGGCCTGTTGATATGTGTATAACTCTGTTGAAGAAAGGAAACACAGCCTATCCACATGTGGACAGACTGTGTATGAATCGTATTGGGTTATTCACATTATCCCGGATGCTCTATTTTATTTTGAGATGATTTTGCCCTGTTTATGCTGCTTGAGAGAGAGCTAGTTCTTAAGCATGCTCTCTATTTCTTTCAGCTGTTTAACAAGCTGATCATCAGCCTGAAGGAGCTTGGAGATTTTCTCATGGGCATGAATGACGGTTGTATGGTCACGGCCTCCGAATTCCTCGCCGATCTTTGGAAGAGAGGAATCAGTCAGTTCCCGTGACAGATACATCGCGATTTGCCTTGGAAATGCGACGGATTTTGTTCGTTTCTTTGCTTTAAAATCCTCAAGCTTCACGCTGAAATGCTGGCCTACCATGCGCTGAATATCCGCAATGGTGATCATTTTCGGCTTTGAGCTCGGGATGATGTCTTTTAAAGCTTCTGCAGCAAGATCTGCATTTATGTCTTTATTGATAAGGGATGAATAAGCAACAACCCGAATAAGTGCGCCTTCAAGTTCACGAATGTTGGAATCAATTTGATTGGCGATATAAAGCATGACTTCATTAGGGATATCAAGGCCCTCAGCCTTTGCTTTTTTTCTGAGAATCGCAATACGCGTCTCAAGATCCGGAGGGGTAATGTCCGTAATCAGTCCCCATTCAAATCTGGATCTGAGGCGGTCTTCTAGTGTCGGTATTTCCTTTGGAGGACGGTCGCTGGAAATGACAATCTGCTTGCTTTCTTCATGCAGGGTGTTAAACGTATGGAAAAACTCCTCCTGCGTCTGTTCTTTTCCGGCAAGAAACTGAATATCATCTATAAGCAAAACGTCAACGCTGCGGTATTTGTTGCGGAAATCTTTCGCCTTGTTATCACGGATGCTGTTAATGAATTCGTTCGTGAATTTCTCTGAGGACAGGTAAACGACCTTTGCATTTGGTTTATGATCAATGACATAATGGCCGATTGCATGCATAAGATGCGTTTTTCCAAGTCCTACTCCCCCATAGATAAACAGCGGATTGTAGGCTTTTGCAGGCGCTTCTGCCACGGCAAGCGACGCTGCGTGGGCAAACCTGTTGCCTGAACCGATAACGAATGTATCGAACGTATATTTTGGATTCAGCATATTTTGAGGCAGCTCGATCTGCTCTTCGTCCTTTGCCACCTGCTTAATCGGTGATTTCGGCATAAAATCTGCTTCGTTCTGATTTTGGGGAATAATGAACTTGATCAGCAGCTCCTCGCCTGTCAGTTCATAAATGGTATTGGCAATTAAATGCAGATACCGTGATTCCAGCCAGTCGCGTGCAAATTCATTTGGAGCCGTAATCGTCAGCGTGTCTCCTTTAAGTGCATGGGCCTTCGTCGATTTCAGCCACGTTTCAAAGCTTGGCTTGCTGAGTTTTTTTTCAATTTCAGACAGCGCCTTGCTCCACAGCTCATCAATGTTCTCCATATGAGGCATCTCCCTCCTTCTTTAAAAAAGTAACGTGTATATGTTTTGTACAACCATTCATAGGCATGCGAATAAATATACAAAAAGGACAAAATGTGCATAAATATATAATATAGTAGTAAAACATCTTTTCGACATAAACCATCACGTGTGGACAAGTTTTTTAACAGGGTGTTTATAATCTTTCCACATGTTATCCACAATGTGTGGATAATTGATTTTATACCGTTTGATATTCAGAGTGAAAACACAAATATAATATCAAATTAAACGAAGCGGCGCAATGGTTTTGAAAAACTTATCCACATACCTGCTTTCCTGTTGAGAAAAATTGTCCACATCTGTTTGTTCTGTGAGAAACCTGTCGATAACGGGTGTGGATAAAAAATATTGTCGAAAAAATTGTGCACAGGGCGGTGCCACGGGAAAAAATTGAACACGCTGCAGAAGGTGTTTCAGATCTAATCCAGAATTGTTTTTGTCTTTGAAATTGAAAATGAGCTGAAATCCAGTGGACTGCAGCGGAAGAAACTTGACTCCTTGTCCAGCTGCAGCGCCCAACTCCTCTGTCAGAACAAAATCCCCCAAAAAGTCAAACCCGGACTTTTCGGGTGATTTCTTATCTGACTGCCGGAGCAAAACGGGCGCTTCCGCTTTTCTACGGGATGAAGAGGGCACGGGAGACCCCGCAAGCGAAGCGAGGAGGCTCCCGGCGCTCCCCGCGGAAAGCAAGTTTCTGGAGCGGAAGGGAACGGTTTGTCGTGCGGAAAGCAAGTTCTGAAGGGAACGGTTTGCATGAGGCAACCAAGAACCATCAGAAAAAAGAGAACGAAAAACCGCACCATGAAATCTTTTTTGACAGATGGTTGACAATTCGAGGGGTCACTCTCTATAATTAGAAAGACTGTCTTTAACAGCTATTCCTCAGGGAGGTGTCTATAATGAAAAGAACGTATCAGCCAAATAACCGCAAACACAGCAAAGTTCACGGTTTCCGCGCTCGCATGAGCTCAAAGAACGGACGTAAAGTGCTAGCAGCACGTCGTCGCAAAGGAAGAAAAGTATTATCAGCATAGGCCACTGAAAACTATCAGTGGTCTTTTTTACATGGCCCAATCCTTCAAACAGATTGGGCCATGTTTTTAGGAAAACAGCTGTTTAAATAGATTCTTTTAAAGAAATAATGATGGCAGAGCTTTCAGCAGGCTAAAGGAACGTCAGGGAAGGATCCGGAGTGAGGGCATGAAAAAGAAAAACCGCATTAAAAAAAACGAAGACTTCCAAAAAATATTCAAGCAGGGCAAGTCGATGGCAAACAGACAATTTGTGATCTACATGCTGAATCAGCCTGAAGAAAAGGAATTCCGCTTAGGCCTGTCAGTCAGCAAAAAGATAGGAAATGCCGTAACCAGAAACAGGGTGAAGCGTCTAGTCCGTCAAGTATTCCTTGAAGAAAAAGACAGCTTGAAAACAGGCATGGACTACATTGTCATTGCCAGAAAACCCGCGTCTGAAATGGACTATCATGAAGTGAAAAGCAGTCTCCTGCACCTTTTCAGAAAAACGAAAATCCTAAAGCCCGGCATTCGCCGTGAAAGCGCCATAAAAAATACATAGAAATGTCTAGAACAAATTTCGATTTCTTATCTAAAGATGTTAGAATATAGGTTGGATACACCGGCAAAAATAGCCGGTTCAGTTAGATTGTTAGGAGGAATACCGGTTGAAAAGGAGAATATTGTTAGTGCTTGGCTTAGTGAGCATGGTGATGCTTCTTGCAGGATGTACAGAAGTCAATCAGCCAATCACAGAAGAAAGCCAGGGGTTCTGGAATCAGTACATTGTCTATCCGTTGTCATGGCTTATCATATATTTCGCAGAATTAACGGGTGAAAATTATGGAATCTCCATTGTCATCGTAACGCTTATTATCCGCTTTGCCATTCTGCCTCTGATGATCAAGCAGATCAAAAACTCCAAAGCGATGCAGGAACTGCAGCCTGAAATGCAGAAGCTGCGTGAAAAGTACAGCTCGAAAGATCAGAAAACACAGCAGAAGCTTCAGCAGGAAACGATGGCTCTTTTCCAGAAGAATAAGGTAAATCCTCTTTCAGGATGTTTTCCTTTACTTGTGCAGATGCCGATTCTTATCGGATTCTATCATGCCATCATGAGAACAGAAGCAATTGCCGATCACAACTTCCTGTGGTTTGACCTTGGTGCACGTGATCCATTATTCCTTCTGCCGGTCATTGCCGGTATTACAACATTCATTCAGCAGAAATTAACGATGGCAGGAACAGCAAGTCAAAATCCGCAAATGGCCATGCTTCTTTATATCATGCCAATTATGATCGTCATCTTTGCTGTCAGCTTCCCGGCTGCACTTTCCCTGTACTGGGTTGTAGGTAACTTGTTCATGATCGTGCAGACTATGATCATCTACGGACCTGATATTAAAAAGAATGCCCTTTTGAAATCGGGAGGAAAGAAAAAGTGAGAGAAATAACTGCTGAGGGACTTAGCGTCAAAGAAGCAGTACAATCCGCTTTAAACCAGCTTCATGCAACTGAAAATGAAGTAGAAATCACCGTGATTGATGAAGGAAAAAAAGGTTTTTTGGGCCTGTTCGGCTCAAAGCCGGCAAGGGTGAAAGCTGTTAAACGGCCGAACCCCGCAGAAGAAGCGCATCGCTTTTTAATGGATGTTGTCAGAAACATGGGCGTGGACGCAACTGTTGAAATGAAGCAGGACGGGAAAAATGTGACGTTTCAAATTGAAGGAGAGAAAGTGGCTCTTTTAATCGGAAAACGAGGACAAACCCTCAATTCCCTGCAGTATTTAACGCAGCTTGCGGCAAACCGCCATGCCAATCACTATCTGAACATTACCGTTGATGCGGAAAACTACAGATCCCGCCGCAAAGAGACCCTGATCCAGCTCGCCCACAAGCTTGCCCATCAGGCAATCCGGACGAGGAAAGAGGTTCCGCTTGAGCCGATGCCTTCCTATGAACGGAAAATCATTCATGCTGCACTGGTCAGCCAGCAGCATAAAATCAAAACCTACTCTGTAGGTGAAGAACCTCACCGCCATTTGGTGATTGCGCCTAAATAGCAAAACCCCGCTGATACTCATTCAGCGGGGTTTTTTCTGTCTTCAGGAGGACTTAGATGAAGCGTGATTGGAAATATTGTTATTAACATGTGGATAAGTTAAAATAATAGGTAACTGAATGTGCGGAAAATCAGACTGTGGATAAATTGAACTTTTTTCCTTTCAAATAAGAAATAACTGTGATATCTTATAAATTTGACTGCGTATTTAATAGAACATGCCATTATAGATTAATTTTGAAAGAAGCGGGGTGAAACGCATGGATTTCGATACGATTGCGGCTATATCCACACCGATGGGAGAGGGAGCGATCGCCATTGTCAGACTGAGCGGCGATGAAGCCATCGCGGTAGCTGACCGGCTTTACTCCGGACCATCCGGAAAAAGACTGCGTGACGTTGAAAGTCATACCATTCATTATGGACATATAAAGGATCCTGATACAGGCCAGATTGTAGAAGAAGTGATGGTGTCTGTATTAAAAGGACCAAAAACATTCACCAGAGAAGATATTGTTGAAATCAACTGCCACGGCGGCATTGTTTCGGTTAACCGTGTCCTGCAGCTTGCCCTGAACGGAGGAGCAAGACTTGCAGATCCTGGTGAGTTTACAAAACGTGCGTTTTTAAACGGAAGAATTGACCTGTCCCAGGCTGAAGCGGTGATGGACCTCATCCGCGCCAAAACGGACAGAGCCATGAACGTAGCGCTTGGCCAGATGGAAGGAAGACTTTCCAAGCTGATTCAAAAGCTGCGCCAGGAAATACTTGAGACACTGGCACACGTTGAAGTGAACATCGATTATCCTGAATACGATGACGTTGAAGAAATGACGCACAGTGTGCTCATTGAAAAAGCGACGTATGTGAAGCAGGAAATTGAAAAGCTGCTCCAGACTTCCCAGCAGGGGAAAATTTTACGGGAAGGCCTTTCGACTGTTATCGTAGGCCGTCCGAATGTAGGGAAATCCTCGCTGCTTAACAGCCTCATCCATGAAAATAAAGCGATTGTCACAGATATTCCGGGAACGACGCGAGACGTGATTGAGGAGTACGTGAATGTAAGGGGCGTGCCTCTCAGGTTGGTCGATACGGCAGGAATCCGCGAGACGGAAGACATCGTAGAGCGGATCGGTGTTGAAAAATCCAGACAGGTGCTGAAAAAGGCCGACCTTATTCTGCTTGTCATGAACTTCAGCGAAGTTCTTTCACAGGAAGATGAACAGCTGTTTGAAGCTGTCAGCGGGATGGATGTCATCGTGATTGTCAATAAAACAGATCTGCCTCAGCAGATTGATTTGGACCGGGTAAAAGAGCTTGCCGGAAACTCGCCGGTTGTCACGACGTCACTGCTTGAAGAACAGGGCATTGACCAGCTTGAAGAATCCATCAGCTCCCTCTTTTTTGAAGGGGCAGTCGGTCCTTCGGATTTAACCTATGTTTCAAATACAAGACACATTGCCCTGCTGTCGCAGGCAAAACGGTCAATTGGTGATGCTCTTGAAGCCATTGATGCAGGCGTTCCGATTGATATCGTTCAAATTGATCTGACGCGCACATGGGAGCTTCTCGGCGAAATCATCGGGGATGCTGTTCATGAAAGCCTGATTGATCAGTTGTTTGCCCAGTTCTGTCTCGGAAAATAAGCTGCACGATTTTACATTTTGCTTTTTTTTATAAATGACTTTTTTTAAGGAGGAACTGCCGTGGGATATCACGCAGGTGATTATGATGTTGTTGTCGTAGGCGCCGGCCATGCGGGAGTTGAGGCTGCTCTCGCTTCTGCAAGAATGGGCGCCAAAACGCTGTGTTTGACGATTAATCTCGATATGGTCGCGTTTATGCCGTGCAATCCGTCTGTTGGCGGGCCGGCTAAAGGAATTGTTGTCCGCGAGATTGATGCTTTGGGCGGAGAAATGGCAAAAAATATCGATAAAACACATATTCAAATGAGAATGCTGAATACAGGAAAAGGACCGGCTGTCAGAGCGCTTCGTGCTCAGGCAGACAAGTTTACGTATCAGCATGAAATGAAAAAAACAATGGAAAATGAACGGAATTTGACGATGCTTCAGGGAATGGTCGAGCGACTGATCATGGAAGACGGCGAATGCCGCGGGGTCATCACGCAGACAGGTGCAGAATACCGCGCCAAAACGGTTGTGCTGACAACAGGCACATTCCTTAGAGGGGAAATCATTCTCGGGGAGCTTAAATACTCAAGCGGCCCGAACAATCAGCAGCCTTCTATTCAGCTGTCTGAGCACCTTCAGGAAATTGGCCTTGATATGGTCCGTTTTAAAACAGGCACGCCTCCGCGGGTCAACAGCCACTCCATCGACTACAGCAAAACAGAGATTCAGCCGGGAGACGACGTACCCCGAGCTTTTTCCTATGAAACGACAAAATACATCACAGACCAGCTTCCTTGCTGGCTTACTTATACAAGTGAAGAAACGCACCGGATCATCGACGACAATCTGCACCGTTCGCCGATGTACTCAGGCATGATCAAAGGAACGGGTCCGCGCTATTGCCCGTCCATTGAGGATAAAGTGGTGCGCTTCAACGATAAGCCGCGCCATCAGATTTTCCTTGAGCCTGAAGGCAGAAACACTCAGGAAGTGTACGTGCAGGGACTTTCAACAAGTCTTCCTGAAGATGTGCAAAGACGCATTCTTTCATCAATCCCTGGTCTTGAAAAGGTAGAAATGATGCGCGCAGGCTACGCAATCGAATACGATTCGATCGTTCCGACGCAGCTGTGGCCGACCCTTGAAACGAAAAAGGTGCCGGGACTTTTCACTGCCGGACAGATCAACGGCACATCCGGCTATGAAGAAGCCGCCGGACAGGGACTGATGGCCGGAATTAACGCCGCCAGCAAAGCCCTTGGCAAAGAAGAGGTCATTCTGAGCCGTTCGGACGCTTATATCGGAGTTCTGATTGATGACCTTGTCACAAAAGGCACGAATGAGCCGTATCGTTTATTGACCTCAAGAGCAGAGTACCGTCTCTTGTTAAGACATGATAATGCGGACCTGCGTCTTACAGAAACCGGCCATAAAATCGGTTTGATTAAAGAAGAGCGCTATCAGTCGTTCCTTCTGAAAAAAGACGAGATTGAAAAAGAGAAGAAACGCTTAAGCACCGTGATCATCAAGCCGAATCAGCAAACTCAGGACGTCATCAGACAGGCTGGCGGAAGCGAGCTCAAAGACGGCATCCGTGCAGCTGATCTCCTCAAAAGACCGGAAATGAACTACAATCATATTCAGGCGCTTGTTCCGGCAGATGAAATTATTTCCGGAGAAATAGCTGAACAGGTTGAAATTCAAATCAAGTATGAAGGCTATATTGAGAAATCTCTTCAGCAGGTGGAAAAGCTCAAGAAAATGGAAAACAAAAAAATTCCTGAAAATATCGATTATGACGCAATCTCAGGGATTGCATCAGAAGCGCGCCAGAAGCTGAAAGAGGTCAGACCGCTTTCAATGGCACAGGCTTCGCGGATCTCAGGGGTTAATCCTGCTGATATCTCCATTCTTCTTGTTTATCTAGAACAGGGCAAGATCGCCAGAGTGGCGAACGAATAGCATCAGAAAGGTTTTGACTATGGACATTTCGTTATTTAAGGCAAGTCTCGAAGAAAAAGGAATCACCCTGACAGACACGCAGCTTCAGCAGTTTGAGACATACTATGATCTGCTTGTAGAGTGGAATGAAAAAATGAACCTGACTTCGATTACGGAAAAAAAGGAAGTCTATTTAAAGCATTTTTACGACTCCATTTCCGCTGCTTTTTATTTTGACTTTACAAAGCCGCTTTCCATATGTGATGTAGGGGCAGGCGCCGGTTTTCCGAGCCTGCCGATCAAAATCTGCTTTCCGCATCTGAACGTGTCGATTGTGGACAGCCTGAATAAACGCATCACGTTTCTCGACCACCTCTCAAAATCTCTGAATCTGTCCGGTGTATCCCTTTATCACGACAGAGCCGAAACGTTCGGCAAAAAGAAAGAACACAGAGAGTCGTATGACGTTGTGACAGCGAGAGCGGTAGCGCGCCTTTCCGTATTAAGCGAGCTTTGCCTCCCGCTTGTCAAGCCGGGCGGACATTTTGTGGCCATGAAGGCTGCAAGTGCGGAAGATGAACTTTTAACAGCGAGAAAAGCCATCAGCACTCTCGGCGGAAAAACAGAAAATAAATATGCTTTTGAGCTGCCTCTTGAAGAAAGTGAGCGCTCAATCATCGTCATCCATAAGCAAAAACCGACACCTGCAAAATATCCGCGAAAACCGGGTACACCGAATAAACTTCCTCTTGAGTAGAGGCTCGCCTGAAGACAGCGGGTTCTTCAGTGAAGCGAATCAGGAGGAAAGTTTGATTTGCATGCAGGAAAAAAGAGACTTGAAAGAGAAATAATATGATGGCAGTTTCTAAAGGTGGTGTAGGCTCATGAAGCATCCATTCTCTCGTTTTTTCGGCTTGGGAGAAAAAGAAGATACAGCAGAAAAAACAGCAGGAATAGATACAGAAGAAATTGATGATTCAGTATATGATGAGGTAAAGAAGATTCCGGTTGCGGACATCGTCCCGAACCGTTTTCAGCCGCGTACTGTATTTGCTGATGAAAAAATTGAGGAACTCTCTCTTACAATACACACACATGGCATCATTCAGCCGATTGTTGTGCGCCAGGCAGACGGCAACTATGAAATTATTGCCGGGGAAAGAAGATTCAGAGCTGTTCAAAAACTTGGCTGGGAAACGATTCCTGCCATCATCAAGGATTTCAACGATACGGAAACGGCATCTGTTGCGCTGATCGAAAATCTTCAGCGGGAAGAGCTTTCTGCCATTGAAGAGGCTGTTGCCTATGCAAAGCTGCTCGAGCTTCATAACCTGACGCAGGAAGCCCTTGCACAGAGACTTGGAAAAGGACAGTCTACTGTAGCGAATAAGCTCAGGCTACTGAAACTTCCGGATGAAGTGCAGCAGGCGCTGCTTCAGAAGAAGATCACAGAAAGGCATGCGAGAGCGCTCATTCCTCTTAAGAAACCTGAACCTCAAATCCTTTTGCTTGCAGAAATTATGGAAAAGCAGCTCAATGTGAAGCAGACAGAAGACCGTGTTGTGAAAATGCTCGAAAAAACGGCGCCAAAAGCAAAAGCGAAACGAAAAGCGTTCAGCCGTGATACGCGCATCGCCATGAACACAATCCGCCAGTCGCTCTCAATGGTTGCAGACACAGGCGTCAAAATTAATGCCGAAGAAGAAGAGTTTGAAGAATACATTCAATTTACGATAAAAATCCCGAAATAAGCTCTCCTGCGTCCGTTGCAGGCGGGCTTTTCTTTTGCGGACAGAACCTGATAAAACAGGGTTTACGGCCTATCGGCGCATTTTTTTAAATTCCTAAAAAGTTCAAACTATTGTCCATATTTCATGATAGAATAAAGAGATGATAGAGTTCATGTCTAGTGAATGAGGTGACACTGTGGGGAAAATTCTTGCCATTGCGAACCAGAAAGGCGGAGTTGGCAAAACAACAACTTCCGTAAATCTTGGCGCTTGCCTGGCTTATATTGGAAAACGGGTTTTGCTCGTTGATGTTGACCCACAAGGAAATGCGACAAGCGGTATTGGAATTGAAAAAGCAGATGTTGAACTATGTGTTTATGATATTTTAGTAGATGATGCAGATGTAGTAGATGTCATAAAGCCGACTGCTGTCGAAAATCTGGATGTTATTCCGGCCACGATCCAATTAGCGGGTGCCGAAATTGAACTTGTCCCGACCATTTCCAGGGAAGTCCGTCTGAAACGTGCGCTTGAAAAAGTAAAACATAACTATGATTATATGATTATCGATTGTCCGCCTTCTCTCGGGCTTCTGACAATCAACGCTCTGACGGCCTCTGATGCCGTCCTCATCCCTGTGCAATGCGAATATTATGCTCTTGAAGGGCTGAGCCAGCTTTTGAACACAGTAAGGCTTGTCCAAAAACATTTGAATACCGATTTAATGATTGAAGGCGTTCTCCTGACAATGCTTGATGCCAGGACCAACCTGGGCATACAGGTCATTGAAGAAGTGAAAAAGTATTTCCGCGATAAAGTTTACAGAACGATTATTCCCCGTAATGTGCGTTTAAGTGAAGCACCAAGTCATGGAAAGCCGATTATCATTTACGACCCGCGATCAAGAGGCGCAGATGTATATTTAGAATTGGCAAAGGAAGTGGTAGTGAATGGCTAAAGGGTTAGGAAAAGGACTTAACGCTTTTTTTACGAATATAGAAGCCGGCAAAGATGAATCTTATCAGGAAATCAAACTGAAGGATTTGCGTCCCAATCCCTATCAGCCCCGAAAAACATTTGCACCCGGTGCGATTGAAGAACTGAAGGAATCCATCCTTCAGCATGGCATTCTCCAGCCGATCGTTGTGAGAAAAAGCATAAAGGGCTATGAAATTGTTGTCGGTGAAAGACGGTACCGCGCGGCGAAAGAAGCAGAACTTGAGGTTGTGCCTGCCGTTGTGAGGGAGCTGACCGAGCAGCAGATGATGGAGCTTGCTCTCCTTGAAAACCTTCAGCGAGAAGACCTCTCTCCGATTGAAGAGGCTGCTGCATATCAGTCCCTGCTTGACCACCTGCACATTACGCAGGAGGAACTCGCCAGGCGGCTCGGCAAAAGCAGACCTCACATTGCCAATCATTTGAGGCTTCTTTCCCTTCCGGCAGCCATTCAGCAGCATATATCCGATGGCAAGCTCTCAATGGGCCACGGAAGAACGCTGCTTGGACTGAAAAACAAAGAGAAAGTGAAGCCGCTCGCTGAAAAAATCATGAAGGAACAGCTGAATGTCCGCCAGGTGGAACTTCTGGTGCAGCAGCTGAACGAAAACGTTCCACGTGAAACGAAAAAGAAGGCTGTCAGCAAAGATGTGTTTATTAAAGAGAGAGAATCCTACTTGCGGGAGTATTTCGGTACATCTGTCACCATCAGGCAGCAAAAGAAAAAAGGTAAAATTGAAATTGAATTTTTCTCAAAGGAAGATCTCGAGAGAATTCTGGAATTGCTTGAAGCGGAGCAATCATCTTAGGAAGCCATCTTGCCCATAAGGCGGCTTCTTTTGCTTTGGCTGACAGTACATACAGTTAAACGGAGTGATATAAATTGGTTTTAACAGGAAGTTTGGTTAACGCAGCGGGTATCATTGCAGGGGCCCTGTTAGGCCTTCTGCTGAGGAAAATACCTGAGACGATGAAACAGACCGTCATGGCTGGAATCGGTCTGTTTGTGATGGTTTTAGGGCTTGATATGGCGCTTGAGAGCAAGCAGCTTTTCATCGTGATCATCAGCCTAGTGCTTGGAGCCGTCATTGGGGAAGCGATTGATATTGAACAAATGCTTCACCGGGTCGGACGCCTGCTTGAACGGAAATTCAGCAGGGATCAGACCGGAAACTTTGCGCAGGGCTTTGTGTCGGCCACACTTATTTTCGTTATCGGGGCTATGGCGATTGTCGGATCGCTTGACAGCGGTCTTAGACAGGACCATGACATTCTGTATACGAAGTCCATGATAGACGGCTTTACGAGTATGGTTCTTTCGAGCACGCTTGGCATAGGCGTACTGTTTTCAGCCGTGCCGGTCTTTTTGTATGAAGGCGGCATCGCCGTGTTTGCCAATGTGATTCATCAATATATCCCTGAGAGTTTGCTTGATGATCTTATTTCAGAAATTACAGCAGTCGGCGGAATCCTGATTTTTGCAATCGGCTTGAACATGCTCTCGATTAAAGCCATCCGCGTGGCAAATCTGCTTCCGAGTCTGGCTGTCGTTGCTGTGATCATCACTGTGATGAAACTTGTATAATCTTACTGTATAGACCTGCTGGCATCCTTTACCTGGTTCAGCCAGGAGGTTTTTTTCTTTGTCGGCGCTGCGTTCATTTCGCGGTCAATGGATGCAATGCTGTCCGCAATAATCGAGGCCATCGACATCACAAGATGCAGCCTTGTGTTCTGAAGGACAAAAAACTCCATAAATCCGCTCACATTGACAATGCCATTAATGTGGATGTCTCCGACTTCAGGAAGAACCTTGTTGACACCTGCGCCAGGCTTGATCGGGCCAGCCCCAACCTGAAACGTCCCGACGCTTTTTAACCTGCCGAGGCATGCATCTACAGCTAAGATAAACGGCTTATGGAAGACGCGTTCAATCGCCTCTATGGTTTCTTCTAAATTAACTGCATGGACAGGGTTTGCAAGTGTTCCGTATATATGAAAATGGCGCAGGCCTGCTTCCTTCAGCTTTGTTCCGACTAAAGGCCCCAGGGAATCGCCTGTTGAACGGTCTGTTCCAATGCAGAGCACAACAACCGGTTTCCGTACAGAATGAAGGAGTTTCAGTTCAGCTGACAGCTGCTCGGCCGCATGTTCATCTTCATAATGGATACGGTCACGCGACGGTTTTAAAAAGCCAGGTTTAAAATTCATCCTTTCACTCCCTCATTTTAGTAGTATCAGTATACGGAAGAATTCAGAATTCTATACATGATTACGTGATTGCGGGAGTTTTGGGTCAGGACTGTCATTTCCTATGAAAAGTTGCTAAAATAAATTTTATCTTTAGGAATGTTTTATCTTTCATTAGAAAGGTTGATAAATAGTGGACTTTGCCAACAAGCTGATAAATAAAATGACAGATTCTTTTTTTAATGAAGATATGTGGCTCAGTGCAGGACAAGGCCTGCTGAAAATCATCGGGATTCTGATTCTTGCCTCCATCCTGATCAAGATCGGCAATGTGGTGATCGGAAAGATTTTCATGCTCCGCACCAAATCGCCGCTCAGGATTTCAGAGCGGAGAGAAAACACCCTTGTTAAATTGCTGGACAATGTTCTGACCTATCTTGTTTACTTCATTGCTCTCCTCATGATTCTTGAGACGCTGAGCTTTGATGTAAAGGCGCTTCTTGCAGGAGCGGGAATTGTCGGTCTTGCCGTCGGCTTTGGCGCGCAAAACCTTGTACGGGATATTATCACGGGTTTCTTCATTATTTTTGAGGATCAGTTTTCTGTAGGGGATATGATCCGTGTAGGGCAGTTTGAAGGAACGGTTGAAGAAATCGGCCTGCGGACGACAAAAATCAAAAGCTGGACCGGTGAAATCAATATTCTTCCAAACGGGAACATAACGGAAGTGACAAACTTCTCGATCAACAACAGCGTGGCGTTTGTCGATGTCAGCATTGCCTATGAGGGAGACATCCCGAAGGCTGAAAAAGTCATTGAGGACCTTCTGCTTGAGCTTACTGATAAATATGAAGAAATGGTCGCGCCGCCTGAACTGCTCGGTGTGCAGAATCTCGGACCGTCTGAAGTTGTACTCCGGGTTGTAAGCGAGGTTCTCCCGATGAAGCATTTCCATATTTCAAGGGTGCTCAGAAAGGAAATTAAAATGAGGCTTGATGAGCACGGAATTGAAATTCCATATCCGCGCATGGTGATGTACTCAAGAAACGAGGAATCAAGGACAAAAGAAAGGATGACGGAATAGTGGATAAAGAGTTCGGCTTAAATGACGTTGTCGAAATGAAAAAACCCCATCCGTGCGGAGAGAACCGCTGGAAAATTATCCGAATGGGCATGGACATCCGCATCAAATGCGAAGGCTGCTCCCACAGTGTCATGATTCCGCGCCGGGAATTTGCCCGGAAGATGAAAAAAAGATTAGTAAAACATGAAGAATAAGTTTTTCTAAAGGGAAAACACGGATTTACAAGCCGGTTTTCCTTTTTTTAGTGGAGAAAATGCCATTTCAGCATTCCGGGCCTCTCCCTCTTTAGCTTGTCATTTCCTTCTTTACTATCTATAATTGTTGAAGATTGGTTTAGAAACGAGGACTTGTCTTTTTTTTGTCCAGAAGATAAAACGCAAAGCCCTTTTTGATAAGGGCCATTTAAATATAGAGGAGTGGAATTCATTATGGCTTTAACAGCTGGAATCGTCGGTCTTCCGAACGTCGGGAAATCGACTCTTTTTAACGCCATCACACAGGCTGGAGCAGAATCAGCCAACTACCCGTTCTGCACAATCGATCCGAACGTAGGGATCGTTGAAGTGCCGGATGAGCGTCTTCAAAAGCTGACAGATCTTGTTCAGCCTAAAAAGACGGTTCCGACTGCATTTGAATTTACCGATATTGCAGGAATCGTAAAAGGCGCAAGCAAAGGAGAAGGCCTTGGAAACAAGTTCCTTTCCCATATTCGTCAGGTAGATGCAATCTGCCACGTTGTCCGCTGCTTTGCAGATGACAACATCACTCACGTTGCAGGAAAAGTGGATCCGATTGATGATATCGAAACGATCAACCTTGAACTGATCCTTGCAGACCTTGAATCAGTAGACAAACGTGCAGACCGCGTCGGCAAGCTTGCAAAACAAAAAGACAAAGATGCCGTTTATGAGCATGAGGTTCTGTTAATGCTTAAAGAGGCGCTTGAAAATGACAAACCAGCCCGTTCTGTCGAATTTACAGACGAACAGATGAAGATCGTAAAGCATCTTCACCTGCTTACAAGCAAGCCGGTTCTTTATGTAGCAAACGTTTCTGAAGACGAAGTGGCAGATGCGTCAAACAATGAATATGTAAAGGCTGTCCGCGAATTTGCAGCAGACGAAAAAGCAGAGGTTATTGTTGTCTGCGCCAAGATTGAATCTGAAATTGCAGAGCTTGACGGCGAAGAAAAAGAAATGTTCCTTGAAGAGCTCGGAATTCAAGAATCAGGCCTTGATCAGCTGATCAAAGCATCATACAACCTGCTTGGCCTTGCTACTTACTTCACGGCAGGCGTTCAGGAAGTGCGCGCATGGACGTTCAAAAAAGGCATGAAAGCACCTCAGTGTGCCGGTGTCATCCACTCTGACTTTGAACGCGGATTTATCCGCGCAGAAACGGTTTCCTATGAAGATCTGCTGAATGCAGGAACAATGGGAGCAGCCCGTGAAGCCGGAAAAGTGCGCCTTGAAGGAAAAGAATACATCGTGAAGGACGGGGACGTTATTCATTTCCGTTTTAATGTCTAATCCCGGGTTGCCTAAAGTCCATTTGTTTGCTATAATTTAAACTTGTGAGTAATTGAAATGTTAATTGCTCCTTGCCCGTTTAGGGCCGTTTAGACCAAAAGGAGGTGTAAGAGATGAATAAATACGAAATCATGTATATCATCCGCCCAAACATTGAAGATGAGGCTAAAAAAGCTCTTGTTGAGCGTTTCAACACAATTTTAGCTGACAATGGTGCGGAAGTTGAAGAAGTGAAAGAGTGGGGCAAGCGCCGTCTTGCTTACGAAATCAACGATCTTCGCGATGGCTACTACATGCTTCTTCAAGTTGCATCAAAGCCTGAAGCTGTTCAAGAATTTGACCGCTTAGCTAAAATCAGCGAAGACATCATGCGTCACATGGTAACTAGAAAAGAAGCGTAATTCATATAGATTAGATATCTCAGAAAAGGATGATTCTGATGATGAACCGGGTTGTTTTAGTCGGCAGACTAACAAAAGATCCAGAACTGCGCTACACTCCAGCCGGAGCGGCAGTTGCTACTTTTACATTAGCTGTAAACCGTGCCTTCACAAACCAGCAGGGCGAAAGAGAAGCGGACTTCATTAACTGTGTTGTATGGCGCCGTCCAGCCGAAAACGTTGCAAACTTCCTTAAAAAAGGCAGTCTTGCGGGCGTTGATGGACGTCTTCAGTCACGCAGCTATGAAGACCAGACTGGCAAGCGCGTATACGTAACCGAAGTGGTTGCAGAAAGCGTCCAGTTCCTTGAGCCTAAAAGCGGCGGTGGTGGAAACAGCGGCGGTGGCGGAAACAACAATTATTACGGCGGAGGCCAGGGTGGACAAGGCGGACAGCAAAATCCATTCAGCCAAAACCAAAACCAAAATCAAAATCAGAATCAGCGTAATCAAGGGCGTTCGAACTTTGATGACGATCCATTCGCTAACGATGGAAAGCCGATTGATATCTCTGATGATGACTTACCGTTCTAAAACATACAGCTCGAACTAAATAAAGTTACGGAAGGAGGAAACAACTATGGCAGGCGGACGCAAAGGTGGACGTGCAAAACGTCGTAAAGTGTGCTACTTCACTGCACACGGAATCACTCACATCGACTACAAAGATGTAGATTTGCTTAAAAAATTCGTTTCTGAGCGCGGTAAAATCTTACCACGTCGTGTAACAGGAACTAGCGCTAAATATCAGCGTAAATTAACGATTGCTATCAAACGCTCTCGTCAAATGGCTTTACTTCCATACGTTTCTGGCGAATAATAAGATGAAAAAGGCAGTGAGGATTCCTTGCTGCTTTTTTTATTATTCAAAGAAACCCTGACATGATTTGATTTGCATGCAGCGCTTCATTTAAAATAAGCTTGGAAGGTAAAAAAGAGGTGAATCTGTGAAACGTGTTAACGTACTGACAGAAGGCGCGATTCTTTTGGCGCTGTTTGCTGTCTTAACATTTATGACGCTTTATCTGCCGCTGTTTGGGGCAATATTAATGTTCTTTATGCCGCTGCCGTTTATTTTGTATACGGTCAGGCATGGGTTAAAGCCGGCAGGCATTCTGACGGCTGCATCGTGTGCTGTGCCATTGTTAATTGGTTCTTTGTTTGCTTTGCCGCTGACCCTGATTTTTTCAATAAGCGGGATTGTGATGGGTCATTTCTACAGAAAAAAGCAGACAGCAGGAGCTTTAATCGCTGGAACACTTTCCTTTCTGCTGAGCTTTGTCGTGCTGTATGCTGCATCCGTTGCGTTTTTTCAGGTTGATCCTGTGAAGGAAATGACAGCTGCGATGGATGAAACCTTTGAAATGGCGAGATCCATGATGGCAGCAGTGGGCCAGGAAGCAAATGAAGACGCAATTCAACAATTGGAAGAGCAGATGAAGCTCATAGGCTACTTGATTCCAAGTGTCCTTCTCTCTTCTGCTTTTATTTTCACCCTGCTCTCGCACGCCGCGGCCATTCCGGTGATGAAAAGACTGAATGTGCAGATGGCAAAGCTTAAGCACTTCCGCGAGTGGAAACTGCCTTCAAGCATCGTATGGTATTACCTCGGTGTAAGTTTTCTGATGTTTTTCGATCTTCAGGAAGGAAGCTTTCTTTTTATCGCCGCTGTTAACCTTCTGTTTATGCTGCAGATGCTCCTTGTCATCCAGGGATTTTCATTCATCTGGTTCTACAGCTATGTGAAAAATTATTCAAAAGCGATACCGGTTGTTGCGGTCATTGTGTCATTGATTGTGCCGATCCTGATGTATCTCGTAAGAATCTTAGGTATAATTGATTTAGCATTTAATTTGCGGGGCCGTGTGAAAAAATAAAAGAAAAGCGCATAAACTAGATTCATACATTGACTAAAGCAATCTTGCGTATGTTTCACTGTAGGTTTGAGGAGATGAAACAACATGCCCAGCTTTTTTGAAAAACCATTAATCAGGTACCCCCTTTTAGCATTGATTGCCCTGACCGCGATTTCCATCATCATCCTCTTTTACTATCAGTGGATGATCGGTTTAGCCGGGGTCCTTCTTTTAGGTGCGATTTTGTTTCTTCTCCGGGCTGCCGATAGAAAAATAAAAGCAGAGATGGAGACTTATATTTCCACGCTCTCCTACCGCCTGAAGCGGGTTGGAGAGGAAGCTTTGATGGAAATGCCGATTGGCATCATGCTGTTTAATGAACAGTTCCATATTGAATGGACCAATCCATTCCTTACCTCTTGTTTTCATGAGGATACCCTTGTCGGGCGGTCCATGTATGATGTCGCAGAAGCTCTCGTTCCGCTTGTGAAACAGGAAGTGGACACCGAAACGATCACCCTTCATGAACGGAAATTCAAGGTGATCATTAAGCGCGAAGAACGGCTCCTCTATTTCTTTGATGTAACAGAGCAGATTGAAATTGAGAAGCAGTATGAAGATGAGCGCACGGTTCTGGGGCTCATTTTCCTGGATAATTACGATGAAGTGACCCAGGGTCTGGATGATCAGACCAAGAGTTCGATCAACTCTCATGTCACGTCCATCCTGAACAAATGGGCGACCGAAAACGGCATTTATTTGAAACGAACATCCTCAGAACGCTTTATGGCGATCCTGAATGAACATATTTTAATTAAGCTTGAAAAAGGAAAGTTTTCGATTCTTGACGAAGTAAGAGAGCAGACGACCGTTGAAAACATTTCCCTGACGCTGAGCATCGGAATCGGGTCAGGTGTCCCTTCTCTGACAGAGCTTGGCGACCTTGCCCAGTCGAGTCTTGATCTTGCACTAGGACGCGGAGGCGACCAGGTGGCCATCAAGCAGACGAACGGAAAAGTGAAATTCTACGGCGGAAAAACGAATCCGATGGAAAAACGAACGCGCGTACGTGCAAGGGTTATATCACACGCTCTGACAGAGATTATTTCTGAGAGCGACAAGGTCATCATTATGGGCCACAAATACCCTGATATGGACTCGATCGGATCCGCTATCGGCATCCTGAAAGTGGCGCAGGTGAACGATAAAGAAGGCTTTATCGTGCTTGATCAAAACGAAATTGATACAGGTGTACAGCGCTTGATCCAGGAAGTCAGACAGCACTCGGATCTCTGGTCCCGTTTTATTACGAGAGACGAGGCGCAAGAGATATCGACCGATGATTCTGTGCTGATTGTCGTAGACACGCATAAGCCATCCCTTGTCATCGATGAAAAACTGCTCAATAAAATGGACAATGTCGTCGTCATCGACCATCACAGACGCGGGGAAGAATTTATTAAAGATCCGCTTCTCGTCTACATGGAGCCTTATGCTTCTTCAACGGCCGAGCTAGTAACAGAGCTTCTGGAATATCAGACAAAACGTCTGAAAATGAACATGATTGAAGCGACGTCGCTGCTTGCCGGCATCATCGTGGATACGAAAAGCTTCACGCTAAGAACGGGATCGCGCACATTTGACGCGGCTTCTTATTTAAGGTCCAAAGGGGCAGACACGATCCTCGTGCAGAAGTTTATGAGAGAAGACATTACCCACTACGTGAAGCGTTCAAAACTGATTCAAAATACAAACATGCTGAGAGAAGGCATCGCAATCGCTAAGGCAGATCCTGATTCAGAGGAAACGTTTGATCAGGTCATCATCGCCCAGACAGCGGACACCCTGCTGTCGATGAGCGGAGTTGTGGCATCGTTTGTCCTTGCCCGAAGAAACGACCAGACCATCGGCATCAGCGCCCGTTCACTCGGGGACATAAACGTCCAGCTGATCATGGAAGCCCTGGACGGCGGCGGACACCTTACGAATGCTGCCACTCAGCTTGAGAACCTGTCCCTAAACGCGGCAGAAGAGAGATTAGAACAGGCAATCCTGGAGTATTTAGAAGGAGGAACCAAATCATGAAAGTTATATTCCTGAAAGATGTTAAAGGCAAAGGAAAAAAAGGGGAAGTGAAAAATGTAGCAGACGGCTACGCACATAACTTCCTGATCAAACAGGGGCTTGCAATCGAAGCCAACAACTCAGAAATCAGCAAACTGCAGGGCCAGAAGAAAAAAGAAGAAAAAGAAGCCGCAGCAGAGCTTGAGCGCTCAAAAGAACTGAAAGAAACGCTCGAGAGCCTGACAGTTGAGCTCAAAGCAAAATCAGGAGAAGGCGGCCGCCTTTTCGGATCGATCACAAGCAAGCAAATCGCAGATGAACTGCTGAAAACACACGGCCATAAACTCGACAAGCGCAAAATCGAGCTGCCGGATGCCATCCGCGCTCTAGGGTTTACAAACGTGCCTGTCAAGCTTCACCCTGACGTAACAGCAACACTGAAAGTGCATGTAACTGAACAATAATAAGCAAGATGTGATGTGTGAATGGATGCTGCTTCTTTTCTGCGCATCACATCTTTTTTGCAGGCTTAAGTCCTGCCTAAATCAAGTTAAGGACGGTGATCATCATGAATGAAATGTTTGATGACCGGATTCCTCCACAGAACATTGAGGCGGAGCAAGCCGTGCTCGGAGCCATTTTTCTCGAACCCGCATCATTGATTACAGCTTCTGAAATTCTGATTCCAGAAGACTTTTACAGAGCATCTCATCAGAAGATTTACAATGTCATGCTCGGGCTTGCGGATAAAGGAGAGCCTGTTGACTTAGTAACAGTCACCTCAGAGCTTGCAGATGCCAATTTACTAGAGGAAATCGGCGGTGTATCTTATTTAAGCGACCTGGCGGGTTCCGTCCCGACAGCAGCCAATATTGAATATTACGGCAGAATCGTCGAAGAAAAATCCATTCTCAGACGCCTGATCCGCACGGCAACCACCATTGCCCAGGACGGATATTCACGCGAAGACGAAGTGGCCGTTCTCCTCAACGAAGCCGAAAAAAACATCATGGAAGTCTCACAGCGCAAAAATGCAGGAGCTTTCCAAAATATAAAAGATGTACTCGTTCAAACGTACGATAACATTGAATTGCTGCACACACGAAAAGGCGACATCACGGGAATTGCGACAGGATTTACCGAGCTCGACCGGATGACGGCAGGCTTTCAGCGAAATGACCTCATCATCGTGGCGGCCCGTCCATCCGTTGGTAAAACCGCCTTTGCCCTGAATATCGCCCAGAACGTCGCAACAAAAACGGACGAAAACGTCGCCATCTTCAGTCTCGAGATGGGTGCGGACCAGCTCGTCATGAGGATGCTCTGTGCAGAAGGCAACATTAACGCCCAGGCACTTCGTACAGGAAACCTGACCCCTGAAGACTGGGGCAAGCTTACAATGGCCATGGGAAGCCTCTCTGACTCAGGCATCTACATCGATGATACGCCCGGTATCCGCGTCAGCGACATCCGCGCCAAATGCCGCCGCCTGAAGCAGGAAAGCGGCCTCGGCATGATCCTGATCGATTACCTGCAGCTCATCCAGGGAAGCGGACGTAACAAGGACAACCGTCAGCAGGAAGTATCCGAGATCTCCCGGACACTGAAGTCCCTCGCAAGGGAACTCAAAGTCCCGGTCATCGCCCTTTCCCAGCTTTCCCGCGGCGTTGAGCAGCGTCAGGACAAGCGTCCGATGATGTCCGACATCCGTGAATCCGGAAGTATCGAGCAGGATGCGGATATCGTAGCCTTCCTATACCGGGACGATTACTACGATAAAGAATCCGAAAACAAAAACATCATTGAAATCATCATCGCCAAGCAGCGTAACGGACCGGTCGGCACCGTCAGCCTGGCGTTTGTAAAAGAATACAACAAATTCGTCAACCTGGAACGGCGCTTCGATGATGCCGGCGTGCCACCAGGTGCTTAGAAGCTGTCCTTTGCGGGGCGGCTTTTTTTTGTTTGGGACAGGGCTGCGGATGCATGTATGAAGGATGCGTGCTTTTATTTAGGCGTAATCTTGAAATTTTCAAGTAAACGGCTGTTTGCGGCAAGTAACGGATCGGTTTTTTCTAGTAAAAGAGGTATTCCGGCAAGTATTCCGCATGTGGTGACAAGTAAACGGTCTGAATCACTCTCACACTTCGTTTTTAAGTTGTTTAACTCCAGTGGATTGCAGCGTAAGGCATTTGACTCGTTGTCCAGCTGTAGCGCCCAACTCCTCTGTCAGAACAAAATCCCCCAAAAAGTCAACACCGGACTTTTCGTGTGATTTCTTATCTGACTGCCGGAGCAAAAAGGGAGCTTCCACTTTTCTATGGGATGCAGAGGGAATGGGAGATCCCGCAATGCTTGCCGAGGAAGCTCCTATCCCTCCCCGCGGAAAGCAAATGCCTGGAGCGAAAAGGAACGGGTATGATTGCGCCACATCTTCCCCTGACAAAATGAAACCCCAAATCAGGGGTTAACCTATGAAAAGAGGAACCAAATCACACACAATCACAACATATTACGAACGAAAAGAAAATGAAATCTCATTAATGTTCGTCTTTTCATTGACTTTCCGCCCTTTAACTGGTAGAATTAGCTTGTTTGATTGAGCGAAACTAGAACGTGTTTTAAATAACCGGAGGTGCACATTAATGTCTTCAGTAGTAGTAGTTGGTACACAATGGGGAGATGAAGGAAAAGGCAAAATTACCGATTTCCTTTCCGAAAATGCGGAGGTCATTGCCCGTTATCAAGGCGGAAACAACGCCGGACATACAATTAAATTCAACGGTGAAACATATAAGCTGCACTTAATTCCATCAGGTATCTTTTACAGTGATAAGACCTGTGTAATCGGCAATGGAATGGTCGTTGATCCTAAAGCTCTTATGACGGAGCTTAAATATCTTCACGACCGCGGCGTCAGCACGGACAACCTGCGCATCAGCAACCGCGCGCACGTTATTCTGCCTTATCACCTTAAACTTGATGAAGTGGAAGAAGAGCGCAAAGGCGCGAACAAAATCGGCACAACAAAAAAAGGAATCGGACCTGCTTATATGGACAAAGCAGCGCGCGTCGGCATCCGTATTGCTGACCTCCTTGACCGTGAAGCATTTGAAGAAAAGCTTGCACGCAACCTTGAAGAAAAGAACCGCATGCTTGAAAAGTACTATGAAACAGAAGGCTTCACAATGGAAGAAATTCTTGATGAGTACTATGAGTACGGCCAGCAGTTCAAACAATACGTCTGCGATACAGCCGTTGTGCTGAACGATGCTCTTGACGGCGGCAGACGCGTGCTGTTTGAAGGTGCACAGGGCGTTATGCTTGATATCGACCAGGGCACATATCCGTTCGTTACATCATCAAACCCTGTTGCAGGGGGCGTAACGATCGGTTCAGGCGTCGGCCCGACGAAAATCAACCATGTTGTCGGCGTATCCAAAGCCTACACAACACGTGTTGGAGACGGTCCGTTCCCGACAGAACTTGATAACGAAATCGGCTACCAGATCCGTGAAGTCGGACGCGAGTACGGAACAACAACAGGCCGCGCGCGCCGTGTCGGCTGGTTTGACAGCGTCGTTGTCCGCCACGCACGCCGCGTCAGCGGAATCACAGACCTGTCCCTTAACTCAATTGACGTTCTGACAGGCATTGAAACACTGAAAATCTGTACAGCATACAAATACAAAGGCGAAATCATGGAATCATTCCCTGCAAGCCTTAAAGTCCTTGCTGAATGCGAGCCGGTATACGAAGAGCTTCCAGGCTGGACAGAAGACATCACAGGCGTACGCGACCTCGGAGAACTTCCGCAGAACGCACGCAACTACATCGAGCGCGTATCGCAGCTTACAGGCATTCCGCTTTCCGTCTTCTCTGTCGGTCCTGACAGAACGCAGACAAACGTTGTAAGAAGCGTATACAGCTAAGCCATTGAATCGAAAGGGATCCGTCCCTTTCGATTTTTTAATTATTTTTAAAATAGTCTTGTGTTTGAGCTGTTATTGAACTATAATAATTTAGGTCGGCAGATAATCGCTGATCCATACATACTTCGGCTTGGTAGCTCAGTCGGTAGAGCAAAGGACTGAAAATCCTTGTGTCGGCGGTTCGATTCCGTCCCAAGCCACTACGAAAAGCTTCAGCACTGGGTGCTGAAGCTGGACACAGAAAAAAGACATGATCCTTAATCGGATGCATGTCTTTTTTGTTATGCCTATAGTCGCATAACCGTTACATAAAAGTGCAAATTTTTACATCAAAAACTAAAATATGACATCAATAATACAGAAATGTTACATTTTTGAAAATGGCTAGGTAATAGTCTGATAATATGGTAGGTTAGTAGAGTGGCTAAAAAAGAAATCCGCAAACATAGCACTATAGGCTTATATAGATGATAGATAAAGTACTGATCAGTGGTCAATTGGGAGGAAATTGTATCGTGTTTAAAGCGCATAACTGGATTCGTTGGAAACAACGTGAAGCATACAAACAGCACTATAAAGAAGGCATTATTCGGTCTGACTTTCGCAGGCGCCATGACATTCGGCATGAATGCTTCTGCAGAGGAAAATCTTGAGACCGTTTACCATATTTATCTGGACGGCGAAAGAATCGGAACGGTAGACAGTCAGCAGTTAATTGATGACCTTTCAAAGCAAAAGATTGAAGAGGCCAAAAAAGAGTATAAAGATTATCAATTAACGGTTGAAGAGATGGAAGTAATCCCTGAGCAAATGTTCCGTCCTGCTGCAAGCAACGAGGAAACTCTTGCCAAGCTTAAAGAAGAGCTTAATGTAGCAGCAGACGCAGCTTTACTTAAAATAGATAATCAGACTGTCGGCTACTTCAAGAACAAAGAAGAAGCAGAGAGAGTTCTAAAAGCTTACAAAGCCAAGTACGTTCCGGCTGAACAGGTAGAACAGGCCGAGAAAATGAAGCAGTCCCCACAGCCGCTTCAGCCATTAAAAGAAAATGAATCTCGTATACTAGACGTTTCATTCTCGGGAAAAGTTTCAATTTCAGAGGAGAAAATTTCTCCTGAAGAGGTGCTGACGGCACAGGAAGGCGTAAAGCTTCTTGCAAAAGGCACGCTTGAAGAGAAAAAACACAAAGTAAAAGATGAAGATGTTCTTTCAAAGGTCGCTTCTGAATACAAGCTTTCCGTTGAAGAATTGCTTGCTCTAAATCCGGGTCTGTCAGATGAAAATGTAATCAAGCCTGGTGAGGAACTAAACGTAAAAGACTACAAGCCTTTCACAAATGTCCTAGTAAAAGAAGAGGTTTCAAAAAAAGAAGCCATTGCCTATGAAACAGAAGTGGTTGAAGATTCTTCCATGTTTAAAGGCGACAAAAAAACGAAGCAAGAAGGAAAAGATGGACAGAAGCTTCTTAACTATGTTGTTCACAAGGAAAACGGCAAAGAAGTAAAACGTGAAACGACAAAAGAAGAAACGCTTGCTGAACCGGTAAAAGAAATCATCGTAAAAGGCACAAAAGTGGTTCCTTCACGCGGAAACGGCTCTCTTCAGTGGCCGGCTGTCGGCGGATATGTTTCAAGCAAGCTTGGAACGCGCTGGGGCAAGATGCACAAAGGAATCGACATTGCCCGTCCGAGTGACCGCACAATCAAAGCGGCAGACAACGGCAAGATTATCTCTGCAGGCAATGATGGCGCATACGGGAATAAAGTCGAAATTGATCATGGAAATGGCATGAAGACGGTTTATGCCCACCTTGATTCAATCTCTGTATCGGTTGGCGATACAGTGTCTCAGGGACAGAAAATCGGTGTCATGGGTTCTACCGGCCGCTCAACTGGCGTTCACCTTCACTTTGAAGTCTATGAGAACGGAAAACTGAAAGATCCATTGAAGTATTTAAAGAGATAACCTTGGGCCCTGCCTGAGGTTTTCCTCATTTTTCACATCGGACTTGTATTTATGACTCGGCACTGCGCCGGGTTTTTGTCTTTTTACCGCTGATTTGCCTGACAGAGTTTGGGATATCCTAAAAAGAAACTGCCTGAAAAGATGAATCTGCCTGTCATAAGTGGTAAATTAAGAAGAGAGAACGTAACACCTTATATAAAAGGGGCGATTGGCCGTGGAAAAGAAAATCTTAGTTGTCGATGATGAAAAGCCGATTGCAGATATTCTGCAGTTTAACTTAAAAAAAGAGGGCTACGACGTTTATTGCGCCTATGACGGAAACGAAGCGCTTGAAATGGTCGAAGAAGTGCAGCCTGACTTAATCCTATTAGATATTATGCTTCCGAACAAAGACGGAATGGAAGTCTGCCGCGAGGTCCGTAAAAAATATGAAATTCCGATTATCATGCTGACGGCAAAAGACTCGGAAATTGATAAAGTGCTTGGACTTGAGCTCGGAGCGGATGACTATGTGACGAAGCCTTTCAGCACAAGAGAACTGCTTGCGCGGGTAAAAGCAAATTTAAGAAGACTTCAGGCGCTGCCCCCTGAGCAGCAGTCAGATAAAAACGAAATCGAAATCGGTTCCCTCACGATTCACCCTGATGCTTATGTAGTATCAAAACGCGGGGAAACAATCGAACTGACACACCGCGAGTTCGAACTGCTTCATTATCTGGCTAAGCATATCGGACAGGTCATGACCCGCGAGCATCTTCTCCAGACCGTATGGGGCTATGATTATTTCGGTGATGTGCGCACAGTTGACGTCACGGTCCGCAGACTAAGGGAAAAAATTGAAGACAACCCAAGTCATCCAACATGGATTGTGACAAGACGAGGTGTCGGGTACTACCTGCGAAACCCTGAACAGGAGTAGGATTCATGAATAAAGTTGGTTTTTTCAGATCCATCCATTTCAAATTCGTCATGGTCTATGTCCTGCTGATCATGATTGCCATGCAGATTATCGGTGTCTATTTCGTTCAGCAACTTGAACGGTCCCTCACCGAAAATTTCAATACATCCATCACGCAGCGAATCAATTTCATCAACTACAGCATCGAACAGGAAATGTCCAAGGAGAGGACGGAGGATCCGACCGGAACCCTCCCCACTCTCGAAGAAGACATCACCGCCATACTAAAGGATTTCGCGAAAGATGAAATCCAGGAAATCCGTGTCATCGATAAAAACAGCCGCGTCATTGCAACATCAGATCCGAACAACAGCGACATTATCGGCAAGCGTACGACGGAAGTGCTTGTGAAACGAACGCTTGTCTTTGAAAAGCCTGATGAAAAAGTCTATATAGATAAACCAACAAGCAGGCGCGTGAAAATTTCTTCTACACCGATTAAAAACATCAATCAGGAAACGATTGGCGCCCTCTATCTGGTCGCATCAATGGAAGAAGTCTTCTCCCAAATGCGCGTCATCAACGGGATTCTCGCGACCGGAACTGGTATTTCCTTGGCAATTACGGCACTTCTCGGGGTCTTTCTTGCAAGAACGATTACAAGACCGATGTCCGATATGCGAAAGCAGGCATTGGAGCTTGCGAAGGGGAACTTTTCTCGAAAAGTCCGCGTTTACGGCGAGGATGAAATCGGCCAGCTTGCGGTGACTTTTAACAACCTGACAGACAAGCTTGAAGAAGCCCAGGCATCAACTGAAGGCGAGCGGAAAAAGCTTGCATCCGTGATTGCCCATATGACGGACGGCGTTATCGCGACAAACCGCGCAGGCGATGTGATTCTCGTGAACAGTCCTGCGATCGAAATGCTGAACGTTTCACGTGAAACGGTGCTCGATGTTCCAATCACGAAGGTTCTCGGCATTGACGATGAATATACGTTTGATAGTTTAATTGACCAGCAGGACTCTCTCATCCTTGATGCAAGCACAGAGGACAAACCGTACATCCTTAAGGTTAACTTTTCGACGATTCAGCAGGAACAAAAGCGCATCACCGGTTTAATCGCGGTGATTTACGATATTACGGAGCAGGAGAAAATCGATGAGGAGCGCCGCGAATTTGTTGCGAACGTGTCACATGAGCTCCGGACGCCGCTTACGACGATGCGCAGCTACCTGGAAGCACTTGCCGATGGGGCGTGGGAAGACAGGGACATTGCCCCGCAGTTTTTAAATGTAACTCAGAATGAAACCGAGCGGATGATCCGCCTTGTCAACGATCTTCTGCAGCTGTCAAAGCTCGACAGCAAGGATTACCGCATCAATAAAGAATGGGTCAACTTCACAGCCTTCTTCAATCAGATTATCGACAGGTTTGAAATGACGAAAGAGCAGCATGTCTCCTTCCTTCGCGACCTGCCTGAAGAAAAGCTCTATGTCGATATTGATCCTGATAAAATTACACAGGTGCTCGACAACATTATTTCCAATGCCCTGAAATATTCTCCAGAGGGCGGACTGATTACCTTTAAGACAGAAATCATGGATGACATGCTCCAAATCAGTGTCACAGACCAGGGCATGGGCATTCCAAAAGGAACAGAGCACAAGATTTTTGAGCGGTTTTACCGCGTGGATAAAGCAAGAACGAGAAAGCTTGGCGGCACTGGACTGGGGCTTGCCATCGCAAAAGAAATGATCGGGGCCCATGACGGTGAAATCTGGGCGGAAAGCGTGGAAGGCAAAGGGACAACGATCCTGTTTACCCTTCCATTTACAAGGGATCAAGAGGATGAGTGGGATGAATCGTGAAAATATAAAAACCGTTATATTGGTGCTGCTCGTCTGTGGAAGTGTGTTTTTCACCTACAACCTTTGGACGTTTAAGCCGAACTACGATTTCATCGACAGCAGCCAGTACCTTGAAAATGAGCCGATCAGCAACGTGAAGCATGAGCCGGAGGACGTCATCCGTCCCTATCAGATGATGGTTCACGACAAAGCCGAGCATTACGGCACCTACCGGCCGGAACGGATTGATTTTGTCTGGAATCAGCTGAAAAACTGGAACATGGGCGAAGTGAAAAATGTATCCGGCAAATACACGGCAGATGAGCTGGATGAGTGGCTGACGGGAAAAAGCGAATCGAGAAAGATCGAGTTTCTCTTCAGCGACAAAGTTCCGTTTGAACTCTTTCAGTCTATTTTTCAATACAAGTCACAAAAAACGATCTACTCATCATTTGACCGGATCGTCCTTCCAAGCGGGAAAAACGGATCGTTTCAAAAAATCCTGTTTATTTCAATGGAGCAAAGGCTCGTCTATGAAGCTTCCATCAGCAATGAGAACGCCAAAGGCATCGTTGCGTCAGTCATCGAAAAGCGGGAAAACCTTGACCGCTTCGTGCCAGAGGTGATTTCTGAAGACAATCGACTGCTGCTTCCTGAGGGCCGGATTGCTCTGGATGAAATCGAATATATCATTAACTCCGTCAATGGCGAGGCGTTCAAGCGGGCGCTCTTTACGAATCCCGATTATGTCCGCCGGGAAATGAAGCCGACACAAAACGTTTATACGGACGGGACAAGTCTTTTGACAATCTACCCGAGCCAGGAACGGCTGCGGTTTGTGAACCCGACCATTGACCCGAGCATGTTTATTGAACGGGGAAAAGCAATGAAGCAAAGCATCGAATTTTTGAACGATCACGGCGGATGGACGGATGAGTACCACTTCTACAGCATGAATCCCGACAGCCAGCTTGTCTCATTCCGGCTGATGATCGATTCCATTCCCGTTTTTGAAAACAATTCAAAAACATTCGGCCCGACAGAGATCGCGATGCGCTGGGGAGATAATGAAATCGCCACCTACTCAAGACCGCTCTACCGCCTGAATTCAGGCTACAGCCCAAGCGCTGTTGACATGCTTTCAAGCAAAGAAATTGTCAGCGAGCTAAAGCAGAAAAAAAGCATCGAACCTGATAAAGTGAAGCGGGTCTTCCCTGCCTATGAAATGTCGGCAACGGCAGAGCCGAGAATTGTTGCCATCAAACCGTACTGGTACGCTGAAACAACGGGCGGCCAATACGTGAAACTGCATACCGAAACGCTTGGAGGGAACAGCGATGGACTGGAGTAAAACGAAAACCATTTTCATTCTGGCTTTCCTTGTCCTAAACACCTTCTTAGCCATTCAATATTTCAATATCGTCATCACCAACAGCCGGTATGATGTCATTAAAGAGCCGCTGATCGAGGAGCAGCTTGCGGCAGAGGGCATTACGTACAAGAAGCTCCCGGAAGGCAATGAAACCGGCGCTTACATTACGGCTGAAAGCAAGGTGTTTACAAAGGAAGAACTAGAGTCCCTCCCTGCTCAGGACGTACTGAATCTCGAGGATGATATTACGTCCCTGCGGGCGGAATTTGAAAAGCCCTTCACCCTGCCTGAAACAAACACACAAAGCAAGCTTAATCAGATTGTGAGAGAAAACATTCTCTCAGGCGACCAATATGCCTTCTGGAAAACGGACAACGTGAAAAACACGATCATCTACATCCAGACCTACAATGACCGGCTTGTGTTTCAGGACCTGTCAGCCGACCAGAAAATCGGGATGCTGACCCTGTTTTTAAACGATAAAAATCAGCTCGTCAGCTATGAGCAGACGCTGCTTGAAAACATTCAGGACCTTGAGGGCAAGCAGGACACGCTCCCTGCCATTAAGGCGCTTGAGGCCCTTTACAACAAGAATGACTTAAAACCGAATAGCACGGTGACAGAGGTTCAGTTCGGCTATTATACGCCGTTCCCGCTCTCGGGCGAACAGATCCTCGCCCCGACCTGGCACATCGTCGTCAATGATTCGGAGGATTATTACGTAAATGCATTAGAAGGACAGGTCATCCGTTCTAATGAAAAATTGGAGTGAACGCAATGAGTCTGCAATTCAGTGTTCTCGCAAGCGGAAGCACGGGAAATGCAACATATGTCGAAACAGACAAGCACTCTCTGCTCGTTGATGCCGGATTCAGCGGAAAGCAGATGGAAGCCCTGTTTCAGCAGATCGGAAGAAAAATCAACAAGCTGTCAGGTATACTCGTAACCCATGAGCACAGCGACCACATCAAAGGACTCGGCATCCTGGCACGCAAGTACAATCTGCCTGTCTATGCCAACGAAAAAACGTGGCAGGCGATGGAAGGACTGATTGGAGCGATCCATCCCGACCAGAAATTCATCTTCCAGACCGGGACCGTTCAATCGTTCGGCGGAATCGACGTTGAATCATTCGGCGTGTCCCATGACGCGGCCGAGCCGATGTTCTACACCTTCCACCACGAAGGGAAAAAGCTAGCTCTGATCACAGACACCGGATATGTCAGCGACAGAATGAAAGGCATCATCCACAATGCGGATGCCTTCGTGTTTGAAAGCAACCATGACGTCGACATGCTGCGCATGGGCCACTATCCGTGGAGCGTCAAGCGCCGAATCCTGAGCGATGTCGGCCACGTTTCCAATGAAGACGCGGCGCTTGCCATGACCGATGTCATCGGCGACAACACAAAACGCATCTACCTTGCCCATCTCAGCAAAGACAACAACATGAAAGAGCTCGCACGCATGTCCGTCCAGCAGACGCTTGAAGGCAAAGGCTACATGCCTGGAGAGCAGTTCGACCTTTACGACACAGACCCAAAAACCCCCACCCCCCTGGTGCTTGTTTAGCACAGCAAATGGAGTTTTTTTGAAGATCCTTGGGTATACTGAATCTATATAACGTCCTGCAAAAGCTCCTGCTTAAAAGGAGCTTTCGCGCTACATAAAAGATGGGTGGGATAACCAATGGGGTACTATGATCAGGACTATGAACACTACAGCCGGAAGCAAAAAGGCAACCGCGGCGGCAAATTTCTGCCCGGGCTGCTCGGCGCCATCCTTGGCGGCCTGCTCGTCCTTTTTTCCGTTCCGATCCTTGCCAACATGAACATCCTTCCTTATGACCTCGCACTCGGCGGGGACGAGGAGGATAAAGAAGACGAAACGCCTAACTCGACCGTTCCATCCCGGAACATCTCCGTGGATGTGAGCACGGCGGTCACAAAAGCGGTCGACAGCGTCTCAAAAGCGGTCGTTGGCGTCGTCAACATCCAGGAAGCGGGATTCTGGAATGAAAAAGGCGAAGCCGGCACAGGATCAGGCGTCATTTACAAAAAAGAAGGCGGAAGTGCCTTCATCGTCACCAACTACCATGTAATCGAGGGAGCCACGCAAATCGAGCTCAGCCTGAGCGACGGCACCCGGATCCCTGCTGAAGTACTCGGCAGCGATGAGCTTATGGACCTTGCTGTTCTAAGATCCGAAAGCAAAGCCGTCGAGCAGGTCGCCGAATTTGCCAACTCTGACAACGTGAAGCCTGGAGAACCGGTCATCGCCATCGGAAATCCGCTTGGCCTCCAGTTCTCGGGCTCTGTCACACAGGGCATCATCTCCGGCACCGAGCGCGCCATTCCGGTCGACTCGAACCAGGACGGAGAAGTTGACTGGAATGCAGAGGTCCTCCAGACAGACGCAGCCATCAACCCCGGCAACAGCGGCGGGGCGCTCGTCAACATCGACGGCAAGCTCATCGGCATCAACTCCATGAAGATTGCCGAATCAGCGGTAGAGGGAATCGGCCTCGCCATCCCAATCAACCTGGCGGCACCAATCATCGAAGACCTTGAAAAATACGGCGAAGTCAGACGCCCGTTCCTTGGAATCGGCATGAGATCCCTAAACGAAGTCTCAAGCTACCACTGGGAGCAGACGCTCAAGCTGCCTGACAAAGTATTATCCGGCGTTGTCGTCATGAGCGTGAACCCGGTCTCGCCTGCAGGTCAGGCAGGACTTAAGGAAATGGACGTCATCACCGAATTTGACGGTCAGGAAATCAAAGACATCATCGACCTGCGCAAGCAGCTCTATAAACGATCAGTCGGGGAAGAAATCGACATCACCTACTACCGTGAAGGCAAACAGGAATCAGTGAAGCTAAAGCTCGGAGAAGAACAGGAGGGGTAAACTTCTCCTGTTTTTTCTTTGAGGCAAACTGTGGATAAGGAGAAAATATAATGAAATGCTGCGAAGAACACATTGAATTAGCGATCGATATGTATGTAGACGAGCACGAAATCGCTCCAGAAATCGAAAAAATCAGAGAAATCAACAAGTTATCCACACCCTGTGAATTGTGCACAAACCCTGCTGTATATATAGTGGGGAACTAATATTCGCACACTAAATGTGGATAAGTTGTACACAAATGTGGATAACATCTGTTGTTAATCTGAATCAAAGTGGGGATAGCCTGTGAACATCACAATTTGCACAATCGGCAAGCTAAAAGAAAAATACCTGAAACAAGGAATCGACGAATTCCTCAAGCGTCTCACACCATACGCCAAAGTCGACATCATCGAACTCCCGGACGAAAAAGCACCCGAAAATCTCAGCGAATCCGAAATGGAAATGGTGAAACAAAAAGAAGGCGAGCGCCTCCTTTCAAAAATTTCCGATGATACTCATGTCATCGCGCTGGCGATCAAAGGGAAAATGAAATCATCAGAGGAGCTTGCAGCTGATCTGGACCGTCTTGCGACGTACGGAAAGAGCAAGGTGGCTTTTGTCATTGGCGGATCTCTTGGGTTAAGTGATGAAGTTATGAAGAGGGCGAATGATACCCTGTCGTTCTCCAAAATGACATTTCCGCATCAGTTGATGAGATTGATTTTGGTGGAGCAGGTTTATAGGGCTTTTCGGATTAATCGGGGGGAGCCGTATCATAAGTAAGCCAAAATCATGATGAGAAAAAGAGGAACTATACTGTTTTTGTAATTTCGAAATCTTAATATTAAATTATGCGAATACTAAATTTAAATTTTTGTTGAGATATATTGAGGTTCTGTTTATTTAAATAATTTGATAAAATTTCGTGCTTTAAATAATTTTGGAAACTAAAATAGGATATAATTAGTATAAATTCCATTTATTAAAAATAAAAGTGTGGAGTGATATAATTTATGTCAATAAGCTTGCCTTCGAGATATGAAGATCTTGATGAAACATACCGAGGAAGACTGGTACCTAATAGAAATCTATTATCTATAATAAATAAAGCCCAAAAATCCATGATGATTAGTGGAGGAATTCGTTTTTTACCCATTTATGGTGAAAGTGGAGCAGGGAAAAGTAGTGCTGCTAGAGAATTAAGTACCCATTTACCTGGTTTAAAGACGTTTGTTTTAGAGAGGAATGAAATAGAATCTAGAGATACCTTAGTTAATAGGGTAGCAACTGAATATGAAAGAAATAAAGATAAAATTTTGGTTGCTATTGTCGATCAATATGAAGAAAATGTAGCATCCCGAGAAAAAATTCCTACTCAGTTTGTAGAGTATTTAAGTTTATTGGATAGAGGCCAGTTTAGAAAAATTCCTATCATTTTCATTTGGTTGACTACAGATAAAGATTTTCAAAAATTATTAGTAAATGCAACTACTAGAAACAGAAGGATACTATTGGACGAAGAATTTACAATTCATGGTCCAGAAAAAGATGATTGGCCTAAAATTATTGAAGAAACTTTTTCTTTTCACAATAGTGAAAAATCACTGGCAGATTACGGACTAATAGAACCGGATCTAATTAGTATAGGTTTCGAGAACAAGACATTGGGTTCCGCTATACAAGATACTGGAACTAGACTTTCTGAAAATCTTGATGACATACAAAATTTATCAGAATATCAAGTTATTATAATGTGGCCTGTAGCCGATTCATTAAGAAATCAAAGAGTTATGCAATTTTCCAAACCTAGAGAAGGCTATAAATTAAACTGGGATGCATGGTATAGTGAGCTAAATAGTGAGGATAAAATACAGTTACCTCTTAGAGAACTAAATAGAACAAGATTATATTTTGATCTACGGATTGTTCCAGTCAGAGTAGCAGATTTACATAAATTGTGTTTAAATTTAGAACAAAATGAAGTTAAGTTAGCTAATACGTATATACAACGGTTTACGAAGACACATTTTTATCACGTTGTTTCTAACACTTGGGAAAGTTACGAATACAACCCTGTTAGAGAAAGAGAATCTCAAAGATCTAGTGATGCAGAACAGTGGTATTCTACTGTGACTGGGAAACCTACACTTCTAGGTAGAAGACTGGCAAAAATATTTAATCAATGTGGGTTTGAAGGTGTGCATGAAGAAAGTTTAACTTCTTCATATGGAAAAATTAGAGCAGATGTGTTTATTAAGAGACCTGAAATACAAAAAAATAAGGTGATAATCGAGTTAAAAGTTTTTTCATCTGAAAATACTATGCCTTCTACGATAAAAGATGCTATTAAAGTTACCTTAAGGAGACATGCGCAGTTTGCCGGGTTTTTACAAAGGCAATAAACCTACATAAATCTAAGAATGTTTTCAGGACGATATTTATAGACTGTAAAATTTGATATATGCCACTTTATGCAATTCATCTATTATATGAAACTTTGGTTCAATTTCTCCTGCACTGTATATTTTAGATTTACAGATTACACTTTAGCGTATTGAAAGCTTGCTGCAATTTCTTACAGAAGAGGCTGAATGTCGAATTTTCTAACCTTTCAATTATTCAATAATTATCAGAATCTGTATAAAATAGGGACGGCTCTAATGCTTTCTACCGTAAATGGAAATGTTAGACCCGTCCCATTGCTTTTAATTTCTACTCTATTCTCTGCAGCCACTACTCTCTGACTAGATGACGAATCGTTGTAAAACGACAGTTTTATTAAGGCGATCTCTGATACACCCATTTAATTCTGGATACATACATAAGATAAAACACTCCTATCCTCTACTCATTAGCGTTCGTCATGCATTCACTGAGTCAGAGATGAGCCTTTTCTGGAAAGAACAGGAGTTAACATATACCAATTTTATTTTTTTACATGTTTCAATTAGCGTACTATAAATAATAAGTTAGCACATTATTGTCTGTTATGCCGTTAGTGGGGATGGAATAAAAACTATGGCAATATCTAGAGGCTTCCTTCTGCCGCTAATCGGTTTTTGGGCATTTTCTCATAGCTATTGCAAGCACGAGCCTAAGGGTTCAGCATTTTCAGTGAATGTAATTGATGATATTTCCGGTCCGCTAGTTATTATTAAGGGTAGTATAGCTAAATTTTAAAAAGAATAGCATAACTTTTGAGTATAACATTTAATAGGGAGATTAAATGAAGGAGGATATATTTATGTCTAATAATTTTATAAGTTATATACCTCTTTTAATAACCATAATAACAGTAATCGCTGGGTTCATTACATGGGGATTAAATGAACGTAGCAAAAGAAAACATGAAAGCTATAAAAGGAAAGAAGAACGTTATGCTGAATTAATAAAAAGTATAAAGGGTTTTTATGTTAATTCCGGCAACACAGATTTAAAATCAAATTTCTTAGAACAAGTAAACTTGTGTTGGTTGTATTGTCCAGATGAAGTTGTAATAAAGCTTTATGAATTTTTAGAAACTGTGAAAACAACTTCAAGTGATGACAATCAAAAGGAAATTGCACTCGGTAAAGTTATGGTTGCTATTAGAAATGATTTACTGAAGGACACCAAAATGAATAATAATTTAACTCATGAAAATTTTAGAATATATTTAGTAAATTAGGTTCTAAACATATGAGTTTTAATAGGTTCTTATTATAAATTATGAAATTTTAAAATCTCAATTCAATGGAATTAAACAAACTCACATTATTTCCGTTTGAAGATTGACGAGTGAGCATAAGTAATGAACTTATTAATAGTGAATTCAACAAAACAATGCTCGAGGTTTATCAATTGTCATTTTTATTACTTTTGGGATGTACTAATGCTTATTTGGCCTCTTAGATATCTGCTGTGAACCGTATAAAAAATAGTAAAAGCAGAGAGTGGAAGAAACAATTTTAAAGATAATATAAAACTAACATAAAAAAGAGTGTAGTTTTATAGGGGGAAATTACACTTCCTGGGTTTTCACTTTGTTGATTGTAAGTCAGACTACAAATATCCCATATGAATTCTTAAAAATAGGATAAAGGTTCTTGATACCTCCTCCCAACCCCTCTCTCAAAAGCAGCCAAATGATTAAGCGAAGCATCTCTCAATTGAGTAAAAACCAGTCTCGCATCACTTGGGATATCGAAAGTCAGGAATCTATTGTACATGCCGATATTGTCGATTTCCCCTTGAACTCCAGCTGCATAGGCTGCTTTAATGTTTGGTGGCGTTGTCACGAATGACTGTGATATATCCTCAGGTATAGGAACCTGATAGCGTTCAAAGAGTGGCAGTAAGGCGCTTATGTGTCTCAGTTCTGCTTCTTTGATCCGTGCAAATGTAGGGATATATCCAAATGTCCCTAGAATATTGTTGTATCTTGCTTGAGCCAGATATTCGTCCTGAAGAGCATAAGTCAGCATTTGAGGAAAAGACAGCGTTGCTGCATTTAGTGCTCCTTTAGCACCGAAATTTTCGATTTGTCTATAAAGGTTTGCATGACCTGCTATATGATTTGTCCCGGCGGGAGCATAATAGAATGGATTTCTGTTGTATACATACACGGTGAGCAATTCCCTCCCTGTTGTCATTTTTAGGTTTAGCATATGTTTTCTCATCAGTATGGTGTAAGGACATCGTATGATTTTATAACTACTTAAATACAGGAAATGTATGTATGGTTTATTCAAAGATCACGATTTAAAAAGAAGGACCAAGAACCCCCCAGCGTTCTTGGTCCTTCTTTTTTACATAATAAACCAATCCTCCGGCAACCATAAAAAGGTAAATCTATACAGCCTGGAGATGCCTATGCAAAGTCTAACGAAAATCCTTATACCGAGACAGCTGTTTACGCTCCTGATCTTATCCACTGGTCTTCTTAATCACGTCATTCTCATTCCTAATTTGCTGACCGCTTCAGGAAGGGACAGCTGGTTGAGTGTTCTTTTGTGCTGTCCGGTGGCCTTATTCTTTTTATGGCTTGTTTCTTACATTGTTAAAAATTGTCCGGATGAAGGTTTTTTCAGTATGGTCAGGAACCGGTTCGGCAAGGTATTATCCGCCCTTTTATCGCTTCCGGTCGTTCTTTTTTTGTTTTGCAGTTCGTATTTAACCTTTAAAGATCTTGTTTTATGGCTGAACGCTTATTTTCTCGCGGATGCTTCATTGTTATTGATCAATATCATGCTCATTATTGTCTGTTGTGCCGTTACTTGGGCTGGAATAAAAACGATGGCGATAGCAAGCGGCTTTCTTCTGCCGCTGGTCATTCTTTTTGGCATTTTCATAGCCATTACAAACACCAGTGTGAAGGACCCGCAGCTTCTGTTTCCTTTACTCGCAGATGGCTATGAGCCTGTTATAAAAGGGGGAATCTACACATTGTCAGGCCTGCTTGAAATCTATCTTGTCATCCTCCTGCAGCCCTTCTCCCAGGCAAGGATTAAGTTTGGCCAGCTGCTTGTGCTTCTGATCATTCTGATTGGCTTGATTCTCGGTCCTCTCACTGCCGCCATTATGGAATTTGGTCCGACAGAAGCAGTCACGTACCGCTATCCGGCCTATGAACAGTGGCGGATCCTGAAGATCGGGGAATACATTTCCCATCTCGATTTTTTTGCTTTGTATCAGTGGCTGAGCGGGGCTGTCATCCGTATAGGCCTGTTCATGTATTTGCTTGGTGCTTTTTTTACAAAGAAAAAACACCATTACAGGCTGAATGCCAAGCTTGTCATGATCATGTATTTGCTCTTATTTGCCGCAATCATGATTGAAGCGGATACCTATACCTTTTCTCAAGTCATTTATCATTACTTTTTGCCTGTATGCATGGCATTCTTTTTAATCCAGATACTACTATCAGCGCTACTCATATTTGTAATCAAAAAAAGGGATGAAAAGCATGGCAATGACACAAGGATCGACTCCTCAGGGTGAGGTGAGCACGGCAGAGAAAGCAGCGGGACTTAAGGGGAAATTCTCGAAAAGTCAGGATCTTGTCTGGAAGCGGCATGAGACGGATATCGGCAGCTTCCAACTTATTTATCTGGATACCTTAATTGACAGCCATTTTATGAATCAATCGATCCTGCCGAAGCTTGGAGAGGTCCATGAAGGAACGATAGAAAAGACAATCAAGGCGCGATTTCAGGCGGAGGATGTTACCTGTCAGTCGGCAGAAGAACTGTCTCAGCTGCTTTTTGAAGGGAATGTGCTGTTTCTGATTGAAGAGAGGCTTTTAAGCATCCAGGCAGGGGATTTCCCGAAGCGCCAGCCGGAGGAATCGTCACTGGAGACATCCATTAGAGGCCCAAAGGATGGGTTTGTAGAGGATATCAGAACGAACATCTCCTTAATCAGAAGAAGGCTTAATACAACTTCCCTTTGCCTTGAGAAGTTTACAATCGGAAAAAGAAGCAACACAAAAGTGGCCCTCATGTACCTGGGTGATGTCATTGATCCAAACGTTCTCGATGAAGTTCGTAAACGATTGAATGGGGTTGAATTGGATCTTTTAACAAGTATTTATGAATTAGAATCCGCGATCCGGGATACTCCTTATTCCGTCTTTCCTACTATGGACTATACGGGGAGGCCGGATTTTATCGTACAGGCTATGAACCAGGGCAGATTTGCCCTTTTAGTCGACGGGAATCCTACAGTCTCCTATGCGCCAATCAATTTGCTGCTGCAGACGAAATCTCCTGAAGACACGTATATCAACTATGCTTATGTGTCATTGGAGAGAATCATCAGAGTCATAGGCATTACGGTATCCGGCTTTCTGCCGAGCATCTGGATTGCGTTCTCCGCCTTTAACATTGAGCAGATTCCCTATCTTCTTGTGGCCACTATCTCTGTCTCACGGTTCGGCCTGCCTTTATCGGCACCCATTGAAATGTTTGTCATTCTTTTTCTTTTTGAACTGTTTAATGAAGCAGGAGTGCGTCTTCCGCGTGCAATTGGACAGACGGTTGCCGTTCTCGGGGGCTTGATTGTGGGAGATGCTGCAATTAGAGCAGGCCTGACCTCGCCGACTATGCTTGTCGTTGCGGCGATCACCTATATTTCCTCCTTTACACTGGTGAATCAATCGCTTAGTTCTGCCATCACCATCATCAGATTTGGAGCAATCTTTCTTAGTACTTTCCTGGGATTGTTCGGTGTCGTGTTAGGGTTTATTCTAACTGTCTTTTATTTTTCTACCCTGACGTCCTTTGGCACGCCATACTTCGGTTCACTGGCTCCTATCAGTTTGAAAGAGGGCATCAAGTCATTCCTTAGGGCGCCGATCCAATTTTATAAATCACGAACGTCCTCCACCAGTCCGAACGATTCCACAAGGGGGGACCAGTCATAATGGGCAAGGCTGCACTCTTTATTCTCAGCTGCATCCTATTTCTTACAGGATGTTCAGGGGTAAAGAATATCCAGGATCTTACCTATATTGTGGCAATCGGGATGGACTATGATGAGGCAGAGGAAGAATATGTCGTATACCTTCAGGGGCTGAATTTTGCCAATGTCGCCAAGCAGGAGGGCGCGAAATCAGTGGATCCTGTCCCAATTTTTATCGCTACGGGAAGAGGAGAAACGCTGAATATGGCCGTAAGCAAGCTTTACGGAAAATCCGAACCGCCGCTTTACTTCGGGCATGTAAGTACGCTGGTTTTAACGAACCGTCTCATCCAAAGCAAGGCAGGCGAAGTACTGGAGGAAATCGGAAGAAACCGTTCCCTGCGTCCTACCATGAGAGTATTTACAACAGAAGAGAAAATCGAGGATGTCTTCAATTTGCCGGCTCTTTTCAACTATCCTGCAGTTTACACAGTTCTTTTCAAAGCGAAGATCAATCAATTGGCACAGAATGAATTAAAAGCGATTACGATGATGAATTTCCTTCGTGACTATTATGAGCCGATGGGTACGGCAAAAATTCCGTCTGTAAAAATTGATGAAGGCAGCTGGAAGGCCAATCAGGAATATCCGGTCTTATACCTCAATGGATTTTCCGCCTTTCAGCACCAGGAGTATAAAAAAGACATTCCTTTAGAGCATGCAGTCATCATAAATTGGCTGACGGAAAAGGGAATATCTATTGATCAGAGGGTCGAAGAGGCGGGTAAGCTTGCAGCTGCAGTCAGGCTTGGGGAGCCGAAGATGAAAATAAAGTACGATGAAACAGCAGAGAAACCAGCGTTCTCCATAGAAGTTTCCGTCAGTGCGGATCTCCTGGAAAAAATACAGAAGGACCTCACATTGAATTCTTTGAAAAAGCAGATAGAAGAAGATATAAAAGCAAAGATTGAATCCATCTACGATGAAGGCGTGGAAAACAAGCTGGATATCCTGAATGCAGGGGAGAAATGGTACAGAAAGCACCCAAAGCAATATCAAAAATTAAAGGAAAACCGCACCTTTTATCTTGATCAGGAATCTCTCACAGAGGTGAAGGTCAACGTTCAAATCCTGCATTTCAACAGCTATAAATTCAAACGGAGTATAGACGGGGAATTATAAGAATTACAGTGAATGAAGCGCCGTGTCTTTTAGAAAGAAAATCAATAACAGAATTGATACAGATCCGTAAAGGCTGTGTATGCTGTTTCAGTTCAAAGGTGACATTGGCATGATAAAAGGATAAATAGATAAAGGATAGATCAAAACAGAAATACTCTGTTCATCTATCCTTTATTTAATATACCTATTTTATGGATTCGTCGACCATAACCCAGCTGTTTTTACGAATACTCTGCGGTTTAGTTTTAATCCGGAAACAAGGAGTTCAGCCAGATCCTCTGGATGCATGACCCTTTCCGGATCTCCATTGATCAGGTTGGCATCATAGGCTAAATCAGTGGCTACTGTGCTTGGAGTTAGTGCTGTCACACGGATATTGTGTTTGCGTACTTCCAGCATTAAGGATTCAGTCAACCCTAATACTGCGAATTTTGAAGCGCTGTAGGCGCTGGTGACAGGTGCTCCTTTTTGACCGGCAGAGGATGAGATATTCACGATATCGCCTGTTTTTCTTTCGATCATTTCAGGGAGAACAGCACGTGTGACATTGTAGACGCCCATTACATTTACACGTATTATTTTTTCCCATTCTTCAGGTGATAACTCAAGAAAACCGCCGAATTGAGCAATTCCTGCATTGTTGATGAGAATGTCGATGGATCCAAGTTCGGATTTGATGTGCTCGACAGCCTGTGTGACTGATTCAAGGTCAGCAACGTCACCAGATGCGATTGAAACCTTGATATCGTATTCCTGTAATTCGGTTTTCACTTTTTCAAGGTTGTCCGGGTTCAGTCCCAGCAGGCCGAGGTTTACGCCTTCTTTAGCCAAAGCGATGGCAGTCGATCGCCCAATGCCTCTTCCTGCTCCTGTAATTAATGCTGCTTTTCCTTTTATTGAAGCCATAACGATTCACTCCCAGTAAAGATAATAATAATCTTAGGCGGAGACAAAAGAGTTCTGGAACTCTTTTATATCTCTGCCTAAGACGTTATCACATCTATTCCAAATTAGCGTGTTTGCCATACATTTTATCGGTATCTAGTCCCTTTTTCTCCATGAACCGCAAGATCATCGCATCATAAAAAAGTAAAAGGGTTTGTTCAAACAGTGAGCCCATAGGCTGAATGGTTTTATACTCTGATTCTGTTTGATCCTTGGGTGAGCCGGGCAAGGTGACGGTTATATCGGCAAGTTTACCGATGGTCGAGTCTGGAAATAAGGTAACCGCGGCTATTTTTCCGCCAATGGCAGTGGCTTTTTGTGCAAGGGGTACTAAACTTTTTGTTTCTCCAGATCCAGAACCAATGATCAAAAGATCATCCTTTTCAAAATTGGGGGTCACTGTTTCACCTATGACGTATGCATCTATGCCCATATGCATCATCCGCATGGCAAAGGATTTGGCCATAAAGCCGGATCTCCCGGCTCCGGCAACAAAGACCTTTTTGGAGCCAAGGATGCCGGTTAACAGCTTTTCGGCTTCTTCATCAGAAATCAACTGTACGGATTGGCTGAGCTCTTCTATTATTTTGGCTAAAAAGCGTGATGTCTGCATTATTGTTGCCCCTGTTTCACCATTTCCTGCATTTGGGCAGCTGCCGCTTTCTTATCTTCTTTACCGGTAATTCCCCCGCCGACAATGACAAGATCCGGCTGAGCCTTAATCACTTCCGGCAATGTTTCCAGCTTGATTCCGCCGGCAATGGCTGTTTTTGCCTGTTTAACGACATTTTTGATTGTTTGAAGGTCTTCGAAAGAATTTTTTCCGACTGCCTGAAGATCATAACCAGTGTGAACACAAATGTAATCTACACCCATTTCATCAACCTGCTTTGCGCGTTCCGCAAGATCCTTTACAGCAATCATGTCTACAAGGATTTTTTTTCCTTGTTTTTTGGCTTCATCTACAGCACCTTTAATGGACATGTCCTCTGCAGCGCCAAGAATAGTAACAATATCTGCACCGGCTTCAGAAGCCTTCATCACTTCATAGCCCGCTGCATCCATAATTTTTAAATCTGCTAATACTTTTAAGTGTGGAAATGCTTCTTTTACTTCTTTTACGGCGCGAAGTCCCTCATTAATGACGACAGGAGTTCCGATTTCTACGATATCAATGTGTTCCTCTACTTCTTTAACTAGTTGAATAGCTTCTGGGATATTCACTAAGTCTAATGCTAGCTGTAATTGCATGTATATCACTCCTACTGGATTTTTTGGTGACGATTTGTTAAGAGTCCTTATCTACTTGCTGGCTGAATAAGGACTGTAGATGTAAGTTTAACGAATATGACATGTAATTAAAAGTACGCACTTTATTTTTACATAGTGATAAAAACATTACATAGTGTTAAAAAGTATACTGTGTGATATAGTATGTATTATTCAACTAACGGAGGTGCACCACATGTCCCGCACACAAGATAAATTGTTTAACTGTGAGAAAGAACTGACTCTGTCTGTCATCGGCGGAAAATGGAAAATGCTTATACTGTGGCATTTGGGGAAAGAAGGCACGAAACGATTTGGTGAATTGAAATCTCTTATCCCCGGCATTACCCAAAGAATGTTAGTGAATCAGCTCAGGGAGCTTGAGGAAGATCTTATCGTTAAACGCGAGGTCTATCCTGTTGTTCCCCCGAAAGTGGAATATTCACTGACTGAACAAGGTGAAACACTTATGCCGATATTAGACTCCATGTACGAATGGGGTAAAAATTATATGGGGAATGTATTGGGAAATGAAGATTTGCTTCGATCAAAATCAATCAAGTAATCAAAAAGAAGCACCAAAGAACATTCAACGTTCTTGGTACTTCTTTTTATTTTGTCTATACATAAATCCTTCAACCCGTCCGCAGCTTCTCACCGCTAACCGTTTCTTTCTGCTTCTGATCCAACCGATAGCTAAGGAACGTCAATAGACTTGCGGCGAGGGCAACAATTCCTCCTACCCACGTTACATTCATCAGCTCTCCCTGATGGTAGACGATTCCGCCCAGCGCGGAGCCGAATGCGATGCCGACGTTGCTTGCGACAGGCATGAGGGAGGCGGCAAGGCCTGTTGCTTTTGGCTGGTAGATGCCGGCAAGGTCGATTAGGTAAAGCTGGGTGGATGTGGTTAACAGGATGGCCATCAGGGACATGAGGCCGATATTAATTAAACCGAGCGTGAACTGATTGGTTGTCCAGTATAAACTGATCAGGACAAGGGCCTGGATGAGAAAAACAAATCTGAGTCGCCCGATAGCGTTGCGGCTCGCGATTTTGCCGGCGAGTATGTTGCTGAAAATTGAGATGAATCCGTAGCCGAACAGAATCAGGCTGATGGAGCCGCCTGGCGCTTCCATCTGCTTCAGGATTGGGACGAGATACGTAAAGACGGCATACGTTGCTCCAAATCCAAGAGACGGGATGAAAAAGGCCATTAAGATTCTCGGGTGCGTCAATAATGAGAATTGATCACGCATCGAACTTCGGGCTTGCTTCTGAAGATCAGGCAAGACGAAGAAAGCGGCTAAAAAGGCAATTCCTCCGAGAAGAGTTGTCAGCATAAACGTTGCATTCCAGTTGAACCAGCCGGCGATCAGCGTGCCAAGTGGGACGCCAACGACGTTTGCAAGGGTAAACCCGCCAAATACAAAGGAGATGGCAAGGCTGCGTTTTGCGGCCGGCATCGTTTCACTGGCAACCATCATGGCAAGCGAAATGAGAACCCCTGTGACAATGGCCGTCAGCATTCTGAGCACAAGTAGCACGATATAGCTGGATGAAATAATGCACAGCGCATTCAGCATGATGAACGCACTGATTAAAAACAGCATCCATTTGCGCTTTGAAAAATGGCTTGTTGCTGACATGACGAGCGGTGTGGCCACGGCAAATGTGATCGCAAAGGCGGAAACAAGTGTGCCGGCCTGTGAATTGGTTATTCCAAGACTCGAGGAAATGTCGGTCAGGATCCCGACGATAACAAATTCGCTCGTGCCAAGGACAAATGTTAAGAGTGAAAGTGTTAAAATAAGCAGCCAGTGCCGCTCAGTCAATTCTGTAGTGTTCATAATGACCTTCCTTCTTAGATGAACTTGCGCAATAAACAATTTAATTATGATAACACAGATGCGCTTTGCGAACGGAAAGAAACGTTTGGTAATGATAGGTTGAATTCTTACGTTGCATAGGTCAAAAGTTTCATCTACCTATTAGCAGAGTTTCTTTGCAGATGTTTTTTCATTTTCTAGTAGTTTTTACCCTCGTTATTTCAATAAAATGGTATAATTTACATTGGAATGATAGACAATCAAGCTGTACGCAGAAGTCTTTTCTGCAGTGATTTTCAGATAATAATAGATGAATAGAAAAACAAGGAGTGGTCATAAATGAACGCCATGCTGCAAATGGGCGGAAATACCGTCTTAAGCTCTCCAAAAGGCTTTGTAAGGGTGAGTTTTGATCGGTCAAATACGATTGATATTTCGTTAACCGCTTTCCTTTTAACAGATACAGATAAAGTGCAGGGGGACAGCGGAATTATCTTTTACAATCAGCCGAATGGTCCTGCCGGTGTTGCGACGCTGCTTCCGTCTGAGAATGTGGGGAATACGGTCATACATAACCTTCAGTTTGATTTGAGCAAAGCGCCTGCCGGAATCAGCAAGATTGCCATTACGCTGACAGAGGACAACCACACGGGGTTTGCGAATGTGCGGAATATAAAAGCCCAGGTGCGTTCAGGTGATACGGTGATCGAGCTAACGCCTTCCAGCTTTTCAAAGGAAAATGGGATCGTGGTGCTGGAGCTGTATGTGAGGAACGGCCAGACGAAGGCGAAGTCCATCTGGCGCGGGTTTGATTCGGGCCTTGAAGGACTGTGCAGGAATTTCGGTGTGGAAGTGGAGCCGGAGGAGCAAACTGTGCCTCCAAAAGCTGTTAAAACTCAGCCCGTCAAAGAACCTGTAAAGGCGCCGCCTGCTCCTGAGAAGAAAATCGTTCTTGAAAAGGTAAAGGGCAAGATCAATCTCGACAAAGGCCAGAAGCCGGTCATGATTGAAAAGACGCCGGAAATTACGGCTACGGTGTCCTGGAAGACGGGGACGGATTATGATATCTATGCGCTCGTTTACACGAAGGACGGCAGGCAGGTCGATGTCGCGATGTTTGGAGCTGCAGGGGTCCTTCCGCTCAGAAAGTTCGCAGGCGGAGCTGTGGAGCATATGGGAGATGTCGGGCGCAACAGCTTTTCAACGAAGACAGAGGTGATTAAACTAAGGCTGACAAACGACATCCTTGCCGTCGTGCCAGTCGTTTATTCTGCCCAGTCCAACGGAACCGGTTCTTTCTACAGATACAAGGTGTCGATGAGCATCGACAACCATAACGGGACCTCCGTTACGATTTCCGCCAAGAATGCCAATGACAACGACAGGATTTATACGTGCGTGCCGGGTATTCTGCACAATACACCTGATGGCGTGATTATCAGTCCGCTGGAGCTTTACAGCTTGCCGAACTCAGAGCACAGGCCCAAGCTTAGAATGGGTGCATCCGGTATGGTCGAAGTTGTTATGGATGCCGGGCCGATTAATCATTATAAATAGAAAAAAAGCGGACTTACCTACCTGCTGGGCAGGTCCGCTTTTTTGCTGTCTTCGACGATTCAATTGGAATAAAACTATCCCTCCTTTCTTCCCAACGGTTCAGGCATTCACCCTCTAACAGAAGGTTTATTCATGTATATGAAAAAAGAATATTGACATAAAAATGATTTCGGTTACAATTGAGATTGACTATCAATTGCAATTAATACATAGGGGAGTGTCAACAGTGAAAAAGTTCAGTCTTATGATCAGTTTCATGCTTGTACTGGTACTGGCCTTAACTGGCTGCGTGAGCAGTACGGACAAAAATAATGAGCAAAAAGAATCGGCAGGTAAAGAAAAAACGGAAGAATCCGGTGAAGTGAACGTTTATACAAGCCGTCATTATGAGGCAGATCAGGAGCTTTATAAGAAGTTCGAAGAAGAAACAGGCATTAAAGTCAATGTTGTTGAAGGCGAAGGCGATGAGCTGATGGAGCGCCTGAGCATGGAAGGTGAAGCAACGGAAGCGGATGTCTACATCACGGCAGATGCCGGAAACCTTTATCAGGCAAAGGACCGCGAGTTGCTTCAGGCTGTTGAGAGCGACGTTCTTGCTGAAAACATCCCTGAAAAACTTCGTGATGCTGACAATCAGTGGTTTGGTTTAACAAAGCGTGCACGTGTCATTGTGTATGCGAAGGACCGCGTGAAACCGGAAGAGCTGTCAACGTATGAGGCTTTAACAGAGCCTGAATGGAAGGACCGCGTAGTCGTGAGATCTTCTGAGAATATGTACAATATGTCCCTTTTAGCATCATTCATTGATGTGATGGGTGCTGATAAAGCGAAGGAATGGGCTGCAGGCATCAAAGGAAACATGGCCCGTGATCCTGAGGGAGGCGACCGTGATCAGGCTAAAGCAGTAGTGGCCGGTGAAGCGGATGTTGCAATCATGAACACGTACTACTTAGGCGTTATGGCAAATGGTGAAGATGAAGAAGAACGCAAAGTTGCTGAAAACGTAGGTGTGTTCTTCCCTAACCAAGATACAACAGGTACACATATTAATGTAAGCGGCGCAGGTGTTACGAAGAACGCTAAAAACAAAGAAAATGCTGTGAAGTTCATTGAATTCCTGAGCAGCGAAGAAGCACAGGGCCAATTTGCGGAAGCAAACTATGAATATCCTGTAAACAAAAACGTTGAGCCTTCTGAGTTCCTTAAATCATGGGGTGATTTCAAGGAGCAGGATGTGAATCTTTCTGTCCTTGGAGAAAACCAGCAGGAAGCCATTCGCATTTTCAACGAAGTAGGCTGGAAATAAGACGCTGAAATATGGACAAATCATGAACCGAGGCACACTAGACAGGTGCCTCGGTTCTTTTTATATGAATTTGGTATTCTATTTGATAATGATTTTCATTATAATGGAGATGGATAAAAGAAATGGGTAACCGGTTTCATGAACAAAGGATGTGACATCAGTGAAGAGTTTCCATTGGTCAAGAGTCCGCCACAAGGGATGGGCACTGGCAAGCTTACTTTTAATCGCAATCATTTTCATACCAAATATTATTATCGCCGTAAAATTCTTGACGGAACCTAACGAAAACTGGCTGCATATCCGGGAGTATTTGTTAAAGGATTACTTGCAAAATTCAGTGATCATCGTCTTTTTTACCGCCTTGACGACCATGCTGATCGGAACAAGCCTTGCTTGGCTGATTACGATCTACCAATTTCCGCTCCGGAATTTTCTGAAGTGGGCATTGATTTTGCCGCTTGCGATTCCGCCTTATATCGCTGCCTACACATTTCACGGCATGCTGAACTATACAGGAATCATCCAGACTACTTTGCGGAATTCGTTTGATGTACAGGTTAACCAGTCTTATTTTGATATGATGAGCCTTCCGGGGGCAGTATTCGTTTTCACCGTGACTTTATTTCCATACGTTTATGCCATCACGAGAAGCTTTTTTCAGAATTTGTCGGCGTCGGTGCTGGAAAATGCCCGCCTGCTTGGCGGAAACGACATCGATGCTTTTTTCCGTGTTGCGCTGCCGATTTCAAGAGCAGCCATCGTGGGCAGTGTTACACTCGTTGTCCTTGAGGTGCTGAACGATTACGGGGTGACCAGCTACTTCGGCATTCAGACGGTGAGTACCGCCATTTTTAAAACGTGGTACGGGATGATGGACCTTGATTCGGCACTGAAGCTTGCCGGCACGCTGATGATCCTCGTCATGATTGTGCTGGTGATGGAACGGGTTCTTAGAGGAAGGAAGAAATTTTACGATCCTTCATCAAAGGTCCGGCCGATTCAGCCAAAAGTACTTACTGGCGCGAAAGCATGGTGGGTTTTCGCCTATTGCTTCGGCATTTTCACCCTGACGTTCATCATTCCCCTGCTTCAGCTGCTGCAGTGGGCATTCAGGACGTATGAGAAGGTGTTTAACGCAGAATTTCTCGTGTTGGCGAAAAATTCCGTGTTCGTTGCGGGAATCGCATCCTGCCTGATTATCGTGATTGCGCTGATTATCTCGAATTACACCCGCCTGCAGCCCGGGCTTGGAACGAAATTTATTTCACGGGTGACGACGCTCGGCTATTCCATACCTGGTGCGGCTATCGCTATTGCCATCATCACGATTTTCATCTCGCTTGATCAGTTCATTGTATCGTTTTTGGCCCAGTTTGAACTGAAGCCTGAGTTTGTGCTCAGGACGACACTGGTTATGCTGATTTTCGCGTATGTGATCAGGTTTCTGGCAATCGGCTTTAACAACATCGAGGCCGGATTTGAGAAAATCGGAAACCGGTATTCGGAAACATCTAATGTGCTCGGAGCTTCAACGTTAAAAACATTTTTCCGCATAGACCTCCCTCTGCTGCGCGGCGCGGCCGTCAGCGGATTTATTCTGGTGTTTGTGGACATTTTAAAAGAACTGCCGTTAACGTTGTTCCTGCAGCCGTTTAACTTTGCAACTCTTGCGACACAGGCGTTTAAATATGCGAATGATGAGCGTGTTCAGGAGGCTTCCGTTGCTTCTCTGATCATTATCCTCATCAGCGCACTGTGCATCTTTCTTTTTCACCGCGTACTTGATAAGGAGGCAAAATGATGTATATCCAGATCAAAGACCTGCAGTTTCAGTATAAGCATGCAAACCGCAATACGCTTGAACGCGTTCAGATTGAAATCGAACGAGGAGAGATCATATCGATTCTCGGGAAAAGCGGGAGCGGCAAGAGCACGCTTCTGCGCATTATAGCCGGGCTTGAAAATCCTTCCGGGGGCAGCCTTGAGGTGAACGGAGAGACCATGTTTGACCCTGCAACCTTTGTTGCGCCGGAGAAGCGCGGAATCGGTGTGGTGTTTCAGGATTACGCCCTGTTTCCCCATATGACCGTCGGCCAAAACATCCAGTACGGACTGCGGAAAATGAGCAGAAAGAAAAAGCAGGAACGTGTGGAGGAAATGCTGGAGCTTGTGAATATGGCAGAATACAGACAGCGCTATCCCTACGAGCTGAGCGGAGGACAGCAGCAGCGGGTGGCCCTTGCAAGAGCGCTTGCGCCTGCACCTTCCCTCCTTCTGCTCGATGAACCGTTCAGTAACCTGGATGCGGATCTGCAGGAAAAAATCCGTGATGAGCTGAAGGATGTGCTGAAGAAGACGGGCATCACCTCTATTCTTGTCACGCATGACGTTGCTGATGCTGAAGCCCTTGCTGACCGCATCTTCTACATGAACGAGGGTATCCTCGCAGATCATGCCCGCGAACTTGCGGGAGTTAACGGATAACAAAAGCATAGAAACCTGAAACTGACCGGAAATCACCCAATAAAAGCCAAAAATAGACCCCTATTTTTGGCTTTTTTTCATTCAAATTATACTGCTGATCCAGCCTCAGACATTATCTTTCTTTCCTCTTCCAGCTCCGGGTGCACCTTCCTAACCACGCTCGGCCTTGCCAAGGTAACAACCACTCCGAGCAGAATTGCTGCCGAGGCAAGCAGGATGTACTGGCCCGGTACGGCGTCGTACAGGAATCCGAATAGAATCATTCCGAGCGGCATGAGGGCCATGGCCATTGTTTCAATAAGGGAGAAGACGCGGCCTTTGTAGTCGTCTTCGATCATTTTCTGCATCATGACCTGTATCGGTGTGTTGATTAGGATAATCATGGCGCCGAAGCTGAACATGAGAATCATATAAAAGGTGAAGATGGCCCAGTAGGATAAATCAATCATGAGCGGCAGCGCGGTGGCTCCGAGGATGAAGCCGATGGCGAGTATGCCGCGTTTTGAGACGAGAAACGGGTACTTGACTTCTTTTCGGACTGAGAAGTAGATCGACAGGATGAGCATGCCGGCAGCGAAGGCTCCCTGGGTAAATCCGAAATGCTGGGAGGCAAGGTTCAGCTTTTCGATCAGGACGTAGGAGTAGCCTACCTCAAAGGCACCGAACAGGAAATTGACGATGAGGCAGAGCCAGATCATGGTCATGAGAACCTGTTTCGTTTTCAAATAGCTTACGCCTGCTTTCATGCTCTGCCACATGGATTCTTTGGTCTTTCCTTCGGCTTTGCGCTTTGCAAAAAGGGTGAAATTCATGGTGGATTCAAGAAGTACGGCTATGATGGAAGCGGCGATGTAGATAATCAGAAAGGTCTCCATTGAAACGGCTCCATATAACAATCCGCCGGCTGCCGGGCTGCCGATTGCGGCGAAGGACATGGCCATCTGGTTCAGTGACATGGCCCGCTGGATGCGTGCTTCGTCGACTAAGCCGGTGATGGAGGACGAGAACGTGACGGAAGAAAAGGTGGATGCGATGGCAAGGATGCTGGTTGTGATGTAGATGGCGGTCAATGAAAGTCCGTGTGTCAGGCTGACGTAAAGAAGTCCGCTGATGGCAAGGGTGGTCGAGATCTGTGCGAGGATGACGATTTTTTTCCGTGAGTATTTGTCTGCGACGTAGCCTGCAAAGGGTGAAATCAGCGTCCGAGGCAGAATGTTGCAGAGCAGGTTTGCGGCAAAGCTTGTGGCCGATCCCGTGATCTGCAGGATGTGGAAGCTGATCGCAAAGGCATACACCTGTGCGCCGAACGTTGAGATGAGCTTGCTGATGGTGAAGGTGAACAAATGGTAGGTTGCCATTTTTAATTTTCTTATTTCATCCATTAAAAACCCTCCAAGTATCAAAAGTTTAATTTAATTAAACAAATTATAACGCATCCTGCTCTTCCATTTCAAGGAAAAGTTTAATAAAATTAAACTAATTAGAAAAATTGGGGTGTTAACCATGATTGGCGAACGAATACGAAAGCTGCGGAAGCAGAAAAAACTGACACTTGCGGAGCTTGCGGGATCCGAACTTACGAAAGGGATGCTCAGCCTGATTGAGAACAATAAAGCGAATCCATCCATGGAAAGCCTGGCCTATATCGCGAAGCGGCTTGAGGTGGATGTGTCCCAGCTTGTTAATGAAGTGAATGTGGTTGAGCTGAGAGAAGTGCTTGATGAGGCAGAGGAGTTATTCAATCTGGATATAGAAGAGATACCTGATAAATATGAAACACTCGTTCGTCTGATAGAGCCGCATATTTCTAAGCTGCAGCAGGGATATGAAGCGGCAAGACTTCTTGATATCTACGGGCAAAGTTTGCACCGGACCGATAAGGAATGGAAGATTCCAATAGCTAAAGCCTCTGCATTGTATGAGGAAATGAACCTTGCACAGAAGCGGGCGAATATTGGGGTCTTCCGTGCCAATGTCCGCTTCAGACAGCATCATTATGGAGAAGCGCTGGAAGTTCTTCTCACTGAGCGGAGCAGGATTGAAAAGAAGGCGGCTTACATTGATGCAATGACTCGGCTGGAGCTGGATTACCACGAGGCCATCTTTTATTTTGCAGTCGGCGATACCTTGTCTGCAAAACGAGTAATGGATGCAGCAATCGCCTATTCGAAGGAAAACAAAACCTTTTACTTAATAGATGATTTGTACCGTCTTGCGGGTGCAGCTGCCATGATGTCTGAAGATGCAGAGCTTCACGACTATTACTTAGCGAAACTAAAGCAATATGCTGATTTTTCCGAAGATGAGGGATCCCTGCTCAGCTATCAACTGTTCCATATTGAATCTCTTATATCGGTCAAACGCGATTACGAGGCTGCTCTTAAAATCATTAATCCGCAGTTGGAGAAATCCGAGTCTGTCGTCAGGTTCAAAGAGTGGTTCCTCCTTGAAAAAGGGAAAGCCCTGCACGGACTCGGGGAATATGAGGAGGCCATAAGGTATTTTGATCAAGCACAATTACCATCCCACCACCATCATCCGTTTGATCTGTCACAGTTTTACCTGAAAGATACGTATAAAGCCCACTGCTATAAGGAGCTTGGAGATCAGCAAAAAGCACTGATATCCGCGAGAACTGCGGTGGAACAGTTTGAGGCGATGCCGGATTCGCCGTATAAGGAGTTCAGCAGAAGGACGTATGAGGAGCTTTTGGGAAGCTAAATGCCTTAAACAACCGTGTTCCAGTAAGCTAACACGGTTGTTTAAGGTTCTAAATGTGACATTGTCATGCTTTAATCTTAGGTTTCTTAGAGTAAAAAGAATACGAAGTATCAATCACTAACAAAATAAGAGCGACTCCGATTGATAGAGTCAGATTGATGTCTTCACTCAAGTTAGTAAAAATTCCGATTATGTAAAACGCTGCTGCTCTCGACAAGGACAGGGATAAATTGCTGTAAATGGTATCACCCATCAGGTAGTCGAAAATCTTACTAAAGATCGAGTCGATGGTGAGCCAATAAATAAGGTAACTGGTTCCGACAATGAGCAGCTGGCCGGTATCAATCTGTAATGAAAAGACACTGTCGACTACCTTCATGGAACCTATTATCACAAACAGGAAAAAAGCAAACACCAGGGTGCTTAATACTGAAAACAGTATTGCCATGCTGATCAGCGCTAGCGGACTGTCTTTTTCCTTGTCTTTTTTGTTTTCACGGGTGAAAAACCAATAAAGAACGACAAATGAAAGGATAAAAATAATAGATAATAAGAAGGGAATTTTCAAGTGGATCTGCTCCTCTATTTCTAGTTGTTTATGAAATCAGTCTAAGTAGAAATACGAAAAGATATGGAAAAAGTTTCACATTTTGTTTTGAAACGCAGTTGTGGTAAAGAAGTGTGCCTTTAGGAGCTTAATGATGAGAGACAAAAGGGAACCACATGGGATTACTGCGCTCTTTTTTACAATTAGCGTGTTGGGTTACATTTCCAATACTGGTATAATGGTGATACGAGGTGAGCGGATCGATGAAGAAAAACTATACAGTTATGTTTATTATGCTTTTTACAGCATCCATTACGGGCGGAATGGCGGCAAAGGGTTTGTTTGAGTATTCAGTGATAGTGGGATGGGGGCTGGGAATACTATTCCTTTTATGTGCTTCATATTTCGCCGTAAAGAATGAAAAGAAATCAGGGTCACAGTGAAATGGCTGTGACTTTTTTGTTTTAGAAGATCAAGTTATGGAAAGAAAGGACAAGGCTATGGATTGGAATGACAATGAAAAATTAGAACGGGAAAAAACGAAGCTTACCACCAAAATCGGGTGTTTTTTAGTTGCCGTCATTTTAGGAATCCTGATCCTTTCAACAGCGGCCTGGTACGTTTTATCCCCTCAGGAAACCCGGTTGAAAGTAAGTGAATCTCCTAATCAGGTAAACTCAATCGAGATTGTCAAAAGAGACGATTTTCCTTCCCCTTCCATCAGAATCAACTACGGTAACAAAAGCATAGTGAAAACAAAAATACCGGATGAGATTTCTGTTGAATGGAAAAGCGATTATGAAGCGGTTGTTATCCTGACAAAACGAGGCAGAGAGCCAGATGTTGTTCACGTAGAGTTTTAAGGCCTGTATGCTGTCAGCCATTAAAAAAAGGAAGAAAACCTATATCTAACGGTTTCCTTCCTTTATATCCCAGTCGATTCATCCCCTTTTTATAAACCGTCAATACACACTGCATTCCCTCTTCACATGATGTCTTCCAATCGGCACCACAGACGGAGAGCCCGAGACCGGGTCCGGTATGACGGTGCAGTTGAGGCCGAAGGTGTCTTTGATCAATGTGCTTGTGATGACCTCTGAAGGTGTGCCTTCCGCGACAAGCCGTCCCTGCTGAAGGGCAAAGATGTGGTCTGCATAGCGGGCGGACAGGTTGATGTCATGAAGGACCATGACGATGGTCGTGCCGTGCTTCCTGTTCAGGTCTGTCAGCAGATCAAGAATTTCGATCTGATAGGTGATATCCAGATAGGTTGTCGGTTCGTCGAGAAACAGGATGTCCGTTTGCTGCGCGAGAGCCATGGCTATCCAGACACGCTGTCTTTGGCCGCCTGAAAGCTCGTCGATGCTGCGGTCGGCAAATTCTGTGATGTTCATGATTTCCATGGCTTCGGCGACCGCTTCATAGTCCTTTTTTGTCCAGCCTTTCAGAAACGTCTGATGAGGGTACCTTCCGCGTCCTACCAGGTCAGCAACAGTTATCCCCTCAGGGACGATCGGGGATTGGGGCAATAGCCCGAGCACTCTTGCAAGCTGTTTTGGCGGGATCTTGCTGATGGGTTTTCCGTTAAGAGTGACTTGCCCGGAAACGGGTTTAATGAGCCTTGCCATCGTTTTGAGCAGGGTGGATTTTCCGCAGCCGTTTGCTCCGATCATGATGCTGATTTTATTGCTTGGAATCGAGAGGCTGACATCATGAAGGATGAGGTTGTTCTCGTATCCAGCCGTGATTTGTTCGGATTTAAAGGTAAGTGCCGGTTTCATTATAAATCTCCTTTCCGGTTCATTCGGATCAGCAGGTAAATTAAGTACGGCGCTCCAAGGATGCCGGTGATGACGCCGACCGGGTACCTGGCAGTAAAGGCAAACTGTCCAATAAGGTCAGATGCGAGCACAAGGATGATGCCTGTAAGACCTGCCGGAATAATCGGTGAAAATCCGGCACCTGTCAGTCTTTTTGCGATCGGTCCGGAAAGGAATGCGACAAACGCGATCGGTCCCGTTGCAGCGGTGGCAAGCGCAATGATTAGAACAGAGCTGATAATCAGGACCAGTCGTGTTTGATCCGTATTTACACCGAGAGAGGATGCTGCCTCTTCCCCAAGCTCCAGCATGTCCAGACGTTTTCCGAGTCCTACAAGGACGGGAGTGAACACCAAAACAGCGATAATCAGGGGATAGAGGGTCTCCATCTTCGATCCGTTCAGGCTTCCGCTCAGCCACCTCATAGCTGTTGGAATGTCGTGTTCCTGTCCGATTAGCAGCAGGTAAGAAATCACGGCATCAAGCATGGCCTGAATGCCGATGCCGATCAAGATCAACCGGCCGATTGAAAAAGAGGATCCTTTTGATAACAGGAAAATAACGAGTACTGCGGCAAGGCCGCCAAAAATAGAAGCAACGGAAACGACGGTATTGCTTGCATGAAGGACAACGATGCAAAAAACGGCGGCTGCACTTGAGCCGGCTGTTATCCCGATGACATTCGGGTTCGCCAGCGGGTTTCGCAGCATGGTCTGAAAGACTGCTCCTGCAGCGCCGAAAGCAAAACCGGCAAACAAGCCTGCAATCATCCTCGGAAACCGGAGTGTGCCTACTGTAAATGTGGCTCCTTGTACTTTTTCCCCCAGCAGGACACGGATGACATCCTGAACGGGATAAATCGTATTCCCGAGCATGAGCATGGCGCAGCAAAGGGCAAACGCAATGACTGCCAGAAGGGAAGTCACGAGGATGAACCGGAGCCGTCTCTTTTTTCTGCCTGTCATAATAAGGTTAATCGTATCGTTCATCATAAGGCACGCATTTTCGCTTTCATAGTTAGTAGGATTAAGATGGGAGCCCCGATAAAGGCTGTCACGACGCCGACTTCAAGCTCGCCGGGTCTTCCGGCAAGCCTGCCGCACACATCAGATATCGTTAAAATAATGGCCCCTGAAAGTGCGGACATCGGAATGACATACCGCAAATCAGGACCGATGACGAGCCGTATTACGTGAGTGGAAAGTAAACCGATAAAGCCGATCGGACCTGCCAGCGCCGTTGCTGCCCCGCACAGCAGGACGCCGCCAAAAGCAGCAAACAGCCTGAGCGTGCCTGTGCGTACGCCTAAACCTGAGGCAGCTTCATCGCCTAAAGCAAGTGCATTCAGCGCAGGTGCCGAGAAGACGGCAATCAGAACTCCGGTAAGAAGAAACGGAACAAACAGAGAGATAGAATCCCAGTTCCCTGCCCCGACGCTCCCTACCTGCCAATAACGGAATTGATCCATGACGCTTGAACGGGGAATCATGATGGCCATCACAAGCGATGATAAGGCTGCACTTGTGGCCGCACCCGCTAAAACGAGTTTAAGGGGCGTGGCTCCGCCACTCCCCATTGAACCGATTCCGAATACAAAAATGGCCGTTATGATTGCCCCTGCAAGTGCAAGCCAGATATAATGGCCTGCCGTACTGATATTTAAAAAGGTAATGCCACAGACGACAAAGAGTGCCGCCCCTGTGTTTACTCCCAATATGCTCGGATCTGCAATCGGATTGCGCGTGACAGACTGCATGAGGGCGCCTGAGATGCCAAGGGCCGCGCCGCACATGAGGCTGAATACCGTCCGTGCAATTCTCTGGCGGACAACATTTGCTCCGTGGGACTGTACGTCAGGATGGAACAGACCGTCCATGAGTTCCTTCCATCCAACTGTTCGGGACCCGAACATAAGAGAAGCCGCTGTGCATAAGCCGAGCAAAATGAGGGAAAAAATCAAAACCTTTATGAAATGTCTGGGTATCATCAGCTGCTTCTTTTCTGTAACGGACTGGTTCATCATGTTACTTTACTTTGCCTGCAGCTTCTGAAAGTAATGTTAAGTATTCATCGATGGAATATTCAATTGCAAGCGGGTTTGGATTGCCGGCCGCAGCGAGCGGAGTGTTGTCTCCAATGATGACAACAGATCCATTTTGAACCGCAGGAATTTTTCCAAGGATCGGGTCTTCCTGTAAGGCTTTTAACGTATTTTCATTTCCATATGAAACAAGGATTTCAGCACCGTTCAGCATATCCGCATTCTCTGCACTTAATTCAAGATAGAAACCGTCTTCATCCTTAAGCTGGCTCGTAATGCTTTCAGGGTATTCCATCCCAAGCTCGCTCAGGAACTCTCCGCGCGGATCAGCTGGAGTGTATATGTAAAACTTGGAGAGATCATCAGCTGAAATGCTGACGAATGCCGCTTTCTTCCCTTTAAGTTCAGGGTGATCGCCTGCTTTTTCCTGGATGAGTTTTTCTGTATCGGCAATCAGCTTTTTGCCTTCCTCTTCCATTCCCATACCCATTGCATTATAGATGACCTGTTCGCGCCATGAAGCAACCCAAGGGGCTGACTTATAAGCTACAACCGGTGCGATTTCACTTAATGTATCGTATTCTTCCTGCGTGATGCCTGAGTAGGCTGCCAAAATCACATCCGGCTGTGAGTCAGAGATCGCTTCAAAGTCTAATCCGTCTGTATCCTGATAGATGTTCGGATTGTCTTCACCGAGTTCTTTCACTTTTTCTTTCGTCCATGGCAGCATGCCGCTGTCATCCTGAATGCCGTAGTTTGCTGCTGAAAAACCTACCGGCACCACACCTAAAGCAAGTGCAACATCATGGTTTGCCCATGATATGGTTGCAACGCGTTCCGGCTTCTCTTCAATGACTGTTTCGCCGAATGCATGCTTGATCGTGATTGGGTATTGTGTATCTTCCCCTTTTGAATCAGCTTTCTTTTCAGAAGATTTTTCCGATGTGCCTGATTGCTCGCTTGAGCAGCCTGCAAGCGCAATCATAAGTACAGCTATAATAGAAAGAGCCAGTGTTAAAAATTTGCGTCTTGTATTCATTTGTCGTTCCTTCCTTAGTACCAGTTTATTTGATAACAATTATCATTATCATTAATTTATCCTCAATATGACGGGTTGTCAATGAAAATAATTATCAATTAGAGCGTGGAACTTTCTTCCTTGCATTGCAGGACTGTTGACAAGGAATGCCACACCCCCTACAATTAGTCATTATTCAGAAATACTCAAATTTTAATAGAGCAGGCTATGATGGCTGTGGATTACACTACAGCCGGAGCAGCTTCTGGAGAGACCGCTTTAGCGGCGCCGAAGGGTTCACAATCTCAGGCAAAAGGACAGAAGAGTATAGATTTAGAGTTTGGTGTACCCGTTTTTCGGGCGGCAAATGCTATTTTGGTATTCTTCAAAAAGAGATTGGGAGTCTTCCCGTCTCTTTTTTTATTGGGTTTTTTACATCTATGAAGGAGGAATTCACAAATGGCACAGCAGGAATTGAAACGAGATTTGGCGAACCGCCATGTGCAGCTGATTGCAATAGGCGGAACGATTGGAACGGGGTTGTTTTTGGGGTCGGGCAAGGCGATTCAGCTTGCAGGACCGTCCATTATTTTCGCTTACTTGATTGTCGGGGTTGCACTGTTTTTCATGATGAGGGCGCTTGGGGAGCTCCTGCTGTCAAAGGCGGGGTATGAGTCGTTTACGGATATTGCCGAGGATTATCTGGGCCCGAGGGCGGCGTTTGTAACAGGGTGGACGTACTGGTTCTGCTGGATCATGACGGCGATGGCCGATGTCATTGCAGTCGGGGTATATGTGCAGTACTGGTATGACATTCCGCAGTGGGTTCCTGCCATTGTGTGCCTGCTTCTGCTGCTTGGGCTCAATCTGCTGACGGTGAAGCTTTTTGGGGAACTCGAGTTTTGGTTTTCACTGATCAAAGTGGTGACGATCCTTGCGCTGATCGTCGTTGGGGTGATTTTGATTGTGATGGGGTTCAAGACAGATGCGGGAACTGTTTCGGTAAGCAATCTGTGGGAGCACGGCGGCCTGTTTCCGAACGGCATGACGGGATTTCTGCTTTCGTTCCAAATGGTTGTGTTTGCGTTTGTCGGGGTGGAGCTGGTCGGGGTATCTGCCGCGGAAACGTCCAATCCGCGAAAAAACATTCCGTCTGCCATCAATAAGATTCCGCTTCGGATTCTGTTTTTCTACGTCGGCGCTTTGATCGTCCTGCTCAGCATCAATCCATGGACGGAGCTGAACGCTTCTGAGAGTCCTTTTGTGAAGACGTTCAGCCTCATCGGAATTCCGCTTGCTGCGGGAATCATTAATTTTGTTGTCCTGACGTCTGCAGCATCTGCCTGCAACAGCGGCCTGTTTTCGACAAGCCGGATCTTGTTCACGCTGAGCAAACGCGGCCAGGCGCCGTCCTCCATGAGGAAGCTGACAAAGCAGCACGTGCCCGGCAACGCGCTGTGGCTTTCGGCTGCCGTTGTGTCAGCGGGTGCGCTTCTAAGCAAGCTGATTCCCGAGCAGGCCTTCAGCATTGTGACGACAATCAGCGCCATCTGCTTTATCTGGGTGTGGAGCGTGATTTTAATCTGCCACATCAAATACCGGAGAACCCGAGGGGACCTGCATGCAAAGTCTGAATTCAAGGCTCCGTTTGCGCCGTTCATCAACTATGCCGTGCTGGCGCTGTTCGGGCTGATTCTCATCGTGATGCTAGTGGCGGAAGAGACACGTCCGGCGCTGATGCTGACCCCTGTGTGGTTTATCTTGCTGTATGTGCTGTATTCATCGAGAAAAAGGTCCCTGACCTGATGAAAAGAGGCTGCATGACAATTGTCTGCAGCCTCTTTTGCGGTTTAAATGGAGGAGGTAGTTCCTTCTTTCGTCAGCCGCTGTTTTGCCGAGGCGCGGCTTGCTTCAATCGGAATAAAGCTGAGTGCTTTTCCTAAGCCGTACGCAGGCATGTTTCCATAGATCGATTCGTAGTTTCCGGCTTTTACTTCATAGGTTTCATGGTATATGCCGACTGAAGGATTGCTTCCGATCTTCTGATTGAAGTTTTTCCATGCCGTCATGTGCTTATCGCTTCTTGCATATGCGAGCAGATCCTCTGTTGAGCGCCAATATTGAATCATGACCGTTGTTCTAAGACCGAAATAGCTTTCCATGGACAGGAAGCCTAATTCATCCTTGTTCATATAAAGCTCCCTGATCATTCCCGGCATGGCAAAAAAGACCGGAAGCCACTTGTGCAGGGCGAGTCGCTTGTTTACCCTCATTCCGATCAGAAAAACAACGATGTTTTCCTGGTTGTCTGTCGTGTACCTCCCTGCATTCACCCTTTGAGCCATTCTTATTCCTCCTCTTTTACCAGCTGTTCAAGAGTAAACATACACCATTCAATTGCCGCCTTTGTCATTCGTTTTCCGTAATCCAGTGTGAAGAGCCAATAGACGGCATCTTCTGCGTGATCTTTATGGGCCGTAATGCTTTCTTCGATGCTTGTATATGTAAGGTACCGGGCTTCCAGATTTGTCTTATAATCCTTTAAAACCCTTACCGTGTTTTCTTTGGACTGATGGCGTCCGAAAAACAATTTGAGCAGCATTTCATTGCGCTCTGCAGGGATTTGTTTAATCGGTTCTTCAAGCCAGTTCTTAAGCGTTTCCTTCCCTTTTGCCGTGAGATGATATTCCTTTCGCTCCGGTTTCGACGGCTGAGAGGTGATCGTGACGGTTGCCAGTTCCTCTTCGACGATGGTTTTAAGAGTCGGATAGATTTGCCCGTAGCTGATTTTCCAGAAATGGGTCAGACTCCTGTCAATCAGCTGCTTTATATCGTAGCCGGTTCTGCAGTCTGTCGTTAAAATGCCAAGAATGGCGTAGGTCGTATCGCTGTAGGTTTTCAATTCTGTTCACCCTATCTAAAAGATATATATCATTTAGATACATTATACATGAATCTTTAAAATATACAATATGTGTAAATTTCAGTTCCCCGGCACGGGATGTCCGAATAAGTCTTTTTTGCCGGAAAAAATCATACAATAATTGGGGAATTGCATATCCGCTGAGAACTTATCCTTTTTAACCGCCCGGAAATGGTTTATAATTATCAGATAATAGTAAAATTTAATCTATTCATAATAGACTGTGATAAACTGATATTCAGAAGACTTGTGTATGTTCAAAGGTGGCTTCCTGCATGTTTATGCGGTAGCCTGCTCGTTTTTGCAAATTTAGGGGATAAGGATGGGTAGTATGAGCAGCTTAAAGAACAAAACAGACGTGGTTCTAATTGGTGCCGGGGTTATGAGTGCAACGCTTGGAGCGATGCTGAAAGAGGTAGCACCAGAGTGGAACATTAAAGTATTTGAAAAACTCGGAAGTCCGGGTGAAGAGAGCTCGAATGAATGGAACAATGCAGGTACGGGTCATGCTGCGCTGTGCGAGCTTAACTATACATCGGAAAAAGCGGACGGTTCGATTGATATCGGCAAGGCTGTGAAGGTGAATGAGCAGTTCCAGCTTTCCAGACAGTTCTGGTCCTACTTGGTCAAACGGAATCTGATCCGAAGTCCTGAGGATTTTATCATGCCGATTCCGCATATGAGCTTTGTGGAAGGGGAAAAAAATGTTGCGTTTCTGAAAAAAAGATTGGAAGCGTTATCAGACAACCCGCTGTTTCACGGGATGGAATTTTCAAGCGACCATCAAAAGCTGAGGGAATGGATTCCGCTTATGATGGAAGGACGCACATCGTCCGAGCCGATTGCAGCGACGAAAATCGATTCAGGTACGGATGTAAACTTCGGGGCTTTAACCCGTATGCTCTTCGATCATTTGGAGAGAAAAAATGTGGAGGTCCACTACAAGCACAGTGTCGAGGACTTAAAGCGCACGCGTGACGGTTCATGGGAACTGAAAGTGAAGAACGGTTTCGGACAGGTTGAGCGCCACCGGGCGAAATTCGTGTTTATCGGAGGCGGAGGCGGCAGTCTGCATCTGCTGCAGAAAACAGGTATTCCGGAGTCGAAGCAGATCGGGGGCTTCCCTGTCAGCGGACTGTTCCTCGTCTGCAAGAATCCGGATGTTATTGCGAAGCATCACGCGAAAGTGTACGGCAAGGCAAAGGTCGGCGCTCCGCCGATGTCGGTTCCGCATCTTGACACACGGTACATCGACGGGAAAAAATCCCTGCTTTTCGGACCGTTTGCGGGATTTTCGCCAAAGTTCCTAAAAACGGGTTCCAACCTTGATCTGATCAGCTCAGTCAAGCCGAACAATCTGATGACGATGCTTGCTGCAGGCGTGAAAGAGATGGCGCTGACCAAGTATCTGATTCAGCAGGTCATGCTGTCGCATGAAAAACGCATGGATGAGCTGCGAGAATTCATTCCGAACGCCAAAAACGAGGAATGGGATATCGTGGTCGCGGGCCAGCGCGTTCAGGTCATCAAAGATACGGATGCCGGCAAAGGAACGCTTCAGTTCGGTACAGAAGTGGTGAGTGCTGCAGACGGTTCTGTCGCTGCCCTTCTTGGAGCATCTCCTGGTGCTTCAACGGCTGTTCATGTCATGCTCGAGGTCTTTGAAAAATGCTTCCCGCAGCACATGACAGCATGGGAGCCGAAGCTGAAGGAAATGATTCCTTCCTACGGTCTGTCCCTTTCAGATCATCCTGAGATTTTCCGCAAAATGGAAGAATCGACCGGACAGACGCTTGGTCTTGTGAAAAAAAAAGAACTCGTTTATAGCTAGGACCCCAAAAACAAGGGGATTTGGACAACTATAAGCAGGAAAAGGTGCATTGCCCGGGGCAATGCCCTTTTTGCTGTGAGTAAGTATACAACCCCCGTAATGCGTTAAGAATGCAAGTATGATCAAACGTTTGGGGTGAATGAATGTATCTTTTGCTTGTAATCGCAGTCTGGATCTTATTTGCTTATAAATTTATCGATTGGAAACAATGGGAGAAGCAGTATCCGACGGTGCTTTTTTTTATTGTCGTGAATATGACGTACAATTATTTTTATTACGACCACACGCTTTGGGCATTCAGAGGGGTGACGGCAGAATGGCTGAACCATTCCATTATTAATGCCGCTTTTACCTTTTTCATCTGTCCGATGGGGCTGATTATTTATCTTCAGAGATTTCCTGCTAAAAGAAGAAATCAGTGGATCTACATAGCGGTCTGGACGGCCTTTTACTCCGCACTTGAATGGATTTTTTCACATAAAGGCATGTATGTGTATGACAACGGGTGGAACGGCTGGCTGAATATCCCGCTGAATCTGATTCTGTTTATCGTCCTGACAATTCATTACAGGAAGCCTTCTATTGCTATTTTGGTATCTGTTTTATCCGTCGTTCTTTTTTACTTATTCTTCCCGTTTTCATGGGGAAACCTAAAGTAAAGGAGGATGCGAGATGCTGATACACGATGTTCTATCTGTACCCGTGTTTCTCCTGCTGCTCTTTGTGACATACGGGTCTATGTGGCTGTATATCATGAGACAGGAGAAGAATTTAAAGTGAAAAGCTGCTGATGACCTCAGCAGCTTTTTATGATGGCTTTTGTGATATATTTCGCCGGCCATTCGTTTAAAAGGCCGAAGACTTCAGCTTCATGGAAGCCGCTGCGCCGGATTTTGCTTGTGGCTTCTCCTTTAAGGATCTGCACGAGCATGTGGTTTGGGACAGTCTCTTCCTGCAGGAAAAGCTGGATTTTTTCGTATTCCGATCTAAGCAGCCGGAAACCTTTGATTTCAAAGATGATATCATTTGGCCGCGGCTTGTGTTTTTCGGCGAGCTCCTGAAGTGTTTCAAGATGCTGCTCAAGGCTTTCTCCAAGGTCATGTGCGAGCTGTTTTTTCCAGGTTTCTGCTTTTTTAAGGACAGATGCATCGGGCACAGAAACGCTTGATAGACTGAGCAAGTCAGGCTGGATTGTATCCGGAAAGACCAGCTGCTCAATCTCTGTATAGATTGCTGCCGCAGGATGGTTTTCCGATGTGTCGTCAAGCCGGGTTTGAAGGTCTTGTATCTGTTTGATGATTGGAGCGTGCTGCTCTAATTCGGTTTGGATCTCTTTTAAAGCGTAAAGCTTCTCCATCGTTTCCTTAGATTGAACCGCAATTTCGTTAAACTGCCGTTCGATGGTTGCAATTCGCTTTGTTGCCTGTGGGATATTGACTTCATCCGGAAGGGTTGCCCCTTCCTTTGTAACATGATAGGAAACCGAGTAGCGGCAGGTGCTGCATGTGCAGATAATCGAATCTGAATCCGCATGCAGCGCAAGCTCTTTTTCGTGGCTGCAGACCGTCCATTGCCAGGCCGGCGGAATGCTGCGATACGGCCTCATGACAATTTCGACGCGGTGCCGCCAATAGGCGATATCTTCCGGATATTTCAGGACGCCGAGCAGGGAAGATTTATTCATGATTTCGACCGCATGTATGACAGCCTCTTTGCTTGATGCAAGCCTGATCAAAGGATGCTGCGTGTAGGCGGTGCTTATTTTCTCAAGCCAGTGTTTGCGTTCAAATTTATTCAGCCTTGCGCAAAACAGGTATTCCTGCACCACTTTTTTCACATGCCTGGAGAGGTCTTGAGCTGATAAGGTGCCATAGACCTCCGGATAAAAATAGCTGCTGTTGATGGGGAGTCCGCGCTGAACGGAATGTTTTTTCCAGAGAAACATTTCAGGCCTGATCAGGTGCGGATAGAGCCGTTCCTGTTTGTAGACCGGAAGAGGAATAGAAGGCCGGTTTGTTCCAAGAAAGGTTTTTAAAAGGGTCATCTCTTCTTCAGGAACTGACTGGAGTTCCTGCGCGGCTGCCTGCTGCAGCCTTGACAGTGCCGCGCGTTCCTCTTTATGGCCGATCGAGCGGATCTCCGGATACTTGCGGCCTGCCGGTACAAACAAGAGAGAAGGATAGTCATCAAACTGATAGGCGATTTGCTGAAGCTGCATATGCTGACACCCCGTTCATTGGAATATGTCACATTATAGAACGTTTTGTGGGTGGACTCCAGTTTGGATGTTTCCTATATAATAGTGGGAGAAGGAGTGGTGCAGCATGGAAAGCGGCAGGCAGGTAATCTGCGAAAAAAGAACCTATTCGAGAGAGTTTCATTCCCATAAGCATGACTTTGGGCAGTTTCTTTTTCCGCTGCAGGGTTCTCTTGAGATCCGGACAGACCGTCAGCAAATCCATTTAAGCGAGGATTCATGCTTTTACATACCGCCGGAATACAATCATGTGTACCGTTCCAATGATAAGAATGAATTTCTGATTTTGGATATCCCGGTTTATTATTTGCCGGGTCAAACTGAAAGCATGTTTTTAAGCCTGGATCAGCAATGGTCCGCCATCCGCTTTTTGCTGCTGGAAGAGGCGGCCGGCAGCAGGTCAGGGCTGAGCGAGCTTACGCGATACGTGACTCAGAAACTGCATAAGACTCTGCCGCCTTCCATTGCCTGGCTTCATCAGCATTACAACCGTCCGGTAACATTGGAAATGCTGGCAGAGATTGAGCATTATCATCCGAATTATTATGCTGCCTGGTTTAAAGCGCAAACGGGGAAAAGTCCAAAGGCTTATCTCTCAGAGCTGCGGATGAAGGAAGCAAAACGGCTGCTTTCAGGGACGGACATATCCATCTCCCGCATCAGCGAAGAGATCGGGTTTGAGCACGTTTCTTCGTTTACGAGATGGTTTACAGGACGGGAAGGCGTTTCTCCAAAAACCTTCAGGCAAAACGGCTAAAAAGAACCTTACTCTCTGTAAAGAAAAACGTTCTGTTCTTCTTTATGATGAGGGTAAGGTCTTTTTTATTGGAGTGATTGGGATGAAAGAAAAGCTTGCTCCTCTGTGGGTGCTGCTCGCAGGGGTACTATGGGGAACAACGGGCACGGCACAGACGTATGCACCGGATGCCGCGCATCCGATTGCTGTCGGGGCAGCGCGGCTTGCGGTTGGAGGTTTTTCCTTATTGCTTGTCGCCCTGCTGATTGGACAATTAAATATTCGGAACTGGCCCATTCGAGTGACCGTTGCGGCTGCACTGTGCATGGCCGCCTATCAGCCGCTCTTTTTTACCGCCGTGGAGCAGACAGGAGTGGCTGTCGGAACCGTCATCGCCATCGGGAGCGCTCCCCTCTTATCCGGTGCATTAGAGTGGCTGCTGCTTAGAAAAACGCCTTCAAAAGGTTGGTGGATCTCGACGTTGCTGTCCATCATCGGGTGCTTTCTGCTCTTTTTCAATAAAGGTGCCGCAAATGCAGATCCTTCGGGCATACTCATGGCACTTGGCGCCGGTCTTTCCTTTGCTGTCTATACAATGGTCAGCAAGGGGCTAGTGCACACTGCATCATCCTTGTCGGTTGTCGCTGTCGTCTTTACGCTGAGTGCCGTCTTTTTATCTCCGGTTCTCTTTTTCTATGATATGAGCTGGATGGCTGAGCCTGGCGGGCTGGCCGTGAGTCTTCACCTCGGCCTGCTTGCGACTGGCGCTGCGTATCTTCTTTTTGCCAAAGCGCTCGTGCACGTTCCCTCCTCGACCGCCGTCACGCTGGCATTGGCAGAGCCCCTGACCGCCGCCATGCTTGGGGGGGTGCTGGTTCGTGAACAGCTGGATCTGCTTTCGTGGACTGGGATTTCCTGTTTGATTTTGGGTATTGGATTTTTGGCGATTTTTTCGAGGAGGGATCGGGCTGAAAAAGTGGTAAAGCAGTCTGCTGGTTTCAAAAAAACACTATGATTTTCTTGCACTCTTAAACTCTCCTATAATAAAACCAAAAGCAAAAAGGAGAGTGCCTCATGAATTTTGAAGATGTTTTAATCATCGGAGCGGGAATCAGCGGACTGACGGCTGCCCAAAAGGTGCAGGAGCTTTCTGAAAACAAGGTGCTTCTTCTTGATAAAGGAAGAAGTCCCGGGGGACGATTTGCTACAAGGAGGATTGGAAGCGGTACGTTTGATCATGGCGCCCAGTTCCTTTCTGCTTCCAGCAGGGAAGGCCAGGATCTTCTGGAAGACTGGCAGCAGCGCAGCTGGATTCGGCCGTGGTTTGAGGAAAACGCCGTAAGGTTTATGGCTGATAAAGGCATGAACGGACTGGCAAAACGGGTGGCTGAAGGTCTTCGGGTTGAGTGTGAGTATGAGGTTGAAAGAATAGTGGATCACGGAGAGTATTATGCAGCTGAAGGATTAAATAAGAAAACGAACGAGCCATTTTCAGTGAAGGCCCGCTCCCTTTTCATGACATGTCCTCTCCCTCAAACCTTGAAGCTTCTTGATGCGGGAAATGTGCAGATGAAAGCCGTACAGCGAAACGAGCTTGAAAGCGTCAAATACGTTCCCTGCCTTGCCGTTTTAATGGAGCTTTCCGGAGAATCAGGTCTTTCCTATAAAAAGGAGCCTGTTCCGGGTGTAATATCCTGGATGGCTGATAACCGCGCAAAAGGCATCAGTGAAACCGGTGCTTTAACGGTTCATATGGATTATGAGTGGTCATCTCTTCATTACAATCTGTCAGATGATGAGATTCTGGCACAGGTCATGCCATCTATTCGAACAGCTTTAGGCTATGAACCTGACATACTCAGCGTTCAGGTGAAAAGATGGCGCTATGCTCAGGCTATTAAGCAGATCGAACGTTCTTTTTTGAATGAGGGAGAGAACAAACCGCTGCTCATTGGAGGAGATGCATGTAAGGGAGACAGCAAATCCTCTGCCTCTAAAGCCGAGCATGCCATTCGCTCGGGGCTTGCAGCGGGTGTGTTTTTGTCACGGTTATGAGTCATTATGATAACGTTCCCACTCGTTGATTTGATCTCATTTGTGTGATACGTTAAATCTATCTTTTCAGGAAATGGGGGTTTTCTCAATGACAGCATCTATTAGACTTCGATTCCAGGCTTTGAACGCTTGCTAGCATACAATCAAAGGCTCTGCACGCACGCAGAGTAAATGGAAGTGGTCTGCCTGCTTAGGGAAACCTTTATTCAGCGATTTGCATAATAAGAAGGGGCATGACTGCGCCTGGATAGGCTTCTTTTTCTATCACCATTTCCTCTTTGATTGTCTGTATTTATAAAATAATACGAATCAAAAGGAGAAGCCGGTATGAATAAAAATAAAGTGATAGAGATCGCACATAAACATGCTATTTATGTTAAAGAGAATTCATTGACATTTAATCAGTCAGGACTTGATTTTCTTGTCGTTTTTGCAGAGGACGCAGATGAGGAAAGATGGGTTTTGCGCTTTCCGAGAAGAGAAGATGTTCTGGCATCTGCGGATAAGGAAAAACGTACATTGGATCTAATTGTGCCGCGGATTGCTGTTGAAGCTCCGCAGTGGCGCGTATATACGGATGAGTTAATTGCTTACAAACAGTTAACTGGTGTTCCTGCGGGGACCATCGATCACGAGGCAATGGCTTATGTGTGGGAAATTGATGAAAAGAATGTGCCGTCTGAATTTACAAAAACCCTTGCAGAGGCAATGGTATCGCTTCACCGGGTTAATGGGAAAGCAGTTGAAACGGCAAACTTACCAGTAGAAAACGCTGAAGAGGCAAGAAAGAATATGATGAGACGAATGGAAAACGTAAGAGCTTCGTTTGATGTGAATGAAATGCTATGGAAAAGGTGGCAGGAGTGGGTGAACGACGACACGCTGTGGCCTGCTGAAACGTGCCTTGTTCATGGTGATCTTCATGCGGGTCACATTTTAATCAATGCATCTGCTAAAGTGACCGGTATTATCGACTGGACAGAGGCTTCTGTGACAGATCCTGCAAATGATTTTGTACCCCACTTTCGCACTTTTGGAGAACAGGCTCTAAACGATCTCATTTTCCACTATGAAAAAGCGGGCGGGTATGTCTGGCCCAATATGGAAAAACACATTATTGAATTAACTGCAGCATATCCAATTGGTATTGCTGAGTTTGCGCAGAAATCAGGACTGGAAGAATACAAGCAAATGGCAAAGCAAGTATTGGGCGGAAATCAGTAAGTCCTTGGCTCTCTCCCTTATGGGGAGGGAGTTTTTTTGTAACACTAATAAAAACCCTGCAAAACTGAACGCAAAAAGATCGGAGGCCCGCATGAAATTCCTGCTAATCTGTTATCAAAGGAGGTCATCTGATGGGGATGCTTGAACACATGAATGAGGCGCTGGCTTACATTGAGGAAAATCTGGCAGAAGAGCTTGATTATAAGGAAGCAGCCCGGATTGCGCTCTGTTCGGAGTACCATTTTAAACGAATGTTTTCATCTCTTGCCGGTATTTCTCTTACTGAATATATCCGGAGAAGAAGGCTTACACTTGCGGCATTTGAGCTGAGGGACAAAGGCATGAAAGTGATTGATGTCGCAATCAAGTATGGATATCTTTCACCGGACTCATTCACGCGTGCGTTTCAGCAGCTGCATGGAGTGACGCCGTCTGAAGCGAGGAACGGAAAACATTCACTTAAAGCTTTTCCGAGGATGACCTTCCAGTTAATCATTAAGGGAGGCAGTGAAATGAAGTACCGTGTAGAAGAAAAAGAAGCTTTTCACATTGCAGGCATCAAAAAAAGAGTACCCATTATATTTAACGGGGTGAACCCTGAGATTGCCGCGATGTGGCAAAGCCTGACCATGGATGCCATTCGTGAATTAAAAGACCTTTCTAATGTTGAGCCATCCGGTATTATAAGCGCATCTGCAAACTTTTCAGAAGGAAGGATGGAGGAAAAAGGCGAGCTCGATCATTATATTGGCGCAGCCACGATAAAAGAGATTCCTGATCACCTTGATCACTTGAAGGTGCCGGCTATGACATGGGCTGTTTTTGAAGCGTGCGGCCCTTTTCCAGAAACGCTTCAGGAGATATGGGGCCGCATCTATTCGGAGTGGTTTCCTTCGTCGTCCTATGAGCTGGCAGACGGTCCGGAAATTCTCTGGAACGAGCAGAAGGATACGAAAGCACCGGATTTTAAGAGTGAGATCTGGATACCTGTTATAAAAAAGAACGGATGATAGACGCCCCCTCAAATACAAGCTATACTTTTGGATAAACATCCCAATATGAGAGGGGCTCACCTTGTGAAAAAGCTCATCCTTCCTGTGTTCGCTGTCCTTTTTCTGGCCGGCTGCGGGTCAGAAGAAGAAGAAGCGGCAGCTTATACGGAGCAGCAGGTCGAAAAGCTGTACGGCGTTGAAGCAGAAACAGTCAAAATAGAAGAACAGCAGGGGTATGGTTCAACAATTGTTATAGTTCTCGCATCACTTTTCGGAGATACCTACGATCTTACGCTGAAAACGGAGGATGATCTGACTTTCAGTGCGTCCGTTACTGGGGAACTGACTCAATTTCATGTTTCATACGTTTCTATAAAGCATGAATCCCTTTTGAAAGAAAATGAAGAGTATCAGAAGCTTGCCGGCATACTCGAAGAAAATGGAATCAGCGAAATAAAGCTTGGCAAGGGATTTGAGTCAACAATTGAAGCAAGCGGGAAAATAAGGGCAGAAAACGCAAATGCCGGACAGATCATGGATGCACTTACCGGAATGTCCGAGATGATTATAAAGGATGTACCGTACAGTCTGTCTTTGAACATGGAGACAGAAGAACCGGGTGAAACCATTGAGACACTTGCCTACAGCGACAGTGAGACAGAGGAGCTGAAGAATGCTCTTGAAACATATCTGCAGACCCTCAGACTCCATCACACCTTTGAAACGTCTGTTAAAAGGGAGCTGGAACCATTTGGACTCTCGGGTCTTTCGTTTCTCAGCAGGAGTTTTGAAGAAGACGAAGAGAGGTACTACGAGCAATCAATCGGACTGAGTTTAACAGAAAACTACAATGAGGAGAATCTGTTAAAAGGAATCGCACTTTTGAGAGAAAAAGGCATGAGTGATGCATTGGTGTATATCAACATTGAACCGGGAAGCCATACAGAATCATGTCAGGCAAGTGTTTTGAAGAATGCTGCTGACTTAAGACGCTGCTTTGGAATTGAGAACGAATGAAAAGAACCTCCGGCCACCCGGAGGTTCTTCTTATAATGCTTCTTTAATTACTTTTTTGGAGTAAAGAACAGACAGTACACCAAAGATTGAGTAGAGCACCGTATACAGGACCATCACGATGATCATCGGAGTCCAAACTTCGGCCCCGAAGATGAACCAGCCGGACTGAACAGCGAAATAGCTGTGGAGCAGGCCGATTACAAGCGGAATGCCGAAGCTGAAAAGCTGTTTTGCGCGCAGGCCTTTCAGCAGGTCTCCCTGTGTAAAGCCGAGCTTGCGCAAAATCGTGTAGCTTGGCTGTTCTTCTTCGCTTTCGCCCATTTGTTTAAAGTACAAAATGCATCCTGATGTGACAAGGAATGAAAGTCCAAGGAACCCGACGATGAACATGGCAAGACCCATGTTGCGCTTTTGGCTGTTGAGTGTTTCAAGCTGAGATTCGTTCGGCGCATTTTCGTTCAGCTTCATCGAAAGGAACAGATCATTTGCTTTCGTTTTATTCTGAGGGTCTTTTATGTCAAACGCGATATGCGTCGAAGTCGACCGCTGCAGCTCAGGATCCAGGTCTTTTTGAAGCTGTTTAAACACTTCATCATCTACAATGGCCGTAGGCATGCCGCCGGATGTATAGTACCAGGATATATACGTTTCTTTTTCCATCCCGATATACGTCTGAGGGATTTTTGCCGTTTTTCCAAGAAGGGTAATATCTCCTTCACTTTCAAGCGGCATGAATTTCTGCAGCAGGTCACTGTAACCGGTAAACAGCGTTTCGTCCTTCGAAAGTTCCTTGCCGGCGGATTTTTCACTGATTACTGCAAGTGTCATTGTATTTGGGTCAAAATTCATCCCTTCAAGCTTAGTGAGCATAATGTCTTTTACATTAAAATCCGCCAGGACAATCTCCGTGCTCTTCTCTTTGTAGGAGATTCCGCCTTCCTTCAATGCCTGAGCAAATTGTTCAGCATCTTTGCTGTCCGTAAAAGAAAAGTCAGAAGGCACCTGGCTTTTGGCCGTCGCCTCAGCTGAGTAATAGGAAATGTAGCTTAAGGAAAGCAATCCAATGGCAAGAGCGGATACGGTTGTGATGATGGTAAGCAGCATGGCATTTGATTTCATCCGGAACATAATGGATGAAAGGGACAGGACTTCATCCACCTTCAAATACCCGCCTTTTTTCTTGCGGATCAGATGGAAAAGAAAGCTGACAGATCCTTTGTAAAAGAAGTAGGTTCCAAGGATTACGGACCCTAAGATGAAAATCATCGCCAGGAACAGGCCGTTTGTCGATTTGAAATCTCCGCCGAACAGTCTGGATGACACATAATATCCTGCAGCGATCATGACCATGCCAAGCAGGCCGATCACAATTTCTGCAGCCGTCATTTTTCTTACCTTTTCCTCTGCCGATGAAAGCACTCTAAAGAGTGAGAGAATGCTCTGCCTCTTGATGAAAAGATAGTTCATCAGCATAATCAGCGTGTAGATGACCGTAAATACGATCAATGTCTGAACTAAGGCCTCAGCTGAAAAGTGGAGCTTTGCCACATCATCTGTACCTGTAATTTTGAAGAGAATCATCATCACAAGCTTGGAGATGGCAAATCCGGCAAAAATACCAAGGGCAAGAGAACCAAAATACAGCATGAAGTTCTCGGCGGTCAGCAGCCGGAAGATTCTGTGTTTCGTCATGCCAATCAGCTGAAACAGCCCGATCTCTTTGCTGCGGCGCTTAATGAAAATGTTGTTAGCATAGAGCAGAAAGATCGTGACTATGGCAACGAGGAGCACAGAAGCTGTTTTTATGGCTGCGCCGCCCTTAATTGAGCCTTCTATGGCATCCATGGACGGGTCATACTGAAGGGTGACAAACGAAAAATACAGCGCCACGCTGACGACCAGCGCAAAAATATACAGATAGTAGTTTTTAAGGTTCTTTTTAAAATTTTTTATAATCAGCTGATTAACGCTCATCCTGCACACCGCCCAGAACGCCCTGCGTTTTCATGATGTCCTTAAAGAAATCCTGTCTTGATTGGCCGCCCCTGTTCAGCTGCGTGTAGATCTGTCCGTCCTTAATAAAGATGACGCGGCTGCAGTAGCTTGCCGCAGCAGGGTCATGCGTGACCATGACAATGGTCGCTTTGAGCTTGGCGTTCAGGTCTGTCAGCTTGTTCAGCAGATCGGCAGCTGATTTGGAATCAAGTGCTCCGGTCGGTTCATCCGCAAAAATGATGCTCGGTTCGTGGATAAATGCGCGGGCTGCAGATGTTCGCTGCTTTTGACCGCCTGAAATCTCGTTTGGGTACTTGTCCTTCAATTCTGCAATGCCAAGCTCGCTAGCAAGAGTTTCAAATCGCTGATCTGCTTCCTTCTTGGGTACTTTTGAAATAGAAAGCGGCAGCAGAATGTTTTCCTTCACAGTCAGCGTGTCGAGCAGGTTGTATTCCTGAAAAATAAACCCGAGATGGTGCTTCCTGAATTCAGCCAGCTGCTTTTCTTTCATGCCTGTCATCTCTTTGTCCTCAATGCGGATTGTGCCCCCGCTTACTTTATCAATGGACGAAAGGACGTTTAAAAGCGTGGTTTTGCCGGAGCCGGATGCTCCCATGATGCTCACGAATTCACCCTCTAAAATCGAAAGATCAATGCCTTTCAGCACGTTCTGTTTATTAAATTTGTTACCATAGCTTTTCTGAAGTTTGGCTGCTTCTAAAATGGCCATCTGTTTGTGCCTCCTCTTTATTCAATACCTTTATTATAAAAAGAGGTAAAGGTCTTTTCCTTTTATTGTGCGAACAAATAAAGAAAGCATGTGACATTGTTGTCACATGCTCATGACAGCTGCGAAATCGTTCTTTTTCGGGAAGGAAAGAGTAAAGACCGTCTCCTGACCCGGAACGGATGCCGCATGAATCTCAATCAGAAGCGGGGCAGCAGCTTTTTTAGCCAAATAAAGGCCCATTCCGGTCGCCGCCTGATCCTGATGATTGGCTGTGGAAGTGAATCCTTTGTCAAAAATCCGGGGAAGATCTCTCGCCTCAATGCCTCTTCCGAAATCCCTCATTTCAAGCTTGGCGTTTCCATGTTCGAGATAGCTCCGGATTTCAATGTCAGATGCCGCGCTGTATTTCACCGCATTCGTCAGAATCTGCCTCAGAATAAACGCAAACCACTTTGCATCTGTGAGTACTTCCCGCTGCAGGAGTTCTATGTCAAAACCAATGCCCTTTTGGATACACCAGGCCTGAAGGGTTTTCAGCTCGCTGAAGAGAACATCCTCAAGGTCGATCATCTCAATATAAAGATCGTTCTCAATGAACGGGATTCGCTTTTGATGGAGCTGCTGGTCGAGCAGCAGGTGAATGCGGAGCCATTCATAGGTTAAGTTGGTTTTCGTCTGTCCGTCCTCCATCCGTTCAATCATCAGGTGCATCGCCGTCAGCGGGGTTTTCACCTCATGAATCCAGGACAGAAGGTCATCTTTTTCCTGCTCAAGAGAGATATAGTGGCGCTGCGCGTCTTTTTTCAGAAGCTCGGTGTGATCCACCAGCGTCTCCTCAACCAGCTCTTCAAAAGCGCTGCCGGGTACCGGAATACTTGTCACATCAAGATTTTTTTCCCTGTCCTGGAGCGCTTTAAAAAAGGCCGTTTCTTTCTGATAGCGGACAGCCAGGAACACAAGAAAGGACAGAAGGGATAAAAAGACGATATACAATACGCTCTTAAACGGAACCGCATTGTCAATGAACGAAATAAACAGGAACAGAAGATGAACCGCGGCAAAAAAGAGAATCCAGCTTATGCGCTCTTTCAAAAAAACACGGATCATAGAGTTTCCTCTTCCAAGGCCACATAGCCCTGTCCCACTTTTGTCTCAATAAACCTTCCGAGTCCAATCTCCTCAAGGCGCTTCCGCAGCCTGTTCACATTCACCGTCAGCGTGTTGTCGCTGATAAACCGCTTATCATCCCAGAGACTGTTGATCAGCTTGTCTCTGCTTACAATCTTATTCTTCTGTTCAATTAAAAGCTTCAGAATGAACATTTCATTCTTCGTAAGCTCGACGGTCCCTTGATCATTTGTCACGGAATTCCGCTCATAATCAACCGCAGCACCGCACCACGTCTTGAGGTGAACCTGTTCTGTGCTGTAGTTATAAACCCTCCGCAGAATGGCCTGGATTTTCGCAATCAGCACATCAAAGTGAAAGGGCTTCTGTACAAAATCATCAGCTCCAAGCTGCATCGACATCACCATATCTGTCGGATGATCCCGTGAGGATAAAAAGATGATCGGGACATTGGAATGAGAACGGATCATCCGGCACCAGTGAAACCCGTCGAACTTCGGCAGCTGAATGTCAATGATCACAAGATCCGGCTTCACTTCCGAGAATTCCTGCATCACCCTGCTGAAGTCCGTTATGCCGTAAACGTCGTACGACCATTGATTCAGTCGGTCTTTTATCTCTGTAAAAAGAGAAAGGTCATCTTCAATTAATAAAAGTTTAAACAACTGCCTCACCACTCAGATAGATTTCAGATACTTCAAGTTTATAGCAAATTTTGGACATTTTCCATCATGCAAAAAAAGACACCCCATAAAGGGTGCCCGTTAAAGAGATGCCTGAACCTCAGCAGGTGCCGCGTGCTCTTTTTTTCCATGAAGCATGTAGTAAAGCGCAATGCTTAGCATGACGGCAAATCCGAGGATGACGTAAAGCGTGCTGTAGCCTGTAACCGGAATGACGAACCCGAGAAGGTAAGGCCCAAACCCGAGTCCTGCATCTAAAAAGATGAAGAATGTGGACGTGGCAAGCCCCATCCGGTGCGGAGGCGTCAGTTTAACCGCAATCGCCTGCGTGGCAGACTGCATATTGCCAAATCCGAGTCCGATCAAAACGCCGGAGAGAAGAAACACCGTGCTCGTACTCGCCGTACTTAGAAGGAACAGCCCGGCTGCAAACAGCACAAACGCCGGATACATGACATAATTGGCCCCTTTTTGATCGAGCAGCCTGCCTGTGAACGGACGCGACACAAGGACAGCTGCGGCATAAACGATGAAAAAGAAGCTCGCTGTGCTGACAAGGTTAATGTCCATCGCATAAAAGTTGATAAAGGACAGAACGCTCGAATAGCAGAACGCCACAGCCAGTGTGATAAAAGCAATCGGCAGTGCCTGGGGCTCAACAAAGCTTGAGAGGCTGAATCCTTTAACGGCCGCATGCTTTGGCTGGCTGGCAAGAGGGGGAATTGTGACGAAAAAAGCAATCAGCAGGCTGAGGATGCCAAGCGCGACACAGAACATGAAAATCGTCTGGAAGCTCGCATGCTGGCTCAGATAAATCCCGATGAACGGCCCGATCGCTGTAGCAAGCGTCGCACTCATGCTGTAATACCCGATTCCTTCCCCTTTTCTTGAGGCAGGAATTATCTGTGCCACAATCGTTCCCGTCGCTGTACTTGCCATGCCTAGGGTAATCCCGTGCAGAAGGCGGTTAGCTAAAAGGAAGCCCAGTCCAAGTTCAAAAAAGTAAAAAGAAGTTGTGATCGTAAAGAGAATCAGCCCGGTATACAGAATTTTTTTCCGGCTGAAGCTTGCAATCAGCCTGCCGATGAACAGCCGACCAATCAGCGCGCCAATGATAAAAATGCCTGTCACAAGACCGGCTTCACTTGTTGATGCATGGTATTCATCCACCGCAAACACCGCGATGGTCACCATTAATAAGTAAAAAATCAGGGTTAAGAAAAAGTTAATGGACGAAACAACGATAAAGTCCTTCGTCCACAGTTTTGATTGATTCAACGGTCTTCACCTTACTCTCTAATATTTTTCCGGATGTCTTCCATGACCCGGATGCATGCGAGCTGTTCTTCTTCTGAGATGCCTTTCAGAATGTCCAGCTCATATTCATCAATGGTGATCCGGACCTTTTCATACAGCTTTTGTCCTGCTTCAGTCAGCTGCATCCGTTTCTCGCGTTTATCTTTTCCGGCAACCTGTTCAACATAGTTCAGCTCTTCAAGCTTGCTGATAGTCCTTGTCACCGTCGGCTTTTCAACGCCCTGATAGCCGGCAAGCTCGACCAGTGTCGCCGTCCCGTAATTGGACAAATAATGAAGAACAGACCACTGCGCCCTGTATAAATCATGCTTCGCAAGCTCCAGATTCAGCCTGTTTTCGAACGGTCTGTATAGAAGCAGAAGTTGCTGAAAAAATTTCTGATACGTTTTTATGGAAAACACCCCGCTTAAAATAGTTACCTTAGATAACAGTTATCCTAAGTAACTAATATAGCAGAGAAAATCAGCCGTGTAAACCGGAATGCCTGACTTGATGATTGACATGAAACGGGAATATATGTTATTTATTTAGTGGGTTAGCACTCTAAGGTGATGAGTGCTAAAAAAGCTGAAAGGAGATTTTTAACATGGCAAAAATGCAGTTTAAAGCAGAATCCAAGAGATTATTAGACATGATGATCAACTCGATTTACTCCCAGAAAGAAATCTTTTTGCGCGAGCTGATCTCAAACGCGAGTGATGCGATTGATAAAATCTACTACAAGGCTTTAACAGATGACAGCCTGTCATTTGATCAGAGCAGCTATTACATAAAAGTGAGCGCAGATAAGGAAAAGCGCACCCTTACGATTGCCGATACAGGAATCGGAATGACGAAAGAGGAGCTTGAAAACAACCTCGGAACCATCGCACAGAGCGGTTCTCTTGCATTCAAGAGCGAAAATGAGCTGAAGGACGGGCATGACATCATCGGCCAATTCGGCGTAGGATTCTACTCTGCGTTTATGGTTGCGGATGCGATAACGGTAACAACAAAAACAATCGGCTCAGGCGAAGCATACAGATGGCATTCTGACGGTGCGGACGGCTATACAATCGAGCCGTGCGAAAAAGAGGAAGTCGGCACGGAAATCGTCCTCAGCATCAAGCAGAACACAGAAGAGGATTCTTATGATGAGTTTTTGGAAGAGTACCGCCTGAAGGCTATCATTAAGAAGTACTCGGACTTCATTCGCTACCCGATTAAGATGGATTCAACGGTCAGCAAGAAAAAAGACGGCAGCGAAGACGAGTTTGAAGAGACGGTCGAAGAACAGACGATCAACAGCATGGTGCCGATCTGGAGAAAAAACAAAAACGAGCTGACGGATGAAGATTACGAGAACTTCTATCACGAAAAGCATTACGGCTTCGATAAACCGCTTAAGCATATCCATATCAGCGTAGACGGTGCTGTGCGCTACAATGCCATTCTCTACATTCCGGAGCAAATTCCGTATGACTACTACTCAAAAGAGTTTGAGAAGGGGCTTGAGCTGTACTCCAACGGGGTGCTGATCATGGAAAAATGCGCAGATCTTCTTCCTGACTATTTCTCTTTTGTCAAAGGAATGGTTGATTCAGAGGACCTGTCACTGAACATTTCACGCGAGATTCTGCAGCAGGACCGCCAGCTGAAGCTCATTGCAAAAAACATTAAAAACAAGATTAAGAGCCAGCTTCAAACCCTTCTGAAAGATGAGCGCGAAAAATATGAAACGTTCTACAAGTCGTTCGGAAGACAGCTGAAATACGGTGTGTACAGTGATTTCGGAGCGAACAAAGAAGACCTTCAGAACCTTCTCATGTTCTACTCTTCAAAAGAGAAAAAGCTGATCACGCTTGATGAATACGCAGCTGCGATGCCAGAAGGCCAGCCGTACATTTACTACGCAGCAGGCGAAAGCCACGAACGCCTTGAAAAGCTTCCGCAGACGGAAGTTGTGGCAGATAAAGGCTACGATATCCTGTATTTCACAGACGAAGTCGATGAATTTGCGATCCGCATGCTCATGTCTTATAAAGAAAAAGAATTCAAGTCGATCTCAAGCGGTGACCTCGGCATTGAAGCAGATGACAGCGACACGGGCACAGAGACAGACGAACAGGACAGCAAAGAGCTCTTTGAAGAGATGAAAACCATCCTCGGCGGAAAAGTAAAAGACGTCCGCATCTCAAAGCGTCTGAAAAGCCACCCTGTCTGCATCGCGACAGAAGGCGAAGTCACAACAGAAATGGAAAAAATCCTGAAAGCCATGCCGAACAGCCAGAACATCAAGGCCGAAAAAATCCTTGAAATCAACAGCAGCCATGACGTCTTTGCCTCGCTGAAAGATGCGTACGCAAACGACAAAGAAAAACTGGCGCTGTACACAAACCTCCTCTTCAACCAGGCCCTCCTCATCGAAGGACTGACAATCGAAGATCCGGTAGAGTTTACAAACGATATTTGCAAGATTATGGTGTGAAAATAGTAAGCCGGCAGGGACCAAGTGGTTCCTGCCGGTTTTTATTTTGGTGTGGCGAATCCGCGGCGGTCGATGTTTAGCTGACTTGGCGCAGTAGCAAATCAATTAATAAATGCCCAAGATCTTGTTAAAAAAAAGAGGTATTTGGTGTGCGGAAAGGGAGTTGGTTGTAAAACAGGGAAAGTTGGTTGTTACGCATTGATTGTTGGTTGTAAATGGAGTGAAGCTGGTTGTATTCGCCGAATTGTTGGTAGTATCGCACTCCTCCAGATGAGCGGATCCGCGCTGCGCCGTGATTTAGCCGACTTACATAGTCCAGGACCGCAATATTCAACTGACAAATGCCCAAGATCTTGCTGGAAAAAGAGGTATTTTGTGTGTAGAAAGGGAGTTGGCTGTAAAACAGGGAAAGTTGGCTGTAACGCATGGATTGTTGGTTGTAAATTGAGTGAAGTTGGTTGTGTTGGCCGGATTGTTGGTAGTAACGCCTCATCCCCGCTTAGCGGACTGCGCTGCGCCGTGATTGAGCCGTTTTACATAGTCCAGGACCGCAAATCAACTGACAAATGCCCAAGATCTTGCTGGAAAAAGAGGTATTTTGTGTGCCGAAAAGAAGTTGGCTGTAAAACAGGGAAAGTTGGCTGTAACGCCTGGATTGTTGGCTGTAAATTGAGTGAAGTTGGTTGTGTTGGCCGGATTGTTGGTAGTAACGCCTCATCCCCGCTTAGCGGACTGCGCTGCGCCGTGATTGAGCCGTTTTACATAGTCCAGGACCGCAAATCAACTGACAAATGCCCAAGATCTTGCTGGAAAAAGAGGTATTTTGTGTGCCGAAAAGAAGTTGGCTGTAAAACAGGGAAAGTTGGCTGTAACGCCTGGATTGTTGGCTGTAAATTGAGTGAAGTTGGTTGTGTTGGCCGGATTGTCGGTAGTAACACCCGCATCCCCGCTTAGCGGACTGCGCTGCGCCGTGATTGAGCCGCTTTATATAGTCCAGGACCCCAAATCAACTGACAAATGGCCAAGATCTTGCTGGAAAAAGAGGTATTTTGTGTGCCGTAAAGGGAGTTGGCTGTAAAACAGGGAAAGTTGGCTGTAACGCATGGATTGTTGGTTGTAAATTGAGTGAAGTTGGTTGTGTTGGCCGGATTGTCGGTAGTAACGCCCGCATCCTCAATTAACGGACTGCGCAGCGCCGTGATTGAGCCGTTTTACATAGTCCTGGACCGCAATTCAACTGACAAATGGCCAAGATCTTGCTGGAAAAAGAGGTATTCATCACCTAATCCACAAGAAAAAACGCCATTCCCCAGAATGGCGCCTTTCCCAATTACTTCGGATGCATTTTAAATTTCAAAAACAGCTCGTTATAGTAAGCAAGGTTCTTTTTCCCGAGGTTTTCGTACACTTCAAGCTTTTCCGTCAGCTCAGGCGGAGGATAGAATCGCTCGTCGCTGACCATGTCCTCAGGCATGTATTTCAGTGCCTCTTTGTTTGGAGTGGAGTAGCTTACGTACTCTGTGTTTTCCGCAGCCACCTTGGCATCAAGCATGAAGTTGATGAATTGATGGGCTGCCTCCACGTTCTTTGTCTGTTTTTGGGATGACCATGTTGTCGAACCAGAGATTTGAACCTTCTTCAGGTACAACGTACTCGAGGTCTTCATTTTCATACATAATTTCAGAAGCGACCCCTGACCATACGAGACCGATCGCCGCCTCCTGGTTTTCAAGAAGCATCCGGCTTTCATCCCCGACAACCGCTTTAACATTCGGAGTAAGGGTATCAAGCTTACGTTTGGCTTCCTCGAGGTGCTCCGGGTTCGTATCATTCAGGGAATAGCCGAGGCTGTTCAGCCCCATCCCCATGACTTCCCGCGCACCGTCAATCAGGAGGATCTGGTTTTTAAGCTCCGGATCCCAAAGGTCGTTCCAGCTCTCGATTTCCTTCCCGCCGATCATGGACGGGTTGTAGACGATGCCGACTGTTCCCCAGAAATAAGGAATGGAATACTTGTTTTCAGGGTCAAAGGGCAGGTCCATGAAGCGCTGGTCAATGTTTTTCAGGTTTGGAAGCTTTGAGTGATCAAGCGGGATCAGCAAATCTTCCTGCCGCATTTTATCAATCATATATTCAGACGGAACCGCAATGTCATACGTCGTACCGCCCTGTTCAATTTTCGTCATCATTGCTTCATTCGAATCAAATGTTTCGTAAATGACCTTAATGCCGGTTTCCTTTTCAAAGCGGTCAACTAAATCCGAATTAATATAGTCCCCCCAGTTGAAAATGGTCAGGGTGTTGCCGCCTGAATAACCCTGAGACGAGTTCAGCTCGGAAATGGCGTATAAAAGAATGCCGGAAACGAGAGCAATGGCAATAAAGACGCGAACCAGCTTCTTCATTTTTTAACCCCCCATCCGTTTTGTCTGTTCCGCTGGGTGATGAAGTAGTAGACAATCACAAGCAGTACGGTAAACAGGAACAGCAGAGTGGACAGCGCATTGATGTTCAGAGCGATTCCGCGCCGTGCAAGGGAGTAAATTTCAACAGAAAGCGTCGTGAATCCGTTCCCTGTCACGAAGAAGGTTACCGCAAAGTCATCAAGCGAAAACGTCAGGGCCATGAAGAACCCTGCGAAAATACCGGGTGTGATGAACGGAAGGACAACCTTTGTCATCACATTCCATCTGCTTGCTCCAAGGTCGCGCGCTGCATCGAGAAGTGTCGGGCTCATCTCCATCAGTTTTGGCAGCACCATCAGGACGACAATCGGAACACTGAAGGCAATGTGAGAAAGAAGCACTGAGTAGAATCCGAGCTTGATTCCTGCCATTGTAAACAAGATCAGGAATGATGCCCCGATAATTACGTCCGGACTTACAATCAGCACGTTATTAAGCGAAAGTAGCGTATTTTTTGTCTGTCTGCTTTTAAACGAGTGGATTGCAAGAGCACCCATGACCCCGATAATCGTTGAAATCAAAGCGGACAAAAGCGCGATGACAAGGGTGTTCAGCACAATGATCAGCAGCCTTGTATCTGTAAAAAGCTCTTTATACCAGTCAAGCGTGAAGCTTTCAAAATTGTACATCGTACCGCCGCTGTTGAACGAGTAAAACACAAGGAAGAAAATCGGCGTGTACAAAATCATGAAAATCAGCACTAAAAAGATGCGTGACAGAGGGGATATTTTTTTATCCAACTTACATACCCCGCTTTCTGTTTCCGGTAAGGAAAATAATCAGGAACATAAAGATAATCAGGAATACCGCAATAGTCGAACCCATTCCCCAGTCCTGCGTAACTAGGAAATGCTGTTCAATCGCCGTTCCAAGCGTAATGACCCGGTTTCCGGCAATCAGCCTTGTCAGCATGAACAGGGACAGAGCCGGGATAAACACAAGCTGGCAGCCTGCCTTCACGCCGTCAATCGTAAGCGGGAAAATGACCCTCCTGAAAGCGGTCCAGCTTGATGCACCAAGGTCTCTCGCTGCATCGAGCAAAGTCGGGTTCAGCTCATTCAGCGAGTTGAAAATCGGCAGGATCATAAACGGGATGAAAATATAAACAGAAACAAAGATAAAGCTGAAATCTGTAAACAGCAGCTGCTGAGAACCGATTCCGACCGCATCAAGGAAGCTGTTGGCCACACCGTACGTTCCGAATATTCCAAGGAACGCATATGCCTTCAAAAGAAGGTTGATCCATGAAGGAACAATGATCAGCAGCAGCCATAAATGCTTATGCTTCGTATAGGTGAGCAAATAGGCCGTCGGATACGAAATCAGCAGAGATAGAGCCGTTATTAAAAACGCATACCAGAAAGAGCTGAGCGTCATTTTCAAATAAACAGGTGTAAAGAAATTCTGGTAATTGGCTAGCGATAAGTTGCCTTCAATATCGATAAATGAGTAGTAAAGAACAAGAACAATCGGTGCGATAACAAAAAGCGCGATCCAGAGTGCATAAGGAACCATGTACAAATTGCGGGTCAGCTTATTTTCCATGCTCTTCTCCGTCTTCATAAGCTTCAAGGCGCTTATCAAATTCTTCTTCTGTTTCATTAAATCTCATAACATGAATGGCCTCGGGATCAAAATAAAGACCGATTTCATCCCCGACCACCGCTTTTTTCGTCGAGTGAACGAGCCACTCATTCCCGTCCGCGTCGTAGCTGCTTATCTCATAGTGAACACCGCGGAAGAGCTGGGAATCTACGCGCACCTGCAGTTTCCCCCGCTCTTTCGACGTGATTTCAAGATCCTCAGGACGGATGACAATTTCAATCGGTTCGTTTGGATTCAGACCCTGGTCGACACACTCGAATTGTTTGCCGGTGAATTCAACAAGGTAGTCTTCTACCATCGTGCCGCTGACAATATTGGACTCTCCGATGAAATCGGCTACGAACCGGTTGATCGGCTCGTCATAGATGTCTGTTGGCGTTCCGCTCTGCTGAATTTTCCCTTTATCAAGAACGAAGATTTCATCGGACATGGCGAGTGCTTCTTCCTGGTCATGCGTGACAAAGATAAAAGTGATGCCGAGGCGCTGCTGCAGCTCGCGTAGTTCATACTGCATTTCCGTCCGCAGCTTCAAATCAAGGGCAGAAAGAGGTTCATCCAGAAGAATGACTTCAGGCTCGTTGACGATTGCACGAGCGATTGCAACACGCTGGCGCTGTCCGCCTGACATCTCCTTGATCTCGCGGTTTTCATAGCCGTCAAGGTTTACAAAGCTTAACGCTTCCTTCACTTTCGACTTGATGTCGGCGCTGTTCATTTTTTTAATGCGAAGGCCAAATGCCACATTTTCAAAAACATTCAAGTGAGGAAAAAGAGCATAGTCCTGAAAAACGGTATTCACCTGACGTTTATTGGCAGGAACATCGTTGATTTTTTTGCCGTTGAAAAGGATTTCACCTTCAGACGCTTCGGTGAATCCGGCAATGAGCCTTAGGATTGTTGTCTTCCCGCAGCCTGATGGACCGAGCAGGGTGTAAAATTTCCCGCGCTCAATCTCAAAGCTGACATTGTTAAGGACAGCAGTGTCATGATCGTATTGCTTTGTGACCTGCTTAAACTGAATAATGGTGTTTGTCATGATCATTCTCCCTCTTCGTTTGCTCACGCGCAAAGCAAGTAGTCATCTATATAAAATACGAAAAAACGTTCATTTACAGCGGGTATACATGTGAATAATTATACATGAAAAGACACAAGTATATCCAAATTGGGAATTGTAAGCCACATATGACATTATGAACTCATTTTGAGGCGACCGCAAGAAAATAAGTCAAGCTTCTTCCATGAAATAATTTCAAATTCAGTGCAATATCCACCCGCTTTTGGGGATAGTAAGGATTGTTAAAAAATCAGAAATGGAAGGTGTTTTATGTTTACAAAAAAATCAGCAGTAAAAAAAGCAGTCAGCAGTATTTTATTAGCTCTTATCCTATTAGTCGGCATGCCTCTTTCCGGCTCTGCAGTCGGTAAAGGAGCAAGCGGATCGGATGTATCTGTCATTCAGGGGATGCTTAAATCAGTAGGAAGCTATTCCGGAAAAATCACCGGTAAATATGACAGCGTGACAGTTCAGGGAGTAAAGTATTTTCAAAAACGATACGGTTTGCCGGTAACTGGAGCTGTAGATGACAGAACATTCCAGTCTCTTCTTTATGCGTACGCAAAAGTGAAAAATCTTTCTGGCGGCGGAGCAGGTAAAGGTGCAGGCAATGGCGGCGGAGCAGGAGCAGGTGAAGGAGGCGGCAATGGCGGAGGCCAGGGCGGCGGATCAGGAACAGGTGAAGGAGGCGGCAATGGCGGAGGCCAGGGCGGCGGAGCAGGAACAGGTGAAGGAGGCGGCAATGGCGGAGGCCAGGGCGGCGGAACAGGAACAGGTGAAGGAGGCGGCAATGGCGGAGGTCAGGGCGGCGGAACAGGTGAAGGTGCCGGAGAAGGCGGAGGCCAGGGCGGCGGAACAGGTGAAGGTGCCGGAGAAGGCGAAGGCCAGGACGGCGGAACAGGTGAAGGTGCCGGAGAAGGCGAAGGCCAGGACGGCGGAACAGGTGAAGAAGCTGGAGAAGAAGAAGGCCAGGGTGAAGAGCAAGGTGAGGCTGGTGAGGAAGAAGAGGAAAAAGGTGAGCTAGAAGAAGAAAAAGGAACTGAGGAAGAAGGCCAGGAGCAGGAAGAAAAACAGCCGGCTGAAAAAGAAGGCAACGAGAAAGAGCCTGCTGAAGAAAAAGCACCTGAAAAGGCCGGAGAAAAAGAAAGTGAAGGAAAAGAAAACGGCAAAAATTAAAAAGAAGAACGCTTTGGAGCATGCTCCAAAGCGTTTTGTTATTAGTCAGCTTTTTCTTCAAACAATTTAGCAATCTCCACAATGACGTAAACCGACTTCATCATGTTTTCAACGGAAATAAATTCATATTTTCCGTGGAAGTTCTCTCCGCCGGTAAAGATATTCGGCGTAGGAAGTCCCATGTAGGAAAGCTGGGAACCGTCCGTTCCGCCGCGGATCGGTTCAACGACAGGCTGGATGTCCAGGTTTTCCATCGCTTTATAGGCAATGTCAACAATGTGTTTGACCGGCTCTATTTTTTCTCTCATGTTGTAATACTGATCGTTCATATCGAGCAGGATGCGGTCGCTTCCGTATTTCTCTTTCAGTTTGGCAACGGCGTCTGCCATCGTTTGTTTTTTCTGCAGGAAGGCCTCTTTGTCAAAATCCCGGATAATATAGCTCAGTTTTGTCTGCTCCACATCCCCGCTGAAAGATAGAAGGTGGAAGAACCCCTCGTATCCCTCAGTAAGCTCCGGTGCTTCCGCGGCTGGCAGCAAGCTTTGAAGCTCCATGCCGATTTTGATGGAGTTGACCATTTTTCCTTTGGCCGTTCCAGGGTGAATGTTCGTTCCTTTAATGGTGACTGATGCACCGGCTGCACTGAAGCTTTCATACTGAAGCTCTCCAAGTGGCCCGCCGTCCACTGTATAAGCGTACTTGGCATCAAAAGCTGCCACATCGAACTTGTGGGGGCCGCGTCCGATTTCTTCATCAGGTGTAAAGGCGACTCTGATCCGGCCGTGCTTGATATCCGGGTTTTTCACTAAGTAATCCATAGCTGTCATGATTTCGGCGATGCCTGCTTTGTTATCTGCACCGAGGAGAGTCGTGCCGTCCGTTGTAATCAGAGTGTGGCCGTGATAGTTTGCCAAGTTCGGAAAATCCTTTGGAGACAGAGTAATTTCACCGTTTAACGCAATGTCCCCTCCCTCATAGTTTTCGTGAATCTGAGGGTTCACATTTTTCCCTGTGAAATCAGTGGCTGTATCTGTGTGGGCCAGAAATCCGATTGTCGGAACCTGCTTGTCTGTATTGGCCGGAAGCGTCGCCATCACATAGCCGAATTCATCCATAGCAGCGTCTTCGAGTCCGATTGCCTTCAGTTCTTCCACGAGTTTTTTCCCGAGTGTAAGCTGTCCTTCCGTTGACGGGCAGGATTCATTGCTGTCATTTGATTGAGTGTCAATCTTTACGTAGGAAGTAAAACGTTCCATTATTTCTTGTTTCATAGTAGTCACTCTCCTCTTAATTGTTCCAAAACAGTTTGGGCATGAAGCCCTTCGTGAAAGTCTGCAAGATTTGCTTTTTCTCCTTTGAGCGCTTTTGTGAGCTCCATAACAAGTGAGCCGGTAAGACTCTCGTCTGCTTCGATCGGCAGCAGTCTCTCCCCAAGCTTACCGCCTTTGAGATCCGCCCAGTTGAGCAGGGAAAGAGTTCCCTCTGTCCCGTATGCGGTAAAGCGGATTTCTTCGTCTCCGGCAATCCCGCTCAGTCCGTCTATCAAAACGGGTGTGCCGTCTTCAAGCTTTAGCCTGGCAAGGATGCCGATTTCGCATGAATTTGGATCTTCAGGGAATTGAACGGACTTGTCCAAAACGGTAACAGGACCGAAGATTCGTTGAATTTGATGGATATAATGAACTCCGACCTCGAGCACAAACCCTCCCTGCTCTTTGCCCGCAACCCATTCATTTTGCTGCCACGGCCGGGGCCAAGCAGGGAAATGCATCTTCAGCTCAAGTCGTCTGAGCTTCCCAATATAGCCTTTTTTGATAAGAGATGCGAAGGTGCTGCTGCCGGCACTGTATATAAGAGGGAAATTCATGGCGTGAACAATGCCTTTTTCATCAGCAAGTTTTGCTAGACTTTCCGCTTCCTCAAGCGAGTTTGCCAGCGGCTTTTCACAAAGTACATGTTTCCCGGCAAGCATCACATCTTTTGCAATCCCGTGATGGAATTTCGGCGGAACGGCTATGTAAACAAGGTCAAAATCTGCTTCCTTCAAAAGATGAACATGGTCAGTAAATGACAAAACGTCTCCTATTTTCTCTGATGTTTCACGTGTAACGTCAGGATTCCGGTCGCAAATTGCTGAAATGTTGATTTCCGGATGATTGACAAAGCTGCTTAATACGCGTTGTCCGATGGCTCCTAAGCCGATAATGGCTGCATGTATCATGTCCTGTCCCCTTTGCTGATTACTGATAATTAATTATAATCAGAATTCAGGTTTTTTCCTAGTATAAGAGAGAATGGCTTGGGTTTGGTTCATCTGTTATTCTAATAAAGTCGTATATTATGCAGATCGGAGCAGGAAAAAATGACGATTGATCAAGTACAGCGGGCTCATCTTACAAGAGTCCAGGATTATATAGAAGAACAGCTGCACAAAAAATTGACGCTTACCCATCTTGCAAAGGTATCTACCTATTCACCTTATCATTTTCATCGTCTTTTTTCGGAATTTACTGGAGAGACACCGGCTGACTATGTGAAGAGGCTGAGGCTTGAAAAGGCAGCGCATTCATTGATTTATGAGCCTGAAAAACCAGTGACGGACATTGCAATGGACTGCGGGTTTTCATCCCTATCCTACTTTACATACACGTTTCATGATACCTTTCAGCACAGTCCAAAAGTCTGGCGGGAAGGTGGATACTTAGAGAAATTTCCGAGAGTATATGTAAATAGCAAGAAATCGAAACAAGATAGCAGTAAAAGGAAAGAAAACACGCAGCCTCCAGGGTATACTGGGTTTCAGTGGCTCAATCTTAATAAAGTAAAGGTCATGGTTCTGCCGAAGCGTGATGTCATCTTAAAACACCGGATTGGAGAATACTCAGCAGAAATCAGCCAGACGTGGGAGCATCTATACCGCTACTGTAAGGCAAGGGAGATAATGAATGAATCCACGATGCTGATCGGGGTTCCGCGTAACAATCCTTATTTGACACCACCCGAAAAATGCCGCTATGACTGCTGCATTTCAATTGAAGGAAATCATGCGATTGAAGGATTAGAAATATCTTCTTTCGATGGCGGGAAATACGCTGTCTATGAATTTGAAGAACCTCTCAATTACAGCATGAGAAAGCAGCTGATCGAATGTTATTCAGAGCTCTACAGCTACTGGCTGCCCAAAAGCGGTTTCCGCCACCTGGGAAATCCCGTGGAGATTGTACAGATAACTTCTATAGCAGGGTCACTTGAGCTTGAATGCAAAATCAAGGCTATTGCGCTTGAAATCGAACCTTATTAAAAGAAAGGACTGAAAAGAATGTTTGAGGAATTTAATATCATTGCTGTACTGGCAGGAGGTCTGCTTTATATGGCATTTGGCGCATTCTATTATTCACCGCTTTTATTCGGAAAAACCTGGACGAGCATGAATCCGGGTGGAATCAAAGATTCTGTCAAATATACAGGCTCTGCCGTCATTGCACTGCTAACTTCTTTTCTGATTTATACACTCATTCAATTAACTGGCGCAGACGGTGCGGGCCCGGGTTTATTAACCGGATTAATAGTAGGGGCAGTGCTTGCGCTTGCCTATTTAAAAAATACCCTTTTTGGACTGATGAATTGGAAATCATATGGCATTGCCGTGCTTGACCACGTGATTGCGTGTTCGCTTCTTGGCGTGCTGCACGGGTTATGGAGCTGACGAAGGAGGCGGATTGCCTTCTTTTTTTGTGTTCTGCTATCATTACAGCATGAACTCGAATGGAGATGGAGCTTATGACTATCAAGCCTGTGCACCCTTCCTTTTTTGAGAAGCCGACCCTTGAGCTTGCACAAGAGCTCTTAGGCCAGTTGCTTGTGAAAGAAACCGCTGAAGGAACAGCTGCAGGCATAATCGTCGAAACGGAAGCCTATATCGGGCCGGGAGACCGGGCAGCCCACAGCTTTGGCGGGCGCCGCACACCCAGAACGGAAGTGATGTTCGGCTCCGCTGGATACGCCTACACCTACGTTATGCACACCCATTGTCTCGTGAACGTTGTGAGCGGGGATAAGGATGCTCCTGAAGCCGTGCTGATCCGGGCAGTCGAGCCCGTTACCGGAGAAGAGCTGATGAAAAAAAGACGCCCTGGAGTCAAAAGAGACAGGGACATGACAAACGGCCCCGGCAAACTGACGAAAGCACTGGGCATCACAATGGCGGATTACGGCCACCCGCTGTGGGACAGCCCATTATATATTGTAGAAGGTATTAGACCGCACGGAATTTCAGCGGGGCCCCGCATCGGCATTGACAACAGCGGAGAGGCAGTGAAATATCCATGGAGATTCCGGGTGAGCGGAAACCCTTATGTATCGGGGACGAAAAAGAATAATCAGAGCTGAGAGTCCCTTTTTTGGGGGCTTTTTTTATTAGCTATCAATCCAGTGGATTGCAGCGGAAGGAACTTGACTCCTGCGGGATGAAGAGGGCACGGAAGATCCCGCAAGCGCAGCGAGGAAGCTTCCGGCACTCCCCGCGGAAAGCAAGTTCCTGGAGCGGAAAGGAACGGGTAGAGCCGAAACCGGACTTCTTTATCCAAAAACAGCAAGAACTTAATAAATTCTTAAACATTCCACTGACTGCCTATTAAGAATTTCCAATTACACTATAGTTATTCACCAGGTTTAGCTATACTTTTGAAAGGAGCGTGAGAAAAAATGGCAAATTATAACGTACTGGTCGTAGATGATGAAAAAGAAATCCGCGATGCAATAGAAATTTATCTTAAAAATGAAAATATAACCGTCATCAAAGCGAAAGACGGCGTAGAAGCCCTTGAAAAACTGAACGAGCACCAGATTCATCTTATCTTGCTGGACATCATGATGCCCCGGCTTGACGGCATTTCCACAACTTTTAAAATCCGTGAGAAAAAGAACATACCAATCATTATTCTAAGTGCGAAAAGCGAAGATACCGATAAAATTCTCGGCCTGCAGGTCGGAGCGGATGATTATGTGACAAAGCCGTTCAACCCGATGGAGCTGATTGCGAGAGTCAAATCCCAGCTGCGCCGCTTTGTGACACTCGGAACGTATGAAGGAGCGCAAAAAACAATTGATTTAAACGGACTGACCCTTGACCAATCAGCTAAAGAAGTCACTGTAAACGGCGAGAACGTCAAGCTGACCCGCATTGAATACAGCATTGTCGAGCTGCTGATGCTGAATGCGGGACGCGTGTTCTCCATTAATGAAATTTACGAGCGTGTATGGAATGAGCCGGGCTACAACGCCGAAAAAACGGTGGCCGTCCATATCCGCAAAATCAGAGAGAAGATTGAGATTGATCCTAAAAATCCTAGATATTTAAAGGTGGTATGGGGAATTGGGTACAAAATGGAGAAGTAGTCTGGCGTTTTTTTTCATCATCATGATGCTGACCTACGGAATCAGCGGGGTTTTTACCGGAATAGCAAATGGAGATAAATACTTATTCAAAAACTATTTTCAATCTGTTGAATATCAGGAACGGGTAAACTACTTTGCGAATCTTTTAAGCTTATATGAACTGAACGGTCTGACAAAAGAAGAAGCAAAAAAGAACGTCACTGTTTCTGCGGAAGAAATCGATGAACACCGCTACAGATACGGAAGTTTAAGCGAGCAGATGATGAATATTGAAGGACAGTATGATGCGGATATTTCAGCCGCCAAGGAAAACGGCAACACCGAGGTGGAAAAAGTCCTGACGGAAGAAAAGAATAAAAAGATTGCGGACATCACCATGAATTTCAAAGATGATGAGCATGTCAGGGAAAAGATTCTGGCGGAAAAACAGAAAGAAATTGACCGGTTTTTTGAAGAAATCTATAAAGATCCTAAACCGGAATTTGAAGCAATTAAAAACGAATTTTTCTATTATTTAAAAAGTATAGATTCAGAAGAGATTTACACGAACCTGCCATTATCCGCCAAGGATGATCCAAAAGCATTCTTAACTAAAAAAGACATGTATCATGTTGAGAACTATTCGGGAGCAAGAGGATATATTTATTCGACTGATGGTTTCAACTATTTCGGCAGCGGAGAAGTCATGAATTCATTTGACGGCCTGCAGGAGAAGAAATTCACCGGCCAGATCGCCCTGCCTAAAAACGCACCGTCAGACAGTGTAACCATGATTGAACTTCGTGATTTTCAAAAATCACAGACAATCTACTATGCACACTCTATAAGCGGAGTGCTGGCACTGATGATCAGTGTCCTACTTTTAAAGAGACGCCGTCTGTTTGATCCGATTCTGAAAAGCGTCTGGTCTGACAGGTATAACCGCTTGCCGCTGGATGTCAGATTTGTGCTTGCCGGAATTGCGCTTATCGGGAGCTTAATTTCCCTGTTTGGAGTAATCGACTACTATCCGTTCCGCTATGGATACGAATGGCTCTATTCCTTTATCTTTCTGGTTTTAGGAGCATGCTTCATCTCTGCTCTGATCATTCAATCCTTCCTTCTTGTCCACCAAGTTAAAATCGAAGGAAATCTGAAAAAAGAATGGAACACGACTCTTCTTTATAGGATGTCAAAAGCGATTGCAGATGCTTTTCTCATTCAAAAAGTTGGAATTCAGCTGGTTATTCTGCTCGGCATTGTATTCGGGTTTGGTATCGGTGTCGTTGCCGTTCTTTATGAGCCTGCCTTTGTGCTCATTTACGTTCCTGCTTTCATCCTGATCGGCATTCCGGCTGTCCTGTTTATGTTTAAGCGGATCGGCTATTTTAATCAGATTGTCGAGAACTCAAATGAGATCATGCTCGGCAACCTGGAAACAGACCTGCCTGTAAAAGGAAAGTCGGCGCTCGCTGCACTTGCGTCAAATATGAATGCTTTAAAGCACGGCGTGAAAACATCGCAGCAAAAGCAGGTGAAAAGCGAGCGTCTGAAAACGGAGCTGATTACAAATGTCAGCCATGATCTCAGAACACCGCTCACTTCGATTATCAGCTATACAGATCTCCTGAAAAATCCGGATCTCACCGATGATGAAAGAGCTTCCTATGTAGAAATCATTGACCGCAAGTCCCAGCGCCTGAAGATTTTGATTGAAGACTTATTTGAAGCTTCAAAGATGGCAAGCGGCAGCATCGAGCTCATCAAGCAGAAGGTGGACGTTTCCCAGTTGCTTCAGCAGGCGCTTGCCGAGTACAACGAAGCGATCGGTGAATCAGGGCTGCATTTTCGGGTAACGTATCCGGATGAGCCGGTTTATGCGGTAGTCGACGGTCAGAAGATGTGGAGGGTGTTTGAAAATCTGATCGGAAATATTCTGAAATACTCTATGGAAAACACGCGCGTTTATATTACCATGAAACAGTCAGGCAGCGAGGCGGTCATCTCTTTTAAAAACGTGACGAAATACGAACTGAGCGAGAATACGGATGAACTGTTTGAACGGTTTAAGCGCGGGGATTCATCACGTCATACAGAAGGATCGGGCCTGGGCCTGACGATTGCCAAATCAATTGTCGATTTGCATGGAGGCCAGCTTGAAATTGATGTTGATGGCGATCTTTTCAAGGTAACAATGATGTTGGACGCGGTTTAGCACGAAGATCTACAGCGTTTCAAAGTTGGGCCGCAGAAGTACATTTACTTGAAAAAATCCACGTCTTACTTGAAAAAGAAGCAGCGTTACTTGAAAAACAAGGCACATTACTTGCCGTGCATACAGAATTACTTGAAATTTTCCAAATCCATTCCAAAAAACAGCCGGTCTCAAGTGAGACCGGCTGTTTTCATATTTATTCTACATCTTCTTCCGGACGCGCCCAAACGGATACACTCTGGCCATTCACAGGGAATACCGCAAAGCCGTCGTCCTCAATGGTAATGTGCTCTTCGCGCGTGCCGGTCATGTCCACCCATACCTCGCCTGCATGGTGTTCACCGACGCACATGCGCTTTTCGCCGTCATCACCGTTTGAAATGACGACCGCACAGCCTGACCGCTCAAATTCATCCACGCCGCGTCTGACCCAGCCGATGGTGTTCGGATGATCGAAATAATCCTCCTGCTCGCCGTAGGCTCTCGTTTGTCTCACATAAAGAAGCGGGTCAATCGCTTCCCTTTTTCCATCCACAGGGTTGTCCCCGTCAATTCCGTAGTAATCTCCGTAGAAGACACACGGGTACCCATGTTTGCGGAGCAGGATCAGTGCGTAGGCACTCTGTTTGAACCAGTCCTCCACCCATGATTCAAGCGCTTCATCCGGCTGTGAATCATGATTATCAACAAATGTGACCGCATGCTCCGGGTGTGATCCTACAAGCGTATCCTCAAAGATTGTTGAAAGGTCAAAATCCTTCCCTGACTTTGAAGCTTCATGCAGCTTGTAATGAAGAGACACATCAAAAAGACTCATATTGTAATTGATTTTATCAAGGAAATCCTGGCATGCTTTTAAGTCTGATTTCCAGAACTCCCCGACAAAAAAGAAATCATCGCCGCGGTCTTCATACAATTCCTCTGCGAACCGGTGAACAAATTCATGGTTGATGTGCTTAATTGCATCGAGTCTGTAGCCATTGCAGTTCAGTGTATCCGCCAGCCACTTGCCCCAAGAGATCATCTCATCCTGTACGGCCTGATTGTCATAATCAAGGTTTGCAAACATCAGATAGTCATAGTTTCCAAACTCGCTGTCGACATTGTCATTCCAGTCTTTGTTGTCGCCGACGATTTTGAATACACCGATTTTATCATTCTTTGCATCATAATCTGTCCCGTTGAAGTGCTCGAAGTTCCACTCGAAATCAGAATATTTTCCTTTTCTTCCAGGGAAGGTGAATTTCGTCCAGCCTTCAATATTTTTAGGCTTAGACAGTTCCTCGGTCCGGTTTTCCCGGTCCACTTCAATGGCTTTAAACAGCTCGGTCTCATCAGCACCGGCTTTGTGGTTCATGACGAGGTCTACATATACATTAATGCCGACATTATGGCACGCTTCAATGGCGGCGATCAGTTCTTTTTTCAGGCCGTATTTTGTACGGACGCTGCCCTTTTGATTAAACTCGCCGAGGTCATACAGATCATAGACGCCGTATCCGACATCATCCCCGGACTGCCCCTTTGTTACAGGCGGAATCCATACCGAGTCAATGCCCCTATCCTTCAGCTCAGGCGCAAGCTCTTTCAGTCTGTTCCAATGCGTTCCGGTCGGTCTGACATGCCATTCAAAAAACTGCATCATCGTGTGATTCTGTTCCATCCCAAATTCCCCTTTTCTTGTGTTGTATCTGTTATCCTACTTTCTACCCTATATTTTTGAAAATGAAGCAGAATTTTTCAAAAAGAATATGCTCCGTTGGGGGAGCTGCGATTAAGCGCTTCCGTAAATGCTTTTCAAGGTTGCGTATGCAAAAGAAAACTTTATAATAAGAAATATTAAAATTTTCAGTATTCAGGAGGATGTCTATGGAACCAGCTACATCATCAGTAGAAAACAGAAAGAACCGCGGCATCTTTAACCGGATGCTGGACGGAGTGGAAAAAGCAGGGAACAAGCTTCCCGATCCGGTCACCTTGTTTATTTTGTTTGCGGTGATTGTCATTCTCGCCTCACATCTTGCAGCTGTACTGGGTGTAAAGGCAGTGAATCCTGCCACGAAGGAAACGGTTGAGGCTGTCAGTCTTCTTACCAAGGAAGGCTTCCAGAAAATCATGACGAATATGGTGAAAAATTTCGCGGAATTCCCGCCGCTTGGTCTTGTGCTCGTGACCATGATCGGGGTTGGGCTTGCAGAAGGTGTCGGACTGATTTCAGCTCTTCTCCGAAAGCTCGTTCTCGGAGCGCCAAAGGGGATTATTACGTTTTCAATCGTATTTGCAGGTCTTCTTGCCAATATGGCAGGGGATGCAGGATTTATCGTGCTGCCTCCGATCGCTGCGCTAGTGTTCATGAGTGTCGGCAGGCATCCGATAGCTGGTATGGTCGTTGCCTATGCCTCTGTCGCGGGAGGATTCAGTGCAAATTTAATTGTGAATATGCTTGATGCCCTCCTTGCAGGCTTCACACAGTCTGCCGCAGAGATTGTAGACCCTGACTTTCAGACAAATCCTGCGATGAACTGGTACTTCCTCGCGGGTTCGTGTGTGTTTTTTGTGCCGCTCGCCATCTGGGTCACAGAAAAAATTGTTGAACCGCGGCTGCCTGAATATAAGGGGCCCCGCATGCCGATGGACAAGCTGTCCCCTGAGGAAGCGAAAGGGCTCCGCTATGCGGGTGCTGCGACACTTATTTTCCTGCTTCTTGTTGCCGTCACCATCGTTCCTGAAAACGGCTGGCTGAGAGGAGAAAACGGTGCGGTCATTATATCACCGTTTATGAATTCCCTTGTTCCGATCATCATGGGTCTCTTCCTGTTCCCGGCTCTTGCCTATGGAATAGCCACGAAATCCATCCAGTCGGATAAGGACATTGCACAGGAAATCGCCAAATCGCTCGGCACAATGGGCATGTACATGGCGATTGCCTTTTTCGCGGCCCAGTTTATTGCCTATTTCAACTGGAGCAACCTCGGAATCATCATGGCCATATCGGGAGCTGATGTTCTTAAAGGCCTCGGACTTACCGGACTGCCGCTGCTGATTGGATTTATTCTCTTTTGCGGAACGCTGAACCTGTTTATCGCGAGTGCTTCAGCTAAATGGGCAATCGTCGGACCTGTCTTTGTTCCGATGTTCATGCTTCTTGGATATGACCCCGCCTTTACACAAGTGGCCTACCGGATCGGGGACAGCATCACAAACCCGATCACGCCGATGTTTGCCTACTTTGCCATCCTTCTTGCAGGTGCCAAAAAGTTTGATAAAAACATGGGTCTCGGTTCCCTTATTTCCGTGATGCTTCCGTACACGATCTTTTTTGGTATTGCATGGATCCTTTTCTTTATTGCCTGGTACTACCTTGGAATTCCGCTCGGGCCGGGTGCTGATATCTTTTTAAACTAATCAATAGGAGCTGAGCGCATGTTTTCAAAAGAACGATTGCTGAAGGAACTGGATCAGACCCCTTCTTATGAAGGAATAGATCCCCTGGAGCTTGCAGAAAAACTGTCAGCCCTTTTTGATATAGGAAAAACACCAGAGGGAGGAATCACAAGATTTCCTTATACAGATGAAGAAAACAAAGCAAAGGCGCTGTTTCGGTCCTGGATGGAGGAAGCTGGTCTTGAGGTGAAGGAGGATGCTGTGGGCAACCTTTTTGGCATCCTTCGCGGAACGTCGCCTGAGCTTCCCGTTGTGATGACAGGCTCCCACCTCGACAGCGTGCCGAACGGAGGGGCGTTTGACGGTCCGCTTGGCTGCCTGAGCAGTCTGCTCGCCATGAAGGCCATTGCAAAAAACGGCAAACTTAAGCGTTCCATTGAACTCGCGGTTTTTGTGGACGAAGAAGGAGCCAGATTTAAAAACGGCATTTTCGGAAGCCGGGCGATGATGGGAGAAGCAGGCACCGAAGATTTCAAAGCATTTCACGATGAACAGGGAAGCTCGTTATATGACGAAATGATCCGAAACGGCCATCAGCCTGAAAGGATAGCAGAGCACGCCAGAAATCCTAAACAAATCTATGCCTTCCTCGAGCTTCACATCGAGCAGGGAAAGCGGCTTGAATCAGAAGGGAAGGACATCGGCGTTGTCAGCGGCATTGCCGGTCCTTCCTGGACATCCTTCACATTTATCGGCGAAACGGACCACGCAGGGAACACGCCGATGGAGTTCCGGAAAGATACAGTAGCCGCAGCAGCCGAATTCATTTTGGCTGTTGAAAAAACCCCTCGCAGATTCAGCGAAACGGCTGTTGCGACAGTCGGCAAACTGAACGTTTTTCCAAACGGCACAAACGTGATTTCCGGCCGGACAGAAGCAGTGGCAGATGTAAGGGATATCGACCGTGAGGCCCGGGATGCTGTGATACAATCAATGAAGGAAGCCGCACAGACCATCGCAGAATCCCGCGGTTTGACAGTTGAAATCAAAGACGGAATTTCCATTGCGCCGGTCATTGTCCCGGATGACATTCAGGAGATTATCCGGCAAGCGGCAGAAAAAAGCGGCCTTACGACGCTTTCACTGCCTAGCGGTGCCGGACATGATGCGATGACACTTGGAAAATATGTCCCGTCCGGCATGATTTTCGTGCCGAGCCAAAACGGAAAAAGCCACTCTCCCGAAGAGTGGACCTCTCTGCCTGACTGTATAAAAGGGGTGCAGACAGTAAAAGAATCCCTTCTGCAGCTTGCAGACAAATAGGAGGAGAAAACGTGCTTGTACAAAGGGGACAAAAAGCGGATGTCACGAAAGGAAAACAGATTGACCGTCTGACGGTCAGGCTGGGCTTTCGATCAGCAAATCCGGATATGGAAATTGACGGAGCGGCTTTTCTGCTGGGAGAAAACGGAACATGCGGACAAGATGAGGATTTTATTTTTTACGGACAGCATCTCAGCAGAAACGGAGCAGTGGAGCACTCTGCAGGAAGCGGAGGGAGTCAGGAAGAAGTGAAGATCTCCCTCTCCTCTCTCCCAGGTGATGTCCGGAAAATCGCGTTTACACTGACCATTCACGAAGGGGCTGAACGCGGCCATCATTTCAAAGATGTGAGCGGTATCTATCTTGAGGTTGCAGATGCCTCCGGTGCCGAGCTTATGCGGTTTGAATGCGGAGAAGAGCTGTCGCTTGAAACGGCGATTGTGGCAGGCGAGCTTTATGCTCATAACGGAGAGTGGAAATTCAGCGCCATCGGCAGCGGCTTTCACAATGGCCTGGAAGGATTGTGCGCAAACTTCGGCATTGAGGTGAAAGGCGAGCCGCAGGAAGAAGCAGCCGCCGCCATAGAAGAACCGCCGGTTAAAGAGCCCGAACCCGTCCAGCCCCTTAAGATTAATCTTGAAAAAAAGCAGACAGTCTCCATCAAAAAATCAGCCAGAGTCACAACGGTCCTCAAATGGGACAGCAAAAAAGACCTCGACCTCTACTGCTTTTACGTCTTGAAAAACGGTGAATCCGGAAAAGTCTACTATAAGGAACTCGGCAAGGCGAACCAGGCACCTTTCATCACGCTTGACGGCGATTCAAAACTGGCAGGCAGCGAAACAATCATCATTCATAAACCTGAAGAGCTTCGCTACGCCCTTTTTGCCGCATACAGCGCCATCTCAAACGGATTCGGCAGCTTCAAATCCATGAAAGCGCGGGCAGTCGTCGACAACCACCAGGGCCAGGTCGTCACAGCCCCTCTCTTTCACAAAAACTGGTTTGCTTACTGGGTCGCCATTGCCCACCTAAACTTCACGAATGCGGCCAGCATGAGCGTCAGTCATGTTGAAACCTATTCAAAAAGCGGATCTGAACGGTCCCCCATGCTTTATCCTGACGGCACCTTCAAAATGGACGAAGGCCCAATCGAATTCAAACGAAACTAAAGAAGAAAGTCCCATCCCGCATTTTAGGAACAATGCGGGATTTTCTCATTTCTGGAAAAAAGAGATAATAAAGGAGTTTCATCATACCCGTCACTAGGGAATTGGTATGTGTAAATTGTAAAAATTCGGGAGATTATCATGCGATACTTTTATTGTTTAATGATTATTTTGATTGCTGCAGGCTGCTCAGAGGAAAAACTGCCTGATACGGAAGCTTTTAAGGATAAATTTACGCGAGGATTTATAAAGGAAGGTGAGGAAAAGGAAGACGGATATTATACATTTGAGTCAAAGACGAATGGGTATACTATGCTGTTTCCGGAACATGCAAAAGTATCTGAAAGTGATTTCGAATCTCATGAAGATAAATACGAGACATTAAGTCTTGGAGAGAAAATGATAAACCAGAATACCTCTTATTATATAAAACTAACGTACGAAAAGGCTCCAAACATAAATGACACCGATGTACATCTGGAACAGCTGGCCATTACCTCCGGCTACAAAGGAGACTTTAAAAGAGAAGAATTCAATAATAATATTGTCTATTCTGCCAGAGAAAATAACGAACAAAAAGGTCTCTTTTATTATATAGCCGTAATAAAAGCGAAAGACACAGACCAATTAATCCGCTTAACGTTTGACAGCAGCTGCTCAAACGGAGAAACAGAGTGTAACGTAAATCCTAATGAATTAAATCAGAGGCTGAAGATCATTGTGCATTCCATTCAGTTCAAATGAAATGTAAAGTCCAACCGGCTTCTGGCAGGAGAATCTATGATTAAAAAGTTTATAAAACTGAACTTGGCCATTATGCTAACTTTGACAGCCGGCTGCGGGACGGATTCTGCTGGCAAAGCTGAAAAACAGGAATACATCCCTGAAACAGAGGCATTCAAAAATGAATTTACACGAGAATTCATGAAGTCAACTGAAGAAACAGTAGATGGATTTTACACCTTTGAGTCAAAAACCAAGGGGTATACAATGCTGTTTCCAGTAAATGCGATAATCTCGACTATGGATTATGAACAGATTAAAACTTCATATGAGGCTCTAAGCTATAGTGAGGACGTAGACGAAGAGAACATTTCATACTTTATGACGGTAAATTTTGAAGACAGTTCAGATACAGATGATATTCAAATAAACCTTGGGATTCTCTCAGATGTATCAGGTTATGAAGGGGGCTACAAAGAATACACAAGCGGTGAAAAGACAATATACTTTGGAGAAAAACGAAAAGAAGAAGATGGTTATTATTCATACGTAGCCTATATAACATCTGATGGGTCTAATAAAGCAGTAAGTCTTACTTACAACAGTAATTGTTTAGATGGCGGAAATTCCTGTGAACTACCCGGTCCAGGAGAAAGAAAAAAAATAAAAAAAATTTTAGAGTCAGTAGAGTTTAAATGACATGCAGATCCGCTCACTATTTTTTGACAGGAGCCTTATTGTGATGAGAAAAACAACAATGCTGTTCATCATTCCTTTATTTGTTTTTGCAGGCGGATGCGGAATCAGTAGTGGTTCAGAAAGTGAAAAAACGAATCCAGAGTCGATCCCTGAAACAGAGGCATTTAAGGACGACTTTACACGTGACTTTATCAAGTCTCCTGATGAGGCAGAAGAAGGGTACTACACGTTTGTGTCAAAGACAAAAGGATACACAATGCTGTTTCCTGTAGATGCAACGATCTCATCTGCAGCGTATGATTCTCAAGATGATTATTTTGAGACATTTAATTTTGGTGAAACAGTTAATGGGAAAAATCTATCAAGATATATCACCGTTACATATGAAGATAAACCCTCCACCAGAGATGTTGAATTTAACCTTGAATTACTGACTGAGCACACTGGATACGAGTCGGAATTCAAAGAAATCAGAGCAGGAGACAACATCATTTACTATAGTAAGGGCACCAAAGAACTCACCCATAATGAAACAAACAAGAAGGTGAAGTTCTACGGTTATTTAGCCTATATTCAATCGCAAAAGGATCAAGAAGGACTGCACTTCTTTTATGAGACGACATGCAGAAAAGCAGATAAACCATGCGAGATTAATGAACAAGTTGAAGAGGAAAGAGCACTGCTGATGATGAAGTCGATTCAGTTCTAGTTTAAAAACACCTCGACAGGAGTAATTGTTTTGAGAATTAACATTCAGCTTCTATTGATTTGCATGCTTGCATTTACAGGCGGCTGCGGAATGAATAGCGAACAGGGAAACGAAAAAGTAGATCAGGAATCTTTACCTGAAACTAGAGCGTTCAAAGATGAGTTTACCAGAGGGTTTATGAAGTCAACGGAGGAAACAGAAGATGGATTTTACACCTTTGAGTCAAAAACCAAGGGGTATACGATGCTGTTCCCGGTCAACGCAAAGATCTCTACTATGGATTATGAGCAGATTAAAATTTCATTTGAGGCTCTAAGCTATAGTGAAAAGATAGATAAAGAAAACATTTCATACTTTATGACGGCAAATTTTGAAGACAGTTCAGATACAGATGATATTCAAATAAACCTGGAGATTCTTTCAGATGTATCAGGTTATGAAGGGGTCTATAAAGAATACACAAGCGGTGAAAAGACAATATACTTTGGAGAAAAACGAAATGAAGAAGATGGTTATTATTCACATGTAGCCTATATAACATCTGATGAATCTAATAAAGCAGTAAGTCTTAATTACCACAGCAGGTGTATAAATGAAGGGACTTCCTGCGAATTACCCGGTCCAGGAGAAAAAGAAAAAATAAAAAGAATTGCAGAATCAGTAGAGTTTGAATGATATGCAGATTCATTACTGACAGGAGCCGTTATTTTGATTAGAGCCATATTCCTATGCCTGATTCTGCTGGTGATTACAGGCGGATGTCAATCAGGAGAAGACCGCAAAAGCGTTGAAACAGCACAAAAAGCCCAGGAAGAAAGCGATGCAATAAGGGATGAGTTTACCAGTAGTTTTATTGATCCTGATACTAAACCACAAAAAGGATTCTATTTATTTAAATCAAAAACGGATGGTTTTACAATGAATTTTCCCGAAAACGCTACTTTAAACCAAGTGTTTTATGAAATAGATGGAAACCATTTTGAAAATATGCTCTTCGGTGCTAACGACAAAAATGAAAATACGACGTTTTCAATGATTTTGACCTACGAGAATCAGCCCGTTACAGCTGAAATAGAAGCAAATTTATCCTTGATTTCTGACAGCGTAAATTACAGCGGCGAATACTTCAAAGAAGAACTCCCTGACAAAACGATTTATTACGCTGAAAAAACCAGCAAGTCCAAAAATGGTGAGACAACGTTCTACGAAATCTTCGGATATGCAAAATCGGCTGACAGTGATCAGGCTGTAAGCTTCACAAACGCTGTCAGCTGTTTGAAAACAGAAATGACATGCAGGGTTGATGTAAATAAAGAAAAAATGAATACCTTAGACATAATGGAATCTGTTGCTTTCAGTAATTAAAGTGAAGCATCCTTATTCTTCTGACAGGGGCAATATCATAATGGACATAAGAATCATGCTGTTCTTCATTCTTTTATTTCTTTTTGCAGGCGGCTGTGAAATGAGTAAAGAAAAGAACAAAGGGAAAGCAAATCAAGAATCTATACCTGAGACAGAAGCTTTTAAAGATGAGTTTACTAGAGAATTTATCAAATCAACGGAGGAAACTGAAGAAGGATACTATACGTTTGAGTCAAAGACGAAGGGATATACAATCTTGTTCCCCCGAAGTGCTGTTGTATCAACAGGTGATTATGAGGCTGTGAAAGATCAATTTGAGAGTTTATCTTTCGGTGAAAAACAAATTGACGAAAAAATTTCATATTTTATTAAGTTGAGCTACGAAGATAACAGCAGTACAAGGGATATTGATACGAAATTAGAACTGCTCTCCAACGGTGTGGAGTATAAAGGGGAATATAAGAAAGCAGTACAAGGGGATTATATGATTTATTCGTCGGATGCTGGGCTAAAATACCCGGAGTATTACTACTATTTGGCCTATATCAAATCCGCTGCATCTGATCAAGCTATTCGATTCACTTATTTTAGTAATTGCATTGTTGAGGAGAAAAGCTGTGAGCTGATAACTGAAAAAGGAAAAAATCGGATCAATAAGATACTTAATTCTATCGAATTCAAAAAGTGAATTTATTGCTTAAAAATATGCCATACTTTTCAATGATATATTGTATTTCATCTCCTGAGAGGAGCCGCACAAAGTGAAAAAGATAATACTGCTGGTAACGATTGTGCTTGGAATTACAAGCGGCTGCGGAATGAATAGCGAACAGGGAAACGGAAGAGAAAATCAGGAATCTTTTCCTGAAACTAGAGCTTTCAAAGATGAATTTACCAGAGGGTTTATGAAATTAACGGAAGAAACAGAAGAAGGTTACTATACATTTGAGTCAAGGACAGAAGCGTACTCCATGCTTTTTCCCGTTAATGCAATCATCTCAGATATAGAGTACGATGTTGACGGAGATTCATTTGAAGCATTTTCAATTGGCGAAGACAAGGAGGAAGAGAATTATTCCTACTACATAAAAGTCATTTTCGAAGATAGAAAGACGACAAATAATATTTCTGCAAAGTTAAATGTATTATCTGATATGGCGGGGTATAAAGGTGAGTACAGGAAAGAAACCGGTAAAGGATATGATGTTTATTATGCAGCCAAAGAAGAAGTTAGTTTTGGGAAAAAAGCTGTTACTCACTTAGCTTATATAGGGGATACAGGGACAGATAAAGCAATATCGCTCAATTTCAACGGAGGTTGTACAGATAAAGAAAAGCCCTGCGGTCTCGACTCAAAAAATGTAAATGAAAGCTTTGAGAAAATCGTTGAATCACTTATCTTTAAATAAAGAATGAAACATTTAAACAGAAGTAAACGTCAGGTAAATGAACAAGACGCTTAAAGCCATACCAAGCACCAAGCAACTTCACATTATATTAAATTTCATCTCCGGAGAGGAGCCATCACAATGAAAAAAACAATACTGCTGTGTTTAACAATCATGCTTGCATTTACAGGAGGTTGCGGAATGACTAAAGAACAGGGAAACGGAAAAGTATCTCAGGAATCTTTGCCGGAAACTAGGGCGTTTAAGGATGAATTCACTAGAGAGTTTATGAAATCAACGAAGGAAACAGAAAAAGGATATTATACGTTTGAGTCAAAGACTGAAGCGTACACAATGTTATTCCCTGAAAACGGAAAGATTTCTGTTGGAGACTATGAACAGATTGACACTAATTATGAAGCTCTTAGTTTTGCTGAAAAACTTGATGAGGAAAACTTAACGTATTTTATTACTATTAATTTTGAAGAAAGCCCTCATGCTAAGAACATTTCGCTATATACTAAGCAATTGTCAACTGCTACAGGTTACAGTGGTGAGTATTCGGACTATAAGCTTGATGATAAGACTATTTATTATGGGGAATATGAAGATCGTGACAGCGGGCTGTATTTCTATAATGCTTATATCGTATCCAATGAATCAGATAAGGGTGTCCGCTTTGTATTTTCTGGTCGATGTATTGAAAATCCAAAATCGTGTAAATTATCTCCTTCAGCAGTAAAAGAAAAAACGAAGAAGATAATAGATTCCGTAAAATTTAAATGATTAAGGTGATAACATGAATAATAATGAAGTGTTAGCTACCGATTTAATTAGAGCCAGAATAGCCGAACTAGAGTATGAAGGGATTACCGAGGAAGACATTAGACGGATCTATATAGAGGAAACTGGTGAAAAGCCTCCTGTAAATATTAAAGTTTATCGCTCTGAGGATTTTAAACTAAATAAAAATGAAGATTCTGGTTTTGATGGGACTATCCTTCATTTTTATGATTATGAAAAAGGAATAAATCAAACATATACGATTACTAGAGGGAGTGAACATAAAGAGGGAAATAGTGAAAAGGATAGACCTTTAGATTGGATATATAATGCTATGGGAATTTTTTCAGGGCAAAACGATAGTCAGTTTGACTCTGCAAATCAATTTGAAGAATTGGTCAACGAGAAAATAAAGAAAGACCTAGAAAATAAGTCCAAGAGTTTAGGTGCAGACATAACTAAGGAAGAGATACCATTAAAAAAACTTGGAATCGGACACTCTTTAGGAGGTAATCTTATTCAAATGCTTGCTATTACTAGAGGAGACTTTGAAAAGGTTTATGCGATAAATGATGCTCCTCCTAGTGCATACCAATTAGCAGCAATTGATTCTAAATTCAGAGGTAAACTATTTATTGAATTTAATATAGATGAAACAGATTTCGACCAAATCTACACCATCCCACCCAAAGACCTGAAAGCCTTCGCCGAAACTTACTACAAAGAACAAGGCAAGAACATCCACCACCTCACGAATGAGGAGGATATGCTCTTTGCTGCTTCTGAGCTGCGCGGATTTTTGGATTTGGGAAGCCGGACGATGCTGGATTCGAATCCTGATTTTGAGAGTATCAGAGAGCGGATTGCGAATCTCTCGGATGAGGATTTGTATGAGATGCAGAAGTTTCTTGTGAAGTACGCCCCTGCGTACAAGGCAGGCGGCTACGACGGACTGATTAAGGCGATGACGGGAATTGATCTTGTCTTGGTGCAGGATTTGAAGAGTGAGTGGGAGGGCTTCAACATCACGGATAATCCTGTTGATACGCTGGATTCTGCCTGGGAAACGATGAAGAAGTTTGATGAGATGGCTGTGAGTTTAAGAGATTTCATCGAGCAGCTGCCTGTGCTTGCTGAGAACATACCGGTCATTCTCAGCATTTTCACGGATTTAACGAGTGAAGAAATCTCGATTATTGAGGGTGAGCTCGCAGGCATGGAGAATGATGTGATTGAAATCCGTTCGATGATAACTGATCTGATGAGCATGAGCACGATGGAGGAGCTGCTTACTCTTAATCCCTTTACCTTCTATGAAAATATCAAGGATATGACGGAACGGTTTGAAGCAATCTATTCAAAGATCAATGGGTTAATGGACAGGTTCGACAAGATCTTTGCTGCCATTGACAGAGCGAAGCTTGATTTCGGGGCAGCTGTCGAGGGCCACAGCCTGCAGCAGGTGTCAAACGCGCTTGCGAAAAAAGGAAGGCGCTATGAAGGCGGAAATCTTATTCTTTATAAAACGGGTGCAGACGGAAAGAAAATTGAAGTGAACCTTTCCTCTTCAGTACGGATTTATCAGAGGGGGATGGACAGCTATGAAGCCCGGGAAGAATCACTTAAGCGATATCAGGCTGCCTATGATGCAGCATTCCTTGATGATTTTGACATGAGAAAAAGGCATCTGCTGAATCAGATTCAGGATATGGAGACAAACCCCCGCGCTTTCAGGAGTATGTTTAACCTCGAGGATGCCGAGATCAGCAGCATTCAGGTGCATGAGCACATCCCGCCTCTCCCCTCTGCATTTGCTGACCGTATGGAGGAAGCTGTACATCATTTTCAGTATCAGTTTGATAAAGGAAGAAGGCTTGTGACTTCCATTAAAACATCGATTGAAAAAATGTTTAATGAAGAAAAGGACATTGCCGCCATTTTTGAGCTGAGATAGAAAGGGGTTATTTAGATGAACCAAATCTATAAAAGGCACCGGTTTGAATCGATTTCGGAACATCCCGGCAAAGCAGACCATGTCAATGCCCAGCTGAACCAAATCGCTTCTGAAGATGCAGCTCTGACCTCCTATATTACAAATGAACTGGCAGGCAGCTCCGCCCTGTTCATTGATGAAGTGTTTAAAGAGCTGAGTCAGCTTCAGCGGGAGAATGAACATGCTGTCAATCAGTATACCTACATGAATCACATGCTTTCGAACCAATACACTACTTTAATAGAAGAAATCCGCACCCAGAGCGTGACGATCCGCTATGATAAAAAAGAACCAGTAAGCTAGTCTAATACGTTATTCCACTAAATAAGACATTAAGGATCAGAAAATAAAAAGGACTTACCAACTACAAACTGGAATTTTTATTAAAATTTTTCCTTAAAATAGGTTTATTATCCATTTAATAGTGGGTATTTATAAATAGAATTTACTAGTAGTGAGATTTTTTTCCTCTCTTACATATTAGTAGATAGTTTGTACCATTTTACTAGTATCACCCAAGTAACAATTGACCTTCATGGTCTTTGTTTATACAATTAATGTAAATTCATGTAAAAGGAGAGATAATGATGTCAGGTATTATTCGCGTAACACCAGCAGAACTTGTCGATATGTCAAAACGCTACAGCAATGAAGGTGGAGAACTTGGTCTAATGATCGGCCGTCTTGACAGCATGATCGGTCAGCTTCAGGCTATGTGGGAAGGGGAAGCGAGCAACGCTTTCAGAGACCAGTACGAGGAGCTTAAGCCTTCTTTCGTGCAAATGCAGAATCTTGTAGAAGATATCTCAAGACAATTGGACAAAACAGCACACGCTCTTCAAGAAGCGGATGCAAACATTGCTGGCCAAATCCGCGGCTAATAGCATCTGAAAGACAATTTAGTGAAGTGCTAAAAAGGAGCGCCGATTCTATTTTAGATGAAGGCGCTTCTTCATTTTTGAGGTGAAAAGGCATGTATATAGAAGTGACGATAGATTTGAAGCATTATACAGGAGAAACATTTGATCTGAGGCTGTCGAACTATCACTCTGTGAAAAAAGCAGTGGATATTGTGTGGCAGGCAAAATGCATTTCTGACCCACCTCGAGAAGGGTACTGGGTGCGCGTTCCCAATAAGCAAATTGTCCTATCAGGCAACCATAAGCTTGTAGAATGCGGAATTACAACAGGAGACCGATTTGAAATCCTATGAAGGAGTCATTCTCAATGTCAGAAAAAAAACCGGCATATTTGGAGCAGCAGCTTGATGCTGTCATCGAAAAAGAGAAAGACGGCTATACATTCGTCTTTCAAACAGAAAAAGTAAAGCTTGATCATGTATCAGAGATTGAAATGATCAAAGAAATGGATCCGTCTATTAAGCGTGATGTAACACTGGCTGAAGATGAATTGAGGGTTCATGTTCAGCCTCCTAGAACTTATTTGGGTTTTTCCAGTTTAAATAAAAAAGATGAACGAAGCAAGTGGAATTTTTCCTATCAGCTGGTAAAAAAGGTAAAAAATCACTCGCTTTCACGTATACATCTTATTGTTTGTCCCGAGAATCTTCTTTTTGACCAGAGCTTTACCCCGTACTTTCTCCACTATGGCGTGATGGAGAGCATTCCCCCTTATGAACAGGACGGCGGCCAGCTGTTCCGGGAGGTAAAAGCCTGTGCGGCGGCTGCAGTGGATTCGAAATATTCGTTCGAGCAGTATTTGAAATTCAACGAGACGCTCGATGTTCCGCCTGTTCCGAAAGAAATTCTATCAGCAGATACATATGAACAGCTCCTTGAGCTTATTGAAAAAAACATGAAGGAAATAGATAGACGGAATGCAGCGCTTGTAACCATTCCCCAGAAAAAATGGAAGATGACGCGGTATGTTGCGCTGGGCTTTTTGATCCTGCTTGTACCGGCCCTTGCTTATACAGCTTATTCCCTTTTTTCCCTGAATCCTAAACAGGAAGCGTTTGTCGCGAGCAATGAACATTACCTGGGCAACAACTTCAGTGAGGTTGTCAGCACGCTCGAAGGCTATAGCATTGATGAGATGCCCCTTGTCGTAAAATATCAGCTTGCATCCTCCTACGTTGTGAACGAGTCACTTACAGAGGACCAGAAAGAAATGCTGAAAAACCGGGTGACGCTGCAGTCTGATCCGCAGTACCTTGAGTACTGGATTCATGTCGGCAGAGGTGAAGCGAAAGAAGCCCTTGACCTTGCGAGAAACCTTGAAGAACGAGATTTAATCATTTTCGGTCTGATCAAATATGAAGAGCAAATTAAAGCTGACAGTGAACTGGACAGCGAGGAAAAACAGCAGCAGCTTGAAAAAATCCGTGCTGAAATTGAGCAGTACGAAGAAGAGCAGGAAGCTCAAAAGAAAGAAGAAGAAGCAAGGCTTGAAGAAGAACAGCAGGCACAGGAACAGGTAGAGCAGCAGAAGGAAGAAGAAGAACAGCAGGCTGCACAAGAGGCAAAAGCCAAAGAGGAAGCTGCAAAAGCGAAGGCACCTGCAGAAAAGCCTGCCGCTCCTGCAGGTTCAGGCTCTAACTGATCATAGGCAACAGGAGGTGAAATCATGAGTACGTTATGGGTTTTTCACGGGGATTCCTATCAGCAGCTTCAGCTGAACGATGAATCATTCAGGCCGGTTACCATCGGTCCTGATATCCAGCATACATTGACGGTGAGAAATTTTCCGTTTTCATCCGGCCCGCTTAAGCTTGTAAAGCCGGACAACGGAAGCGGTCTGTCCATTCTCCAGGAAGACCGGGAAATTGGCGCGGCATCACCGGATGAACCGGTTGTTTTTGAAGATAACGGAGAAAAGCTGACGGTGTTTTTCACAGCAGCAGAAGAAGTTTCAGAGACAAGATTCATAGGTTCAAAGAAAGAGGTTACATTTTCGTCAGTAAGCAGGGACGCTCACATTTTCAAAGAAAATCAGTCAGCAGCACTCGGAAAAAACCAGCTGAGCCTGCTCCGGACAAACGGCAGCTGGAAGGTCGAGCCGGGTGATGAAACGGTTTACTTGAACGGCCGGAAAATCGACAGCATCACGCCGCTTGAGACAGGTGACCTTCTCTTCTGGCCGTTTATGACGGTGCGTCTTCTGGAGGAGGACCTTCTTCAAGTGACATGCTTTGAAGGCTTTCAGTCTTCCCTTCCGAAAACGGAAAAACCGCGCTCTGAAATGAGTAAAAAATATCCAATATACCGCAGGACGCCGCGGATGATCTATGAATTGCCGAAGGAAAAGGTCAATCTCACCTTCCCTTCCCAGGAGAGCGATGATCACTCACGCAGCCTGTGGCTGATTATCCTTCCGCCTCTTGTCATGATGATTGCAATGGGAATTGTGGCGCTGGTTGCGCCGCGGGGGATTTTCATCATCATTTCGATGGTGATGTTCGTGATGACCCTGATCACATCAACCGCGCAGTATTTCAGAGATAAAAGCACGACGAAAAGACGTCAGGAACGCAGACTTCGCGTTTACACACAATATTTAGAGGCTAAGCGCCGCGAGCTTCAGGAAGTATCGGAAAAGCAGCGCCAGGTTCTCTCGTTTCATTTTCCGTCGTTTGAGCAGATGAAGTACATGACCCATCAGCTTTCCGACAGGATTTGGGAGCGGACGCCTGAGAGCACGGACTTTTTGGAGCTCCGTATCGGTACTGGAACGGTTAAATCCAGCTATGAAATCTCACTCAGCTCAAACGATATGGCTAACCGTGAAGTAGATGATCTGCTTGAACAGTCCCAGCAAATGGAGAAGGTTTACAAAGAGGTGCGCGACGTGCCTGTAAGTGTGGATCTTTCACAGGGAGCGATGGGGCTGATCGGGAAGGAAGCCGTTATTAAAAAGGAGCTTCACCAGCTGATCGGACAGCTCGCTTTTTCCCAGAGCTACCATGATGTCCGCTTCGTCTTTATATTCAACGAAAAAGAGTACAAAACATGGGAATGGATGAAATGGCTCCCGCATTTTCAGCTGCCTCATGCCTATGCCAAGGGCATGATCTACAACGAACAGACAAGGGATCAGCTGCTCACATCCATTTATGAAATTCTGAGAGAGCGCGATCTGGAAGAAAAAAATGAGAAAACGAGATTTGCCCCGCACCTGATTTTCGTCATCACCAATCAGCAGCTTATCTCAGACCATGTCATTCTGGAATATCTTGAGGGTGAATTCTCTCATCTAGGGATTTCGGTTATTTTTGCGGCTGAGGCGAAAGAAAGTCTTTCAGACAACATTCACACGCTTGTCCGCTATGTGAACGACCAGGAAGGCGATATTCTCATTCAGGAGAAAAAAGCGGCCTCCATTCCGTTCAGGCTCGATTCGCATGAACGGGAAGGCAATGAATCTTTTGCTAGGATGCTGAGAACGCTGGATCACCAGATCGGCATGACAAATTCCATTCCGAAAAGCGTGTCCTTCCTTGAGATGGTGAATGTCAAAGAAGTGGACGAGCTTCCGATTGAGCAGAACTGGCTGACGAGGGAATCAGCAAAGTCCCTGGCTGTTCCGGTAGGACTTAAAGGGAAGGAAGATGTCGTAGAACTGAACCTTCATGAAAAGGCCCATGGACCGCACGGACTGCTTGCGGGAACGACCGGTTCAGGGAAAAGTGAATTCCTTCAGACCTACATCCTGTCTCTTGCGGTTCATTTCCATCCGCATGAAGTGGCATTTCTGCTTATTGACTATAAAGGCGGCGGAATGGCCCAGCCATTTAAAAATATGCCTCATCTGCTCGGAACGATTACAAATATAGAAGGCAGCAAAAATTTCAGCGCGCGTGCTCTTGCTTCCATCAAGAGCGAGCTGAAGCGCCGCCAGAGGCTGTTTGATCAGTATCAGGTCAATCACATCAACGACTACACGACGCTTTACAAACGCAATCAGGCGGAAGAGCCGCTGCCGCATTTATTTTTAATCTCAGACGAATTCGCCGAGCTGAAAAGCGAAGAGCCTGATTTTATCCGCGAGCTTGTCAGTGCAGCCCGCATCGGCCGGAGCCTCGGTGTCCATCTGATCCTCGCAACCCAAAAACCGGGCGGGGTCATTGATGATCAAATCTGGAGCAACGCAAGATTCCGCGTGGCGCTGAAAGTTCAAGATGCAAGCGACAGTAAAGAGATATTGAAAAATGCAGATGCAGCCTCCATTACGATTACTGGCCGCGGCTATTTGCAGGTCGGAAACAACGAAGTGTACGAGCTGTTCCAGTCTGCATGGTCAGGAGCGCCTTATCTCGAGGAAACATCAGAATCAGAGGATGAGGTGGCAATCGTAACGGATTTAGGTCTTCAGCCGCTTTCAAACCTCCAGTCTGCTGAGCAAAGCAAGAAGGATTCTGAGTCTGAAATTGAAGTGATCGTCGATAAAATTGAGGCGCTGCAGCATCAAATGGGCATCAAAAAGCTCAGAAGCCCGTGGCTGCCTCCACTCGAAGCAAGAATCTCGCGCCATCAGTACGGCGCAGAGGATCAGCATGAAATCTTCATCGGGCTTGTGGATGAGCCTGAAAAGCAAAGTCAGACACCGGTTGCATATCAGCTGATGGACGACGGCAACGTGGCCATTTTTGGTTCATCGGGCTACGGAAAATCCCACACCGTGATGCTTCTTCTAATGAGCATTGCATCAAAGCTGAGTCCTGAAGAAGCACACTTCTATGTGATTGACTACGGCAATGGAACGCTTCTGCCGCTGAGACAGCTGCCGCATACGGCCGACTATTTCCAGCTTGATCAGGAGCTGAAAATCGATAAGTTCATGCGGATCGTGCGCGATGAGATTTCGCGCAGAAAGCAGCTGTTCCAGCAGCAGGAAGTCAGCAGCATCAAGATGTACAACTCCCTGAGCAGTCATAAACTGCCTCTTATGTACATCACCATTGATAATTTTGATCTGGTCAAGGAAGAAATGCAGGAGCTCGAGGCGCAGCTGATCCAGTTTGCGCGTGACGGACAGTCACTCGGCATTTATATGATCTTCACGGCTACGAGAGTTCAATCGATGCGCCAGTCGCTGATGAACAGCATGAAGACTAAAATTCTCCACTACCTGATGGATACGACCGAAACCTATATGGCAGTGGGCAAACTTCCATTTGCGCCTGAACCGGTTCCGGGCAGGGCCATCATCAAAAAAGAATCGGTATTCTTCTCGCAAATGTTCCTTCCTGCTGACGGCAGGGATGATTATGAGCTTCTTGATGCCATCAAGGAAGACATCAGCATGCTGAAAGAGAAATACAGCGGAGCTAAACTTCCGCGCCCGATTCCTATGCTTCCTGCAGAGCTTTCTATGATCAATTTCACTCAGTTTACAGACGGCTCTCAAAAAACAGGAGTCATTCCGATCGGACTGGATGAAGAGCATGTCCAGCCTGTCAGCATCAATCTGGCCAAAACGAAGCATTGCGTCATTATTGGCCAGACTCAAAAAGGCAAAACCAATGTCCTTAAAGTTGTGCTTAATACGGCGCTTCTGCAGGCAACGGATTCAATCGGGATCTTTGACTCTATTGACCGCGGGCTCTCAAACTATGCCTCCGAGGACAAGATATCCTACCTTGATACGAAAGAGCAGATTACAGCATGGCTGGATGCTTCAGAAGAGCTTTTCAAAGAAAGAGAAAGCACATATTTGACCGCAATCCAACAGGGGGCGGTAAACAACCTGGCCTTCTCGCCTGTAATGCTCGTTGTCGACGGATATGCAAGGTTTCAGCAGTCGCTTGACAGCATGCTTCAGGAAAGGCTGTCACGCTTTATGAAAAACTACAGCCATCTTGGCTTTAACGTCATTATTTCCGGCAACAACAATGAACTGACAAAAGGATTTGATTCATTTACGACGGAAATCAAGCAAATCAGACAGGCTCTGATCCTGATGAAAAAATCAGAGCAAACGCTGTACACTCTGCCATACAGCAGAAAAGAAAGCGAAATACACCCTGGATTTGGATACTATGTGGAAAACGGCAAAGAAACGAAAATTCAAATTCCTCTTTGCGCCATTGAAAGGAAGATCTACACATGACAGATCAACGAAAACATACGATAAAAATGATTGCTGCGGTGCTGCTGATTCTTGCAGTGCCGGCGCTTTTCTTTCAGTTTATCGGGGACAACCCTCTTGAAGTGAGAGAAAATGCGACCCGTAATATTGCCGTTGTCAATGAAGATACGGGAGCGGAAAAAGTCGAAGAGGAAGAAAAGTCCGATTCGGAGCCTGTCCAGTTCGGAAAAGAAGTCGCAGCAATCCTTGATGATGAGTCGCAATATAAATGGACGATTCTTGGAAGAAGCGCGGCTGTCAACGGATTGAAAAACGGAGAATATGATGCCGTTATTTATATTCCTTCCAACTTTTCAAATAACATTCTGACCTATGATCAGCAGCAGCCTTCAAAAGCGGAATTTGAATACACCGTTCAAAACCAGCTGAATGCTGAAAACAGACAGAGAGTGCTCCGCGAGCTTGAAGACGCGACAAACCGCGTAAACAAACAAATGTCTTCTCTCTACTGGAGCTATGTGTCTCAGGACATGGAAAATGTGCGTCAGGAATTTGACCGCATCCTTGAGAAAGAAATCGCGTTTCAGAATGCCATGCTTAATTTTTACAAGCCAAGCTCAAAAGATTTAGCCGGCGAACTGACGCAGCAAAAGCAAATGCTTGAACAGCTGAAATCAACAATTGAGCAGGCTGAAAAAGAGAATCCTGACCGCAGGAATTCTGCTGAACAATTCGAAAAAAGCCTTGCTGCTTTCGTTGAATATGTCGAGAAATACCAAGCGTATCAAGAAGACCAGCAGCAGCTTCTGACATTGGCTCAAGAGGAGAGCCTGACAAGCATCCAGGGCGGTACATCTGATGTTGATCAAAGACAGGATGCGGCACAGGCTGCTTTTAAGACTGAAGGAGACAAGCTTGCTTCTGATATGACGACGATGCAGCAGAAGCTTGATCAAAATCAGGCTGCAGCCGAAAACCTCGGGAATGTAAGACTCAGCCAGACAGAGCGCCAGGAAAGAGAGCTTGCGGCTGTTCATAATGATTATGTAGACATGTTTATCTTGAAAGAAAATCAGGATACGCTGAACCGTCTTGAAGGAGAGCTTATTCCTCTAAGGCAGGCGATAAGCGGAAGTTCTGAAGAAGAACCGGGCGACGGGGGAGAACAGCCTCCAGGGGACGGCGGAGAAACGCCTCAGCCTGGAGAACCGGGTGAAGGAAACGCGTCCAATATGGAAGAAGAGCGGGCTAAGATTCTTGCCATATCTGAACAGCTGAAAATCTTGAAAGCCCTTCTTGAAACGGTGCCTGAGCCTAGACCCCTTCAAGTGGATGAGGTCATCGGCCAATTAGACGGCCTTTCTGCCCAGCTTGTTGAAGTCGAACAGGCCATAAAGGCTAAAGAGAGTGAAAACTCATGGAAAGGCGAGTATGACAAGCTTTTAGAGCTATACAATGCCCTTCTTGTTAAAAATACTGAGCTTTTCAATGAAAATCAGCTTCTGAAGGAGCAGATCACGGCACTTGAAGAACGCTTGAAAAAGCTGAGCGATAACGTTAATTCAGGGTCAGCAGCCATCCGTTCCCAGGAACAGGCGGTTTTAAACGCCCTGCCGGCTGAACGAAAACAAAAGCTGGAAGCAATCTTTAATGAACCGATCAAAAACGGTTCAATGAATGAAGTATTAAGCTACCACACGGTTCTTGCTCAATATGAAGCAGCCGTTTCGAGATTAAACAACCCTTCAGTACCGGCTAAAGATGCCGTGCTTTCAGATGAATGGCAAAAGACGAAAATCAATACCATCCTGTCCATTAATTCAGAGGAGCAGGGAGCATGGGATAAGCTGAATCAGGAACTTCCCGAATCAGAAAAGCAAATGGAAGACCTCCAGGCATCAGCTCTTGCTTTCATGGATGAATACAGTGCAGAGCTTGAGACGCAGCAGTCAGCCATCCTTGAAGATCTTATTGCGATGGAAGAGAGCGCAGCAAAGGTTCTCAGCCAGGTTCAGGAATCAGGCGATACAACTTCAAGAATGCCTCTTGAAAACTCGGATGGAACGACACTTGTCTCCAATCAGCAAACGATTGGACAGGAAATCGCGATGATGACAGAGCTTGTGAATTCACTTGGCGAGAGACAGGATACGGTTGTCAGCAGTACAGACGACCTTCAGCAAAAAGTGAATCAGGTTCAGTCCGAAGCCGATGTCCTGAATGAAAAGTGGTCAACAAACGTAGCGTCTACCCAGCTTGTAAGGGATGATGTGTTCAGCATCCTCGGCAACACATTTGTAGACGGACAGAACAATGGCTATGTTTACGAACACCTTGCAAATCCGCTTCAAATCAGCGGAGATGCACCGGCAGCGCAGGCGAAAGCTGTTCCTCCTGTCGTGATATTGGTCATTATTTTAATCAGCAGTCTGCTGATCGGCTACTTCAGCAACTATTTCAAAACGGCTCCGATGCTTGTCAGAGGTTCCATGTTTACACTTCTGAACCTCCTTGTAGGGCTGATTATCAGTGTATTTGGTCTGAATATTTACACCTTGACGAATGAACGGGCGATCCAGTGGTCCATTTTCACCATTCTGCTTGTATTCGCCGCCTCAACAGTTGTCCGGACGGCTTTCCTGTTCAGCAATTTCTTAGGCTGGGTTGCAAGCGTAGGACTTGTCGCATTCTTTGTAAGCCCGCTGCTTGCACTGGCTGCGCCGAATTTCAACTACGAAGATCCAATGTCGAAAGTGTATATTTCAATCCAATACGATGCTGAAAACCTCTTTACTCAAGGGATACTTGTACTCGCAGGCATCATCCTTGTCCTGACCATTCTGCCGTTTGTCGTCAATGCTTTTAAAAACACAAATGAACCGGCTGATCAGGATCATGCGCATGAAATGTAGAACACTCTCAGCGGCGATTCTGCTGCTTGCCCTCGTCTTATCGGGCGGGGCATCAGCACTTGCTGAGACAGATCTCAATCAGCTTGACCCGAATATTTATGAAGAAAAAGAGCGCAAGGAAAACACAGAGTACCTTCACGAAAAAGGTCTCTATGAAAAAAGAAAAGAAATTCCGGAAGAACAAAAAAGTTTAACCTTTCAAAAACCCGGAAGAGATGCTGAGGATGAACTGAAAGACCGCCTTTTCACTCAATACACAAAAGAGAACAACACCATCAAATCCAAAGCGGAGCAAATGGGGCTGTTTTCAGAAAGCACAGACCAGGCGTCAGGGACAGTCAGCACTGGCGAAGAACAGCAGCAAAGCGGGAACACAGGACTGCTGATGACATATATCCTTCTGATTTCAGTGGGGGTTTTGCTTATCATCGGAATTCTGATTCCTAAAATGACACAAAGCAAAAAAGCAGACAATTTGAGAGGCAGCCGGTAATACGGCTGTCTTTTTTTATGGCTTCAGAATTTGGTACACTGTAGAAAACAGTTGAACAGAGAGGATTGACCCTATGAAAGCATTAGTATTCAATCAGTTCGGCGGACCTGAGGTTCTCGAGATGGCAGATGTTGAGACACCGGTCATTGGCCCTGACGAAGTCCTCATACGAATGAAGGCTGTCGGCTTAAACTTTGCAGATGTTTACCGCAGAAAAGGAAATTACCACTTAGAAGGCTCCCCGCCTTTTATTCTTGGCTATGAAGGAGCAGGAATTGTAGAGGAAGCCGGCTCTAACATTACTCATATAAGCAAAGGTGACCGCGTCGGCTTTGCCGACGTTCCCTATTCAAATGCAGAACTGACTGCTGCTCCTGCAGATAAAGTCATTCCTTTACCAGAAGATATTTCTTTTGAAACAGCAGCAAGTGTTTTGCTGCAGGGACTGACAGCCCAGTATTTAACCTCAGACAGCTATGCCGTTCAAGAAGGAGATGTTTGCGTCGTACATGCAGCTGCAGGGGGTGTGGGCCAGCTTCTGACTCAAATGATTCGTATATTTGGCGGAAAGGTAATAGCGCTTGTTTCGACCCCTGAAAAAGCAGCGGTTGCTAAGAAAATTGGAGCTCAAGATGCCTTTTTATACAGTGATCATTGGGTGCAGGAAATTTTGGACGCAACAAAGGGGAGAGGTGCTGACGTCGTTTATGAATCAGTCGGGTCCACAATTATGGACAGCTTTAAGGCAGTAAGAACCGGAGGCACAGTTGTTTTCTACGGTATGGCAGGAGGAGATCCTGTCCACATCGATCCAAGGATGCTCATGGATACCTCCAAAACACTGACCGGCGGAGATCTATGGAACGTTCTTACTTCCCGGGATGAACGTATAAAACGGTCGAACAAGCTGTTTCAATGGATTACCTCCGGATCAATTGCCCTGGCAGATCCCGCTACCTTTCCATTAAACAAAGGTGCTGATGCCCACCGTCTGCTTGAAAGCAGAAAAAGCACAGGGAAAATCGTGATGATTCCATAGGGCGCTGCAGGGCGTTCTCCTGATCTTCTTTTCTTCGGTAAAGGAAAAGGCCTGCACAACCCATTACAACTCCCTGTAAGCCATTCTGAGGAGTGTGAAGCATACATGAACATTAAGGGTGTTGATCTTGACCGCAATACAAGATGCAGCCACTATTCTTCCGAAAAAGATATCATTGCCATCAAATTTACATGCTGCGGGATCTATTATGCCTGCTTTGAGTGTCACAGCGAGCTGTCAGGTCATGCTCATGAAGTTTGGAAAAAGGAAGAGTTTGATACAAAAGCCATCTTCTGCGGAAACTGCCATCACGAGCTCACCATAAACGAATACATGGAAAGCGGGTATGAATGCCCTTCCTGCAAATCGGACTTTAACCCGGGCTGCAGAAATCACTACCACCTCTACTTTGAGGCTTGAAGCGTTTATTAAGAAGCCAAAATGGGAAACTAATCAGAAAGAGGAGGAGATCGATTTGAAGAATTTAATTAGAAAAGCAATTAAATATGCACCTATCGTCTATCCGATTGTGAAAAAGATGCTGAACAAGCGCAAAGGAAGACGCACAACTTATTGATGCATATAAGGTCCTGCTCAGGCAGGGCCTTTTATTTATGCTTTTTTCCATAGAAAAAGCACCCGCAGTCAGCGGATGCCAGATCTCATGTTATGCTGTTTTACGCATTGAGCGAAGAATAAGGCTTAACAAGAATACGAAGATGATTGCTCCAAGCAATGCCGGAATAATCGCGATTCCTGCTAATGAAGGACCGAATGAACCAAGAAGTTCGCCGCCGATCCATGCTCCGATGATCCCTGCAATAATGTTTCCGATAATGCCTCCCGGAACGTTTTTCCCTAAAATAACTCCTGCCAGCCAGCCGATTAAACCGCCGACGATTAAGTATAAAATAATGCCCATTTTCATTCATCCTTTCAGTGTGGTTTTGTGTATTGCTGTTTCTATTCGTTGTTATTCCCCGGCTTTTTTAAAAAGAAACATTTTGTTTGAAAATTCTTTTTAGGGGCCTTCTTCGGGCATTCTGGCAAGTGACCGGACTTTCATGTAGTATGGGTAAAAGAATTCACAAAAGATTGGACGGAACATGCTATGGAAAAAACCATTTTGATCAAACGAAAATACGCAAATGAAATGAAAAGCGGCAATCCGCTTATCCCTAAAGATGCTCTTGTAGATTCCTCCGCTCTGAAAGAAGAAGGGGAATTAATCAGGCTCCTTGATGAGCAGCGCCAGTTTATTGGCTTGGGCTATTATGGCAGGCAGAATAAAGGAGCGGGCTGGATCCTGACTCATAAAGAAGGTGAACCCATTGACCAGGCCTTTTTTGATGAAAAACTAAAAACCGCCCTCTCTTACAGAAAGCAGCTGTTCGAAAGCACGGATACGACAGCTTTTCGCGTGTTTAACGGTGAGGGTGACGGCATTGGCGGATTAACCATTGATGTTTTTAACGGCTATTACTTGCTGACATGGTACAGCAAAGGCATCTATCAGTTCAGGACAGCCATCCTGGATGCACTGAAAAAGTACGCTGAACCTGCAGGCATCTATCAGAAAAAAAGGTTTGATACTAAAGGCCAAGTGGTGGATGAAGACAGCTATGTGGAAGGAGAACAGCCCGAGTTTCCGCTGATCGTGAAGGAAAACGGCGTTAAGTTTGCGGTGTATTTGAACGATGGAGCCATGGTGGGTGTTTTTCTGGATCAGAGAGAGGTCAGAAAAGCCATCAGAGATAAGTATGCACAAGGAAGAACAATGCTGAACCTCTTTTCTTATACGGGTGCTTTTTCTGTTTATGCAGCACTCGGAGGAGCCGTTAAAACAACAAGCGTAGACCTGGCGAACCGCAGCATGAGTAAAACGATCGAGCAGTTCAGCATTAACGGCATTGATTATGAAGCACAGGATATCATCGTGGAAGATGTGTTTCACTATTTCAAGTATGCCGTGAAGAAAAAGCTGAAGTTCGATATGGTGGTTCTTGATCCCCCGAGCTTTGCAAGGTCAAAAAAGGTTACCTTCAGTGCTGCGAAAGACTATAAAGATCTGCTGAAGGATGCGATTGCTCTGACTTCAGATAAAGGAGTCATCGTTGCCTCCACAAACTGCAGTACATTCTCTATGAAGAAGTTTAAAGGGTTTATTGAAACGGCGTTTAAAGAAACGGGTGAATCATACAGGATACTTGAGGAATTCTCTCTTCCGGCTGATTTTAAAACAATCAAAGAGTACAAAGAAGGCAATTATTTAAAAGTGGTGTTTATAGAAAAACGGTGAGCCGGTCTTTAAGACCGGCTTTATTTTCGCATAAAATAAATGCTTTTACGAAATAGTAATAAAAAATCCGGTACAGGGGAGATTACTGCACATGGTTCATCACAATATTAACTTAACAACTCCTGAAATCTCCGCATTGTGGACGACGCATATGCAGGAAAGTGCATCTTTATGCTTTTTAAAGCATTTTATGGTCCATATGGAGGACGAGGAAATTGCCCCTTTAGTTAAAGAAGCGATGCAGCTTTCGGCATCTAACCTGGAAACGGTAAAACGCTTTTTAGAGGGTGAAAACTATCCTGTTCCAGACGGGTTTTCAGATGCAGAGGTGGATTTGTCTGCACCGCCTTTATATACAGATCTTTACGCGCTTAGTTATGTGTACCGGACAAGCCAGCTTACTCTTGTCAGCGTCTCTACCCTCATTACGAATGTTGCCAGGACAGATCTGCTTGCGTTTTTTATTCAAGCGCAGCAGAAAGTAACAGGCTTGTACAAAATGTCCGTAGATTTGATGCTCTCTAAGGGGATTTATGACCGTCCGCCGAAAATGACCTATCCTGACAGTGTGCATTATGTTGAAAACAATTCCTATTTGACCGGCTGGTTTGGTGAAAGAAGACCGCTAAATTCGTTTGAACTTGGCGAAGCGTTTTTTATTATCGAGCGCAACTATATCGGTATTCTGCTGCTTAAGGGCTTCCTTCAATCCATGAAAGATAAAGAAGTTAGAGACTACTTGATAAGGGCTAAGAAGCTCGCTGAAAAGCAGGTGGATGTCTTTAATCTTCTGCTGAAGAAAGAAGGTCATCTGGGAACGATTCCAGTATCGCTTGAGGTTACGGATTCAGAGGTTTGCCCTTTTTCTGAAAAGCTGATTATGTTCATGATTACAGCATCAACAGGCGCCGCCATATCTCTAATTGGACGGAGTTTATCTTTGTCGATGAGAAGGGATGTAGCTGCTCATTATCTGCTGATAATGAAAGATATTATGCTCTTTACGGAAGATGGCACACAGCTGATGATTCGGCGAGGGTGGTTTGAACAGCCGCCCCAGTCAGAAATAAAGCCAGTGTGATCAAGCGGTATCCTTACTGGAATCCGCTTTTTTTCCATTCTTCCTTCAGGATAGAATGCATGATCACGTCATAAGGTTTTTCATCCTGGATAATATAATCTCTCAGTCTTCCTTCCTCTTTAAAGCCAAGCTTTTGAAGAACGCTTCTGGATGGTGTATTTTCAATCATGACTACAGCCCCGACGCGAATCAGCCCCATTTTTTCAAAGCCAAAGGACAAAATAGCTTTTATAGCCTCTATGCTGTAGCCCATTCTCCAGTAGTCACGTGAAATCTCGTAGCCTATTTCAGCGCGCTTGTATTTTTGGGACAGGGAATGATACCCGCACGTGCCTATCAATGTGCCGGAGTCTTTCAGCTCAATCCCCCAGCGTATGACCCTGTTCGACTGGTAGCCAAGCTTGAAGCTGTGTATCAGGGCCTCTGCTTCCTCTTTCGTCTTAAAAGCATTCATTCCGTAATACCTTGTTACTTCCTCTTTTGAAAAGGTCTGATAGATTTGTTCAGCATCAGACTGATCGATGCTTCTCAGTCTGAGCCGGTCAGTTTCAATCAATGGAAATGTTGACGGCATATTTGCTCTCCTCTTTCTTGTTGAAACTGTTTATTTCGACAGCATCCGGTTAAAATCCTGTTTTTTTGGCAGCATGTTTCGCTGAAATTCGACTGTGTGAACACCCGTTTTTCCGGACATTTTATCAGCATCGAATCTTGGAGTGTTTACATGTATACACAAATTGTTTACTTGTAAACAAAATGTAATCTATTGTATACAAATAATGTTTACAAGTGTACAAATGTGTACGCGTGTTGGTATATAGGGATGTGTACAATTTGTAACGGTTGTATACGTTTTTGTGTACGATTGTAAACGAAATTGTTTACATGTATACGTATTTGTAATCTTCCTTCTTCTATTGACGAATCTGGCAATCTTTAATACTCTTTAAGTGATTGGATTTTTATACTAATTCATGAAAGGAAAGGAATGACTGATATGACGAAATCTAGAATTGCAGCAATTGATGTCGGCAACGATGCCGTAAAAGCAATCTTTGGAAAATACGAATCTCAACTATACATACCAAACGTGATCGCAAGGGATATTGAAGACCGCCCTGTTATTGGAATTGAAGAACTGGACAGCAAAGATCCGCTGGACGGCATTCATATTAGAGTGCACTCCCCTGCCCTGAAAGACAACAATGCGATTTACCGCGTAGGTTCTCTTGCGACAAAAAGCGACAATGCTTCTGAGCTTGATCCAGGCAGCAGCAAATCAGAAGAAGACCAGACTCTTATTATGCTCTTTGCTTCTATTGCTCTTGATGCCGTAAAGCCTGAAAATGAAAAAGTGTTCCGCAGAAACAACAAAGTGATCGATGCCAACTACACGCTCGGAACCGGCCTTCCGCTGAGAGAAGCAAAAGAAGGAAAAGATGTGGGCTATCGTTCAAAGCTTCTTGGGAATGTGCATCAGGTTGAATTTTTAATTACACCTAAATACCAGGGGTTGAAGGTCAACATCAAGTTTGATGAAGTGAAAGTTTATCCTGAAGGATTTGCTGCCTACATTAACCTTGTGATGGATAAAGACTTAAACATTATTAATAAAGATCTGATAGACAAACGCATCATCATTCAGGATATCGGCGGATTATCGACAGATATCGCTGTGATTAAAAACCGCAACGTGGATGACGACAAAGCACAGGGCTTTAATCTCGGTGTTGTTGAATCACTTGAAGCGATCCGTGAGGAAATCCGCACTAAGCACGGTGTAGAGCTTGACAGCCGCCGTGATGTAGTCGAGATTATTACGAAAAAACAGGACCGCAACCACATTTATGTAAGAGGAAGCCGCACAAGCGTCCATGACATTACAGACCGCATCCTTCTTGACCTTGCCAAAAAGCAATACCGTCACTTGCGCAATGTATGGCAAAAGAACTCTCAGACTGAGATCTGCTACTTCGTCGGCGGAGGAGCCGTTGTGCTGAAAGATTACCTTAAAACACTGAACAACAATCTGGACGGCTACAATATCGACTTCTTTGAAGATGAAAATGAAAGCATCTGGATGATGGCAAATGCTTATTACAAGTTGATTTTTGATTTTTACCGCAAGGAAAACAAAGATAAAAGCAATGAAGATAAAAAAGCAGCTACTGCCAAATAAATAGGGTGGTTATATGAATAAGGGCGGTTCATCAGGCATTCAGAGGGGACAGGCGATCACGTTCCGCATCCCCTCAGATACCCCTGAGCATATTATCAAACAGCTTCAGAAGCTGAAAGAGACAGAAAAAAGGAATTTCTCAAGCAAAATTGCGGAATTCGTCACACAGGGCGTCAGTGATTCATTTGTCAAAGACAAAGAAAGCATCACCATCCCCATTCCGCAAAAGCTCAGCAAAGCTCAAAAGGACTGGATCAAGCATGAACACTCTGAAGCGCTGCTTGGCAGCATTGTTTATCAGATCCTTGCAGATCCGGTAAGAGCCGCTTCCCTGCTTGCCTCCTTTACGAGCAAATCGCTGGATATTGACGAGGCGCTCTATCTGCAGGAAGTGCCGAGTGTGCGTCCGGACTCAGATCCAGAACCAGAAGAGGATTTCGATCCTAATCAGGGCCTCGATGATTTTGACTGGGAAAAAGCCCTTCAGGAAACAGCTGCATCCACTGAGAAAGAAGAGAAAGAGGAAACCGCAGATGACCTGATTGGCGGGTTTTTGGAAAAAATGAATAAATAGAAAAAGCTAACCTTGAAACGTTAGCTTTTTTTGTGCAAGAAAGCATATATTCTTACAGGGAGGGCTGAAAATGTATGAGAAACTGACTGTCTTTCAAAAGAAACACAGAGATAAAGCTGCTGCCATGCTTTCAGAATCGTTTCACAGCAACCCCTTGTTCATTTATCTTTTTCCAGATGAAAAAAAGAGAAGAAAAATCCTTGAAAACGCGTACAAAGGAACAGTGGAAATCGTGGCTGCCGTCAGTGATGTTTATGTGACGTCAGATAAGGTCGAAGGGATTTTTGCAGTCAGAAGAACGGATAAAGCTGCTTCCTATTTTGTATTATGTGGAGCCATCATTAAAACCGTTTTAAGAAGTCTTCTCCTTATCAGGGAAGTTCCGCTGATTCCATTTATACGCAAAGCGCAGAAACTATCTTCCGTGCATGCGAAAATGGCCATCTATAAAAAACAAAAACCACATCTAGTCATAGACATGGTAGCAGTAGATCCGGCCTGTCGCGGCCAAAAATTTATGAGCAGAATGATAAGGGCTGCGCTCAAGGAAGCTGACAGCAAAAAAACATTCTGCGTTCTTGAGACAGAGACACTTGAAAATGTCCGTATTTACGAACATTTTGGCTTTCAGCTCTCACAAAAGATAGAAGTCATTGAAGGGCAGCTGACTGTCTATGTTCTCATCTATGATCCATATGATCAAACGAGACACTTATTTAACATCGATTGACTTGACTCTTCCAACTTGTCCATCCTGAAGTCTTACCTTAATGCCGTGAGGGTGAAAGGGGGAATTTGTCAAAATGTCTTTTACGATGCCAGGCGTAAGCTTGCCGCTTCGCTGGTCCTGCTTTAATACAATTTGAACGGACATGCCGGGCTTAACGTGCTCCCTGTTCTGGCCGTTCATCAGACGCCCATTCTTCTGCGCTGATTATTTGTTTTCTTTGACACCTGGCTTTTCATGCTCTTGGTCTGGTTGGAACCTTTAGCGCCGGCCTGGCCGTTTGCCTGTGCCTGTTTTTTGCTTTCAAGCTTTTGTTTAATCGCCTCTTGAAGGGTCATTTTTTTCTCGGACATGGGACATCCTCCTTTTTAATCATTCATTCATATTATACTACCTTTTAACAGAGAACAATAGAACTCTCTCTTGGGGACGCTTCTTTCTCCCGGGAAAGCAGCGTTCTGCTGTATACTTGTCATATAATCAATCAAATAGGAGGATTTTCTGATGATTGCTAAAATACCGGGAACCCAGCTGCAGAACTACCTCAAATTCCGCAAAGATCCCCTTGAATTTTTATACAAAACACATACTCTCGGAGAAATTGTCGCCATTAACCCCAGGTCAAAAAATACATCCTATATCATTCATTCAAGAGAAGCTGTCAAACAGATCCTGACGTTAAAAGAGGAGGCTTTTGTAAAAGGCTCTTCTTCAAAAACGCTGGGAAAAACGCTTGGAAACGGTGTTTTGACGAGTGAAGGAGAAGTGCACAGGCGTCAGCGAAAGCTCATGCAGCCGTCTTTTCATAAACGGAAAGTTGCGGAGTATGCAGATATAGCTGTTTCCATGACGGAAGAACTGCTTTCTTCTTACAGGGATGGAGAAACAAGATCCATTCATGAGGATATGATGAATCTGACTCTTCGGATTATCGTTCAAACCATGTTCGGAGAAAGGCTGAGTAACGAAACAAATCCTGTCGCATCAGCGATAAGCGATATTATTGAAAAAACGGCCAATTCTCTTCTGACTCCTTTTTCACCGCCTGATTTTCTTCCCACTTCGCAAAACCGAAAATATAAGCGCGGTGTAAAAACCCTGGATGAGCTGGCAGATCTGCTTATTGAAAAGGGCGAGAACAATCAGGACAGCGGCCATTTGCTCAGCCTCCTCTTTCAGGCAGCGGATGAAAATGGAGAGCCGCTGACAAGAACAGAGCTGAGAGATCAAATTGTCACGATCTTAATAGCCGGCCATGAAACGACCGCAAACGTACTGACGTGGATTTTTGCTGTCCTGGCCAAGCATCCGCAAGTGGAAGAAAGGATGCTGGCAGAAATAAAGGATGCGGGACAGCTGTCTTTTGAATCGATGAAGGCCCTTCCCTACACGCAGCAGGTGGTGCAGGAAACGCTCAGACTCTATCCTGCGGCATGGATTATCCTGCGGGAAGCGAAAACGGATGTTGAAATTGCAGGAACCCACTTTCAAAAAGGGTCTATCTTTCTTATTAGTCCGTATGTTATGCACCGGAATCCAGCATTCTTCAGTGACCCCGAAACATTTAATCCAGGCAGATTTTCAAAGGACAGCGGAGAAGAAATTCCCCTGTACGGCTTTTTTCCATTTGGAGGAGGGTCAAGAGGCTGCATCGGCAGCCAGTTCGCCATGATGGAGGCTGTCTTAATCTCTGCCTCGGTTTTAAGGGAATACAAGCTTGAACTCATTTCTCCGGACGAAAGGCTTCAGCCTGAACCGCTTGTCTCATTGCGTGTGAAAAACGGGCTTAAAATGAAAGCAGTAAAAAGATCCTGATATTTTCTGGGAAATAGCTGCTGTTTTATTTACCAGTCCGGAAGTGTACAATAAGAATCTAAGAAAAGACGGAGAATAGAGAGGAAACTAAATTAGAATGACGTTTTCAGAATTAGGAATCTCAGAAGAAACAGCTGCCGCCCTTAAACGCCAGGGAATCTCAGCACCGACACCCATACAGGAAAAGACAATTCCTGCTGCACTTGAAGGATTGGATATCATTGCAAAAGCACAGACAGGAACGGGAAAAACCCTTGCTTTCGTCCTTCCGATTCTTGAAAAAATAGAGGTGGAGCGGAATGAAATGCAGGCACTCATTCTTGCCCCGACAAGAGAGCTTGCCATTCAAATAACGGCGGAAATTAAGAAGCTGACAGACAGACTTGGAGGATTCGGCATCCTCGCCGTTTACGGAGGACAAGATGTTGAGAGGCAGATAAAAAAGCTTGGCCGCGGCATTCATATTGCAGTTGCAACGCCGGGCAGGATTCTCGACCACATCCGCAGAGAGACCATCGATTTATCCGGCGTTTCCATGCTTGTCATTGACGAAGCGGATCAAATGCTGCTCGCAGGCTTCCACAAAGATATTGAAGACATCGTATCCCAAACCTTCCAGTCCCGCCAGACGATGCTCTTCTCAGCCACGATCACGCCAAAAGTGAAAGAGCTTTCCAGACAATACATGTCGAACCAGAAAGAAATCACGGTGCAGGAAAAAAAGGTTACGGTCGAAAAAATCAATCAGCTTGTTATTGAAACGAATGACAGAGCCAAACAGGCAGCCCTGTTCCGCTTTCTTGACGAGCAGCAGCCCTTCCTTGCCATTATTTTCTGCCGGACAAAGATAAGGGCCGGCAGACTCATTGATGCAATGAAAGCAAGAAAGTATGAAGCAGAAGAGCTTCACGGAGATCTTTCCCAGGCTAAAAGAGAAAAAGTCATGAAGCTTTTCAGAGAAGCTAAAATTCAATATCTGGTTGCAACAGATGTTGCCGCACGCGGAATTGACGTAGAAGGAATTACTCACGTCTATAACTATGATATGCCTCAAGATGCAGAAACCTATATCCACCGTATTGGAAGAACAGGACGTGCCGGAGGAGACGGTATGGCGATTACATTCGCCGCTCCAAAAGATATGGACGACCTGAATACGGTTGAAAAGGGCATCGGCATGAAGCTGCCAAGACAGGTGATTGATATTCCTTCCTCTGAATACACCTCACAGCCGAAAAACAAAGATCAGGTATATCGTCCTGAAAAAGAAAACAGAGGTCAGCCGCGCCGCAAAACGAGGCGATAACAATGGCAAATCCATGGTCACCGGACCAGAGAGTTACAGCCGATCAGGCAGAACAGCTCATATCAAAGGATTTTCCCGAACTGCACCCCGTTCATGCCGAGCTGCTCGGGTATGGATTTGACAATACGGTTTTCAAAGTGAACGGCCAGTATGTTTTCCGGTTTCCGCGGAGAGAAATAGCGGTTGACCTGCTGAAGACAGAGGAGAGCGTGCTCCCTCTTATCCCCGATCTTGGAATGGCTGTTCCAGCTCCCTTATTCAGCGGAAACCCCGGCTGCGGCTATAAATGGCCATACCTTGGCTACAGGCATTTACCTGGAAAAACGCCGGTTAAATGGAATGGGGAACAGCAAAACCGGAATGCGCAAAAGCTAGCGTATTTCTTAAAAGCATTGCACGGCATCCCTGTTGAGACAGCCAAAAAATCCGGTGCTGAGCCGGACACACTTGGAAGACTTGATATGGACAAGCGCATCCCAATGATGAGGGAGACCGCGGCTAAGCTAAGTGATCACCTTCCGGAAAGTCCAATTGTACAGCGGCTGAAAACGTATGTGGAAAAACGGAAGCCTCTGAAGCAGGACAGCTGCAATTGCCTGGTACACGGGGATCTGCACATACGCAATGTTCTCGTAGACGAAGAAGGTTCCCTTTCAGGTGTAATTGATTGGGGAGATCTTCATATCGGGCATCCGGCAGTTGATCTCTCAGCGGTTTACGGATTTTTCACACCACATGCAAGAAAGGTGTTTTTTGAGATATACGGTGACGTGAGCTCCGCAACTGCAGAACTTGCGAGATTTAAAGGAATCTATACACTATCCCTGCTTTTGCTCTATGGAATTAATCAAAAAGACATTGACTTGATCAATTTGTCTGAACAGGCTCTTGGGACAGCTATGAACTGACGGAATCCAGATGACGGATTCCGTTATTTTTTTTGGAGGGGAATTCGCTCGAGTAAAAGCAGTTTAGTAAAACTGCGTCAGAGCAGCCTTTCAGACTTTCAAAAATATTCCACTAAAGTTATTTACAACGTAACAATGTTATGTTACATTCAAACTAGGTAGCGTAACAATGTTTTACGAAAGGAGGATTTAAGTGGAACAAGATGTTATTTCGAAAAAAGAACTGCTTGATGCAACCGGAATTTCTTACGGGCAGCTTTACAGATGGAAGAGGAAAAACATCATTCCTGAAGAATGGTTTATAAAGAAATCAAGCTTCACCGGACAGGAGACGTTTTTTCCTAAGGAGAAGATGCTTGAACGTGTGGAAGCGATAAAAGGAATGAAAGATGAGTATTCGCTTGACGAATTGTCGGCGTTTTTTTCCCCGAAGCCTGCGGAAGTGACTCTTAAAGAAGACCTTCTCATAAAATTTCTGAAGCCTGAGACATTGAAAGCATTTGGAGATCTGTTCCGAGGGGAAAGTTATGATTTCCACTCTATTCTTTTTCTTTCACTCGCAGAAGACCTCCGGGTAAAGCTCAATGATGGTCAGTGCAGAGAACTGCTTGAATTTCTGTCGGGCAGGTACATGGAAGCTGAACATAAAACAAGTGAACTGGTTGGATTTGAAAAGAACGGGGTCACCATGTGGGTGATCATCAGCCCGCCTTCTGAGGTAATTGCGGAAGCGGAACTGCTTGTGCGGATCAATTTGGAAGACAAAGTTAATCAGTTGAAAAAACGGCTTTCGACCATTTAATAATAAGGGGATGGGGAAAATGGAACAGGCAACGAAACGGCATGATTTAAAAATAAATGGATCCGGTTCTGCAGGCGGCGGCCAGTATGAGCATGTATCAATAAGCGGAAGCGGCAAGATCCACGGAGATGTTGAATGCGAAAGCCTGAAAATTGACGGTTCCGGAAAAGTGGAAGGCTCTGTTCTTGCAGAGCAGATTAAAATCTCCGGATCTTCAACATTGAAGGGGAAGATTGAAACAAAGCTTCTTAAAACGAATGGCAGCACAAAGTTTGAGGAAACGGTTTCTGCTGAAGAATTTACGGTGAACGGATCTGCAAAATTACTGAAAGAATTGACGGCCGGGGAATTTAAAGTGAACGGATCTGCAAAAGTGATGGGAAAGATTCAAGCTGAGCGAGTGGAAGTAAGCGGACTGCTGAGTGCATCAAATGACTGTGAAGCAGAGAGCTTCCGTTCAAGCGGAGTGATCCATGTCGGAGGACTGCTTAGTGCGGATCAGATTGAAATTTGCGTTGATCACTATTCAAAAGTGAAAGAAATCGGCGGCGAAACAATTACCGTCAGTGCCGAAAAATCATTTAATCTCTTCCGCCGCCTGTTCCGTTTTATGAATTCAGAGCCTTATCTTCACACAGAGGTCATTGAAGGAGATTCGGTCCGCCTTCAAAATACAAAAGCGAAGCTTGTCAGGGGAACGGATATTTCCATCGGTGAAAACTGCGAAATCGGCACGGTTGAGTATACAGGAAGCCTTGATGTTCACCCGAAGGCTGCCGTGCAGGAGTCTGTGAAGGTATAACTTGCTCATCAGCCCGCTTTACTGCATCTGACTGACAGGAAATCATTGCTTGCACGAGCGTTTTGGCTGTTTTATAAAATACAAAAAATCCGGCACACCGATGTGCCGGATTTTTTGGTGTTAAAGAAATTATAAAAGTAATAGGCTGTGGATAACCTCGTCCAGCTCCAGCGCCTAGATCCTCTGTCAGAACAAATCCGTCAAAAAAGTCAAACCCGGACTTTTCCGCCGGATTCTTATCTGCCTATCGGAGCGGGCCTTGGCGCTTCCGCTTTTGTTCTTATGATTGAGCCTGCTCCGCCCATTCTTCTACGTTCCAGACCTTTGTGACCCAGTCTTCATAAAAGTCAGGTTCATGGCAGACAAGGACAACGGTTCCTTTGTATGCTTTAATGGCCCGCTTCAGCTCTTCTTTGGCTGTTACGTCCAAGTGGTTCGTAGGCTCGTCAAACAGCAGCCAGTTAGATTCGTTCTGAAGCAGTTTGCACAGGCGCACCTTTGCCTGTTCGCCTCCGCTCAGCTGATTAAGCGGACGGGAAATGTGTTCATTTTTCAGGCCGACACGTGCTAGCATCGCGCGTACCTGATGCTGGTCAAGGCCCGGGAATGCACTCCATACATCGTCAATCGGCGTAATGTTTTCCGCTTTTACTTCCTGCTCGAAGTAAGAAGGATAGAGGAAGTCTCCAAGCTGGATCGATCCGCCGAGAGGCTTGATTTTACCTAAAATCGTTTTCAGCAGGGTGGATTTTCCGACCCCGTTGCAGCCGACGATTGCGATTTTTTCCCCTCGTTCGATCGTCATCGTCAGTTTTGGCAGCAGAGGCTGCGTATAGCCGATTTCGACGTCTTTTCCTTCAAAAACATACCGGCTGCTTCCGCGAGACTCTTTAAATTCAAATGTCGGTTTCATCGCTGTCTCAGGACGGTCAATCCGCTCCATGCGGTCAAGCTGCTTCTGGCGGCTTTTTGCACGTCCGGTCGTGGAATAGCGCGCTTTGTTTTTAGCGATGAAATCTTCCTGTTTTTTAATGAATTCCTTCTGTTTCTCATACGCGTTAATGTGCTGGTTCTTGTTGATTTCCGCAAGCTCCAGGAATTTTTCATAAGTTGCTGTGTAGCGCGTCAGTTTGGAGAATTCAAGATGGAAAATAACATCAACAATCCCGTTCATAAATTCCGTATCATGCGAAATCAAAAGGAATGCATGCGGATATTCTCTCAAGTAATTGCTGAGCCAGTTAATATGCTCAACATCAAGGTAGTTCGTCGGCTCATCCAGAAGAAGCACTTCAGGCTGTTCAAGCAATAGCTTTGCAAGGAGCACCTTCGTCCGCTGCCCGCCGCTCAGCGCTGATACGTCGCGGTCGAGTCCGATGGCATCAAGGCCAAGCCCGCGTGCTGCTTCCTCCACCTTCATATCAAGCGAGTAAAAGCCTCCGGCGTCCAGGTGATCCTGAATTTCCCCCATCTGTTCAAGAAGATCTTCAAGCTCTTCAGGAGAGGCATCTCCCATCTTCGCGATAACTTCGTTTAGCTCTTCTTCTTTTTTATACAGAGGCAGGAATGCGTCTCTTAATACGTCTCTGATTGTTTTCCCTTTTGACAGGACCGTATGCTGGTCAAGGTATCCGTAGTGAACACCGGGTGTCCACTCCACTTTTCCTGTGTCATGGATCAATTCTTTTGTCAGGATGTTCATCAGCGTCGATTTCCCGACGCCGTTCGCTCCGACAAGGCCTACATGCTCCCCCGGAAGAAGCCTGAAGGATACATCTTTAAATAAAGTACGGTCGCCAAACGTATGGCTTAATTTATCAATTGTAAGTAAACTCATGTTCTTTTTAACCCTCCGCTGCTTTCTAAACGTTTCATTCTACCATCATACTAAATCCCGATTATTTAAGCTATACCGCAGAAGCGGAACATTATGGCACAATGTTGTCTGAAAACGGGAAAAAAACTGCGGTGCCGCAGCTAGGAAAGGTGTTTGCTTCTTACGTCGGCGAGCATGCGGTCAATGCAGTCGAGGATGATGCTCTTAGGCGTATCAGAGTTTTCTTTCAGGATGATGCAGGTTTTTCCCGTGATTCTCGTTGCAAGATCTTCATGATAAGGGGCAACGATTCCGGGGTCCATTAAATAAAACATCAGTCCTTTTTCCCGGCTTGCAAAGCCTGCAGCCGGTTCGCCCGAGAGCGAATAGACAGGGAATCCGTATTGAAAGCCCTCCTCCGCAGACGGAAGGGCGGCAAGGATTTTCTTGCGCAGCAGAACCATATCTGCCAGGTGGTTAATATTTGCTCTTGAAAAGTAATTCTGTACTTCAGCGTGCATGACTGATCCTCACTTTCAGTGTTCGTGCTAAACAGCCTCCTGTCTTTGAATATGGTAACATATGAGAGAAATCTTGTTTTTTTCAGGACAGGGGGATGGGTATGGAACTGGAATTAGAACGCTGTTTTGACAGCTTCAAGGCCATTCATAAAATAGAAAAAGGATTCTCATACGATAAAAAGTATCTAGCGGTGGACGAAGACGGAAAAAAATATGTCATTCGCACGGCAGATCTGAATCAGCAGGCTTCTAAGCTAAAAGAATATGACATGCTGAAAGAAGCTGAAAAACGGGGTATTCAGTCGTCAGTCCCTGTTGATTTCGGAATCATTGAACCTTTGAATATCTGCTATATGATCGTCCGGTATATTGAGGGTGAGGAAGCTTTGGGCGTTCTTCCTATTCTTACAGTCAGGGAGCAGTACGAGATAGGCTTTGAGGCCGGCCTTGAGCTGCGTGCGCTGCATACGATTCCCGCGCCGCCTGCGCCTCACACATGGTATGAGGCCGCCTGCGCCTCACACATGGTATGAGGCCGCCTGCGCCTCACACATGGTATGAGGCCGCCTTTGCCAAGCATCAGCGATATTCGGACGCATATAAAAGGCTTAACATCCAGCTTGAGTATGGCGGCTGTGCCGGTCAATTTATTGATGAACATCTTCACTTGCTCAAAGGCCGTCCGCGCACTTTTCAGCACGATGATTTCCATCCCGCAAATCTTATTGTGAAAAACAGGAAATATGCGGGCTGTATTGACTTTAACCGCCATGATTTTGGTGATCCTTATCATGATTTTTATAAAGTGGCCCTGTTCAGCCGGGAAGTAAGTGTTCCCTTTTCAGCAGGACAGATTGACGGGTACTTTAAAGACGGCATTCCGAATGATTTTTGGACGCTTTACAGCCTCTATGCGGCAATGAGCATCTTTTCCGCCGTTGTCTGGACGAAAAGAGAAACACCGCATCTGATGGATCAGATGATCTCAAGGCTCAATATGATTGCAGCAGACCATTCAGATTTTGACCAGTGCGAGCCCGAGTGGTACAAAACCTTCAGTGTGAAGATGTGATACGATATACTATCGAATGAAAGTGAGGAATGTGACTATGGGAAAAATTGCAGTACTTGCAGAAAAGCCTTCTGTCGGAAGGGACCTTGCAAGAGTGTTACAGTGCGGAAAAAAAGGCAACGGGTATTTTGAAGGCAGCAATTACATTGTGACATGGGCTCTTGGCCATCTTGTTACACACGCGGATCCTGAAGCTTACAGTGATTCCTACAAGACGTGGAAGATGGAAGATTTGCCGATGCTTCCAAACGAGCTGAAACTCGTTGTGATAAAAAAGACAAGCAAGCAGTTTCACGCGGTAAAAGCCGTTTTAAACCGCAAGGACGTGACAGAAATCGTCATCGCGACAGACGCCGGACGGGAAGGCGAGCTTGTTGCGCGGTGGATTATTGAAAAAGCGCATGTCCATAAACCGATTAAGCGGCTGTGGATTTCATCTGTTACGGATAAAGCCATTAAAGAAGGGTTCAAAAAGCTGAAAAACGGAAAAGACTATGAGCCTCTTTTTCATTCAGCTGAAGCGAGGGCGGAGGCGGACTGGATCGTCGGGATGAATGCAACGCGCGCGCTCACGACGAAGCACAATGCCCAGCTGTCATCAGGCCGTGTTCAGACACCGACGCTTGCCATTATTGCAGCGCGCGAAGAAGAAATCAGGCAGTTTCAGCCGAAAACGTACTACGGCCTGAAAGCCCAGACAAAAGAGGGGCTGCATCTCGTCTGGCAGGATGCAAAAACGAAGGATATCAAATCCTTTCAACAGGAGAAAGTGGCCGCTTTAGCAAAAGGGCTTTCCGGGAAGGATGCTGTCATTGTGTCGGCGGACAAAGCCCGCAAAAAGACGTTTTCTCCTGGTCTTTATGATCTGACGGAGCTTCAAAGAGATGCGAATAAACGGTTCGGATACTCGGCGAAAGAAACACTGTCCATCATGCAAAAGCTTTACGAACAGCATAAAGTGCTGACCTATCCAAGAACAGATTCGCGCTTTTTAAGTACAGATCTTGTCGAAACACTTGCAGAACGCGTAAAAGCCTGCGGAGTAAAGCCTTATGCAAAGGCAGCGATGAAGATTCTGCAAAAACCGATAAAGGCCAACTCATCATTTGTGGATGACAGCAAAGTGTCAGATCACCATGCCATCATTCCAACGGAAGAAACGGTAATTCCTTCTGCATTCAGCGACAAAGAGAGAAAAATTTACGATTTAGTCGTCAAGCGATTCCTGGCGGTTCTCTCTCCGGCATTTGAATACGAGCAAACATCCCTCACTTGCAGGATTGGAGATGAGACCTTCCTTGCAAAAGGAAAAGCGGTCCTCTCTCAAGGGTGGAAAGAAGTGTATGAGTATGAGGAGGAAGACGAGAAGGACGGCCTTTCAGAGCAGCAGCTTCCGATTCTGAACAAAGGTGACGTGCTGAGCGTTAAGTCACTTGTACAGACGAAAGGAGAAACAAAGCCTCCGTCCCGCTTCAATGAAGCTTCCCTGCTTTCAGCGATGGAAAATCCGGCAAAATATATGTCAGGAAATGCAGATTTAAAGAAAGTCATCGGCGAAACCGGCGGCCTTGGCACCGTGGCAACCCGGGCGGATATTATTGAAAAACTGTTCAACAGCTTCTTAGTTGAGAAAAAAGGAAAAGAACTTTTCGTCACATCCAAGGGGAAACAGCTTCTCGACCTTGTGCCTGAAGACTTAAAATCACCTGCCCTCACAGCGGAGTGGGAACAAAAGCTTACACAAATCGCCAAAGGCAAGCTTGCAAAGCAGGCATTCGTCCAGGAGATGAGGGGCTATGCAAAAGCGGTTGTCCACGAAGTGAAAAACAGCAGCAAAACCTTTAAGCACGATAACCTCGTCGGCAAAAAATGCCCTGAGTGCGGCAAGCTTCTTCTTGAAGTGAACGGCAAAAAAGGAAAAATGCACGTATGTCAGGACAGGGAGTGCGGCTACAGAAAAGGAATTGCGCGCACAACCAATGCCAGATGCCCTGTATGCCATAAAAAGCTCGAGCTTCGGGGCGAGGGAGACGGACAGTTCTTCCTGTGCAAATGCGGTCACCGCGAAAAGCTCTCCGCCTTTACCGAACGCAAAAAGAAAACCCAGAACACAAAAGTGTCCAAAAAAGAAGTCGCAAACTACATGAAAAAACAGAATGATGATTTATCAAACCCGGCTTTGGCAGATGCCCTGTCCAAGCTGAAGTTTGACTGACATGCAGCAGTCCCGGATTCGGGGCTGTTTTTTTTGCGGGGAGGGTTTGTAAGCGGTGATTTCCGTACCCTCTAAAACTGAAAAACGATATGGTAGGGTAAGCAACGGTTTGAATCGTACCCTGCCAAACTGAAAAACGATGTGCGAGGGTAAGCAAACGCCGGAATCGAACCCTGCCAAACCGAAAAACGGTATGGGAGGGTAAGGAAACGCCGGAATCGTACCCCGCCAAACCGTAAAACGGTATGCAAGGGTAAGGAAACGTCAGAATCGTACCCTCTAATCGACCAATGCTCTCGCTTAAAAAGACCTCTCCCAAACTAGATACAAAGACTGAGAGTTTGAACATATTACAGAGTTTACCCCTTCTGCAGCAAGGGTAAAAGGAGGTTTGATGCTCTCTTTACTTATTTATCCTTAAAAAGCAAAATTTTAATAAAAACACTTTCAATTCCATTAAAAGAAAGGACTGGAATAAATATGACTAAAGTATGATGAAAATGTGACATTTGTTTGAACGACTGATGAAATGTTCGTGACATTTAATGAAGGGTACTCACATGATGAAGCCTGCTCTGCTAGCATATAGAGGAAAAGAAAACGAAAACATCGTTTTTCTGCCATAATTTAAACGTGCTTTTTTTGCAAAAAGCATGCATAATAGTCATGCCATTAATTAGGAAGGAAGGTGAACCTGGTGTTCAAGCTGTTTAAACCGTTTTATGCGTTAGGTCTATTACTCTCTGTCTTTTTTCTGGGCGGATGCAGCAACTATGTGATCCTGGATCCGAAAGGGCCAGTTGCAGCTGCACAAAGTGACCTTATTCTTTTGTCGATAGGTTTTATGCTTTTCATTATAGCTGTTGTGTTTGTTCTGTTTACCCTCATTGTTATTAAATACCGTGAGCGCAAAGACAACCTTGAATATGAGCCGCCTGAAATGGAAGGCAGCAAATTTCTTGAGATTGTCTGGACAGTTATTCCGATTCTGATCGTAATTGCGCTGTCTGTTCCGACCGTTCAAACTATTTATGCACTTGAAAAGCCGCCTGAATCATCTAAACATAAGGAGCCTCTGGTTATACATGCAACATCGGTTGACTGGAAATGGATTTTCTCTTATGAAGAAGAGGGAATTGAGACTGTTAACTACTTAAACATTCCTGAAGACCGTGCTGTACTGTTCAAGCTTACTTCGGCCGACACAATGACAGCTTTCTGGATTCCGCAGCTTGGAGGACAGAAATATGCGATGTCCGGCATGCAGACTAAGCTTTATCTGCAGGCAGATGAGCCTGGAACGTATGCAGGCCGCAACGCGAACTTCACGGGTAAAGGCTTTGAAAGACATACATTCGATGTAGAAGCCATGCCTGAAGAAGAGTTTGAGAAGTGGGCAGAAGAAACAAAAGGTTCTGCACCTGAGCTAACGCAGGATCAGTACGATCAGCTTATGATTCCTGGCACAACTGGAGAAATGACATTCTCCAATACTCACCTTGAGTGGGTGGATCATTCTAAAGACTCTGAATATGCAGTGAGAGTCCGCGAACAGACTGATTATGAGCTTCACAAGCACGATGAAGTTGAACACTTGGAAAAAATCGATCCAAATAAAGAAATGAACATTGATCATACACAAAAATCAGAAGGTCATTCAGGACATGGTTCAGAACATTCTGAAGACGGGTCAGACCACTCTGAGCATGAATCAGACGAAAAGACTGAAGAAGAACATTCTCACTGAGAAGGGAGGAAACATCAACTATGAAATGGGATGAATTTATTGTTATGGGCGATCCGCTGATACTCGGCGCCCAAATCTCAATACTGCTTACATCCATCGCCGTTGTGGCAGGCCTTACCTATTTTAAAAAGTGGAAATGGCTCTGGACAGACTGGATTACGACTGTCGACCATAAGAAGCTTGGAATCATGTATATCATTGCTGCCATTCTTATGCTGTTCCGCGGGGGAGTAGATGCGCTCTTAATGCGCGCCCAGCTGACATTGCCAGATTCAGAGTTTCTGAATTCGCAGCATTACAATGAAATTTTCACGACTCACGGAACGATCATGATTATCTTCATGGCGATGCCGTTTTTGATTGGTCTAATGAACGTTGTTGTTCCTCTGCAAATTGGAGCGCGCGACGTTGCATATCCGTACCTTAACTCATTAAGTTTCTGGACATTCTTTGTCGGTGCGATGCTGTTTAACATTTCGTTTGTTATCGGCGGATCACCTGATGCAGGCTGGACGAGCTACACGCCTCTCGCAGGCAACGAGGCAAGTCCCGGACCTGGACAGAACTACTACCTTCTTGGCCTGCAGGTTGCCGGTATCGGTACCCTCCTGACAGGTATTAACTTCATGGTCACGATCTTAAAGATGCGTGCGCCTGGTATGACGCTAATGCGCATGCCAATGTTTACTTGGACATCTCTAATCACTTGTTTGATTATCGTGTTCGCTTTCCCTGTACTGACAGTTGCGCTTGCGCTCATGTCATTTGACAGGCTGTTCGGAACAGCTTTCTTCACCCTTGAGAACGGCGGTATGCCGATGTTATGGGCGAACTTGTTCTGGATTTGGGGTCATCCTGAGGTTTACATCGTTATCTTGCCTGCGTTCGGGATTTTCTCAGAAATCATCTCAACGTTTGCACGAAAAACATTGTTCGGCTATAAAGCGATGGTTGTTTCCATCGTTGCAATTTCTGGCCTAAGTTTCGTCGTTTGGGTTCACCATTTCTTCACGATGGGTTCAGGAGCACTTGTTAACTCGTTCTTCTCCATCACAACAATGGCGATCGCCATACCGACGGGTGTTAAAATATTCAACTGGCTCTTCACGCTTTACAAAGGAAGAATCAGATTTACTGTACCAATGCTCTGGTCACTTGCGTTTATTCCAAACTTCGTCATCGGCGGTGTAACAGGAGTTATGCTTGCGATGGCAGCAGCAGACTATCAGTACCACAATACGTACTTCCTGATTGCTCACTTCCATTACGTATTGATTGCCGGAACCGTCTTCGCATGTTTCGCAGGTCTGATTTTCTGGTATCCGAAGATGTTCGGACACAAACTGAACGAAAAAATCGGGAAAGTCAGCTTCTGGCTGTTCACGATTGGTTTTAACATCTGTTTCTTCCCAATGTACTTCCTTGGGCTTGCAGGTATGCCACGCCGTATTTCGACGTATGGCGCTGCAGACGGATGGACGGGGCTTAACGTGGTAGCATCCATCGGTGCAATCGGAATGGCACTTGGATTCGTTGTTCTCGTATACAACATCTACTACAGCTTCCGCTACTCTCCTCGCGAGCAAACTGGAGATGCATGGGACGGCCGTACGCTTGAATGGTCTACAACAACAATGATTCCGCCTCACTACAACTTCGCGGTTACACCTGAGGTAAAGGGTCTTGATGCATTCTGGCAAATGAAAATGGAAGAAAAAGAAACAGGCAAGAAAAAAGAAGTGGAATACAAGCCGATTCACATGCCTAACTACTCAGGCAGACCGTTCATCATGTCCGTGTTCTTCGGAATCAGCGGTTTCGCTCTTGTATTTGAATGGTGGATTCCTGCCATTGCCGGTTTAATCGGAATCTTTGCCTGCATGATCCTCCGTTCGTTCGAAGAAGATCATGGCTACTATGTAAGTGTTGAAGAAATTAAAGAAACAGAACAAAAAATATCTGTGTAAAGGAGGCGTGAATGATGGAACATGCACATCATCATGAAGAACATGATCCGAGTGTGCCTCTTGAATATCAATCTGAAATAGGCCGATTGAATATTCTTGGCTTCTGGATCTTCCTTGGTGCTGAAATTGCCCTGTTTGCAACGCTATTTGCGACTTACTTCGTTCTTGCGCCGATGACAGCAGACGGCCCGCTGCCGACTGATCTGTTTAAGATTGAAGGCGTCTTGATCATGACGTTTCTGTTGCTTACGAGCAGTTTCACATGTGGCCTTGCAATTCACGAATTGCGCCGCCACAACCAAAAAGGCGTCATCATGTGGACAATCATCACATTGGCCCTTGGACTGGGATTTGTCGGTTACGAAATATATGAGTTTGTAGAGTATGTTCACCATGGTGCTACATTGCAGTCAAGTGCAATGTGGTCAGCATTCTTTGTTCTTGCAGGAACCCATGGACTTCACGTCACCATCGGGATATTCTGGATCAGTTTCATCTTAATGCAAGTAAAGAAAAGAGGATTAACTCCTCAAACATCAGCTAAGCTGTTCATCTCAAGTCTTTACTGGCATTTCCTTGATGTTGTCTGGATTTTCATCTTTTCGGGAGTATACCTGCTCCTTATGATGGGAGGATTAAGTCCGCATGGCTAATAATCAGCAAAACACAGCAGGAGATCACAACCACTTTCCGTGGAGTCACGTGATAGGGTTTATCTCCTCGATTGTACTGACAATCGTCGCACTTTGGATTGGTTTATATACTGATTTTTCATTATCAATTAAAATAGCCGTTGTTTTCACTCTGGCATTCCTTCAAGCTGGCATTCAGCTCTTCATGTTCATGCACATGACGGAATCAGAAAGCGGAAACGTACAGGTTGTCAATACAGCATTCGCGATCTTTGTTGCCGTTGTAACAGTTCTTGGATCTGTATGGGTCATGAACGATCACTAATAAACAGAAAAAATCCCGGACTTTGGTGTCCGGGATTTTTTTATTTGATGATATCCAAATTGCTTTTAGGATCAGCTTTGCGTTTTAAGATCGGCTTCGCGTAAATCAGATAGGCTGCAACATGGGCGAACACCAGGTTAACAAGGAATAGTGACCCCCCGATAATGTGCAGCGGCATGGCAAGCTCCATTGTGGCAAACATTCCGAAGTACACCCACAGCATTAAGATGAACGGTATATGAAGGAGCGCCAGGCTTTTTCGCTGATCCCACAAGAAGAGCGGCGTAGCACTTACAATGAGCAAATAGACGAAGAATACATCCATGTTTAACAACTCCCGTTTAAAATTATTGTCAACGCTTACATAAATAAAAATGTGACAAACAAGAAAATATTTTGTGAACGTTTTGTTACAATTAGTATATCACATCAGGGTTAAAATTCCAGTGTTTCTAACTATTTCTTTTAATTAAATTTTCAAAAAATAAAACATCATACATTCTCTTATTCTTATTCTATTTTTAACTGCCCGCATAAGAACACATTCTTTGTCCATGCCACTAACTGACAGAACCTTATAAATTGACAGATAATTGATGGGTATAGTAGGATTAGGCTAATTTATGTACAACAGGATGGGGGATATATGAAATGAGCAAAGTGTATATTATTCATGAAAATAAAGAGTGGACAGACCATCTGACGAAAAGACTGGACGAACTGAATGTTCCATATGAGGAATGGCATCTCGATCAGGGGCTTGTGAATCTGTCTGAAGCACCGCCTGAGGGAATCTTCTATAATCGCATGAGCGCTTCTTCACATACGAGAGGCCACCGGTATGCACCGGAACTTGCAGCGTCTGTGCTGTACTGGCTTGAACGCCATAACCGCAAAGTCTATAACGGCAGCAGGGCTATTCAGCTTGAAGTGAGCAAGGTTGCTCAGTATATGACCTTAAATGAGCACGGCATTCAAACTCCGAAAACAACAGCTGCTGTTGGAAAAGAGGCTGTATTAAACGCAGCAGCCCAATTTGAAGGAAAACCTTTCATTACAAAGCATAACCGTGCAGGAAAAGGACTTGGTGTTCAGCTTTTCCATTCCATTGAAGGACTGAAGCAGTATGTGGAAGGTCCGGATTTTGAGGAGCCGGTAGACGGCATTACTCTTATACAGGAATACATTCAGGCGCCTGAGCCGTATATCACGCGCTGCGAATTTGTAAACGGCAAATTCCTGTATGCTGTGCGTGTAGACACGTCAGAAGGATTTGAGCTTTGCCCGGCTGACGCCTGCCAGATAGGCGATCTTTTCTGCCCGGTTGGAGAGGAAGCTCCTGTGAAACCAAAGTTTCAGATTGTTGATGACGTGAATGAAGAAATCATTTCAAGATATGAAACGATGCTGAAAGCAAATGACGTTAAAGTGGCAGGTATTGAATTCATCCGCGATGCAAACGGCGAGATTTACACATATGATATCAATACCAACACAAATTACAATGGAGACGCTGAGGCAGCTGCTGGCAAATACGGCATGCTTGAAATTGCGAAGGTGCTGAAAGCAGAGCTTGAGAAAATGGCGCTGACTGTATAAGAATATAGACTGATAAACAGCAAAAGACCGTCTGGGGAAGCCAGACGGTCTTTTAACGATTTTAAAACAATATATGAGCAATACCGACAATCACCGGCAGTGTAATCAGTGTACGGAGCAGGAAGATAATCACGAGATCTTTAAAGGAAACCGGGATTTTAGATCCTAACAGCAGTCCGCCCACTTCAGACATATAGATAAGCTGTGTGACAGATACACAGGCGATAATGAACCGGGTCATCTCACTTGTAATATCAGCAGCGAGAACAGTTGGAAGGAACATGTCGGCAAATCCGACAACAAGTGTTTTTGATGCTTCCTGTGCTTCTGGTATCTGCATCAGTTCAAGCAGCGGAATAAACGGCATGCCAAGCCAGTCAAAAACAGGCGTGAATTCAGCAACGACCAGCGCAATGGTTCCAAGAGCCATAACAATCGGGGCTACACCCATCCACATATCAAGAATGTTTTTCGCGCCGTCCTGGAAAAAGGCTGCTGTGCTTTTATTTTCCTCTGCTTTTTTAAGCGCCTGTTTATACCCCCAGCTGAATGGCGTATAGCCCTCAGGCACTGCTTCTGAAATTTGTTCCTCTTGTCCGTTGTAATACGTATCTGCTTTTACAGAAAGCGGAGGTATTCTCGGAAGTACAAGAGCTGCAATGATTCCTGCAAATGTGACTGTCAGATAAAAAGGCACAAACATATGACCCAGGTTAACCTGAGAAATCACGACAAGGCTGAATGTAATGGAAACCACAGAAAAGCTTGTTCCGATTATGGCAGCTTCCCTCTTCGTATAAAAGCCCTCTTCATACTGTTTGCTTGTCAGCAGCACGCCGATGGTTCCGTCTCCGAGCCAGGAAGCGACACAATCGACAGAAGATCTGCCGGGAAGTTTAAAAACAGGTCTCATAAATTTAGCAAGCAGTGAACCGAAAAGTTCAAGCAGTCCGAAGTTTAAAAGCAGAGGCAGAAGCAGCCCTGCAAAAAAGAAAACGGAAAACAAAATCGGAAGCAGATCATTAAGCAGAAGTCCTCCGGTGTTTTCAGACCAGATCCATTCCGGTCCTGCTTTAAAAAGCGTAAGCACGGCGAAAATGGCGCCAAGTACACGTGCAATTACCCAGATAACCGGAACATCAAACAAGGTTGTAAAGAACGGGCTCTTTGCAACGAAGTCCGGTTTCATCCATTTGGCTGCAAGTGTCCCGATAAGTGTCAGGATAATGATAACAGTCATGACCGCCGGAAGCGACGGGCCAAGAGCCTTCTGCAGCATTCCGGAGAAGATGGCGATTGGAATGGTCACTTCGCCTTTATAGCTGATCGGAACCATAAATAAAAGAATTCCCAGCAGGGAAGGGAAAATAAATTTTAGTTTGTTTTTCGTCTGTGAAGTCAATTCAGATGCTCCTTACGTAAAAGTACATATTTATGTAACCTGTGTTATTTTAATGCAAACAGGGAGAAAAGCCAATGCCTTTAAGCAAATTTCCTGTATTTTCTCCTTTTTTTACCCTGTAAAAGTGTTCCCTAAGCCTAGTATCTGCAAAAAAGGTGAAACTTAGGTAAGATAAGAAAAACGAACAAAAAGGAGAGGGATCCTATGAACCAGACCATTGAAACCATGCTGTCACACAGGTCAATCAGAAAATTCGAAGACAGGGCGCTGAGTACTGAACAAATCCTGACGATCGTCGAAAGCGCCCAGGCTGCATCCACATCAAGCTTCATACAGGCTTATTCTATTATTGGAGTCAAGAATCCGGAAATGAAGAAGAGGCTTGCGGAGCTTGCCGGCAATCAGCCGTATGTGGAAGAGAACGGTCACTTCTTTGTTTTTTGCGCGGATTTGCACCGGCATGATGTGCTTGCGGAAATGGAAGGTGTCAGTCTTGACGAATCGCTAGAAAGCACGGAAAAGTTCATGGTCGCCGTCATTGATGCAGCTCTTGCTGCCCAAAATGCCGTCATTGCTGCTGAGTCCATGGGGCTTGGAGCCGTCTACATCGGAGGCTTGAGAAACAGCCTTAAAGAAGTGTCAGAGCTCCTCAAAACCCCTGAAAGAGTGCTGCCGCTATTTGGACTCGCTGTCGGATATCCGGCTCAAAACCCGGATAAAAAACCGAGAATTCACTTTGAGCATGTTTATCACGAAGATGTGTATGAAACGGATGAGGCTGTCTATAAAAAACAGCTCGAAGATTATAACAAGCTTATCTCGGAGTATTACCACGAGCGGACTTCGGGCAAGCGCAGCGATACATGGACAGGTCAAATGGCCTCCATGCTTTCAAAACCGACGAGAATGTACATGAAAGAGTTTACGGAAACAAAAGGGTTTAATAAAAGATAAGCCGGGAAAACTTACTGCGAATGACATTTTTAAAAGGAGCGGTAAACATGGCAAAAAAAATTCTTACAGTCGTGACAACAGCAGATAAAATAACCGATGAGCATAAAACAGGACTTTGGCTTTCTGAATTTGCAGAGCCGTATGAAGAGTTCACTTCAAACGGATATGAAGTGACAGCGGCGAGTCCGAAAGGCGGGAATGTTCCGCTGGATCCAAACAGTTTAGAAGGCGTTGAAGAAAATCAGTGGCAGGAAGCAAGACGTGTTCTGCAGCAAACGGTTCATCTTGATGAAGTAAACGGTGAAGAGTATGACGGAATTTTCCTTCCAGGCGGCCACGGGACGATGTTTGATTTTCCGGACAACAAAAAACTTCAGGAGCTCCTGGTGCATTTCGCCGAGAGCGATAAAGTCATCGGTGCAGTATGCCACGGACCAGCCGGACTTGTGGGTCCCGTTCTTTCAAACGGAAAGCCTTTAGTAGAAGGAAAGCGCCTGACAGGATTTACTGACGAAGAAGAAGTAGATACAAAGCTCGATCAGTATATGCCGTTTTTGCTTGAATCAAAATTAGTCGATCTTGGAGCCGAATTTATCAGAGCCCCTAAATTCACAGACCATACAGAAGTAGACGGCAAGCTTGTGACCGGACAAAATCCGCAGTCAAGCGTAAACACAGCGAAAGAATTTGTAAAAGTTTTATCGAAATAACCGGATCCGGCAGATTTCTGCCGGATTTTTCTGTAATAAAAAGAATCATTTTGCTGAAGATTGTTTCACGTGAAACGCAGAAAATGAAACTTAAAATCGATTTATAGCGGATGATACTGAAAGGCTTAATAGATTGAATATTTAACGTTTTCAGATATACTTTAGAGAAACGACATAATATGCGTTGTCAAATAAGGAGGTTACTTATGAAGTTTGATTATCTGTACCATCCATACCCGTCTGAAAGGCAAACGGTCTTTTCAAAAAAAGGCATGGTTGCCACTTCGCAGCCTCTGGCTGCACAGGCAGGGCTCGATATATTGAAAAAAGGAGGGAATGCCATTGACGCGGCTATTGCGACAGCGGCAGCACTTACTGTCCTTGAACCGACCTCAAACGGGATTGGCGGAGATGCATTCGCTCTCGTATGGACGAATGGCAGTCTGTACGGATTAAACGCAAGCGGTCCTGCGCCGTCTTCTCTGTCCATCGAAGCCGTTAAAGCAAAAGGGCATACTGAAATGCCTGTCTATGGAGTGACCCCGATCACCGTTCCCGGTGCGCCGTCTGCCTGGGCGAAGCTGTCAAAGAGATTCGGGAGACTGCCCCTGCAGGAAGTGCTGGCCCCTGCAATCAGCTATGCCGAAGAAGGATATCCGCTCACGCCAATCCTCGGGAAATACTGGTCACTGGCGTATGATAAATTTAAGCGTACTCTTTCCGGTCCTGAATTTGAAGCGTGGTTCGAGACGTTTGCACCTGATCACCGTGCTCCGAAAATCGGAGAAGTATGGCGCTCGCCTGGACATGCTGCCACCCTTAAGGAAATAGCCGAAACAGAAGGAGAAAGTTTTTACCGGGGAAACCTGGCGGAAAAAATCAGTTCATTTATTCAGGAACAGGGCGGCTACTTGTCGAAAAAGGATCTCGCTTCCTATGAAGCTGAGTGGGTGGACCCGATTTCCGTCCGCTACAAGGGCTATGATGTCTGGGAAATCCCGCCTAATGGACAGGGTCTGGTCGCATTGCTTGGTTTAAATATTGTAAAAGGGTTTGATATCCGTGAAAAAGACAGTCTGGAAACCTATCATAAACAAATAGAAGCCATGAAGCTTGCATTTACAGATGGAAAAGCATACATAACAGACCCGAAAGAGATGAAAATCACCACAGAAGAACTGCTGAGTGATGCTTACGGAGAGCAGCGCCGCGCAGAGATCAAAGAGCATGCTGTGGAGCCTTCCGCCTATGAACCTGCTAAAGGCGGAACAGTCTATTTAGCCACTGCAGACGGGGAAGGAAACATGGTTTCGTTTATTCAGAGCAATTATATGGGGTTTGGTTCAGGTGTGGTCATTCCGGGTACCGGCATTTCCATGCAGAACCGCGGGCATGATTTTTCCCTTGATGAAACGCACCCTAATGCCCTGAAGCCCGGCAAAAAGACGTATCATACGATTATTCCGGGATTTTTGACGAAAGGGAATGAGGCGGTTGGGCCCTTTGGTGTTATGGGGGGCTATATGCAGCCGCAGGGGCATATGCAGGTTGTCATGAATACTATTGACTTTGGTCTTCATCCGCAGGCTGCACTCGATGCACCGCGCTGGCAGTGGATGGAGGGAAAAAAGGTGCTTGTAGAGCCGCATTTTCCTTCCCATCTTGCGCAGGCTCTCACGAGAAAAGGCCACCAGATTCAGGTTGCTGTTGATAAGGGAGCTTTTGGGCGCGGACAGATCATTTGGAGAGATCCTGAAACGGGTGTGCTGTCCGGCGGAACAGAATCCAGAGCAGACGGGGTCGTTGCATCGTGGTAAAAGAGACACCGCTGATCGTGCAGCGGAATTTGTTTATCGCCTTCTTCAGGTCCGGCATGCTCGGATTTGGCGGCGGACCATCCACAATTCCGCTTGTCCACAAGGAAGTGGTCACGACATTTAAATGGATGGATGACGACGAATTTTCCGATGTTCTGGCCCTCGGAAACACACTTCCCGGGCCGATTGCCACGAAAATGGCCGGTTATATCGGGTACCGTGTCGGAGGGGTGGCCGGCATGCTGAATGCAGTCCTTGCCACGGCCTTGCCGACAGTCGTTCTGATGATTCTGCTTCTTACAACACTGAATGCGTATAAAGATGAAGCGTGGGTCAAAGGAATGTCACAGGCCGTTTTGCCGGTTGTAGCTGTGATGCTGCTGACACTTACATGGGATTTTTCAAAAAAATCCTCCCAGTCATACGGTGTGATTAAGACGGTTCTTTTAATGGGCTCAGCATTGGTTCTGATGGAGGTTTTTCATCTTCACCCGGGCATCTTGATCGGTGTCCTCCTATTGTGGGCTGTTCTATATAAACCCCGGCGAAAATCAGATCAAAAGGGGATGCCATCATGATTTATATTCACATCTTTCTTGCCTTCTTCCTGCCCGGCATCCTCGGATACGGCGGGGGACCGGCTTCCATTCCGTTAATTGAAAAAGAAGTGGTCGACCGCTACGAATGGCAATCGGTGAATGAATTCAGTGAAACACTTGCGATTGGGAATGCGCTGCCTGGTCCCATTGCCACCAAAATGGCCGGCCTGATCGGCTATCAGCAGGGAGGATGGCTTGGAGCCGCAGTCGGGCTTTTTGCCACCATTGCCCCTTCGCTGATTCTCATGCTGGTCCTTTTAAACATCTTGATGAAATACAAGGAATCTCCTCAGGTGAAGCGTCTTTCGGCGGTTGTAAGGCCTGTCATCGCTGTGATGCTCGGTGTGATGACGTATCAGTTTTTGGATAACTCCGCGAAAGGATCAGGCATTTGGCACACGCTTTTCCTGTTTATCATCAGTCTGCTGCTTTTGGAGAAATGGAAGGTGCATCCTGCTTACGTGATTGCGGGTGCACTTGTGTACGGAGGGGTGTTCCTGTCATAGGAGCCCCTTTTTTGTGCCTTTTTGGATTTTGAGAGAAGTGCAAAAAGAGCTCTGATTTGCATCAATTTTAAATCATTCACAATAGCAATTTGGGTTATCAACACCCCTGTGAATAAAGTTCGGGACTCTATATATATAGTGGCGAACAGTTGTACCCACACAAAATGTGGATAGAAATTGTGGATATGTTGATAACTTCTGTTGATAACTTGTGTCGAAGTGTGGAAAATCGTGTGAATATCTTATAATTTGACAAAAAATTTAAAAACGTTTACAAGATATTTACACAGAATGATGAAATTTGAGATTTTTCGTCATTTTTGTCATGATAAAGAGACTATTAGCAGGAGAGGGTCGAGTCACGTGAGAATTTATAAAGTTTTGAACAATAATGCTGCTGTCGTCCGGGACGGGGATCAGGAGAAAATTGTCATGGGACCGGGAATAGCTTTTCAAAAGAAGAAAAATGACATCATCCCAAAAAGCAAAGTGGAGAAGATCTTTGTGATGAAGGAAGAAAATGAAAAGTTCCAGCAGCTGCTGCAGATGGTTCCGGAAGAGCATATAGAGCTTGCCGAAGAAATCATCAGCTACGCAGAAGGCCGATTGATGTCTCCGCTGAGCAATCATATCCACATTGCCTTGACGGACCACTTATCGTTTGCTGTCGAACGGATTCAAAACGGCTACACCATCCACAATAAGCTGCTCAGTGAAATTAAAGTGCTCTATAAAAATGAATTTGAAATCGGACAGTGGGCGATTAAACGGGCAGAAGAAAAGCTTGGAATCTCTCTGCCAGAAGATGAGGCAGGCCACATTGCTCTTCACATTCATACAGCGAAACTCGACGCTGCAGACATGAAAGAGACAATCAGGCACACGGCCATTATCCAGGAATCAATCGATATCATTGAGGGTCACTTCAATGTGAGCTTAAGCAAGGATTCCATATCTTATCAGCGCCTGCTGACTCATTTGAGATTTGCTTTAAACCGTCTTGAGCAGAACGAAGATTTCCACGTGATGGACAGGGAGATGCTGCAGATGATTCAGAAAACCTACAGCTTCGCCTATGCTTGTTCTGAGAAAATAGCGGACTACTTGAAAAAGGAATACGGTATGCAGTTTCCAGAATCTGAAATGGGATATATTACTCTCCATATTCAGAGGCTGAGCGAATAGTTTTTTCTTGACCCAAGCGTCATCATCCCCTACAATGAAAGCGTATTACTCAACTTTATATCCGGGATTGTGACTGGTTATGCAGGCAAGACCTAGAATTTGTAAAGAGATCATTGGAGACACTCTGTCTATGATACCTTTATAAGTTTTAGGTCTTTTTCTATTTAAAAAAAGGAGGAGAAAAGTATGAATTACAAAGATACAGCTGACAAATTGGTTCCGCTGCTTGGCGGGAAAGACAATATTATCAGTGCAACACACTGTGCGACACGTCTTCGGCTTGTCCTGCAGGATGACAGCAAGGCGGATAAAGGGGAAATTGAAGAGCTTGAAGGAGTAAAAGGAGCATTTGCAAGCTCCGGACAGTTTCAGATCATCTTCGGAACAGGCAATGTCAACAAGGTGTATGAACAGCTTCAGCCTCATCTCGGAGTTCAGGAAACAGAGAATGTCTCGCATTCCGATGCTGTTAAACAGAAAATGAATCCTTTTGCCCGGTTTGCCAAAACTCTTTCAAATATCTTCGTGCCGATTATTCCGGCGATTGTCGCAAGCGGTCTGTTAATGGGGCTTCTGGGCATGATGAAAGCGTTCGAATGGGTGAGCGCTGACAGTGCCTTCATTGTGCTTCTTGATATGTTCTCGAGTGCAGCCTTTATTATTCTGCCGATCCTGATCGGCGTAAGTGCTTCAAAAGAGTTTGGGGCAAATCCGTACCTCGGGGCCGTAATCGGAGGAATTTTGACTCACCCCGCACTATTAAATCCGTGGGGTCTTGCAGAAGCTAAACCGGAATACTTGAATTTTGCAGGCATGGACATTGCGATGCTCGGGTATCAGGGGACTGTTATTCCTATCCTGCTCGCTGTTTACGTTATGAGCAAAATTGAAAAAGGACTGCGGAAAGTGGTGCCAAACTCAATTGACCTGCTTGTCACGCCGTTCCTTACCATCATATCGACAGGTTTTATCGCACTGATTGCCATCGGTCCGCTTGGACGCGGTTTGGGATCAGGAATTACAACAGCTCTCACATATGTGTATGATACGGCAGGATTCCTTGCCGGACTGATTTTTGGAGGAACGTATTCTCTAATCGTTCTGACAGGCGTTCATCACAGCTTCCATGCTATAGAAGCAGGTTTGCTTGCTGACATCGGCAAAAACTACCTGCTTCCGATCTGGTCAATGGCGAACGTAGCGCAGGGAGGAGCGGGACTTGCCGTTTTCTTCATGACGAAAAGAGCCAAAACAAAAGAAATTGCGCTTCCAGGTGCCTTTTCTTCCTTCCTTGGCATAACAGAACCTGTTATATTCGGGGTAAACCTCCGCTACCGCAATCCATTCATCGGCGGGATGATCGGAGGAGCTCTTGGCGGTGCTTATGTTGTTTTCACAAATGTGGCAGCGAATGCTTACGGACTCACAGGAATCCCGATGATTGCCATTGTGGCTCCGTTTGGAACGGCTGCCGTAGTGAACTACCTCATCGGTTTTGCCATTGCGGTTGCAGGTGCCTTTATTGCCACGATGCTACTTGGCATAAAAGAGGAAGAGAAGAAGTAGGATTTTTGGTTTAAAAGAAGAATGAGTAAGGTAAAGAAAATCAGGCAGGGTCCGTAACCTTGCCTGTTTTTCCTTTCAAAACAGAAAGGTATGAGTGCGATGAAAAAAGGAATTATCAGTCTTGGAGAAGCGCTGATTGATTTTATACCGGCCGATTCTGAGAACCTTGTGTATCAGAAAAGCCCTGGAGGTGCCCCGGCAAATGTAGCAGTCGGACTTGCAAGACTCGGTGCGCCTTCCTCTTTCCTCGGCAAAGTCGGGGATGATGTGCTTGGAACTTTTTTGAAGGAAACGCTTCGGTCGTATGGCGTGAATACAGACCATATGCTGCTGACAAAAGAAGCAAAGACGGGGGCGGTCTTCATCACTCTCGCAGAAGATGGTGAGCGGTCCTTCGACTTTTACATCGATCCGAGCGCAGACCGTTTTTTGCATGAAGAGAATTTGGATGTGTCCCTGTTTGAAGAAAAGAAAATCCTTCATTACGGATCCATTTCTATGATCAGTGAACCCTCAAAAAGTGCGACAGTTAAGGCGGTCGAACTTGCACGGGAGAACGGAATGATTGTTTCCTACGATCCCAATTTGAGGCTCGGTCTTTGGGAAAACGAAGAGACAGCCAAGGAAACGATTTTATCTATGTTCGACAAGGCCGATCTGATTAAAATTTCAGAGGAAGAACTTGAATTTCTGACAGGAGAATCCGACATTGAAAAGGGTGTGGGCAAACTATCTGTTTATAACATTCCGCTGCTGTTTATCACTATGGGAAGCGAAGGCAGCTATGCATTTACAAAGAATGGGGCTGTCAAAATCGACGCGATGAGGGTGAATGCTGTTGATACGACAGGTGCAGGAGACGCATTCGTATCGGGCATCCTTTATCAGCTGCACGAGCTTGAAACGCATCCGGGTGAGCTGGCTGCGGATGAACTGAAGCGAATCGGCCGATTTGCCAGTGTATCGGGCGGCCTTGCTGCATCTGTAAAAGGGGCTATGACCGCTTTGCCGACTCTTGGCGAAGTGGAAGACATTCTGAAAAAGAGATAAGGAGCTGAAGCGATATGACAAAGCGGGACGCTGAACTGAAAGAAGCCGCCTATTTGGAAGCGGAAATGAATAAAGAAGTGGTTGAAAGCGATCCATATCGCCTTAAGCACCACATTATGCCGCCGGTCGGTCTGCTGAATGATCCGAACGGCTTCATTCAGTGGAAGGGTGTCTATCATCTTTTTTATCAGTGGATGCCGTTTAAGACAGGGCATGGTGCTAAATTCTGGGGGCATTACACATCTCAGGATCTTGTGAACTGGAAGCACGAACCGATTGCGCTCGCACCGAGTGAATGGTATGAAAAGAACGGCTGCTATTCAGGCAGTGCAGTGGACGCTTTCGGTAAAATGCATCTCTTCTATACAGGAAATGTAAAGGATGAGAACGGGGAGCGAGAGACCTATCAATGTCTGGCCGTATCTGAGGATGGCCTTCATTTTGAGAAACAAGGTGTTGTAGCTGAGCTTCCGGAAGGCTATACCGCTCATTTCCGCGATCCGAAAGTTTGGGAGCATGATGGAAAGTGGTACATGGTTGTAGGTGCCCAGACAAATGACCTCAAAGGCCGTACAGCCATCTTCTCTTCTGAGGATCTTATGAAGTGGACCTATTTAGGCGACGTGGCGGGTTCTCATACAGAGCAGCTTGGTGAATTCGGCTATATGTGGGAATGCCCGGATCTGTTTCATCTTGACGGCAAAGACATTCTGATCGTCTCGCCTCAGGGCCTTGAGCCGAAGGGAATGCTGTATCAGAATGTCTACCAGTCCGGCTACTTCTCAGGGGAAATGGATTATGAATCGGCAAAACTGACGCACGGCGACTTCACTGAGCTTGACAGAGGCTTTGACTTCTATGCACCGCAAACAACAGAAGACGAGAAAGGCAGACGCCTGCTGTTCGCCTGGATGAGCGTGCCGGATCAAGCGGAAGACAAACATCCAACTATCCCGCATAAGTGGATACACACCATGACATTTCCGAGGAAATTGTCGATGCGTGGAGAGAAACTTGTTCAGCAGCCGGTCGAAGAGCTGGAAGCATTGAGGAAAACAGAAGAGTCAGTGCCTGGCATCAGGCTGCAGGCGGGAGAGAAGCACCAGACGGATGGGGCCGTTTTTGAACTGAAGCTTGAGAACCTGGAAGTCAGTTCCGGCCTTTCCGTTTCCATTAAGAACAATGCTATTCTTCACTATTCCAGTGAGGAGAAAGTCTTTACGCTGACTCGCACAAGTTATGCTGACGGACAGCCGGAATCAAGACAGTGCCGGCTGGAGCACCTATCTAACATTCATGTATTCGTTGACACCTCATCCATTGAAGTCTTTATCAATGACGGAGAAGAAGTGTTCACAGCAAGATTTTTCCCGGAACCGGATGAAAAAAGCATCGTGGTCTCTGCAGAGGGAGAGGCGGCTTTTGATTTGAAGAAGTGGGAGCTGTGATGAACTCGGGTGACAGGTGTTTGATGGAATTAGAGTCCTGTAATCAGGTGCGGCTGAAATATGGGGCAGCAAAAGGTGAAAATGGTGCCCTATGAAGTGATGCAGCTGAAATATGGGGCAAAAAAAGGTGAAAATGGAACCCTATAAAGTGGTGCGGCTGAAATATGGGGCAGCAAAAAGTGAAAATGGTGCCCCATAAAGTGGTAGGGCTGAAATATGGGGCAGCAAAAAGTGAAAATGGAACCCTATAATAAAGCACGGCTGAGATAAAGGGCATTACAAAGTCGCGCTGGCGGCACAGAGGACAGTACAACATCCAAAACAAAATCACCCGGCATCCGCCGGGTGATTTTTTCATAAATTACTTATCTCCATGCAAACGCAATGCAGCATGATTTGTCGGTCCAACGTATTCATTAAGCGGGAAGGAATGGCGGATTGCTGCCGTGATGAACTCTTTTGCTGTGTAGATGGCTTCTTTTACGGAAGCTCCTTTTGCAAGTTCAGCCGCAATCGCTGCAGAGTATGTGCATCCTGCGCCATGCGTGTAAGATGTGTCAATGCGCTCGCCTTCAAGAATCTGAAATTCTTTTCCGTCATAGAGCACGTCCACTGCTTTCTCATGATCCAGTTTGCCGCCGCCTTTTACAAGGACGAATTTTGGGCCCAGGTCAAAAATCTTTACAGCTGCTTCTTTCATTTGTTCAACAGTTGTAATTGTACCAATTCCGCTCAGCTGTCCTGCTTCAAATAGATTTGGCGTGACAACTGTCGCAAGCGGAGTCAGAATCTCCCTGAGGGCATCCGCCAGGTCAGGATAAAGGACTTCGTCTGCACCTTTGCAGACCATAACAGGATCTACTACTACGTTTTGGACATTGTGTTTCTTTATCGTTTCAGCCGCAAGCTTGATAATATCAACTGTAGGGAGCATACCGGTTTTCATTGCATCAACGCCGATGCCTTCCACAATGGTGGCTGCCTGAGCTTTAATTGTCTCAAGCTCCACAGGGAATACCTGGTGATGCCACTCGTTTGCAGGGTCCATCGCGACTACTACGGTCAACGCTGTCATTCCGTAAACCCCGCGCTCCTGAAAGGTTTTCAAATCTGCCTGAATGCCGGCACCGCCGCTGCTGTCTGATCCGGCGAACGTTAAGGCTTTTTTCATTGTCATAAGTATTTGTACCTCCATCCGGGTGATTAAGCGTATCTTCTCTCCTATTATAACAATTTCAAAAAAGGTTAGCCATGATGGAGGAATTCCTGTAAGCCAGTCTGTTTTCTCCACGCAAAAAGCCGGCAATTAAAACCCGCCGGCTTGCGTAGTACATGATACATCCATTTTCACATGAATGTCAGGGAAGTATATGCGGCCCTGCAGCTTGCTTTTGATGCATGAGAGAGGGTCCTCAGGAGCAGGCTCGGGTTTTGGTTCCGGTTTTGGCTTCGGAGCAGGCTTCGGTTTTGGCACAGGTTTTTCAGCCGGCGGTTTTTCATCAACCGCAGGAGGTGAATCTGCAGGCAGGGAATGTGGATAGTTGTTTGCTGCGGCAATTGCTTCAAAGGAGTGAGTGGAGTGCAGAATAATAACAGATGTGCCGGTTTGAACCTGATCAAAGAGATAACGGATTTCTTCATTGTGCATGCGGATGCAGCCTGCACTGGCGTAGGTTCCGATGGAATTTGCGTTGTTATTGCCGTGAATGGCGTAAGTGGTGCCCTCCGTCCCAAGTGCCCTGAGGCCGAGCCATCTGTCGCCTAAAGGATTGCGGCTGTCTCCTCCGGGAATGTTCTCTTTGTAGTAGGGCCGGTTTTTGATTTTATTGACAATTGGAAACGTCCCTTCCGGCGTAAAGGAATTGTCTCTGCCGGTTGCGACATGAAAGACGCGCATGAGCTTTCCATTGTCAAAAAAGGCCAGTTTATTGGTACTTTTGTTGATGATGATAAGCTGCGGAATGCCGTCGGCTTTTGCCGGAAATGAAGCTTGAGAAAACAGGAAGAAAGCCGTGATTAACGCGAACAGCCATTTTTTCATTTCTCTCTAGTCCCCTTTTAAATGAATACAAGAAAAGATTACCAGACTGGATATGAGGAATGTGTAGAATCTTCTTGTCGAATGCTGATAAAGTAAGTCTTTCTTTACCGTTCATTCTATTCGTGAGACGCAGCGGAGCGCATAATTGTTCCGTGAGAAATAAAAAATAGGCGTGCCTCGTATGGACGAGACACGCCTCACATCTATATTGAGTAGGGGGGAATATAGATTGCGTGATTACTGCTGTGCGATAATGACAACTTTGCCTTTATCGAGTTCTTCTTCCATGTGTGCTGCTTCATTTTCCGTCAGGCCAAGTGAGGCCATTTTGGAGCGCAGCTCATCTCCGCGTGAACGGAATACGTTTTTCATAGACGAGAAGACGCCTTGTTCTGAAACGCCTACGCTTTCTGTATCTGTTCCCGATGTAAGATGCTTCGAGCGGTTCGGGTCATGGGCAAATAGATAAATATCATCCTTTGTGAACCCTTCAACTTCAAGGTGATTGATTTTTTCGGTGGCTTGTACGCCGTTTTCAACAACGAATGTCTTCATAATCGATCTCTCCTTTTGTGCTGATGATTTATATTTACCCCGTGTCTTCGTTTTTAAAACAAACTTTCTAAAAGGCTGTTTTATTGTTGATTGCTATTCGTATACGTTTCTTTCCGCTCCAGTCACTTGCTTTCCGCGGGGAGGCAGTGGAGCCTCCTCAGCTTCGCTTGCGGGGTCTCCACCTCCCTCTTCATCCCTTAGAAAAGCGGAAGCGCCCGTTTTGCTCCGGCAGTCAGATAAGAAATCACCCGAAAAGTCCGGGTCCCGCCTTTTTGGGGGATTTTGTTCTGACAGAGGAGCCTGAGCGCTGCAGCTGGACAAGGAGTCAAGTGCCTTCCGCTCCAATACACTTGGTTTGAACGTGTCCCCTTAAAGCAAAAATTGCAATAAGATGGCCTGCTAAATTCAACTGCCAATAAGCATCCCATGCCCGTTTATGATTTAATGGATAAAAGAACCCAACAGAAATGAGGGATATTCACGTGCGAATATCGATTGTTATTGTGACGTACAACCGGTTATATGCACTGGCGGATCTGCTTGAATCCATTGCCGGCCAGACCCGCATGCCGGAAGAAATTATTATTGTGAATGATGGCGGGGAGTCTGTTGCCTCCCTAAAGGAGATTTATCATGAATTACCTTTAAAAGTGGTTGATCTGAGAGAGAACTGCGGGCATGTCCACGCGAGGAATGCCGGTATTGAGGCGGCTTCAGGTGATGCCATCTTGCTCAGTGATGACGATGATTATTTCACTCCAGGGCATATTGAGAGGATGGCCCGGGAACTTTCAGACGGTGCTCAGTTTGTCTATTCAGATGTGGAAATTGTCACGTTTAAAGAAGAGAATCATGTCCGTCTGCCTGTAAGCAGGAGGCTGTTTGCCTATACATATGATCCGGTAGAGATGAGGCGCTTTTCAACCTATGTCCCGTCCGGCAGTCTTTATTTAAAAAGCATCCATAGTGAAATTGGCTATTTCGATCCGGAGGTCCACAATTATTGGGACTGGGATTTTTTCCTGAGAGTGTCTGAAGCATTTTCCGTGAAGCGGGTTCCGGTGGCCAGTGTCATCTATGCTTTTTCTGCAGGCGGCAGCCATCAGTCTTTTTCCCTTAATGAAAAAAGACAGTCGTTCCTTGAAGTCCTTTGTGAAAAACACGGGCTTGGAAAGCTTCCGCAAAAAAACTTCTTTGTGCTCCTCGAAGAGCCTGAGCTGAAAAAGAGAGAGGCCGAGAGCCGGATTGTCTGGGACGGCAGGCCGATTCGGTCAAAACTGGTTTAACTCCTGCGATGCGGGAGTTTTTTTCTTTATGTTTGACATTTTTGTACGCTCAATATATTATATGTTTAAACATTTAAACAAACAAACAGAAGGAGACCTTAATAAATGAAAACAGTATTGATTACAGGAGCATCAGACGGCATCGGGAAAGAACTTGCTTATAAATATGCGCAGGATGGATACCGCTTAGTCCTGGCTGCGCGCAGCGAGGGGAAATTGCAGAAGCTTTCAGAAGAACTTAAGCCTGCACCTGTCATCGTTAAAAGAAAAGATTTAAGCAATATGAGTCAAGTCCGAGAACTATACGAAGAACTGAAGGCAGAAAGTGTACAGATAGATGTGCTCGTCAACAACGCAGGGTTTGGCCTCTACGGAGAATTTGTCCGCACATCTGCTGAAGAAGAGCTCAATATGATTGACCTTAATATTAAATCTATTACGCTGCTTGCCAAACTGTTCGCACCTGATATGGCCGCCAGAGGTTCCGGCCATATACTCAATGTTGCATCAACAGCTGCCTTTCAGCCGGGTCCGCTTATGGCTGTGTATTACGCCACAAAAGCATATGTGTTATCATTTAGTGAAGCCATAGAAAATGAACTTAAAGGGACAGGGGTCAGCGTTTCCGTGCTTTGCCCCGGACCGACTAAAACCGGTTTCAGCGACCGTGCCAACCTGGGCCAGTCCAAGCTTTTCAAAAGCGGGGTCATGGATGTCAAAGAGGTGGCGGACGCGGCTTATAAAGGGCTGCAAAAGAAGCAAACCGTTATTATCCCTGGACTAAAAAATAAAATACTCGCAGCAGCCGTACGGTTTATGCCCCGCAAAACGGTAACATGGGTTGTGAGAAAAACACAGGAACGTGCGTAAGAAAGGTGTGAAGTGAATGGGAGATCAGGCAATTGATACATTTCGATCTTGCATCCCATTATTCCATGCTCTCGGAGATCCGGCGAGACAGGATATTATTTTATTACTGGCAGAAACAGAGCGGCTGACCGTCAACGAAATTGCGGATCAGTCCAGACTTTCAAGACCGGCTATTTCTCATCATCTGAAAATCTTAAAAGATCAGGGACTGGTTGTCACTGAACAGCAGGGAACAAAGCGCTTCTATTCTTTAACACTTGAAGATTCAGTTTCCATGCTGAAAAAATTGATCTCGTTAGTAGAAGAAACCTGTATGTGATGGGGGGAAACACAATTGAAACAGCTTCTTCATGACGGCTGGTGGCAGTGGCTTAAACCTGAATTCGAAAAATCCTATTATGCAAAACTAAGAGAATTCCTGAAAGAGGAATACGCGTCTGAAACTGTCTATCCTCCCATGAATGATATCTTTCATGCACTGGATGCAACAAACTACGAGAATGTGAAAGCCGTTATCCTCGGTCAGGACCCTTACCACGGGCCGAACCAGGCACACGGGCTGAGTTTTTCTGTGCAAAAAGGAGTGAAGCAGCCTCCTTCACTGCGCAACATTTTTCTGGAACTGAAGGATGACCTCGGTTACGAGCCTCCTGATCACGGCTGCCTCGAAAAATGGGCAGACCAAGGTGTTCTCCTTTTGAATACGGTCCTCACCGTGCGGAAGGGACAGGCTGCCTCGCATAAAGGTCAGGGGTGGGAGACTTTCACCGACCGGATCATTGAGCTTTTGAACGAACGGGAACATCCGGTTGTCTTTATTCTATGGGGAAAGCATGCAGCGGCCAAAAAAGAGCTGATTGATGAAAACAGGCATGTCATCATTGAGTCGCCTCACCCAAGTCCTTTTTCTGCACGCAGAGGGTTCTTCGGAAGCAAACCGTTTTCGAAGACAAATGAAGCACTGCGGAAAATGGGAAGAGAAGAAATAGACTGGGAAATCAAATAAGCGCCTTGCCCGCCGAAGCATAAAAAACTGAAAAGAAAAGGAGGTGCCTCTGCACCTCCTTTTTGTCAGCCATTAAATTCCGCCGGTTACGCGGTCATGATTTGTCACCATCAGCAGAATTTTACCCTCATCAAGCTTTTCTTCATATCGCTCAGCTTCATCCTTGCTGAATCCGATTTCTTCAAGCTTTGTGCGGAGCTCGTCTCCTTTTTTGCTGAAAATGTTGCCGACTGCGCTGCCAAGACCCATTTCAGAAAGACCGATTGTGTTGGCGTCCGCATTGCCTGCTACACGGTTGGTGCGCTCGTCATCGTGTGAAAGAATATAAATGTCCTGCTTATCAATACCCTGATTTTTCAGCTCAGTTACATCCTGCTTCAACATTTCATCATTTGTGTATTCTTTAACTGTCGGTTTCATATTCAATCACTCTCCTGTTTAGTAATACTGGTTATTTATCACCCGGGCACGGTAAGTAAACCTCTTTTTTGCAGGCGGTGTGCAAAAACACCTGCTATAATAGGGAGCAAGGAATAAGAAAAAGGCAGGATATCAGATGAACGTTCAGCAGATCAACTGTTTAAAATGTGCACATTACTACGTGACCTGGGATAGACAATTTCCAAACGGATGCAGGGCTTTCGGCTTTAAATCAGCTGCAAGGCCATCTGCTGAGGTGAAAAGATCTTCAGGTGAAAACTGCTTAAAATATACGCTTAAAAAATCATAATGGAGGAACGAAGAATGGATATTCATATTTCAAAGCTGCTCGCAAAAATGGAAAGAGAGGTACGCATGGCAATGAATGAATCAAGCGAGTCAGAGGTAAGAGAGCGTCTGCTTGCTGTTAAGACTCTGTGCGACCTTGTCCTTGAAGAGAGAAGCGGGGAGTCTCACGAACCGGTCAAATCGAAACTGCAGGCATCACAGCCTTTAGAAGTGGATGCTCTTCAGCTGCAGAAAATGATGGGCGCCTCCTCCTTCAATAAGAAAAAAGAAGAGGAAGACAGCGGCGACTCCCTTTTCGATTTCTAATTTGAACATCTGTTGACGAATACGCTTCCTGCCTTTGCATTGCAGGTGCGTTAAGGTAAGATGAAAGCAGAGCTTAGATTTCAAAACCGGGGAGAAGATAATTGTGAAACTATTTTTAATTCTTGCTGCAGCAAATGCGTTTCTTTCAGTGGCGCTCGGTGCATTCGGCGCACACGGACTTGAAGGTAAAATACCTGAAAGATACTTGAACATCTGGGAAAAAGCCGTCACCTATCAGATGTTCCACGCAGGCGGCCTGTTCGTCATCGCGTTTCTCATGGACAAGCTTCCGCAGGCAGGCATGCTGAACTGGGCGGGGTGGCTGATGTTTATCGGCATTCTGCTGTTTTCCGGAAGCCTGTACGTTCTTGCTGTTACACAAATCAGTGTTCTTGGAGCCATCACTCCGCTTGGAGGACTTTCTTTCCTTATTGCCTGGGTAATGATCATCATTGCAGCCGTGAAGTTCCTATAATTAGTGTTAAAGAGCTCCGCCTGAGGCGGGGCTTTTTTCATGAGGCCGGCCTAATCAGCAGGAAAAGTTCTGTCCGCCTTTTTGCTACCCTTAAAATTCTGCTGCATGGTAAAATAAAGAAAAAGGAAGGCGGGAGAAGAGTGAAGAAAATACTGACGGTTATTGCGGGTATCATGATTATTGGAGGGCTTGGAGGAGGGTTAAGCTCCATATCAACTATCTATAAAATGCTGACAGAAGAGAATCAGCAGTATTACGAGCCGTACGGTCTTTTTTATATTCAGATGCTTCCCGGCCTGTCTATTTTTGTTTACCTGATGATCGGCGGCAGCCTGCTTCTAGCCGTATCGGCTTTTTTAAAGCGATATGAGGACAGGACAAGCATCATGGAGAGCTATGTCCATACACTTGTGAAAGAAGAGCCCAAACCAGTGCAGAGTACGGTTTCACAGGCAGAACAGGAAACAATTGCCCTTTTTAAGCAGGAAAAGCAAAAGGACGTATCGCTTGACGATACGGGTGAAGACGATCGCTATTATTGGAAAGGCTAAAAAAGAGCATACACGGTATATGCTCCAAAGATCAGACCTTATCTAGGCGAATAGGACGCCATGTCGTATGGATAATAATAGGCGATCTCTTCATCAAACGTAATGTAATCAAGGTAAATGGTCAAAAGCAGGTACCTTTTGGACGTTTTCGGATCACTCAGAATGATATGATCGCGGCCGGCTGCTTCAATCACGCCTTTAAAGATTTTTGAGTTCCACTCTTTGCTGTTTTCAAATGTCATGTAAATCGTCGCAACTTTACCGCGGTTAAGCCTAAGAATGTTTTCCACATATGATTCTTCAAGCGGCAGCATCCCGCCCTGTGCCTGAGTCGGGGTCTGCTGCTGCCCGCCCTGCATACCCTGCTGTCCGCCGCCCTGCTGCTGTCCAAATTGCTGCTGCTGTCCAAACTGCGGCTGCTGCTGACGGTAATCATATCCATAAGGATTGAAGCCTGCTCCAAACTGATTGAAACCTGAATTCATAATAACCCTCCTTAATCAGTAAGAAATGAATAAACACCAGAATCATTTGCCCCGGGTGGCGCAAAGAAGCAGTGTGACCGGATGAAAGATCAATCTCACTCATTTATAGGTATGAACGGAGAATAAGCGTTATGACACAAAAAAAGCCCCTGCCTGATCCGGCAAGAGCTTGTGAACGTTAAATATGGAAGTAGCTGTACAATTTATCTTCAGGCAGAATATTTCCGACAAAGAATGTGCCAAACTCGCCGTAGCGCGCGCTCACTTCATCGAATCTCATCTCATATACAAGCTTTTTGAATTGAAGCACATCATCTGAAAAAAGCGTTACGCCCCATTCAAAATCATCAAATCCGACAGATCCTGTAATGATCTGCTTTACTTTGCCGGCATACTGGCGGCCAATCATGCCGTGGCTGCGCATCAGGCTTTTTCGTTCTTCCATCGGAAGCATGTACCAGTTGTCTTCGCCGTTTCGGCGCTTATCCATCGGATAGAAGCAGACGTGCTTCGCTTCAGGAAGGGAAGGATACAGACGGGCAAGAACCTGCGGATTCTGATATGGATCTTCTCCTGCAGGAAGATAGTTGCTGAGTTCCACAACTGACACGTAAGAGAAGGTTGGAAGGGTGTAATCAGCAAGCTTTGATTTATTAAACTCTGTTTCAATGACATTCAGTTCTTCCATCGTAGGGCGCAGAATCATCAGCATAAAGTCGGCTTTTTGTCCGACGATCGAGTACAGTGCCTGACTTCCCTGCTTCTGCTCATCTGCAAGTCCCCATTTTTCAAGCAAACCCTGAAACTCATAAATGGCTGACTGGCGTTCATCGCTGCTTGCCGTCTTCCAGAGCGCCCAGTTCATTGCGCGGAAATCATGCAGGCAATACCAGCCGTCAAGTGTTTGTGCAGCTTCACTCATGTACGTTCACTCCGTTTCATCATACTTATTTACGCTATTTACTATACCACAGTTTGTCCATCGAATAATGAAATCAGACTCTGCTGCACATATTAAATAGGGATGTTTAAGTATAAAATTGTTTGTCTATTTAGAAAATAAAGAATTTATCTTGTAAGCGCTGCATTGGTCCGGGCTTGTTTGAATTTGCCTGAAAGTGGAGTATCCTTGTCTGTAGAGTGTTTGTTTTTAACAAATTAGGAGGTTTTGGAATGTCTGATTTATTTAGTCTTTTAAAAGAAAAAGTATCAGGAAAAGAGCTGAAACTTGTTTTCCCTGAAGGTACGGATGAGCGTATTCTTACAGCTGCAAACCGTCTTGCCGGAGAAGGCATTCTGGTCCCGATTCTTGTCGGAAGCAAAGATGAGATCACGAAAAAAGCGAATGAACTGAATCTTACGCTTGAAGGTGTTGAGATCTATGACCCTCAAACGTTTGAAGGCATGAATGAGCTTGTGGCATCTTTTGTAGAGCGCCGCAAAGGAAAAGCGACAGAAGAACAGGCTCAAAAGATTCTTTTGGATGAAAACTACTTCGGCACAATGCTTGTTTACACAGGACAGGCACACGGCCTTGTAAGCGGAGCGGCTCATTCAACAGCAGATACTGTTCGCCCGGCTCTTCAGATTATTAAAACAAAAGAAGGCATTAAAAAAACATCAGGCGTGTTCATCATGGTGCGCGGCGATGAGAAATATGTCTTTGCAGACTGCGCAATCAACATTTCTCCAGACAGCCAGGATCTTGCTGAAATTGCCATCGAAAGCGCAAAAACAGCTGACATGTTCAACATCGAGCCGAGAGTGGCGATGCTCAGCTTTTCAACAAAAGGCTCAGCTAAATCACCGGAAACAGAGCGTGTAGCGGAAGCTGTGAAAATTGCGAAAGAAATGGACCCGACGCTTGTGCTTGACGGCGAATTCCAATTTGACGCTGCGTTCGTACCGTCCGTAGCAGCTTCTAAAGCTCCGGATTCTGTACTGAAAGGCGACGCTAACGTATTTGTTTTCCCAAGCCTTGAAGCAGGCAACATCGGCTACAAAATTGCTCAGCGCCTGGGCAACTTTGAAGCGGTAGGCCCAATTCTGCAGGGACTGAATGCACCGGTAAACGACTTGTCTCGCGGATGCAACGCAGAAGATGTATACAAACTTGCATTGATTACTGCCGGACAGGCAATCTAATCGTAGGAGAAGAGACAGCGGCCGCTGTCTCTTTTTTCTTGAGCTCATGCTATAATATACATGTTTATAAACGCTAAGGAGTCTACGAAGATGTCTTTTGAAACACTGCTGAAACAGGATGAATGGAAAATTGTCGACCAGTCCAGTCTCGGGCCTCATTTTGATGCGAGGCAGTCCTTTGCCATGGATGACACCTTGTGCACGGCTGTCGGAAACGGCACATCGCCTGCAACGGCGAGAACATGGGTACACCACAAAACGATTGTACTCGGCATTCAGGACACAAAACTTCCTTATCTGCAGGATGGAATTGCTTTTTTAAAGGAACAGGGCTACCGCGTCATTGTCCGGAACTCCGGCGGTCTTGCCGTTGTGCTGGATGAGGGGGTCCTCAACATTTCGCTAATTTTTCCTGAGACAGATAAAGGAATTGATATAAACCGCGGCTATGACACGATGTGGGATCTGATCAAACGGATGCTGAAGCCTTATAATGCGGAGATTGAAGCCCGTGAAATAACCGGTTCGTACTGCCCAGGCAGCTATGACCTCAGCATCGGCGGGAAAAAGTTCGCAGGAATCTCACAGCGCAGGCTGCGCGGGGGAATAGCCGTCCAGATCTATCTGTGTGCAGATGGAAGCGGCTCAGAGCGTGCTGAGCTCATCCGCAGATTTTATGAGCTAGCCAAAAAAGGGGAGCAGACAAAATTTGCGTATCCGGAAATTGTTCCGGAAACAATGGCATCGCTGAGCGAGCTGCTTCACGATGAGATCAGCGTACAGTCGCTGATGCTTTCTTTTCTGAAGACACTGAAGGAGCTGAGCGGAAGAATCTATTCAGCATCCCTCTCTGTTGATGAGCAGGTGCTGTTTGAAAAAAACCTGCTTCGGATGTATGACCGGAATGAGAAGGTATTTGGGACCGTTCAATAGATGGAAAAAAGCAGGCGGGAGGGGAGTTCCTTGCCTGTTTTTTTGTACTCGTTTTCACTGTACATAGTTTGTGCTGCTAGCAAGGTTTAAGAACACTAACGCCCCACCACGATCCTCCGTTAGCGCTCCAAAACTCTTTTTCAAGCACTTTCTCCTCACGAAACAAGAGCATTCAGCCTTTCAATCTTCAACTAAAAAAGATGCCCCATCAGGACATCTTTTTTATCACTCCGCCAGCTTCTCCAAATTGCCGTTCCGGTCCATTTTGAACTTTGTGGCCGGACGCTCTTCTTCTTCAAATAAGACAAGCTTTCTTGCACGGTTCATGATTTTCATGAGTGTTTCGTAATCTTCCTGCACCATGACGGTATCCTGCTCGAGCTGTGATACTTTTACGGCAAGATCCTGGTTTCGCATGGAAAGCTCGTAGTTCTCTCGCTTTAATCTCTCATTCTCAAGTTTGAGCGCATTTACGTGCTCGTTTGACTGAGAATATGATTCTAGAAATGAAATGACCTGGCTCATGGTCAGTTCGGCTGATGGTGAAGGCACCGAAGGCACAGAAGGTCTGCGGGCTGTAAATGGAATCTCATAAGTTTCTTCCATGTGCACATCTTCCTGGTAGGCAGGGTGTGTCACAGCAGGCAGTTCTTCTTGATCATAGACAGCCGTATGAATTTCTTCAGATACAGGTACATTCTCAGTTTCAGGCGGAGAGTAGAGCAGCTGCTTTTTGGCGGGCTGTCCTTTTCCGGCTGCGCGCATTTTTTGCTTGCGCTGTTTTTTGGCAAGCTGAAGCGCTTTTTCATAGTTATGGCGGACAACGGCGTTCCAGCGGAATCCGCAGGCGGCCGACGTGCGGTTAAGCTTGTCTCCTACTTCTTCAAAGGCATTCAGCTGAGTGCTTCCTTCACGCACATGGCGGAGGACGGTTTCAGCCAATAACAGATCATCTTCTTCTGACCAGGCGTCTTGTCGCTGTTTCATGTGTTCCAACTCCCTTAATAAAAGTGTAGATAGAATAATTTCTTAAGATGCGAAGCAGATAAAATGTGCATCCGCTTTTCATTAGATAAATAGTTGTGTATTTTCTTGTTACCATTCTGGCCAGATTGGGCGGGTTTTATACAAAAACTTTACAAGGATAGTAGATTTTCTAAAAAGGAATTCTTTCTAGAAGTTATTTCCCCCGGCTTGCATTGGCGTTCAAATAGCTGTAAAATACCAAATAGTGTTTGAACGTGATTCACAGAAGGAAAGGGTTGTAAGACAGTGGCAAATGAATTCAGAATATGCGACGATTGCCAGGCAACCAACATGAAGACGTTGCTGCCGCGCCTGAAAAAAGTGGATCCTGATGCGAAAATTGACATCGGGTGCCAGTCATACTGCGGTCCAGGCAGAAAAAAATCGTTTGCGTTTGTTAATAACCGTCCGCTATCAGCTCCGAATGAGGACGAGCTGATCGTTAAAATTGAAACAAAACTGAAGAAATAATATCACCATTGGCACATCCTGCAGTGGTGATTTTTTTATCGGATTCATTTTGAAAATAATGGTTGAAGCCATCATTTCCAAATCGATATAATGGATACAAGTCAAGATGGAAGAGGGAACTTTAAGTGGCCATTAGCGGAAAGCTTTCTGAGGAAAAAGTGTTTAAAGATCCGGTACACAGATACATCCATGTAAGGGACAAGCTGATTTGGGATCTGATCGGAACGAAAGAGTTTCAAAGGCTCCGCAGGATCAGACAGCTCGGAACGACTTATCTTGTCTTCCACGGAGCAGAACACAGCCGGTTTAATCATTCTTTGGGAGTCTATGAAATTGTGCGGAGAATCGTAGATGACGTGTTTAAAGGACGTCCTGAGTGGAATGATGACGACAGGCTTCTTTCGCTTTGCGCAGCCCTTCTGCACGATTTAGGGCACGGTCCGTTTTCGCACTCATTTGAAAAAGTGTTTCACATGGATCACGAAGTCTTTACACGGGAGATCCTGACGGGTGATACGGAAGTGAATGCCGTCCTGCGCCAGATGGGAGACGATTTTCCGAAAAAGGTTGCCGAGGTTATCGGCAAAACGTATGAGAATAAGCAGGTTGTCAGCCTTATTTCAAGCCAGATTGACGCCGACCGGATGGATTACCTGCAGCGGGATGCTTATTTTACGGGAGTCAGCTACGGACATTTTGATATGGAGCGGATTCTCAGAGTCATGAGGCCGCGCGAAGATCAGGTGGTCATCAAGCAAAGCGGGATGCATGCTGTAGAAGATTACATTATGAGCAGGTACCAAATGTACTGGCAGGTGTATTTTCATCCTGTCACACGGAGTGCAGAGGTTATCCTGACAAAAATTCTCCACCGTGCGAAGCAGCTTCACAAAGACTACTACACATTCAGGCAGGACCCGGTTCACTTTTATTCGATTTTTGAAGAGGAAGTCACCACAGAGGATTACCTGAAGCTTGATGAGTCCGTTGTGATGTACTATTTTCAGCAGTGGCAGGAGGAAGCAGATCCGATCCTGAGCGACCTTTGCAGAAGGTTCATGAATCGGAACCTGTTTCAATATGCCGAGTTTAATCCTGCTGCAACAGTGGAAATGAAGAAGCTGATGGAGCTTACAGCTTTGTTTAAAAAAGCAGGCATCGACCCTGACTATTATCTTGTAGTGGATTCATCGTCTGACCTTCCTTACGATTTTTACCGTCCGGGAGAGGAAGAGGAGCGTCTTCCGATTCATCTGCAGCTGCCAAACGGAGATTTGCGGGAGCTTTCCCGCCAGTCGGAGATTGTAGATGCGATATCAGGGAAGCGCAGGACCGACCACAAGCTGTATTTTCCATTAGATCTCATAAAGGATATGTCATCAAAACGAACAGCGAAGAAACGGATTATGGAATTGCTGAATGTTTAGGCCGGGAGCGGACCGCTTCAGTACACAATAAAAAGAGAGAGATACTGTGAAAATACAAGGTTAGGAGTGTTGGGGTTTGCTGAATGAACACGCAAAGCTGATGAAGGTCTTTTCTTCTTCGGGTGAGATTACCGGGCGGAAAAAGCTGCAGAAGATGATCTACATAGCCAAAAAGATCAATCTTCCTTTTTATGAAAAATATGATTTTCACTTTTACGGACCATATTCAGAGGAACTGACACTAAGAATTGAAGAGCTCTGCAATCTTGGGTTTTTAAATGAAATGCACGAGAAAAAGGGCGGGTATTTTCAGTACCGCTACTCCCTGACAGAGTCGGGCGAAGAGTTTCTTGCCAATTATGAGCCGGACATGCCGCCGATGCAGGAATGCATGCAGGATTTAAACAGCCAGTCCGCTAGATTCCTCGAGCTTGTCTCGACTGTTCTGTACTTCGATTCCCTTGAAAAAGAGGAAGTAAAAGAAAAGGTCTTTACACTGAAGAGCAAGCAGAAATATACAGAAGAAGAAATCAGCCAGGCGTATGAGTACATAGAGGCAATTCGTACGAAGGCTTTTCAATAGAAAATCCCCCGGGCTCTGCCGGGGGATTTTTGCTTACTGATCACTAAGGCGCTTTCCGCCAACACCATAATGATTTTTGCTCATTTCTTCAATAAATACAGTGACTTTCTCGGCAGGAGCGCCTGTTGTTTCGGATACAGCTGCAGTTACCTTTTCGACTAATGCCTTTTTCTGGTCTTCTGTGCGGCCTTCAAGCATTTTTACAGTTACGTATGGCATGTTACACTCTCCTTTTTGTATTCTAGCTGGATTCTTCTATAGTATACTTGAAGGAGAATAGAATGTTTAGCGAGGAGAATGATTGGTGGAATTTTTGGCGTTTGAATTGGAGCTCATTCCGTACGTTGTGATTGTGCTTGCGATTGCGTTTTCGGTGCATGAGTTTGCCCATGCGTATGTGGCCTTTAAATTTGGAGATCCTACTGCAAAGAATCAGGGAAGGCTGACCCTGTCGCCGCTGAAGCATCTTGATCCGATCGGGACGATCCTGATTTTTATTGCCGGCTTCGGATGGGCGAGGCCGGTTCCGGTCAACCGGTTTTATTTTAAAAAGCCGCGGCTTGCCGGAATACTCGTATCGGCTGCCGGGCCCCTCAGTAATTTGCTCGTCGCTTTTATTGGCCTGGCGTTATGGTATATACTTTTAAGTACAGGGGGTTTTGACCGGTCTGTCATCAGGTATGGCAGAAAGTCTGGAGCAGTTTTTTAACATCCTTGTGGGATTAAATATTACCCTGTTCATTTTCAATCTGTTTCCGTTTCCGCCCCTTGACGGCTACCGGATCATTGAAGATCTGGCGCCTTCGCGCATCCGGGCGAAAATGACGCAGTTTGAAAACTACGGGATTGTTGTCTTTTTGATTCTGGTTCTGACACCGCTTGGCGAGTACACGATTTATCCTGCTTTTGATTACGGCAAAGAAGCTGTTCTGACTGTCTTTTATACAATACTCACCCCGTTTTTCTAGGAGGTTATCTAAATGGAGCAAGATAAGAAAAAGAAAAAGGTCGCGTTTAATATTATTAAGAACGATCCCACTGACGGCCACGGCGGCTACGGGGTCGGTGCACTGAGCCTTGAGAATATTTCGCCTGTCTTTATAGATGTAAATGAAGGGGAAGCTTTTGTCGACATCGGTGCGATGCATGCGAGAAGCACGGTTGAAAAGGGCATTAAGTTTCTTCCGAACAAGGAGGATGTGCCGAACGGGAAGCCGTTCTGGCTGGTCTGGGTGACCATTGACCGCAAAGCGGAAGGGCCGTACTACGCTGGTGTAACGGCTTGTGAAATGACGGTCGACCGTGAAATCAGAAGAGGCTATAAGTCGCTGCCTGAACACGTAAACAAGATGGATAAATCCCTTAAGCGCCATATTATGGTTGATCACATGGATGCACCTTCTAAAGGGGTTTTGATGAACTTTTTGAAAAACCATAACGCAGACATGTGGAACAACTCCGGTGCGGAGCTGAAAACAGGGCTCGGAGAATCGTGACAATCCTGTGACGTTCCTGTGAACAAATTGTCAAATTCTTTCGATTTTAGTAAACTGAAGATAGCTTATAAAGCTAGGACACGAAAAACCCCGGACCATGGGCGGTCCGGGGTTTTTCATCTTTTAGGGGCGGCTGCTGCCTAGTCCCACCATTTCCATACTTTTTTGTACCACGTTTCTTCCTGCTTTTCTTCACCTTTTTGAGGACTGCTGTTCCCGTCTTCTAAGTGATCAGTGCAATATTCCGTCGGCTCTGTGCCTTTTACGAAATAAGCGAATCTCTTAGTAGGACAGTTGTCAGATGCGAGCTTGCCTGTCTTCGGATTGATGTAGACGCCGATGACGCCTTTTGGAGGGGAGAAAGCCTTCACGGACTCATCCTTCAGCGCTTCTTCCATAAACCCGGCCCAAATATCCTTGGCATAGCTGCGTTCTGCTACTGCATCGATTGTCTGGTCTTTATCGTAGCCTGTCCAGACACCTGCAACAAGCTGCGGGGCATAGCCGATCATCCAGCTGTCGGTCTTTGTCGTACCGGATTTTCCTGCATATTCCCGCGAAAGCTTCGGGATGATGGCATGGCCGGTAACGGATGTATAATCATTCAGCTGCTCATCAAACATTCCAGTCATCAAATGGGATGTGACAAAGGCTGCTTCTGCGTTCAGTACTTGTTCACCTGTTTTTTCCTTCTGGTAAATAACGTTTCCTTCTGCATCTTCCACTCTTTTAATGAAAGAAGGCTCGATTTGCTTGCCGCCGTTTGCAAGCATCCCGTATCCGCCGACCATTTCAGAAAGTTTTACGGGAGACGTGCCTAATGCAAGGGACGGCACCTTCTGCAGCCTGCTTGTAATGCCCAGTGCTTTTGATGTATCAATCAGTTCATTCATGCCAAGGAAAAGGTGTGTTTTCACAGCATAGATGTTGTCTGAAAGTGCAATGGCCTGTGCAAGCGTAATATCGCCGTCTGCATAATAGCCATTATAGTTGCTTGGCTTGTAAACCGATTTGCCGTCCTCAAATTTGAACGTATACGGTTCGCTTTTCAGCAGGGTAGAAGGGGTGAACCCTTTGTTCACTGCGGCATAATAGAGAAACGGCTTCATAGTAGAACCAGGCTGTCTCTTAGCCTGTGTAGCCCTGTTGAAGGGGCTTGCTGCATAATCTCTTCCGCCGATCAGCGCCTTTACCTGCCCTGTTTTCGGGTCCATGGCCATAAAACCTGCCTGAATCGCCGAGTCTTCATCAATGATGTCCGCCATCTTCTGCTCCGCCATTTTTTGCATCTCAAGATCAAGGGTCGTAAAAATCCGCAATCCCCGCGTTTCAATTGTGACTCTGTCAAGGTTGAGCTTTTCAGACAGCTCCTTCATGACAGCATCCTGGAAATATGGTGCTGCTTCGGGTGCTTTGACAGCTTCGATTGCTCTGTATTTTAATGGCTCATTATAGGCTTTATCTGCTTCTGCCTGAGAGATCAGCTCTTGGTTCACCATCGTTTTCAGGATCAGTTCCTGTCTGCTTTTGGCTCGTTCCTGATTGTCAAAAGGAGAATAAGAGCCTGGGGCTTTAGGGATTCCTGCAAGCATTGATGCTTCAGCCAGGGATAATTCTGCGGCAGTCTTGTCAAAATAATACCTGGCGGCAGCTTCAGCTCCGTATGCCCCGTGTCCGTAGTAAATCGTATTTAAATAGCCTTCCAGAATTTCTTCTTTGCTGTAATTCAGCTCAAGGCGTATGGTGTAAAACGCTTCTGCCAGTTTTCGCTTCCAAGTTTTATCATGGCCAAGATAAAGGTTCCGTGCGTATTGCTGGGTAATCGTGCTCGCCCCTTGAACCTTCGCCATTGCTTTTAAGTCTGCTATCGCAGCACCGGCAATCCGTTTATAGTCAAACCCGTGATGACTGTAAAAGTGCCTGTCCTCGACGGCCACTGTCGCTGCCAGCAGGGAAGGGGACATTTCTTCGAGATTCACCCAGTACCGTTTGCCGCCGTGGTGGGTCCTTGCAATCTCAGAACCGTCACCCGCATACATAATGGAAGACTGCTGAACGGCCAGGGAAGGAGCACCCTGCCATTTAGCTGTAAGCATGATGGTGCCGAGCAAGACTGACCCTGTAAAAATGGCAATAAGACTGATAAAAAAAGCAGCTCGTACGGCTTTGATAGTTATGCGCATTCTCCGCGGCGTCATAACCTCCATGTTCCCCACCTCATTTCTGCATCTTTTCGGAATACGTGAAACCCGCATCCTTTCCTGTTAATCAGTATGAGAAAATCTCAGTCTTTTTAAACCTTTTCTATTAAAATTCTTCTTGCAATTTTGCTAGATTCATCTATACTTTTCCGTGAGGTTTTGAACTCGAAATTTGGCGAATCAGAATGACCGATTAGGGAATAATCGTTACTGTAGCTTTAAAAGAAACTATATATAGAAAGGAAGTTTTAAAATGGGAGGACATTGGTTTACAGAAAAACAAACCGAAAACTTCGGTATTACAATTAAAATTAACCGCACTTTACATACAGAGCAGACAGAATTCCAGAAGCTTGACATGGTCGAAACAGAAGAGTGGGGCAACATGCTTCTTTTGGACGGCATGGTTATGACGTCACAGGTAGATGAGTTCGTCTACCATGAAATGGTTGCTCACGTACCGCTGTTCACTCATCCAAATCCTGAAAACGTTCTTGTTGTAGGCGGAGGAGACGGCGGGGTTATCCGTGAAATCATGAAGCACCCAGGCGTGAAAAAAGCGACGCTTGTTGATATCGACGGAAAAGTGATCGAGTACTCTAAAAAGTACCTGCCTGAAATTGCCGGAGAGCTTGAAAATGAGCGCGTAGAGGTTAAAGTAGGCGACGGATTTATGCACATCGCAGAGAGCAATAACGAATACGACGTGATCATGGTTGATTCTACAGAGCCTGTAGGGCCTGCTGTGAACCTTTTCTCTAAAGGCTTCTATGCTGGAATTTCAAAAGCGCTTAAAGAAGACGGCATCTTTGTTGCACAGTCAGACAACCCTTGGTTCACGCCTGACCTGATCCGCAACGTGCAGCGTGACGTTAAGGAAATTTTCCCGATTACGCGTCTTTACACAGCAAACATCCCGACATACCCAAGCGGACTTTGGACGTTCACACTTGGATCGAAAAAAATATGATCCGCTTGAAGTAAGCGAAGACCGCTTCCATGAGATCGAAACGAAGTATTACACAAAAGAGCTTCATAAAGCAGCGTTTGTCCTGCCGAAATTTGTAGCAGATCTTATCAAATAATCAGGAGGAAACACAAATGCGATTTGATGAAGCCTATTCAGGCAACGTTTTTATTAAAAGCCACCCGACATTCGAAGACAGCGAAGCCGTTCTGTACGGCATGCCGATGGACTGGACGGTCAGCTACCGTCCAGGCTCCAGGTTCGGTCCGACGCGCATCCGCGAAGTGTCTATCGGTCTTGAAGAATACAGCGCGTATTTAGACCGCGAGCTTGAGGAAGTAAAATACTTTGATGCAGGTGACATTCCGCTTCCGTTTGGAAATGCACAGCGCAGCCTTGATATCATTGAAGACTTCATTGATAAACTACTGGCGGAGGATAAGTTCCCGCTTGGCATGGGCGGAGAACATCTCGTTTCCTGGCCGGTCATTAAAGCAATGTATAAAAAATATCCGGACCTTGCGATCATCCATATGGATGCCCATACAGATCTTCGTGAAGAGTACGAAGGAGAGCCTCTTTCCCACTCAACGCCGATCCGCAAAGCAGCCAATCTGATCGGACCGTCAAATGTGTATTCATTCGGGATCCGTTCAGGCATGAAGGAAGAATTTCAGTGGGCAAAGGAAAACGGCATGCACATCTCGAAATTCGAAGTGCTGGAGCCGCTGAAGGAAATCCTTCCGACTCTTTCCGGACGTCCGGTTTATGTCACAATCGACATCGATGTTCTTGATCCGGCACATGCACCTGGAACGGGAACTGTTGATGCCGGCGGGATTACATCAAGAGAACTGCTTGCTTCCATTCATGCGATTGCAGGCTCGGACATTCATGTTGTCGGTGCAGACCTCGTAGAAGTCGCGCCTATCTATGACAACTCTGAACAGACGGCCAATACAGCAAGCAAACTGATCCGTGAAATGATTTTAGCGCTGGGTGCAAAAGCGCCCGTAATGAGAAAAGCTCCAGTTCAAAACTGGAGCTTTTTCATTTTTGGGTATAAATGACCCCAGAACGTCAACGATGATAACTACTACTTGCCTTCTATTGAATTTTCTGCCCGAAATCTTTATACTGGATAAGTTAATAGCGGATACTTTTATAAGGATGTGTGACAATGACGGCAAGCAAACCAGTTCAAGTGATCGTAAAAACGGAGATCAATCAGGGTGGGGACACAGAAAACCTGGAGCTTTTTACTTCCGGCGAACACTATGTAAAAAACAACGCCTCCTATTTAAGCTATCACGAGGAACACGAGTACGGAAAAGTAAAAACGGTCGTCAAATTCAGGGATGATGAAGTGTTTATTATGAGGTCCGGGGCCGTCTCCATGAAGCAGCGCTTTGTAAAAGATGTGGACACCATGACAAACTACAGGACGCAGTTCGGGGAACTCAGGCTTGAAACGTGGACAAAAACCATTTCTGTCAGGATGACTGACGGGAACGCAGGCGGCATCATCCGTGTTCAATATGAACTTCAAATCGGCGAAGAAGATTCGCATTCACATATGTTAACGATCATGTTTAGGGAGGAAAAAGGATGAACATCGTTGAGCAGGTTAAAGAACGGTTAAAGGACGAAATTAAAGCATCAGTACTTAAGGCTGGACTTGCAGAAGAAAGTCAGATTCCTGACGTGATCTTAGAGCTTCCGAAAGAAAAAGCCCATGGAGACTATTCAACAAACATGGCGATGCAGCTTGCGCGTGTTGCAAAAAAAGCACCGCGAGCAATCGCAGAAGATATTGTAGCTTCTTTTGATAAAGGAAAGGCGTCAATTGAAAAAATTGAAATTGCCGGACCCGGTTTCATCAATTTTTACATGAATAATTCATACCTCACAGATCTTATTCCGTCTATTCTTGACGCAGGAGAGGCATACGGCGAAGTGAACATCGGCAACAATGAAAAGCTTCAGGTTGAGTTTGTATCAGCCAACCCGACAGGCACGCTTCACTTGGGCCACGCCCGCGGTGCAGCGGTCGGCGATTCCCTGTGCAACATTCTTGATAAAGCAGGCTACGATGTTTCCCGCGAATATTACATCAACGATGCAGGCAATCAGATCAACAACCTCGCTCTGTCAGTTGAAGCGCGCTACCTTCAGGCTCTCGGACAGGACGCAGCGATGCCTGAAGACGGCTACCACGGCAAGGACATCATTGACATCGGCAAAAAGCTTGCTGATGAATATGGCGACCGGTTTGTGTCAGAAAGCAAAGAAGAGCGCCTTGCGTTTTTCCGTGAGTACGGCCTGAAATTCGAAATGGATAAATTGAAGAAGGATCTGGATGCTTTCCGCGTGCCGTTTGACGTCTGGTATTCAGAAACATCTCTTTATCAGAACGGGAAAATTGACGATGCTCTTGCCGTTCTCCGCGAAAAGGGACATATTTTCGAGGAAGACGGAGCGACATGGTTCCGTTCAACTGCTTACGGCGATGATAAAGACCGCGTGCTTATTAAAAACGACGGCTCTTACACGTACTTAACGCCGGATATCGCTTATCACAAAGATAAGCTTGACCGCGGTTTTACAAAGCTGATCAACATCTGGGGCGCTGACCACCACGGCTACATTCCGCGTATGAAAGCGGCAATTGAAGCCCTAGGATACGAAAAAGACACGCTGGAAGTTGAAATCATTCAGCTCGTTCACTTATATAAAAACGGCGAAAAGATGAAAATGAGCAAACGGACAGGCAAAGCTGTGACGATGCGCGATCTGATGGAAGAAGTAGGACTTGATGCTGTACGCTATTTCTTCGCAATGAGAAGCGCTGATACCCACATGGACTTTGACATGGACCTTGCGGCATCACAGTCGAACGAAAACCCGGTATTCTATGCCCAATATGCACATGCCCGCATCGAAAGCATGCTGCGCCAGGGGGCAGAACAGGGACTTTCATACGAAGGTGTTCAGGACTTTAAAGATATAGCGTCTGAAAAAGAAGTCGAGCTTCTGAAAAAACTCGGCGAATTCCCGCAGGCAGTAGCAGAAGCAGCTGTAAAGCGGATCCCGCACAGAATCACAAACTACATTTATGATCTGTCTTCTGCGCTTCACAGCTTCTACAACGCAGAAAAAGTGCTTGACCCTGAAAACGAAGCGAAAAGCAAAGCGCGTCTCGCTTTAATGAGAGCAACACAAATTACATTGAAAAACTCGCTTACACTAATTGGAGTATCTGCTCCTGAAAAGATGTAAGGAAGAAAGAACGGCTGATGGCCGTTCTTTTTTTTGTAGGAAATGGCAGGAATCGTATGTTAAAAACGGCCGGCGCCAGGAAATAGCATATGAAAAAGGCAGAATCGTACGTTATAAGTGGCTGTCGCTAGGAAGATAGCATAAGAAAACAGGAGAATCGTACGTTATAAGTGGCTGTCGCACGGAAGATAGCATAAGAAAACAGGAGAATCGTACGTTATAAGTGGCTGTCGCACGGAAGATAGCATAAGAAAACAGGAGAATCGTACGTTATAAGTGGCTGTCGCATGGAAGATAGCATAAGAAAACAGGAGAAACGTACGTTATAAGTGGCCGGCGCCAGGAAATAGTATAAGCAAAAAGCAGAATCGTACGTTATAAGTGGCTAACGCACGGAAGATAGCATAAGAAAACAGGAGAATCGTACGTTATAAGTGGCTGTCGCACGGAAGATAGCATAAGAAAACAGGAGAACCGTACGTTAAAAATGGCTGGTACCGAAAAGATAGCATACAAAAACAGCAAAGACCTCAAATTCAGTACCATCCACCCATAAAATTTCCTTAAAAAGGGTTTAATCGGTATGAGGGTGAGGTATGAAATCAACAGTATACATAAAGGAGGTCATGAAGATGGGATGTCTTTCTTCCATGATGAAAATTCCGGGCACAATCCTTATCCTTTTTCTTGGATGGGTTGCAGTGGACGGCTTGTTTAAAAATCTTTCGGCGGGAGCAATGGGGTATGCAGCGGCGTGCGTGGTTTTCCTTGCGGTGTTTGCTGGGATTCTGTACATGATGTGGGGGAAAAACCGACTTAGAGTCAGATCCAGAGTGGGGGATTATATGATGATGGTCCTGATGCCGCTCGGTACTTTCCTTGCGGGGTATGGAGCTTATGAAGGATTTAAGGAAGGTGAATATATTCTGTCAATAGTCGCTGCTTTTTTCAGTATTGTTTTAGCCTTCCTGTCATGGGCCTCATTCTTAGCATTATTTGATAACGAAACAGAGGATCAGGGGGCTTAAGCCAACTGATCCTACCACACAACAGATCCTCCGCTGATCCGCTTTACACCCCGGATGGCGGAAATCTCCTCTACAAGCTTCAATACGGCACGGTCCTTCTGTTTCGCTTCAATCATAAAATCACTGTCCAAATCCATCTCTTTCAGCTTTTTCAAAAGAGGCATAATAAAATCCAGGTCCACATAATCGGCATGGGCTCTGAGTTCCTTCTCTGATTTTGGGGAGGAAATATGGATTTTCGGCTTTTTCCCGGTGCCGTCCCACGTCCGGGCAAACCTGATCAGCAGCTCCTCAAGATCATCCTCATCTGTTTTATTGGCAAAGTAGTGATGATAATCAAACATGAGCGGGATGTTTTCCTTCTCGCAGATTGCCAGTGTTTCTGATGTTGTATACGTTTTATCATCATTTTCAAGGGTCATCCGTGCTTTAATTTCATCCGGAAGCTTTTTTATATTGCGGTGGAAGCGTTCTGTCGCCGTTTCTTTGTTCCCGTATGCCCCGCCGACATGAATGTTGATAAACCCTTCATCTTCAAGCCCCATTCCTTTCAGCAGGTCATAGTGATACTGCATATCAGCTACGGCATTTTCTGTAATATGGGGCTTATCGCTCGTGAACAAAGTGAACTGGTTTGGATGAAAGCTCACCCGGAGCCTGTTTTTTTTCACTAAGCTGCCGATTTCCCGCAGAAGACCGCCAAACGGCGTCAGAAAATCCCACTTTACTTCAGGGTGGGTAGCAAGGGGAATGAGAGAAGATGAGAAACGGTAGAGCGGAATTTCATGGGCCACGCTGTAATGCAGAATGCGCAGCGTATGCTCAAGATTCTGCTTTGCAACAGCGTGAAGCGCTTGTTCGGCTTCTTCACGGTCAAGCTTGGAATAGCGGGCAAAAGTCATCGTTTTTGCAGGAGAACAGTCCCACAAGTTGAGAGCATTTGATACATAGCCGAACCGGATCTCCATGATATTCTCCTTTCGTTCATAAGAAATAAGATACGATGGAAGCGGTCATCTCCATCACCCTCTGACGGAAAGATCTGCTGTTATAGTGGTCGAGGGTAAGCTTAGCTGAACTCTTCATATCTTTTATAACCGCGAGTTTCAGCTGTTTAATAAACACTTCGTCATAAATCAGGCAGTTGAATTCATCATTTAAGAACAGGCTGCGCTTATCAAAATTGGCTGTCCCGATATCACAGAAGACGTCATCAACGACAATGACTTTCGCATGATAAAATCCATAATAATATTGATATATGTCACAGCCTGCCTTCAGAAGAGGGCCGAAATAAGGGAAAGACGCCTCTTTCACAAGCGGATGATCCGCCTTCATCGGCACCATGATTTTGACTGAAACTCCCCGGTTCCTTGCGTTCAAAAGCTCTTTCATCAGTTTCTTTCCGGGAATGAAATAAGGAGAACAAATCAGAAGCTCGGTTTTTGCTTCTTTAATGAACGTGAGAAAATTCTTCTCAAGATCTTTGCCGGGAGTTGTAAGAAACCTGTGGCTGAATTTGCCTTGAGACAGGGAAGGAAAAAGCCCGGTTTCTTCTTCAGAATGCTCATCAGACGCAGCGTTCCAGTCTGTCAGAAACTGCCGCTGCAAATCCTGTACACCTTCCCCTGTAACACGCAGGTGATAATCTCTCCAGAAGCCAAACTTTGGATCTTTGCCAAGGTATTCTTTTCCGATATTAAACCCGCCTGTGTAGCCCGTCCTGCCGTCAATGACAGTAATTTTTCTGTGATTTCTTGTCTGTGAGCTGTAAAAAAAGAACGGCCATTTCGGTTTATGGGCAAAAGCAAAGGAAATGCCGCTTTCTTTCAGCTGTTGGATTTTCTTTTTTTCAAGCTTATGGCTGCCGACATAGTCAGCGAGCAGCCGCACGCTGATTCCCTGCTTCGCTTTTTTCTGCAGGAGAGAAAGAAAGGACTCGCTGTCGGCATCATTTTTTATAATATAAAATAACACATGAACGGAATGGGTGCTATTTTCAATATCTTCAAACAGCCGTTCATAAAAGTGCTGGCCTACAGTGAACAGCTCCAAATCACTTTTTCTTGGAGGAAAGCCAGTTGCTGCAGCCGTTTTTATGTGCTGTCTGCGACCAAAATAAAAGTCCATAGAGAGAAAGACAGCAAAAATAATCATAACCGCTGTGATAAAAAGAATGCCGTTCATTCTAAACCCTCCATGAATTCATCTATCTTTTATCTTTTACGTCCGGATGAAAAATTATCAGGGGAAGATTGAGTGAAAATCATTGACTGAATGCTCATTCATTATTATCATGTAAGTATAGGTTGAATTCTGAAAATTAAATGGATTTAAAGTATTTAAAATCATGGGGAAACGGGAAATTTCATCACAGAAACGGGGGAGAGACAGTGGACGCACTGCTATGGGTCAACTTTTTGGCATTCATACTTGTAACCGCTTACGGAGTCAGTTTGTTTGTATACCTGATCCGTTCACGCATGGCTTATATCAAGCTCGGACGTAAACAGGAGTTTGATCAGCGATTAAATGAGCGGCTGAAAAACATTATGGTGAATGTTTTCGGCCAGAAAAAGCTTTTAAAGGACAAAAAGAGCGGAATCATGCACGTCATGTTCTTTTACGGATTTATCCTTGTCCAGTTTGGGGCGCTTGATTTTATTATTAAAGGGTTAATTCCGGATGCTCACCTGCCGCTTGGGCCGCTGTATCCAGGTTTTACATTCTTCCAGGAAATCGTCACGCTGATGATTCTTGTTGCGGTTGTCTGGGCTTTTCACCGCAGATACATAGAAAAGCTCGTTCGCCTCAAAAAGAATTTTAAAGCCGGTCTTGTTCTGATTTTCATCGGCGGGCTGATGCTTTCTGTTCTTCTTGGAAACGGAATGAACCTCATCTGGCACAATCATGAGCTGACGTGGACTGAACCGATCGCATCGAGCTTTGCTTATCTGCTTAGCTTTGTCGGTGAAACGGGAGCTGCTGTCATCTTTTACATTTCATGGTGGGTTCATTTATTGATCCTTTTAACATTCCTTGTCTATGTGCCGCAGTCAAAACACGCACATTTGCTTGCAGGACCGGCCAACGTCTATTTCGGACGTCTTTCGAATCCTGGAAAGCTTGAGAAAATTGATTTTGAAGATGAGAGTCAGGAGACTTTCGGGGTAGGTAAAATTGAAGATTTCAAACAGACGCAGCTGATTGACTTATATGCCTGCGTGGAATGCGGACGCTGTACGAATATGTGTCCTGCAACTGGTACAGGCAAAATGCTGTCGCCGATGGACCTGATCTTAAGGCTTCGCGACCATTTAACGGAAAAAGGGGCTGCCATCACATCTATGTCCCCATGGGTTCCTGCCTATGCGTTTGCAGATACGAAAGGAAACCAGCTTGCTGCGATGGCCCAGGGACAGGGTTCACAGGAAGCTGCAGCATCGCTTGCCTATAACCCGAGCCTGATCGGCGAAATCATCACAGAAGAGGAAATCTGGGCATGTACAACGTGCCGCAACTGTGAGGATCAGTGTCCGGTAATGAATGAGCACGTCGATAAAATTATTGATATGCGCCGTTATCTTGTTCTTACAGAAGGAAAAATGGACGCAGATGCCCAGCGCGCCATGACGAACATTGAGCGCCAGGGAAATCCGTGGGGTCTTAACCGCAAAGAGCGTGAAGACTGGCGCGAGGCGCGCGAAGATGTTCATGTTCCGACGGTGAAAGAAATGAACAAGGCAGGCGAAGAGTTTGAGTACCTGTTCTGGGTCGGCTCTATGGGATCTTATGACAACCGAAGCCAAAAGATCGCCCTTTCGTTTGCAAAGCTTCTGAACGAAGCGGGAGTGAAGTTTGCCATTCTCGGCAACAAGGAAAAGAACTCGGGAGACACGCCTCGCCGTCTTGGAAATGAATTTTTGTTCCAGGAGCTTGCGACGAAAAACATTGATGAATTCCAGAAAAATGAGATCAAAAAGATTGTCACAATTGATCCGCATGCTTATAACATTTTCAAAAATGAATATCCTGACTTTGGGCTTGAAGCAGAGGTATACCATCATACAGAGCTGCTTGCAGCGCTTGTGAAGGAAGGAAGGCTTGTTCCAAAGCATGAAGTGAAGGAAACGATTACGTTCCACGATTCCTGTTACCTTGGCCGCTACAACGAAGTGTATGAGCCGCCTCGCGAAATCTTGAAAGCCATTCCGGGCGTGAAGCTTGTCGAGATGAACAGGAACCGCGAAACAGGCATGTGCTGCGGTGCCGGTGGAGGTCTGATGTGGATGGAAGAGGATGCCGGTTCGCGTGTTAACGTGGCGAGAACGAACCAGGCGCTTGAAGTGAATCCGACGGTCATCAGTTCAGGATGTCCTTACTGCCTGACCATGCTAAGCGACGGTACGAAGGCAAAAGAAGTAGAAGAAACAGTCAGCACGTATGATGTGGCAGAGCTGCTTGAAAAAGCAGTGATTGGTGAAGGAAAAGAAAGTGCCGCTTAAAGTGTGAACAGCCAATAGTCTGAATAGGAAGGTGAGACGGATTTCGTTTCACCTTCTTGGCTGGACGCATACTGAGCGAGCGTTCAATCGACAGTTTTGTAACCGCTTTCTATAGGGTTTTTATAAAAATACGGAGGGATGATGAACGATGAACCGGACAGTCATTGTAAGCGGAGTGCGCACACCTTTTGGGAAATTTGGCGGAGGGCTCAGCACGCTGACAGCATCGCAGCTTGGCGGCATCGCCATTAAAGAAGCGTTAGAGCGTGCAGGCGTGAAAGCAGAGGAAGTAGATGAAGTCATCATGGGTTCTGTTCTGCAGGGCGGACAGGGGCAGATTCCTTCCCGCCAGGCAGCAAGACACGCCGGCATGCCATGGGAAGTTAAAACCGAAACAATTAATAAAGTCTGTGCTTCCGGTCTTCGAAGCGTGACGCTAGCAGACCAGATTATCCGTGCAGGCGACGAGGAAGTCATTGTTGCAGGCGGAATGGAGTCGATGAGCAATGCGCCGTACATGATGCCAAAAGCAAGATGGGGCCTTCGCATGGGAGATGCAAAGGTTCAGGACATGATGGTTCATGACGGACTGACGTGCACATTTACAGGCGTGCATATGGGAACCTACGGAAATGAAACGGCATCGGAGCTTGAAATTTCAAGAGAAGCACAGGATGCATGGGCGCTCAGAAGCCATGAGCGGTCCGTCGCAGCCATTGAGTCAGGAAAACTGGGAGAAGAAATTGTTCCTGTCCCTGTACCGCAGAGAAAAGGAGATCCTATCATCGTTCAGCACGACGAAGCACCAAGAAAAGATACTTCAATCGAAAGGCTTTCAAAGCTGTCTCCCGTTTTTAATCAGGCAGGGACGATTACAGCCGGCAATGCCCCTGGAGTGAATGACGGTGCAGGCGCCCTTGTTCTCATGAGCGAGGAACGTGCGCAAAAAGAAGGAAAGCAGCCTCTGGCAACAATCCTTGGCCACACGGCCATTGCGCTTGAAGCAAAGGATTTTCCAAAAACGCCGGGTCTTGTCATTCTTGAACTTTTAAAGAAAACGGGCAGAAAGCTTGAAGAAATCGATCTGTTTGAAATTAACGAGGCCTTCTCGGCGGTTGCCCTTGCAAGCAATCAGCTGGCAGGTCTTGATCCTGAAAAAGTGAACGTAAACGGAGGAGCTGTTGCACTGGGCCATCCGATCGGGGCAAGCGGAGCGCGGATTATCATCACATTGATTCACGAGCTGAAACGGCGCGGCGGCGGCATCGGTATTGCAGCCATCTGCAGCGGCGGCGGCCAGGGCGACGCGATTATGGTGGAAGTTTAATAGCAGGGGGGATAATAATGAGTATTCAAAACGTAATGGTAATTGGCGCAGGACAGATGGGATCAGGCATCGCACAGGTGTGCGCAATGGCAGGGTACAGCGTATTAGTGAATGACCTGAAAGAGGAATTTGTTTTAAAGGGACTCGCATCAATTGAAAAAAACCTGCAGCGCCAGGTTGATAAGCAGAAGCTCACGGCAGATCAAAAGCAGGAGATATTAAGCAGGCTTTCTCCATCAACGGATCTTCAGGATGCAGCCGGGACGGACCTGGTCATTGAAGCAGCTGTTGAGAACATGGCGATCAAAACAGACATTTTTGCAAAGCTTGATAAAATCACGCCGGAAAGCACCATACTTGCCACAAACACTTCGTCCCTGCCGATCACGGAAATTGCGGCAGCAACAAACCGTCCGGAAAAAGTAATCGGCATGCACTTTATGAATCCTGTTCCTGTCATGAAGCTGGTTGAGATTATACGGGGCCTTGCAACGGCAGATGACGTGTATCAGTCGATAGAAGACATGACAAAGACGCTGAATAAAATCCCGGTTGAGGTCAATGACTTTCCCGGATTTGTTTCAAACCGCATCCTGATGCCGATGATCAATGAAGCGATCTATACGCTGTATGAAGGGGTAGCAGAGAAGGAAGCAATTGATGAAGTGATGAAGCTTGGCATGAACCATCCGATGGGGCCGCTTACGCTTGCTGATTTTATCGGGCTTGATACATGTCTGTACATTATGGAAACGCTGCACGAGGGCTTTGGCGACGACAAATACCGCCCGTGTCCGCTTCTCAGAAAATATGTAAAAGCAGGCTGGCTTGGACGCAAGACAGGCAGAGGGTTTTATTCATACGAAGGGTAATCGGACATCACAGGGGGACGGGATATGAATATTCGCTTTACGGAAGAACAGGAAATGATGAGGAAAATGGTTCGGGATTTTGCCCAGGCTGAAATTGAACCGTTTGTCGAACGGATGGAAAAGGGGGAATTCCCCCGGGACATCCTCCGGAAAATGGGATCACTCGGCCTGATGGGTATCCCTGTGCCGGAGCAGTACGGAGGAGCGGGAATGGACTTTACGTCCTACATTATCGCCATTCATGAACTTTCAAAGGTCAGCGCGACAGTCGGAGTCATCCTGAGCGTTCATACATCGGTAGGAACAAATCCAATCCTCTATTTCGGGACAGAAGAGCAGAAAAACAAGTACATTCCAAAGCTTGCAAGCGGGGAGTACCTCGGCGCATTCTGCCTGACGGAACCGGGATCAGGATCGGATGCAGGCAGCCTGAAAACAAAAGCAGTCAAAAAAGACGGCACCTACATTCTGAACGGCTCAAAGGTGTTTATTACAAACGGCGGAGAAGCAGATACGTACATTGTTTTCGCTTCTACGAACGCTGAGGCGGGCATAAAAGGAATTTCTGCTTTTATCGTCGAGAAAAACACAAAGGGCCTTGTTATTGGAAAAGACGAACATAAAATGGGCCTGTACGGTTCAAGAACGGTTCAGCTTTCGTTTGAAGATGCAGAAGTGCCTGCTGAAAATCTGCTTGGCGAAGAGGGAGAAGGGTTTAAAATCGCGATGGCCAACCTTGACGTCGGGCGCATCGGAATTGCTGCCCAGTCTCTCGGTATTGCCCAGGCAGCCCTTGAAAAATCGGTTGAATACGCAAAAGAGCGCGTCCAGTTTGGAAGGCCGATCTCATCCCAGCAGGGAATCGGCTTCAAGCTTGCCGACATGGCGACAGCCGTCGAGGCATCAGAACTGCTGACCTACAGAGCGGCATTCATGAGGGAAAACGGCACGCCGTGCGGCAAAGAAGCCTCCATGGCAAAGCTTTTCGCCTCCAAAACGGCTATGGAAACAGCAACAGAGGCCATCCAGGTCTTCGGCGGCTACGGCTACACAAAGGACTACCCGGTCGAACGCTACTTCCGCGATGCCAAAGTGTGTGAAATCTACGAAGGCACAAGCGAGATTCAGAGAATCGTCATCAGCAAGCATTTAACTAAGGGATAAAGCAGCAAAAGGTTTTTTTCATACGTCTTAATGAGCTAAAACACCAGTGGACTGCAGCGGAAGGCACTTGACTCCTTGTCCAGCTGCAGCGCCCAACTCCTCTGTCAGAACAAAATCCCCCAAAAAGTCAAACCCGGACTTTTCGGGTGATTTCTTATCTGACTGCCGGAGCAAAACGGGCGCTTCCGCTTTTCTAAGGGATGAAGAGGGCACTGAAGATCCCGCAAGCGCAGCGAGGAAGCTTCAGGCACTCCCCGCGGAAAGCAAGGGACTGGAGCGAAAGGGAACGGGTACAAAACAGCACTCCATTGAAACAGCCAAATAATAATAGAACACGGGAGATGAACGCAATGTTTTTCAAACTGTCAGATGAACATGAAATGATCCGCAAAATGGTAAGAGATTTCGCAAAAAATGAAGTTGAGCCCACAGCTGCAGAGCGCGACGAAGAAGAGCGCTTTGACCGTGAGCTGTTCGACAAAATGGCTGAGCTTGGACTGACAGGAATTCCATGGCCGGAAGAGTACGGCGGCATCGGCAGCGACTATCTGGCATACGTCATAGCCGTAGAAGAGCTTTCAAGAGTGTGCGCTTCCATCGGAGTGACCCTTTCTGCCCACACATCGCTTGCAGGCTGGCCGGTTTACAAATTTGGTACAGAAGAGCAAAAGCAAAAGTACTTAAAACCAATGGCCCAGGGCGAGAAAATCGGTGCTTACGGACTGACAGAACCGGGCTCGGGTTCAGACGCCGGCGGCATGAGAACAACTGCCAAACTGAACGGCGATCATTATGTCCTTAACGGATCCAAGATTTTCATCACAAACGGCGGCATTGCCGATACGTATATTGTTTTTGCCGTCACAGACCCTTCAAGTAAGCATAAAGGAACGAGTGCATTCATCGTCGAGAAGGACTTTAAAGGCTTCTCCGTCGGCAAAAAAGAAAGCAAGCTCGGCATCCGCTCATCGCCTACAACCGAAATCATGTTTGAAGACTGCATGGTTCCGAAAGAAAACCTTCTCGGTCAAGAAGGCGAAGGCTTTAAAATTGCCATGATGACTCTTGACGGCGGCCGCAACGGCATCGCAGCCCAGGCTGTAGGAATCGCACAGGGAGCCCTTGATGCATCTGTTGCCTATGCGAAAGAGCGCCAGCAGTTCGGCAAGCCGATTGCACAGCAGCAGGGAATCGGCTTTAAGCTTGCTGATATGGCGACAACGATTGAAGCATCGCGTCTATTAACCTACCAGGCTGCATGGCTTGAGTCTGAGGGCCTTCCGTACGGAAAAGAATCGGCCATGTCCAAACTGTTTGCCGGAGATACGGCTATGAAAGTCACGACAGAAGCGGTGCAGGTGTTCGGCGGCTATGGCTATACGAAGGATTATCCGGTTGAACGCTACATGAGAGATGCGAAGATTACCCAGATTTACGAAGGCACTCAGGAGATTCAGAGACTTGTCATTTCGCGCATGCTGACAAAATAAAGGGTCTAAACAGGGAGGCGGTGGAACATGTCTAAACGGGAAGTGCATGCCTCTGTCAAAGATGAGAGGCTTGTGGAAAAGCGGCGTGACCAGATGATTAAAGGGGCGGTTCATCTTTTTAAACAAAAGGGATTCCACCGCACAACCACAAGGGAAATTGCCAAAGCGGCAGGCTTCAGCATCGGCACGCTCTATGAATATATCAGGCAGAAGGAAGACGTCCTCTACCTGGTCTGCGACACGATCTATGATCAGGTGCGCGACCGGCTGGAGAAAAACATCGACATGAAGCTTGGAACGATTGAGAGTCTCAAGCTTGCCATCGCAAACTACTTCAGAGTGGTGGATGAGATGCAGGATGAGGTTCTCGTCATGTACCAGGAAGCGAAGTCACTGTCACGTGACGCGCTTCCTTATGTGCTTCAAAAAGAAATTGAAATGGTCGGGATGTTTGAAAAGGTGATAGCAGGCTGTGCGGATAAAGGGGAAATCTCGCTTACAGCAACGGAAAGACAGCTGCTTGCCCATAACATCTTCGTTCAGGGACAGATGTGGGGCTTCAGAAGATGGGCCCTTCAGCGGAACTATACGCTTGAGGAATACATTGAAGTTCAGACCAAGCTGATTTTGCGGGGGATACAAAAAAGCGGAAATCAGCCGGAATAACGACAATAAAGGGGATACGGCCAGCATGCATACAAAGGAAACCTATAAACCGAAACATGCCGTTCGTTTTGTAACGGCATCCAGTTTGTTTGACGGACATGATGCATCGATCAATATTATGCGGAGAATTCTTCAGGCGAGCGGCGCAGAAGTCATTCACCTCGGCCATAACCGATCGGTTGAAGAGATTGTCAATGCAGCGATTCAGGAAGACGCGCAGGGAATTGCCATTTCTTCTTATCAGGGCGGGCACGTGGAGTTTTTCAAATACATGTATGATCTTTTAAAAGAAAGAGGAGCTTCGCATATCAGGCTCTACGGCGGAGGAGGCGGGGTCATCCTTCCGCGTGAAATCAAAGAGCTTCATGAATACGGGATTGCCCGCATCTTTTCTCCTGAGGACGGGAGAGAGCTCGGTCTTCAGGGCATGATTGAACTTATGATGAAAGAGTGCGATTTCCAGACAGCCGCAAAGCTTGAAGAAGAGATGGAGAAGCTGAAAACAGGCGATGCCGGAGCGATCGCAAAACTGATCACGGTTGCCGAATCGCAAATCGGCAGCAGGCAGGAAGCGGCAGCTGCAGCAGAAAAAGTCATTTCAGAGGTCAAGCAGCATGCATCCGATGCACCTGTCCTTGGGATTACCGGTACCGGCGGGGCAGGCAAAAGTTCACTGACAGATGAATTGATCAGGCGTTTTTTAAATGAAGTGCCTGAAATTAAGATTGCCGTCATTTCCATTGACCCGACAAAACAGAAAACAGGCGGAGCTCTGCTTGGTGACAGAATCCGGATGAATGCGATATTTTCTCCTCGGGTATATATGAGAAGTCTTGCGACGAGACAGTCCAGATCAGAGCTGTCGCTTGCCATCCATGACGCCATCGCCGTTGTGAAAGCAGCAGGCTATGATTTAATTATTGTAGAAACAAGCGGAATTGGGCAGGGCGATGCAGCCATCACTGAGATTTGCGACATGTCCATGTATGTCATGACAAGCGAATTCGGTGCGCCGTCCCAGCTTGAAAAAATCGACATGATTGACTACGCGGACTTGATCGTCATCAACAAATTTGAACGTAAAGGGTCCCAGGATGCAAAACGCCAGGTGCAAAAGCAGTACCAGCGCAGCCATATGCTGTTTGAAAGTCCTGCTGAGGATCTTCCGGTTTACGGAACGATTGCAAGCCAGTTCAACGATCCCGGCACAAACACCCTGTTTGTAGCTCTGCTTGACCTCATCAACAAAAAGAAAAATAAAAACTGGTCTTCAAGTCTGCCTGTTGTCAAAGATGTTGAAAAACAGAATGTCATCATTCCGACAGACCGCCGCTACTATTTGAGGGAGATCAGCGAATCTGTCCGGAACTACCACAAAAATGCCGAATATCAGGCTGATACTGCCAGAAGACTGTTTCAGCTTCAGGGTGCGATTGAAAGTGTCAAAGAGCAGAACGGGGCACCCGAGGTGATTGACTCTCTTGAAGCAATTAAAAAGAAAACAGAAGAAGAGCTTTCTCCGGAATCAAAGCGGATCCTTGACGGGTGGGGAGAGCTAAGGGAGAAATATGAAGCGGATCAGTTTGTGACAAAAATCCGCGATAGAGAAATTGTGACATCATTAAAGACGGTTTCCCTGTCAGGACTCGCGATTCCGAAAGTCTCGCTCCCAAAATACAAAGACTACGGGGAAATTCTAAAGTGGGTCTACAAAGAAAATGTACCTGGAGCATTTCCGTATACCGCCGGCGTCTTCCCGTTCAAGCGGGCAGAAGAAGATCCGAAGCGGCAGTTTGCAGGGGAAGGAACACCGGAACGGACGAACCGCCGTTTTCATTACCTTTCAAAAGATGACCCTGCAAAACGCCTGAGCACCGCATTCGACTCTGTTACCCTTTACGGAGAAGACCCTGCATACCGTCCCGACATTTACGGGAAAATCGGCGAGAGCGGAGTCAGCATCTGTACGCTTGATGACATGAGAAAGCTTTATGCAGGCTTTGATTTGTGCGCGCCGGCCACATCTGTTTCAATGACCATCAATGGACCTGCGCCAATCATCCTGGCCATGTTCATGAACACGGCCATTGCCCAGCAGGCTGAAAAGCAGCGGACAGAGCTTGGACGGGAGTTAACGGCAGAGGAAATGATGCAGGTAAAACGAAAGAACCCTTCAAACGGTCCGCGGAACGGTTCAGGCAGACATTCTGAAAGAAGACCAGGGACAGAACACCTGCATCTTCTCAACAGAATTTGCCCTGAAAATGATGGGGGACATCCAGGAGTACTTTATCAATGAAAAAGTGAGAAACTATTACTCTGTCTCCATTTCCGGGTATCATATTGCAGAAGCGGGAGCAAACCCGATTTCACAGCTTGCGTTTACACTCGCAAACGGGTTTACGTATGTCGAATACTATTTAAGCAGAGGCATGAAAATCGATGACTTTGCGCCGAACCTCTCGTTCTTTTTCAGCAACGGCCTTGATCCGGAATACACCGTCATCGGACGTGTGGCACGCCGCATCTGGTCAACCGTTATGAGGGAAAAATACGGGGCAAACGAACGGAGCCAGAAGCTGAAATACCACGTTCAGACATCCGGCCGTTCTCTGCACGCCCAGGAAATCGACTTTAACGATATCCGCACAACACTGCAGGCTCTTATGGCGCTTCAGGATAACTGCAACTCGCTGCACACAAATGCGTATGATGAAGCCATCACGACACCGACAGAAGAATCGGTCCGCAGAGCCATGGCCATCCAGCTCATCATCACAAAAGAGCACGGACTCGCCAAAAACGAAAATCCGCTGCAGGGCTCTTTCATCATTGAAGAACTGACAGACCTTGTTGAAGAAGCTGTCCTTAAAGAATTCGACAGCATCAACGAGCGCGGCGGAGTGCTTGGTGCAATGGAAACCCAGTATCAGCGCGGAAAAATCCAGGATGAATCCATGTACTACGAAATGCAGAAGCATTCAGGTGAACTCCCGATCATCGGCGTCAACACGTATATCAATCCGAACAAGCCATCTGAAGATTCCGTTGACAACATGGAAGTAGCCAGGGCCTCTAAAGAGGAAAAAGAAACACAAATTCAAAACTTAAAAGCATTCCAGGAACGCAATGCCGCTCAAGCTGATGCAGCCATCGAAAGACTGAAGCAGGCAGCCATCCACAATCAGAACATCTTTGCTGAACTGATGGAGACGGTCAACTACGCAAGTCTCGGCCAGATCACGCAGGCACTATACGAAGTAGGCGGACAGTACCGCAGGAATATGTAGGAAGAGGGAGCTCCCGGTTTTAGAGGGGGCTTCTTTCTTTTTGTGAAAGGAGATCACTGATTTTGTAGAATGGTGCCATCAAGAAGAGAAATTCCTGGGTTGATGGTACTTACCGGGAAGAATAGAACCATCAAAAGGAAGAATGTTTTGGTTGATGGTACTCATCCGGGAGAACAGTGCTATCAAAAGGAGGAATAATCAGGTTGATGGTACTTATCAGGAAGAACAGTGCCACCAAAAGAAAGAATATTCAGGTTGATGGCACTAATCTGGTAGAACAGTGCTATCAAAAGGAGGAATCCGGAGGTTGATGGCACTTATCGGGAAGAATAGAACCATCAAAAAGAAGAATCCGGAGGTTGATGGCACTTATCAGGAAGAATAGAACCATCAAAAAGAAGAATCCTCAGGTTGAAGGCACTTATCAGGAAGAATAGAACCATCAAAAAGAAGAATCCTCAGGTTGATGGCACTTATCCGGGAGAACAGTACCATCAAAAGGAGGAATCCTCAGGTTGAAGGCACTTATCAGGAAGAACAGTACCACCAAAAGAAAGAATCCTCAGGTTGATGGCACTTATCCGGGAGAACAGTACCATCAAAAGGAGGAATCCACAGGTTGAAGGCACTTATCAGGAAGAACAGTACCATCAAAAGGAAGAGTCAGCTGGTTGAAGGCACTTATCAGGAAGAACAGGACCACCAAAAGAAAGAATCTTCAGGTTGAAGGCACTTACCGGGAAAAACAGAACCACCAAAAAGAAGAATCCACAGGTTGAAGGCACTAACCCGGAAAGAAATTTTTTCCCAATGACTTATCTTCCCGTTTTATGTAAAATGAAAGAAATAGAAAACTTCGGACTGTTCCGAAGAGAGGGGTTTTTCTGAAAAATGAGTACATATAAAATCTGGTTCAACCGCTGGTTCTCGGTTGCCTATCACTATATTGATATGATTCGGAACAATGAAGACGGGATTAAGTTTGAAGTGTACGGGACGCATCCGGATGCTGATCATGTCATGCTTGCCAACTGCGATTATTCAGAGGTTGAACCGAAGTGCGAAACGGATGAGGAATATGTTCAGTACTGTCTTGATTTCTGCCGAAAACATGGCATTGAGCTGTTCATCCCAAGGTATAAAATGCTGCCAATTGCAAAAGCGCTGGACAAGTTTGAAGAGCTCGGTGTAAAGGTATTAGTCAATAGAGATGCTGAGCTGCTAGAGGCTATAGACAATAAAGATGATTTTTACGAGATTTGCAGAGAGAAGGGCTTATTTGATATCCCTTCCTTTTATACAGCAAAAACACCTGAAGAATTCAAAGATACATATGAAAAATTGAAAAACGAAGGACTCGGTGTCTGCTATAAGCCTGTGGTCGGAGAGGGAGGATACGGGTTCAGAATCATCGATGACAATGTTGATCCCCTTAAAGAAGTGATGGCGCCGAGCTACCGGATTCCGTTTCAGAGAGTCTACGACGGGCTGAAAGCTGCCGGAGAGTTCCCGGAGCTTATGGTCATGGAATTTCTCGAAGGAGAAGAATACAGCATTGACTGCCTCGCCTTTAATGGCGAACTCATCGCAGCTGTGCCGCGCAGGAAAGGCGGAGGGAGAATCCGGATTCTTGAAAACAACAAAGAATTAATTGAACTTGCAGAGGCATTCACCAAGGAATTTAAGCTGGACTACATTTTTAATATCCAGGTCAAATATAATCAGGGGCTTCCAAAGCTGCTTGAGATTAACCCGCGGATGTCGGGCGGCCTGTATTTCAGCTGCCTCTCGGGAGTGAACTTCCCGTATCTGGCGGTCAAGCTGCTGCTTGGCGAAAAAGTAGAAAAGCAGGAGACAAAGCTTGATATAAAGGCAACCTTCCTGGAAAAGGAAATTATTTTATCTTAGCTTCTATGAAACTTTTCTTCTTTTAAAACGTATGAAATAGTGCGGGCCAGTAAAAGGTTTTTAGTTGAAATTTGCTCAGATATTGGTAGTATAAGACTTGTGGTCACGTTATCGTGACAATAGACCGAATAATACATAAAGAAGTATGGCTCAGGTCTCTGTTTGCAAGTTTCCCCATTACCCAGAAAGGGAGAGTGAAGAAATGGCAATTACACTGCAAAAGGGTCAGAAGATTGATCTGACAAAAGGAAATGCCGGTCTTAAAAACATTATGGTAGGACTAGGATGGGATCCTGTCCAGCAAAAAAGCGGCGGTCTTCTCGGCGGACTCTTCGGAGGCGGCGGAAGCAACGTTGACTGCGATGCTTCAGTATTAATGCTTGATGAAAATGACCGTCTGCTTGATAAAAAGAGCGTCATTTATTTTGGCAACCTTACAAGCAAATGCGGTTCAGTTAAACATACCGGAGACAACCTGACAGGAGACGGCGATGGAGACGATGAGCAGGTGCTGATCGATCTGAGCAAGGTTCCTGCAAATGTTCATAAGCTTGTGTTTGTTGTTAACATCTATCAGGCTGTCCAAAGAAAACAGCATTTCGGCATGATTCAAAATGCCTTTATCCGTGTAGTGGATTCTGCAAGCCGCACGGAACTTGTTCAGTTTAACCTGAGCGATGATTACTCCGGTCTAACATCCCTTATCCCGGGCGAAATCTACCGCCACGGAGGCGAGTGGAAGTTTTCCGCAGTCGGTTCAGGTACAAAAGACGCTTCCATTACAGAAATTGCAAACCGTCACGCATAATTTCTTTCCGGAATCCTGACACGGGATTCTGAAAGACATAAAAAATAACAGGATAAAAGGAGTCGAATTCAAAATGGCAATCAGCTTATCTAAAGGTCAGAAAATCGATTTAACAAAAACAAACCCTGGTTTAACAAAAGTATTGGTCGGTCTTGGCTGGGATACAAACAAGTATGACGGCGGAAAAGACTTTGACCTTGACACATCTGTTTTCTTATTGGATGAAAACGGCAAAGCAGCAAGCGAAGCAGATTTCATTTTCTACAACAACCTTGTTGGCGGAAACGGATCAGTTGAGCATACTGGCGACAACCGTACGGGCGAAGGTTCAGGTGACGATGAAGTCATCAAAGTTAACCTTTCACAAGTTCCTGCTTCTATCAGCAAAATTGCGTTCACAATCACGATTCATGATGCAGAATCACGCAGCCAGAACTTTGGACAAGTTTCCAATGCTTACGTGCGCATCTTGAACGAAGACAGCAATTCAGAGCTTATCCGCTATGACTTAGGGGAAGACTTCTCTATTGAAACTGCAGTCGTTGTAGGCGAACTTTACCGTCACGGCGCAGAGTGGAAATTTAATGCAATCGGAAGCGGCTACCAGGGCGGTCTTGGTTCACTTGTAAAAGACTACGGCTTGGACGTTTAATTGCAGAAGTGTAAATAAACATGAAGGGGTGCGTTGTTTTTATAAACAACGCGCCTTTTTCAAAGCTGAAAGAACAGCAAGGCGAACCGCCCGGCCATCCGGGCGATTCTGCTTTTAATAGTGTCCAGCTCCACCTTCCAGCTCCTCCGCCAGAACAAAATCCCCCAAAAAGTCTAAAAGCGGACTTTTCGGGTGATTTCTTTTCTGTCTGTCGGAGCTAAACGGAAGGTTCCGCATTTCGTATTGTCCAGCTGCATCGCCCAGCTCCTCGGCCAGAACGGCTCCCATAAAAGCAAAACCCGCTTTTTCTGCCGGATCCTTTTCTGTCTCTCCGAGCTAAACAGGCGATTCCGCATTTCGTATTGTCCAGCTGCATCGCCCAGCTCCTCGGCCAGAACGGCTCCGCCATAAAAAGCAAAACCCGCTTTTTCTGCCGGATCCTTTTCTGTCTCTCCGAGCTAAACAGGCGATTTCGCATTTCAGTGTGGAAATTTACCACTTAGTACATCACGAACGGTCCCTGAATGGAGGAACAATCTTGAAACATTTTCAATATTTAAGCAAGGAAAAACGCAGCGAGATTTTTTTATATGAGCCGATTCACTTTTCAAAGGAGACCGAGCGGGAAATGCTTGCCTATGCTCTGGGCGCAACTCTCTATATGCCCGGAAGCAGGACAGCCATTGCAGGAGATGTACTATCTGGTAAATTTCTTAATGGAAAGCACGAAGGACTGACTTCGATGGTCATTTGTCTTGAAGATTCCATCGGCGATACAGAAGTAGAAGCAGCAGAAGCAAATACTGTGAGCCAGATTCAAACCATTTCAGACAGTGTGCTGAAAGGGCAGTTTGACCAGAGAAACCTTCCGCTTATTTTTATCAGAATCAGAAGCCGGGAACAGATGCAGCGGGTGTCTCGGAAGCTTAAGCATCACATTCAGCTGATCAGCGGATTTGTTTTTCCCAAATTCACATCTGAAAACGGGAGAGGGTATTACACAGCGCTGCAGGAAATTGCATCCGATTCTTCTGTTACGCTTTACGGAATGCCGATTCTTGAAACAAAAGAGATTATTTATAAAGAAACACGCTTGAACGAACTGCTTGGCATCAAAGCGATTCTGGATGATTTTTATGAGTATGTGCTGAATGTAAGGCTTGGAGGCACAGACTTATCCGGTCTGTTTGGAATCAGGAGAAGCAGGGATACGACCATCTATGATATTTCAGTCATCCGGGACTGCATTACGGACATTATCAATGTTTTCGGCCGATGTGAAAAAGAGTACGTCATCTCCGGTCCGGTATGGGAGTATTTTGGAGGCGGACAGCGAATTTTGAAGCCGCAGATCAGACAAACTCCTTTCCAGCAGGCATATGGCCATGAAGGGCTTGAATTCAGAGCGAACCTCATTGACCGTTATGACGACGGACTTATTCATGAGATCGTTCTGGATAATACGAACGGGCTTGTAGGGAAAACGATCATACATCCTCTTCATATTAAAATCGTCAATGCGCTGAACGCGGTCACAAGGGAAGAATATTTGGACGCCTCCTCCATCCTTGATCAGGCGCAGTCCTACAACGGCGTGATCCGAAGCGAATTTTCAAATAAAATGAACGAAATTAAACCCCATTACAATTGGGCGCGGAAAATCATCTTGAAATCTAAACTATACGGGGTGTTCCATGAGCAGCAATCATTTATCGACCTTATCAGCGAAACCGCAAACGAACAGCTATACATTTGACCTGCTGGGTCAGCTTTCGGTAGACATCGAATTGACCGGAAATCCTTATCTTCTACCGCTGGACAGGCTGTTCCAGATGGCGGCGCGCATTAACAAAAAGCGCTCGTTTCTTTTTGTCAGCACCGTTCTCGGCAAGCATATTCCTGTTGATCCTTCGCTTGCTCTTCTTACTGGTCAGGCGCTTGCAGCCAGATACATGGAAGTCGTTGAGGCAAAAACGCATCCGGAGCGGGATCAGATTCTTGCAGGATTGATGGGCGGACAGGCAAAGAAAAGCGAATACCGCCATGCACTAGCTAGACCGGCATTATTTATCGGGTTTGCAGAAACAGCGACAGCTCTTGGGCACGCGGTGTTTGAGAACTTCAGAAATGCGGCTTTTTTCCATACGACAAGAGAACAGGTGTCTGAAATGGATTCTATTATTAACTTTGAAGAGGAGCATTCTCACGCCACTTCACACCGGTGCTATGTTGATGAAAAGCTTTTTGATAACACGAGGCCGATCGTTCTTGTTGATGATGAAGTCACAACAGGGAAAACGGCGCTGAATATCATTGAATCCATTCAGGAAAAATTCCCGCGCAGCGAATATACGGTCGTATCCATCCTCGACTGGCGTTCAGAGGAAGATCAAAAGAGATTAAGAGATACAGAGAAACGGCTGGGCATTACCATTCATGAGGTTTCTCTTGTAACGGGACTGATTACAGCAAATGGAGATCCGGTTGCAGAAAGCAAACCCCAAAACCCGTTCTCTGTCTTCACTCCATACAGAAATGGAGGAAATCGTGATTTCTCCGGAAGAAGGCGATCTTACGTCATGTGCGTCAGAACAGCTGTCTTCCCCATATGTGAAGCATACGGGAAGGTTCGGTCTGACTGATGCAGAACAATTGGAGGCAGACATTTATTGCCTGAAGGCGGCAGCAAGGCTGCGCGAAGCCAGAAAAGGAAAAAGAACCCTTTGTCTCGGTACAGGGGAATTTATGTACATTCCTATGAAAACAGCCTCCTACATGGGGGACGGCATCTACTATCAGTCTACGACAAGAAGCCCGATTCATCCTGTTAACCGCGTGAATTACGCTGTGAACAGCGCGTTCCCGTTTTCAAATCCAGAAGACGGGGAAACAGCAAACTTTTTCTACAATGTCACAGAGGGCCAGTATGATGAAGTTTTTGTCTTCTTCGAACGTTCTGTTCCTGAAGAGAGACTGCAGCCGATGCTTGATCAGCTGAAAACTGTTTTCCCGGTGATTCATTTTGTATATTTCAGTACAAACCAAAAAGGAAGTGCATCTGATGAGTAAGGTGGAGCAGCAATTGCCGAAGCCGGCAGCAATGGGAAGTTATTCAGAAAAGGACGTTGTTTTCCTGCTGAAGGACTTGAGCCAAATTAGTCTTGAAAAATCAACACTCGAACGGGAGCAGGCTGTTCAGAGCGGAACACATTATTCTGAGATGCTTCCAATTGAATATAAGCCGACCGATGAATATTTGCAGCTTTTTCATCACTCATTAGACATGTATAAACAAAAGCTTGCAGCTGCTGTTGGAACGGTGTCAGAGCAGATTTTAAAAACAAAGGGCAAGAGCATCGTGCTCGTTTCGCTTGCCCGCGCAGGCACTCCGGTAGGAATTCTGATGAAGCGCTATTTGCAGGAGGTGCATCAGATCGATGTTCCTCATTACAGTGTCTCCATTGTGAGAGGACGCGGCATTGATGCCAACGCCATGAATTATATCGCCCATAACCATCCGGATGAAAGCGTGCAGTTTGTGGATGGCTGGACAGGAAAAGGCGCCATCACAAGAGAGCTTAGAGAAGCAATGGAAGTTTTCAACAGCAAACACGGCCTTGCCATTGATGACTCGCTCGCGGTCCTTGCAGATCCCGGTTATTGCACGGATATTTATGGAACCAGAGAAGATTTCCTGATTCCGAGCGCCTGCCTGAACTCAACTGTATCAGGCCTTGTCAGCAGAACTGTCCTGAACGATGCCTTCATCGGGCCGGATGACTTCCACGGTGCCAAATATTACGAAGAACTGCTGCCGGAAGACGTGTCCAATCATTTCATTGACGTAGTAGTCTCTCAGTTTCCAAACGTTAAAGAGGAGATCTCAAAGCAGGTTTCGCTGCTTGATAAAGAGGACCGGACACCGACATGGAAAGGGATTGAGGATATTAAGCAAATTCAGGACGAGTTTGGCATTGAAAACATCCACCATGTGAAGCCGGGAGTGGGAGAGACGACGCGTGTACTGCTCAGAAGAGTGCCATGGAAGATCCTTGTTAAGGATTTAGGCAATAAAGACCTCGAGCATATCTTCCTGCTCGCAAAAGAACGGAACGTCCCTGTCATTGAATACAAGAATATGTCTTACTCATGCTGCGGGATTATCAAGCCCTTAAACTAGGAGGTACTGCTGTGATTTTTGCAAGTGATCTGGATCAGACGCTCATTTATTCGAGAAGATCGTTCCGTGAGCCGGTTGGAGAAGAGGATATTCAATTGATTGAAACTCTCGACGGCCAGGAAATTTCGTTCATGACGAAAAAAGCGATTTCCATGCTGAAGGAAATAGCCGGACAGATGACGTTTGTTCCTGTAACAACCAGAACCCCGTCCCAATACGGACGGATCTCCATCTTTCAGCAGGAAATCCTTCCGCGCTACGCTGTAACGAGCAACGGCGGACATGTATTCAAAGAGGGGAAGCTTGACGAGGAGTGGAAACAGCATCTTGAAGCACGCATGAAAGATGAGTGTACAAGTTTGGAGGATGTCTCCCTTAAATTTCAGGAGATTGCTTCAGATGACTGGGTGCTGAAGCAGAAAAACGCCGAGAATCTCTTTTTATACAACATTATTGAACGCGGAAATATTCCGGAGGCTCGCCTGCAGGAGTTTATCCTCTGGGCGGACCGTCACGGCTGGAAGCATTCACTGCAGGGAAGAAAGCTGTATTTTGTGCCGAAACCGATTAATAAATGGGACGCCGTTGCCTATGTGAAAGAAGCTGCCGGTGCAAAAACCGTGATGACTGCGGGCGACTCCCTGCTTGATTTGTGCATGCTTGAAGAAGCCGATCTTGCCTTTTCACCGTTGCACGGCGAGCTTGGCGAGTCAGGCGCAAGGCTGTCTGGAACCATACAGCGAACGTCGAAAAATGGAATCTTCGCTTCAGAGGAAATTCTGGAAAATGTCCTGGCGAAAATCAAGCCTGTCCCTGCTGAACAGTAAATAGAAATATTTACCTGTATAAGGTGGTACAATAGGAGCAGGGTGTTCTCAGGGTACCTATGGCTGCACGGCTGATTTTCTCAGTTCTTATTGGAGTGAACGTCTTGGCAACAGCAGAAAAAACAAAAACCAATCTATTGGATAAAAACATTATGAGTTCCGCTCAGGCCTGCAAAGAATGGGGGATTGACGATTCTGCTCTCAGAAAAAGGGTCAATCAGTTTCCGCCGGGCACCATCCGGAAGTTCGGAAAAACATGGGTGGTTACGAGTGAAGGAATGTGCCACGTCTTTGGCGAAAAAAGACGAAACGGTCAGTAAACATGGAGATATTTTCAGAGGAGGGAAGAGAGATGATAAGAACATATAAGCCTGCGCTTGCAGAACATCTGGATACAGACTGGCAGACTCTTCTTTTTATGCCGCTGCCTGAGCGTCCGGATTATGTGAACACTCCCTCTGAAGTGAAAATTCCGCAAGTCGCCATCCGTCTGCTTGGAACACCATTAACAGACGATGAATACTATCAAATGCTTTTTGACCTTGTTCATCACGAGGAACTCGGTGTGCATTTTCTAAGTGAATCTTTAGATAAAAACATCCCGCAGGAAAAATTTCAGGCGATACAGAACCTGCTGATTCTGCATAAAAACGAAAAGCTCTCCGTGAACCGGTTTGTTGCTTTTATGGACAGAGACCGCCTGCTTCCGGTTCTTTCCGATCCGGAGTTAAACCGCCACCTGCGGACTTGTGTCATTCATATGCTTTCGCGCTTCTTTCCTGACAAAGCGAACGACAGTGCCGATTTCCGGCGCATCATTGTTGATTTGATCAAATGGACCTGGAACCACCTGCATCCTGAGCTGCAAAAAACAGACGGCGTCCGGCCGCCTGCGTTTTTCTGGTACGGAAATGCAACGAAAAGCGAACAGTTCTTCCTTCATTTCCTGATCCGGTTCGGATGCGATGTCATCATTGCCCATCCGGAGGGGATAGACATCCTGAAGGAGGAAGATCCGGAAGAAACGGTCAGCAAAATCGTCCGTTTTCCGGGGACTCACAAACTGACAGCGTTCCCAAAGGTAAGGCCTGAGCGCACATCAACTGTGGCATACAAAGCTTCAAAACAAATTGACCAGGTTCTTCATTCAGATGAATCCATGCTCTATAAGCCATGGCAATTCAGAAATTATTCCCCAAATGCACGGACGCTGAAAACAACGTATGATGAACTTTTTATTCTTATAAAAGAAAGAGCATTTCTGCGTCCGGACTTTGAAGTCCGGGATAACATGGTTCATATACCCGCTATTTTTTCAAAAATCTTCGGGGTGACAAAAAACAGACGCTCGTACTGGGGCAAAATTCAGGACCTTGCTGACTATGAACATGCGGCTGTCGTAAAGTACTTTCCGTTTACCTGGGAGGCTAAAGGCAATCCTCATTTTCATTATCAGAACGCTCTGAACGAAAGTCAGGTGCTGCAGGCTGATAAAATGATGGGAAGCCACTGGTGGAAGTATTCAAACCTTCCGACCGGCCTTCAAAAAGGGCTGGCTGATGCGATTTCGAGGTATAGTGCTGATCCAAAACTTAAAAGGCTGGAACAGGAAAGTCCTTATGATCTGCAGCTTTACCTGTTCAATCAGGCGCTTAATATTCCGGAAACCCTTATTAAATTGATGCAGAATTTTGATTACTCCCAGCATGTGCCCCGGCTCATTCTTTATAATAATGAAAACAACGGCTACATGACGCGCTCAGACGCTGCGATGCTTATGCTGATGAATGAATTCGGCCTGGATATCGTGATCTGCAATCCTCCCGGCCATAATGACATTGAAAATTTTGTCGATGAAAAGCATTACGACAGCCACTGGCTAGAGGAAATGAGCTTTAATGAAGTCTACCAGGAGCCGTCGAAATTCAAAAAATTCATCCGGAAAATCTTTTAAGCCGCATCATTTATGCGCGCAGAATTGCCTGTGTGAACGGGCATCCAAACTATATTGAAGGAGGATTTCGCGTATGTCTCAAGTACCTGGACTCAGCAAAACGGATCAGATGGAAGAGGTTCTCGGACAAGGACCGAACAATATGAAGCTTCAGCTTCAAAAAGAGCCTGAGGTTCAAAAGCTTGCAGAGAGCATTGACCACAAGAACCAGGTGGCAATCCTTGAATACGGAAAAGCACCTGCTGATGAAATTTCAGCTTTTTCAGGAAAAATCCTGAACACCATGAAGTCAAGCAGCATGGAAGAATCAAGCGCCCTCCTGAAACATCTCGGGAGAATCATGGACCGCTTTGACCCGAAAGACTTTGCCGAGCAAAAAGGAATAAAGAAATTCTTCAGCCGCGGCCAGAAGCTGGTAGAGAAAATCATGTCGAAGTATCAGACAATGGGCGGCGAAATTGATAAAGTCTACCTTGAAATTGTGAAATACGAGGATGAAATGAAGCGTTCAACAAATACGCTTGAGCAGCTTTACGAACAGAACTTCAACTATTATATGGAGCTTGAAAAATATATTGTGGCAGGAGATATGAAAGCAGCTGAACTGAAGCAGCAGCTGCCGGCATTAGAAGCAAAAGCTGCGGAGGGAAACCAGCTTGCTCAAATGGAGCTTGATACGATGCGGAACTCAATTGAGGTGCTTGAGCAGCGGGTATACGATCTCGAACTTGCCAAACAGGTAGCCTACCAGTCCGCACCGCAAATCCGTCTTCTGCAAAGAGGGAACACAAAGCTGATTGGAAAAATCAATTCTGCGTTTGTCACAACGATTCCTATCTTCAAAACCGGCCTGATCAACGCAATAGCAGCCAAAAGACAGAAGCTCGTCGCAGATTCAATGAATGAGCTTGAAAAACGCACAAATGAAATGCTTGTCCGAAACGCACAGAATATATCAAAACAGAGTGTGGACATTGCAAGACTTGCAGGAAGCCCCGGCATTAAAATGGAAACAATCGAAGAAACATGGAGCATCATCCTAAAAGGCATGCACGAAACAAAAGCCATCGAAGACGAAAACAAACAGCTTCGCGAACAAGGAAGAGTGCGCCTTGAAGAACTGCAGAACAACTTTAAGCAGCTGAATAATGGCCGCTGATAGTTAATAGCAAATAATAATCCGGACTGGCGTTAAATAGTCCGGATTTTTTCTATATTGACCAGTGTACTCTTTGTGAATCTAATAGATCGTTGAAGAGGGGAAGAGATTTAAATGCTTGAAGTAGTGCTGCCAGTTTTATAGGTGGGTGAACCTCAAAAGTGGCGTCACTCCCCTGAGTGCTGCAACTTTTACCGGTGGGTGAACCCTAATAGTGGCGTCACTCCCCTGAGTGCTGCAACTTTTACCGGTGGGTGAACCCTAATAGTGGCGTCACTCCCCTGAGTGCTGCAACTTTTACCGGTGGGTGAACCCTAATAGTGGCGTCACTCCCCTGAGTGCTGCAACTTTTACCGGTGGATGAAGCCCAAAAGTGGCGTCACTCCCCCGAATGCTGCCACTTTTATAGGTGATAGAACCTCAAAAGTGGCGGCACACTCCGCCTAGTAATGACTTATATCTATGGTGTTTCTCATCTTCGATCCGTGTTCATACCTTTGATCATATGAGCAGGATTTTTCAGCACATTAATTATTGATGCAAGCAAAAAAACTCCAGTGAACTGCAGCGGAAGGCACTTGACTCCTGCGGGATGAAGAGGGCACGGGAGACCCCGCAAGCGAAGCTGAGGAGGCTCCCGGCACTCCCCGCGGAAAGCAAGTGACTGGAGCGAAAGAGAACGGGTACAAATGAAATCAAAGTTCAACAATCTATGGGGAAAGACATTATAAAAACATGAGTCTGCGCAGTTTTGACAAAAATTATTCCGATTTATTAGAAGGAAGAAGATTAAGGTAGCATAAAGTGTTAGAATTTGTTTATAATGAATGGTATGACTTGAATACATAGGATTCGGACAGTACTAGCAATCTCACTTCCGGATTTCTTAAAAGATGAGAATAGAACCTGCTCTTATCTACAAATAGATGAACGACTAGAAAGGGAGTGCCTCACTTTGAGTATTTCACAATATTCTAAGGACCAGCTTAAAGAATTGTCAATGGTTGAAGTAGCCTACGACCTGATGACTGAAAAGAAACAGCCGTACGTTTTCATGGACCTGGTAAAGGAAATCAGCCAGATTATCGGTCTTACGAAAAGCCAGGTGGAAGATAAAATTTCGCAATTCTACACAGATCTTAACATCGACGGCCGTTATATTTGTGTTGGAGAAAACACTTGGGGACTGCGCAGCTGGTACCCGTACGAGCAAATCGAAGAAGAGGTTGTGCCTGTTGCAAAACCTAAGAAGAAAAAGGCGAAAAAAGCGGTTGATGAGCTTGAGCTTGAAGACTTCGATGAAGTGGATGAAGAAGAACTAGAATACGATGATATTGAAGAGTATGAAGATGATACGGACGACGATCTGGACGACGATGATCTCGAAGATGATGCAGAAGAAATCGACGAAGTCATTGAAGACGAAGATTTTGATCTTGAAGAGGAAGAGCTTGACGAAGACCTTGATGAAGATCTTGAAGAAGACGAAGAAGAAGATAAATAATCGTCTTGACTTTAGAGGTCCAACTAGGTAGAATCTTATTTGGGCTCTTTAAAAGCTATACCAATGGTTTATATATACCATGCTCCCTTTCGCAACGCGCAAGGGAGCTTTCTTTTTTTAGCGCAGTTAAGCCTTCAGGCTGACATAGGCGCTTTTCCTTTTTTCAGGCATGAAAGACCCCCTGACAACACTTATAAAAGATAAATCGTTCCCATTCGATTGGGAATGTTTTCTTTTGTGCACATTAATCTTATACATCTTTTGAAGGGAGAAGAAGAACAAATGACAAAGTATATTTTTGTTACAGGAGGCGTTGTATCCTCACTTGGTAAAGGGATTACAGCAGCTTCTCTTGGACGCTTGCTTAAAAACAGAGGATTAAAGGTGACAATCCAGAAGTTTGATCCATACATCAACGTGGATCCGGGAACAATGAGTCCGTATCAGCACGGTGAGGTTTTCGTAACAGACGACGGAGCAGAAACAGACCTTGACCTTGGACATTATGAGCGCTTCATCGATATCAATTTAAATAAATACAGCAACGTCACTACTGGTAAAATTTACTCTTCTGTCCTTAAAAAAGAGCGCCGGGGCGACTACCTTGGCGGAACCGTACAGGTTATCCCGCATATTACAAATGAAATCAAAGACCGCGTCTTCCGTGCAGGAAAAGAAACAAACGCAGACGTTGTTATTACAGAAATCGGCGGAACAGTAGGAGACATCGAATCTCTTCCATTCCTTGAAGCAATCCGCCAGATGAAGAGCGATATCGGACGCGACAACGTGATGTACATTCACTGTACACTTGTTCCTTACATCAAGGCAGCGGGCGAAATGAAAACAAAACCGACACAGCACAGCGTAAAAGAATTAAGAAGCCTCGGCATCCAGCCAAACGTGATTGTTCTGCGTACAGAAATGCCGATTTCACAGGATATGAAGGACAAAATTGCGCTGTTCTGCGACATTGATACAAATGCAGTTATCGAGTGCCGTGATGCAGATACGCTTTACTCTATTCCATTGGCGCTTCAGGAGCAGCATCTTGATCAAATCACTTGCGATCACTTAAAACTTGATTCACGCGAGCCTGAAATGTCGGAGTGGATTGAACTCGTTCAAAAAGTAACCAACCTTTCAAAGAACGTTCGTATTGCCATCGTCGGAAAATACGTTGAACTTCAGGATGCCTACATTTCTGTTGTTGAAGCTCTTCGTCATGCAGGATATGCATTTGATGCAGATATCAGCATCAAATGGATCAATGCAGAAGAAGTAAATGCTCTTAATGCACAGGAGCTTCTTTCTGATGTAGACGGAATCCTTGTCCCTGGCGGATTCGGAGACCGCGGAGTGGAAGGTAAAATCCTTGCAACTCAATATGCGCGCGAAAACAAGGTGCCGTTCTTTGGAATCTGCCTTGGCATGCAGGTTGCTTCTATTGAATATGCACGCAACGTTCTTGGCCTTGAAGGAGCACATTCTTCTGAGCTTGACGTCGCTACGCCGTATCCTGTCATTGACCTGCTTCCTGAGCAAAAAGACATCGAGGATCTTGGAGGAACACTCCGCCTGGGCCTTTATCCGGCTAAGCTTGACACGTCTTCACGTGCATTTGAAGCTTACCAGGACGAAGTGATTTATGAGCGTCACCGTCACCGTTATGAGTTCAACAACGAATACCGCCAGGCTATGGAAGATGCAGGCTTCATCTTCTCTGGTACAAGCCCTGACGGCAGACTTGTTGAAATCATTGAGCTTAAAGATCATCCTTGGTTCGTGGCTTCCCAGTTCCACCCGGAATTCACATCAAGACCGACAAGACCGCAGCCGCTGTTCCGCGAGTTTATCAATGCATCGCTTACAGCATCTGAAAAGAAATAACAATAAACAAAACCCCTGACACGCCTGTCAGGGGTTTTTTACATAAATGCGGCATTGTTTTTACTCGTACTCACTTACCATCTCTTTGATCGTAAAACTCAGGGCATAATAGGCAAAAAGCGATGTCATCAGAGCGGGGTAGCCGTAGCGGCTGCCGTCTTCATCCGGAATAAGGGCTTTTTTCAGTTTTGAATCAATATGGACATCGGCAAGCTCTTCCAAGCCGCCCGGTTCTTCTTTCATATAACATGAGACTGCCGCGGTCCCGATCATGTCTTCGCGGAGCTTTTTCGCAAGTTCAACCGCTTCTTTGTCATTTGAACGGTGCGAGAATAGAAGCACGCGGTCAGCATCCGTCAGTGCATTCATTGTGCCGTCCGTAAGAAAAAGCGGTTTTGCACCTGGCAGGGGGTTTGAACCTGCTGTTGCTTCGAGCGTAATCCCTTCAAGCTCTCCAAAGCCGTGCACATAAATCGTGCCGCTTCCGACTGCAGCCTGAGCGAGCAGTCTTGCGCCGTCTTCAATGGCTTCTTCCTCCTGCTCATGAATGCGGCTGAAATGGCCGGTTAACTGGGTTGAAAATATCTTCATCATCTGTCTGAACACTCCTTTACGACTCCATTATAACGAATGAGAGAGCCAATACCTAACCGGACAGGTTCAGAAATTTGTCGATAAGTTTAAGCAGGAATAAGAATACACACAACCGAATAACTATCGTATGTTTCACCGGACTGTTTTATACTAAAGAAAGGCAAATCGGGCATGCGTTAGGCGCCTTATTTGTTTTTATGATGCAAACAGTTTTCCGGACGTTTTGGTTCCTTGCAATACATGCTGACCGGCAGAATAGCTGGATAATCCAAATATGAAGAGGTGCAGGAAGATGAATGAAAAAATCTTAATTGTAGACGATCAATATGGAATCCGTATTTTATTAAACGAAGTGTTTCAAAAAGCGGGATATCAGACCTTCCAGGCAGCAAACGGTTTTCAGGCTCTGGAGATTGTAGACAAGCATAAGCCGGATCTTGTGCTTCTTGATATGAAAATTCCTGGTATGGATGGAATAGAAATCCTGAAAAGAATGCGGGTGGTTGAGCCGGATATCCGCGTCATTATCATGACTGCTTACGGTGAACTGGACATGATTCAGGAGGCGAAAGACCTTGGGGCTCTAACGCATTTCGCAAAGCCGTTTGATATTGATGAGATCCGCGACGCTGTCCGCAAGTACCTTCCAATCCGCTCGAACTGACGCCGCCCTAAATCGGCAAACTTATGTCGAAAAGTTGCCGTTTTTCTCAGAAGTTGGTATGCTAGTGAATGAGAAAAGCCCGTGTACATTTTAATCAGATTACATACATTGCAATCGTTCTGGTCATGCTAGATGTTACGTAAGCTTTTCGGGTTTAGCAAATTAGCTGCATAGGGAGGATATTTCGACATGCCTTTAGTATCAATGACAGAAATGTTGAATAAAGCAAAAGAAGAAGGTTACGCTGTAGGTCAGTTTAACCTGAACAACCTTGAGTTCACTCAAGCGATTCTTCAAGCTGCTGAAGAAGAAAAATCACCGGTTATCCTTGGTGTATCCGAGGGCGCTGCACGTTACATGAGCGGCTTCAAAACAGTTGTAAAAATGGTTGAAGGTCTTATGGAAGACCTGAACGTAACAGTTCCTGTTGCGATTCACCTTGACCATGGTTCAAGCTTTGACAAATGTAAAGAAGCAATCGATGCAGGTTTCACATCTGTAATGATCGACGCTTCTCACCACCCATTTGAAGAAAACATCGAAACAACAGCTAAAGTTGTTGAATATGCTCATTCAAAAGGCGTTTCTGTTGAAGCTGAGCTTGGAACAGTAGGCGGACAAGAGGACGACATTATCGCAGAAGGCGTTATCTACGCTGACCCTAAAGAGTGCGAAGAGCTTGTTAACCGCACTGGCATCGACTGCCTTGCTCCTGCACTAGGATCTGTACACGCGCCCTTACAAAGGCGAGCCTAACCTTGGCTTCAAAGAGATGGAAGAAATCGGCAAAGCTACTGGCATGCCTCTAGTTCTTCACGGCGGAACGGGTATCCCTACTCACGATATCCAAAAAGCAATCTCTTTCGGTACAGCTAAAATCAACGTAAACACTGAAAACCAAATCGCTTCTGCTAAAGCTGTTCGCGAAACACTTGCAGCTAAGCCGAACGAATATGACCCACGCAAATACCTTGGACCTGCCCGCGATGCAATCAAAGCAACAGTTGCAGGCAAGATGAAAGAATTCGGTTCTGCGGGAAGAGCATAATTTATTTTGAAAAAAGAAAAACCGCCTCTGATACACAGGAAACGACAAGGCGGTTTCCTTTTTAAGTGAAAGTAAGCGTAAACAAGTTCTATTTTTCTGATATCTTAGGAGGATGGCAGAATGTTATTTTTCATTGATACAGCAAATGTCGAAGAAATTAAAGAAGCACAGGCACTCGGTGTCTTATCCGGAGTAACAACAAACCCGAGCTTAGTAGCTAAAGAGAACGTATCCTTCCATAACCGCCTTAGAGAGATTACCGGAATCGTATCCGGGTCTGTCAGTGCTGAAGTCATTTCCTTAAAGGCAGAGGAAATGATTGAAGAAGGCAAAGAGCTTGCTGAAATTGCCCCTAATATCACAGTTAAAGTGCCAATGACGCCGGACGGCTTAAAAGCAGTAAAAGCCTTAACGGACCTTGGCATCAAAACGAACGTGACCCTGATTTTTAACGCGAACCAGGCGCTTCTTGCAGCAAGAGCAGGAGCGACATATGTATCGCCGTTTGTCGGACGTCTTGATGATATTGGCCAAAATGGCATGGAGCTGATTTCTACCATCGCACAGATCTTTGATTTACACGGAATTGAATCAAAGATTATCGCGGCATCAATCAGACATCCAATGCACGTGACAGAAGCAGCGCTGCACGGCGCCCATATTGCGACCATTCCATTCAGCGTCATCAAACAGCTCTGCAAACACCCCCTGACAGATCAGGGCATCGAAAAGTTTCTGGCAGACTGGAACAGCAGACAGCAATAGATTGCAAGATAAATAGATAACAGGAATGGCAAGCCTAGGCTTGCCATTCTCTACTAGAAAAGCGGAGCCGACTGTTTAATCCTTTCAGTCAGATAAGAAATTACCGGAAAAGTCCGGGTCCCGCCTTTTTCGGGGATTTTGTTCTGACAGAAGGGCTAGGAGGCGCAGCTGGACAATGAGAAAAGCAGACCATGAAGTTATAGAAACTCAGTCCGCAATAAATAAAACAATGCGATTCTTCCATCCATTCAGGCAATGACCCTCATTTTACATGCCTCCACAGGAACCATATCGTGCACTAAAATAATTTCATATGTCATAATAGGTTAAAGAAAAAAAACTTGAACTTGTATTCTTTGTCGGATTAATGGAAAATATTTGTTGAAAAGAGGCATTTTTTGTTGCTCTTTCGTCTCAACCCGAAACGTCAGCTTGATTTTGGTCACAGTACCACCATTTTATTCTCATAACATGATGGCTTTTCAAAAAGGAGCCGGCTTTTCAGTTCTGAATGAAACTGAGAGGGCGAAACCTGACAAGACATCGAAAAGCCAACTTCTTTGAGAAAGGAGACTATCATGGAAAAATTAAAAATAGCAGGCGGTTACCCTTTAAAAGGGACGGTAAGCATCAGCGGCGCCAAAAACAGTGCGGTTGCCCTTATACCGGCGACAATACTGGCACAGTCACCCGTCACCATTGAAGGTTTGCCCGATATTTCAGATGTACATATTTTAAAGGACTTGCTTGAGGAAATCGGGGGAACCGCAGAGTTTAAGAATAACGAGATGTATGTGAATCCTGCGGAAATGATTTCAATGCCTCTGCCAAGCGGAAAAGTGAAAAAGCTCCGTGCTTCCTACTACTTGATGGGAGCGATGCTCGGACGCTTCAAAAAGGCAGTGATCGGCCTTCCTGGAGGATGCCATCTTGGTCCGCGTCCGATTGATCAGCATATCAAAGGCTTTGAGGCTCTCGGAGCACAGGTCACAAATGAACAGGGCGCAATCTATCTGCGTGCCGAGGAGCTTAAAGGGGCCCGCATTTATCTTGATGTCGTCAGTGTTGGTGCAACCATCAACATCATGCTTGCAGCTGTGCTTGCTAAAGGACAGACCATTATTGAGAATGCAGCAAAGGAACCTGAGATCATCGATGTCGCCACGCTTTTATCAAGCATGGGTGCAAGAATTAAGGGAGCCGGAACGGATGTAATCCGTATCGACGGCGTTGAAAGCCTTCACGGCTGCAGACACTCTATTATCCCTGACCGGATTGAAGCCGGCACGTATATGATTATTGGAGCTGCCATGGCGCAGGAAGTGCTGATTGACAACGTTATTCCGCTTCACCTTGAATCTCTCATTGCAAAATTCAGAGAGATGGGGATTCATGTTGAAACAAACAACGAACAGATCTGGATTGTCGGCGGACAGAAGGAATTGAAATCAGTCGACATTAAAACACTCGTCTATCCTGGTTTTCCTACAGATCTGCAGCAGCCGTTTACGTCACTTCTTACAAAGTCAACCGGAACAAGTGTCGTGACAGATACAATCTATTCTGCGCGCTTTAAGCATATTGATGAGCTCCGGAGAATGGGAGCCAAAATTAAAGTGGAAGGCAGATCTGCTATTGTTACAGGTCCGACAAAGCTTCAGGGTGCGAAAGTGAAAGCGAGTGATCTTCGTGCAGGAGCTGCGCTAGTCGCAGCAGGCCTGATGGCGGAAGGTGTAACCGAGGTAACAGGACTTGAGCATATCGACCGCGGATACAGCCAGCTTGAAGAAAAACTGACAAGCCTTGGCGCGACAATCTGGCGCGAAAAGCTGACAGAACAGGAAATTGAACAGCTTCAAAGTTCTTAAGTAAATAGATACCTATAACAACAGGGGATACATGGGGAGGAAGAAACAATGGAGAGAAGTTTATCAATGGAGTTAGTCCGTGTAACAGAAGCGGCTGCACTTGCATCTGCACGCTGGATGGGACGCGGGAAAAAAGACGAAGCAGACGATGCTGCAACATCAGCTATGAGAGATGTTTTTGACACCATTCCGATGAAAGGAACGGTTGTGATCGGGGAAGGCGAGATGGATGAAGCGCCGATGCTCTATATCGGTGAAAAGCTTGGGACAGGCTATGGCCCGCGCGTTGACGTGGCCGTTGATCCGCTTGAAGGAACAAATATCGTTGCCTCCGGCGGCTGGAATGCCCTTGCTGTTATCGCAATCGCAGACCACGGCAACCTTCTGAATGCACCGGATATGTACATGGACAAAATAGCAGTCGGTCCTGAAGCAGTAGGCTGCATTGATATTAACGCTCCAATCATTGACAACCTTAAGGCGGTTGCAAAAGCTAAAAATAAAAATGTGGAAGATGTCGTCGCCACAATCTTAAACCGCGAAAGACATGAGCATATCATTAAAGAGCTTCGCGATGCAGGCGCACGCATCAAGCTGATCAATGACGGTGATGTCGCAGGTGCCATCAATACGGCTTTTGACCACACAGGCGTCGACATCCTGTTCGGTTCAGGCGGCGCACCTGAAGGCGTTCTTGCGGCAGTTGCCCTAAAATGCCTCGGCGGAGAAATCCAGGGCAAGCTTCTTCCGCAAAATGACGAAGAAATCGCACGATGCGAGAAAATGGGCATCGACACAAGCAAAGTTCTCCGCATGGAGGACCTTGTAAAAGGCGATGACGCGATTTTCGCAGCAACCGGCGTTACTGACGGCGAGCTGCTGAAAGGCGTTCAGTTTACAGGCACCGCGGGAACGACTCAATCTCTCGTCATGCGTGCCAAATCAGGAACCGTCCGCTTTATCGACGGAACTCACAGCCTAAGCAAAAAACCGAACCTTGTCATAAAGTAAAACGCAGCCACGCTGCAGACAGCCGGGTATAGAAATGGTTTGTTCTATTTCCGGCTGTTTTTTCTTGTGGGGAAGACCAATGTGATTCCGCATTTCGTGGTGTCCAGCTGCATCGCCTAACTCCTCGGCCAGAACGGCTCCGTCAAAAAAAGCAAACCCGGCTTTTTCTGCCGGATCCTTTTCTGCCCTTCGGAGCTGACCAAGGCGATTCCGCATTTCGTCTGTGTCCAGCTGCGCCTCCTAGTCCTTCTGTCAGAACAAAATCCCCGAAAAAGTCAAATTCGGACTTTTCCGGTGATTTCTTATCTGACTGCCAGGCCTGATCAGTCGGCTCTGCATTTCAATGTTTCATTCTCATTTCAAAACCCGAAATCTGTTGATTAAATCCATCAAATAAGGTAAAACTAAAGAGTGCTGCGTAATTTGAAAGGGCTGCCTTTCACACTGCTTTTCCTACTTCTAGCCTATCTTCTCTTTCTTCTCTATATCTGATCCTTTTACTAGTTTTTTTCTCGCATATAGATGGAAGAACAACTGTATTTATAATTTATAAAGTGTGGTGCTGTTATGAGCGAGGTTTCTATTTCCAATCTCGAACATCTTAAATTAAAAGAATTATATGAGCTTGCACGTCATTACAAAGTGTCGTATTACAGCAAGCTGACGAAAAAAGAATTGATTTTTGCCATTTTAAAAGCGAACGCTGAGCAAGAGGACTTATTGTTCATGGAAGGCGTTCTTGAAATCATTCAGTCTGAAGGATTCGGGTTCTTAAGACCTATCAACTATTCTCCAAGCTCTGAGGATATTTATATTTCGGCTTCACAGATCCGCCGTTTTGATTTGCGGAATGGGGACAAGGTGTCCGGAAAAGTCCGTCCGCCAAAGGAAAACGAGCGTTACTACGGCCTGCTTCATGTGGAAGCCGTTAACGGAGATGACCCTGAGTCTGCGAAAGAGCGTGTTCATTTCCCGGCTTTGACGCCGCTTTATCCGAACCGCCAAATCATCCTTGAAACAAAACCGAGCGACCTTTCAACACGCATCATGGATGTGATTGCTCCTGTTGGATTCGGACAGCGCGGACTGATCGTTGCGCCTCCAAAAGCAGGTAAAACGATGCTGCTGAAAGAAATCGCAAACAGCGTGACAACCAATCATCCGGAAGCTGAACTGATTGTTCTCCTCATTGACGAGCGTCCTGAGGAAGTAACGGACATTGAGCGTTCTGTAGCAGGAGACGTTGTCAGCTCAACATTTGATGAGGTTCCTGAAAACCACATCAAGGTTGCTGAGCTTGTTCTTGAACGTGCGATGCGCCTTGTCGAGCATAAGAAGGACGTTATTATCCTTATGGACAGCATTACACGTCTTGCCCGTGCGTACAACCTTGTGATTCCGCCAAGCGGACGTACACTATCAGGCGGTATTGATCCGGCTGCGTTCCATCGTCCAAAGCGCTTCTTCGGGGCTGCGCGGAATATTGAAGAGGGTGGAAGCCTCACCATTCTTGCGACTGCTCTTGTTGATACAGGATCCCGCATGGATGATGTGATCTATGAAGAGTTTAAAGGAACAGGCAATATGGAGCTTCATCTTGACCGCTCCCTTGCAGAAAAACGCATCTTCCCGGCCATTGATATTCGCCGCTCAGGTACCCGCAAGGAAGAACTGCTTATTCCGAAAGACCACCTTGAGAAGCTGTGGGCCATCCGGAAATCAATGTCAGATTCGCCTGATTTTGCTGAAAAGTTCCTGAAAAAACTGCGCAACTCCAAATCCAACGAAGAATTCTTCAGTATTCTTGATGCGGAATGGAAGGCAGCAGGCGTTTCCGGAAAACGATTGTAAAATTAGTTGCAAATTAACTGGAAGCTTGTTATACTTTTTTTATGTGCTTTTCCGGAAGAACCTCTTCTGGAAATGATAACTCTGTTTCGGTAAACGAATCAGGGCGGAAGGAGATGAAACGGAATGAAAGCAGCTATCCATCCTAACTACAAAAAAGTTATGGTTAAATGTGCTTGCGGAAATGAATTTGAAACTGGTTCTGTAAAAGACGAGGTGCGCATCGAGGTTTGCTCTGAGTGCCATCCATTCTACACAGGACGTCAAAAGTTCGCTTCTGCTGACGGTCGTGTTGATCGCTTCAACAAAAAATACGGTCTTAAATAATTATAGATTGAAGGAAACAGGCAAGATTTCTGTCTTGCCTGTTTTTTTACGCCGTTTCCCGCTATTTTTGGGAAAAACAGCCATAATAAGCAGTATCCATGTACATATGGAACCTTACAATGAACGGCATTCCGTTCATTTAAAGATAGAAAGCAGCAAAAGGCTCGGGACCATAGAACAACGTTTAAGAAATGAAGGGAGAGGCCGTTTTCATGTATGTTATGAAACAAAGCGGGTGGCTTGAGGTCATCTGCGGAAGCATGTTCTCAGGTAAATCTGAAGAACTGATCAGAAGAGTCCGCCGTGCGCAGTTTGCCAAGCAGGAAGTGAAAGTATTCAAGCCTGCCATCGACAATCGCTACAGTGAAGATGAGGTTGTTTCGCATAATGGCACGGCCGTCATCAGTCATGCCGTTGCTTCTTCAAGCGACCTTTTTAAATACATTACACCAGAAACAGACGTGATTGCGGTTGATGAAGTGCAATTTTTTGACGATGAAATTGTCCAGGTCATCACATCACTTGCCAATCAGGGCTACCGCGTCATCGCTGCAGGGCTTGACCAGGATTTCAGAGGAGAGCCCTTTGGCACCGTCCCTGCGTTGATGGCCGTTGCGGAGCTCGTCACAAAGCTTCAGGCCGTCTGCTCAGTGTGCGGTTCACCTGCGAGCAGAACGCAGAGGCTGATCAACGGAAAGCCTGCATCCTACCATGATCCAATCATTCTGGTCGGAGCTTCTGAATCATACGAACCAAGATGCCGCCACCATCACGAGGTGCCGGAAAAGCCGGCTCAGTCAAAACAATCAGAGCCGGAAACACAAAATTTGTCATAAAGATGAAAGCTGCCTGAATTTTTTATAGGGCAGCTTTTTTTCATACCCTTTTGGGCACCTTACAAATGGAGGTGTTTTTATGAAAATGTTATGGATCCTTTTTTTAATCCTGGTTCTTGGCGCATGCGACAATCCATCGAATCAGTCTGAAATCCAGCCTGAATCAGACAAGGGCAGTGAGCTGAGAAGGACAGGGGAGAGTGTTTCCAATAACCGGGGAACAACTGAGCAGAACCCGAACTTCTTGAATCTGTCCAAAAACAGGGAGCAGAATGAGGATGAAATGGATAAGCTTCGTGAGGTCATCCGCAATGACCCGTCACTGAAAATTGAGAACATCACGATGAACGGCGGAAAAATCAGCGTGGATGTCGTGTCCTCAAAAGATATGACCGATCAGGAGATACGTGACAAACAGAAAGAACTGCAGAGGAAAATGCAGAACATCATCCCGAGATATGACGTTCATGTCGACTTGGAGGCAAAATAAAAAACTCGTTTCTGATTAAACGAGTTTTTGTTTTGTTCAGAAGCTGAAAAGAGAGCTGATCAGACTTCTTCGCTTCTGTTTTTTAGGCGGTTTTACATGGTCAAACACGAGAGCGTGCTCCATCGGATGTTTTTCTTTCTGCTTCTCAAGTGTCTGTACTTTAGCTTCAAGCTCTTCAATGCGGCTGTTCAGTTCTTCAATTTCTCTCCGGTGCTGGAGAAGCTGATAGGAGACGACGCTGTCTGCCTTGCTGCTGATTTTTTGGTCCAGCGCCTTCAGCTTTTGCATAATTTCCTCATAATTAAGATCAGCGGGTGGCGCTTCCGCTGTTTTTATGACCGCTTTTCTAGGCGGTTTTTTCTCCGTTACTTTTACTTCCTGAAAAAGAATCCCCTTACCCAGCTGATCCTTAATATCCCGAAGCGTGTTAATATCCTCATCCGTAAAAAAGTAATGTCCAAGCTCATTCCGCTCCATCTGAAGATTCAGCTGCTTTACCCAGCGCTGAACGGTTTTAGGCGAAACACCCAGCAGTTTGGCAACCTGGCTTGTATTCATCTCCATTCCCCCTTGTCCAGTTTTCCCGAAACATACAAAACACGATGAACAACATGTTCGATAAGAGAAAGTCCGATCCCTTCCGGCCAGACAAAAGAAGAATCAATTCGCCAAAGAAAGTGCTGATTTTACGAATTCCGCCAACTCTTTCGACTTAATCCTCATACAGCTCAAGCGGCAGCCCGTCCGGATCCTGGAAAAACGTAAATTTTCTCTCTGTAAACTCATCCACCCGGATCGGTTCTGTCTCAATGCCCAGCGCATTAAGCTCTGCGACTGCATCATCTATATTTTCAACAGAGAAAGCAAGGTGTCTGAGACCTGCCGCCTCAGGACGCGATGGACGCTCCGGCGGTGTGGGAAAAGAGAACAGCTCAATTTGTGTGTGACCGCTGACAGCAAGATCAAGCTTGTATGAATCTCTTTCTGACCTGTAAGCCTCGTTTAGAACGCCAAAACCAAGCTTGTTCACATAAAAATCCTTTGAAACCTCATAATCTGTACAGATAATGGCGATGTGGTGCACTTTTTTGATGTTCATGGAATTGTCCCTTTCTATTTTGGTGTCCAGCTCCGCCTCCTAATCCTTCTGTCAGAACAAAATCCCCCAAAAAGTCTAAACCCGGACTTTCCGTGTGATTTCTTTTCTGCCTGTCAGGTCTAAACGGGCGATTCCGCTTTTCTGTCAATTTGCTTTTGACGCTTTGAATAACCTATACTATAATTATAACGTTATGGACGAAAATAGAGGTGAATAACGTGCTGGACCGCTTACAATCCGTAGAAGACCGCTACGAAAAGCTAAATGGACTACTGATGGATCCTGATATTATCAACGATTCAAATAAGCTCCGTGAATATTCAAAAGAACAATCCGATTTGCAGGAAACAGTTGACGTATACCGTGAATATAAATCAGTAAAAGAACAGATTGACGACGCCAAAGCCATGCTTGATGACAAGCTGGACGCTGATATGCGCGATATGGTTAAGGAGGAGCTATCTGAGCTGCAGTCACAGGAGAAAGACCTGGCTGCACGCCTGAAGATTCTTCTGATTCCAAAGGACCCGAACGATGACAAAAACGTTATCATGGAGATCCGCGGCGCTGCAGGCGGAGATGAGGCAGCCCTGTTTGCAGGAGACCTTTACCGCATGTACAGCCGTTTTGCTGAAGCTCAGGGCTGGAAGACGGAAGTTATGGAAGCCAACACTACCGGTGTCGGCGGCTATAAAGAGATCATCTTTATGATTACCGGCAACGGCGCATTCTCAAAGCTTAAATATGAAAACGGTGCACACCGTGTGCAGCGTGTCCCTGAAACAGAATCCGGCGGAAGAATTCACACGTCTACAGCGACGGTTGTCTGCCTTCCGGAAGCGGAGGAAGTGGAAGTGGAAATTCATGATAAAGACATCCGAGTCGATACATTTACTTCAAGCGGACCGGGCGGACAGAGTGTCAACACGACAATGTCAGCCGTACGCCTGACGCATTTGCCGACAGGAACAGTGGTTTCCTGCCAGGATGAAAAATCACAGATTAAAAACAAAGAAAAAGCCATGAAAGTACTCCGCGCGCGCGTATATGACAAATTCCAGCGCGAGGCACAGGCTGAATACGATCAAAACCGGAAGCTTGCTGTCGGTACTGGTGACCGTTCAGAACGGATCCGCACGTACAACTTCCCGCAAAACCGTGTAACAGACCACCGCATTGGCCTGACGATCCAAAAGCTTGATCAAATCCTGCAGGGGAAACTGGATGAGTTTGTCGATGCTCTAATCGTAGAGGATCAGTCAAGCAGACTCGACCAGGCAGACCGTTAAGCATGATTAAGGTGTACGAAGCCCTGAAGTGGGCTTCTTCTTTTTTGGCAGAAGCAGAGCGTGATCATAATGCGGGAGAGCTCCTGCTTCGCCACCATCTGAACATGAGCCGTTCAGAAATGCTTGCCTCCCTGAGGATGGAACTGCCTGACGGAGTCTGGGAACCATTCAAAGCAGACGTTCACCGTCATGCGGACGGAGTTCCTGTACAGCACATGATTGGATCAGAAGAATTTTACGGCCGTTCGTTTACGGTCAATAAAGAAGTGTTAATTCCGCGCCCTGAAACAGAGGAACTGGTTGAAGGGATTTTGTTTAAAGCGAAAAGCCTGTTTAAAGGCTATGAAACGATTGCTGCAGCAGACATCGGGACAGGCAGCGGAGCTATTGCCATTTCCCTCGCGCTTGAAAATCCTGCTTTTAAAGTAAGGGCTGTCGATATTGCGCCTGAGTCGCTTGAAGTCGCAAGCATGAATGCAGAAAGCCTCGGAGCTGAAGTGGAATTCATGCATGGAGACTTGCTTGCGCCGGTGATGGAAAGCGGAACGAAAATGGATGTGGTAGTCTCGAATCCTCCGTATATCCCGGATGCAGAAGTGCTTGAGCTTTCACCGGTCGTAAGAGACCATGAACCGCACCGCGCGCTTGCAGGAGGAGTAGACGGACTGGACTTTTACCGCAGACTGGCAGCTGACATTCCGCGCGTCATCAGCACGCGTGCCTTGATTGCATTCGAAGTCGGAGCAGGTCAGGGCGAAGACGTTAAAGCCCTCCTGCTTGAACAGCTTCCGCACGCACAGGCTGAAGTCAGATACGACATCAACGGCAAGGACAGAATGGTATTTGCTGTTGTAGAAGGAACGCCTCATGATTGAGGCGTTTCTTTCTGTTTGAGGAGATAGCGGCGGTTGCGGTAGGTGCCTGTAGATTGAAGGTTGAGGGAGAGCAGAATTCGTGTTGCATACTGAGAGGAGCTGATTTTTAAAAAACGGCGAAGCTCGCGGTTTGACATCGTCTCTGACACCAGGAGATGGTAATCATTTAATGCAGGAATGTGTGCGTCTTTGCTTGTGGTCCGGCAAAGGCTGCATAACCAAAGTCCGTATATTCTTTTCATCGGAAACTTTTTACAGGACGGACATTGTACTCCAGAAATTAAATCGTCTGCTGATAGTTTAAATTGAGCCAATACATCCGGGTTTGCAGGAATATGGCATTTGATCAAATGCTTTGAGAGTTTATTCTTTTCCCTTGTGGATAAGGAAAGATTGTGCGGACGCTTGCTTAAAAGTTCCAATCTGCTGATTAACTGAGAAGAGTGAAGAACCGTTTTTGCTACAGTTTCCGAGTAAGGTGGAATAGACTTGATAATGGTGGAGGGGTGACTGACGACAACCAGTGTATAAATAGGCAGGTCCGGAAACTGGTGCTTTGAAAACCAGTATCTCAGCAATTTTTGGTGACGATGAACCTGTTCAATCGGATCTGAAAAAGCATCCTCTCTCCCGTGTTGAGTCCGGATCAGCTGATGAAACGTCCGGTCAAAACAAAGGGTTCCGCTCGCATTCTTTATTTCAAGGATGATAACGTGGCTTTCATGTAAAAGCAAAGTATCCATTTGGAAAAAATCAGAGGGCTGGTGCTGCAGTCTCAGACTGTGGAAAATGAAGTAGTTTTTCTCATCTTTAAGATAATAGTCAATTGATTGCTCTCCTCTGAATCCAGCTCGCAATTTCGCTATTTCTTCTTCAATTTTCCCCCTTTTAGGATGATTCACAGGCAAGCGGCTGATCAGCGCTTCAAGTTTCACTAACTTGATGGGAATTTCTCTTTCTTTTTTAATCATACTACTCTCCTTTTGTTTTTTGTACTCTATTTGTATTCAATGGTTATTTGGAAAAACCTTTCTATGCGGGGAATCGAATTTTAAGCACGTACAATTTGCTTTCTGCTTAGAAAAAAGAGTGTTTTGAGCAGTAAATGAAGTGATTTTTTCACGTGAATGTTAATTTTAGCAACGTACCGGCGGGAAAATATTTTAGCGGGTGTCACGTTGCAGAGAATACTTGTATAACAACCAACAATACGTACAATACACCCAACTTCAATGGTTTTACATCCAACAATGATTGCGTAACAGCCAACTTTGCCCCATTTACATACAACCCCCAATTCAACCGCAAACTACCTCTTTTTCTAGCAAAATCTTGGGCATTTATCACTTAATTTACGATTCTGGACTGCATCGGACAGCTAATTCAAGATGCAGCACCTATCCCAATGCGGAGAATACTTGTATAACAACCAACAATACGTACAATACACCCAACTTCAATGGATTTACATCCAACAATGATTGCGTAACAACCAACTTTGCCCCATTTACATCCAACCTCTAATCCAACCGCAAACTACCTCTTTTTCTAGCAAAATTTTGGGCATTTATCACTTAATTTGCGATTCTGGACTGCATCGGACAGCTAATTCAATGTGCAGCACCTGTCCCGCAGCGTAAAATTCTTGTGTATCTGCCAATAATTCGAACAAAACATCCAACTTCATTAGTTATACAACCAACAATCATTGCATAACAACCAACTTTGCTGCATTTACACCCAACCCCAAACTACCTCTTTTACTAGCAAGATCTTGGGCATTTATCAATTGATTTTATCAGTTGATTTGCAGTCATGGACTGCGTATGGTACTTTCCAGTTGCAAAACACTCAAAAAATAGATTACTAGTTTTCAAAAAGCTAGTTTAAGATTCTGCCTCCCTGTCCATACTGGTTGCTAGAAGGGGATGGTGATGAAAATGAAGAAGCATTATATGGCATTTATATATATTTCATTATTAATGATCGGGGCGGTTATGAACGTGTATAAGGAGCCGCTTGCAGCTGGTGCGCAGCAGGTGAATGAGGCGGTTGTGATTCCGGAAGAGGCGATACGCCTGCGGATTCTTGCTAATAGTGATTCGGATGAGGATCAGGTGCTGAAGCGCAAGATCCGCGATGAGGTAAACAAGGAAATTACTGTTTGGGTGGAGAAGCTGACATCGGTTGAAGAGGCAAGAGAGCTGATCAAGTCAAGGCTTCCTGAGATTGAGAAGATTGTCCAGGCGACACTTGTGAGAGAGAACATGGTTCAGGAGTTTACAGTTGATTTCAATAATGTAAGCTTTCCGACGAAGATGTACGGCAACTACATTTACCCTGCTGGTGATTATGAGGCGATTTTAATTACGCTCGGCGAAGGAAAAGGCGCCAACTGGTGGTGTGTGCTGTTCCCGCCTTTATGTTTCCTTGATTTTTCAAACGGGCAGGCTGTTCAGGCAGCTGAACTTGAGGAAGAAGCGCCGCCTGCTGCTGAAGAGGCAGATGCATCTGAGGAGCTGGCTTCGTTGCTTGCAGATGAGGAAGAGACAGCTGAAAAAACATCTGAAGAGATGACATCCCTGATTGTGGATGAAGAAGAGGAAAAAGAAGAAGTAGAAGTGAAATTCTTTCTAGTAGAGTGGTTTGAAGGAGTATTTTCGTAAAAGGCGTACGGTTTGACCGTACGTCTCTCTTTTTTCAGAGACTAGATTGTACCTTGAGTCATATCCCATCATTTTTCGTCATAGAGTTGAAGTAGAAACGAAAAACGGGGGGGATTGGATGTACTATCAGTTAAGAATTGCTGAAAAAAAGGATGTACAGGCTATAAAAGCGTTTATTGAGAAAGCCGGCTTGAGATCGGACGGAATTGAAGAGTTTGCGGAGTATTTTGCCCTGCTGGAAAGTGATGGACAGATCACCGCTACGCTGGGAGTGGAACCGGTCGGCGGGGACGGCCTGCTGCGGTCGCTTGCCGTTTCGGAATCTATGAACCAGGCGCATCTGCTTTCTCTTTTTGAGAGTGTTTATGCGCTTGCGAAAGAAAAGGGGATGGGGAGCTGTTATCTTGTGGCAAACAGCAGAAGTGCAGTTGATTTTCTAAGCATCATTGGCTTTCAGGCTGTGGAAAAAGAAAACATTCCGCAGCATTTGCTGCAGTCAGCGCATTTTAAAGAGTCTTTCAGCAAGGAACATGCAGAAGTCATGGCAAAAACATCCTGATGTGGATATATCCACATAGTTATCCACTAATTCACTCTCCTTATCCACAATTTGTGGATAAGGCTTGTATTCTTTTAGGGGTTCTTTTATACTTTCATGAGGAATGAATGAAAAGTGCGGGAAATACAAAGTTATTCACATGTTAGACAGGAGAGTAAGGAAAATGAAGACAAATGTTTGGATTGTGGATAATTTGGAGGATTTATCTTCAAGTTATCCACAAATTGCACAGGCAGCAGCACAATTAAGGGAAAATGAGGTTGTTGCTTTTCCTACGGAGACGGTTTACGGCCTTGGTGCCAACGCAAAATCGGACGAAGCTGTGGGTAAGATCTATGAGGCTAAAGGCAGACCTAGTGATAATCCCCTGATTGTCCACATTGCATCCATTGAACAGCTGCATGAGATTGCAGCGCATGTGCCTGCTTATGTGGATAAACTGATTCACGCTCTTTGGCCGGGGCCAATTACATTTGTATTGCCCAAAAAACCCGGTTTGTCAGACCGTGTAACAGCCGGACTTGATACAGTGGCTGTGAGAATGCCGGATCATCCGCTTGCGCTTGCTCTTATAAAGGAAGCGAATCTCCCGGTAGCAGCACCGAGTGCGAATCTCTCGGGAAAACCAAGCCCGACACGGGCGTCGCATGTTTTTGATGATTTAAATGGAAGAATTGCGGGAATAGTAGACGGCGGATCAACAGGCGTAGGCGTGGAATCCACCGTTTTGGACTGCACGCAGCAAATCCCTGTCATCCTGAGACCGGGCGGCGTCACAAAGGAACAGCTTGAAACACTGATTGGAGAAGTCACCGTTGACCAGGCGCTGGTTGACGAGAACCAGGCGCCAAAATCACCGGGAATGAAATATACACACTATGCCCCCGCTGCACCGATGACGATTGTTGACGGCACACCTTCCTTCCTTCAGAAATTAATCAGCGAGGCAAAAAGCGAAGGGAAAAAAGTCGGCGTTCTCTCTGCAGCAGAAACGGCAGGTAGCTATGAGGCCGACGTCGTCCTTTCCTGCGGAAGCAGAGAGGACATGCAGACAGTCGCTTCAGAGCTATATGACGTTCTGAGGGCATTTAATGAAACGGATGTAGACTGTATTTTCAGCGAAAGTTTTTCGTCGGCCGGTGTCGGCCAGGCAGTGATGAACAGGCTTATGAAGGCGGCTGGCCACCGTTTAATAAAAGAATAGGACGAATTGTCCAAACCGGAAAATTGAAATGTTCTAAGCCTTCCCGGACATGCATAAGTTTGATTGAGGCGTGTCCGGGGAGGCTTGTATATGAATCTGGAAGCATTGATTGGCGAACTGATTACGTTATTTATGATGGCATTTGCGCTTGGAATGGATGCATTTTCGGTCGGACTTGGCATGGGGATGATCAAACTCAGGCTTCGGCAGATTTTTTATATTGGCCTGACAATCGGCCTGTTTCATATATGGATGCCGCTCGCCGGCATGTGGATCGGCAAAGTCCTTTCAGGAACTTTCGGCCATATAGCTTCGCTTGCAGGCGGGGCACTGCTTATCATTCTTGGGGTCCAGATGATTCTTGCCTCATTTAAAAAGGACCAAGAATCATTGATCACTCCAGTTGGATTCGGCTTACTTTTTTTCGCGCTCAGTGTCAGCCTCGACAGTTTTTCAGTTGGCCTGACGCTTGGGATTTATGGGGCGAGGACGCTTTTGACCATTTTGATGTTTGGTGTTGTGAGCATGCTTCTCACGTGGACCGGCCTGCTGATTGGGAGACGCGTTCAAACCTGGCTTGGTACATACGGCGAAGCTCTTGGGGGCAGTATTCTGCTCGGCTTTGGGCTGAAGCTTATTTTTCCGATGTAGGGAAGGGTCCGGAAACGGGCTTTTTTTGTTGTTCACCAGAAAATTATTTAGTCTATAACATGACAAAGGCATCATCGTCTAGCTCCAGCGCCTAGATCCTCTGTCAGAACAAATCCGCCAAAAAAGGCGGGACCCGGACTTTTCCGTCGGATTCTTATCTGTCTATCGGATCTGACCAAGGCGCCTCCGCTTTTGTTAGAGCCGGGTCACTATGTTCCCGGCGTTTTTCAGGTTATAATAACAGAAAAGGGGGAACACGAATGACGAATATCCTTTTTGTTTGTACGGGAAATACATGCAGAAGCCCGATGGCTGAAGCATTGTTGAATCATATGAAAGAAGACAGGCAGCTGTCCGTTAAGTCTGCCGGTGTGTTTGCAAGCGACGGCAGCGATGCCTCGCATTTTGCGAAACAGGCGCTTGATGAAAAAGGCATCGCCTGCAGTCATCAGTCGTCTCTGCTTGACGAAGAGCACATCAAGTGGGCGACGTACATTCTGACGATGACGGAAAGCCATAAAGAGCTGATTTTTGAAAGGTATCCGCAGGCGATTGAAAAAACGTTTACGCTTTCAGAATTTACCGCCGAAGATGAGCATTCACGCAGGGATGTGATGGATCCGTTCGGCGGGTCGCTTGAGGTATACAGAATGACACGCGAAGACTTGGAGAAGATGATTGTACGATTAATGGATAAGCTCAAAGACTAATTAATGTGGAGGGTATTTTCATGAAAATTGCGATTGCATCTGATCACGGCGGTCTAAGACTGCGCGAGGAAATAAAAAGCTTGATGGACGAGATGAATATTCCATATGAAGATTTCGGCTGTGAGTGCGAAACGTCGGTTGATTATCCTGACTATGCACTTCCTGTTGCTGAAAAAGTGGCAAGCGGGGAATTTGACCGCGGCATTCTAATTTGCGGAACTGGTATCGGCATGAGCATTTCTGCCAACAAAGTGAAGGGCATACGCTGTGCGCTTGTGCATGATACGTTCAGTGCGAAGGCAACGCGTGAGCACAACAACAGCAACATGCTTGCGATGGGCGAGCGCGTCATAGGGCCCGGACTTGCACGTGAAATTGCGAAAATTTGGCTGACAACTGAGTTTGAAGGCGGACGGCATGAAAACCGCGTGAATAAAATCACTGAGTTTGAAAATAAGCTCTGAGGGTGAAGAGAAAATGACTGACATTCAGGAGTGGAAGGTTCAGCTTGGAACCATGCTTGCCGACTTGGAGGAGCAGTCCTCTTTCAGACCCGGCATGGTGTTTGCGGTCGGCTGCAGCACGAGTGAAGTGATTGGCGAAAAGATTGGTACAGCAGGCACCACTGATGTGGCAGAGATGATCTTTTCAGAGCTTGAGGCTTTTAAAGAGCGGACTGGCGTGCATCTCGCTTTTCAGTGCTGTGAACATTTAAACAGAGCCCTTGTGGTGGAGCGGGAAACGGCTGAGAAATACGGGCTTGATGAAGTAACGGTTACACCTGTCCGCTCAGCGGGAGGGGCAATGGCCACATACGCCTATTCAGTTTTTAGAAATCCTGCCGTTGTTGAGTTTATTAAGGCGGACGGCGGAATAGATATAGGTGATACCTTTATCGGCATGCACCTCAAGCATGTGGCGGTTCCGGTGAGAAGCTCTTTAAACCAAGTCGGACATGCCCATGTGACGATGGCGAAAACCCGTCCCAAGCTGATTGGCGGAGAGAGAGCGGTCTATTCTGCTTCAAAAAAAGAGAATGAACAATGCACGTCATAATACGAACGATAAATATATATAGATGTGTTTTATTCGTTATTTTAGTGCTTTTTTATCAAAAATAACGCAATTAGACGAAAATCACGCATAAATCTATTACATTCTTCTTTCTGAACGTGTACAATGTAGATGAATGAAAATGTGAAACTGTCAGCAAAATCGTTTGAATTGGATAGGGGGATTCTTAGCATGAAACATTTAAGCAAGCAGGATACTAGTGTATTTGAAGCAATTCAGGATGAACTGCAGCGCCAGCGCACGAAAATTGAGCTGATCGCGTCTGAAAACTTTGTAACAGAAGCAGTCATGGAAGCCCAGGGCTCTGTGTTAACAAACAAGTATGCAGAAGGCTATCCTGGACGCCGCTATTATGGCGGATGTGAGCACGTAGATGTTGTGGAAAACATTGCAAGAGACCGCGCGAAGGAGATTTTCGGTGCCGAGCATGTGAATGTTCAGCCTCATTCAGGCGCACAGGCGAATATGGCTGTTTACTTCACGATTCTTGAGCATGGGGATACTGTTCTTGGCATGAACCTTTCACACGGCGGCCATTTAACTCACGGCAGCCCGGTCAACTTCAGCGGAGTTCAGTACAATTTCGTTGAGTACGGCGTTGATAAAGAAACACACCGCATCAATTACGAAGACGTCCTTGAAAAAGCGCGCCTTCACAAGCCGAAGCTGATTGTAGCAGGTGCGAGTGCTTATCCGCGTGCCATTGATTTCAAGAAGTTCCGTGAAATTGCAGATGAAGTCGGCGCTTATTTTATGGTCGATATGGCCCACATTGCAGGCCTCGTTGCTGCAGGCCTTCATGAAAACCCTGTCCCTTACGCTGATTTTGTGACAACAACGACTCATAAAACGCTTCGCGGTCCGCGCGGCGGCATGATTCTCTGCAAAGAAGAATTTGCTAAGAAAATCGACAAATCCATCTTCCCTGGCATTCAGGGCGGACCGCTCATGCATGTGATCGCTGCAAAAGCTGTTTCGTTTGGAGAAGTCCTGCAGGAAGATTTCAAAACGTACGCTTCAAACATCATTGCCAATGCCAACCGTCTGGCTGAAGGTCTGAAAAGCCAGGGTCTGAATCTCGTATCTGACGGAACGGACAACCACCTCATACTGATTGATGTCCGCTCACTTGGCCTGACTGGAAAAGTGGCTGAGAAAGTACTTGATGATGTCGGCATTACAGTTAACAAAAACACGATTCCATTTGATCCTGAAAGCCCGTTTGTAACAAGCGGCGTGCGCATCGGAACGGCTGCAGTAACAAGCAGAGGCTTCGGTCTTAAGGACATGGATGAGATTGCTTCTATTATGGTGCTTGCCCTCAGTAACCCTGAAGATGAGACGAAACTTGAGGAAGCGAAAAACCGTGTAGAATCTCTGACAGCTAAATTCGATTTATACGTGTGATTTTTCCATACAAAAAGAGCAAATCCCCGTGGATTTGCTCTTTCTCTTTTACAAGAATACGAAATATATAACGGCTGCAAGCACGATGCGGTAAATCGCAAACGGCACAAGCTTTATTTTGTTGATCAGAGCCAGGAAGAAACGGATGGAAATGAGTGCAACAATGAATGCACTGATAAATCCGGCAATGAAAAACGGCAGGGCGTCCAGAGAAAAGTGCTCCCAGTTTTTAATTAAGGAAAGTCCGCTTGCTCCGGCCATAATCGGCACGGCCATAATAAACGTGAAGTCTGATGCTGTTCTGTGGTTCATGCCGAGCATGACGCCTGCAGACATCGTCGATCCGGAACGTGAAAATCCCGGCCATAATGCAATACACTGTACAAGACCGACAATTAGAGCCTGTTTATTTGTAATCTGGTCCACACTTTTCGTCGTGATTGTGCGGCGTTTCTGAACAAAGTCGGCAACAATCATTAAAACGGCACCAGCAAGCAAACTTAACACCACGTAATTAATCGTAAATAAGTACGTGTCGATGATATCTTCAAACAGAAAGCCAAGGACCGCTGCCGGCAGCAAACCGATGATAACCTGAGACAGCTTCAGTTTTGATTCTTTCCTTGCTTCCGTTTCCTTCTTTAATCCAAGCAGGCTTAGAAATCTGTCTTTGAAGATGATTACAACCGCTAAAATGGAACCAAGCTGAATGACAATTTTAAAGGTATTGGCAACTTCCGGGCCAAAAATGTCTTTTGACTGAAACAGCAGATCATCAAATATAATCATATGTCCAGTAGAAGATACCGGTGCAAACTCTGTTAATCCTTCCACAATGCCAAGTACAACTGCAACAAAAATCTCCCACAAATTCAAAATTCCATTCACCTCATGTCTGTCTTTTTAAAAAACACTCTTTGATGATTTTAAACGTTAACCAGGTAGAAGTCTATGAATTTCATGAAATTGTCAATCTGTGTCAAAAAAGAGTAGGCAAATGGACACAACTTTCATTTTTAGAAAATAGGAAAATAGAAGTTTGTGTATATTCTGAAAACTTATTACGATCAGGATAGATAAAAACAGCGAGTGCGATCATCTTAACTTGAGGGCCATGCATTGTCTCCGGACAACAACCCCGTTATTCATTTATGAATAGCGGGGTTTTATTTTTGGGAAAAGGAGGGCAGTAAAGACTCGTATTCTTATTATTACTATCAGGGGAGATGGGGAAATGTTGAAAAAAGCAGTAAGTCTCGGTTTTGCAGCAGCACTGGTATTAGGCAGTTTTGGACCTATTACGGACAATTATGCAAACGCTTCCATAAACAATAAGGTCAACTACTCAAATGATGTCATCTATCAAATTATGACGGATCGTTTCGTTGATGGAAATCCGGCGAACAATCCGACAGGGTCTCTTTTCAGCTCAGACTGTTCAAATCTCAGAAAATACTGCGGGGGAGACTGGCAGGGAATCATCAATAAACTGAATGACGGCTATTTCACGGATCTCGGAATTACCGCTCTCTGGATTTCCCAGCCTGTTGAAAATGTCTATACCGTACTGAATGATGCGGCGGGAACAACTTCCTATCACGGTTACTGGGGACGGGATTTTAAAAAGACAAACCCTTTCTACGGGACGATGCAGGAGTTTCAGACACTTATAAACACGGCACACCAGAAAGGAATAAAAGTCATTATCGATTTCGCACCGAACCATACATCGCCAGCTTCAGAGGACACACCGTCCTATATGGAAAACGGAAAGCTTTATGATAACGGCACGCTTGTCGGCGGCTATACAAATGATACGAAAGGTCTGTTTCATCACAATGGCGGCACGAACTTTTCATCTATTGAAGACGGGATCTACCGAAATCTCTATGATCTGGCCGATTTTAATCACCAGAATCCGACTGTCGACAAGTATATGAAAGATGCCGTCAAGTTGTGGCTTGATATGGGAATCGACGGGATCCGCGTTGATGCTGTGAAACACATGCCGTTTGGCTGGCAGAAGACCTTTATGGAGACGATCTACAGCCACAAGCCGGTGTTCACTTTCGGGGAATGGTTCCTTGGAGAGAATGAAGTCGATCAGAACTACTACAACTTTGCCAACAGCACAGGCATGTCCCTGCTTGATTTCCGCTACGGCCAGAAGCTGAGACAGGTGCTGCGCAACGGTTCTGACAACTGGTACGGTTTTAATGCCATGATAGCAGAATCAGAGGCGAAGTATGAGCAGACCGCCGATCAAGTAACATTCCTTGATAATCATGATATGGACCGTTTCCACTTTGACGGAGCCGATGTGAAAAATACAGACCTTGCCCTCGCTGTTATGCTTACCTCGCGCGGTGTACCGAATATTTACTATGGAACAGAGCAGTACATGACAGGAAACGGCGATCCAAACAACCGTAAAAAGCAAACATCCTTCAATAAAACAACAAAAGCCTATCAGATTATCAGTAAGCTTGCTGCTCTCCGCAAGAATAATCAGGCGTTAGGCTATGGAAAAACTAAAGAAAAGTGGATTAATAATGACGTATACGTTTATGAACGCACATTCGGGAAAGACGTCGTTTTAACAGCGGTCAACAAAAGCAAAACAGCATCTTACAACATCAGCGGCCTCACATCAACGCTGCCTGCAGGCACATATACTGATCAGCTCACAGCACTCCTGGGAGGAAGCAGCATTTCAGTAGGAAGCGGAGGAGCGGTATCAGCTTTTGACCTCTCGCCTGGAGAAGCAGCTGTTTATTCTTTTAATGGAAGCGCAGCAGCCCCATCTATCGGGCAGGTCGGTCCTGTTATGGGAGCGCCTGGAACGACTGTAACCATCAGCGGAGAATCATTCGGATCCACAGCAGGCACTGTGAAATTCGGAACCGTCAATGCCTCTGTCGTTTCATGGTCCAATACGGAAATCACCGTCAAAATCCCGACAGCTTCAGCCGGAAACTACCAGGTATCTGTCGTCACATCAGGCGGTGCGGCAAGCGGCGCGTACGGACCAGTTGAAGTTCTTTCAGGCAAGCAGTCATCCGTTCGATTTATCGTAAACGGTGCTTCCACCAATCTCGGCCAGGCCATTTATATAGTAGGAAACGTAAGCGAGCTTGGCAATTGGGATGCTGCAAAAGCAGTCGGACCATTCTACAATCAGGTTATCACCAAATATCCTAGCTGGTACTACGACGTAAGCGTGCCGTCCGGACGTTCAGTCGAATTCAAGTTTATTAAAAAAGACGCAAGTGGAAACGTTGTATGGGAAAGCGGCTCAAACCACGTCTACACAACTCCGGCAAGCGGACCGGGAACATCGGTTTCAAGCTTTCAGAATTAATTACTGCAAAGAAGTCCCAAAAGAGAATGGCCTTTGGGGCTTTTTCTTTTAGTGAACATGATACTGATGGAAGGAGATCAACATGAAGCATAATAAACAAAAAAAGCTGCCTGACACGATGCCGGCAGCATAAATATGGCCATTTCCAGCTGCTGCATTCAACATTCTTGCAGGCTCTCAGACCGCAGGCTATAAGCCACTGTTTTCTTTTTTCCGTGCTTGAACACATCTGCATGACCGCTGTAAATATACACAGACAGCGTTACACCTCTTTTACCCGTATTTGTATTAATAATAAAAGGAGTGCCCGTATTGCTTGCAGGCAGATTATATTCATTATATTTATCAAAAAATGTTGCTTCATTAAACATGCGGATAAATTGAGTTTTGTCTTCGCCTTCCAAACGTTTTCCGCTGAGGGTTACAGTGGCACTCTCTTCACTAAGCTTGGAATGAAGGGCAAATTTGCCGAGCAGCCATTCGACAACGAAGGTTGGCGGACTTGCAAGAATTACTTTAAGCATACTAATTGCAATTGTCAGAATGATAATACCGATTGTCATCTATCGTTCATCTCCATAAAGTGAATGTATAGCCAGAATAGCTTTATGTTAACATAGATGGGTTTTTCAATTTGTGTATGTTATATGAAAGTTGCCATTACATGAAATTGCGGCTCTCCATAAGAATTCCTTTCCCAATTGATAACACTGCCAAATGATAGAGGCTGTCAATAGTTCAAGCATCAGTCTCCATCCGTTCAGGAACACCGTGAAGATGCATCCCATATAAACCCATAAAAATAAATCTCCGATCCTCCTTGAAACGGTTCTTCTTTTTCTGTAAAATCTATTGAAGTGTATTAGAAAAGGAGATGAGCTGATGGGCAAAGTTTACGTGTTTGATCATCCACTTATTCAGCATAAACTGACATATATCCGCGATGTGAAAACAGGCACGAAAGAGTTTCGCGAGCTTGTTGATGAAGTGGCGAGCCTGATGATGTTTGAAATCACAAGAGACATGCCTCTTGAAGAAGTAGAGGTTGAAACACCTGTTCAGATGGCAAAATCCATGGTGCTTGCAGGCAAAAAGCTTGCGATTGTTCCAATTCTGCGTGCCGGTCTTGGAATGGTAGACGGTATCCTTAAGTTGATTCCGGCTGCAAAAGTTGGACATGTAGGGCTATACCGTGACCCGGAGACGCTAAAACCGGTTGAATATTACGTAAAGCTTCCATCAGACGTAGAAGAGCGCGAGTTCATCGTCGTCGATCCAATGCTTGCTACTGGCGGCTCAGCGGTAGAGGCGATTAACAGCGTGAAAAAACGCGGCGCAAAGAACATCAAGTTCATGTGCTTGATTGCAGCTCCTGAAGGCGTTGAAATTGTGAAAGAAGCTCATCCTGATGTCGACATCTACATCGCGGCACTTGATGAAAAATTAAATGATCACGGATATATTGTCCCTGGCCTCGGTGATGCCGGAGACCGTATGTTTGGAACTAAGTAGAGACAAAAGCGGAAGCGCCAAGGCCCGCTCCTATAGGCAGATAAGAATCCGTCAGAAAAGTCCGGTTCCCGCCTTTTTTGGCGGATTTGTTCTGACAGAGGAGCTAGGCGCTTCCGCTAGCCGAGGATAACTTTATAACGTTATTCTTTTTATATGAACCGCGAATCCTCCTTACACAAGGGGGATTTTTTTATACCCGTTTGAGAAGGATAAAAGAGAGGTGACGGTGATGACAAGGAAATTCATTCTCTCTTTTTTTCTCATAGCATCTATTTTTCCAATACATACAAGTGCAGTAAATTATCCGGATGTGCCTGCCATACCGGACGTTTCTCCCGACCGCACGGAAACGGTAATGATTATTGTGGATAAAGCTCATGCGCAGGCCTTCTCTGAAAAAATCAAAGAAAACTATCCTGGAGTAAAAATCCGCCGAACGTTCAAAAAAGTGTTCAGCGGCTATTCGCTAGAAGGCAGCCATAACGATTTAATCGCTCTCCAAAAGGATCCTCATATTATCCATGCCAGTCCGGTTGCGTCTTATCGGGTGGATCTTGAGGAAAGTGTGCCGTTTATTGGCGGTGACGATGTGAGGGGGCTCTTTGATTCTGAGCAGCACCGCCTGACAGGAGAGGGAGTCAAAGTAGGCATTATTGATACAGGCATCGATTACACTCATCCGGACTTATCCCGCAGCTATGCGGGCGGGACAGACATCATTGACGGTGACGATGATCCAATGGAGACGAAAGCGACTGACGGCACAGAAACTCTCCATGGCACACATGTGGCAGGGATTATTGCGGCAAACGGCAGGCTGAAAGGGGTAGCGCCTGAAGCGGAAATCATTGCATACCGCGCACTTGGCCCGGGAGGATTCGGGACAAGCGAACAGGTCATTGCGGCAATCGAAAAAGCGATTGAAGACAAAGTAGATGTGCTGAATCTGTCGCTCGGCAATATGGTCAATGGACCGGACTGGCCGACTAGTCTTGCGCTTGACCGTGCGGTAGAACACGGCATTACAGCTGTTGTATCCACCGGAAATTCCGGTCCCGGTGTCTGGACAGTCGGTTCACCGGGGACGTCCAGCAAGGCCATTTCTGTTGGCGCCTCAACTCCTCCGCAGCGGATTCCCTACCTCACAGCAAGTGGTTCAAGGAAAGAAATACCGGTCACTCAGATGGCGGGTGCAAAAGAGTGGACGCTGCATCAGGGAGAAGAGATGGTATTTGCCGGAATTGGCGAGGAACATCAGTATTCCCCAGACATGAAAGGGAAAGTAGTGCTTGTTGAGCGCGGGAAAATCACCTTTACCGAAAAAGCTCTTTTTGCTGAAAAGATCGGCGCAAAAGCGGTTGTGATTTATAACAATATGAAAGGAAGCTTTGCGGGCAACCTTGAACTTCCGGCAAACATTCCGGTTGTCTCCATTTCAAAGGAAGACGGCTTGTGGCTGAAAAAACAACTGGACAAAAAACCGGTGATTCGAACAGTTTACCGGAACGAATCAGATCAGATGGCTGATTTCAGTTCAAGGGGCCCTGTTACCCGCACATGGGAAATCAAGCCTGACGTTGTTGCCCCCGGAGTAGCAATTGACAGTACAGTGCCTGAAGGGTACTTAAGCCTTCAAGGTACAAGTATGTCAGCCCCTCATGTGGCAGGTGCTGCTGCACTGATTAAGCAGGCCCATCCGGAATGGAAACCGGAGCAAATCAAGGCTGCCCTCATGAATTCGTCCAGGCCTCTGAGCGGGAAAAAGGCGGATTATTACCAGCCGATCGAACAGGGTGCCGGACGAATAGACGTCATGAAAGCACTTGAAACAGAAGCGCTGATGTATCCGGGTACACTGTCATTCGGCCAGGTCATTGCAAAAGGCGGGGGAAGCATTCAGAAAAAGGTAAAGCTGACACTTGATAATCAATCAGACAAAGAAGTCGTCTATTCGTTCTCGTATCCTTTCTATAAAAAAGGTGTGCAGTGGGATATGCCTGGAAAAGTGACAGTTCCCGCCGGCGGAAAAAGAGAGATATACGTAAAGTTGAATATCTATGCAAGCAAACTGGAAAAAGGCCTGCATCAGGGCTGGATAAAAGCAGAAGCGGACGAAACGGTCAGGGAACTCCCGTACTTGTTTGTTGTGGATGAACCGGATTACCCGCGGGTGATGGGCTTTGAGTTCGGATTCGGAGATTCTGCAGGAGTCTATCAGTATGAACTGTACCTGCCGGGAGGCGCGGATGAAATGGGCATTGCGCTCTATGATCCAGACACTCTTAGGTTTGTTGCGTTTCTGGACTGGGGCAGGGATCTTCAGAAGGGTGCGGTTAAAAAGACGTTCAGACAAAAGGATCTAGGTCTTGAGGACGGGCTTTACAAAGCAGTCGTTTTTGCCAGAAAAGGGGACAGGGAGGACACGTTCGAAACGGACCTGATCTTAGAAAATCCCAAGACAAAACTGGGAAACTGAGTAAATGTGAACTTTTTGTGATAGGCTTTTTTGATTGTCAAGTTTTTGGTTTTAAAGCAATTGACATTAAATAGAGCCTATTGTATGCTAGACGAGGGTAAATGATAAGGTTTTCATACCGCTTTCAATTACCCGTTTCTATCCCCAGATAAACCCTTTATTAATCTATTAGCGAGGCGGTCGAATGCGCAAAAAAGAGCGTCATCCCATGCAGGCAATGGCCCTTATGACAGGCATTCTGTCTCAGCTAGTCGGTTCAACACTAATTGGCATCTTTTCAGGAAGATGGCTCGACCGTTATTTCCATACAGAACCGCTTTTTATGATCATAGGCCTTTTACTGGGCCTTGCAGCCGGAATTGCCGGCATGATCAAGCTTGTCCACCACTTTTTTTCAGGAGACTGAATCATTCATGTTTGATTTGCACCAGATATTTAAAAGGCAGCGCAAATACATATTCTTTCTGCTTGCCATCTATGTGTTAGGCTGGGGCTTTACGAGATATCAGTCTGTATTTCTTGGTCTTATAGTAGGAACAGCCATCAGTTTTTACAGTTTATGGCTTCTCGTGCGCAAATACCATCAGTTCTCGCAGGCGATGGAGCACGGTCGGAAAATCAGATCTCTGGGGACAGCTGCCCGGATGGCTGCTGCGGGTTTTGGTGTGCTCATTTCAGCACAATATCCCGAGTACGTACATCTAATAGGCTTGGTTATTGGATTAATGACAATCTATATTGTTATTATGATAGATTATTTTTTTTATGCAGCATTTAACCGGGAAGAGAGGTGAATATAGTTGGATCACGGTGCTCCTATAGTTGAATTTCTAGGACTTAACTTCAATTTATCCAATGTTTTAATGATAACGATCGCCAGTTTGATTGTTTTCCTGATTGCGGTTTTGTGTACACGCACTCTTGCTATGAAGCCGACAGGTGCACAGAACTTTGTAGAATGGATAGTGGACTTTGTCCGCAACATTATCAAAAGCACGATGGACTGGCAGACAGGCGGCCGTTTCCTGACTCTTGGAATCGCATTATTTATGTATATTTTCGTAGCGAATATGCTGGGACTGCCTTTTGCGATTGTAGTGGGGCATGAGCTATGGTGGAAATCACCTACTGCCGATCCGATCATTACATTAACACTCGCAGTTATGGTCGTTGCACTGACGCATTATTACGGCATCAAAATGAAGGGTGCTGCGGAATACGGCAAGGATTTTCTTAAACCGCTCCCGTTTCTTTTCCCTCTTAAAATCATAGAGGAATTTGCAAACACCCTTACACTCGGACTTCGTTTATACGGTAATATTTATGCCGGTGAAATTCTGCTTACGCTTCTTGCAGGTCTTGCAACAGCAGGATATGCAGAAGGATTTGGCAGCGGAATTCTTGGCACAGCCATTGCTGCCGTGCCAATGATGATATGGCAGGCATTCAGTATCTTTGTAGGTTCAATTCAGGCGTTTATATTTGTTATGTTAACGATGGTGTATATGGCACACAAAGTGAGTCATGACCATTAATATAAAAGTTCATTCATTTGGACAAAGCATTTAATACCATTTTTCATACATTAAAAGGAGGACATTTACAATGGGTTTATTAGCAGCTGCAATTGCAATTGGACTAGCCGCACTTGGTGCAGGTATTGGTAACGGACTTATCGTTTCACGTACAGTTGAGGGGATGGCCCGCCAGCCGGAAGCGAAGAGCATGCTTCAAACAACAATGTTTATCGGGGTTGCACTAGTAGAGGCGATTCCAATCATCGCAGTAGTAATTGCATTCATCGTAATGGGAAGATAATTATCCCGCGCTTACAATACGTTCCAAAATGGCGAAGATCATTCATAGCGAACCTTCGCCTTTCCTTTATGTAAACAATTTTTAATGATTTCAGGCTGAAAGAAGCCTTTGATTTTTGCCATACCCATCATGCTACTCTTGAAGGGAGTGAAACCGAGCTATGTTATCAATGGATTTTGTATTAGGAGCAAGTGCAGGAACTTTTAATGGAGGAGATGCCATTTTCCAGCTTGTCATGTTCCTGATTCTACTGGCTTTGCTTAGAAAATACGCGTTTGGCCCTGTTATGAATATTATGAAGCAGCGTGAAACATACATTGCTGATGAAATTAGCTCTGCTGAATCAACACATCAGGAAGCGAAAAGACTTGTTGAAGAGCAAAAGGATCTGCTAAAGCAGGCTCGTACTGAAGCTCAGAGCTTGGTAGAGAACGCGAAGAAAATCGGCGAACAGCAAAAAGAAGAAATTCTTCTTGCCGCCCGCGCTGAGTCAGATCGTATGAAAAAAGCCGCTATTCAGGAGATTGCTACGGAAAAAGAGCAGGCTATTACCGCTCTTCGTGAGCAAGTTGCATCACTCTCTGTATTAATTGCAACAAAAGTTATCGAAAAAGAATTGAATGAGAAAGAACAAGAAAAGCTTATCCACGATTATATCAAAGAGGTAGGCGAAGGTCGATGAGTAAAGAAATAGTTGCAGCTCGCTATGCATTGGCTCTTTTTCAAATCGCTAAGGAAAACGGCACGATTGACCAGATTGAAGAGGAACTGCTTGTCATCCAGAAGGTGACGTCAGAGAATCCTGAATTACTGAACGTGCTTACACATCCAAAAGTGCTGCTAGAAAAGAAAAAATCCATGATGAGTGAAGCGTTCGCTTCTTTATCTCAACCTGTTTTAAGTACGATTCTTCTATTGATTGAGCGTCAGCGGATCAGTGTGATTCCTGATCTTGCCGAGCATTTTGTGAAACTTGCAAACGACGAGCGGGGCACAAAGGATGCTATCGTCTATTCTGTAAGACTGCTTGATCAGGATGAATTAACAGCGCTGTCTGATACATTTGCCAAAAAAATCGGCAAATCTTCTCTTCGTTTAAGAAACGTAATTGATCAGAATCTGATCGGCGGAGTGAAGCTTCGTATCGGCAATCGCATTTATGATGGAAGCATAAGCGGTAAGCTTGAACGTATAGAGCGACAATTAGTTGCAAAAAGATCGTAGATAGGGGTGAAACTCATGAGCATCAAAGCAGAAGAAATTAGTGCACTGATTAAAAAGCAAATTGAAAGCTATCAGTCTGATATCAAAGTTAGTGATGTAGGTACAGTTATCCAGATTGGTGACGGTATCGCCCGTGCTCATGGCCTCGACAATGTCATGGCTGGAGAGCTTGTTGAATTTTCAAACGGCGTAATGGGTATGGCTCAAAACCTTGAGTCAAACAACGTGGGTATCATCATCCTCGGACCATACGCAGACATCCGTGAAGGCGACGAAGTGCGCCGCACTGGACGCATCATGGAGGTTCCTGTAGGTGAGGAACTGATCGGACGCGTTGTAAACTCTCTGGGACAGCCTGTTGACGGCCTTGGTCCAATCGAAACAAAACATACACGCCCAATTGAGAGCCCTGCTCCAGGCGTTATGGATCGTAAATCTGTTCATGAACCGCTTCAAACAGGAATTAAAGCGATTGATGCTCTTATTCCGATTGGCCGCGGACAGCGTGAGCTTATCATCGGTGACCGTCAGACTGGTAAAACATCTGTAGCCATCGATACCATTCTTAACCAAAAAGACGAAAACATGATCTGTATCTATGTTGCTATTGGACAAAAAGAATCGACTGTCCGCGGCGTAGTAGAAACACTGCGTAAAAATGGCGCATTAGATTACACAATCGTTGTTACTGCATCTGCTTCACAGCCTGCACCGCTATTGTTCTTAGCTCCTTATGCCGGTGTAACAATGGGTGAGCATTTCATGTACAATGGCAAGCACGTTCTTGTTGTGTATGATGACTTAACAAAACAGGCATCTGCATACCGTGAACTTTCCTTGCTTCTTCGCCGTCCTCCAGGCCGTGAAGCATATCCTGGAGACGTTTTCTACTTGCATTCACGCCTTCTTGAGCGTGCTGCAAAACTCAGTGATGCAAAAGGTGCCGGTTCACTTACAGCCCTTCCGTTCATTGAAACGCAGGCGGGCGATGTATCTGCATACATCCCGACAAATGTTATCTCCATCACTGATGGACAGATTTTCCTTCAGTCTGACCTTTTCTTCTCAGGTGTGCGTCCAGCGGTTAACGCCGGTCTTTCCGTATCACGTGTTGGAGGATCTGCTCAGATCAAAGCAATGAAAAAAGTATCAGGTACACTGCGTCTTGACCTTGCTTCATACCGTGAGCTTGAAGCATTCGCTCAGTTCGGCTCTGACCTTGATAAAGCGACTCAGGCTAAACTTAACCGCGGTGCGCGTACAGTTGAAGTTCTAAAACAGGGCTTGAACAAACCGCTTGCAGTTGAGAAGCAGGTTGCCATTCTTTATGCATTGACTAAAGGATTCCTGGATGACATTCCAGTTGAAGATATTAAACGCTTTGAAGAAGAGTACTTCTCATTCCTCGAGCAAAACAACAAAGCAATGCTTGATCACATCCGCACAACTGGCAATCTTCCTGAAGACAGTGAGTTCCAGTCTGCGATCACAGCATTCAAAAAGACATTCGCGATTTCTGAATAAACTTGGTAAAGTATGAAGGTTTGCCTTCATACTTTATCTTCACGTAAATGGATCAGGTTGATTTTTATAAAAAGGTGGTGAGAACCTTTGGCATCATTACGCGACATTAAATCAAGAATCACCTCAACAAAGAAGACGAGCCAGATTACAAAGGCGATGGAGATGGTTTCAGCAGCGAAGCTGAACCGTGCCGAAAACAATGCAAAGTCGTTTGGACCTTACATGGATAAGATTCAAGAAGTCGTTGCAAGCATTGCACTTGGCAGCACGGATGTATCCCACCCGATGCTCGTCAGCCGACCTGTGAAGAAAACAGCTTATCTCGTCATCACGTCTGACCGCGGACTTGCAGGTGCCTTAAACAGTAACGTACTGCGTACTGTGCATCAGGCAATCCAAAAGCGTCATTCGTCTAAAGATGAATATGCTGTTATCGCAATCGGTAAGATCGGACGCGAATTCTTCAAAAAACGCGGTGTGCAGATCGCACTTGAGGTAACAGGAATTGCAGATGACACGTCATTTGCCGAGATAAAAGATCTTACAGCAAATACGGTGAATATGTTCAATGATGGCACATTCGACGAAATCTATGTGTACTACAACCATTTTGTAAGTGTCATCCAGCAGGACGTAACAGAGAAAAAGCTTCTTCCTCTTACTGATCTTGGTGCGTCATCAGCAAAGAAAACATCTTATGAATTCGAACCATCCAAAGAAGAGATCTTAGAAGTACTGTTACCACAATATGCTGAAAGTCTCATCTACGGCGCGTTACTTGACAGCAAGGCTTCTGAGCATGCTGCCCGTATGACGGCAATGAAAAATGCGACAGACAATGCAAAAGAACTTATTAACAGTCTTACTCTTTCTTACAACCGTGCACGTCAGGCTGCGATCACTCAGGAAATTACGGAGATCGTCGGCGGGGCTGCGGCACTCGAATAGAATAACGCCCATAAAGGGCTTTCAGACAGCAAGTTAGGAGGGAAAACGATGAATAAAGGACGCGTTACTCAAGTTATGGGTCCGGTTGTTGACGTAAAGTTCCAAAGCGGTCAGCTTCCTGAAATCTATAACGCCCTTAAAGTTACTTTCCAGGGACGCACTGAAGGCGAAGCAGCTTCAGAATTAACATTGGAAGTTGCCCTTCACCTTGGTGACGACACAGTTCGTACTGTTGCAATGGCTTCAACAGACGGTCTTGTGCGCGGAAGTGAAGTACTGGATACAGGTGCGGCAATCTCTGTACCGGTTGGAGACGTTACACTTGGACGTGTATTCAACGTACTTGGAGACAATATCGATTTGGATGCAGCAATTCCTGCTGAAGCTCGTCGTGATCCAATCCACAGACAAGCGCCAAAATTCGATCAGCTTTCTACTGAGGTAGAAATTCTTGAAACTGGAATTAAAGTAGTAGACCTTCTTGCTCCATACATCAAAGGCGGAAAAATCGGTCTTTTCGGTGGTGCGGGTGTAGGTAAAACAGTACTTATCCAGGAGCTTATCAACAACATCGCTCAGGAGCATGGCGGTATCTCTGTATTCGCCGGCGTAGGTGAGCGTACTCGTGAAGGAAACGACCTTTACCATGAAATGACAGACTCTGGTGTTATCAAGAAGACTGCCATGGTATTCGGACAGATGAATGAGCCGCCTGGCGCACGTATGCGTGTTGCACTGACAGGTCTTACAATGGCTGAATTCTTCCGTGATGACCAAGGACAGGACGTTCTTTTCTTCATGGATAACATCTTCCGTTTCACACAGGCAGGTTCAGAGGTATCAGCCCTTCTTGGCCGTATGCCATCTGCGGTAGGTTACCAGCCGACACTTGCAACTGAAATGGGTCAGCTTCAGGAGCGTATCACGTCTACTAACGTTGGTTCAGTTACATCGATCCAGGCGATCTATGTACCGGCCGATGACTATACGGATCCGGCTCCTGCAACAACATTCGCTCACTTGGATGCAACAACGAACCTTGAGCGTAAACTATCTGAAATGGGTATTTACCCGGCAGTGGATCCGCTTGCTTCGACATCACGCGCATTGTCTCCTGAAATCGTTGGAGAAGAGCACTACGCGGTTGCACGTCAAGTACAGCAGACACTGCAGCGTTATAAAGAGCTTCAGGATATCATCGCGATCCTTGGTATGGATGAGCTTTCTGATGAAGATAAATTAGTCGTGCACCGTGCACGCCGAGTTCAATTCTTCCTGTCCCAAAACTTCCACGTTGCTGAGCAGTTTACTGGCCAGGCAGGTTCATATGTACCTGTTAAAGAGACGGTTAAAGGCTTCAAGGAAATCCTTGAGGGCAAGTACGATCATCTTCCTGAAGATGCTTTCCGTCTTGTGGGACGCATTGAAGATGTCATCGAAAGTGCGAAAAGCATGGGTGTAGAAGTCTAATTTTGGGACGCAGGAGGGTATAGAGTATGAAGACAGTACAAGTCAATGTCGTTACTCCCGATGGCCCAGTTTACGATGCAGACGTCGAAATGGTAAGTGTAAAAGCTCAAAGCGGTGAGCTTGGAATCTTGCCAGGTCATATTCCAATGGTAGCTCCACTTCAAATCGGCGCTGTCCGTTTGAAAACAAGCAAATCCACGGAACTCGTGGCTGTTAGCGGCGGCTTTTTAGAAGTACGGCCTGACAAAGTCACAATCTTGGCACAGGCTGCCGAGACTGTAGAAGATATTGATTTAACTCGTGCACAAGCAGCAAAGGAACGCGCTGAAGAACGTCTGAACACAAACAAAGACGACATCGACTTCAAGCGCGCCGAGCTTGCTCTGCGCCGGGCAATGAATCGTATTAACGTATCACAGAATAAGATCTGACCATTAAACCCCCGGATTTCCCGGGGGTTTTTGTTTTGGGCTGAAATCGAAGGTACACCCCGCCAGTTATCCCGCCGGCTTGTTAGGTTGCATGGTTTGGCTTGTAAGAGCGTGAGTTTGACTTGTTACATTGCCGTTTTGGCTTATTAAACGACTGGTTTGGATTGTTAGCAGCCTGTTTTGGACTGTAAACGTTCAAAACCGGACTGTTATCAGAGCAGCAGCCCCATGTTTGATCGCAACGCTGAAAATAAAAGCGTTTACAATACCGCCCAATCCCTTATAATGAATGAAAAGTCCTATAAAAATGGTGATTTCATGACACGTCGTATAAAACTGGTTCTGTTTGCTTTTATTCTTCTTTCTCTTTTTCCTCTCTATCAGCTTTTTCAAATCTATCAATCCAGTCAATCGTTTTCTGCGCAGGCTGAAGCGGAGGAGTACCGGTACCGGCTTGTGCTGATTTCCCCTTATCTTGGCGATGCCTACTGGAATCAGGTGATCACAGGGGTAGAATCGGCCGCCGTTCAGGCTAAGGTCAGCCTCGACATTAAAGGGACCAATCTGCCTGATAATGAAGAGCTGCAAAAAGCGATGAATATGGCAATTTCCTCGCAGGTTGACGGCATATTACTGCTCGGCATTGACGATGCTTCTTTTAAAGAGACGATCCAAAAGGCCACGGTACAGGGGATTCCGGTGGTGACGATCATGGCGGACCTGCCTGACAGTCTCCGGAAATCCTACATCGGATCCAATCACTATGAGACCGGCCTCGAGCTTGGAAACTATTTAAAAAAGACTCTCACCGGCAGTGAAACGATCGGCATGATTAAAGGAAACATGGTGACATCTATTGAAAACGAGAGAATGAAAGGACTGACGGACAGCCTTAAGGGCTCCTCTATTAAACTGGCTGAAACAAATAAACAGCATCCTGAGGACCAGACCAATGAGCTGCTTAATCAATATCCGTCCATGAAGGCGTTAATAGGGACGGGAGTGGATGACGGGGACATCATCGTACGGACAATTGAAGCGAGATCGGCCCTTTCAGGGTTTAAGGTCTATACATTTGATAATACCCAGGAAACGATGAATCTTCTGCGGAGCGGAAAGATTGAAGGCACAATCAGCCACAGTCAGGCCTTAATGGGTGAAAAAGGCGTCGAAACCATCGTGAAATGGCTTGAAAAGAAGGACTTGCCTCTGCCCGTCACGACTTACACGAAAACAGGCGTCATGACGGAGGGAACCAGGCCGTGACGAGAATTCAGAGAAAAATCCTCACGATGTCGCTCATCATTATCATGATCATGGGCGCCTTCTGGACAGCCATCAGCTATATTAATCAAAAATCCATTTATGAGTACAACAATATCCTTGAACGGTATCTACTGCTGAATCATGTCTCAACGACGAGTCAGGCTGCGCTTGCAAAGCTCAGCCAGTATGTCAGCACCCCTTCTCCTGCCAATCAGGCAAGCTATGAAATGCACCGCAAAAGACTGAATGACTCCAAAAAGAAGCTGGATCTGCTTAAGAATCAGGCGAATGCAATTGCTTTGACAGATTATATATTCATGCTCGACAGCCAAATTGAAGCCATGGATTTAACAATGATGATGCATAAGCTCGATAAGCGGCAGAACTCACAGGCTGCTTACGATGAAGCGCTGCAGATCTCCAAATTCATTGATGAAACGACGCTGCTGCTGTTCAAAAAAGAACTGACGAATCAGAAGCAGTTTTATGAATCGATGATTGAGGTCACAAACAGACTCAGGTCTCTCGGCCTCTGGATTCTGGGGATCGTTCTGATCATCTCCATTGGTTTTTCGTACTGGTTTTCAAAAGGCATCACCCGCTCGATTTATCTTTTAACTCAGGGAGCAAAAGAGGTGGCCGCGGGGAATTTTGATCATCCGATCAGGGTCAAAAGCAACGATGAAATTTCGTTTTTGGCCAAGACGTTTGACAGGATGCGGGAAAATATCAAAGAGCTGGTAGCCGAAATTCAGGAGAAAGCCAAGCTTGAAAAAGAAATTAAAGAGTATCAGCTGCTTTTAAAAGAAAGTGAGTTAAAGAGACTGCACAATCAGATCAATCCGCATTTTCTGTTCAATACGCTGAATACCCTGTCGAAAAAAGCGTATTTGGAGGATGCCCTTGAGACCAGCGACTTAATTTCGACAGTCGCAAACCTTTTGAGGTATAACCTTCGAAGTGTGGATGAAAATGTGTCACTCCGGGATGAGCTTGAGCTTGTGAAGGAATACTTGACGATTTTAAAAGCGCGGTTCTCATCCCGGATTTCCTATGATTTTAAGGTGGAAGAAGCGTGTCTGGACGTTGAAGTTCCGCCGTTTTTTCTGCAGCCGATTGTTGAGAACGCGTTTAAATACGGTGTGGAGCCGTTTGAAGAGGGCGGATACATCGGAATAAAGGTGTTTAGAGAGAACGGAGAGGTTGTTGTTTCCGTAGAGGACCATGGCCTTGGGATGACAGATACTGTGAAAGAACAGGTGCTGTCAGAGCAGCAGACAGGGATCATTCAAAGCAAATCAACCGGAATCGGTCTGAGAAACGTTGTTCAGAGACTGCGCCTTTTTACAAACGAACGAGATGTGATGGACATTCAGTCATCAGCTGAGGGCACAGTCATCGCGGTCAAATTTCCTTCAGAGGGGTGAAAAAAATGAAGCTTTTGATCACGGAAGATGAAGAGATTGAAAGAATCGCGTTAAAGAAAATCATTGAAACAGAATTCAGGGACATTCAAATTGTCGGACTCGCGGAAAACGGCAGAAGAGCGATTGAACTTGCGGCAGAGCATAAGCCTGACATTCTGCTGATGGATATAAAAATGCCCGGCATCAATGGTCTTGAAGCGATCAAGGAAATCCAGAAAATCGTGCCGGATGCTAAAATCCTGATTGTATCGTCCTACGATACGTTTGACTATGCCCAGCAGGCGCTGCGGCTCGGGGTAAAAGATTATCTGCTGAAGCCGAGCAAGCGGGAGGTCATTCTTTCCACGATTCAGAAGGTCATCGATGATATTAAAAAAGACAAGCTCGAATCTGAACGAAAGCAGCAGACAGAAGAACGCATGCAGAAAATGATCCCGATCGTAGAGGCGGACCTCGTCACACAGCTCTTATTTGATCATGTTCACGATGTTCATCTCCATGAGTGCATGGGCCTGCTGAATGTTGACCAGAAGCAGCCTTCCTATGTGGTTCTGATCCACTTTCCCCAGGATACGCTTACCGGACGGCTCGAGCAAATGTACGGAGAGCTGAAACGGACCATCCAGCTGCATACAAAAGGCTGGGTAGGGCCGATGTCCGGCCTGCAGGTGCCGATTATTGTGTTTGCAGAAGGAGAGATTCACCAGTACCGCCGGAACGCGGTATCGCTCGTGCAAAAAATTCTGCATAATCTAAGCGGTGTATTTTCTGCATCAGCAGCGATTGGAATCGGCAAGGCATACCCGGCGCTCGAGCAAATCAGACAGTCGTACTACGAAGCGCTCCGTGCCTCTATATCAGCAGGTTCTAAAGCAAGATACAGCTTTTACAGCGATATCATTTCCAATGAAAAAATCAAAGACAGAGACATGCACCACATTGAAGAGCTGATTCTTGAGGAATTGCGGATCGGTGAGTGGGAAGGAGTTCGCAGTCATTTTCAGGCAATGACCGCTTATTTTGAGAAATTTCAGCATCCGCTTGCTGAAGCAGAGCAAAAAGTCTATGACACTATGACATTAATGATCCGCTACTTGGATGAAATGGGCTTTGTGATCAGAAAACCAGTTTTTTCATTCAGCGCAGCATCCTATCTGCAAATGAAAACAGAAGTGAATTTTATCCTGGAAGATGTCATGAGCCAATACAAGCGGGTGACTGAAAATCTTCAGGAGGATATCCCGAACCGCATGAAGCAGCATATCAGGAAAAACTGCCACACCGATTTGTCGCTTGAGGCAATGGCAAAGGAGTTTAACCTTTCCCCGCAGTATGTGAGTAAAATTTTCAAAGAAGAGCTCGGCATCAGCTACATCGATTATTTGACAAAATGCCGGATTGAAAAAGCAAAAAAGTTAATGGGAAAAGGCTCCCGCAGCTTAAAGGAAATTGCTTTTGAGGTAGGCTATAACGACCCGAACTACTTCAGCCGTGTCTTTAAAAAAGTATGCAAAAAGTCTCCCAGCCAGTATAAGGATTCGCTGGTCTCCATCGGACAAAAAGATAAGTAATTGGGAGTTTCTTCTTAACGAAACTCCCTTCTTTTTTGTTACACTGAAAAGAGCAATTCTTATAAATGGAATGGGAGTTAATCGAGTGAAAAATTTCTTAATGACCGCTTTTGGTCTCCTCATAATAGGAAGCATCGTTTTTATTTTTGGAATGAGCATGCAGCCGGAAAAAGCAGAGCCGGAAAAACAAGAAGCTTCTCAGAAAACAGAAGAGCCATTCGCAAATGCGAAAGAGTACTTAGAAGATCCAGATAGCTATATGAATGAGCTTGATGAAAAATACAAGCCTGAGCTTGAAGATGATCATCATGCAGAAGAGAAGCCGGATGATTATTACCAGAATCAAAAAAATGAACTATTGAAGATGGATACAATCATACTTACAAATGAAAATTACACGTCCGTCCTGGATGTTCTGGACCGTTTTCCGAGGGGATTTGAGGGGAAACAGATTGAACTGACCGGATTTGTCCACCGCGAAAAAGATTTTAAACCTACACAGTTTGTCGTTGCAAGAAGCGGTGATCCGTGCTGCACGGATGAGCATGACGGGTTATACGGTCTCTTTTCCGCGACAGAAAAAGCAAAGGATTTTAATGACCGGGAGTGGGTCAGTGTCTCGGGCGAGCTGCAGACAACAGTGTATTCATCTACTGAGATTCCCTATCTGCAAATTAGGAAAATCTCAAAGATAGATCCTCCTTCACAGCCATATGTTTATAAGGAAAAAGAAGAGGGTCATTCTCATTGACTAGCCTATTAATAAGACTGTACCGCTAATGAACAATTGGAGGTACAGTCTTTTTAGGGAAAAAAGAAAGCGGTTTCTAAAATGCAGAAAATAATGCTAGATATCTTAAAAAAGTACAGAAATCATATAAAATAAACCGCTTACAAAGGTGATAAAGTTAGTCTTGTAAGATTGATATTCCAAGGGGGAATGGGGAAATGAAGAAAGGGTTAATGCTGCTTATGCTGATGATGTTTGTGTTTGGTCTTACTGCCTGTGTCAGCTCGGGCTCAGAGCCGACAAAAGGGGACGGCGAAAAGGCTGGCAAAGATGATGAGCTTGTCATCGGATTCTCAATGGACACGCTTGAAGAAGAGCGCTGGCAGCGCGACCGTGATCTGTTTGTTGCAAAAGCCGAGGAGCTTGGCGCAAAAGTTAATGTACAGGCAGCAAACGGGGACGATGCAAAGCAGATTGCACAGGCTGAAAACCTGATCAGCCAGGGTGTGGACATTCTGGTTGTCGTGCCTCATAACGCGGAGGTTGCCGCGTCAATCGTCGAAATGGCTCACCAGGAAGACGTTAAAGTCATCTCATACGACCGTCTGATTAAAAATTCGGATGTGGATCTCTATGTATCCTTTGACAATGAACGTGTAGGAGAAATGCAGGCAACAGCCATCACTGAGCTTGTACCTAAAGGAAACTATGTGCTGATTGAAGGCGCGGATACTGACAACAATGCCCATCTTTTCAAAAAGGGACAAATGAACGTGCTTCAGCCTCTGATTGACAGCGGCGACATTAAAATCGTCTACGACCAGTGGACAGAAGAGTGGGATCCGGCAAATGCCCTTGCCAATATGGAAAATGCTCTGACAGCGAACAACAACAAAGTCGATGCTGTTGTAGCAGCAAATGACGGCACTGCCGGCGGTGTCATTCAGGCGCTTGCCGCTCAGGGCCTTGCAGGAAAAGTACCTGTATCAGGACAGGATGCCGAGCTTGCGGCTGCACAGCGGATCGTAGAAGGCACACAGACGATGACGGTTTACAAGCCAATCACCCTGATCGCAGAAACAGTTGCTGACCTTGCAGTGAAAATGGCCAATGGCGAAGAAGTTGAAACAAATGGCAAAGTCAATAACGGCAAAATCGATGTCCCATCGCTTCTGCTTGATCCGGTAGCTGTAAATAAAGACAACATCGATGACACCATCATTAAAGACGGGTTCCATAAGAAAGAGGATGTGTATAAGTAAAACCCTGGGTCATTTGTGCAAATGATGACCGGTCGGGTGGAAATGGGATAGAAAGGCTGACGGAGTGCCGCCACAAATCCGATAGGTGGGTATGCAAAAGTGGCACCACTCCGGCGAGTGCCGCCACAAATCCAGTCAGTGGGTGTGTAAAAGTGTTACCACTTGGGCGACTGCCGCCACAAATCCAGTCAGTGGGTATGCAAAAGTGGCATTACTCAGGCGAGTGCCGCCACAAAACGTGTCTGACGGTATGCGAAAGTGGCATCACTCAGGCGAGTGCCGCCACAAATCCAGTCAGTGGGTGTGTAAAAGTAGTACCACTCGGGCGAGTGCCGCCACAAACCAGTCAGTGGGTATGCAAAAGTGGCACCACTTAGGCGAATGCTACCAAAAATCCAATTGGTGAGTACGCAAAAGTGCCACTACTCAGGCGGATGCCGCCGCTCAGCACACTCAGCTCAAGCATGAAACTTTTAAAGCTTTACCATACATTGAAAAATGCGGAATTCTCGATAATTCTGCATTTTTTTCTAGACATTTTAATGAATTGGAGGGGGAAGTCGTGTCATCTGTTCTTGAAATGACGAGTATTACGAAAGAATTTCCAGGCGTGAAGGCTCTTGATGATGTCACGTTTCAAGTGGAAAAAGGCGAAATCCATGCACTCTGCGGAGAGAACGGGGCCGGGAAATCCACGCTTATGAAGGTGCTGAGCGGGCTGTATCCTTCAGGCTCTTATTCAGGTGAGATAACGGTGGACGGAGAAGTGCAGTCTTTTAAAACGATTAAGGATGCTGAAAAAGCGGGCATCTCCATCATCTATCAGGAGCTCGCTCTTGTCCGGCAAATGACGGTGGCAGAAAATCTCATTCTCGGCAATGAGCCGGCAACCTTCGGCATTATTGATCAGAATAAGATGATACAAATGTGTGAGAAATGGCTTGCTGAGGTCGGCCTGAAAGGCGTAAGCCCAGATACGATTACGGGAACACTCGGCATCGGCCAGCAGCAGCTTGTCGAAATTGCAAAGGCGCTTTCAAAAAAGGCCAAAATCCTGATTTTAGATGAACCGACTGCTGCTCTGACTGAACAGGAAGTCAAGATTCTGCTTGCGATTTTAAAAGAATTCAGGGAGCGGGGCGTCACCTGCATCTACATCTCCCACAAGCTCGGAGAAGTGTTTGATATTGCCGATACGATCACGGTTCTCCGCGACGGAAAAACGGTCACTTCCCAAAAAGCGGCCGATCTCACGGAGGATAAAGTCATCGCATACATGGTGGGGCGCGAGATCAAAGACCGCTATCCCCGAATGGCCGCAAACCCGAAAGAGACCATTCTGAAGGTTGAGGACTATACGGTTTATCATCCTGATATGCCTGGAAAAAAAGTTATAGATTCTGTCTCATTTCAAGTGAAAAAAGGTGAAATTCTTGGAATTGCAGGGCTGATGGGTTCAGGAAGAACGGAGCTTGTGATGAGCTTGTTCGGTGCTTATGCGGGCTATTCAGAAGGTGGAGTGGAAATCAATGGAAAGAATGCGAAAAACAAATCCGTCAAGCAGGCAATCGAAAACGGACTGGCGCTCGTATCGGAGGACCGGAAAAAATTCGGCCTTGTCCTGAACATGGATATCCAGAACAACGTGACGCTTCCGAGCCTGAGGCGCGTCTCATCCCTCGGCATCATCAACCAGAATGAAGAAATCCGCAGCGGGAATCAGTATTTAAAACAGCTGAGAATAAAAGCGCCATCTGTTGAAACAGTCACCGGCACACTGAGCGGGGGGAACCAGCAGAAGGTTGTCATCGGAAAATGGCTGATGACGAAACCTAAAATTTTGATCCTTGATGAACCGACGAGGGGAATTGACGTTGGAGCGAAGCTTGAAATCTATCACATTATGAATGAGCTCGCAAACGAGGGAGTGGCCATCATCATGATTTCGTCTGAGCTGCCTGAAGTACTTGGCATGAGCCACAGAATTCTGGTGATGTCAGAAGGGAAATTCACAGGTGAATTCCATGCAGAAAATGCTACCCAGGAAAACATTATGAGAGCAGCGACAGGAGGACTTGCAGGATGAGCACAAACCTTGAAACCGTTAAACAGCCGGCAGTGAAAGAAAAGAAAATCAATTTGTTTACAATCGATATCCGCGCGTACTCCATGATTGGCGCCCTTCTCATCATCTGGATTTTATTTTCCGTCTTAAATGATACCTTTCTAACCCCGCGGAATTTATCCAATCTCTTTTTGCAGATGTCTGTAACATCCATTCTAGCAATTGGCATGGTCCTGATCATCGTATCCGGACAGATTGACCTCTCAGTCGGCTCGCTTGTCGGACTGACGGGAGGCGTTGCAGCAATCCTGAACGTCTGGCTTGGCTGGGATACGATACCCGTTATTATTGCAACAGTGGTATTGGGTGCGCTGATTGGTCTGTGGCAGGGATGGTGGATTGCCTACAGGGCCGTGCCGGCCTTTTATCGTCACGCTCGGAGGAATGCTTATTTTCCGGGGAATACTGACCGGTATAACCGGAAGCATGACCGTAGCTCCGCTTTCACCTAGCCTTAAGATCATCGGACAGGGATATGTGACGCCTGCTGCAGGCCTTATCATGGGAGCTATTGCGTTTATCCTTGCCGTGTACTTTTTGATCAGACAAAGAAACGCGCGCATCAAGTACGGATTTGATGTTCTTTCCATGAACTGGACGCTGATTGCTTCAGTGGGCATCGGTCTTCTGATCTTTACGTTCATATACTTGATGAATCAGTACCAGGGAATTCCGGTCCCATTTATAACGGTCATCATCCTCGCTGTTCTTTTTCACTTTATCGCCAAAAAGACGGTATTCGGCAGGCAGGTGTATGCCATTGGCGGCAATCCCGAGGCCGCTGTTCTCTCAGGCATTAACATGAAGCGCAGAATTCTCCTCGTTTTCGTTCTCGGGAACACACTTGCAGCGATCGCAGGTCTTGTCCTGACTGCGCGCGTGAACGCGGCTACCGTTGGAGCAGGAAACATGTATGAGCTCGATGCCATTGCAGCCTGCGTCATCGGGGGCACAAGTTTGATGGGCGGAATCGGAACCATCCCGGGAGCCATCATTGGAGCTCTTGTTATGGCGAGCCTGGATAACGGCATGAGCATCATGAACATTGATGCCTATTGGCAGCTGATTGTAAAAGGAAGTATTCTGGTTCTTGCCGTTTGGTTCGATATCTACAGCAGGAATAAAAAGAAGCGCTGAATTCAGCGTTTCTTTTTTTGTTATATAAAAAATATGTAAGCGCTGTCGATATAGTAAGTAAACCAATTTGAACACAGGGGAGAACATGTATGACAGCGATTGAAAAGGTAAAACACGATGATTTATTAAGCAAAAACAAGCTGATGCTGTTTACATTTGGCGCGTCATCTTTATTTGCTCTGATTTACGTCCTGGTCACGGGGCAGATGGAGCAGGTGCCGATTTATTCAGCTGAATGTGTGCTGCTGATTGTTTTTTATGTATTGTTCCGGTATTTGAAAAGGGACAGGCTGTTTCCGTATTTCACGGTTGTGATGATTTCTATTCTTGCATGCGCCTCGATCTTCATAACCGGCGCGAATCTTGCACTTATTCCAGTCCTCTTTTTTCAGGCCGTTTTTTCAGCGGTCCCTTACTACTCGACGGTTTTTGCAACTGGATTTGGCCTTGGCCTTGTGACCCTTTTTGTCAATGCATCGATTCCCTCTGCAGAACAGGAAATGATTGCAGGCAGCATGGGCGCCATTGTTCTGGCCTATCTTTTAACAGGGGTCCTGCTTGGCGTGCTCATCCATCTGAATAAAAAACAGTTCAATGTGCTGCAGCAGTTCATAGCGGATGCCGAAGCTGAAGCAGGCCGAAAAGAAGAGCAGAGGCACAAGCTCGAACAGGCAGCTTCCCGGATCGCTGACAGTGTGGCAAAAGCGAACGAGAGAGTGCAGATGAATACACGCGCCCAGGCAGAAATGACGATTGCCATTAATGAAGTCTCTGCCGGGAGCCAGATCCAGAGCGAGCAGATCAGCGAAATTGCTGAAAGTGCCCACAACAACATGCTTTCCATGAACGAACTGAACGAGATTTCTTCCCTGTTGAACGAAGACTCAAGACAAGCCAGCCGCATTGCGGACAGGAGCGGTGAAAAAGTGAGCAGGCTGATGACAGAAATGAATGACCTGAATCAAATCGTTACGGCTTTGAATGCGACCTTTAAAAACCTGAACCTGAAGATTGAAGAAACCAATCAGTTCACAAACACGATCCGCCAGATTACCGAACAGACAAATCTTCTCGCTTTAAATGCATCAATCGAAGCTGCAAGAGCAGGAGAGGCAGGCAAAGGATTTTCGGTCGTTGCCCAGGAAATTCGCAAGCTTGCTGAATTAACGAATGATGCCAATAAAAAAATCACGGAAAATCTGAAACAGGTGAATGAAACGAGCGGGGAAAGCGGAAGAAAAAATGGCGGCAAGCAGCGCGAACCTGCTGACAAGCGTCGAGGCAACACGTGAAGTCCACGAGAATTTCCAGCAGCTGAAAGAGAAATTGGCCAATATGGCAGAAAGCTTCACAGGCTTTGAAGCTATTTCGGGCGACGTAGAGACAAACACGGCAAATGTCGAGCGTTCAACCAATGAACTTGCCGCCATCATTGAGCAGGCCTCCGCCAGCATGCAGGAGATGAGCGCGACGATTGAAACCCTCAGTGATGATAATAAAAAAATCGCAGACCTCATGAACGAAACGGCTTTAAGCGCGGAATCAATCCTTAAATCATAAGCCCCTATGTTTTGCATTTTGATAAGCGGGTAAAAGTAAGAAACACTTAAAAAATGCAAAACGGAAGGAGCATCAAGCATGAGACAAAAAGCGTTAATTTCAGGCATTGCCATCTCGACAGTCGGAGTAGGCGTCACATCCTACCTATTAAAGGACAAAGCAAACCGTGAAAAGGTAACTGAATTTGTACAAAGCACGAAAAACAAAATTCCTTATTTCTCGCGCAAAAACACAGATTCATTCCCTGTTGAAAAAGCGGGACATCCGGATCCGGAAGACATCGATGACAACACAATGGTCTCAGAAGGCTCCATGTATCCCGTTCAATATTATGATGAAAATCAAAAGTAATGAAAAAACCGGCCCTGTGCCGGTTTTTTGCTGCAGAAAAACACAAAAAAGGAAAGCCGCAGCTTTCCCTATCTGTCCAGCCGGACAATGTCAGCATCCGGGTGGGATTGATATAGAATCAAATCTTTTATGATTTCTGCTCCAAGCATCGAATAGACGGTGCCGTTGCCGCCAAAGCCAAGACAATAATAAATGTTGTCTTTTTTAGGATGCTGTCCGATGAAGGGTAGGCCATCGTCTGATTCGCCAAAGCTTGCTCCCCAGGCGGAGTCGACCTCCATGTCATATGAAGGATAATGTTCTTTAATTTTATCAAGCAAACGCTGGCCGCGCTCGCGGATGATGTCTTCATTGCTCGGAGCTTCCATCTTGTCTTCATCAAGTCCGCCTGCAACGATTCTTCCGTCGACCGTTGTCCTCATATAAAAGTAAGGGCGTTTCGTTTCCCAGATTAAGTTTCTTTCCTCCCATTTTTCTAAAGAGGCAACAGGTGTAGTGGCAATAGCGTATGTCCTGTTTACATCCGCACCAAGTTTTTTGGCAAATGGAATTGTTTCATACCCGGTTGAGTAAACGACATTCTTTGCCCGGATGGTTCCGTGCGGAGTGTGCATAACGACATACTCTTCCTCGCGGTCACCCTCTTCAACAGCCGTGTTCTCATAAATTTGCACGCCGCGGGTATGGGCATCTTCGAGCAGGGTCTGAGCAAATTTGTATGGATTTACCTCTGCATCCCCGTCAGTCAGAAGGGCCGCAGGCTTTTTAAATCCAAACCGTTCTTCAATCTCATCTTCTTCTAAAAAAGAAACTGGAAAACCATACTTGGAAAGCGCCTTGAATTCTTTTTTAAGCTTTGACACATCTCCGGAGTCGCTTGCATAATACAGGCTTTTCCGTCTGTTAAATTCGACCGGCTTAGACAGGCTCTTTGCCGTTTTCTCAAGCTCGTCCACCGCTTTTAAGCACATCTTATAAAAACGCACGGCCTCATCCTTGCCGATTTCCTTTATAAATTCATGCAGCATTTTGTCATTTGAAAATTGAAGCAGCCCGGTGTTGGCAGACGAACTTCCGCTTCCGACAATTCTTTTTTCAACGAGCACGGTTTTCAGATTATAGGCTGAAAGAGTGTTGGCGCACAAGGCGCCGGACATCCCCCCGCCAACAATGAGAACATCGCATGTAATGGATTCCCGGAGCTCGGGATATTTTTGTGTGCTGCTGATTGTTTTTGGCCAATAAAGTGAACCATTATGCAGTTTCATTCATTTTCCTCCTAGAAGTCATACAGGGATATTCCCTCTTTTATCCAGACGGGAAACCTTTTGGTGAAAAAAATCATTTACGCTTTTCTTTTTATTTTATCCAATTAAAGAAAAGGAAATCAGCGGTGCGAAAAGGAAATAGTATAGGGACAACGTCAAGGAGGGAACAGACATGATAAAAGCAGCGATGCTGAGCAAGTGGCACGTGCATGCCGTTGATTATGCACGGGATATACATAACAGTTCAAAAGTGGAAATTGCGATGGTTTGGGATGAAGACAAAGAGCGCGGAGAGAAGTGGGCAAATGAGCTTGGTGTGCCGTTTGAGGCGAGCCTCGAGGCGGTGCTCGGTAATCCTGAGATTCAGGGAGTCGTGGTAGACACGCCGACAAATATGCATAAGGAAGTCATTGTGAAGGCAGCAGAACACGGAAAGCACATCTTCACGGAAAAAGTGCTGGCACTGACAGCAGCAGACTGCAATGAAATTTTTAAGGCGGTCGAGAAAGCGGGCGTTTCCCTGGTTGTTTCTATGCCAAGGCTGAGTACAGACTATTACCTATATGCAGAGAAAGCGGTAAAGGAAGGCCTGCTTGGAGAGGTGAAAAACGCGAGATGCCGCGTTGCCCATAATGGCTCGGTTCCGACAGAAGAAAATCCGCAGGGCTGGCTGCCGGCACACTTTTACAACGCCGAGCAATGCGGCGGCGGGGCGCTGATCGACCTGGGTGCCCATCCGATCTATTTAATGAACAGACTTGCAGGAAAACCGAAAGAAGTTTCCGCGCATTTTGATTATGTGTACGGCAAGGAAGTGGAAGACCAGGCATCCGTGCTTGTCACGTATGAGAACGGTGCCACAGCTGTCCTGGAAACATCTTTCGTTTCATTCGGCAGTCCGTTTTCCCTGGAACTGTACGGAACAGAAGGGTGTCTCCTGATTCAGGACGGGAAAATCGAGCTTCGGAATGCAGAAGGCGTACGCATTATGGAGAATCTGCCTGAAGAACTCCCGATTCCGATGGAGCAATGGGCTGACGCGATTCTGTCTGGGACAGCGCCATTTATTACGAACGAGGATGCCTTGTTCCTGACCGCAGTTAATGAAGCGGCGATCAAATCCAATGCAGAAAAGCGCAGAGTGGCCGTCGAATGTTAAAAGAATCCGGCCGGAAATCGTAATTCCGGCCGGATTTGCTCCTTATTGGTGCTCTAACAATCCAAACTCGTGCTCCAACAATCCAAATCAGCATGCTAACAATCCAAAAGCCGCCTTTAACAATCCGGCGCACAAAAAAAGAACCAAACGCTCAGTTTGGTCCCAGCTTTTTGCTTTTTCGCTCATATTTTTGATATAGCTCATAAATTTTCTGCTCAGACGCATCTTTTGCAGATAAAAAATGATTCTCAAACAGATTTGAAAAATAAGTGACGGTGCGCCCGCACTGGATTCCTGACACATACGCATTTTCTGTGAACGAGTATTCCTTCACAGCCCATGCAGCATGCTCTAGATGTATCACTGCCACCTCACCAAAGTAAATGCTCATGCATTCCTCAAGATCGGCAACCGTTAGTTGAAAATCACGGAATTTATTTTCTTTGAAAAAATCAAAGTAGACTTCTTCAAGCTCAATCAAACTTTTTGGAGAATAGGTTAATGGTAAGCCAAGTTCTGCATATATATCTTCTAAAAGAGACAAGTTCTCTTTCCGCTGTTCATAAAAATAGATTTTAGCCGCTTCTTCTGATTCAAACACAGGCAGATTCTTGCCGTAATCCGTTTCAAAGTCATGCTGATATGATTCTGGCATTCTGTCACCTCGCGTTTTTTATTCATGAGCTAGTATAACATCCTGAAGGCGATAAAAGAGCAGCTTACAGAAATGCTACAAAAGAGGATGAAACTGGATATGTTCTTGTGAAAATATCCCTTATCGACACGTTTTGGGCAACAGTGTTATAATGTTAGCGGTTACATTTTGAATATTAGAAAAGTTTTACCAACTTTCACATAACGGGGGAAAGGGATGGAATCACTCAACGTATACTTGAATAACTACTTAATTGTTGTTGTTTTCCTGCTGCTTGGTATTCTGCTTCCGGTCGTGGCTCTTGGAATCGGCCGGGTTTTAAGGCCGCACAAGCCGAGTGAGGCAAAGGCCACTACTTATGAGAGCGGGATTGATCCATTTCATGATTCACGCGTTCAATTTAATGTCCGGTACTATATGTTTGGTCTGATGTTTGTCATTTTTGACGTAGAAACGGTGTTTTTGTATCCGTGGGCTGTCGCATATGAGAAGCTTGGTGTTTTTGCTCTGATTGAAATGCTTATTTTTGTCATCATGCTCGTGATTGGGCTAGTCTACGCATGGAAGAAGAAGGTGCTGAAATGGACTTAAAGCTAACGAATATCCCTCAGGATGAAATGGAAGAGCTCAAGCGCAGCGTCTTTTTGACGACACTTGAGGATTTAAAGGGCTGGGCGAGAAGCAATTCACTCTGGCCGCTGACATTCGGCCTTGCATGCTGTGCCATTGAAATGATGGGTGTCGGCTCATCACACTATGACCTCGACCGTTTTGGCTCGTTTTTCAGAACGTCGCCCCGGCAATCGGATGTCATGATCGTATCAGGGACCGTTACGAAAAAAATGGCCCCGGTCTTAAAGCGTCTGTACGACCAGATGCCTGAACCGAAATGGGTCATTGCCATGGGTTCTTGTGCAACGGCAGGCGGACCTTACATCAAATCCTACGCCGTCGTAAAAGGGGTCGATCAGATTGTGCCGGTTGACGTCTATATCCCGGGCTGTCCGCCCAATCCTGCCGCCCTCATCTACGGAATCAACAAGCTGAAAGAAAAAATCCGTTACGAGGCAAAAACAGGGAGTGAAATAATCCATGAGCGATGAAAAAGACCTCCAGCAGCAAAAGAGAGAAGCCGCTCAAAAGGCAAAGGAAGCTGCCCTGAAAAAACTTGCTGAAAAGCAGGCCGGAAACGCACCCGCAAGCGAAGACTCTCTAGCCAAACAAAAGGCCGCCGCTGCCGCAAAAGCCAAAGCCGCCGCACTGGCTAAGCAGAAAGCGAAAGAATCCAGCGGAAGCGAATTATCAGGAGACGACCTCGCATTAGCGAAGCAAAAAGCTGTTGCAGCCGCCAAAGCAAAAGCCGAAGCCATCGCGAAGCAAAAAGCGAAAGAAGCGGGAGAAAGCGAATCCACAGGAGACGACAAGTCATTAGCCAAACAAAAAGTTGCCGCCGCAGTAAAGGCAAAAGCCGCTGATATGGCTAAGCAGAAAGCGAAAGAAGCGGGGGAAAGCGAATCCTCAGGAGACGACCTGGCATTAGCAAAGCAAAAAGCAGTCGCAGCTGCCAAAGCAAAAGCCGCTGCACTCACTAAGCAGAAAGCGAAAGAAGCGGGTGGAATCGAAACCCCAAGGGACGACTTGGCATTAGCAAAGCAAAAAGCAGTCGCCGCAGCAAAGGCAAAAGCCGCTGCACTGGCTAAGCAGAAAGCAAAAGAAGCGGGTGGAAGTGAAACCATAGGAGACGACCTGGCATTAGCAAAGCAAAAGGCTGTCGCCGCAGCAAAGGCAAAAGCCGCTGCACTGGCTAAGCAGAAAGCGAAAGAAGCGGGTGGAATCGAAACCCCAGGGGACGACCTGGCATTAGCAAAGCAAAAGGCTGTCGCAGCCGCCAAAGCAAAAGCCGCTGCAGCCGCCAAAGCAAAGGCATCCCGTGAAAATATGTCAGAAGACGACTTGGCGAAAGAAAAGGCAAAAGCGATTGCCGCTGCCAAGGCAAAGGCTGCCGCTGCTGCTAAAGCGAAGCAAATGGCAGTCAAGGAAGAACCGCAGCAAGAAGAACCCTCACCGAATGAACCGATCCTTCAGAAATACATCAGCGTCATTGAAACGCATCTCGGCCGGGATGTCCTGGAAGAGTCAGGCATCAATAGGCTTTCTAAAGATGTTCCTACCCTTACTGCAAAGAAAGAATCCTATTTTACGATAGCAAAATTGCTGAAAGAACAGGAAGACTTACAGTTTGATTATGTATCCGAACTGCACGGCACCGACTTTCAGACCCATATGGAAATTTACGTGTACCTCTTTTCCTATACACACAGGCACACAGTCGTGCTGAAGGTGAAGCTTGACCGTGACCAGCCTGAAATCCAGTCGCTTGTGCCTCTTTGGAAAGGGGCGGACTGGCCTGAGCGCGAGGCTTACGACTTGCTCGGCATCCGTTTTACGGACCATCCGAATTTAACGAGAATCATGATGCCGGATGACTGGGTCGGGCATCCGCTCAGAAAAGATTATGAACCTTATGATGTGGAGGTGTAGCTTTTGATCCGGACAGAAGAAATGCTCCTGAATGTCGGCCCGCAGCATCCGAGTACGCACGGCGTATTCAGGCTGGTCATAAAAATTGACGGAGAAATCATTAAAGAGGCTACACCGGTGATTGGCTATTTACATAGAGGCACGGAAAAAATCGCGGAAAATCTGCAGTACACGCAGATCATCCCTTACACAGACCGCATGGATTACCTGTCCGCGATGACAAACAATTACGTGATCTGCCATGCAGTGGAGACGATGGCGGGTATTCAGGTTCCGGAACGCGCGGACTATTTGCGCGTCATTGCGATGGAGCTTGGCCGGGTCGCGAGTCACCTTGTCTGGTGGGGCACGTATTTGCTTGATATCGGTGCGGTAAGCCCGTTCTTATATGCTTTCCGCGAGCGGGAAATGATCATTAATCTGCTGACGGAACTGTCGGGTGCACGCCTTACGTTTAACTACATGCGTGTAGGCGGAGTGAAGTGGGATGCACCGGAGGGCTGGATTGAAAAAGTCGCCGAATTCATCCCGTACATGAGAGAGCAGCTCAAGGGCTATCATGATCTTGTGTCAGGGAACGAAATTTTCCTGAACCGTGTAAAAGGGGTCGGCATTTATACAAAAGAAGAGGCTCTTGAGTACTCCCTGAGCGGCGCCAACCTTCGCTGTACCGGGGTGAAATGGGATCTCCGCAAAGATGAGCCGTATTCCATTTATGACCGTTTTGATTTTGACGTTCCGGTCAGGACAAAAGGCGACGCTTTTGCCCGCTATGAATGCCGTATGGCTGAAATCGAGGAGTCTCTGAAAATTTTGGAGCAGGCGGTTGAACAGTTTCCTGGTGACGGGCCGATCATGGCTAAGGTGCCGAAAATCATTAAGGCTCCAAAAGGAGAGGCGTATGTGCGGATTGAATCCCCGCGCGGCGAGATCGGCTGCTATATCGCCAGTGACGGAAAAAAAGAGCCGTACCGCCTGAAATTCAGACGGCCGTCTTTTTACAATCTGCAAATCCTGCCAAAGCTGCTTCAGGGAGAAAACATGGCAAACCTCATTACCATTCTCGGCGCCATTGACATCGTGCTCGGGGAGGTGGACGGCTGATGGTGGAGGATCTGCTGCAATCGTCCCCGGGCCTCGGCAATTTCGCTATTTTTTTCGGACTCGCAACAGCTTTCCTGTTCGTTGTCCTTGGATTTGTCACTTACGGCATTCTGGCTGAACGCAAAGTCATGGGCTTTATGCAGGGCCGGATCGGACCGAATCAAGTAGGCGGCAGGTGGGGCCTGCTGCAGACAGTCGCTGATGTCCTGAAGCTCCTGATAAAAGAGGACACGATTCCAAAGCTTGCAGATAAACCGCTGTTTATTCTCGCGCCAGTCCTTGCTTTTGCACCTGCCTTTATCGTGCTGTCAACAATCCCCTTTACAGATTCCTTTCAATTTGCGGATCTTGGAGTCGGACTGCTATTTTATATCGCCATTTCCGGGCTGACGACAATCGGCATTGTCACCGGCGGCTGGGCATCGAACAACAAATACTCGCTGCTCGGCGGCATGCGGGCCGCGGCCCAGATGATTTCCTATGAAATCCCGCTTGTTATGTCAGTCATCGGCGTCGTACTTTTATCCGGAAGTTTGAACTTGAACACCATTGTCGATGCACAGGAGAATGTCTGGTTTATTTTCCTGCAGCCGATTGGCTTTTTAATCTTTTTGATTGCATCTGTCGCAGAACTGAACCGGACGCCGTTTGACTTGCCTGAAGCGGAATCAGAGCTTGTCGCAGGCTACCATGTCGAATATTCCGGCTTCCGCTGGGCGTTCTTCATGCTCTCGGAATACGTTTACTTCTTCGCCATGGCATCGCTGACGACCGTGCTTTTCCTCGGCGGCTGGCAGCCTGTTGCCTTCCTTGATTTCATCCCGGGCGCCATCTGGTTCGGACTGAAATTCAGTGTCGTGATCTTCATCCTGATCTGGTTCCGCGTCACCTTCCCGAGAATCCGCGCCGACCAGCTCATGGAATTCGGCTGGAAAGTGCTCCTGCCTGTCGCACTCGCGAACATATTTGTAACAGCGATTGTGAAGGAGATTTTCTTTAAGTAACAGATGAATAACGCAAAACACAAACAAGGGGTGAAAACATGCGAGGTTTAGCAAAAGGTTTGACGTATACCCTGAACAGCTTGACGAAGAAGAAAGTGACATATGATTACCCGAATAAGGCGCTTGCACTGCCTGACCGGTTCCGGGGCATTCAGAAGTTTTATCCGGAGAAGTGCATTGTGTGCAATCAGTGTGCGGCTATTTGCCCTACTGACTGCATAGAGCTAACTGGCAAGAAGCATCCGGATCCGGCGAAAAAAGGGAAAATCATCGACACGTACGATATTAATTTTGAAATATGCATCCTCTGCGATCTTTGCACAGAGGTGTGTCCGACAGAAGCGATTGTGATGACGAACAATTTTGAGCTTGCCGAGTACAGCCGCGATCAGCTGTTTAAGAATCTGGAGTGGCTGGATGAAAATGATGAGAACATCAGGGAGGAGAATAAGGTGTGAGTATAACCGGAGAGTTTGTTGCCTTTGTCGCACTCGCCATGGTGGCCATCGGCGGCGGCATTCTCATGCTGAATGTGACGAAAGTGGTTCATATGGTCGTATCGCTTGTGTTCACATTTGTGAGTATCGCCGGTCTGTACGTGCTCCTTTCGGCGGAATTTGTGGCTGCGGTCCAGATCCTGATTTACTCGGGTGCGATCACGATCATCATGCTGTTTGGGATCATGCTGACGCGCCACCAGGATGAGGATGAGCCGTCTGCCGGCATCGGCAAAAAGCTCATCGTGTTTCTTGGCATTGCGGCGTTTGCCCTCGTGATGTATCTAGGAATCTATGATTTGCAGCTCGGGGAAGAGCAGGCAGATCTGCATGTGAAAAATACCGAACAGATCGGAATCTCGCTTTATTCCCACTTTGTGATTCCGTTTGAACTGACGTCTGTTCTTCTGCTTGTGGCGTTAATAGGAGCCATTATCCTGGCGAGAAAAGATGAAAACGGGGAGGACGAAAAATGAGCTCGATTCCTTTATCGGCCTTTCTTGTGCTCGCTCTGATCCTTTTTTGCATCGGACTGTACGGGGCCCTGACGAAGCGGAACACAGTGATCGTTTTGATTTCAATTGAGCTGATGCTGAATGCGGCAAATATCAATCTGGTTGCCTTCAGCAAGTACGGAGTGATTCCGTCCATTACCGGCCAGGTGTTCTCGCTGTTTACGATTACGATTGCAGCAGCTGAGGCAGCCGTTGGACTTGCCATCTTGTTTGCCCTTTACCGCAACCGGAGATCTGTCAATATTGATGACTATGAATCTATGAAGCATTAACACCTCTAACAAGAAGGGGATTGAATACAATGATGCCATACGCCTGGATCATCCCGCTGTTTCCGCTTGTCTCCTTTCTCGTGCTGCTCCTGTTCGGGAAACGGCTGAAAGAAGGAAGCGTCTACGTGGGAGGCATCCTGATGACCCTCTCATTCACCGGTGCTCTTGCGGTGCTAGCAGACCGGTTCGCACAGAATACCTATAAAGCAGAAGCTGTATGGCTCACAATCGGCAGCATGGAGCTTACGGCAGGTTTTGAGATTACGCCGCTCAATGCGCTGATGCTTGTGATCGTCACGCTCGTCAGCTTAGCTGTACATATTTATTCCAAAGGATACATGCACGGAGATCCCCGCTTTCATGTGTTTTATGCCTATCTTGGCCTATTCACCTTCAGCATGCTCGGGCTCGTCATGACGACCAATCTGCTGCAGCTCTACATTTTCTGGGAGCTTGTCGGCGTCGGGTCTTTCCTTTTGATCGGATTCTACTTTTACAAAGAAGAAGCGAAGGCTGCCGCGAAAAAAGCGTTCATTATGACAAGGATCGGGGATGTCGGCCTGTTTGTCGGGATGCTTCTTCTGTTCTGGCAGGTTGGAAGCTTTGAATATGACCGCATTTTTGCAAGTGTTGCAGATGGTATGATTTCGCTCGATATGATCACTTTGACCAGCATCCTGATTTTCATCGGGGCAATCGGGAAATCCGGCCAATTCCCGCTCCATTCCTGGCTGCCTGATGCGATGGAGGGGCCGACGCCGGTTTCCGCGCTCATCCACGCCGCGACGATGGTTGCAGCGGGTGTCTACCTTGTTGCCCTCATGTATCCGCTGTTTGCCGCAAGTGAAACGGCGCTTCTGGTTGTCGCAACGGTTGGTGCATTCACCGCTATCTTTGCTGCAAGCATCGGGCTTGTTCAAAAAGATATCAAACGCGTGCTTGCTTACTCGACTGTGAGCCAGCTTGGCTACATGATGCTTGCCCTTGGTTCTGCAGGCTATGTCGCCGGTGTCTTTCACCTGATGACGCACGCCTTTTTCAAAGCGCTGCTGTTCCTTGCTGCCGGAAGCGTCATTCACGCAGTCCACACCCAGAACATTGACGAAATGGGCGGTCTTTGGAAAAAACTCAAATTCACCGGTCCGCTGTTTTTGATCGGAACCCTTGCCATCAGCGGTGTTCCGCTCTTTTCAGGCTTCTTCAGTAAAGATGAAATTCTCATCGCTGCCTGGGAGCACGGAAATCCTGCGCTGTTCTGGCTTGCGGTCATCGCTGCTTTCTTTACTGCCTTTTACATGTTCAGGCTCTTCTTCCTCGTCTTTACGGGACGTCCGAAAACCGAGCTTGCTGCTGTTCATGAATCACCGCCTTCCATGCTGATTCCGATGAGTGTGCTGGCAGTACTTGCTGTTTTTTCAGGCTACGTCAATACGCCTTGGTTCGGAACGTTCCTCGGGGACTGGCTGACAGAAGGCGCGCCTCAGCTCGGTCACGGGCATATCGAAGGTCCGGCCTGGATCATGATTCTGGCAACAGCTGTCTCGCTGCTCGGCATTCTGCTTGCGTATCTGATGTACAAGAAAGGCTCCATTTCACCCGAAGGAACAAGAGCCCGCATGCCGATGATTCACTCGGTTCTGAAAAACAAGTACTTTATCGATGAGCTTTACAGTGTCACTGTGGTGTGGCTGACGAACACGGTCAGCATGCTCTGCAAATACCTGGAGAAGTTCCTTGTAGAAGGTGCTGTAAAAGGAGTGGCCGGGATCGTCCGCTCTGCAGGGGCACTCGGTTCAAAAATGCAGAATGGCCAGGTTCAGATGTACGGAACGGTTGCATTTGTCGGGCTTGCCCTGCTGCTTGTGCTGTACGCGGTGACAGGAGGGAACTTATAATGACGTCAATCTTGCTGACAGCCCTTGTTTTCTCGCCTGTCCTTGGCATTCTCGTACTCTCATTTATGAAACGCGATCAGGAATCCTCCCTGAAGCTGGTTGGATTCCTCGCCACTCTTCCTGCCGTCCTGCTGTCAGGCATTGTTTTTGCGCAGTATCTTGCAGGGGAAAAGCTGGAGCGCTTTTCTGAAAAGGTCCGCTGGATCACGTTTGGCCAGTACCATGAGATGCAGCCAGGCGTGTTCACGGTCGACTACGAGCTTGCCCTGGACGGATTCTCGCTTGTCATGGTGCTTTTAACGGCTATACTGGCCGCTTTGGCTGCAGCCGCATCGGTTTCAATCAAGAAGGACTGGAAGGGCTACTTCATGCTGCTTCTGCTTCTTGAAACAGGTATGCTCGGCGTGTTCCTGGCGCAGAATCTCGTGCTCTTTTTCATCTTTTTCGAAATCACGCTGATCCCGATGTTTTTCCTCGTCGGCAAGTGGGGCTTCGCTGCACGGGAAAAGGCAGCCTATCAGTTCCTTCTATATAACGGGTTTGGATCTGCTATCCTGCTGATTGTGATCATCCTTCTTTTTTCAAAAACAGGAACAACAAATCTTCCGCTGCTCACACAGCTCATGACGATGCCGGATGCTCAGCTGATCGGCCCGATGTCAGAGGATTTCAGGCTAGGCCTTCTAATTGCCCTGCTCGTTGCATTTGGCGTAAAGCTTCCGATTTTCCCGCTGCACACATGGATGCTCAGGGTGCACGTTCAGGCGCCGACGCCTATCGTCATGCTGCATTCAGGCATTCTTTTGAAAATCGGGGCGTACGGTTTGATCAAGTTTGGCCTTGGGCTGTTTCCGGCTGAGTTTTCAAAGCTTGGCACGATTGTCATTGTGCTAGGACTTGTGAACCTGCTGTACGGGGCCTTCCTTGCGCTGATTCAGAATGAACTCAGAATGGTTCTTGCGTACTCTAGTATTTCGCATATGGGCATTGTGCTCATTGGCCTTGGCGCATTAAATGAAGCGGGCATTCAAGGGGCGATTTTTCAGGTCGTTTCGCACGGACTGATTTCAGCGCTGCTGTTTTTCCTCGTCGGTGTTCTATTGGAACGGACCGGGACAACAGAGCTCGGGAAGCTTTCAGGCCTTGCAAAATCGATGCCGCTTGCAGCGGGTTTTCTGCTCGCAGGGGCCATGGCGTCGCTCGGACTGCCGGGGATGTCTGGCTTCATCAGCGAGCTGACAGCGTTCATGGGTGTCTTTTATCAGCATCCGGAGCTTGGTGCAATCGGGGCGATTGGGATTATCCTAACTGCGGCCTATTTGCTGAGAGCGGTGCTTTCCATCACGTTTGGAGCGGAAAAGAGCCCCGGTCTCATGTCTGATTTGAAGTGGCATGAAACGATTCCAGTTTCCATTCTTCTGCTGCTGATTGTGCTGATCGGCGTGTTTCCAAATGGACTTTCCGTCCCGCTGCAGCTGACGATTGAAACGATCATGAAAGGGATAGGAGGGTGATGAATCATGGATATGGAAACCTTGCTCAGCTATAACTGGGGCGCGATGATACCTGAGTTCATCATTCTCGGGACCGCCCTTATCCTGTCGCTTGCCGACCTTTTCATGAAAGAGGGAAGCAGCCGCAGGTGGCTAGGATGGCTTGGACTTGCCGGAATTGTCGGCGCGATTGTCAGCCTGACGCTCATGATTGGGGCAGAGGATGCCGTTATTCTTTATGACACTTTTGTCCTCGACTCTTTCGCAAAGGCGTTCAAATTTATTCTGCTCCTTGGCGGGGCGCTGATTTTTCTGCTTGCCATCGACTATGAACCGCGCGAGGGCTTGAAAGAGCGGGGAGAATTTTATTACCTGCTTCTTGCTGCCCTTCTCGGCGCGATGATGATGGCCTCGAGCAGAGACTTAATCACCCTGTTCACAGGACTAGAACTCTTGTCCATTTCTTCCTATATACTGGCCGGGCTCAGAAAGCGGGATTTAAAGTCAAACGAATCGGCCATGAAATACGTCATTAACGGCGGTATTTCAACGGCGATTACGCTGTTTGGAATGAGCTATATTTACGGACTGACAGGAACGACAAGCCTGTCTGAAATGATTCCACAGCTGAACGGGCTGACGGAATCAGGCTACGTTTACATAGCGTCGATCTCATTCCTGCTGGTCTTTGTCGGTTTATCCTTTAAAATTGCAACCGTGCCTTTTCACATGTGGGCACCTGACGTTTATGAAGGCGCACCGACACCTGTTACGGCCTTCCTGAGCGTCGTTTCAAAAACGGCAGGCTTCGTTATCATTTTGAGAATCTGCCTTTCCGTCTTCGGGAACATTCCGGATGAAGGCGGCATGCAGTCGATTCTCCAGTCGCTGCAGGGCTTTATCGCCATCCTGGCCGCTGTCACCATGATCGTCGGAAACACCGTCGCCCTCAGGCAGAAAAACATCAAGCGGATGCTCGCCTACTCATCGATTGCCCATGCAGGGTACGTCCTTGTCGGCTTCGTCGCGTTTGGAGGCTACTTTTACTTTGATGCCATCTGGTTCTACCTGCTTGCCTACGTCATCATGAACGTCGGGATCTTTGCCATCGTTCAGGCTGTCTCCCGCAAAACAGGATCAGAAGACATCTCGGCCTTTGCCGGACTTTACCGCAGATCGCCGGCAGCAGGCATTGCCGTCGCGGTTTTCCTGCTCTCACTCGCAGGACTGCCCGGAACAGCCGGTTTCATCGGAAAAGTCACCATCTTCATGAACGCATTCACAAACAGCACGCCGCAAATCGTCCTTGCAAGCATTATGATTGCCGCAACCGTCGTCTCGTACTTTTACTACTTCGGAATTCTGACACAGGTCTTCTCCCGAAAAAAAGAAACCGACGAGCCGTTCACATGGAGCGCGCCGCTGGTCATCGTCACCGCCGTCTGCGTCGCTGCAACCATCCTGCTCGGAATCTTCCCGGGTGCGGCGTTTGATTTTTTGAACGCTAATATTTCTTAGAAACTTCTGGGGGAATTTATTTTTTGCAAGTAGTGGATTGCAGCGGAAGGCACTTGACTCCTGCGGGATGGAGAGGGATGTGGAGACCCCGCAGGCGAAGCTGAGGAGGCTCCACTGCCTCCCCGCGGAAAGCAAGTGACTGCAGCGGAAAGGAACGGTCACAGTTCGAACCATTGGCGCAAACATTTCATAAATTTGCCACGAATCTTCACAAAAAAAACATCACTGCACGCACAGAATTTTATATAATAGAGGAGGTGTAAAAGCCTCTTCTTTTTTGTGTGCAAAAAAAGAAGAAAAGCAAAAGCCTTCTTTTCGAAAAATAGCTACATATAGGAGTTGTTTAACCTATGCTTGATTTTAATCAGCAGGCATTGCTTGGCCTTATGTCTCACCTCGTGTTTATTCCGGTTACCTGGTGGGCGCTGCAGGCGCTTCATATTGAAAAAGCCATGAAAAAAGGAAAGGTCATGCAAGCGCGTGCGCTGCTGATCCTGCTTACTATTGCCATCTCAGGTGCTGTCAGCAATTTTTTTCTTGATTATTTAATATGGTCCCGCCAGCTGCCTTTTTTATTTTAGGGCCTTTTTTACCGGTTTATTTCAGCACTGACACAGCAAATTCACTTAGCCAATAGATCAGGCAAGCGCGCTGAATGCATCTTTTCCTTGAGATCTTACGTTTATATCTATGACAACAGGGGAATATGTCCTACAGATTAGGAAGTGAACAGCACGAGCTTGTCTAACAATGACGACTTTTTCCACGTATGACGCGGTCTCAAACGGTAACACTGTTACTAGGGAGAGGACGTGGGGATAAAATGAAAAAAGTCAGTCTTGCCATTATGTTATTTCTTATTTTTTTTACAGGTGCATTTGCTGCACACCAGACATTCGGAGCAAAGAAGGAAACGGAGCTTGAAACCATTGTAGATGGCATGGAAGCACAGGGAATTGATGTAAAAGAATGGTCAATGTATTCTAAGAAGATGGTTTCAGACGAGACTCGTTCTTTTGAAGATACAGTGAAACTTTTCCAAAATCAATTTCGTCAGTTTAAGTGGTCTGAGGACCGTGCGAATGGCAAACTACATAAAATGACAGGGACCTTTTTCGACAAGGATTCGGGATTTACCGAAAAGCTCCAGATTCAAGCAACCGACACAAATGGATTTCAGCAATCGTATATCTTGTATGAGCTGAGCGGAGAGGGTTCCGGAAAAAAATGGGCGGAGATCTATGGGCATGCGCAGGCCAGAAGCTTCGACATTTTCCATGAAAATCCTACAATTTTCACTTGTGTCAATGGACAGCTTGATGATAAGATGAGTAGTGTTTTGCAACTTAAAGTGGATGCTTTGCTTAAACAATTTAACGCGGTGCCGGTGGAACAGCTTAAAGAGAAGTCGTTCATATCCGTGTCCGCACTCACGACGGATTGGAATCATGTGATTCCGGCAGACTCAGGCAGCATGAACATTCAAATTGCGCTCAGAAGCGCAGGATTGGGCGGTAATACTAGCGTTACAGTAGGAACCCCAATCATAACGTCTGAATATTAATATATAGAAATTGGGACGCGGAGGGGAAGACCTTGGAAAAAATCATCGTCCGCGGCGGTCGTAAGTTAAACGGTACTGTAAAAGTAGAAGGTGCTAAAAATGCCGTTTTACCAGTAATCGCTGCATCTTTATTAGCCAGTGAACAAAAAAGCATAATCTGTGATGTGCCTACGCTCTCCGATGTGTATACAATCAATGAAGTGCTGCGCCATCTTGGTGCAGAAGTTCACTTTGAAAATAACCAAGTGTTTGTAGATGCATCAAACGAGCTAAATATGGAAGCTCCTTTTGAATATGTGCGCAAAATGCGCGCTTCTGTATTGGTCATGGGGCCATTACTAGCAAGAAACGGCCGTGCACGCGTGGCTCTGCCAGGCGGATGTGCGATCGGATCACGTCCAATTGACCAGCATTTAAAAGGCTTTGAAGCAATGGGAGCATCAATTAAAGTAGGTAACGGATTCATCGACGCTGAAGTCAAAGGAAGACTTCGCGGCGCCAAAATCTACCTTGATTTCCCAAGTGTTGGAGCAACTGAAAACATCATCATGGCTGCGGCTCTTGCGGAAGGAACAACCATCCTTGAGAACGTAGCAAAAGAACCGGAAATCGTCGACCTTGCCAACTACATCAACGCGATGGGCGGCAAAGTGCGCGGAGCCGGAACTGGAACAATCCGCATTGAAGGTGTGGAAAAACTGACAGGCGTTAAGCATCACATCATTCCTGACCGCATTGAAGCTGGTACATTCATGGTAGCAGCAGCAATCACAGGCGGAAATGTGCTTGTTCGCGGCGCTGTGCCAGAACATTTAGCATCTTTAATTGCAAAAATGGAAGAAATGGGCATCCAAATCACAGAAGAGGAAGACGGACTTCGTGTCATTGGCCCTGAAAAACTAAAAGCCATCGACATCAAGACGATGCCGCATCCAGGCTTCCCGACAGACATGCAATCTCAAATGATGGCATTGCTGCTGAAAGCTGAAGGCACTTCTATGATTACGGAGACAGTTTTTGAAAACCGCTTCATGCACGTGGAAGAATTCCGCCGCATGAATGGAGAAATTAAAATTGAGGGCCGTTCTGTCATCATCAATGGTCCAGCCAACATGCAAGGCGCTGAAGTTGCAGCAACAGACCTGCGCGCTGGTGCAGCACTTGTTCTTGCAGGCTTAGTATCTGAAGGCTACACGCGTGTAACGGAGCTTAAGCACGTTGACCGCGGCTACGTAGACTTCCACGGAAAACTTGCTTCTATCGGTGCAGACATCGAACGCATCACGGAAGAAAGCACTGTGAAATCAGAAAAAGCTGTCAGTGACATGAACGCATAAATTTATACGTATTTTTTCAGGAAGCCGGGGTAGATCTACTCCGGTTTCTTTTTGTTTTTCTTAAAAAGAAAGACTTTATTAGTTTGGGTGTTTTCCTTATGATTTATACATAGATACTTATAAAAAACACCGTAAATGACCACGATAAATGCGGAGGAGGGAAAGAGATGAAAGTTATCATTGCATGCTGCCTGATCACCGCATTTTCATTGTTTTCATTTACGAGCGACCTGCAGTCTCTGCTGACTTGGGACTATATCGGATTTATCTTCAGGAGCGATCCTGATTTCTCAGATTTGCTGATGACCGCGGATATCGACTGGCAAAGCACGTTTTATGTAGTTTCCAAAACGGGACACGCGCTGTACTTCTTTTTTTTCACACTGATCATGACGTTTCTGTATCGTATGCGCACGGCTCTTCTTTGGGCTCTCTTTCTTGCGGTTTCATCAGAATTTCTTCAGCTTTACACAAACCGCAGCGGAAGAATCGTCGATATGCTCTATGATCTTTCCGGAACGCTTGCTGCCATACTCGTTCTTTTCATCATGAAAAAGAGCGCTGAGATTGTCGAAGGAAATCGCCGCAGCGTGCCGAAATGAATAATAGAAGTGCGTGAACTTTCCAATGTTTGGAGTCATAAACGGTTGTCCACCTCCATAGAATTGAACAGAGACGGTAAACGACATATCGGATATGGAGGCCCAGATGAAATCTTTGAAACCAATCGTTTTAGTACTCGCCGGATTATTTCTCATCATATTAATGATCCCAACACTCCTCGTAGCCCCCTTTATGAACGATCCATCAAGCGGAGAACTATCAGAAGACCTTCAAACCAAAAAGGGTGAACAGCTTATGCTCGGAAAATCCATGATCGATGTACCAGTGTACCGAAGCAGCTCGGAGAAAATTGAAAACATCCCGCTCGAAGAATATGTCATCGGCGTAGTCGCCTCAGAAATGCCGGCTGATTTTGAAGAAGAAGCGCTGAAGGCGCAGGCGCTTGCAGCGAGGACGTATGTGGTGAAGCAGATGATGTTTGATAAGCTTCCGAAAGTTCCTGAAGGAGCGGTCGTCAGTGACACAACCTCCCATCAGGTTTACAAAAACAACGACCAGCTGAAAAAACAGTGGGGCAAGGATTATAACTGGAAAATGACAAAGATCTACAATGCGGTAGCATCCACTCAGGGGCAAATTCTGACCTATGACAATAAACCGATTGATGCTTCCTTTTTCTCGACAAGCAACGGCTACACCGAAAACTCGGATGAATACTGGACAGCAGCACTGCCTTACTTAAAAAGCGTGGAAAGTCCGTGGGATGAAAAATCTCCTAAATATCATGATCAAACGGTCATCAGCGTACGTGACTTCGAGAAAAAGCTCGGAGTGAAGCTCGGTTCGGGAGGAGAAGTCGGCAAAGTGATTGAGCGCACGTCCGGCAAACGGGTCGCCCAAGTCGACTTCAACGGCAAAAAGCTAAGCGGCCGCGAAATCCGTGAAAAGCTCGGCCTCCGCTCAAGCGACTTCGCCTGGCAGCTCAAAGGCGACCAGGTGGTCATCACCACAAAAGGTTTTGGCCACGGCGTCGGCATGAGCCAATACGGCGCCAACTTCATGGCCCAGGACGGCAAAAAATACAAAGACATCGTCAGCTACTACTACCAGGGAGCCAAAGTCGGCAGCGCCGAACCGTTTATTGCCCAGTACACAGCTAAAAACTAAGTTTCTGCCCGCGGGAGGGGTCCTGCGGGTTTTTCAGCATTCATTTTTAACCAAAAAAGAGCAGAATGCCCCTTTTTCTAGATACCTTGTGTTCAGATTCAGTGCTCCATGTTAAAAAGAGGTCATCTAAAGGCCGTGCAGCGGTCTAACTATCCAAACGGCCGCTCTAACAAGCGGAAATGATGCTCTAACAATCCGAATCCCGGTTCTAACAATCCAACGAAAACTCCATACAAAAAACGCGCCCTCCACAGGCGCGTTTTCCTATTGAACCACTCGTTTTCCAACTATCACTAAATCGCGTTCCACTCCATCGAGCTCCGCGACGCCGGGCATGTTCGCCCACTGTTCAAAGCCGAAGCGCTTGAACAGGCGCAGGCTTGCTTCGTTGTGCCCGAATACAAGTCCTAGCAGGGTTTTGATGCCGAGCTCGGGGCATGCATCGAGTGCAGCCTGCAAAAATGTTGTGCCGATGCCTTTTCCGCGCACGTTTTGATCAATATAGATGCTGACTTCAGCGGTATATTGGTAGGCGGCACGTCCGTGGAAGGATTCAAAGCTGAGCCAGGCCACCACTTTGTCTTCTTCTGTCATCACCCAAATCGGGCGCATATCCGTATGGTTGTTGAACCAGGCTTCACGGTCGGCAACCGTAACCGGAGTCAGGTCTGCTGTCACCGCTCTGCTTTCGATTGTTGAGTTGTAGATCTCAACGATGGCAGGCAAGTCGCTGCGGACAGCTTTTCGAATAGGAAAACTCATAGATGATCACTCCGAATCATTTAACTTTTTAAAAAGAGAGGTGATAAACGAAGGGCGTTCTGCAAAATACGTCACCTTCATTATGTAGAAAGACACAAGTACACCGATGGTATCCTTCACCAGATCGATCACTGTAGCGGACCGGTACGGAACGAAGTACTGGTGAATTTCATCTGTAGCCCCGTAAAGAATGGAGATCACTGCAGCAAGGACACTCGCCTTTGCGGTCCAGCGTCCGTTTGCGGCAAACGCCAGCGCTATGAGCCAGTAAAGAATGCCGAATTCAATTAAGTGAAGCGATTCCTTCATTAAGCGGTCAAACGAAAACGGCGTCTTAATGATGGCATCCGCAGGCAGGCTAGAGAGTATCCAAATGAGGATCATATAGAGAATGGGGGCGATTGTTAGCGCCCATTTGTAAATCGGCTTCTTCATTAACGTGCTCCTTTAGCGTGCTGATGGAACATAGTATACCACGTGTGTGGAAAAAATTTTAGAATCCATACATAATTTTATAACCCTCAGCAAAAAATAACTTTTTGAATTTTTTTGGACCAGATGTATATATTTTCAGAATTCTGTTCAGAATGATTGCTGAGGTGATGATAGAATGAGAGAGGAAGAAACTAAACGTACTTCTCAAAACTCAAAAATGCAACAAATTTTCAGAAAGCGTTGGGTATTCCCAGCAATCTACTTAGTCAGTGCAGCATTGATTTTGACAGCCGTGTTATGGTATCAGTCAATCGGCAATGGTAACTCAGCAAACGATCCAAGTGATTATGGAACATCGTATCAAGATGAGCCGACACGTGAAGTAAACTCAGCAGTAGAAAACTTTGCAATGCCGGCAGCAGATGCAGATTCAGTATCTGTCATCCGCAGCTTCTATGAAGCAGATGCAACAGCCGAAGAGCAAGAAGCAGCACTCGTTTCCTATAATAATACGTACGAGCCTAGTAAAGGAATTGACCTGGCAAGAGAAGACGGCAAGGAATTCGAAGTCGCAGCTGCTCTAAGCGGTACAGTTACTAAAGCTGAAAAAGATCCATTACTCGGAAATGTCATTGAAATCGAGCACAAAGACGGCGTAACTACAGTTTACCAATCATTATCAAGCATGACTGTCGCAGTTGGTGACGAAGTCGAGCAAAACGAAATCCTCGGACAAGCTGGAAAAAGCCTGATCCACGAAGAAGATGGCGTACACGTTCACTTTGAAATCCGCAAAGACGGTACAGCAGTAAATCCAGTTGACTACATGGATAAGCCAGTTTCAGCATTGAACGAAATCAACGCTGAAAAAGAAGCACCTGCTAAAGAAGAAGAAGGTACTGAAGACGCAGAAAAAGGCGCTGAGGAAGAAAAGGGCGCTGAAGAAGAAAAAGGTGCTGAAGAAGAAAAGGGCACTGAAGATGCTGAAAAAGGAACCGAAGATGAAAAAGGTTCTGAAGAAGGCAAAGAAAAAGAAGACGCTGGTAAAGAGGGCAAAGAAAAAGGCAACTCTGACGACCAGTCCGAAGCTTCAATCAGCACAAAAAACGCATAATAAGCATCACTCTATAGATTGTCTATCCGCTTAGGGATAGACTATTTTTTTGTTTGTTTTTGAAAAGGGCTGTACAGATTCGACAAATCTTTCAGGAAATACCCCCTCCGCCAGAGCTACAAAATGCAATTTCAAAGTGCTCCAAAACGCAATTTATAAAAAAATTCGCACAAATCCCTTGTCCCTCTTGACTTTTTAGCATATATCTTCAACCAAGCTAATAAAATGTTACAAACCTAACAAAGAGAGTGTCTGAGGTGAGGGATCGTAAGTTTTATACATAGGCGCAGCTGCGTCTTGGTGCGAGTCTCATTTCACACTTCTCACATCCATTTTAGGGAGGTCGAGTGGTGTGCACGATTACATCAAAGAACGTACTATCAAGATTGGAAAGTATATCGTGGAGACGAAGAAAACTGTTCGCGTGATTGCGAAGGAATTTGGCGTTTCTAAAAGTACTGTCCATAAGGATTTAACGGAAAGGCTGCCTGAAATCAATCCAGAGCTTGCGAATGAGGTAAAAGAAATTCTTGATTATCATAAATCCATCCGTCATTTAAGGGGCGGGGAAGCGACGAAGCTGAAGTACCGGAAAGAGGATATTTTACAAGAAGAGCCTGTGAAATAAGAATTCTGCCTGTCTTTCTTGCAATTTCGACAAATCCCTACAAAACCTTTTACAATTTCAACCTTTTTTTAGTAAATTGTGATACAATATGAAATTAGGGCACAAAGTAGGAAATGCTGGGATCAGATTGCAAGGAGGATATGGAAAGAATGTTTGCAAGGGATATTGGAATTGACCTTGGTACTGCAAATGTACTAATTCATGTAAAAGGAAAAGGCATCGTTCTGAACGAGCCGTCTGTAGTTGCACTGGATAAGAATACTGGCAAGGTTCTTGCTGTAGGCGAGGAAGCCAGAAGAATGGTTGGACGTACTCCTGGGAATATTGTTGCGATCCGTCCATTGAAAGACGGGGTCATCGCGGATTTTGAAGTAACAGAAGCGATGCTCAAGCATTTCATCAACAAATTAAATGTAAAGGGTTTATTTACGAAACCCCGGATGCTTATTTGCTGTCCGACGAACATTACCTCTGTTGAACAGAAAGCCATCAAGGAAGCTGCTGAAAAAAGCGGCGGAAAAGACGTATTTCTTGAAGAAGAGCCAAAGGTTGCCGCAATCGGCGCCGGTATGGATATTTTTCAGCCTAGCGGAAATATGGTTGTAGATATTGGCGGTGGAACGACGGATGTCGCAGTTCTTTCAATGGGCGATATTGTCACCGCCTCTTCTATTAAGATGGCAGGGGACAAGTTCGACATGGAAATCTTGAACTACATCAAAAAAGAGTACAAGCTCTTGATTGGTGAACGTACGGCTGAGGATATCAAAACGCAAGTCGCGACAGTATTCCCAGGCGCACGCAACGAAGAAATCGCTATTCGCGGACGTGACATGGTGTCAGGTCTGCCTAGAACCATTACAGTCAACTCTGAAGAGGTTGAAGGCGCACTGCGCGAATCAGTAGCCCTCATCGTTCAAACTGCGAAAAGCGTCCTTGAGCGCACTCCGCCGGAGCTTTCTGCGGACATCATTGACCGCGGTATTATCTTAACAGGCGGCGGAGCACTCCTGAACGGCCTTGATCAGTTAATGGCAGAAGAATTAAAGGTTCCTGTCTTAATAGCAGAAAACCCAATGGACTGTGTTGCAGTCGGAACGGGCATCATGCTTGATAACGTCGACCGTCTGACTAGACGCAAAATCGTATAATCTATGAGAAACATCAGTCATGCTGGCTGGTGTTTTTTTCTTCTTCCCCTAAACCTTTCGCCCTCCCAGCCGATTTTAAGAGTGTAGTAGCTTAACTTTATACGATTTACAAATTTATACTGTGCGGAGCTGCGAACTCCGCTATAATTAAAAATAGAGAAAATTGCCTAAATACTCTTAAGAGGTGGAACGATGCTAAGAGGCTTTTATACTGCTTCAGCGGGAATGCTCGCCCAGCAGCGGAGAACGGAAATGCTCTCCAATAATATTGCAAACGCCAATACCCCGGGCTATAAAACCGATCAGGCTGCGCTCAAAGCGTTTCCTGAAATGCTTCTGAAAAGAGTGCAGGACAACAAACTGCCTCAGGAAGTCGGCTCAATCAATACAGGTGTCTATCTTCAGGAAATGATTCCACAGTTCGCTCAGGGCGACCTTCGCGAAACTGGGTTGAATACAGATATAGCTTTGCTTGAAACGGCCGTGCCTGAAAACGGTACGCTGATGTTCGGCGTGCAGCTTCCGGACGGCGAGGTCCGCTACACGCGTAACGGGCAGTTTACAAGAAACGAAAACGGTCAGCTCTCCCTTGGAGGCAATCCGGTGCTCGGAACGGACGGACAGCCGATTACCCTTGCATCTGACGAGTTTGAAATTTTGCAGGACGGCACGGTCAGAGTAAATGGTGAGGCTGGGTCGCAAATTGGCATCTTTTTTTCCAACAATACAGCAGGCCTTGTGAAAGAAGGGAACGGTTTATACCGGACAGAGGATGGAAATGAGCTTGGAGCGGCTGCCGGCAACCCGGACGTTGCCTACCAGCTGAAACAGGGCTTCATTGAAGGATCCAACGTGGATGTATCAAGATCCTATACGGAAATGATGACGGCCTACCGCGCCTTTGAAGCGAACCAGAAAGTGCTGCAGGCCTACGACAGAAGCATGGACAAAGCCGTCAACGAAATCGGCAGAGTCAGATAGGAGGAGAAATATGCTGCGATCTATGATTACCGCATCGAACACACTCGGCCAGCTGCAGCAGCAGCTTGACCTGATTGGAAACAACATGGCCAACATCGACACTCAAGGCTATAAACGCACGCAGACCGGTTTTTCTGACCTGCTGCATCAGCAAATGAACAACGGCGGCCCGGATGACAGCCTCGCCGGCAGGTCGACTCCGCTTGGCGTGCGCTCCGGATCCGGTGCGGTGCTGACGGCTCAGACTGCCTTTTCGCAGGGTAGCATCAAGACTACGGACCGCGAGCTTGATTTTGCGCTGACTAAGCCTGGACAATTTCTGCAGGTGGAAGCAGGCGGGGAAATTCAATATACACGGGATGGCGCAATGTATTTGAATCCTGCTCAGGACGGACGTCTTCAGCTTGTCACGTCTGAGGGGCACGCTGTTTTAGATGAGAATCAGAATCCGATTTTTCTGGATGCTTCTTTTAAAAACAGCACCTTATCAGCAGGCGGAAGATTGACGGCAAATCCATCCGGTGAAACGGTCCAGCTTGGAATTGTAGGAATTACCCAGCAAACAATGCTTGAAAAACAGGGCGGAAATCGGTACGCTTTAAAAGAGATCGCTCCAAATGGAACGGTTGCCTTTTTAGAGCCTGAACAAGTCGGCATCAAACAGGGTGCCCTTGAAATGTCCAACGTCGATCTTTCAAAAGAAATGACCGACCTCATGATTGCGCAGCGGTCTTATCAGCTCAACTCAAAATCAATCACCATGGGCGATCAAATGCTCGGGTTAATCAATAGCGTCAGATAAGGGGTTTTTACAGTGAGTGCAAACGAACAGTCTCGTGAACATGTGAAACAGAAAAAGAATAGCGAAGAAAAGAGCGAAAAAAGTCCAAAAATCAGAATCAGGCTGATTCCGATCTGGCTGCGCATCATTCTTTTGCTTCTTTTCATGGCCATTGCCGTCACCAGCGGCGCGATGATTGGATACGGTGTACTCGGCGACGGAAAACCAACAGATATCTTCGACAAACAGACGTGGCAGCACGTCATCGACCTGGTTGAAAAAGAATCCGAAAAATAAGGAGGGCGAACCCCTCCTTTTTGTGTATAATAGAACTATTAGGTTGTACTAGGAGGAGGTCCTAAAAATGCTCGACATCAATCAAATCAAAGAAATCATCCCGCATCGCTACCCATTCCTGCTCGTGGACAAAGTCATCGAAGTTGAAGAGGGCAAGCGCGCCATCGGACTCAAAAACGTAACAGCAAACGAAGAATTCTTTAACGGACACTTCCCGGAATACCCTGTCATGCCGGGTGTCCTAATCGTGGAAGCACTGGCCCAGGTAGGCGCCGTCGCCATGCTCATCAAAGAAGAAAACCGCGGCCGCCTCGCTTTCTTCGCAGGCATCGACAACTGCCGCTTCAAAAAACAAGTCACACCAGGCGACCAGCTCCGCCTCGAAGTCGAAATCATCCGCCTCCGCGGCTCCCTCGGCAAAGGAAAAGGCGTCGCAACCGTGAACGGTGAGGTTGTTTGTGAAACTGAATTAATGTTTGCATTGGGTGAGAAAAAAGAATAGTGGTTTGAAGGACGATCCTGGGTGGGGTCGTTTTTTTGTTCGGTCGAATTAGGATAAAGTTGGAAATTTTCAAGTAAACAGCTGTTTGCAGCAAGTAAAGGGTCAGCTTTTTCAAGAAAAAGAGGTATTTTGGCAAGTAATACGCGCTGGGTGGCAAGTAACAGACAAAGTGCTGCCCTCGCTTCTCATTTAGAGATTAGAATGCCCAAAAGCATCTTCGAGCAAGGGAGCGTATACGTAGTTGTAATACTGGATTTTAAGAAGCGTCTGTAAATTTCAAATAAACTGCTGTTCGCGACAAGTAAAAGATCAGCTTCTCTCATTAAGCATCTATCTAAACAGAGCCTATCTTCTGCCCGCCCTCACATAAAATCCTCCACAATAACACACCCTAACCCCGAACAACCACTACGAAAGGAGCAACCCAACATGAAAAAGAAATGGTACCTGCTAGCAGCAGGATCTCTGCTTGCGATGATGCTTGCAGCGGGATGTCAGGATGATCAGGATCCGGCGCCTCCAGAGGATAACAACATGGAGGAGGAAGTGCCGAACGACGAGACGCCTCCGGCTGAGGAAGAAACGGAAGACGACATGGAGCAGGATATGGAAGAGGATATGCAGGAAGACGAAGGCAAGATGGAAGATGAGATGCAAAAAGATGAGAAGCACATGGAAGAAGATATGAAAAAAGATATGAAATAAGCAAAACAAAAAGTCCCTTCACGGTTGAGGGGACTTTTTGGTGTGGATTTCTCGCTGTTCGTTGAGTTTTTGTCTGAAGGCGTGGGCGAGTTCGTCGCCGTGAAGACCTTTGGTGAGCAGGTCGCCGAGGACTTTTTCCGGCTCGCTTTTGGATTTTCGGGCGAGCATGCGGCCTTCAAATAATACAGATATATGCTCTTCAAGGACCATAATGGATTTGATGTTTGCCATAATTTCAGCAGGCTTGTTCGTTTTTTTGGATATGGTGACATAGAGGCGGAGTTCGTCCTGCTGCTTTGACAGCGATTCAAAGTATTCATTCTGGTCTTTTGGCAGCAGCGCTTCGATCATCCAGTGATTTTCGCCGTCTTCTTTGTTGATAATCAGTCCGTCCGATAGGGAGATTTCGTCAAAGCTTACGCCGTTTTCTCCCTCAAGTTCAATTGTCAGTCCCACGAGTCTAAACGTTTTCATAAACACCCTCCTTGGTCCAGTTTATCGTTCTCATATGGTTATTGTTACATTATACCATACGAGAAGAGCGGGGCACCAAAGGAAGGGATGAGCCAAATTATTCAATTATCTTCTGTATCTCCTGAATCGCATGCACAATGACGTTCTCCGCATGCTTCCGGTTCTTGGATTTCATCATCATAAGCCGCTCGAGCTGTTCAAGCATCTGAGGCGTTTTCACTAAATATTCCACAATCTCAGATAGCTGGTGCTTCGTTTCATACCGCTCATAAACCTCATGCAGGATTGTATTTTCAATTTCTTCGCGGCCAAGCAGCTGATCGATGCTGACTTCAAACGCGTTGCTGAGTGAAATCAGGTAATTGAGCTCTGGTGCCTGTTCCCCTGTCTCAAGGCGTGACACAACCGAGCGGGACACGTTCATCCGTGCAGCCAGATCCTCCTGCGACCAGCCGTATTCCTGCCTGTAGAATTTCATGTTCTTCTTCAGTGTTTCCAGTTCTTTCATCAGGAGCACCTTCATTTCCGTGTTTCAAGCACTTTACTCATATCGTAAAGTAGCTGGTCCGGCGCAACTGTTCAGTTTGCGGACAAACGAATGAATGTGCGAAGAATGAACATCCTTCTGAAAAAACAGAAAAAGGGAGAAAAATCATTTCTAGAGACGGATAACCGAGCTTGAAAGAGATTTATTACACATTTTGACAATAAATAAGAAGATATACCCATTATTTGAGATTTTCAAACATCTTATCTTTTGCTATTTTGGAATAGTAAACATTTAAGAAAAGAGGATGATTAGTGGAAACCTTCAAACTTAAAACCATTTCAGTGAAAGACCTTCAGGCGTCAGGAGGATTTGTGCGGGAGGGACCGGCTGACATGCCGATGACACTTAGAGTAGGGGAAATCACCTGCGGAAAAGTAAAGCACCACCATTTTCAGGTCAACAGGGAATCCGCAGTAGAAATTCTGTATGAAGCACAAAACAAGCAGCAAATGGTCCGGATTCTATTGGACTTATTTAAAAATCACCTATCCATCCACTCGTACATGTGGACGAATGAAACAAACCGCTATGAACAAACAGCCATCGAAGAACAGCTCATGACATCAAAGGGCTTTCAAACCATTCTCCAAAGCATCACGTTTTCAGGCAGTGATCAGCAATCCTATCTCTTTCAGCTTCATAAAAAATAGCTATATGCGAAATGAATGACGCTTGAATCCAAATCAAAACGATATTTTCCTAAAGTAAAAACTTCATTATCACCCGGCAAAATTCGATTTTCACGATTTTTCCTTGGCTCCAAAACCCGTTACAATGGTCATGCAAGCTAAGGAAAGGAGGAATCTCGTGATCAACTCAGTTGTGCTCGTCGGACGTTTAACGAAAGATCCGGAAATGCGCTACACAGCAGACGGTGCCCCCGTCGCCAACATCACACTTGCAGTCAACCGCACCTTCAAGAACGCATCAGGTGTCATGGAAGCAGACTTCGTCAACTGCACCCTCTGGAGAAAAACCGCAGAAAACACGGCAAACTACTGCCGCAAAGGCTCCATCGTCGGCGTCTCCGGCCGCATTCAAACCCGCAACTACGAAAACACAGAAGGCAAGCGCGTCTACGTCACCGAAGTCGTAGCCGATTCCGTGCGCTTCATGGGCGGACAAACCCGAGAACTGGCCGTAACCGAAAAACCGCAGCCGCTGCAGCAAACCCAGCCGCAGTAAGAACAGGTTGCACCTCCCTCACAGACAGAGAATCAATGAACGCCCCGTTTACCCACACACTTTGGCCGGCCGGATTGAATCTGGCTGGTCGTTTTTGATTTAAAGAGCCAGTGAGGTCCTGTGCACTCCAGTTAATGGTGAAAAGACTTTAAAAAATAAAGAAAAAGAATGACTTTTGTATAAAATAGTTTATTATGTAATAAAATCCCTTTTATTCTTTCCAAAACGGATAAGGAGTAAAAATATGAAAAACGCCTACCAAAAAAAGCTCATTGAAAAGAAATATAAAGAGATCATTAAGTACAAAAAAGAAGAAAAGAAACATACCAGGGAGGCGTTCTTCGTTATTATCTTCTTTGTCTCAATTTTTGTTTTAAATATGTTTTTTGATTTATGAAAGATATGAGGTTAACACTGCTCCTTGAGGCACTTAGTATCAATCATAGTGCTTGTAACTTCTACTGCTTTGTCAGGAGAGTCCCCCTTAAGCTCAAGTGAAATACATATCCAAATAGGTACAATAAAATCATGGAGGTGTCTATCATGGAAGAAGTGCAAATCAAAAAGCAAAATCCACAAGGCAATAGAATCGGGCTAATGGTCTTCATACCGTTGGTGCTCGCCAGCTTTATGCCGCATATCTCATGGATTTATATTATGGGTGTGCTGATTTATGGCTATCACATCTATCTTAATCGGAAATCAAAGATGTTGATCTTGAAACATATAGGATCTTTTTTTGGCTTTATATTGTTTGTTTATCTATTAGAACGATTTTTTTAAAGGACGGGGGTCCTAAGCTGTTCCTTATACGAGTAAAATGTCTCTTACTTCCCAAGAGTAAATGTATCCCCGTATCTACTTCCACTCAAAAAAACCAGCTCCCCAAAAAGGAACTGGCCACACAAATCTATTTTCCAACCTTCTTCCCAATCAGCTCATACAGCTTCCGCCATTCGGGACTCATGGTGTCTTTTTCTTTCGACTGTTCTTGTTTCTTGGCCATGTCGCACGCCTCCTAGCTCATGGATAGGGTGAAGAGCTCTTCGAGTTCGTCTGTTGAGAGCTCGGTGATCCAGCTTTCGCTCTGGATGATTTCATCATTCAGGGACTGTTTTTTATCCAGCATGACGTCGATTTTCTCTTCGATGGTGCCGGTTGTGATCAGCTTGTGCACGTGCACGAAGCGGCTCTGGCCGATCCGGTACGCACGGTCGGTTGCCTGGTTCTCGACAGCGGGATTCCACCAGCGGTCGTAGTGGACAACGTGATTGGCGGCCGTCAGATTCAGCCCGGTTCCGCCGGCCTTCAGGGACAGAATCAGAATCGTATACTCCCGGTTCTGGAACTGCTCGACCATCTTATCGCGCGCAGCCTTTGGCACACTGCCGTTCAAGAACAGCACCTTTTCCCCGAACTCACGCTCAAGCAGCGACTGAATCATTTCTCCCATCCCGATATACTGAGTGAAAATCAGCAGACTCTCATCCTGCTCGCGGATTGCACCTACAAGTTCCAGCAACTTCTCGATTTTGTGAGAACGTGTCGTCACAGACACCGCACGCTCTTCCTTCAAATAAAGCGCAGGATGATTGCAGATCTGCTTCAGCTTTCCGAGCATCTTCAGGATCAGCGCCTTCCGCTGCATGCCTGCAAGCTGTGAGACCTGGGCGAATGTATCCTTCACAAGCTGCTCATAAAGCGACGCCTGCTCGACGGTGAGCGGGATGTACTCTTTTTGCTCCTGCTTTTCAGGCAGATTCAGCGCCACCTGCTCATCGCGCTTCGTGCGTCGGAGCAAGAACGGCTTGATCAGCTGCTGCAGGTTGCCAATGATCTTTGGATCGCGGTCCTTCTCGATTGGCAGCACAAACTTCTTATGAAAGCTGTGCAGACTGCCAAGGAATCCGGTATTGATAAAATCAAAAATCGACCACAGTTCCGTCAGGCGGTTCTCCATCGGCGTCCCGGTCAGGGCGATATGGTGATGGCCCTTCAGCTTGCGGATTGCCCGAGACTGCTTAGTATGAGCATTTTTAATGTTCTGCGCCTCATCCAGGCAAATCGTGCTCCATGGAACAGCCGCAATCTCCTCGTGATCTGCGTGAGACAGGCCGTATGACGTCAGCACAATATCGGCACCGGCAATCGACGCGGCAAAATTTTCGCCTTTAGCCCTGTTCGGTCCGTAGTGGAGATGTACCTTCATATCCGGCGCAAACTTCTCAATTTCCTTTTGCCAGTTGCCCAGAACAGAGGTAGGGGCAATAATCAAAAACGGCGCCTTCATGTTCTCATGCTCGAGTACATAGGCAAAATAAGCGATCATCTGAATCGTCTTTCCAAGACCCATATCATCTGCCAAACAACCGCCAAACTTGAACTTCCGCAGAAACAGCAGCCAGTCAACGCCCTGCTGCTGATACGGACGCAGCTCGCCGATAAAGGAAGCGGGGACATCATGTTTCGGAATATCCGTTGTCTGCGTCAGCTGGCGCAGCATCGATTTCATCTGCTTATTCAGCTCAATATGAATATTCGCAAATGCACGCGCATCCATGATCTCATCCTCATCATCACGCGTATCCGCAAGCTCCTGCTGCAGAATATCGGAAAAATGCAGGCCTTCTTTTTCCGCCTTTTTCAAAATCGACTGCACATGCTTGATAAAAGCGGGGTCTAGCTTGATCCACTGTCCTTTAAAGTTCACAAGACGGCGGTTCGCGTTCACCATTTGCATGAACTCATCTTCGCTCAGCTCCACACCGTTAGTAGAAAACCGCCAGTTAAAATCAATCAGCGAGCTCATGCCGACAAAGGACTGGCCGCGAGGGGAGGAAGACATCTTCGCCTTAAGCATCACTTTAGAATCGCGGACAACCTGCCACCACGACGGCAGAAGAATTTCTACACCAGTATTCACAAACGTCTCACTCGCACTCGTAAGGAAGAGCCACGCCTCATCCTCTGATATATGGGTGTTTCCATTCTTAAACGACAGCCATGGCACAATCTCCTCGAATCGCTGCTGTTCTCGTTCAATCCGGTCCATATAACTGCGCCACGGAGCGGGAAGATCCTTCAGCCCCTGGAAAAGATGAAACGAATCCGGATTTTTCCGGTCACGCAGGAACAGCTCAAGCTTCCAGTCATCCCCGTCATAATCCGGCTCATTCAACCGCAGGCCAATCGTAAACGGCGCATCATCAACAAGGTAGCCGATTTTCTCAAGCCAGTCTCGTTCATCCAGAAAATGACCTTCAAACGTTTCGGCAGCCCCGTACGCATTCACTATATCGCCCCACGCTACGCGTAGATCAGGGTTCTGCTCAATCAAATCATTCACAGCAGCCGACAGCCAGTCAGCCGTAAACCCTTCAAGCTCTCCGGCCGTATCGCGCCATCCGAACGAACCGCCTTTCCAGCGCTCGTAATCCGGTATAAAATCGCCCGATACGATACAGTCGTATATCGCTTCCGCTGCATCGATAAGCGATACGGCATCTCCGCTGTACTCGATATCAGCAAGCGAATTCGTCGTGTCTTTTCCAATCAGCTCGACCATCATCCACGGCGACAGGAGCACAGAAGGGACGCCGATATAGCTCACGTCCTCAAGCATCGACCCGTAGAAAGAGGATTCATGCCAGGCGAAAAGATAGCGCCTCATATGATTGGTGCCGAGCACTTTCTCATCCTTTGTCGTACACCAGATGTAAAAATGAAAATTCTCGATTTGTTCGGTGTGAACGGAGATCTTCAAATCATTCAGCATGAATCAACTTTCCTCTCTTCAGCTCCTCCTGAAAAGCCCGCAGGCGCCGGTGCTCATGCGCAAGCTTCTCAAGATAGATCTCAAATTGACTTTCCTTCTTCAGCTTCTTATATAACGTGCGCGCTTTTTTCAAATACCGCACGGCAAATTTATAATTGCTCCGCGTTTTCTGGGCAATTTCATGGCGTATCGCATGGTGATACACAGTTAGCAGAGACTCAGGACTTTCCTTCTCGACAACCTTCAGCAAATCGCGGTCGATCTCATACAGCTCAAACCCGAGCAGCAGCTGCAGCTCCGCCCACGTCTTAAACTGCTTCCGGTTAATCAGAAAATGGTGATACTCCGCATAGCTGAAAGGAAGGGCGGCGCGGCAAGCATTTTCATACATCCGCTCTTCCTTTGACTGCATCGAATAGTCCGCGAGCAGATCAAGATAATACCGGATCGATCTCCGCTTTTCTTCATATGGTAGTTCGCTGTTGATATACGCATCAATCTTTCCGTGCATAACTGTAAACCACTTGCCGGCACGTTTCCAGTTTTTCCGGGAAATAATATCTTCCACCCAATCATACAAAACGACAAAGCCCGCATCCGAAAACATTTCCATTTTCTCAAACAGGACATCGTCATTTCCAAGCAAATACTCCATATGCAGAAGGGCTAGCCCGTATTCAGGCTTCATTTCCTCACTTTGCTTTTTCTGAAGCCACTCCGCCTCCTCGGCGACCAACTTCTTTTGGTTCAAAAGAGCCGTCCAAAGCGAGCGATATATGCTCAGCCGTTCATACTGCAAATGGGGACTGACATCCAGCAGTTTCCGGAAAACTTCTATACTATCCTTTAACAGACCGTCAATCGAAAACGGCAACGCAAACTTCCGCATCTCACGCAGCTCATAAGTAATCGTATCAATGCACTCTTCTGTATAGGAATGATACATATTCTGAAACATATGACCACCCGGATTCGTCTCATTAATTAGACGGAGCATCCGGAACAGCACATCGAGATTGGCGTGAATCAGATAAAAGCGTCTGAGATCCGCATCTTTGGGAGCCTTCTTCTTAAGCGCAGGATAATAATGGTTGTACAGGCTTTGGAGCTGCTGCACTGTGCGCTGCCGATTCCCGGCCCATCGCCCGTATTCATACTCAAAATACGCAAGCCAGCTCTCAAGCGAATCGTCCTTCCACTTCACAGGAGAAATCATTTGGCTCGCCGGCTTCAATTGGGCCAGAATTGCCCTCTGGGCCTTGGCATTCCAGGCGTCCATATACGTTCCGACTGCATCGGTACTTGCATATAAATAAAGAAAGGCAGCCGCAGCATGACGGCAAGGAAAAGCCGCAGGACACGAGCACGAGCTCATCGTGAAAAAATCAAGCTCAAGCACCACCCGCACAGGCGTCACATCCTGCACATTCGCCTTCACCGTGTGCCCGTCAATCTTGACATTATAAACACTGCCCTGCCGATACAGCATCAAACCCTTTTTCATCAGCTGCCGATCATCCTCCGAATTCGGCGAAAGCATATCCTGCAGCTGCTCACCCGCATGCAGAATCAGTTCTTTATCCAGTTCGTGCTGAAGCATGGCGTACCGCTCCTTTTTGATTTATATAAATAAAAATGTTGTGATCTTCACTATAAGTACATCTCTTTATTATAACTGAAATTGCCAAAAGGAGAAAACGTTCCACAACATTTCAATTTTAGGTTTAACGGAAAGAAAATTCGGGGACATAAACATTAGTTCGACACGAACGCTATAATATAGTTGCCAGCCGACACTAAACGCAGTATAATCTGCTTGTTGTATATTTTTGTAAAAAAGAGAAAGGAAATTTGTAGAATGAAAGAAAACAGTTTGAAACAAGAAGAACTTCTGCAAATTTTAATGAGCGCCTACCAGAAAGGCGAGCATTCAAATGACATTACCACCAAAGAACTGCTCGATGAGCTGATCCTCCAATTCAGAAAAGTATATGCCTCTTAATAAATGAACACCGAAAAGAGTCCGCAGTGAAAAGTGTGCGGACTTTTTTCGTCTACATCCTACCAAAGGTCTATTAAACTATTACTAAACCTCACCGATAATTAAGACATAAACATTTAGACATTTGTCGACAAGATTCGAGGGGGATTATTTACAATGAGTCAATGGATTACACCAGAGGAAATGGAACGGAAGAGAGAACTGAAAAAGCGCGTCGTTACTGTAACCATTCCGGTTTTAACAATTGCAATCACAGCGCTTGTAACCGTTTTAATAAATGGCCTATAATTCGTCAGGAGATTCGCGTTTATGCGGGTCTCCTTTTTGCATTGGAAAAAAATTAATACACAATTTACAAATCCTTGTTATAATTGTCATTATTGTTCAAGAAAAACCAATAATTGATAAAATATGAGGAAATTATCACTTTTACTGTAAAAATCTGTAGCAAATCACTAGGTCTTTTAATATAATACTCTTTGTGCTTTTTCGATTACATACAAAAAATGGAGGTCAACATGGAAGAAAACATCAGCTTGAAAGGGCTGTTTCAAACTTTAAAGAAACGTCTTTCACTCATCATCATTATCACGGCCATCGCCGCAGCCACAAGCGGACTTATCAGTTTTTTTGTTCTTACTCCCATCTATCAATCTTCTACTCAAATACTAGTGAATCAGGCTAAGAGTGATCAGCAGTCATTTAATCCAGGCGAAGTGCAAACGAACCTTCAACTCATTAATACTTATAACGTAATCATTAAAAGTCCAGCAATCCTTGACAAAGTCGTTCAACAACTTGATTTAGACATGTCAAGCAGCCAGTTAAATTCAAATGTAACGGTTGCCAGTGAACAGAACTCTCAAGTAGTGACCATATCTGTACAGGATGAAAAGCCAGAGCAGGCAGCTGAAATTGCAAATACAATTGCAACGGTCTTCCAAAATGACATCGCTAAAATTATGAATGTCAACAATGTAAGTATTCTTTCAAAAGCAGACTTAGGGACAGATCCTTCTCCTATACAGCCTAAACCACTATTGAACATTGCGATTGCTATGATTGTGGGTCTAATAGCGGGGGTAGGACTTGCGTTTCTTCTTGAATATTTGGATAACACGATTAAGACAGAAGAAGATATTGAAAAACACCTTGGTCTTCCTGTATTAGGAGCAATTACACGCATTGATATGGAACAGGAAATGCAAAATCAAAAGAATGTGCAAACGAACGTTGAAAGAACGAGAGGTGAGAGTTTTGGCTCGTAAAAATCGGAAAGAGCTGTTTCAAATTCAAAGCAGAAGTCTAGTTTCAATGACAGCTCCAAAATCACCAATTGCAGAGCAGTACCGGACAATCCGTACGAACATTCAATTCTCAACGGTTGATGAAGAGATTACATCTATGATTGTAACGTCAGCTGGACCAGGCGAAGGGAAATCAACTACAGCAGCGAACGTTGCAGTCGTATTTGCTCAACAAGGTAAAAAAGTCTTATTGGTAGATGCAGATTTAAGAAAACCAACAGCACATTACACGTTTAAAGTAGACAACCTCTCAGGATTGACTAATGTCCTAACAAAGCAAACAAGCGTTACTCAAGCTTCTAAATACACAGATCAAGAGAATCTTTATCTCTTAACAAGCGGACCGATCCCTCCGAACCCATCTGAATTATTGGCCTCAAAAGGGATGAAGCAGCTGATTGAAGATGCAAAAAGAGACTTTGATATGATTATTTTCGATACGCCTCCAGTACTTGTTGTAACAGATGCACAGATTCTTTCAAACATAGTCGATGGTGCTCTGCTTGTAGTCAGCAGTGGTAAAACGGACCTTGAAGGAGCGAAAAAAGCAAAGGATGCTCTGGTACAATCGCAAGCTAAGATCTTGGGTACAGTCCTTAATAACAAAAAACAACAAGATAGTCAGTATTACTATTACGCAACAAAATAATGAATTCGACAATATTCGAATCTTTTGGACTAGGTCCAAGTATAGTGTTATCTTGAATTTTTAACAAAAGTAAATAGGCATTATAAATCTTAATGCCTATTTTTATTTTTATGGGCGGTGGTTCTTATGATTGATATTCACTCACATATTTTACCCGGGGTAGATGACGGAGCGGCAACTCCTGAAGAAGCGATTCAAATTGCTAAAGCGGCAGTGGAAGAAGGCATCACTACAATTATCGCCACACCCCATCATCAAAATGGCAAATACATAAACGGCAAACAAAGCATTCTAAAAAACGTTGAAGCACTAAACACACTACTTCGAAATGAAACCATTCCTCTAACCATATTACCTGGGCAGGAAACACGAATTCATGGAGACTTGATGAATGAATTAGAAACCGACGTCATCCTGCCGCTCAATCACACCAACTATGTTTTTATCGAGCTTCCCTCCGGTCACGTACCTAGATACACGGAGCAAATGATGTTTGATCTTCAGCTCAAGGGACTTACACCAATTATTGTTCATCCAGAACGAAACGCAGAATTCTTAGCAAACCCTGATCTCTTGTACAAGCTTGTAAGTAAAGGAGCACTTACTCAGATTACATCATCGAGCATCACGGGGAACTTCGGAAAAAACATTAAGAAATTCACCCTGCAGCTTGTAGAAGCACAATTAACTCATTTTCTCGCATCGGATGTTCACAGCTTGAAAAATCGTCCGTTCAGATTAGTCGATGGATATATCGTTCTTAATAAAGAATTTGGATCTCAGGCTGAGTACCTATTTAAAGAAAATGCTGAACTCCTCGTGCAAAACTTAACAGCCTTCAGGTTGGATCCAACAAGAATAAAGAAAAAGAAGTTCTTAGGAATCTTTTAAAAAGGAATTGGTGATGCCTCCTCCACCCTTATCAAAGGAGGCACTCGGCTGCATTGTGGGTGAGGGACCTTAGACGCCTGTCGTCAAAAGTGTGGTGTGAGGATGGGTTGAATGCCCAATATTATTAATATTCAAAATACTTAACGAAAGAGTGTTACAAGGGGATCGCTATTCCTTTACCTATTTTAATTATAAATGACAAGAAAAAGGTGAACGTAATGAAAATTGCAGTTGTGGGAACTGGGTATGTTGGTCTAGTGACTGGAACCTGCCTGTCTGAAATTGGCCACACTGTTACATGTATTGATATTGATCAAAAAAAGGTCGATAAAATGCAGGCAGGAATATCTCCAATCTTTGAGCCAGGACTGGATGAACTCATGTTGAAGAACATTAATGAAAAGAGATTGTTTTTCACATCGGACCATGCTGAGGGTTTTAATGGAGCAGATGTTATTTATATCGCTGTTGGCACTCCTGAAAAAGAAGATGGTTCTGCCAACCTGACATTTGTTGAACTAGTAGCAAAAGATATTGCTACGAATGTGAAACAGGATGTAGTAGTTGTAACTAAAAGTACGGTCCCTGTTGGAACGAATGACTGGATCAAAGAAGTAATCCAAAGTAATTTATCTCACGATGTGAGAGTAGAGATTGTCTCGAACCCCGAATTTTTAAGAGAAGGCTCCGCTATTTATGATTCTTTCAATGGCGATCGAATTGTCATTGGTTCGAATTCAGAGAAAGCGGCAGTTACCCTAGAAGAAATTAACAAGCCATTCGGACTTCCGATATTCAAGACTGATATCCGCAGTGCAGAAATGATTAAATATGCTGCCAATGCATTTCTTGCAACAAAAATCAGTTTCATTAATGAAATTTCAAATATATGTGAAAAATTGAATGCCAACGTTGAAGACGTAGCAAACGGAATGGGCCAGGACAGTAGAATTGGCTCTCAGTTCCTGAACGCTGGCATTGGATATGGTGGATCATGTTTTCCGAAAGATACTAAAGCACTTATTCAAATTGCAGGGAATGTAGAGTACGATTTTGACCTATTAAAAGGTGTAGTCCGGGTTAATCAAAAACAACAGGAAATCCTACTGAATAAGCTTGAAGATCGATTTGAGAGTTTAAAAAATAAAAAGATAGCGATTTTGGGCTTAGCATTCAAACCAAACACAGATGATATGAGAGAAGCAGCTTCCATTGTAATTGCGAATCATTTAATTAAAAAGGGCGCAAATGTAATTGCTTATGATCCTGTATCAATGTTAAACGCTCAAAAAGTTCTTGATAACAAAGTGAATTTTGCTTCAAATGCAGCTGAAGCTTTAATTGATGCAGATGCCGCACTAATTCTCACAGAATGGAATGAATTTAAAGATATAAGTTTGAAAGTATTCCAAGAGAAAATGAAATCACCTATTATCTTCGATGGCCGCAATTGCTATGACCTTGAAGTTGTTAAGAATCACAACCTAGAATATCACTCAATGGGTAGAAAAACGATAAATACCTTAAATAAATCAGCTGTTAACTAAAAAGGGGAGTTCTAATTGAAGAAAGTAAGAAAAGCTATTATTCCAGCTGCGGGATTAGGAACACGCTTTTTACCTGCCACAAAGGCAATGCCAAAGGAGATGCTTCCTATTGTAGATAAGCCTACAATCCAATATATCATCGAAGAAGCCATTGAATCTGGAATTGAAGACCTAATTATCGTGACAGGCAAAGGCAAAAGAGCGATTGAAGATCATTTTGATCATAACTTTGAACTTGAACAAAATCTAATAGAAAAAGAAAAATATGATTTGCTTGAAAAAGTAAAACATTCTTCTGGAATTAACCTACATTACATCCGCCAAAAAGAACCCAAAGGTCTTGGACATGCCGTATGGTGCGCACGTAAATTTATCGGAAACGAACCGTTCGCAGTATTGCTAGGGGATGACATTGTACAAGCTGAAACACCATGCTTAAAACAATTAATCAACGAATATGACAACACTGGAACATCTGTTATTGGCGTTCAAACGGTTGGAAATGATCAAACACATCGTTATGGGATTATTGATCCTTTGACAAAAAAAGGAAAGCTTTATCAAGTAAAACGGTTTGTGGAAAAACCAAAGCAGGGTACGGCCCCGTCAAATCTGGCAATTATGGGACGGTATATTTTAACACCAGAAATTTTTGAACTTTTAGAAAATCAAGAAACAGGTGCAGGCGGAGAAATTCAGCTGACAGATGCTATTCAGACATTAAACGAGAAGCAGCATGTCTATGCTTATGATTTCGCTGGGAAGCGATATGATGTGGGTGAAAAATTCGGCTTCATTCAGACGACAATTGAATTTGCCCTGCAGCATGAAGACCTTAAAAATGATTTGGTTGAACTCATGCAAAAACTGGTTGAAAAGGAAACTCTAAAATTATCGAATTAAGGAAGTGGCGCGGAAATGTCAGAGTGGGCAAAGGAAAGTACGGCACAGTCCTCGCAAAATCAGACAATCGTAAATTTTAATACAACAACGTCTACGTACAAACTTGTTAAGCGTTCTATGGATATAACAGGAGCTCTTTTGGGAATTATTCTTTTGAGTTTTTTATTTATAATAGTTGCTATTGCAATTAAACTTGAGGATCCAAGAGGACCAATCTTTTTTACACAAAAAAGAGTCGGTAAAAACGGAGAAGAGTTTAACATGTACAAATTTAGGTCAATGGTAAGCGACGCCGAAGTGAGATTGAAAGAATTACTGGCATTTAACGAAGTAACTGGCGCTATGTTTAAAATGAAAAATGATCCAAGGATTACAAGAATTGGAAAAATAATCAGGAAAACAAGTATTGATGAGTTGCCTCAGCTGTTTAATGTCCTTAAAGGGGACATGAGTTTAGTAGGTCCGCGACCTCCGCTTCCAAGAGAGGTTGAGCAGTACACTGATTATGATAAACAGCGACTATTTGTTACACCTGGTTGTACTGGTGTGTGGCAAGTTAGTGCAAGAAACAGTGTAGGCTTTCGTGAAATGGTAGAAATGGATCTTTACTATATAAAAAACCAATCTGTAATTACAGATATCAAAATTCTATTTAAAACAATTATTGTCTTATTCGGTTCTAAAGATGCGTTTTAATACAAATATTTTCAACGCTCTAAGGAATTTACATTATAGAATTTAATGAAAGGAGGACTTCATTTGAAAGTTTGTTTTACAGCATCATCGGGTGGGCATTTAGAGCAATTGATGATGTTATATCCTATGATGAAAAAGCACGAGAGTATTATTGTTACTGAAGATACAGAATATAAATTTGATACAAAAGGGATTAAAACTTATAAATTAAATCAAATTAATAGGCGAGAAGTTCTATTTTTTTGTAAATTCACAATTATCTTTCTAAAATCATTGGAAATTTTCTTGAAAGAAAAACCCGATATATTAGTTTCTACAGGTGCTTTAGCTACTATTCCAATTTGTATAATTGCCAAGATGTTTAAAAAGAAAATAATATTTATAGAATCTTTCTCTAAAATTAATTCCCGTACAATAACTGGTAAATTCATGTATAAGATAGCAGATTTATTTATAGTTCAATGGGAAGATATGAAAAAATTATACCCAGATGCTATATATGGGGGTGGGATATATTGATTTTTGTTACTGTAGGATCTCAGAAATTTCAATTCAATAGATTGCTCGAAGAAATTGATAAGTTAGTGTTTAAAAAAATAATTAGCTCGAATAATATTTTCGCTCAGACTGGTTACTCTTCATATCAGCCAGAATTTTACGGATTTAAAGATTTTCTGAATAAAGATGAATTTGTAAGATATATTGATCAAAGCACAATTATAATTACTCACGGGGGAACTGGTTCGATTATTAACGGTGTTAAGAAAAACAAGAAAGTTATCGGTGTCCCTAGGATGAAAGAATTTGGGGAGCATGTAGATAATCACCAGGTAGAAATAGTTAATCAGTTTTCTAGCTCGAATTTGATATATGCGGTAGAGGATATAAATGATATTGGAGAAGCCATTGAAACTGTTGTTGCAATGGATTTCGAATCGTACGAATCAAATACTAAGAATATAATAAGTATATTAGAAGAATTCATCCAAAAAAATGATTATTAATAATATTAATAGTGTCAGAAAAGGAGCAACCATGAAGGTACTTATGATTGGCTCTCATTTACGTGTAACGGGTGGTATAACCACGGTGTTAAGGAACTATGAAGAGGCGGGTTTATCAAAAAAAGTTAATCTAGAACATTTACCTACTTATTTGGGGAGCAAAAATGTAATAAATATATTGTATTTTGTTTTACAGTATTGCAGGCTGGTATTTAAGTTGTTTTTTATTAACCGAACTTACGATGTAGCTCATATTCACATGTCCTATAGAGGTAGTTTTATCAGGAAAATGTTAATAATTAATTTATTGCACAAAAAAAATATACCAATTATTCTTCATATGCATGGCTCTCAATTTGAAAAATTTTACAATGAAAGCTCTATTAAAATGCAGAATATAATTAAGAGCACCCTTAACAAGACAACATTAATTATCGCGTTAGGCGACCAATGGAAAAAATACTATGAAGGATTGAGTACCGCAAAAGTAGTTAGTCTAGATAATGCTGTCTTTCCAAAAAAAGAATCTGATAAAGATACAGATAAGTTATATATTTCGACAATGGGTATTTTATCTGAAAGAAAGGGAACTTACGATTTAATTGAAGCTGCTTCAAAAATAAAAGGTCAAATCAACCCTGAGTATAAATTTTTGATAGCTGGTGATGGAGAAATTGATAAAGTTAAACGAAAAATTAAAGATTTAAACTTGGAAGATATGTTTGTGATTCCTGGATGGATTTCAGATCAATCAAAAATAGAGGAAATTTATAGAAATAGTATTTTATATGTTCTCCCTTCTTATAATGAAGGGATGCCAATGTCAGTTTTAGAAGCAATGAGTTATGGCTTGCCAGTAATAACTACTAACGTTGGATCTATTACCTCGGTCGTAGATGAAGAAAATGGTTTTATTCTTAAGCCTGGTGATATTGATTCTTTAGCAGAATGTCTACTATTTTTATTAAATAATACTTCCTTACATGAAAAGTATAAAAAAAACAACATGAAAAAAATCGAAGAAAAATATAACATATTCCGTTCTGTTGATAAGATAGTAAGTTTGTATAATAGTGTAAATCTAAATAAATCTAAATAAATCTAAATAAATCTAAATAAATCTAAATATACTAATAAACAATAGTAAAGATTTAAAGGAAATACTGAATTCCTAAATATCACTAGATTTTTCTGAAAAAGGTGTAACTATGTTAATTAATTGGATCGGCAGCAAAAGTGTTAACAAATATTTGGTATATATTTTTATAACTTTTCTAGGAGTAACTCTTGGTAGCTTGGTAAGTTTGTATTCAGTATTACCTTTAATAATACTTGCTTTTCTTAGTATAAGTATATGGTTAATTAGTAAACCAAATAATATTCCATTATTGTTACTAATATTATCTTCGCTTTCACTAAATCTATTGCTTACGTTTTCAATTTTTGGATTCGATGCTTCTACTTTTTACAAGCTTTTAATTATAATAGTAATGTTATTTTCCATTCGGTATTATGGTATTAATCTTCTGAATTTACTTCCTGTAATTTCTTTGTTTATGATATTAGTATTTTCCTATACTTTTTCTTCTTTTCATCCAAGGATGAGTATGGTCGATCCCTTTATTTCTTTTATAGGTTTAGTAGCGCCATTTACAATATTGTTAGTTAAATGGAAAACACCAATCTCGAATAAAATCATTTCGATAATTCCGTTATTATCCATATTTAGTGTTGTTGTTGGTTTTATCCTAGCTCAAGCGGGTTTACACGACTTTATTCTTGAAGAATACTACGGTGGAAAAAGGTTACAAGGAGCGAATATTGGACCGCATTTAGCAATGTTAGCTTTTTTAGGAATGTCTATTAGTTTAATAGAGATAAAAAGACGTCCTGATAAAAAGATGTTTTTCTTTTTTATGGCCATTTTAAACTTTTTGATATTGCTAAGTACCGGAACAAGAGGCGCATTAATATCTTCTATATTCATAATCCTGGTTTTTATTTTTAATCAGTTGAAAGAAATTATGAAAGGTAAAATTTATGTTTTAGTACCAATAGGCATATTCGTTATAACAGTTATTACGCTATTAATTACTCAATGGGAGAATCTTATTGTTAGATCTTTCAACGCAAATGCAGGTAGTATCGGTATAAACCTCTCTGGAAGAGACATTGCATGGAAATACTTTATAGAAAATGCAGTTGGGTCAGAAATTTTTGGTCAAGGTCTTGGGGCTGTTTTAGTTGCAAATGATGGAAGTCTTTACAGTGGCTTTACTGTTCCTCACAATGAATATATTAGGTTTTATTTTGATAGTGGTTTTATTGGTGCAATACTAATTTTCATATCTCTTGGAATAATACTGGTAAATATAGTGCTATGTTTACCCAATAATATCCGAATTTTATTCTTAAGCCTCACTATAGGTTTTTTTGTATTTACTTTTGTAGATAATACCCTTTCAACAATTCAATTTGTAGTCCCATTCTGTTTTTATCTATCCGCTATTAAATCTTTTACTATAATTGAAAGATTTGAATTAAACACTAAAGATTATTCCCAACTGTAAATGTTAAATAATGAATTAATATTTCCTAAGGAGTAGAAATGAAATTAAGTGTAATTATACCTACCTATAATTTAAGTTTTCATATTTGTAAAACTTTAAGTTCTCTTACTAATCAAAACGAATATGAGTATGAAGTAATAATTGTTGACGATGGATCTACGGATAGGACTTCAGATATAGCTAGGGAGTATTTATGTAATAATAGTTTTAGAAATTTTCAGGTGATTGAAAAAGAAAATGGCGGTGTTAGTTCTGCTAGAAATACAGGTATCAATTATGCAAAAGGTGACTATGTACTATTTCTAGATGGAGATGATTTGGTTAGTGAAAGATTAATGCAGACTCTCGAAGAGCATTTAGATGGACAAAATGACGTTGTATGCTGGGGTTATGATAGAGTCGATCAAAACAATAATATTATTGAACACTATTTTAGTAAATATAAAAATCTTAATCAATTCTCAGGTTATCAAGGAATAAAAAATATTATTGTGGAAGAGAAATTATTTATAGCTATAGGCAGTGCTGCATATAAAAGATCAATTTTATTAGATAAAAATATTAGGTTTACAGAAGATTGCTCAAATGGGGAAGATCAAGAATTTATTTATAAATACTTATCTGAATCCAGCAAAATTAAATTTGTAAATGAAGTTTTACTGTTCTATGTTACTAGAATAGGATCAATCTCTAATAGTTATAATATTAGGAAATTCGATGTATTCAATGCGATGAAAAGAACAATAAACTTTTTTGAGAGCAAGCAAAATTATGAGCTTAGTGAAATGTCTAATTATATCAAAAATAATTTTATAGTTAGAACATACTTAGTGAATTTTTTTACATGTGTTAATTATGATTATAACTCTTCGAAGAATACTAATGCTAAAGCTAAGGACTTGTTACTAGAGATAGATAAACACTATCCAGGCTTGAATAAAGAAGTAAACTATTTAATGGGTAGATTTCAAGGAAGTACTAAGCTTAAGTTGCAGGTGAAATTGTTTTTATTCTCTCCAGTAGTATTTATTAATATGATGAGAATAAAAAAAATAATTAATAAAATATTTAACTAGTTTATTTAAAGGGGAATCTTGAAAGTGAACATATATATATATAATTGTCCCAATACATTTAATTATGGATCAATGATGATGTGTGAGAATTTTATTAGTTACTCAAACAAGATATTAGGAAATGACAACAAATATTTTGTTGAAACTGATGATGAAATAAATATCTTAAGATTGAAAAATGCAACAAAAATCGAAAATATTCATGCTGTTAGAATGGATTCACTATTCAACAAGGGTATAAAAAAGATTGACTATTTAAAAAGCTATTCTGGTTTAAAAAATGTTATTGATAAATCTTCAAAAGAAATTGATTTGGTCGTCGTGCTAGGTGGAGATGATTTTACAGAAGATTATGGTTGGAAAGGACCAATCTTAAATGCAATAAAATTTAATTTGTTAAAAAGAGCTGGTTTGAAAGTCATAATGATAGGTCAAACAATGGGTCCCTATGAGAACTTTAGAGAACCAATAATGAAGCATCTATTGAGCAAACTAGATATGATTTATCCAAGGGATCCTCTTACTTACGAATATCTAAAAAAAATTAATTTGAAGAATATAGAAATTACAGATGATTTAGCTCTAATAGCTTTAAATAATCAAAAAGAAGAAGAAAGAAATCAGAAATATATAACGTATTGTCCTAGTGAATTGATCTATAGATATTCAAAAGAAGGCAATCGCCAAGATTGGATAGAATTCAATTTATTTATGATAGATGAAATTCTAAATAAGTTTCCAGAAAAAAAACTTTTGCTATTGCCGCATGTATTATTACCAAAACATGTAGACGATAGAATCATTGCTAATGAGTTATATGAACTTATTAAAGATAAATACAAAGACAGTGTTATTATATTTAATGAAGAAATGTATCCAGCTCAAGTAAGGAGTTATATACAACAATCGTATTTTACAATTTCAAGTAGAATGCATCCTATTGTTTCTTCAATTCAATGTGAAATTCCATCTATAGCTCTATCTTATAGTACGAAGTATTGGGGAATCATTGGAGAAAGATACGGCTTGAGCGAATATATAATTGATGTAAGGCATCTAAACTATAATGAGATGAAAGTAAAGTTCAAAAACCTTATTGACAAAATAGATGAAGAATATATTCAAATTCAAACTCTTATGAAAGAAAAAAATAAACAAGCAGAAAACTCAATAATTAAAACTATAAAAGAAATTAAGTCTATAAGTTGATTAAAAAGGCCAAGAGATTGGCCTTTTTAATATAAAATGGATAATTAAATCAGGAATAAATACTTGGAGATAAGTAATGAGAACTAAAAACTCTATTCTTAATTTTACAACTGGTATTGGAATAAAATTAGTAAGTCTAATATTAAATTTTATTTCAAGAACGGTATTTATTAATGTCCTTGGAATAACATATTTGGGAATTAACGGACTAATGTTGAATGTGATTTCTATGTTATCAATTGCAGAATTAGGCATTGGAACAGCAATCACTTTTAGCTTGTATAAGCCAATCGCGAATAATAATATTGAACAAATGAAGATACTTATGAATTTTTATAAAAAAGTTTATAGGTACATAGGGATTTTGGTTCTTGTATTAGGTTTAATATTAATGTTGTTTATTGATTTCTTTATAAAAGATGCTAATGGAATAAATAATCTAGAATTGATTTTCTTCATGTATATTATTAATACTGTAATTCCATATTTTATTAACTATAAAGTAGTACTATTGGTTGCTAGTCAAAAGGAATATATGCTATCGACTACATATGTATTATTTAATGTGTTAAGCGTAACTGCGCAGGTATTAATCTTAATTTCTTTGGAAGACTTTATACTATATTTGTTGGTAAATACATTAATGTTAATAATACAAACACTATTTGTGAACGCTAAAGTAATGAAAATATATCCATTCTTGAAAGAAAAAAATATCGGAAAATTATCAGAAAGTGATCTAGGCACCATTACCAAAAATGTAAAAGCGATGATATTTCACAAAATAGGTGACTTCAGCATTAATGGTACTGACAATTTAATTATGTCAGCTTTCATTAGCTTAAGTATTGTAGGAATTTACTCGAATTATTTATTAATAATTTCGTCAATAACTACCTTTGTAACATTATTTTTTACTAGTATAACAGCTAGTATGGGAAATTTAATCGCCACAGCTTCTGATGAAAAAAAAATAGAGATATTTAAAATGATTAATTTTATAGGATTTTTGATATATAGCTTAATATCAATATGTTTTTATAATTTACTTAATCCAACTATAGAGATTTGGATTGGAAAAGAATATACGTTGCCACAAGAAATAATTTTAATAGTTATAATAAATTACTATTTAACTGGAATGAGAATTCCTGTTAATACTGTCAAAACAGCTGCAGGTCTTTATGATATAGACAAATTTAGTCCTCTTATTCAGGCTGCAATTAATTTAGTCGCATCATTGATTCTAGTCCAGTATATGGGTCTTATGGGAATATTTTTAGGGACTTTAATTTCAAGTATATTATTACCATGTTGGCAAAGACCATATTATGTCTATAAATATATATTTAATACCTCATCTATGCCCTACTTTGTTGTATATCTAAAGTACTTGATTATTTTAACGTTATTAATCGTTTTTACTAATTGGATAAATACCGAGATTATTATAGGAAGTTCTATCGTAGACTATTTCTATAGAATAATTTTTTGCATATTTTTTTCAAGCATATCATTAGTCTTAATTTTCTATAGAACTCATGAATTTAAGGAGTTAATAAAAATTCTTAAATCTATATTAAAGGAGAAAAATAAATGGAGAAGAAAGTCAGCATAATTACTCCTTGTTATAACGGAGAGGAGTTTCTAGGACGGTATTTAGATTCGGTATTAAATCAAAGTTACAATAATCTAGAGGTTATACTGATAGATGATGGATCTACTGATAAAACTTCAGATATAGCAAAATCTTATGAGAGAAAATTCCTTGATAACAATATTGAGTTTTTGTATATTTACCAATCAAATAGAGGTCAAGCGGAAGCTCTAAATAAAGGATTGAAAATTTTTAAAGGAGAGTATTTAACGTGGCCAGATTCAGATGACATTTTATCTACGGATAGTATTGAAAAAAAGGTTAAATTTTTAGAAGAAAATAATGAATATGATATTGTGAGAAGTGATGCCCAAATAGTGAACGAGAACAATACATCAAAAATATTAAATTATTTTGCAAAGGACAATTCTAATAAATTCAAAGAAGATTTGTTCTTAGATTATATTATTGAGGATAAAGTTTGGTTTGCTCCTGGATGTTTTATGGTAAGAACAAAAGCATTTCTAGAGGTAAACCCAAATAAAAAGATATACTCCAAACAAAAAGGGCAAAATTGGCAAATGTTATTACCAGTTTTTTATAAATTTAAATGTGGTTTCATAAATGAACCTCTTTATACTTACGTAGTCAGAAGTGAAAGTCACTCTCATAAAATTATAAACTACTCAGATTATTTAATTAGGACATATGAACATGAAGATATACTCAATCATACAATTGCGTCTATTCCAATGGATAAGCTAGAAAAAGAACTATATTTAGATAAAGTTAAAGAAAAATATACACGGAAAAGGTTCTATTTAGCAATTAAACTTATGGATAGAACATTATTAGATGATGAATTTACTAAAATGAAAAATATATTTACTACATCATTAAATGACAGGTTACTATATATTTTGACTAAAACGAAATTAATAAACATTTTGATAAAGTTAAAAAGAAGAATACTTGATAGAAAAAGGTGAGTTAAATGAAGAATTTTATAAAAAAAATTATTTCGTTAAAAACAAGACAAAAAATTAAAAGACTTAAAGTATTTATTTTAGCTCAATTGATTATTAATTTTTCAATAGATTTAATAAAGTTTATAAAGTATTCAAGTACATTTGATACTAAAAAAACTAGGGAAAGCCATGAAGCTAGTTTGATATTTTATTATCACAAGATTGAGAAGGGTCTTTCATTACCTAAGCCAAGACCAGGTTTTGGAAAAGAACATGTATTTTATCTAGTAGGATTATTGGAGGATTATGTAAAAAAATATGGTTGGGATGATGTTTCTAAAGTTTCTTTAAACACCTTAAATGTCTACCATGACTTTAATTATAGAAATAATATAGAAATGAAAAATCTAGCAGAAAGAATTAGAAACTTAAATGCAGTACTTCCAACAGAAGGTAAACTACTAACTGGAGGAGTAGAGGAATTAAAAAAAGAAGACATCTGTAGAAAATTTATAGATTTTAAAGATCTTGTCAACTCCCGATATAGTATTAGGAATTTTGCAGATAGTGAAGTTAGTTTAGAAATTATTAGAGAAGCTGTTGAGATTGCTCAAAAAACACCATCAGTTTGCAATAGACAATCAGCAAGAGTACATATATATAGTGATTTAAAGTTCAAAGAATCCGTCTTGAATCACCAAAATGGAAATGCTGGTTTTGGAGACCAGGCAAGCAAAATAATTATTGTCACAACAAAAATTGAAAGTTTCAATGGGGCACATGAAAGGAATCAGAGTTATATTGATGGGGGAATGTATTCGATGTCTTTGATATATGCTTTACATTCATTGGGAGTAGGGACTTGCCCCCTCAACCTATCTTTAAATAATTCGCAAGAAAAAAACCTTAAGAGAGTTGCGAATATTAGTGATAAAGACGCATTAATAATGATGATTGCTGTTGGGAATCTTCCTAACAGTTTGAAAGTTGCTGCTTCACATAGACGAAAAGCAGAGGAAGTAATTACGATTCATTAAGTCAATTAAAATAAGGAGTAATGACCATGATATTAGTCATCGGTGGAGCAGGCTACATTGGCAGCCATGTAGTCAAAGAACTTTTAAATACACACGAAGTGATTGTGCTGGACAACCTTTCAACTGGCCACCGTTGGGCCATTGACGAGAGAGCTACTTTTGTAAAAGGTGATTTGGGAAATGTCGAAGACTTGAAATCTCTTTTCTCAACATATCCTATTGATGCAGTTATGCACTTTGCGGCGAGTAGCCTTGTTGGAGAATCAGTCTTAAACCCAATGAAGTATTATTTAAATAATGTTTCCTCGACGCTGACTTTATTAGATACGATGCTTGAATTTGGGATAAAGAAGTTTATTTTCTCGTCTACGGCTGCCACATATGGAATACCAGAAGTAGATATGATTACCGAAGAAACAGTTACGAATCCAATCAATCCTTATGGACAATCTAAGCTGATGGTTGAACATATCCTATCTGACTTAGCTGTTGCACAAGATTTAAAATATGTTGTTTTAAGATATTTTAATGCTGCTGGAGCTTACAAAAGTGGAGAGATTGGGGAAGAACACGATCCTGAAACGCATTTGATTCCTATTATCTTGCAGCATTTGCTTGGACAGCGTGATAATATCTCAGTTTTTGGTTCAGATTACGATACGGAAGACGGTACTTGTATTCGTGATTATATCCATGTTACAGACCTAGCAAATGCACATATTTTAGCATTGGAAGCACTTTTGAATGATACTAAAGATACCGCTACTTATAACTTAGGAAACGGTCTTGGTTATTCAGTAAAAGAAGTGATAGACATGTGCGAAAAGGTAACGAATAAAAAAGCGAATGTCTTGATGAGTGAACGTCGTGCAGGAGATCCGGCATGGTTAGTAGCTTCTTCTGACAAAATTTATAATGAATTGGGTTGGAAGACTGAGTACTCTCTCGAGGATATTATTTCTACCGCTTGGAATTGGCATCAAAAGCGAATTATGATTAAACATTAAAAAAGCTGTCGTGCATTTTTATGCATGACAGCTTTTTCATTAATATCACTATTACACTTAATTTATGACCACGAACCGAGCAATCAGTGACGTCTTCTGAAAAGGTTAATCTATGTGCTCCATCATTAAAAACAGCTGTTCGACAGTGTTTCTTCCAAATAGATTTAAGTCAATATCCATTTTAGAGATTTTCGGGTGCGGGATGCGTGTTTTATGTTCTTAAATTTTTTACCCTGCCTTGTGCTGCTTCTTCTCTCCCCCCATTTCTCCCACCGTCCTATCATACTTCCCAGGCTCTTTAGCCACTTTTATAAGAGCGAAAACAATCCCGATAACCAAGAAAACAGCAGGCACTCCGCCCAAATTAGAAAGCATTTTAATTCCATCGATTTTAGCAAAGCTGATCATCACCCAAGCGACTGCGCTAATGGTGATACCCCATATGACTTTAATGAAGACACCTGGTTCCGGGCTTTCAGGTGTAATTCCCTTGGAGCTGATTCCTCCCATTGCGGCCAGTGTAGAATCGGCTGAGGTCACGAAGGAGATGAAGACGATAAACAGGTAAAGCGGGATGATGATTTCTGATAGTGGCAGGGTTTCCAGTGCCGCATAGACCAGGGCTTCCGGTCCGCTGTTGGTTAAAATATCACCAAACTTCCCGTCGTTCATCTGCAGATAGATGGAGGTGCCGCCAAAGATGGTCATCCAGATTCCGCCGAAAGCGGCAGGTAAGGCAAAGTTCACGATGATAAAGGCTCTTACTGTATGCCCGTATGCAATTCGTCCTAAGAACAGGGCTGTAAGGGCAGCCCATGAAAACCAGTTTGCCCAATAAAAGGTGGTCCACCATTGCGGCCATTGGTCATTTGCTGCTGCGCCGGTAAATAAACTTTTTTCAAAGAAATGTGTTAAATAATGGCCAAAAGACTCCGTTCCTAGGTTCAAGATATAAGAAGTAGGTCCGACTAAAAAGATAAAGATGATGATAAACAGAAATAATTTAAAATTGATGTCTGAGAGGATGCGGATCCCTTTCATGAGTCCTGTTGACGCTGAGATAATGAATGTTGTCATCACAAATGCTGCAATGATAGCCCATAACAGCGGGGCACTTTTGAGCCCGGATAAGTAATTGACTCCGCCTGCTAAGTTGAGAATGCTTGTCCCCATGGCTGCTGCCATACCTAAAGCTAATGTGTACAGACATACGGCATCAAGTGCTTTGCCCCATTTGCCGTGTATCTTTTTTCCAAGGAGCGGAGCGAGAGTTGAGCCTATGCTGAAAGGCTGTTTCATGTTGTAATAAGCAAACGCAAACATTAATGCAGGGATGCAGTAAATGGCGTAGGGAGTGATGGTCCAGTGAAGGTACATGGTTGACATCGAGAAGATCGCTGCCCCTGCGCTGTTAGGTTCCAGATTCATGCTTTTTGGAGGCTCAACCAGGTGGTAAATCGGTTTCTGCGATTCCCCAGAAGGTAATGCCTGCTGCAATGGTTGTGGTTAACGTAATCGCGAACCAATTGCGGAAGGATAGAAGAGGTTTCGCGTTTTCTCCTCCAATTCTAACCTTTCCTAATTTAGAGAAGTAGACACCGACACATACAACGACCATAAAAAGTCCGGCTAAACTGAAAACCCAGCCTACGTTTGCTATGACCCAGTCATTCGCGCCAGTTGTGATGTTTATAAACGTATTTTTGTTTGTGAAACTTACTATACTTGCTGCTAATACCAATAAAAAAGGTGGCCAAAACACCCAATGCTTCAATGACTTCATTTTGCTCCTCCTCCAAGATGCCTGCAAGAAAACGCTTACGTTTTATTTATCTCTAAGAAATATTCAATTCTCTTTTTTTGATTTAATAAACTCGTAACATAGAACGGAAGCACTTCATGAAGAAGTGCCCGAGTTAGTCAGCTTAGCTATAATTTCTTCTATAAAAATAAAGAACACCGTTCTGGTTTTTTCAAATGGAAGCAGGGCATCATCCTGATTAAATTTCGATAAATGAAAAATGTAGTCTGCAAGAAATTCACGTGTATCTACATATTCTTCAAGAATCAGCATGATGTTTGATCCGTTGTTCTTCACATTTTCAAACAAGGGGTGGAAGGAAGAAAATTTTCCGGTTACGGAAAGGACGATGAGCAGCGTTTTTTCGTCTGCTAATCGTTCCGCAAAATCCTCGCTTTGTGTGACCGTGACATTCTTATCCGATACGGTGGCGAGTTTATATGCGAAATATTCTGCACTGATAAAGGATGGGCCGAGTCCAAATAACACGATCTTATCGTACTTCTGAAAGATTGAAATGAAATCATGAATAATGCCGGTATCAAACGTCTCCAGAAAAAGTTTCAGCCGCTCGATTTCGTTTGATTTTTTTTGCTTTTTACTGGTCATTTCCTGACCGCTGAAGTACAGCTTGTATTGTTTGAAGTTATCAAAGCCCAGTTTCCGGACTAGTTTTGACACCTTTGAAGGAGAGACTTCCCCTATTTCTGCGGCTTCAATGATTTTAATTTTGTCGTTTGCAGAAACGGCCTTAGAGAGCTTGTCATGCAGTTCTTCTTCAAGCTTTGTTAATTTGTCGGTGGCTACTTTTATCATGTGCTGACACTCCTTTCTTTTAGAAAATCACCCATCATCTCTTTTGAATTATCTTTATTATACAGGAAGTTATGTATCTGCTTAATAGGAGAGAGCGGGTGTAACGAAAAATGAGGCTGCTATCTGCCAAAAAAATTTGGTGAGATAACAACCTGAGACAGTATACTTCTGAATCGCATTGCTGCTGTATTAAGCTGAAATGTCATCGTTCACTGTAATAGCTGCGCGTTTGCTGACTCCTATTTTGAACATGACGGTGATAAGAATACCTAATACACCGGCGACTGCACTAAACAGGAAGTATGCATTGTATCCGCCTGCATCTCCAAACGATGAGATCATCATGCTCATGACTAGAGGCAGAAGGATATCCGGCAAGTATCCGATAAATGAAATGAGTCCGATGGAAAGACCCAGTTTTTCGTCAGGAATCTGACAATCACCGAGCAGGGACCAATAAAGGCCGCGTATTGTGTAAACGGACAAACCGCTTAAGATAACAAGAGCGTAAAAGAAATTAGAAGGCAGTGCGGCAGGCAATAACGCAATCAACGTTAAGAATACAGCTGCTAAAGCTAAGGCAATGATCAGGATATTGCTTTTTCCGAACTTATCACCCAGGAATCCGCCTGCAACTCCGCCAAGCGGCCTCATCCAGAGCATGACAACTGTGACCGTGCCTACAATAGAAGCACTCATGCCGATGTTTGTTTGTAAAAATCCTCCAAAGTAGTAGATTGTCCAAGTGACAATATAGCTCATGAAAATAATTCCGCCGAGCAGCCATACAAACTTGTTTGAAAAGACATCTTTAAGAGAACTTCTTTTGCTGCCCGATCCCGTTTTAGGAGCTTCCACTTCGGTTCTTTCAGCCTTCCCGTCAACATTTACAAAAAGCATAATGAGAACGGATACAACAATCAGGACACCGGAGTACATATAGATGACATTCACTAAAGCGTCTTTTTTATCTTCAATTGCCGTACTTGATCCCAGCGCACTTGAGAAAATAAAGACGGCGATGCTTGCTAATATCGCTTCGACTACGCCTCTTCCGCCATCCAGCATGCCAAAAAAGCGTCCTTCTTCTTCTTGTTTGGAAATGAGTTTAACAATTTTCAGATGGGCAGACCAAAACGTCAGAACGGAGAAGATTCCCCAGATGATGAAGATCAGGATGACGATTGGATAACTTGGCACCTGGGCAAACCAAATTCCGGCAAGACCAACAAACAACAAGGAAATCGAAATTAATTTCTTGGCAGAAAACCGGTCGGAAATCCATCCGCTTGGAAAATATCCGACGATAAACGCAATGCCAAGGGCCGAGAAAATGGTATTTAATTGAGGGAGGGTCATGTCATACACTTCTAAGATGGTTCCCTGGTAATTGGTGCGAAGATAAATCAACGGAAATATAGCACCTGCTGCTAAAACGATAAGGAAAAACTGCAAATATCTTTTAACATTAGTTGATTGCATGGGCACCATCCACTTCTTAATTAAATATCGGATACGATAGTTTTAGTATGTTATCCGTATGCTGTCTGACGTTTTTAACAACTGTTTGATTCAATTCGCTGTAAAAAGCATGGCTGTTCGAATCCGGGTAGAATGTCGTTTCCGTTTTAACCATCTTTTCGATGGATTCAGAAAAGTCATCATAGATTGATAGGTGGACGGCAACAGATATGGCTGCACCTAAGCAGGCACTGCTGCTTCCTGTTCTCCGGTGTGCCGGCAGCCCGAATAAATCAGAAATGATCTGCATCATGACGTCACTTTTTGAACCGCCGCCGTTGACCACTACTTCATCGATTTCGAGGCTAATTTCTTCTGCCATGTCATCGATGTTGTTTTTAATGTTGAAAGCAATGGCTTCTAATATGGAGCGGTACATGTGATATCTTGTGTGTCTTTGGTCAAAACCGATCATGATCCCTTTTCGGTAAGGTGCAGCGGGAGAAGCCAGCCAGTCTAAGATGGTAATCAGGCCATCACTGCCGACAGGCACGTCTTTAGCTTTACGGTTCAGGAATTCCTCTTCTGATATTCCAAGCTTAGTAGCCTCCGTCACTAGTTCTTCTCCGATTAACTTCTTAAACCAGCTGACAGTCCATAATCCCCGTCTGATTCCATTCGATTCATACACGTATTTGAAAGGAATTGATGCAAGAGTGGGGAAGAAGTTGTTAGCGTTTTCATAATACTCATCTCGCAAAACCATGGCTGAAATGAATGTTCCAAGTGAAATCATGATGGAGTTCTTTTTGTTGATGCCAGAGCCCAGCACTTCAACCGCTTTATCATTTGATGTCGCAACGACTGGAATGCCTTCTTTTAAACCAAAATCATCCGCAAGTTCTTTGCGGATAGAACCCAGTTTTTCACCCGGCTTTACAAGGTTGAACAGCATGTCTCTTGTCAGGCCCATGGCTTTTATATCTTCGTCGTCTTTTGACCAGTCCAGCGTTTCACGGTCAAGAGGCCAGTGGACTTCATAATTGCCCGCTGTATCATTGTGTTCTCCGGTTAGTCTCAGCCCTAAATAACCTGAAGTAGTCGTCACGAATTTCACCTGATCATCTTCATGTTTATAAGGCTCTGATAATCTAGCATCCATCCAGCTTATCGCTGGATGGGCTAAATCACCATTTTCTTTTAATAAGACACGGCAGCAACGAATCGTGCACAATCCGATTCCTTCGATTGCTGTCCGGTCACCTTTAAAGTTCTCTAAACAATTTTTCACGCCATGATAAACACTGTCCCACAAGTCTTCATCCGGATGGATAACAACACCTGGTTGGGGGGTTAACGTTTCTTTTAACGAGCATGAGCCGAAAGCAGCTTCATTGCCTTCTAAATCGAAGATGGCTACTTTCGTGCTTTGTGACCCGTTATCGATCCCCATAATATATCTTTTGCCCATAATAGCTCTCCTATCAGCTTCTAATATATTTCTTCACTTCATTTGGCTGCGGGAAAATCGTGCCGTGGTTCATGATGCCCTTTGGATCGAACGCTTCTTTAAGCTTTTCAAGCATGTAGTAAGCTGAACCGTGCTCATCCTTCGTCCACTCTGAACGATATTTTCCGATTCCATGGTGATGACACATAGAGCCGCCAAGCTTCAGCGTTTCTTCAATAATGATTTCGTGAATCGGGTGGTGATAGATGCGCAGCTCGTCTTCCGGCGCACAGTTGATTTTGTAGTTGTAGACGAAATACATGTTCGTTCCGTTCAGGTAGCTGTGGGATGAGTGACCGCCGAGCATCGTCAAATCTTCCACTCTGTCAAACTCATTTTTAATTCTTGCAATAACGTTGTTGTAGATTTTCACGATGCTGTCCCAGTCAGCAGATACCTCGGTTGTAAATCCGTCATGTGAATTGTAATCAATCATGTCCTGAATCTCTTTTTGGATTCTGCTTTCATCCCAGTTCAAGTGATTGAACCATGTTTCAATGAGAGAAGAATCTACTTTTTCAATGATTCCGTCCTTGAACTTTTCAACAGCCTCATTGATTCCTTCGTTTGTCGCTTTGACGATTCCCTTAGGACCTTCAGTTGTGAAAATTAAGACGCATTTGTCTTTATAGAAGTGTTCGAAATGCTGTCTTGCATCTTCTTCCGAGTAAACACGGGCAACGGATGGTCTGAAGCCGTTTACCATGACTTCTCTAAGGATCTTGATTCCAGTTTCTACGTCTTTAATGAGGTAGCCGTGGAATTCGTTGTTTTCAGGCATATATTTAAAGATTTTCACTGTCACTTCCGTGATGTAGCAAAGGGCGCCTTCGTTTCCAATCGCAATATGTCTGATGTCTGGTCCGCCTGAGCGTCTTGGCACGTTTTTAATTTTAGAAACTTGTCCTTCAGGGAATACGCATTCCAATCCGACAACCATATCTTCGATTGCGCCGTATAGAGTAGAGAACTGTCCAATACTTCTCGTCGCGACCAATCCGCCAAGCTGTGCAACTGGCTTAGATTGAGGGGAATGACCTGTTGTATAGCCTTGTTTGCGAAGCTCATCTTCAAGTTTTTGCAGCTTTACGCCTGTTTGTACAGTAGCCTGCATGTTGTAAGTATCAATTTTAATAATCTCGTTCATTTTCGATCCGTCTACTACGATCGATGTCTCTTTCCAGTTTTCCAATCCGCCCTCAGTGCCTGTTTTTCCGCTTCTTGGAATGACGTTGATATCGTTTTCATTACAGAACATAAGAATCGATTTCACATCTTCCGTAGCGAGTGGATAGACGATGGCAATCGGAGCTGGAACATTCAGTGCGTTTTTTGTTTTTGCGTATTTTTTATAACGGTCTGCAGAAGCATCGTATAACGCCTCATCATTCGTTACGACCTGTTCAGCTGATAGCAGTGCTTTTAACTCTTCAATCAATTGTGTGTGCATGGTTCATTCTCCTTTAGTTCTAATTTTTATTGGCTTCATTCGAATCTATCGGACTAGGTAACCGCCGTCTACATTTACTAAGGAACCGTTTACATAATTGGACGCGTCACTTGCTAAAAAGACAACCGTCCCCATTAAATCAACAATGTTTCCCCATCTGTTTGCAGGTATATGATCCAAAACCCTCTGATTGCTTTCTGGATTTGCTCTTGTATCCTTCGTAACATCTGTCGCGAAATATCCAGGCGCAATGCCATTAACTTGTATATTAAATTGTGCCAATTCATCACAATATGCTTTCGTAAAACCGGCTAAACCGTGTTTTGTCGCTGCATAAGCCGGTGACCATTGTCCTCCGAGGTAGGAAAATAAAGAGCACGTATTGATGATTTTTCCGCTTTTTTGCTCGATCATATGCTTAGCCGCTTCATGCGCGAGCTCGAATGCTGCCGTCAGATTGACTGACACCATCTTGTCCCATTGAAGTCTAGTAAACTGTGTCACATCTTTTACATTAATGCCGATTCCGGCATTATTCATCAAGATATCGACCTTCCCATATGTCTGTACGCATTCATCAATGATCTGCTTACAGGCACCCTCTTTAGTAATGTCAGCAATCATTAAGTGATACTTGACTCCCTCGGCTTCAATTAGTTCCTTTGTCTGATTATCGTCTTCTGCCATGCTGACTGCAAAAATATCAGCACCGGCTTTAGCGAGTGCAAGCGCGAATCCCTGCCCCAGCCCTGAATTTCCTCCAGTGATGATGGCTGCTTTTCCTTTAAGACTAAAAAAATTCATATTAAAATCAGTCAATTTATTTTTTTCGGTGATCATATATAATCTTTCCACCTTTCAGATAATTTAGGCTAAACTCAGTCTAAATCCAAAAACACGAAAAATCAATCATTTTATTGAAAATTTCTTGTTTTTTATTAAATTTAAGCGTTTACGTGGAAAATTTTCCTCATTTTCCGGCGGGTATTTTGATGCTCCTAAGGGAATTGAACATTTTAACAAACCTGTAACATCCGCTTCACACCTTCCTTGTACACTTAAAAGGAATAAACTCAATTACATATAAGGAGAGTGTTTATGAATCGCTTATTTCTTGTTCTATTAAGTTTCGTCATGGTTATCAGCTCTTTATTAATAAACAACGTAAGTGCAGAAGCTAAAGAGCAGCCTCGAAAAGCAACAGTCCTATATTTCAACGATGCTCATGAAATAAGTCCGGTCGTTAATAAATTGGGAGACCGGGGCGGTGTCGCAAGGCTGAAAACAGCCATTGACCGTGTCAGAAGTGAGAATAAACATACGGCAGTGGCCTTTGGAGGAGATTTGGGCGGAGGCACGCTATTTGGGGCTGTGTACCAGGGGTTTCCAATGGTTGAAGCCTTTAATGCAATTGGCATTGATCTCGCAAACTTCGGTCAGCATGATTTTGATTTTGGATCTGATGTGACAAAAAAACTGGTTGAGCAATCTGACTTTGAATGGATGTCTTCTAATCTTACAGATAAAGAAGGAAAGCCGTTTGCTGATGTCCCAACCTACAAGGTTATAAATAAACAGGGAGTTAAAATTGGCGTTATTAGTCTTACGGATGATATGAACACTACATCTTCAGACGGGAAAGTCGTTCAGCAAGATCTTATTCAGTCGGCCAAACATGCAGTTGGAAAAATGAAAGAAACAAAAAAAGTGGACGCTGTTATTGCATTAACACAAGAGTCCTTAAAGAAGGATGAACAATTATTAGCAGCAGTTCCTGAAATTAATGCCGTGTTTACGGAAGAACAGGCTGAAGAACAATCTTTTATCCATGAATACAAAAATAATCGTTACATCCTTGCTCCAGAAGGAAACTTAGGCTCAATGATCCGATTGGATATCACAAAAGACGGCAAAGAGATTCAGCTGAAACCATCAGTAATAGAGGTCGATCATACAGTACCCCAAGATCCGGAATTAAAAGAGCTCGCAGATTATTATCAGAATAAGCTGGAGGAGGAGCTTGGAAAACCAATAGCCAAATTAGAGACTCCTCTTATTTATGGAGATAACCATGAAACGAGATATCAGGAAACGAATATCGGCAATTTTGTAGCGGACAGCTATCGCTCTTTTTACAACGCGGATATAGGTATGATGAATGGCGGCGGAATCCGGACAAGTATTCCTGCCGGAGAATTTACATTGCGTGATGCCTACTCCATTCTTCCTTTTCAAAACAAAGTGATCCTGGCAGACGTAAAAGGCGAAACCATTAAAGCTGCTCTCGAGAACGGAGTATCAAGAGTCGAAAATCTGGGCGGCGGATTTATGCAGGTCTCAGGCATGACCTATTCCTATAACCCTGCTAAACCAGTGGGATCAAGAGTAGAAACGATCTCAGTCAACAATGAACCGATTGACATGCAAAAAACGTACAAAGTAGCCATGTTGAACTATGTATTTAACGGCGGAGACGGATACACGATGTTTAAAGACAGTCAATTACTGGTTGATGAGCAAAGTGCACGGACGGATGCGGAAGTTTTGATAGAGTATACAAAGGATTTAGGGGTTATTGATGTGGGGACGGAGGGGAGAATTAGTGTAGTTCGGTAGGAGTAATCAGTGAATAAAGTAAAAAGTGGGAAGCTGTTTGAATAAATGACTTCCTGCTTTTATTTTTGAGCAAAGTTGAGCGCACATCTCATACTTTAGTCACCTGTCTTCGATGATAGAGGATTTAGATAGGATGAAAAGAAGTATAATAAGGAAATATCTACTGTGCAAAGTGTTTTATATAGTTTCGATACATAAAGGAGAGTTTTTGTCGTTAACAAGCACCAGGAATTTATGCCTGCCAATCTTTATTGAATTGGCATGCCACGATAGGATAGGATTTATTTCTTCAGCCTGTTCAGCAGGGGTAACTTTCAGTTCGTCGAGCAGTTTTTTGGTACATTGGATTAGCATTGGCCGATACGCCATCGTTCTTTATGGATTAAAAGCCAAGGATAAAAAGAATTTATATCAACTGCTCAGAAAAGCGATTCGCGAGGTTTTCCAATCTGAAGCCATTGATGAAGAAGTCATTGAAGAATATATGAGCGCGCTCTCACACCTGACGTTTGCTAAAACGAAAAACCGGACTCTGGTTGCGAGGTTAAATAAACAATGTGAAAATGTCCTTTTCGGCGAAAAGTTCCTGGAAATAGACTCAATTGTTCAAGTGAAGATGAGCAAGTGGATTAGTTCGCTGCTGGCTGGAGACGGCAAGGGTGGTTATTTTCATCCGAATGAGGCTATGGAAAGGGATTTATTGGAGTTGAATAGTTAATCTTTTTATCATAGCTGAGATTGTTGTCTTGGGCAGCCTAATGTGCTGTAAAAGCGTCAGGGTAAGGAAGCGCGAGAACCGTCCCGCTGCTTCCATGAAAGAGTAATCGTCTTGAAGTGTTAAACTGACGTAATTTAAAAAGCACCCCACTGTCCCCAGCAAAGTGCTTCAATCAACAATCATTTTCTAACCGGCACCGGCAAAACCTTTACCAATTCCCCAAGCGCTTCCTCCGCATTTTTCACAGAGATTGTGATTCTGTTCTCCTCCGGATACTGCTGGGCGGTATGCTCGTAGCGCGGATCGTAGTAGTATTCAAGCAGCAGCTCAACTGCTTCAGTGTAATCTCCGGTTTGAAGGGAGGTTTCAATCTGCGCTGCGGCCGGGGTGTGGATTCGAGTTTTGATCCGGCTGAAGGCTTTCATGCATTCGTCGTGGTGCTCCCATGGTTTGTAGTCTTCGACGAGGAACCGGGCGCGCTCGGCTCTTGGGATGTCGAGGAACAGCTGGGAGCCCTGTTCTTTCTTTTTTGCGATGAACTCAGGCAGTACAGCCTTCCCGATCCGCTTGCTTTCCGCTTCCAGGACAACGAAAGGGGAGGTTTGGAGCGGAAGGGTGTCCATCATCAAGAGAGAGTCGAAGGTCTTCTGGTTATGGGGCTCAAGCCCGATCTGGCCGAAAATTGAACCCCGGTGGTTTGCCATTCCTTCGAGGTCCAGAACCGGATAGCCCTGCTCCTTCAGCCTGTGAAGCAGCCATGTTTTGCCTGAGCCGGTATAGCCGTTCAGTACATAGGCGTCCGGCAGGAAGTCGATGGTTTCGATTTTGTCGACAACCCAGCGGCGGTAGGCTCTGACGCCTCCGTCGAGCCGGAACGTTTTGAGGCCCATCAGGTCGAGCACTGTCGCAGACGTCCGGCTCCGCATCCCGCCTCTCCAGCAGAAGACGGCCTTATGTCCGGGGATTGCGCTGAACGTCTTGATAAATTCCGGCAGCTTTGCCGACACGATTTCGAGGCCGCGGTCTTTAGCTGCCTGAACGCCGACCTGTTTATAGATGGTGCCGATCTCGGCACGTTCTTCATCGTTAAAAAGAGGAATGTTCAAGGCCCCCGGGATGGTCGCTTCTCTGTATTCAGACGGGGATCGGACATCCACCGCCGTGATTTTCTTTTCGTTTTGCATCTCTAATAACTGGTCAACATGTAAGTCCTGAAACACCGTCATTCCGCCCTTCTCCCGTTAAAGCTTCTCCGAAACTGTGATGTGTCCCGGATGATCTGCAGTAACGTCTCCGACTATGGCCGCTTCCACACCTGCATCGAGAAGATCCTTCAGTAAAGCATCTGCTTCGCTGCCTGCCACCGAAATGAGCAGCCCGCCGGACGTCACTGCGTCACACAAAATGTATTGATCAATCTGATCCATGCTCTCCGGGAAGGTTACGTCTCCCTGCAGATGAGCGAAGTTGTTTTTCGTTCCGCCTGGAATAACGCCTTGTTCGGCAAGCTCCCGCACTCTCGGGAGGACAGGGACTGCTTCTTTTGCAATCCGGATGCCCGCTTTGCTCCCTTTTGCCATTTCAGATGTGTGGCCGAGCAGCCCGAAGCCTGTCACATCGGTGCATGCGTGCACGTCATATTGTGCCATCGTTTCGGCTGCTGTTTTATTCAGCGTCGCCATCACTTCAGTGACACGGGCAATTTCTTCCTCTGTGAGCAGATCTCTTTTAATAGAAGAAGTCAGGATGCCGACACCGATCGGCTTCGTTAAGATCAATTTGTCACCTGGTTTTGCGCCAGCATTGGCGCGTACTTTATCAGGATGGACCGTTCCGGTTACCGCCAAACCGAATTTTGGTTCTTTATCCTCGATGGAATGGCCGCCGACTAGCGTTGCACCGGCTTCTTTCAGCTTATCGCCTGCACCGCGTAGGATGTCGGCAAGAATCTGCTTGTCCAGATCTGCGATCGGGAAAGCAACGATATTCAGTGCTGTCAGTGGTTTTCCTCCCATCGCATAAATGTCGCTGATTGCGTTCGCAGCTGCTACCTGGCCGAAGGAATACGGATCGTCAACGATCGGGGTGAAGAAATCAAGCGTCTGAACAATCGCAAGCTCGTCCGTCAGACGGTACACACCGGCATCGTCACTTGTGTCGAGGCCGACAAGCAAATCAGGGTTCGGTACGGCAGGGGGAAGAGTGCGGATAACCTCCTGAAGATCAGCCGGTCCGATTTTGCAGCCGCAGCCGCCTTTCGTTGATAGGGATGTTAATTTTATATTTTGAGTCATTATGACGCCAACCTTTCTATTATCACTCTCTTCATTATAAAATACCTTCCTCAAAAAAGCATGGAAGAGGCATGCATGGCTGCAGCCATGATATAATGTGATCTTGTTCTTATTCTATAAAAAATGGGGAATGAAATTGGCTCAAAGTGCTCTTCAGGAGACCAGTCCGTCCGGCAAAAAAACGGTCTGGCTTGTGATCTTGTTTCTTGTCATCGCTGCTGCAGGTTTATCCTATGTAAAATGGGTGCCATACGTTGAAAAATCATGGATCGCTGCTTCCACCCACTCAATCGGCGACTCGATTCTCGGCAATCCGGAGGCAGGCGCCGCTCCATCGTGGAACAGTGCATGGGAATATGCCACTGTCTATTTTAAAGCGGTCTGGAAAGCGGCCATCCTGGGTATCGTCCTCGGCTCGCTCATTCAAGTGCTGTTGCCGTCCCATTGGCTGCTGCGCGTGCTAGGGAAAACGACTTTCGGCAGCACGGCAGCCGGCGGTCTCGCTTCCCTTCCAGGTATGATGTGCACATGCTGCGCCGCCCCGATGGCGGTAGGCATGCGGAAAAAGAATGTGTCGGCGGGAGCGAGTCTTGCCTTCTGGATCGGCAATCCGGTGCTGAACCCGGCCGTTCTCGTCTTCATGACCTTTGTGCTCTCCTGGAAGTTCACCGTGCTCCGGCTAGTTTTCGGCCTCATTCTGACCTTCGGCGTCAGCTACCTGGCCAACCGGTTCATGAAAGAGGACACACCGCTTCCGGCTGAAAAGCTCATGAAAGAAGCCGAACAGGCACCAGCCGGCTCTTTCCTTTCAAGATGGGGTAAAAGCCTCGGAACGATGCTGCTCTATGTCGTACCGGCCTATGTCCTTTCGGTTCTGCTGCTTGGTGCAGCACGCGTCTGGCTGTTCCCGAATGTCGGGGAAGCTGCGGCAAACAGCATTCTCATCCTGATCTTTTTCGCTGTCGCCGGTATGCTTTTCGTCATCCCGACCGCAGCTGAAATCCCGATCATCCAAACGTTCATGGCAGCAGGCCTCGGAGCCGGCCCGGCTGGAGCACTCCTCATCACGCTCCCGGCCATCAGCCTCCCGTCCCTGCTGATCGTCGCAGGCTCTTTTCCGAAGAAAGTGCTTGCCTTTGTCGCCGGATCCACAGTTCTGCTAGGGATAGCAGCCGGATTGATAGCGATGATGATTTTGTAAAGATAAAAACCAATTCTTTTCTGCTTTTTTTGGGGGAGGGGGTTGGTTTTTGTTTGCAGGAAAATAATTTACAATTTTAACAATATCGTACCCATGCATTCTCAGGAATAGGACAAAGATTGCAGCTGCTGTCCGCTTATTTCCATTGTGAGATGAGCAAGTGGAACTGTTCTCTGCTGGCTGGAGACGGCAAGGGGAGTTATATTCATTCGAATGAGGCTATGTATGGGGATTTGTTGGAGTTATAGGGTTAACTTTTTGCTGTATCTCAGGTATGCAAGAAGAAAAAACTTGAAAGATAAGAGTATCCTTCAAGTTTTATTTATTTATATTCAACTGTACCAGTAAATGGAAGTCTGAAAGCTCTGTAGCAGAAACATGACTCCAAAATGGAAAACAAGTGTCTTAAAATAGTTAACTATTTGTTTCCCTCCATCCTTTGTTTTAAGTAATCTGCGATTTCTGTTTGGCCGAATTCTCTAGCATATTGATAGGCATTCATATCTTTAATATTTTCTCCGGTATATCTAATGCTAATGTTGATCCCGTTTTTAACTAGAAATTCTGCTATTTCTTTGTGCCCTCCGTAGATTGCCCCGAATAATGGATTTCTTTTAGCTAAGCTTACATCTAATTCCGCACCATTCTCTATTAAATATTTCACTATCTCCAAATGACCGGCTCCAGCGGCAGCTCTTAATGGAGATGCATCAAAAATATCTCCTTTAGTATTTACATCAATTCCTTTATTAATCAAGTATTCTACTATTTCTAAATGCCCTTTTTTTGCTGCTACATGTAACCACGTACCGAAGGGAGTTATAGTGTGTAAAGATTCTGGATTATTGTCAATTAAACGCTTGACTTCACTGCTGTCACCCAGCTTTATAGCATTTCTTATGCTTTTATTTAAACTTTTTTCATCCATAACCATACCACCTTAATCTTTTTTTATCTTGTACTTGCAATATCTCCTAAATCACCGAGAGCTTCTACTATATCGTCAATGTCGCCACCCATTTCTTCCACAGCTTTTAACCGGTTCACCACTTCTTCTAGAGAATCAAGACTATGCTGGCCTATAACTGCATTAGGTGCCCAAACCAGATTTTCTTTACCGATTATTGGATCTATACCATACCTTTTTAGTATTTCCTGACCTTCTTGGACAAGTTTTTGTTGAGTCTCACCAAGCCCTTTTTTAAACAAAATATGATGGGCATGTGGATTAATCATGGCCAAAGGGGGAGGTCCAATTAATTTCTTGAGATACTTTCCAAAATCAATTTTTAATAATGCTTCATTGTATTCTTTAGTAATTCCTAAATCAGACATTTTTTGGCTAATTACAGACAGCTCATCTGCACTAAACGAATTATTTTGAATAGCATTTTTTAACTTAGTCATCACATCAACGTCGATTTTCCCGTTAACGACTATTTTCTCAAGATAATCTTCCAAGGTGTAACTCGTGCTTCTAACAGCCGCACTGCTCCTAGCCCAAGCAACAATCTCACTTAAAGACCTGTACTCCAAACCAGGCAGCATATTCATTCCTAAACCAGCAGCCTGTCTGGCCGGCACCGGGATCGGCACCGGAAAACTCCCAACCTGTTTCCCGACATCGTTCAAAATCGCATGTGCATTCTCAATCTTCTGATTCACATACTGGTTGCTGACCGGCAGCATGTTCCCGTTTTTGGCAGCGAGCTTGTCCCATCCGTAGGCTGCACCGCCGACGCCGAGGATGCCGAGGGCCTGCATAAGGCTTTGCTGCCGCTGCTGTTCTGTGAGCTGGTTGCCGAACATGTCTTTGCCAAGGACAGCCTCTCCCATTCCGTTTGCAGAGACGAGGCCGTAGATGCCCATTTCGGTTTTCTGAAGAGTGCTGAAGGACTTGGATGTTTTGTATGCATCCAGAGCATGGTCTGCAGCGTTGTAGGCTTTGACGCTTTTGTAGATGGCAGTGCCGCCTTTGAAGGCACGTCCCGCCCAGCCTACGACCGGGATAACGCCTGCGGTCGCCATGGCTCCGGCAGTGATGCGCTGGGCTTCTGTAAGTTTTTCGCCGGTGATGGGGTCAATCCCTTCTGAGGCACGCTTGAAGTCATAGTAGCCTGATACTTCGCCAGTGAACGTTTTTGTTGTGTCCCATACTTTTCCGTACCAGGGGGGGGATTCGAGTTCCTGGGCAATTTTCATTTGTCTCCTTGCTTCTGCCTGCTCGGCTTTGAAGGAGAGGTATTCTTTCGAACTGTTTTCGATATCTGCTTTCATCTTATAAAGATCGCTGTTTTTGTATGCTTTTGCATCAAAGTGAACGGGGGTAATGCTGTTTCCCTGCCTTGAAGATTCAAGCAGCTGTCCGAAAAGGCCTGCAAGATACTGCTGGTCATATTCCGAGATGGCGTATTCATCCGTGAGGGACTGATCGAGCTGGTTGACGGTGTCAACGGTTTCCTTCCTCTTTTTATCTGCTTCGTCCATAAAGTAGTGAAAGGTTTCTGCTGAATACACGGGAAGGGAGATCAAGTCGTCAATGCTGCGCAGGATCGTTCCAAGCGAGCTCTGCTGATCCTCCACCATTTCCCGCGCGCGATTTTGCGCTGTTGGGATGTTTTCTTCAAGAAAAGGCATTTGGACGAACGTACTCCCTGACAGCTTGGCGTCTTCCGTATCCCCCTCAACCCCTTTGAAAAAGGCAATGTTCTTATCGATCAGCCTGATCCATGCATCTGCAACGTCTGCCTGGGCAGAATAGAAGCCTTTTATCGCTTCCGCACCTTGCCCCTGAAATTCATCACCTAAGTTGGCAATGTCTAAAAATTGGTTTTTCAGGTGAGTGACCTGTTCCTTAAGATCCTCGTATTGATGTGCCCGTTTTTCCATCGCAGACACGAGTGTTTTGGCTTCATAAACCTTAATGACTGCCGCCTCCCCTTTAGGACGATGGCTCCGCCCTGTTTCCTTTATTTGCACTTCGCAAGTGTCTCGTGTGCTGATTCTGGGAGTTTGCATCTGATTAAAATCTTTTCATATCATTTAATTTCCATATTTTATAGTATAAGGCAGAAAGTCGGATAGATGAATAGGATGATGGGTGTTAGTTTTGAATTTGCGTAATATGACAAATTCGTTAAGTGATCAATTATCAGTATTAAATGGTTAATTGTGTAAAGGTAAAAGTTGTGAAATCAACTAAGCTCTTATACAATGAAACTAGTAAAATAGTCCTTTTACGGGGGTGGCGGATTGTATTGTCAGAAATGTGGAAGTCCGGTATCGCAGAGGTCTGCGTATTGTACGGGATGCGGAAATAAGAGGAAGCAGAAGGCAGGCAAGGGATTGTGGGCTTTAACCATCATGATGTTGCTTATTTGTGCTGGAGTTATTGGATATTTAGGGCTGGAATTAACGGAACAAAAGCCATTGGAAAAAACAGCGGCAGAAAAAACAATCAGCAAGCAGCCGCCAGAACCACCGGTTAAAGAAAAGCCAGTGAAGAAGCAAGAGGCGGTACCGGCAGCAGCTGAAGTGGAAAAAGCCCCAAGAGAAGTGTCAGAGATTATCCTGGATGCTCAGCCAAAGGTGTTCACGATCTTCAGTGATTACGGCCAAGGGTCCGGCTTTTTAATTAATGAATCAGGTGACATTTTGACAAATGCGCATGTCGTCGAAGGCAGTCTCGATGTGACAGTCCGAAGCAGCCAGGGGGAAGAACTCACCGGTTTAGTCATTGGCTACAGCAATGAAGTGGATATTGCTGTGATCAGGGTGCCGGAGCTTGCCGGCCAAGAGCCGCTGGAACTGGAGCTTGCAGAACCTTCTAAATTAGGAGATGAAGTGATTGCGCTCGGAAGTCCAAAAGGCTACGAAAACACAGCAACACTGGGGAATATCAGCGGGGTTGGCCGGACATTCTATATACCTCCTCATGAATATGAGGGCATCTATCAAATTTCAGCTCCTATTGCTCCTGGAAGCAGCGGAGGGCCTCTGCTGGATAAAACGACTGAAAAGGCCATCGCGATTAATTCTGCGCGGGACAATCAGGAGGTTAACATCGGCTTCAGTATCCCGCTTTATCAAGTAATGGACCAAGTCGCAGACTGGGTAAATCAGCCGATGACAGCAGAGGAAGTGGCAGCTTTATTCTATACAGCGGACGGACTGTATTTTTATCAGGACCTTTATGATAACGAGTACTATTTTGACGGCGGCGAGTATAGTGACGAGTTTGAGAATTACGATTATGACGAGTCTGAAGATGAATACTATGAAGAGTATGATGAAGAAGAGTTTTCTGATGACGGGTACATGGAAGAGTACGAAGATGTACCGGCAGATGACTACACTGAAGAAATGTGGGATGAACCTGCTGAAGAGATGCCGGCAGCTGAAGACGAATTTTTAGAAGAAGATCCTGAATATCCGGATGGGTACTATGAAGAGCTGCCAGTAGAAGAAGAGCCAGTAGAAGAGGAACCCGCACAGGATGAACCTGCTGAGCCGGCCGATTTTGAAGAAGAGGGAGATGGGGAAATTTCTAACGGAGAAAATAATTAAGAGCCAGTCCTGCTATGTTGCGTACATTCACGTTTATTAAAATAAAAGAAAGAAGCTGAAAACATAAATTTCAGCTTCTATTTTTTATTAAGCTTCCTTCTTCAGACGCGTAAATTCAACTATTATAAAACCACCAATCAATATAGATCCAATAATCATTCCATAGATCTGTTGATCCATTTCTGGCAGTTCGGTGAACGAAAGCAAATAGGCGGGGATATAAAGAGCAGCGAGGACAACGGGCAATACAAGCGTTTTGGCCCAGATTGAAAAACCAGTTAAAAAGACTCCCAGCAGCACACCCACGATCGCACTTCCTGTATTGCCTAAGTGAATGACTGGAGTCTCAATGAACGCATCACCGAGCATGGTACCTCCGATAAACAGCATACTCAAGGTAATTGGCAGTAGAAAAATGAGCATTTCCTTCATACGGCTCACTTGACGGCTTGCAGTAAAACGGAATGTCCAGAACACACTTCCTAAAAATAAGAGGGTGCTGAGCAAACTGCCAATGATGAACCAGAGGCTGTATTGAAGTGGGCCTTCCATTAGGTCACCGGCACCCAGATATGAAAGTCCGCCCGCTGCAATGAGAGGAATTAACTTTGTCCATGCTGCCAAATCGAATGACATTTCCGCATTTAGCTGTTCCATGTATTCTTTTGGTGAACGCCCGACAATCGCTTCAATGGATTTCCCGTCTGACTCAGCCTCCACTAAGTGATCTCGAAGTTCTTCAACAATGGCTTTTATTTCTTCCTCTTTTTTACCGCTCGAAAACAAATAAATACGTAAATCATCTAAAAATCGATTACTCTTCATTGATAGCTGTGCCATGCGCCTACTTCCTTTCGATTTCATTCTGAATGACATTGCCTACGCTCTCGGCTAACACGTTCCACCTTGTTAAGAAAGATTCAAGTTCATGTTCACCCTTGGTTGTCAGCGAGTAATATTTCCGCTTAGGACCTGCTGTTGATTTTTTTTGCACCGACGTTACAAGCTCTTCCCGCTGCATACGTAGGAGCAATGGATAAATCGTTCCCTCACTGACCTCCCCAAAGCCATGTTCCGCTAACCGCTGAGCCATTTCGTAGCCATACACTTCCTTTCGACTAATGATCGCCAGCAGGCAACCATCTAAAATTCCTTTCATCATTTGCGTCTGAGACATTCTTTTCACCACATTTCACTATCTTGTTTTGCAAGGTATGTGTTAATCATACGATCGGTTACCTTGTAATGCAAGAGTTATTTGTAAAAAAATTCTAAAGGATACAAGACTGGCCTTTTTTATGATAAAAAAACGATTTTACGTTTTTGACAGACCGATTTGGAAACGTATAATGAAAGTAGAATGGAGGTGGGAAAAGTGAATCAGGAACAAGCAGATCGAATGGAAGAAATGATCTCAACTCTTATTACAATGATGGGGAGCTTTAAGAGCGAGATAAGAAGCGAGGTCACTGAAGTAAAAGCAGAAATAACCGGAGTGAAAACAGAAATAAACGAAATGAGAACGGAAATAACCGGAATTAAGACAGAAGTCAAAGAAATAAAAACAGAACTAACTGGAGTAAAGACAGAAGTCAAAGAAATGAAAGCAGAACTAACTGGAGTAAAAACAGAAGTCAAAGAAATGAAAACAGAACTAACTGGAGTAAAGACAGAAATCCAAGAAATGAAAACAGACATAACTGGAGTAAAGAAAGAAATCCAAGGAATGAAAACAGACATAACTGAGATGAAAACAGAAATAGACGGAATAAAAAACTCGCAGCTTTCCGTGCAGGAACAACTCCGACAAATACGCGAGGAAAACAACGAGCGTCACTCAGAGATCATCGCCAGATTCGAAATTTTAGAAGCCAATCAGGAGCATACCTGGGAAAAAACTGTGATGAACGAAAGAGACATTGCCGTGATGAAGAAATTGGCGAAATAATGCCCGCAATCTTATAAATCCTCAAATGAATATTTCCTCTTTAAAAACTTCAAGTCATTTCTAATTTAACTATTAATCTTGAGCCAATCAACCGATTGGCTCTTTTCCTTTACTCAAGCAGGGGTCAGTCCCGCGCTGCATTAATACGTTAATGCGGAGCGGGACTGACTCTTTTTGGAGCAATTCTCCACCAAATAAAATATTTTTGAAGAAAATATTCACACAATTCAGAATAGGTGTTATACTTCTTATCAATAGGCGGCTGTCTATGATTCAGGGGTGAGAGGAAGTTCGATATGTCTTTTAAACTTCGAGAAATTGATTTTTTCAGTCGATGTCTGCAAAGGGAGATGCAGTTTTATTTGCTTGAGGATCAGGCCTTTGAGCAAAATGAGAGCGTTTTCGTTCTGTATGTGCAGGATGGGCTGGATTACCTGGAGATTGGGGAGCTCGAGCAGAGGCTTGGCAGGCTCATGGAGAAGCCGCTGCTGATTGTGCTTGTTCCGCCGGGTGATTCCATGCAGAGGTACGCCTGTTATCATCCGAATGGGGAGACGCACGGCGAATATGTGTCGTTCTTTCTGGAAGAGCTGCTTCCGTTTGTGGAAGATCAAGTGCTTAGCGGTAAGCGCGTGGTGAAGCAGGGGATGCTAGGTGATTCGCTCGGGGGAGCGGTCAGTGTTTCCATTTTTCTTAGAAATCCTGAGATTTGGACGCATTTGCTGCTGCAGTCTGCCGCATTTTCTCCTGTTCATTTTGAGGAGGTACACTCGCTTGGCAAGCAGAGCAATCTCCATGTTCATCAGCTTGTTGGTTTGAAGGAGGATGACTTTGTTTCTCCGATCAGCCATCAGCGCTTATGGATACTGACGCGCAATCGCCTGATGCGAAAGGCATGGACTGAAAAAGAGGCTCAGTTGTCGTACATAGAAAAAGACGAAGATCACGTATGGACTTTCTGGAAGGATCACTTAGAAGAAGCGTTATTATTTTTTGCCAATCAAGGGGGATGAAAAGGTGAAGAAAAGCTTGCGTTTACTTATTCTTGGATTGACCGTATTTATGCTGATGTTTGCAGCAGCCTGCAGCGACGGCACAGAGAAAGCGAGTTCAGATGATAAGAAATCAGATGGACCGATTGAGATTGAATTCTGGACGATGCAGCTGTCTCCGACATTTGATGACTATATTAACGGCGTCATTGCTGATTTTGAAAAAGAGAATGAAAACATTAAGGTCAAGTGGGTGGATGTTCCGTGGGGAGACATGGAGAAAAAGATTCTTGCATCTGTTGCCTCTAAAACGGCTCCTGATGTAGCAAACCTGAACCCGCAGTTTGCGGCAAAGCTTGCTGAGCTTGATGCGCTCGTCGATATGGATGAGGCGGTTGCGGATGATGTGAAGAGCCAGTATTTTGAAGGCGTATGGAAGTCCAACACGTTTGACGGAAAAACATTCGGTATTCCGTGGTACCTTTCTTCTCAAGTAACGATGTACAATACGAAGATTTTTGAAGAGGCAGGGCTTGATCCGAATAAGCCGCCTGCAACGTTCGAAGAGCTTGCAGAAGTTTCTAAAACGATTAAAGAAAAGACGGATAAATATGCGTTCTTCCCTCCGTTTGACGGAAGCCACCTCCTTGAAACGATGGTGATGAAGGGCGTCGATCTGACAAATGAAGAGATGACAAAGGCTGCGTTCAATACACCTGATGGAAAAGCAGCGTTCCAATATTATGTGGATTTATACAAAGCTGATCTAATCCCGCGCGAAGTGCTGACAGAAGGCCATGGAAAAGCGATTGATATGTACCAGGCAGGCCAGCTTGCCATTCTTGCGAGCGGTCCGCAGTTCCTGAACACAGTTAAAGAAAATGCGCCGGATGTGCTTGCAGCGACAAAGACGGCTGTATCGATTACCGGTGAAACGAACAAGAAGAACGTAGCGGCTATGAACCTTGTGGTGCCAAAGCAGAGCGAGCATCAGGATGCGGCTGTTGAATTCTCTGTTTTCCTGACGAATGCTGAGAACCAAATTGAGTTTGATAAATTGACTACAATCCTGCCGTCCGTTGAGTCAGCGCTTGAGGACCCTTATTTCACAGAGCTTCCTGAAAATGCGACTCCGATTGATGAGGCACGCATCGTTTCAGCTGAGCAGCTGAAAGAAAGTGAAGTGCTTGTTCCGCCAATAAAGGGCTACGATGAACTGAAAAATGCCATGAATGAAGCGATGCAGGCTGCGATGCTTGGAGAAATGTCCGTTGATGATGCTCTCAAGCAGGCAGAAGATAAATGGAATGAAATTTTAAGTCAATAAGGCAGGGAAGGGGGGAAACTCCCTTCTTTTTTCCACAAACGGGTTCATGTCAAAGTTACGGGGAGCACAGGATGGAGAATCTATTCAGTCAGATAAAGGGAAAGTTGATCGTTTCTTGTCAGGCGCTAAAAGAAGAGCCGCTGCACGGTCCGGCTATAATGGCAAAGATGGCAAAGGCGGCAAAAGAAGGCGGAGCAGCTGCCATCAGGGCCAACAGTAAAGAGGATATTCTAGCGATTAAACAGGAAATCGATTTGCCGGTGATTGGCATTGTCAAACGGGATTATGGGGACAGCGAAATCTACATTACCGCCACAAAGCGGGAAGCGGATGAGCTGATAGCAGCAGGTGTTGAGATGATTGCTCTGGATGCAACGAAGAGAAAACGTCCATCGGGTGAGACACTAGAAGGGCTTGTCTCTTATATCCATCAGCACCATGTGCTTGTCATGGCGGATATTTCTACGCTTGAAGAGGCTCTTTACGCGGATAAAATCGGGTGTGACTGCGTTTCGACGACGCTCTCGGGTTATACCTCCTATTCAAGACAGGAAACGGGTCCTGATTTTACATTAATACAAGAAGCTGCACAAAGCGTGAACGTTCCGGTGATTGCAGAAGGTAGGATCGGAACACCGAAGGATGCGGCAAGGGCTCTTGCAGCCGGCGCCCATGCGGTCGTTGTCGGCTCTGCCATTACAAGGCCGCAGCTGATTACGAAAACTTTTACTGACGGTTTACTGGAAAGAGGAGATCGAATTGACGGAAACATTTACATCAAAAGGGAAGCTAGCTGGTCTCATTAACAGCTATTACCCCTCTTTAACAAAGTCAGAGCAGAAAGTGGCTGTCTATGTTCTTGAACACATGGATCAAATTCTGTATTTCTCGGTAACGGATCTGGCGGATGCGGCTGAGGTCGGCGACACGACGGTTCTCAGGTTCTGCCGGAAAATCGGGACCAAGGGATACCAGGAGTTCAAGCTTGCGATTGCGAAGGATTTGTCCCAGCAGGAGCAGGAAGAAGACAGCGGAGAGCAGCCGAACGGACTGATTACGTCCATTGCGGCTCACACGAAGCAAGTTATCGATGAAACGGTTCAGCTGCTGGATGAAAAAAAGCTGGAGGAAGCACTCGTTCTTTTGTCTGAAGCAAAATCGGTTCATTTTTTCGGAGTCGGCACTTCAGGGCTTACCGCTCAGGATGCTAAAAACCGTTTTTTGAGGATCGGGAGACGGACGGATGCCATTATTGATCCGCACATTCAGGCGATGACGGCAGCGACATTGACTGAAGAAGATCTTGTCATTGGCCTGAGTGTGTCAGGAAGCACGAAGGATACGCTGGAATCGCTGAAAATTGCCAGCGATAACGGAGCGAAAGTGATTGCCGTGACGTATTATGCCCGTTCACCGATTACAAGGCTTGCAGACTGTGTGCTGATCAGCGGAGGGAAGGAATCCCCGCTTGAAGGCGGGTCACTTGGGGCAAAGATTTCCCAGCTTTTTGTGATTGATTTGTTGTGTACAGGGCTTGCATTACGAAACAAATCCGCGTCTCTGCTCATGAAAGAAAAAACGGCACAGGCCGTTGTAAAGAAAATCTACTGACGCATGTTTTCCGGGGGGATGGCAGAGGTGTACGTGATAGGACTGGATATTGGCGGGACGAAAATAAAAGGATGTATAACAGATCAGCATGGAGTTATGTTAAATCGTTTTGAAACCGTAACACCTATCAATGAGGGCAGAGAAGGGATCCTGTCTGCTGCTTCGTTCGTCATTGATTCCCTTCTCACAGAAACAGACAAGGTGATTGGAATTGGGATCGGATCAGCCGGCAGAATCAATGAACGGACGGGAGAGGTTGTTTTTGCAACGTCAAACCTCCCAGGGTGGCAGGGAGTCAATCTTAAGAAGGTTTTTGAAGATATGTATAAGCTGCCGGTGTTTGCTGTTAATGATGCAAATGCTGCTCTGTGGGGAGAGGCTTTGCATTATGGGGAGGAAGACTTGGTGATGCTGACCCTTGGCACGGGTGTTGGCGGGGCAAACCGAATACGGGGAACCGTGCTATCTGGTGCTCATCACCAGAGCGGCGAGTGGGGACATGTTGTCCTTGTTCCAAATGGACGTCTGTGCAACTGCGGACGGAGAGGCTGTGCGGAGCAGTACCTTTCCGGGACGGCTCTTAACACCATAATCAATGAACGCACCAGCTGGAAGCAGGTTCGGGGATCAGCTGTCTTTGATTTGTATGCAGGCGGCGATCAGGAAGTGGTTCCGGTTGTTGAAGAATATATGGAGTATTTGGGGGTTTTTATTGAAAATATTGCTCATGGCATCGATCCAAATGCTGTGATCATTGGCGGAGGAATTATTGAATCCAAGGAGCACTGGTGGAATCGATTACTGAAACGGGTGGAAGGTGTCAGGGTGATTCCCGCTGTGCTTGGAAACCAGGCGGGAATGATCGGCGCGGCACAGCTTGTCTTCCATTCATTAAAAAGCGGGGTGAGCGGGCGATGAAGCAAGGGAAAATAACACCGTATCTGTTCCTGCTGCCGGGCTGCGTCATTCTTGGAGCATTCATTTTTTATCCGATGCTGCAGGCAATCTGGCTCAGCTTCACCAACTACAACATGGTGACAGAGGCGGAATTTATCGGAACGGAAAATTATCAGAATTTGTTTGAAGATGAGCTGTTTTGGAAGGTGCTCGGGCAGACGCTGCTTTATTTGGTCATAGTGGTTCCCGCACTTGTCATCCTTCCTATTTTTATTGCGATTCTTGTAAACCAGCAGATCAGGGGAATTGCTTTTTTTAGGTCCGCCTATTACATACCTGTTGTTACATCAATGGTCGTTGTCGGGATTACATGGAAATGGGTGTACGCAGATCAGGGTGTGCTGAATTATTTTCTTGAATCACTTGGGATTATCGGAGAACCAGTACACTGGCTTACTTCAACCTCAACCTCAATATTTGCAGTTATGGCGGTAACAGTCTGGAAGGGCCTTGGCTATTATATGGTTATTTATTTGGCGGGACTGCAGGCCATTCCTGGAGATCTCTATGAGGCGGCCGACATCGACGGTGCAAGCAAGTGGAAGCAGATTCTCCATATTACGATTCCGCTGTTAATGCCGTCCATTATGATCGTGACGATTATGTCTTCCATTTCAGCGATGAAGGTGTTTGAAGAGATTTATGTCATGACAGGCGGCGGACCTCTGAACAGTACAAAAACGCTGGTTTTCTATATTTACCAAGAAGCATTTGAGAATTTAAAGATGGGATATGCGAGTGCCGGGGGAGTCATTTTATTCCTGATTACACTTGTCTTTTCAATCTTGAATATCAAGTTCATGAATAAACGCGAAACGGCGATGAGGGGGTGAGGCAATGGAACTTCAGCGAAATCAATCACCTGCAGTCGGGGTGAAAGTAAACATGAAGAAAAAATGGAATGCGAAAAAGATCGTCCGGCTGACTTTGACGTATGCCCTGCTGATCTTCGTCACTTTCCTGACAGTCGGTCCATTTCTTTGGCTGCTTGCAACGTCCCTTAAATCGGGCAGTGAAAATATCTTCGCCTATCCGCCTCAGTTCATTCCTGAAAACCCGACGCTCAGCAACTACTCGCAAGTGATGGACACCTTCCCGTTTTGGCGGTATCTGGGGAACAGCGTCATCGTATCGGTGCTTACGGTTCTGCTAAACATTGTGCTGTGCTCACTTGCTGCGTATCCGCTTGCCCGGATGAACTTCAGAGGTAAAAACCTTGTTTTCCTGCTGATCATCAGCACGATGATGATTCCGTTTCAGCTGCTCATGATTCCGATCTATCTGCTGTCGCTTGATCTTGGACTGCAGAATACGTATGCCGGTCTCGTTCTTCCTCATGCGACAACAGCGTTCGGTATTTTCCTCATGAGGCAGGCCTTTTTGACGATTCCGTATGAGCTGGATGAGTCTGCGAGGATGGACGGAGCGAATGCGTTTCAGATTTGGTGGAAAATCCTTATGCCGCTTGTGAAGCCTTCTGTCGTGACGCTTGCGATCTTTATTTTTGTCATGGCGTGGGGAGATTTTCTGTGGCCGCTGATCATTACAAATGATCAGAACATGTACACACTGCCGCTTGGAGTGAACATGCTTGCAGGAAGCTTTTCAAGCAACTGGAGGCTGATTGCCGCAGGTTCCATCATTTCGATCTTGCCAATTATTCTTTTCTTTGTAGCGATGCAGAAGTACTTTATTGACGGCGCCATGAAAGGTGCTGTGAAAGGATAGAAAAAAGAGGGAGGTGGATGATCATCTCCCTTTTCAAATGAGGTGAGAGTGTGAACTGTAAATTGGCTTTATTGCCTGTTGATGCGCGCCCCGTGACAAGGGATTTGCCTATCCATCTTGCGCAGATTGGTGGATGGGAGATCATTGCGCCGGACAAAGGATCCCTGGGATTTTTGAAAGAGCCGGGGAAGATTGAAGATCACAGGAAGTGGCTGCTTCAGACAGCGGATGAAGTGGGCGGGTTTATTCTTTCTATTGATATGCTGCTATATGGAGGGCTTGTACCTTCGAGGGTCAGTGCTGCTTTGATAGAAGAACTGGCGAAAAAACTGCAACTTTTGAAAGAAATAAAAGTTCGGTATCCAGATAAACCGCTCTATGCGTTCAGCTCCACAATGAGGATTTCCAACAATTATGTGAATGAGGAAGAAAAAGAGTATTGGAATCAGTACGGGGAAGAGCTTTGGACTTATTCGTACCACAGTCACCGCTTCGAAAAGACAGGGGATGAAGTGTCAAAAAAGACAGTGGATCAGCTTCGTATTCCCCAGGGAATTTTGTCGGATTATACCGAAACAAGAGAGAGGAATTTCAAAATCAATCTTCAGCTCCTTGATTATGTGGAGGATGAGATTCTCGATTTTCTTGTTTTCCCCCAGGATGATACAGCTGAATATGGCTTTAATATCAGGGAACAGGAAGTGCTTGCAGGTGAAGTGCTGGAGCGCGGGCTATCATCCAGAGTGCTCATATACCCTGGAGCAGATGAGGTGGCCTCAACACTCGCCGCGAGGATGATTTATCAGCTTGAAAACGAAATCCAGCCTCGCTTCTACCCGTTTTACAGCGGTGAGAAGGGTGCACTTCTTCACGCCATGTATGAAGACAGGCCGATCGCGGAGTCTGTAAAAGGCCAGATTTTTGCAGCCGGCAGCCATACGGTTGATTCGGCAGCTGAAGCCGAGATCTTGCTCGCCGTGAATGTTCCGGGAAAAGCGCAGGGAGATCTTGCCCTGCAGAAGCATCTTGGGGGCGTTCATACAGCTGACCGGAACGTGGGTGAGTGGATTGCGCGATTGAAGTACTATCTCCGTACAAAGCCGGTTGCTGTCGCGGACCTTGCCTATGCTAATGGAGCAGATCCAGCGATGATGATGCCGCTTTTGGAAAAAGTCAATCTGCTGGAGCTTTCAGGATTTGGTGCATGGAATACGGCTGGAAACACTCTGGGAACGGTTGTATCACAGGCTTGTTTGCGGCATTTAGCTGTAAAGAAAGGGCTTCATACAGAAAGGAAGCACCAGGAGCAACTCTTAGCGAGAGCGGCTGAGGATTATCTGTATCAAACGGTTGTGAGACAGGCCGTGAGAAAGCAGATTGATGAAGAGAATGCGAATCTAGAGGAGCTTGTGAAGCTTGTCAGCGCTGAATTTTTAAAGGCGGTGGAGAGTTTTAAAGGTGAAACAGGGTTTTGATTTTAATGTAGAGGACATTCATTTGCCTTGGAACCGGACGTTTGAAATTGGGTTTACTTTGAGGAGGTGAGCGGGGGAAGCTGAACGAAAAAGAACAATGGGGATGTTCTTTATCAAAGGTGAGAAGGGGAGAAATTTTTCATGAGCAAACGGGTTAAAACGTGGATTGTTTTTGCTGTGATCGCTGCATTTGTTCTTTCATACTACCCAAGTTTACAGCCGCAGGCAGCATTTAAGGAAAATCTGATTAAGGCGCAAAACGGACAGACCTTCCAAATCAGCGGGTTCAATAAAATCCGCGAGGCCAATCAGCTGATTGTGTATACACCGGAGTTTGGGACCTCTACTAAAAACAATCAGTGGGGTATTGAGATTATTGTTAAAAATGATGTGGTGACAGAAGTTAGAGATGCTGGCTTGGGACTGGCGGATGCAAAGATTCCTGCAGACGGATATGTCCTTTCCGGACACGGTGAAGCCCGCACGTGGCTTTTAGCCAATGTGAAGCTGGGTGAACGGACTGAGATCCTCTATGACGTGATTTCAGAACCGAGAAAAGAATCGACAACCTCCTTTAACAAGCTGAATCCGGAGGCGCCGTTTGAATTCCCGGGCGGACGCGGCGCAGATGAGCTAATCGTTTATACAAAGGATTACGGCTATGACACAACCGGAACCAATCAGTACGGTGCTGAAGTCATTGTCCGCAATGGCATTGTTGTTGAAATGTCCGGAAGCAACTCGCCGATTCCGGATGATGGCTTTGTGCTGTCAGGACACGGAAAGGGGAAGGACTGGCTGCTGAAATATACGCAGGTTGGAGCTAAAGTGACATTTAATGAGGAAAATAAGACTGTAACGGCTGTCATTGATGCGAGTGCCTATATCAATGCAGCGGAACTGGTTCTGAACAAAGCAAAAGCTTCACTTGCCTCTGCAAAAGAACAATTCCTTGATATTCCGGAAGCGGATGCTGAAGCTAAAATTGCTGAGGCGGAAACGGTGATTGAGGAAGCGAGACGTGCTTTTGGAGATGAGAACTGGGAGAGCACGATGGAGCTTTCAGAACAGGCGGCCCTTCTTTCAAAAGAAGCTTATTTTTACAGTGTAGAATCTAAAAAAGTAGATGCCCGGGGAGTTTGGCACCGCCCTGTTGAAAAGAATCGTGAGGAGATTATAAAAACGCTTGATCGTCTGGAAGCTGCAAACTATAACCTTCTTTTCCTTGAAACGTACTTCCACGGCTATACGATTTACCCAAGCACAAAAGCTGAACAGAACCCGCAGTTTAAGGGCTGGGATCCGTTAGATGTATTTGTCGAAGAGGCTAAAAAACGCGGTATTGAAGTGCACGCGTGGGTTCATACCTTTTTTGTCGGACATGAATCACTGAATCCTCCCGGCCCTGTTTTAGAAAAACATCCGGAATGGGCGGCAGTTGACCGTCAGGGTGATTTGCCATCTAAGAAAGAGGTTGGCTACTACTGGCTGAATCCGGCACATCCTGAAGCGCGCGACTTTTTATCAACTGTTTTTAATGAAATGACGGATGAATATGAGGTAGAAGGCCTGCATTTAGACTATATCCGCTATCCTGTGAGCCAGCCGTACGATGTCGGCTTCAGCTATGATGACTATACACGCGGAGAATTTAAGAAAGAAGCAGGTGTTGACCCGCTTGAGATAACGCCTGCAAGTGATCCTGAAAACTGGGAAAAGTGGAACAAATGGAGAGAAAGGCAGATTTCAACGTTTGTTGAGCGGATACGCGGTGAAATGAACGGCAAACAAGTCGATCTTTCAACTGCCGTTTTCCCGGAAGTATCAGATGCCATTGATGCGAAATTCCAAAACTGGGTGGAATGGGTAAACGAAGGACAGCTGGACTTTATCACACCGATGGTCTATTCAGTGGATACAAACTATGTGGAGCGGACATCCCGTGAATTCATTGAGCGCATGACATATCCTGTTTTATCCTACATCGGACTTGCCCCGTTTGTAGGGTTTGACGATGCGCTTCTTGTCAGCCAGGCGGACGCAATAGGCAATACAGGAGCAGCAGGTCAGGTTCAGTTCGCCTACCATACGCTTCAGGACCAGCATTTCCATGCCCTTGCTCTTGGACCGCAGCGGAACAGCGCGATTGTGCCGCACAGAAATCCGGTTCAGTCAGCGACCGTCGCATTAGAGGAGCTTTCCCGCAAAATGAGTGAAATTTACGTTGCGAAAAAGGGGATTGAACCGCAGCATGCAAAAATCATTGATGTTCAGCTGAAGCAGGCACAGGCTAAATTAGAGAAATCGCAGAAAGAACAAGCGCTGAATCATATTGATCAAGCTGAAAAGCTTTTAAATACGGTCAAAATGCACGCAGATCAGAATGTGAAAACTCAGATTGAAAAGCAGCTTGATGATGCCAGAAGGTACCTGGCTCAATAATGAAAAGGTCCTCCCCAATATGCGGGAGGACATCTTTACATAGGGGGAAACAGCCATGACGGAAATGAAGGCGGATATCATCATTATTGGCGGGAGCCTCGGCGGAACACTTGCCGCATTCTCTGCAGCCAAATCTGGCAAAAAGGTCATTTTAACGGAAGAAACAGACTGGCTTGGAGGCCAGCTGACGAGTCAGGCTGTTCCGCCGGATGAGCATCCGTGGATTGAACAGTTTGGCTGCACACAAACGTACAGGGAATTCCGCAATCGGGTACGGGATTATTACCGCAAAAACTATCCATTGAAGCAGGAAGAAAAAGAAAATCCAGTTCTTAACCCTGGGAATGCATGGGTCAGCAGGCTGTCGCATGAGCCGAAAGTGGCTTTGACCATTCTGAACGAGATGCTTTCACCATATGTGAACAGCGGACGGATTTCGGTTATCTATTCAGCTATGCCTGTGGATGCAGAGGTTGAAAACGATGTGATTCAGTCAGTTACAGTTGAAAAGACCGGAACAGGTGAACGTATTTTGTTAAAGGGACCTTTTTTGATTGATGCAACAGAATGCGGAGATTTGCTTCCCCTGACAGGTGCTGAATACGTAACCGGTGCGGAGTCACGAGCGGAAACGGGTGAGGAGCATGCAGGTGAAGTGAGCCGGCCGCAGGATATGCAGTCCTTTACGTTTGTCTTTGCTCTTGAGCACATTGATGGAGAGGATTTCACCATCGAAAAGCCGGCTCAGTATGAATTCTGGAAGGAGTATCAGGCTCCCTTTTTGAAGCATAAGCAGCTGAGCTGGTTTATTCCGGATACTCATACAGGCAGCTCAAAGGAATTTGCCATGTTCTCTCATGAAGATTCATGGGGGCTGTGGGACTACCGGAGAATTGCGGATCAATCATCTTATCAGGACCTCTATGAAGGGGATATTTCTCTTATCAACTGGCCCCAAAACGATTATTGGCTCGGTTCCATTATTGATGTGGATGCAGATGAAAAAGAAAAGCATTTGTATCAGTCCAAGCAGCTCGGCTACTCGCTCTTGTATTGGCTGCAGACTGAGGCACCTAGGTCAGATGGCGGCAAAGGCTACCCGGGGCTTCGGATGAGAGGAGATGTACTTGGAACGGATGACGGGTTTGCGAAGTATCCGTATATACGGGAATCTCGCCGAATCGAAGCGGTTCACACCGTAGTGGAAGAAGATATCAATGCAAATCTGCGGGACTCCATTAAAAAAGTAAAAGACAGCGTCGGCATCGGCTGTTACCGGATCGATCTGCATCCAACCATTGAAACAAATACCTTTTTCTATGCAGAAAGCTTCCCGTTTGAAATCCCGCTCGGCTCGCTTATTCCTGTGCGGCTTCAAAACCTGCTTCCTGCCTGCAAAAACATCGGCACAACCCACCTGACAAACGGATGCTTCAGAGTCCATCCCGTTGAATGGAATATCGGTGAAAGTGCAGGTTACCTTGCAGCATTTGCAGCTGATCACAATGTGACGCCTAAGCAGGTTCTTGAGCAGGAAGATTTGTTGCGAAGCTATCAATCTATGCTTGAGAAGAATGGGATTGTGCTGCATTGGCCGGTCGTTGGGGCAATCTGATAATTAGTTTAGCTACCGCTTCTCTCCTATTTTTCCTCATTAGATAAAATTAAATTTTGTCTTGTTTAAATACAATTTATCCCTTATTATAAGGAAAAAGGCATGAGAGGAAATGACTACATATGAAGCGATTTTTAGCTGTAACTCTATCTATGGGTCTGGCGTTGGGCGTTTCCGCTGCACCGGATTCAGCAGAAGCGAAAGCGAAAGTAAAAACGTACAAGAACTGCACAGAGCTTAACAAAGACTACAAAGGCGGAGTGGCCAAGTCTTCAAGCGTAAAAAACAAAGGCGGCAAAACAAAGTATAAGCCGCATGTTTCAAAAGATTTATATGAAGCCAACAAAAAGAGTGACCGGGATAAAGATTTGATTGCTTGTGAGAAATAATAGAGTGAAAGAAAAGGTGCGCCGTTAGCGGTGCATCTTTTTTTGTGGGGATTGAAGGGGTTGGGAGCTGGAAGTAATAGAACCATCAAGCGCTGAAGATAAGGTGTTGGGGGCACTAATAAGCGGTAATAGAACCATCAAGCGCTGAAGATAAGGTGTTGGGGGCACTAATAAGCGGTAATAGAACCATCAAGCTTTGAAAGTAAGCTGTTGAGGTCACTGATAAGTGGTAATAGAACCATCAAGCTTTGAAAGTAAGCTGTTGATGGTACTGATAAGCGGTAATAGAACCATCAAGCTTTGAAAGTAAGCTGTTGATGATGGCACTGATAAGCGGTAATAGAACCATCAAGCTTTGAAAGTAAGCTGTTGATGGCACTGATAAGCGGTAATAGAACCATCAAGCTTTGAAAGTAAGCTGTTGATGGCACTGATAAGCGGTAATAGAACCATCAAGCTTTGAAAGTAAGCCGTTGAGGGCACTAAAAAGAGGGAATAAAGCCATCAATCGTTGAAAGTTTATCTGGTGAGGGAACTATAAAGCAGGACTTCACCCAGTTCTTTTTCAACTCCCCCCTTCATAAACTTGTCTTAGCATCCACAGGAGGTACGTCCCCAATGCGAAGACGAAGGCAATGGCCGGTCATTCCCCTGCTGCTTGTCTGTGCGGCTGGGTTGTTGATCTATGGTGCGTTTCACTTGTTTTCTCCTTCATCACCGAAGGAGGCTGTGCAAAAGTTTTACATGATGGAACAGAACGGGAACTTCGGAGATGCCTGGGAGCTGTTTCATCCTCTGATGAAGGACCGGTTTACGAAAAATGCTTATGTAACGGAGCGTGCTCATATTTATATGAGCCATTACGGAGTGTCTACGTTTACGTTTGAGATTGAGAAGCAGAAGAAAGTCAGGAGATGGAGGATGGAGAAGGGAGCCCCGGTGTTTAATGAGGCGCGCCTTGTCCAGGTAAGGCAGACGTTTAAAAGCAAATTCGGCACGTTTGATGTCCGCCAGAATGTTTATGCCGTTAAGGAAAAGGGAGATTGGAAGATTGTGTGGGAGTTTGAATGAGGCCTCTAGCTGAGGTCTTTTTGTTTGGATTGTAAAGGATTGTTTTAAAATAGTAAATTTTTAATAGTTAATATTACCTACTAAAGCGATATTTTGTATGATAAACAGGAGGGTGGAAAATATTTCATAAAAAACAAAAAAGAGGTGGAGAGAGTGCTTGCTGAAGAAAGCTATACAGTTTGGAGAGAAACGATGGTATTAAAGCCGATTTATTCTGAGAGAGGAGAACGCTGGACGATTGTTCACGAGCTGTACAAAAAAAGAATAATCAAAATGTCTCCGAGAGCCATTATGGAGCGCAGCTGTGTTCATGCAGGAGCGTCTTATCAGGGAATGGTGGATGCCGCAAAGCTGATCCTGCCGGGCAAGAAAATGCTCCCGATCTGTCTGTCTCCTGGTTACCGGATCTGCATGCTGCCGACGCTGTCGCCGGATCATGAGGACTGCATGTGGATTTCCTACCGGTATGCAAAAAAGCCTTTTCTGAAGGGCAGCAAAACAATGATTGAATTTCAAAACAGAGAGCAAATCGAAATTCATGGCAGTGTCGAAAGCTTTCAGCTGAAATCCGGACATGCCCAGCAGCTTGTCCTGAATTATCTCGACAGGCAGGAGGAAATGTGGGAGCTGCCTGTGTATGTGGCAGAGTCTTATGAAGGATACGACGTATATTAACATGATGCAGCCGGGTTCCTGATGGAACTTGGCTGTTTTTTAATACTAATTCCCGGCAACCTTTAGTAAACTGTAGGAAATAGAAAAAATGGGGGATCGTATGGCTGAATTCATTTGGTTCCTTGCTGGATGCACAGGGGTGTTTTACTTATTGTTCGTTGTGCCGACAAAATGGCTGAAGGTTGAAAGAGTGGACGTACCGCTAGGGATTGATAAAAAAATTCTTCATTTGTCGGACATTCATATTGAAAGAAACCGGATTCCTTCTGAAAAAATTAGAGACGTTGTAAAGCGTGAAAACCCTGATTATGTCTTTGTCACCGGTGATTTTACGGCTCGGGAAAGTTACATTCCGCGCCTTGAGGCGTACCTCACAGCCTTTAGGGAGCATGATATTCCTGTTTATGCGGTTTTTGGAAATCATGACTACCGGACATTTCATTTGAGTCTCCTGCTGCGCGAGTGGCTTGAGGAAAAGGGAGTGCAAGTGCTGGTTAATGAGTCAATTGAGCTTGAGGATTTTTCGTTAATTGGACTGGATTTTTACAGAGAAGACGAGTTTGGCGTGGAAAAAGCCTTTTCAAATGTATCATCGAATAAACCGAGAATCGTTTTGTGCCACGATCCTAACGACCTTGCAGAAGTGGATAAACCATTTGATTTTATGATGTCCGGGCACCTTCACGGAAAGCAATTTAACATTCCGCTGTTTTTTAAGTTCATCTCTAAGGGAGAGCTTGCAAAGCGCGGAATTTATAAGGGATTTCATGAAGTGGGCGGACGTTATTTGTACATCTCAAAAGGAATCGGCCAGGCGCACTGGAATCTGAGGTTCGGGGTGCGAAGTGAAATAACGCTTGTAGATTTACGGAAAGCAGGAAAACATGTATAAATTTCAAAAAGTTGTCCATAATTAGAGTAATTCTTTTTAGGGAGTGAATCCTTTGTCTAATCTGGACCATATTCTTTATGATGTACATGAATATTTCATCCTGAACAAAAACTTTCTCCGCGCCTGCTTTGAGGATTTATCTCTGACAGACTCCGAATGTGCAGAAGCGCTCAGGCTTTATTTTAATGATATTAAAGAGGAAGAGTATCACAATACGCTTATTCCGACACTTAACCGCGTCGGACATGATATTCATTTTGCCTACGGTGAAGATCAAAGCATGTATATTTATAAGAAATCAGATCAAGTTGGTTAAGCTGCTTGATTTACAAAACCGCAGACCTCCATCTGCGGTTTTTTCATTATTTATGAAATTATAAGGAATATAAAGTCGTGAATTTAATGAAGAAATTATCTGCGTCCAGCTCCAGCGCCTAGATCCTCTGTCAGAACAAATCCGCCAAAAAAGTCAAAACCGGACTTTTCCGGCGGATTCTTATCTGCCTTTCGGATCTGAACGAGGCGCTTCCGCTTTTGATATGCTCGTTGAATTATTCCCCGATAACTGGCACAATAGATGAGGGAATAAGGATTTAAAGGAGTCTACAAATGGATATTGGAAGAAATGACGCGTGCCACTGCGGCAGCGGAAAAAAATATAAGAAATGCTGTATGAATAAAGTAACGTCAATTGAAGCGATTCGTCATGCTGACCTTGAAAAGATGCAGGGAGAGCTGATGCAGTTCGCCTCCTCTGTTTATTCAAGAGAAATGGACAAGGCTGTCAGAGAGAAGATGAGCAAATTTAACATAGGCGAGGATCAGCAGATTTACGGTTCACTCCTTGTCTGGGCTGTTTTTTCAGTGAATGTTGGAAGCGGGACTGTCTTAGAAGCCTTTATAGAGAAAAAACGCCATGAAAACGTGAGACCGGTAACGATGACACAGCTTGAAAAATGGGCTGGCGCTGTTCCGACGTTCTCTGTCGTGGAACACGTAACAGACGATGAAAGATACACAGTGAAAGATCTGTTTACAGAAGAAGTGAAAGATGTGCGCGTGGACGAGGGAACCCATTCCTTTAAATCCGGCGCGATGCTTCTTGGGTACCTGCTGCCATTTGGAGACTACTATACGTATTTCATGATGCAGCTTGAATTTGAAGAAGCGCAGACGGAGTTTAACAAAAAACTGACGCTCAAGCTTTTCGAAGAGAGCACGTTCGACGACATCGGCGCATTTATGGCGGATCAGTTCCCGGAAATGCTGATTTCCATGCTGACGGAGCCTGTGGAAGAAGAGTCTGAGGTAGTGGAAGAAGAACCTCAGGTAGAAGCAGATGAGCTGGTTTGGGATGAGCCCTTGTATAAAATGGCTGCATTTAAAATGCAAAATAATCTTCTGCGAGCCCAGGTGCCACTGGAAACTGCCGAAAAGGCATTTACTTTGATGCACCAATATCTTCACAGTGTAAAGCCAACCATCAAAAAAGAGGTCATTTACGCAGCGGGTATGCATTACTTTGTTGAAAAGCATATGTACAAGCAGGGAATGACCCAGAAAAAAATTGCGGAGCTTTACGAAGTCAGCACAAGCTCTCTTTCAAAGGTATATAAAGAAATAAAAGCTGAGCTTGAGGCGGACCTCACTGAGGACAGCATCACAGTGGCTGAAAAAGGTGATGCGAAGAAGTACAGCGATGCAGACCGCGCGCGTGCTCAGGAACTGATCTATGAAGCAATGGAGAGTTCTCCTCAGCAAAGAGTGAAACTGGCCAAACAGGCGATGGAGATTTACCCGTTCCACCCTGATGCCTTCAATATGCTGGGAGAGGCAGAGAGTGATCCTGCCAAGCAGCTTGAGCTTTATAAACAGGGAATGGAAGCCGGCGAGGCGGACCTCGGCAAGGAAATCTTCAAGCAGGATAAAGGCATGTTCTGGGGATTGATCGAAACGAGACCTTATATGCGCTCCAAGTTCAACTATGCGATTCTTGAAGCGGCAATGGGCAACCTGGCAGAAGCAATCAAACAGTGCGAGGAGCTGCTCGAGCTGAACGAGATGGACAGTCAGGGCGTGCGCTATACGCTGTTTGTCATGTACATGGATGCAGGAGAGCACAAAAAAGCGAAAGCTCTTCTCAAAAAATTCGATGAAACGGACTTTGCGGCAGGCGCCTACAACATGCTGCTTGTGGAATTCGCGTTAAAAGGAATGACTCCTGCGGTTGAAAGACTTGCTCAAAAGGCGAAAAACGTGAATCCGGTCATCTACGATGTTCTGGCCGGCAAACGCAAGCTGCCGAAAGAGCCGGAGGAATTCGGGCAAGAGTATGAAGCGGTTGAGTACTTCATGGAATATGGATTTGTCTGGTCCAATCATCCGGAACTGGTTGAGTGGATGTCTGAATAATGCAAGGTTGAAGCCGGTTTTCATTTGAAAACCGGCTTTTTTTAGTGAGACATTGTGAGGCAGGGCTCAAAGCGTTCGATTTCGTCACTGCGCCGAGGGTTTTTTTAGTCTTACGGTCCAAATTTGCTGTCTAACAATCCAAATGGGGCATGTAATCATCCGAACTGGCTGTCTAACAGTCCAAATTCGGGATCTAACAATCCAAGAATGAACTTGCCTGTCTAATCTGTGATCCGGTAAACCACCCAGGACCTAGCAGAAAGCAGCCCGTGAAAAAGCCACAAAAAGAAATGCACCGCCAAATAGTAGATTTAGAATCTTACATTTGGGGTGCACGATTTAATTATTTCATTTCACTTCGTCTAATGCAGGAATAATCATCCGATCAATTGAATTTCCCCGTGCCTGTCTGCTTGCTTGAGTGAAAACATCGCTGTCAGAAACGGTATTGATTGGAACAATGGTGCTTCCGTTCATTTCAAAAACAGTCCAAAGTGTTCCAGTCTGATTGGCAGGGACGTGGAATGTCCGCACTAGATAGCTCCCGCGGTAAATTTCTACGACTGCTCCTGATTTGGAGAGTTCATCGCTGGCTGATTTGCTGCGGTTGGTGTAATCATGGATGGAGTAACGGTATACTCCGTCCTTTTGGTGATGAATGGTAACGGTCTCAGGCCCATAGGATTCTCTTTGATCTATATCCAGCTGTGCCATGAGTTCATCATTCTCATACGTCTCCTGTTCACTATAATAAAGATGGAATCGGTCTCCGTCTTCAGAAGGTCCGGTTAAGTGTGCATCAAGATCAGCTGGCTGTTCACCCCACTTAAGAACAATGCGCGTTTCCGCCTGATCTAGAATCGGGCTGAGGGTGGTATTCTGATTTTCGGTCTTTTTCATACCGACAGATAAAATCTGTACTGATGATGGTATATATCCTTCTTTTGATACTGCGGCTGTATAATTGCCCGCCGGAAGAGTGACCTTGTACTGACCGGCAGCATCAGTAACAGTTTGAGCGCTTACAGGTCCAGTGAAAGAGTTTAAGCCTGATCGGATGGTAATTGAAGCCCCTGCTACAGGCCTGCCGTCAATGGAATTCTTTATTTTGCCGCTAACTTCTCCGTCCCCGGAATGGCTGGAGTCAACCATACGAAGAGAAGGGCTGTATTCAATTTCGTTCTCATTAATTTCAACGTTGTTGTGCTCTTCCTCATTATAGTTTTCTTTGCTGTACTTTAAATTGTACGTACCGTCTGACAACTGCAATTCATAGTCTCCATTTGCGTCAGTAACCGTCTTGGTGATGAATTTGTCTTTCTGATAGGCACTGACCACTACATCTTTAAGAGCTTCTTTGCTTACAGCATCAGTAACGGAGCCTTTGACCTTGCCTGCGTGTTCACAGTATTTGTTTCCCGCTTTGAAAAGCTCTTTTTTGAAGAAACTTTTTTCGTATTCTACTTTTTCTTCAATGTTCCATTTTTCAGAGGATGCTTTAAGCCGGATTTTTAAGCTTGATTCAAATCCAGCTTTAAATGAGTCCTCAAAGCACCCAGAGAGGCTAAAGTTCCCGTCTTTAAAATTGTATAATGCCTTAGCGTTGCCTTTCATCTCATGAGCAATCGTTAAGTCATTTTGCACCACTGCCGGGAGAAGGCCTCCGATATTAACGGCCGGTTCAAATCCAGTGCCGATAAATGTCGTTGTTTCTCCCTTTGCTTCTAAGGTGGCGTCATAGCGGTCAATTTTCATATCGAAATCAGAGTCAAATGCACCGTCATTCCATTTCACATTAACGGCAGTAGAGGATTTTTCAACGATGCCAAGTTCCATTGAAAGCTTTGCTTCACCTTTCACATTTGCCGTAACAAAGACTGTGACCCCAATTGGAATGTTTACGTATCCTGTATTTCCTGCTCCGGCAAATACGTTGGCAGTCCCAATTTGATACGTCAATGTTGCAAGTGAGACTCTTCCCTCGCGGTCGACTCCTTCAAGCTTGAGCCACTTGCCGAATTCTTTATTTTTTGATTGATCAACCGTTTCCATCTTGCCGTTCATTTCTATCAGGAACTTGATTGAGGAATCCTGTTTGCTGTCGAAGCGGTAATCAAAACCCGATATAAGACCGAATTTTTTTTCAAGATCTACTTGAGCTTTTGCTGACTTTACAGCAATACTTCCGGAAAGTTTAACTTTGCTGTTAGCTGCTGATGGGTTGTCATATAGAATTTTATCGATTGCAAGAATGAATGGTTTTTTTTCAGAAGCAGAAGACATGCCTGCACTTTTCCATCTTGAAAGGGACTGATGCTCCCCAGCATCATCCGTTAAAACAACGCCTTCCTCAAGATCGACGTCAACTAAACGGTCAGGTGTGAGAATTTCTTCGCCTTCGATGCTGAATTCCTCCAGCACTTCATCAAGTGCCGGCTGATCAACCGTTATGGTTCCGTCTGGTTGAACATCTGAAACCTGTCCAAAAAAGCCTGAAGGATGTTCATCAGATGGCGGCAAGTAGAAAAGGTCTGTTTTTTTATACATTTGAGCCTGTGCCGCCGGCAGCTTGATTGAAAATGATTCATCCGCATTATAAACCATGCTTTCAGAAGCTTTTTCCAGTGAATTTATTTCAGATTCATCCATAATTTCTAAACCGTCAGAAAATGAAGCTGTTCCCAGGCTGTCTTTAAACTGTGCAAAAAGGTCATCCAGCTGGGTAACGACCTCGTCAGAAACGGCCACTTTTCCTCCGTAAACGTTAAAACTCTTCATCTGTTTTTCAGCAATCAGCTGATCTGTTCCTTTTGGCAGGTCAGCTGGTTTTGTTAATAGAACAGCAGATTTGTTTTTGGCTGCCAGAACAGAGCCGGTTAATGCATCAGCGAAAGTGCTGCCTGTGCTTATGTAAATATGAGGATTTTTATCGTATTTTGTCCTTAAGATCTGAGCAGCTGTTTCATACCTTGTGGAACCTGAAATGCGTTCAGGATTTGGCAAATCGGCTTCCACAGACTGTTTTACAGCTTCTACCCCACCTACAACAAGGGTGTTTTTAACACCTTGGAGATACCGTGAAACGTCTTTACTGAGTTTATCAGGGGAAGTTAGTAAAATAGGATATCCCTTTTCTGCAGCATAGGGAGCAATTGCGAGAGCATCCGGAAAGTTTTTGCCGGTTGCTATGATTGCCTGTTCTTTAGAAGCGCCAAGTTTCTCCGCTACTTTAATAGATGTTTCATACCGGGTTTCTCCGTAAACGCGTTCGGTCGTCATTCCCAATTTTTCAATTTCTTTTTTGACGGAATCGGATATCGCAACAGGTCCTCCCAAGATGACGGCCTTTTTGGATTTTAATCGCTTAAGCTCTGTGACTGTAGCCGCAGGGAGCTTTTTGGGAGAGGTTAATAGGATTGGTGCCTGTAATTTGAATGCGAGAGGTGCACCTGTCAAAGCATCAGGAAACTCATCTCCCCTCGCAAGAACAATTATGTCAGACCCGCTTGAAAAGCCTGCTTTTGAAATAGCGGCAGCAGTCTCATAACGGTTTTCTCCTGCTATCCGTGCATTTCCGCCCGATTCAGCAGACATGGTTCCTTCTGAAAAAGAAAAAATAAGTAGACAAATAAATAATGCAATAAAACTCTTTGAAATCAGTTTGAACAACTTTTTTCACTCCTTGAAATAAATTTTCACTACTAATATACCATTATATTGGAATATATTTCATGTAAATGACCAAATAAATCAAAAATTCCTATATTTTTATAGGTATTTTTTCATGTTTAAGATTAAAGGAACAATCTTTTCTTCAGCCAATTCAGCTCACTAATAAGCAAAACCGGCCCCTTCAGCAATCTGATTCTTCTGAGTCTCTGAAAATTAGTACAAAAAAACAAACCTCAACCCGAGGTTTGCTCTCTCATTCTATTAATTCGAAGCAGTCGTCCCAGACAGCTCCAAATGCTCTTTCAGCTGATTTGATAAAGCAGTGCGCTCTTCTTCAGGAACGATGTAATAGTAGATTCCGCCGATTTTGTCGCCGGTTCCTTTGATTTGGTGCTGTTCCATTGAATTGCGTGCATCTTTGTAGTTCTCCTGAATGCTCCACATTTCGTCCATTCCGAGGTTCGTTTTGACGTTGTTTTCAACGATTTTAAACATCTCGCCGAATTTGGAGATGGAGGAGATGTTTGCTCCTTTTGCGATAACGGCTTCAATGACCTGGCGCTGGCGCAGCTGGCGGCCGAAGTCGCCCCGATCATCCTTATAACGCATTCTTGAGTAGCTTAGTGCCTCTGCACCGTCTAATTGAATGAGGCCTTCATTAAACGTCTTGCCGTCATATTCAAAGTACAGGTCGTTGTTTACTTCCACTCCGCCTACTGCATCAACGATATCCTTAAAGCTTTCCATGTTCACTTTTACGAAGTAGTCGACAGGTACGTCCAAGAAATGCTCGACCGTATTGATCGCCATTTCCGTGCCGCCGAAGGCGTAGGCATGGTTAATTTTGTCTTCTTTGCCTTTACCGATAATTTCGGTGCGGGTGTCACGCGGAATGCTGACCATATTCATCGATTTTTTGTTCGGATTCACGGTTAAGAGAATTAGGGAATCGGAGCGTCCGCGGTCTCCTTCGCGTTCATCTACGCCCATAAGCAGGATGGAAATTGGATCTCTTTCTTTAAATGCAACTGCCTGCGGGCGCTTGTCTGACTTTTCCCTTCCTATGTCTTCCTGAATTTTAGCAACTGTGCCAGCTGCGGTTTTATACAAATAGAAGGCGTAACCCAAGGTACCCAGTACAAGCAGACCAATGATGCTTAGGGTAATTAAGAGCCCCTTGCGCTTTTTGTGTTTTTGTTCTCTCATCGTATCATCCTTTAATAGAAGTAATTACCTATTCACATTATATTTTTGCCGTATCATGGAAACAATACTTTTTTTGTAAATATAAGAGGTTCCAAGAATATGACGTAGTGTTTAAGCCTTAAGTTTCATAAATTTGTAGATTTTTGTCTTGTGAATCAAATATACTTTATTATCGGCCATATCTATAATGGATTTAATATGTTGATAAAAACCAGGGGGAAAATATTTTACGATGAAAAAAATGCTGTCGGTCCTCATGACTCTACTTTTGCTTATAACCATGGTCTTGCCTTATGCGACAGCAGCTGAAACTGGAACGCAAATCGCCTTTCATTCCTATACAAACACAGAAAACGGAATACGGCTGGTGTGGACCGTGACCTCGGCTTCAAATGATCCGCAGTCTTTTGTTCTTGTGAAAAACGGCGCGGAACAAAAGATTGAGGCCGCACTTACAGATGAACTGATAAACAGAGACGGTTCAGCTGCAAGAACGTATGAATACTTGGACACAATTACTGCAGATAAAGAGGTTTATACGTATTCCATTAAGTTTGAAAATGATGCAACGGTTCAAACAGAACCCATAACAATTGTTCATCAAAAAGAAAATGGCGGACCAGCTACTCCTGTTGATCCTGCAAATCCGGCAGATGAGGTATTTCTATTGCATGCCCGTGCAGAGGGGACAAGTATTGCCGTTTCCTGGCCTGCCTATAAAAGCAGCAGTAAAACAGTCTATCAGCTTTATCAATCCGGAACATTCATTGGAAGCTACCCGGATGCAGGCGAACACATCTTTAGAGACCTGGAGCCTGATACGAACTATTCATTTACACTTAAAATTGTTGCTGACGAGAAGCTGATTGACAGCAGGGAAGTGCGTGTGAAAACGGAAGCGGAGAGAAAGCCTGCCTACACGGTTTTCTTTTATCCCGTCAATGATACCACTTTTGAAACAAGCTGGTTTTTAGATGGTGCGGCTTTCTTTGATGTGTATCTTAACGGGAAGCTGATGCTTGAAAAAACGAAAGAAACAGAGTACCAATTTACAGACTTAAAGCCTGCGGCAGAATATGAAGTGAAGGTCACTGCGTTTGATCGAGCCGGCAAAAAGCTGAATGAGGCTTTTGTAAAAGGGAAAACAAAGGAAGCTGCAAACGGTCAAACAGTCCAATTTAAAGACAGTGCACTCAAACGTGCGGTCAAGGATCAGCTGAGGATTCAGCGCGATGTAACAGAAAGCGATCTCCAGAAGCTGACGTATTTGAATGCATCAGCTTATGATATCAAAGATCTGACAGGACTCCATCATGCTGTGAATCTTCAGCATCTGGAGCTTGCAGGCAACAGCCTGAGGAGCATTGAACCATTGAGACTGCTGACAAATCTTGAGTATTTGGATCTCTCAATGACGGGTTCAGTCGATTATTCTCCTCTTAATGACCTCGTGAATCTGAGGAGTCTTGTGCTTGCAGATTCTTCTTTTAAAGACACGAAAAACATCCAGAATCTGACGAAGCTCAAGGTGCTGGACCTAAGTTTCACCAATGTGAAAAGTGTTTCTTCCCTCAGTTCGCTCTCTCAACTGGAAGAAATCAGCCTTTCCTACACACCAGTTCAAACGATTCAGCCATTGCAGACACTGACTTCTCTTAAAAAAATCATCTTGTACGGAGAGATTTACTTAAAGGTGAAAGATGAGCTCCAGCAGTTTGGCGAAAATCTTGAGATCATTTATGACGACAGTCTGAACATCCATCTCATTCATGTAAAGCCGGGGGATAGAAGTGCTGCATTTGAGTGGGAATATGAGGGAGATGACATTCCTGCTTATTACGAAATTTCGGTTGACGGAATCACTCAAAAAACCGAAACAGAAAGACGGGTCATCAACTATGAGACGGCGGGTCTGAAGCCTGAAACCGTGTACTCCTACTCCATTAAGGCTTTTGAACAAAATGGCGTCATGACCGGATTTGACCGCGGTTTTTTCACAACTCTAAAAACGCCTGCCGGAGAAAAAGCCGTTTTTCCGGATGCGAACTTGAGAAGCGCAATGAAAAACCATTTCGGTTTGAAGCGCGACATTTATGAAAGTGATATGGAAACCCTGACAGAACTTGATCTGACGGGGGAGGGAATCAGGGACCTGACTGGACTAGAGAGTGCAAAGAATCTTAAAGTCCTTGTCTTATCCGGCAATGGTATAAAAACGGTTAAACCGATTGAGAAACTGAGCCTCACGTCGCTGCACCTTGATGACAACCGTCTTGAAGACCTGTCTTCCATCATTAAAATGCAGAGTCTGCAGGTACTGAATTTGTCCAGCACGGGCATCAAGAACTTTTCAGCACTTGCGGGATTGAAAGACTTAACGGGGCTAAGCCTCGCATACAACGGGATTACTGATCTTTCAGCCATACCTGCAAGCGAAAAACTGTCAGCTCTCTATTTAAACGGAAATAAGCTGTCTTCGCTTAAAGGAATTGAAAAGGTTCAAAACCTCACTGAGCTCAGTCTTGAGGACAATCCAATCACAGACATTGGGCCGCTCACTGTCTTAAGACATCTTCAATTTGCAGATCTGTCGATGACTTCTGTGAACAAGATTGAACCATTGCTGTCCATGGATTCACTGGTGACGGTTCTTCTTTTCAGCATGAAAACGCTCGATCTTTCAGAAGGATCGGACGCCTGGCAGGTCATCGGGCAGCTGATTGATAAAGGCGTCTATGTTGAATACGATGACTCCGGAAACCTGTTTTCCATCTATACAAGCAGAAAGACGGAGGATTCAATAGAAGTAAGCTGGGACTATTTCGGGGAAAGGGATATCGATTTCTTCAAGGTTTTAGTGAATGGAGAGACAGCTTCAAAACGCGTGGAAGGCTATGAATTCAGGTACTGGATCAGAGGACTGAAGCCTGAGACGGCCTATGACATTGAAGTTAAGGCATATGATGAAGAAGGAGAGCTTCTTCTCAGTGAATCAATGGAAGAGACAACAGAGGCAGCTCCTCAAGGCCCTGCTGTCGTTTTTAAAGACAAGAAGCTTGGTGATTTGATTAGAGAGCAGCTTGGACTTGTCCGGGAAATCCGCCAAAGTGATATGGAACGTCTGACTGAATTATTTCTATTGGATTTGGACATTTCAAGTCTGAAAGGACTGGAATCTGCGGAAAATCTGCAGTCTCTTTTCATTCATAACAATGGAAGCGAACTTAATCTGCACCCATTAAAAGGACTCAATCTAGTAGATCTATCCATTGAAAACACAGAGATCAAGAACTACAAAGTGATTCAGTCGCTTTCAGATCTGTCTTTTCTGGCCATTAAAAACAATCAGCTTCGGGACCTGTCATTTATAAGCGGTCTAGGTCAGCTCATTTATCTGGATCTGTCCCAAAATAACATCACAGACCTGACGGCTCTATCGGGACTCGGCCAATTGGAAATGCTGCAGCTTAATCAGAATCAGGTTAAGAGTATCAGCAAAACGTTGAAACTCGAGAATCTCCAGCACCTTGAACTTGCAGGGAATCCTCTGGAAGATCTGTCTGGAATAGAAGCATCCGAATCTCTTAAGACTTTGATTTTTGAGAGAACAAAGCTGACAAACATTGATCAGCTGCTTAATTTAGAGAACCTAGAATTGGTTTCGCTGTTTGGGATCGAAACGCTTGATTTGTCGCCGGGCTCACGGGCTGCCGCCGTTGTGGAGGAGCTCAGGGCACGAGGTGTGAAAGTCTGGGCGGAAGCCTCTTTTTACCCTGAAATACACATCAGCGACGTCACGCAGACGACCATTTCCTTCTCTTGGGATAACATGTTGGAAGGAGACGGAACCTATACGGTTTACGTTAACGGTGAAATGCAGGGGGATGAGCCTTTTCCTGCTGAAAAGACTTCCTATCAACTAACGGGACTGGAATCTGATACGGTGTATTTTATAGAAGTCTTTGGTGAAAGCGGAGAGTTCGTTAATACAGCCTGGAAAGAAGTCACAACCTTGTCTGAAGAGGGAGAGGAAATCACGGTACCAGAACCTGTAAAACCAGATCAGGAAAAAGGAGAACCGGTCAGCAATCATCCGAATAAACCGGGTAAAATCAAAGCTGAGAACGAGCTTCCAAAAACGGCATCTTTGATGTACCAATACGTTTTCTTCGGAACCATACTTATGATGGCAGGTGCAGCTTTTCTCGCAGCCCGTCGAAAAAGAGGATAAACAGATAGTCGAAAAGCAGCAGAAATGCTGTTTTTTTGCTGTCTATAGTCGTTTTTCCCCATTATTTGTAATACACTTGTAAACTATCAGACTATTCCTCCGGTGCTATAATGAGAAGGGTAAAAACATCATAGGAGAATGGTATGAAGAAAATAACCCTTACATTGTTGAGCTGTCTTAGTCTAGTGATGCTTTTTCTTATTTCTCAGCCGGAGCATGCTCAGGCAGGGACAACAACAAGAATATCCGGAGAAGACCGGTATAAGACGTCTGTGGAAGTTTCAAAGAAAGCCTTTCCAAATGGCACGGCGAATATTGTGATTGCCGTTGGCACTAATTTTCCGGATGCACTGGCAGGAGGACCGCTTGCATATAAATTGAAAGCGCCAATCCTTCTTACAAAGAAAGACTCTATCCCAACAGCTGTAAACAATGAAATTGTCAGGCTGAAACAGCGTGGAGCCAAAAACGTATACATACTTGGCGGTGAAAATGCCGTCACTAAAGCCGTAGCAAGCAAGCTGACTTCAATGGGCTTAACTGTTCAGCGAATATCAGGCTCAGACCGCTACAAAACATCCGTTGCCATTGCCAAACATGTTGGAACAGCAACGAAAAAAGCATTCATAGCCAATGGCTCGAACTATCCTGACAGCCTTTCAGCATCTGCCATAGCAGCGAGGCAGGGCTCACCGATTCTGCTCGTTCAAAAAAGCAGCGTGCCGTCATCTGTTCAAACCTTTCTAAAAGGATTTTCAAAATCGTACGTAATTGGCGGAACTGGCGTCATCGATGGATCTGCTTTTTCAAAGCTTCCATATGCAGAGCGCATTGCGGGGGCAGACCGTTACGGTACATCAGCCAAAGTAGCCTCTAAGTTTGCGAGTTTTTCTGCGTCGCACGCCTTAGTAGTTTCAGGGCAAAATTATGCAGACGCCCTTACAGGTTCTGTCTATGCAGCCCAAAAGAACATTCCGATGCTTTTAACAAAATCTTCGGCTCTTCCGACAGCTATTGGAAACTTAATCGACACTAAAAATATCGGAACTGTCACCGTTATCGGCGGTACAGCTGCTGTTTCAAACAGCGTTTTAGCCTCGATTTATTTTCCAGTGGACAAGCTGATTGAAACAGCCAAATCCCTGCAGGGCGTGCCTTATAAATACGGCGGCACGACAACCTCGGGCTTTGACTGCAGCGGCTACACAGAATATGTGTTCAATAAGCACGGCATTGACCTGCCAAGGACAACAAAGGATCAATGGAATACAGGCACGGTTGTGGCTGTTCCTCAAAAAGGAGATCTTGTCTTTTTTGAAACTGTTTCAGCTGGCCCGTCTCACGTGGGGATCTTCATTGGAAACAATGAATTTATCCATGCGAGCTCATCGAAAGGCGTATCGATCACAACGATGGAGAATGTCTACTTTAAACCAAGATATCTGGGCACAAAAAAAGTCATTAATTAAGCGGTGAGGCTACTCACTGCTTTTTTGATTGAGATTAATCCCCAAAATTACGTAAAATTTTCATAAATATCCTTAATAGTCTTGCAGGTATGCCGATGCATAACTATGATAGATTGTAGTACTTTTCATATTTTGGAGGAATACGGAAATGAATAAAATCGTTACAGCATGTGTCGTCATCCTGACCTTGTGCGCCCTTATACTTGGAAATCATCACTGGAATCAAAAAATCAGTTCCGTAAAGGCGCAGGAAGATCCAGCTAAGTCCGAAGAGACTCAGCAGGAAGAACAGCCAAAATGGCAAAAGTATGCGGCTAACCTTTCCGCGCCTCTTAAAGAAAAAATAAAGAAAGCTCAAGAGGGAGGCGCGCCTCTTAAACTGGTTGCGGCCGGTTCTGAGAGCACGTCGATTCAAAGCACAGGCTGGCCGGCTCTGCTTCAGTCAAAGCTTGATGCAGCTTACGGAAAAAACATTTTCAAAATCACGGTCCTATCTTACCCGGAGGGAACCACAAGAACGTTTTTGAATGAAAACCATATGGAAGATATCAGCAAGCAAAAGCCGGATATCCTGCTTTTGGAGCCTTTTTCATTGAATGACAACGGAAATGTCGGCCTGGACAATACGCTTCTGAACCTTGAAGAGATTCTCTCAGACATTAAGCACTCAAGTCCGGGGGCAGTCATTTACCTTCAGCCGTCACATCCCATTTTCAATGCAACCTTCTATCCTAAAGAAGTGGACGCTTTAAAAGAGTTTGCAGAAGAAAAAGACCTTACATACCTCGACCACTGGACAAACTGGCCGGACGGCAAAGATGAAAAAATCAAAACGATGCTGACAGAAGATCAGCAGGCCCCGAATGTTGAGGGCAATAAAGTCTGGGCAGAGTATCTCGCCTCCTACTTTATCGATAACCGAGAAATAGATCCTTAAGAAGGGTCTATTTTTCTTTTTATTGGAAATTTATACAATACTTGATTGGTTTTTATGTTAGTATTTTACTAGAATCTATTATTTGGAGGAACGTGCGTGCAATGAAAAAGATGCTGGTTTTGACGTTTATGACGGCTGTTTTTTTTCTGATGTCGCCCGCCTTATCGCAGGCTGCGTCTGATTTTGGTTCTGTGCAGGCAAAGGTTAGTGAGAAGTGCAACTATGATCCAAAAACACAAGAGGAAAAATTCATTCCTTATCAAACGGGAAATTGTCTATTGACGAATGTTGCACTGGAACTTGAAGTTCCTGCAGAAATAGTAAAAGCGGTCGCTACTAAAGAAAGTGTTGACTGGCAGCAGTTTGACGCTAATGGAGACCCGATTATTTCAGGGGACGGCGGGATTGGCATTATGCAAATAACGGTGTATCCTGCAGGTGATAAAGAACTGCTTGAGAGAAATGCGGTATTTAATATTTACTCAGGTGTTAAGAGACTGAAAGATTACATGATTGTTCCAATTGGAACTGGCAAGCCTGCTCCGGTTATCCAGGGAGATGATCCGGATGCCTATCTTGAGAGATGGTATTTTTCAGCACTGCGCTATAATGGCATAAAGCCTAAAAACAGCCCTCTATTGATTTGCGGAGGAGATGGCAGCAGAAATTCAGGGGCATATCAGGAAGAACTTTACTCCCTGCTGCAGTCAGACAGCGGAAAAGGCATACAGGATATAACAACCCGCATATCGCACATCGATATGGCGCCTTCAGACTTCTCCTATACGTGCGGATCAGCAGACAATATTATATTTAATAAAACAAGTTTTACACTGAATGGACCGATGACAGAGACAAAGCATTTATTTAATAAAAACGATACGCTCATTACATACAACGATGATACAGCCGATCCGAAAATTCGGTCTGGAGCGACTGGATCAGCGCCCCTTGTAAAAGCAGGAAAGGGGATTGCTGTAAAGACAGCGGGCGAATTTGTTTATGACACAGCTTCTGGTTCTACGAATCAGTTTGTCTGGTATCCGGTTCAGCTCAAAGATTCTCAGACAAAAGGCTATATTGCCTCAAGCTACCTGAAACGTGTCACAACAAGACTTGCAGGAGACAATAGGTACAATACAGCAATTGAAATATCAAAAGAAGGATGGAAGCAGTCAGGTACAGTTGTAATCGCAACCGGACAAAACTTCGCCGATGCTCTTTCAGGAACACCCCTGGCAGCTAAACACAACGCACCTCTACTTTTAGTTAACAGCAATCCGAATGCTGCAAACACTGCGGTCTTTAACGAAATTAAGAGACTTAAAGCAACCAAAGCCATTCTTCTTGGCGGAAGTAACGTTGTAAGCTCTACTACGGAAAACACCTTAAAAGAATTAGGATTGAGCGTTTCAAGGATTGCCGGTTCAGACCGTTATGTAACATCTGCTAAAATTGCAGAACAGCTTTCATCAGCTGCTGCTGTTCTTGCAATCGGCGACAACTTTGCAGATGCCGTTTCAATCGCGCCATTTGCTGCTAAAAACGGCCATCCAATTCTGCTTACAAGAAAGGCGAGTATTCCGACAGCCGTCAAACCGGCCCTGGCCGCAGCAAATAAAGCGTACGTGATTGGCGGGGAAAGCGTCATTTCAAAAGAAGTATTTGATTCTCTTGCAGGCAAAAACCCTGTCAGATTAAGCGGCAAGGACCGATATGCAACAAGCAAAGTCATTGCGCAGGAATTGCCTCTTGGAAACAATGAAATTTTTGCCGCAACCGGGGAGAACTTTCCTGATGCTCTGTCAGGTGCTGTTCTTGCATCCATAAACAATTCTTCTATCCTGCTGGTAAAACCGACTAAACCTGGTTTAGATGTTATCGATATCTATCAATCAGTCACGATTCTCGGAGGGCCGACCTTGATTACACCTAAGATGGAATCGGATATGATCAACCTCCTGAAATAAACCCCAGCCTGCCGGACACCTCCGGCAGGCTTTTTCAATATTCCCCGGGAAACATGTCGCCTTATGACAAAACATGCCGGGACCAATTCCTCACTGGAAATCCTATACCAAAATATAAATGGAATGTGCATAAAAACTCGGAGACTGTCATCTGGCACCTTTCTGCTTTTTGCTTTTAAACATCGATGCATCAAAGGATAACAGGGTTTTCTGAAGCTTTATCCATGTCGTAATTTGTCTTTATTTTATTAACGAATAAAAGTTTTTATAAATGTTTGACTATTCAATATTTTGCAAATAGAATAAGAGAGTAAATATATTCTATCTATGTAAAAGGAGGGATAAATTAGAAGTTTTTGAGAATTGCGAGGCTAATTTACTAGGGGGGTCAAGTAGTTGAAAGTTAAGCTGAAAAGATCGTTATTTTTAATGTTCGCTTTCTTGCTGGTTTTCTCAAATGCTGTTATGGCAGCTGGTCCAACGGTTCAAAAAGGGAACGCCAATACCGAAGTGCAGAAAAATTTCGGCAAGCAGACACTTAAAAATCCTGAAACAGGAAAACAGTATAAGAGTTCAGATAAAGTACGTGTAATTGTCGAAGTAGAAGGCGAACCTGCAATTACATATGCAACAAAACAAGGGAAGAAATTTGATGCTCTGCCGAAAGCTAAACAGGACGAGCTGAAAGCTGATGCTCTTAAAGAGCAAAAAGCTGTCAAAAATCAAATCGCTTCCAAAAATCTTGGAATGAAATTCGAACAGGAATTTACAACAGTCGTCAACGGTTTCTCCGGAGAAGTTGAATACGGCAAGATTGCTCTCATTGAGAAGCTGACTGGGGTAAATAATGTAACAATTGCTCATGAATATGAGCGTCCAAAAGCAAAGCCTGATATGAAGTACAGTAAAGAACTGGTTGAAGCGCGCGAGTCATGGGACCTTGGCTATGACGGAGAAGGCATGATCGTCGGAATCATCGACACAGGTCTTGATCCAAGCCACAAAGACATGATTTTAAGCGAAGATACAGTTCCTGCCCTTTCTGAAGGTGCTGTAAATGACGCTAAGTCTGAGCTTGGCCTTCCGGGCAAGTTCTATACAGCAAAAGTGCCATATGGCTATAACTATATGGATGAAAATGAAGAAATCCTTGACCTTGGACCTGGCGCTTCCATGCACGGCATGCATGTCAGCGGAACAGTAGGTGCAAATGGCGATGAAGATAACGGCGGATTAAAAGGTGTAGCTCCTGAGGCGCAGCTTTTAGCTCTTAAAGTTTTTGGAAATGATCCTGAAATGCCTTCTACATGGGGCGATATTTATATTAAAGCAATCGATGATGCCATTGGACTTGGAGCCGATGTACTGAACATGAGCTTAGGCTCGACAGCATCGTTTGTACTTCCTGAAGATCCTGAGCAGATGGCCATTGCAAGAGCTGTTGAAAATGGCGTCGTTATGGCTGTTTCGGCCGGTAACTCTGCTCATTTAGGGAATGGCTTTGCAAACCCGTATGCAAGCAACCCTGACGTTGGAGTAGTAGGAGCTCCTGGTCTGTCTTACGATTCACTTCAGGTCGCTTCCCTTGAAAACTCTACAATTGACCTTGATGCAATGAAGGTGGATGCAGATGGTGCTCCATTTGGTACAATCGGATACCAAAAACAGGACGGACCTAAGTTCCTTGATAAATTTAAAGGGCAAAAGCTTGAAATTGTATATGTAGGCGACGGTCAGCCTGCAGGTTATGAAGGAAAAGATGTTAAAGGTAAAGTTGTATTTGTTGTACGGACTGGAAGCTATTTCTATACAAATATCCAGAAAACCGCTGAAGCACAGGGTGCTGCAGGTGTCATCATCCGCGGATTGCCTGCACATGGCGATTACGTGAATATGGCTCTTGATAAGCCGGTTATTCCAATCATCTCCCTGAGTGTAGCTGACGGAAACGCGCTTGAAGCACAGGCGAAAGCAGGCAAAAAGCTTGAAGTAACATTTGGTGATGATAAAGTAGCGGCTCCAAATGCGGAAGCCGGAAAAATGTCAGCCTTTACTTCATGGGGTGTAACGCCTAACCTTGATTTCAAACCTGAAATTACGGCACCGGGCGGTAAAATTCTGTCTACATTCCAAGACAATCAGTACGGTATCATGAGCGGAACATCTATGGCTGCTCCACACGTTGCCGGCGGATCTGCAATTGTTCTTGAGAAAGTGGACGAGCTGTTTGATCTTGATGGGGCAAAACGAGTTCAGATGGCGAAAAACATTCTTATGAATACGTCTCAGCCAGTAATGGATAAGGGACTTGTGAATAATGCGCTAGGATGGGAAGTTCCTTACTCTCCGCGCCGCCAGGGTGCAGGCCTGATGAAGCTTTACTCAGCGCTTAACACTCCTGCTGTAGTAACGGAGTCAAAAACAGGAGAAGGCAAAGTAGCTCTTAAAGAAGTTGGCGATCAAGTGGAATTTACTCTTGATATTAAAAACTTCAGTGAGCAGGCCGTTTCTTACGATGTGAAAGCTAATGTTCAAACAGATTTCGCTAACGGCGGGTCACTTGGATACAATTACGACGAGCTTGAAGCTCAGGAACTGATTGACGCGGTAATCAAAGTAAACGGCGAAGAAACAGCGAAAGTTGATCTTGCTGCCGGTGAAACGAAAACTGTAAAAGTTACTCTTGATACTTCAAATGCTAAAGTTTTAGGTGATGATTTCGAAACACCAGTATCTGTAAAAGATGTCTTCAAAAACGGATACTTTGTAGAAGGATTCGTCACATTCTCGGCTGAAGGCTTATCACAGCTTACTGTTCCTTATGTCGGATTTAACGGCGACTGGGGCAAAGCGCCAATCCTTGATGCCATGAATTTTGACACAGAGAACGAAACGTTCTACGGAGATGCAGGGGTAGTGACACGCGACGGAAACAGCTTTAACTACCTTGGTTTTGATGCATTCAACAGCAAAATGCCGTTTGATGCACGCAAAATTGCGATTTCACCTAATGGTGATGGAAGCCAGGACGAGATCATTCCTGTTCTGTCCTTCCTGAGAAATGCGAAAGAAGTGAAATTCAACGTTCTTGACGAGAACAAAAACCAGCTGCGCGCAATCCGTACAGAGCTTGAAGTCCGCAAGCATTATTTTGACGGCGGCTCAGGTCCGACGTACTCATTAAATCCTGCTGCACAGTGGGATGGAAAAGTGAAAAATGCTCTTGTTAAAGACGGGCAGTATTACTATGAAATCGCTGCTGCGGTCGATTTCCCTGGTAAAGCTCCTCAAAAAGTACACGTGCCTGTTATCGTTGACACGGTTCAGCCGACTTTAGAAGCTGAATTCAACAAAGATACAGTCACATTTGAAGGATCAGATGACCGTTCAGGTCTTGCATACTTTGATATCCTTGTTAACGGCGAGTCTGTTATCGGCAAAGATAAAGCCGGAAACCCTCTGACTCTTGCACCAACAACAAAGGAATTCAAGATTGCAGATCTTAAGGCCGGTTCAACTGTAACGGTTCTTGCAGCAGACCATGCAGGAAACACTTCTGCTAAAGAATTTAAAGGCGTGAATGACGGAACCATTCCTTCAATCATTGCTGAGCTTCCTGAAGCACTGGGAACGTATGATACGAGCGAAGTGCCTGTAAAAGGCTATATCACAGATGAGTCTAAAGTGACGAACTTTACAGTTGCAGGAAAACCTGTAGAGTTGAAATGGAACGCTGAATTAAAACGCTATGAATTTGATACAAAATTGACGCTTGAAGACGGCTATCACAGCGTGACAATGGCGGGAGAAGACGAGGCAGGAAACAAGATTTCCTTCATCAAACGCTTCTTCGTAGATACGACAGCTCCTGAACTGACTGTTGAAGCACCTTCTTCTGTTAGTGAAGCAACTGAAAAAGTAACGCTTAAAACAACAGCATCAGACAATTTCGAAGAGCTTCGTGTGACAGTTGACGGAGATGAAGTTTTCGTTAACCTTCTGAAAGAGCCTTACGGAATGAACAAAATTACGAAAACGCTAAGCACGGATGTTGCCCTTCAGCCTGGAGAAAACACATTCATGGTTGAAGCAACTGACCTCGCGGGACACAAGACAGTAAAAGAAGTAAAAGTATACCGCGGAGATGATAAAGTCAGCCGCATCAGCGGAAAGAACCGCTATGAGACAGCTGCAGCAATCAGTGCAGAGGGCTGGGAAAGCTCAGAGCTTGTCTTCCTTGCAAAAGGACAGGACTTTGCAGATGCTTTAGCAGGTGTTCCTCTCGCAGCTCAATATGACGCTCCAATTTTACTGACAGATTCAAAAGGTTTGTCAGGTGCTACAAAAGCAGAACTTGACAGACTTGGTGCAGAAACTGTTGTCATCCTTGGAGGAACAGGTGCTGTATCACAGGCTGTAGAAGATCAGCTTGAGAAGCTTGGTTATGATGTTGACCGTATTGCAGGTAAAGACCGCTGGACAACGGCTGCTGCTATTGCAGAAGAAGTAGCTCCGGATGGATCTGAAGATGCAGTCGTAGTCAATGGCACAAGCTTTGCAGATGCTCTTGCTGTAGCTTCTTATGCAGGGCAATACGGCATGCCGGTTGTCTTGTCGCAGAAAGATAAGCTTCCTGGTGCATCAAGCAAAGTTCTTAAAGAGCTTGGTGTTAAAAACACATTGGCAGTCGGCGGACCAGTGGCCCTTGCTGACAGTGTAGTGAAAAACCTTCCTGGCGCTGAGAGAATCTACGGCAAAGACCGTTATGCAACAAGCGTGAAGCTTGCCGAATTCTTCGAGCCGGAATTAGACGTTGTTTATGCAGCTACAGGTCTTAACTTCGCTGATGCATTAGCAGGCGGAGCACTTGCAGCCAAGCATGAAAGCGGAGTAATCTTAGTCGGCAAATCACTTTCTTCAGATGTGCGCAAGTTCTTTGGAGAAAATGAAATCGGCGAAGTAAAAGTATTTGGCGGTGAAACGGCCGTTTCAAATGACGTGCTTGCTGAAATTAACCAGCTTGTACGCTAAGAAATAAGAAAGAGCTGCCGGATTTGATCATCCGGCAGCTTTTTCCTGTTTTCATGACAAAAGTAACGGTTTATGAAAAGCAGATTTCCCTATTTCTTTTTCATTCTCAAAATTTAATAAAATTGGCAGATAGCCGGTGCTATAATAGGAGAGTACTAGCGAATCATGCAGAAAAAAGGAGAGTGAACGATGAACAGCAAGTCATGGATGCTTGGCATCCTTCTATTTGTCATGCTATTTTTGGCCCCGAACACCGGTTTTGCAGAAAAAGTGCTGGTGATTGATCCGGGTCATGGAGGCAAATTCAGCGGCACGTGCGGACTGACGGGGAATACGACCGGCTTCTGTGAAAAAAACGCCAACCTGATTGTTTCTCAAAAAGTAAGAGATTTGCTTAAGACAAGCGGGATCAAAGTTTATCTTACGAGAGACAAGGATATGGAATTTGCTTCTTACCTGAAAAAAGCGGACGGAAGTACAGACGGCGGGGACTTTGATATCCGCATGAGAACCGCCAATTCATTTGCAAGCGGAAACAATGATAACAGTGTCTTTATTTCTCTCCATCATAACGCACATCCAAGCAATCCATATGTAAAAGGCTATGAAACCTATTTCTACAATGGTGTTGATCATGCAAAGGAAGAGTATCCGCACGATCCGATGCAAATCAAGTACTTGGAAGACAACCGCAGACTGGCGAATGAAATTCATCCGACAGTGCTTGCGAAGCTTGGATCCATCGACAGAGGCATTATGGATGATCAGAGCTTTTACGTCATCCGCAATGCGCAGATGCCTGCAGTCCTTGTAGAAATGGGCTTCATGACAAATCGTGAAGAAGAAGCGCGCATCAAAACAGCTGATTTCCAGAACAAAGCTGCACAGGCGCTTGCCACATCTGTGGTCAATTATTTTAAAGTTTTTGAAGTTTATGACATGAACAGCAATAAAAAGCTTTATACGTCAAAATCAAAAGATCAGGCCCTTACATACGCGAAAAAACAGTCAAAACCGGTCAGAGTTTTTGACAAAAATGCTCAAAAAGATATCTACAAAACAACGGCTCTCTATGAGGTGCATCACCGTACCATCGGCAAACTGGGAGACTTCTATACCTCACCGGATGCCATGGAATATGCACAGAGCTACCGCAATACAAGACTGGTCTATAAAAGTACAGGATTTACACTATGGTCTAATTTCCTTCCTGCTAAATACGAGCTATACGTAAGCGGCACGAAGAAAGGAAGCTACGTAGACTTTGAACATGCGCGCTATATTGCAGAGAAGAATGCTCCGAATGCAAGAGTCATTAATAAAGTTTCGGGTGAAATTGTCTTTACAAATATCGCAAACGACAAAGTGACAAGAAAGCTTCCTGTCACAAAGCTTGCCGGGGATGACCGCTACAAGACAGCCATCAGCGTGTCGCGGAAAATGTACCCTGCAGGTTTTGCAGACAGCAAGCCTGACAAAACGATTCTTATTGCAACAGGCACAGAATATGCGGACGCTCTTTCTTCCGGACCGCTCTCACGCAAGCACGGCGCAGCGCCGATTCTTTTAGTGAAAGGAACCTCGCTTGGGACGGACACCGTAAATGAAATCAGCCGCCTTAAAGCGAAAAAAGCGATTATTCTCGGAGGAGAAGTCGCGGTTTCAAAAGGCATTGAAACACAGCTGCAATCAATGAAACTCTCGACACAGAGAATCAGCGGAGCAAACCGCTTTGAAACGAATCAGAAAATCCTGAACGAGGTCGGAAATGTTGACGGCTATTTCATTGCTTCGGGCAGAAACTATCCCGATGCATTGGGGGCAGCACCAATCGCAGCCCAGAAAAATTGGGCCATCATGCTTTCAGATACAAAATCACTTCCAAGCGCGTCAAGTGCAAAGCTGAAAGGCAAACAGGCTCTTATCGTCGGAGGGACCAGTGTGCTGACATCTGCGGTCGATACGCAGGTTAAAAACGCTGGACCGTCAAGCTACACGCGTTTAGCCGGGGAAAACCGGTATGAAACGCTTGCTAAAGTATTATGGAAATTCGATTCTAGTTTAAGCTCAGATTCTATCATGGTATCAACAGGAGCGAACTTCCCGGATGCTCTGGCCGCAGCACCGCTTTCCATCATAACGAAAGCACCGCTGATTTTGACAGGCCCGGCGATCAACCGTCCTCTTGAAACGTACATTATGGAATATGGCGGCAAGCACCACATGAAGGAAATGACGCTTGTAGGCGGGGCAGTCCCTGCTGAAATGAGCAGTGAGATCTTCAACAGAATCAGATAATAGAAAAGATTCGGGCTTGAAGTCATATGCCCGGATCTTTTTTTAGATAAGGAATGATAAATATGAAAAAATGGATGTTTATTTTGGGTTTGACTCTCTTAATTGCAGCCGGCTGTTCTCAGGAGCCGGAAGAAGCTGTACAAGAACCGGAATCAGAAGCTCCGGTACAGGACGAAAAACCTGCGGCAGAACCAGAAAAAGAGAGCAAGCCATCAGAAGACACTGAGCCGTCAGATCAGGCAAAGGAAGAAAAAGAGAAAGAAGAAGGCGATGAAAGTTCTAAAGAAATGACAGGAAATTCCGATAAAAAGAAAGAGAGTAAGAATAGTTCGGACGGTCCTTACAAGGCCTACCGTCCTAAGACCGGAGCAACCAAGCAATTTGAGGAACAGGGCACCGTTTTGCTGACTGAAACAATTACCGCAGCCAACGATGACTATGTTCAGATTGCTCTGAGATTAGGAGATTCAACAACTACCCAGATCTATAAGTGGACAGGCTCTGAAATGACTCTCGTCTATGAGGACAGAGAGCTTCAGGACCACACGTCAGATCTGCTTTATACATTTGAACCGAATATGAATGAAAAGCTGCTCGGTGAAGGTGCTGACTGGAAGCTGCTTGATTCATCAGCAGCGGTTGAAACCCCATACGGTAAGATAGAGAACGCGGTTGTCATTCAGAAAACATCAAATGAGGTAGTGGGAGAAGAAACGATTTTCACCAGGTATTATGCACCCGGCCTTGGACTGGTAAAAGAAGATTTTGAGCTTACAGGCGAAAATGGGTATAAGGGTGAGTCAAGTCTGTCCTCTGTTGAATAAACTAGTAATTCTATAAGCTCTCAATCTATTATTGCGGAGGAATTACTGTTGAATAAGGTTTTTATGTCAATTGTTGCGTTAACACTCTTCTTTTTGTTTTCTGAAGAAAATGCGTTCGCTGCTTCTGGTAATCCTTCAGAAGTCTCTGTCAGTCTGAAAAACTATGTCGGAAAAGCAAAGGAAGTTACGGTCACAGTTGACGGTGAATATATGCTGTCAGGGGAATCCGGCTATCTTTTGAAAAAAGGCAGTACGTATAAAGTGAAAAATGAAAACGGAGTGCTGGTGCTTTACAGCGGAAGCGCTAAAGCGAAAACTCTCGGCAGCTCAGGCACGTTTAATCCGGTGAAGTATGGAACAGACAATGTGATCAGCATTAACGGGCGTCCATATTTGGGCACGATGAAGTTTACCGTTGAAAACAGCGTCTATGTGCGCCCTGTGAACCAGCTTCCGCTTGAGGATTACCTGAAAGGCGTCGTGCCGGGAGAAATGTTTCCAAGCTGGCCTGTTGAATCCCTGAAGGCGCAGAGTATAGCAGCCAGAACGTTTGCCCTGAAAAGAATCAATCAGACAATAGACGATACCGTCAGCTTTCAAAAATACGAGGGCTATATCTGGTCAGCTTCCGCTTATGGCAACACCAATACAGCTGTAAACCGTACGAAAGGCCAAGTTCTAGAAGCGGACGGCAAGCTTATTGACGCTACTTACAGCTCAAGCAACGGCGGCCGGACGGAAAACAATGCCAATGTATGGACGTCGGGAACGCCATTATCCTATCTTCCTGCAAAAAAAGATCCTTTTGATCCGGTGAACAGCTGGACAGTCGCTGTAAACGAAGTCCAGATCAACCCTGCGTCACTGAACCTTGCAAATCCGGGATCATGGTGGACAGCTGTAAAAGAAAAAGATGAAAAATACGCAGCAGCCATAAAAACCTGGCTGAAGACAGATAAAAATTATACAGACAAAGACCTTAAGATTGTCAATGTGAAAAACCTTGCAGTATCAAGTGAAAAAACAAGCGGCGACCGGAGAAAAACGGGCAGCTATCGTCTTGAATTCTATGTGAAAAACGCAAATGGAACCTATCAGATGAAAGATGGAAAAATTGCGACGGTCGTCAAAGAAGGCGTCAATGTCAATATCTCCATTCTCCGTTCCATGTTTGGAACAACGAATTTTAAAAGTCATCTCATTGACTCTCTTACACTTGAAAAAGGAGTCTATACGTTCAGCGGACGCGGCTATGGACACGGCGTCGGCATGAGCCAGTACGGTGCCAAAGCCATGGCAGACCAAAATCAGAAATATATGCAGATTACGGACTTCTATTATCCTGGAACGAATTATGATAACTACATTCACAGTGTTACTGAAGAAATTGAAGGGGACGACCGCTACGAAACAAGTTCGGAAATCGCCAAATTTGGCTGGTCCACTGCTAAAACCGTCTTCATCGGCAGAGGAGACAATCCAGTTGATGCTTTGACAGGAAGCGTACTTGCCAAGAAGTTTAATGCTCCGCTGCTTTTGACAAATCCGAATCAATTATCAGATTCAGTCAGACAGGCACTAAATACGTTCGATCCAGCAGCCATCATCATTCTGGGCGGAACTACTGCTGTATCTGAAGCTGTTGAATCAGAATTAAGGAACATCGCACCGGCGGTTGAGCGCATAAGCGGCTCTGAACGCTATGAAACGGCAGCCATGGTCGCAAGACAGGTCGGACACTCAGGTGAAATTTTCATCACATCCGACAGCAGCGATTCACCTGATGCATTGTCCATTGCCTCTTATGCGGCAGCCGAGCAGATTCCCATTCTTTTTGCAAAAAAAGATGCCGTTCCAAAAGCTGTCTCTGATTATATAAAAGACAGCGGAGTGCGCAAAGTGACTGTTATCGGCGGAGATGTCGCTGTGTCTGCCAAAGTGTTTGCTGACCTTGAGACACTTGTCGGTAAAGGAAATGTAGATCGTGTAGACGGCAAAAACCGCTACGAAACCAGCATCAATATCGTCAAGAAATATAACCTTGATACCCGCAAAATCTTCTTTGCACAGGGAACTGAATTCATTGATGCTCTTCCGGGCTCAGTGCTTGCAGCCAACACAAGATCACCGATCATCCTTGTTGACCAGGATTCTGTTCCGACGCCAGTATCAAGCTATATTTACGAAAATATGACCTTTATCCCGCATATTCACTACCTTGGCGGAAAAGGTGCAATCACAGCACAAAACCGAATCAATCTGCAAAACTGGTTTTTGCAGTAGGTCATTCAGCCGGCTCTCGATAGGAGAGCCGGTTTTTTATGTGCCTGCGGGATGGCGGCGATGCAGGTTCCTTTAGTCCTTGCTGCGCTGCTAAAAGCAAAATGCCCAACTGCAGTTAGAGAAAGAGGGGGAAGGCGGATTGATTTTTTTATGGCACTTTTGGTATGAGGGAGTGGCTGTGAAGTGTTGTAAACAGGTTTTAACAACACTTTGTGGTTGAGAGAGCGTTTGGAAAGTGTAGTTAACAGGTTTTAGCAACACTTTGCGGTTGAGTGAGTGGTTGGAAAGTGTAGTAAACAGGTTTTAGTAACACTTTGTGGTTGAGAGAGCGTTTGGAAAGTGAAGTAAACAGGTTTTAGTAACACTTTGCGGTTGAGAGAGCGGTTGGAAAGTGTAGTAAACATGTTTTAGTAACACTTTGTGGTTGAGAGAGTGGTTGAAAAGTGAAGTAAACAGGTTTTAGTAACACTTTGCGGTTGAGAGAGCGGTTGGAAAGTGTAGTAAACAGGTTTTAGTAACACTTTGGGGTTGAGAGAGCGGTTGGAAAGTGTAGTTAGCAGGCTTTAGCAACACTTTGGGGTTGAGAGAGCGGTTGGAAAGTGTAGTAAACATGTTTTAGTAACACTTTGTGGTTGAGAGAGTGGTTGGAAAGTGAAGTAAACAGGTTTTAGTAACACTTTGTGGTTGAGAGAGTGGTTGAAAAGTGAAGTAAACAGGTTTTAGTAACACTTTGCGGTTGAGAGAGCGGTTGGAAAGTGTAGTAAACATTTTGCAACACCGGGCTGATTCCGCATTTCGCATTGTCTAGCTCCGCCTTCCAGTCCTTCTGTCAGAACAAAATCGCCCATAAAGGCAAAAACCGGCCTTTATGGTCGATTTCTTATCTGACTGCCAGGCCTGAACGTTCGGCTCCGCTTTTCGTGTTGTCCAGCTCCATCGCCCAACTCCTCGGCCAGAACGGCTCCGCCGCAAAAAGCAAGACCGGCTTTTTCCGGCGGATCCTTTTCTGTCCTTCGGAGCTAACCGGGCGATTCCGCTTTTCGGCATTGTCCAGCTCCATCAGCCAACTCCTCTGTCAGAACAAAATCCCCCAAAAAGTCAAACCCGGACTTTTCGGGTGATTTCTTATCTGCCTATCGGAGCTAAACGGCTGATTCCGCTTTTCGGTTTACCAAACTTTCATAAAACATTAAAGGAATCAATCCTCCCTGTGTTGTACTATTATAGGAGAGACTCTATACGACATTACCGGGGGGATTTTGACATGCGAGTGAGGAAAGCGATTATTCCGGCGGCGGGGCTTGGTACGAGGTTTTTGCCGGCTACGAAGGCACAGCCGAAAGAGATGCTGCCGATTGTGGATAAGCCGACGATTCAGTACATTATTGAAGAGGCGGTTGCGTCTGGGATTGAAGATATTCTGATTGTTTCCGGCCGCGGGAAGCGTGCCATTGAGGATCATTTTGATAAATCGTATGAGCTTGAAGAGACGCTTGTGAAGAAAGAGAAATGGGATTTGCTCAGCAAGGTTCAGGGTATTTCCGAGCTTGCGAACATTCATTATATCCGCCAGAAAGAGCCGCTTGGTCTTGGGCATGCAATTTATTGTGCGAGACGTTTTATCGGCAATGAGCCGTTTGCTGTTATGCTCGGGGATGACATTGTCCAGTCTGACGTGCCTTGCCTGAAGCAGCTGATTGATGTGTACGATCAGTTCCAGAGCACTGTCATCGGCGTGCAAAAGGTCAAGCCTGAAGACGTGTCCAAATACGGAATCGTCAGTTATAATCAAAACGAAAAGAAAGCCGATAACGTGTACAAAGTGCGGGACTTGGTTGAAAAGCCAAAGCGTGAAGAAGCTCCTTCGAATACTGCGATTCTTGGCAGATACATTCTTCGCCCTGAGATTTTTGAGATACTCGGAAATTTAAAGCCGGGGTCTGGAGGGGAAATTCAGCTGACAGACGCGCTGAAAGAGCTTTCCCAAAAAGAAGAGGTAACAGCGTACCATTTTGTCGGCAAGCGCTATGATGTGGGAGATAAGCTTGGTTTTATCCAGGCGACAATTGATTTTGCGATGGATAATGAAGAGCTCAGAGATGATATTCTGACGTATATTAAAAGCAAAGTTTCAAAGTAGAAAGGTAGGATTCTTTTGAGAGTATCAGTAGCCGGAACAGGATATGTAGGACTGGTTACAGGGGTGTGCCTTGCAGAAATCGGGCACCGCGTAACATGTGTGGACATTGACGAGCAGAAAATCGCAAAGCTGACTCAGGGGATTTCACCTATCTATGAACCGGGTTTAGAAGAGCTGATGAAGAAAAATCATGAGGCTGGCCGTCTTGATTTTACGACTGATTCAGCACAGGCATACGGGGAGAGCAACGTGATCTTCATCGCGGTTGGGACACCTGAGAATGAGGATGGCTCAGCTAATCTTACATATGTAAACGCCGCAGCCGAGCAAATGGCGAAACAGCTGAAAAAGGATGTCGTGGTCGCGGTGAAAAGCACCGTTCCGGTCGGGACAAATGAACATGTGCTGAATGTGATCAATCAGCATAAGCCTCTCTCCGTTAAAGTTGAGGTTGTATCCAACCCTGAATTCTTAAGGGAAGGGTCAGCGATTCATGATACGTTCCATGGAGACCGCATTGTCGTCGGTTCAGAGACGGCATCGGCCGGTAACCTCCTTGAAGAACTTTACAAGCCACTTGGCATTCCTGTCGTCCGGACTGATATTCGGAGTGCAGAGATGATTAAGTATGCAGCAAATGCGTTTCTGGCCACAAAAATCAGCTTCATTAATGAAATTGCCAACATCTGCGAGAAGCTTGGAGCAGATATTGAGGATGTGGCAGAAGGCATCGGAAAAGATGCGCGGATCGGGCCGCAGTTTTTAAAAGCAGGCATCGGGTACGGCGGCTCCTGTTTTCCAAAGGATACGAAAGCCCTCGTTCAGCTTGCGGGAAATGTGCAGCACCAGTTTGATCTGCTCGATTCGGTTATTTCGGTTAACAACCGCCAGCCGCTGAAGCTGATTGAATCTGCCAGAAAGCATATGGGCAGCCGTCTCCGGGAAAAAAGTAGCCCTTCTTGGTCTCGCTTTTAAGCCAAATACAGATGATGTGCGCGAAGCGGCATCTCTGGTCCTTGCCAAAGAGCTTGTTAAACAGGGGGCGGATGTTTCGGGCTATGATCCAATCGCAGCAGAAGAGGCCCGTAAAGTCCTCGGAGATTCCATCACTTACTGTGACTCCGTTTCACAAGCGATTGAAGGCGCTGACGCAGCTTTTATCGTGACAGAGTGGGACTCCATCACTTCTTATCCGATGGATCTTTACCGTGAAAAAATGAAGCGGCCGCTGCTCTTTGACGGCAGAAACATTTACAGTCTCCGGGATATTCCGGCCTGGATGACTTACATTTCTGTAGGAAGAAAAGAAATTGTACGTGCATGACTGCCCTCAAATTTGAGGGCCATTTTTTTGGGGATTTTTCTAAAGTTTTCCCAGTTGGATGCGATATATAAAAGGAGTGGACTGTGCGGAAAAAAGTCCCAGTATCAATCAACCGGGAGGAACAAATAGAATGAAAAAGCTTTTCGCCAGCATGCTGGCCGTTTTACTGCTGACTGCTGGAGTCTTTCAGGCGATGCCGGCTCATCAGGCAGAAGCAGCTGCCGCCTTTACCTACTATGCCAAAAATGACTTTCAAGCACGGATAGGACCTGGCGATCATTATGCCAAAGCGTTAAATGTTCCATTTCAGACTGCCTTTGCTGTAAAACAAGGCGCAATTAAGAGTGGCTGGGCAAAAATTCAGCTGAACGGCAAAACACTTTATGCGAAATCATCTTTTATTACTAACAAAAAGCCGGCAAAAATCTATTTCAGCTACTATACAAAAGAACCGGTGAGTTTTTACGCAGGAAGAGGGACTCATACGAAACGATACGGGTCTATTGCTGAAGATGCCATCGTCAAAGTTGGAAAAGGAACGGTTTTAAACGGATGGGTGGAAATTCTGCACAATGGAAAAACCTATTATGCGGACTATTCCAAGCTGACATCCAAGGCACCGGTCTATTTTACTTATTATGCGGTGAAAGATTTCACTTTATATAATGAAAGAAACAAGATAACACCGAAAAAAAAGGTATCAATAGACTCTGCAGTCAAAGTGAAAAAAGGCAGCGTGCAAAACGGGTGGAGCCGGATTGAGTACAATGGCCTGAAAGGATACGCCCCGTACAGCAGCATTGCAAGCAAGCCTGCTGCGGCCGTTTATTTTACATATTACGCCAATAAAAATACGGGCATTTACCATTCAAACAGCACATCTTCAGGCAAGCTTGCCTCTCTTTTACTAAATAATCAATTGAAAATCAAAAAAGGCAGCATTTCTAACGGTTGGGCTGTAACATCTTTTAACGGAAAAGATGCCTATGTGCCATCGGCTGACATTGTGAACAAGCCTATACCTGTTGAAGCGGAAGATCTTACTTACTACGTAAGAGAGGGATTAAATCTCCGCTCCCAAAAAACAACTGCTTCAAGCATTATCCTGACCATTCCTCAAGGGAAGCAAGTGGAAATCCTGAATCCTGAAGAACTGAAGGAAGAATGGATTTCTGTCAGATACAGCGGAAAAACGGGGTTTGTGAAGACGAGCTACCTGACTCTTGAACCGCAGCCTAAAGAAACAGCTCTTTCAAAGACAATTGTCCTTGATCCGGGGCATGGGGGGAAAGATCCTGGCGCCATCGGCAACGGTCTTCAGGAAAAAACGGTTGTGCTTGATGTCGGAAAGCTTGCTTCAGATAAACTGAAAAAGCTTGGCTACAATGTTTACATGACAAGAGATAATGACACGTTTCTTTCATTAAATGAACGGACGGACTTTACTTATACGAAAAATGCCGGTGTCTTTGTCAGTCTTCACATGAATGCGAGTACAGCTGCATCAGCAAACGGCACAGAAACGTTTGCAACAAACGGTTCGAATGCAAGTGCAGCTGCATCTGCAAACAGTTCGAAAGCAAGTAATAGCTTCAGGACTTCTTCTCTTACCCAAGGTGAGAAGGATGACAGTGCAAAGCTTGCGGAATTTATTCAGGCAAGATTAATCAAGGCACTCGGCACAAGAGACAGAAGCACAAAAAAAGCAGAGTTTTACGTGATTGACAAAAACTACACAAGATCTGTCCTTGTTGAAATGGGCTTTATCTCAAATGCAAAAGACGCGGCCATTTTCAAAACATACGACGGCAAAAATAAAGCTGCAGAAGCCATCACACAGGGCGTAAACGATTTTTATCTGTGGAAGAACGGCAAGTGAAACAAAAAGACCTGAAACACGTGATCCGCGGTTTCAGGTTTTTTTATGGTTGTTAACGAAAGACTATATTCGATATAATAAGTAGGTCCTTGCAGAATACGTCGAAAAATTATGCAAAAACTACATATAGAACTTATACAACTTACGTTAAGCCATTAGCTAATTGGAGGAGTTTTTTTGAGTAAAAATATCATAGATCGCGTCAATGAAGCTTATTATGGAGCTTTAGGAACGGATTTCAGCAAAAAAACGAGAGAACGCATCAACTGGATTGTGACACGTGTTACTGGAAACAAGGTGCTGGATATTGGCTGTTCACAAGGTATTAATGCCATCCTCCTCGGACGGGAAGGCAAAAAAGTAGATGGAATCGATATCTCCCGGGAATCGATCGATTACGCCATTAAAGAGCTTGGCAAGGAACATCCGTCCGTTCAAGCTTCTGTCACATTCAAAGTATCGAATTTCATGACTGATGACGAAATTGAAAAGGATTATGATACGATCCTTCTGACAGAGGTGCTTGAGCATATCAGTGATCCTGAAGCTTTCCTTAAGAAAACCCTGGCTCATCTTAAGCCGGGCGGCAGACTGATTGTCACCGTCCCGTTTGGCATAAATGATTTTATCGACCATAAACGAACGTACTATTACTCATTATTGGCAGAACAAATCGGCGCTCATTTTAAAATTGAGTCCTTTGATTATTTAGGAAGATGGTCAGGCGTTGTCTGCACCGCTTCTCCTGAAGAAAATCTGCCTTTTTATACAAAAGAGAATCTGCAGAAGCTTGAACAGGGATTCTACGCCTTGGAAAGAGATTATATGCAGCGCATCGGAACACTTGCAGGGCAGAATGCAAAACAGGAAAAAGAGCTGAAAGAGCTTCAGCAGCCTAAAGAATCTGGCGACAGGCATTATGAAGAGCTGAAAGCACAGATTGCAAAGCAGGAGGAATATATCCGCCAGCTACAGATTGAGACAGTTGAGCTTTTAAACCGCGAAGAAGATGCCCTGAAAGCAGCTCTTGCAGCCGTTAATAAAATTGAAGATGCGAACCGAAAAGCATCTTATATTGAGCACCGCTATAATGTCCTTAAAAAATCCCGATTTGGCAGAGTTCAGCTGAAGTACTGGGCATTGAAGAAAAAACTAGCCGGAAGAGGTAAGAAATAATGCTTAAAGTGGAAATACTCAAACGTTTAGAGAAAGTCCGACTAACTAGAGCAAAGAAAATGGGATATGACATCGAAGAGGAGCATGTGCGGAAAAATGAAAAGCCCCTCTACGATAAAGGCATCAGCGTTATTATCCCAACCTATAAAGGTGAAAATGTCATCAGAAAATGCCTGATTTCATTGGCTGATCAGACAATTGATCATTCCTTGTTTGAAGTGATCATTGTCATTAACGGCGAAAAAGACAAGACAGAAGAGATGATCGGACAGATTGCTCTGGAAAGAAACATGTCCAATATCCGTGTTGTGACAATGGACGAGGCAGGAGCATCGATTGCGCGCAATAAGGGAATTTCGCTTGCAGCACGTGAATATGTCACGTTCCTTGACGATGACGATTATCTGTCTGCCAACTTCCTTGAGGAAATGTACAAGCAGGCAAAGCCTGATACAGTTGTTATTTCTCAAATTTACAATGTTGAGCCGAGCGGAAACATTCAATCTTCCAATCCGATCAACCGCCAGATTTTAAAGTCCGTCATCAGCAAACAAAGTCCGTATATGAAGCTGCATTCTGTTCTGACAATCAATGCATGCAAACTTATTCCGACTTTGTATGTTCAAAAATACAAATTTGATGAAAAGTTAAAGAGCGGAGAAGACGTTGTCTTTTTCACAGAGCTGCTTGTTAAAAATGACCTTCAGTTTGTTGTGGCTCCTTTAACCAAAAAGGCTGTCTATTATAGAACCCTTCGGGAAAATTCAATTTCCCGCCAGGCAATGACATTTGATTTTAACGTGATACAGCGCGCTGACTGCATTGAGAAGATGAACAGTCTTCTCGTTCCCGATCTGCCTTTTGAAAAGCGCGACTTTATCGAAAGAAAGATCAATGCACAGGTCTCGTTCATCGTGAAATACTATGAAGAGCATAAAGATGAATATGACCGCATCATGAAAGAGATTTCGTCAAGAAGACCTGTTTACTTCCCGTACCATCTGCTGAACAAGGACCGCGTTGAGCAGTTGGTTGTTTCATACTGCTTCCCTCCTTATAACGACACAGCCGGGAATGTTATGGCGAAGCGTATGAGAGAGGCAGGCAAGGTTTCAGATGTCATCTACAATACGATGGACAAAGTCCGGACAAAAAATGCATCCCTGAACCAAATGGTGGATGATTTAATTCATACAAGACTTCCAATCAATTCACCGTCGAGCTTTTCACACTGGGCCCATATTAAAACGTTCGTAGACATGGGGATGAAAGGCGCAAACGAATTAGTTGAGAAAAACGGCGTTCATAAGCAGGTATTCAGCCGTGCGATGTGGGCAGCCTCCCACTTCCTGGCGTATGAGTACAAAAAGAAATACCCTCAGACAAAATGGGTCGCTGAATTCTCCGATCCATTGATCTATGACATCGAGGCTAAGAAACGTCTTGTTGATATTACGGATCAGGGGTATTTAAAGCAGCTTGAAGCAGATGTGAAAAAAGCAGGGTTCCCGTCTCCAAACGATGCAAGTCTATTTGTATGGTGCGAATACCTTCCGTATATTTTTGCAGATGAACTGATTTTCACAAACAAAAATCAGTATCAGTACATGATGGACATGTTCCCGATTGAGGAAATTAAGCCGATCATTAAGCAGAAAGTTGTCATCGAGCCGCATCCGACATTGCCGGAAAGCTATTACCACATGGAGGAATTCGATTATCCGCTTCTATCGGAAGACCATGTGAACGTTGCTTACTTTGGAAACTTCTACAGTAAGCGGAACCTGAACGACTTGTTCTCAGGTTTAAAAGAAGCACACGCGGATACTCAGCGCAAAGTCCTGATCCATGTCTTTACGGCTAAACCGACAGAGCTTGAAGATCAGCTTAAAAACGATCCGCTTGAGGACTCCATTATTGTCAACGGGTTTGTCGATTTCTACACGTTCCTGAACCTTTGCACAAAGTTCGACTGCCTGGTTGTCAATGACTCAACAACGAAAGACAACAAGCCGATCAATCCTTATCTGCCGTCTAAACTGAGCGACTACAAAGGAAGCGGCACGGACATTTGGGGCGTTTATGAAGAAGGCAGTATTCTCGGTCAAAGTGAAGGCATCACTTATTTGTCTCCACTAAATGATGCAAGAGCTGCAGGCACTGTTTTTGACAAAATGGTAGCGAAGAAATTTTCCGGAAAGAAAGCAAGAAAGCTGGAAAAAGCACCGATCGCTCCGCCTAAACCCGCAGCTGCTGCGGGCGGAACAGCCGCTGACACAGTATTCGAAAAGAGCTGGGTTAAAAAGAAGGAAATGGAACTCCAGCATACAGCAGGCACAGATCAAGAAGAGCTTGAGAGACTAAGCCAGCTTGCCGACCGCCTGATTCAGGACAAGAAAGAAATGGAGCAGGAATTTAAAACCATCCTGACAGCTATTGCCGATGATGTGGAATCAAGGGAGAACCTTGGTGAGCTGATCAGCAAACAGGAAGCTGCAGGACTGAAAAGATCCGGCATCTCTCCAGAAATGATTTCAGCAGGACAGGAACAGCAGAAAAAGCTTCTTGAAGAAAAAGAGCGTACCATCAGCCAGCTGCAGACAAAATTGACAAAACTGCAAAATTCCAAACTTGGAAAATTACAGTTGAAATATTGGGGACTAAAACGCAGAAAATAAAGGTATGTCTCATATTTTTCAATTGACGGGAGGGGACATCATGCTGAAAGAGCCGGTTAAAAAAATCACTTTTTTTGATAAATGGCCGAAAGATACAAAGAAAAGCTTTGATGTTCAGATTGACGGAGGCGCACAGCTGGACATCAAGATTGCCCAGCTGACAAAAGACGCCGGTCCGATCATTCTTTATTATAATAAAGGCAATAGAGTTGACCGCAGTCTGAACCCGGGCTATACGTACATCGCAAGAATTGACGGTACAGTAAGCAGCGGGGTTCAGGTGCAGCAGGTCATTGTCGGCTATGACAGAAATGACGATAAGGTATATGTTCAGTACAATCCGCTTGGAAGTGAAATGAATTTAAGCTTCCCTGCGAACGTGGCGAGTTATTCCATGGGTATCAGACTTTCAGGGTCAGGAGAAGCCGCTATAACAGACTTTTCCGTTTCAGCGTACAACGTGCCGACTTCAGACAGTCAGAAAGAGCTGTTTTTAAGACATCCTGAAACTGACTACCTGATTGTCACGAATGTGTATCCCGAGAAAAACACATATTACCAGAACATGTTTGTTCATAAACGTGTGCTCGGGTACCGAGAAAATGGCATTAATTGTGCCATCTACCGATTGAACACATCTCCGGCAAGTATCGCTCACTACGTTTATGAAGGTGTGCCCGTCTATATTGGCGGAGAGGATGCGCTGACAAACCTTTTAAATGCGAAGCCATATAAGAAAGTGATGTTTCACTTTATCAATGAAAGAATGTACCGTGCTGTCCGCAAGTCAAAAGCGCGCTACACGCCAAAGCTTGTATGGGTGCACGGGTTTGAGACAACAAAATGGTACCGCCGCTGGTTCAACTTTTACCAGAGCACAAAAGAAATCCGCAGCAGCCTTGAATATGCGAAGCGCAATCAGGCGCAGCTTGATTTCATGGCAGATCTTTACACCACGGAAGATGACGACATAAAATTCATCTTCGTTTCGAAATGGTACAAAGAGAACGTTGCTGAAAAAGATACGAACACCATCATCAAAAATTACAGCATCATTCATAATTCCATTGATGACGAGCTGTTTGATTATGTAGAAAAAACAGAAGAGCAGCGCAAACGGATCTTAACAATTCGCCCGTTTGCTTCAAGAACGTATGCGAATGACCAGACCGTGAAAGCAATCCTTGCACTTAAGGACAAGCCGTTCTTCGAAGATCTGACCTTTGATATTTTCGGCCAGGGTCCTTTGTGGAACGAAACCGTCGAGCCGCTTAAAGGGATTCCGAATGTTCATCTGCACAATTACTTCTTGTCCCAGAAAGAAATTGCAGAGCAGCATAAATCCCACGGCGTCTTTTTAAGTCCATCACGGATGGATTCGCAAGGGGTATCTCTTGGAGAGGCGATGTCAAGCGGTCTTGTGCCTGTAACATCAGCTGTTTACGCCATCCCTGAATTTATTGATGATTCATGCGGCTTTCTTGCAAAAGGGGAAGACTACATGGGACTTGCAGAAGCCATTGAATATCTTTACTACAATCCAAAAGCATTTCTGCAAAAATCAGAAGAAGCTGCGCATATCGTAAGATTCCAGTGCGGCAAGCATAAAATGATTCAGGCGGAACTGAAAGAAATTAAAGAAAAAAAGGAAGAGAAAGTTCTCTTAGAGCAGGGCAGCTGAAATCATTGACACAGTGTTTCCTAAGCTGTAATGTGGTATGAGGGAAATTTTTGAACAACCAACTGGAGGAGAATTCACATGAAGATCGCAACACTAGGTCTTGGTTATATCGGACTGCCGACTTCTATTATGTTTGCAAAGCATGGCGTTGACGTGCTAGGCGTAGATGTCCAGCAGCATGTTGTTGATTCATTAAACCAAGGCAAAATTCATATTGAAGAGCCTGGATTGCAGGAAGCGCTTGAAGAAGTAATGGCTTCCGGCAAATTCAAAGCATCAACACAGCCTGAAAAAGCAGACGTATTCATTATTGCCGTTCCAACTCCAAATAAAGACGATCAATATAAATCAGTCGATTTAAAATATGTACTGAGCGCAGTTGAAATGATGATTCCTTTCCTTGAAAAAGGCAACACGGTCATCGTAGAATCAACCATCGCACCGCGTACAACAGACGACCATGTAAAGCCGCTTCTTGAAAAGCACGGCTATACAATCGGCGAAGACATTTTCCTTGTGCATTGTCCTGAGCGCGTTCTGCCTGGACAAATCATGCATGAGCTTATTCACAACAACCGCATCATCGGCGGTGTGACAGAAGCATGTAAAGAAGCAGGATCAAAAGTATACGGAACATTCGTTCAAGGCGAACTGATCCTGACAGATGCTAAAACAGCTGAAATGTCCAAGCTTATGGAAAACACATTCCGCGACGTCAACATTTCACTTGCAAATGAGCTTGTGAAAATTTGTACGGAGCTTGATATCAATGCTCTTGACGTTATTGAAATGGCCAACAAGCATCCGCGTGTAAACCTTCACCACCCTGGACCGGGCGTTGGCGGACACTGTCTTGCAGTTGACCCGTACTTCATCGTGGCAGAAGCTCCGGAGCAGGCTAAACTCATCTACCAGGCGCGCGACATTAACGTTTCTATGCCTTCCTTTGTTGTAGAAAACGTTTCTAAAATGCTTGGCGGCCTTGACGACAAGAAAATTACAGTCTTCGGATTAACATACAAAGGCAACGTCGATGACATCCGTGAAAGTCCTGCAATGGACATCTACCAGCAGCTTAAAATGGCCGGTGCAAACGAAGTCATCGCATACGACCCGCATGTTCAAAAAGACTGGGTAGAAAAAGACATCAAAAAAGCAACAGAGCAATCAGACCTTGTACTTGTTCTGACAGACCATAACGAATTTAAAGCACTTGATGCTTCTGACTTCACAGCAATGAAAACAAAACGTATCTTTGACACGAAAAACGTTGTAAAGAACTGCCCTGAAGAGATCACGTACATCAACTTCGGCAACCTTTACAAATTCGTTAAGTAAGAAAAAAGACGAAATGGGGACCATATTAGTTTATGGTCTTTTTTTATTCCGGAGGCTTCATTCCATTGATTAAATGGAGCGCTTTGCGGTTAAATCCTGCACAGGGGCTGAATAGAGGGAAAGCGGGGATACTGGAGTAAGAAGAGGCACTGTATGTTTTTAGTTCACCTGACCATTTATTTATAGAGAAATAAAACTCCAGTGAATTGGAGTGGAACAGTCGGCTCCGTTTCTGTCCTTCGGAGCTAACCGGGCGCTTCCGCTTTTCGGTGTCCAGCTGCGCCTCCTAGTCCTTCTGTCAGAACAAAATCCCCCCAAAAGTCAAAACCGGACTTTTCGGTTGATTTTTTATCTGACTGCCAGGCCTGACCAGTCGCCTCCGCTTTTCGGTGTTGTCTAGCTCCAGCGCTCAGCTCCTCTGTCAGAACGGAACTGTCGGTAAAAGCAAAGAACGCCTTTTCCGCCACTTCCTTATCTGGCTCCCGGAGCTAAACGAGCGCTTCCGCTTTTCGGTAGTGTCTAGCTCCAGCGCCCAACTCCTCGGCCAGAACAAACTGCCCCAAAAAGTCAAAACCGGACTTTTAGGGTCAGTTCTTATCTGTCTGTCGGAGCTAACCGGGCGCTTCCGCTTTTCGGTGTGTCAATACCTTTACAATTCCTTGTAAAACTTGAAAGGTCTTTGGACTAGGTATATTATTAGGAAGGTGCAACATTTTGTGAGTTAGGAGAACATCTTATGCTACTTGATACATTTAAGGCCATTAAATCCAACAAAGACCTGATCTATCACTTGACTGCTTCTGACTTTAAAGCGAACAATTCAAGAACGTATTTCGGTTTTTTATGGTGGATCCTTGATCCAATTTTTTATATGGCAATCTTTTATTTACTGGTCGTGGTCATTCTTGACCGGGGTACGCCAAACTACCCGATCATTATCTTCACAGGGCTTATTCCTTTAAAATTCGTTACAGCTGCACTTGTTGATGGAACGAACTCGATTTCATCCAAAGGGAATATTCTGCAGCAGGTGTATGTGCCCAAAATTATTTTTGTTGTTGTGCGGCTGCTTGTAAACTGCATTAAGTTTTTAATCAGCGCCGTCGTGCTTATCTTGTTTTTGGTTATTTTCGGAACAGAGTTTACACCTTATGTTCTCTTATTCCCGCTGATTTTTATTATCAATGCATTCTGCCTGCTTGGCGTTATGATTTTCCTTGCACACTTAGGTGTTTTTATTCGGGATGTTAAAAATATGATGCAGTATATTTCCCGTGTTTTACTTTACTTATCACCCGTTTTATTTGAAATGAGCACAGTGCCGGACAAGCTTGTTCCGCTGCTCTATCTGAATCCTTTTACAACGATTCTGGAATCCTATAGAGACGTGCTGATTTACGGCAGAGCGCCTGAGTGGATTCCGCTCCTTATTTTAACGGTAGTTTCTCTTGCAATCCTGTATTTCGGAATTCGTTTGCTGAACAAAAATGAAAAAGAATATGCTAAGGTGATTTAATTGACTGATACTATAATCGAAGTTGAAGATCTTTGGGTTTCTTATCCGGAATTTACGGAGAAGCCGTTAAAGAAATTATTGAATATGCATAAGCAAGATGATCGTTTCTGGGCGCTGAAGGGCCTTAATTTCGAAGTGAAAAAAGGCGAGGTTTTAGGTGTCATCGGACGGAACGGCTCTGGGAAAAGTACGCTTTTAAAGCTGCTCAGCGGCCTGATTTCGCCTGATAAAGGCACGTTTAACATCAAGGATGACGAGCATCCGGTTCTTCTTTCACTTGGAGCGGGCTTCCAGCCTGAGCTTCCCGGAATCGAGAACATCTATTTGAATGGACTGCTTCTTGGCCATAAAAAGAAGCAGATTGATGAGAAGATTGATGACATTATTGAGTTTTCCGAGCTTGGCGATTTTATTTACAAGCCTGTCCGCACCTATTCGGCAGGGATGAAATCGAGACTTGCTTTCGCTACGGCGATTTCGCTTGATCCTGAAATTCTTCTGATTGACGAAGTACTTGGAGTTGGAGACACAGCTTTCCAGCAAAAGTGCCGAAATGCCATTATGGAGAAAATCAAGCAGGACAGAACCGTTATCTTAGTCACACACTCATCAAACCTTGTTAGAGCCATCTGCGACCGCGTCGTCTGGATTCATCTCGGCGAGCAGAAAGCAGTCGGTGAAACAGGGCCGATCGTCAAAGAATACGATGAGTTCATGAAACAGGCAAAATAATGAACATCCTCATGCTGCTGTATAAGGATATTCCTTATGATGCCAGAGTAAAAAGGGAGGCCCTGGCTCTTGCGGAAGCGGGACATAACGTTTACCTTGCCTGCGTCCGCGAGTTTCAGGAGCCGGATCCTTTTCTACATACCAATATTCATCTGATGCGTCTCCCTATTTCTGTTAAAAGCATGAAGGCGGCCATTTCGGGTACAAATCCGGGACAGGCGCCGAAACGGTCGGGTCTGAAACGTGCAGTCGTACGGGCTGTCAGACTGCCCTTAGTCAAAATACTGAAAGATTACATGGCGTATTATGAGTTTTATAAAAAAGTAAAAAGTAAAGTGGGAGACCTTAAAATAGATGCTGTTCACTGTCATGACCTGAATACGCTATGGCAGGGCAGCATGCTTGCAAAGGATTTCTCCGCTAAGCTGATTTATGATGCCCATGAAATTTTCAATGAAATGGCAGGCCGCAATGAGCTTGACCGCTTTGTCGGCTATAAGATGGAAAAGCATCTCTTTAAAAAAATAGACAGGCTTGTGACGGTGAATCCGTATTTGAGAGATTATTTGTTTGAACGCAATGGAAAAAAACCTTGCGTGCTCATTCAAAATATCCCGCTTTTTTCTGAAGAGATGCTGGCCGGCAATAAGCCGATTGACTGGAATTATCCCTTCAGAGAAGAAGATACGGTACTGCTTTATCAGGGCGGTTTTTCTCCATACCGCGGCCTTGATCTGATTGTTAAAACAATGGCGGAACTGCCTGAGAGCTTTAAGCTCGTCATGATCGGTTCCGGCATACTTAAAGAGGAACTGATGAGGCTTACTGAGTCTCTCGGCTTATCAGACCGTGTGTTTTTTCATGATCAGGTGCCGTCAGAGGATCTCTTCTATTACACTCGGAAGGCCGACATTGGCCTTGTGATGTATGAGAAGGTTTCAAAAAACAACTATTACTCCACACCGAACAAAATGTTTGAATATCTGCAGGCCGGCGTTCCTGCTGTTTCTTCTAACCATCCCGGCAAATCGGTCGTAATCGATGAGTACAGGACGGGCGTGCTTGCTGAAGAAACAACAGAAGGCATCAGGGCCGGGATCATGAAAGTGAAGAACAATTACGAGTACTACCGGCAAAACTGCCTGCAGGCAAGGAGAGTTTTAACCTGGGAAGCAGAAAGCAGAAAGCTTGCTGAGATGTATAATAATCTGTGATGCGGTTTTAAAACCGCATCTTTTTTGAAAGACCTGAAATATTATTGAAGACAAATCTTAATACTATAGAAAACAACTCTCTTTCTGCTTAATGATATAATCATCCTAATTGGACATAAAAGGAGTTAGAATATATGGACCGCAAATTAAAAGTCATGACAATCTTCGGGACAAGACCGGAAGCGATCAAAATGGCACCGCTTGTACTGGAGCTTGAAAAATATCCGGATGAAATTGATTCGATTGTTACGGTAACGGCCCAGCACCGTCAAATGCTTGATCAGGTTCTGGAATTGTTTGAAGTCAAACCCGATCACGACCTGAACATTATGAAGGACCGCCAGACTCTTACCGGTGTTACGACAAAGGCGCTTGAAGGCCTTGATGAAGTCATGAAAGAAGTGAAGCCTGATCTTGTTCTTGTGCACGGCGACACAACCACTACGTTTGTCGCAAGCTTAGCAGCGTTCTACAACCAGATTGCTGTAGGACACGTTGAAGCAGGGCTCAGAACGTGGAATAAGTATTCTCCGTTCCCTGAAGAAGTGAACCGTCAGATCACAGGCGTTATTGCTGATCTTCATTTCGCGCCGACAAACAAAGCAGAGCAAAACCTGCTTCAGGAAAATAAGAAGGGCGAAACGATTTACATAACTGGAAACACAGCGATTGATGCACTGAAAACAACGGTAAAAGAAGAATACACGCATGAAGTCCTTGAAAAAGTAGGATCTGACCGCATGATCCTTTTAACAGCACACAGACGGGAAAATCTCGGCCAGCCGATGAGAAATATGTTCCGTGCGATTAAACGCCTGATTACGGAGCATGAAGATGTTCAGGTTGTATACCCTGTTCACTTAAATCCTGCAGTGCGCGAGGTGGCGGATGAGGTGCTTGGAAATGATCCTCGCATTCACTTGATTGAGCCGCTTGGCGTCTATGATTTCCATAACTTTGCAGCTAAAGCTCACATCATTTTGACAGATTCAGGTGGCGTGCAGGAGGAGGCTCCTTCACTTGGAGTTCCTGTTCTAGTATTGCGCGACACAACTGAGCGCCCTGAAGGTATTGAAGCAGGCACACTGAAGCTTGCAGGTACAGAAGAAGAAACCATTTATCAGCTTGCCTATGAGCTGCTGAACGATAAAGAACGCTATGAGGCGATGTCTAAGGCATCCAACCCATACGGCGACGGCGAAGCTTCAAGACGAATTGTGGAAGCGATTCTGCATCATTTCGAGAAGCGCAGCGATAAGCCTGTTCCGTTTGAAGTGTAAAAAACAAAAGACCTGATGCTGCGGCATCAGGTCTTTTGTCTGCTTCTTTTTGGAAGCGGATGGGAAAATTCAAGTAATGTAGCAGATTTGACAAGTAATCTTTGAAAAGCTGCAAGTAAAATGGTCTAGCCGGCAACTAAAGAGTTGATTTAGGCAACTACAACGTCCACTTAGGCAAGTAACGGTCATTTCTGCAGCTTTTGAAGAGCATCAGACAGTTCTTTTGCCTGCGTTTCCCGGTTAAACGACTGAAGCAGATGACCGCGCAGTCCTTTTTTTATGGTCTGGAGGCGTTCCGGCTGACTTTGAGCAAGCTTTAAAGCGCGGATAAAGTCATCTGCGTTTTCAGGCTCAAATGGGAAGCCGGCCTCATTTGCTTCAACGATTTCCTTTGCCTCACCTTCCACCCCAATCAGGACAGGCAGCGAGACGGCCATATAATCAAATACCTTTGATGGAATCGTGATTTCAAACAGCGGATGTTTTTTCAGGCTGACGATGCCAAGGTCCGCACTTTCGTAGTAGGAGGCAAGATCCTCTTTTCGTTTGCCCTCAAGAAAACGTACATTTGTCAGTCCCATCGAAGCGGCCTTTTCTATTAAGGGTTCTTTTTCAACGCCTTCCCCGATGAAAAGGAAACAGACGCTTGGGTCATGTTTAAGCTTGTCTGCTGCTTCAATGATGGTTTGAAGACCTTGGGCAGCACCGATATTTCCAGTGTAGAGGACAAGGAACTGATTTTCGATGCCAAGCTCTTTTTTTACATCATGTGCATGCGCGGGAGCTTCAAGTGACGGGGGATTTACGCCGTTTGGAATCACGATGATTTTATCGGCTGAAATACCCATGCCAATCAGACGGTCTTTGTAGCCGTGCGTCACGACAACAATTAAATCCGCTCTATTATAAATGAACCTTTCAAGCTTTCTTGCAAGGTCCAGCAGGCGCTTGTTTTTGAACTGGCCGAGAATCTCAGCGAAGTCGACCCATAAATCGCGGACTTCAAAGACGAACTTTGTTCTGTGGATCCTGCTCAGTATATATCCCGTCACACCCTGGAAAAGCTGAGGGGAGGTCGCATATACAATATCCGGCTTTCTGACTCTGAAACCGCTGAAAATGCTCGATACCATAAAGGATAAATAGTTGGCGAGCCGGCGTATGGAGCTCTTTTTCGTATCACGTATTTGAAAAGATCGGTAAACAGACAGTTTATTTACCTTCTCTTTGCTGAATAATGTTGAGGATGGCTTTGGAAAGGCCGTCAGCACATGCAGGTCATGGCCCAAATTTGAAAGGTTTGTGCTCATATCAAATGCACGTCCCTGAGCTGCACCTATTTCAGGCGGAAAGTGCTGTGTAATGTAAATAATTCGCATAGTAATCCCTTTCCATAAAATATTAGGATATGTCAATATATTAGTGTAAAGTATTAATGGAAAAGTTACAACTTTGATCTGAAAAGGAATGGATAAGCCCATGAAGAAAATATGTGTCATCACCTCTGTCCACCAGGCGTATGACGGACGCATTTACCATAAACAATGCAAGTCGCTGCAGAAGGCGGGTTATGATGTGACGCTTGTCGCGCCAAAACCTGATGCTGTTCTGGATGATTCCATTAAAATAGTGCCGGTCGAAAAGCCAAAATCAGAGCTTAAACGGTTTTTACATACACTGACGGTTATGAAAACGGCCAGAAAAACGGGTGCGGATCTCTATCATTTTCATGACCCTGAGCTGATCCCTGCGGGTACACTGCTGCGCATCATGACAGGCAAGCCCGTCATTTTTGATGCACATGAGCACTATCCGAATGCCATCATGAGCAAGAAATATTTAAAAAACTGGCTGAAGAAGCCGGTGCGGTTTGCGTATGAGATGATTGAAAAAATCTGCCTTCCAATTTTATCAGGCGTGATTTATACAACGGATGAGGTAGGGGAGAGGTATCAAAAATACCGGTCATGCAAAATTGAAAATTATCCGCTGACAGATATGTTCAGCGTCCGTCATGATAGCCAAAAGGACCGCAGCCTTGTTTTATATCTTGGAGGGATAACGCCAATCCGGGGGATCAGGCAGATGACGGAGGCGTTCATCATGACGGCGGACAAGCATCCTGATGCAGCCTTTCTATTTGTAGGGAGATTTGAATCAGAAGCGTTTGAAAGAGAGATCAAGGAAATGGTTGAGAAAAGCGGGCATTCTGACCGAATCACATTTGCCGGAAGCGTGCCTTACTCTGAGATCGAATCGTATTTGTCCAGAGCATCCATTGGCGTAATTCCTTATCTGCCTGAGCCCAATCATTTAGTCTGTCTGCCAAATAAACTGTTTGAATATATGGCAGCTGGAACAGCGGTAGTGGCTTCTGATTTTCCGCACTACAGAAAAGTAGTGGAGAACTCAAACAGCGGACGGCTCGTTGACCCTGAAAGTCCCTCGGCAATTGCCGGTGCGCTTTCCGCCCTGCTTGAGAATCCCGGACAGGCAGAAAGTTTTGGTTGGAACGGCCGAAAAAGTTTCGAAACCGTCTATAATTGGGAATCAGAAGAGAAGAAACTGACAGCGTTTTACCGGAAGCTCCTGAAGTAGCAGGAATTTGTTCAAAAAGCGTTCAAACTTAGAATAGCCTCAACAGATTCTTAACAAAATAATAATTGCAAGTTTAAATATTTTTGCTATGATGGAGGAAGTGAAAATATCACACATAAGTTGGTGCAGACATGTTAGATTATTCTAATTATATTATAGCTTTTATAGTTTCTTTTATAGTGGCTGTATCGATCACACCACTTATTAAAAAACTTGCAATAAAAATGGGTGCAGTTGATAAGCCCGACAGTCGAAAAATCCATCAGGGCCTGATGCCGAGGATGGGCGGTCTTGCAATCTTTATCGGAACCGCTGCAGGCTTCCTTTATCTTAAGCCCGAATCCATGTATATGAATGAAGTCATCATCGGCGCGTTCATCATTGTTCTTGTCGGTATTTTAGATGACCGTTTTACGCTTAAAGCGAAATATAAGCTTATCGGACAGCTGGCAGCTGCCGGAGTTGTCGTATCATCAGGTTTGCTGATCAACAAAATCACGCTTCCGTTTTTCGGGCTCATTTACCTTGATTACTGGAGCTATCCTGTCACGATTCTCTGGATTGTTGGGGTAACCAATGCGATCAATTTGATCGACGGACTGGACGGGCTTGCGGCAGGTGTTTCATCCATTGCGATGACAAGCATCCTGATTATGGCCTTTACAAACTTTCAATTTGCGGTTGTGTCGCTGTGCGTCATTCTAATCGGAAGCTCGCTTGGCTTTCTGGTGCACAACTTCTATCCGGCCAAAATCTTCATGGGAGATACCGGGGCGCTGTTTTTAGGCTACTCGATCGCCATACTCTCCACGATGGGATTGTTTAAAAACATCACGTTGTTCGGTTTTATTATCCCGATCATTGTTTTGGCTATACCTATTTTCGACACGCTATTCGCGATTGTCAGAAGGCTTGTGAACAAGCAGAATATTGCTGCGCCTGACAAGCTTCACCTGCATTACTGTCTGGTGGATCTTGGCTTCAGCCACAGAAAATCGGTTCTGCTTATTTACTTCTTCAGCGCATGCTTTGGTCTATCTGCCATCATCTTCTCTAATGCAACGATGTGGATGGCGCTATTCATCATGATGATTCTGCTTCTGTTCATTCAAATTGCAGCAGAGCTTGTCGGCCTGATTGGCGAAGGTCATAAGCCGCTTATCAATGCCTTCAGAAAACTGACGGCAAAGCCTCAAAAAGACAATTAATAAATCCGTACAGCACGCGCTGTACGGTTTTTTTTTTGTGCATGAAAAAAGCTCCGGCACCGGCCGGAGCTTTTTCCTATTCATTTGTACTGCTGAGTGTATCGTTATCTGTTTCAAGCTCAAGGTGTTTTTTAAGCTCAATTTGAGTATTGGCAAGACTTGTATCATCCGGTAACCAGTAGGCGGCATTTCCGATGTATTCGCCGACGCCTTCAAGTTTAACCGTCTCAATTTTATTGGTGTTGAAATTGTTGTATTTCTTGTAAAAGCCGAGAAGCTCAGACATTCTCATGTTCGTCTCAACATTTTCCCCAACTTCGTTTGTCAGCTGATCAACCTTCAGCAGGGTACCTGCAGAAACAATTTCATTGATGACTTCTTTCACGACCTGCTGCTGTCTTTCGTTTCGGCCGATATCATTGTTTGGATCCGCCATTCTCATCCGGGCATAAGCAAGAGCGTACCGTCCGTCCATCTCCATAGGGCCTTCTTTGAATTCGAGCACTTCAGCTTTAGGATCATCACTGTTCTGTTCAAAATCAAACGGAACATCAACGGTGATGCCGCCGACGATATCAATGATGTTTTTAAAACCTTCAAAGTTTACGGTTGCATAATAATCAATCGGGATATCAAGGAAATCCTCTACTGTTTCAATCGTCAGCTCTTTTCCGCCGGAGGAGTAGGCTGAGTTAATTTTACGCTTTGATTCTTTTCCCGGAATGTTTACGCGTGTGTCGCGGGGAAGACTAAGCAGCTTCATCGTCTGATCCTTTGGGTTAAAGGTTGCGACCATCAGTGTATCTGCACGGCCGCCTTTTCCGCCGCTTGAATAATCCTCAACGCCGAGAAGAAGGATCGAAACCGGATCATTTGATATGGTAACGGCTTCATCGCGGAGCTTCGATTTATCCCTGCCGAGATCATCGTAGGAATTGTTTGCTGCCTGATAGGTTTGGTAGAACACGTAGCCGGCATATCCTCCTACAGCTAAAAAGAGGATGAAGAACAAAAATAAGATGCGTTTAAAAATACTTTTCTTCTTCTTTTTCTTTATTTTCTTTACTTCTTGCCTATTCATAAGATACTCCTCATTTTTCTTAAATTTTTGGCTGTTCTAAGTAAAGCTGCCGGCCTTCTGTAATTTCTCCCTGGCCGTTTGTCAGCTCAGTCATCCATTCTGTAAATGCTTCTTTCTGGCCCTCGTCTGTGTAGGTCTCAACCTCAACGGTATCAAGGTAGTGGATCTCTTTGAGCTGAAATCTGGAGTTTCTCAGTTCGTTCTCCACTTTTCCGAGCCATGTATAATCAATCTTAGTATGCATCACACGGGTCAACTTACGCTCCACAATGCCGATTTCATTTAACGCCTCTGATACCGAGCTTCCGTATGCGCGGATCAGACCGCCTGCGCCGAGCTTGATGCCGCCGAAATAACGCGTCACGACTGCGACTGTATCTTTCAGCTGCCTTTTTTTCAGAACTTCAAGGATGGGCACTCCTGCTGTCCCGCTTGGTTCTCCGTCATCGTTTGCCTTTTGGATGTGATCCTGTTCCCCGATCAGATAGGCGGAACAGTTGTGCGCTGCGTCCCAGTGCTTCTTTTTAATTTCCTGGATGAAGGCCTGTGCCTCTTCTTCTGTTTCAGCACGGGTAAGATAACAAATAAAACGGGATTTCTGTATGGATATTTCATGCTCTCCGTATCCTTTTACGGTATAATAGTGTGAAAGCATGCTTGTACACCTCCTTAAAGGGTTGCAGAAGGCAGCATTTTTTATGAGTATATTGTGCGCTGTCCAGCTTCAGCGCCTAACTCCTCTGCCAGAACAAAATCCCCAAAAAAGTCAAAATCGGACTTTTCCGGTGATTTCTTATCTGGCTTTCGGAGCTGAACAGGCGCTTACGCATTTCTTAAGCACATTCTTCTATTATAAAGCGACAAAATTTTCACTTCAATCATTATATTGTGTGATATTGTGTGAAGTTTATTTTAACCCATTAGCGGAGGAGATATAGTGGACTCCAAGAAGCTCGACTGCAAAGTGCTCGATCAGATTCTGGATAAAATGGTAAAAACCGTGGACGGCAGCAAAGGCGAGATCTTTAAGATCGGCGAACAGTCCCGCCATCAATACGAATCGCTCGTCGAAGAGTTAAAGCAAATCAAAATACAGGTGAATGATGTCATTGAGCAGGGGGACAAGCTTGAGGTGCATGCGAGATTCGCCAGAAAGCGCCTCTCAGAGGTCAGCAAGCACTTCAAGCAGTTCAGCGAAGAGGAAATTCGGGAGGCGTATGAGAAGGCCCACAAGCTTCAGGTGGAGCTGACGATGCTGCAGCAGAAGGAAAAGCAGCTTAGAGACCGCCGTGATGACCTTGAGAGAAGGCTGCTCGGCCTTCAGGAGACGATTGAACGCGCTGAGGTGCTTGTCAGCCAGATTACCGTCGTCCTGAACTATCTGCATCAGGATCTGCGGCAGGTTGGCCTGCTCATTGAAGATGCCCAGCAGAGGCAGGATTTTGGCCTCAGAATTATTGAAGCGCAGGAAGAAGAGCGTAAGCGCGTTTCGCGTGAGATTCACGACGGGCCTGCACAGATGCTTGCAAATGTGATGATGCGCTCTGAATTAATTGAGCGGATTTTCAGAGAGCGCGGTTCTGAAGAGGGATTCAAGGAAATCCGCTCTTTGAGGCAGAATGTCCGGAATGCCCTTTATGAGGTGCGCCGCATCATCTATGACCTGAGACCAATGGCCCTGGATGACCTTGGCCTGATTCCGACGCTCAGGAAGTATCTGTATACGATTGAGGAGTATAACGGGAAAACACGAATCCTGTTCTCGAGCCTTGGAGAATTTGAGGAAAACCGGCTGCCTCCGCGGTTTGAGGTTGCGCTGTTCCGCCTTGCCCAGGAGGCTGTGACAAATGCCCTCAAGCATGCTGAGGCCCGCGAGATACAGGTGAAAGTCGAAGTGAATCAGAATAATATTGTCCTCATGATCAAAGATAATGGAAAAGGCTTTGATACGAGGGATACCATTCAAAATCAGAAAAAGTCATTCGGATTGCTCGGCATGAGGGAGCGGGTGGAGCTCCTGAACGGAAGAATGACCATTGATTCGAAAATAGGTCTTGGGACATTCATTATGATACAGGTGCCTCTTAACGTCTGAAAAAGGAGACAAAAGGCATATTGACGGCATGACCTTGTTTTAGACTAGAATAAAAAATGGGAGGCGTATGCATGAAGACAAGAATTGCAATTATAGACGATCACCAATTATTCCGGGAAGGCGTTAAGCGGATCCTGGATTTTGAACCAAGCTTTGAAGTTGTATCAGAAGGCGATGACGGAGAGGATGCTCTTTCAATCGTTGAAGACAGCAAGCCTGATGTCGTCATCATGGACATCAACATGCCGAAAGTAAACGGCGTGGAAGCGACAAAGCAGCTTGTAGAAGCAAATCCTGAAACGAAAGTCATTATTCTTTCCATTCATGATGACGAAAACTATGTCACTCATGCGCTGAAAACGGGGGCACGCGGCTACCTGCTGAAGGAAATGGATGCAGATACGCTGATTGAAGCGGTTAAAGTTGTTTCTGACGGCGGTTCTTACCTGCACCCTAAAGTCACTCACAACCTTGTGAATGAATTCAGACGCCTCGCGACAAGCGGTTCAGGCGGAGGCACAGCCACAATCGCAACGGAAATTCGGCGTCCATTACATATCCTGACGCGCCGCGAGTGTGAAGTGCTGCAGATGCTTGCTGACGGCAAAAGCAACCGCGGCATCGGCGAAGCTCTTTTCATCAGTGAAAAGACCGTTAAAAACCACGTAAGCAACATTCTTCAGAAAATGAACGTTAATGACCGTACACAAGCTGTAGTCGTTGCCATTAAAAACGGCTGGGTGGAAGTGCGATAGAACCTGCTTCGGCGGGTTTTTTTATTGGTAAGGAAATGATAAAGAAATATAACAAAGCATCTCCGTCCAGCTCCAGCGCCTAGATCCTCTGTCAGAACAAATCCAGCAAAAAAGTCAAACCCGGACTTTTCTGCCTATCGGATCTGAGCAAGGCGCTTCCGCTTTTGTTGCCAAAACGAAATTTTTCTATAGAGCAAATCCCTGTTATAGTAGATATCAGGGGTTTTTGCTGTTCACCAATTATTTACATACAAAAGTAATGAAATTTATAGCATTATCTTATAGAATGAAAGAACAAGTTGAGAAGTCGATGACAAGGAAGGTACATTTTATGAAAACGGCAATTGTTACGGACAGTACAGCTTATATACCGAAAGAAACCCGCGAGCGGCTGAACATCCATATGATTCCGCTCAGCGTTATTTTTGGCGGGGAAGTGTATCAGGAGGAAGTCGAAATAACGGCTGCCGAATTTTATGAGGAAGTCAAAAGCAAGGGCGAGCTCCCGACAACGTCACAGCCACCCGTCGGAAAATTTGTCGAGCTGTTTCAGGAGCTTTCAAAAGAATATGACGCAGTGATCAGCGTCCACTTATCAAGCGGCATCAGCGGAACCTATAATGGAGCCGTAACTGCAGGACAAATGGCGGAAAGCATCAAGGTCTATGCGTTTGATTCAGAAGTCAGCTGCATGGTGCAGGGCTTTTACGCAATTGAAGCAGCAGAAATGGCAGCTCTGGGCAAAACGCCTGAGGAAATTATCGAACGCTTAAACGAAGTGAAGCAATCAATCAGCGCCTATTTTATGGTGGATGATCTTTCCCACCTGCAGCGCGGAGGACGCTTGAGCGGTGCGCAGGCCCTGATTGGAAGCCTGCTGCAAGTCAAACCTATTCTGCACTTTGTAGACAAACTCATCGTGCCATTTGAAAAAATCCGCACACGCAAAAAAGCGCTCAACCGCATCTATGACCTTTTTGACGAAGAGGCAAGCAAAGGCAGGCCGATGCGCGCTGTCATCATTCATGCAAACCGTCCTGATGAGGCAGAGAGCATGAAAGCAGAACTCGAAGCAAAATATCCCCACGTCGAATATTCCATCAGCTATTTCGGACCCGTCATCGGAACCCATTTGGGTGAAGGGGCTATGGGCCTTGGCTGGTATACGAGATAAAGAAGCCGCTCTGCCGGCCGCCTTAGAGCGGCTGCCGAGCGGTTTTCTCTTTGGATGAAATTTAGTATAAAAAAACGGCTGGCTAAACCGATAAATAATAAGAAAGCTCCTTTAAAAATTGACTCCATTCCCACGGTGCATCATTTGTCCGCATAAGTACCCACTTCTCTTTTTGTCAACCCAGGACTCTCTTCCTGTAATTTTTCTTCGGTATCCGAAGAGAAGAACGAAAAACAACGAAAAAAAGACGAAATTCCCACCGAAAATTTTCATTATTTCAATACTTTTTTTATTACATGACTAGACAATACCTGCATTTATTCCCATACTTGGATATGTATACTTCATTATCCATATAGAGGAGAGATCATATGCAGGAAATTGACATTCAAAAACGGCCATATCGGCACTGGACAACACTTGAGGACCGCAAGCTTGTTGAACTCAGAAAACAGAACATCAAATTCCGTGATATTGCCAAACAACTGAACAGGACGCCGATCAGTGTTGAAAAGCGCTTCAGAAAAATTGAAAAAACGAAGTTCGATCAGGAGTGAGGTTTTCGGTCCAAAATGGATTGCTGAAACCCGCAGAGATTGTGAGTGAAGGACTTCAGGTCGCCAAACACAGCCTCCGTGTTAGCCGAACCGATCCATCATTTTTATACTCCAAAGACCTCCAAACATACCTTCAAGGCAGATTGCTGCTCCCTGATGAGCTTCCTTTCCCCTTTGCCCTTATCCAATCGCATGTTGAAAATGGCTATGTCAGTTATGAATACGGCGTGAAAGATGGAGCTTGCTTCCGCTGCGGAAATAAAGATCCGCGGCTCATTGATTCCTTTGAGTGCGCGAGATGCAGTGAAAGCTGCTCCTATTGCAGGGCTTGCATTCAGATGGGAAGAGTAAGCGAATGTACGCCTCTCATTAAATGGACAGGCCCGTACCGGCCAAAGAGCGAGACGGCGTTTACAGGCCTGAAGTGGGATGGAAGGCTTTCAAATGCCCAGCAAAAAGGGTCTGACCGAATGGTTTATGCTGTAAGAAATAAGCAGGATCTGCTACTCTGGGCCGTATGCGGAGCGGGTAAAACCGAGATGCTGTTTCACGGAATTGAGGCAGCGCTGTCAGAAAATAAACAAGTTTGCCTTGCTGCCCCGAGAACGGATGTCATCCTTGAGCTGACTCCGAGACTGCGTGCTGCCTTTCCAGGAGTGAAGATCGCCTCCCTATACGGCGGAAGTGAAGAACGCTTTCGGGAAGCGGATCTCGTCATCGCAACGACCCATCAGCTCATGCGCTTCACCGCTGCATTTGATGTCTTGATCATTGACGAAGTGGACGTCTTCCCGTTTTCAGCCGACCAAAAACTCCAGTTTGCTGCAGCCAGAGCGCGAAAACCGGAAAGTTCCCTGATTTACTTAACCGCCACACCTTCTGAAAAACTAAAAGAAACCATCAGTCTTCATGTGAAAATTCCGCAAAGATACCACGGCCATCCACTCCCTGTTCCATCCTTCACCTGGTGCGGGCATTACAAACGGGCGCTTCAGAAACAGAGATTCCCTGAACCGCTTCAGCAATGGGTCACTGACCGTCTTAGCTTAAACAAACAGGCGTTTTTATTTGTTCCTTCAATTTCCGTTTTAAAAGACGCTGTGGCGATCCTGAAAGAGCAGCACCCAGCGATAGAAGGGGTCCATGCAGAGGATCCTGACCGAAAAGAAAAGGTGCAGAAGTTCAGAGACGGCGCCATTCCAATCATTGTGACAACGACCATTTTAGAGAGGGGAGTCACCATTCCCAATTCGGATGCGGCAGTGCTCGGTGCAGAAGCAGGTATTTTTACTGAAAGCGCACTTGTCCAGATAGCAGGACGAGTCGGCAGGAGCGCTGCACACCCTGATGGGGATGTCCGCTTTTTTCACTACGGGAAAACAGAGGCGATGATTCGTGCCAAAAAGCATATTCAGATGATGAACTCGCAAGCTGCGAAAGTGACTTTCTGACTGTTTAGCATGTTAAATATATCCAACATTTTTACGTTGTGGCATAATCGGTTAGTAGCAGCAAGAAAGGGGACAGGACGTTGGCTGTTAATGCAATGGAACAAATTATGTCAGACCTGTTATTTGAATATAAGCAGGCTCTTCAGATGAGCTGCACGTGCGATGAATGTCTGAATGACGTGCTCGCGCTTGTCTTGAACAGAGTTCAGCCGAGATATGTGACAGACGCCGGCAAAATCGCCTACGTCAAAGCGGAATTCATAGACAAACAGCAGATGACAACGCTGATCGTCAAGCTTGCGGAATCGGCGAAAATGGTTTCTGACATGCCGCGCTGCCGGAGATTTGAAAGAGGTGAAGAGTGAGCCTTTGTCTGATTTGCGCAGCAGAACTGGAAAAGACGGTTACCTGGAGAAGCGTTTTTTTCTTGGAAAAGGAAGAAGCATGCTGCTCAGAATGCCTCCAAAAATTCACTCTGATCGAAGGGCCGGTCTGTCAAACCTGCGGCCGGCCTCAGGCAGATGAACAGATTTGTTATGACTGTGAAAGATGGCAGGCAGACCCCGAATTAGGAAACGTTCTAACAAGCAGCCGCTCGGTTTATCACTACAATGACTGGATGAAAGATGTGATTGCCAGATACAAATACAGGGGTGACGCAGTATTAGTGCGCGTCTTTCAAGACTCCTTCCGGCAAGCTTACCTTCAGCACTTTAAAGAGGCCGGCCTCATCGTTCCTGTCCCTCTCAGCAGCCAAAGACTTTATGAACGCGGATTTAATCAGGCACTCCTCCTCGCTGAACTTCTCGGCCGCCCCGTTCTTTCTCCCTTAAACCGCAAACATCTTGAAAAACAATCCAAAAAAACCCGCGAAGAACGCCTTCAAAGTGAAAATGTCTTTTTTATCGAAAACCCTTCTGACATTCTCTCAAAACACATCCTTCTAATCGATGATATCTACACAACAGGCACGACAATCAGGCATGCGGCAAACGTGCTGATCCAAAACGGGGCAAAAAAGGTCTCCTCTTTAACTCTCGTCAGGGGCTAAACGTTTTCAAAAACGAACCGATATTATTGATATATAGTACAATGATAGGAGAAATAATTGTGGAACTATCAAATTGTCCGGAATGCTACTCATTATTTGTAAAAACACCGTTTAAAACAGTATGCGATACGTGCAGCAAAGAAGAAGAGCGTCAGTTTGAAGCTGTTTACGGCTATTTAAAGCAAAGCAAAAACCGCAGCGCAACACTGGTGACTACTGCAGAGGAAACAGAAGTCTCTGAAGACACGATTCTGAAATTCATCAGACAGGGAAGAATCCAGCTCGCCAATTTCCCGAATCTTGGCTACCCGTGCCAGAAATGCGGAACGCTGATCAGGGAGAACAAGCTGTGCCTCACATGTTCAAAAGACTTGAAAACTCAGCTGTTCGACTTAGAGCGGGAGGAAGAACGCCGTCAGAAAGTCACAGAAGAGAAAGCGACTTTCTATACCTTTCAGCCCAAAAACTAGTAAGACTATTAATGGCCGGCAAATAGGGCCGATAAAGATATCATCACAGGAATGGAGGAGGATAAGAGATGAAAATCAATCATCTGAATTCAGCTTCAATCAATCCCTACCAAAGAAGTGCGGAAAAGCAGCAGCTCCCGCAGGCTGCACAGAAACAGGATAAGGTAGAGATCTCATCCAAAGCGAAAGAACTTCAGCAGCAGAACAGCATCGATGCCGCAAGACAGGAAAAAGTGGCAGCTCTGAAAAAGCAGGTTGAAAGCGGCACTTACCAGCCGGACCCGAAAGCTGTTGCCGAAAGCCTTTTTAATCACTATAAGAAATAGAACCAGGGGGATTTGCCGTGTCAGCACAGCCATTAATTTTTAAACTCGAGAAGCTTCTCAGGCTCAATCAGCAGCTTCTGAAGCTAGCCGAAGCCAAAACAGAAGCTCTGAAAAAAGAAGATCTGGCTGTGCTTCAGCAAACCCTGAAGCAGGAGCACATCTGCGTAAGCGCTATTAAGCTTGCAGAGAAGGAGCGGATTCCGCTCACCTCAGCCTATCTGGGCAGAGATTATGATCTTACATTGTCGGCATGCATTGAAAAAGCAGAGGGAGAAGACAAGGTCCAGTTTGCGCAGCTTTTATCCTCCCTGACAGATGTCATGGACAAGCTGAAACATGCAAACAAGCTCAATCAGCAGCTGACCGTTCAGGCCCTTCAGTTTGTCTCCCTGTCTCTTGATATGCTCATGCCTAAGGAAGAGTCCCCGGCCTACAAGCCTCCGGGCTTAACTGCAGCAGCTCAGCCGAAACGAAAATCATTATTTGATTCAAAAGCATAAAGCTCGGAGGAATGAACCATGCGCTCGACTTTTTCAGGTCTTGAAATTGCCAAAAGAGGAATGTTTACACAGCAAAGCGCCTTGAACACAACAGGCCACAATATTGCCAATGCCAACACACCGGGCTACACAAGGCAGCGTGTTAATTTTGAACAGACGGAGCCCTATCCGAACGCGTCCATCAACCGTCCGCATATCCCGGGGCAAACCGGAACCGGCGTTCAGGCAGGGACAATTGAACGTGTGCGGGACAGCTTTCTGGACACGCAGTTCCGCTATGAAAATAACAAAAGCGGGTATTGGGATTCCCGCGCCGATGCTCTTCTGAAGATGGAAGAAATCATGAATGAGCCGTCTGAGACCGGTCTCTCCAAAAGCTTTGACCGTTTCTGGCAGTCAATGCAGGACCTGGCCCTGAACCCGACGAACGCAGGCGCCCGTTCAGTTGTCCGCGAGAGGGGAAAAGCGGTAGCCGAAACGTTCCACTATCTTTCTACATCTCTGAAAGCTGTGCAGGGTGAGCTGAAGAGCGAACTTGAAGTTTCAGTCAAAGAGATCAACTCCCTTGCAAACCAGATTAACAGCATCAACAAACAAATCTCGGAAATAGAGCCGCACGGCTATCTGGCGAATGATTTGTACGACGAGCGGGACCGTCTGCTAGATCAGCTGTCGGGCCTCTCCAACGTGAAAATCTCCTATGAAAAAAGCGGGGGAAATGCGCTTCCGATTGCGGAAGGATCCGTTTCTATTGAAATCGTGGACGCTGGAGGCAAATCTCTCGGAACACTTGTTGACGGCAAAACGAAAACCGTGAACGAAATAAGCGTCGGATATTCTTCTGATAACGGTCTTGCTGATACCGTCTCGATTGGCGGAACAGCTTTAGATGTAAAGGATTTCGGCAGCGCGGGCAAGATCCGCAGTTTAATTGATTCCTATGGATACAATGAGAGCGGCACTGCAAAGGGCGTTTACCCTGAAATGCTTCAGCAGCTTGACCAGCTTGCCTACAGTTTTGCTGAAAAAGTCAACGAAGTTCAGGAAGCGGGCTACAGCATCAAGAGAATAGAAGAGGGCGGAGCAGTCAGCTCACCATTCTTTGATCTCGGCAGCCTGACAAATCCTCCTGAAGGTGCCGCTGCCCTTATTCAGCTGCACCAGGATATTCTCGATTCAACCGACAACATCGCAGCGTCTTCCAATGGAAACATCGGAGACGGAAAAAATGCTTTGGCGCTTGCAGAAGTGAAAAATCAGACGTTTTCCATTGGCGGAAAAACGACGACCATCCAGGACTTCTACGAAAGCTTAATTGGCGGAATGGCCGTTGATGCCCAGGAAGCAAACCGCCTCTCAAGCAACACAGATGTCCTCCGTTCGGCAGTTGACCAGCGCCGCCAGTCGGTAAGTGCTGTGTCACTCGATGAAGAGATGACGAATATGATTCAATTTCAGCACGCCTATAATGCCTCGGCGAAAATGATTTCGCTGCAGGACGAGATGCTTGACACCATTATCAATGGATTAAGAAGGTAGGTGAAAAAACATGCGCGTCACACAAAGTATGCTAGCAGCCAATTCTCTCCGGAATTTAAGCAAAAGCTATGAAAAAATGGGAACGTACCAGGACCAGCTCGCAACCGGCAAAAAAATCAGCCGGCCGTCTGAAGATCCGGTCGTTGCCATGAAAGGTATGCACTACCGTACAAACCTGACAGAAGTTGAACAATACCAGCGTAACATTTCCGAAGCTTATCAGTGGATGGAAAACTCAGAAGCGGGCATCGAGCAGGGCACGCAGGTTCTTCAGCGTGTCCGCGAGCTTGTCGTGCAGGCAAGCAACGGCACCAACAGCCCCGAGGACTTGAAAGCGATCGGCGCTGAAATCAAGCAGCTGAAAGAGGATCTGGTCGGGTCTGCTAACTCCCAAGTAGCGGGAAATTACATTTTCAACGGAACAGAGACAAAAAAGGCACCGGTGACACTGAATGCTGACGGTACGGTAACCGTCCTCGTCGATAAATCTCCGTTTGAAGTAGAAGTATCAAAAGGTGTTTCACTTAAAGCGAATATCAACTCAGATAACGTATTCAGCGAAGACTTATTCGCTGTTGTGGGATCAATAGAAAAAGCCCTCACTTCAGGTGATGGGTCCGGCTTGGACGGACTTCTTTCAGACCTTGACGGAAAAATGGACGCCATGACCGCTGAACGCGCGGAGCTTGGCGCTAGGTATAACCGTCTTGAGCTGATTGAAGACCGGGTGATGAAGCAGGAAGTTGTGTCTACACGTATTCTTTCAGAAAACGAAGACGCAGACCTTGAGAAAGTCATCATGAGTCTCACGGCACAGGAAAGTCTCCATAGAGCCGCACTTTCAGTAGGTGCGAGGATCATGCAGCCGACGCTGATGGACTTTTTAAGATAAAGCTATCTTTTGCGAGATAGCTTTTTTACTAGGGAGGAGAATGAATGCAAATTCCCCAAATCAGACTTGAGAGCCGGTTTGCCAGAATAGGAATCGAGACCGTGAACGCGAAGCTCTCCATTGAACAAAAGCCTGCCGACCTCTCCATTCAGCAGCCGAAGGCAGAGCTGACGATCAGGACCACACCCGGGAAGCTCACAATTGATCAGTCAAAAGCTAGAGAAGATGTCGACTTAAAGCATATTTCAATGCGCATTCAAGAAGCTGCGGATATGGGCAGGCAGGATCTCTTGTCCGGCATTGCAAGGCGCATCAGGCAGGGGGATGAGCAGATGCGGATTGAAAACGGCGGCCGGCCTCTGACTGCCCAGGCAAAAACGAACAGCGAGCGCCCGGAAAAGCAATTCAACATCGGCTTTATTCCGTCGCATTTCAGTGTGAAGCTTGCCTATCAGCCTGCAGAGGTAAAAATTGATGTGAAGACGAATGATCCTATCATTGAAAGCACAACTAATAAGCCGATCATGGATTATGAAGCCGGAGACGTAAATTTCCATCTGGCTGAGCGCAATCAGCTGAAAATTGATTTTGTCATTTAACAGAAAGGAACGTGCAGCATGGTTATCGAAACGAAGTACCACGGAACGGTTGATATAGATGAAGGCGAAAAACTGGCTTTTGAGCATGGCATACCCGGCTTTTTGGATGAAAGGTCGTTTATCCTTCTGCCGCTTGAAGAGGACTCATCCTTTTACATTCTTCAGTCTGTTAAGAGCCCCTCCACTGCCTTCGTCGTCACAAGTCCGTTTTTCTTTTTCAAAGACTATGAATTTGAGATTGACGAATCCTCCAAAGAAACCCTGTCCATTGATAGCGAAAAGGACGTGGAAGTTTACGTCATCCTGACCGTAACAGACCCATTTAATGCTTCAACCGCCAATCTCCAGGGTCCGGTCATCATCAACCGTAAACAAAAAACAGGCAAGCAGCTCATCCTGAGCGGAACAGACTACACAACCAAACACCGCCTGTGGGAGGAAGCCTGATGCTCGTACTCACAAGAAAAACAGGGGAAGCCATTAAAATCGGCGACGATATCGAGATCTCCGTCATCTCCATCTCAGGCGATCAGGTCAAAATCGGCATCAGCGCCCCAAAACACATTGACATCCATCGGAAAGAAATCTACCTTTCCATTCAGGAAGAAAACAGCAAAGCGGCGGACGTATCGCTAAACCTCTTGTCCCAGCTAAGAAACAGATAACCTTAAGCACATCGGCTTAAGGTTTTTTTATGAAATTTTTTCTAAATCTATTAAACAATTTTCAGCCATGTCGATATAAAAAGTGTCAGGCAGGGCTGCAGACGGCCGGCTCGGCCCAGTCTGACATCTTCCACAAGGATGTGGATGAAAACTTACAATTCAAGGAGGAAATTTGTAATGAGAATTAATCATAATATTGCGGCTCTTAATACTTATAACAAGTTAAACAGTGCTTCTGGTGCTCAATCTAAATCAATGGAGAAATTAGCTTCTGGTCAGCGTATCAACCGTGCTGGTGACGATGCGGCTGGACTTGCAATTTCTGAGAAAATGCGTGGACAGATTCGCGGATTGGAACAAGCTTCTAGAAATGCTCAAGATGGAATTTCAATGATTCAAACTGCTGAAGGTGCGCTTAATGAAACACACAGCATTCTTCAACGTCAGCGTGAATTAGCTGTTCAGGCTTCTAATGGTACGGCTACTGATGATGATCGTAAAGAAATTCAAAAAGAATTGAACCAACTAGTTGACGAAATAGATCGTATTGCTGATGATACTACTTTCAACACTAAAAACCTTCTTGGTGGAGGATTAAGTGAAAAAATCCATATCGGTGCTGATCAAGGGCAGTCCATGGATATCCAATTTAATGATATGAATGCTAATGCTATTGGAACTGTTTCTGGTAGTGGACTTCTTTCAACTGCTTCAATAAACACTGATTTTAGTGGTGCACTTGATTCAGGATTTACTCTTGATGCAACTGTAAATGCAGTAGCTCTTACACAAGCTACAATCACACTAGATCAGGATTACGGCAGTGTTGACGAAGTGGTAAATGCTATTAATAATCAAATTCAAGGAAACGCTGAGTTCAAAGATTTAATTAAAGCAACTGTAAAAGCTGACGGCAAAATCGGTTTTGAAAACTTAACTTCTGATGCAGTAACATTGGGTGGAGGAGTTGGAACTGTAGAGGCGGCAGACTCTTTGAAAATTACACCAGGAGCAGTTGCAGGAACAACTACTTCAGTTCAGTCACTTAAGCAAGACACAGATACTGCAACATCAGGCGGAGTGCTTACTCAAACAGATGCTGATGCAGCCATCACTGTAATTGATGATGCAATTAAAATGGTTTCTGCAGAGCGTTCAAAAATGGGGGCATACCAAAACCGTTTGGAACATTCTATTAATAACTTAGGAACTTCTGCAGAAAACCTAACTGCTGCAGAATCACGTGTTCGTGACGTGGATTATGCTTTAGCTGCGTAAGCAGTGACAAGCACAGTCGTCCTGGCTGGTAACGGCCAGAGATCATAATTGGGTGAATTGCTGGAAACCCCTTAGAGCTTTTCTTGCCACAACGCAGTCGGAAACGACAAGCGTGAAGGTCCGAAAAAAGAAAAGATTGGGCAATCAGCAGCCAAGCTCCTGTGAGGAAACTCTGGAGAAGGTTCAACGACTAGGATAGACCATCTAAGGCGTAAGCTATGGTGATGAAATCCGTAGGTGAATCAATGTGGTTCAGCATTGAGAATCCGAAGTGCCCAACCCCTACTGGAAAATTCAGAGGGTGAAGATATAGTCTGGTCATTTATGAAAGTAAATGTTCGCGCGATGGCGAAAGAAATGATGAACCAAACGAAGAATTCTATTCTTTCTCAAGCTGCTCAAGCTATGCTTGCTCAAGCCAACCAACAGCCTCAAGGTGTTCTTCAATTACTTCGTTAATTGGATCAAAGACTCTAGCTCAGCTAGAGTCTTTTTCTATTAGAATGTGCCTTCAGAGTAAGCATTGTACTTACCGCCTCACTCATATTCATACCTGTTTCTCTTTTAATCAAATCAAGGAATTCATGATGCTTCCTCGTTAAAACAATTTGATAGGATTTTCGTATCCTCATTTCATTAGTATTAGAAAGTGAAAAATATGATTCATACAGAGAGAGTGGTATATGATTCATTGATTTGTCAATAACGTCTCTAATTTCTTGCGTTGGCTTTTTAATTAGAATTCGAGTAGGAATATGAATTGATGTTCTCTTATATTCAGGAAAGGTTATTTCTGTTTCTGAAGGCGACAGCAGTTTTCGTTTCATAGAATGATGAATGTACGGGTGCACAATTCTCAGGAACAGCAGAATTTGTTTTTGATCGTAGATGACCAGACGATTTTGCCCATCTAGTTTAAAGTGAAGCTTAAATTGAGTGTAAAGTAACTCTGTTAAAAACCTGTTTTCCTTTTGAGTAAACGAATCTGTGGATAGGATAATTTTTTTAGGGGTGTTGTTTTGTATTTTTAAATGTCCGTCATCTTGATACCACCAAGCTAAAGCTAGAGGATTAATAAACTGTTCAAGAAGAGGGAATGGGATACTCTTTGTTCTTTCTTTATACCAAAGTGGAAGTAAGCTATCAAAGAGTGGCGATAATTTGGATTGAACATAGAATTGGTCGGTATACCCAGCCTCTATTCTATTGTCAGAGATCTTCCTGTATTTAGGCTTACTGAGAGGGATGTGTGCTTTAAGTGTTTCGTAGCAGTGAAAACACCAGCCAGAATCTGCAGAAGAATGTGAAAAACGAAATCTTGGTCTTTTTCCTTTTTCAATAGATAAGTTTCCGTCTCCTAACAGTTTACCTGTCAGCATTTGCATGACTTCTATTGGCATAGTCTCAAAAGTATTAATCTAATATACCTCCCTTAAGATAAGAACGTTTGTTCCGATTAGATTCTACTAAATTTAATTTATTTCTGCAAATAATAATAAACTTCCTTTACACATTTAAGCCCAATTTAAACTCCCCAAACCTTCAAATCTCCCCAATCCCTCCGATATAACCAATAGAACATATACCCAAGGAGCGACCCATCATGATGATTGAGAAAATGTCATCCCAGCCTGGTCCGCGCATCACAGAAATTGACACGAAGACCGTAACCATACGAGAAGTAAGTAAAGAAGAATACATTCCTGCTTTTCCGAAAGAAGAGATTGAAAAAGCGGTGAAGAGCATCAATGAGTTTCTGCAGCCGGCGAACACGTCGATTCAGTTTCAGCTGCATGAGAAGCTGAATGAGTATTATGTGACGGTGGTAGACAGTCAGACGAAGGAGATTGTCCGGGAGATTCCGTCGAAGAAGATGCTGGATTTGTACGCAGCATTAACGGAGTTCCTGGGATTTGTAGTAGATAAGAAAATCTAGAGAGGTGAAAGTACATGGTCAGAATCGGCGGTTTGGCGAGCGGAATGGACATTGATTCGCTCGTGGCAGATTTAATGAAGGCGGAGAGAATGCCGCTTGATAAGCTGAAGCAGAACAAGCAGGTGCTTGAGTGGCAGCGCGACGGCTACCGCGAGATGAACAGCCTGCTGTTTTCATTCCGTAATGCTGCGTTTGATATGAAGCTGACGAGCAATTACCGGGCACGAACGACGAACAGCTCCAATGATGATAAGGTGACGGCCACTGCAACAAGCGCGGCGAGCCAGGCGTCCTACAGCATCTCGAAAGTGGATCAGCTTGCAACGGCAGCGACAAAGGTGAATGCCGGTGCTATCTCTGCATCCGGCCAAAAGGTCGACCCGTCCAAAGCACTCCAGGACATAAAAGATTCGTTTGCCAATACAAATTTCAACTGGCAGACAGGAACCGTTAAAAATCAGACAGTTACTGCCGCCGCTGACGGGACGTCATTTAAGCTGACACTCGAAACCGGGCAAGTGCTGAAAAATGTTGATAAAGACGCGATTATCAAAGTGGACGGCAAATCCTTTAAGCTTGTGACGGGTACTCCTCAAGCAGGAGAAGCTGCACTTGATACAGACGGCAATCTGACGTTCGGCGAAACGATCAAAAAAGGAAGCGTCATCAAAACGGATTATGTAATTGAGAGTACGGACCAATATTTCTCTTTTGACATGCAGACACATACTTCAACAGGTATCCAAAAAGAGAATTTCCTGATTCAGGGCACAGAATCATTGAACAGTGTTTTTACAAAAATCAATTCATCATCACTTGGCGTGACGGCGTTGTATGATTCATTTTCAGACAAGATTACGCTGACGCGAAAAGAAACCGGCGATTTTAACAAGGGCGGCAATGAAATCATTACATCCGCAGGCTTCCTGAATAACGTGCTGAGATTCGGCTCAGGTACAGAAACAGGCGGGCAAAACGCGAAGTTCACGATCAACGGACTTGAAACAGAGCGGACGTCCAACACGTTTGAAATGAGCGGGGTTACCTTTACCCTGAAAAACACGTTCACGGCTGCAGAACCGCCGGTCTCTATTAACGTGACAAACGATACGAATGCCGTTTTCGACAATATCAAAAAATTCGTCACCCTTTACAACGAAACCATTGCGAAAATCCAGACGAAAACAGATGAAACCCGCTACCGTGACTACCAGCCGCTATCTGACGAAGAACGTGAAGCTCTGTCTGACAAACAACAGGAGCAGTGGGATGAAAAGGCCAAAAGCGGGATGCTCAGAAAAGACTCGATTCTGACCGGCGCACTTAGCCAGATGCGCTCTGATTTCTACTCAACGCTGTCATCAGCATCAGGGACATCCTTTACCCATCTTTCCAATATCGGCATCACGACCTCAACTAACTACCGGGAGGGCGGAAAACTGATTATTGATGAAGCCAAGCTGAAAAAGGCGATTGAAGAAAATCCTGACGGCGTAGAAAAGCTGTTCACAAGCAATGGCCCGACGAGCGGGGAAAAAGGAATCATTACCAACCTGTACGACAATTTAAAAACAACGATGGACAAGCTGAATGCCAAAGCAGGCACCTCGAGCTCCACAAGTCAGCAATTTACGATTGGAAGAAACCTCTCATCCATAGATAACCAGATCACACGTTTTGAAGACAGACTGACGCAAGTAGAGGACCGCTACTGGTCACAGTTTACGGCGATGGAAAAAGCGATTCAGCGATCAAATGAACAAATGAGTTATTTAATGCAGCAATTCGGCTAAAAAAGGAGTTAACACGATGGCTTTGACAAATCCCTATCAGGCGTACCAGCAGAATTCCGTCAGCACGGCGTCTCCAGGCGAGCTGACACTGATGCTTTATAACGGCTGCCTTAAATTTATTAAGCAGGCACGGACAGCGATGGAACAGAAACAGGTTCAGGAAAAAAACATCAATCTTCAAAAGGCGCAGCGCATTATTCAGGAGCTTATGATCACATTAAACCCTGAAGCTGAGGTTTCCGGATCGATGATGCAGATGTATGAATATATCAACCGCCGGCTCGTAGAAGCGAATATCTCAAATGATCCGGAGATTCTTTCTGAAGCAGAGGGATATGTAACTGAATTCCGCGATGCGTGGAAACAGGTCATTCAATCTGCCCGCAGGCAGCAGTTCGGACAGGGCGGCCCGATCTGATGAGCGCTGTTGAAAAACTGCATCAGCTTACTCATCAGCTGCTGAGTGAAGTGAACGGCTCGCAGCATAAGGATATGAGGGACAGCTATATCCTGAACATTCAGCAGTGGATCGAACAGCGGGAAGTGCTGATCTCAAACCTAAAGCCGCCATACACTCAGCAGGAAAAACAGCTGGGAAAAGAAATCACGGAATGGAACGCGGTTATCCATCAAAAGCTGAAAGCCGTGCAGCATGAGATTAAAGAAGATATGACAAAATTAAAGCTGCAAAAAGCCTCCGGCCAGAAATATGCAAACCCCTACCAGAGCACAGCCATCGACGGAATGTATTATGATAAGCGCAAGTGACGCCATAACTCAAAGCGATTACGAGCTTTTCCTTTCCTATAACGAGCTGCTGAATACTATCGAAGAATGTTTTTATTATCTGATCAAAAGCTTTGAAGGCATGGAATATACAAATCGCGAGCAGATCATGGACGATCTAATCGATGCTTTTATCCAGGTGGATGCCGTTCACAGCTCAATGATGCATGCGGCCCGCGACAATTCAGTTCTCCAGAAAAGCATTCTTCTCTTTGATGATATGCTGGAAGAATTAAGGCCGGCGCCAGAAGGCGGATCCCATCTTTTCCATGCCTATTTAAAAAGATTATCCCATCTCTATACAGCCTGGAAGAGAGACATTCAGATGTGCCTGCTTCCCTACCTGCTTCACTAATCCCGCCAGAATAAGGACGGGATTTTTGTTTTATTAGGATTCGATGTAATGGCACATGTATAAGTGACTGGAGCGAAAGGAAACGGGTACGATGTGAAATTTATATACAGCATAAAACAGTTCAGTAAGCTCCCGGCCGGTCTATAACAACAGACCTATTTTTCTAAGAATAAATCAAACCACCCCCGCATACTCTATTCACATCCTTTCCTTCTGAACCGCAAACTTCAACAAATTTCACAATGATTTAACATTATTTTTACGTTTCAGCAGGAATTCTAAAGGGAAAGGAAGAAATAAGTTTACATATCCTTAACAAAGGAGGAGTTCATTTTGAATTATAACGTCAGAGGCGAAAACATTGAGGTAACTCCAGCATTAAGAGAGTATGTCGAGAAGAAAATCGGCAAACTGGAACGCTATTTTGAGGATTCAGTTGAAGCAAACGTAAATGTAAATTTGAAATTCTACAGCGATCAGGAATCAAAAATTGAAGTAACCATTCCCATGACCAATCTAGTGTTGCGTGCTGAGGAATATAACGAGGATATGTACGCTGCCATCGACCTTGTGACAAACAAGCTTGAGCGTCAGATCCGTAAACATAAAACGAAAGTAAACCGCAAGCTGCGCGAGCAGGGATCACCTAAATTCATGTTTGCTGCAGGCGCAGAAGAAGCTGAAGGGGCACAGACCCAGACAGCCGTTCAGGAAGAAGAAGACCAGATCCAGGTTGTCCGCACAAAGCGCTTTAACTTAAAGCCGATGGACAGCGAGGAAGCCATTCTCCAAATGAACATGCTCGGCCATAATTTCTTCGTCTTTACAAATGCTGAAACAAACACAACAAACGTTGTGTACCAGCGTAAAGACGGTAAGTACGCGATTATCGAACCGACTGAATAATAACAACATCAAGCAGTCTCTCTATGCAGAGGCTGCTTTTCATTTGCTATAATTTACATATTTTTACTTTCACAAGACATATTCAATGATTCTAAAGTCATATGCTCTAGAGAAGGAGGAGATGAGCATGCAGGACTTTTTAAAATTCAATAAAATGATTACCCCCACTATTATTACCGTTATCTTTTATGTGGGATCGGCCCTCAGCATCATCGCAGGATTTATCTCGATTGCAACAGGAGCGAGCGCTGATTTCGGGGGTGGAGCTCAAGTGTTTGCCGGGCTTCTGACACTGCTGTTTGGTCCCTTTGTCATCAGGATCTACTGTGAGCTGTTAATTGTCATGTTCAAAATGCATGAAAATCTACAAGTGATAACCAGGAATGTTACTGCAGAACAGAAAAGCAGTTCCTCCGCTGATCTTCTATAAAGGTATACATAGAAGGGAATTCCGGCCATGCCGGATTTTTTTGTTTTTTTTTAAAATATACATAAGCTTCTTCAGCAAACCTGAAGAGAACGTTTTAAAAAAGTTGATGGAGAACGGTTTTTCGCTTTGAAACAGGATAAACTGTTGATATTATTTAATATATGGTAAAATAGAAGGTAGTTTTGCAGGACGGATGATTATCCTGCCTATGAATAGCTTCACGTATGGCACTTCACTAACAGAGGAGCGTTTAGAATGCTTGGAATCTTAAATAAGGTGTTTGATTTTAATAAACGTGCATTGAATAGATACGAAAAAATGGCGAATCAAATAGAATCTTTGGCAGGCGACATGGAGAGGCTTTCTGATGAAGAGCTGAAGGCTAAGACGCAGGAATTTAAAGAGCGCGTTGCCAAAGGCGAGAGTGCGGATGATCTTTTGACAGAGGCTTTTGCCGTTGTGCGCGAGGCTTCAAAGAGAGTGCTCGGACTTTATCCGTACCCGGTTCAGCTGATGGGGGGTATCGCTCTTCACGAAGGGAATATCTCCGAGATGAAAACAGGGGAAGGTAAAACACTGACTTCCACGATGCCTGTTTATTTGAATGCTCTTTCCGGAAAAGGCGTTCACGTTGTGACGGTCAATGAATACCTTGCGAGCCGTGATGCTGTTGAGATGGGCAAGCTGTATGAGTTTCTCGGCCTGACTGTCGGACTCAATTCAAACGGTCTTTCCAAAGAGGAAAAGCGTGCTGCCTATGCGTGCGATATTACGTATTCGACTAACAATGAGCTTGGCTTTGACTACCTGCGCGACAACATGGTTCTTTACAAAGAGCAGATGGTTCAGCGCCCGCTTCATTATGCGGTTATTGATGAAGTTGACTCCATCCTGATTGACGAGGCGCGTACGCCGTTGATCATTTCGGGGTCTGCTGCGAAATCCACGATGCTTTATGTACAGGCCAACGGCTTTGTCCGTTCATTGAAGCGCGATGAGGACTATACCTTCGATGAAAAAACAAAAGGGGTTCAGCTGACTGAAGACGGAATGTCTAAAGCAGAGAAAGCCTTTAATATTGAAAACCTGTTCGATTTAACACATGTGTCTCTCAACCATCATATTAATATGGCATTAAGAGCCCACGTTGTGATGCACAATGACGTTGATTACGTTGTTGAAGACGGCAATGTTGTCATCGTCGACCAATTTACAGGCCGCTTAATGAAAGGCCGCCGCTACAGTGATGGTCTTCACCAGGCAATCGAGGCGAAAGAGGGCCTTGAGATTCAGAACGAGAGCATGACGCTTGCAACGATTACATTCCAGAACTACTTCCGCATGTACGAAAAGCTTTCCGGTATGACAGGTACAGCGAAGACGGAGGAAGAGGAGTTCCGCAACATTTACAACATGCAGGTTGTGGCGATTCCGACAAACCGTGATGTTGTGCGTGATGACCGCGCAGATCTTGTGTACCGTTCTATGGAAGGCAAGTTCAAAGCCGTTGTTGACGATGTAACGACGCGTTACTTTGCCGGCCAGCCGGTTCTTGTCGGTACGGTTGCGGTAGAAACGTCTGAGCTTATTTCAAGACTCCTAAAGAAAAAAGGCGTTCCGCATAACGTGCTGAATGCGAAAAACCATGAAAGAGAAGCGGAAATCATTGAGAATGCCGGCCATCAGGGTTCGGTAACGATCGCGACAAACATGGCGGGCCGCGGTACAGACATCAAGCTTGGACCTGGTGTAAGAGAGCTTGGCGGTTTGGCTGTTATCGGAACAGAACGCCATGAATCACGACGCATCGATAACCAGCTTCGCGGACGTTCCGGCCGTCAGGGAGACCCTGGTGTGACTCAGTTTTACCTTTCTATGGAAGATGAACTGATGAGACGCTTCGGATCTGAGAACATGATGGCGATGATGGACCGTCTCGGCATGGATGATTCACAGCCGATTCAGAGTAAAATTGTTACGAAAGCTGTTGAATCTGCGCAAAAACGCGTAGAGGGCAACAACTTTGATGCCCGTAAACAGCTTCTGCAATACGATGACGTTCTTCGCCAGCAGCGTGAAGTTATTTACAAGCAGCGCTTTGACGTGATTGACTCTGAAAATCTGCGCGGGATTGTTGAAAGCATGGTCACTTCAACAGTTGAACGTGTGGTTGCGATGTACACGCCTAGGGAAGAGCTTCCGGAGGACTGGAACCTTGAAGGGCTGATTGACTACCTGAATGCCAACCTTCTTGAAGAAGGCACATTCACAGTGAACGACTTTAAAGGAAAAGAATCCGAAGAGATCTCAGAGCTTGTGCTTGAGAAAACGAAAGCCCGCTACAATGAAAAAGAAGAGGCATTCGGAGAAGAGCAGATGCGCGAGTTTGAAAAGGTCATCCTTCTTCGTGCGGTTGATACGAAATGGATGGATCACATTGATGCCATGGATCAGCTGCGCCAGGGTATTCACCTTCGTGCCTACGGCCAGACAGATCCTCTCCGCGAGTATCAGATGGAAGGCTTCGCGATGTTTGAAAGCATGATTGCATCGATTGAAGAGGATGCTGCAAAATACATCATGAAAGCAGAAATCAGAAACAACCTTCAGCGCGAGGAAGTCGCAAAAGGCCAGCAGGCGGTTCACCCGAAAGAGGGAGACGAGGCGCCAAAGAAAAAGCCTGTTAAAAAGCAGATGGAAATCGGCCGCAACGACGCATGTGTATGCGGAAGCGGAAAGAAATACAAAAACTGCTGCGGCAGCGGAAAATAATTTTTCAAAGAGGGGCACTTTGCCTCTCTTTACCCCATTTTAGAGGAGAATGAATATGGAACTTGCAGAAATTCGAAACGAACTTGAAAAAATGGCTAAGAAATTAGCGGCTTTCAGGGGGTCTCTTTGACCTCGACCGCAAACAGGCTCGCATTCAGGAGCTAGATGAAATGATGTCCCACCCGAACTTCTGGGACAGTCAAAACGAAGCACAAACCGTTATTAACGAAAGCAATATGCTGAAAGAGGCAGTTGTTCAGTTCACAGAAATGAGCGAAACGCATGAAAACCTTGAAATCACGCATGAACTTTTAAAAGAAGAGCCTGACGCCGATCTTCATGCAGAGCTTGAAAGTGAAATTGCCGAGCTGACTGAAGCGATGAGCAATTATGAACTTCAGCTTCTATTAAGTGAACCTCATGACAAAAACAACGCCATCCTGGAGCTTCACCCGGGAGCAGGCGGAACAGAATCCCAGGACTGGGGTTCAATGCTTCTCCGCATGTACACGCGCTGGGGCGAAAAGAAAGGCTTTAAAGTGGAAACTCTCGATTACCTTCCAGGTGATGAAGCGGGAATTAAAAGTGTCACGCTTCTTTTCAAAGGCCACAACGCCTACGGCTACTTGAAAGCGGAAAAAGGCGTCCACCGTCTTGTCCGGATTTCGCCGTTTGATTCATCTGGCCGCCGTCATACGTCATTCGTATCATGCGAAGTGATGCCGGAATTCAATGATGAAATCGAAATCGACATCCGAACAGAGGACCTGAAAATTGACACGTACCGTGCAAGCGGCGCCGGCGGTCAGCACATCAACACGACGGATTCCGCCGTCCGTATCACGCACTTGCCGACCAATACGGTTGTATCGTGCCAAACAGAGCGCTCCCAGATCAAAAACCGCGAGCGCGCAATGAAAATGCTTCAAGCGAAGCTCTACCAGCTCAAGCTTGACGAGCAGCAGGCCGAGCTTGACGAGATCCGCGGCGAACAAAAGGAAATCGGCTGGGGTTCCCAGATTCGCTCCTACGTGTTCCACCCTTACTCTCTTGTCAAAGACCACCGCACAAGCACAGAAAGCGGAAACGTGCAGGGAGTCATGGACGGAGACCTTGATCCGTTTATTGATGCATATCTTCGTTCGAAACTTTCATAAGAAAAGTGAGGCAGCTGTCCCTGTGGGGGGCGGCTGTTTTTTTGTGGACATTGTTGCGTTATAAATTGGGTGGAGCGGAATATGGGATAGCAAAAGGACGAAATGGTGTCCTGTAAATCTGAGTGGGCGGAATATAGGGTAGCAAAAAGAAGAAATGCTGCCCTATAAATCTTGGCATCCTCCACACAATTCCGCGCAACGCAGACTAAATTCCACCCGCAATGCTAAAACTAACATAACCGCTTTACCTCTTTAGCACGTTATCCCGCTGTTATTTACAGCTGAATCAGACGGGTGCTATACTCTGTAAGGTTATGTAAAAAATATGTGTGATTCAGATGGAGGATGCAGGATGTTTCAGCGTAAACGCACTCGTACATATAATCCTATGCTTGAAAAAGTGACGTCGTATTTATTTATTCTGCTCGGTTCTGGAATCGTTGCCATTGCTTTTAATCTGTTCCTTCTGCCCAACCGCATTGCATCAGGCGGAGTGAGCGGGATCAGTACGATTACAGATGCTTTATTTGGTTTAGAGCCTGCTTATGTGCAGTGGGCATTTAATATTCCTCTGTTTGTGGCAGGCGTGCTTCTGCTCGGGAAACAGTTCGGCTTAAAAACGCTGGTTGGAACGATCTTTTTGCCATTTGTTGTTTTTTTGACAAAGGATGTTGCGCCAGCGACGACAGATCCGCTGCTCGGTGCAATCTTCGGTGGAATTGGAGTAGGTCTCGGTCTTGGCCTTGTTTTTAGAGGGAAAGCTTCTACAGGGGGAACGGATCTGGCTGCTCAGATTATCCACAAGTTTACGGGACTTTCTCTTGGGACGTGTGTTGCTTTAATTGACGGGCTGATTGTTCTGACCGCTGCGGTGGTCTTCGATATTGAACTTGGGCTTTACGCTCTTGTTGCTCTTTATGTCACAAGTAAAACGATTGATGTCGTTCAGGTGGGACTGGGGCGTTCGAAGATGACGATGATCATTACAAATCAGGAGGAAGAGGTCAGAAAGGCGATTCTGAGCGAAATCGACAGGGGAGTGACAAAGCTGTCGGCATTCGGAGGCTACACAGACAGCGAGCGGCCGATCCTGATGTGCGTGGTGGATCAGACAGAATTCACGAAATTGAAACAACTCGTAAAAAGCATTGATACGTCTGCGTTTGTGGTCGTTATGGATGCTTCTGATGTGCTCGGGGAAGGTTTCAAGCGGGCCTAGTTAGGATATAATAATTGTGTGTTTTACATCCTTATTTGGGGAGGATTTCGGCGATGAAATCAAAAGTACTTGCCCTTCTTTTCGGAACATCTTTAGTCCTTGCTGCATGCGGCGGAGGAGATAACGCAGGAGAAGAGCCAAAAGATTCGGGCTCAAAAGATACAGCGAATGCTGAAGAGATTGTTCAGCAGAACTGCATCAGCTGCCACGGTCAAAATCTTGAAGGTGGCGGGGCCGCACCAAGTCTTGCAAATGTCGGCTCAAAATATGACAAAGAAAAAATTGAAAGCATCATTAATAACGGCCAGGGCGGCATGCCTGGAGGTCTTATTAACGAAACAGATGCAGCTGTCGTAGCTGAATGGCTTGCGCAAAAGAAATAACTTCAAAAGAAGCCAGCCGGCAGCATCGGCTGGTTTTGCTGTTTAAAAGGCATGACATAACCGGCCGCATCCTATTCTCCGGTTCTTCCTCCGAAAGTCAGAAATGATTTCCACTTATTTATTCCCAAAAAAAGATTGTCTTTTTAGTCAGAAAGTTCTAAAATTTACATTAAAGCGCTATCAATCGACATTTCTTTAGACCTGGTTTTCATTTCCTTTGACAATTTACGACACTGAAATGAAACTGTAATATTTTTAAGTCTATTTTTGCCGAACTTTGATGGTATAATGACTTTTGTGGGTAAATCTTATTAATATATGAAAATTATGGTTACATACTTAAATTTAGCTTAAATCAGGCCATTCCACCATGTTATCTACAAAATAAACAGCTTTGGGTGATAAAAATATGATCGAAATGACAGACGTTTATAAAACGTATTCTAACGGCGTTCTCGCCATTAATGGAATAAATGTAAAAATAGATCAGGGCGAATTTGTTTATGTTGTTGGTCCGAGCGGTGCAGGCAAATCGACATTTATAAAAATGATGTACCGTGAGGAAAAGCCGACAGACGGCAAAATCCTGATCAACGGAGTCAATCTTGCAAAACTAAGAGAAAAAAAAGTTCCTCAATTAAGAAGAAGCATCGGCGTTGTTTTCCAGGACTTCAAGCTTTTGCCGAAGCTTACAGTCTATGAAAATATTGCATTTGCTCTTGAGGTAATCGGCGAGCAGCCGAGAGTCATCAAAAAGAAAGTGCTTGATGTACTTGATCTTGTTCAGCTTAAGCATAAAGCCAGGTCTTTTCCAAACGAACTTTCAGGCGGAGAACAGCAGCGCGTATCGATTGCAAGATCGATTATCAACAATCCAGGTGTAGTCATTGCTGATGAGCCGACAGGAAACCTTGATCCTGATACATCGTGGGAGATTATGAACATTTTTGAGGAAATCAACAACAGAGGAACTACTGTTGTGATGGCCACTCACAACCGGGAAATTGTTAACACCATGAAAAAACGAGTCATCGCGATCGAAGGCGGAAAGATTGTGCGTGACGAGGCTAGAGGGGAGTATGGGATTTATGATTAGAACCCTTGGGCGTCACTTCAGAGAAACTATGAAAAGCTTAACCCGCAACGCCTGGATGACCTTTGCGTCGGTCAGTGCCGTTACGGTCACTTTAATCCTTGTAGGAACGTTCTTGGTCATTATGATGAACTTAAACAACTTTGCTACAAAGGTTGAAGAGGATGTAGAGATCAGGGTGCTGGTTGATGTGACAAGCACACCTGAACAGCAGAAAGAGCTCAGAAACAGGGTGGATAATCTGAGCGGGATTGCATCCGTAGAACTTTCACCGAAAGAAAAAGAACTGGATAACCTGATCAGCAGCATGGGCGAACAAGGTAAATCGTATCAGCTGTTTGAACAGAACAATCCGCTGAATGACGTCATTGTCGTTAAAACAGAGAATCCGCGAGACACTCCTCAAATCGCAAAGGAAATTGAGAGCTTTGACGGAGCATACAGGGTTCTTTACGGAAAAGAAGAAGTTAAAAGACTTTTTGATTTCGTTGAAATTTCAAGAAACATCGGTATTGCGCTGATTATCGGACTTGTCTTTACGGCGATGTTCCTTATCTCGAATACTATTAAAATCACAATCTTTGCCAGAAGGCATGAGATTGAAATTATGAAACTCGTAGGCGCAACCAACTGGTTTATCCGCTGGCCGTTCTTCTTAGAAGGCCTGATGCTTGGAGTAATGGGAGCCATCATCCCTGTTATCCTTGTACTGTCCACTTACAACTATTTATATACATGGGTCGAACCAAAGGTCGCAGGTTCATTTGTTCAATTCCTGCCGTTCAGTCCGTTTGCCTTCCAGGTGTCAGCTATTCTGATCCTGATCGGTGCACTGATCGGTGTATGGGGAAGCTTAATGTCTGTCCGCAAGTTCTTGAGAGTATAAACAAGCAGTCTTTAAGGATTGCTTGTTTTCTCTGGATGACGTGAAATTCAGAGAATGATAGAGAGATAAGATAAAGGGAGGAACTAGAGAGTGAGAAAGAAATTACTGGCACTTGGGCTGGCGGCTTTGGTTGGGACAAGCTCCGTTATTATACCTGTTACCCAAGAAAAAGCTTACGCAAACGCAGAATTAGAAAAGAAGAAATCAGAACTCCAAACTGAGCGTTCTGGAGTAGATTCAAATATAAAAGAAAAACAGGGCGAGCTTTCTGAGCTTAAAAGCAAAGAAGAAAAGCTGAACGCAGACATTGAAAAGCTTGATAAGCAAACAGCGGAGACGAACGAAAAAATCCGTGAGCGCCAGGCTGAAATTGAAGAAGCAAAGAAAAAGATTCAGGAACTGAAGGTTCAAATTCAGGAAGTGAAAAAACGCATTGCAGAACGCAATGAGCTATTGGAAAACCGTGTCCGTTCCCTGCAGGAAACAGGCGGAGTAGTGAGCTATTTGGATGTGCTGCTCGGTGCTCAGGATTTCGGTGATCTTGTTACACGCGTAAGTGCAGTAACACAAATCGTCGATGCTGATAAAGAAATCATTAAAGCACATGAAGAGGATAAAAAACTCCTTGAGCAAAGTGAAGCAGAACTAAGCAGCGAACTGCAGAATCTGGAAACGGCTTTAATTGAGCTTGAATCATTAAAACAGCAGCTTAAGAAACAAGCGGCTGAAAAGAATAAATTAATGGAACAAGTGAAAGAACAACACAAATCAACTGAAGCAGCTATCTACGAGCTTGAAGACGAAGCAGCGTTCCTGAAAGAGCAGGAAGCAGCAATCGCTAAAGAAATTGAACGCCAAAAACAAGAAGCTGAGCGTAAACGCCGTGAAGCAGCAGCAGCGGCAGCAGCAGAAAGAGCGAAGCAGGAAGCAGCTGCTCAAGCAGCAGCGGCAAAAGCATCTTCACCTAAGAAGTCATCATCATCAGGCAGCTCTGCCGGAGGTTCGTCGCAAGCTCCAGCTCCAGCACCTGCTGAGCCGGCACCGGCACCAGCTGTCACAGGCGGTAAGTTCATGTGGCCTGCACAAGGTACATTTACATCCGGATACGGCCAAAGATGGGGCAAACTGCATGCAGGTATCGACATTGCCAACCGATCTGCAAACGTCCCTGTAGTTGCATCGGCAGCCGGAACGGTTATCCGTTCATACTACTCGGAAAGCTATGGAAACGCAGTATTTATTACGCATAACATCGATGGCAAAGTATACACAACTGTTTATGCTCACTTAGAATCACGCCACGTGAGTGCAGGACAGTCTGTAAGCAAAGGGCAGCAGCTAGGGTATTTGGGCAACACTGGACGTTCAACAGGTCCGCATCTTCACTTTGAAATTCATGAAGGCGCATGGAAAAACCCAGTTAACCCAATGAAGTACCTTCAATAAGAATGAAAACTCCTAAAACACAGCGTTTTAGGAGTTTTTTTGACTTTTTTTCTTAGAGATTGCCTTGTCCTACATGATTGATCCATAATTTACATATACTAGCTGTACTGGTATCTACATAACCAACCGTCAAGCCTATCGAAGGAGGAACAAGATGAAGCAGAAAATGACAGCCATACTGATGGCTCTTTCCATGGTCCTGGGTGCAGGGGGCATGTACACCGGCATCCAGTTTTACGAGCATGACAAGCAGCAGGATGCAGCAGCAAAAGAGCTTTCCGTTCCTGCCGTTACAGATGTTTTAAAGGAAGAGCGCGCACAGGAAACAGAAGGACTTGAGAAGGTAAAACAGGCATATGAGCTGATTTCGAGCAAGTATGTTGAGGAAGTAGATGAGGAACAGCTGCTCGAAGGTGCCATTCAGGGAATGCTTTCTACGCTGAATGACCCTTATTCGGTTTATATGGATAAACAAACGGCCAAGCAATTTTCGGACAGCCTTGATTCTTCATTTGAAGGAATCGGCGCTGAAGTTGGAATGGATGGCGGGAAAATCATCATTGTTTCCCCGTTTAAGAATTCACCGGCTGAAAAGGCGGGTCTCCAGCCGAATGATGAGATTGTTTCAATTGACGGTGAATCAACAGTCGGCAGTGATTTAAACGATACGGTGTTAAAGATCCGCGGGAAAAAAGGGACTACGGTTAAAATTGAGGTCATGCGAGCAGGCTCAAAGGAAAAACTGAGCTTTGATGTCACGCGTGATGAAATTCCGATTGAGACAGTGTTCAGCTCTATCAAACAGCAGGGCAAGAAGAAAATCGGTTATCTTGAAATCACCTCTTTTTCAGAAGAGACAGCAGAGGACTTTACGGAAGAACTGGCCAAGCTTGAAGATCAGAACATAAAGGGCCTTGTTCTCGACGTGCGCGGCAATCCGGGAGGGTACCTCCAAAGTGTTGAAGAGATATTAAAGCAATTTGTCACGAAGGACCAGCCGTACATTCAAATTGAAGAGCGGAACGGAGAAAAGAAACGTTATTTCTCTAATCTGCGCGAGAAAAAAGATTATCCTGTTGCCGTGCTGATTGATAAAGGAAGTGCTTCTGCATCGGAAATTCTGGCTGGAGCCCTTAAAGAAGCGGGCAACTATGACATTATCGGCGAAACCTCGTTCGGGAAGGGAACCGTCCAGCAGGCAGTACCGATGGGAGACGGCAGCAACATTAAATTGACCCTTTACAAATGGCTTACTCCGGAAGGAAACTGGATTCATAAAAAAGGAGTTGCGCCGACAGTCAAAGTTGCTCAGCCGAAGCATCTGACATCTCCGCCAATTCAGCTTGAAAAGCCGCTTGCCCTTGATATGAATGACGAACAAATCAAGGTAGCACAAGTACTGCTGAAAGGGCTAGGGTATGACACTGGAAGAGAAGACGGCTATTACGGCAAGAAAATGGCCGATGCTGTAAAGTCGTTCCAGAAAAAACACAACCTTAAACAGTCAGGAACCATTGATATCGCAACAGCAAATGAGATCAATGAGCAAATCTCCAAACAGCGTACAGACGGGAAACACGATAACCAGCTCAACAAAGCACTTGAAGTTATGTCGGAAAAATAGGTTGTTTCTATAGCAATGCAGTTTGTATGGATACTTAAGACTAAGTGTATTGCAGCGGAAGGCGGTTGACTCCTTGTCCAGCTGCAGCGCCCAACTCCTCTGTCAGAACAAAATCCCCCAAAAAGTCAAACCCGGACTTTTTGGGGGATTTCTTATCTGACTGCCGGAGCAAAACGGGCGCTTCCGCTTTTCTGGGGGATAAAGAGGGCACTGGAGACCCCGCAAGCGCAGCGAGGAGGCTCCAGGCGCTCCCCGCGGAAAGCAAGTGCCTGGAGCGGAAAGAAACGTATACTACAACTGAATAAGATTAAGTGAAGAAGAGCCAGCTGCAAAATTGCAGCTGGCTTCTTTATGGATAAAAATAACATAATATCTACATTTAGGACGATTTACTAACTTTCTAATGAAAAAACGACGGAAAAAAGCGGGAATTTCCGTATTTTTATAATTAGTACAGACTTTTCGGGCACATAAAAATGAATCTTTAGCTAGTTGAATAGTTCGATATTTCGTTTTACGATGGAAGTACTGTTCTACAACACACTAAATACGAACGGCTCTTTTCGTGCCCCTTTGTTGCATGATAATCAAAAACGTTTTGGTTATAAAGGAAAAGAGCACTTATGCTTCCTAAATCACGTAAACAAAGAGCGAAAACAGCCTATGGAAAGATGGGGAGATCAATTGAAAAAAAGGGCAAGTGTGATGAGAGAACAAACGTATAGGCAGTTAACAGAGGAATTTAAGATGAGACTGCAAACGGCGAACTCCTCTCATGCAAAGGTCAGCAAATGGGTACAGCTGTTCTGCATGTACCTTGCTAATTACACCGACGTCAAGCATCTTCAGGAAGTGAACAAGTCTTGCGTCGAAGACTACTTTAACTATTTGACGGAAAACTACAGGCGTCTTTCGTTAAACCTCACGGATATAAAACGTTCAATGCAGCTGATTGAAGAAGTGCTGGAAATAAAAGTGGACGACTCCCTCCTTGATTTTTCCCTTTCGAATCTGCATTTGTGGAGCAAATTAAAGTAAACTTTGCTCTCGCAGGATACTCAATGCCATTTTTATCTGATAAAATAGCAGTAGAGTCAGACGAAAGGATATAAGGTGGTGACAGGATTTGCTTGAGAACTGGCTGCTTGAGTTTCTATTTGCAATGGGAAGGTTTTTTATTCATCCTCTCGTTTATTTTTTCCTTATTTACAGTCTTGTGCTTGGATACATCCGCGTAAAGCGTGAGCGAAGATCCTTTCACACAAGAATTCAAGATCTTTACGAAGAAGTTCGGTTTACATATTCAAAAGGGCTGCTTACAGGTTTGGTCCTTTCAGCGGCAGCGCTGGCGTTTGGCTTTGGTATGCCGTCCGGTGCTGTCATCGTACTTGGAGCAGTAACTTTACTCTTGGCATTAACGATGCAGCTCAGATTTCTTTCTCCTGCCTATACGCTTGGACTTACGATGTTCGCAGTGCTCATTTTAATGAACACTGGGATATTATCAGGAAGCCTGGAGCTTGAGGGGACAAGCTTTGCGGTTCTTGCGCTGCTTATGGGATTTTTCCTCATCGCTGAGGGATCTCTGGCATTTAAGACAGGGCACGTGAAGACATCTCCGTTTCTGCTGAAGAGCAGCAGGGGTCTTCCGATCGGCAATCATGTTGCCAACCGTACATGGCTTGTACCGCTGCTTCTGCTTGTTCCTGGCGGTACACTGACAGAAAGCCTGTCATGGTGGCCTGTTGTCACAATCGGAAATGAGCCGTTCATGCTTTTGTTTATTCCTTATATCATCGGATTTCATCAGCGTGTCCAAGGCTCTCTTCCAAAAGAAAGCATTATGGTCACATCAAAACGCATCATTTGGCTTGGCATAGGGATTACTGCCATCGCTGCAGTGAGTATTTGGATTACTCCGCTTGCGTTTGCAGCTGCGATCCTTGCGATTGCCGGCAGAGAGTTCCTGACTGTCCGCCAGCGCATGAACGACAACTCAGCGGCTTTCTATTTCTCAAAGCGCGACCAGGGACTGATGGTGCTTGGCATTCTGCCCAATTCACCCGCGGTCAAGCTCCAGCTTGAGGTCGGCGAGATTATTATGAAAACGAACGGCACGCCTGTTAAAACAGTCGATGAGTTTTATCAGGCCCTGCAGATCAACGGGGCATTCTGCAAGATGGAAGTCATCGGCCACAACGGAGAAATCCGCTTTGTTCAGGGTGCCATCTATAAAGGCGAACACCACGAACTTGGCATCCTGTTTGTTCAGGACGATAAGAAGTGGGGAATAGAAGCGGTTTAAGACTTTAGCGAAATGCTAAAGTCTTTTTTTGCTTTTTAGCCTTAAAACTCCAGTGGATTGCAGCGGAAAGGAACGGTACCCCTGCAAAAAAGTGTTTTTTATTGAAAAAGACTATTGACCCTCACGCAGCGTCATACTTTAAAGTAACAAGTGAAGGGAGGCTCACAGCATGAAAGTAAAAGAAGTGGCCGATTTAACCGGAATCAGCGTGCGCACGCTGCATCATTACGATGAGATCGGACTCTTAGTGCCTGGCGAGGTGACAGAGTCCGGGTACCGGATCTATTCCAGTGAAAATCTTGAAACGCTGCAGCAGATCCTGTTTTTTAAAGAGCTCGGTTTCCCTTTGAAGAAAATCCATGAGATTATCAGCAGTCCGACATTTGACAGAAATGAAGCACTGGAGCTTCACCGAAGAATGCTGCTCGAGAAGCGGAAGCGGCTGGATCAGATGATTGAGACGGTTGAAAAAACGATACAGTATACGAAAGGAGAAATTGAGATGTCACAAAAAGAAAAATTTGAAGGCTTTGACTTCAGCCATAATCCGTATGAGGAGGAGGCACGCAAGCTTTACGGGGATAAAGCGGTTGATGAGGCGAATCAAAAAGCAGCAGGGATGACTCAAGATATGCAGGAAAGATTTAACGACCTCTACAGAAGCCTTGCAGATGTGCGCCACATGGATCCGAGTTCAAAGGAGGCACAGGAAGCAATCGGCGAATGGTATATCCTTCTCAATGAATTTGGAAGCTATTCGCTTGATGCCTTCAAAGGGCTTGGCCAGCTGTATATTGACGATGAGCGGTTTACTAAGAACATCGACAAGTTCGGTGAAGGTCTTGCCGTTTTCATGCGGGATGCCATGGCAGTTTACGCAGATTCTCATAAAAAGTAATAAGGAGCGGCGGTTTTTGAAGGAATCGCCGTTTTATTTACGGATTTAAAATACGATAAACGAAAAAGAGAACTCGTTATGAGTTCCCGAACCTACCATTCTGGTTCTTTTTTTATTTCAATCGTGTAACCGCTGATGTCATTTTCATTTAGAACCTGGTTGATGCCATCAGTTGCATTTTGCTTAAGTCTGCTGAAACTGACACCTTCCGGCGGTCTTATCATGAAAGAGATGATCTTCTTTTCTTCAGTAATACCTTCCGCCACGATGTGTCCAGCTACATTGTTGTATTCACTTTTGCTTAACTCATAAGCGATTTTTTCTCCAATGGCTTTTTCTCTTTCATTTTCTTCATAAATGGAATGATCTTGTGAACATGCTCCAAGAAGTAATAACATTAATGCACCAAAAATGGTTCTTTTCATTTTCAGGCCTCCAATTATTACATATATATCCAATTCTAGCATATTTACTTATGAAGGACTAGTGGTGAATTTAATATTGCCCTTAAATACAGATCTTAAATAGCCCGAAGTCCGCGCATACTTTTTTCCGCTGAACCTTAGAATAGGAATGAAAGGCATCGTCAGTTCTCATCTTTTTAAGCTGTGCTTCCTTTTCGAGCTTGTGAAGTTCTTCCATGACATAAAAATCGTGGTTATTCATTTTTTACCGCCTCCTTAAGTTACTTTCATTATATGGGAGCCGGCGTGAAAAACAGATTCGGCATCGGACTGAACTTTTCTCGGTCTTTAGGAGGGGAATGCTTTATAATGGATAAAGACTTGAGTAGCAGGAGGAATAAGAATGAAGTTTCCAAAAGATGAGGACGGCAAGATCCTGAGCATGCTTTACAGGGAAGGGCTGAATTTTAAAAAGCCTCACAATGTTGATTTTTATGTAGCTGTGCCAGATGAGAAGAACGGGGAAGCGATGATCAAGGCGCTTGCTGATAATGGTTATAAGTTCATGATGGAATATGATGATGATGTGGAAGAGTGGACATGCTTCGGTTCCATTAAAATGCATTTGAAGCACAACGAAATTACGGCCGTGCAGAAAAAGCTCGATGCGATTGTAAAGCCGCTTGGGGGATACGCGGACGGCTGGGGTGTTATGACGGAATAGAAAAAGCCAGCCTGAGCGGCTGGCTTTTCTTATAGGAAAGAAACAATAATAAGCATAGTGAAAATAATCGTCAGATGATTCAGCGAGAAGATGAACATCATCGTCGCCCATTTGTAGTCGTCCATTTTCTTATAGCCTGCAAGGCCTGCGATCATCCATGCAAGAGTCAGGGCGAACATTGAGAACGCAACGACTTTGCTGAAGGACAGGAACAGGAATGACGCTGCAAGCAGGGCGATTAAATAAACGATTGTTTGAACTTTGGCGCGCGGTGTTCCTTTCACGACGGGAAGCATTGGAACGCCTGCGTTTTTGTAGTCATCAAAGCGTCTGATGGCAATCGCGTAAAAATGCGGAGGCTGCCATAAAAACATAAGAACGAACAGGCCGAAAGCTGCTGGATGAAACAGGTCAGGCGAGATGGCTGCCCAGCCGATCAGCGGAGCAATGGCACCTGATAAGCTTCCCACTTCCGTGTTGTAGATCGTTTTGCGTTTCGTCCACATTGTGTAGGGTACTAAATAAAGAAAGAGACCAAGTACACCGATAAAGGCTGTCAGCGGCGAAATAAGATACAGGAATACTGCCCCGCTGATGGATAGGGCAATTCCGAGCCAGAGCGCAAACTTAGGATGAATGGACCCTGTAACGGTCGGTCTTTCCATCGTGCGCTGCATAAGAGAGTCAATGTCTCTGTCATAGTAGTTATTGATTGCGCCTGCTCCGCCTACAACGGCTGCTGTTCCAAGCAGGGCAAGAATCACCACTAAAATGTTGTCTACAAAATTTGCGTTATATACGGACAGTGCCACAGAAAGACCTGCGAACATGCCGAGAAGGTTTGATTTTACGATGCCGTCTTTGACGATGGCTTTAAGATTGCTCCAGGAAAAGATGCTTTTTATAGAAAGAGAATCTTCTACGATAACTTCTGAACTTTTCATCACAATTCTCCTTTTCAAGTGTTAAAAACTATAAATACAAGCGCGCAGCAATAGTCTGCCTGCAGAATCTGACCAGACACATGCGCTTTTTATGATGCAAAAACTCTTACCTAACTTAACTAATTATCTACTATCTTAACAGGTATTTGAACTGGAAAGTAATAGACGGATAGATTTGACAAAAAGATGTCGCATCTTTGTGAACATTTTCTATACGTTATTGAACTTTTCTGATAATAACCCTGCAAAAAGGCACTCTCTCCATTATGGTGTCTGATGCAATCCCGGGTCAATCCTCAAAACCTGAAATGAGCATATTGCCTGTCCGGAGCAAAAAGAAAGACCGGGCTCAAAAACCCGGTCTTTCCGATTATCAAATTTTCGCAACAATTTTCCCTTTAACATGGCGCTCAGATAACTGAACAAGTGCATGCGGCACTTCTTCAAGCGGGATAACCTGCTCAAGCAGGGAGTACAGCTGTCTTTCGGCAAGCAGAAGCAGCATGTCATCGCCCATTGCCGCCAGATCTTTTTGCTGCTCAAGGTTGTCGGACTGGTGAACAGCGCCAAGAGCGATTTCATGATACGAAATAGCTTTGGTAAATGGTTTAACTTTTGTAAAATCAGGTGCGCCTGCGATGTAGGCAATCCGGCCGTTGAAGGCGAGGCAGTCAAGGGACTCCGTTGCGTTCACTCGGCTTACTGTATCAAGGACAGCATCGACCCCGTTTCCGCCGGTCAGATTCATAATTTCAGCTGTAACGTCTGTTTTGTTGTAGTCAATCGCATAGTCAGCTCCAAGAGATTTCACGAACTCATGATTGGAGGCAGATGCCGTTGTATAGACAGTCAGACCTGAACGTTTCGCCATCTGGACGGCAAATCCTCCTACCCCTCCTGCTCCTCCATGGATCAGAATGGATTCGCCTTCTGTGATGCGGAGTTTTCTGTAAAGAGCCTGATAGGCTGTGTAGCCTGCAGTCGGAAGAGCTGCTGCATCTTCAAACGAGACGGATTCCGGAATGATGGATACTGTGTGGGCAGTTGTCACAGCATATTCTGCAAATCCGCCCTTTTTCGTCAGGTTGCCGTGGTAAACGACGCGGTCTCCGATTTTTAGATGCTCAACGCCTTCGCCAGTTTCCTCCACGATGCCGGCTGCATCAAGGCCGAGAATATGAGGATAGCTCCAAAGCGGATTGCCGCCTGCTGCTGTTTTATAATCAACCGGATTCAGTCCGACTGCTTTCACTTTAATGAGAATTTCGCCTCTGCCGGGCGACGGCTTTTCACTTTCACCGACCTGCATGTCTTTCCATTCGCCTTTTCCTTGAAGCAATAATGCTTTCATATGTAGAACACTCCTCTGAGTTTTGTAGACAAGAACTTTGACCATTATAGGAGAAGGAGTGAACTCTTTTCAAATGAAGTGCCTGTATTTTTTAAGTCAGGGCTGCAGGCGGGACCTTAAACTTGTTACAGCCGTCCATTTGTAGATGGCCATTAACGACTCATTAAAGTTCCGTTTTCCTTCACAGTAAAGCTCCCTTTAGAAAGCTTTACCGTAACATCGGAGATCTCGGCAATGCTCGGGTCATGTGTAACAACGATGATGCATTTATTTTCATCATGGGCAAGGGACTGGAACAGGCGGACAATGTCTTTAGCGGTGTCTTCATCCAGATTGCCTGTCGGCTCATCCGCAATGATCAAATCAGATTCGCAGGAAAGGGCTCTGGCAATGGAAACTCGCTGCTGCTGGCCGCCGCTGAGTGTGAGAACTTTTTGGCGGGCCTGCTTTTCGGAGATGCCGACCTTCGTGAGCATCTCTAATGCAAAAGCTTTTTTGTCTTTTTGTTTAGACCCTGTAATTTCCATGGCTGTTGTCACATTTTGCAGAGCCGTCATATAAGGAAGCAGATTATAGGATTGAAAAACAATGGATACATGTTTATTCCGGAAGTTGGCAAGTCCAATTTTCTTTAACGCTTTTCCTTCATACAGCACGGATCCTTCCTTTGGGAGATCAAGAGCACTGGCCAGTGCAAGGAAGGTCGTTTTACCTGAACCTGAAGGGCCGACAATTGTGTAAAAGCTTCCTTTATTAAAGGCGATTGAAATATTGTTTAGAATGACATGCTTTTTATTTTCATGGTGATACCAGTAGCTGACGTTTTCAAATTGCAGCAGGTTTATCAAAGTATGTTCCTCCTAATCTTGTTTTGTTAAGATTGTTTTTGGGTGAAGTCTCAAGACGGACAGTGCTGGTATCATGGCGGATATGACTGCAATCAGAAGTCCTATTCCAAACAGTAAGCCAAGATCCCTGCCTGTGACTTCGATTTCCATTTCCTCAATCGGTTCAGCATCTGCTGCAGCATTAGGACTGCCGAGTGGTCCCCCCATAGCCATTCCGCCTCTTCCGCCGGCAAATGAAGCAGGATTTGATGCTGTTTCTTCAGCTTGTGAAAGCTCCTGCGACAGCAGCTGATCTCCGAATTGCTTCGCCACAGCCTGGCCTGAAACGGAGGAAACGCCAATGGCAATAATGGCAACAATCAGGATCTCAAACAAAAACTGGCCGACAAGCTTCCATCTCTTTTCGCCGATTGCAAGCAGAACGCCCATTTCATATTTCCGTTCACGTATCGACATCATAATAATAAGCGCCAATATGGCCGCACCTGCAATCGTCACTAAATAGACGATATTTTTTGAGAATGAGGCCACATTATTGATTGGCCCGATCATCTGCTGGTACGTCTGGTCATTGGCATCCAGTTTAAACGTGTCAAAGTCAATGTTGCTGTTTTCGTTGGCTTCAGAAATAAAAGAATCTATTTGCTCAGGATCATTCATGTAATAGATAGCTTGGTCAATCGTCCCTTCATAATCGGAGCCTTTAAGCTCGGCAGCTTTCGTATAAGGCACATAGAGCTGATTATAAGGATTCATGGCGGATATATTTCTCCCGCCAAGGTCAGTGCTTGCGGCAGTTGTTTCGTAAATACCGACAATCTCCAGTTCCAATCCTGTTTCTTCTTCGCTCGCTGCTCCTTTAACCGCCAGTGTATCCCCGACAGCAAGCTCGTTCTCCTCAGCAAGCGTTTTTTCAATGACGGCCACATTTTTATCTATATCCGCATTTGTGAGATGACGGCCTTCAGTCAGAACAGATTCGCTGTTTAAAAAGGCCTGAACAGAGTCAGTAAACATCACACCCTGCAGGGTAACATCCGCTGAAATCATGCCGCCTCCGCCCATTCCGCCGGGACCCTGACTTTTTTCTGCTGTGTCAGGGGATTCATTTTCAATCGGTTCAAAGCTGCTTGCTGCAGCGAATGTTGACGAAAGGAGGTTATATCCTTTTACTTGAGAATAGGATCCAAGCTCCTCAGCTGCTTCTTCAGGGATCGGCACAGGCTGAAACCGGACCCGCCCCTCTTGCGCCGTATTTTCGCTCCGCTGCTGTTCCATGATTTTTTCCATGTCGACAGTCAAGGACACTTCACCGCCGAGCGATTCTCTTGCAAGCACGCTTGATTTTTCAGCAGCCGACTGAATGGACAGGCCCGATAAAACAAACACGCAAATAACAGTAAAAATAAAAACCTGCAGCAGGCTTTTTCCAGCCCGTGCTTTCACACTTAAAAAACCGCGTTTAATAAAATTCATATGTTTTCTCCTTTGCCAATAATTGGGCCGTAAGTTCCGGCTTTTACAGATTAATGAGGAAACATGAACAATCTGTGTCCAAACTGTTTCCTAAGTTTTAAAAAACAGGGAACAATTTAGAAAATAGTTGCGAAACGATGAAATTCACTTTACTTTGAATAGAAAGTGATCGATTTGGAAGGTGAAACGATGAAGGTTCTAGTAATAGAAGATAATCAGAGCGTCAGCGAGATGCTTGAGATGTTTTTTTCAAAAGAAGGCATTAAGGGTGCTTTTATAAAAGATGGCCTTGAAGGCTACAAAGCGTATAAGCAGGAAGACTGGGACGTGCTGATCATCGACTGGATGCTGCCGGGGATGGACGGGGTTTCTCTCTGCAGGAAGATCAGGGAGGAAGGGGGAACAGTTCCAATTATTATGCTGACGGCGAAAGACAGTGAATCAGATCAGGTTCTCGGGCTTGAAATGGGGGCAGACGATTATGTAACGAAGCCGTTCAGTCCGCTTGCACTGATGGCACGGATTAAAGCTGTATCAAGGAGACACGCAGCCGCGAGGACGCCTAAAGAAGAAACAGATTGCTTAGAAACAGCTTACTTTAACATTAATAAGCAGACACGAGAGGTTCTTCTTGATAACGGAAAAATTGAAAACCTTACCCCAAAAGAATTTGAACTTCTCTGCTATTTTGCAGAGCATCCGCGCCAGGTTTTCACGCGCGAGCAGCTGCTTGAACGGGTATGGGGCTACCAGTTCTACGGAGATGAACGGACTGTTGATGTCCATATTAAGCGGCTCCGCGCAAAGCTCGGCACGAAAGCGCGTCCTTTTTTCCATACGGTCTGGGGAGTCGGCTATAAGTTTGATGAAACGGTCGGGTCCGAATGAGAATTAAATATCTTTACCAGCTGTTCCTAAGCCACATCAGCATTCTGATCATCGCATTTATGATATTAAGCCTGGTTGTTGCACAATATGCGGAGTCCTTTGTTTATGAAAATAAGGTGGAGGAGCTTGAGCAGTTCGGGAACAGAATTCTTGCAGACGTAAAAAACAACAGGGGCGAGAGGGCGCTTAGAGAATATGAACATGTATTGAGTGCACGGGGCATCCGGTTCAGCCTTTTCGATGATAAAGGAATGATTTTTTATCCATACTCCGGAAATGCGCCAAGATTTCAGCCGACAGACGAGGAATGGGAAAATCTGAAATCCGGTGAACGGATTGTCGTCAAACATGAAATCAAACGGTTTGACCAGGAGGTATCGCTCGTTGCCCTGCCGTACATAGAGAAGGGCTCGCTCTCGGGAGGGATTCTGCTTGTGTCTCCAATTAAAGGATCCCGCGCGACGATCAGTGAAATCAACAGGTACCTGCTCTACACAATCCTAATTTCGCTCTCTGTTTCCCTGCTGCTCAGCTGGATTCTATCAAGTCTCCACGTAAAGAGAATTCAGCGGATTCGAAACGCATCGTCTATGATCGCAGAGGGGAAATATGACATCTCCGTGCCAACTTCTACAATCGACGAGATTGGCGAACTGGCCAATGATTTTAACATTATGGCCGGCCAGCTGAAAAAATCAAATGAAGAAATCGAGAGTTTAGAGAACCGCCGGAGAAAATTTATGGCGGATGTCTCACATGAACTGAGGACGCCGCTCACGACAATCAGCGGTGTGATTGAAGGTTTGAAAAACAACATGATTCAGGAAGAGGAAAAAGAGCGGGGACTGCAGCTTGTGAGTCAGGAGACGAAACGGCTGATAAGGCTCGTCAATGAAAATCTGGATTATGAAAAAATCCGCTCAAACCAGGTGAAGCTTTTTAAAGAAAAGATTAAGCTGATTGAGGTTTTTGAAATCATAAAAGAACATTTGGAGCTGCAGGCAGAAGATAAAAACGTCCGGCTGGATATTGCTGCAGATGAAGATACAGAGATCTATGCCGATTATGACCGGCTCATTCAGATTCTGATCAACATTACGAAAAACAGTATTCAATTTACAGAGAGCGGGACCGTTTGCCTTCGAGGGAAAAAGGGGTATAAGGAAACCATTATTGTGATTGAGGACACAGGAATTGGCATGGATCCTGAGGAAGTGGAATCCATCTGGCAGCGGTTCTACAAAGCGGATATGTCACGCACAGGCCATCAATTTGGTGAGTTCGGCCTTGGCCTCTCCATTGTAAAGCAGCTTGTCCTCATGCATAACGGAGAAATTGAGATCAGCAGCGAAAAGAACCAGGGAACGACTTTCATCCTCAAATTTCCAGAGAAGTAGAGAGCGCTGTTCATACTTTGTTCATACTTCTCTGGTAAACTGATCACAAATATGGCTGAAATAAAGGAAAGGGGAAGAGATTTATGAAAAAGAAAGATACGGTCTTCATTCTTGTAGGCGCTGTCATTATGGCTGCGGTCAATGTTCTTTTCTTCACAGCTCCTGTGTAAAAGAAAGTACGGGCTGAAATTGTTCTATTGCTCTAAATGTGATATATTTCAAACGAAGTAAACTTTGTGAGGGTAATCATATATGAGCATAGATAACGAAATTTCAAAGAGACGGACGTTTGCCATCATCTCCCATCCGGATGCCGGTAAAACAACGTTAACAGAAAAACTCCTGTACTTCGGGAAAGTGATTCGCGAAGCAGGAACAGTAAAAGGGAAGAAGACCGGCAAATTTGCCGCTTCCGACTGGATGGAAATTGAGAAAAAACGCGGCATTTCCGTTACATCAAGTGTAATGAGTTTTCCTTACCATGACTTCCACGTTAATATCCTTGATACTCCTGGACACGAAGATTTCAGTGAGGACACCTACCGCACACTGACGGCAGTTGACAGCGTCGTGATGATTATTGACTCCACTAAAGGGGTTGAGCCTCAGACGATCAAGCTGTTTAAAGTCTGCCGCATGAGAGGCATTCCTATTTTCACCTTTATCAACAAACTTGACCGTGAAGGAAAAGATCCGCTTGAGCTTCTGTCTGAAATTGAAGAAGTGCTCGGCATCGAATCCTATCCAATGAACTGGCCGGTTGGAATGGGCAAGCGGTTCCTTGGAATTATTGACCGCGAGCAGCACACAGTCGTTCAGTTTAAAGGAAACGAGCAGGAGGAAATCATTCCTGCAGATGAAGTGGAAGGCAGCGAAATCGGCAGCCATCCGACATACCTTGAAACGCTTGATGAGCTTGAGCTGCTTGAAGAAGCAGGAAACCAGTTCGACACTGACCGTGTGAAGCGCGGAGAACTGACGCCTGTATTCTTCGGAAGCGCACTTGCAAACTTCGGCGTTAAATCGTTCTTTGACGTGTTTCTTCAGTATGCGGTTCCGCCGCAGCCGAGAAGAACAAATCAGGGCTTTATTTCTCCTGAAACTGAAGAATTTTCAGGCTACATCTTTAAAATCCAGGCCAACATGAACCCGTCTCACCGCGACAGAATCGCCTTCCTTCGCGTGTGTTCCGGCCGCTTTGAGCGCGGAATGAGTGTTCAGCTAAGCAGAACGAACAAAACGCTGAAGCTGAATCAGACCCAGGTATTTATGGCCAAAGACAGAGAAACTGTTGATGAAGCGTTCGCGGGTGATATCATCGGTATCTATGACCCGAACGTCTATCAGATCGGGGATACGCTGACAGCCGGTAAGGAAGGCTATCAGTATGATGAGCTTCCGCAGTTCCCGCCTGAAATGTTCAAAAAAGTGCGCGTGAAAAACGTCATGAAAGCAAAGCAGTTCCGCAAAGGAATTGAACAGCTTGTTCAGGAAGGCGCCATTCAGTACTTCCGCCAGGATTCTACCGACGACATTATTCTCGGTGCAGTCGGACAGCTTCAATATGAAGTGTTCGAATACCGCATGAGAGCGGAATATAACGTCGAAATCGAATTCGTGCCGATGGGCGACCGCATTCCAAGATGGATCGGCAACGACAAGTTCGAAAAGCGCTTCTTCGATTCAAGAAGCCTTCTTGTCCGCGACCGCAACGACCAGTATGCCGTTCTGTTTGAAAACGAATTTACCTTCAGGCATTTCAGTGAAAACCATAAAGACATTCAACTGATCGATCTTCTGCAGGAAAATGACTATCAAAGCTATTCAGCTACAGATAAATAAGCGGGGGCTGATCGCATGTTACTGAAAGCAGCTCTGGCTCTCGTCCTGCCGTTTGTCATTCTCACGCTGTTTGCCCGCGTGACGTATAATCACTACGTGGCAACGGTGCTGACTATCGCCCTGCTTGCTGCAGCCTACACAAAAGGCTACATGGATTCCTGGCTGCTCATCGCTCTTGACGCGGTGTCGGTTATTGCAGGATTCATGTACACAGCTAAAATGGCCAAAAGGACGAGAAATGAAAAAACCAATTAGAACCTGTTCCCTGTGGGAACAGGTTTTTTGTTTTGTCTAAAACAGCCTTCCGGTTTACCGTCCGTCCTAAAAAGGTATTGAAATAAGAAACACAAGCATTTAAATAGCTTTTTCAGGCGATAATGATAAAATCAAACCAAAATGTCGAAAGAAAAATACGAACTATCGTTCGTATTTTTAGTGTTTTTCTCTGCGATTATGGTAAAATATGAATACTGATTACATACGAATGGAGGTCCTCCTGTTGAGCGATCGTTTTGAGTTAGTATCAAATTATAAGCCGGAAGGCGATCAGCCAGCGGCGATCAAACAGCTTGTCCAGGGCATAAAAGACGGGAAGAAACATCAGACTCTTCTTGGGGCAACAGGCACCGGGAAGACGTTTACCGTTTCAAACGTCATTCAGGAAGTGAACAAGCCGACGCTGATTATCGCCCACAATAAAACACTTGCCGGACAGCTGTACAGCGAGTTTAAAGAGTTTTTTCCAAACAATGCAGTCGAATACTTTGTCAGCTACTATGACTATTACCAGCCGGAGGCCTATGTCCCGCAGACGGACACATTCATTGAAAAGGACGCAAGCATTAATGATGAAATCGATAAACTGAGGCACTCCGCTACCGCCTCGTTATTTGAACGAAAAGATGTCATTATTATTGCCAGTGTATCCTGCATATACGGCCTCGGTTCTCCAGAAGAATACCGCGACCTGGTCGTTTCTTTGCGCACGGGCATGGATATTGAACGCAATCAGCTTCTGCGGAAGCTTGTGGATGTACAATATGAACGCAATGACATTGATTTTAAGCGGGGAACGTTCAGGGTGCGCGGGGATGTTGTGGAGATTTTCCCTGCTTCAAGAGACGAACAGTGCATCCGGGTTGAATTCTTCGGGGATGAGATTGACCGCATCCGCGAGGTGGATGCGCTGACCGGTGAAATCCGCGGCGACCGCGAGCATGTCTCGATCTTCCCGGCATCCCACTTCGTTACCCGCGAAGAAAAAATGAGAGTCGCGATCGGAAATATTGAAAAAGAGCTTGAAGAACGGCTGAAAGAGCTTCATGAGAACGGTAAGCTGCTTGAAGCGCAGCGCCTTGAGCAGCGTACGAGATACGACCTTGAAATGATGCGGGAAATGGGCTTTTGCTCGGGGATTGAGAACTACTCAAGGCACCTGACGCTCCGCCCGGCCGGTTCAACGCCTTACACGCTCCTCGACTTCTTTCCGAAGGATTTTATGATTGTTGTCGATGAGTCACATGTGACGATTCCTCAAATCAGAGGGATGTTTAACGGAGACCAGGCGAGAAAGCAGGTGCTTGTCGATCACGGATTCCGCCTGCCGTCAGCCAAAGACAACCGTCCGCTTCAGTTTGACGAGTTTGAAGAACATATCAATAACATCCTGTTTGTATCTGCAACTCCAGGACCTTACGAGCTTGATCATACACCTGAAATGGTGCAGCAGATTATCCGTCCGACAGGGCTCCTTGATCCAACCATTGACGTCAGGCCGATTCAGGGTCAGATTGATGATCTGATCGGAGAGATTCATGCCAGAATTGAACGCAACGAGCGTGTCCTTGTCACGACCCTTACTAAGAAAATGTCAGAGGATCTGACCGATTACCTGAAAGACATCGGCATTAAGGTTAACTACCTGCATTCTGAAATCAAAACGCTCGAGCGGATCGAGATTATCAGGGAGCTGCGCCTCGGGAAGTTTGATGTTCTTATCGGAATCAATCTTCTAAGGGAAGGACTCGACATCCCTGAAGTGTCTCTTGTCGCCATCCTTGATGCGGATAAAGAAGGCTTCCTGAGATCGGAGCGCTCGCTGATTCAGACGATTGGGCGCGCTGCCCGGAACTCAAACGGACACGTTATTATGTATGCCGATAAAATGACGAATTCCATGGAAATTGCCATAAATGAAACAAAACGCAGGCGTGAAACACAGAAGGCTTTCAATGAAAAACACGGCATAGAGCCGAAGACAATCCAGAAAAAAATTGCCGAGACGATTCGCGCTGTTATTGCCCCGGAAGATGCGGAAGAACTGGAATCAGCTCTTCCAAAACTCGGCAAGCTGTCTAAAAAAGAGCGCGAAAAAGTCATACAGCAAATGGAATCAGAGATGAAAGAAGCGGCCAAGGGGCTCAACTTCGAGCGTGCTGCCGAGCTTCGTGATCTGATACTAGAGCTTAAAGCGGAAGGATGAAACTAGATGGCACTCGATAAAATTAGTGTGAAAGGTGCGCGCGCTCACAATTTAAAAAACATAGATGTGACGATTCCGCGGGATAAGCTCGTCGTTTTGACAGGTTTATCAGGCTCAGGAAAATCGTCGCTTGCATTTGATACGATTTATGCGGAAGGGCAGCGGAGATATGTTGAATCGCTCTCTGCATATGCCCGCCAGTTTCTCGGGCAAATGGATAAACCGGACGTTGATTCCATCGAAGGGCTGTCACCTGCCATTTCAATCGACCAGAAAACAACAAGCCGGAATCCCCGTTCCACAGTAGGGACTGTCACAGAAATTTATGATTATCTGAGACTTCTGTTTGCACGCATTGGAAGACCGACGTGCCCAAACCACGATATTGAAATCTCGTCCCAGACAATCGAGCAGATGGTTGACAGAATCCTTGAGTATCCCGAGCGGACAAAGCTTCAGGTGCTTGCACCAATTGTTTCTGGAAGAAAAGGAACACATGCGAAGGTGTTTGAAGATATTAAAAAGCAGGGCTACGTGCGCGTCCGGGTCGACGGGGAAATGATGGAAGTCGGCGATGAGATCAGCCTTGAGAAAAACAAAAAGCACACGATTGAAGTCGTGATTGACCGGATTGTGATAAAAGAGGGAATTTCAGCCCGTTTAGCGGATTCTCTTGAATCTGCCCTCGGCCTTGGGGAAGGCAGGGTTGTCATTGACATCATCGATGAGGAAGAGCTTTTGTTCAGCGAACATCATGCCTGTCCAATCTGCGGTTTCTCAATCGGCGAGCTTGAGCCGAGGATGTTTTCGTTCAACAGCCCGTTTGGCGCCTGCAATGAATGCGACGGACTTGGCACAAAGCTTGAGGTGGACGTTGATCTTGTTATGCCTAATAAAGACCTGTCTTTAAAACAGCATGCGCTCGCACCGTGGGAGCCGACAAGTTCGCAGTACTACCCGCAGCTGCTTGAAGCAGTGTGCAATCACTACGGTGTTCCGATGGATATTCCGGTCAGGGATATACCGGCACACCTTTTAGATAAAGTTCTTTACGGCAGCGGCAGTGATGAAATCTATTTCCGCTATGAAAATGACTTTGGACAGGTGCGTGAAAACTACATTCAGTTTGAAGGGGTAATCCGGAATGTGGAACGCCGCTACAAAGAGACAAGCTCTGATTACATCCGCGAGCAAATGGAGAAATACATGGCTCAGCAGGCATGCCCTAAATGTAAAGGTCACAGACTTAAAAAAGAAAGTCTTGCAGTACTTGTTGACGGAAATCATATCGGAAAGGTCACAGCTCTTTCGGTTCATGAAGCCATCGCTTTCTTTGAAAGCCTGAATTTAACGGAGAAAGAAATGCAGATTGCAAGACTGATCCTCAGGGAACTTGAGGAGAGGCTTGGATTCCTGAACAATGTAGGACTGGACTATCTATCGCTCAGCCGTGCTGCCGGTACTCTTTCCGGCGGCGAAGCCCAGCGGATCAGGCTTGCCACGCAAATTGGCTCCAGACTTACAGGTGTTCTGTACATTCTGGATGAGCCGTCGATCGGCCTTCATCAACGGGATAATGACAGGCTGATTCAGACACTTCAAAGCATGAGGGATATCGGAAATACGCTCATAGTCGTCGAGCATGATGAAGATACAATGATTGCAGCGGATTACTTGATTGATATAGGACCTGGCGCAGGTGTCCACGGCGGGCAGATCATTTCCGAAGGCACGCCGGAGTACGTCATGAATGACAAGAATTCATTGACGGGACAATATCTGTCGGGCAAAAAATTCATTCCTCTGCCGGTTGAGCGCCGCAAACCTGACGGAAGATATATCGAAATCAAGGGCGCGAGCGAAAACAATCTGAAGAATGTCACAACTAAATTCCCACTTGGAACATTTGTGGCCGTAACAGGTGTTTCCGGTTCTGGAAAAAGTACACTTGTGAATGAAATTCTCCACAAGTCCCTTGCCCAAAAGCTGAACGGCGCCAAAACGAAGCCCGGTGAGCATAAGGAAATCAAAGGAATTGAAGAGCTTGATAAGGTCATCGACATTGACCAGTCTCCGATCGGCCGCACGCCGAGGTCAAACCCTGCCACTTATACGGGAGTGTTTGACGACATCCGCGATGTGTTTGCGACGACAAATGAAGCAAAAGTGCGCGGCTACAAAAAAGGGCGTTTCAGCTTCAACGTAAAAGGCGGACGCTGCGAAGCGTGCCGCGGTGACGGAATTATCAAGATCGAGATGCATTTCCTTCCTGATGTGTATGTGCCATGCGAAGTCTGCCACGGGAAACGCTATAACCGCGAGACTCTTGAAGTGAAGTACAAAGACAAAAATATCGCGGATATTCTTGAAATGACGGTTGAGGATGCTGTATCCTTCTTCGAAAATATCCCGAAAATCAAGCGAAAGCTTCAAACCATTTACGATGTTGGACTTGGCTATATCACACTCGGCCAGCCGGCAACCACCCTGTCCGGAGGAGAAGCGCAGCGCGTGAAGCTTGCTTCTGAGCTTCACCGCCGTTCAACTGGACGCTCTCTTTACATTTTGGATGAGCCGACAACAGGCCTTCATGTAGATGACATCTCACGTCTTCTCAAAGTCCTGCAGCGTCTCGTTGAAAATGGCGATACGGTGCTGGTCATTGAACATAACCTGGATGTCATCAAAGCAGCAGACTATCTCATCGACCTCGGCCCTGAAGGCGGAGATCACGGAGGCCAGATCGTTGCTTCAGGCACACCGGAAGAAGTAGTAAAAGTAAAAGGCTCTTATACGGGCAAATATTTAAAACCGATTCTCGAACGCGACCGCGAACGGATGAAAAAAGCATTAAAAGAAAAAGAAGCCGTTGCGAAAGCATAACTGCAGCCCCCATGCCTTATAAGGCGGGGGCTGTTTTTTATATTAGGGGGTATTTCTATTTGCACCGGGCTTTATGACACAAAACACTATACGATGGGGACCATCAATCCTCGGATATTCTTTTTTGGTGGCACTCATCTCCGGGATAGGAACCATCAAGCCAAAGATTTGCCGGTTTATCTCCGAGATAGAAACCATCAATCCAAAGATTTTCCGTTTTGGTGGCACTCATCTCCAGGATAGGAACCATCAATCCAAAGATTTTCTTTTTTGGTGGCACTTATCTCCGGGATAGAAACCATCAAGCCAAAGATTTTCCAGTTTGGTGGCACTTATCTCCGGGATAGGAACCATCAATCCAAAGATTTTCCAGTTTGGTGGCACTTATCTCCGGGATAGAAACCATTAATCCAAAGATTTTCCAGTTTGGTGGCACTTATCATCGGAGATAGGAACCATCAATCCAAAGACTTTCCAGTTTGGTGGCACTTATCTCCGAGATAGGAACCATCAAACCACAGATTATCCGGTTTGGTGGCACTCATCTCCGGGATAGCAACCATCAATCCAAAGATTTTCCAGTTTGGTGGCACTCATCTCCGAGATAGGAACCATCAAACCATAGATTTTCCAATTTGACGGCACTCATCTCCGAGAAAGGGACCATCTTCCCAATCAAAACACACTCAACTCACCCCTGAGATGGCCAGCATTTTGTACTTTTCCGCCTCCAGCCCAAAAAAGAATGAAACTTATCTTTCACTCAGTCGTATACTGTTATAAGGAGCTGACATGAATTGAACACAAATAAACTCTTATCCTCACTTTGTTATTTCAGTATCTTTTTTGCCCCGTTTTTATTTCCGATCATCGTGTACTTTATTGCAGAAGAGCGCGATGTGAAGCAGCACGCTAAAAAGTCGCTGTTTTCTCATTTGGTTCCGCTGTTAACATTGATCCTGCCGTTTTTCATGATGCTGTTTGCAGGTCTTGCCGGTTCTCCTGAGGCATTGGCGGTTGGGATTATGATTTTTGCGTTCATTTTGATTGGGGTTGTCAACATTGCGGTGTTTGTCTACAACATTGTGCAGGGAATTAAAATATTGAAAACCGTATAAGCTTTGAGATGACTCAAGGCTTTGCCATTACATAAATAGGGGGAAGGAATTGTGAAGGATCAGAAGAAACGCATCTTGGAATTGGTTGAGCAAGGAAAGCTGTCAGCAAGCGAAGCGTTAACACTCATTGAAGGTCTTGAATCAGAATATGCCCAAAAAGAGACGGCATCTATGGCCGATCATACTGGTTTTGGCGGGCCGTTTGTTGAAAAAGAAAAAGCTGCGCCGTCCTCTGCCCTGTCGTCAAAACTTGCCTTGTTTATTGATACAGCTGTGAAAAAAGTCAAAGAACTCGATATCGATTCCGCCGTTAAAAAGGTGAAGGAGATGGATCTTGATTTGAACTTTGGCCAATCGGTCAGTGTCCAGCATGTGTATCACTACGAAAATGCGGATATCCGCGATTTGGACATTCAGATTTTAAACGGTAGTGTCACGCTGCAGTCATGGCCGCAGCAAGACGTACGGGCAGAATGTGATATCAAGGTTTACAGAGCTGAAAACGCCGAACAGGCGAAGGATATATTTATCCAAAATACGAACTGCAGCCTCGATGATGGCGCATTCCGTTTTTATACAGAAAAGAAAACCGTTAAAGTCAGCATGACTCTTTATTTACCGGAACAGCAATATGAGCTTGTAAAAATTAAACTGTTTAGCGGTCCCATACGCGGGGAAAATTTAAAGATAAAAGATTTTCGCACTAAAACAGCCAACGGTCTCATCTCCCTTTATTCATTCAAGGGAGAAAAGCTTGAAGCCGAAACGGCAAACGGCCAGATCAGACTTGCCGGAATTGAAGCTGCTCATACAGAAGCAGAAACGATCCACGGCATGATTCAATTTGAAGGGCAATCTGAAAGACTTGATGTCCAGAGCTTTAACGGCAACATGGTACTGAAGCTTGAAGAGCAAACATGCCGAACGCTTTATGCCAAAACTGCAACTGGGAACGTGGAAGTTCTTGTTCCCGTACAGACAGCCATTAACGGCGAACTGAAATCAAATCTTGGATCCGTTTCTGCTGATCTGCCGGATCTTGAAGTACTCTATGAAAAGAATGACTCCATGCAGAAAGAACTGCGTGTTAAATCAGCTGCACAGGAAGGTCCGGTTATGAATCTGATTGCAGATTCAAAAACAGGTTCTATTACGCTGAAAGAGAGGTAATCCATTATGAAGAAGAAATTGTACAGATCGCAATCGAAGAAAATAATTAGCGGGGTGCTTGGCGGACTTTCTGATTACGTCGGCATTGATGCGAATCTTTTGCGGATTTTATTTGTGATTCTACTGCTTACAACAGCTTTCTTCCCGTTTGGCCTTATCTATGTAGCGATGGTCTTCCTTGTGCCGAATGAAGGAGATGTCAGATAGCCATGATTAGATGGGCAGTCAGTATCCTGGTCAATGCATTAATATTAATTGTGGTATCGGGGTATTTTGAATCTTTTCATATTAGCGGTGTGGGCGCTGCGATCATAGCAAGTTTGCTCATTTCCGTTTTAAACGTTTTAGTGAAGCCCTTTTTGATTCTGCTTACACTTCCTGTTACGGTTCTTACTCTTGGTCTTTTCCTGTTTGTCATCAATGCCATTACACTGATGATTGCGCAGGGGATTATGGGGGACTCGTTTAACATTGACGGTTTTGGCACCGCAGTGCTTGCTTCAATCGTAATTTCCCTGCTTCACCTGCTGATTCAAAAAGGGGTTGTTGAACCCCTTCAGGAAAACAAGAAGAAATAGAAAGGGCGGACATTTGTCCGCCTTTTTCAGTGCTCTCTTTCCTGCTGTGTTTTCAGCAAGTCACGAATTTCTGTTAAAAGTTTTTCCTCATTGGTCAGGATAGGGACAGGCTTTTGCTCGTCCTTAGTTTTAAACCGTTCAAATAAGCGGACAAATAAGAACACAGAAAACGCAATGATGAAGAAATCGATAATGGTTTGGATGAAGGCGCCGTACTTTACGATTGCTTTTCCGAAGGCGTAATCCAGTCCGGAAAAGTTTACTCCTCCAATAAGAATCCCGATCAGCGGCATTACGATGTCATTGACAAGAGATGTGACAATTTTGCCGAAAGCTGTACCAATGATAACCCCGACAGCAAGGTCAATGACGTTGCCTTTTATGGCAAACTTTTTAAAATCTTTTAGCATAGATCTGTCTCCTTCTCCTGTTTTTCCATCTCTAGTATAGACCAATGAGGGCAAATGTAAATCCGTCATCATAAGGAGAACGCTCGTGGGCACCCTATAAATGGGTGAATGTCATGAAAAAAATCTGTTTTGCCGTTATGCTCCTATTTAGTGCACTGTCAGCCGGGCCGGCGTATGCAGCCTTTTCGTTTGAAGAGGGAGATGAGACGGTTGTCTGGCTGACGGATACACAGTATTATGCAAAAACCTACCCTGAAATAATGATCAAGCAAATTCAATGGATTATTGAAAACAGGGATCAATACAATATTAAATATGTTTTCCATACAGGCGATCTTGTGAACGAACCGAATGATGAAGTGCAGTGGGAACGGACCGATCAGATCATGAAGATGCTTGATATGACCCGTATTCCCTATGGTGTTCTTGCGGGGAACCATGACCTTGTTCACGGAGACGATCCGTACCGGGTGTTTACAGTCAATTTCGGCTATCACCGGTTTATCAGGCAGCCTTTTTACGGGGGCTCGTTTGAAAATAACCGAGGCCACTACGATCTGCTGACGATCCAGAATCAGCCCTATATTATGATTTATATGGGCTTTGAATTAAACCGCGGAGCGATTAAATGGCTGAACAAAGTGCTCAGGGAATACCGCGGCCACAAAGCGATCCTTGCTTTTCATGATTACTTGAACTTTAAAAGTGAACGCAGTCCGGCCGGGGAGGAACTCTATCAGGAAGTGGTTTTAAAGAACAAAAATGTCCAGCTCGTTCTATCAGGGCATTATTACGGCACAGGGTTCCTTGAAAGCCGGCTGTCGCCCGAGCAGAGGGTCTTTCAGATGCTTGCCAACTATCAGGCGGAAAAGCACGGAGGCAACGGATTTATGAGACTGCTCTTTTTTAAGCCGGATCAAAATCAGATTGGGGTTGATACGTATTCTCCTTATTTGAATAAATTCCGGTCCAAAAAGAAGCTTCCAAAAGAGCGCTTCCTGCTAGAGTTAAAAGAGTAGAGACAGCCTGTGCGGCTGTCTCTGCTCAAGTTTCTTATTCAGAAAGCACGATCACACTGTACCCTTTGCTTCTGAGCTCATCTGCCAGTACATCTGCGTTTGCTTTTTCAGCAAAGGCGCCGACTTGGACTTTGTAAAGCTTGCCCGGTGATGGTGAGGGAGCAGGAGCGGGCGGTGCTTTTTTCTTCAAGTTGTAAAAGGCGGCAAGGGCTTCTGTGATGGCTTCCGCACATCGTTTCCGGTATGCGGCTGACTTCAGAGCCTGAGCTTCCTCCTGATTGGTCATAAAGCCGCATTCAATCAGAATGGCTGTCATCTTTGTTTCGCGCAAAACCTGGAAGTTTGCCGCTTTTACTCCGCGGTCTGTCCGCTTCGTTTTTTCAATCAGCTCTTTCTGAACGGCGTTTGCAAGGGCAAGTGCCTGCTGCGGCCTTGAATCATGTACATATGTCTCGATTCCTTTTACGTCATTCCATGCGTTGCCGCTTCCGAATGCATTCGCATGGATTGAAACGAATGCATCACAAAGTTCCGTATTGGCTTTGTCGGTTCTTTCCTGCAGCGGGACATCACGCGCGTCTGAGTGTGTAAACAGTACCGTGACATTTTCGTAGCCTGCAAGGAGCGTTCTCATTTCATTTGCCACAGCACGGTTGAATTCGTATTCTCTCATCCCGTCTACTGTCCGTTTTCCGGGAGTAGTGTAGCCGTGTCCGGCATCAATGGCTATTTTCACGTGCAGTCCTCCTAGTAAAATTCTTTTCTCTAGTAATATATGGCGTTCGGTATGCTAGAGTAGCGGTGTTTGTCCCGCCCTTTTATAAAAATTTGGAGGCCGGGGAATCCCGGTTTCCGTTTAAAAGGCAAAAGTGCTAAAATAAGAAGGGATTTTAATTGTCCTTCTGAATAAGAAAAAAGGCATGGATGCAAGAGTCATGATCTGGCATCGGTGCCAGTCAGGCAAAGGTTTATGCTCATAAAATACTTTCTATTTTTAGAAATAAGGAGGAACTTGCATGGCGAAAGTTCGCACGAAAGATTTAATTGAAAAGTTCCATTTAGAGCTCATCAGCGGTGAAGAAGGTGTTAACCGGCCGATTACGACGAGTGACCTGTCCCGCCCGGGTTTGGAAATGGCAGGATTTTTTACATACTATCCGAAAGAGCGTGTCCAAATACTAGGAAAAACAGAATTGACATTTTTTCAGAAGCTGACGGACGAGGAAAAAATGAAGCGCATGGATCAGCTCTGCACGGACTCTACTCCGGCTATCATTGTCTCACGCGAGATGGAGATTCCGAAAGAACTGACAGATGCATCTGAAGAAAAATCGGTGCCTGTTCTCCGTTCCCCGTTAAAAACAACGCGCCTATCAAGTCATCTGACGAATTTTCTTGAAGGGAAGCTTGCGCCGACAACGGCTGTGCACGGTGTTTTGGTTGACGTGTACGGAGTCGGTGTCCTGATTGTCGGAAAAAGCGGCGTGGGAAAAAGTGAAACCGCTCTTGAACTTGTTAAGCGCGGCCACCGCCTAGTCGCAGATGACTGTGTAGAAATACGACAGGAGGATCAGGATACGCTGATTGGGAATGCACCTGACTTGATTGAGCATCTGCTTGAGATCCGCGGTCTTGGCATCATTAACGTCATGACGCTTTTCGGAGCAGGCGCAGTCCGCAGCTATAAACGGATTACCCTCATCATCGATCTTGAAATCTGGGATCCGAAAAAGCAATACGACCGACTTGGTCTTGATGAAGAAAAAATGAAAATTATTGATACAGATGTTCCGAAGCTGACAGTTCCTGTCCGTCCCGGAAGAAACCTTGCCGTTATCATTGAAGTGGCTGCGATGAACTTCAGACTGAAGCGCATGGGCCTGAATGCTGCCGAACAGTTTACAAATAAGTTAACGGATGTCATTACAGATACTGAACACGATGACGCATAATCATCTATAGGGGGAAAGAAAGCATGGAGGAGAATTTTACGCCGATTGATCCGGTGTTTCTGGAGCTTGGACCGATTCAGGTGCACTGGTACGGTCTGATCATTGGAGTGGGAGCGCTTCTCGGCTTGTGGCTTGCGGTGCGCGAGAGTGAGAGAAGAGGGCTTCATAAGGATACATTTGTTGATCTTGTCTTATTTGCGATTCCGATTGCGATTATCTGCGCGCGGATCTACTACGTGATTTTTCAATGGGACTATTACTCTCAGAATCCGGGAGATATCGTGAAGATCTGGAACGGCGGCCTTGCGATTCACGGCGGTCTGATCGGCGCATTTGTGACGGGTTTTGTGTTTGCCAAAGTGAAAAAAATTTCGTTTTGGAAGCTTGCCGATATTGGCGCGCCGAGCATCATTTTAGGTCAGGCGATCGGCCGGTGGGGCAATTTCATTAACCAGGAAGCACACGGAGGCGAGGTTACCCGCCAGTTCCTTGAAGGGTTATATTTGCCGGAGTTCATTATTAATCAAATGTATATTGACGGGACTTACTATCACCCGACGTTCCTGTATGAATCACTGTGGAACTTTGCCGGATTCGCCGTTTTGATGCTTCTCCGAAAAGCGAATCTGCGCCGCGGCGAGCTGTTTCTCACCTATATCATCTGGTATTCAGTCGGACGCTATTTTATCGAAGGCATGCGTACGGACAGCCTGATGCTGACTGAGTCACTCCGCATCGCCCAGGTTATTTCACTCGGCCTGATTGCTGCTGCGATTGCTGTTTTGATTTTCAGAAGAGTCAAAGGCTATTCAAAGGAACGTTATTTAGAATCAGCTGAATAAGGGGATGTTTCTGATTACTAGCTTAAAAAAGGGATTTCAGGCAGGGCTTCAGACAACTTGGACGCTTGGAAAGGTGATTTTCCCCGTTACGCTGATCGTCAGCCTGCTTCAGCACACACCCGTTCTTCCCTGGCTGATTAAGCTGATTCAGCCGGTCATGGGGATTTTCGGGCTTTCAGGGGAAGCGGCCATTCCGCTTGTGCTTGGCAATATGCTGAATCTGTATGCGGGAATTGCTGCGATTTTAACGCTTGATTTATCGGTGAAAGAAGTATTTATCTTAGCTGTCATGCTTTCTTTTTCACATAATTTGATTATTGAATCCACCGTGGCTGCCAAAGTCGGCATCAAGATCTGGGTGATTCTGCTTGTCAGAATCAGTCTTGCTGTCAGCTCGGCGATTATGATCAATCTCCTGTGGAAAGGCGGAGCAGAGACGGCTCAGTACGGGTTTATTCCGAAGCAGGCGGCTGCTCCGGAAGGCTATCTGGAGATTGGGCTCAGCGCCGTTCAAAAAGCAGGCCTCGGTATCGTGCAGCTTGCGCTGATCGTCATTCCTCTGATGGTCGTTATTCAGTATTTGAAGGACAAAGGTTTCCTGACGGCCTTTTCAAGATGGATGGCGCCTGTCACAAGAATGCTCGGCATGAAGGAAAATACCTCTATGACGATGGTTGCGGGTTTAACAATCGGTCTCGCGTATGGTGCCGGAGTCATGATCAAAGCGGTGGAAGAGGACGGGGTCAGCTACAGAGACCTGACGCTTGCTTTTATTTTTCTCGTGTCCTGCCATGCGGTTGTTGAGGATACGCTGATTTTCGTACCTCTCGGCATTCCTGTGCTTCCGCTGTTGATTATCAGGATTGTGACAGCCGTTCTTTTGACAATGGCAGTCGGGGCGATCTGGGACAGATTTGAACATACAAGCAGAAAGGAAGCAACTTATGAAAATTAACACCGTATTGTTTGATCTGGACGGAACATTGATCAACACAAATGACTTAATTATTGAATCATTCCTGCATACGTTAAATCTTTACTATCCAAATCAATACGGGCGGGAGGATGTGCTTCCGTTTCTTGGCCCGACTCTTCGTGAGACGTTCGTGAAAATGGATCCGATGCGCGTAGATGAAATGATCAGCACCTACCGCACATTTAACCATGATCAGCACGACCGGCTTGTCACACAGTTTGAAACGGTGTACGAAACGGTTCAGGCTCTGCATGAAAAAGGCTTCAAGCTTGGCATCGTAACGACGAAAATCCGGAACACCGTGAACATGGGGCTTGAGCTGACCGGACTCGGCAAGTTCTTTGAAACGGTCGTCACACTTGATGATGTGAAACATGCGAAGCCTCATCCTGAACCCGTCCTGCTTGCTCTCGAAAAGCTGAATGCTTCCCCCGAAGTGGCGATAATGGTCGGCGACAATTACCATGATATTGATGCGGGAAAAGCAGCTGGGACCAAGACAGCCGGTGTAGCATGGACCATCAAGGGAGCAGCGTATTTGGAAGGCTTTCAGCCGGACTACATGCTTAACAAGATGAGCGATCTGTTAAGCGTGCTTGGAGAGGAATAACTCTTGAGAAGAACGACTAGGTATCCTGTTAAAGGCCCGAATTCACTCTGGCACGTTTATAAAACCGTACCTTTCTGGAAGGTTGTCCGCAATTTCACTGTCATCCAGCTTGCGCGCTACACACCGTTCTTATCCATGAAAAATTGGATGTACCGCAGGCTCCTCGGCATGAAGGTCGGCGAGCAGACATCCTTTGCCCTGATGGTGATGCTTGATGTGATGTTTCCGGAAAAAATTAAAGTCGGCAGAAATACGGTCATCGGCTACAATACCACGCTGCTTGCCCACGAATACTTAATCCGCGAGTACAGGCTTGGGGACATCGTAATCGGCGACGAAGTCATGATTGGCGCAAACTCCACCGTTCTCCCCGGAGTTGAAATAGGCGACGGTGCCATCGTCTCTGCCGGCACCCTTGTCCACAAAGACGTACCCGCAGGAGCATTCGCCGGAGGCAACCCGATGAGAATCATCTACACAAAAGAAGAAATGGCGGAACGGAATGAAAAAGATCCGCTTCGCGAAAAACAATGACACTGGCTGCGGCCAGTGTTTTTTTGTTGGTTTCTTTTTAAAATTTGCGTCATTAGTATATTTAAACGGAAATCCGATGAGCGAAAAACAGTGGGAGGGGCACAAAAACAGTTGGATTGTTCCCTTCAGCGAGGGGAAACCAGAGTTAGGCCCGAAGCAGAGCTTTAAATTTAAATCACCAGTGGACTGCAGCGGAAGAAACTTGACTCCTGCGGGATGAAGAGGGCTCTGAAGATCCCGCAAGCGCAGCGAGGAAGCTTCAGGCACTCCCCGCGGAAAGCAAGTTTCTGGAGCGAAAGGGAACGGGTACGCTTTGAAATCTACAATCAGCTTAATAACAGACTGCTATTAAAAAAAGACAAAAAAAGGACCGGCCTGCAACATCCAGGCCGGTTTTCTATGATCATTGGGGGAAATATTACTTTCTATATACCCGGATTTCAAGCAGTTAAACCTAATCAAACGTTTGTTTAAAAACTTTTTTAAAAAGGAAATCAAACAAACAGAAAGAATAAGAAAGAAACATTATGACTTGCGAACCCGGCTTTATTTTGGTAGCATGTTACTATATTAGCGGACTAAAGGATTCGGAACTTTTCGTGAAAGAGGTGCAGCAGAGGATGTTTATGTTTGAAAAACCGCTTGGCATGAGGGATACACTGCCATCGCTCTATCATACAAAAAAACAGGTCAGGGAACGGATGACCGATGCAATTGGAAAATGGGGCTTTCAGTTTATTGAAACGCCTACACTTGAATTTTACGATACTGTCGGTGTTCAATCCGCGATTTCAGAAGGCAAGCTATTTAAGCTTCTCGATCAGCAGGGACACACGCTCGTCCTCCGGCCTGATATGACTGCGCCGATTGCGCGTGTGGCAGCATCCCGGTTTTATCAGGAGGATTATCCGCTGCGTCTGGCGTATGATGCGAACGTCTTCCGCGCACAGCAGCGCGAGGGAGGGCGTCCGGCAGAGTTTGAGCAAATCGGAACGGAACTCATTGGAGATGCAACGACAAGCGGTGATGCGGAAGTAATTGCCCTTATGATTGCCGTTCTGAAAGAGGCCGGTCTGCGTGATTTCAAGGTTGCCATCGGCCACATCGGATTTGCTGATGCCCTTTTCAAGGAGATCCTTGGAAATCAGGAGCGGGCAGATGTACTTCGCCGTTTTCTGTACGAAAAGAACTACGTGGGGTACAGAGAACATGTGAAAGGATTGCCGCTGTCTTCCATTGATAAAGGAAGACTGCTTCAGCTCCTGCAGCTTAGAGGAGGCGAGGATAAACTCGCACTTGCGTCTGAGCTTGCTTCAAGCAAAGAGGCAAAAGAAGCGGCTGCAGAGCTTGAAAAACTGTGGCTGCACCTCAAGGATTTTGGAGCAGAGGAATCTGTGAAGCTTGACTTGAATATTGTCAGCCATATGAGCTATTACACAGGCATTCTGTTTGAAGTGTACGCAGGAAACATCGGATTTCCTGTCGGCAGCGGAGGTCGGTACAACAAGCTGCTTGAACGCTTTAACACTCCGGCTCCGGCAACAGGATTCGGTATCAGGCTCGACAGGCTCATTGAATCGCTTGGAGAAGAAGACAAACAGCCTGACATTCACTGTATCCTTTACAGCGGGGAGAGAAGAGCAGAAGCCATTACACAGGCTGCACATCTCCGCGGACAGGGAAAACAGGTGACGATGCAGGATATTACGGGTGTCAATGATGTTGACTCCTATACGAAGCAGTTTACGGACGTGAGTTATTTTATCGGATCAAGAAAGGGAGAGCAGGATGAGTAACATGCTGACGATTGCCATGCCGAAGGGAAGAATTTTTGACGAAGCGGCTGATCTGCTCAGAAAAGCAGGGTACAAGCTGCCGCCTGAATTTGATGAATCGCGTAAACTCATTCTTGAGGTCCCGGCTGAAAAGATGAGATTTATCCTTGCTAAGCCGATGGATGTTGCCACATATGTGGAGCACGGGGTTGCGGATATCGGGATTGCCGGTAAAGACGTGATGCTTGAGGAAGAGCGGGATGTGTACGAAGTGCTAGATCTGAACATCAGCGAGTGCTACCTGGCAGTAGCCGGTCTGCCGGGGGGCAGCGTCACAGGTGCTGTGGCTCCTAAAGTTGCCACGAAGTATCCCGGAGTTGCTTCCTCTTATTTCAGGGAGCAGGGAGAACAGGTTGAAATTATTAAGCTTAATGGATCGATTGAGCTTGCGCCTTTGATCGGGCTTGCCGACAGGATTGTCGATATCGTTTCAACAGGCCGCACGCTTAAGGAAAACGGTCTTGTGGAGTTTGAGAAAATTTGCAGCATTACCTCGCGGCTGATTGTAAACCCTGTAAGCTACAGAATGAAGGATGAACAGATTGATGAGCTTGTCAGCCGTCTTTCAGCTGTTGTAGAGGGGGATGCACTATGAGAATTGAGCGACTAACAGGCGCGTCCGCATCATTAAAACGATCCATTGATTCAGGGACAGAAACTCAGCGTGATGCAGTGAAATCAATTATTGAAGAGGTGAAGCAAAAGGGAGATGCAGCCCTGTTTGCTTTTACGGAAAAATTTGACGGCGTGTCACTGTCTGATTTAAAGGTAACGGAAGCTGAAACTCAGGCTGCCTATCAAGAATTAGATCAAGAAACGGCGGATATTATCCGCGAAGCGGCTGCAAATATCCGTTCATTTCACGAAAAGCAAAAGCGCGAGTCGTGGATGACGTATAAAGAAGACGGGACGATGCTCGGGCAGAAAATCACGCCTCTTGACGCGGCGGGTGTTTATGTACCGGGCGGAACGGCTGCCTATCCTTCCTCTGTTCTGATGAACGTCATTCCTGCTCAGGCAGCGGGTGTGAAGCGGATCGTACTTGTATCCCCGCCGAATAAAGAAGGCACGTTGCCTGCAGGCGTCCTCGTCGCCGCAAAAGAGCTTGGCGTGGAGGAGATCTACAAGGCCGGCGGAGCGCAGGCAGTTGCAGCCCTTGCATACGGTACAGAAACTATCAGACCGGTTGATAAAATAACGGGGCCCGGAAACATTTATGTAGCTCTGGCAAAAAGAGAAGTATTTGGAGATGTTGCGATTGATATGATCGCGGGTCCGAGTGAAATTGTGGTTCTTGCCGACAAAACCGCTGTTCCGGGAGAAGTGGCGGCTGATCTTTTATCACAGGCCGAGCACGATGCCCTTGCATCAAGCGTGCTTGTCACAGATTCAATGGAGCTTGCCGAGGCCGTTTCTTCAGAAGTGCAAAAGCAGCTCCAGACGCTTCCGCGCAGAGAAATCGCGTCTGCATCGATTGAAAATTACGGGTATATCTATGTCGCGGATTCACTTGATGAAGCAGTTGCGGCTGTCAACGAACTGGCGCCTGAGCATCTTGAGATTCTGACAGAGAATCCGATGGAGCTGGTTGGCAGCATTCGTCATGCGGGAGCCATTTTCCTTGGAAGGTACAGCTCTGAGCCCGTCGGCGATTATTTTGCAGGCCCGAATCATGTTCTGCCTACTAACGGTACGGCACGGTTCTCAAGTCCGCTTTCTGTCGATGATTTTATCAAGAAAACGAGCATCATTTCATATAGTGAAAAAGCTTTTGCGCAGTCAGCGGAAAAGATTGCGGCCTTTGCCCGTCTTGAAGGTCTTGAAGCACATGCACGCGCCATTGAGGAGCGCTTAAAATAGGAGGATGTCAAAATGGAACGAACAGCAAGTCTGCAAAGAACGACGAATGAAACCGATATTTCCCTTTCTCTTGCGATAGATGGAGAAGGAATCTCAGAACTCAATACAGGCGTGCCGTTTCTGACGCACATGCTGGATCTTTTTACAAAACACGGTCAGTTTAATTTGACCGTTGCAGCAAACGGCGACACGGAAATTGACGGCCATCACACAACAGAAGACATCGGCATCTGTCTTGGACAGGCCTTCAGAGAAGCTCTTGGAGACAAAAGAGGCATTAAACGCTACGGTCAGGCGATGGTTCCGATGGATGAAGCACTCGCCCAGGTTGTGGTGGACCTCAGCAACCGTCCTCACTTTGAGCTGAAGGGAGAGTTTCCGAGTCCGACAGTCGGCAATTTTGATACAGAGCTTGTTCATGAATTCCTATGGAAGTTTGCTCTTGAAGCACGCATCAACCTTCACGTCATCGTTCATTACGGCCGCAACACCCACCACATGATTGAAGCTGTGTTTAAGGCACTGGGAAGAGCGCTTGATGAAGCATCAACGATTGATCCGCGGATCAAAGGAGTGCCGTCGACGAAGGGAATGTTGTAAATGATCGGGATTATAGATTATGGCATGGGGAACCTCTACAGCGTCAGCAAGGCGCTTGAACGCCTGAATGTTTCCTATTTCATTTCTGACAGCCCTGAAGAGCTTGACCGGGCGTCCGGTCTTATACTTCCGGGAGTAGGGTCATTTAAAGACGCAATGGCCATTTTAAACGAAACAGGATTGGCAGCTTACATACAAAAGGCTGCACGTGCAGAAAAACCGCTGCTCGGCATTTGCCTTGGCATGCAGCTGCTGTTTGATTCGAGCGAGGAAAACGGCCTCACAGAGGGACTTTCCCTTTTGAAGGGGACCGTCGTTCATTTTCCGGAAGATGTCATGAAAAGAGATCAGCTAAAGGTTCCTCACATGGGCTGGAACAGGCTTCGCCTGAACAGAGAGAGTGAACTGCTGGATGGGATTGAGGAAGGATATTCCTATTTTGTCCATTCCTATTACGTAAAAGCAGAAGCTGATGCAACAGTGATCGCAGCCGCAGATTACGGTGTGGAAGTGCCGGCAGTGGTTGGCGAAGGAAATGTCTACGGAACACAGTTCCATCCTGAAAAGAGCAGTCATACTGGAATCGGAATCTTGAGGAACTTTGTTAAAATTGTTGAAGAGAAGGTGAAACCATGAGTGAATTTATCATCTATCCCGCCATTGATATGAGGGGCGGCAAATGTGTCCGTCTCATACAGGGAGATTACGCAAAGGAAACAGTGTATGGCGATTCTCCTTTTGAAATGGCGAAAGTATTTGCTGAAAAAGGAGCCGAGTGGATTCACATGGTGGACCTTGACGGTGCAAAAGCAGGCAGGCGTGTGAATGACAATCATGTGATTGAAGTTGCACGAAAGCTTAATGTGAAGGTGCAGATAGGCGGAGGGATCCGCTCTGAGGAAGATGTGGAGTATTACCTTTCAAATGGCGTTTCCCGCGTCATTCTTGGCAGCTCCGCTATCTCAAATCCGGAATTTGTGAAAAAAATGCTCTCCAAGTACGGCGAGAAAATTGCAATCGGCATTGATGCGAAAGACGGTTTTGTTTCAACGGAAGGCTGGGTGGAAACCTCGACTGTGAAAGCGACTGAGCTTGGAATGGAACTTGCTGCAGCCGGTGCTGAAACCTTCATTTTCACAGATATCGCGACAGACGGCATGCTTTCCGGACCGAATGTGGATGCTGTGTGTGAAATGGCAAAAGCGACAGGCAAAGAAGTGATCGCATCAGGAGGAGTCAGTTCACTGAATGACCTCGTCATTCTAGCTGCCTTCGCGGCAAACGGCGTTGCCGGAGCGATTGTCGGAAAAGCGCTCTATACAAACCAGTTTGATCTGGCGGAAGCGCTGGAAGAGGTGAAGCGGGCATGATCACAAAACGCATTATCCCATGCCTTGATGTCAAAAACGGCAGAGTCGTAAAGGGCATTCAGTTTTTAGGGCTTCGTGACGCGGGAGATCCTGTTGAACTGGCGAAGTTTTACGACAAAGAGGGGGCAGACGAGCTTGTGTTCCTCGATATTTCTGCATCCCATGAAGGCAGAAAGACGATGGCAGACGTTGTGGAGAGTGTAGCCGCGCAGCTTGCGATTCCCTTTACGGTTGGTGGAGGCATCAACTCCCTAGAGGATATGAAACGAATTCTTCGTGCAGGAGCCGATAAGGTGTCTGTCAATACTTCGGCGGTGCTGCGTCCGGAGCTGATTACAGAAGGCGCCCGCTTTTTTGGGTCCCAGTGCATCGTCGTTGCAATAGATGCAAGGTTTGATGCGGAATCGGGAACTTATTTGGTGTACACACATGGCGGAAGAGAGAAAACAGACTGGGAAGTAACCGAATGGGCAACAGAAGCAGTGAAGCGCGGAGCCGGGGAAATCCTGCTGACGAGCATGAACAGCGACGGAGAAAAGAGCGGGTTTGACCTGAAGCTGAACCGGATGGTAAGCGACGCTGTAACGGTTCCCGTGATTGCATCCGGTGGTGCCGGCAATGCCGATCACTTTGCTGATGCATTTAAAGAGGGAAAAGCGGATGCCGCACTGGCAGCTTCTATTTTTCACTATAAAGAAACGTCCGTAAAAGAAGTAAAAGACTACTTAAAAACGCAGGGAGTGTTAGTCAGATGAACCTGGAATCCGTAAAATTCGATCAAAATGGCTTAGTCCCTGCCATCGTACAGGATGCAGCAAGCAAAGAAGTTCTTACACTTGCTTATATGAATAAGGAATCTCTTCAAAAAACAATCGAAACGAAGCAAACGTGGTTTTACAGCCGTTCAAGACAGGGGCTCTGGAACAAAGGGGCAACTTCAGGAAACACCCAGGAGGTTGAGGGGCTGAAGTATGACTGTGATCAGGATGCCCTTCTTGTATTAGTGAAGCCTGCAGGTCCTGCATGTCATACCGGTTCCTATTCCTGTTTTTCCGAAACGCTGTTCGGCAAGACGCAGGAATCAGGTCCCGACCGCTTTAACATCCTGAGCACTCTTGAAAAGCTGATTGCAGAGCGCGAAGCTGAAATGCCTGAGGGCTCCTATACAACCTACCTTTTCACAGAGGGAGTAGACAAAATCCTCAAAAAAGTCGGCGAGGAAGCATCTGAAGTCATCATTGCTGCCAAAAACCGCGACGCGGAGGAGCTGAAATGGGAAGCAGCCGATCTGCTGTTCCATCTCATGGTGCTCCTCAGAGAACAGAAGCTGCCGCTCGATGAAGTTCTGAGCGTGTTGAAAGAGCGTCATGCTTCAAAGTAAAGCCCTTTATTTTGGGGCTTTTTTTGTTGTGAGTGACCAGTTGAGTTCTCTGCAATCCTGCGGAAAAAAGGTACAAGCGGATTATCCTGTTCTGCTTGCAAATTGTTTGCCCCGCTGTTCTTTTGACCATGATAGAACAATAGCTTTTAATTTTTGCCACCTGCTATTGTTGTACTTCCCCAGTGTGGTATACTAACCTACGGCAGAAGTAAAGAAATGGAGGATTTCAGTGGGTAAACAATCAACCAACAGTGAACAGAAAGCGCAGATTGTCCCTTTCTTCCAAGACGGACAGTACTTTTACCGTAAGGGCATGAAAGCCTATCGGGAGCGAGACCTATTAAGAGCGGGCAAGTGGATTGAGCGTGCCATAAAGCTTGAGCCTGATCATATCGTAATGCTCAGCCAGCTTGCAGCCATCTATACCGAACTTGGAAAATATCAGCAATCAAACGAGCTTTTAACATATATTCTAAAAAACCTTGATAGCGGGTTATCAGAGTGCCATTACTTTATGGCCAATAATTACGCGCATCTGGGTCTTTTTCATGAAGCCTATAAATGTGCGACAGAATACCAGTCTAAGGAGCCGGACGGCGAATTTATCGAAGAAACGGAGGATCTTCTGGAGCTTTTGACAATTGAAAGCGCGGATGAGGAAGATCTGTTTTCTGATTCTGACGAACTGATCGTGAAGCAGGATGCAGCAAAATCCCTTCTTGAGAACGGAAAGCTTGAAGAAGCGATTGTGCTTCTGAAGGAAATTACGGCAGACTTTCCTGAGTTCTGGTCTGCCTACAATAACTTATCCCTGGCCTATTTTTACATGGGAGATGTCGATCGGGCGAAAGAACACCTTGATATGGTGCTGGACAAAAACCCCGGCAACCTTCATGCATTGTGCAACTTAATGGTGTTTTATTATTATGAACGCCAGGATGAAAAAGTGGAAGAACTCGCACAGCGCATGGGGAGAATTCACCCGATTCTGTTTGAACACAGATATAAGCTTGGTGCGACATTTGCTCTTGTCGGACAGTACGAGCTTGCTTATAAATGGCTGAAGGCGATCTACAGACAGGGATTTGACGGTGATGAAACGTTTTACTACTGGCTTTCTTATTCCGCTTATTTTACCGGAAGAGAACAGTTTGCAAGAAGCTGCTTTGACCGCGTTCTTGAGATGAATCCCGAAAAAGAAGGATCAGAGCCGTGGGCTAAAGAGAAAAAATCAGTGGAGCGGCCGATGACCATGCCGATTGAAGAGCGTCTGCTGGCCATTTTTTTAGCAGCTGAAACGAATCAGCTCGATCAAATTCAGGTTTTTAAAACATCAAAAATTCCCCAGTCTGCATTCGAAAGAGAGTTTATGGATCTCGCAATTGCGCATGTTAATGGGGAGATCAAAAAAAGCGTGTCTGAGAAATCCAGATTCACCTACCAGGCAGCACAGGTTCTCTTTAAAAACAACGAGGGTCTGAATGAAGGACTTTACTTGTTTTTCTTTAAGACGGCTCTGAAAGCAAAACGTGAAGAGCTGCCTTTAAGCAACCATCTTGCATGGGCAGGAGCACTTGAGTATGTATGGAAGAAGGAAAACGGCTATAAAGTGACACAGACGGAAACGGCTAAACAATACTCCATATCCGGCAAAACCCTGTCCAAATATTCAGCTTACATCCGGAACCTCTGGTCGTGAGCAAATAAATGGCATGAAATCCTTATCTTTTATAGGATAGGAGTATGGGAGAAGCATCCCGTATACGAACTATTTGTGCGAACCCAAGGAGTGATTGAACGATGTCTGAAGAAAAAATCTATGATGTCATTATTGCCGGTGCTGGACCTGCCGGAATGACAGCAGCTGTATATACGTCAAGGGCAAACCTTTCAACATTGATGATTGAGCGCGGCGTGCCGGGCGGCCAGATGGCCAATACGGAAGATGTGGAAAACTATCCGGGCTTTGACCATATTCTCGGACCTGATCTGTCAACGAAGATGTTTGATCATGCGAAGAAATTCGGTGCCGAATATGCTTACGGGGACATTAAAGAAATCATCGACGGCGAAGAATACAAAACCGTTGTTGCCGGAAGCAAGCAGTACAAAACGCGTGCCGTCATTATCTCAACAGGTGCCGAATACAAAAAAATCGGCGTTCCGGGCGAAAAAGAGCTTGGCGGACGCGGCGTTTCCTACTGTGCAGTATGCGACGGCGCATTCTTCAAAAACAAAGAGCTGATTGTTATCGGCGGAGGTGACTCTGCGGTTGAGGAAGGTGTGTACTTAACACGCTTCGCATCTAAAGTAACAATCGTCCACAGACGTGATGAGCTCCGCGCTCAGAAGATTCTGCAGCAGCGCGCGTTTGATAACGAAAAGGTTGATTTTATCTGGAACCACACGGTGAAAGAAATCAACGAAAAAGACGGCAAGGTAGGAAGTGCCACTCTTGTGAATACGCAAACCGGCGAAGAAACAGTCATGAAAACAGACGGCGTGTTCATCTACATCGGCATGCTGCCGCTTTCTAAACCGTTCCAGTCAATCGGCATTACAAACGAAGAGGGCTATATTGAAACAAACGACCGCATGGAAACGAAGGTGCCGGGTATTTTCGCAGCAGGAGATATCCGTGAAAAATCCCTTCGCCAAATTGTTACAGCAACAGGCGACGGTTCTATTGCCGCACAGAGTGTACAGCATTACGTAGAAGAACTGATGGAAAAAATTAAAGCGGCAAACTAATCCCTTTAAAGCTTTAAACAAGTTCATAAAAACGTAACTCTGTTTTAACTCTCCTGTAACACCACTGAAATAATAATGGGGTACTATATAAATAGTAATTGACCCCCTTTTATAAATATTTTTTGAGTACGGGCGCCCTTTCCCGTACTCCTTTTTTTTGTCCAAAAAACCGAAACATTCCTTCGTACATGCCGTATATATACATAAGTGCTGTTTCCAGCAGAAAACAAGAAAATAAAAATCGTGCCGCAAGCCCCCGTTCATTGTGAGGCTGTGCGCAAAATAGTATAATAAAAAGGAAGAAAAACAATGACGGCCTGCCGATTAAATCCAGAGGTGAAGAGTTTTGCAAAGAGTGACGAATTGCGTATTAGTACAGGACGATAAAATTCTTCTCCTGCAAAAACCGAGAAGAGGATGGTGGGTGGCACCCGGCGGAAAGATGGAGCAGGGTGAATCAATTAAAGACACTGTCATACGGGAATATCGCGAAGAAACAGGCATATATTTAAAAAACCCAAAAATCAAAGGCATCTTTACCTTTATTATTAAAGAAGGAAATGAAATTGTTTCCGAATGGATGATGTTCACATTTTTCGCTACTGAATTTACAGGCGAAAATGTGGACCAGTCCGAAGAAGGAAAGCTGAAGTGGCATTCACTTGAAGAAGTCGCAGAGCTTCCGATGGCTCCGGGAGATCATCATATTCTTGAATTCATGATGAAGGGGGCAGGCTTGATCTACGGCACATTCACATATACTCCTGATTTTGAGCTGCTTGCCTACCGCCTGGATCCGCAGTAGTCTGCTCAGACATACCAATATACACGTAACGAGAATGTGAGAGGAGGCAATCAAAATGAGTACAGGCAGTGTTCAGGACATCAAGATGGTCATTATTACAGGCATGTCCGGAGCTGGAAAAACAGTGGCGATTCAGAGCTTTGAAGATCTTGGCTATTTCTGCGTGGATAACCTTCCGCCGACGCTGCTGCCTAAATTCCTTGAACTGATGAAAGAATCGGGATCAAAGATGAACAAGGTTGCCCTTGTAATGGACCTTAGGGGAAGAGAGTTTTTCGAAAGCCTTTTTCAGGCGCTTGATGATATAGCTGAGACAACCTGGATCAGCCCGCAGATCCTGTTCCTTGATGCAAAGGATGCAACTCTTGTGACACGCTACAAGGAGACACGGAGATCCCATCCGCTTGCAACGACAGGTCTGCCGCTTGAAGGCATCAAAAATGAGCGGGAGCTGCTTGAGGAGCTTAAAGGCCGTGCACAGCTTATTTTTGATACATCAGAACTGAAGCCTCGCGAACTCAGAGAAAAAATTCTGAAGCAGTTTGCGGAAGATGCCGAGCATACCTTCTCGGTCAATGTGCTTTCATTTGGTTTTAAATACGGGGTTCCGATTGATGCGGATCTGGTTTTTGATGTCAGATTCCTCCCGAATCCTCACTATATCGACCATATGAGGCCAAAAACAGGACTTGAAGAGGAAGTCTCCTCTTATGTCCTTAAGTGGACGGAAACGCAGAAGTTCCTTGAAAAAGTGCTTGATCTGCTGACGTTCATGCTGCCTTACTACAAGCGGGAAGGCAAGAGCCAGCTTGTTATTGCGATCGGGTGCACAGGCGGACAGCACCGTTCGGTCACATTGGCGGAACACATTGCGAAGCATTACAAAAACGATTACCAGACGCACGTATCACACCGTGATATTGAGCGCAGAAGCCGTCATTAATGACAGCTCCTTCTAATCGGCCAAATGTTGTTATAATCGGCGGAGGAACCGGTTTATCTGTCCTTCTGCGGGGCTTAAAGGTATACCCTGTGGATATTACAGCGATTGTGACTGTAGCAGATGACGGCGGAAGCTCTGGCCGGCTCCGCGATGAACTGAGTATTCCGCCGCCGGGTGACATACGCAATGTGTTAGCTGCGCTCTCAGATGTGGAACCCCTTGTTGAAAATTTGTTTCAGCACCGCTTCAATAAAGGCAACAGTCTGACAGGGCACTCTCTTGGGAACCTGATTCTTGCCGCCATGACGAACATCACGGGAGATTTCTTCCACGCGGTCACCGAGATGAGCAAAGTGCTGAATGTCCGGGGAAAAGTCCTTCCGGCTGCAAACAAAAGCGTTGTGCTTCATGCAGAGATGGAAGATGGCACCATTGTCTCCGGAGAATCTAAAATTCCTTACTCAGGGAAAAAGATCAAACGGGTCTTTCTTTCACCCGAAACGATCGAGCCCCTCGAGGAAGCAATTGACGTCATCCGAAAGGCAGACCTGATTCTTATAGGACCGGGAAGTCTTTATACAAGCATACTGCCGAATCTGCTCGTGCCCAAACTCGGTGATGAAGTATGCAAGGCGAAAGCCAAAAAAGTGTACATCTGCAATGTGATGACACAGGCCGGCGAAACCCTTGACTACACAGCATCTGATCATGTTAGAGCACTCAACGACCATATGAAATGCAAGTTCATCGATACAATTTTAGTGAATGATGAAGTGATTCCTGATATGATGAAAGCATTATATGCAGAAGAACTGGCAAAACCGGTAAACTATGATATAGAGGCACTCCGTGAACTGGGTCTTGAAATTGTCCACGATAAGATTGTCTCCTATGAAAATAACGTCATTCGGCATGACACCGTAAAGGTAGCAAAGCTCCTGTATGAGATGATTACTTAATAGATTTCGGCACTCCGCGGAGCCTGCAGAACAATCCGCGGAAAACGGCAAAAAAATAAAGAGTGCAAACGAATGCATTCATACTGATTGGAGGGTGCAGAACGATGTCTTTTGCTTCTGAAACAAAAAAAGAACTGACTAACATTGAACTTAAACCATGTTGTTTAAAAGCAGAACTGTCTGCACTCATCCGGATGAATGGCTCTCTTTCTTTTTCGAATCGAAAATTAATTCTAGATATTCAGACTGAAAATGCAGCAATAGCCAGAAGAATTTATACTCTCTTAAAAAAGCAGTATGACGTTTCTGTTGAACTGCTTGTCCGGAAAAAAATGCGTTTGAAAAAGAATAATGTCTATATCGTTCGGCTGATAGAGAAAGCCCGTGAAATTTTGGAGGATTTAAGCATCCTTGGGGAGAATTTCACCTTTATTAGAAGCATTTCCGAAGATCTCGTTAAAAAGAAGTGCTGCAGAAGATCGTATATCAGAGGGGCATTCCTTGCAGGAGGTTCAGTGAATAATCCTGAAACATCCTCATACCATCTGGAAATTTTCTCTCTGTACAAAGAGCATAATGATGCACTGTGCGAGCTGATGAATGTTTTTAACCTGAACAGCAAAACACTTGAGCGGAAAAAGGGGTATATCACTTATCTCAAGGAAGCGGAAAAAATCTCCGAGTTGTTAAGTATCATTGGAGGCCATCAGGCGCTGCTGCGCTTTGAGGATGTACGCATCGTGAGAGATATGAGAAACTCCGTAAACAGGCTCGTCAATTGTGAAACCGCTAACTTAAATAAAACAATTGGCGCTGCGATCCGCCAGGTTGAAAATATTAAATACATTGATGAAAAAATGGGTCTTGAAGCTCTGCCTGATAAATTAAGCGAAATTGCAAGACTGCGGGTAGAGTATCAGGATGTCACGCTGAAAGAGCTCGGAGAAATGGTATCGAGCGGCAAAATCAGCAAATCAGGCATAAACCACCGCCTGAGAAAATTGGACGAAATTGCAGAACAGCTTAGAAACGGCCAGCCGGTAACAATCAAATAAAAAGGGGAAAGCAGAGGGGATTTACATGGCTCAAAAACAGGTCGAAGTTCGTTTGAAAACAGGCTTACAAGCACGTCCCGCAGCGTTATTTGTACAAGAGGCCAACAGGTACGCATCAGATATCTTCCTTGAGAAAGATGGAAAAAAGGTTAACGCAAAAAGCATCATGGGGCTCATGAGCCTTGCCATCAGCTCAGGATCAACCGTCACACTGATTGCAGAAGGCCACGACGAAAACGAAGCACTTGAAGTTTTAACGGAATACGTAAAGCAGGAAGCTTAAAACGGCCTTTGGGCCGTTTTTTTTTATGGCGCAAGTTTACCGGCGGTTGCCTGTAATGGTCCGGTGCAGCAAATCAACTGCCGAATGGCCAAGATCTTACTAGAAAAAGAGGTAGTTTGCGCCTGTATGGGGAGTTGGTCGTAAATTAGGGAAAGTTGGTAGATACGCATACAAAGTTGGTTGTAAAATGATTAAAGTTGGAAGTATTGCACTCATTGTTGGATGTAATGCAATTATTTCTATGAATCGGGACTGAGCAGGTGCCTGATTTATCTGCCTGACCAAGTCCAGTGCACCAAATCAACTGCCAAATGCCCAAGATCTTGCTGGAAAATGAAGTAATTTGCCTTTGAACGGGGAGCTGGTAGTAAATCAGAAAGAGTTGGTAGATACGCAATCAAAGTTGTTTGTAAAATGCGCGAAGTTGGTTGTATTCCACTCATTTTTGGAAGTAACACACTGATCTCTGTTAATCGGGACTGCGCAGGTACCTGTTTAGCTGCCTGACCAAGTCCAGTGCACCAAATCAACTGCCAAATACCCAAGATCTTGCTAGAAAAAGAGGTAATTGGTATTCGTATGGCTGTTAAATCCAAATAAAAAAGAACGGCACAATGCCGTTCTTTTTGCACTTTTTATTTTTTGTCTGCTAACGTATTGCGGTCCATGACTTTGTCAATCAGGCCGTACTCAAGTGCACGCTCTGCTGTCATGAAGTTGTCGCGGTCTGTGTCGCGCGCGATGACTTCAATCGGCTGGCCTGTGCGGTCTGCAAGGATTTGATTAAGCTTGTCGCGAAGGAAAAGGATGCGTTTTGCAGCAATCTCAATTTCCGTAGCCTGGCCTTGCGCTCCTCCAAGAGGCTGATGGATCATGACTTCAGAGTTTGGAAGGGCATAACGCTTGCCTTTGGCGCCTGCTGCAAGAAGGAATGCTCCCATAGAAGCTGCCATACCGATGCAGATTGTTGATACTTGCGGCTTGATGAACTGCATTGTATCGTAAATGGCCATACCGGCAGTGATGGATCCGCCTGGGCTGTTGATGTAGATGGAAATGTCTTTTTCCGGATCTTCTGCTTCTAAGAATAAAAGCTGAGAAACGATTGAGTTTGCAACGTTATCATCAATTCCGCTTCCAAGCATGATGATGCGGTCTTTTAAAAGACGTGAGTAAATATCATATGCACGTTCACCGCGGTTTGTCTGTTCAATAACTGTAGGAATTAAATTCATCGTATTTCCTCCTTTAAAGTAAAGGTAAATTTATGTACTCTCATCATACAACTAAGGTCAATAAAGGTCAAACGAAACGCTGCCGCCTGAGCATCTTTAAGGCACCTCTTATGTATATGTCAGAGCTAGTAACTGTAACCATGTTACCCAATTTTTCTTTTTTTCAAACGATTGGAGAAGAAGGAGCTATTTTTTTGAGATATGCAGTCCTTCCTGTGCCAGGGCGTAGTGAATGCCGTGTTTAAGCGTAGAGAGGCATGGAATGTTCTGCATCTGATACCGCGAGCTGACGATTTTCATGCTGAGTTCGGGTGAAATGCCCACTAGAATGCATGAAGTTCCAAGAAGCGCAGAAGCCTGAACAAGCTTTTGAAGCAAGTCGATTGTAAACTCGTCCACTTGTGAAATAGCTGTCAGATCGAGAATAAGAAACCTCGCTTTATACTCGGGCAGGTTAGAGAGCGTTTTTGTTAAAAGCTCCTCAGCTCTCGCTTCGTCGTATCTTCCGATCATCGCAAGGACGATGATGTTGTCAAGAACTGGGATGATTGGAGAAGAAATTTCCTTTACCAAATCAACAAGATCGGCTGTCCGCTTAGCAACACTTTGTTCCAGTGCAATCATGTCAGCCCTTTCCTGCTCCTGAATCAGTGAGCGGATATTTCGCTGGGGAGTGATTCCGGAAGGCGAAAATTCAAATTCTGAATATGGATCTCCGCTTGTCTGGCTTTTCACCACTCTGTACCAGACGGTTTTCCCGAACAGTCCGCTTAGGACGCCGGCCCAGTGACCGGCCAGGAACGAACCCTCCACCGTCTTGCCCTGAGCTTTGTTCACCTTATACTCCCAGCCATTTTCGATCCTCACTACAGCTCTGCAGTCGTCATAGGACAGAACATCGATCGCGGTTTTACCCCAGCCGGCTGTAACATATGTATTCGGCAGGCTCTTTAAGATATCCTCTGTTTTTCCGATGGATCGCTTATAAAAGTCGCTGACAATTTCTCCTGTACGGTACCCTGCAGTTTCAAGTACAACTCTTGCTGCTTGTTCCCCGGAAATTTCTTCAATTGAATCAAGAAATGTTTTAAATGCCGTATTGATCCAGAATAATACGACTTCATCTCCTTCAAATTGGTAGGCTGCCTGTGATAAATCCCAATCAAAGGAAGAACCGTTTACATTTATTGAATAGCGGTCTGTCATTATGTTTTATCTCCTTTATTCTGTTGTTGCTGTTATAAACCCTTTACCCGTTCTGCCGCTGTTGTAAAGCCTGTATTTCTAATCATACAATAGAATCTGCCCGCCTGTATATTTTGGAAGTGCATAAAATATAGCGCTTTCTGGACACAAAGAAAAATAACGCTTGAAACAGGCAAAGGTTTTGTCGTATAATAGCGCTACTGGCCAATACGTGCGCTCGTAGCTCAGTTGGATAGAGCGGTGGTTTCCGGTACCACGTCTGTCGGAGGTTCGAATCCTCTCGAGCGCGTCTAAATGATAGAGAGCTGTTTCCTTAGGGAAGCAGCTCTTTTTCATTTTTTCAAAGAACGATCAGTCGAAACTGCTAGACTTTCAAGGAAACAGGCTCATGCATCAGGGTAAGTGCCTTTCCAAAACTCCTCACTCTATCATCTACTATATAAAGGAGTGATAATAGTGAGTGTTTCGGATAAATATCAGATTGAACAACGCTATATTCGAATTGGAAATGCGAGACCGGGAACTAGTTTAACCGGCCCTCTCTTCATTGTTGCACATGAGACCGCCAATAACTCTGCTGATGCAGATGACCATTTTTCCTATTTTAATAATTCACAGCCGAGTGCGTCTGCCCATACATTTATAGATGACGGAAAAATTCTTGAGATTATCCCTCTAAATGAGAGAGCCTATCATAATTTATATACAAATCCCGAGGACAACCGGCTGTTCGGGGCTGATGCGAATAATGCTGCAATTGGAGTGGAGCTGTGCCGCACGGGGGTTTTCCGCGAAGCGTATGACCGTTATGTCTGGTACCATGCCTATCTTTGCCGGAGGTTTAATCTTGATCCTTCTTCTAAAATTGTCGCGCACAGCACACTTGATCCGAGAAGACGTTCAGATCCTGAAAGCTGGCTTGTTCCAAACGGCGTAACGTTTGCCCAGTTTTTAAGAGATGTCCGTGCGTACTATAATTCGTGGGAAAGCAGCACGTCTCCTCCAATCAGGGTTCAGCCGCCCGAGCGTGAAACAGGCAGTGAGATTGATACGACTGTGCTGAGAAGCGGGGATTCGGGATCGGATGTGCAATTTTTGCAGAAAAAGCTGATTTCCCTTGGATACTCACTTCCGAGATTCGGGGCAGACGGAACGTTTGGAGCTGAAACAGAGGCTGCGGTGAGGCAATTTCAGCAGGAGCAGCGCATCCTCGTTGACGGGATTGTCGGACCGGAAACGTTCAGCAGGCTGAACAGAGCGAAACCAAGGCGTCCAAAGCCGTTTCCGGGGACTCTTTACAGACTGAAGACTCCGTACATGAGAGGATCCAATATTGGAGAAATCCAAAGGAAACTTGGTGTTCCTGCTGATTCGGTCTATGGCCCTGTCACAGCACAGGCAGTAAGGGATTTTCAGAGAAAAGAAGGGCTTAAGGTTGACGGAATTGTCGGACCTGCAACCTGGGCACGGCTGTTCCGCTGAAAATAAGGAAAAAAAGCCCCGCCGGGAATTCCCGGCGGGGCATGTTTTAATGGAATGTGAATACTATGTAAGCAGTCCAGTAAGCCGCACTGGACAAGAAGTGTTTATTGCCGCGCTTGGCGACTCAACATAACCAATGATAAATCATCATCCGTATTTTGTGAACAGGTAATTATTTCAAGGTGGCTTTCACCTTATTGTACGCCTCATCAAGATTTTGAATCCGTTTCAGCACAACCGAATTTTTGGTCAGCTGATCTTGTACCAGAGTGGAAACAACCGACCGGTAATACCGGTTCATTGCATCAAGCTCAGGAATCTGGTTCTCGTTGTGTCTAAGATGTTCTTTGAAATTCTGTACAAAATAGGGAACTGAAAATAATTCGCTCAAATTGATCTCTCCTTTGAAGTTTCTTCCATTCAATGACGGACCGTTTTCGTGTAAAATGAACAGCAGGGGGAACGATCTATGGATATGAAAGCAGGTTTATTTCAAGAGCAGTCCTTAAAACTGAATATGACACAGGAACTAAAGCAAGCGATTACTCTCCTACAGTACTCTTCTATGGAACTCGCGTCCTACATAGAGGACCTTACCCTTGAAAATCCCCTCATCGATGTGAAAGACAAGCCTGATTCAGGCGTATTGTATCATACCTCAGCCCTCAAAACGGCAAATGCCTCAAAAAAAGGAGACTTGCTTGAAAATGCAGCGAGCAGGACGGCGACTCTGCAGCAGCACCTGGAATCTCAGCTGCTTGGCATGAAAATGCAGCCTAAGGAGAAAAAAGCGCTGCACATTCTGATTCATGCCCTGGATCCAAACGGGTATATTGAAGAAGATTTGCAGGTGCTGGCAGAAAGATTCAGCATCAGCGAAGATGAACTGCAGATTCAGCTTGAAAATCTTCAAAAGCTTGATCCTGCAGGTGTGGGAGCCAGAAACCTGCAGGAGTGCATCTACCTTCAGCTGCTGCGGCTGCCTGAGCGCAATCAGACAGCAGAGCTGATTATCCGCGATTATTTCTATCTTTTTGCAGAAAAGTCATGGAAAGAGCTTGCAAAAAAAACGAAACTGGAATTGAGAGAGATACAAAGTGTGCAGGACTTTATCCAAAAGCTGCATCCCCGTCCAGGTCTTGCTTTTCATCATGCCCATGACAGCTACATTGTGCCGGAGCTGATCGTAAAGAAAGTAAGCGGTGAGTGGCAAGTGATGTATAATGAAGGGAGTTCACCAAAAATCGGGGTGAATTCTTCGTATGAAGCTGCCTTTTCATCCACTGATGATGCGGATGTGAAGCAGTATCTTTCGTCTAAACTCAATCAGTGCAAATGGCTGATGAAAACATTGAATCAGCGGAAAGCGACCATGCTTAAAGTGATGCATGAAATTCTCAGAAGACAGACGGACTTCTTTGAAAAAGGCGGGCACTTTTTGAAACCGCTGACACTAAAAGCCGTAGCGGATGTGATCGACGTGCATGAGTCAACGGTGAGCCGTACGGTCAGGGAGAAATACGTACAGACACCGCATGGTCTGTATGAACTGAAGTTTTTCTTCTCAAATGGCCTTGAGCAGACTTCTCAGGACATTACGTCATCGGCTGTAAAATCACTCATCCAAAAGATGATCGAGAGCGAAAATAAACTGTCTCCGCTTTCTGACCAGCGAATTGCAGACACACTCTCACAGGAACACGGAATCGAAGTTTCAAGACGGACTGTAGCCAAGTACAGAGATCAGCTTGGCATTGCATCTTCATCTGCAAGAAAACGATATTAGGATGTGTTGGAATGATTTTAAATGTGTACTCAAGAGAAGGCTGTCCTCTTTGTGAGGAGGCCATCGAGGAATTAAACGGGCTGAAAGCGGATTTGGACCTGGACATACAGGTAATCGATATTCACTCAGACGATGGTCTGCTCGAAAAGTATCAGCTCATGATACCGGTGGCAGAATGTGACGGAAAAATCATCGGCTACGGCCGTATCAGAAAAGAATTAATAAGAAAGCGGTTACTTGAAAAAAAGCAAGAAACAATAGTTGAATAAGCGAATTCACCCTGCTAGAATATGAATTGAAGCAGGGATGATTTTTTTTGCGGACAGTGGGACACAATACGTCATATAGGGACAAATGAAGTCCCGCGATTCTTAGTAAATAAGAAATTTCGTTAAAAAGGTCAGCCGGAATTAGATGCGCCGATTCGTGCATCAAGGCACATTTCTTATTTGAAAGGAATTAATACGATGAGATCACTGATTGAAGTCCAAAAAAAATTATTGCCTGATCTGCTTCTTGTTATGCAAAAGCGATATCAGATCCTTCAGTACATAAGACTGATGCAGCCGATCGGCAGAAGAAGCCTTTCATCGAGCCTCGGCATAAGCGAGCGGATTCTCAGGGGAGAAGTTCAGTTTCTGAAAGATCAGAACCTGATAGAGATTTTCCCGGCCGGAATGACGCTGACAAAAGAAGGATCGCACCTGCTGAACGTTCTGGAAGAAGCGATGAAGGATGTTTTAGGTTTAACGTTTTTGGAAAATACATTAAAGGAACGTTTAAATCTGAAAAAGGTTATTGTCGTTTCTGGAGACAGCGATCAATTCTCATGGGTGAAAAAAGAAATGGGAAGAGCTTGCGTCTCATGCATAAAGGAACGTCTTACCGGGAAAAATATCGTCGCTGTCACTGGAGGAACAACGATTGCAGCCGTCGCAGAAATGATGACGCCTGACAGCAAAAACCGCGAGCAGCTATATGTGCCTGCGCGGGGAGGCCTTGGTGAAAATGTAGAAAACCAGGCAAACACGATCTGTGCAAAAATGGCCGAACGGGCAATGGGCAACTACCGTCTGCTCCACGTTCCGGACCAGCTCAGCAAGGAAGCGTATCTTTCTATTACAGAAGAGCCTTCTATAAAAGAACTGCTTTCGCTCATTAAATCTTCAAGTATGGTCGTTCACGGAATAGGAGACGCTAAGACAATGGCGGAACGCCGTAAAACGCTGCCTGAAGATTACATAAAGATTGAGCAGGGCGAAGCTGTCGCAGAAGCATTCGGATACTACTTCAACCAGGAGGGGGAAGTTGTCCACAAAGTGCAGACTGTCGGCATGCAGCTGAGTGACCTTGAGAAGATTCAAAACGTCATCGCAGTAGCGGGCGGCGCTTCAAAAGCCGGAGCCATCCAGGCTTATCTGAAGCAGGCACAGGGTTCCATCCTGATAACGGATGAAGGTGCCGCAAAAGAGTTAATAAGGGATATTCATCCCTAATTATATAGTTACACAAAAAAATCTCTCACTTATTTAAAGGAGGAAATTTCAACATGGCAGTAAAAATTGGTATTAACGGTTTTGGACGTATCGGACGTAACGTATTCCGTGCAGCACTTAAAAATCCTAACGTGGACGTTGTAGCAGTTAACGACCTTACAGACGCTAACATGCTTGCTCACCTTTTAAAATATGACTCAATTCATGGCAGACTGGATGCTGACGTGAAAGTAGACGGAAACAACCTTGTTGTTGACGGCAAAACAATCCAAGTATCAGCAGAGCGCGACCCTGCTAAACTTTCTTGGGGCGAGCGCGGAGTAGAAGTTGTTGTTGAATCAACTGGTTTCTTCACTAAGCGTGCAGACGCTGCTAAGCACTTAGAAGCTGGCGCTAAAAAAGTTATCATCTCTGCTCCTGCAACAGATGAAGACATCACAATCGTTATGGGTGTTAACCATGACAAATATGACGCTGCAAGCCACGATGTTATCTCAAATGCATCTTGTACTACGAACTGCCTGGCGCCATTCGCTAAAGTTCTTAACGACAAATTCGGCATCAAGCGCGGTATGATGACAACTGTTCACTCATACACAAACGATCAGCAAATTCTTGATCTTCCGCACAAAGACTACCGTCGTGCACGTGCTGCTGCTGAAAACATCATCCCTACTTCAACTGGTGCAGCGAAAGCAGTATCTCTAGTATTGCCTGAGCTAAAAGGCAAATTGAACGGCGGAGCTATGCGTGTTCCAACTCCAAACGTTTCTCTAGTTGACCTTGTTGCTGAGCTTAACACAAACGTAACAGCTGAAGAAGTAAATGCTGCATTCAAAGAAGCTGCTGAAGGCGACCTTAAAGGAATCCTTAACTACAGCGAAGAGCCTCTAGTATCAGGCGACTACAATGGCGACCCAGCTTCTTCAACAATCGATGCTCTTTCTACAATGGTTATGGAAGACAGCATGGTTAAAGTTATCTCTTGGTATGACAACGAGTCAGGCTACTCTAACCGCGTAGTTGACCTTGTAGACTACATCGCTTCTAAAGGACTTTAATTCTTAAGTCGCACGAAGTTTGGTTTTAACCGAAAACTAACGATATAATGAGTGCAAAGGGGAAGGGGAATACAGCCCCCTCCCTTTTGTTTTGTATTTCCAATAAAAGGAGGAATTCCTGAAGATGAACAAAAAGTCAGTAAGAGACATCGATGTAAAAGGCAAAGTGGTTTTCTGCCGTGTAGACTTCAACGTGCCGATGAAAGACGGCAAAGTAACAGATGATACACGCATTAACGCAGCTTTACCAACCATTCAGCACTTAACAGAGCAAGGTGCAAAGGTTCTTTTAGCAAGCCATCTGGGCCGTCCGAAAGGTCAGGTTGTTGAGGAGCTTCGTTTAAATGCAGTTGCAGAGCGTCTTCAAGAATTGCTTGGAAAAAATGTTGCAAAAGCTGACGAAGCTTACGGCGACGCTGTAAAAGCGAAAATTTCAGACATGCAGGAAGGCGACGTGCTTCTTCTTGAAAACGTCCGTTTCTACGCTGGCGAAGAGAAAAACGACCCTGAGCTTGCAAAAGCATTTGCAGAGCTTGCCGATGTTTATGTAAATGACGCATTCGGAGCAGCACACCGTGCACATGCATCTACTGCAGGCATCGCTGAGCACATTCCGGCAGTTGCAGGATTCCTTATGGAAAAAGAACTCGAAGTACTTGGAAAAGCCCTTTCCAACCCTGAGCGTCCGTTCACAGCTATCATTGGCGGAGCAAAAGTAAAAGATAAAATTGGTGTCATTGACCACCTTTTAGATAAAGTAGACAACCTGATCATCGGCGGCGGACTTGCTTACACGTTCATCAAAGCACTTGGACATGAAGTAGGAAAATCCCTTCTTGAAGAAGATAAGATTGACCTTGCTAAAACGTTCATGGAAAAAGCGAAAAAGAACGGCGTAAACTTCTACATGCCGGTTGATGTTGTGGTTGCAGATGATTTCTCTAACGATGCAAACATCAAAATCGTTCCAATCGACAGCATTCCAAGCGACTGGGAAGGCCTTGATGCCGGACCAAAATCACGCGAAGTTTATGCTGATGTGATTAAAAACTCTAAGCTTGTTATCTGGAACGGCCCTCTTGGCGTTTTTGAACTTGATGCATTTGCTGAAGGTACAAAAGCGGTGGCAGTAGCGCTGTCAGAAGCTGAGAATACATACTCAGTCATCGGAGGCGGAGATTCTGCAGCGGCAGCAGCGAAGTTCAACTTAGCTGACAAAATGGATCACATCTCAACAGGCGGCGGAGCTTCACTTGAATTCATGGAAGGCAAAGAACTTCCTGGAGTCGTCGCATTAAACGATAAATAATTCTTGTTAAGTTAGGATGGTGTACACAATGAGAAAGCCAATTATTGCAGGTAACTGGAAAATGAACAAAGTCATGGGCGAAGCAGCAGCTTTCATCGAAGAAGTAAAAGGTCTTGTGCCTTCTGCTGAGAAAGTGGATGCAGTTGTATGTGCTCCTGCTCTTTTCTTGGACCGCCTTGTAGAAGCTGTAAAAGGCACAGATGTAAAAATCGGTGCTCAAAACATGCATTTTGAGGAAAGCGGAGCATTCACAGGCGAAACAAGCCCTGAAGCTCTTAAAGACCTTGGCGTATCATACGTCATCCTCGGTCACTCTGAGAGACGCGAAATGTTTGCTGAGACGGACGAATCTGTCAACAAGAAAACAGCCGCTGCTTTCAAGCACGGTTTGACTCCAATCGTCTGCTGCGGCGAAACACTTGAAGAGCGTGAAGCAGGAAAAACAAACGACCTTGTTGCTGATCAAGTAACAAAAGCTCTTGCAGGTTTAACTGACGAGCAATTAAAGCAGGTTGTCATCGCTTATGAGCCAATCTGGGCAATCGGAACAGGCAAGTCTTCATCTGCTAAAGATGCTAATGACGTATGCTCTCACATCCGTTCTGTACTGGCTGACAAATTCGGAAGCGAAGCGGCAGAAGCAATCCGCATTCAATACGGCGGCAGCGTAAAGCCGGGAAACATCAAAGAATACATGGCTGAATCAGATATCGACGGAGCATTAGTCGGCGGAGCGAGCCTTGAGGCACAATCTTTCCTTCAGCTTCTGGAGGCAGGAAAGCATGAGTAAAAAACCGGTCGCCCTCATTATCCTTGACGGTTTTGCCCTGCGCAATGAGGAAAAGGGTAATGCGGTTGCACACGCGAAAAAGCCAAACTTTGACCGTTACTGGGATCAGTACCCTCATGCGACGCTGACAGCAAGCGGCGAGGCAGTCGGACTTCCGGAAGGCCAAATGGGAAATTCAGAGGTAGGTCACTTAAACATTGGTGCCGGCCGCGTTGTGTATCAAAGCTTAACACGTGTAAATGTGGCCATTCGCGAAGGCCAGTTTGAGAAAAACGAAACCTTCCTTTCTGCCATGAACCATGTGAAAGAAAACGGCACAAACCTACACGTTTTCGGACTTTTATCTGACGGCGGGGTTCACAGCCATATTGAACACCTTTATGCGCTGCTGAGACTTGCCAAAGAAGAAGGCGTGAAAAACGTGTATATCCACGGATTCCTTGACGGACGTGACGTTGGTCCTCAAACAGCTGAAGGCTACATCAAAGAGCTGAATGAGAAAATTGAAGAATATGGCGTGGGTGCAATCGCAACCCTTTCAGGACGCTACTATTCCATGGACCGCGACAAGAGATGGGACCGTGTGGAAAAAGCTTACAAAGCCATGGTTTACGGCGAAGGCCCGACCTACACAGATCCGCTTGACTTAGTGGAGGATTCATATAAAAATGGTATTCATGATGAGTTCGTTCTTCCTTCTGTGATTACAAAAGAAGACGGCTCACCTGTAGCAACAATCAGCGAGAACGATGCGGTGATTTTCTATAATTTCCGTCCGGACCGCGCGATTCAAATTTCAAATACGTTCACAAACGAAGATTTCCGTTCATTTGACCGTGGACCAAAGCATCCGAAAAACCTTCATTTTGTCTGCCTGACTCACTTCAGTGAAACAGTTGACGGCTATGTTGCTTTTAAAGCAACAAACCTTGACAACACACTTGGTGAAGTTCTCTCACAAAACGGGTTAACCCAGCTTCGGATTGCCGAAACGGAAAAATACCCTCACGTAACGTTCTTCATGAGCGGCGGACGTGAAGCGGAATTCCCGGGTGAAACACGCATTCTTATTGATTCACCGAAGGTTGCAACCTATGACTTGAAACCTGAGATGAGCGCCTACGAGGTGACGGACGCGTTGCTTGGCGAAATCGAAGCGGACAAGCATGATGCAATCATCCTGAACTATGCAAACCCTGATATGGTTGGACACTCAGGCATGCTTGAGCCAACTGTAAAAGCCATTGAAACGGTTGATGAATGCCTTGGCAAGGTTGTAGATGCAATCATTGCAAAAGGCGGAACAGCGATCATTACTGCAGATCACGGGAACTCTGACGAAGTGCTCACACTTGAAGGAAAACCAATGACTGCACACACGACAAACCCGGTTCCTGTAATTATTACCAAGGAAGTTTCAGGCCTGAGAGAAGACGGCATTCTCGGCGATTTGGCGCCAACCGTGCTCGACCTGCTTGGAGTAGACCTTCCGAAAGAAATGACAGGCAAAACGCTAATTAAAAAATAATCATTTAAAAGGAGAGAATTTTAACATGCCATATATTGTTGATGTATTTGCACGCGAAGTATTAGACTCACGCGGTAACCCGACAGTAGAAGTAGAAGTACACACAGAAACAGGTGCAATGGGACGCGCATTGGTTCCATCAGGCGCATCTACAGGTGAATACGAAGCAGTAGAACTTCGTGACGGCGACAAATCACGCTACCTTGGAAAAGGCGTTCTTAACGCAGTTAAAAACGTAAACGAAGTAATTGCTCCTGAACTATTAGGTTTCGACGTAACTGAGCAAGTTGCAATCGACCACCTTCTAATCGAGCTTGACGGTATGGAAAACAAAGGTAAATTAGGTGCGAACGCAATCCTTGGCGTATCTATGGCAGCAGCTCGTGCAGCAGCTGAATTCCTTGGACTTCCACTTTACCAGTACCTTGGCGGATTCAACGCTAAAACATTGCCGGTACCAATGATGAACATCATCAACGGCGGCGAGCATGCTGACAACAACGTTGACATTCAAGAGTTCATGGTAATGCCTGTTGGCGCTGAAGATTTCCACGAAGCTCTACGCATGGGCGCTGAAATCTTCCACAGCCTTAAATCAGTTCTTCAAGGCAAAGGCCTTAACACAGCTGTAGGTGACGAAGGCGGATTCGCTCCAAACCTTGGATCAAACGAAGAAGCTCTTCAAACAATCATCGAAGCAATCGAAAAAGCAGGCTACAAACCAGGCGAGCAAGTTATGCTTGCAATGGACGTTGCAGCTTCTGAGATCTTCAACAAAGAAGACGGCAAATACCACCTTACAGGTGAAGGCGTCGTAAAAACATCTGCTGAAATGGTAGACTTCTACGAAGACCTAGTTTCTAAATACCCAATCATCTCAATCGAAGACGGTTTAGATGAAAACGACTGGGAAGGCCACAAACTTCTGACTGAGCGCCTAGGCGACAAAGTTCAGCTTGTTGGTGACGACCTGTTCGTAACAAACACGAAAAAACTTTCTGAAGGAATCGAAAAAGGAATCGGCAACTCAATCCTTATCAAAGTTAACCAAATCGGTACCCTTACAGAAACATTCGACGCAATCGAAATGGCTAAACGCGCTGGCTACACAGCAGTTATCTCTCACCGCTCTGGTGAAACAGAAGACAGCACAATCGCTGACATCGCTGTAGCAACAAACGCTGGCCAAATCAAAACAGGTGCTCCATCACGTACAGACCGTGTTGCGAAATACAACCAGCTTCTTCGCATCGAAGACCAGCTTGGCGACACAGCTAAATACGATGGCATCCACACTTTCTACAACCTTAAAAAATAAGGATAGCTTTTGTGATATAAAACCGCCCGGAGACTTTGGTCTTGGGGCGGTTTTTTTGTGTGTTAAAGGTGGATACGAGGTCAGGCAGCATAAACGAAGTTTGTATGTCGTCCGACTAGCCGTAGTTTCGCAAAAAGGAATGTGAGCGCAGGTGAAAAGTAGTACAACTCGTCGCAGTGGCGCCAAAACGTGCTGTGAACATGGCTGCAAAGTGGCATCACTCGGTGGAGTAGCGCCAAAACGTGCTGTGAAAATGGCTGCAAAGTGGCATCATTCGGTGGAGTATCGCCAAAACGTGCTGTGAAAATGGCTGCAAAGTGGCATCATTCGGTGGAGTATCGCCAAAACGTGCTGTGAAAATGGCTGCAAAGTGGCATCACTCAATGGAGTGCTACCACAAAGTGCTGTGAACATGGCTGCAAAGTGGCATCACTCGGTGGAGTATCGCCAAAACGTGCTGTGAAAATGGCTGCAAAGTGGCATCACTCAGGGGAGTGTTACCACAAAGTGCTGTGAACATGGCTGCAAAGTGGCATCACTCGGTGGAGTAGCGCCACAACGTGCTGTGAACATGGAAGATAAGTGGTATCACTCAGGGGAGTAGCGCCACAACGTAATGTGAACATGGCTGCAAAGTGGCATCACTCAGGGGAGTGCTACCACAACGTGATGTGAACATGGCTGCAAAGTGGCATCACTCGGTGGAGTAGCGCCATAAATTGAAGTGAACATGGCTGCAAAGTGGCATCACTCAATGGAGTGGCGCCACAAATTGCTGTGAACATAGCTGCAAAGTGGCATTATTCGGCGGAGTGCTGCCACAACGTGCTGTGAACATGGAAGAAAAGTGGCATCATTCAGCGAAGACCCGCCACCAATCCAGGAACCACATACAAAATATAGGTTCTTTTTATTCCTTCTCTACAAACTGGCTGCCTGGTCCATGACCAATGCGGTTAAAGTTCTCACTCAGAACTCTCTGAATTGCTCTCTTATCTTTTATCCCTCCACACCACTCATACATCTGCTTGGTTGTTACCTGTTTATCCGGAAACAAGAGACGAAATTCTTCTAAACTCCTCAATAATCCGTTTTTAAATCTTTCTGAGTTTTTGCATTTTCCACAAATGAGGTTAGTCGCACCAATGACCTCCATCCCCAACCTCCCACACCTCCCACAAACAATCCCCTTCCGAAGCTCCTCATATCTAAAATCAGGCCGACGTTCATACGGGGATTTTTCCACATGGAGTGATAAAAGCTTCTCCGCAAGCTCAGAGTGAAAGCCATGCTGCATACGTACACTTTTCAGTATTTGGGAAAAACGATCCCATTGGGAAGGAAAGATCATAGGGGAATGGAGGGGAGCATGGTAGAGGTGAAAGTGCGGGTTTACAAATACGACATAGGCTTCAACCGGGAGTGGGCATCTTAAAATCTGAAGCTGTCTTCTAAGAAGGGATTCGCATCTTTTAAGCTGTAAAATGGGGTTTTTGACTTCGATTTTTGCCCCGCATGAGATCCATTCTTCATTTTCGATGTAGTGGTCTCCAGACATGTTTTTCACTTCGAAAAGATAGATTTTTTGCGGAGCGATGTAAAGGGAATCCATCTGATAGTGGCTTCCGCCGGTGACAAATAGAAGATCGTTTAAAATCAGTCCCTCTCCAGCGTGCTCTACCCATCTATCAAAGGTTTTCTCTCCCTCATATCCGCTTTCAAGGTAGTCGCACTGTTTCTGATCTGCACGCGTTAAGTTCATTCTTGTATTTAAGCTTCTGTACGTTCTCAGTTCCGCCGATTCTGTTCGTTCTTTTAAAATCAGGATAATCACCTCTCTGCTTCATCATAAGGCGAGAACAGAAGATCCGGCAAATCATCAAAATCTCTTTTTGCTTATTGAAAAATCTATTTTGTTCGGCGTGAGACACAAAAAAACACCTTCTTCACCCCGAAGAAGATGCTTCATGTTTATGATGACGATGCCTGAATTCTTCATATGCCCCAGATCCTAAAATGACCCCGGATACAATGAAGAGAAGTCCAAACAAATGCGATGCATATACCGCCTCATGCAATATGAGAGCAGATCCTGCGAGTGCAAAGAAGGTGCTTAGATTCATGAAGATGGACGTTTCTGCCGGACCGACCATGCCGATGGCGTAGTTATAAGTCATGTGTCCGATGGCCGTTGCAAGGATGGCGGATGTGAAAAAGACTCCCCATACTGCAGGCGTTCCCTCAGTCAGGCTTGCAAGTCCGCCAGGTTCTGTCACCAGGCTGATAAGGAATAAAACGAAAGATCCAAAGAACAGCATGTATCCTGTCATAAGACGCGGATCCAATGTGCGGCATGCTTTTTTGATTATGATAAAGCTGCATGCCTGAGTGAAAATTGAGATGAAAATGTAGATATCGCCTGTGTTCATGCTGCTGACGCCTTTGCTTCCGGCTAAAATGGTGAACCCGACACCGGTTAGCCCAAGGATAAATCCTGTTAAGCGGATGACGGTCAGGCGCTGGTTAAGAAATATAATGGACAAGATGGCTGTAAGCATCGGGCCAAGGCCGAGAATGAGTCCTCCATTTGTAGAGGAAGTCATTGTCAGGCCGACAGAAAGAAAGTAGTGATGGCACACAACATTCAGCAGGCCCCCGGCTGCAATGTAAAAAGTTTCTTTTAATGTAGGCTTGCGGAGCAGTTTTAAAAAAGCCAGTATGATCAGGACGCAAATGCTTGCAGTAAAAATTCTCACTGAGGTGACAGTAACAGGCATAAAGCTGTCAACAATGATTTTAAGCAGGGGCACATTCAGGCCCCATATGAGCATAACACCGACCAGAATCAGATAGATGCGGGTGTTGTTCAAAATTTCCCCTTCTTTCTGCGAACTATTTAAACAGCATATCACAGAGGAAGCTTTTCCCTCAAAGGGAATGTTTCGTGAGGCTAATAAAAAACAACTTTGAATGATAGTGACATTTGGGCGGCAATATGGTAAATTGAAAATAATGCTAACCGGGTTTTAGGAGGTGTCGTCCATGCACGTTGTATTGATTACTTTGCTTGTTATCGTCAGTCTTGCCCTTATCGCAGTCGTACTTCTTCAATCTGGGAAGAGTGCAGGTTTATCAGGAGCCATTTCAGGCGGAGCCGAACAGCTTTTTGGAAAGCAAAAAGCACGCGGACTTGATTTGGTGCTTCACCGCGCGACGATCGTGCTGTCTGTTTTATTCTTTGTACTTACAATCTTGGTTTCTTACGCAGGATTTTAATACATCTTTCTAATCATTCGGGGGTCTGATTGCCATCAGACTCCCTTTTGTTATTTTTTAAAACAGCATTTTTGCCCTTTAATTAAACGTTTGTTTAAATAGAAACGGAAGAAGGAATCTTAACAATAGAAGCTTTTGTTTATATGATTAGTTTACATAAAGGAGTTTTTCAAAATGAAAAGAGTTTTGCCGAAGCCGTTTACGTTTGAAGGGGGAGACCGTGCTGTTTTGCTGCTGCACGGTTTTACAGGGAACACAGCGGATGTTAGGATGCTTGGACGCTATTTGAATGAAAGAGGCTACACGTGTCATGCCCCGCAGTACAAGGGTCATGGAGTGCCGCCGGAAGAGCTTGTTCATACGGGTCCTGAAGACTGGTGGAAAGACGTTATGGAGGGCTATCAGCTGCTTAAGGACCGGGGACATGAATCGATTGCGGTTGCCGGATTGTCGCTGGGCGGTGTGTTTTCGGTCAAATTGGGTTACACTGTACCTGTAAAGGGTATTGTGCCGATGTGCGCGCCGATGTACATCAAGAGCGAAGAAGTGATGTATAAAGGAATCCTTGAATATGCCCGCAATTTTAAAAAATTCGAAGGGAAAACAGAGGCGCAAATCGAAGAGGAAATGAAGCAATTTGAGAAAACGCCGATGAATACCCTGAAAGCACTTCAAGAGCTGATTGCTGATGTGAGGAATAATGTAGACATGGTTTACGCGCCTGCATTTGTAGCACAGGCAAGGCACGACCACATGATTAATACAGACAGTGCAAATATTATTTATAACGAAGTGGAAACAGACAATAAAAAAATTAAATGGTACGAAGAATCAGGACATGTCATTACACTCGATAAAGAGCGCGAGCAACTTCATGCAGACGTTTACGAGTTCCTGGAAGGTCTTGACTGGCAGTAAATTAAAGGAGGGACGCAAATGGATCAGCAAATTGAAATACATATAGAAAAATTGCTTTCTTTTATGAAGGAGGAAGCGTACAAGCCCCTGACCGTTCAGGAGCTTGAAGAGGCATTTGGGATAAAGGAATCCTCTGAGTTTAAAGAGTTCGTGAAGGCTCTTGTTGTGATGGAGGAAAAAGGGCTTGTTGTCAGAACTCGCAGCAACCGCTACGGAATTCCGGAAAGGATGAATCTCTTCCGCGGAAAGCTCAGCGGGCATGCCAAGGGGTTTGCCTTTTTAGTCACCGAGGAGCCGGGCCAGGATGATATCTTTATTCCGCCGGGCGAGCTGAACAATGCCATGCACGGTGATACGGTGCTTGTCAGAGTCAGCACAGAATCAAGCGGAAGCAGGCAGGAAGGAACCGTCATCCGCATCGTTGAACGCGGCTTGAAAGAGGTTGTCGGAACATATACGGAGAGCAAAAACTTCGGATTTGTAATTCCGGATGATAAAAAGATTCCCAATGATATTTTTATCCCTAAAAAAGCCTCTAATGGCGCGATTGAAGGGCATAAGGTCGTTGTGAAGCTGACAACCTACCCTGAAGGCAGAATGAGCGCTGAAGGGGAAGTGACAGCGATTCTCGGGCACAAAAATGATCCTGGTGTGGATATTCTTTCGGTTATCCATAAACATGGCCTTCCTCAGGCGTTCCCTGTAGAAGTGCTTGAGCAGGCTAACGAAGTTCCTGAGACAATCCGGGAAGAAGACATCAAGGACCGCCGCGACCTCCGTAATGAAATGATTGTGACGATTGACGGAGCGGATGCAAAGGATTTGGATGACGCAGTCACTGTGACTGAGCTTGATAACGGAAACTATAAACTTGGCGTTCATATTGCTGATGTCAGTCATTATGTAACGGAAGGTTCGCCAATTGATAAAGAAGCGCTAGAGCGTGCTACGAGTGTCTATTTGGTGGACCGGGTTATTCCAATGATTCCCCACCGTCTGTCAAACGGAATCTGCTCGCTTAATCCGAAGGTTGACCGTTTTACACTCTCGTGTGAGATGGAAATTAACAGCGCGGGAGAAGTTGTGAATCACGAAATTTTCCAAAGTGTCATAAAAACAACGGAGCGGATGACTTATTCAGATGTAAAAGAAATTCTTGTTGATGAGAAGCCTGAGTTGCTTGAAAAATACGAGCCGCTGATTCCGATGTTCAAACGCATGGAAAAGCTTGCGCAAATCCTTCGCAATAAGCGGATGAGCCGCGGAGCGATCGATTTTGACTTTAAAGAAGCAAAAGTACTTGTTGATAAAGACGGAAAGCCGACAGAAGTCGTTCTTCGGGAGCGGACCGTTGCCGAGCGTTTAATTGAAGAATTCATGCTTCTGGCAAACGAAACAGTTGCCGAGCATTTTCACTGGATGAAGGTTCCGTTTATCTACCGGATTCACGAGGAGCCGAATACGGAGAAGCTGCAGCGTTTCCTTGAGTTTGTCACAAACTTCGGATACTCCGTAAAAGGAACAGCCGATACGATTCATCCGCGTGCGCTCCAGGATATTCTGGATGATGTAGCCGGCCAGCCTGAAGAGATGGTCATTTCAACCGTCATGCTCCGCTCCATGAAGCAGGCTAAATATGATCCGGAAAGCCTTGGACACTTTGGTTTATCAACAGAGTTCTATACGCATTTCACATCTCCGATCCGCCGTTACCCTGACTTGATTGTCCATCGTTTGATCCGGACTTATTTAATTGAAGGCAAAGTGGATGAAGCGACAAAGGCTAAATGGGCTGAAAAGATGGAGATGATCGCGGATCAGTCATCAAACATGGAGCGCCGCGCAGTGGATGCTGAGCGCGAAACCGATGATCTGAAAAAAGCAGAGTACATGCTTGATAAAGTCGGCGAGGAATACGATGGCATCATCAGTTCTGTCACAAACTTCGGCATGTTCGTCGAGCTGCCGAACACAATTGAAGGACTTGTCCATGTCAGCTATCTAACAGACGATTACTACCGCTACGATGAGCGCAATTATGCGATGATCGGCGAGCGCACGGGAACTGTGTACCGCATAGGGGATGAAATCACCGTACGTGTCGTGAATGTCAATAAAGACGAACGTGCAGTAGATTTTGAAATTGTCGGCATGAAAGGCACAAGACGCCGTTCAGCCAAAGATGCTCCTAAAGTCATCAAGGGAGACCGCGGCAAGCGCAGCGGGGCAAAAGAAGGCAGAAACAGAAGGAAATCTGCTTCTGATGACAGAAGGAAGCCTGCTGAACGAAACGGCAGTGTGGAGGACGGCTGGAGCAACCAGAATCCCAACAAAAAGAAGAAAAAGAAAAAGAAGTCGTTCCAGAATACCCCTGTGGCAAAAAGGAAGACGAAAAAGAAGAAAAAGCAATAACAGATAGAATGGACAGGGAGCCTCAGGCTTCCTTTTCCTTTAATCTTTTGCTAAAATAGAGGCTATCGCCATAGAGAGAGAAAGGGGATGCAGCATGCCAAAAGGAACCGGAAAAGTCGTTGCGCAGAATAAAAAAGCAAACCATGATTATGCCATTGAAGAAACGTATGAAACGGGCATCGTCCTTCAGGGGACAGAAATAAAAGCGATCCGCGCCGGACGCGTGAATTTGAAAGATTCTTTTGCGAGAGTGCAGCAGGGTGAAGTTTTTCTTCACAACATGCACATTTCACCTTATGAACAGGGAAATCGCTACAACCACGAACCTTTGAGAACGCGCAAGCTGCTGCTTCATAAAAAAGAAATCAGCAAGCTGATCGGACTGACAAAAGAAGAAGGCTACGCACTTGTCCCTTTAAAAGTGTACCTGAAAAACGGCTTTGCCAAAGTTTTAATCGGACTTGGAAAGGGTAAAAAGAAATACGACAAGCGTGAAGACCTGAAGAAGAAAGAAGCAAAACGAGAAGTCGAGCGTGCTTTCCGCGAACGTCAGAAGGATTATTGATTAACAATAACTTACAATTGATATTTTGCGCCGTTCTGCTATAATGGAACTTGTAAGACAAACACACAATTTCATATACGCTCAAGCTTGATATCGAGCGTCTCCGAACACCCATGTGAGGCTTGGATTCATTTCCATGCTGAACCTTATATCATGGGGACGTTACGGATTCGACAGGGATAGTTCGAGCTGTAGCTGCGAGTCGAGGGGATCGTCCTCGTCAAAACGTCAAAGCCAATAATAACTGGCAAACAAAACAACAACTTCGCTCTAGCTGCTTAATAACAGTCTATAGCGGTTCCTCCCTCCATCGCCCATGTGGTAGGGTAAGGGACTCACTCTAAGTGGGCTACGCCTGATGCCTCCGTCTGGGGATAAGGGAAGAGATCAATCAGACTAGCTGCTCCGACGCCCGTTGATAGGCATACGAGTCAGCGAATCCCAAATATATCAACTACACTCGTAGACGCTATGGTGCCGATGTTTCTGGACGTGGGTTCGACTCCCACCGTCTCCACCATACATAATAAATGACAACAGATCAGCCTTTGAGGCTGGTCTGTTTTTGGTTTGGGCAGATGTCCTGTTACCAGGGTATATTTCATGAACAAACAACAGACAATGCAAGTAGTGAACCTTATATTGAGCTGGAGGTTAAAGGAGCATGAATGTATTAGGCTACCGCTACGTAACGGTATCTGAGCACAATATGGAAATGGTTGATTTTCTTGAGAATAAGCTTGGCATTCCAAATGGACGAAAAGAGACAGATGATAATCAGGGCGGAGTGTTTTGTGCGGGGGACAGCCGGCTGGAGTTCTGGAGAAAAAGTGACTGCATGCCAGAATCCATCATGCTTCAGCTCGTTGTTGATGATGCCGACGCGTTTGCTGAGTTTGCATCAGGCAAAGGAGTCAAGCTTGATGGACCGATGTTTGAGCAAGGTGAAAAAATCTACGCTTTGACTGCTCCTGACGGTACGCCAGTACGATTCATTCTGCAGCTGAATAAATGTAACGTTCGGTAATCCCACAAGTAAGGAAACCAGCCTGAAAAGTGGCAGCACTGGAGCGAGTGGCGCCACAAACGAGAAGCTATCGTCTGAAAAAGTGGCAGCACTCCGTTGAGTGGCGCCACAAACTAGAGGCTATCACCTAAAAAAGTGGCAGTACTCCGTTGAGTGACGCCACAAACGAGAAGCTATCGTCTGAAAAAGTGGCAGTACTCAAAAGAATGACGCCAGAAACGAGAAGCTATCGTCTGAAAAAGTGGCAGCATTCAAGAGAGTGGCTCCAGAAAAGAGAAGCCACCACAAAAAAAGTGGCAGCACTCAACCGAGTGACGCCACAAACGAGAAGCCATCACCTGAAAAGTGGCAGCACTCGAGCGAATGGCACCAGAAAAGAGGAACTATCACTTGAAAAAGTGGCACCACTAATGACGCACAGGCGCACCTTCACTTTACAGGGATCTCTATTTTCTCATCATAAGTCTTCAAATAATGCATTTCCTCTACAACTAAGTAATGGGGTTTAGCAGACGTATTGAAAATAAGCGTCCTCTCTTTCAACCCCTTCCCATTTTTCTGCGTGTAGCTTTGGTTCACTGTTGTTTCAAGCGGAACGCTGCGGCCCTGATGATCTGTCAGGGATACCCCCTCAAGCATAACATCTTGATCTGTTGTCACAGTAACTTCAGTTCCGTGTGATGTTGCGGCAACATTTTTAATAAGAAGTTCTTTTTCTCCCGGCAGAATCTGCAGCTCATCAGCCTCGCTGAGCGGAATTTTCCTATTTAATAGTTCGTAACTGGTAAATGTCTTCATGACAATGGTGAGTGTTTCAACTGTGTCTGGCAAAGCGTCGTACCGTATATCAAAGGATGTGCCGAACAGTGATGTGCTGGTCCCACCCCCTGTAAGCGGAACGTTTTTCCCGTCTGCTTTCAGCTCGATTCCTTCAAGGGCAAAATCAGCACGGTCAAAATTTTCGTCATCAAGCTTTCCTTCTATAGCAGTCATTGTTGGTGATGCTTTGATTGAGCTGAAGGTGATGCTCCCTTTATCAACGCGTAATGTTTTCCTGATTGGCTTTTTTAAAGAGGTCTGCAGGGCTTTGTTTGGGTGATAAGGGAATGTCAGAGCAGATTCCTTCAAGGATCCATTCTCCATTTGCTCTGAAAAATGCAGTGTAAGGTCATTTGAAAAAGGGCTGACGCGGTTCAAAAAATAAAATGCCTTTTAATTCAGTGGCGTCATCATTTAATTGTGATGTGCCGCTCTCTGCCTGAGACTGTGTAAAAAGGCCGGAAATCCTAGCAGGTGAAAGATCGGCATCTGAACGAAGACCGCTTTCGTTTGCCATCGTATAGTACAGGACAAACTGATTCTCATCAGCCATTGCGCCATTAATCGTGAGCTTTGTTCCGTCAGAAAGAACGGCTTCTTTTTCAATAATCTGTCCGTATCCTTTTTCATTCAGATCATTGAGTGTGCCTGAACTTAATTCGTCAAAGCCTAACAGTACTTTTCCGTAATAGGCTAAAGCGTCATATTGAAAGGTGACGATTCCGATAAGGAAGATGGCTGCTGCAGCTGTCAAAAGGAAAGAGGGGCTTTTCTTTTTTCTGACAGGCACTGATTGGAGTGCCCTTCTTAATCTTGATTCGAGCTCATCAGGTGCATGAATCTCTTCTATTTGCTTTTTTGCTTCATCAAACAGTTCATCGCCGGTTTTCAACTTATTCACCTCCAGTAAGGGTTCTCAGTTTTTTTAGTCCCTGAAAAATGCGTGACTTTACTGTACCAAGCGGGGTATTGGTCATCTCTGAAATCGTTTGAAGTTCGAGATCGTGCAAGTACTTTAAACTTAAAGCTTCTCTCTGTTCGTCGCTTAAGCGGGCCAGGAGGTCCTGGATTTCCATCTGGTGCTCGCTTTGGATGATTGGATTCACTGATTTCTCCGAGTTTGATGGCCATTCATTTAGTGGCAGGGTCCTTGTTTTTTCCCGAAGCAATGATTTGCAGCAATTGACCAAAATGGTTTTGCTCCAGCTGTAAAAGGATTCGGGTTTTTTCAGCTGGTCGAGCTTTTCGTATACTCTCACAATCATTTCATCCATCGCATCCATTGCGTCGTGCGGATTTTTCATATAAGTAAGGGCAAGCCTGTAATAGGCGTTTTTTTCTGCCATGATTAAGTGGAGCAGAGCTTCCTTATCGCCCCGCTTCGCTTTTTTGATCAGTCGTGCTGCTTCCATCACTTCACCTCTCTCTTTCTAAGAGTGACAGACTGGTAAAAAAGTTCAAATTTTTTTTAAAAAAGTCAGATTGGTTTCATTTGAGTATCTGAAAAATTTCGAACCGGGTTGTTGACAAAATACCCAAAGGGGTATATTATAAGTCTTGTTCACATCAAATCGTTTAACGGGGAGATGCTATCGTTGACTGGTTTGTTTTTAAGTTTAGTCATGTTATCATGTATTTTACTATATAACCGCTGCTTTCCTGTGCGGGGGATCGCCTGCAGCAGCATGCCGGATCAGCCGGCAGACGGGATTATGGTACTAGATCTGAGAGCTTACAATGAGTCTTATAAGAATCCTGTACCTGGTGCAAGAAATATCCCGGTTGCCTATTTGCACAGATATTATAAGGAAATTCAGCATACACACATTCATGTGATTGCATCGAGCAAGGTGCAGAGAAATTTCGGCATCCGTATTCTGAAGCAAAAAGGATTTCAGGTTAAAGGGTGTACGATTGCCACTATAAATGCTTAAAGAAAGGAGAGAAGAACATGGAGTACAATGATCAAATGAAAAACCGGGTTAAGCGGATTGAAGGTCAGCTCAGAGGCATTCTTCGGATGATGGAAGAAGAGAAAGACTGCAAAGATGTGATTACACAGCTGTCTGCCACAAGAACAGCGATTGACCGGACAATTGGTGTCGTTGTGAGCTCTAACCTGGTGGAATGTGTCCGGGCCGCAAATGAAGAAGGCCATAACACGGAAGATCTGGTTAAGGAAGCTGTTAATCTGCTGGTAAGAAGCAGATAAAATAAAAGGGTTGACACCCTCTTTATTTTTCATTGCATTTATACCCATAGGGGTAAAGGTAAATTTTTTATCTGAATTAATACCCTTAGGGGTAAATATAGGAGGAACAATACATGTCAGAAACTAAAAAAACAACCATCGTTCTTTTCAGCGGTGATTACGATAAAGCAATGGCCGCTTACATTATTGCAAACGGCGCAGCAGCGTACGATCATGAAGTAACCATTTTTCACACATTCTGGGGATTGAATGCCCTTCGCAAAGATGAGCCGATCTCTGTTAAGAAAGGCTTTATGGAAAAAATGTTCGGCAAAATGATGCCGCGCGGCGCAGATAAAATGGGACTCTCCAAAATGAATTTTGCCGGAATGGGTCCAAAAATGATCAAAGATGTGATGAAAAAGCACAACGCTATCCCGCTTCCGCAGCTGATTGAAATGGCTCAGGAACAGGATATCAAGCTTGTAGCCTGCACAATGACGATGGATCTGCTGGGTCTTCAGGAAAAAGAGCTTCTTGATAACATTGAATATGCCGGGGTTGCCGCTTATTTGGCAGATGCAGAAGACGGCAATGTCAATCTGTTTATCTAACTGGAAAGGTGTGAACAGAGTTGGAGATTGTGCAATACGTTTTAATTGGCTTGCTTTTATTGTTCCTTATAAAGAGACTCATGCCAGCAAAAGGGATTCATACAATTTCAACTGCTCAGCTTAAAGAGCAGCTGGATGACCGCAGCAAACAGTTTATTGACGTCAGGACTCCTGCAGAGTTTAAGGGGAGGCACATTAAAGGGTTTAAAAATATGCCGCTGAATCAATTGGCTCAAAAGGCACAGCTTCTTTCCAAGGATCGTGAGGTTGTCGTGATCTGCCAGAGCGGAATGCGAAGCGGGAGTGCCTGTAAAACATTAAAAAAGCTTGGTTTTGAAAATGTGACCAACGTTAAGGGCGGAATGAACGCCTGGAATTAAGGAGGCCAAATGAGATGAAGCAAATGACGGCAAAAGAAGTAAAAGCGTCGCTTAAAGATCTAACGGTGATTGATGTCAGGGAACCGGATGAAACAGCAGCGGGAAAAATCCCCGGTGCAATGACCATTCCTTTGGGGCTTCTTGAGTTCCGCATGCATGAACTTGATAAAACCAAGGAATACACAATGGTCTGCCGTTCAGGCGGAAGAAGCGGCCGCGCAGCCCAGTTTCTCGAAAGCCAGGGATTCAAGGTTATTAACATGACTGGCGGAATGCTTGAGTGGGAAGGAAAAACGGAGTAATTTTCACAGAAAAATGTATTAAGACCATTAGGAGGAATGAAGATGAATACGCTGAAAACAGATTTGACACTTGATGCAAAAGGACTTGCATGCCCAATGCCAATCGTAAAGACGAAAAAAGCGATGAAAGATCTTGAACCAGGGCAGGTACTTGAGGTGCTTGCTACAGACAAAGGGTCCAAGGCTGATCTGAAAGCCTGGGCAGGAAGCGCCGGACATCATTATCTCGGCACAATCGAAGAAGGCGGCATTCTTAAGCATTATGTGCGCAAATCTTCAGGAGAAGAAACAAAAGAGAAAACGTACCCTCACGTAAGCAGAAATGAAGAGCTTGAAACAAAGCTTGAAGACAGCAGCATTGTGATTCTTGATGTACGGGAAGCCGCAGAATATGCGTTTGAGCACATTCCGAATGCAATCTCTATTCCGCTTGGCGAGCTTGAAGACCGGATGAACGAGCTGAAAAAAGAAGACGAGATTTACGTTGTATGCCGCACTGGAAGCAGAAGTGATCTTGCCGCTCAAAAACTTGCAGGCAATGGATTTGCCAATGTGAAAAACGTTGTTCCCGGCATGACTGCATGGTCTGGGAAAACAGAAAGCATCTAACAACTTTTTTTACCGTTAAATATACCTTAGGGGGTAATTGGATATGGCATTAAATGTGATGACAGCAAAAGAAGTAACGAAAAAGGTGTTTGATAAACAGCCTTTATTCATCTTGGATGTCCGCAACGAAAGTGATTTTCAGGATTGGAAAATCGAAGGCGAGAACTTCAGCTATTTAAATATCCCATATTTTGATTTGCTTGATGGGGTTGAAGATATTTTAGATCAGATTCCGGCAGACCGTGACGTATTAGTCGTTTGTGCAAAAGAAGGATCGAGCATTATGATCGGCGAAATGCTTGCCGAGGAAGGCTTGTCTGTGTCGTATTTAAAAGGCGGCATGAAAGCATGGAGTGAGCATCTCGAGCCTGTAAAAGTCGGAGATTTGAAGAACGGCGGCGAGATCTACCAGTTCGTCCGCATCGGGAAAGGCTGTCTTTCCTACATGGTCATTTCAGACGGTGAAGCAGCGATTATTGATTCAACGCGTATGACGGATCTTTATCTCCAGTTTGCAAAAGAGAAGGGTGCAGCCATTAAGCATGTGTTTGATACGCATCTGCACGCGGATCATATTTCCGGCGGAAGAATCATCGCGGAGAAAACAGGCGCTGCCTACTGGCTGCCTCCAAAGGATGCTGGTGAAGTAAACTTTGATTACAACGCCTTAGAAGGCGGGACAGATGTGACAATCGGCAGTACGACAATCACTATCCATGCCCTGTATTCACCGGGCCACACGATTGGATCAACTTCCTTCGTCATAGATGAGAAATATCTGCTTTCAGGTGATATTCTTTTCATCGATTCCATTGGAAGACCGGATCTTGCGGGTATGGCAGAAGACTGGGTTGGCGATTTGCGCGAGAGTCTTTATAAGCGCTATAAAGAACTGTCAGAGGATCTTCTTGTCCTTCCGGCTCATTTCATGATGATTGATGAGTTGAATGACGATGGCAGTGTTTCTGAGAAGCTCGGTGTTCTGTTTGAAAAGAACCATGGCTTAAACATTGAAGATGAAAATGAGTTCAGAAAGCTTGTAACAGAGAATCTTCCTCCGCAGCCAAATGCGTACCAGGAGATTCGCGAAACAAATATGGGGAAAATCACCCCTGACGAAGAGCAGCAGCGTGAAATGGAAATCGGTCCAAACCGCTGTGCAGTAAGATAATCAAACTTTAAATCAACTCTGGGAGGAATTTTATAATGGAAACAGCAAAAGTATTAGACGCAAAAGGTTTAGCATGTCCAATGCCAATCGTCAGAACAAAAAAAGCGATGGCTGATCTTGAATCAGGACAGGTGCTTGAAGTACATGCAACAGACAAAGGTGCAAAGGCGGACCTTACAGCCTGGGCAAAATCGGGCGGCCATGAGCTTGTGAAACACGAAGAAGAAAACAGTGTCTTCAAGTTCTGGATTAAAAAAGGATAAAGAGAGAGGGAACCGGTTCGGGTTCCCTTTTCTAATAAGGAGAGTGACTCACCCATGGATTTTGCATTTATTATCACTATTTTCATAATCGGTTTTATCGGTTCATACATTTCCGGGATGCTTGGAATTGGCGGTTCCATTATTAAGTATCCGATGCTGCTTTACATTCCGCCTTTATTTGGGCTTGCAGCCTTCAGCGCCCATGAAGTATCGGGAATCAGTGCCGTGCAGGTTTTCTTTGCAACAATCGGCGGTGTGTGGGCCTACAGAAAAGGCGGGTATTTGAATAAGCAGCTCATTCTGTATATGGGTGCAAGTATCTTAATCGGTAGCTTTATCGGAAGCTTCGGTTCTAAAGCGATGTCTGAGGAAGGCATTAATGTAATCTACGGAGTACTCGCTTTAATTGCAGCTGTCATGATGTTCATTCCTAAAAAGGGCATCGATGATATTCCTCTTGATCAAGTAACGTTTAACAAATGGCTTGCAGCTGTTCTAGCACTGATTGTAGGTATTGGATCAGGAATTGTCGGTGCAGCCGGGGCATTCTTGCTTGTACCGATTATGCTCGTGGTTCTTAAAATTCCTACAAGAATGACGATTGCTTCGTCGCTTGCAATTACATTCATTTCATCCATTGGAGCAACTGTCGGGAAAATAACCACAGGCCAGGTTGACTACTATCCTGCGCTGATTATGGTCGCTGCAAGTTTAATTGCTTCTCCGCTTGGGGCATTAGCAGGGAAAAAAGTGAATACGAAAGTGCTTCAGATCATTCTCGCTGTCTTGATTTTGGCTACAGCAGTGAAGATCTGGCTCGATATTCTTTAATTGAAAGAGCAGCAGATCATCGGTTGATTTGCTGCTCTTTTATAAAAAACGGTTCCCAATCCTTCTGCCTCTTGTTAAAATTAGGGAGATGCTAAACAAGGAAGGATGAAAACCATGTTTAAAAAGATCGCTTCAGAAGCACTTGGCCTGTCAGATATCGGCACCATTATCAGCCCTGCAGACTTTGATAAAACAGATGCAGACGATTATGTGATGCATGAAGACAACGAGAAAATTTACTTCTTAATCAAAACAAAAGCAGACGAGTATTGCTTTACGAATCTTGCATTTATCCATGTAGATGGTGCAAATGCAGTCTCTTCAAAGCGAACATTGAAACGCTTTCCATACGCACAGCATAAGTTTTCAGATGTGATGCTTGAAACAGCAGGCAAAATTGATATGGACGTTGAAATCAAGTTCACACTGGGCAGCCAGCGCTTTGACATTGACGTGCGCAAAGATCAAATTGAACAGCTGAAGGACCTGTACAAATCCCTTCTTCGCATCGCTGAAACTACACATGAGAATGCCATCTACATCGATATGGCGTCTCAAAGCCTTGATAAAGCAGTAACCGTTCTGCAAAATTCAAGAACGGATGATGCAAAGCTTGCGGATACATACAGAGATCTGACGGACTTTGGGTTCACTTGGATGACTTCTGTACGCGAGCAGTATCATATTAAAGATTTTGGCAGTGTGTTTGAAAAGTATATTAATAATTGACAGTAAAAGCCTGCTCTCTGTGAGCAGGCTTTTTATTGGTTTGCGTACCCTGCCAGATAACCGAAAAATTATCTCCACTCCAAAATCCCGTTTAAATCTTCGTACATACTGTGCGGCTTTAGCCCAAGCTCTTCAGCGGGCATGCCTCCCCGGTTGATCCACGCTGTCTGGAATCCAAAATTGCGGGCACCGGAAATATCCCATCCATTTGATGACATGAAAAGCACGTTTTCCCGCTCCACCCCCAGTTCTTTTAAGACAAGGGTGTAGGAAGCGGGGGAAGGTTTGAATTGCTTCGCATGATCCACACTGATAATAGTGTCAAAAAGAGGGGCAAGTCCTGACTGTTCAATGAGGGGATCCAGCATATCATGGGATCCATTTGAAAAGACAGCCAGTTTTTTACCTGAGAGCTTTGGCAGAACCTGCTCCGTTTCAGGGTAGCATTCCAGCTTTTTATATTCATCTATAAGAAGCTCTTCATTTTGCGGTGAATTCTCCAGATGCAGTGAACGAAGGGTGTATGCCAGCGCGTTTCTTGTGACGGTTAAAAACGTTTCATAGTTGCCCATGATCTGGCGAAGAAAAGAATATTCCAGCTGCTTTTGCCGCCATATCCTGCTGATCTCTTCTCCTCTTCCATCATAAAGTTCATCAGCTTTTTTCTTTACGGAATGCACATCAAAAAGTGTGCCGTATACATCAAATACGAAAGCCTTTATTTCTTTATTCATTTAGCGCCTCCTCTGTTACTGAGCCATACCCGTTTTTTTACTATACACAAACAGGGAGAAAATATGGCGAAAGCTTGAACAATGGTCAAATTTGTCCTGGATGGAACGTACTCAAAGTTGCACTGTGCTTGTGTTTTCATGTAAATTGATGGATAACACGTTAGGAAAAGGTGATCGTTTGAAACCAACTGCAGCAAAGTTTATCGGCATTTTGTCCGTGCTGGCAACCGCTTTATGGATATTTGGACTTGGATGGACCATTCAGCATTATTTTTTCAGCGGGCCGGCTGCAATGCAATCTCCCGGTCAGAGTGAAAAGGAAGAAGTAAGCGCTTCGAGCGACGGTGAGTATCAGATTGTCGCGCTTGGAGATTCTTTAACGCGGGGAACCGGGGATCAGTCCGGTAAAGGATACATCGGCTACATGATGGATGAGCTGGGAAAAAAGACAGAAAAAGAGATTAACCTGACTAATCTGGCTGTAAAAGGGCAAGTCTCAAACGACGTCATAGGTCAGCTCCAAAAGCCTGAAATTAAGAGGCAGCTCCGCTCAGCAGATACTATTGTCATGACGATTGGCGGAAATGATTTGTTCCAGGGCGGACAGGCTTTGGAAAATCTGAATGCTTCTGCAAATGAAGCTACAAGAGAAGCCTATGTTAAGAACCTGGATGCCATTTTCAGCGAAATTCGCGAAATAAATAAGGATGCCGTGCTTTATTATGTCGGCCTCTACAACCCGTTTAATGACCTTGAAGATGCAAAAACAACGTCCGCTGTTGTCAGACAGTGGAATTTTGAATCCGCAGAGACGGCAGCGAAATACCCAAATGTCATCATGGTTCCGACGTTTGATTTATTTGAGCAGAACGTGAATGACTATCTTTACAGCGATAAATTTCATCCTAACTCAGAAGGCTATAAGCTGATCGGAGAGAGGCTTTCATCATTGATTGTGTTCAGCGGGGAGGAGAAGCAGGATGAGCAGTAAGCAGACAACGCTCGCAGTGACTGATCTTAAAAAGAAAATCGGGCGAAAAGAGATCATTAAAGGCATATCGTTTCAGCTCCAAAAAGGAGAAGTATTCGGCTTTCTCGGACCAAACGGAGCAGGAAAGACAACGACAATCCGGATGCTTGTAGGACTCATCAAAGCAACGTCAGGCAAGATAACAATCTGCGGCCATGATTTAAAGACGGATTTTTCAAAAGCCATTAGTCACATCGGGTGCATTGTGGAAAACCCTGAACTTTACCCTTACCTGACAGGCCGGGAAAACCTTCAGTATTTTTGGCGCATGGTTCCCGGGCTTCCAAAGGAACGGATACAGGAAGTGGTGGACCTTGTCGGACTGCAGAACAGAATTGACGACCGCGTAAGCACGTATTCCCTTGGAATGCGCCAGCGGCTCGGCATTGCCCAGGCTCTTCTTGGCAAACCGGATGTGCTCATCCTCGATGAGCCGACAAACGGCCTCGATCCTGTGGGCATCAGGGAAATGCGGGAATTCATCCGGTTCCTGGCGGAAAAAGAAGGACTGAGCGTACTTGTATCCTCTCATTTGCTCAGCGAAATTCAGCTGATGTGCGACAGAGTCGCCATTATCTCAAAAGGATCCGTGTTGAAAGTAGACACAGTAGAGCACCTTTTGTCAGAGAAAGAGAGAGTCATCTGGAAGCTTGATCCTCCTGAAAAAGGGAAAGAAGTGCTGGCAGCGGTAACAGCCATCCTGTCAGACTTCGATCAGCAGGTCGTCACATATCATGAAGAAGAACATATCCCGGACTGGAACGGGAAGCTCGTTTCAGCCGGCGTTAAAGTAAAAGAAATACAGGTGAAACTCCCGACTCTTGAAGACCTGTTCATTGAATTGACTGAAGGTGAAACCATTGATTAATCTTGTCTACAACGAAATGATCAAAATCATCCGCAAAAAGCGGCTGTTCATAATCGCGGGTATTCTCGCTGTCCTTGTCGGCCTTTTCACCTATGCACAAATGAAGGAAGCGCAGCAGCTTCAGGAGGAGCTTGGAACAACAGACTGGCGCACTCAGCTGCAGCAGGAAATTATCAATGCCCAAAACCGCTTAAGCTCAAGCGGCATTTCGGCTGAATGGAAAAAATACATGCAGATCCGAATGGAGCAGCAGCAGTACTACCTGGACAATGACATCAATCCAAGTGCGCCTGGAGCACCGACGTTCATGAGGATGTTTGCCGAAAATTCCATTGATCTTCTGCTGCCGCTCATGGTCATGGTCATAGCAGCCGATCTCGTCTCCTCCGAAGCGAACAGGGGGACAATCAAACTGCTGCTGACAAGGCCGGTGAAGAGGTGGAAAATCCTTCTTAGTAAATACATCACCCTGCTTTTGTCCGTATCGTTTATTGTACTCTCGCTTGGGGTACTATCCTATCTCATATCCGGTGTCGTCTTTGGATATGGGGGATGGACGATGCCGATATTGACGGGATTTACCGTGAGCGGGGAGGATCTGAATACGGAGAACGTCCAGCTGATTGATCAGTGGCAGTACATCCTGATGGAGCTCGGTCTCGTCTGGTTCGTTGCCGTTGTAGTCGGCACGCTGACCTTTACCCTGTCAGTGCTCATGAAAAGCACGGCATCCGTCATGGGCGTCATGCTTGCTGCTCTGATTGCAGGAGCCATCCTTGCCAATATGGTGTCTTCATGGGAATCAGCGAAATACCTGTTCATGGTCAACTTGAGGCTCACAGACTATGTAGCGGGCATGTCGCCTCCGATCAGCGGGATGTCGCTCGGATTTTCCATGACCGTCCTCGGCGTATGGGCCGTTTGTGGTCTCATTGTATCGTTTTTTGTCTTTTCGAGAAGAGATATTTATTAAAAGAAACAGCCGCAGGGGATGCGGCTGTTTTTTCATATTGGCGAGCGTACAAACCTGATAATTAAAATAGAAATGCAAAAGCTAATTACACCTTGCACAAAACAAAATGTTTTGAAATAATATATATGAGCATATATTCATATATAAGAAGAACGGAGGGATTTGGATGGGACATTCGCACAGCCATGGACATGATGGGCATCACCACCACCATACGAACAATAAGAAAGCATTGCTTTTTGCGTTTGCGCTTATTGCTCTCTTTATGATCGCGGAAGTAATAGGGGGGCTTTTGACAAACAGCCTGGCTCTGCTGTCTGATGCAGGTCATATGCTGAGTGATGCGGCTGCACTGGGCTTAAGTTATCTGGCGCTGGTATTCGGGGCAAAAGGGGCATCCTCTTCTAAGACATTCGGGTACAAACGGTTTGAAATACTTGCAGCGTTTATTAACGGCCTGACGCTGATTCTCATTTCCATTTTTATTTTCGTAGAAGCCTATCAGCGGTTTGTGGATCCTCCGGAAGTTGTCAGCTCGGGGATGCTGATTATTTCAAGCATCGGCCTTTTGGTTAATATTGCAGCTGCCTTTATTCTGATGAAGGGTGATAAGGACGACAATCTGAATATCAGAAGTGCATTCCTCCATGTAATCGGGGATATGCTTGGTTCTGTCGGGGCCATTATCGCCGCCTTGCTGATTATGTTTTTCGGCTGGGGAATAGCGGATCCGATCGCAAGCATCGTTGTGGCCATTTTAATCATCATCAGCGGATTTCGGGTCACAAAGGAATCTTTTCATATTTTGATGGAGGGTGTTCCGGGCAACTTGAATCTGGATGAAATTAAAAACGCTCTGCTGAACATGGACCGTGTGCTCGGGGTGCACGATCTGCATGTCTGGTCCATTACATCCGATTTTCCAGCACTGAGCTGTCATCTTGAAGTGGATGAAGGGATGGAACATCAGGCCGTCCTGAGGGAAGCGAACAAACTGCTTCATGACCAATTTGGCCTTCACCATACAACCATTCAGGTGGACTGGAAAGGATCGGGCTGCTGCGGGGATGAGCACTGTAATTAAAAGCCAATTAAAAGAAAGCCCCGAATCCCGGAGCTTTTCTGCTGTCTTTTTAATGCTGCGCATGCTCGATCATCTGTTTAAGAAGCCCGATAACATGTTCGTCATCGTGTGAATAAAATAGGGTGGTGCCTTCTCTGCGGAATTTGACCAGGCGCAAGTTTTTCAAAAATCTGAGCTGGTGGGAAACGGTTGACTGCAGGAGAGATAAGGTTTCAGCTATTTCATTGACCGAGTGTTCTCCCTGTGTCAGGAGATTTAAGATACGGAGTCTCGTAGGATCTGACAATGCTTTGAATGTCTGCGATGCGATAAACAGTGTTTCTTCGTCCAAGTCCTGATAAGACCCTTGTTTTTCATTAGACATTGATATTCTCCTTCTCCGGGCGATTGTTCCTTTATTATAGGGAAAATGTTCCGTTTTTACAAACATTCAAATAATTGTTTGACTGTTCATATTTTCATGCATATACTTTATTCAAACGATGATTTGAATGTGGGGTGTGATGTAAATGAATCTGCAGGATGTTTGTGAAATCACTTGTGTTCACTCAGAGAAAGTGGAGCGGGCAAAAAGAAAGGCTGCACAGCTGGATACAGGCAGGGCTGTGAGAATCTATAAAGCACTTGCTGACGAAACGAGACTTAAAATTGCTTGTGCTCTTTTAGAAGAGGGCGAGCTTTGTGTCTGTGATGCAGCGGCCATCACCGGCACAACAACAGCAACCGCATCGCACCATTTGCGGCTTTTGAAGAATTCCGGTCTTGCAAAGTTCCGGAAAGAAGGAAAACTTGTCTATTATTCACTGGATGATGAGCTTGTAAAGCAGCAGATTCGCATTGCTTTTGTCCATCAAGAGGAGATGAGCATCCATGGAAGCTGAACAATCAGCCGAGAGGAATGTGTACCGGGTACAAGGTTTTACATGTGCCGGCTGCGCCGGGAAGTTTGAGCGGAACGTAAAGGAACTTGACGGAGTGACGGATGCGAAAGTGAACTTCGGTGCTGCCAAGCTGACCGTGATAGGAAAAGCCAGTATAAAAGAAATTGAGAAAGCCGGTGCGTTTGAGCACCTGAAAATACTTCCTGAAAAAGGGACTGTGGAAACCCCGGCAGAACCTTTCATCAAAAAGCATGCGGCATTGCTCGCATCAATAGGTTTCATTGCTTTCGGGTACTATTCTCTTTTTGCTTATGGAGAAGAAAGCCTGACGTCTATTCTGGCTTTTCTGACTGCAATAATCATTGGGGGATATTCGCTTTTCCTCACGGGATTTAAAAACCTGATGCGCCTCGAATTCGATATGAGAACGCTTATGACAATCGCTGTCATTGGCGCTGCAATCATTGGAGAGTGGAGTGAAGGGGCAGTTGTTGTGATCCTCTTTGCCATCAGCGAAGCGCTTGAATCCTATTCGATGGACAGGGCGCGCCGGTCGATTCGTTCCTTAATGGAAATTGCCCCGAAAACAGCCCTGATCAGGCGAAATGGTTTGGAATCTCTGATAGCGGTTGATGACATTGAGGTCGGAGATTTAATGATTGTCAAACCGGGACAGAAAATTGCCATGGACGGAAGGGTTGTAAAAGGTTTTTCATCTGTTAACCAGGCTCCGATAACTGGTGAATCAATGCCTGCTGAAAAAAGCCCTGGTGCAGATGTGTTTGCCGGAACACTGAACGAAGAAGGATTTCTTGAAGTTGAGGTCACGAAGCTTGCAGAAGATACGGCTATTTCAAAAATCATTCATCTAGTGGAAGAGGCTCAGGCTGAGCGTGCCCCTTCACAGGCTTTTGTTGATAAGTTTGCGAAATATTATACGCCTGCCATTATGGCTGTCGCGTTGTTGGTTGCTGTTCTTCCGCCATTATTTCTGAGTGGTGCATGGGAAACGTGGATTTATCAGGGGCTTGCTGTTTTAGTGGTAGGATGCCCGTGCGCACTCGTCATTTCTACACCCGTATCCATTGTAACGGCCATCGGCAATGCGGCCCGGAACGGAGTGCTGATAAAAGGCGGCATTTACCTTGAAGAGCTTGGCAGCATTAAGGCTGTTGCTTTTGATAAAACAGGAACCTTAACTAAAGGAACACCGGCTGTTACGGATTTTGAAGTTCTTGCAGGAGGCCGTTCTGAAGATGAATTTTTCACAAAGGTTGCCGCTCTTGAAAACAAATCACAGCATCCGCTTGCATCAGCTGTCTTAAAGAAGGCCAGAGATTTGAATCTTTCGTTTGAATCTCCAGTGGTCGAAGACTTTATGTCTGTCACTGGAAAAGGACTGAAAGGAAAAGTTGACGGCGAGTGGGTTTATGTGGGTAATCAGTCTTTATTTGAGGAATCCGCTAAGCTGGATTTTGAATGGACCGAAAGAATGCAGTCCCTGCAGAGAGAAGGAAAAACCGTTATGCTTGCGGGTACAGATAAAGGGCCGCTTGCTCTTTTAGCTGCAGCAGATGAGGTGCGGGACAGCAGCATCAGGGTGATCGATCAGCTGAAGGAGCTTGGGATCAGCAAGACCGTAATGCTGACGGGAGACCATGCAGCAACTGCTGAAGCGGTGGGCAGACAGCTCGGCGTTTCGGATATAAAAGCGGACCTCCTTCCGGAAGATAAATTAACAGCCGTTAAAGATGTGCAGCAGACCTGTGGCAAGACCGCTATGGTGGGTGACGGAGTAAACGATGCTCCTGCTCTTGCAGCAGCTTCAGTAGGAATAGCCATGGGCGGAGCCGGAACCGATACGGCGCTTGAAACAGCGGACGTAGCGCTGATGGGAGATGACTTGAAGAAGCTGCCGTTTGCCATTGACTTAAGCCGCAGAACCCTTGTCATCATCAAGCAGAACATCGCGTTTGCACTCGGCCTTAAGCTCCTCGCGCTGCTTCTTGTCATTCCCGGCTGGCTGACCCTCTGGATCGCCATTTTCGCAGATATGGGAGCAACCCTGCTTGTGACAGCCAACGGCTTGCGTCTATTAAGAGTAAAAGAAAAAAGAGACAGCTAGATTGGAAGAACACGGACCTTACGGGGTTCGTGTTTTTTTTGGTGGAATAAGTGCCGAGCCCATTCTTTCGGGAATATATGACCCTTAAGAGGTCTTCGTCATGTCTGGCGGTCACAAACTTCTGCCTATATGACTCTTCAGACATTCCCGCCGCAGCTGAAGGTAACAATCCATGCCCCTTATGCCCCTTCAGACGTTTCTGCCGCAACTGAAGGTATCAATCCATGCCCCTTATGCCCCTTCAGACAATTACACCGCAGCTAAAGGGAACAATCCAATCTCTAATCATACTCTCTCTCATTCATCTGCTAAAAAGCTCATATTACAACGCAAAACACTCCGGCTTCCCAAGAGCCGGAGTGCTTCAGTCTTCCTCGCTTTTTTTCCTTAAGCAGGTGCATCTCCCGGCCAAAACGGAGCCAGGATCTCCTTCAGCACCCCTGCGCTGTGCCGGAACTTGCTCTGTTCGTCTGCGCTTAAGTCAAGCTCTACGATTTCCCTGATGCCGTCGCGGTTAATAACGGCGGGCACACCGATGTAAACATCAGATTCGCCGTATTGTCCGTCGAGACGTGCAGAAACGGTGAGCACGCAATTTTCGTTATGAAAGATGGCTCTTGTGATGCGGACAAGGCCCATGGCAATGCCGTAATACGTGGCGCCTTTTCTCTCAATAATCTGATAGGCTGCATCGCGCACATTTTTAAAAATCTCATCCAGGTCTTCTTTTTTATAAGTGCTGTTTCGTTCAATCATTTTCATAACAGGTATGCCTCCGACGTCCGCAGTGCTGTAGACAGGCAGCTCGCTGTCTCCGTGCTCGCCGATGATGTAGGCGTGAACGTTGTTCGGAGCAATTTTAAAGTAATCTCCAAGCAGGTAGCGGAATCTGGATGTATCAAGGATTGTCCCTGAACCAATTACTTTTTCCTGAGGCAGTCCGCTGTATTTCCATGTAGCATACGTGAGAATATCGACGGGATTTGTTGCAACGAGAAAAATGCCGTCAAACCCTGATTGCATGACACTCTCGGTAATTTCTTTGAAAATCTTCAGGTTTTTTGAAACAAGGTCAAGGCGTGTTTCGCCTTTCTTCTGGTTGGCGCCTGCACAAATAACAACAAGGTCTGCGTGTTTGCAATCTTCATAGTTTCCGAGTCTGATGGCAGTCGGATTCGGAGCAAAGACTTTTCCGTGATTCAGATCCATGACATCTCCAAGGGCTTTTTCGGCATTCGCGTCAATCAGAATCAGTTCATCTGCTATTCCCTGATTCATAAGAGCAAACGCATAGCTTGATCCTACAAATCCGGTTCCTACAAGCACTACACGGTTTATTTTTTCCTGTGCCACAGTGCAACACCCTCCCGTTATTATGTGAAAAACTTCACAATATAATTTTACCTTAAAAAGGGAAAAATGTCCATAGGAAAAGCATAGCCGACCGTTTAGCCCTGACAGGCAGAAAAGAAATCCCCGGAAAAGTCCGGTTTTGACTTTTTCGGGGATTTTGTTCTCACGGAAGGGCTGGGAGGCGGAGCCGGACAATTCCCGTTATGAAAATATAGGTCAATTCATCGATGTTAGGATTTATGACATGATTTACAGAAAACTGGTTGACAACAATTAATATTCAGATAGAATAAAGAATAATAGTTTAATGTTATATTTTATAACATCTAATGTAAGGTAAAAACCATCAGGGAGGACATTCAATTGGATTCGGTGTATTTATTAAACAGTTTATGGGTGGTGCTGGGTGCCATTCTTGTCATACTTATGCAGGGAGGATTTATTCTGCTTGAAGCGGGCTCGACCAGAATGAAAAATGCAGGACATATTGCAGGGAAAACGATCTTTACGTTTGGTCTTGCATCGCTTATCTTCTGGGCGGTTGGATTCGGATTTATTTTCGGTGACAACTCCAATTTCTTTGTTGGACTGTCTCATTTTTTCTACTCAGGATATGAGCTTGAGGGGATGAATTTATCATCATCTGTTTTCTTTCTTTTTCAGCTTGCATTCGCAGGAATTGCGATTACCATTGCTCTTGGCGGATTTGCTGAGCGCGCGAAACTCTCAGTTTATCTTGTGTTCACTGTGCTGTTTTCGGCGCTGGTGTATCCTGTAGTCGCTCACTGGATTTGGGGAGGCGGATGGCTTGCAGAGCACGGCAAGCAGGACTTTGCCGGTTCCACCGTTGTTCATTTAACAGGTGCTATGGCTGCTTTAGCTGCTACAATTCTGTTAAAGCCCCGCATCGGAAAATTTAATCAGGATGGCTCTGCCAACAATATTTTCGGCCACAACCAGGTCTTTACGGCTCTTGGTGTGCTCGTGCTGTGGATTGGCTGGTTCGGCTTTAATGCCGCAAGTACGCTTGGAGTGGAAGATGGCTTTTTCGGCTATGTGGCTCTTAATACGAATCTTGCGGCTGCTGCAGGCGCGGTTGCAGCTCTCCTTGTTTCATGGGCTGTTCTTGGGAAATCAGATGTTCCGACGATGCTGAACGGGGCACTTGCCGGGCTTGTCGCGATTACCGCTTCATGTGCATTTGTTGAAACGTGGGCAGCTGTTCTAATCGGATTTGTTGCCGGAATTCTAGTTTTTTATAGTGTGAGATTTTTCGAAAAGAAAAGAATAGACGATCCGATCTTTGCCTTATCTGTTCATGGTGCGGCAGGAGTTTGGGGAACCATTTCAACCGGATTCTTTGCAGCACCGGAACTCGCAACTGTCGGAAAGCCGGGACTTTTCTACGGAGGAGGCTTTGAACAGCTTGGCGTCCAGATTATGGGTGTCGGGGTGTCAGGTGCTTATGCCTTCATCGTTTCATTCGTTATTCTTTTCGCAGCGAAAAAGCTGATGGGCGGCCTGCGTGTGACAGAGGAAGAAGAAATTATGGGTCTTGATATGAGTGAGCATGGAAGTTACGGCTATCCTGAAGTATTCTTATCAAAAGAGGATAAGGTCAGCTCGTAATGGAGCGAAAGGGACGTGCGGTTCATGGGAGATAGCTACGGGTCAATCAGGGAGTGGAGAGAGAAAGAGATTCAGAATCATATGTCTGATGCGTATTCGCTGAATGTGTTTCATGACCGGGTCATGCGGGCGGTTTTCGAACGGTCTCTGCAGATTGTGAAGGAGGAGAAAGGGGATCCTCCTTCGCCCTATGCGTGGTTTGTCATGGGGAGTGCAGGGAGGTTTGAACAGGCGGTCGTAAGCGACCAGGATCACGGGATGGTGTATGAAAAAAGCGGTGCAGCTGAAGAGGAATATTTTCTGGCTCTCGGAAGAGAACTATCGGATGGACTTCATGCTGCAGGCTACCCTTATTGCGAAGGAAAAGTGATGAGCTCAAATCCTTTATGGTGCAAGTCGGCAGAAGGATATGAAGGGCAGCTCGACCAATGGATGGAGGATGTCAGCTTTGAATCGATGAGATACCTGCAGATCTTCATTGATGCAAGAACGATGGCGGGAAATGATAAGCTGCTTATCCGTTTAAAGCAAAGAGTGGACAGTTATCAAAAGCAGTCGCCAAAGCTTCTGAAACGGTTTTTGGATACCATCATGCACATCAAACCGTCTGTCGGACCGCTCGGCCAGATCTTTACAGAAAACAGCGGCCATTATCAGGGGTGCCTGAACATTAAACAGGCGGCATTTCTTCCGTATGTCAATGCGGTGAGAATTCTTGCTATTAAAGAAGGGATCATGGAATCCTCCACCCTTGACCGGATAAACGGCCTTTCCCGGCAGGATGAATATAAAAATGAACTTGAAATCTATAAAGACAGTTTTCAGCGATTGCTTCAGTTCCGGATGTCGAATTTAAAGAGAATTAAAGAGTATGATGATGTGCATTATCTGCCCGTACAGGACCTCACCCGGGCGGAAAAGAAGGAACTGAAAACCATTTTAAAAAACGGGAAGAAGCTGCATCACTACGTTCAAGTGATCATTGAAAAGGGTGTTCATTCATGAAGTCGAATCCGTTTATTCATTTTATCCGGGAAGTGCACGGCAAATTTCAGACGAGTGTTTTCGGGACGGCACAGGGAGGGCAGAATTCCCAGCAGATTGCCTTTTTAAGGCAGCTTCAGCGGGAGATGAAGGCTGAGGAAGTGATGTCTGTTCCTTTAGAAGAGTTTTCCGCTGTCGTGTTTGATATTGAGACGACGGGTTTTTTTCCTGAACAGGGAAATGAAATCATCTCAATCGGTGCGGTGAAAGTGAAGGGGAGCGAGATGCTCGAAGACGAACGCTTTTATACGCTTGTCCGTCATGAAAACGGCCTTCCTGATGAAATCAGCACGCTGACAGGGATTACAGAAGCGGAATTGGAAGGGGCACCGGCGCTTGAAGAAGCACTTATTCAGTTTTTTAAATTTGTGAAAGGTGACACCCTTGTAGCGCATCACTCATCGCATGAAAAGAAGTTTATGCAGCACGCAAGCTGGAAGCATTTCCGGGCACCCTTCAAGCACCGGATCGTCGATACTTCCTTTCTTCAGCGGATTGCTGAACCCCATACGGATTATGTTAGGCTCGAAGACCTGTGCGAACACCGGTCGATCCCTGTAACTGACCGGCATCATGCCCTCGGTGACGCCGTCATGACTGCCAAACTCTGGTGCGGGTACATTGAAGATGTAAAAAAAGAGGGCTGCCGGAACCTTCGGGATATTTATGAGCGGATCGCTGCGGGTTAAAAGCATTGCCATATGACTTTAACGGGTTCGGTTTTGAAGTACAAAATCCGAATAAGCAGTGCTTTTCTCAGGTTAATTCGCAGTTGAATTAGCAGACCCTTTAGTAGTGAAATTAACACGCAAAAAAGCTCTGAGCCAATATGCTTCGAGCCTTTTTTATCGTATTGTTTTGTTAAAGATTAGCCCCCGTTTGTTTAAGAAGCTTAAGTAATTCTTTAACCAGAAGAAACCCTTTCATCTCTTGATAAGGAGTAGATTATGAGTCCTCATACTTTTGTATAGTATGAATCCATATGTTTTGTGATTATATAGTCTACAACTGTTTATAAGACTCTTGTGTTTCAGTAGTCCATTTTTCTTGTGGGATAATCTTGGGTGTGAACCCACCAAGTTCTACCAATTGAATAACTCCATTTACACTTACGAAATAAGTGTCTTCTACTGGTGCGTTATAAATTGCCTCTACACGTAAACCTTTTGCTTCGTAGAATTCTTCAATTATTTCATTTGAAGTAATCTTTGTAGGAGGTGGATTATCTTGCAAAGTAGTTAATACCCCGTCCTTACTCGATTGCTGAACAACTAACGGCTCCCTATTACGTTCATTCATCTCGTGTAATAAACGAATAACCTCACCGAAACCAATGAATAACATACCACTAATAAAAGAATATACTGCTGACATTACAGCCAACGCTGTACCAAAATCATCGCCTATTGAAAATGCTGTAATAATACCTATAATAATCGTTGCTATTCCGATTACATTTAAAACACTTGCTACCGAGTTCTTCATCCCATCTCTCCTCATTTTAAGTTAAATCTTGTTTAGCTCTTCTGCACCTTATGTTGAATAAGCCCCTATCATTTTAACATAAATATCCAAAAACCTGCTTACAATCTTTTACACGCCAATTCGCATAGAAATTAGCATACGAATTAGCACACTGACAAGAATTTCAGTCACTCTGCTAAAAGGGATGGGAATTCGGGTGCTAAAACACCCTCATTGTAATAGAAAATCTTGATATTTCAACAAAAACAAGCAGTCCAATTCAGTTGCGAATTGAACTGCTAATTGACGTGCGAATTAAGTTTTTGTACTCGAAAACCGAACCCGTTAATATGACTTGGCAATGCTTTTTTTCAGTTCAATTCGTGAACAACTTAAATGCACCAGTCGACTGTAGCGGAAGGCACTTGACTCCTGCGGGATGAAGAGGGCACGGGAGACCCCGCAGGCTGGCCGAGGAGGCTCCCCCGGCCCTCCCCGCGGTAATCTTGTGACTGGAGCGCAAGAGAACGGGTACAAATAATAAATAACAAACGGAGGGAAGACATTTTTGAAAAATAGAAAAAACATCAATCCATCAATCTAATAGGTTCAAATAATACAGAATAAGGGTAAAGCAACATAAAAGAGCACATTCAAGGGGGAATCAGGTTTGAAGCAGGCGATGCTGATTGTTAATCCATCTTCAGGCAAGGAAAAAGGGGCGGAATATACGGAATATGCCTTGGAAACAATGAAAAAGATGGGCTATGAAACCGAACTGCGGGAAACAGAAGGGGAAGGGGACGCCAGAGACTTTGCACGCGAAGCATGCGAACGCAGGCTTGAATTTGTTGCGGCCATGGGCGGAGACGGAACGATTAATGAAGCAATCAACGGCATAGCTGAACAGGAGCACAGGCCGCTGTTCGGCCTTATCCCGCTTGGTACGGTCAATGATTTTGCAAGGGCGCTGCATATTCCGCTGGAGCCGGAAGACGCAATCGCCATGATGGAGCAGCAGCATTCAAGGCGGACAGATGTAGGCAAGATTAACGACCGCTATTTCATTAATATTGTTGCTGTAGGAGCTCTTGCAGAGGCATCTTTTTCAACGCCTGTTGAACAGAAAACAAAGCTTGGTCCGCTCGCCTACATTGTCGAAGGGGTAAAAAAAATGAAGGAAAAGCAGCCGTTTGAACTCCGCGTCAAGCATGAAGAGGGCGTGTGGGAGGGGGAGGCGCTGCTCATGCTGATTGCCCTGACAAATTCGGTGGGCGGTTTCGAAACCATTGCACCTGAAGCAAAGGTCAACGACGGCAAACTGCACGTCATGATCATAAAAGATATGGCCCTGCCTCAGTTTCTTCTGCTGCTCCCAAAAGTTCTGACAGGGGATCTGGCAGAAAGCGAGCAGGTTGTCTACTTAAAAGTTCCCGAGGTGGATGTTTCCTCTACATACGAAATGATTGCAAATGTTGACGGGGATGAAGGGGATAAGCTGCCTGTGAAAATTGGGAATTTAAAACGGCATATTGAAATACTGGTTCCGAAGGAGGATGAGCAATGAAAATGACTGTAACAGACAGTGCAAAGGAACAGCTGAAAAGCATTCCTGAAGATAAAATGCTTCAGCTCTCGCTTGACCGCGGAAGCTGTGACATTGTGAATACACTTTATGAAATGAGAGTCGTCCCTAAGCGCAATCCTGATGAATATGAAAAAATACTGGAGGCGGAAAAATTAAGCATCCTGGTTGATCATGATTTTGAAGAAGCCTATGATCATGAGCTGACCATTGACTATTCTAACAACTTTTTTGTTTTTAAAAATAAAAATCAGACCTTCAACAATCGGATTGGGCTGAGATATGTATGAGATAGGGGGATGCCGGTCATCCCTTTTTTCATGAGTTTTTCAGAAAGAAAACATTTGCAAACGTTATCATTATCATGTAAGATGACTATCAAAGGCATCCGAAACGTTTTGGAGGAAAGTATTTTGACTACGATAAAAGACATTGCGAAAGCGGCAGGCGTGTCGGTAACGACTGTATCACGGGCACTGAACGGCTATTCCGATGTGAATGAAAAGACAAGACGAAAGATTATGGAGATTGCCAAGCAGCTCAATTACAGCCCGAACACGCTGGCAAGAGGACTCGTCATGAAAAAGTCCAAAACCATCGGCATGCTTGTATCCGGCATGAACCGGGTCAGCTCCAAAGACAATTTCACTTTTGAGGTTCTCTCGGGCGTGAATGAATGCATTTCAGAACGCGATTATGATCTGGTGCTTTTCAGTACGACAACGACAAAGCAGAGGGAGAAAACGTACTCTCAGCTGTGCAGGGAACGAAGAGTTGACGGAGTCATTCTTCAAGGGATGAAAATCGATGATCCTTATTTGAAGGAAGTTGTAGAAAGCGACATCCCGTGTATGCTGATTGATATCCCGATTTCATCAAATAGCGTGGGCTATGTCACAACAGACAACGTTCTTGGGGCAAAACGGGCAGTTCGGCATCTCATTCAATCCGGCCACAAAAACATCGGCCTGGTGAATGGCCATGATCAGGCTTATGTCAGTAAGCAAAGGCTTAAAGGTTATATGGAAGCCCTGCAGGAAGCGGGACTTCAAGTAAACGAGCAGTATGTTGCGAGCGGTGACTTTACGGAGGAAAAAGCCGAGGAAGCCGGAACGATGCTTTTAAAGGAGCACCCTGAACTGACAGCGATTTTCTGCGCAAGCGATCTTATGGCGCTTGGCGTGATAAAAAGTGCAAAAGCAGCGGGACTTTCCGTGCCCGAACAGCTTTCTGTCATCGGCTACGACAACATTCTGCTTGCAGCCTATTCATCACCTCCACTGACGACCATTGCCCAAAACAAGTTTGAACTCGGCTACAAAGCAGCGAATGCACTCATAGATATGCTTGAAGAAAAAAGCGGTGCGCAAGTGATTACACTTGAAACAGAATTAATTATAAGAGAGTCTGCAAAATAAAAGCCACTTACGTGGTACTGCCAAAAACCGAAACGTTTCGGTACGTGCTGCACGAAATCCAAAACGTTTCGGATTCACCAAGGAGGACATTCATGGATTACAGAGTGATTAAAGAAAACGACCTGTTTCTTCTGACAGACACAAACGGGAATATACCTGAAAACCATCCGTACGGCTTAGGGCTTTACACAAAGGATACACGCTTCCTGAGCAAACTGGACTTGAAAATCAACGGTGAAGATCCAATTCTTCTTTCATCTGAAGCGGACAAAAACTACAAATCAAGCATTCTATTGACGAATCCTCATATGGAAAAAGACGGTGAGCTGATTCTGTGGAGAGAATCCATTGAAATGGAACGCTCGCGTTTTATCTATGATGATGTGCTTTACGAAGAAGTGAAAGTGAAAAATTACTTTCCAAAGCCGGTAAAATTTGAAATCAGCGTGCATGCAGATGTTGATTTTCTTGATATGTTTGTTGTCCGCGGATTCCAAAACGGCGATCTTGGACACAGAACCGGACAGAAGGTTGAGGAAAACACCCTTTCATTTCACTACGAAGGCGCAGACCATGTAAACCGCAGCACAGTCATTACCTGGGATAAACAAGCAAAGCGCGCCGAAGAGAGCGGAACCATTGTGTTCGAATTTGAACTGGCACACGGTGAATCAGATTCCGTGACACTTGCGGTACAGCCAAAGATTGGCGATAGCATCGGAAATAAAATGGTGAAAAAAGAAGACGCTCTTGAAAAGCTTGAGGCTTCCTATGAAAAATGGAATGAAGGCACAGCGACAGTGAAGACGGATCTTGCACCGCTGCAGCGTCTGGTTGAACGCGGGCTGAATGATATGAGAGTGCTTCTGACAGACGTTGGGTTTGGACCGTTCCCGGTAGCGGGACTTCCTTGGTTTGGCGTTCCATTTGGACGTGACAGCCTGATTGCCGCACTTCAGATCCTTCCTTTCCAGGCAGAGATTGCAAAGGGCACCCTTCTGACAATGGCCCACTATCAAGGACAGAATCTGGATCCATGGAGAGATGAGCAGCCGGGTAAAATCATGCATGAAATCCGGTTTGGTGAGCTTGCTGCAACAGGCCAGATCCCGTTTACCCCATACTACGGCACGGTTGATGCGACTCCGCTGTTTTTAATTCTATTATCTGAATATGTGAAATGGACAGGGGATTTGGAGCTTGCAAAATCTCTGGAGAAAACAATTGAGAACGCTTTAATGTGGATTGATGAATACGGAGACCGCGATGATGATCTGTTTGTTGAATATCATCAGGAATCAAGCAAAGGCATTGCCAATCAAGGCTGGAAGGACTCGGGTGATTCAGTCGTTCACCGCAACGGGGATTATGCGAAAACGCCGATTGCCCTTGCAGAAGTACAGGGATATGTCTATCAGGCAAAAACGGGGCTTGCTGATATCTATGAAAAAATGAATCTTCCTGAAAAAGCAGCCCTTCTCCGCAGACAGGCATCTGCATTAAAAGAAAGGTTTGAAGAAGCTTTCTGGATGGAGGATGTTCAGTTTTATGCCATCGCTCTTGATGAAAAGAAAGACCAGGTAGGAACGATAACATCAAATCCCGGTCACGTTCTGTTTTCAGGCATGCTCAGCGAAACCCGTGCAAAATCAGTAACAGATATGCTTGTTTCGCCGAAAATGTTCTCAGGCTACGGTATCCGGACAATGGCGGAAGGCGAAGCCGGCTACAATCCGATGAGCTATCACGACGGCAGCATCTGGCCGCATGACAACAGCATGTCTCTGCTTGGAATGAGCAAAACGGGCTTCCATCAGGAAACAGCCAAAGTTATAAACGGCCTGATCGAAGCGGCATCACACTTTGAATATGACCGTCTGCCTGAACTGTTCTGCGGATACAGCAGCGCGGGAGGCAAAGCCGTAAAATATCCGGTGGCCTGCTCACCTCAAGCATGGGCAGCAGGGACACCGCTTGTGTTTATTCAATCTCTGCTCGGGTTATTTCCGGACAGCATAAAGGAAGAAATCACGCTTTCTCCTGTTCTGCTCCCATCAATGAATTCACTTGAAGTACATGAACTCGCAATCGAGAAAGGGAAAGCTGTCTCTTTCTATTAAACGCAGCGGAACAGATTACAAAATAGAAGTGCTGAAAAATACGACAGGATTTCAACTTAACACATCTAAGCAGCTCGCACAGAAATAACCCATTATCTGCTGGAGGGACACCTCCTTTAGATCATAAAAAATTGGAAGGGGCAAAAGTACATGAAATCAAGAAAATGGATGGCGGGACTTGGAATTGCTTCAATGTTAATGGCAGGTGTTCTCTCAGGGTGCAGCTCAGACGGAGCTTCTAAGGAAGGGGCAGACGGAGAAAAGACAGAAGTGACACTTGCCGGTTGGGGAGGAAATCCGACGGAAGAAAAGCTTTTAAAGCAGACCATAGCAGATTTTGAAGAGAAGCATCCGAACATTGACGTGAAACTTGAGGTTATTACGGAGCAATACATGGATGTTATTAAAACCCGTCTTATTGGCGGAGAGGGTCCGGACGTGTTTTACCTGGATGCTTTTGAAGCTCCTGCGTTAATTGAAACGGGCGTGATTGAGCCCCTTGATGAGTATGTTACAGAGGATTTTGATGTGGAAGATTTTGAAAAGCCTCTTTTGGAAGCATTTATTGCGGACGAAAAAACATACGGTTTTCCAAAAGATTACTCAACTCTAGCGTTATTTTACAACAAAAAAATGCTTGCTGATGCTGGTGTAGAAGTACCGCAGACGTGGGATGAATTCCGAGATGCTGCTAAAAAGCTGACAAAGGACGGGAAATACGGCTTTGGGGTTGCACCAGAGCTTGCTCGCCAGTTCTGGCTTGCTGAATCCCTCGGGGGAGACGTCGTAAAGGACGGAAAGGCAAACTTCGCATCAGCTGAAGTGGCAGAAGCGTTAAAGCCGATTATTGATATGCACAATGTCGACAAGTCAGCGGTTGAACCTAAAGAAGTTGGCGCAACATGGGGCGGGGAAGTGTTCGGCCAGCAGAAAGCTGCTATGGTCATTGAAGGAAACTGGGCAATTCCGTTCCTTGCTGATACCTTCCCGGATGTAGAATACGGAACAGCCGAGCTGCCTTCAGTAAATGGTGAAAAATCAACGATGGCCTACAGCGTTGCGTATGTCATGAATGCTGCTTCTGAAAAGAAAGAGGCTTCATGGGAACTGCTTTCTTACCTGACAGGAAAAGAAGGAATGGAAACGTGGACAAGTAAAGGCTACGCACTTCCAACACGCAAATCAGTTGCAGAAAAGCTTGGTTTTGATAAGGACGAACTTCGCGGACCGCTTGTAGCAGGAGCAGAATATGCAACTGTCTGGTCTGAAGGCACGTCGCTCCCGATTGTTATGAACAACTTCAATAATCAGTTTTTAAGTGCATTTCTGGGAGACCGTCCGCTTGAAGAGGCTTTAAAAGAAGCGGAAAAACAGGCAAACAGCGAGATTGATTCAAAATAAACCGGTGAAGCGGGAGAACAGGGAGCGTCAACTTCCTTTCTCCTTTATAAAATCTGCACGGCTTCTTTCTGCTGAAGTTACGGCTTCAATGGAAAGAGGCTGTGCAGCAATCCGTTGCACAGGGAGCGTGGCCATTTTATGAAACACCTTTCAAAACGAACATTACGAGAAGCGGGACAGGGCTACTTCTTCATGTCGCCTGCACTATTTGTCCTGCTGCTGTTTATTATCGGACCGATCTTTTACGTTATTTTTATGTCATTTCACAAAGTTCAGCTGCTTGGAACAACAAGCTATGATTTTGTGGCCTTTGAAAACTTCGCGCGAATACTCAATGATACGAGGGCGCAAATTGCTCTTTGGAATACGTTCAAGTACGTTGTCATCGTTGTGCCGTGCCAGACCATTCTTGCTCTGATTCTGGCTGCAACGTTAAATGCCGGCATGAAAGGACAGACCTTTTTCAGGATTGTTTACTTCCTGCCTACACTGACTTCATCAGCCGTACTGACGCTGATTTTCATGTGGATGTACAATAAAAACGGGCTGATCAATAACGTGCTTGATGCGATTGGACTTCCGACGTATAACTTTCTCGGGGACCCGAATATTGCGCTGAACGCGATTATGATCATGAACATCTGGTCAACAGCACCGTTTTTCATGGTTATTTACCTGGCAGCCCTTCAGGATATTCCGGACTCTTTATATGAAGCGGCTGAACTTGACGGGGCAAATACCATTCAGAAATTCATGAAGATCACTGTCCCGCAGCTGCGTCCAGTTACATCATTTGTCGCCATCATGGGACTGATCGGAACGTTTCAGCTGTTCGACCAGTCATATATTTTTTCAGGAGGATCAGGGGGACCTGACAACTCCACGCTGACGGTCGTTCTATTAGTCTATCAATATGCGTTCAAAAATCTTGGAACGATGGGATACGCAGCAGCACTTGTGCTCATGCTTGCCATCGTCATCCTTGTCGCTACACTGATACAGAGAAAATTTTCAAAAGAAGAGTCGCTATATTAAGGAGGGAGAAACATGAAGAAAAAGCTTGGAGCCGGACGGATCATTGTCTATGCGATATTGATTCTCTATGCCATCACAACACTTGTGCCTTTCCTGTGGGCGCTGTCTTCGTCCTTTAAAACACTGCAGGAAATCGTAAGCGGCACATTGAGCTTTATTCCAAAAAACTTTACACTCGACAACTACAAACAAATCTTCATCGAGCAGGAGCTCTTTCCGAGATGGATGTTTAACAGCGTGCTGATTGCAGTGGTTGGAACGGCACTCAACCTCCTGTTCAACTCCATGGCAGGTTATGCGCTGGCAAGGCTCAGTTTCCCCGGAAAAAAAGCTCTGTTCATCATGATTCTTGCCGTCCTGATGATTCCGGCGCAGGTCACAATGATCCCGAACTATCTGATTTTAAAAGAGCTCGGCTGGCTCAATTCCTACCAGGGTATGATTGTTCCTGCGATGATCAACGCCACATTCATTTTCATGATGAGACAATTTTTCATCAACTTCCCGAAAGAACTTGAAGAAGCCGCAGAGATGGACGGACTCAGCAGACTCGGCACATTCTTTAAAATTGTGCTTCCGCTCGCAAGACCAGCCCTTGCAGCACAGGCCATCTTCGTATTCATGGGCTCATGGAATGACTTCATGAGACCGCTGATCGTCATGACCGACATTGAAATGTTCACCCTTCCGCTCGGACTTAATACCTTTAAGGGGCAGTACGTCAGCTACTGGAACTATATCATGGCGGCATCCATGGTGTTCACGCTTCCGGTTCTGCTGATTTATGCATTCTTTAACCGGTATTTTATTAAGGGGATATCGTTTACTGGAGGGAAATGATCTTCGGTTTGGATGGTTCTATTAAAAAGAAGATTGCGGTTTTTTGGTGGTTCTCAACATCATGATAAGTGCCATCAAGAAAAGGATTACGGTGTTTGATGGTTCTAAACAGCATGATAAGTGCCATCAAGAAAAGGAATGCGGTGTTTGATGGTTCTCAACAGCATGATAAGTGCCATCAAGAAAAGGAATGCGGAGTTTGATGGTTCTCAACAGCATGATAAGTGCCATCAAGAAAAGGATTACGGAGTTTGATGGTTCTAAACAGCTTGATAAGTGCCATCAAGAAAAGGATTACGGTGTTTGATGGTTCTCAACATCATGATAAGTGCCATCAAGAAAAGGATTTCGGTTTTTGGTGGTTCTAAACAGCATGATAAGTGCCATCAAGAAAAGGATTACGGAGTTTGATGGTTCTAAACAGCTTGATAAGTGCCATCAAGAAAAGGATTACGGAGTTTGATGGTTCTAAACAGCTTGATAAGTGCCATCAAGAAAAGGATTACGGTGTTTGATGGTTCTCAAGATCATTATAAGTGCCATCAAAAAATCAATACCATGAATTGATGGCACTGAATGGTTCATGCTGTTCCATCAGTCTTCTGCCTAAGCAAAAACAAAGAAGGGTGTTCCGGCCTGCTGCCGGGACACCCTTCTTTTATTCTGCATCACCTTTATACTTCAAATAACTGTAGTTCCCCGTCGGCCTGACATCTACCGTTTTCCCGTCTGTATCCTTCACTACCTCAAATTCCTGATACGTTTCTATACGGTAGCCGTCTTCCCATTTTGTGCCGATTTTTTTGTCTTCATAAACAGTGACCAGCTCTGATTCCAAAGCCGCTGTCTCCTGATCCTCTTCTTCAGCAGCCATCGGAAACGTAACAGTTTCATCACTTGTTGCCTGGGGTGTATCCAAATAGGCCATCATTCCAATAAACAAAGCCATAAAAAGAAAAGTAACGATTGCTGAACTTGTTTTAGAAAGCAAAACGAGCCGCTCCTTTCAGAAAATCATCCTATCTCATGTGTACGCTTGTCTTTTTAGGAATATGCACTTTTGATAAGGAGAATGCTAGCTTTAAAAAGGGAGGAAAGACGTTGAAGAGAATAATCGGATTTGTACTGTCTTTATGTTTTTGCTTAGCATTCCACCAGCCTGCACTGGCAAAAGATCCGCTCGCTCCTGAAATCACACTAAAGGATATGCGCGGGCAGGAACACCATCTCAAACCTCCATATAATCAGCCCGTTGTCCTGAATTTCTGGGCTTCCTGGTGCGGTCCGTGCAAACAGGAAGCTCCCGAGCTAGTCATGCTTTCAAAGAAATATGAAGGAAAAGTGAAAATTTACGCCGTGAATCTAACAGCCCAGGATTCAGAAGAAGGAGCGTATATGTTTGCGAAAGATTATGGTTTCACGTTTCCTGTCCTGCTGGATAAAACGGGAGCAGCAGCCTCACTATTCAGGGTAGCGGCTGTGCCGACAACCTATTTTATCAACAGGGACGGAGAAATTGTTAACGTGCTGATGGGTTATGGGGGAGAAGGGCTTTTGGAGAAGAGGATAAACTACTTGCTGGAACACTGAAGAGCCGGCTCTACGGGAGCAGGCTCTTCTTTATGTTCTAATTCAAAATGACTTATCATGCACTTTGCTTTTCCGTCTCCGCCATCACCGCTGCACGCAAAGCAGCGTCCTTTCTCCCATGCAGCATATAGTAAACAGCCAGGCATCCCAAAATAAAAAACGAACTGGCAAAATACAAGGAGCTGAACGAAATCTTGGCTGTCAGCACACCGACGATAAATGAACCTGCACCAATCCCGATATCAAAAATGGACAGGAAGGTTGCTGTGGCAAGCCCTCTTTTTTTCGGCTCTGCGGACTGGATGGCGATCGTCTGGAAGCTTGGAAACAGAGTGCCCCATCCGAGGCCGATTAAGCCTGCAGCGGTGAGGAAGCCGAGTGATGTATCAGCGATGCTCAAAAGCACCATTCCTGCTGCAAAAATCAGGATGGCAGGGTAGATAATGAAATTTGCCCCATAGCGGTCAAACCATTTTCCCGTAAAAGGCCGTGCAAGGAGCATGACCACGGCATAGACAACAAAAAAGTAGCTTGCTGCCTGCATCAGGCCGATTTCCCTGGCGTATACAGAGACAAAGGAAAGGATGGATGCATACACCAGAGCGAATAGTCCGGCTACCAGCGCAATTGAGATAGCTGAGGGCTCAAAGAATCCTTTTATTCCTGTGCGGCCGGCAGCTGGAACGACTTTGCTTCCATCCGCAGTACCTTTTGGAAGAGTCATAAGTAATCCTGACACTAGGGAGAAAACAGCTGTAAAGATGCAGATGCTGAACATAATGCCCGTGCCCCATTGGTCCATAGCAGTCAGGCCAAGGAACGGTCCAATGACCATCGCAAGATTCATCGACATGGCGTAATAGCCCATCCCTTCGCCGCGCCTTGATTCAGGAATGATATCTGCCACAATCGCTCCTGCAGCCGTCGTGGCCATTCCGAAGCCAATTCCGTGCAGGAATCTTAATGCAAACAGCCCGTTCATTGAGTTTATAGAAGAATAAAGCAAGGATCCTATTAAAAAAATCAAAAGGGAGGAAAGGAGCACTTTCCTTTTTCCGTGCCGTTCAATCCATTTCCCGGCAAATGGCCGGACGACAATGGCTGCGACCAGAAAAATGGTCACTATCAGGCCTGCTTGTGCCGGTTTTCCGTTTAAATCGTGGATGGCATAAATGGGCAGGGTTACGAGCAGATAGTAAAACGTCAAAAAGAGAAAAAAGCTGCTTATAGAAATGGACAGGAAATTTCTGGTCCATAGTTTTTGTTCATTCATATATTTCATTTCCTTTCTGTATTTCTTATATGAAGAAGCCACTGCTGAATATACATCCTGAGAGGCTCCTGAGTGCTTTCCGGCATGCCCGAAAGAAGGTCCTTCTCCATTTCAGCTACTGCTGATTCCCATTTTTCATAATCCTGGGTCGCTTTGTCAGTGAGTTTGATGTGCTTCATCCGTTTATCAGCTCCTTGAACCTGCTGGACGTAGCCCTGTTTCACGAGGCGCTGGATAGTGCGCGTCATAGGAGGAGCTTCAATCGATAAGTAATCACAGAGCTCAGTCTGTGTGAGAGTTCCTGATTTTTTGAGGGTGAATAGCACGGTCCATTGCGCGCTGTAAAGGCCAAAAGGCTGAAGCGTTTCATTTAAACGGTTTGTCAGCTTCCTCGAAAGCTGCTGAATGGCGTGAAAAAGGTTCTGTTCGGCGGTCATGTGTTGGTTCTCCTTTTAGATAGTTACCTGGGTAATTATATCACACCTTTTAGTTACCTGGGTAATGAAAGTTCTTTCTTTATTGATCCTGCTGCCTGTGCGAAAATAGTCAGTAAGGAAAGGAATGATCGGTTATGCTGTTTGCAGTTATCATCGTATCAGGTATTTATGCCGCCATAGCTGCGTTATACTGCGCGTCCTTTTTTACGGCTGTTTTAGAGAAAAAAAGGTATAAGCTGCAGCATCTTCTTCATCTTATGCTCTGGTTTACGGCAGCGTTTGTGCTCGGCATTTCGTATGCCGGAACGGCAATCTACTGGATGATTTATTTAGTGACATCGATTTTACTTGCATTCATCCTTTATGCTGTGAGCTATGCCAGGGGGAAAGAAACAGTCAGTCTGACGGTTATGGATTTGTTGAAAATAAAAAGCCCTCAGGCAGACGTCTGAGGACTTTTGATTGTGGTGAAGTTCGCTTTTATTCCGGATACCAAGAAAGCTTTTGGTCACTGTCGAGCGGTACATTTGCGGTTTCTATTTCTATGCGGGCAAACCAGTTGCGAAGAAGCTCATCCCTTGGAATTTCGGCGTGCTCTCCGTCCGCCCATATGATATGGGAAAACCATGCCTTCGTAGCCCATTCAAACTGGAGCTCTGCATGCGCAATCGGGACGTGTCCTGCTGCGAGGAAGTTTTCATTTATCACATTCGCTGCGTCAGGCGCCTGCGGCAGAAGCTGTGTCCGGATTTTTTCTGTAATCGTCATGTCTTCGAGCTCATCCCACATTAAAAGTGAACCATTTTGCTGATAAAACAGCTCAAACGCCGGTTCATGGCGAAAATCGACAATGACAAAGGCGCGATCTACTGTCGTACCTGTCGCGTTGACAGCATTTACAAGAATATTTTGAGCCATTTGAATCCAAAAATCGTATGCATCCTCTTTTGTAATCAGCACCATTTCCGACTCCAGCTCAGCGGCTGCTGCTTCTCCGCGATTAACTTCCTCTACTTTTATAAACATTCGCTGAAAAAATCCCATCTCTTTCGCCCCCCTTTCATTCTTCCAATTATTCACAATGTAGAATACTATACTGGTATTGTCAAATTTAACCTGTACAAAGTGAGTGCTGTGAATCTATCAATCTATACGTCTAGGGCTCCTTCGATTTCAAGGTATAGTTCATTGGGATTTTACTATGAAAAAAAACACCGCAGAAACGGTGCTGAATTTGCTTATTTAGTACTGTTCCAGGTGTATTTTCGCGAGGCAGAGTATTCTGCCTTCCGCTAAACTCTCGTTTCAGAAATTGCACTCCGGATTTTTTCAAGAGACCGATTCGCCTTTTCTTTATTCTGGATCATCATATTCACATAGAGCGCATCAATCAAACTGAGCTGGCCGATTCTCGATGCCAGAGCTTCAGACCTGTATTCGGTTTCTTCAGAGCTTGTAAACAGCGCAACATCTGAATTCTGGCCGACAGGGGATTTTGGGAAGCTTGTGATCCCGATGGTTTTCGCTCCGTTCTTTCTTGCCGTATTCATGATTTTAATCGTGTCTTTATTGGTCCCTGAATGGGAAATGATGACTGCTGCATCATTATTCGTGAGCTGTGAGGCTGACATCAGCTGAAAATGCGAATCAATAAACGCATAGGCGGAAATGCCGGTGCGGATAAATTTATGATAGGCATCCATCGCAATGATGGCAGAGCCTCCTGTTCCGTAAAAATCTACGCGGTTCGCGCCTGCAAGGATGCGGGCAGCTTTCTCAATAGATGTAAAATCTAAAATCTGCAGGGTGTTTTCAAGGGTGCGGATGTTGGATTGAAATACTTTTTCCGCGACGGCCTTTTCATTATCGTTTTCAGTAATTTCCTCATGTATCTGCTGGATCGGACTCATAATCTCTGAAGCCAGAGCGATTTTCATCGCCTGGTAGCCTTTAAAATCAATGCGCTTGCAAAAGCGGAAAACGGTCGCTTCTGCGACACCGAGCCGGTCAGCTGTTTCATTTATCGTACTATGAATAATTTCCCTGGGGTTTTCCAAAATAAAATCAGCAATCTTTTTTTCTTTTTCACTCAACCTCGCATAATGAGAACGGATGCTACCTAAACAATTTTGCCCCATAAAGAATGACCTCGCTTACATGTACTAGAAAAAGTATAGCACAAAGTAAATGTGAAAAAAAATTTCTTGGAAGCGATTGCTAAACGAAAAAAAATTCGTATAATAGGGATAGGACAAAACATGTGATAAAAAGGAGTTTTCAAAGATGCAGGTAGGTTTAATCGGCCTTGGAAAGATGGGTTATAATCTTTCACTTAATTTAATGGATCATAAACATGAGGTTGTTGCTTTTGATATCGATTCAGAAGCAGTAGCCAAACTTTCAAATATGGGTGCAGAAGGTGCTTCTTCCATTGAGGAGCTGGTATCGAAGCTTGAGGCGCCAAGAAAGATCTGGATGATGGTTCCGGCCGGTGTGATTACAGAAAATGTACTGTCTGAACTAAAAGGCCTGCTTGAGCCTGGAGATCTTGTCATTGACGGCGGAAATTCAAACTATAAAGAATCCGTTAAGCGCGGAAAAGAAATGAAAGAACAGGGCGTTCATTTCTTTGATGTCGGCACAAGCGGCGGCATGGAAGGCGCACGCAGCGGCGCATGCACAATGATTGGCGGAGACAAAGAGGTTTTCACATCAATCGAGCAGCTGTTTAAGGATATCTGTGTTGAAAATGGCTACTTGTATGCCGGTGAAACCGGAAGCGGCCACTATTTGAAAATGGTTCATAACGGCGTAGAATACGGCATGATGCAGGCAATCGCAGAAGGCTTTGAAGTGCTTGAGAAAAGCCCGTTTGATTTTGACTATGAACAGGTGGCAAGAGTCTGGAACAACGGATCTGTTATCCGCTCATGGCTGATGGAGCTTACTCAGAATGCGTTCTCGAAGGATTCAAAACTTGATGGTATTAAAGGAGTTATGCACTCATCCGGCGAAGGGAAATGGACGGTTGAAGAAGCGCTTGACCTTCAAACGGCAACGCCGATCATCGCACTTTCTCTAATGATGAGATACCGTTCTCTTGATGAGGATACGTTCTCTGGAAAAGTAGTCGCAGCTTTGCGCAATGAATTTGGCGGACACGCTGTTGTAAATAAAGATTAATGCGTTTACGTGCATAATTGGAAAGGGAAGAGGCTTATTTAGAAGCATCTTCTTTTTCATTTAGGTAAAATATGAATAAAAGGCTTTGGATAACAAAATAAAGTTATCTTCGTCCAGCTCCAGCGCCTAAATCCTCTGTCAGAACAAATCAGGCAAAAAAGTCAAACCCGGACTTTTCTGCCTGATTCTTATCTGCCTATCGGATCTGACCAAGGCGCTTCCGCTTTTGTAAATGAAAACGCTGTACGAAAATGCAGGGGAGGATTAAACTTGATAGAAAAATATATGATCGGCACCGATATAGGCACGACAAGTACAAAGTCTGTTCTATTTAAGACAGATGGAACCATTGTTTTTACGCATGGGATTGAATATCCTCTGCATTCCCCGGACCCGGAGACGGCAGAACAGGATCCGGAAGAAATTTTTCAGGCTGTGGTGACAACCATCCGCGAAGTGATTTCAGGCGGAAATGTTCATCCATCAGATATTCTGTTCGTCTCATTCAGTTCTGCGATGCACAGCGTCATTCCCGTTGACAGGGAGGGAATTCCCCTTACAAACTGCATAACATGGGCAGATAACAGAAGTGCTAAATGGACGGAGAAAATTAAAAATGAAATGAACGGGCATGAGATTTATCTTCGAACGGGAACCCCTCTGCATCCAATGTCTCCGCTATCCAAAATCACGTGGATCAGACACGACCGTTCTGAGCTGTTTTTGAAAACCTTTAAGTTTATTTCAATAAAAGAATATGTTTTCTACAAGCTGTTTAAGCGTTACGTGGTTGACTATTCCATTGCTACGGCTACGGGACTGTTCAATCTTCATGAGCTTAATTGGGACAGGGAGGCTCTTGAAGTTGCCGGCATTACTGCTGAGCACCTGTCTGAGCCTGTCAGCACAACGGTTTCCCTGACTGGACTCGATGCTCAGTATGCGGCTCTTATGGGGCTTCATGCTGACACGCCTTTTGTCGTCGGAGCAAGTGACGGCGTGCTTTCCAACCTTGGCGTAAACGCCGTTCAGCCGGGAGCTGCAGCTGTGACAATCGGAACAAGCGGCGCTATCCGCACCGTGACGGATAAGCCCGTTACAGATCCTAAAGGAAGAACATTCTGTTATGCATTGACCGAAGACAAATGGGTCATTGGGGGGCCTGTCAATAACGGGGGAATGATTTTCAGGTGGCTTCGAGATCAGCTCGGGCACGAAGAAACAGAATTGGCAAAGAAGCTTGGCAAAGATCCGTATGAAGTGCTGACAGAAATCGCGGCACGCGTAAAGCCGGGATCAGACGGCCTTCTTTTTCATCCATATCTGGCAGGCGAGCGGGCGCCTCTTTGGGATGCAAATGCACGAGGATCATTCTTCGGCCTCTCTCTTCACCATAAAAAAGAACACATGATACGCTCTGTACTTGAAGGAATTATTTTCAACCTGTATACTGTTCTTCTCGCGCTCGAAGAATTGATCGGAGAGCCGGCAAGCATTCAGGCGACAGGCGGATTTGCCAGGTCTGAACTATGGCGCCAGATGATGGCCGATATTTTCGACCAGGAGGTTTCTGTACCGGAGAGCTTTGAAAGCTCATGCCTTGGAGCCGCTATTCTTGGCTTGTACGGCCTTGGGCATGTATCTTCCCTTGATGTTGTCTCTGACATGGTGGGGGCTGCTCATCATCATAAGCCAATTCGCGAAAACGCTGCCGTTTATCAGGAACTGGCACCGATTTATATACGTCTTTCAAGACTGCTGAAGGAAGAATATGCAAGCATCGCTGCCTTTCAGCAAAAGCACATTTAACTTCCAAGATGAAAGAGGGATCACATGCGCATCGCTGTTTTCGGAATCGATACTATTAATGAAACACGAATAATTTTAGCTGCCATTAAAGCATTTGCTGCGGATAAAAACACGGAAGCATCCGCACTTGAATGGCATACAGGAACACTGCAGGCAGAGCCGCTTGGCGAATGGATCCGTTCCATCCCGGAAAAAACGGTTGCCGAGAAGAAACATGACTTCTTGCCTGTAATGGAAACCTATGATGCCGTCCTCGTCCTCGGAGGATCAGATCAGGCGGTACAGCTGCTTTCCCAGGCAAAAACGAACGTGCTCTTTTTGCCGGTCTCATACCTCGAGGATCATGCTCTCGGATATGATACGGCACTGAATGAAGTCGTGACGAATGTACTGAAAGTAAAAGATACGATCAGCTCGCTCCTGTATATGAAACAGAGGGTCTGCTGCGTGCAGCTGCCCGGGCATGAAGTATCAGACCTGATGAAGGAGGCAGCCGCAGCTGTTGACGGATTTGTGGTTACCGCTGATGAATCATCCTGGCAGCATGCTGCTGAGTACTTAAAGCAGAAAGATGAAAAAGGGATTACTTATTCCTTTTTAATCATTAATGAGTCGGTTCCGCCGCAGGAGCTTGGTGCTTACTTGGGAAAAAAGATGGAGCTTGATTTCAAAGAGCTTATCTACGACGAATCCCAATGCATGAGTTCCCGCCCGACGGCTGCTGACCGGATTATTGAAAAGAACCTTGCCCGTGCTGCAGCCGAGTGGCTAGAATCAGGGGCCGGAACAAAGCAGCTTGTCCTTATGAATAAAGAAGTGAAATAAATGAACACCCACAGCTCATGCAGCTGCGGGTGTTTTTGTGTTGAAGCGGAGTTAGGAGCAGAAAGTGGAGCGCAGGATCAAAGGAAAATGCGTTAAAGCGGAGTTAGCAACAGAAAGTGGAGCGCAAGGTCAAAGGAAAATGCGCTAAAGAGGAGTTAACAGCAGAAAGTGGAGCGCAGGGTCAAACGAAAATGCGCTAAAGCAGAGTTAACAGCAGAAAGTGCAGTGGGTGACTAGAGGAAAATGCGCTAAAGCGGAGTTAACAGCAGAAAGTGCAGTGGGTGACTAGAGGAAAATGCGCTAAAGCGAAGTTAACAGCAAAAAGTGGAGCGCAGGGTCAAACGAAAATGCGCTAAAGCAGAGTTAACAGCAGAAAGTGCAGTGGGTGACTAGAGGAAAATGCGCTAAAGCGGAGTTAACAGCAGAAAGTGCAGTGGGTGACTAGAGGAAAATGCGCTAAAGCGAAGTTAACAGCAAAAAGTGGAGCGCAGGGTCAAACGAAAATGCGCTAAAGAGGAGTTAACAGCAGAAAGTGGAGCGCAGGATAAAAGGAAAATGCGCTAAAGCAGAGTTAACAGCACAAAGTCCTGATCAGAAAGCATGATAAAAAAACAGCAGCCCAATGTGGCCTGCTGTTCAGTGTATCGTCAATCCTTTTATTCGTTTAAAGCCCCTTCACCATCAGCACATTCAGTCCCTTCGAAGGAACATGGAAACGGAAGTCGGTTTCTTTAAAGCCGAGGTGCTGGTAGTACTCAACGTTATTGACAAGTGTTGTGCACCACAGCGTTTCTGCTTCGAGCTGTGATAGTTTGTTTTCGGCCAGCAGGAGCAGCGTTTGACCCCGGAGCTGGTTCCGGTGCTCCGGATCAATGGCAAGGCCGCGCAGTCTGTATGCGTGTTTCCCTTTTATTTTTTCATGTGTTTCTTTAAAAAAGGATGCTGTTCCGATCAGTTCTTCCTCTTTAAATGCACCGATGTGAAGCGTATCTTGATCAAAATCCTTTTGATAGCCGCACTCTTCTATGGAAAAGTCGGGCATCAGTACTTTTTGCCTCAAGGCATATGTATGTTCAGCTTGTATTGGTTTTATTTCAAACATGGTAATCCCTCACTTGGAATAGAAGTTTCATAGAATAGACGAAAACAGGCCGGCAAAAGTTTCATCTAGGGCCTGGGCCTGACAAGGTGATAGTCTGCAGCCTGTTTCGCTTTCGTACATTCTACCTTATTCTTAAAAAGATGAGAAGCTGGGGCTAGTTCTAAGTTGAAGAGATTGCCAGATTTATTATAATAGTAGGCAAAGGGCATAAGAGAACGGAGCAGGATGAGATGAAATTCATAAAAACCAGTATAGGTTTTCTGCTGCTTGTATTTGCCGGTTTTTTTGCGCTTACCGTGTTTTATTCGGCAGAAAGACAGCCGGCTGTGATGCAGCAGAATGCGTTTGAGGAAGTCATAAAGTACGAGCCCCTTATTGAACAGGAGCTTGCAACTTATCAGCTTGAAGAGTATACGCCTCTCGTTCTGGCACTTATGCAGCAGGAAAGTAAAGGCAGAGGGGGAGACCCCATGCAGGCTTCAGAGTCAGCAGGTCTGCCGCGAAATGCCATTACCGATCCGGAAGAAAGCATCAGGCAGGGTGTGGAGTATTTTCAAAGAAGCCTGAAGTACGGACAGGAGCGCAAGGTAGATGAAATGACGATTGTACAGGCATACAACATGGGCCTCGGCTATATTGACTTTGTGGTTGAAAACGGCGGAATGCACACGGAAGAGCTTGCGAAAGAATTTTCAATGATCCAGGTGAAAAAACAGCCGGAACTATACAATTGCGGAGGGGACAAGTCCAACTTCAGGTATCCATACTGCTACGGGGACTTTACTTACAGCTCCAAGGTTCAGGAAAACAGGAATGCGTTGACGGCTGTATCAGAAAAAACAAATGATCAAATGTGACTTCGCCGAGTGCGGAGTTTTTTTCTATAACTATAAATAGGAGCAGTTAAAATAAACCCTTGACGTTGATTAAGAAGCAGGGTAAGATAGAAATAGATACTTTATTGCTTAAAAGCATAAACGCTTAAAAGTGAAATAGAGCAGAGCTTAGCAGAGACCGAGCAGGGCCGTGCAGCTGTCAATTTTTTGACAGGGCACGGCCCTTTTTAGATTTATATTCCAAGAAAAACTGGGAATTCTATATAGTGGAGGTGTTACACATTGAAAGTATATGAAACGATAAAGAACATGATCAAGCTCTCCGCTGACGGTGAACCGAAAACTCCGCTGCATGTGGGAGAAGTAATGGCTCTTTGGACATTGCTGACCCTGATGGAGGAGGCAGTCGTATTTTACGGCGTCTTTTTAAATACAACAACAGATACTGAGCTTGTTAAGCAAATTGAAACGGGGAAAAATGATACGAGCGAGGTCATCACAAAGCTTAAGGAGTTCTTCATAGCAGAAGGTGTTCCTCTTCCTCCCACTTCAGAGGAAAAACCATCTTCAGAACAGGGTGACGTTCCCTTCGGCGTCCGTTTTACAGACAATGAAATTGCGAACTTCCTGAGTGTTAAGACGGCTACATATATTACATTCTGCGGAACCGCTCTCGCACAATCTGTTAGAAACGATGTGTCTGTGATGTTTTTATCTTATTTAACGGCGGTTATTCAATACAGCGTAAACCTGAAAACACTTATGATCCAAAGAAGCTGGCTCAAGGTGCCGCCTTATTTCCAGCCGCCGGGTCTGCCGAAAAATACATAGAATCAAGTCGGGCTGCTTCTCTTTATTGGCAGCTCTTTTCAATGGACTTTTTTACATATCGAAATCAGAAAAACAAGTATATACTTGGGAGTAGAGGAGGAATGCTCCGTGAAAAAAGCCGTACTGAGCGTAAATGGCCTGAACAAGGCAATTGGGGATAAACAGCTGCTTTATAATGTAAACCTGACTGTATACGAAGGAGAATTATTCGGTCTGCTGGGCCCGAATGGCTCCGGGAAGACAACACTGATTCGATCTGTTCTTGGTCTCGTGAAAAAGGACGAAGGTGAAATATCTGTCAGCGGGTATTCCATTAAGACACATTTTGAAGAGGCGATGAACCATGCCGGGGCAATCGTTGAGAATCCTGAATTTTATCCATTCATGACAGGATTTCAAAACCTGACTCACTTTGCCTGTATGCATGAAAATATAGATGAAGGCAGAATAAAAGAAGTTGTATCGCTCGTGAAGCTGGGTCCTGCCATTCACGATAGGGTTAAGACCTATTCCCTCGGAATGAGGCAGCGTCTCGGGATTGCACAGGCTATTTTACATAAACCGAAATTGCTCATTCTGGATGAGCCGACAAACGGGCTTGACCCTGCCGGAATCAGAGAGCTAAGGACGTATTTGAAAGAACTTTGTACAAAAGAGGGAACGGCCGTCGTGATTGCCTCTCATCTGCTGAAAGAAGTAGAGGATATGTGCTCCCGTGCCGCCATCATACAAGATGGTGAAATTCTTGCTGTTCAGGAAATCGGCAGCCGTGAGGGGGAGCTTCTGACGGTGAAGTTTGAAGTGTCCGATGCAATTCGTGCTGCGGATCTTCTAAATGATTACTCGGCTGCAGCTGAAAACAGCGAGATTGTTCTTCTTGCTAAAAGAGAAGAGATTCCGGTCATAAATAAAATGCTTTTAAATGAACAAATTGATGTGTTTGCGATCCTGCCTCTGTCCAAATCACTGGAGGAAACATTTATTGAACTGACTGGAGGCATGCCGGATGTTTAATCTACTGAAAATGGAACACCAAAAGCTGCTCTATCAGAAAAGCACAGCTGCGCTTTTTATAACGCTTGCCGTTATCAGTTTCCTGCTTGCTGCCGGTTCAAAGCAGATGTTCACAGGAGCGGGAGTGGGCGAAAACGTCATTGGCTATCTTTCCTTTTCAACAGGCACTCTATTTATCCTGCCGTTTTTCTCTCTTGTGATTGCAGGTGCCATTGTGGCAAACGAATTTAATTGGGGCACCATCAAGTTTCTTTTAATCCGTCCGAAAACCCGTTCGAAGATCCTTGCAGCTAAATTTTTGACGGCCCTTCTCTTCGGCGTCTATTTCCTGCTGGCTTACTTTCTTTTCTCTGTCATTCTTGGGCTTGTTTTCTTTGGCGCATCCGTTGCACCTGATGACAAACTGATGGCGGAAAGTATTGGTCTGCAATACTTGACAACTTTTATTGAAATTGTTCTGATTTCGGGTTTTGCCTTTATGATTTCTTCTGTATTCAGAAACAGCTCTCTTGCCATCGGGCTTTCCATCGTCCTGACGTTTTCAGGCAAAATCATGGTGCAGCTGATGGCTCACTACGGAATGAACTGGGGAAAATATATTCTTTTTGCAAACACGAATCTTAAGCAGCACCTGCAAGGAAACCGGCCGCTGTTTGAAGGGATGACACTTGGTTTTTCAATGTCCGTTCTGTTCGTTTATTTGCTCGTTTTCCTTCTGGCGGCGTGGGCAGCTTTTACTAAGAGGGATGTCTCTATTTAAATCTAAAGCCAATGGGTTAGTTACCCATTGGCTTTTTTTAGATCCTGCTGAAATGTTTTCTCAAGCCTTCTCCAATAAGATTAAACGTCAAGATCAAATAGGTAAGAGCAAGCGCTGGGAAAAAAGGAATCCAAAATCCATTGATCATATTAGACTTCGCCATGCCAAGCAGAATCGGCCAATTCAGACTTGTATTCTGCAATTCTCCGTACCCGTAGTTCAGCTGCACAAATGCCTGCGTAACGAAAATGGACAGGATGCCGAGCTGGCCGAGGAGAAGAGCGACCTTTCCCAAATCCATAAAAAAGTGGATAACAGCATCAGGCAGCAAATTCGGAAGATAGTGGCGGGAAAACAGGCCAAACGGACTGTTTCCGATTGTTACTCCGGCTTCTACATATTGCGTATGCGAGATGGACTTCATGGCCTGCTGAAACACATAGGCGACCCGGCCGACGTCTGAAAGGGAGAGAATCAGGACAATCCAATAAACACGGTGGGGGCTGAAGGTAAAGACAGGCATCGTGATAAAGAGAATGGCAGCGAACACAATCGGAAGGCTTGCTGCAAATCCGTTCAGACTGTAGATAAGTGCCCGGGCGGGACTTTTTTCAGGCAAACTGAGCAGCGCAAGCAAAATAGCCGCTCCATACCTGATGATGCTGATGAAAAGAATGAGCATCAGCGTCTCCTTTGCACCCATGATGACAAGGCTTAACAGATCCCGTCCGTCTTCATCTGTCCCAAACAGATGCTGCAGCGATGGAGGAAAGGGCGCCCTTTCAAACGCTCCGCTCTCTTTAAAAACCATTCTCTGTTCAATGATCCCCTCCTTCACAGACGGAATCACCGGACCCAGCCATGCGATAACAACAAGGACTGCGAGCATGAAGAGGCCGGATAATAGAGGGATATTCCTCATGCGCTTCCCTCCCTTGGATCAATCCATCTTTTTGCTGTTTCGCTCAAAATCTGAACAGTGAGAACCATGAGCATAAAGCAGATGCCAAATAAAATAATGACATTTGGTTCAATCGCTGTATTCAGTCCTGCGCTTAAAACAGGCGTGACATGAAAAGCTTCGAAAAGCCTGTAGGCCGCTCCTTTATAATCCGTGAGGTACTCCACAATCAGCAGATTGGACAGAAGATAAATCATCAGGGAGCCCATGTTTGTTAAAATCGGGACGAGACTGTTTTTTAGCATATGCTTGAAGGTAATCATGGCGGAAGGCAGTCCTTTTGAGCGGGCAACCGCAATATACGGCATTCCTTCCTGATCAAGAATCGAAGCCGCTGTAATTCTGCTTATGTACAGTGCCGGATAAATGGACACGAGCAAAGCGGGGTAAATAAAACTGTACCAGCTTTCGTACCCGAAAAGATCCACGTAGTCCCTGAAATAAATCAGCAGAATCCACTGCAGGGAAAGAAAGAGAAAGAAATCAGGCACCGACTGCAGCAGCCACGTAAACCCTTTACCGAAAACAAGCCGGAGGGGCCCTCCGCGTTTTGCATCATATATGCCTTTTAAGATGCCGAGCGAGAGGCTGAGAAAAAAAGCGGAAACAATCACTTTCAGACTTCTTGAAAAATATAGAACGGCTTCATCCTCAGCTGAGCGTTCATACTTTGTTAAGCCGAACGATTTTTCACGGATTATATCTGAGAAAAAACCGGTGAGATTTTCAGAATAAACAGCCCATGAAAATTCGTATTCGAAGACGACAGTCTGAGGCTTCCCTTCTGCACCGATCTCAACATCCCTCGGCAGTAGAACGGTTAAAATAAGGATGATGACAATAACGAAAAACAGCAGGATATGCCTGCTGATGACCAAAGCTGCTTGCATTTAAACACATCCATTTTCTGAGTATTGTAAAAATTTTACCATGACTTTTGATTTGTGCATAGAAGGTAAGAAAATATTTCCAAAAGTATTTGTGAAAAACTTCACAATATCACTTGCGTTTTGAAAGAAGCGGAGATATAATAAAGTCATAAAGAATTTGTGAATTACTTCACAATATAATGTGAAAATCTTCACAAACTCAACAAGTTACTCTCAGGGAGGAATTGCTTTATGAAAATCGCAGTTATCGGATGTACACATGCTGGAACGGCAGCTGTTTCAAATATGGCTAAGCTTTATTCGGATGCAGAAATAACGGTTTATGAGAAAAATGATAATGTTTCATTTCTCTCTTGCGGCATCGCCCTTTATGTAGGAGGAGTCGTTGAGGATGCGCAGGGGCTTTTCTATTCATCACCCGGAGAACTTGAAAAAATGGGGGCAGCGATGAAAATGAGACATGCTGTCACGGCCATTGACAGCGAATTAAAAACTCTGACGGCACAAAACCTGGAAACGGGCGAAGAAGTTGTCGACACGTATGATAAATTAATTATGACGACAGGATCCTGGCCGATTGTTCCGCCGATTGAAGGAATTAATCTTCAGAACATCGTCCTTTCTAAAAATTATCAGCATGCCAATACCATTATTGATAAAGCGAAAGAAGCGAAAAAAATTACGGTTGTCGGCGCAGGCTATATCGGCATTGAACTTGTAGAAGCGTTCGAATCATACGGTAAAGAAGTCACGCTGATCGACAGCGCGGACAGAGTCCTGAGCAAATATCTCGACGCAGAATACACCGAAGTTGTTGAAACGGAGTTTGAAAACCGCGGGGTTACACTCGCTCTTGGGGAAACTGTCAAACAGTTTAAAGGCGAAAATGGGAAAGTGACAAAGGTTGTGACAACCCATGGTGAGTATGAATCGGACCTGGTTGTTCTCTGCATCGGATTCAAGCCTAATACAGAACTGCTCAAAGGACAGGTGGAAATGCTTGATAACGGGGCAATTATCGTGAATGAATACATGCAGTCAAGCAATGAAGATATCTTTGCAGCCGGTGACAGCTGTGCGATCCGCTACAACCCGACCGGAAAGCACGCGTATATTCCGCTTGCAACCAACGCTGTCCGAATGGGGACTCTTGCTGCAAGAAACCTGGTTAAAAAGACGATTAAATATATGGGAACACAGGGTACCTCAGGTATTAAAATCTATGATCAGAACATCGCATCAACCGGGATGACCGAAACGGCTGCTTCTCTTGCGGACATGAATGTGAAAAGTATCACAATCTTAGAAAACGACCGTCCGGAATTCATGCCAACCTACGAACCTGTTACGCTGAAAGTTGTGTATGAGGAAGAGACACGGAGAATTGTCGGTGCACAAGTCATGTCCAAAGCAGACCTGACTCAATCCATCAACACACTGTCTGTCTGCATTCAAAACAATATGACCATAGATGAGCTTGGATTTGTCGACTTTTTCTTCCAGCCGCACTATAACAAGCCGTGGAACTTCCTGAATCAGGCTGGTTTGCAGGCGATCCACTCATAATTTACAAAAGGCGCTCCGAAAACAATCGGACGCCTTTTTTCTATTTTCTAAAGCACCAGGTTCACAAGTGAAGATATAAAATGCATACTTTTGCCAGCAGACATAGAAACTAAGCTCATAGTGCCAGGAGAAGGGGTGAGCAGAGAATGTTTTCGTTTTTAAAAAAGAAGAAGAAGGAATCGGAAAAAAAGAAGCCGCCGCCTCAGAATATTGTTTCGCCGGCTGATATCAACATTCCAGTTTCTTCTCATTTTAACGTTAATATCGCAAAAATTCTTACCCATCTCGATCACACCGATGATCTTGGACAAAGGAGAATTCAGTTTCAGGGAAAGCAGGCTTTGCTTCTTTACTTTGTTCCTATGATGCAATCCGAGAAAATCAATCAGGACGTCATTGGTCCGCTGCAGCAGTCAGAATCAGGCGAAGTTGAAGACGCTGTTGCCATTGCCTCTATTACAAAAACGAAAGATATTCATGAAGGGATTCACTTTTTATGTAAAGGTGCGTGCTTGCTGTTAATTGAAGAAACAGATGTCATTTATTGCATAGATGCCGGCATCAGTCAGGCGCGGTCAATCGAACAGCCTCAAAATGAGAAGGTTATCAGAGGTTCTCATGAAGGATTAACAGAAAATCTTGATATTAACCTGAATTTAATCAGGCAGCGGATTTTAGATGGAAGTCTGGTTGTTAAATATTTACATATTGGGAGTGTATCAAGAACAAGAGTGGCAGTTGTATACTTGAATCACCTGACGAATCAGAAGCTGGTTAAGGATGTTATCACACGTCTTCAGGACATAGAAACAGATGCATTGGACTCTCCCGGAATCATTGAAGAGTCACTGGAAGAAAACCCGTTTTCTTTTTTTCCGCAGCTTTTAAATACAGAACGGCCGGATAAAATTGTGTCAAATTTACTGGAAGGAAGAGTGGCAATTTTGCCTACAGGAAGTGCTTCAGCTCTTATAACACCTGTTAATTTCTTTGCATTCTTCCAGTCTCCCGAAGACTATAACAGCCGCTCGCTGTACGGCTCTTTTTACCGGCTGATCCGAATATTGGGCTTTTTCATTGCGATCAGTCTGCCGGCATTGTATATCGCAACGATTTCATTTCACTATGAGCTGATTCCAAATGATTTGATTCTGACGGTTAAAAGCTCCCTTGAGAATGTGCCGCTTCCGCCTCTGGCTGAAGCTTTGCTCATGGTTATTATTCTGGAACTGCTGAGAGAAGCAGCTTTGCGTCTGCCTACCTCTATCTCCCAAACAATTGGTGTTGTAGGAGGTTTGGTTATCGGGACAGCAATCGTTGAAGCAAATCTCGTATCCAATATGATGATTATTGTCATCGCCCTCACTGCCATAGCATCTTTTGTTGTTCCTTCAAATGACATGAGTACAACATTGAGGCTGCTAAGCTTTCCAATGATGTTCGGGGCAGCGATTTTTGGATATTTGGGAATTGTCTTTATTTTTGTCCTGATCATTATGCATTTAAGTCTTCTTGAATCGTTTGGCACACCATATTTTTACCCTCTTGTGCCGATGCAGTTTGATAACATGAAAGATTCTGTTCTGCGCATGCACCACTGGTATATGAATGACCGTCCAAGAGATACAATGCCGCAAAGAATCAGGCGCCAAAAATCAATGAGGAAATGGGCGGGACAAAAGAAATGAAGCATACGATTACGCATAAGCAGCTTCTGTTTCTTGTCCTTCAGACCCAGATCGGAATCGGTGTTTTATCCCTGCCCTATAACCTTTATAAAACTGCAGGCAAGGATGGGTGGATATCTGCATTAATAGCCGGTGCAGCCGCACAGATTGTCATCCTGTTATTTTGGCTGCTTGTGAAGAAATTTCCCGCACACAGTCTTTTTGACATCAATAAACGGCTCCTCGGCAAACATATGGGAACCTTCTTAAATTACGGCTACATTATTTTCTATATTTTCCTGTCAAGTTTGATTGCTGTTTTGTATGTCAACGTTCTGAAAAGGTGGATCTATCACTTTACGCCAGCCTGGGTGCTGATTTTGCTGCTTTCTGCAGTAGCACTCTACTTTGCAAAGGAAGACATCCGAAAATTAGCCAGGTTTTATGTGCTTGTCTCTATTTTGCTAATTTTCTTGTTTCTTTTGACCCTCAATGCCTATAAAACGGTGGATATCCGCTATGTATTTCCAGTTGGAGAAAGCGGAATTGTAAAGATTCTGCTTGGCAGCAAAGAGGCGATTATGTCCTACATGGGATTTGAAATCCTGCTGTTTCTCTATCCGTATGTAGAAGGGAAGCCTGCTCAGAGCCTGAAAATGGTGTCCCTGAGCAACCTCATTGTCACTCTATTCTATTCGTACATTACGTTTACAAGCCTTATCTTTTTCAGTCCAAAAGAGATGCCGATCGTACCCGAGCCAACGCTTTATCTGCTGAAGGCTATTTCATACTCTGTTGTCGAACGTGTGGATCTGGTGTTTCTCGCCATTTGGGTTGTTTCGGTTATTACATCAGGACTGATGTATATTTACATTGCAAGCAAGGGCATGCAGAACGTTTCCGGAAAAAAAAACCATCGTCCGTTTGTTCCTGTCGTTGTTTTTGCTGTCACTGTGCTGGCATTAACTCCTGCTAAAAGTGACCGGCTCACAGAAAAGCTTGCCGACATTGTCAACATGTCTTCGCTGGTTTTTGTGTTTGCAATCCCTGTCATCCTTCTCCTTCTATCATTTGTCAGAAAGGGGAAAACGAAAAATGAACAAGCTTAAGCAGCTGTTTTTAGCCGGGCTGTCGGTGATGCTGTTAAGCGGGTGCTGGGACCAAAAACTTTTGAAAAATACGGTGTTTATGTCCGCAACCGCTTTTCAGGTAAAGTCGGAAGATGAGGTTTTAGTTACCACTTCTATTCATACGTATACAGCGAAGGAGCAGAGGCCGGTCAACAAAACGTATTCAGTGGTTGCAAAATCAACCCGTGATTCAAAAATCAAATTGAATCAAGAGACCTCAGGTTTTTTAATGACTGCTAAAAACAAGGTTTTCCTGCTGCAGGATGATCTGGCCAAAAAGGGTCTTCTTCAATTCGCAGATGTTCTCTACCGTACGCCTGAAAGTCCGCTCAACGGAAAATTTATCATTGTGGAGAAGGACCCGAAGGCCATACTGGAGCTACAGAAGGTAGGAGATGAGCTGATTGGGGAAAACCTTGACGGATTAATCAAAACTATGGAGTTTGAATCAGCTGTGCCAACTGAAACCATTCAATCCATCTGCACCATTTTATTTGATGAAGGAAAAGGCTTAATGCTTCCTTATATGAAGCTTAATGAAAGCAATCAGGCAGCAGAGATCACAGGCGCCGCACTTTTCCACAAAGATAAATTTACCGGTGTGACGATCAATACAGATCAGACGAAACTGCTGCTTGCCTTGAGCAATAAACGAAACAAAGCAATGATGATCAATGACACGATTCCGTTTAAAGATGAACAGCTGACCGTGTCCTACGAAATCTCTCATTCAAAAGGCAATCTGAAAATAGAGAAAGATGGATTGAATAAAGTAAGAGTTAAACTCCCTTTCAAAGCAGAGCTCGATATTATGGAATTCCCGCATGACCGCTTATATGAAAAAAGTGTCCTGGAAAATCTCCAAAAAGGTATCGAGAAAAAGCTTCAGAAAAATGTGGAAGAAACCCTTTCTATCATCCAAGAAGCAAACTGCGACTATCTCGGAATCGGCAGGGAACTCATTGCCTATCACCCGGAATTGTGGAAAGAACTTGACTGGGAAAAAGACTATCCTGAAATTTCAATCGAACCCGACGTGTCGGTTGAGATTGTGCACCATGGAATTATTAATTAACAGTGGACTGACAGGCGGCATAACCCGCCTGTCAGTCTCCTGTTTTTTTGTAGTGGCGTCACTCCCGCTAAGTGGTGCCACAAGTACAGGATTGGGAAGGTGAAAAGTGGCGTAACTCCGCTTAGTAGTGCCACAAGTCCAGGTGAGGAAAGGTGAAAGTGGCGTCACTCCCGCTAAGTGGTGCCACAAGTACATGATTGGGAAGGTGAAAAGTGGCGTCACTCCGCTTAGTAGTGCCACAAGTCCAGGTGAGGAAAGGTGAAAGTGGCGTCACTCCCGCTAAGTGGTGCCACAAGTCCAGAGTTGGGAAGGTGAAAAGTGGCGTCACTCCGCTTAGTAGTGCCACAAGTCCAGGTGAGGAAAGGTGAAAGTGGCGTCACTCCCGCTAAGTGGTGCCACAAGTGCAGGGTTGGAAAGGTGAAAAGTGGCGTCATTCCGCCGAGAGGTGCCACAAGTGCAAGGTTGGAAAGGTGAAAAGTGGCGTCACTCCGCTAAGTGGTGCCACAAGTTCAGAGTTGGGAAGGTGAAAAGTGGCGTAATTCCGCTAAGTGGTGCCACAAGTCAAGAGTTGGGAAGGTGAAAAGTGGCGTAACTCCCCGGAGCTAATCACCCGCCTCCGCTTTTCGTTGATGTCCAGCTCCATCAGCCAACTCCTCCGTCAGAACAAAATCGCCCAAAAAGGCAAACCCGGCCTTTTCGTTCGATTTCTTATCTGCCTATCGGAGCTAACCGGCTGATTCCGCTTTTCGTTCCTTAATTTTAGAATTTTTGATATATTAAATGTAAGAAAGAGAGAAGTGGAGGGGATGGACACAGATGAAGAACCTTGAGCAAGACTGCGGCGGGAAGGTCCTATCTCAGGAGAAGCTTGATGCGCTGAGGGAAGCATATACAAATCAGCTTGAGAATTCTCCAACTGCTTTTTTGATACATGAAGACCGGAAATGGACGTACGTTAATCCTTCTGCTGCTTCGATGCTTCAGTACGGCAGCAGGGAAGAGCTTTTAGGAAAACCCATATGGGATTCAATAGATTCCCAATACAGAGAGAACATTGAACAGAGAATTTTGGATACAGCGTGCGGGTATACACCGCCTGCGATGGAGCAGCTGTGGTATACGAAGACAGGTCATCCTGTATATGTTGAAGTGACGTCGCTCCCGAATGTATGGGGAGATACACAGGAAACCCAGGTCATCATCCGGGATATAACGGAGAAGAAACTGCTTGAGAAAGAGCATGAAGAAACGATCAGGCGCTTTCGTTTAATTACGGAGAACATGAGAGATATCGTCGGGCTGCTAGATGAAGAGGGGCTGTTCACGTATGTTTCGCCGTCCTTTAAAGAAGTGCTCGGCTACGAGGCAGAAGAGGTCATCGGATCCAGTCCGTTTAAGTTCGTTCATCCTGAGGACAGGGAACAGATTGCTGAACAATTTTATACCATGGTGACAGAAAACAGGCAGATGACGGTTGAGTACCGCTATCTTTGCAAGGATCAAACCTATATCTGGCTTGAATCTCACGGCATTCCTGTACAGGAGCAAAGCCACCTTAAACACGCCATAGTTGTTTCAAGAAATATTACACAGAGAAAGATGACCGAAGAGCGGCTGAGAAAAAGCGAGAGCAAATACAGAATCATTCTTGAACACAGCAATGATCTGATTTGTGTCGTAGATCTTGAAGGGAAATATAAGTATGCTTCCCCTTCCTACAGGAAAACCCTTGGCTATGAACCTGAGGCCATGATTGGTGAAAATGTCTTCAAGTATATAATGGAGAGTGATCATGCGCAGACGCAGGACATCATCTCCACCGTCTTTACGACAAAGGAGCCTGTCACTCTCCCTTATCATAAAATCAGCCGTTCAGGACAAGCCATGCTCTTTGAAGGAAGAGGAATGGCTGTCATGAATCAAAAAGGCGAGCCGGAAAGCATTGTGTTTATTTCGAGGGACATTACTGAAAAAAGAAAAGTAGAAGAGTATATTAAAAATTATGAAAAGCTTACGGTCTTAGGTGAACTTGCAGCAGGAGTCGCCCACGAAATCCGGAATCCCCTGACTTCGATAAAAGGGTTCTTTAAACTTTTGACTGAAAAGAACAGAGATGAAGAAGATCAGACGTATCAGAATGTTATTATTGATGAATTAAGCCGAATTGAACAGATTGTCAATGAGTTCATGGCGCTTGCGAGACCGCAGGCGATTCATTTAAAGGAACGTGCGAATATTGTTCAACTCGTAAAAGATACCGTCATTCTGCTTAATCCGGAAGCAGCTTTGAGAGATGTTCATATCGAAACGGCATTCGGTTCAGAGGAATCGCTCATTGAATGCGAACGAAATCAAATGAAACAAGTGTTTATCAATGTCATGAAGAATGCCATTGAAGCCATGTCTGATGGGGGCACTTTGAAAATCCGCGGGAGCGACATAGACGGCTCTCTTTATAAACTTACGTTTGAAGACAATGGGGCAGGCATCGATGAAAAAAGACTGAAAAAGCTTGGGACACCGTTTTTTACGACAAAAGAAAAGGGAATTGGCCTGGGTCTTACGATCAGCAATAAGATTATTACGGAGCACAATGGCGAATTTAAAATGGAAAGTGAAGTCGGAAAAGGAACTAAAGTGACCGTCCTTTTAAAAAAATAAACCTTCAGCCCGCGGGCTGAAGGTTTTTGATACTCCGGTTTTTTCACTTAAACAAATCTGCAAATTCACCGTACCCTTCCTGTTCCAGGTCCTCTGCAGGAACAAACCTGAGAGCGGCTGAATTGATGCAGTATCTCAGGCCTGTCGGCTCCGGTCCGTCGTCAAAAACATGGCCGAGATGCGAATCCCCGTATTTGCTCCGGACCTCTGTCCGCACGGTGAAAAAGCTGCGGTCTTCTTTTTCAACGATATGCTCATTAACAAGCGGCTTCGTAAAGCTTGGCCAGCCTGTTTTTGAGTCGTATTTGTCTTTTGAGCTGAAAAGGGGTTCGCCTGATACGATGTCTACATAGATGCCGTCGTCTTTTAAGTCCCAGTATTCGTTGTTATATGCTTCTTCGGTTCCGTCTTTTTGTGTCACTTCATACTGGATGTCTGAAAGACTTTCTTTAAGTTCCTGTTCAGAAGGCCTTGAGTAGACGGAATCAGCAGGAGCCTGGCCGTCATTTTCCCCCCAGACTTTTTCAAGAAACTGGTCCCTTCCTGAATTGTCCCGGTAGTATTTATATCTGATTTCATTCTTTTTGTAATAATCCTGATGATACTCCTCTGCCATGTAAAAGGTTTTGGCAGGGAGGATTGGTGTGACAATTTCTTTATCAAACCGTCCTGACTCGGCAAGCGCGGCTTTTGATGACTCCGCTTCTTTTTTCTGCTCTTCGCTGTGGAAGAAGATGGCGGTTGAATACTGCTTTCCCCGGTCGACAAACTGTCCGTCTGGATCGGTTGGATCTACCTGTCTCCAGTAAACGTCCAGAATTTCCTTATAGGAAATGGTTTTCGGGTCGTACACAATCTGGACGGATTCAACATGTCCTGTCTGACCTGATGAAACGTCGTTGTACGAAGGATTCTCTTCTTCACCGCCCGTATAACCAGAGATGACGTCCTCTACCCCGTCAAGCTTTTCAAACGGCGGTTCCATGCACCAGAAGCAACCGCCTGCGAACGTTGCCACTTCAAGGTCTTCTTCCTCATAACTCGCTTTTACAGCCGTGCTTCCAGTCGATCTAGTAAAGAGGGCTTCGCCTCCCTTGACCATGACAAAAACAAGACTTGGTATCAGCACAATCGACATGATGATTTTCGCGTTTCGTTTTTTCATATCATCCCATCCTTTACCTTTATAAAAGGTAAAACGTTAATTGAGTTAAAAAAGATCACTTTTCTATATAAAAACTACCTAATTTTTTTCAGCAGGGACAGTTTTAATGTGCTGTCTGATTACACGGGCCGCAACATGTCCAAAATGAAAAGAAAAGAAGGTGGGGCCAGTATGTCGCAAAGACGGATTTCAATCAGCCTGTTTGCGCTTTTGTTTGTTTCCTATATCGGGCTGTTTGCCTGGCAGCAGGCTGTCTTTTTTCAGAAGCATCAGTCGTTCTATGATGAGCTTCATGCTGTCATGAAATCATCAAGAGAAGGTGACTGGACAGAGGCTGCGGAAAAAGCAGAGAACGTGGAAAACATGTGGGAGCGCGGAAAGGTCATTATATCCATTAAAAGCGGAGGGACAAACCAGGCTCTCCTCAATATTTCACTCAAACAGCTGAAGGGCGCGATTAAGGAAAAAGATTTAAAATCCGCCATCCGGGAGGGTGAAACTTCAATGATGCTGTTTGAAAATCTGACCTCTGTTACACCAAGGTTTTAGGAGGAAACTATGGGCGATTTCTTAACAGATTTATCAATCTATATCATCCGCTCTGTGATTGTCATTGCCGGAACGTGGCTTGTAACCAATTTCATCGGGAAAAAATCAATCGCACAGCTGACGCCTTATGAAATAGCGATCCTATTTATCCTTTCAAATGTGGGCGCACAGCCCCTCGTGTCCATTGATACGTTCAAAACAGCGTTCGGAATGGTGATCCTTGGCATCAGTATTATCCTGATTTCAAAAGTGTCGTTATCCAAGATGTTTTACGGAATGAATGCAGAACCGGCGATTGTTATCTCAAACGGCCAGATTGACCGCCAGCAGCTTAAAAAGAACCGGATGAGTATTTATTCTCTGTTATCTATGCTGAGAGTACAGGGTTATTTTAAGGTAGAGGATGTAGAGTACGCCATATTGGAGCCGAGCGGGGATTTGTCCGTGCTGCCGAAAGTGAGCACAAGGCCGGTTACGCCGGAAGACATGAATCTTAAGCCGGAACAGGATGTTCTCTCCTATGCGGTCATCATTGACGGCGACATCAAGGAGCATGCCCTGGCGTCTGTTCAGCAGTCTAAAGAGTGGCTGATCAATGAGCTGATGGCCCAGTATAAAACAGCGAGCAAAGATGTGCTGTACGCTGAAGCCGACAGCCAGGGGAATTTATTTGCAAACATTAAAAAAAGCGGGGCGTAATGCCCCGCTTTCTTGTCTTTCAGAAATTATTTTGCGCTTCCGCTTTTCTTCTCAAGCATGGCTCTTCACTCTGCGGGAGTAAAAACGTCCGATGAAAATGACGACCGCAAGAGCCGAACCAGCTGTTAGGAGCATGCCGTCCGGAGTATGATGGCTTCCGGCGAGCTGCCATAGTTTATAAGGGATAACAGAGATGGAAGCGATAATAAGAAACCCGAGGTAGATTTTAAGTATTCCTTCTTCTTTTTTCTCGGATTGTTTTAATTTTGCAAGAGAGTCCAATGAAAAAACCAACAGAAGCAAAGCAGCAGCAATAACAGCGATATCTCCCATTTTTTCACCTCATTTATTTTTAAACAAACGTTTGATTAACCGGTTTAAGCTTGATATACGGGTCTTTTGATATGAGCAGATTTTCTTCTGTTTCTTTATTTTATCAAAAAAACCAGCTGGAAAATGGGGAGAATGAAAGGTTTATATGAACATTTCTTGAATAAAAAGGGTAAAGAAAAAGAGACGGAGGTGGAAGCATGGATTATCGTATTGAAAAAGATACAATGGGTGAGATCAAGGTTCCTGCTGATAAGTTTTGGGGTGCTCAAACACAGCGAAGCAAAGATAATTTTAAGATTGGGACAGAGCGTATGCCGATGGAGATGATTGATGCATTTGCGGTTCTAAAGAGAAGTGCCGCTAAGGTGAACAGCAGCCTTGGCATGCTGAGTGAAGCGAAGGAGCAGGCGATTGTTCAGGTGTGTGATGATATTCTGGCGCGGAGACTGGACGGACATTTTCCTCTTGTTGTCTGGCAGACCGGAAGCGGTACCCAGAGCAACATGAACGTCAATGAAGTCATCGCGAACAGGGCAAATGAGCTCTTGAGAGGGACGGATGAGACCGTTCATCCAAATGATGATGTGAATATGGGGCAGAGCTCCAATGATACATTCCCAACAGCGATGCACGTGGCAGGAGTGCTTGCTGTCTTTGATTCTCTTATTCCCGCGATTGATAAACTCTATCTGACACTCTTGAATAAATCAAAGGAAAATGAAGATGTCGTGAAGATTGGGAGAACCCACCTGCAGGATGCTACACCGCTTACTCTTGGCCAGGAAATCAGCGGCTGGGTTCACATGCTTCACAAGTCCAAGGACATGATCAGGCTTTCCGTTGAAAAGATGCGCGATCTTGCCATCGGCGGAACGGCGGTAGGAACCGGTATTAATGCGCATCCTGATTTCGGAAGGCTTGTGGCAGAGGAAATCAGTCTATACACAGCTACAAAATTCCAAACTTCAGAAAATAAGTTTCATGCACTCACCAGCCATGACGAAATCGTATTTGTGCATGGTGCCCTTAAGGGTCTTGCCGCAGATTTAATGAAGATTGCAAACGACGTCAGGTGGCTCTCAAGCGGACCGAGGTGCGGAATCGGCGAAATCACCATTCCTGAAAATGAACCCGGAAGCTCCATCATGCCCGGAAAAGTCAATCCAACTCAAAGCGAAGCCATTACCATGGTCGCCGCTCAAGTAATGGGAAATGACGCAGCCATCGGCTTTGCAGCAAGTCAGGGAAACTTTGAACTCAACGTGTTCAAGCCGGTGATCATTTATAATTTTCTGCAGTCTGTCAGGCTTCTGTCCGACTCGATCCATTCCTTTAATGACCACTGTGCCATTGGCATAAAGCCAAATTTAGCAGCCATTGAGAAAAATCTGAATGAATCTCTGATGCTTGTCACAGCCTTGAACCCTCATATCGGGTATGCCAATGCGGCGAAAATTGCAAAGGAAGCCCATACAGAAGGGATGACGCTCAAAGAAGCAGCCGTAAAGCTGAACCTTCTGACCGAATCAGAATTCGATGAGTATGTAAATCCCCTTGATATGATTGGGCCGAGAGGAGAATAGACAGGTGTGCCGCTCACTAATAGAGCGGCATTTTTTATGGAAAAATATAACTTTTAGTGTATAATCACTTTTGAAGGGAGATGGAAGATTATGTCCAGGAGGATTATCGGAGCTGTACTTATTTTACTTGGTGCAATTGTTATGGCAGTCAATGTTCTGTGGTTTCAAAACCACGAACTGTACGATACTGTGAGAATCGCTTCGTTTGTCAGTTTCATAGCAGGATTTTTGCTGATTCCGAGGTATCAGGAAAGAAAGAATTCATAGTAGAAGGTTAGGCCGTTATCTAAGAAAAAACTTTCAGACCAGTTTCCTCCCACGGGAATGAAGGAGAAATTTATGCAAAGGAACGATAAAAAAAGGCTCATAGATAAGAAATACAGAGAGATCATCAACCAAAAGAAAGATGAAAAGAAGCACACGACAGAAGCGTTCTTCATTATTTTGTTTTTCGTTTTGATTTTTGTTCTGAATGCATTCTTTAAAGGATTTTAATTGTCTGGAAGGCTGTAAGAAAGTGTTTCTTCGTCTTTATAAACACTCAGAGTTAACTTAAATTAAACAATCCATGGGGTGATAGAATGGAAGAAACAGAAAATAAAAAGAAAAGTCCGCCGGGGATAATAACCGGACTTATGGTGTTTATACCGCTGGTTCTTGGCGGATTCATGCCTCACATCGCATGGATCTATTTAATGGGTGCTGCAATCTTTGGATACAGTATTTACCTTAACCGAAAATCAAAGAGTATTGTTTTAAAAGATAGTTCTTTGTTTTTGTTCTTTATCGTCTGTATTTATCTTATGGAAAAACTAATTTAATAATTTCCACCTATTGTATAAAGTGAAAGGGACCGCTGCCTGACTTGCCGGAGGACCTTTCTTCAGCACTTGTGCCAGATGTCCCCGTTTGACCGCCGTTAAAAATAACCTCTTTCAATGCATCATTCATCAGAGCAAAGCAGATGGCCGTGACAGCGAAAAAAGATATGGGAACAAGGGCAATCCATTGCTGAACATACAAGTAGCCGAGGCTGTCTCCAATCATACCGGACCACTCATAGGAAAAGGTCCGCGGCGGATCACCACCCATTCCATACGAGACAACGGTTCCTCCGAAAAAAAGTTTAAAGACCCCTAAATGTGCAAGAAGAAGCAGCACCTGAATGAGCTGCTGGCCAAATAAAAGCATCCAGCGTTCATAGAGGACAGGGATGATGTGTTTCATGAAAAGGTGTGATTTTCTTCCGCCAAGCGTTTTTGAGGCTTCGATAAAGCTCTCATCCAAGGTCATCCGAATTTCTCCTGAAAGCTGCATCGAAAGGGACGGGACAGCGATCAGGACAAGAACAGCCGTATGAAAAGCAACTCTTTCAAACATCGTGGACTGAAATCCTTCGGGAGGCATCCACAGGACACTATGCAGAAGAAAAAAGGCAATGATGGTCTGCGGAACGACTGAAAAGGGTTCGCTTAGAGTCTTGATGAGCTTAAAAAAGAAAGGCTTCATGGAGCAGATGAAGTAACTGAAAATCAGGGAGCAAATCATCCTCAAAAGCGCAATCAGAATGGTCATGCCAATTGTATACTTTGCTCCTTCCACTATCATGTGAAGAAGATCGAATCCGAAACGGTCTGAGCCCAGCAGAAATACTTCAAGAGGAGCATAGGGCGGAGCGTGTTTTATTCCGCCATCTGAATCTTTTACATATCTGATCTGCTGGATCTCGCCGTCATTAATGAGTGTATTTCCAATACTTAAAATCAGAAGGGCAGATAGAAAAAGAAAGCTGATCAGAAATCTTTTTTTCTTAAATAATTGGACAATCATTTACTGAGTTTCCTTTCTAATAGAGCTGCTGATTCTCTCGAAAACCCTGTATAAAAGGAAGAGCGGAATAAAAAGAGTGATACAGCTGAGTGTAAATACTTCGGGTGTAGAAGCAGTAAACACAAAACTCAACAACCCGTTTAAGTTAAACAGGTATTCAACAACAGCCATGGTAGACAGCATGGACCAGAACACTGTTTTTGCCGAACCGAACAATGCGCCTGCAATGTTTCTCATTACATGCATGTTCAGAATATAAGAATAGGAAAAACCCATCGAGCGCACCAGCTCTATGTATCTCTTATCTAACTCTTCTGTAATGTATTGAATCAGCATTTTTGAAAGGGAAAAAGAGACTGGCAGGGCAATGCACAATATGGGAAGAAGGACGGCCTGATTTTCAGAGCCCGTCGTTGCAAACTGGGCAAGTTTAATGCCTGTAGCTTTTAAAAAGGCAATGACGCCTATCTGAAAAATGACGAAAATCATCACATCCGGAACAGATTCAAGGATTCCCAGCATGTTAGTGATTACTTTCAGTTTTCTCCGCATAAGCAATAAGGAAGCGAAGGCTGCAACAAACGAAAAAAAGAATGCCGCCGCAGCGCCTCCGAGGAAAATCGGGATGGTGATACCGGCGCGTTCCGCGATGATCGGCACCATGGGCACTCCTTCATATGTCATTTCATGCAGCATGAGCAGCTGCATGGCGATTTCTGCTGTCTTTTCCGCGTAGCCGGCTGGATCAAATTGAAAGCCATTGATCAGTACCGGAAGTGAGCCAATCAGGATGAAAACCGCGATGGAAAGAAGAATCTGCAAAGCGAGCAGCAGGAGCTGCCTGCCGAAAAATTTCACGCGCCAAGAAAGCTCTGCCTCTACCAAAGCGGCTTATCCTCTTCAATATATTCATAGTAATAAGGCGATAAAAGAACAGACAAAAGACCGGCTGCAACGATGGCGCTGACTCTCACACCGGTCGATGCACCCATCATAGTACTGATAAAGCTTGCAGCGATGATGGGAACGGCAATAAGCAGCGTTCCCTTTGTCCGTGATTTCGGTGTCGGATACAGCTTTGTGCCGCATTTAGGGCAGGTTAGGATTCGGGTGAATTTCAGAGATGTCATAAGCGTTTCCTTCCAGGAGAAGGAATAGCGGCAGGATGTGCAGACTGGCAGTTTCAATGGTGGAGCCCCCTGTTGTTTTCTTTTTATTTTAGCATGTTTATAGAAAAATTTAACATAATCATTTCTATGAGAGTGATCTATTTGTATAATAAGAGGACAACATACTAACCGGTCAGTCTGAAAATCTCGATGAAATGGGGAACGTATATGACAGCCTATTGGCCAGATTATCTTTCTGAAACGTTAGTCTATCAACAAGGAGAGAAACCTCTTCATGAGTACATGAAGAGGCACGCCGAAGAAAAGCCTCACTCGCCAGCCTATATTTACTATGGAAATAAGATTACGTGGAAAGAACTTTACAGAAAAACCTGCCAACTGTCAGCATACCTGAGCCGCAATGGAATTGGCCAGGGTGATGCCGTTGGGCTCTACATGCAAAATTGTCCGCAGTATATTATCGCCCACTATGCCATTCAAAAAATTGGCGGGGTGGCTGTTCCGCTTAATCCGATGTACAAAGAATCCGAACTGTCTTATTTCCTGAAAGAGTCAGGCATGAAAGCTGTCATTGCAGGACAAGAGCTGTTTCAAAGAGTAAAAACAGCCGCGGAATCAAATAAGACTGATCTATTGGCGGTAACGGTCCACTACGGGGATTTCCTGCCTGATAATCCAATCTTTAAGCTTCCTTCCGAATTGGAAAGGCAAAAACAACAAAAATCGTCTGCCAAAGATATTCAGGACATTTTTCAGCATGAGGACCCGCTGGAAGAGAATGCTCCTATTGATTTATGGGAAGGCGAAGGTCTGATGGTCTTTACTTCGGGAACAACAGGCAGGCCTAAAGGAGCCCTGCTCTCTTGCGGAAGTTCCCTTTACAAAACGGCTGCAACAGCTCAGGCAAATGAGATGAGAGAACAGGATGTTTCTCTTGCCGCAGCGCCGCTCTGCCATATTGCAGGGATGGTCATGGGGGTAAACATTCCTGTTTATACAGGAAACACGTGTATTCTCCTGACAAGGTTTGATCCTGAAACTGCCGCCGAGGCAATTGAAATCTATAAAGTGACTGCCTGGTACAGCATAGCCCCCATGAATGAAGCAATTCTGAAGACTCCCGGAGCAAAAGACAGAGATTTATCATCCTTGAAGCATAATCCGGCGACAAGTTTTGGAACGGCTGTAACAAAGGAGCTTGCTGACAGGTGGAGAGAGTTTACAAAAGGATGCCTGATGCACGAGGCATCTTACGGACTCAGTGAAACCCATACATGTGATACCTTCATGCCGAAAGATAAGATTAAGTTCGGAAGCTGCGGAATACCCGTCTATCAAAATCACATTCTGATCGTGGATCCCGAAACCGGTCAGCCGTGCGAACAGGGAGAGCGCGGAGAAATCGCGGTCCGCAATCCGGGAATTTTTAAAGGATATTTGAACAGACCGGATGAAACACAGAAAACAATTGTAGAGGGCTATGTGAGGACAGGGGATATCGGAATGCTGGATCCGGATGGCTATCTTTACTTTTACGGGCGGTTGAAAGAAATGATAAAAACGTCAGGCTACAGTGTGTTTCCTGAAGATGTCGAGGCGCTGCTGAACGAGCATCCAGCGGTTTTGCAGAGTGCGGCAATCGGAATTCCCGATGAAGAAAAGGGAGAATGTGTCAAAGCTTTTATCGTTCTTGATCCCGAATACAAAGACAAATTGACGGAGAATGAAATTTTAACTTGGGCAAAAGCGCATATGGCCGTCTATAAATCTCCGGCAGAAGTTGAATTTCTGGATGCTCTGCCTGCCACAAGCTCAGGCAAAGTGCTGAGAAGGGAATTAAAATCAGCGAGGGAGGCAGCGAAATGAAAACACATTTAAACGAGATCGATTATGCAGTACTTGATTTGGACAAAAGAAAACAAAAAGCGCTCCTAGGAGGAGGACAGGACAAAATAGACCGTCTGCACAGCAGCGGATTTTACACGGCGAGAGAAAGAATTGCCCTGCTTGCAGATGAAGACAGTTTTCTTGAGCTCGGAATGCTGAATCATTCAGACAAAGAAGGAGCAGCCGAAAAAAGCTACGGGGACGGTCTGATTACAGGTCTTGCAAAAGTCGACGGACGGCCTGCCGTTGTAATGGCCGGTGATAAAACCGTTTTTGCCGGCACTGAGGGAGCAGTCCATATCCGCAAATCAAAAAAAGTACATGAATATGCTTTAAAAAGAGGTCTGCCTCTTTTTAATCTGAATGAAGGCGGAGGACTCAGAATGCCTGATGGAATGGGATCTGACGGGATCAGCGACAAGCTTTTCCCGCAGGAAATGCTGACTCATTCGAGGCAGGTTCCTTTAATGACGGCGATTCTCGGCGACAGCTTTGGCGGCCCGACATGGATGGCCGTTTCATCTGACTTCGTCACGATGCTGAAAGGAACCTGCATGGCGATTGCGGGGCCGAGAATGCTTTCTATGGCTACCGGACAAAAAGTAGAAACGGAAGAGCTTGGAGGCTGGAGGGTTCATGCAGATCACACAGGCCAGTCAGATTCTTTTGGCAATACAGAAGAAGAATGCATCCTGCAGATGAAAAAATTCTTCAGCTATATGCCTCTGAATAGCGGGGAGGAACCCCTGTTTAAAGAAACAAATGACGATCCGTACAGAAAGCTTGAAAGGGTTCTTGACATTCTTCCGAAACAGAAAAACAGAGTCTATGATATGAAAGAGATGATTAAAGACATCGCTGATGCAGGGGAGATGTTTGAGTATAAAGCGATGTACGGGGAAGGCCTGATCACGGCTTTTGTGAGAATGGGAGGAAGAACGGCAGGCATTGTAGCCAATCAGCCGAAGAAATTTGCCGGTGCAGCAGGCCCGAAAGAGTGCGATAAAGCCATTGATTTCATTTGTTTATGTGATTCTTACCATATTCCGCTAATTTTCCTGCACGATACTCCCGGATTCAGAATAAGCCAGGATGCTGAACGTGAAAAAATGCCGACTAAAATTATGATCTGGAACCAGGCTCTTGCCCAGTCCACTGTACCTAAGATTTCAGTTGTCATCAGAAAAAGTGTCGGGGCAGCATACGGCAATATGTGCGGTCCTTCAATGGGAGCGGATTTCGTTTTTGCCTGGCCGACAGCCGAGATTAATTTCACGGGACCTGAAGTGGGTATTAATGTCGTGTATGGAAGACAGCTGCAGGAAGAAGCCAATCAGGAAGAGGCACGGAAAAAGCTGCTCGAGCAGTGGGCTTTTGACAGTTCTCCCTATAAAGCAGCTTCCAAACACTACCTGGATGATGTCATTGATCCAAGAGATACAAGGAAATATTTGTGCAAGGCGCTTGAATACGCCTCATACAAAAATGGAACGAAAAGCGAGCGCAGGCTTGCCAACTGGCCGACCGGCTATTAAAATACCTGTTCGAATACCGGAAAGTCCTCTATAATAAAAAAGCTATTATTTTCCAAAGGGGGATTTCACTATGGTTCGGACAGCATCAAAAGCCATCATTTTAAAGGACGGAAACCTTGTTGCCATCAAGAAAGAGGATGAGCAGGGCTATTATTACATTCTGCCTGGAGGCGGACAGGAGCAGGGAGAGAATCTGCACGAAAACCTGCGCAGGGAATGCCTTGAAGAAATAGGAGTGGAAGTAGACATTCACGAGCTGGTGTTTGTCAGAGATTACGTCGGCGGAAATCACGGATTTGCTGATCACGGATTTCATCAGTTGGACATGATGTTTCTCTGCACCATCAAAGAGGGCCAGCCGGAACCTTCAGCGGGAACGGTGCCGGATGACGGGCAGGTTGGGGTGGATTGGCTTCCTGTAGAAACATTGAGGGATCATAGGCTGTATCCCATCACTGTGAGGGATGAGATTATGAAGCTTCATCTTGGGGAAAAACCGGAGAAGGTTTATTTGGGGGATGTTAATTAGCTCACCTGTGCTAACAGCGGATCCTGCTAGATGGTTATTGAATGTCTACCGGGTTCAGTTGCAGAGCGCTGATCAATTTAAATAGTAAATAAAAGAGCATACCAATTAGCTGCTGGTATGCTATTTAATGTACATCAAGGATAAATAATATCGTAAGTAGCTTTAAAGACTCCGCTGGAATATTGTTTTATGTCCACCAGCCCTAATTCATAACATGGCTTCTCACTGCCAAATAAAGAGATGCCTTCACCGACCATGATTGGATTAACCTTGAGTACTAATTGATTTATGAGTTTATGTTTAAGCAATGAACCAGCCAACTCTCCGCCGCCGCATAGCCATATCTTTCCGGTTTCTTTTTGTTTAAGTTTTTCAATAAATCCTATAGCATCTTCTTTGACCAGTTCGACTTCTTCGTTCGACTCAAATTGCATGGAGTTCGAGAAGATATAGTGTTTTATGCCCTTATAGCCGGGTTCACCAGGTTTAGCGCCGAATTGAAACCCAAACTCATATGTTTTTCCACCCATTAAAACTGCATCGTATTGCTGAATATCTGATAAAAAATACGGGACATGATCCCCTTCGAATAAAAAGAGAGAATTATCTATATTTCCATCTATCATCCCTTGATCTGCTATAAAGTTGTCCAGTGAAACAGCAACATGATATATGATTTCACCCATCTGTCATCCCTCCAATAAAATAACTGATATTTCCATGTTAACATAGGTGCTCTCTGTAAATAGTTCATTTTATAATGAAAAAGCAAACCATAACATGTGTTAAATGGTTTGCTTCGTTTCTCATGTTCTTTTTTAAATTGCAGATTATCAAATCGGAACCTTCACATAAAATGTACTCAAACCCTGTTCATTGACTGCCCAGACCTTTCCTCCGTGCAGCTCAGCAATACGCTTGACAATGTTCAGGCCGAGGCCGAATTCTCCGTTGCTACCTTTATGAAATGGTTCGAACAGGTGCGGCAGAATATCTTCCTCAATCGGAGGGCCGTCGTTCCAGATTTTCATCAGATAGTCAGAGCCTTCACGGGTAAGCCTGGCGCCGATGATTGTACCTGCATATCTCAGCTGATTTTCAAACAGGTTTTCGAGGAGTTTCATCCACAGCTCCACGTCTCCGTGGATGACGGCTTCTTCAAGCTGGATGGTGTAGTCAAGTTCCTGCCGGCTCCATCTGATCCGGTCGATGACCTCCTGGACAATCCGGTTCAGATGCAGTTTTTCCTTTGAAGCATTCCGGGATGAGAGATAATCAAGCTTAGTAATATAGAGAAGATCTTTGATTTTTTTCTCAAGCCGTTCTGATTCTTCTTCAATGACGTCCATGGTGCTGGTCAGGTCGCCCTTCGGATAGATGCCGTCATTGACGGATTTGGCATAGCCTCTGATGACCATGACGGGCGTTTTCAGATCATGGGAAATGTTCTGCAGCAGCGTGCGCTGGGCTTCATCTTTTTTCACAAGCCTCTGACGCATTTGTTCGATGGAAGAACCAAGCTTTCCAATTTCATCGCTGCGCTCAAGAACGACAGGCTCATGCCAGTCCTCATTAGATATTCGTTTAACATCTTTTTCGAGTGAAACAAGCGGGCGCGACAGGTATTTAGCAAGCCAGATGGACGGAATCCAGCTGAACAGAAAGACGATGATCATGACTAAGACAAGCTGTTTAAACAGGGTCAGCACAAGGTCGTTTCTGTAGGAGTCCCATGCATAGGAAAGCAAAAAGGCGGGCTGCCCGTCGAGCGAGACTTTTTTGATGACAAAAAAGAGCCGTTCATCGCCTATCACTCTTGAATATTCCTCTGTAATGGCTTCCTGTTTCGCTGCAAGAGACTGGGTCTCCTGCAAAAAGCGGAGCGGTAACTTTTTTTCGTTATAAAAAAAAGGCGCATTTTCAGGAAGAATGATGTGCTGAACCGAGCGGTCCGGAGACAGCTTTTCTCCGTTTGGATTCAGCGGGTCCATATCCATATCCCCCTGCAGCCGGTATTCCGTCAGGATGTGCTGTTCGTTTTCAATCGTATTGTAGATTTCATTTGTAAAAAAGTTTCTCAGGGTTGTAGGGAAAATGATCATTAAAACAAGCGAAATTAATAAAAGAATGCCTGAAATGACAATCCAGATCTGAAAGGCGAGGGATTTGTTTTTCATCAGGCAGTCAGCATCCTGTATCCGTACCCGTAAATGGTTTCAATTTTCAGGTCCGGCATTTTCTTTCTCAATCTCCGCACAAGATCATCCACGACCCGGTCCGTCCCGAAATAATCACTGCCCCAAATGTGCTCAATCATCTGCTCGCGTGAAAAGGCCTGTCCTTTGTTGTGCAGGAACAGCAAAAGTAGGTCAAATTCCTTTGATGTTAAGTTCAGGTTTTTCCTGTCAAGCGAAACGGAACGGATGCTTTCGTCAATTGTGTACGGCGGCAGCGTCACCGTATTTTTCGCCGGGGCGGATTCGTATAAACGGGTCAAAAGCTTCTGAACCCGGATGACGAGTTCCCTCGGGAGAAACGGCTTCGATATGTAATCATCGCTCCCAAGCTCAAGGCCGAGCACCCTGTCAATATCCGTATCCCGTGCGGATATGAAAATGACAGGTGTATCCGGTGAAGCCGCTTTGATTTCTTTAATAAGCTGGTAACCGTCTACACCGGGGACCATGATATCGAGCACCCACAAGTGCGGAGTCTTCTCTATTGCCGCGCGCGCGCTTTCTCCGTCTGTAAACGCGGTCACGCTGTATCCTTCTTTTTCAAGGTATTTTGTCAGTAAATCATTGAGATTCTGTTCATCTTCAACAAGGAAAATCGAATACGTCATTCTGATTCACCCTCCTCTTAATGGTCATTATACTATGGGGGAGCGGGGGAAATCATTTTTTTGTGTCTAGCTCCATCGCTCAACTCCTCTGCCAGAACAAATCCGTCAAAAAAGTCAAACCCGGACTTTTCCGCCGGATTCTTATCTGGCTCCCGGAGCTAAACGAGCGATTCCGCTTTTCTTACAATTTCCCACATTTCTCTCATCTTTCTCCCAAAAAGATTTCTTATAGTAGAGTCAACAAAGAAATTCACCGGGAGGAATGAAGATGGGATATTACGATGATACGGAACGGAAAGAGGCAATGGAGCAGGAATCACGGGAGACTTTCAGATCCGCAAAGCCAGAGAAGAAGCCGTCCAGAATGCGGGGCGTTCTTTCATCGGTTATCAGCGGTGTAGTAGGCGGAGCGCTGGTTCTTGGTGTTCAGCCGTATTTTGAAGAAGAGACCGGCAGCAATCAGCCATCTTATTCTGTTGATTCCAACACGGCTCAGGAAAACAGCACGAATGAGGTGAATACGCAGCCGATCAGCCAGACGAATGATATTGCTGATATGGTCGAGAACCTGTCCCCTGCGATTGTCGGTATTTCAAATAAACAGCAGCAGCGCAGCTTTGGAGGCGGCACGCAGAGTGCTGAAGCGGGCACCGGCTCAGGGGTTATTTTCAAAAAAGACGGGAACACAGCATACATCATTACAAATAATCACGTGATTGAAGGCGCAAGCAGCATTGAAATAACGTACTCGGACGGAGAGAAATCAGAAGCTGAACTGGTAGGTGCTGATCCGCTGACAGATACGGCTGTTTTGAAAATTGACAGCAAGTATGCAAAAGCCGTCGCGCAGTTCGGAGATTCAGGCAAGCTTCGTGCAGGAGAGCGGGTTGTAGCGATTGGAAATCCGCTTGGTCTGGATTTCTCCCGCACAGTGACGGAAGGAATCATCAGCGGAACAGACCGGACTGTACCGATTGAAACGTCAGAAGGAAATTGGGATTTGAGCGTCATCCAGACGGATGCTGCGATTAACCCGGGAAACAGCGGAGGCCCTCTGCTGAATATGAACGGTCAGGTTATCGGCATCAACAGCCTGAAGATTACCCAGGACGGCGTTGAAGGCATTGGCTTTGCGATCCCAAGCAATGACCTGCAGCCGATTGTGGATGAACTGCTTGAAAAGGGAAAAGTTGACCGCCCGTTTCTTGGAGTAGGCCTGATTGATCTGAGTCAGGTGCCGGAGCAGTACCGCACAAATACACTTAAGCTTCCTAATGATGTGGCAGAAGGTGTGTTTGTACAGGGTGTAAGCCCGGGTTCGCCTGCATCTGAAGCAGGCATGAAAGAAGGAGACGTCATCGTTGCCATGAACGGCACGAAGATTAAAAGCTCAGGTGAACTGCGCAAATTCCTCTATTCACAAACGGCGATCGGGGATGAAATAGACGTAGAATTCTACCGTCAGGGAGAGAAGGTCACGGAAAAGGTGAAGCTTTCTCAAAAAGAGGTTGTGAATAGTTAACATAGATCCCCCTTTTGTTGGCGGCTCCTTGAATGGAGCCGTTTTTTCTGTTTGGCTTGTTAGGATGCCTGTTTGGACTGTTAGAAAGGCAAATTCGCTTGTTAGAGCGCTGATTTGGCTTGTTAAAGCGGTCTGTTGGACTGTTAGCTTGTATTTAGCCTGTCCTTGGCAGTCATCATTGTCCCACAAATACCAGCCTTACGACCCATTTCGACAATATCCAACATTTTCATCCTCCGCTTCCCTCAAAAAAACGGAATGGTTTCGAACAAATATGGTATCACAAAACGCATAATTGATAACAATGCTCTTTTTGATGCAACATAACAGAACGGATGCCATGAAATAAGGAGATCAACGATGAATTTACTAACTTTGCTTGAGCAGACCGGTCATTCCATTTTTCATCAGGATGAACTGGGAGCTTGTGAAATTACGGGAATTGAAGCAAACTCAGCCAAAGTCAAAGAAGGCTGCTTATTTGTAGCGATCTCAGGCTATGCACGGGATGGCCATGATTATATAGAGGATGCAATCAGAAGAGGGGCTTCGGCTGTTATTGGAGAAAAAGACCTGACAGGTTTACCTGTGCCGTATGTAAGAGTGGAAAACAGCAGAGACTCACTTGCCAATCTGGCGGCGCATTTTTATGACTATCCCTCAAGAAAACACATCATGATTGGCATCACAGGTACAAACGGAAAAACGACCACTTCCTTCATGCTGAGACACATTTTGCAGCACGCCGGGTATTCATGTGCGCTTTTTGGCACGGTTCACAATGTCATCAATGGACAGGCATACAGTTCAAAGAATACGACGCCGGATGCGCTTGAACTGCAGCGGTTGTTGGCTGAAAGCAAAGACGAGGTTGTCATTATGGAGGTGTCCTCTCACGGCCTTTCTCAAAAAAGGCTGGAAGGAATCGAATTTGATCTCGGTCTTTTTACGAATCTTGCTCATGAACATCTCGATTATCACAATACAATAGAGGAATATTTTGAAGTAAAGCAGCAGCTGTTTTCAAAACTGAAGCAGGGCGGACAGGCTATTGTCAGCACGCATGATGAATGGGGCCAAAAGCTCACCGGCATTCTGCGGGAGCGGAATATTCAGGTGTCTACATTCGGGCCGTCGACAAGTGATGATCTAAAGTTTACATCTGAAAATGATGTTCACTGCTCTGATTTTGAAGTGACTGAGAAGGGTGAAAAGCTTCATTTTTCCATGAGCATTCCGGGTCTTCATAATATTTATAACGCTTCTATGGCGTATTTGGCCGGGCGTAAAATCGGCGTGGATGGTGCGAAGCTGATTGCAGGCTTCAGATCGTTTAAAGATGTACCAGGACGTTTTGAAATGTACGATCATCCGGAAGGCGCCACAGCTGTTATTGATTATGCCCATACGGCGGATGCGTTTGAATACATCTTGAAAACCGCAAGAGACTGCGGAGCAAAGCGGATCTATCATGTGTTTGGATTCAGAGGCGGACGCGATGAAAGCAAACGGGCGGAAATGGTGGAAATCTCATCAACGAAGAGTGACTGCTCTATTTTGACATATGACGATCTGAATGGTGTCAACCCAGAAGAAATGACAGAGGAATTGAAAACGTATCTTATCGATTGCGGTAAAAAAGAAGACATTGTCATTTCTGACCGGACGCTTGCCATCCAAAAAGCATGGGAACTGGCTGAAGCGGGTGACTGGATTCTTGTGACCGGAAAGGGAAGTGAAACGTACAAAGATTCATACGAACTTCCTGCAGGTTCAGACCAGGAGACGTTTCACCTTTTATTAAAAGAAAAAGAAGCGGCAGCATCATTTCCTCTTTAAAAAATAGATTTAACCCTAAAAGGAATCTCCATTAAAAGGAGGTTCCTTTTTTCATGTGTAGAAAAAGGTCGTTTAAGCAAAAACCCCAATTTAAAACCTCTTGCACTAGATATTTAGAATCAGATACCTGCTGTTTTTATTCAAATACCTCTCAATTTTGATGATAAATAGGTCTCAAAGTCCGCTTAATAACCCCGATTGTACCTTCCAGTCCGGCAATATACAATTCTAGTAACTTATTCAAATCATCTTATGTGATCACATTCTTTTCAAGTCTATTGCATCCAGATGAGCGCAGGGAACCAATTTAATTTTTTTAGGGGGATGTTTGGTGAAAAAATCTGTTTTAAAGTCGCTAATCGCAACATCTGTATCTGCCGTTATGCTTTCCTCAACGTTCAGCAGCGTCAAAGCTGTTGATCAGACAAGTGTCGAAAAAACGAATCAATCTTCTGCCATCGTTCATGCAGCAGCGGGTAAGGGCGAGCACAAAATCACCCTTATTACAGGTGATGTGGTAACGGTTCAAGAGATTGGTGACGGCAAAAGTGCAATCAATGTGGAGCCTGCCGATCAAAATGGTGCAGGAGCACAGGTCATGACCATCGGTGAAGAAACGTTCGTGATTCCAAATTCGGCAATGCCATACCTGGCAGCTGATAAATTGGACAAAGATCTATTTAACGTAACGGAATTAATTGAAAATGGCTATGACGACAAGAGTCTCACTTCTCTTCCCGTAATCGTGGAATATGAAGAGACGAAAGCGCGGGCAGCTCAAGTGAAATCGGAGCCAAAAGGAGCTAAAACAGTACGTACACTTGAAAGTATAAACGGGGCTGCGATTTCTGCATCGAAAAAAGAAGCAGATACCTTCTGGAAAGATATCACACCGGAATCAGCGGCTTTAGAAAAAACGAAGCCGGAAACAGCTGAGTTTGAAAAGGGAATTGAAAAGATCTGGCTGGATGGAAAAGTAGAAGCATCTCTTGCACAGAGCGTGCCGCAAATCGGTGCTCCTCAATTATGGGAATCCGGGTTTACAGGGGAAGGCGTAAAAGTAGCTGTGCTTGATACGGGGATTGACCCGGCCCATCCTGATTTCTCCGGCCAAATCGAGGCGTCAAAAAGCTTTGTTCCAGGCCAGCAGGTGGACGACAAACACGGTCATGGCACACATGTTGCATCAACCGTTCTTGGAACAGGTGCTGCTTCTGAAGGGAAGAATAAAGGGGTTGCCCCTGATGCCCGTTTAGTAGTTGGCAAAGTACTTGATGACTCAGGAAGCGGTCTTGATTCCTGGATTATTGACGGCATGGAATGGGCAGCTGAAAACGCGAAAATCGTGAATATGAGTCTTGGAAGCTCTGAACCTTCTGATGGAACCGATCCAATGGCACAGGCAGTCAACCGGATCAGTGAAGAAAAAGGAACGCTCTTTGTCATCGCAGCAGGAAACTATGCAGCGGAAGGGGCGATTGGGTCACCTGGAGCAGCAGATGCCGCCTTAACAATTGGAGCGGTTGATAAGTCTGATAAGATCGCGAACTTTACATCTAAAGGACCGCGATACGGAGATAAGGGACTAAAACCTGACCTGTCAGCTCCGGGAGTCGGCATCGTTGCTGCACGCTCAGGCCTTTCAGCAGGAACCGGCTTTTATAAGAGTTTAAACGGAACGTCCATGGCTACACCGCACGTTGCCGGTGCTGCAGCCCTTCTTTTGCAGAAGAATCCCGGCTGGAGCGGCACTCAGTTAAAAGAAGCACTGATGAGCACGACTAAAAAATTGCCGTATTCTCCTTATCACATCGGTACAGGCCGTCTTGATCTGCCGGCTGCTGCAGAAAGCAAAATCCGGGCAACCGGTCCTTTGTCCTTCGGTTTCTTTAAATGGCCGAACGCCGATGCACAGCCTGTTCAAAAAACAGTCACGTATACAAATGATTCGGACACGGCTGTCACATTAACTCTTCAGGCTGATTTTAAGAATACAAACGGAAACGCCGCACCAGATGGTATGCTGACGATCTCTGAAAACGAAATCACGATTCCGGCAAATGGAACAAAAACTGTTTCTGTCACGCTTGATCCGCAATTTGGTGAAGCAGGAAGCAGGTATGAAGGTCAATTAACGGCATCGGAAAACGGCAAACAAGTGGTTCATACAACAATGGGTATGGTGAAAGAAGAGGAAAAATACTCATTAACGCTTACCGCTAAGGACCGCAGCGGCAACCCTGCTATTGCATATGTCGGCCTTGTAAATAAGGACATGGATCCAGAGTTTGTAGCTGTAAATGGAACGGCAGAATTCCGTTTGCGTCCTGGAACATATTCCGCTATGTCCATGATGGAAGTAGATACAACTACAGACCACCGCGGGGTTGCATTAGTCGGAAACCCTGAAATTGTTCTGGACGGCCCGCAAACCGTGGAACTTGATGCCAGAAAAGCAAATGAAATAAAAGTGCATGTGCCAAAAGAGACAGAGCCAAGCTACCAGCGCCTCGAATATTACCGCTCTCTTGACGGCAAAACGATGAACCACGTGTACTTAGCTCCGGTTTGGATCGATAAACTGTATGCTGCTCCGACAAAGAAAGTGAATAATGGGGAATTTGAAATGCTGACCCGCTGGCGTTTAATCAAGCCTTATCTTCAAATTCACTTTAAAGATAAAGTGCTCGATGATATTCCTTTAGCAGGCAGCACGCTGCTTGATGGAAAATATAACTTATCAACGGTTTATGCAGGCAGCGGATCTCAGGCTGATTTTGAACGGTTGAATGCAAAAGGAAAGGCTGTCGTTGTTGACCGCAATGCAGATGTCACTCCTTCACAGCAGGCTGTTGCCGCACACGCAGCAGGAGCGAAGCTGTTAATCATCGTCAACTATGAAAATACGGAGTTCAGCGTATATGCTGGAAATCCGGATTATACAGACATTCCCCTTGCTGTTGCCGGCATCAGCAAAAGTGAAGGAGACAAGGTGATAAAGGCTGCACGTTCAGGCAACCTGAAGCTGTTTGTTGAAGGTGAGCCGAACACGCCATATGTCTATGATTTAATGGACGTTCATGGTGAACATATTCCTAAGGATCTCACTTATGCTCCTTCTACGCGTGAGCTTGTAAAAATTGATGCACGCTACAAGTCTGATCAGGAAACTCCTGGCGGAGAATTCCGTTTTGACCTGCGTCCGCATACATTCAGAGCGGTAGGTTTCTTGTATAAAATGCAGTTTCCTTCTGTTCGAACCGAGTGGGTCTCAGCAGTTGAAGGGACGCGCTGGTATCATCAGGCAAGAGTTCTTGACAGTCCATGGGAGGTCCGTCAGCCGGCTGTTACGTATGAAGAAGGCGAAAGACTCAACGAAGAGTGGTTCTCTCCGGTTGTCCGTCCGCGGCTTGGAGTCGGCTACTGGACACCTAACCGTCAGGGGAACGTACTTCAGTTCAACATTCCTGCCCTGGCAGATTCGGGAACTGGATCAACCGGAGGCTCGGAATATGACATCGCTCAAAATACACAAACACTTAAGCTTTATCAAGGGGACACACTGATTAAAGAAGGAAAAGGACAGGCAATGAATGTATCAAGCGGCATATCAGAAGAAAGAAAACAATACCGCTTAGTAACAGATGCAAAGCGTGATTCAAACCGTTGGGATACGTCCGTAAGCACCCATTCGGAGTGGACTTTCTGGTCTGAAAAAGGAAAAGATTTCAAAGTGGTCCTTCCGTTCTATTCACTTGACTACAAGGTTGAAACGGACATGAACGGCGATGCATTAGCAGCTCCATCAACGAACCTGGAACTGTCTGCAGCAAAACTGGATGGAGTTGAAGGGTACGGAAAATTGCAAGGTGCAGCGCTCGAAGTTTCTTTCAATGAAGGGAAGTCATGGAAGACAGTAAAGCTTGAGCAAACAGCAGAGAACAAATGGATCGCTAAAATCAACAATCCAAAAAACAGCAAACATGTTTCACTCAGAGCGTCTGCGTGGGATGATGCCGGCAATAAAATCACGCAGGATGTGATTAAGGCATACGGATTGAGATAACCGCAAGAATGGAAAGCAAGAAGAGAGGCGTATGCTTCTCTTCTTTTTATTTTAAGCGGAAAAGAGTTTACTTTTTATTCCATGTAAAGTAAGCTTAACGTAAAGGAAGCTTTACAAGGTGGATTGACATGAAGAACAGAATCAGGGAAATGCGCGCAGAAAAAGGAATGACTCAGGAACAGCTGTCGGTTCAGGTAGGCGTTTCAAGACAATCAATCATTGCGATTGAATCAGGAAAGTACAATCCGTCTTTGGAACTGGCGTTTAAGATCGCCAATTCGTTTACGTGCAGAATTGAAGAGATTTTTATTTTTGAGGATGGGGGAGAGGAATGATGGAATCGGCTGGGGCTTTTATCGGGTTATACGGAGGCATGGCAGCGGGTCTTATGGCCTGGTGGCTTGGTCTTTATTTTGCGAAGAAAAAAAGGGGAGTGGATGAAGTTTTTCACTTCATTGAACAGAAATCACGGTCAGTCGCATGGATCTTTACGATGATTGCCATCTATTTTTTCTTCACCCTTCTGCTTTTCGGAGTGGATTTGAGCCCTGCGATGATGCTGTCTCTTCTCCTCTTTGTTCATTTGGGCAGCTGGGCGATTGCAAAAGTTATTCTTTCGGTCCGTTTCAGCAGTACAGGGTCAGACATCAATTAAACCCTTGACACTTTTTACATTCAATCATAAACTAACGATAGACACTAGTTTATCAGAAAATTCAGTACGAAGTGAGATATGACGCATGAGCATACAGCCAGATCACCGTATCGGAAAAAATGCCATGCAGCTTGTTCTGCTTGAAGAAGAGGAGCAGCTGTACGGAGAAAAGCTGAAAGAACAGGGATTTCAATTTTGCCTTGGCAAGACAGGATCAATGGAGACGCAGAAAGTAGTGGCGGCCATTGAAACGGCAGCGAAGCGTTCTGGCGTGATTTCGCCCGACGGATACCGGGAAACGCATGCTTTGTACCATGCGATTATGGAAGCGCTTCACGGTGTGACGCGCGGCCAGGTTCAGCTCGGAAGCGTGCTCAGGACAGTCGGTCTCAGGTTTGCGGTTGTCAGAGGCAAACCGTACGAGGCAGAAACAGAAGGCGAATGGATTGCCATTGCATTGTACGGAACCATCGGTGCGCCGGTGAAAGGCTCCGAGCATGAGGCAATGGGGCTTGGAATTAACCACATATAAGATGCGCCCATAGTTATGAGATAGCAGGGGGCTGTATCAGTAGAAAACACGTTTCGAGTGTTTCTATTGGTATGGCCTCCTTTTTGTTTGTCATTTTTCTATAAAAAGGAGCAGCGGCATGATTGAATTAACGGGACATTCCTTAACAATTGAAGCGGCCAGAAAGATTATCTATGACAAAGAAGCAGTGCATATACCTCAGCATGTATGGGGAAAAGTCGAGAAAAGCCGGAAAGCGGTTGACGCCATTGTGGCGCAGAAAAAAGTTGTATACGGCATCAATACGGGATTTGGAAAGTTCAGCGATGTGCTGATTGATGCCGAGCATGTGGAAGAACTCCAGATCAACCTGATCAGAAGCCACGCCTGCGGTGTCGGGGATCCATTTCCTGAAGAAGTATCAAGAGGGATGCTGCTGCTCAGGCTCAATGCACTTCTGAAGGGCTTTTCGGGGGTGCGGAAGGAAGTGCTCGAGCTGCTTGCCGAGCTGATCAACAAGAAGATTCACCCTGTGGTGCCGCAGCAGGGATCACTCGGTGCAAGCGGGGATCTCGCTCCGCTTTCCCACATGGCTCTCGTTCTTGCTGGAGAAGGAGAGGTCCTTTATCAGGGGAAGCAAATGGAGACAGCTGAAGCCTTTCATACAGCAGGCCTGGAACCTGTTACTCTTCAGGCAAAAGAGGGCCTCGCTCTCATTAACGGCACACAGGCCATGACGGCGATGGGGCTTGTCAATTACATCGAAGCAGAATCAGTCGCCCTTCAGGCGGATTACATTGCGTCCATGACACTAGAAGGATTAAGAGGAATCATTGATGCATTCGATGAAGACATTCACCTTGCCAGGGGCTATAAGGAACAGACGGAAGTAGCCGAGCGTATTAGAGGCATCTTAAACGGCAGCTATCTCGTGACGCATCAGGGAGAGCTCAGGGTGCAGGATGCCTACTCGCTAAGATGCATTCCCCAGGTACACGGAGCAAGCCTTCAGGTGCTTTCATACGTAAAAGAGAAGCTTGAAATTGAAATGAATGCCGCGACAGATAATCCGCTCATTTTTGATGAAGGCAGAAAAGTGCTCTCAGGCGGCAATTTCCATGGGCAGCCGATTGCGTTTGCGATGGACTTTTTAAAAGTGGGAATGGCAGAGCTTGCAAATATTTCAGAGAGGAGAATTGAGCGCCTCGTCAATCCGCAGCTGAATGACCTCCCGCCGTTTCTGAGTCCGATGCCGGGTCTTCAGTCAGGTGCCATGATCATGCAGTACTGTGCGGCGTCTCTTGTTTCTGAAAATAAAACCCTCGCCCACCCGGCAAGCGTTGATTCCATCCCGTCATCGGCGAATCAGGAGGACCACGTCAGCATGGGGACGATTGCCTCAAGGCATGCCCACCAGATTATCCAGAACGTGAGAAGAGTGCTTGCGATCGAACTTATTTGTGCCATGGAAGCGGCGGCTTACAGGGGAATCGAAAAAATGGCGGAGACAACGAGACGCTTTTATTTTCACGGCCGGAATGCTGTACCAGCAATCACGAAGGACCGGGTGTTCTCAAAAGATATCGAGGCGGCGGCAGCCCTTCTGAAAAAAACAAATATGAAACGGTTTGAAAAAAATCATAACGACACAAAGGGGGAAATTGTATCATGACATTGAAATTTACGGGGGCAAAACGGGGAACAGAGCTTGAATGCAAAGGCTGGGAGCAGGAAGCGGCTCTTCGGATGCTGATGAATAACCTTGATCCTGAGGTAGCGGAAAAACCGGAAGACTTAATTGTCTACGGGGGGATCGGAAAAGCGGCGAGAAACAGGGAGGCGCTTGACGGTATTATCCGCTCGCTGAAATCACTTGAAGGGGATGAGACGCTGCTCATTCAGTCAGGCAAGCCTGTCGGGATCTTTAAAACCCATCAGCATGCTCCGCGCGTTCTGCTTTCAAACTCCGTTCTTGTCCCGAAATGGGCAGACTGGGAGAACTTCCATGAGCTTGATCAAAAAGGGCTGACGATGTACGGGCAGATGACAGCGGGCAGCTGGATTTATATCGGCACGCAGGGAATCCTCCAGGGAACATATGAAACCTTTTCTGCTGTAGCTAAAGAGCATTTCGGCGGAAGCCTGAAAGGAACCATCACGCTGACGGCTGGACTCGGAGGCATGGGCGGAGCGCAGCCGCTCGCTGTCACAATGAACGGCGGCGTAGTCATTGCGGCAGATTCGGATCAAAGCAGAATTGAGAAAAGACTTGAAACCAAGTACTGCGACAGGCTCACACATTCATTCGACGAAGCAGTGAAGTGGGCGGAGGAAGCGAAGGCAGAAGGCCGTGCGCTTTCAATCGGTCTTGTGGCAAATGCCGTGGATGTGCTTCAGGAAGTGCTGGCAAGAAAGATAAAAATTGACGTTCTTACTGACCAGACCTCTGCCCATGATCCGCTGAACGGCTATTTCCCGCATGGAATGACGGTAGATGAGGCACTGCAACTGAAAAAGGACCATCCAGACCTTTATGTTCAAAAATCAAAGGCATCGATGGCGGAGCATGTCCGCTGCATGATTGAGCTGCAACAGCGGGGAACCATCGTTTTCGACTACGGCAACAACATCCGCCAGGTGGCAAAAGATGAAGGAGTGGAAGATGCTTTTGCCTTCCCGGGGTTTGTTCCGGCCTATATCCGGCCGCTTTTCTGCGAAGGGAAGGGTCCGTTCAGATGGGCGGCACTATCAGGGGATCCTGCTGATATCCACCGTACAGATGAGCTTATTAAAGAGCTGTTTCCGGAAAACGAAGCTTTGCTTCGATGGATTGACATGGCTCATGAACACGTTGCCTTTCAGGGGCTGCCTGCACGGATTTGCTGGCTTGGCTACGGAGAGCGGGTGAAGATGGGCCTCGCCATCAATGAACTAGTCCGAACAGGAGAGCTGAAGGCTCCGGTTGTCATCGGCCGCGACCACCTTGACTGCGGCTCTGTCGCCTCGCCGAACCGGGAGACAGAAGCGATGAAGGACGGCAGCGACGCCATCGGAGACTGGGCCGTATTGAATGCGCTCGTAAACACATCTGCAGGAGCTAGCTGGGTTTCCTTCCATCACGGCGGAGGTGTCGGCATGGGATATTCCCTCCACTCAGGCATGGTCGTGGTGGCGGACGGGACGGAGACAGCAAAGAAGAAGCTTGAACGCGTGCTCGTTTCAGATCCGGGCATGGGCATCATCCGCCATGCAGATGCCGGCTACGCGGAAGCTCAGGAGTTTGCAAAAGAACACAATGTCCGCATCCCGATGCAGGAATAGGAGGAGGCTTTATGCAATTCGACTTAATACTTGAGAATATCGGCCAGCTCCTGACAATGGATTATGGAAAAGAAGGACCGCTCTGCGGAAAAGAAATGGATCAGCTGATTGTTCGTGAAAACATGACAGTCGCTGTTAAAGACGGCAAGATAGCGGAGATTGCACCATCATCTGCGGCAGCGGACTGGGAGGCGGACAAACGGATTGACTGCGGCGGCCGCCTCGTCACTCCCGGTCTCATTGACCCGCATACCCACCTTGTCTTTGCAGGATCCCGTGAGCACGAGATGGGCCTCAAGCAGCAGGGCATGCCGTACCTGGAAATCCTGAAGCGGGGCGGGGGGATTCTTTCGACTGTTGAAAAAACAAGAGCCGCAAACGAGGTGGATCTATATAAAAAAGCAGCCGGGCACCTGAATGAAATGCTGTCATACGGAACAACTACGGTTGAAGCGAAAAGCGGGTACGGGCTTCAAGCCGATGCGGAGCTTAAACAGCTGAGGACGGCCAAAAAGCTAAACGCGGAACATCCTGTCGACGTCGTTTCCACGTTTCTCGGCGCCCATGCCATTCCTGCAGAGCGCAGGGATCAGCCTGAGGTGTTCTTAGACGAAATGTTCCAGCTGCTAGATGTCATTGAAAAAGAAGAGCTTGCCAAATTTGTGGATATTTTTTGTGAAACAGGTGTGTTCACAATCGAACAGTCCCGTGCCTTTTTAACAAAGGCTAAACAGAAGGGATTCGGGCTTAAGATTCATGCAGACGAGATTGACCCGTTAGGCGGGGCAGAGCTTGCCGCAGAGCTCCGCGCTGTCAGTGCCGAGCATCTGGTAGGCGCTTCTGACACGGGCATTAAGCGTCTTGCAGAGACCGGCGTCATCGCCTGTCTTCTTCCGGGAACCTCTTTTTACCTGAACAAACCGGATCATGCCAAGGCGCGGAAGATGCTTGATGAGGGTGTTGCGGTGACCCTTGCAACAGATTTTAATCCAGGCAGCTGCCCGACTGAAAACCTGCAGCTGATCATGTCGTTTGCAGCCGTCATGTACAAAATGACAGTGAAGGAAATCTGGAATGCGGTCACGGTAAATGCCGCCCATGCCATTGGTCTCGGCGGACAGAGAGGCGTGATTGCCCCGATGCAGCAAGCTGACCTTGTCATCTGGAACGCAGATAACTATGAGTACATTCCGTACCATTTTGGCGTGAACCATGTAGGGACCGTGATAAAAAAAGGCGCTGTCGTGTATGAAAAGGGGGACTGTCATGAGCGGGCTTCCCTATCTTTCACATGAAGCAGGATTTACAGACAGAGGCATTACCAAGGCCGGAAAGCTGCTTGAAAAATGGAAAGAGGGAGACGCTTCAGGCATCGGTCTGATCGGAGTCCCCCTGTCAAAACCGTCAATCAGCCACTCCGGCGCATCCTTTGCGCCGCAGACAATCCGGAAAATGATGAACGCTTTTACCACATATTCCATCCAGGATGATATGGATATACAGCGAATCACAGATTTCGGGGACATCACCATGCATGTAACCGACCTGTCAGATTCAATCAGACGAATCGAAGAAACAGCAGCAGGCATTCTGAACAGGTACTCTGATATTCTTCCAATCTTCCTTGGCGGGGATCATTCGGTCACGGCCCCTCTTTTTAAAAGCTTTAAAGAGACAAGGGGCAAAGCGGGGATCATCCAATTTGATGCCCACCACGATCTCAGGAACCTTGATGATGGAGGCCCGTCCAACGGAACGCCCTTCAGACAGCTGATTGAAAAAGGCGTCCTTGAAGGGAAGCATCTCCACCAAATCGGAATCCGCAATTTTTCTAATGGCAAAGTCTACACGGATTACGGAAAACAGCATGGCGTCCGCATTTATACGATGCAGGATGTCTATGAAACCGGCATTCTGCCAATCTTGGAGGCAGCCGTTCACGAACTGCTCAAAGAAACAGACCAAATCTACGTATCTCTTGATATGGATGTCATGGATCAGGCGTTTGCTCCGGGGTGTCCGGCGATTGGTCCGGGCGGAATGGATGCAAGGATGCTGATTGAAGCCATGCGTTTTCTTGGGGAAACGCCTCAGGTGAAGGCCCTTGATATTGTGGAAATTGATCCCGCCGTCGACTTCAGGGATATGACGAGCAGACTCGCTGCCCATGCCATCTTAACGTTTCTGTCAGGCTATCAAACCCGGTAATAGTTGTTCACACTTTTCTGACAGAAAGGTATACTTAAAAGAAAACGGGGGAGTGTGCAGCTTTTGATCACAGAAGAAAAAACCGTAAAATTGGCGGTGAATGGAGGAATCGGCTTCGGGGCCAAATTGACCGCCAGGCAGCTTTTGACGCTTGCCGCCTATATGGAAGAGGACCAGGAACTTGAGCTCACAACCTTTCAGCAGCTCTATCTCGACATTCCTGAAAGCAGGCTGGAGGAAGCCAAAACAGCCTTTCAGCTCTGCGGTCTGCAGTGGTATCCCGTCGGCAGCTTTGTCAAAAGCCTGCGCACCTGCAACTTCTGCAAAGGCGCTGAAGAGGAAGGAATGCCCACCGCAATCGAACTGAACGAAAGAATACAGGGAAAACCGGTCCCGTTTCCGCTCAAAGCAGCCTACACCGGATGCCCGAATGCCTGTGGTGAGCCTCTCGTAAACGACATCGGCGTGATTAAAATGAAAGATACCTACGACCTGTACGTCGGCGGCAGGGCAAAAGGCATGAATGCCCAGACCGGCACGCTGCTGTTCGAAGGACTCACACCCGCGCAGCTGTACTCTGCTGTTGAGAAGATCATTGACATTTACGCGGCAAACGGAAAAAAGCGGGAGTATTTTGCGAAGTTCTTGAAACGGTACGGGGTGGAGAAGCTGAGAGGGGAAGCTTCGTTTGAGGTTTTTAAAGTATAAATATCCCCTTTATTGAGGCGTGTAAAAGCGGATTGCATCAGGAAACTCCGGACTGGAATGAGTTCGGAGTTTTTTCTGAATATAAGGCTTTTTAGTACTGCCACATACAAAAGGGGGATCTTTCACAATTTGGCGTTATTTCCTAAAGTGGTGCCACTTTTCAGGGGAAAGTGTCCGCATAAATGGTGCCATTTACCGAAGTGGTGCCTTTTTTAGGGGAAAGTGCCTGCATAAGTGGCGCCATCCCAGGTAGTGATGCCACTTTCCAAGGGGTAGCGTCGTCATAAGTGGCGCCATTCTCCGAAGTGGAGCCACTTTTCAAGGGGTAGCGTACACGTTAGTGGCGCTATTCTCTTTTGTGTTGCGGAGAATGTCACTTTTTAAGCTTTTACGTTTCCTCCCCAATTCTCTCCGGAGACCAGCTGGGTCATTAATTGCAAATAGATTGAGTGTTTAGTAGACGATAGCCAGATCATGTTTGCTGTAAAAACTCTGGTGATCCATTCAGTTATGGTGTAGTGCTGCTGCGACAATCCTCCTAGTTTCATTGATATCCCTCTGATTAATCGAATACGTTTTTATCATTTACTCTATTCATAGCATATCCATTTTGAAACTTTGGACGGCGGAATATCGAATTTTCTATTGGAAAAATAATTGCAATCGGTGTGTAGACAAACCACCGTGGATAACAAGAATAGATACAGTTCCTGCTGTAGACAAAGCTCTCTTTTCTTTAATTCATGCTCTCAATTTAGAAAACGACACTAGCGCCCATTACATGCCTAAGCAAAAATAAAATAATTGTATAGGGTATTATGATATGGTATTATAAAAATATTAAATCACATATATGATTTAAAATCACATATATGATTTAGGGGGTATGACATGTCAGTAAAATCTGCAGAACGAGTATTAAGAGTCTTTGAATTAGTAGCTCATCACCCAGAAGGTCTAACCATTAAAGAAATTAGTGAAAATCTTTCGTTCCCACAGAGCAGTACATCTAATTTAGTTGGTACTCTTTTTGAGGAAGGATATCTAACCCAAGATTCCCTTAAACGATATAAATTAGGGCCTAAACTGGTTCAGCTTGGAACGCTTGCAATGGAATCTCTGGACATTTCTTCTCAAGGAACACCACATCTTAAAAAACTGATGGAAGATGTGCAGGAAACAGTATTCATGGCTGTATTATCTGAAAAAGAGTTAGTTTACGTGGCTAAGATAGACAATAATCGGTCTATTCGAACAACCGCTCAACCGGGTTACCGGAAACCTTTATATTGCACGGGACTAGGCAAAGTATTTCTGGCTTTCCTGCCCCAGAATGAGAAAAATGCTATTTTGGACTATGCTGAACTTTCCCCTATTACAAAAAATACAATCACGGATCGCCAAGAATTAGAGAAGGAATTGAAAAGGTTTGCAGGTTTGGGATACTCCATTGATGATGAGGAAAATGAAGAGGGTTTATATTGTTTAGCAGCACCCATTTTCGGTGCAGATCATACCATTCAAGCAGCCATTAGTGTAGCCGGGCCGAAAGAAAGAATGATCAGCCGCAAGGAGTTCATAGCGGATAAACTTCTTCAAACATCAAAGAAAATCTCCAAAAGCATTGGGCATTCATAAGAGCTGCAAGAGATAGAAAAGGAGGCACAGTATGGATGTAGTGAGTATGGGAGAAACGATGGTTTTGTTTACTCCGGATACACAAGGGCAGATGAGGTACGCCAGGAATTTCTCGTCAAAAATGGCTGGTGCCGAAACTAACACATTGATCGGGCTGGCAAAGCTCGGTCACAAGACAGGATGGATCAGTCGTGTAGGGAAGGATGAATTTGGATCGTTCGTCCTTTCAGCAGTCAGGGCTGAAGGAGTCGATACAAGTCAAGTCACCACTGACAAAAATGCACCAACAGGTATCTTTTTTAAAGAGATGCTGAATGAAAAAAATGTTCGAATTTACTACCACCGAAAATATTCTGCGGCCAGTTTTCTGGATCCTAGTCATATTAAAGAAGAGTATATCGCAAGCGCGAAATACCTATACATAACAGGTATTACTCCAGCACTAAGTCAATCTTGCCTCGATAGCATTTTCTATGCTATCGAGGTAGCAAAGAAACACGGGAAAAAGATTGTCTTTGACCCTAATATTCGCCGTAAATTATGGAGCGATGAAGAAGCTCGAACAACACTTTTGGCAATAGCAGAAAAAGCAGATATTGTACTCCCGGGCATTAATGAAGGAGAATTTTTGTTTGGAACAGAGGATTGTGAAGAAATAGCTGAGCTATTTCATAATCATGGAGTTGCAACCGTTATCATCAAACGTGGAGAAAAAGGAGCTTATTATTCGACTTCTGCTGAAAAAGGATATGTACAAGGCTTTGAAGTGGAAAAAGTAGTGGATCCAGTCGGTGCAGGTGACGGGTTTGCAGCTGGTGTGATTTCAGGTTTATTGGATGGGCTTCCTCTTGAGAAGTGTGTGCAGAGAGGCTGTGCCATTGGAGCTTTAGTAACGACTGTTAGCGGAGATATCGAGGGGCTGCCTGACCGAGAAATATTGGAAGCGTATACTAAGTTGCCGGGTTCAGATGATGTTACACGTTAAATAGAAAGAGGAGGACCATAATCTCTATGAATACATTGTCAAGCATTCTAGAAAACAAAATTGTAGCTATTATCCGCGGTGCAAATCCAAATGATGTGATAAAGATTGCAAAAGCACTTCATGAAGGCGGAGTAGGCGCTTTGGAAATTACGATGAATTCTCCAAAACCTTTATCTGTGATTGAAAAGGTATCAGATGAACTGGGAGATCAAGTGATAATTGGGGCAGGAACAGTTTTGGATCCTGAAACGGCCCGTGCCGCTATCTTAGCGGGAGCTAGTTTTATTTTGTCTCCTACTGTCAATATTGAAACGATTAACATGACAAAGAGATACGGGGCGGTAAGCATTCCGGGTGCGTTTACTCCGACTGAGATTCTATCAGCCTATGAAAATGGAGGAGATATTATTAAAGTTTTCCCTGCTGCTTTAGGACCTGGTTTCATAAAAGATATACGGGGACCTCTTCCGCAAATTCCATTACTTCCAACAGGCGGTGTTGATTTAAGCAATATTCAGGCATTTATGAAAGCGGGTGCTATTGGCTGTGGACTTGGAAGCGCTCTCGTGAATACAAACCATGAGGTAACAGATGAATATTTAGTGCAATTAACAGAAAAAGCGAAACAATTTGTTTCAGCTGTAAAATCAAACAACTAAAAAGGGGAGTATTTATTATGAAAATTACTAGTTATGAATTGTTTCAAGTACCGCCGCGATGGTTGTTTTTAAAAATTGAAACAGATGAGGGAATTATAGGATGGGGCGAACCTGTTATTGAGGGGAGAGCTGAGACGGTAGGAACAGCAGTAAAAGAATTAATGGAGTATTTGATTGGAAAAGATCCGTTAAGAATTGAAGATCATTGGAATTATATGTATCGCTCAGGTTTTTATAGGGGCGGCCCTATCTTTATGAGTGCAATTGCAGGAATCGATCAAGCTCTTTGGGATATAAAAGGAAAATTTTATAATGCTCCCGTTCATCAGCTATTAGGAGGAGCATGCAGGGATTCTATTCGTGTTTACTCATGGATTGGCGGAGATCGTCCTGCTGAAGTGGGATCATCAGCAAAGGCAGCTGTTGAAGCCGGATTTACTGCGATAAAAATGAATGGAACCGAGGAACTGCAGATCATTGATTCCTATGAAAAAATTGATCAGGCAGTCGAACGTATTGCTGCTGTTCGTGAAGCTGCCGGACCTTATGTCGGAATAGGTATTGATTTTCACGGTCGTGTACATAAACCAATGGCTAAAATATTAGCAAAAGAACTTGAAGCTTACCGGCCGATGTTCATCGAAGAGCCAGTGCTTCCGGAGAATAATGAGGCGTTAAGGGAGATTGCTCGGGCAACCAATATACCGATTGCAACAGGTGAAAGAATGTTTTCAAGATGGGAATTTAAGAACCTATTAATGGATGGTTATGTAGATATTATTCAGCCGGATTTATCCCATGCAGGCGGTATTACAGAATGCAAAAAAATAATTTCGATGGCTGAAGCATTTGATGTTGCTGCAGCTCCGCACTGTCCTTTAGGGCCAATAGCATTAGCTTCATGTCTTCAAGTTGATGCTACGTGTCACAATGCGTTTATTCAAGAACAGAGTCTTGGCATTCATTATAATCAGGGCAGCGATTTACTGGATTACATTGTCGATAATCGTGTATTCAAATATGAAAACGGTTACGTGAAAATACCTGAAGGTCCTGGTTTAGGAATTGAAATTAACGAAGATCATGTGAGGAAGATGGCAGAAATCGGTCATAATTGGAGAAATCCAGTATGGAGACATACTGATGGAAGTATCGCAGAGTGGTAAAATAAATACGGATGAAGCGGGTGGTTAAAGTGAGCAAGAGAATGACAAAAGTGCGGTATGGTGTTGTTTTTATGTTGTTTATCACCGTCATTATTAATTACATGGATCGAAGCAATATTGCAGTAGCTGCCCCATTTATTTCAAAGGAACTAGATTTAGACCCTGTGCAGATGGGACTTATATTTTCGGCGTTTGGATGGACCTATTGTGCTCTTCAAATACCTGGTGGATGGATACTGGACAAGCTGGGAAACAGAAAAACCCATGCCATAGGCATTGCTGGATTCTCTATAGCAACTTTACTGCAGGGGTTTGTAAACGGCTTCTCCGGATTTATCTTACTTCGCGTTGGATTGGGAGCGTTTGAGGCACCAGCTTTCCCGACAAACAGTAAAGTAGCGGCCAGCTGGTTTCCGGAAAAAGAAAGGGCTAGAGCTGTTGCGATTTATACCTCTGGACAGTTTATAGGATTGGCCTTTTTAACTCCAGCCTTAATTTTTTTACAACAATGGTTTGGCTGGCGGGGCCTATTTATTATTACAGGAATTATAGGAATTTTTTGGGCAATTCTCTGGTATTTACTTTATCGTGATCCTCAGCACAGTAAAAAGGTTAATAAACAAGAACTAGATTATATTCGTGAGGGCGGGGCAATCTTTGATGCTATTGCAGATGATAATTCTGTAAAATCTACAATAGGATTAAAAGACTTTGCAATCGTGTTAAAAAGCAGGAAGTTATGGGGTATTTACATCGGACAATTTGCAGTGGCATCAACACTATGGTTTTTCTTAACCTGGTTTCCCACGTACCTTGTTGAGTACAGAGGTTTAACGTTTGTAAAAACCGGCTTACTAGCTTCATTACCATTTTTAGCAGCATTTGTAGGTGTATTATCTTCTGGATTCTTGTCTGATTTTCTTGTGAAAAAAGGAATTTCTGACAACGTTGCTAGAAAAGTGCCTGTTATTACTGGGTTACTGCTGGCCACCTCTATAATAGGAGCAAACTATGTGGAAAATACGAATCTAGTCATCATGTTTATGTGTATAGCTTTTTTTGGTAACGGTTTCGCGTCAATTACCTGGGTGTTTGTTTCACTGTTGGCACCAAAACGGCTCGTTGGAATAGCTGGAGGAGTGTTTAACTTCATTGGCGGTACGGCATCTATCATTATTCCTATTGTAATTGGTTTTTTGGCGAAAGGAGGAAATTTCGCTCCTGCACTTACCTTTATCGCCATTGTTACTCTGATGGGAGCTTTATCTTACATTTTCTTAGTTGGAAAAGTTGAGCGGATTCAAGTAAAAGAAGAATCTTTAAAAGGTTATGAATCTGCATAACTTAATAAATCGTTATATTCAATAACATTGGTGCCTGACCCTAAGTTCGTTAGACAGCAAACATGTAAACAGTGTTTGCTGTCTTGTTTTTTAAACATGATTTCCGCGATGAGGGTAATAACGTGCACCTTATTTATGGTATCCGTTATGCAGAAGATAGTCACCGTAAGAAATAACCTAATTGGATTTAGCAGTAATATATTGTTTTACAACTTCATAGACATAATCTTGATTGGCAGCTGCCGTATTTGGGTTGTATTTCCCGCCATTTACTTTATTATTCGATAGAACACGAATACCTAGGAAAGGAACGTCGTAAGATTTAGCGATTTGTGCTGCAGATGCTCCTTCCATCTCTTCCACAGATGTACCAAACTTCGAGTGAAACCATTCAATGCGATCGACTTCGTTATTCCAAACATCTGCCGAACCAATCGTACCTTCAACAATTTTTCCCTTTGTATACATATCCTTCACTTCATGGGCAGCTGCAAGCAGCTCCTTGTCACCCTCGTAGTAACGGGCTTTTTCAGCATTCGGATCTTCTCCTGCACTACCTTCAGAAGCCATTAAATCCATAGGTTTCCATGCTGTTGGATCAATTCCTTGTCCAGCTTCTTTATCTGCTGTTTTCAAAGAACCCAGGTTTACCGTTCTTTTTCCCAGGACAATATCGAAAACATGTAGATTTGGATCATGTCCTCCTGAAGTTCCTTGATTGATGATGGCAATGGGGTTGTATCTTTCAATGGCGATTGCAGTGGCTGCTGCCGTATTCTCCATCCCTTTACCTGTTTTTACAACGATTACAGGATACTTGTCGAGCGTCCCTTTATAGAAAACGAAATCTCCGGATTTTTCTTCTTTAACATTTTTTAAGCGTTTTGCAAAGTTCTCTGCTTCTATGGGCATTGGTCCCTGTACAATAATCGGGCGTGCTTTTTCTTTTCCAGGTGCAGCTTTTTGTGAATCGTTCCAGCCGGCCAGTACAGAGGTGAATAGGACAGCAAGTATTGCTAAGAAAGCATACTTTTTCAGTTTTGCGTTTACCATTTAGACAGTCTCCCTTGTTGTTTGATTTACTCGGTCAAAAAGAAATGGTCCAGAAGTAGACGTGATTCTACGTTCCGGACCATAGTGAGCCAAAGTATGAATAATGCAGCAAAAACACAATGCTGCATTAACCAGTAATGCAGCTGAAAAATCAGGGCGACTGGTTACTTTAACTCGTAGTCCGGTTCGTTTATTGGGAACCAGGTAGAAACACTCAGACCATATTACCGAGCATATACGAGTAATGATAAATAAGACTAATACTTTACTAATATAGCAGACTGATGTGAGAGATACAAGTAAAAAACGAACATTTTATGTATTTTCTTTATTTATGTTCGTATTTAAAGGCTGTCAGTAAATATAAGACGAAATAGCTATACCTTTGAACTTGTATCACAAAATATCAACGACATCGACGCTTTAGAGACGTTTGGAATCAAACGATCACTAAGTATGAAAGGCTGCCCCTACGATAATGCGGTAGCTGAAGCCACGTTCAAAATCATCAAGACAGAGTTTGTAAAACGTCGTCATTTTGCCAGTTTAGAAGAGTTAACACACGAATTTAATCAGCACGTTCATTGGTTTAATGATGTTCGAATCCACAGAACATTAGGTTACATAAGCCCGAATGAATACAAACAAAGACACCTTAAAAAAACTGTCTAGTTTAGTGTTGACCTACCAACTTTCCAAGGGGTAGCGTCGCCATAAGTGGCGCCATTCCCCGTAGTGGAGCCACTTTCCAAGGGGTAGCGTCGTCATAAGTGGCGCCATTCCCCGTAGTGGAGCCACTTTTCAAGGGGTAGCGTCGCCATAAGTGGCGCCATTCCCCGTAGTGGAACCACTTTTTAAGGGGTAGAGTCCCCATTATTGGCGCCATTCCCCGTAGTGGAGCCACTTTTCAAGGGGTAGAGTCCCCATAAGTGGCGCCATTCGCCGTAGTGGAGCCACTTTTCAAGGGGTAGAGTCCCCATTAGTGGTGCCATTCCCCGAAGTGCCGCCACTTTTCAAAGGATAGCGTCGCATAAGGGCGCCATTCTCCTTTGTGCTGCGTAGAATGTTACTTTTTAAGCCTTTCTGTTTCCTCTCCAATCCTCTCTGGATCAATCCGTTCAAACAGCGGGTTCACATCCTGAACGGTAAATGACTGCTGCTCTAAAAATGTCCATGCTTCTGCTGATAGGTTCAATGTCTCCTGTAATTTGAGGCAGGAAAAAGGCAGAAAAGGCTGCAGGATAACCGACAAGTTGGCAATGGCCAGCGTACAGGTGAAAAGTACTTTTTGGCAGTCTTCTTTATCTTGCTTGACTGAAATCCATGGTTTCTTTTCATCAAAGTATTTATTCAAATGCCGGATGAAAGCGAAAATGGTTTCAAGCGCGGCTTTGAACTGACCGCTTTCTATCAGTGCTCCTGTCTGATAATAGAGAGCCTTCATTTCCTGTTCAATCCCTTGATCAGCTGATCCTGAAATCGTTCCATCAAATGACTTTTCAATAAACTTTAACGTCCGGTTTACAAGATTTCCAAAAGCTCCAAGCAGCTCTCCGTTGTGAGAATGGATAAATTCTCTCCACGAAAAATCGGTGTCTCTTTTTTCCGGACCGTTAATCGTCAGGAAATAGCGGATGGAATCGGGATGATAGCGTTCAAGAAGATCAGGCGCCCAGACAGCCCAGTTCTGGCTGGTGGACAGCTTTCTTTTTTCAAGGGTTACATACTCACTGGAGATGATATGCTCAGGCCGTTTCAGTCCGCCAAGGGCTGTAAGGATACCAGGCCAGATGATGGTGTGAAACGGAATGTTATCCTTGCCGTGAACGTAGTAAGAGGAAGCATCATCATTCCAGAAGTCTTTCCAGTTCTCTCCGTTATCTTCCGCCCAGAGCCTGCTTGCAGATAGATAGCCTGATACCGCCTCGATCCAGACATAGATTTTTTTCTTTTCATAGCCTTTGACCGGAACCGGCACGCCAATCGGCAGATCACGTGTGGCACACCTGTCCTGAAGGCCTTCTGACAGGTATCGTTTTGTGAGATTCACCGCATTTTCCCGCCAATTTGAACCGTTTTCGAGAGCATACTCTTCCAGCGCTCCCTGAAGGGAAGCAAGACTGAAATAATAGTGGGCGGTTTCTCTGGCTTCAGGCTCATGCCCGCAAAGCTTGCATTCTTTGTCAATCAGATCAAGCGGGTCGAGAATGGCAGAGCACACGTCACACTGATCTCCCCGGGCCCGCGATGAACAGGAGGGACAAACGCCTTCCACATACCGGTCGGGCAAAAACTGTTCACAATGTCCGCAGTATGCCTGCCGGGTTTCTTTTTCGTAAAGAGCCCCGTTCCCAAGTAAAGAAAGGAAAATTTCCTGGACGGTCCTGTGGTGATGGGGCGCATCTGTTCGTGTATAGCAGTCATACGTAAAGCCAAGTCTTCTGAAACAATCGGAAAATTCCTGGTGATAGCGGTCTGCAATAACAGCTGCCTCCACGTTTTCCTGTCTGGCTCTGATTGAAATAGGTGTTCCATTGCAGTCACTCCCTGAAACATACAGTACCCTTTCTCCTTTAAGCCTGTAATAGCGGGCCAGAAGATCACCCGGCAAAAGACTGGCAATATGTCCGATATGCAGGGATCCATTTGCATACGGCCAAGCTCCTCCAATAAAAATACTCATTATTTTTCCTCCTTTTCCACGCAAAAAAACCCCGTCCATAGACTGAAACAGTCTAAGGACGAGGTTTGAAGTCGCGGTACCACCTTAGTTTACAGGTCAATTGACCTGCCTTTGTCCGTACGGGGCATGAAAGCCTGATACGTATGCCGTTGTAACGTCGGCAACCACGTCACAGTCTACTTGTGCACGTGCACGTTCGGTGTGAAGCTCAAAGGTCATTTTCCGTGCGGGCTGCCACGCTTCTTTTCAGCTGCCGAAGCTCTCTTTGGAGGTGTCCCTGCATGTACTTTTCCTTCTCATCGCTTTTCATTTGTTCTCATTTTATCCAAAAGAAGGAAGATTGTAAAGGGGGGGATTTGTCGAAAAATTTTAGACTTTTTATGTAAAAAATTGTAATATATTGCATTCCGTTTTATTCTTTCAAAAAGTATAATAGAGAAGTTTGATAGATTAAATACAGGGGGATCTTTACATGAAAAAAACGATTGTACTATCTGCGTTATTTGCTTTAAGCCTTCCGTTTGCCCAAGTAAGTGCAGCAGAAACAGCGCCTACTTACCGCTATGCGGGAGAAAACCGCTTTGACACATCAGTGGCGCTTGCTGATGAGTGGCTTGAGTCAGATGTGGCTGTTCTTGCTACTGGAAGAAATTATCCGGATGCACTGAGTGCGACTCCGCTTGCTGTGAAGCACGAGGCTCCGCTTCTTCTTACAGACACAAAGGCTGTACCAACAAAAGTGCTGGCAAAATTAAAAGACCTTGGCGTAACAAAGGTTTATCTGATTGGCGGAACTGGCGTTATTTCAGCTGATGTTGAAACTCAACTGAAAAATAACGGAGTAAAAACAATTGTCCGAATCGCTGGAAATGACAGATACGAAACATCTGTAAAAGTGGCAAAAGAAGTAGGAGTTGATGGCGGAATCGTTGTAGCTTCTGGTGAAAATTATCCGGATGCCCTTTCCATCGCTCCTGTTGCAGGAATCATTGGAGCTCCAATTCTTCTAACGCGCAGCGCTGATCTTCCGGGCGTTGTTAAGACGTATGTGAAAACAGCTGGTGCGGACTACTCCATTGTTGCGGGCGGATCTTCAGTCGTTTCTGCTAAAGCAGCTGCATCCCTTCCGGATATGACCAGACTTGGCGGAAGCAACCGTTATACAACAAACACTCAGATTGTAGATTATGCATTTGAGGAAGGAATCTATGACATGGACTATCCGTTCATCGCTACTGGCGCTGATTTCCCTGATGCCCTGTCTGCTTCTGCACTTGCAGCAGGCTGGTCGAACGGTATCATTCTAACTGATCCAAATGAGCCAAAAACAACGACAAAAGAGACTGTTCAGTATTATTCTGATCTGGTTGAAGAATATGAAATTGTCGGCGGAGTAAAAGCACTGCCTGACAGCACGGTTGCGAAACTGTTTCAATAAGAATGAGTGAGAGCCCTGATTAAGAATCAGGGCTTTTTTAAGTGTCATTTTTTATTTTTTATAGAAAAAAGCATTTCATTGGGCAATTATCCCCCTAAACAACGCTCTGTTCCTTACGAAGAAAGATATCCTGAAGAGTGGGCTCCTCTACTTCAACACGTAAGATATCAAGATCAGAGATAATCATGGCACGGATGACGGCTGAAATTTTATGTTCTTCTGCTACTGTAAAATGGACATATTCATTCGTATACACAATATCATCAGCCATGCCTGAAAGGACTTTCTTCAGCACGGTCTTTTTGCTGCCTATATCCTGCCTTAGTTTGATTGATACTCTGTACGCTTTTTGATGCTGCTTTTTCAGCTGGTCCATCGAACCAAGACTGCTGATCGTGCCGTCTCTCATAATGCCGATCTTTGTGCAGATTTTTTCTACCTCGTCAAGATTATGGGACGTCATGAAAATGGTTTTTCCTTCTTTATGGAGTTCAAGAATCAGCGAGTGTATGTCAAGGATGGATTCCGCATCTACACCTGAGGTTGGTTCGTCCAGAAAGATAAGGTCAGGATCATTAATGAGGGCCTGCGCAATTCCCAGCTTTTTTTTCATCCCAAAAGAAAATTTCTTGGTTTTCCTGTGAGCTGCCTCACTTAAACCGACGCGATTCAGCAGATGGAGTAAATCAGTTCTGCTTTTTTTCGTCTTAAGGATGCTCGAATAAAACTCCAGGTGCTGCAAAGGGGATAGGTCATCATAAAAGGATGAATAATCAGGAAGGACGCCAATTTTGTCTTTCATTTTTTCTATCTCGTCCATGCCTGAACCGAGAAGCTTGTATTCACCGGAAGTAGGCAGGATGATGCCAGTTATCATATTAATAAATGTTGATTTACCGGCGCCATTTGTACCAAGAAATCCAAAAATCTCTCCTGCTTCAATTGTTAATGAAATGTCGTTAACGACTGTAGTTGCTCCATATTTCTTTGTCAGAGACTTCGTTTCAATCACGTTCATTAAAAATCCCTCTTTCTGAAGATAATGACCGATCCCATCACCATAAGCAAGGTTAAAATAAGCGTTAAATAACTGAGAGCCGGAGTGTCTGTAAAACTGAAGAAATAGTAGGGCGTAAAAACACTCAGGATATTAATAATCATATTGCTGTCACTCACAAGGCCCCATATTCCGATTACCGGCAGAGCTATGCTCAATATGATTCCTGAAAACATCGTCAGGGCAGGGCGGCCGATTATGATGCTCATCAGCAGGCTCAGTGCGATGAAATAGGACAAGAAAACGATGTTTTCAATAAAAGGAAGAAGATAAAATGATTGAGTAAAGATCGAAATCAGCACCAGTGCTGCAAACAGACAGGCAGTCCAGAAAGCTGTTATTCCAAAGAACTTGCCGAGCACAATGTCATCCCGTTTTACTTTTGTTATCAGAAATCTCATTGTTCTGCTCTGGGTTTCCCTATTAATGATGTCGTGGGAGAGACTTGTTACAAACAGCGGTCCAAAAAAATACATTAAGAACATCAGGCCTGATATGTATCCATTTTTAAGACCGAGTTCTTCTAGTTCCTGAGGGGGAATGCCGGACATTACATCACCTATCAAAAATGTCATCCCGGTTATAATCAGGATGAAAATGACAGACTTCATACTTTTAAATAAGCTAAGAAATTCTCTTCTGCAAATGGCAATCATGATAATCCTCCTTTTTTTTCATCATACAACGAAAAAATTAACCTAAAACAAACAACGGCTTAAACTTACCTTAAATTGTAAAAAACACGGGGGCAGTGCATTTTTGGGATCCTGCTTTGCAGATGATTCATTTCACAAAGCATCAAGCAAAAGAGATGAGGACATAAACAGAGTGGTTCTTGAACAAAAGCCTTCATATGATAGCGTCTTCAAAGATGGAATAAGCCGACTGCCTTCACGTATTTACTAGAAGAAAATAGGAATTAAGTAAAAAATAAGGATGTGTTTCGAAGAGGATAAGAATAAAGAGATAGAATGATGGTGGAAATGGAGTGGAAGCAGAGGTTTTTTCTCCTGAAAACAAAAAAGTTTAGACATTTAGGAAGTGACTATTTATGTATACTCAAATGAATGCACCTGAAAAAAGATTATCCAAGGATGCGGTTAAAGTTTGGCTTATTAGTGAAGCAATCACGAACCTTATTGGATTCATGATCCTTGGACTATTGTTTTACCTGGATTACCGCTTTTCATGGAAAGAATGGATTGGCTGGATTCTGATCGGCTTAACAGTGATTTCTGTAATAGGTTCTGTCTGGTCATGCATCAACCCGTTTTTGCTGTATAAAAACTGGCGCTACGATGTAGATGAAGAGTTTTTGCAAGTAAAGTCCGGCGTCTTATTTGAAGAGCATCAGCTAGTCCCAATGACAAAAATCCAATCGGTAGCAACCAAACAAGGTCCGTTACTCAGAAGATACGGACTCTGCACAATTTCTATTGAAACGACGGGATCATCCCATACAATTCCCGCTCTTTCCAAAGAGGTAGCTGCTTCATTGAGACATCAGATTGCCCGTTACGCAAAGATTAAGGAAATCGAATCATGACAGAGACGACACGATATCATCCACTGCTTGTTCTTTTTCGCTTATGGAAACTGGTCAAGAATTCCATTTTCTTTGTTGTTTACTTGTTCATTATTAAAGCTGATTCAGAATCTGCTTTTGTAGAGTATGGCAGGCTTCTTTTTTTCGCGGTCTTTGGAATCATCTTTATTTCCATCATCTTGAAGTGGTTTACTCACAAATACAAACTGGATGATCAATCTTTTCACCTTTATAATGGGATTTTCAGTAAATCAGAGCGAACCATCCCCTTTTCGAGCATTCAAAATGTGAATCGGCATACCTCTTTATTTCACAGGATGTTCCATGTAACGTCGACCAGTTTTGAAACGGGAATGACAGGGGAGGAAGCTGGGGTGAAATTTGAAGTGATTTCTCAATTAGATTCAGAACGAATCGAAGCCCATATAGCAAGGGCAGATCACAGCGGGCCGACCACGGTCTCTCCTGACGTTGCCAATATCGAATTATCTTCTCAAAAAGAAACGGAAAGAGTGAGTTTGAATCGAACCACTCATTTTAAACCTTCCAAATTGTCCATTTTAAAAGCATCCTTTACATCACTTAGCTTTTTGGTGCTTGTTCCTATAATCGGCTCTTTTTATTTCAAAATCGATGAGATTTTTCATGTGAAAGAAGAAGCAGAAGGTCTATTCTCTGCTGTCATGAGCTCTGCATGGCTGGTTATAGTCATCACCATCATACTCGTTGCTGCTTCAGCAGTTTTCGGCATTGTGCGGACATTCTTAAAATACGGGAAATATCACATCTCTTCAGACAATGAACGCATCTACATTACGAAAGGTATCATCGAAGAAACAACCTTTTCCATATCCAAAGATAAGGTGCAGGCGATCGAAATCAATCAATCCATCATGAAACGCTTGCTAGGACTTGCAGAAGTAAAACTGATAAGTGCAGGCAGTCTGAGTCTTGGCGAAGATACCCTTGAGATAAATTCTCTCTATCCATTTTTGCCTGTTAAAAGGGCATATGAAATGATATCTGAAATTTTGCCTACTTATGAGGTAACATCAAAGATGACTCGCCTGCCAGTCAAATCCCTTTGGGTCCGTATGTTTAAGCCGAGCTGGATCTGGATCACAGCAACGGCCGCCCTCTTTTATTTCAAACCGGCCGTTCTTGGTATGGAACAAGCTTGGTGGATATTATCCGCTGTCCTGTTCATCACGATCAAAGGAATAAGGGTGCTCGACTTTTTAAATACACGCTACACGTTGAACGATCGCTTCGTCCAATTCAAAACCGGCAGTCTGACTACGTGTTTATTCGTTTCCAAACGAGATAAAATCATTGAAGTAAAAGTAACCCGGAACATCTTGCAGAAAATGGCCGGCCTCGCATCGATCGGAACCATCAACCGGGCTAAGCCGGTCCGTCATGCCGGTGTCAGTGATGTGCCGTTGGAGATGGCTGCCTCGCTATACAAGTGGTATATGGAGCGGAGAAGAGAGATCGAGGTTGAGTGATTTCCAGGTTGCTGAAGCGATCATTTTAGTGTATAAAAAGACGCTTTATCTTGAATGGATAAAGCGTCATGTCATACTGAATTTATTTTCTGCCCTTAGGAGGATATGTTAAACTTCCGAGGATAACAGCCTGTTTAGCACCTGTAGCAGATGGGACGTTACCTGCATTTCCGTTGTACGTTTCATTTGCAAGAAGAGCAAAGGCCACTGCTTCTTTTGATTCCGATGAATAACCCAATTCTTCTTGAGTCATCACTTTAACGGAGCTTCCAAGAAGGGTTTGCATCATTTCCAATAGTGTGTGGTTGTAGCTGCCGCCTCCGCCTATAATCACCTCATCTATTTTGGTCTTTTGGAAAACATAGGCCTGGTAATTCGCAACGATAGATTTTGCGGTAAACATGGTAACAGTTGTGACTATGTCTTCTTTTGAGAGGTTTTTAAATTCTTCTAAGAGTTTCATGACGTATTGTTTTCCAAACAGTTCTCTTCCGGTCGATTTTGGAGGAGCGCTCATAATGTATGGGTGGTTCATACAATAGGATAACAGCTCCTCATTCACTTTTCCCTGCTTTGCAATCCTACCGCCCTTGTCATAATTCACCCCGAACAATTGGCGACACACTTCATCGATGATCATGTTTCCCGGTCCTGTATCAAACGCTACCATATCACCTAATGACGCCCCTCTTGGAAGAACCGTAACATTTCCTATTCCTCCAATATTCTGGAGAAGTCTTCCCTTTGTCTCACTCCGATAAAGAATATATTCGGTGTAGGGAACTAGAGGTGCACCCTGCCCTCCGGCGGCCATATCCATGGTACGGAAATTGGATACGACCATTGTGTCTGTATCGTGGGCTATGACAGCAGCTTCTCCAATCTGAAGGGTAGACGGTATGAATTGGTTTTCTTTTTGCGGCTGATGATAAATGGTTTGGCCATGAGAACCAATGAGATCTAGTTTTTCCAATGGAAGATTCGCTTTTTTACATACTTCCTTTACTGCTTCAGCAAATAACTTCCCTAATTTAAAATTTAAACTGCAAATCAGCTGAACATTAGAGTTCTCAACTGATAAAGATTGGATGATTTCTGATTCAATGTCTTTTGGAAAGGGATAAGTAATGAACTCCATTATTTCCAGTTCAGTGTCAAGTCCGCTGCCGCAAACCTTAACGAGTGCAGCATCTATTCCGTCTAAAGATGTACCTGACATTAATCCTGCAATGTACATTTTATTTACCTGCTTTCTTACGTTAATTTTTATTTCACATGTATTGGTCCAGAGGGTTTGCTTTCATTGTGGGTCCGGTCAAGAGCTGTTACAGCGTATGTATATGACCGTCCTTTTACTGCTGTTTTATCAGTGAAGATCTGATGGTCCATTTCCTTGCGCACAGTGGCTATTAGATTTTTAGGATCTTCTACATTTCCACGTTTTTTTCCTTCAAAACGGTAGATGGCATAATAGGATGCATCACTGCGCTCATGGGTTTCCAACATGAGTTGTATGCCACCTGGGTGTTGCTTAGCCTGCTTCACTTTCGGAGCATGGGGCGGCTTGTCGTCTATCCATGCCATCGGCGGAACCAGAGCAGGCTGCTTATAAAGATCTGCTGTTAGGCGGTCTGCGATGCCAAGTGGATTTTTACGCAAATCTTTCGCGCTGAAATGCATACTTCCATCAAATTCGTTGTAAGTTCGATTCAGCTTAATCTGATTTGGCATTTCTTCTGGATTAAACCAGTTTTGTACACCGTTAGACACTGTATTTATTTTATAGGTTGCTTGTCCAATATATAGGTGAACATTTTTTCCTTTAACCTCTTGTGTCCACCAATCAAGGAGCTTGGCATAATCTGCAACAGGGAGGCCTATATTCCAATACAGCTGGGGTGCTATGTAATCTATATAGCCATTGTTGATCCACGTTCTGGTATCAGCATATAAATCATCATAATTTGTCTGCCCTGCCTGTGTATCAGATCCGGTTGGATCAACTGATTTATTGCGCCACACACCAAATGGGCTTATCCCAAATTTGACATAGGGTTTTTCAGTTTTAATAGCTTGATTGATGTCCTTTACTAAGTTATTAACATTACTGCGACGCCAGTCTTCAACATTAGAAAACTGACTCATACCGTATTTTTGATAGGAAGCTTGATCGGGGAACGGCACTCCAGCAATCTTATATGGATAAAAATAATCGTCCATATGCACAGCATCAATATCATATTGTTTTACGACTTCCAATATTCCATCGATTACAAATTGCTGGACTTCAGGATGGCCCGGGTCAAAATACAATTGTTGCCCATATGGAATAACCCACTCAGGATTCTTTCTGGCAGGATGGTCCTTGTGCAGTTTTCCAATGTCTGATAATTCAGCTGGTTTGCCTAATGACATTGTAATTCTGTAAGGATTAAACCAGGCGTGGAACTCCATATTCCGTTTGTGTGCTTCTTCAACCATGAATGAAAGCGGATTGTAGCCAGGATCTTTGCCTTGAACTCCAGTCAGATACTCAGACCAAAGCCCGTACTCAGATGGATAAAACGCATCAGCCGTTGGTTTAATTTGCATGACGACTGCATTCATCCCCATTGCTTCTTGTTCATCCAAATATCGTATGAATTCTTCTTTCTGAGTTTCAATAGGCAATCCCGGTTTTGATGGCCAGTCTATATTCAGTACACTTGCCATCCATGCTGCCCGCAATTCTTCTTTTAAGTGCACAGTGTTTTCTGGAATCAATCGTGACTCTGTGCTTGCAGCTGAGTGAGAGGGGAGGAGAAGAGAACCTCCTATAATTGCAGCCATCGCGAGTGAACCTGCTTTTCTTTTTACCCTTTGCATACCCATAATCCGTACAACCCCTTTAAATTATTTATATAAATTATTTGTAAGCGTTAACAAATAATCGATATAGAAAATCACATTATTATTTTCAAGAAAAAGAGATTTTTAGAAAATTCTACTACATTATTCTAAAATTTTTTTTTAAAAATGTATATACTATATTGATAATTATTTTTAGAAGTGTTATATTTTCATATATTAAAGCGTTTCCATATCTGTTGATAAAAAGGGTGATGATAGTATGCTAGATCATTTAACGACCGAACGTCGTAATGAAAAAACAATGCGTTTAGATGAAATGAAAACGCTTGAATTTCTTGAAGTGATGAATGAAGAAGACAGTAAAGTAGCTGCTTGTGTAAGAGAAGAGCTTCCTCAGATTGCAAAAGCTGTAGATGCGATCATTGAAGCCAAGAAGCAGCATGGAAGGCTGATCTATCTTGGGGCAGGGACCAGCGGACGCATTGGTCTATTGGATGCAGTAGAATGTCCGCCAACGTTTAATACGGACCCGAGTGAAGTGGTAGGACTTATTGCAGGCGGAGAAAACGCATTCATTAAAGCCGTTGAGGGTGCAGAAGACAGTTTGGAACTCGGCCTCGAAGACCTAAAGCGAATTCAGTTGACTGATAAAGACGTTTTGGTGGGGATAGCCGCCAGCGGCAGGACGCCATATGTAATCGGCGGTTTGAAATATGCTGCACAAATTGGGGCAAAAACAATCTCGTTAAGCTGCAACAAAGACTCAGAAATCGGTAAAATAGCTGACATTGCTATCGAAGTTGTTAATGGTCCAGAGGTGTTGACTGGTTCAACCAGACTGAAAGCAGGCACTGCACAAAAGCTTGTTTGCAACATGCTGTCTACAGCTTCCATGGTTGGTGTAGGCAAAGTTTACGGAAACTTGATGGTAGACTTGCAGCTTACAAATGAAAAATTAGTAGAGCGTGGGAAACGCATAATTATGGACGCGACTGAATGTAGTTATGAAGTCGCAGAAGAATATCTAAAAAAAGCTCAATCACAACCGAAGATTGCAATCGTTATGATCTTAACAAATCTTTCATATGAAGAAGCATCCAATCGTTTAAGGACCGCACAAGGTTTTATAAGACAGGCGATTTAAATTTCATTACTAAATTTTAGGAGGAATAAAAATGAAAGTATTATTCGTTTGTTCAGGTGGAATGTCTAGCGCAATCGTTGTAAACGCCCTAAAGAAAGAGGGAGAGAAGAAGGGACAACCTATTGAAGTATTAGCCGTAGGCACGCAGGAATTTGATTCGGAGGTTAAAAACGGATGGGATGTAGCAATGGTAGCACCACAGGTAAAACACCGTTTTGACGGATTCAAAGCATCTGCTGACGAAGCAGGCATTCCTTGTGGAATCATCCCGGCTCAAGCATACAGCCCACTCGGTGGACCAGCATTATTAAAAATCATCACTGAGACAGTTCAAAAATAATCTATTAAAACTCTTCAATCAAAGGGGGAAAAATGTATGGAAAAATTCGTGTCTTTTTTAGAGAATAATTTATCGACACCAATGGCCAAATTGTCTGAGCAAAAGCATCTCAGAGCAATTCGTGATGGAGTAGTATCTGCTTTGCCGTTTATTATTTTCGGAAGTCTTTTCCTTCTGATCGCTTTTCCGCCAGTGTCAGCAGATACTGCTGTAGGTGAGTGGGCGGCAAAACACATCGCAGAAATATTGATTCCATATCGTTTAACGATGTATATTATGACACTCTATATCACGTTTGGTATAGGATACAGTTTGGCCCAAAGTTATAAAATCGATCCTTTGTCGGGCGGACTGCTTGCACTGGCAGCATTTCTCTTCACGATTGGAATTAACACGATGGAGGGTGTCGGTTTTGTATTGCCGATGGTAAACCTTGGCGGACACGGACTTTTCGTCGGGATGCTTGTATCCATTTTTGCTGTAGAAGTTTTACGCCTTTGTAAAACGAAAAACATCACGATTAAAATGCCTGATTCTGTTCCAACGTCTGTGGCACGTTCGTTCGAGGCATTAATCCCGGTAACAATCGTATTGGTTGTTATGACAATTATCACAGTTGTTCTTGATGTTGACATGCATTCTCTAGTAGATAAAGCTGTAGCACCATTGGTCAGCGCAGGGGATACGTTGCCAGGAGTACTGGTTCCGGTATTTTTGATTACGTTTTTCTGGTCATTTGGTATTCATGGAGTATCTGTTGTCGGAGCCGTTGCACGTCCGGTTTGGGAAGTCTATTTAGCGAATAACTCTGCAGCAGTTGCTGCTGGCAAGGCAATCCCTCACGTTGCTCCTGAAACGTTCTTTCAATGGTTCATTTGGATTGGAGGATCTGGAGCTACCCTTGGTTTAGTCATTGCCATGCTGCTGACAGCAAAATCAAGCTACAGTAAAGCAATGGGTAAGGCGACAATTGTTCCGAGTATCTTTAACATTAACGAACCAGTTATTTTCGGGATGCCGATTGTCTTAAACCCAATTTTAATTATCCCGTTTGTAATCACACCACTAATTGGTGCCACTCTTGCCTACGTTGCTACGTCTATTGGACTTGTAAGTCCCACCTATGTGATGGTTCCATGGACATTACCGGCACCAATAGGCGCATACCTCTCGACAGGTGGAGACTGGAGAGCGATTGTTCTTTGTCTGACAAATATCGCTATTTCAGTTATCGTTTATTTACCATTCTTTAAGATGTACGATAAGAAACTTCTTGCAATGGAAACGGTTGATAATGAAGTGACTGCAGACAGTAAAAAAATTGCCCTATAAGAGTGTAAAGGGAGTTTGGATCACTTAGAGTCCCAGACTCCCTTTATTCATTGGAAAAGAGGAAGATCGCCATGAAGCCAGTGCATAAAATTCATTTTTTTTCATATAAAAGTGCTTTCCTATTTTTTTGTTTTGTTCTTGCCCTGAACCTTATTGTCAATCCGCTGTTAATCGGACTGGGAATGGATGAAAGACTGTCTTTGCTTCTTATAAATACAATTGGGATAAGTGCAGGTCTTGTGTTAATTCTTGTATTAATTGAAGGCAAGTTTAGAGATAAGAAAAAGTCAGGCCTTTTATTTTTATGTTTACTGCTCTTGAGCGGCCTTGTTTGTTTTTCAATTCTTTATGGCTAAGCCAGACAAAACTCATAACAGAGGTGGATTAATTGGGAAAGAACGTTGGTTTAAAGGTAGCCACTATAGGCGGCGGATCCAGCTATACCCCGGAATTAATTGAGGGATTTATCAAACGTTATCATGAATTGCCAATAAGTGAATTATGGCTTGTAGATATTGAAGCCGGCAGAGAAAAACTTGAAATTGTCGGAGATTTGGCACGAAGAATGGTAGAAAAAGCGGGAGTTCCAATGGAAATTCATCTCACCTTGGACAGACGCAAAGCTTTGAAGGATGCATCATTTGTTACGACTCAAATGAGAGTGGGATTGTTGGATGCGAGAATTAAAGATGAGCGTATCCCTCTTCAAATGGGATTGATAGGTCAGGAAACGAATGGTGCGGGCGGTCTGTTTAAAGCACTTAGAACCATTCCGGTCCTGTTGGAAATTGCAGAAGAAATGCAGGAACTTTGTCCTGAAGCGTGGCTTATCAACTTTACAAATCCAGCAGGTATGGTAACAGAAGCACTGCTGCGCTACACCGGGCATAAAAAAGTAATTGGCGTATGCAATGTACCTTTTAATATGCATCTTTCTATTTCTAAAATGCTCGGTGTTGAAATGAATAGAGTTCATATTGATTTTGCCGGTCTTAATCATATGGTGTTTGGACTCCATGTTTATTTAGACGATCAGGAAATCACTGATAGAGTGCTTGAAATGCTCGGAGATCCTGATATACAGATGACGATGAAAAATGTTGCACCTCTTCCATGGAATCCAAGGTTCCTAAAGTCATTAGGCGTTGTTCCTTGTCCATATCATCGTTACTACTATAAAACTAGCAACATCTTGGAAGAAGAGAAGGAAGCATTTAAATCAGGAAAAACGAGAGCCGAAATCGTGAAAAAATTAGAAGAAGGCCTTTTTGAATTATATAAAGATAAGGACTTGGACATTAAGCCACCTCAACTGGAACAGCGCGGGGGAGCATACTACAGTGATGCAGCATGCAATGTCATTTCGTCCATCTATAATGACAAAAAGGATATTCAAGTCCTAAACGTTCAGAACAAAGGCTCGATTAGTGATATTGAATACGATTCAGCAGTCGAAGTAAGCTGTATCGTGACAAAGAATGGACCGATTCCTTTAACTATGGGAAGGCTGCCGGTTCAAATAAATGGATTAGTTCAGCAAATTAAATCGTTTGAGCGAATTGGTGCAGAAGCTGCTGTTACAGGGTCATATGATAAGGCGCTATTGGCGTTAACAATCAATCCGCTTATACCAAGTGACGATTTAGCTGAAAAAGTGCTTCAGGAATTACTGGAAGCGCATAAAGAGTACTTGCCGCTTTTTTTAAAAACAGAAAAACTGCAAGAATCCGTTAAGATATAAAGGCTCATTTAATACATTTTCAGGGAGTGTTTGAGATGGAAGAAATCAAAAATCAAGAGATGGATATATTTGAAATTATTTCACATGGCGGAAATGCAAGAGGGCTTGCTTTTGAAGCATTAACAGAAGCAGAACAATTTAATTTTGAAAAAGCGGAAGAATTGATTAAACAAGCTTCCGATGAACTCAACTTAGCTCATAAAACTCAAACGAAATTAATTCAGGCTGAATTAAATGGTGCGCCAAGCGAAAAAACACTGCTGATGATTCATGCTCAAGATCATTTAATGACGGCAATCAGTGAACAGAAGCTTATTGAGCACATGATTCGAATTATAAAGAAATTAGCTCCTAAAGATTAAATAATATGAGGTGAAAATAAATGAAAAAGCTTGGTATTTCTATTTATCCCGAGCATTCAACTGTGGAAAAGGATAAAGAGTATATAGCTCTGGCCCATAAGCATGGGTTTAAAAAAATCTTTACCTGTCTCTTATCGGTAGAAGGCGATAAAGAGAAAATTATGAGAGATTTTAAGGAAACGATTTCATATGCGAATGAATTAAATATGGAAGTGATGATTGACATTGCTCCGAGAGTTTTCGGTAAGCTTGGCATTTCATACAATGACCTATCATTTTTCGCAGAGCTTGGTGCTTATGGAATCAGACTTGATATGGGATTTACGGGGAATGAAGAGGCCATTATGACTCATAATCCATATGATTTAAAAATAGAGATTCCAATGAGCAATGCCAATAAATATTTGGACAATATCATTTCATATCGACCTAAAAAAGAAAATCTGGAAGGTTCACATAATTTCTATCCACATCGGTATGCAGGATTAAGCTATGCACACTTTTTAAAATGCTGTGAGCAATTCAAAAAGCAGAATATCCGTACAACTGCATTCATTAACTCACACGCGGCAGCTTTTGGACCATGGCCGGTTACAGAAGGGCTATGTACGCTTGAGATGCATCGTGAATTGCCAATCACCACTCAGGCCAAGCATTTATTTGCAACAGGATTAATTGATGATATTGTCATTGCCAATGCTTATGCATCAGAAGAAGAGTTAAAGGCCCTAAGCATGGTAAACAGCGAGATGATAACGTTCAAGATTGATCTGCATAGCACCATAACAGATTTAGAGAAAAAGATTGTACTGGAAGAGCTTCATTTTTACCGCGGGGATGTATCAGAATATCTTGTCCGCTCCACTCAATCAAGGGTGAAATATAAACAAGAAGAGTTCAAGCCTACGTATACTCCTGATATAAAACGCGGGGATATTCTAATTGAAAATGAGCTTTACGGACAGTACAAAGGTGAACTGCAAATTGCATTAAAAGATATGAACAATTCAGGAAAAACGAATGTCGTCGGCAGAATAGATGAAAATGAAATTATGCTGCTGGATTATTTAGAACCGTGGGATAAATTCCAGTTTTCAATTGAATAAAATGATGGAGAAGGAAGGAATAAAACAATTCCTTCCTTTTTTTACTGAAAGGAGAAGGAAATGGATTACATTATTGGAGTAGACGGCGGAGGAACAAAAACAGAAGCAGTAGCTTATGATCTATACGGCAACAAGTTAAATGAAGCTAAATCCGGATTCGGCAATTTGCTTATAGATGAGGCAAAGGCCATTGAGAATATTATTCAAGCCATACAAGATTGCATCGAGCCATTTAATAAGCGAAATTGCAGATACATTTGTTTAGGATTAGCCGGTTTTGGCGGTGTTGAAAACCCTTTGAATATAAATAATGCACTAAAGGAAGCATTTTCTGCTCCCTTTACTATTTTTAATGATGGGGTAATTGCACATGCAGCTTCACTGAAAGGCCAAGACGGAATTTTAACCATTTCTGGTACAGGCTCAGTCAGCTTTGGTATTAAAAATGGTGTTGAAAGAATGGCAGGCGGCTGGGGACATCTTCTAGGGGATGAAGGGAGCGGCTATTGGATTGCCATGCAGGCATTTATCAAAATGACAGAGGAAGAAGATTGTGGTCTTCCATACAGCCCTTTGACAGAAGAAATTCTTTCTGTGCTAGGGTACAACCGCGCATCTGGAATAAAAAAATTCATTTATAAAGCATCAAAGACAGATATCGCTGCCTTTGCTCCCATTATTGTCAAACATGCTCATTTTGGAGATGCGTTTGCCTGCAGTTTACTAGAGAACGCAGGATTTTATCTGGCAAAATCAACTTTAAATGTATGTGATACGTTAAATTCCCCTCAAAATGTTACAATAGCAATTAAAGGAAGTATATTGACCAATATAGAAATAGTGCAAGATTCTTTTGTGAAACATCTTAAGCAAAGCAAACCAGAGGCTAACATTATCACAGAAGAGGTATCTTCTACATTAGGATGTTATTATCTTGCTCTTAAGGTTATTGGTACATGATGAGGAGAGCAGACCCACTATGCATGTTGAAAATGTTTTATTGAGAATCGAAAGCTTACTTAATCAATTGCCTAAGTCTGAAAAGAAAATTGCGGTGTATATTTTAGAAAACCCCAATGATATAGCGAGAATGACGATACATGAGCTTGCTTCTCAAGCTGCTGCAAGCAGTTCAGCAGTAACCAGGTTTTGCCGCTCTATCGGGGTAAACAGCTTCTCGGAATTGAAAGTTTCTTTGTCTTCTCTTCTAGCGTATCCTGAGAAACAAGGTTTCTTTGATATCGAACTAAATGAATCGATTTCTGCAATCAAGGAAAAGATTGTTTCAAACTCAGTTCAAGCTATCCAAGAAACAGGACACTTGCTTGACGATGCTATTATTGAACAGGTCATTGATAGCATTGAAGGAGCAGACGTTATCTACGTTTATGGACTGGGAGCTTCTTGGCTTATTGCTGAAGATATTACACAGAAGTGGCTGAGGCTTGGGAAGGTCGTAAGTGCTTATCAAGATCCTCATATTACGGCAACTGCACTTGCAGCTTCTCCAAAAAATACCGTATTTTTCTGTATTTCCAATAGCGGTGAAACAGAGGAAATTCTTCAGCTTGTTGATATCGCAAAAGCATATGGCATAAAAACGATTGGCTTATCGAGGTTTGGCAGCAATCGATTAGCCAAAAAAGTAGATATGCCCCTTCACCACGTTCGGGCTCCTGAAGCTAAATATAGAAGTGCAGCAACCAGTTCTTTGTTTGCCCAATTCATCACCATAAGTATTCTCTTTTATGCTTACTTGTCAAAATTTTACAACGAAAACAAAAATGAAATTGAGCGTTCAAGAGAATCTGTTCTAAAATTCACAAAGAGAAATACTGAGTGATTTACTTGAAGGTTTGACATTGAATACTCAACTTATCAGCATAACCTAAATTAGGTTGTGCTTTTTTATGATAACTACAATATTTTTGATATTTAATTTCAAATTAATACACTTAATGTTGATAATAAATTTTAAATTATGGTATCATTTTAATGATAACGATTTCATAAACCATTAAAGGGGTTAGGAAAAATGAAACTTCTTGAAGCTAAAGATCATTTGGATATGAGCAAACTTGCAACGGATATTATTCTTGAGCAAGTACGTAATAAAAGCAATGCAGTACTTGGACTTGCTACTGGAGGAACAGTTCTAAAAACGTATCAGGAACTCATTTTAAACCACAAAGAGAATGATATTTCTTTTTCCCAGGTAAGAACATTTAACTTGGATGAATATGTCGGATTGTCCAAAAATGATGAAAACAGCTATCATTCGTATATGCAAAAGCACTTATTTAATCAGATAGACATTCAGTCCTCAAATACATTTCTTCCTAATGGAGAAGCAGAGGATTTAGAAAGAGAATGTTTTTCATATGAAGCAATGATTCATCATATGGGAGGCATTGATTTGCAGCTTCTTGGTATTGGTCAAAATGGTCATATAGGATTTAACGAACCTGGAACTTCATTCGATTCAAAGACGCACATTATAGAGCTAGAAGAATCTACGAAGCTGGCAAATTCCCGATACTTCAATTCTCTGGAAGAAGTGCCGACTCATGCTGTTACAATGGGTATATCCACTATTATGCAGAGCAGAAAAATACTTCTCCTTGCTTCTGGTCAGCATAAAGCATCTATTTTACAACAACTTTTCAATTCAGACGTTACACCTGATATACCGGCAACAATTCTAAGAAACCATCCAAATGTCATTATCATTGCAGATCAGGAAGCGTTGTCTAAATTGCATCAATTTAAGGGAAACGTGTACGCTCAATGATTGAAAAGGTTGCTATGCTTCCACTTTACTATCAGCTGCAGCAGACTATTCAGAAGGCTATTCAAGAAAATGAATTAAAACCTGGAGAAATGATACCCTCTGAAAGAGAATATGCTGAAAAGCATAATATAAGCAGGATGACTGTTAGACAAGCGCTGACAAATCTCGTTAAAGAAGGATATTTGTATCGGGAGCAAGGAAAAGGAACATTCGTCTGCCAGAAAAAAATTGAGCATTTTTCTGGTGAACTGTCAGGATTTTCTGAAAGTATGATTTCAAAAGGAATTGAGCCGAGTACCCAAGTCATCAGCTTTTTAGAAGTTAAGGCAAGCATAAAACACGCTGGCAAACTTAAAGTTGATCAAAATAGTCTGCTCTATGAAATAAAGCGTGTAAGATATGCAAATGGTTATCCCATAGGCTATGAGATACTCTATATTCCCAAAAACCTTGTACCTGATCTTACAGAACATGCTGCAGCCACCTCTATTTATGATTATATTGAGAGAAGGGCTGGATATAAGATTCGTCTAGGAAGGGAAATCATTGAAGCATCAATTGCACTACAAGCAGATGCTGATATTTTAAAGATGCAGAAAGGGGAACCTGTTTTGCTAATTGAACGTATAAGTATTCTCAGCTCAAACAAACCTTTTGAAATAGTCCAGTCGGTTTATAGAGCCGACAGATTCAGCTATTCTATTGAAATGAAGCGTAATTGAAATACTAATAGCAGCCTTAACGGCTGCTTAAAGTGTAACTTGCTCACATGTAGTACGGCGGTTATGGGACTATAATCAACTCTCTCAGAGCTCCTAATGAGTTTCTTTCAATTTCAGTTCACCCATTGGAAGAGGCGCATATAACGATAATAAAAGCGCTATCCATCACTCCAAGATTTTGAAGTGGATATAGGTTGTTTTCTTATCGAACCTTTTCGTAAACCTCTACTATCTATAGCTTCCTATAGTTCAATCCAAAGTAAGTGCTGAACTGTTTTTATACAGTTCAGCACTTACATGTTTCATTATAAACATCTTCTTTATTTTGTTGTTTTTACATACAACATCAGAGATGACGTATTTTTATTATGTTATTTGGGGAATTCTTAGTTCCAAGAATTAGTTAGTATATTGTACCCTTTTGACAGTCATGAAAGTAATAGCGAATGAAGTGCCTATTGCAATAGTGATTCCTATTAGGGCATATGGGAAATAAGGTCCGACGTATGCTACTAAACTTACAATACTTGAAAGGATATATCCATAAATTCTAACGCCCATTGTAGCAAAAAATACTGAGGCTACTGCACTGCCAATTGAACAGGCTATAAAGGCTTTTCGATTTTTAATAAGCACTCCGAATAGGGCGGGTTCTGTAATGCCTAGTAGAGCAGAAATGGTTGCCGAGAGAATAATTGATTTTTCTGTTTTACTTTTAGCTTTAAAAAACATCGCAAATGTTGCACCTGCGATAGCCATATTCGTCATAAACATCATAGGCATTAACATGTCGTAACCTTTATCGGCGAAGTTTTGAAGCGCGATTGGAGTTACAGCGTGATGCATACCAAATACAATTTCAATTGGCCTTGCTCCACCCATAACAACCCCTGCTAAAATAGGAGATATATCAAATAATGATTCAATAATGTAAGCTAAACCTTTTCCTACGTAACTGCCTAATGGTCCAGATACGATTAACGCAAAAGGAATCGCGATAAACAAAGTTAAGGTAGGGGTAAATACAGTTTTTAAAATGTCAGGCATATATCTGTCAATCCATTTGTGGATATAACTTAATGCCCAGACAGATAAAATGACTGGAATAACAGCACCAGCGTAGTTAATAACTGGAATTTGCAAACCTATAAAATGAAATTGACTTACCTCGCCTAGTTTAGCAGCATCAATTAAAGATGGATACATAAAACCACCAGCTATAGCAATGGCAAGATATTGATTTGTCTTAAATATCTTGGCTGCAGAAGCAGCTAAGAAGAATGGCAAGAAATAAAAAACTCCACTTGCAATCAAGTCCAATATTATAATTGTTTCACTTTCTTTTGATAAGATATTTAAAGCTATCAGACCGGCCAGAATCCCTTTAAGCATCCCTGCTCCAGCTATTGCAGGAACAATTGGACCAAATACACCGGATACAACATCCAATAAGCGAGAGAAGAGACCTTTTTTCTTATTATCTTGCTCACTTTCCTGCTCGCCGTTGACCTCAAGTTCTTCTATTAAAGCTTTATAATATTGTTGTACGTTTGTACCGATTACTATTTGATATTGATCGTTTTGTAATTGTTCTCCGATAACACCATTCAATTGTTTAACCTTATCATGTTCTATCAAAGAATAATCATTTAAATCAAAGCGTAATCTAGTCATACAATGCCAAACTTTATTTATATTTTCTTTACCCCCAACATATTCTATGATTTTCTGTACACTCTCTTTTTCTTTCATGTTTGAATTATCCCCCTTGCTAGATAGTATTATTTCAAATTTCAGATCCTTCAATATTGCACTTCGATTTGACAGGCTAATAATAGCATAATTATTGCGATGGATGAAAACGCTTAAATCAACCAAAAACATTCAAAAATCCTTATTACATCAATGTTTAGATCTGAATAGTATTAAAAATTGGTATGGTAAATTATCGTATTAGACCTTCTTCTCTTACCAAATTGACGATGGGTTTTCACTGTGTTTTAATCAGATTAATTAATTCACTTCGATTTGACAAAATGCATGAAATTAAAGGGAGAAGGAGAATCACTGTTGGAACCCACACTAATAACAGATATAAAATCATTTGTGACTAACCCACATAGACATAATCTTATTGTGGTTAAAATAGAAACTAATAAAGGTATTATTGGGTATGGTTGTGCAACTTTTCAGCAACGACCTTTAGCGGTTCAAACGATGATTGATGAATATGTAAAACCGCTTTTATTAAATCGTGATGCGAACCATATCGAAGATATATGGCACATGCTGATGGTTAACTCATATTGGAGAAATGGTCCAGTTATCAACAATGCAATTGCTGGGATAGACATGGCTTTATGGGATATTAAAGCGAAGTTAGCTGAAATGCCTCTCTATCAATTATTTGGAGGGAAGTCAAAAAATGCAATTGCGGCATATACACATGCTGATGGATTAACATTAGAGGAACTTTTCAGCAATGTTGATTCTTTAATTGTAAAAGGATACCGCCATATTCGCTGTCAACTTGGGAAATATGGCGGTAAAAATCAAGACATGCATTTAACAAAACAGTTAAGTGAAGGAGAATATGATAATCCAGATGTCTACATTAATGATGTTGTAACTATGTTTAAAGCATTGCGTGAAAAGTATGGTAATTCAATTCATCTGCTTCATGATGTTCATGAAAGACTATTTCCTAATCAAGCGCTTCAATTGGCAAAAGATTTAGAGCCATTTAAGCTATTCTTTTTAGAAGATATTTTACCGCCAGATCAAAATGAATGGTTATCTCAACTAAGGTCTCAATGTACTACACCTATAGCATCAGGTGAATTATTTAATAACCCAACGGAGTGGAGAAATCTAATTGTCAATCGACAAGTTGATTATATTCGCTGTCATGTTTCACAAATCGGAGGAATCACTCCTGCTCTTAAACTAGCTGCACTATGTGAAAACTTTGGAGTTCAAATTGCTTGGCATGGCCCATCTGATATGACTCCTATTGGAGTTGCTGTTAATACACACTTAAATATTCATCTTCATAATGCAGCTATACAAGAGATTCAAGAACCGGATGAAACCACAAAAAAAATGTTTCCAGGCTCAGTAGAAGTAGTGGATGGATATATCTATCCTATCGAAAGAACTGGCATAGGCGTCGAATTTAATGAAGAAATGGCCAAAGAGTATCCAGTCATTTATCGAAAACATGAATGGACTCAAGCACGTCTTCCAAATGGTGCTATTCACACACCCTAGCGAACAAAGCTGTACTCTTACAAATACCCCTGAAGCATTTGGAGCTTCAGGGGTATTTAGTTACAAGTAAACTAATAAAAATATCCTTTATGCTAAAATTAGATAAAGCTAACTAATAAATACTTTCTTGAGGTAATGAATGATGAAAAAACGTGATTTTATTGCGGATGATATTTTAAGTAAGGTTTATCAAAATAAATACAAAGCAGGCGAAAAAATACCCACCGAAAGGGATCTTGCGGAACAATATAATGTATCGCGCTACACAATTCGAGAGGCATTAAAAAAACTGATGAATATTGGATGTATCAAAATCATTCAAGGATCAGGAATCTTTGTAAACGATACAAAATATAAAAGTCCATTAATTTATAATTCATTAACAGAAAAAAAGTTCAAAGATATCCAATCTGACATTATTTATCTGAAAAAAATTAAACCTGATCATACATTAGAAAAAATTTTTGATATCAGCGGACAACCCGCGAAATTATGGGAATATAAACGAGTCAGGATGATAGATTATCAAAAAATGCAAATCGAAACTTCAAGACTACCATGTTCTTATTTTCCAGAACTGAATAGTGAAGAAGTTAAAAAATCAGTTCATGATTATGTGCAACAATGTGGCTATCAAATATCTCACTTTATCACTACTTACAGTGCTGTAAATGTAAGCAAAGAGGATGCTGAACTTCTAAAGTGTAAAAAAGGGGTTGCAGCGATGAAAATCATTAATAGAGGAATTCTTCAAAATGGCAGAGTGTTCGAATATAGTGAAATGCTTAATTTGGATTATTCATGTTCTTACTTTACGCCTTTTAACCCATACAGTCATCAATACAGAAAAAATTAACTCTATATTACTTAATCTTCACTCTAAGTCAAGAAGCGTACTAGCCCTTCTTTTTTGAATGAAATAGATCTTCTTCTCTTAATAGAAGCATGATCAAAGATAATTATTAGTTAAATGGAAGTGCTGGATAGTCGATCATGCTATTCAGTTTTTTTTATCATTGAAGCTTGAAGACACCTTCCAAGTGATAATTTATAGTGAAATCTTTTCTTGTAGAATTTCTAATAAAAGTCGCTCCAAGTCTTTTATTTGTCCCTCGTTCACTTATTTCATTTTTATAGGTATCTATTCTTTTATTTGACTAATTACCATGAAGGGTAAGGCTGAGGCTCAATCCTGCAGCTGCTCTTTTTTAAAATAGGATAAGAAAAGCAATTTCCACAAGGTTAATGGAAATTAAAGAGGAAGGTCGGTTTAACACGCAAAAGTAAGTGATATACATTAGGCCCTTTATTAGAAGGTTTTAAATAAATTGATCTGATCTAGAATGGAGGGTGTAAATTGACTAGAGATTTAAAGGTAAGTGAATCGATAGAAAAGGTTATAGACAATGAGGGATTCTCAGGAGTTGTTTACGTGAAAGATAGCAATGAAGTCTTATTCGAAACAGCATCTGGCTTTTCCAATCGTGCCGAAGAACGGTTGAACACCGTGCATACACGCTTTGGAATTGCTTCAGGCTGTAAAGTGTTCACCGCAGTTGCGATTTGCCAACTCGTTGAAAACGGCATTCTATCTTTTGACATTCGTCTTAAAGATTGTTTGGATGTAGTATTTCCTTATTTCGATGAAAATGTAACTATTCATCACTTATTAACCCACAGTTCTGGCATTCCGGACTATTTTGACGAAGAAATCATGGATAGCTATGAAGATCTCTGGATGAGTACACCTATGTATCAAATGAGAAATTCGGTCAATTTTTTGCCATTGTTCAAAAATGAAAAAATGATGTTCAAACCTGGAGAGAGATTTCATTACAACAATGCTGCATTCATTATCTTAGGACTGATTGTTGAAAAGCACACCGGAACTTCATTTACAGACTACATTGAAATGAATCTATTTGAAAAGTGCGGAATGCACGATTCAGGATACTTTTCATTTGACCGGCTCCCTAAAAATACAGCCATTGGATACGTCGATAACGAAGATGGGACATGGAGAACAAATGCATACTCAATCCCAATTAAAGGTGGTGCTGATGGAGGAGCCTATATCACAGCACCGGATATGATCAAATTTTGGGAAGCATTATTGAATCATCGTTTACTAAGTAAGAAATATACGAAACTACTTACGACTCCACATATTCATGTGGAAGAGGGAGTCGATTATGGGTATGGGATTTGGATCAACAATAAGGATAATACCCCTTTTAAGTATCATGTAATGGGATATGACCCTGGAGTAAGCTTTCACTCAGCCGTTTATCCACAACATGGCATCAGGGTTGCAATTCCTTCAAATGAAAACTCAGGACCTTTTAAAATGATGAAAACGATAGAGGAATACTTTCATATTTAACCGCTGTTTACTGTTAAGGAGTATAAAACGCTTGTATCTTATGTTTTTTTTAATTATCGTTTCTCTTAAGAAGACAGGACGCTATCACTTAAGGACTCGTAATTTTTTATGAGCTTGTTAAATCTGGAGGGGCTTGGGATTTTAAAAAAGTTTTAGGGAAATGTTTGGGGATGTTTATAAAACAGGGGAGTCTATCGGGAATCATCATTACGCACGCTAGGCGCCAAAGGCAGCTATAGTCTGTACAGGTACTTCATCTTCATCTAAAGACCTTACTTCACGTTTTATCTTTCTGCACTGATCAAGCCAAGTTAGGATTAATTATAAATGTTTTTTATGTGACGGCCATATGCCATATGCAAATCAAGCAGTTGGTAAAACAGGACTTTGAACTATTTTCCTTACCCTGTATCGCAATGCAGCGATTGCTTGGTAGTTAAGAAATAAAATTGTTTTTGAAAATAAAAACAACATATACTTGTATGTATACAATAACATACAAGTATATGTTGGGGTGGTGGCACTTTTCCTCTATGTTAAGTTACTCTATCAAAATTAGAGAACCAATTAATTGGAAAATCACTTAGACTTAGAAGAAATGTATTGTTTAACTACCTCGTATACATAATCTTGATTGGCAGCTGCCGTATTTGGGTTGTATTTCCCGCCATTTACTTTATTATTCGATAGAACACGAATACCTAGGAAAGGAACGTCGTAAGATTTAGCGATTTGTGCGGCAGATGCTCCTTCCATCTCTTCCACAGATGTACCAAACTTCGAGTGAAACCATTCAATGCGATCGACTTCGTTATTCCAAACATCTGCCGAACCAATCGTACCCTCAACAATTTTTCCCTTCGTATACATATCCTTCACTTCATGGGCAGCTGCAAGCAGCTCCTTGTCACCCTCGTAGTAACGGGCTTTTTCAGCATTCGGATCTTCTCCTGCACTACCTTCAGAAGCCATTAAATCCATAGGTTTCCATGCTGTTGGATCAATTCCTTGTCCAGCTTCTTTATCTGCTGTTTTTAAAGAACCCAGGTTTACCGTTCTTTTTCCCAGGACGATATCAAAAACATGTAGATTTGGATCATGTCCTCCTGAAGTTCCTTGATTGATGATGGCAATGGGGTTGTATCTTTCAATGGCGATTGCAGTGGCTGCTGCCGTATTCTCCATCCCTTTTCCTGTTTTTACAACGATTACAGGGTACTTGTCGAGCGTCCCTTTATAGAAAACGAAATCTCCGGATTTTTCTTCTTTAACATTTTTCAATCGTTTCGCGAAGTTCTCTGCTTCGATTGGCATTGGCCCTTGTACAATAATTGGGCGTTCTTTTTCTTTTCCAGCTGCTTTCTTTGAATCATTCCAGCCTGCCAGTATAGACGTGAATACGACCGCAAGAATTGCTAAGACAGCATACTTCTTTAATTTTGCGTTTAACATCAGTCAGTCTCCCTTGTTGTTTTATTTACTCGGCCAAATAAAATGGTCCAGAATTCCACGTTCCGGACCTACTGAGCCAAAGTATAAATAATGCAGCAAGAAGAAAATGCTAAATTATCCAGCGCCAAGTGAAAAAATGAGCGACTGATTACTTTAACCCGTAGTCCGGTTCGTTATTGGGAACCAGGTAGAAACACTCAGACCATATTACCGAGTATATACGAGTAATGATAAATATGAATAATACTTTACCAATATAGCAGACTGATTCAAGGGATTCAAGTTAAAAAACGAACATTTTTTTTGTTTGTTTAATTAATATTCGTATTTAACTCCGGAGGAAGGTTATAGGAACTCTGTATACATCGTTTATAAATGATTTAAATATGTGATGTGAAATTGAAAGAGGGGATGAATGGGGAAGATGTAAGTTCAAAGGGGCATAAGACTCATACAGTTGTAAAAGAATTTTCTTAAATGATGATACGCGTGGATTGAGTTTTGCGGACTTTAGAAGCAGAACAAAGAATCAGTCAAGCAATCACCTTGTTACATGGAGTGAAATTTATACATGTTTATTTTGAGTAATATGATCAGAAGCTTCGGAAGGTTCGCCATAGAAGGGGCAACGAGTTGATATTCTTTTTGGGAAGTCGCTGCGAACTAAATATATTGGAAACATATACATTGCAGTTATTGTATAAGATAACCTATACATCAATACATATGTTATCTTATATTGATACGCATATTTTACGAGAAAAGTGAGAGAGGGAGCATGCGTCCGTCGGGAAACTTGAAATTCACTTGTTTTCTTGTATGATATAAATAAAATACTCCCGTATACGGTAATAATGACAACTGCACAAAATATGTGAAACCTTCTATATGCAGGAAATTTAATTGCACTGAATATAGCTGCTGTACTCATTAGTACTGCCAGTGTTACAAGAGTCATTGTATTCCAATTTAAGGGCATAGATATACCGGCCTTTCCATTCATTCATTTAATGGTTGGTTTCAACTTGTCGTTGATTTTATATCAATCATTAGTAGGAAAAGAATGATAAACTTAAAGTTCAGTCAGAAGATCACACTTTTTCATGTCGAACATCCCGCAAATTACAATAACCTGCTTCTTAATTGCATGCTTTTTCCCTCTTTCAATAGCTATAAGGGTACTGACTGACACGCCAAAAGCTTCAGCAAGATAGCCCATTGGAACTCCGTGTTCTTCCCTGATTTTTCTCAAACGTGGTCCTACAATCATCTTTAGTCCTTTCTTATAAAGCAACTATTCCTATCATGTTTTCTATGGGATTTAAACTTTCTTATATTTATAATAATACTCTCAAACGGGGTTTTAGGTCATAAATATCGCTTATAGGTAAAACCTTTTCTTTTAATTAGATTCCAAAATTAAAAAACATACCAATACTGTCTATTAGTATGACATTAACGATTCTCCAACAAATAAAATATACCTATCTGCTGCTTTTTTGATTTTTTTTAAAATCATCGAGATTCTATATTCTCGTATGTTTGAGAAGTGATGGGATAGGCTTGTTATTACTCTTCAGCGAATAAATCTTCTACCCCATGACACCATTTTATGGTATAAGGACATCGTGGGCCTCCTTTACGATGCCTTTTTCCTTGCCACATAAAATCTTCTGCCAAATCATCCAAGAACGATTGCTCCAGCCACACCTACACCTGCAACTGCCGTTTTTCGTTCCCTTTGATTTTCTTTTCTTTATATCCCATTTTGTAGTAGTGCTTATAGATAGTTTCACCTTGTTTGTATTTGCCGGGAACTTTATACTCTTCACCGACTTCACCCGAAGGGCTGCTACTTTAATTTTTTCTATTTCATTATTTGATTCAAAGCCTTCTTTGTACCAGCCTGTTGCCTTTTCGTTAGGCAGTGAGGGATCCTTGTATTTCAGCATCGTAAAGGCAGCTTCATACCCTTGTTTCGTATATTCTTCTTTGAGCTCTGCCTGAGCCTTGTCATAGGACTCTTGATAAGCTTTTATAAATCGCTCATCGACATTAGCTGGTAGGTTGAGTACATCTTTCTTGCAGTTAGAATATCCTTTCTCCTCATATTCCTGACGTTTCACTTTCATCCGTTCGTTTACAGCTTTTGTAAATGCTGCTTTTTTCCTGACTGAGAGAAAAATTTTTGACACTATTATTTTTTGAATCAATACATACCGTTCTCAGTTTAATATGAACTTTTTATGTCGTTCCGTTTTCAATGAGTTCGATAGGAAGTATTAATTCAGAAGACAGGTTGTCTGTCTCACCATTAATTCTTTTGACCAGACGTTCTATTGCTGTCTTTCCAATTTCATATATAGGCTGTTTGATAGTAGATAACTCAGGAAGGAGCTTACTTGTTGTTTCAGTTCCATCGTAGCCAATCACCTTAATATCTTCTGGAATTTGTTTTCCTCGTCTCTTAGCTTCGTTCATGAACATGGCAGCAAGGAGGTCATCACTTGCAAACATTCCATCGACATCCGGATAATCCCAAGACATTTGTCTTACAATGGGGGCAGGATCTTCATTTGCTGAAAATTCATAGATAATAGGATCTCGCATATTCTTAATCATTACATCTTCGTATGCTTTCCTTCTGAGGGCTGCAGGTGTTCTCAAATCTTTAGGACCGTTAATGTGAATAATGGTTTTGCAGCCCTTTTGAATAAGCAATTCAGTCGCTGACTTCCCTCCTTCATAATTATCGGAACCTACCACAGGAATCGTATCTGATAAGTAATGATCAATTGATACGATGGGGAGCTCCTTTTTAGCTGAATTCAGGACTCCGCGATTATAAGTGACCGCTATCACACCATCCACCTGATTGCCAATAAGCATTTCAAGGTATTTTTGTTCTTTATCCATTCTATTTTGGCTATTGCAGAGAAGCAGCTTATAGCCAAGAGATTCACACACATTTTCTATATGAAAGGTTAACTCTCCAAAAAAGGGATTACTAGTGTTTGGAACAATCAACCCAATAATATAGGTTCGTTTATGAAAGAGGGAGCGAGCTAAATCATTTGGAATATATTGAATTTCCTTCATTGCTTTATACACTTTCTCCCTTGTTTGTTCACTTATATAACCACGATTATTTAACACGCGCGAAACAGTTGTTGGAGATACGCCGGCTGCTTTTGCCACGTCTTGAATATTGGGACTCATAAATGTACCTCCTTATCAATTTCATATACATTTTAAAGTAGAATATTGGTTTATTTGTTTTTATCATATCTTAAAATAACTGATTATTTCAAAAAAATTTTGACTTATGAAACCGGTTGACATAAAATTCAGAGAAAGCGATAAATTTTAGGCTATAGAATAGTTAGGAGGACAACTATGACTGGTACAGTGAATTTGCAGCAGGCAGAGGAAGCAATCAACAAAGCAAAAAATGAGGTGAATAACCGCTTTCGGCTAGGATATCATATTATGGCTCCGGCTAACTGGATCAACGACCCAAATGGCTTTGTTCAATTTAAAGGAGCCTTTCATGTTTTCTATCAGCACCATCCATACAGTACAGACTGGGGACCAATGCATTGGGGACATGTAATAAGCAAGGATCTCGTAAACTGGGAGCACCTTCCCATCGCACTTGCTCCTGGAGATTATTGCGATAAAGATGGATGCTTTTCAGGCAGTGCTGTAGATAACGACGGGGAACTTACCCTCATTTATACCGGTCATCATTATGTAGATAAAGACAAAGATGTGTTTTACCAGAATCAAAATATAGCTGTTTCTTCGGATGGTGTTCATTTTGATAAAGTAATAGAAAATCCAGTCATTTCTGCACCTCCTTCAGACAGTTCCCAGCACTTTCGTGATCCCAAGGTGTGGAAACATGAAGATCATTGGTATATGGTTGTCGGCAATTCGTCAAAAGATGAGACCGGAAGAGTCATTTTATACCGTTCTATCAATCTTAGAAACTGGGACTATATCGGTGTTCTTGCAGAGAGTGACGGAACAAACGGATATATGTGGGAATGCCCGGATTTCTTTGAGATCGGAGGTAAATACGTTCTCATGATTTCCCCTCAGGGTATGGATGCACAAGACGACTGTTATAACAATCTGTTTCAAACCGGTTATCTTGTAGGTGATTATTCATACGAGACGAACACATTTAACCATGGTGGTTTTAAAGAGCTTGATCATGGACATGATTTTTATGCCGTTCAAACTCTTAAAGATGACAATGGACGCCGTATTGCCATTGGCTGGATGGATATGTGGGAGTCGAGTATGCCCACCAAAGAAGATGGCTGGTGCGGTGCTCTGACTCTTCCAAGGGAAGTTACTCTAGATGGACAGGATCGCATTAGGATGAATCCTGTTGATGAGCTTGAACTGCTTCGTCTGGACGAAAACACAATATGCCATAAAAAGGTCACTTCCAAAAGTATTGCTGCTGAAACAACTGAAGACTTGCTAGAGATTAAAGCCGTTATAGACCTTGCCTCTTCAAACACTAAGAATATTCAAATGAGAATTTCGTATTCGTGCGGCCAGCATACACTTATTACATATGATGCTGAAAGAGAAAAGCTGATATTATCTGTGGCTGATGGCAAGGGTTTACGAAGTGTCGCTCTTAAGAACAGCGGCCAGCTTTCACTGAGAATATATTTGGACCGCTCTTCTATTGAAATTTTCGCTAATCATGGGGAAGCAACGATGACAAGCAGGATCTACCCGGAAGGTAACCGACGAGAACTTACACTTTTATCAAATGATGAATTCACTGTAAATGAATTCACATACTGGAAGCTTAAGGATATTTGGAAGTGAGAGAGAATCTTTAGAGACAAATATTTAAACAGATTGAGGTGTTAAGGCATGAGAAAAGTATATTGTATCGGCGAAACGCTAATAGACTTTATTTCTCTTGATAAAAACAAAACGTTAAAGAGTTCCGTTGCTTTTGCAAAAGCTGCCGGCGGCGCACCGATGAATGCAGCTATAGCAGTAGCAAAGTATGGAGGGCACTCGGTTATGCTGACCAAAGTAGCAAAAGACTCTTTTGGAGAATTTTTACTGCACGTGATGTCCTCCAATGGAGTCGATATTTCTCATATTGTGAGAACAGACGAAGGAGAAACCGGACTTGCGTTTGTCTCTTTAGGTGAAGATGGTGAACGAACATTTTCCTTTTATCGAAAGAATGCTGCTGATTTGCTTCTCTCGCCAGAAGAAGTGGGAGACATCCCATTTCAGGAAGGAGATTTTCTTCATTTCTGCTCCGTTGATTTAGTAGAAAGTCCAATGAAGCAAACTCATATTGAATTAATAAATAAAGTACGAAATGCTGGTGGTGTTGTATGTTTTGATTTAAACGTCAGGACCGCTCTTTGGCCTGATGAAACAATGTGCCGAAATACAATCCTGCAATTCGTCACTAAAGCTGACATAATCAAAGTATCCAGCGAAGAACTTGAATTTGTTTCTGGGATTACGAATGAGGAAGACGCAATCCGCTCCCTTTTAAACGGGCACGTAAAAGCTGTTGTTTACACAAAAGGCAACGAGGGTGCAGCAATTTACATTAAAGACGAAGGAGTGTATGAACATTCTGGATTCAAAATAACACCGGTAGATACAACAGGAGCAGGAGATGCCTTTATTGGGGGTTTTTTAAGTGAACTTGTGAGGCTAAATACAAATCCTTTAAACCTTACTGAACTTTTGCGTACCCATCATAACAAATTGCTGATTTTTGCTAATGCAAGCGGTGCTTTGGCGGCAACTGTGAAAGGAGCAATTGACTCGACACCAGGAAGAGAAGGTGTAATGGAGTTTATAAGAACAATGCGTGAGCAGTCCCCTAATTATAATTCTTGGTAATGGGATTCATTAGAATTACTGAAAGGAGGCGGATAAGCTTTGCTAACAAGGATTAAAATGTAAGCGTTTAATTTTGGTCTTATACGTAATCGATTACGCGAAAACGATTTCCTTAAAGTTTTATATTAGGAGGCCACATATGAGAAGAATGTTAATTCTGGTACTTTCTTTCTTTCTGGTTTTATCTAGTCTGGAGCTCAGCTTTTCTGACAAACGGGTTCAAGCGGCAGAAACGATTACGAATCCAAGCTTTGAAACTGGCGATCTATCAGGATGGAGCGTCGTAAGCGGTAATGCGTTTAGCACGGCAGATGTTGCTTCCGAAAATGATTATTGGAGTAAGACGCCATTTAATCAGAGTAATCTCTGGCATATTTGGGGAGGTAGAGGTAATGATTCGAAGGTAGGGGTCATGGAATCAGAAACCTTTACTCTGGGCGGAGACGGTAAAATTAATGTCTTAACAGGCGGTAAAAATGATCTTACAAACTTATATGTTGCGCTAGTACGTGAATCAGACGGTCAGGAACTATTGAAAGCAACGGGCAGCGGATCCGAGACATTTGCTAAAGTAGAGTTGAATGCAGCTGCTTATGTAGGAACCGTAGTGAAATTTAAGGTAGTGGATAAGTCCAATTCTGGTCATATAAACGTTGATGATTTCAATGTACCTCCAACGCCTTCTCTTCACGGACATACAGAACCAGCATTATATAACCATGATTTTGAATATACGTCGTTGACACCTAATCAGATCAAAGGCTGGAAAGTGATAAGCGGGGATGCTTTTACTCCCGAGAGTTTAGTAAGGGAAAAACATGCTGGTAAAGGAGATTCGTTTGGCCACAATGGTTCTAAGCATTTATGGAGCTTTAAAGATGGAGGTGACGCACAGACCGGAGAAATCAAATCGGAGAATTTTACTGTTGGAGGAAATGGCGGCATAGATTTTCTGGTTAGCGGAGGAGAAGATCTTGAAAAGCTGTATGTGGCACTTGTAAGAGAATCCGATGGTAAAGAACTTTTCAAAGCTACCGGTGGAAATTCGGAACGGTATCAGCGTGTATTTTGGGATGCGTCTCCGTATGTCGGTCAAGTTGTTTCTATTAGGGTGATAGATAAGGCGACAGGCGAATTTGGCCATATCAATGCAGACGATTTTCATGTCTTAAACTCTAAATTTGGCGGTGGGATTTTTGGACAGTGGAGTTTAAATGAGGGATCGGGAAAAGTAACGAAGGATCAGACAACGGGATTATCCAATCAGATAAATTATCATCTATCTAAGGGTGCTTATCAAACTGCAAAGGATCCATTATGGAGACAAGACGGCATTTCTGGAAGCGCCTTGCTTTTTGACGGGTATTCAACATGGCTTGAACGTTCTCCAAGCGAAACTCCTTCCCCAGATTCTTTCATGACGATTGAAGGCTGGGTTGCACCACGTAACTTTGAACATGGTGACGAAGGGCGTATTTCTGCAATTATCAGTCAGCATAATCGTGAAGAAAAAACCGGATATGTTTTAGGAAATTATAGGCATGGAACATGGGGGCTGCAATTCGGAACAGGAAAAGAATGGCGTGAAGTCATGTCGGACAGTGTTTTACCCCTTAATGAATGGTCATATATCGGTGCCACTTTCGATAGTGTTAAGGGGGAAGTGATTCTTTATTTAAACGGAGAAAAAGTAGCATCTGAAAATTTTCCAATTGGGGAAAAAATCAAAAAAAGCAACGAAAAGCTGATGATTGGAAAAAATAATCAGGGTATGTGGTTATATGGTTTTACTATGAACATGTACAGCGGATTACTCGATGAGCTGAAGTTGCGAAACAACGTTTTAACTCCGGGGGAAATCAAGAATCAGTACAATACTTACTTACAAGCTCTGGGAGGAAATTTGCCCACTCCTGACATGAGAATGGATCGGAGTCTCTTGGCAAACGACAAGCATCGTCCTCAATTCCATCCATCACCGCCAAACCATTGGGGGAATGAGCCGGGTGGACCCATTTATTTTAATGGACAATACCATATGTTTTATCAAAGCAATCCACGCGGACCATTTTGGAACCATATTAGATGGGGACATCTTATAAGTGAGGATATGGTTCGGTGGAGAGATGCAGAGGATCCTATCATTCCGGGACGGCATGATACTGATCCAGATGGCGCCTGGGCGGGGGGAGCTGTAGTGGATGATACAAATACACCAGTGATTTTTTACACAGCCGGTGATGATCGAGATTCACCAAATCAGAGAATTAACATTGCGAGAAGCCAATACCCTAAGGATGGAGACAATGATCTGAACAAATGGGAAAAAAATCAGGGAGTTGTCCTTGAACAGAAGGCTGGAGAGGGAGTTAGAGGGGAGTTTAGGGATCCGTTCGTGTTTAAAGACGGGGATACCTGGTTTATGCTCGTTACGTCCGGTAAAGAGGATTCGGGTGGAAATCCGATTGGCGGAACAGCTCTGGTTTACTCCACTAAAGACCCTAGCTTTAAAGATTGGCAATTTAAAGGAGATCTTTTTGTAGGTGACTCTAATGCCTATCCTTTAACAGGAAGGGTTTGGGAACTCCCTATTCTTCTGCCGCTTGGGAATACAGGAAAATACATTTTTCTGATTAATCCTGCCAAAATGGAAAGAGATGAATTTCAATCAAGATATACATGGTATTGGATTGGAACATGGGATAAGGAAAAAGCAAAATTCACACCGGATACTGTGAAGCCTGAGCTGTTGGATGTTGGGGATCACTTTACTGGACCAGCTGGACTTATTACACCGGATGGTCGGACAGTCATTCATAGTATTACACAGGGCAGGCGAACGGCAATGCAGGATTATGATGCCGGGTTTGCACACAATTACGGTTTGCCAACTGAGGTATTTTTAAAGAGTAACGGCAAGCTGGGAATTAAGCCATTAAATGAATTGGCATCATTAAGAGGAAATCAGCTACTAAATATCAACTCCGATACAACATTTACGGAAGCAAACCAGCAACTTGCCAATGTAAAAGGTGACATGCTTGAAGTCGAGTTAGTGCTTGATCAAGGTTCAGCAAATGAGGCAGGACTCAGCGTTAAGCGATCTCCAGGAGGAGAAGAAGAAACAACCATTTTTTATAAACGCAGCAGCAGGGAGTTTTTTGTTGACAGAACAAAGTCAAGTCTTAATCCAGATGTAGAGAAATGGTACCAAGGAGGCATTGCTGATATCGGAAATGAGGACATTACCCTCAGACTATTTGTCGACCGGTCAGAGATCAATGCTTATCTGAATGAAACGAAGGCACTTACAACAAGGGCATACCCAGAGAGGAATGATTCAACGGGGTTGAGGCTGTGGGCAAATGCCAATTCAGACACAGTAAAGGTAAAATCATTGAAAATCTGGGAGATGAAATCAGCTTACCCTAAAGTCAGTGCAACAGGTGCAGCCTTAAAGCCATCCAGTCTTCAATTAAAAGCAGGTGATACAGAGCAACTTACTCCAGTCATATCACCTTCTAATGCGGCAAATAAAGATGTTATCTGGAAATCCAGTAACCCATCCATTGCAGAAGTTGTAAATGGCAAAGTAAAAGGAAAGGCCGAGGGTGCTGCTACCATCTCAATAAAGACAAGAGATGGGCAATTTTCTGCCAGCAGCACCGTTACGGTCGTGCCTGAACCTGTACATGGTTCTCTAGTAAACCATGACTTTGAAACTGGTGACTTATCAGGGTGGACCATTGAAAGCGGTGATGCCTTCTCTGCGCTGGATGTAACAGCGAGGACTGATTGGGGGTGGGGCGGACCGTTTAATCAACATGAATTTTATCACTTATTTGGCTTGGATGAAGGATCAGACAGCCAGACGGGTATTTTGAGATCTCATTTGTTTAAGCTTGGCGGAAACGGTCAAATTGACTTTCTTTTGTCGGGAGGAAATGACATATATAATCTGTATGTTGCTCTTGTAAGAGCATCCGATGGAAAAGAAGTTTTAAAAGCCACCGGCGGCAATAGAGAAGGATATCAGCGTATCCACTGGGATGCCTCTGAGTATATTGGAAATGAGTTTTATATAAAAGTAGTTGATCGGTCAACAGGAGCCTGGGGTCATATTAATGTTGATGACGTAAACGTTCCGGTGGAGCCGCCTCCTAAAACAAGTATAGCCAATCCAGACTTTGAAACAGGTACACTCGAAGGCTGGACCGTTGTAGGAGATGCATTTAAACCAGCAGATGTCGTTAAGGACGAAGGGTGGAGCTGGGAATGCTGTTTCGAGCAAAACAAGCAATATCACTTATGGGGGTTTAAAGACGGCGGAGATGCACAAACCGGAGAGTTGAAATCTGAAACGTTTACCCTTTCAGGATCCGGTTGGATAGACTTTCTTATTGGAGGAGGGAAAAATATTGATCAGCTCTATGTTGCTTTAGTCCGTTCTTCAGATGATAAAGAACTCATGAAGGCGACAGGAAGAAATGAAGAGAAATACTCCAGGGTATATTGGAATGCTTCCAAATTTGCAGGAGAGCAGGTTTATATAAAAGTTGTGGATCGTGCAGAGGTGGGATTTGGACATCTAAACTTGGATGATTTTAACGTACACAATAAGGAAGAAGATTTATTTACTAAACCCTCTTATACAGAGTCAAGGCCGAAATTTCATTATACATCCGAACGTAATTGGTTGAATGATCCAAACGGTCTTGTGTACTTTGAAGGAGAATACCACATGTTCTATCAGCATAATCCAACGGGAACTTCGTGGGGACCGATGCACTGGGGCCACGCAGTAAGCACGGATTTGGTTAACTGGAAGAGACTACCTATGGCGATAGAGTCCGATAATAATGGCTTTATATGGTCCGGCAGCGTAGTTGTAGATTATAACAATACAGCTGGATATGGCGCGAATACGATGATTGCATTATACACCCAGGAAAAAGGGGGAAATCAGGTTCAAAGCATGGCTGTTAGTAAAAACAAAGGACGCACATGGAAAAAAGTTGATGATAACCCAGTGCTTACTAATGGAGATAACCTTCCTGTTTTCCGGGATCCGAAGGTATTCTGGCATGCCCAGACAAACAAGTGGATCATGCTCCTTGCAGCTGAGAATAGTCAAAGGGAACAATTTGTTAAAATCTATACATCTTCAAACTTAAAGAATTGGACCTTTGCCAGTGACTTTGGAAAAGCAGATGGTTCACATGGCGGTGTTTGGGAGGTTCCAGATTTATTTGAACTTCCAGTAGAAGGGAGCTCAGGTGTCAAGAAGTGGGTTATGGCAGTAAGTTTAAGTGAAGGGATGCCAGCTGGGGGATCAGGAGTGCAATATTTTGTTGGGACATTTGATGGAGTGACATTTAAAAATGAAAATGCCCCTGGTACGATCTTGTATGCTGATTATGGTGCAGATAATTATGCGCCATTAACTTTTAATCATATTCCTGAGTCAGATGGTAGAAGAATTTTAATTGGGTGGATGAATAATTGGAGATATGGCCAAGGAACACCGGCCTCCATCTGGAGGAGCGGAATGACTGTCCCGAGGGAACTAAAACTTGTCAATGTACCAAATCAGGGTATAAGGCTTTCTCAAACTCCTGTTAAAGAACTGAACTCTTTACGCGGGCAGGCTCAGACGTGGTCAAACCAGACCATTCAATCCGGAGGGCCTAACCTTTTGTCTAATGTGAAGGGAACAGCGTTAGAAATGATAGTTGAATTCGATGCAGGAACAGCAACTGCAGAAGAGTTTGGCTTAAAGGTTAGAAAGGGAAAAAACACTTTTACTTCAATTGCTTACAACCATAAATTAAAATCATTAATTGTGGATCGAACCAAATCAGGTGAGACAAGTTTTGCTGAAGGCTTTGGTGCAAAGCACACTGTTTCGATGCAGCCGGTTGAAGGTAAAATACGTCTTCACTTACTGATTGATCAAACTTCTGTAGAGGTTTTTGCCAATGACGGCCAAGTTGTTATGACAGATCAAATCTTTCCATATCCCAACAGTGATGGACTGGAACTTTACTCAACAAATGGAAGTGTTAAAGTAAATAGCCTTACAGTGTATCCAATGAAGGGCGCTTCCTATACAAAATAAAACAGATGCTGACCAGCCCGGTTCCAATCTTATATGTGCTGAGAAGAACCGGGTAAAAAATGATTAATCATTTTTCAGAATTATTTTAAAAATAGATTGACCTAGGACCTAAGTATGGTTTACTATCAAATTAGTAATCGATTACGTAATCGATTACCTCTAACATGTAAACGGTAACAATACAATAACTGCCAGTAAAAGGAGGTTTAAATGAAAATAGAACAAAAACTACAGTACAGAGAAGTCTTAAGGCTGAAACTCGAAGCCGGAAAACATACCAGAACATCCAAATGGAAGCGCATTCTTCAAAATTATGAGTTATATCTTTTTCTATTGCCTACTATCGTTTATTTTATTGTGTTCCACTACATTCCAATGCAGGGAGTCATCATTGCCTTTAAGGATTTCGTTCCGACTCTTGGAATTAATGGAAGCCCATGGGTAGGATTGGAGCATTTTGAGCGGTTTTTCAATTCCTTTCAGTTTGCAAAGCTAATGGAAAACACGATTACCTTAAGTTTGCTGCAGCTTTTATTTGGTTTTCCTCTACCAATTATTTTGGCTTTGATGCTTAATCAGCTTGCTCAAGAAAGGTATAAACGTTTTATTCAGACAGTTATTTACGCTCCTCATTTTATTTCCGTTGTCGTACTGGCCGGTATGATTTTCGTCTTTTTCTCGAATAAGGGGCTTGCGAATTCCATTATCGTTCTTCTAGGCGGAGATCCCATCAATTTCATGGCAAAGGCCGAATGGTTTCAGCCGCTGTATATAGGATCAGGATTATGGCAGGAAACAGGGTGGGCAGCAATTATTTATTTAGCGGCACTAGCAGGAGTAAGTCCCGAGGTGCATGAGGCTGCCATCATGGATGGAGCAAATAAATGGCAAAGAATTCTCCATGTTGATATTCCTGCGATATTACCCATTGCTGTCATCTTATTGGTTTTATCAGTTGGAAATATCATGAATATCGGCTTTGAAAAAGCTTTTCTGCTGCAAACACCGCTTAATGCACCATCAGCTGAGATTATTCCTACATATGTTTATAAAACAGGGTTACAGCAGGCACAATACAGTTTTGCCGCAGCCGTTGGATTATTTAATGCCGTTATCAACCTAGTTTTGCTATGGCTTGTAAACCGCACAGCAAAAAGAATATCTGGAAACGGTCTATGGTAAGGGGCATTGTCTATGAAACAACTAACTTTAACTAAATCTAAGGGTTCAGCCAGAAAATCTAAAGAAGATCGAATCTTCGATATAATTAATATTTCCGTACTAACAATCATTGCAATTCTTGTCTTATATCCGCTTTATTTTGTCGTGATTGCTTCTATAAGTAATCCAGACCGTATTTATTCAGGAGACATCTGGCTACTGCCAAAAGAAATCACATTTGAGGGATACATTAGAATCTTTCAGGATGAAATGATATGGCTTGGATATAAAAACACAGTGATATATACAGTTCTCGGAACGGCAGTAAATGTTTCTTTGACTCTGATGGCAGCCTATGCACTGTCGAGGAAGGACTTGGCAGGACGTAATTTCTTCATGCTGTTATTTCTCTTTACAATGTTTTTTTCAGGGGGATTAATTCCAACATATCTTGTAGTGAAGAATTTAGGAATGGTAAATACAATTTGGGCGATGATTCTGCCAAAAGCAGTAGCTGTCTGGAATCTAATCGTGGCCAGAACTTTTTTCCAGAGCAATATACCGGACGAACTTCTCGAAGCAGCCAAGATAGATGGCTGCTCCAATACAAAATTTTTCATGAAAGTGGTTCTTCCATTATCTAAACCAATTATTGCTGTATTGATCTTATTTTATGCAGTAGGTCACTGGAATTCATACTTTGATGCACTTATTTACTTAAACGATGAAGGACTATATCCGCTTCAGCTTATCCTGCGGAATATTCTTATTCAAAATGAAGCAGCAGCCAATATGGTTGGAGATGTGGCATCGTATGCAGCACAGAGAAGACTGGCAGAATTAATTAAGTACGGCGTCATCATTGTAGCGGCATTGCCATTGCTTATTGTCTATCCTTTTGTACAGAAATACTTTGTCAAAGGGGCACTGATAGGCGGAATTAAGGGATGATAAAGGACAAATTATTTAGGGGGAAATGAATTGAATAAAAGGGGAAAAGCAATCAGCGCAATTTTAATCAGTGTCACGTGTTTCCTTGGAGCATGCTCCGATCAGACATCTAAAGAAAAAGAGAAAAGTGATGCAGTTTTTAATCAAAAAGGCCTTCCGATCGTAGATGAAAAAGTTACCTTGAATTTTGTTTCACCTAAAGCTCCTCTTGCGCCAAACTATGGGGAAATGGACATTGTGAAAGATTTAGAAAAATCAACAGGAGTCCATATTAAATGGAATAACATACCTTCTGAAGGGTACCAGGAAAAAAAGAATTTGATGCTCTCCAGTGGGGATCTACCGGATGCATTTTATGACGCGCAATTTTCGGACTATGACATCGTAAGTGCAGGTGCCAATGGATCTATTATTCCGCTAGAGGATTTAATTGAGAAATACGCACCGAATATTCAGAAGGTTTTTGAAAAGCGTCCAGAATTAAAGCAAATGGTTACAGCTCCGGATGGCCACATTTATTCATTGCCTCGTGCAGAAGAAATGGGTCTTGGAGCAGTGCCGAACTTCCATTCAATTAACAAAACATGGCTGGATAATCTTGGTTTAAACGTGCCGGAAACACTTGAAGATTACCACAAAGTATTAAAAGCTTTTAAAGAACAAGATCCTAACGGAAATGGGAAACAGGATGAAATTCCTCTAAGCTTTATGTACAATTTCTGGACAGGAAACAACGGAGACCTTTTTGCACCGTTTGGACTGGCAGATAATTTGGAGCACAGAGTTGTTCGTGATGGAAAAGTGATTTTCACGGCCGTACAGCCTGAATATAAAGAAGCAATCAGCTATTACCATAAATGGGTTAAAGAGGGGCTGATTGACACTGAATCATTCACACAGGAAGCACCTCAATATCTTGCTAAAGGAAAAACAGCAGATCCAACACTAGGCTCATATATTTGGTGGGAAACAGAAGAAGTTGTGGGACCTGAACGCAAAGGGGACTATGTACTTCTTCCACCTCTTAAAGGTCCAGATGGAACACAATTAATTGGACGTTCCAATAACTCAGATTATGGAAAGGCAGCGTTTGTCATTACATCGGCCAATAAAAATCCTGAAATTACAATGCGCTGGGTAGATCAGCTTTATGAGCCAAAGATGTCTGCTCAAATCAGCTGGGGACCAATCGGAACAATATTTGAAGAGGACGAAAACGGAATGCTTGTTAATAAAGAGCTTCCTAAGGATGTGGCAATGGGTGAGCTGCGTCAGAAAGTTGCACCAAATGGACCGGTTGTTATATTGAAAGAAGACTTTGGAACTATCGTAGAAATGGAGCCTCGAGCAAAAGAAAGATTAAAAGATCTAGAGACTGTATATGCTCCATATATGGAAAAGGATAACTATCCTCAAGTGTTATTCACAGAAGATGACTTAAGAACAAAAGAACAGATTGAAGCGGAAATTAGAGAAGTGGTGAATCAAAAGCAGGCTCAGTGGCTTCTTGAAGGCGGGATAGAAGAAGAATGGGATGAATACGTACAGCAGCTTGAAGACATGGGACTGTCTGAATTAATGAAGATCTATCAAAAAGGTCTTGATGAGTTTAATAAAAATTAATACCTAGCAGAACCGGAGCTGCTGCTCCTGTTCTGTTTTTAGTTTACAACAGTAGGAGGAGAGCCGTTGGAAAAAATGATTGCTCGATGGGTATTTAATGAAAAGTCAGATGGAAAAATTGAAAATGACGTGCATGATGAATTTGCTCCGTATATTTTAAAAAATGAAAGACTTACGCAGGGATTTCTCCCGGAAATAAGAACGGGCATTTCTTCTTCTGCAGTCTGGCTGGACGGGTATTCAGATTATATAGAATCAGCTTTCAAAATGCCCTCAGTACAAAATTTTTCTATTAGTGCTTGGATTGCACTAAGGACATACACTGGGTATAAAAAGGCTTCAGCAGCAATAATTAATCAATGTGACTTTACCAAACAAGAAGGCTTTTTTTTAGGAATTACGGGAGATGGTTGCCTAGATTTCCAAGTGGGTACAGGAAATAAGTGGGTAAGGCTTGCATCAGACTTTATGCTAAATAAATCCGAATGGCACCATATTCAGGCATTCGTTTCAAATAAAGAAATTAATTTATATGTTAATGGAAAGCCTGCAGCAAAGGCAGTGCTTCAGAATTTTACATTTAAGCCAGCATCTGTCCCGTTGCTAATCGGTAAAAACAATTGCGAAGAGAAGATTGAAAATGTTTTTATCCCTAATATGTTCAGCGGACTGATTAATGAAATAACTTTATCTGAAACTATGAACTTACCAGAGGATAAATTCATTGATTATGATTTACTCCCGAAAATAAGTGAAGAACAGATTTCGTTGGACAGAAACAGGTGGAAAAGTGATCCTCATCGGCCACAATTTCATGCATCGCCACCCGGTCACTGGTATGAATGAACCTCATGCTCCTTTTTATTACAAAGGGAAGTATCATCTATTCTACCAGCATAACCCTCAAGGTCCTTTTTGGGGGAATATTCATTGGGGACACTGGGTAAGTGAAGATCTAGTCAATTGGAAAGATACCCCTGTGGCCCTTGCTCCAAGTAAAGATGATATTGACACGATTGGCACATGGTCCGGCAGTTCTTCATTCGATGAAAATGGTGATCCAGTTCTGTTTTTTACAGCTGGAAACGACGCATTTACTCCAAATCAAATGATAGGATTGGCAAAACCTACTGTTAAGGAAGACGAAGACCTGGATTTGAAACATTGGATAAAGCATCCAGAATCAGTTTTACAGCAGCCTAAGTGCATGGATCTGCACCATGATGGATTTAGAGATCCATTTGTCTGGAAAGAAGGTGACCAATGGTATCAACTAGTGGGATCAGGCTTTGAGAATAAAGGAGGAACAATTCCGGTTTTCACTTCTAAAGATCTCATACATTGGGAATTCAGAGGTTCTTTAATCGATATTCCCCATGAAAAATATCCTTATTTGGGTGAAATATGGGAGCTCCCCATTTTATTGCCAATCAGCAATGAAAAGCACATCTTATTCATCAGTCCTATAGGAAAGAACGCTGAAGTGGAAATATTTTATTGGCTTGGCAAGTGGAGCCCAGAACATGCAACCTTTAGCCCAGACAGCGAGCAGCCAAAAAAGATTGATCTTAGCACTTTTCATTTTACAGGCCCAAGCGCAATGGTGGATCCAAAAAGTGAAAAGATTGTCCTATTTTCAATCGCTCAAGGAGAGCGAAGTATGGAGAAAGAGTTTGAATCTGGATGGGCGCATACGGCAGGAATGCCTGTAATGCTCTCACTTGCCAAGGATGGGGAACTTTCGGTAGAGCCCGTGGAATCTGTTGCTTCACTTAGAAATAAAAGTCTCCTGTCTTTAAATGATGAACCAGCTAAAGCAGCTAATGTCCTTTTGCAGAAAGTAAAGGGGGATATGCTTGAAATCATGCTCGAAGTGGAAACAGAAAAATCCTTTGATTTAATTGTTCGAAAAACACCTGACGGAGAGGAACAAACAGTATTTAGCTACAATGCAGATGTCAATTCCCTTTCGGTCAACAGAACAAAAGCAACACTCGACGCATCTGAACGGACTGGCGGAATTCAAGGAGGAACCCTCAGCAGACGTTTATCTACCATAAGTATTAGGCTTCTGCTTGATAAGTCACTGCTGGAAGCGTACATCAACAAATCCAATAGTTTAACAACAAGAGTTTATCCTAGTAGATCAGATGCTCTCGGAATTGAAATTTCAGGACCAGATGACTTGATAATACACAGCCTCCAAATTTGGGAAATGAAATCTATTTATTATTAAAGGAAAAGCAAAGGAGGGGACTGCATGAACCTCATGAGTATGAAAAATGTTAAACTGGTAGAAAAGACTGTAGATTTCCTGTTTGTTAATTTGATTTGGTTCGTGAGTTGCCTGCCGGTGGTAACCATTTTTCCAGCTACAGCAGCGATGTTTGGTGTAGTACGCCAGCAATATTTGAGGAAAGAGAATTCACTGGGAATAATTAAATCCTATTATTCATACTTCTTTCAAGTTTTCCGCCAACACAGGCTTCTTAACATAGTCTGGACTTTAATGGTACTTATCATTTTCGCAGATTTGATTTGGATAAAAACAGTTGAACAGCCATTCTATGAATTTCTTTTTTCTTCATTTGCATTTCTCTTTTTTAATGCAAGCTTAATCATGTTTTCGGCTATTGTCCATTTTGAAACAGATTCAAAAGGTATCGTTCGAAACTCTGCAACGATTATCCTGTCATACCCTTTTAGGATACTAATGGTAGGGATTACATTATATATATTTCTAATAACTTTACTTACTTTTCCTGCTGCGGTTCTCTTTGCAGCAAGTATTTACACGCTGGTTGTTTTCAGCTATTGCCATTCCCTCTTTGATCGTTTTGCAAAAAGAAAAGTTAAAATGACGTTACAATAAAAATAATAGGTGATTACATGCTTAATACAAATGAAAAATTTTTTTCAATGAAGGATGTTGCTCAGAGGGCAGGTGTCTCCACAGCCACCGTTTCACATGTCATCAATGAAACTCGGCATGTATCGGAAAAAACGAAAAAGAGAGTCGTCCAGGTAATGAAGGAACTTGATTATCGTCCCAATTCAATTGCACGCAGTCTCAGAAGTTCCAGGTCAAAAACGATTGCCCTCCTCGTTCCTATAATGGGTGCGGACACATCGAATTTTTTCTTTATGTCTATAGCACAGGGAATCGAACATAAATTTAAAGAACATAACTATCATCTCCTGTTAAGCAATTCCAATGAGTCAATTGAAAACGAAAAGGAGCAAATCAAGGTTTTTAATACTCAATTGATAGATGGAATGATTATTGCTCCAGCCATGTCCGGCCCCTCACATTTACATGAAGCCCTGAACGGACACTATCCGGTTGTTTTTATTGACCGTAAGCCTAAAGATGTTGCTGGAGACTGCGTGCTTGCTGATAACCTGCAAGGCACTTATGATGCAGTTCGCCTTCTCCTGGAAAAAGGAAATGACAGAATTGGTTTTATCTCGGGAGGGCTGGGCCTTACAACCAGCAATGCTAGGATAGAAGGCTATAAGAGGGCATTAAGTGAAAACGGTGTGATCTATGACCCGAATCTCGTTAAAATAGGAGATGCGACATTTGAAGAAGGCTACAGGCTTGCAAAAGAATTGTGGGAGCAACAAAAAACGTCTTCAATTATGATTGCAAACAACATCATGACTATGGGAGCTGTCGCTTTCTTTAATGAAAAACAAATTAAAATTCCGGAAGAACTAATGATTATAGGCTTTGATGATTACGATTGGACCAAGATTACTTCACCACCGTTAACGGTTGTTAAACAGCCTGCCTATGATATAGGAATTAAAGCAGCTGAAACTCTTATTGCAAGGATTGAAAACCCTTCTCTTGAATACAAGGATTATTATCTTCCAACTGAACTTGTCATTAGAAAAAGCACAATGTGAAAAATAGTAATAGCAATTTCAATTTTTTTAGCAATTAAACATTTAATCCTACCGGCAGACCGACAGGCTAATCAAAAGAAGTTCCCTTTTAATTAGCCTGTACCGTGTCACTTCCCCAGTGAAATTTCCGACTGTATACAGACAGTCCTTAGGCTCCTGTGCTGTTTGCGGCAGGCCGCCGCGGCGAACGATCCGGGAGTTCCTCTTTATAGATTTGTAATATTTTATTAAAAGGGCTTGATAAAAAAGAGTATTTTATATTTGTAACGAAAACGGTCGTTTTTGTTACATGATTAGTAGTTTTATAAAAACATCCATAAACTCAGAAAATTGATGTAACAAAAATGTATAACAAAATAATATGTAACTATTTTGTACTCTCAGAGATTTTGTTACATAAAATACATCTCACCAAAAAGCATGCAGATTAAACCCTGCATGCTTTTTCACCTTCATATTTTGTTTTCACGGTCTGCTTTCTTGCTGCTTACTTCACTTTCACACTCGCAGCTTTGCTCACATTCCCTGCTGCATCAGCAGCGGTGATGCGGAGGGTGGTACCTTTCTTTTGTTTGGGAATTACAGCGTTGAACTTCCCTTTAAGGTCTGCCTGGGCGCTTCCGATGACCTTTTTGCCGACTTTAATTGTGATGGTGGCATGAGCCTCTGATTTGCCTGTGACAGATGTAGAACGGCTGACTACTTTGTCTGCTTTTGGAGCTTTAGGCGCCGTTTTATCTGTGACAATGACCGTTCTGGTGCCACTGATGTTGCCGTCTGCATCCGTTGCTGTAAGGTAAATGGCTGTTCCAGCTTTTTGTTTAGGTATCTTCACTTTGAAATTGCCTGAAGCATTTGCAGTTGCCGTATACTTTTTCTTTTTTGTTCCGATTGTCACCGTTACAACCGAGCCGGCTTCTGCTTTTCCGGTTACTTCCTTAGAGTGATCTGAAACTTCGTTCGCTGTTGGAATCGTTGAATCAGCCGTTGCTTTTACCGTAATGCTCAGTTCCTCGCTCACATTTCCAGCTGCATCTGCTGCTGTCATTTTCAGAACGGTTCCTGCTTTTTGCTTAGGTATGGTTACCTTGTAAGAACCTTCGGAATCCGCGGCTGCTGTATATTTATCTTGTCCACTCATAACGGTAACAGTCGAGCCTGCTTCTGCTTTTCCTGTCACTTCTGTCGATTGATCTGATACTTCACCCGCAGTAGGTTTGCCAGGAGCTGTTTTATCTTTTACTGTAATGCTCAGTTCTTCGCTCACATTTCCAGCCGCATTTGCTGCTGTAATCTTCAGCACGGTGCCTGCCGTTTGCTTAGGAATCGTGACTTTAAAGGCGCCTGAAGAGTCTGCAGCTGCCGAATATTTCTCTGTCCCGATCGTCACAGTCACCGTCGAACCGGCTTCCGCTTTTCCTGTCACTTCTGTCGATTGATCAGATACTTCATCCGCTGTCGGTGCAGGGACGGCAAACTTATGCGTATAAATCTGCTCGCTGTATTCTGCTTGTCCTCCGGCATCTAAGCCATAGGTAAACCAGTATTTAATGACATCCCCCTCTTTTACATCATTCAATGTGTAAACGGAGTAGTTATCACCGGCTTTATTCATCATGATGTTCTGCTGCGTAGTGCCATTTTTAATGTAATGAATAATGGCCCAAGGAGCATCATTCACATAAAACTCTACAGAATTTTCCTTGATGGTTCCGACACCGTAGCCTTCTTTTTCCGGCGCTGGAGGATCAGCCGGATCTGCAGGCAGCTCTGGGATTTCATAAAGATGCACGTTATCAATCGTTACGGTATGCTCTGCCAGTGCGTCTTGTCCATCCACTTTCCCTAATGCGAAAATAAGCTTTGCAGCAGGGTCGGTATTCTTTTCATGAGTAAATTCGATCGCATAGGTATTTGCCTCTTCATTTACTTCAATCGTTTCCCACACATATTTGTCATAGCTGGCGCTTTCAAGAATTGCATCTATTTTTCTTCCAATGGTAGAAGACATATCAAAAACCAGTCGGTAGGACTTTGATTTTTCTAATGAAAGGCCAAGCTGGCTGAATTGAATGCTCCAGAAGTCACTGCCCAGTGATGGGATCGTTATTTGCTTCTTTTCGCCTTCATTGCTGGAAGTTGCTCCAACATTCGACCATACTTCCCATGAAGCATTTCCATCTTTAAATGAAGGGTTTTTAATCTTGTTTGAAGCAGGATTTTTCATTTCAAGGACGACATGATCAATGGTAATGCCATGCTGGTCATAATCAGCATATTTACCTAATAAGAAATTTAATTCGACGATTTCTTCTGCTGTTGCTTTGAATGAATAGGTATATCTTTTACTTTCCTGTGTTAAAGATAGAGTTTTCTCAAATACTCTGTTATATGCCGCGTTTTGAACAACCAATTCCATATCCCGCGGAATTGTTGAACTGGCATCAAAGGAGACTACATACTCCTTGTCTTTAAGAAGCTGAAGTCCGGTTTGCTTGAATTGTACAGCCCATTTTTCAGCTCCCGCACCACTGGCATCAAACTTTGGAATGGTGATTTCAGCTTTACTATCCTCTGCGTTTATCTCATTGATAAAAGCATCATTGTTTTTCCAGCTCCATGCAGACCATGAAGTCAGCTTCTGGCTGAACGAACCGTTTTTTAACGGGAATAGCTGATCTGCCGGTACTTGCGGTTCAATTGCGACAGTCACCGTGCATGCTGCTGTTTTTTGTCCATCTTCGGTTGTTGCCGTAATGGTCGCTGTTCCATTTTTCACAGCCGTTACAACACCGCTGGCGCTAACTGTAGCCACAGTTTCGTCGCTTGAGGACCAGGTTACTTTCTTATTCGTTGCATTTGACGGTTCAACTGCCGCTGACAGAGTTGTTTTTTGCCCTGCAGCTGTTAATACAGCTTCCGTTTTATTAATTTTTACGCCTGTAACAGGAACTGGTTCTTCTTCCTTCACTTCCTGGTCATACACGCGAACATAGTCTACTTGCATGGAAAGAGGGAAATCATCCGGTGATGGTTCTATTCCTCCGTCGAACCATCCTCCCAATGCAAGGTTCATGATGATGTAAAAGTCCTGATCAAATGGGGCACGCGGATTCTCCCTAGCCGCTGCTGAATACCATTGTTCCTTTGTCACGCTGTAAAAAAACTTGCCGTCCACATACCAGCTGAGGATATCTTCCTCCCATATTAAACTGTAAACATGGTAGTCTGTATCAATTCTTCCTCCGTCAGCAAAGGTTTGATCACCGGAAAGATACTTATTTAATGGCCATTCATCGCCAAAGTGGATCGCTCCGCTTGTCGATTCGGGAACACGTCCCCTTGCTTCCATGACATCTATTTCACCAGAAGAAGCCCAGCCTCCATATACATCATCATTCGGCAACATCCAAAGTGCAGGCCAGGCTCCGGTAACGGCAGGAAGCTTTGCGCTGAAATCAATTCTGCCATATTTAAACGTGAATTTATCCTGTGTCGTGATTTTTCCCGAAGAGTAGGGGGCTACACGGTTCGGATCCTGCGGGAATGTCTTCGGATCGTCGAGCGCCTTTATGTTTAATTTCCCGTCTTCTACAAAAACATTATCCTCACTGTCCGTATAATGCTGAAGTTCATTGTTGCCCCAGCCCCAAGTGCCGGGGTCATCATTCAGATAGTATCCTGTGGAATAATTCCATTTGGTTTCATCTAGTTCAGTGCCGTTAAATTCATCGCCCCAAGTTAAATTCCAACCTGCAATTTCTGAGTTCTCAGACGTGCCGATTTGGATATCATCTAACTTTGTTTCGTCCGGGCGATAGGCATCCGGATTTCCGATGAATTTGTACTGAACATAGTTGTCTCCGATTTCTCCGCCTTTTTCTCCATTCAGCGGATAGCCAATGCGGAAATCCATGTCCTCCTGAATAGGCTGGAACCAAAGCCCAAAGATGTAATCCACCCAGTAGCCCCACTGATTGGCAGAAGACATCCGGTTGTATCCATTAGAAGAATAGCTGAATTTAGTTAAACTGGATTCCAGGATATTGACCCACTCGCCATCAATCTTCACTTCATAAACAAATTTATCAACTTCACTTTTTATAGCGGAGCCGCCGTCTATTTTAGGAATAGGCAGGCCAATTGCCCCGTTTTGATCCGCTTCAAAAGTGGATCTGCCGTCAAAATTCGTGATCTTGAAGGAGTTTCTCACAGGCACCGTAACCTTCAGCGTGTATTCAACAAACACATCAGGATTTGTTTTAGATGCCACTTTCACCTGCGTGGTTTCTTCTACCGGATTAAACCAATAGCCGCCGGGGCCTTCCCACCAGTTTCCGAAATTCTTATCGTAGATCCATCCACTGGCTGCATTGTTATCAATCGAAACCCAGTCACCATCCTGCTTTACAAAGAGGGCGATATCATCCTTTACATCTTTAAAGGTAGCCCCGTTGTTAAATCTCGGAAATTCAAACCCGACCCCGCCTGAAGGTGATACATCAAGTGCAGTAGCACCAGCCGGGGACATGGATGTGATCGGCTGAGGAACCGCAGGTGTAACGTTTAATGTGTACTCAACAAAAATGCCTGGATTCGTTTTGGAAGCCACTTTAACCTGCGTGGTTTCTTCTACCGGATTAAACCAATAGCCGCCCGGACCTTCCCACCAGTTTCCGAAATTAGAGTCATAAATCCATCCGCTGTCCGGATTGTTATCGATTGAAACCCACTCATTATTCTGTTTCACAAAAAGGGCAATATCATCTTTTACGTCATCGAACGCTGCCCCATTATTGAATGTTGGAAATGGAAATCCCGCACCGCCGTCAAATCCTACTTTTATAGAAGGATCGCCGACCGGAGTCATGGATGTAATAGTCTGCACAGCGGCAGTTCCGGCCTCATTCTTGCTTAGTCCCTCTGCATTGCCTGTTAGTAAACCGGCATTGAATATGAGCATTTGAATGGCCAATAAAAGAATCAGGATCCGCTTTGCTTTAGGCTTTCTTGTCATGTATTCATCTCCTTATTTCATTTTTTCTTCGCGTAAAACGTTTTGAATAGTTGAATGACATCTAGTCTTATAGAACTATAACCTTCACCCCACAGTTTGTTAGCGCTTTCATTTGATTTGACCATTCTATCTTTAAATGGAGTCATTTGTTAGGGAGGGAATTTTGTATAGAGTGCAGATATTTTGTTTTCGCCTTGAAACATGAGGCAGTTTAAGAGATTTGGAGAAGATTCAGATGTTTTTTGTTTTATGGAAAGAAGGAAAGAGGGAAGTATGACCTATGATTATGTGTAACATCTAAGGATTTGTGCATGCTTAAGCAGGATCGGTTCTAACTCTTCCTTTTTTTAAAAAAGGAGAATAGCCTCTGATTATTGAAATGATAGAGAAGGTTATAAAAAGTTTGATGTTTTTGGTAGCTTTAGTCGGATTTCTTACACTTACAGTCCAAGTCCATTTGTGGTGAACAAAAAAGCGGTAGTATTAGTTGGAAATTTGAGAGCTGAAGGAGAGGAAATCATGATCTTTTTATGTATGGGCTATTTCAGCCCGCAAAAAATGAATGCACGGCCAAGAGAAGAAATTGAGGCGGTTATGAGTGAATGCCAGCCTGTAATCGAGAATTTTTATGAAAGCGGTAAGGTGCTTCTTGATGCAGGTCTTGAATCTGAAGTTAAGAGTCTTCGCCGTGTAAACGGTCAGGTTGTTGTAGCAGATGGTCCATTTAAAGAAACGGAAGATCTGATCGGCAGTGTCTTTGTTTTTGAAGCAGAAAGTATGGATGAAGCAATTAAACTGGCCTCTCTTCATCCAACAACGCAAATCAGCCGAGGAGAAGAATTCGGCTGGCGGATTGAAGTCCGACCTGTTCATTTCTTTAAGAATGAAAAATGAGCTGCCTTGATAAAGTGTAACTGGTGATCAGAATGAATCTCCCACTGCCGGAACTCCAATGGAATAAAAGAAAGGGAACTCCAATTTCCGGTGGAGTTCCCATTTTTATTCCTCTTTAAAAAGCTCCTCCAAAAACCGCTCCCGGTTTTCGAGAAAGTATTTCGTTATTTGATAGTGATCCGTATCTTCGTACGTCCTTTTTGTAATTTGTTCATCGTCAAAGCTTAGAATGTCAGCGCCCGGAAAGCCAAGCAGGATGGGGGAATGAGTGGCAATAATGAACTGAGTGTCTCCGCTTTTCGTCAAGTCGTGAAGGATGCGGAGGAGGGTCAGCTGCCGTGACGGGGACAGCGCTGCCTCCGGCTCATCAAGCAAATAAATGGCTTTGCTGCCGAAGCGGTTTAGGAACAGGGACAAGAACGACTCACCGTGAGACTGTTCGTGAAGCGATTTTCCTCCGTATGCACCGAAGACATCTCCTGATAGAGGATCTTCACTGAGCTCTTCAAGATGGGAGGCAAACTGGAAAAAAGATTCTGCTCTGAGAAAGAAACCATTTTTCACTTTGGGCATCCATCCGAGCCGTATGTAATCGCCAAGGTCTGACTCCGAGCTTCTCGGCTTGTATAGATGGTGGCTTCCGCCTGCAGTGTTAAAGCCGCACTGATAGGCAACGGCCTCCATCAGGGTCGATTTTCCCGAGCCGTTTTCACCGACGAAAAAAGTAACAGGGCTTGTCAGCCTCAGCTCATCCATACAGGCAATGGCCGGAATGGAAAAGGGATATGTTTTAAAAGAGGGGATATTCTCTTTCAGCAGTTTGATTGATTTTAAGAACATGTTCATCACCTGTCTACAGTTTAGCAGATTCAGACAGACAATTTATACTCCCTGGAGCAGCAAAGTTCAATATAGCCGGCTGTTTTTTCTGCAATGATATCTTTGTCAAAATCCATTGAGGCCACATGATAGGAATTCGTGAGGCTGACCATCTGTTTAAAAGGAGATGAGATGGCATGGAAAAGAACATCTGAGCTTGAGGCCGGAACAACATGGTCTTCTTCTGATTTGAAAATCAGGGCCGGACAGGTTACTTCAGAAAGCACGGGTTTCGTTGTATTGATGAGCGTCAGCAGGTTGTGGACGGCTTTAATCGGAACGGCTTCATACGTAATTTCTTCAATATCGTCCGCTTTGATATCCGGTCTTCCTTCTGGAATGAAACGGGGTTCGATTTCGTGCTGAAAAACCTCATAGCCTGGAACACTGAGTGCTGCATTGATGGTGATAAGGCCGTCAATTTCCTGGTGCCTGCAGGCAAGGTGAGCCGCTAATATTCCGCCCATGGACTGCCCGGCAACAAAGATCCTGCGACACACTTTTCTAAGCTTTTTATAGGCTTCTTCGATATTTTGAATCCAGTCTGTAAAGCAGCAGTCTTCAAAATCGAGGGGAGTAGTTCCGTGGCCTTTCAGGCGCGGGGCATAAACGGTATAGCCCTTTGCGGCCAAAAGTTTTCCAAGCTCGCCTACACTCTGAGGCGTACCGGCAAATCCGTGGCACAGAAGAATGCCGATCTCATTTCCTTTATGAAAAAAGCTTTCAGCTCCTGCAAGGACAGGCACATGTTTCGTCGTCATCATCATTTCCTCCCAATCAATTTTGAACTAAAAAACCCTCTCCTGCTTACAGCTGACAAGAGAGGGTTTGTCTTTATCGGCCAAAGCATCGTGCTTTGCTGGTTGGAGCACCTTTCCGGCGTGCGGCGGCTGCTGTGAAGTCATGGAGCCAGATCTCTCGTTCACTCTTGATAGTTTATATTTAATTCTTATTGGTTTAGTTGGTTTTAATGATCTTATCATGCTGGAGAGATAGCTGTCAATCACTTCCTTAAGCAATCCTCTTCACAAAGTTGCCTGCCTGGAGTAAAATACTTATATTCCAATCAGACAGGTGGGTTTTAGTGTGAAAACCATTCCAAAACCTCTAGTGTTAGTCAATCAATGGGTGATCGTTCTATCCGCTGCAGCGTTCTGGATCAGCGGCATGGGCGCTTTTTTACTGGTGCCTCTTACGGCCGGAATTATGGGACTGCTGTTTAAAGTAAACCCGATTATGAAAGCTGCAGGCATCTTTTTGAAAAAAGAGCCTTCAGCCTATATACAAGAAGATTTTGATCAGCAGCAGTTTAATCAGGTGATAGCAGTGATCTGCCTGAGCCTTGGGTTTGCCGGACACATGCTTGACTGGACGGTGCTTGCCTATGCGGCGACTATTATGGTTGCCATTGCTGCATTTGTTGCGATTCTCGGTTTTTGCATCGGCTGCTTTATCCGTTTTCAGTGGCAGCAGTTTAAATTCCGCAGACTTTCTAAGCAGTCCAACTGATTTTTTAAAAAAGTGTTGACTTTTAGAAAATACGAGAGTAAAGTAAGACACATCGAAAATATAGCTTCTTATCACGAGAGGTGGAGGGATATGGCCCTTTGAAACCTCGGCAGCGGACTCATTATGAGAACTGTGCCAACTCCAGCAGGCGTGAAGCCTGAGAGATGAGAAGAGCGAACGGTCTTTTTTTGCAGATCCAGCCTCTTCCTGTCTTTCAGGGAGAGGTTTTTATTTTTCAAAACTAAATCATGATTTTCTTATCCAGAGAAGCGGAGGGACTGGCCCCATGATGCTTCGGCAGCGGACTTTTGAAAAAGTACTGTGCCAATTCCAGCAGGCGATTGCCTGGGAGATGAGAAGAGAACCGGTGATTCGTTATGCCATGCCCTCTTCTTGTCGGATAGAAGAGGGTTTTTTTAATGCAAAATAAATGGGAGGTTACATAGATGATTGAATTTAAAGGCGTCACAAAGGTATACGAAAGCGGCGGCAATGAAGTGAAAGCCCTTGACGGCATTGATCTAGAGGTGAAAAAAGGGGAAATTTGCGGAGTTATCGGATTCAGCGGAGCGGGCAAAAGCACGCTGATCCGCACGGTAAACCTGCTCGAGCGTCCAACAGCAGGACAGATCATTGTTGATGGACTTGACTTGACGGCTCTCTCCAAAAAGGATGTGCGAGGAGTCAAACGGAAAATTGGCATGGTGTTTCAGCATTTCAATCTGCTGAATTCAAAAACGGTCTATGCAAATGTGGCGATGCCGCTGCTTCTCTCAAAGGCCTCGCCGAAAGTCATTAAGGAGCGGGTTGCTGAGCTGCTCTCGTTTGTAGGACTTGAGGACAAAGCGAATCAGTACCCTGATCAGTTATCAGGCGGCCAGAAACAGCGTGTCGGAATTGCAAGAGCACTTGCTACCCAGCCATCCATTCTATTGTGCGATGAAGCTACCTCAGCGCTTGATCCTCAGACAACAGCTTCGATTCTGAAGCTTTTGAAAAAAATCAACGATGAATACAACATTACGATTCTCATGATCACGCATGAAATGTCAGTTATCAGAGAGGTTTGCGATACAGTGGCCGTGATTGAAGGCGGGAAAATCATCGAATCAGGCTCTGTGTTTGAGGTTTTCTCAAATCCGAAAACAAAGACCGCTTCAAACTTTGTCAGCTCTGTTCTGAATGATTCTATTCCCGAATCGGTCCTGAAGCTTGTTCAGGAGGAAAACAGCCAGGCACAGATTTTCAAAATTAACTTTGTCGGCAAATCCTCAGGACAGCCGCTCCTTTCGCAGATTGCGAAACGATTTGACCTCCATATCAACGTCCTGTTCGGCAACATTACGGAGCTTCAGGGAATTCCGTTTGGACACTTAATCGTTGAACTTCAGGGGACAGAAAGTGAAATAAAAAGAGCGCTTCTGGTGATGAACCAGGAGAACGTATCAGTGAAAGAGGTGAATGCACATGCTAGTTGATTCTCAGCAAATAATTGATGCTTTAGTCGAAACACTCGCAATGACAGGTTTTTCCCTGCTTTTCTCCACGTTGATCGGCCTTCCGCTCGGCGTGCTGCTGGTCATTACCCGAAAGGGGCATCTATGGGAAAATGCCATTATTTTTAACATCCTGAACGGGATTGTGAATCTCTTCCGGTCAGTGCCGTTCATCATTTTGATGGTGGCGATTGTTCCGCTGACGAGACTGATTGTCGGAACGTCGATCGGAACAGCTGCAGCTGTTGTGCCGCTTGTCTTTTACGCAGGTCCTTATATTGCCAGATTAATAGAGAACTCGCTGCTTGAAGTTGACCCGGGAGTCATTGAAGCGGCAGAAGCAATGGGGGCAACGCCAAGCCAGATTATCTTTAAATTTATTGTTCCGGAAGCATTAAGCTCGCTTGTATTAAGTCTTACGATTGCGACAGTCGGACTTGTCGGCGCATCTGCGATGGCAGGGGCTGTCGGCGGAGGCGGGCTTGGAGATCTCGCCATTACATACGGCTACCAGCGCTTTGACACGGTTGTCATGATCATAACAGTGGCCATTCTTGTTGTCCTTGTTCAAGGACTGCAGACTTCAGGAAACATTTTATCGAAAAAAATCAGAAGACGATAGGAGAGAACAATGATGAAAAAATGGATCATTTTAACGCTCATTGCAGCACTTGCTGCTTTTGCTGCAGGATGCGGAAATAAAACAGCAAGCGGAAAAGAAGAGGTGGATGTAAAAATCGGTGTCAGCGGATCTGATAACCGCATATGGGATTTTGTTGCCAAGAAGGCAGAAAAAGAAGGCATTAACATTGAGATTGTCAGATTTTCAGATTATGTGCAGCCGAACCTGGCACTTTCAGAAGGCGAGCTAGATGCCAACGCGTTTCAAACGATTTCTTACTTTAATGCCTTCAAAAAGGAACATAATCTTGACCTGACTCCAATCGGAACAACGGTCATCGCGCCTCTAGGCCTCTACTCGGATAAATACAAATCTGTTGAAGACATTCCCGAAGGCGGAAAAATTGCTGTTCCGAATGAAGCGACTAACATGGGAAGAGCGTTCCTCCTTCTTCAGTCAGCAGGCTTAATTGAACTTCCTGAAGACTTTGACGGCAACGGATCTCTTGATAAAATCGTCAAAAATCCGAAGAACCTTGAAATCGTGCCTGTCGTCGCAGGCCAGACACCGCGTGTCCTTCCCGACGTAGCGGGATCCATCATCAACAACGGAATTGCCGTTGATGCAGGATTTAACCCGATCAAAGATTCTATTTTCCATGAAGATGATACAGCCACACCATATATCAACATTATCGCAGCACGCACGGAAGATAAAGACCGCAAAGAACTGAAACGTATCGTTGAGCTTTACCAGGAGGAAGACACGGCTGACTTTATCAAAAAAGAATATGACGGAGCCACGATTCCTACATTTGTCCCTCTAAGTGAAATTGGAGAATAACCATTGAGGAGGAAAGAGCATGAGCACAGCAGCTGTTACGCTTAAAGAGCAAATCATTGATGAAATAGAATCAAGAAAGGCAGAGTACCTGAAGATTAGCCATTCGATTCATGAAAATCCTGAAATCGGCAATGAGGAATACTTTGCTTCAAAGCTCCTTTCCGACTTGCTTGAGGCAGAAGGATTTACAGTTGAACGCGGAGTGGCAGGACATGAGACGGCGTTTCTGGCCCGTAAAAAATCGTCAGTAAAAAGCGGCCCATCTGTTGCTTTTCTGGCAGAATACGATGCGCTTCCTGGACTTGGCCATGCATGCGGCCACAACATCATCGGCACCGCAAGCACAGCAGCAGCGATTGCCATCGGCAAACAGATTGATGAAATTGGCGGAGAAGTAGTCGTTTTGGGAACACCAGCAGAAGAAGGCGGCCCGAACGGCAGTGCGAAGGGAAGCTTTGTCAAGCACGGGCTGCTTGAAGGCATCGATGCGGCACTAATGGTGCACCCGTCGAACGCTACGAGAATAACGGGGAACTCCCTTGCAGTGGATCCGCTCGATTTTGAATTCATTGGAAAGCCTGCGCATGCTGCAGCTGCTCCTCATCAGGGAATCAATGCCCTGGATGCAGTGATTCAGCTTTTCAACAGCATCAATGCCCTTCGCCAGCATGTAACGGACGATGTGAAAATTCACGGAATCATCACGCACGGAGGCGATGCCCCGAATATCGTCCCACACTATGCGAAAGCTCGATTCTACATCCGCGCGGCAACAAGAAAAAAGTGCTCAGAAACAACAGAACGCATCAAAGCTGCAGCACAGGGATCCGCCTTGGCGACAGGCGCTAAGCTGAACGTGATTGCTTTTCAAAATGAAGTCGACAACCTGGTGCTAAACCGGACATTTGATTCCGTTTTTAAACAGCAGCTTGAAAGTCTCGGAGAAACAGTGGAAACGTCTGAGCGCGAAGGCCTCGGCTCAACGGACGCCGGCAATATCAGCCACGTTGTTCCGACGATCCATCCGTACATCAAAATTGGACCCGATACCCTCGTCGGCCACACAGACGAATTCAGGGAGGCAGCCAAATCAGAGCAGGGGGACGCAGCGCTTCTGCTCGGTGCAAAAGGCCTTGCCCTGACCGCGCTTCAGCTGCTGACAGACCCTGTGCTTCTGGATGAGATTAAGGAAGAGTTCAGACAGCGGAAGGAATTGGAGGGATAGGAAGGGTAAAGGACCGTCTTGAAGCACCAGTTGAACAGCATTGAGAGATTTTCATCTTTCTGACATGACAAGGGGACTCCAGTTTTTGGCTGGAGTCCCTTATCCTTTTCCAGTTAGTTTCCCGCGGCCTGCTGGCTTTCTTACATATAGTCATCTCTTAATTTCTTTATCTGCTGGCAAGACAATTGCAGCTATGATATAAATTAATAATGTTATTCCGCCAGTAAAAAAGAATGACAGTGCAACAGCTATTCGAAGAATGCTGACATCAATTTTATACTTATCGCTTAAGCCTCCTAGTACACCTGATAATTGCTTATCTTGCGTGGATTTATATAAGCTTTTCATCTAAACACCCCAATCTGATTAGATAAGATTTGCTCAACCAGCCTGCCTTAAAGCCTGATAACAAATTATTTCCATTTTAACATAATTTTTCTTGGGAGACGGACAAAGCCGATTATTTTCCGCTGCTGTGCTGTCTGATCTGCCGCATCTAAACTTTACCCCTTTTAAGCAAATGAGTTTTTCTTTGCAGCGAGAACCAATTTTAAACAATTCTTTTACAAATCATAACCTCGTCTTAAACTTTGTCCGCTAAACTAGGTGAATACCTTTATTAAAGAAAGCGGGACAAACCATGAAAACAAAATGGAAAAAAATCATCCGGACTCTTTTTATGCTGATTGGAGCAATCATATTGCTGAGCTTCATCCTTCATCAAGTGATCACATTCTATGAGCAGAAGAAATACCAGGCTCCGGGTCAGCTTGTCGAAGTAGACGGAAGAAGCATGCACGTTTACACAAAGGGTGAAGGAGAACATACGATTTTGCTATTAAGCGGACTCGGAACGGCTGCGCCAGTCCTTGATTTTGAGCCGCTGGTAAATGAATTGGCAAAGAACCATAAAGTCGTTGTTGCAGAACCATTCGGCTATGGATGGAGTGATGGAACGAATGAAGTGCGCACAGTGGAGAACATGGTGGAAGAGGTGCGGACGGCACTGAAAAAAACCGGCATCAACGGTCCGTATATTTTGATGCCGCACTCAGTCTCCGGGGTTTACAGTATGTACTTTGCCAATGCCTATCCAGATGAAATTGAAGCTATTATCGGAATTGATCCAACCCTGCCAAAGGCTTTTGACTTTTTTAATGAAAAAGCTCCGTCGGTTCCTTCGTTCGTTCGTGCTGCCTCTGTACTCGGTGCTGCCAGGTGGGCGGCGGCATTCACGCCTGAAGACTTTCTTCCGATTGCAGAGGAAGAAACATATTCAGAAGAAAATAAAAGCATGACCAAACGAATTGCCGCATGGAAAAACTACCATAAAAACGTCATAGATGAAGCGAATGAACTGAGCAGAAGTGCGGAAAAAACAGAAGATATGACGTTCCCCCCGCATATTCCCGTTATGATTTTTCAAGCGGAGGATAAGGATCAAAAAGCAAAAGACGAAAAAATTAAAACGTTCTATCTGGATCAAATGAGCCATGTGAAAGAACACAAACTTGTTTCGCTTACAGGACATCATTATCTCCACTGGACAAAGTCAGCGGAAATAAACGAGTATACGACAGAGTTTCTGAATAAGTAAGTTTACAATTCGATCTTCTTCCTGAGCAGTTTTCCAATAAGAATGGATTCCCACATGCGCCAGGGTAGTATCCGTTTTAAGAACAGGGATATCCGGACGCCTTTTCCAGCCGGATATCTGAGCTTAGTCAATGAGTTTTTTGCACACAGCTTAACAATCAGTTCAGCGACATCAGCCGGATCCCCAAGCTTTTCCTTTCCCTGTTCAAGTTCGTTTTCAATGGCATTCATATACACAAGATACGGAGAATCTTCTATTGAAGATACTTTTCTTCCCGTTGTCCAGATGTTCGTAGAAAAAGAGCCCGGTTCAATCAGTGCGACATCAATGCCGAACGGCTTCACTTCAAGTCTTAAGCTCTCGCTGTATCCTTCAAGCGCATGCTTTGATGCTGCATACGGCGAGAGGCCGGGAAAGCCGATCAATCCGCTGATGCTGCTCATGTTGATGATTTTTCCGCTGCGCTGTTTGCGCATATATGGCAGGACCGCCTGGGTAACAGCAATGACACCGAAGAAATTCGTTTCAAACTGGCTTTTATAATCAGCAACCGTTACTTCCTCTCCAAATCCGCCAAAGGCAAATCCGGCGTTATTGATCAGTATGTCGATTTTGCCGGTCTCTTTCAAATACTTCTTCAATGCATCAATGGATTCCGGTGACGTGACGTCAAGCTCAAGAACCGTCACTCTTTCTTCGTGTTCTCCAAGCATCCTGAAAAGGTCCGTTTGTTTCTCCGTATTCCTCATAGAAGCGATGACGCGGTATCCTTCCGCTGCAAGTCTGCAGGCGGCGAGCATCCCAAAACCGCTTGATGCACCTGTAATGAGCACTGTTTTTTCATTCATATGGCATTTCCTCCGTGTAGACATGTCTTTTCTCCATTATATATGGCGGCGGTACGTAAGGGTTATCTTGCGTATTATTGTCCGAATTGTTATAAAACTTATGGGAGATCCATTTTTGGGAGGATGAGGATAATGGAAAGTAAAAAAGAATGGGCCGGGCAAGTATAAGATATTGGTGATCATAGAACTGTTCAACTCAATGCTATAAACTTGCAAAACACCGCCCATCCATGGGCGGTGTTAAAAAAATTTGTTTGATTTTCAGATCAAAACACACTCCTATATAAAGAATACAGTCATTTTAAAATCATTATAATAACTCTTTATTTTTTTTATAGGAACACTTTAAGGAAATGTAGTTGGAGAAGAACATCACTGTACAAAGAGTTAATAAAAGTCCTGAAATTTCTATCCATTCATTCGGACTGTCAGGTACCTTAATAAGAGTCATATATGCTGCTAAAAATATAACTATAAAAGTGACTGTTTTAATAAAAATGGACCTTAATTCTTTAACGTATGCCTTTTCTGACGTGATATCGGTATATTCAATTCCGGATATGATGTATCGTCCATATACATAAAAGAGAAAGACAGCGATAGAACAAAGCAATACTACCTCTGCACTTATGTCAAAATACCGGCCGGTAATAACCATCACAATTAGAAAAAGGAAGAGGACTATTCCACCTTCAGATAAAAAATACAGCATTTTTCTTTCTTTATATTCATCATCCGGTATTAGTAAAGATATCCAAGATTTCATTCGTTTTCTACCTCCCAGAATAAATCATTTAACGTTTTATTAAGTACTTTCGCTATGGCAATACAGAGTTGAAGACTCGGATTGTATTCTCCTTTCTCAATTAGTCCAATTGTCTGTCTGGTTACACCCGTTTTTCTAGCTAATTGTTCCTGGGTCATTGAAATGCTGATTCGAGTTATTTTGACATTATTTCTCATTATCCCACCCTGCACCTAATGTAATATATACATTGCATTTGTAATGTATATATTACATTTAATGAAGTGAAAAATCAAATCATATTTAACTAAACTGACCGATTTTTGAATAATCGACCGCCGTCTTAGATTAAACCGATGATCAAAACGGAAAAAATTCAGTCTGAAAAGAGACTGAATTTTTTTCGTTTCAGTGAGAGAATGGAAGAAAGAAAACGTCTAATGGGGCAAAGAGGGCAAAATGGGGTGAATGGGATGGACGGACAGGAACTGGAGAGGATGTTCAGCGAATACGGCGACGATGTGCACCACTTTCTTGTGTATTACAAGGGCACACATGATGTCGAAGATGATGTTCAAGAAGTGTTTATAAAAGCGTTCAAAAGCAGGTTCCGGGAAGAGAGCCATCCGAAAACATGGCTGATCAGCATCGCGAGAAGACTTGTCATCGATCAGTGGAGGAGGAAGAAATTGCTTGCTTGGCTGCCCGGTCAGCGGGATATAAAAACACCGGACGAGATTTTGGTTGAACATGAAGAGCTGAGTGAAGCATACAAAGCGATTTCAGAGCTGAAGGCAGAATACCGCGACGTGATTATGCTCAGAATGGTCTCCGAACTTTCAGTAGAAGAAACAGCACATGTTCTTGGCTGGCCAAGAAAAAAAGTAAGCCGGACGTATTACCGGGCTCTTCAGAAATTAAAGCAAAACCCACGGTTGGAAAGAGGTGCTGAGCTTGAATTATGAGAACATGAAATTCCCCAGAAAAAACATGTCTCCTTCACAAAAACAGTCCATTCGTGCACGCTTGCAGAGAAGGCAGGCTCCTATTACACTCATGCACCGTTTTTTTCAGATAGCTGCTGCCGCTGTCCTGCTCCTTGGCATTGGTCTTTTCTCTGTCTATCTTGCAAATGAATCCGGCAGGAGCGGCGAGCAAATGTACACAATTGATCTGCCTCAGGGAATGGACATTTTGAAAAGTGACAAAGGTCTTGTATTTAAACAGGGAGAGCGCACAGTTGGAGGAGCTGTACTGAGTTCGACTGAGGAAAAACAAAGTCTTGAAGGCGGTGCTGGAATACTTGAGAAAAAGGAGATCACGAACCTGGCCTATCCTGCAGAACGATTGCTTCAGCACGTAAAGACAATGACCGCTGTGCAGACCTATCATTATTTCTTGGAACTTGAAGACGGGACAGTTGTTCGTGTTTATTTTCATACACCGTATGTAACAGAAAAGCAGGCAGAGGAAGCAATTAAGACGTTTCGGGCAGGGGATTGACGTTCTTCCTGCTCCTAATTACTTACTTGACATTGCATTTAAAAACATGTTAATTTGTATATGCAAATGATAAAAGGAATGATGCAAATGAACGAAGAAGAACAAGTACTCATGCACTGTTTGTATTTTACGGCGAGCCGATTCGCTCGAAACATGACAAAACTTGCTGAAGACGTTTTTGATGCGGGTGACCTTGCGCCATCTTATTTATACTTAATCATGACCGTTAAATTTCATCCGGGAATCACTCAAAAAGAGCTGTGCAAAAAGCTTTCCATTGCTCCATCAACAAGCACCAGATTTATCGACAAGCTTGAGAAGAAGGGGCTTGTAAACCGGAAAGTAAACGGCAAGCAGTCTTTCATCTCACTTACAAGTGAGGGAGAAAAGATTTATACACAGTTCCGGGCATCGCTGAAGGATCTGTTTGAGGAATACTCCGCTGTTCTTGGAAAAGAATTCAGCCTGGAATTAAGCAAGTCGCTGCATGAGGCGAGCAATAAACTAGAGAAAAGAACGTAAATTTTTTTGTGTATTCATTTGCATGTACAAATGTTTTCTTTTTACGCAATCATTTGCATATACAACTATTTAAGGAGAGATATAATGAAAACATTAGTCATAGCTGCCCACCCGAATTTATCAGGGTCAAACGTTAATAAAACATGGTTGAACCATTTAAATAGAGAAGAAGATGTTACGGTTCATGACCTGTACAGTAAATATCCGGATTTTAAAATTGATATAGAGCGCGAGCAAAAGCTCCTGCTTGAACATGACCGGATTGTCTTTCAATTTCCGTTCTACTGGTACAGCAGTCCGTCTCTTCTGAAAGAATGGCAGGATGTGGTGCTGGCATACGGCTGGGCATATGGCTCACAGGGAACAAAGCTTCACGGAAAAGAGTTTATGCTCGCTGTTTCAACGGGAGGACCGGAAGCTGCGTATCAGTCAGGAGGCTACAACCATTACAGCATGAGTGAACTGTTCAAGCCGTTTCAGGCAATGGCTAACCTGACGGGCATGCGCTTTCTTCCAGCGTTTGTCGAGCATGGGGTAAGAACACTGAATCAGGAACAAGTAAACGAAAGTGCAGAGGCACTGATCCGCCACATTAAAGCAGATTTTTAAGGCGCAGCATATAGAAAAGAGGCTGGGATATAAATATAAAAGGGTGAATTTGAGAATAACAAATTCACCCTTTCTTTCTATATCAGGCTTCTGTGTCGTACACTCTATCTATCTTTCTTTCTATATCAGGCTTCTGTGTCGTACACTCTATCTATCTTTCTTACGTTATAATCTTCATCCCATGTACAGATAGCGTACGATTCGAGTGCATATTCACCTTACATTCGCAGTGTCTGACTCACATTCTTTTTCTGCCGGAAAAAATAGACCAGCTGCGGGACGGCAATACCCAAAAGGATAAGCATAATGCCGGCCGTCTGCAGCAGGTTCACCGATTCTTTCAGAAAAAAGACAGAGCAGAGAACGGCTGCAGGCAGTTCGGCAGCCCCGACAATAGTGGCGAGTCCTGACCCGATTTTAGGAGTTCCGACTGAAAACAGCACAACCGGGATAAACACGCCGAAAAAGCCGAGAGGCAAGGCGAATTTCCATAGGCCTGCCTGCAAAGAACCATTTGTCATAAAATCGGGAGTGAAAAGAATGGTGAGGAAGATGGCTGCCCCAAACGACATGAACAGGCTTCTGTTAAGCGATGGAAGCTCAGCTGCTACCTTCCCGCTTGCAAAAATAAACAGAGAAAACGAGACGGCAGATAGAAGACCCCAAATGATCCCCGGATCCGTCAAGCTGATGGCTTCTTTCCCGAACAGATTGCCTGCCATAAAGGTGTCTATGAGCAAAAGAAGGACAGCGAAAAGCTTTGCGCTGTCAGGTCTCTTTTTCAGATAAAATGCCTCAATTAAGATGCCGATCCACGTAAATTGAAACAGCAGGATAATTGCAATGGAGGCAGGAACGGTCTCGAGTGATTTTCCGTAAAAAATTCCTGTAAAACTTGTCGTCGTCCCCGTCAGCATTAAGAAAAGCGCCTGTTTCCATGTTGCTTTTTTTCTCGAAAAGAGAAGGGCGCAGGCCAAAAAGAGAAGAAAGCCAGTCACATACTGGCTCCCGATGACTTCTTCCACTGAATAGCCCTGTTTATAGGCAAGCTTGATAATCGTAGAAATAATGCCGTAGCTGCACGCTCCAATAAACACGAGAAACGAATATTTAATCAAAGTGACAACTCCTTACGAAACCAGTTTGAGGCCGACCGTTGCCGAAATGATCATGCTGATGAATAAAATCCGTTTCCAGCTTTTTGAATCCCCATAGAACAAGATGCCGATCAGCGCACTCCCGGCAGATCCAATTCCTGTCCAGACGGAATAGGCAGTCCCAAGTGAGATCGTCTGCAGGGACTGATTCAGCAGCAGAAAGCTGAGCGAAAAACCTGCAATCATAATCAACAGCGGAACAATTCCTTTAGATTCCTTCATTTTATTAATCCCGATAACACCGGCTACTTCGAACAGACCGGCACCAATTAGAAACACCCAGTCCATTATATGGAAGCCTCCTCTTTTTTGTCATCAGACAGTGTTTTTAACCCGATAACCCCGCATACTAAAACGGCGATTAAAAGAATTTTAACCAGCTGGAAAGGCTCGTTAAAAAACAAAATTTCTGCTATCACGGTTCCGGCTGCCCCAAGTCCTGTAAAAACGGCGTAAACCGTACTGACAGGCAGTCTTTTCGATGCACTGATCAGCAGGTAAAAGCTGATGCAGATTGTGATGATGGTTCCAAGCCATTCAAGCCAGCTGTCTGAATACTTCAGGCCGGCAACCCAAATGACTTCAATAAAACCGGCCATAAATACTTTTGTCCAATCTTTGTTCATGATAATTGCCCCTTCCTTATCTTTCCATACCGGCAATAAGAATTGATGATAGGCAGAAAAGCGCCTTCTTTTTCGAATGATATTTTGGATGCCTGTCAGGGCTAACCGGTCGGGTCCGTTTTTCGTGGTGTCCAGCTCCGCCTCCCAGCCCTTCCGTCAGAACAAAATCCCCGCAAAAGTCAAAACCGGACTTTTCCGGTGATTTCTTTTCTGCCTGTCAGGGCTAACCGGTCGGCTCCGCTTTTCGTGGTGTCTAGCTCCACCGCCCAACTCCTCTGTCAGAACGGAACCATCGGCAAAGGCAAAAAGCGCCTTTACCGCCGTTTCCTTATCTGACTCCCGGAGCTAAACGGGCGATTACGCTTTTCTGGTAATGCCATTCCAATAGACTTTAAAACAGCTGTTCAGCCGTTTTTGCACGCGCGAAGGTCCGCCGTACAGCATTTCGGCGAAGACAGCATCTGCGACACCCATATACGCCGTAGCCGCTTCAGCCGGTTTTACTGCAAGATCAAGCTGTTTTTCGAAAACACCGATGAGCAGTTCTTCGAACGTATCGAGGTACACATAAACTTTTTCCATGACCTCCCGATATAAATGTGAGGGGGGCAAAAAGCTGATTCTCAGCATGAATTTTGTTTCCGCCTCTTTTTCAAAGCGGTGCACGTAATCCGTCAGATAACGGAACAAAATGTCGTTAAGCTGGGGCTGTTCTGGAGAAGAAAATGAAGCTTTTACATACTCAATCTCCTTCTCAAGAACATCAGTCATCGCCTTAAGGAAGAGTTCATCCTTATTTTTAAAATGGGTGTAAATCGACTGTTTCTTTATTCCAACTTCAGCAGCAATGTCAGCCAGTGAAGTACCTTCATAGCCATGATCGGCAAATAGGCGGATGGCCGCCTGTTTAAGCTGTTCTGAGGTCACATTGAAAACCGCCTTCCTGACGTTCGTTAGGTGAAGTATATGACAGGCAGAATTGGAAGTCAAATCAATAAAAATACAGATTTTTCTATAAATTCAGGTAAAATGAACGTTTATGCATCGATTTCTATAACTTTACATTGTCATGCCGTTTTATTACCTGTTATGCTTGTATACGGAATGAATATAGACTACTACAATCAGGAGATTTATATAGATGAAAAAAACCCCTTTGATTCTTGCAGCAAGCTTCTTTTTAGGAATGATTTTTTCTTCAAAACCATCAGCAGAGGAACTAACAGCAAATGAACCGGCGATTGAAAGCGAATCCGCCGTCTTGATCGATGCTGACTCCGGCCAGATTCTCTATTCGAAAAAAAGCGATGCTGAGATGTACCCTGCAAGTGTGACAAAAATGGCCACAGCCATCTATGCGATTGAAAATGGGAATTTGGATGATATCGTAACCGTCAGCGAAAATGCCAGAAATGCCGACGGGACAAGAGTATATCTTGAAGCAGGTGAACAGGTGACTCTGAAAAAACTGATTCAGGGGCTCATGATCAATTCCGGGAACGATGCCGGTATTGCCATTGCTGAACATATAAGCGGAAATGTAGAAACATTTTCAAAGGAAATGAATGAGTTTTTGAAAACGAAGGTAGGGCTTGAGGATACCCATTTTACGAATCCGCACGGTCTTTTTGATCCAAGTCATGTCACCACAGCGGAAGATTTGGCTACTCTGACTCAGTATGCATCACAAAACGAAATCTTCCGCGAGATCTTTTCAACAGCAGAGCTGAAATGGGACGGGGAAACCTGGGATACAACTCTCCACAATCATCACAAACTTCTGCAGGCGACACCGTATGAAGGAATGGTGGGAGGGAAGAACGGATATGTCAGCCAGTCCGGTTTTACGCTGTCAACTCTTGCTGAGAGAGAAAATATCCGGCTGATCGCTGTAACGCTGAATGCAAAGACAGACCGTATGTCTTACAAAGATACGGTCAAGCTGCTTGATTACGGCTTTGCCAATTTTACATCGGAGTTTGTCGCTTCTGGAACATATTATAAGGATCAAGAAGGACAGGAGTTCACATTGGAGGAGCCTTTGTATTATGCCAGAAAAACAAATGAAACCATTTCTGCTGATGTGGATACGGAGGGAAACTTGACGATTGACGGTGAAGATGGCCGGGAACTCGCCAAGCATCCTCTTGATCCTGTGAACCCTGAAAAAAATGAGCTGATGAAAAGTACAGTTGCAGATGTAGAACCATCATTCACCAAAAGCGTTCTGCATGGTCATCTGAAGTTCATTGTCATGATTTCATTTGCTATAGTGCTGCTGCTTGTCGGGTACTTTTTCAGGCAGGTCAGACGTTCATAAAGAGTAAAAAACCTTTCTCCTGCAACGGAGAAAGGTTTTTTTGCGATTTATGCAAGTTTGCTGTTTTTTCTTGCGTATACGAAGTAAATCACAGCTCCAATGGCTATCCAGATGATAAAAGAAGTCCATGTGATAGCCGGAAGGCTCGTCATGAGATAGATGCAGAACAAGGCGCTGACTGCCGGGAATACAGGAACGAATGGCACTTTAAAAGCACGTTCCAGATTCGGATGAGTCTTCCTCAAAACAATTACGGCTATCGAAATGAGTGTGAAGGCAGCGAGTGTACCCATATTGACAAGATGGGCAAGGGTTGTCAAATCGACAAAGCCTGCAATTGCTGCTGCAATAAACCCTGTAATCCATGTATTTTGAAAGGGTGTTTTAAAAGATGGGTGCACCTTGGACAGTCTTTTTGGAAGGAGTCCGTCCCGGCTCATGGCATAAGAGATTCGTACCTGTGCATACATCATCACTAAAAGAACGGTTGTAATTCCTGCGATAGCCCCCACTGATATAAGGCCTGCAAGTGAATTCTGCCCCACAAACTGAAGGGCAAAAGAAACCGGATCTGCTACATTGAGTTTTGTATAAGGAACCATGCCTGTAAGAATGAGAGATACAACCATATATAGTGCCGTACAAACTGCAAGGGAAGCAATAATGCCAATTGGAACATCTCTTTGCGGTTTTTTCACTTCCTCTGCAGCAGTCGCTACAGCGTCAAATCCAATGTAAGCAAAAAAGACAGTAGCCGCGCCGGTTACGATGCCTTCAAATCCAAATGGCACAAACGGGGTCCAGTTTTCAGGCTTTACATACCAGACGCCTGCCACAATGAATAATAGAATCACAGCCAGTTTAACAAAAACCATAATGTTATTAACCCGCGTGCTTTCTTTAATTCCTTTTGATAAAAGAGCAGTGATCAGCAGGATAATAATGACCGCCGGCAAATCAATCATTCCGCCTTTACCAGCTCCGGGAGCTGATGTCATGGCTGCAGGAAGCTCCAGTCCAAAGCCTGCTAAGAGAGATTGAAAATAGGCAGACCAGCCGGTCGCAACGGCAGACGTTGCAAGCAAGTATTCAAGCATCAAATCCCAGCCGATCAAGAAAGCGAAAAACTCTCCCAAGGTTGCATATGTGTAAGTATAGACACTGCCTGATATTGGAACGGTTGAAGCGAATTCCGCGTAGCAGAAAGCTGCTAGTGCACAGGCAATACCGGAAATGATAAAGGAAAGAATAAGGGCAGGACCTGCTGTCTCAGCTGCTACGACACCGGTCAGTACAAAAATTCCTGTTCCTACAATCGCGCCTATCCCGAGTAAAGTCAGGTCGAATGCGCCCATAGTCCGTGCCAGGGATTTTTGCTGACTTTGCGCGAGCAAGGCAGTAATTGACTTTTTTCTAAAAAGTGAGCTCATGTATATCCTCCAGTGAGTTAGTCTTGAGAGTGAATAAAATGTAGTATAATGTCGAAAATAATAATTGTCAATTATTTTAGAATATTCTTTTATTATAAGCAGTCTTTTTCTTTTCCTGAAAAAAGTTTTTCAAGGTAATAAGCTGATTATGCAGTATGATCAGCTTTTACTTTATCCAAATTTACGGAATTTATTTACCGGCACTTCTTTCTGCACCAAAAAAGCCCGATTCACACGCAAATCGGGCTTTTGGTTCAAGTCAAAACTTCATCTGATAATTTTCAATTTCCCATAAGTGGACAGTATTCCTGTATTCGTGCCATTCCGCTCTTTTATGAAGAAGAAATTGCCGGTATACATGAGAGCCGAGAACCATTTTGGCAAGCGGACCCTTTTCCATTAAATCAAGCGCCGTTTCAAGGTTGTCCGGGAGATGCTTGATTCCTCTTTCCATCCGGGCGGATTCCGTCATGCTGAAGATGTCATCATGAACGGCGGGCTTCGGAAATTCCGACAGCGCGATACCGGCCATTCCTGCTTCAGCAATTGCGGCGTATGCAAGATAGGGATTGGCGCTTGGGTCCGGATGCCTCACTTCTATCCGTGTTGCGGAGCCCCTTTTTGCAGGTATACGGATAAGGGTTGACCGGTTTGAAGTTGACCAGGCTATATAGCACGGGGCCTCAAACCCCGGTACGAGACGTTTGTAAGAATTAACAAGCGGATTGGTAATGGCAGTCAGCTCTTCAATATAGGTGAGCACCCCATTAATAAAATAATAGGCTTCGTTTGAAAGCTGCATATCATCATTTCCATCAAAGAAGATATTTTCCCCGTCTTGAAGGAGGGAGATGTTAACATGCATACCGGAGCCGTTTACCCCTTGCAGAGGTTTAGGCATAAATGACGCATGCAGGTTAAATTGTTTTGCGACATTTTTTACGACCCACTTGTATGTTGTGGCATTATCTGCTGACGTCAGGGCATCATTGAAACGAAAATTGATTTCATGCTGCCCGTTGGCCACTTCATGGTGGGATGCTTCAATTTTGAAGCCCATTGCTTTCAGGGTGCGGTAGATTTCAAGACGGACTCTTTCTCCCAGATCATGTGCGGGCTCAAAATATCCCCCAGTATCGTGGGGATTTGTCGTGGGATTTCCATTTTCGTCGGTTTTAAACAGGAAAAACTCCAGTTCCGGCCCGATGCTGATGCTGTATCCAAGCGACTTGGCTCTTTTTGCGGCGAGCTGCAGGACATATCTTGGATCTCCTTCATAAGGCGTCATATCCGGATTTAATATGCTGCAAAGAAATCTTGCTTCTGCATATTTTTCCTCGACTGACCACGGAATAATAGCGAACGTGCTCAAATCCGGCTTGAGGTATAAATCAGACTGGTTAATAGGACAAAAACCCCTTATGGACGAACCGTCAAACATCATTTTTCCCTCTGCAGCCTCATCAATCTGATCGGCCGTAATGGTGACGTGCTTTAAATTTCCTTCCAGATCAACAAACTGAAGATGCAGCAGTTCGACATGCTTTTCAGCTATTTCTGCTTTTATTTCGCTTAACGGATCTAAAATAGTCAACACAAAGAACACCCCGATTTTTTAGTTTTAATTTCGTTTACGAATGAATTTGAAAAATCGAAGGATTGTATTTTTTGTTTCAGCAGGCTGCGCTGAACGGTCACACCTTCCTCTCTCAAACAACGCATACGGAGTTAGCTGACGGATTCGGACGGTAAGAGTCGCCCGGCCGCTTGATTCAGCGGCTTCACCCCGGAAAATTGGGTCCCCCGTTCCTTAACGGATTCTGCGGATTAGGAAATAAATTGAGCCTATCATACTCCTGGATAATTTTACTTGTAAAGGGATGAAATACCGGGTTTTTACAGATGAATATTCAATCAATCTCTGTTTTTCTTCTGTTTACTCTCGTTTTCTCTCTTTCTCAATTTTATTTGAGCAGATGTCGTTTTTGCAGTCTGGTATAGACAGTGATTTTTTAGAAAAGATGAGGCAAAGAAAAAAGAGTATGCTCAATTTGCATACTCCCTTTTTGTTCCGGTTATTTAGTTCTTTCATTCAAGGAGCCGCTCCAGATCCTTATCAACCACAAACACTTCAATTCGTTCGCCCATCTTTGTGCTGATATCGCTGTGGCTTGAAAGAACCCTGCAGCCCGTGCAGTTTTCTACAATTTCTTCAAATTTTTTACTGTACATTTCACGCAGAACCTGTCTCATTTGTTTAACGAGTTTTCTGCCATTTTCGTTTTCAACCAGATGTTTTTCCTCAACTGTGAGAACGCCCTTAAACCGGGCAATGACCATATCATGGACAATGTAGGTTCTTGTTTCCTGCGGTCCGCGTCCGATTAAATCCCTTTGAAGCTTGATAAAGGCTTCACTTAATTCCATTTCCAATTTCTTTTTAGGCGACACAGCCATTTGATTATACCCCCGGCACAAATGCTTTTGATTAGGATAAACGGATGCCGTTCAAGAGGATTTTAGAAGATGGCAAGATCCCCCTTGAGCTTTGCATCATTAGACGAGTTTATCTTACTTACCCGCCATGACCCTGTCAATAGCATTCTGTAAATGACAGGAAACAGAGTGTACAGTTGACAGGCTGATACAAGCGGGAGAGAGAAGTGAGATTTTTTAAAAACGTGAGGAAATGAGAGTAAGAGAGAGAATAATAGACTAAAGGTCACTAAAGTCCCTGTTTTTTAGTGTATTTCCTTGTTTACACAGTTTTATCGCGGGAGTAAGATAATCTCGTAATCACGAATTGCATATCGGCCTAGTCCCGTGACACGGGAACGGAGGAACCAATTTTTTGGGGTTAATTCTGCTTTTGCAGAAAGGATGAGATCTTTCGCCATCCTACCCGTCAGCTAACTTCGTCGGCTAAAGCGAAGGAGGTCCAAAGACCGCCTTAACAGGAGTCTTTTTTTTACTGCCTTTTTTTAGGCAGAGAAGAGGCCTGGGGACTGTAGAAGGTCTTTTTGATTCAGCAATTCGTTTGAAAAAGGAAAAACGGAAGACGGAACGCAAAGAGGGCTGCGGCTTGCTGGGCGTTAAGTAGACCAATGAGTACTTTTTCTCCAAAACAGCCATATGAGAATCAATCATGCCGGGCAGCTGCCTGCTGATTTGATTACATGTGTACTGGGTTGGGGGAAGAGTAAGCATTGGTCTCTTTTTTTGTTCTATGGCTGATTGATCCTGAAAGGGTTAATTCAGCAAGAGAACAAAATGCACTGTCAATCATGGAACGATTCGGGGGATAACGATGAATCAGACACTGGTTATAGGCAAGGGGGATTTATTCGTTTCTGTAATAGAGGAGATTAACGTTCACCGCAAATACGCAGATGTGATGTCTTATGAACAGTATGCGTTTGAGCTGACAAACTCAAAGGAAGGCAATACAAGGCTGGATAATCTGCTTGAACTTGAAAAGAGATTTGACGGCTATCAATCTGTCTATATTATCTCGGATTCAATCAACGAAGGATTTGAACTGACGGCTTTTTTCTCTGATCTGGGAACAATGAGGATTGTTGTGATGACAGATGACAGCAGGCATTATGATCTTTACAAAAAATTAGGCGCCAGATATGTCATTTTAAGCAAGCCGGCATCATGCTCCTATTGGCTCGGAGAATTGAATCAAGTCTAAAGCAGACAGCAAAAATCAATTAAGGAGGTGGATCTCTAAAAGAGATATCAAACCAGAACTGAATACTTAATCGCTTAATTTCACAATGAAATCGGGGGATCCAATCTTTTGCGGCAAATTGCCGCTTGGGGTGAATCCATCTGAATATGGTGGCAGGGCAGCTCTCATAGCCCGAATCCGACAGCTAACCCCGAAAGCGCGATGAGGGAAATCGAAACTGCAGGTGCGGCATGCTTTTTAAGTGATGCCTAAAAGCCGCGGAAGAACCCTCTTCCGCGGTTTTTTACTGGAATAAAGAGTGAATTCAGGTGCTGTCCGGCTGTTTGGCTGCCGGAGCAAAGACGGAGCGAAAAGGCGGGGAAGGTTATGGAAGCAATGCTGATTTGCATACCGAGCTATACGAGGCTTGGGTGCCTGGATGAGATTCTCCCTGAGAACTCGTCGCTGTCCTTTATTACGGGAGATTACAGTGTAGAAAGTCATTTAAGATCCAAAGGGTTTAAAACCATTTATTTTATCAGGCAAAATGCCCAGTATCTGCTAATAAACGAGCCTGTCTCAAGAGTGCTTCTTCTCGAGGACAAAATAGCCGAGACCTGCAGGCTGATGGAAATACTCAAAGCAAGCGTCAGAGCGCCGATTACCGTTATTACTAAAAAGGCGAATTACCCGGCCAGGCTCTATGAACTGCTCGGTGCCCAGCATGTCATGTATTCAAAAGCAGATAGCGTGAAATTTTTGATTCAGTAAGAACGGGGGGATTTTACTATGCTTGACATCATCATGGCGGTGTCTTTTGCAGCTCTTGCGCTGCTGATGGCCGGACTGATCAGCTGGTCTGAAAAGATTGTGAACGAAGGAAGGGAAGAAAAGTGATGATTGTTTTGCTTGGCGGAATTGCCGCCATAACGCTTTATTTGCTTTATGCACTTGTTAACCCGGAAAAATTTTAACTTGCGGAGGAAAAGACTTTGAGTGTACTATCCATTCTTTCAATTATCCTGACATTGGGGCTAGCTGTGCTGCTTTCCAAGCCGGCTGGACTATATATTGCACAGGCATTTTCTTATGAAACAACAAGGCTTGATTCCATTTTTGGACCTTTTGAGAAAGCAATTTATAAACTGAGCGGCATTAAACAGAAGAATCAAGGTTTCAGGCAGTATGCTATAGCTCTGTTGCTTTCAAACATCTTTATGATTTTCATCGTTTATCTGGTGTTTCGTTTTCAGGGTTCGCTTCCTTTGAATCCAAGCGGTATTGCCGGAATGGATCCAACGCTTGCTTTTAATACGGCCATCAGCTTTATGACAAATACGAACCTTCAGCACTACAGCGGGGAGAGCGGCCTGTCCTATTTCTCACAGATGATTGCCATCACGTTTATGATGTTTACGGCACCTGCAACCGCTTTTGCAGCTGCGATTGCACTTATTAGAGGATTATCGGGTAATCCGCTTGGAAATTTCTTTGTTGATTTAATTCGTGCGATCACAAGGGTTTTTCTGCCGCTTGCCTTTGCAGCCGGCCTGATATTTGTCTTTCTTGGCGTTCCTCAAACGCTTGATGCCAGTGTCACGGCCAGCACAGTGGAAGGAGCAGAGCAGACAATCGCAAGGGGACCTGTTGCTTCTCTCTTATCCATTAAAGAAGCAGGAAATAACGGCGGAGGATTTTTTGGAGTCAACTCAGCCCATCCGTTTGAAAATCCCAACGCAGTGAGCAATGTGCTGCAAATGCTTTTAATGCTTCTCATCCCGACAGCCCTTCCATATACGTACGGAAAAATGGTAGGCAATAAAAAACAGGGACGAATTTTATTTGCGGCTATGGCAATGATTTTTGCAGTGTTTCTTGGAACAGCTCTTCTATCTGAATTTCAGGGGAATCCGAGACTGGCTGAAGCAGGTCTTGAGCAGGCTTCAGGAAGCATGGAAGGGAAAGAGGTGCGGTTTGGTACCGTTCAATCCACTCTCTATGCGGTTGTCACGACGGCTTCTGAAACAGGGGCTGTCAATACCATGCATGATACACTTTCTCCCATTACCGGAATGCTGGCCTTGTCGAATATGCTTCTGAATACCGTGTTCGGCGGTGCAGGTGCCGGATTCATGAACATTATGATGTACGCTATTATTGCAGTTTTCTTATCAGGCCTTATGGTTGGGCGCACGCCGGAATTCCTTGGCAAAAAAATTGAAGGAAAAGAAATGAAGCTGATTGCGGTCACTCTGTTGATTCATCCGTTTTTGATACTTGGATCAACAGCCCTGGCGCTTTATACGCCGCTTGGATCTGACGGCATTTCAAATCCAGGGTTTCACGGGCTTTCCCAAGTGCTGTATGAATACACGTCTTCTGCAGCCAATAACGGTTCAGGCTTTGAAGGTTTGGGGGATGCCACTCCGTTTTGGAACATCTCAACAGGTATTGTCATGTTTATCGGAAGATACTTTGGAATCATTGCCATCCTTGCCGTAGGAGCATCTTTAGCGGCTAAAAAGCTTGTTCCGGAAACGATAGGAACATTCCGTACCGACACAAGTCTGTTTGGAACCATTTTTGTCGGAGCGGTATTCATTGTCGGAGCATTAACCTTCTTCCCAGTATTGGTTCTTGGGCCAGTGGCAGAGCTGTTAACTTTATAATTCAATTGGAGGATCCAAAATGAGTAAGACACTAGCAACAGCAGCGAAGGCTGCTGATGAAAGATATGATCAAAAAGAAGCTGCCGGACAGACAGAACCTGAAGGGCACAAGCCGGCAAACCGGACGAAAGCAGGTCAAGGGCTGATCTTCAATGCGGTAAAGGCTTCCTTTCTGAAACTTGATCCCCGGATCATGGTCAAAAATCCAATCATGTTTATAGTAGAAATCGGTTTTTTCTTAACTCTGCTGCTTACTTTTGCACCAAATGCATTCGGACCTGCGGAAGTCAGCACGGCGTTTAATTTAACCGTCTCCCTGATTCTTTTATTCACCGTTTTATTTGCCAACTTTGCAGAAGCATTGGCAGAGGGGCGGGGGATGGCTCAGGCAAACTCGCTGAAAAATTCCAAGAAAGAAATGACGGCAAACAGAGTAAAACCAGGCGGGAATATTGAAAAGGTTGACTCCGCGTCGCTTCGCAAGGGGGATGTGGTCATTGTGTCCCAGGGCGAATTTATTCCTGGTGACGGTGAAATCATTTCCGGTCTTGCGTCTGTTGATGAATCCGCGATTACGGGTGAATCCGCTCCGGTCATTAAGGAAGCGGGAGGGGATTTTAACTCTGTAACAGGCGGAACAAAGGTGGTCAGCGATCAGATCAAGGTGAGAATCACGAGTGATCCTGGTGAATCTTTTCTTGATAAAATGATTGCTCTTGTTGAGGGAGCCGAGCGCCAGAAAACACCGAATGAAATAGCGTTGAATACGGTTTTAACAAGCCTCACTCTTATTTTCATGATTGTCGTTGTGACTCTTCCTTTTTACACGGACTACCTCGGGTTTCGTCTTGAAATACCGGTTCTGATTGCCTTGCTTGTCTGTCTGATTCCTACGACAATCGGGGGATTGCTCTCCGCCATCGGAATTGCCGGGATGGATCGTGTAACACAGTTCAATGTCATTGCCATGTCAGGAAAAGCCGTTGAAGCTGCAGGGGACATTAACACAATCATTCTGGACAAAACAGGTACTATCACATTCGGAAACCGAATGGCAAGCGAGTTTATTCCTGTGGGCAATGCCCCGATGCAGGATTTGGCGCAATGGACGGCCGTCAGCTCGCTGGAGGATGAAACACCTGAAGGAAGATCTGTTCTTGAGCTGCTGAAGAATAAACAGCTTTCATACAGAACGGGTCTTGCAGATGGAGGAACGTTCATTGAATTTAAAGCGGAGACCCGAATGAGCGGAATGGATTTGCCTGACGGATCAGTTGTAAGAAAAGGTGCGGTGGATGCCGTGAAAAAATGGGTTCTCTCACGCGGAGGCACCATTCCGGCTGATCTGGACAAGAAAACGGACGATATTTCCAAAGCAGGCGGTACACCTCTTGCTGTAGCGATGAATGATCAGATATTCGGATTAATCTACTTGAAAGATACCGTTAAGCCTGGAATGAAGGAGCGTTTTGACAAGCTCCGCAGCATGGGAATCAAAACCGTCATGTGTACAGGAGATAATCCGCTCACAGCTGCCACAATAGCAAAGGAAGCGGGTGTGGATGAATTTATCGCAGAGTGCAAACCTGAGGACAAAATTGAAGTCATTAAATATGAGCAGGCACAAGGCAAGCTCGTTGCGATGACGGGAGACGGCACCAATGATGCCCCTGCTCTTGCCCAGGCGGATGTGGGTCTTGCCATGAACAGCGGGACGGCAGCTGCGAAGGAAGCTGCGAATATGGTGGATCTGGATTCAAATCCTACGAAAATCATTGAAGTAGTCTCAATCGGAAAACAGCTGCTGATGACCCGCGGTGCCCTGACAACGTTCAGTATCGCAAACGATATTGCCAAGTACTTTGCGATTATACCGGCCATGTTTATGCTCGCCATTCCGGAAATGAGCATGCTGAATGTGATGAGGCTTGACTCGCCAATTTCAGCCATCCTGTCAGCCCTGATTTTTAACGCGATCATCATTCCGATTCTGATTCCTCTCGCAATGAAAGGCGTCAGCTACAAGCCGATGAGTTCAAATGCCCTTCTCAGAAAAAATCTGCTTGTATACGGTTTGGGAGGAGTCCTGGTTCCGTTTATCGGCATCAAATTCATTGATCTTTGTCTTGCCCTATTTATATAAGAAGAAAAGAGGTTCATAAAGTGGAAGAAAAACAATCAATCATAGGACCGATTATTAGAATGAGCCTGGTGTTAATGGTATTCTGCGGACTGGTATATCCGGCTGCTGTAACAGTCATTGCCCAGGCCGCTGCTCCGGACAAGGCAGATGGGAGTTTAATTTACGATGAGAATAACAAGGTAATAGGTTCTGAGCTTATCGGACAGTCCTTTACAGAAGCAGGTTATTTCCACGGAAGAGTCTCAAGTATAGAATACAACGGTGCAGGATCAGGATCGAACAACTACGCACCATCAAATGAAGATATGCTGAACCGTACGAAGGAATCGATAAAAGAGTGGGAAAAAAATAATCCTGAAACACCTATAAGCGATGTGCCGAATGATCTGCTGACAAATTCTGGTTCAGGACTTGATCCGCACATAAGTCCAAATGCAGCCTATGTTCAGGTCAGCCGCGTCTCAGAAGCAACGGGAATTAAAAAAGCTGAACTTGAAAAGCTGATTGAAAAACATGTGCAGGGAAAAGAACTTGGACTGTTTGGGGAAGAAAGAGTGAATGTTCTTAAATTGAATCTGGACTTGAAAAACATGAAGAAACAATAAGTATGGCTATGTTTCTTTAGCCTGTATTTTAAAAATAGTGGACTGCAGTTGAACCCGCCTGCCTCCTGCGGGATGAAGTGGGCACGGAAGATCCCACAAGCGCAGCGAGTTAGCGGAACAGCCCTTTATACGGAAAGATAAAATGTGAAAACCCACAAATATAAGAGTGCTGACCGAAGTTAAGATTTTTACCTTTGTGCCGTGCTCATACCTTCTATTTTAAGCAGGCTGCGTTCGTCCTTGTTTCTTAAATATAAGTTTAAGCACCAGTGGACTGAAGCGGAAGGCACTTGACTCCTGCGGGATGAAGAGGGTACGGGAGACCCCGCAGGCGAAGCTGAGGAGGCTCCCGGCCCTCCCCGCGGTAATCGTGTGACTGTAGCGCAAGGGAACGGGTATGATTTGAGATTTAGATTCATCATAAAAACAGTCCTGCCATCAAAAAGAGAGGAGAATGAGTTCACGTCTTATTTAGCCTGAAAAGTATCTCATCTCTCTGGGTAGCCATCTAGGAAAGCACTTGACAGTTTCGTTCATATCGGGAAGCTTCCGGCTCCCCGCGGTAATCTTGTGACTGGAGCGAAAGGGAACGGATGCCACTGTAAAACAACAATCTATGCGATAACAGCCACAATAAAAGATCCGCCTCAGCTGCCGATTGCGCTGAGGCTGGATTCTTGTGAAGGGCTGACTGAGCTGTTTTTTATTGAGGAGGTGAAAATATGACCGAAAACCATCCATATTTCAGACGGAAAACCCCTCAGGAGCTGCTTGATGAAATAGCAGAAATGAACCGTGGCAAACTGAAGCTTTATGTAGGAGCAGCCCCCGGGGTCGGGAAGTCATACAAAATGCTCCAGGATGCCCACGACTTAAAGCTTGAAGGCATTGATGCAGTCATTGGACTGATTGAATGCCACGGAAGAAGAGAAACCGAAGATTTAATAAAAGACCTTGAAGTCATTCCCCTTAAAGAAATGACGTATAAAGGGAGCGTCTTCAGAGAACTGAATACAGAAGCCATAATTGAAAGGAAACCGGCTGTTGTCATTATCGATGAGCTTGCTCATACAAATATTCCAGGGTCTAAAAATCTTAAACGATATATGGATGTTGAGGAGATTCTGGAAGCAGGAATCAATGTCATGTCGGCCGTCAATATTCAGCATCTGGAAAGTGTCCACGATATTGTCCAGCAGATAACGAGAGTGGCTGTGCGCGAAAGGGTGCCTGATTTGTTTGTTCAAAGAGCAAGCGAAATCCAGCTGATTGATGTGACGCCTGAAACGCTCAGAAAAAGAATGACAGAAGGGAAAATTTACGGCTCAGATAAAATCGAACAAAGCCTCTCCCATTTCTTTACCGTTCCGAATTTATCCGCTTTAAGGGAGCTCGCTCTTAGAGAAGTGGCGGATGATGTAGATGAAAAAATGGAGCAGATCAGCGGAAATCTTTCATACGGACCCATTGGTGTGCATGAAAAAATACTTGTTTGCGTCGGGTACGGCCCTACTGCCGAAAAACTGATCAGAAGAGGCTGGAGGATGGCGAACCGCCTCCGTGCACAGCTGTATGTTCTGCATGCTGTAAAATATCCGAAAGAATCATTTACTCAGGAGATGAGAGAAAAAATAGAACGGTGGCAGCTGCTCTCCTCTCAATTTAATGCCGTCTTTTTGCTTGAGCATGAGAGAAACCGGAAGCCCGCTGAGATTATTATTGAGGCAGCAAATAAATACCATGTGACACAGATTCTGCTTGGACAGTCAGCAAGAACACGATGGGAAGAAATCCGAAAAGGGTCTATTGTAAATACCATTATGCGAAAAACAGAAAACATTGATATTCATATCGTTTCAGATGGAAAAATATAGAGAGGACTTTTAAGAAATGAATATTGCTTTTTTCCTGATCCCTAAAAAGGATGTTGTCTATTTGCCTATCCAGTCGACGATGCGGCAGGCGCTTGAAAAGATGGAATACCACCGATATTCGGCGGTTCCGCTGCTTGATCATGAAGGCAAATATGTCACGACGCTGACAGAGGGAGATCTGCTCTGGAAGCTGAAAAACACCCCAAACCTGAATTTTCACAACACAGAAAAGATCAGGCTGACGGAAATTTCTTTTCACCGCAAAAACGAGCCCATTTCCATTCAGGCTGAAATGGAGCATATCATTTCCAGGGCCATGGAACAGAATTTTGTGCCTGTGACAGATGACAAAGGAATCTTTATCGGAATCATAAGAAGGAGAGAAATCATCGAGTATTGTGCAAGTCAGATGTTTGCTCCGGCAGTAATTTAAAAGGGCTGCACTAATGGGTGCAGCCCTTTTGGTTAAGCAGAAGCAGATTCTTCTTTTTTCATATATTTTTTAAGGAATGGATAGATGACAAAACCTGCAAGGAAAAGGCCAACGCCTAAAGCAAACGTTTTGAGATCCGCTGTTCCTGTAACAATAACCCAGACAGAATAGATACAGGCTATGGACGCGATGATCCCGTCTCTTACACGTGAACCCTTTACCAGATCATACGTTTCTCCTTTAGCAATCAGCTTCAGGAAGAAGATGGAGGATACAAGGTACGGGAAAAGATAAGCAAGTGTAGCTGACGTTGTCAGGAACGTATAAGCTTCGCTGATGGTTCCTGAAATCGTTGAGAAAATGAAAATCTGCGACATCAGATTTGTAATCAGCAGGGCATTTTTAGGACTGCCTTTTTTATTGGTCTTTGCAAAGAATGCCGGGAAGATCCCTGATTTTGCAGCCTGATACGGCACTTCCGATGAAAGCAGAATCCAGCCGATTGTGGAACCGAAAAGTGAAACAACGGCGAGCAGAGCCATCGCATTCGCTCCTGCATCTCCCAAAATAACGGAAAGAACATCGACGAATGGCTTGTCGGACGCCTGCAGCTGATCATGCGGAAGAACAGACATCGTAATAAGAGTGATAACCATATAGATGAAAACCGCAATGATTAAACCGGTAATTGTAGCTCTTTTCACATCTCTTTGTGAGGATGCGCGTCCTGATAAAATGACGGCAGATTCGATGCCGACAAACGCCCACAAAGTTGAGATGGCAGCAAACTGAATTTGACTGGTCAGTCCCAGTGTATTGCCGCTGTCTGTTTCAACCGGGAAATAGAATTCGCCGAACGCGGCAGATTCAAGTGCGAATAATCCCGCAATAATAAACAGCATAAACCCGATCACCTTAGAAGCTGTGGCGACAAAATTAAGCTTCCCTGCACCTGTCATGTTTGTGACAAGAATTGTATGAGTCCCCCAAAGCAGAATTGTGCAGACGGCAAACGTTATTGCTCTTCCAAGCTGAACGTCCTGTGAGCCGATCGTAAAGAGAACCGATTTGTCAGACATAATTGGGAAAAAAGAGGACAAATATCCGGCAAAGCTTGTGATAATGGCAACATTGCTGATCCAGTTTGCGACCCAGTATCCCCAAACCATGCTGAAGCCTGCTACGTTTCCTTTCTTGGGCGAATCAAAAAGCGCTTTGGCATAACTTTGAGGACCTGCGGTCAGGTCCGGTCTGCGGATGGAAAGATTGCCAAAAACCAATGCGATCATCAGGACGCCGAATCCAGTCACAAGCCAGGCGCTTGTTACACCCAGTGGACTTGCTGTCTGTGCAAGTGTGCTCGGCAGCATGAATATACCTGAGCCGACCATATTTCCTACAACGAAGGCTGTTAACAGCCAAAAACCCCATTTTTTCTGTTTCAAACCATGAAACCTCCTAGAGAACACATACCTTAAGTCTGTGTCATTTTTAATCGAAACAAACAAAAAGACGCACGGAAAAGTCCGTGCGCCAAATACGCAAAAACTCACCATCATCTCCTGATAGCACTCCGCAGAGCAATCTGCGGCAGTCCGGCACCTGTTCGATGCCGTCCCAGCGTATAACAGTGTGGCTGTTTTACACTTCGGCGCGAAGGCCTTTCAACATGCTCTCATCAGCCCCACCGGCTTCATGCATGCTACTCTTCCTATCGCGCAACCTCTACCTCACTGAGATGACGTGAGGATTTTTTTTATGTTATTTTGATAGAGCTAATTTAGCAGGAACATATAGCAAATGTCAACAAAAATCGTGTATTTCCAATAGTTACAAATGCGTGCCGTGAAAAACTTCACTTTGCATTATGAGGGAAAATCTACTATAATTTACAAAGATAACGTTTTCTTTTTTATGAAATAATACATGGAAGAAGGGTACATGATGAACTTGGGATTCGGCGAAATCATGTTAATAGTGTTTGTGGCACTTCTGCTATTCGGACCGAAAAAGCTTCCGGAGCTGGGCAAAGCTGCAGGCAAAACACTGAGAGAATTTAAAAATGCAACAAAAGGCTTAATGGATGACGATGACGTGAAATCAGATAAATCGGTGAAGTAACTAAGAACAGCCTGCGGGTTGTTTTTTTTTGATTTCAAAAAGAGTAAGAATTATACAAAAATTCAAACGAATGTTATATAATAGACCTGTCAGTTTATTTAGTGAAGCGAAATACTTATTGAGGGGGAAATTTATGAAAGCCGCTACATATGCAGAAACATGGGATTTGGATGTATTTTTTGAAGGAGGCAGCAAGTCTGAAAGTTTTAAGCGTCACTTAGAAGAGCTTGAAAAGGATGTTCCATTATTTAAGGACGAGGCAGATCGGCTGGATGTGCCAAGCTCAAAAGAGGATTACGTTTACCTTAATCAAATCCTTGACTCATTCCAGGGAATTGCTAAAAGAATTAGACAGGCAGGTGCATTTGTCGGCTGCCTGCAGTCTCAGGATACAGAGGACAAATACGCAGCTGTGCTGAGAGGAAAAGTAACGCAGCTCAGCTCTCACTTTCAGAATGCACTCGCAAGCCTTGATCAAAAGCTGGTAAAAGTGGAGGATGGAGTCTGGGAAGAGCTTATTCAGACGGAAAGTCTGGCTGACCTCAGCTATGTGCTCACTGAACGCAGAAACAAAGCGAAGAATAAACTGCCGATGGAGCAGGAAACGCTGATTAATGCTCTATCAGTTGACGGATATCATGCGTGGGGACAGTTTTATGACACACTCGTCTCAACGGTGAAAATTCCATTCAGCGAAGATGGAGAAGTCAAGGAACTTTCAGTTGGTCAGGCGGCCAATAAATTCTCAAGTGCAGATCGTGAAGTCCGCAAGGCTGTATTTGAAGAGTGGGAAAAAGCATGGGGGGGCAAAGCTGATTTATTTGCCCAGACGCTGAACCATCTTGCAGGCTTCAGGCTGAATGTGTACGAAAAGCGGGGCTGGAACGATGTGCTCAGCGAGCCGCTTGAAATCAACCGAATGAAGCGGGAGACGCTCGATGTCATGTGGAAGGTCATTTCTGAAAACAAACAGTCTCTAGTAAAGTATTTAAAAAGAAAAGCAGAGCTTCTTGGGGTTGAGAAACTTAACTGGTATGATCTTGATGCGCCTATCGGCGGCAAAGAGTCGAAGGTTTCCTACCAGGAAGGCGCAGAGTTTATTCTTGATCAGTTCTCAAATTTCGGGGAAGAGCTCACCTCTTTTACGAAAAAAGCCTTTGAAGACCGCTGGATTGAAGCTGAAGACAGACAGGGAAAGGCACCGGGCGGATTTTGCACAAGCTTTCCGGAAAGCGATCAGTCACGCATTTTTATGACGTTCTCAGGCACGCCTTCAAACATTGCGACTCTTGCCCATGAGCTTGGCCATGCTTTTCATCAGCATGCAATGGCAGGCGTTCATCCGCTTAACCGCAGCTATGCGATGAATGTGGCGGAAACGGCCTCGACATTTGCCGAGATGATTGTGGCGGATGCTTCTGTAAAAAAAGCAAAAACAGAAGAAGAGCGCCTTGCCCTGCTTGAAGATAAAGTTCAGCGCAGTGTGGCGCTTCTGATGAATATACATGGCCGCTTTATTTTTGAAAATGCGTTCTATGAAGAGCGCAAAAAAGGAATGGTGAGTGCGGAGAGAATCAGCGAGCTGATGGAAGCCGCGCAAAAAGAAGCATATTGTGATTCATTGGGCGAGTATCACCCTCACTTCTGGGCATCAAAGCTGCACTTCCATATTACGGGCGTACCATTCTATAACTTCCCGTATACATTCGGTTATTTGTTCTCGCTTGGAATCTATGCAAAAGCGCTTGAGGAAGGAGCTGCTTTTGAACAGAAGTACATTGCCTTACTTAAAGATACAGGCTCGATGCAGGTTGAAGATCTTGCAATGAAGCATCTTGGCGCTGATCTGACAAAAGAAGATTTCTGGAAAGACGCAGTGGCTCTTATTGTTCAGGATGCAGAGGAGTTTCTTGAGGCAACAAAATAATGAGAAGAAGCTGCACCCATGAGCTTTTCGCGCGGGTGCAGCTTTTTTTGTAAGTTTCACTCTGAAATCTACTGATTCATTAAGATCCACCGGTCAATTTTACTGACGATGAGATCCTGCTGAATATACACGTTGATGTCTGCTTCGTTATCGCCTTTTTGATTTCCGTAAATGCCGAACTGCGCATGATTTCCTCCTTTTATCCTGTAAAAGAACGTGTCATCTGAAAGCAAATGTTTCTTCTCCCGTATATCCTCAAGAGTGGCCAGGCCGTCTCTATCAGCATAGATTGTCAGAATCGGAAAATCCGTTCCGGAAAAATCACTGGAATCTGTCGGGTAGGCAGCCATTAGGAACAATCCTTTTACTGTATCCTGGTTGTCATAGGCATATATGGATGCTGAAGCTCCTCCAAGTGAATGCCCTCCAAGATACCATTTTGTAATCTCCGGATGATCCTTAATCACATTGCTTGCTTTATTGATGCCGGTAATCGCCAGGTTAAAAGGCATTTTAACAATCGCCGCTGTATAGCCCCGCTGAGCAAGCTGTTCGGCAAGATAAGCGTAAGCCTCGGGCTCGACCTTTGCTCCTGGATAAAAAATGATGCCCGTTTTTGTCTTTTGATTCACTGGTTCAAAGAGCAAGTAGCCATCGGCATTGTTTTTCTTCTGAACGTTCGTGGAGTTATAAAGGTCATCTGAAGGTTTATATGTCTGCTGTGACCATATGTAAAAGCCTGCAAAGGCAAGTACAAGTGCTGCCACGGCTATCAGAAAAAAATTTTTGATCCATCTTTTCATGGGAAAACTCCTTAATTTATCGCGATTTCTGCTAAATTTTATGCTTTAATCCAACTAAAGGCAAATTTTGATGTTTGCCAAAAGACAAACTATTATTTAGAATAGTAGTATAACTTAATAAATATACGCTTAATCCTTAACAGGAGCGGGGGACCCGAATAGGTGCAGATGCACTGGGGGTGAATCCTTGTAGTATGAGGTAGGACAGCTCTTCGTCCGAATCCGACAGCTAACCTCGCTTGCGCTGGAGAGACTCAACTGTGAAAAGTCATAATTATTCAAATTGACTAATACAAACCGCGGGTATCTCCTGTGGTTTTTTTGTATTTTTCAAAAAACTCTCACAATCATGTTTCTCCATCCCGTTAAACTGGGAATAAATAACTAGCTTTTTATTATTCTATTTTACGGAGGTTGTCTATGAAACTAGCAACGAAAATCATCATTGGTCTCATTCTGGGTGCAATTGTAGGTTTAATCCTCAATATAACCGCACCGGATTTATTTAAGCAGCTGGATACTTTCCTGTTCACGCCGCTTGGAAAAATCTTCTTGAACTTAATCAACATGCTTGTAGTGCCGATTGTCTTCTTCTCCATCACTCTTGGGGTAGCCGGGCTCGGAGATCCGAAGAAGCTTGGAAGAATTGGTGTTAAAACTGTTTCTTATTTCCTTGTAACAACAGCTGTAGCCATTGTTATCGGCTTAATCCTTGCACTGACAATTCAGCCGGGAAATATTGGAGAATTTGATACAAAATCAGCTGAATATGATGCGAAGGAAGCACCATCTGTCGCTGAAACCTTCTTAAACATGATTCCAACAAATCCAATCAAGGCGTTTGCTGACGGAAACATGCTGCAGATCATTGTATTCTCCATCTTTGTAGGTCTTGGAATTACATTCCTTGGTAAAAAAGCGAGTGCTTTGCTGAAGTTTGTTGAGCAGGGCAATGATTTAATGATGTATCTTGTAAATCTAGTGATGAAATTTGCTCCATACGGTACATTCGGTCTTATTGCAACAGCAGTAGGAAGCCAGGGTCTGGATGCACTGAAAGCAATGGGATTGTATATGGGTGTTGTCATTCTGGCCCTTATTATCCACGCTATTATCACATACGGAGGATCTATCGCATTCCTTGCAAAGCAGAGCCCGATTGCTTTCTTTAAGAACTTCTCTCCTGCAATGGCAGTAGCTTTCAGTACGTCGAGCAGTAATGCTACTCTTCCGGTTTCAATGGAGACTGCGCAAAAACGACTGAAGGTTCCTGAGCCGATTTCAAGCTTCGTTCAGCCGCTTGGCGCAACGATCAACATGGACGGAACGGCCATTATGCAAGGTGTAGCAACAATCTTTATCGCACAGGTATATGGCATTGACTTATCATTCACACAATTGATTACTGTTGTTCTGACAGCTGTTCTTGCCTCAATCGGAACAGCAGGAGTGCCTGGTGTAGGTCTGATCATGCTTGCCATGGTACTGAACTCTGTCGGACTTCCGGTAGCGGGCATCGCCCTGATCATCGGGATTGATCGCCTTCTTGATATGGCGCGTACAGCCGTCAATATCACTGGTGACGCAGCATGTGCTGTCATTGTTGCTGAAACAGAGAAGAAGCATGGAGATTACGTGATTCCTGAAGTTGACCAAAAAACGGTGTAAAAAAATAGATTTCATGGAAAAGCGGCCGTTAATGGCCGCTTTTTTCGTCTGTACGTTAATATTAAGTGCACAAAATATGCACATTTTTCTGTTATGGTAAAAGAAATAAGAGTTATAAGGGGATTTACCGTGAACAAGCTTGCCATCAAAATCGGATTATTGTTTTTTTCCATTATCTTAATAGTAGAAACCTGTCTCTTTCTCTTTTTATACAGAAATCTTGTAAATACACGTGTGGAGGAAGAGCTGAATGCCCTGCAAATCAGGGGGGACAGCCACCGTGATGTCCTTGAGAAACACGGTGATGAAACAACAATGGAGCATGTTGTTCTCATGGAATCGGAAGCTGATACGGACGTTTTGCTGACAGCAGCGGATAAAACCGTTCTCTATGGATCTGCTGAACTCAATTCAGATATGAAAAAGGCATTGAAAGAGCCGCTTGAATCAGGGGAAGATTGGAAAAAAAGTCCTTATATCTGGACGGCAAGCCCCGTCCGCGACGGGGAAAAGGTAAACGGATATGTCTATATGTTTAAAGGGACAGACTCCATTCAATCCATGATCTCAAGGCTGAACGACCATTTCCTTTTTATCGGGACGGTTTCTGTGCTGCTGACCATTATAGCCGTCTTCTTTTTATCAAGAATCGTGACAAAGCCCCTGCTCAAGATGAAAGAAGCAACAGAGCGGTTAAGTGCAGGGGATTTTACCGTTAAGCTTCAAATGCACAGAAACGATGAGCTTGGGGAGCTTGGTGGATCGATTCAAAAGCTCGCAAATGATCTTGAACATCTGAAGCAGGAAAGAAACGAATTTTTGGCGAGCATCGCTCACGAATTGCGTACCCCCCTCACGTATATTAAAGGCTACGCCGATGTGGCAAAAAGACCGGATCTTCCTCAAGCTGAGCGGGCGAGCTATTTGACAATACTCACTGATCAAACGTCCAGCCTCTCAAGATTAGTGGAGGATCTTTTTGAACTGGCAAGGATGGATCAGCTGTCTTTTCAAATTGAAAAAGAGAAAACGGAAATTCGGGCGTTTCTCCGTAAAACAGCAGAACAGGTTCAGCCCGTTCTGGCAGACAAAAAGATGAAAGTTGTAGAGGACTTCCCGGAAGATGAGGTCTATCTTTTTATCGATCAGGCAAGGTTTGAGCAGGTCACATTGAATATTTTAGACAACGCCATCCGCTATTCAGAGGAACATTCAGCCATTACAGTGAAAGTCCGGGAAGACCATCATTCCGTGAAGATTGCCTATTCTGATGAGGGGATCGGGATACCTGAAAATGACCTGCAGCATGTCTTTGACAGGCTCTACAGAGTAGACAAGTCAAGGTCACGCCACAGCGGAGGGACAGGCCTTGGTTTGGCCATCGTGAAAGAAATTGTGGAGGCTGCGGGAGGCACTGTCCATGCGGAAAGCAGGCTTGGAAAAGGAACTTCTATTATTATTGAGTTTCAAAAGGAGTCAATAGCATGAAAAAAATACTTCTGATTGATGATGAACAGCTGATGCTTAATCTGCTGGAGCTTTATCTTGCACCTTCAGGCTATTCCTGCGTGAAAACCACTGACGGCAATAAAGCGGCAGATTTAATAGCAAACGAAAATCCTGCGCTGGTGATCTTGGATGTGATGATGCCGGATAAAAGCGGCTTTGACATCTGCCGGGAAATCAGGCTGTTTTCGGATATCCCGATCATTATGGTCACCGCCAGGGATCAGAAGGCTGATATTGTAAAAGGTCTCAGGGCCGGTGCAGATGACTATCTGACGAAACCCTTTGATGAATCCGAATTGCTTGCAAGAATAGAAGCCATTCTAAGAAGAACGCGAAACAACTCCGCTATTGAATTCAGGGGATTAAAGTGGGATGAAAACAAGCAGGAAGCTGTTTATCAGGAAAAACCAATCCCTTTTACCCCAAAGGAGTTCCAGCTTGCCGGCCTTTTCCTGCAAAACCGGAACAGGGTGTTTGACCGCGACCACTTGATTACAGCAGTATGGGGATATGAGGCAGATACAGATGGCAGAACGGTGGATTCACATGTGAGACATATCCGGGACAAACTTAGAAAAACAGGCTTTCCGGTTGAAGAACACCTTCAAACGGTATGGGGAGCAGGCTACAAGTGGACAGACGAAAAGAAATAGGCGATTTTTTCCTTTACATAGGGTAGGGGGGTATGGTAAATTAAAAACAAGGAGGTGCATGACATGGTTGATCACGCAAATGAACCTGAAAGCTGTCATGTTCCAGGATCAGACCGAAAGAGCCATCATTCGGAGACAACTAAAAAGAATTTGGTGACACGGCTGAACAGAATCGAAGGTCAGATTCGGGGAGTAAAAGGGCTGATTGATAAGGATACCTACTGTGATGATGTCCTGACACAAATAGCTGCCGTCCAATCTGCGCTGAACTCCGTCAGCAAAATCCTTCTCGAAGGCCACATGAAAAGCTGTCTGGTCGAACGCATCCAGGATGGGGACCTTGAAGTCATCGATGAAGTGCTCGTAACCGTCAAACGACTAATGAAATAAAACAAAAGGGGAGATTTGTTATGGAAAACGCAACACTGAATGTACAGGGAATGTCCTGCAACCACTGTGTGAAAGCAGTAGAGGGCGGCGTAGGTGAACTGAACGGCGTCACATCAGTAAAAGTCAATCTTAACGAAGGCACAGTAGCTGTCGAGTACAACCCGGAAAAAGTGAACCTTGCTGCCATCAAAGAAGCTATCGATGATCAGGGGTATGAAGTAGAATAGAAAAGCGGAATCGCCTCGGTCAGCTCCGAAGGGCAGAACGGCTCCCCCGGAAAAAGCCGGGTTTGCTTATTTTGGCGGATCCGTTCTGGCCGAGGAGTTAGGCGATGGAGCTGGACAACACGAAAAGCGGAATCGCTCGTTTAGCTCCGAAAGCCAGATAAGAATCCGGCTGAAAAGTCCGGGTTTGACTTTTTGGGCGGATTTGTTCTGGCAGAGGAGTTGAGCGATGGAGCTGGACAATGAGAAAAGCGGAGCCGACCGTTTAGGTCCGATCGGCGGATAAGAAATCACACGAAAAGTCCGGGTTTGACTTTTTGGGGGATTTTGTTCCGACTGAGGACCTGGGAGGCGCAGCTGGACAATACGAAATGTAGAATCGCTTTTAACAAAAGAAACCGTGCTAAACCGGCACGTTTTCTTTTTCAAAATTATATACCCCTATGTGGTATATGGAGGGACTCAATATGAGCAATCTCAAAGAAACCAATTTTCAAATTACGGGAATGACGTGTGCAGCCTGTTCAAACAGAATTGAAAAAGGGCTGAATAAGCTTGAGGGAGTTGAGCAGGCAACAGTGAACCTCGCTCTCGAAAAAGCTTCCGTCACGTTTGATCAGGGAAAAACGAACAGCGCAGCCATTCAACAAAAGGTGGAGGATCTGGGATACGGAGTCAGTCTTGAAAAAGCTGAATTTACTATTACCGGAATGACATGTGCCGCTTGTTCGGCAAGAATCGAAAAAGGACTGAACAAGCTCGAAGGCGTGTCAAAAGCAACGGTTAACTTAGCGCTTGAAACAGGTTCAGTTGAATACAGCCCTTCCGTTATTACCCCTCAGGATATGATTAGACGGGTTGAAAAACTTGGGTATGGCGCGAATGTCAAAGCAGAGAAAGACAATGTAGATACAGTGGACCGCAAGCAAAAAGAGATTGTGAAGCAGCAGAGAAAATTTATATTATCGGCTATCCTTTCAATTCCCCTGCTCTGGTCAATGGTCGGTCATTTCTCCTTTACCTCATGGATGTATGTGCCGGAACTGTTTATGAATCCGTGGTTTCAGCTGATTCTCGCAACTCCGGTACAGTTCATAATTGGAGGCCAGTTTTATATTGGCGCATACAAAGCACTTAAAAATAAGAGTGCCAACATGGACGTTCTTGTAGCACTTGGAACATCGGCTGCCTATTTCTACAGTCTCTATTTAACAATAGAATCCATCGGGCACGCCGGTCATATGCCGGAACTCTATTTTGAAACAAGTGCTGTGCTGATTACCTTAATTCTGCTCGGAAAGCTGTTTGAGGTTAAAGCAAAAGGAAGATCGTCAGAAGCGATTAAAAAACTGATGGGACTTCAGGCAAAAACAGCAAGAGTGATCAGGAACGGTACCGAACTTGAGGTGCCGCTTGAAGAAGTCGCAGCAGGTGATACCGTTTTAATTAAACCGGGAGAAAAAGTGCCTGTCGATGGTGAAATCGTAGAGGGGAATTCAGCATTTGATGAATCCATGCTGACAGGTGAAAGCATTCCTGCCGATAAATCACCGGGGGATCAAGTCTATGGAGCAACGATTAATAAAAATGGTTTCGTAAAGGTAAAGGCAACGAAAGTCGGCAAGGACTCAGCGCTTGCACAAATCATAAAAGTAGTCGAGCAGGCACAAACGTCTAAAGCGCCGATTCAGCGTCTCGCTGATCAAATATCAGGCATCTTCGTTCCAATCGTAGTCGGAATTGCCGTTCTGACGTTCCTTATCTGGATCTTATGGGTTGATCAGGGGAACTTTGCCGGAGCACTTGAAAAAATGATTGCCGTGCTGGTCATTGCCTGTCCATGTGCACTGGGCCTCGCTACCCCAACCTCCATCATGGCAGGTTCCGGGCGAGCTGCAGAAGCGGGTATTCTTTTCAAAGGCGGAGAACACCTGGAGACGGCACACCTTGTCGATACGATTGTTTTAGATAAAACCGGTACTGTGACAAAAGGGGAACCGGAATTAACTGATGTGATTCTGTATGGGGAGCGCGATGAAGAAACGGTTCTGAAGCTGATTGCTGCAGCAGAAAATCAGTCTGAACATCCTCTGGCTCAGGCCATTGTCGCCGGAGCCAGAGAGAAAGGCGTCGAGCTCGCAGAAGCTAGCCAGTTTGAATCTGTACCTGGCTTTGGTATTAAGGCTGAGGCGGGCGGCCATCAAGTGCTGGTCGGAACAATCCGCCTGATGGAGAAATACGGGATCGACGCACAACCAGCTCTTTTTGAAAAGGAACGCCTTGAAGCAGATGGAAAAACGGCTATGCTTGCGGCAATTGACGGGGAACTAGCAGGGTTGATTGCAGTAGCTGATACGATCAAAGAAACTTCTAAAGCAGCGGTTGAACGGTTAAAGCAGATGGGACTTAACGTCATCATGATGACGGGTGACAACGAACGGACAGCACAGGCAATCGCTAAAGCTGCGGGCATTGATCATGTTATTGCTGAAGTGCTTCCTGAAGGAAAAGCAGAAGAAGTGATAAACCTTCAGAAGGCAGGGAAAAAAGTGGCGATGGTAGGAGACGGCATTAATGATGCTCCAGCTCTCGCCGCTGCAGACACAGGCATGGCAATTGGCACAGGAACGGACATCGCCATGGAAGCTGCGGATATTACGCTGATGAGAGGCGACTTGAACAGCATTGCAGATGCCATCTACATGAGCAAGCTGACCATCCGCAACATCAAGCAGAACCTCTTCTGGGCTTTTGGATATAATACGCTCGGCATTCCAGTTGCAGCGGCCGGTCTGCTTGCACCGTGGCTTGCAGGAGCAGCCATGGCCTTAAGTTCCGTATCAGTCGTACTGAATGCCTTAAGGCTGCAGCGTGCAAAATTATAAAGAGTGTGAACCAGGTCTGCCGCGGCGGCCTGGTTTTTTTGATACAGTGTTTTTTCACCCCAAAATGGACCCGGACTGTTAGACACCTGTTTTGGATCGTTATACCTGGTATTTCGCTTGTTAGCACGGCAGTTTGGACTGTTAGACACTGACTATGGATTGTTAGCGAGACCGGAGCCCCCTGAGATGACCTCTTTTTTCAGCGGTAGGCGGAGTTACGCCCGGTAATCCGGCTGCGACGACAGAGTTGGATGTAAAATGAATGAAGTTGTTTGTAAAAGTACAAAAGTCGGTAGGTAAGACACAGAAGCCGGAAGAAAAAATACGATAGTTGGACGTAATGATCACATCACACTTGCCGCTTCAGCAATCTATATCGAAGTACGCAGGTATGCCTTGAGAAAAAACCTGAAATTTACAGCCAGACTCAGCAAAACATATATGTAAGCGCTTAAATAAGCGATTTACACCTGAAATCAAAGCTTTTTGCCCAAATATGCCTCTTTACTGTCCATTCCAACAGGAGTAAGATACTCTCATAACTCACATTCATATGTTCTTAAATCGCTGAATCCATTAGGAGCGGGGGACCCAAATTTGCTGCAGATTGCAGCTCGGGGTGAATCCTTTACAGGTAGGGCTACTCTCATTGCCCGAATCCGACAGCTAACTTCGCAAGCGTTCTTGAGAGAGGATAAATGAAACATATTGCTGTCTAAAAAAACAGGCGCAGTGGTTCATGGGACCTCTGTGTCTTTTTTGTGTGCAAAAATAATGGATTGAAAGAAGGAAAAATCAGGTGGGAAAGCAGTTTGCGGTTTTTGGGCTCGGACGTTTCGGAGGAAGTCTTGTAAAGGAATTTCATGAAATGGGAATTGAAGTGCTGGCAGTTGATAAAGATGATGAAAAGGTGCAGTACTATTCACAATATGCCACTCTGGCTGTGCAGGCAAATGCGATTGATGAAACAACATTGAAGCAGCTTGGGGTCCGGAATGTGGATCATGCCTTTGTTTCTTTCGGCGATGATATCGAAGGGAGCATCCTGACCTCACTGATTTTAAAAGAGATGAAGATTCCCCAGGTTTGGGCAAAGGCTCAAAATGACTATCATCACAAAGTTTTAGACAAAATAGGAGTAGACAAAGTCATCCATCCCGAGCGTGATATGGCAAAACGCATCGCGCACTATATCTTCTCAGAGAAAATGGTTGATTACATTGAACTATCAAAAGATTATAGTATGGCTGAGCTAGTCGCTACATCCAAAATCCACAGGAAAACGCTGATTGATCTTGATATTAGATCGAGATACGGCTGCAACATTGTAGGAATTCAGCGGGAGGAAGAAATCATTGTTTCCCCGCCGGCGGAAGAATCCATTAAAACCGGTGATATTCTGCTGGTAATTGGACGTAATAAGGACATATCAAGATTTGAGGAGGAGGGGATGTAGGTGATCAGTTCTCAGAAACTGCAAAAAATGATTCGTTTTAATCCGTCCCAGCTTCTAGTGATTGTTTTTGCAGCGGGAATTTCCCTTGGATCTGCTTTGCTCATGCTTCCAATATCCACACATGAGCCAATCAGATGGATCGACGCTTTTTTTGTTGCAACTTCGGCTATGACAGTAACGGGGCTTTCGCCTGTTGATCCAGGTTCGACATTCACATATACGGGCCAGTTTATTATCGCCATGCTCATACAGCTTGGCGGGCTCGGTATTATGTCTTTTGGTGTTCTTATTTACATGGTTTTAGGACGTAAAATCGGCATTAAAGAACGTTTAATGATGCAAACGGCTCTGAACCAGACCTCTATAGGCGGTGTCATTAATTTAGTAAAGTACTTATTTTTATTCTCTTTAATCATCGAGTTTATTGCAATGATTTTCCTTTCATTCAGGTGGGTTCCTGAGTTTGGATGGGAAAAAGGTTTGTTTTACAGTTTCTTTCATTCCATTTCAGCTTTTAATAACGCAGGATTTGCCTTATGGCCGGATAATCTGATGAGATATGTGGGAGACCCGCTGATCAATTTTGTGCTTTCATCTCTCTTTATTATCGGAGGGATCGGATTTACCGTGCTCATCGATATATGGCGGAAAAGAAGCTTTAAAAAGTTTTCGCTTCATACGAAGCTGATGCTGGTTGGAACCCTCATTATTAATACAGCAGCTATGTTCATTATCTTCTTTATTGAGTATTCAAACCCTGAAACTCTCGGAAATCTGTCGTCAGGAAGCAAGCTCCTTGCCTCGTATTTTCAGGCTGTATCTCCAAGAACCGCCGGTTTTAATACCCTTGATATGGCAAGTCTTGAAGATTCGACTTTATTCCTTATGATCATTCTCATGTTCGTGGGAGCAGGAAGTGCGTCAACCGGAGGCGGAATTAAGCTTACAACCGCAATTATTATTCTCTTTGCCACCTTTTCTTTTTTAAGGGGGAGAGAAACACTCAATATTGCCAAACGTTCGCTTCATCCAAAATACATTGTAAAAGCCCTTGCTATTACAGTCGCAAGTCTTCTATTTGTCATTACAGCTGTCTTTATCCTGACGGTATCAGAAGACCTTACATTTATGGAAATCGTTTTTGAAGTGGTATCTGCCTTTGGTACTGTCGGTCTGTCCATGTCCGTTACGCCAAAGCTGACTGACCTTGGAAAGCAAGTCATCATCTTTATCATGTTCTTAGGAAAAGTAGGACCGCTTACGCTTTTATTCTCTATAGCAAAACCTCAAAAGGAAAAAATCAAATATCCAAATGAAGACATTTTAACAGGATGAAAAAAGGGCTCCGCTATAAGCGGGGCCTTTACAAATTCGATAAGATAAGGGAAGCAAGCACACCAACGGAAGCGATAAAACCTACTACAGGCCCTCCCTCCTCAAAGGCTTCAGGCATCATGGTCGAAGCAACCATAGCAATGATTCCGCCTGCGGCAAAGGCGCCTATTCCCGCAATCACATCAGGGCCTGCCTGCTGCAGGAGCGTATATCCAAGAAATGAACTTAAAGAGGACAGCATAAGCACGATGAGCCACATGGTAAGGATTTTCTTTTTTGAGTACCCGTCCTTGCGCAGTCCGACTGAGCTTGACAGTCCTTCTGGAAAATTGCTGATAAAAACAGCTGTGACCATCAGGAAACTGACGGCATTTTCCTGAAGCAGGCTGACTCCGATGATGACGGACTCAGGTATGGCATCAATGACAGTGCCGATAAAAATCGAGACTCCAGAATGATTTTCGGGGTTTTTATTTGATCGCTTGCGGTCACTGCCGCCTTTTTTCGTAATCAGCAGTTCGCTGATCGTGAAGGTGAGCGAACCAATGATAAATCCTGCTGATGCGGTCATCAGTCCGCCGTCATCTACAGATTCCCTTAAAAGTTCAAAAGAAGCTGCTCCTATTAAAACACCTGTACCAAACGACATAATCCACCCGAGGATTCTGCGGGGTATTTCTTTATAGATGCCAAGCAATGCGCCCAGCAGAATAGAGGAACCGGCAAAAGCTCCCCACAATGCGGCCTGCAGCATTTGTCTAAAGTCCCTCCTCACCCAAATTTCTACCTATAGCTTTCCAAAGATTGTTAAAAGAATACGAATAATCACATGTAAAAGATTTGAATTTTCAGTAAAATAAGAAGTGAACGCATTTCCTGAAACGGGATGCACAACCATTGGAAGCAAACCTGCTGTTTAACTTAAAAAAGTATATGGATCAGAAACTGTATGAATATACAGTTACCCGCCTTTCATCTTTTTATAAACGGTGCTACGGGGAATTTGACAGGCGCGCTGCACACACAGACAGAGAAGGACAGCCAAAGCTGATCCGCAATGATAAATATAGAAGAAACGAAAAAACGTCCCCCATCAGGAGGACGTTTTTCGTTAAAAGGGTCTATATAAAGATAAGTGGGAGACAAAAATTAGTTTTCAAGAACCAGCTTTTCAATATCATCAAGAACAAGATTCGCTGATTTTACTCCGCCTGATGTGTTCCAGATTGCATCGCTCACCTGGTAAGATTTGCCTTCTTTCACAGCATTCAGGTTTTTCCAAAGCGGGTCATTTGTCCATTCTTCCACCTGTTTGTCTGCATCAGCTTTTGATTCAGCTGGGTCATATGTGAAGTAGAAGAGAAGGTCTCCGTCCATTTCAGGAATCAATTCTTTTGTTACTTCACGTGCGAAAAGGTCCTTAGGGTTATCAGAGAATACTTTTTCAAGGTTTGCAGGCTTTGTAAATCCAAGCTGCTCAAGAATGACTCCCGAGAATGAGTCTTTGTTGTAGATGCGGGTAGCGCCAGCCATGAAACGGACAACTGATACGTCCTGATTCAGCTTTTCTCCGCCTTTTTCTTTTAGTTCAGCAATGCGTGCATCGTAGTCTGCAAGGACTTTTTTGCCTTCTTCTTCGCGGTCAAGTGCTTTTGCGTAGAATTTGAAGTTTTCCTGCCATTGTCCTTTCAGCGTTTCTGAAAAAACAGTCGGTGCAATTTTGCTTAGTTTTTCATACTGATCTTCCTGGCGCAGCTTGTTTCCGATGATGAGATCAGGCTTAAGCGCTGCGATTGCTTCTACATTAAGAGCACTTTCGTCTCCAACAACTTCAACGTCTTTCATGTCTCCGGCAATATGCTCATACCAAGGGTCGCCAATCCATGATTTAACGGCTCCCACTGGTGTTACTCCAAGTGCAAGCAGTGCTTCTGTTCCTTCGTTTGTAAGGATGACCACTTTTTCAGGCTTGCCCTTTACTTCTGTCGTGCCCATTGCGTGTTCAACTGTATAAGATTCGCCTTCTTTATCTTTGCTGCCTGTATCGGCTGATTCTTCTTTTTCGCCATTGCCGCATGCTGCTAGCATTACTGCAGATAAAACGATTGCAATCAGTGCCAGCCATGCTTTTTGATATGTAGCTTGCATATGTTCTCTTACCCCCGTATTGTATTTGATAATGATTTTCATTTACAAGTTAAATATTAATTTTTCTGATTTCCGTTGTCAACATTTAATTGAAAATGATTTTCAAAATCACTTGATTTTGTTACAATAACGGTAGAAAAAAATAATCCTGGGATGGTTTAACATCAAGAGGTATAAATATGTTATTACAATCTAATTTAATGAAATCCGGAGGACTTGTTCTTGGAGTCATCCTTCTTATTGCAAGTGCCTGTGCAAGTGTTGTGCTCGGATATACCCAAACCTCCTGGCAGACCGCAATTGCTGCATTTACAGGCTTTGACGGATCAAATGAACATATTATCATTCAAAATGTGCGCCTTCCGAGAGCCTTGGTTGCTGCGGTTGTAGGGGCAAGTCTTGCTGTTGCAGGGGCACTGATGCAGGCCCTTACGAAAAATCCGCTCGCATCTCCCGGGGTTTTCGGGATCAATGCAGGAGCCGGTTTTTTTGTAGTCATTGCTGTGTCCGTATTCGGCGTGACGTCTCTCCAAGCTTTCACATGGATTTCGTTTGCCGGAGCTGCAGTTGCAGCGTTTACAGTCTACTTTGCAGGCTCCTTCGGGCGTGAAGGTCTTACTCCGATGAAGCTCACACTTGCGGGTGCTGCAATGGCCGCCTTGTTTTCTTCTTTAACTCAGGGATTTCTTGTCAGCAATGAGGCTGCCCTTGATCAGGTGCTGTTCTGGCTTGCAGGGTCTGTTCAGGGAAGGAAGCTCGAGCTGCTCTACAGTGTGCTGCCTTATACAGCCGCCGCTTTTTTCATCTGCGTGTTTCTTGCGTCTAAAATCAACCTTCTGATGATGGGGGAAGATGTGGCGAAAGGTCTCGGACAGAAGACAGGAACGGTTAAACTGGTGACAGCTGCCGTTATTATTCTGCTTGCAGGCGGTGCGGTTGCCATTGCAGGACCTGTAGGGTTTGTCGGAATCGTGATTCCTCATATAGCGCGTTACCTGGTTGGAAATGATCACCGCTGGATCTTGCCGTATTGCGCTGTACTTGGTGCAGTCCTGCTGCTGATAGCGGATATAGGAGCCAGATTTGCAGCGATGCCTGAAGAGGTTCCGGTCGGAGTGATGACGGCTCTTGTCGGAACGCCGTTTTTCATCTACATCGCACGCAGGGGGTTCCAAAAACAATGAAAAGCTATCAATCTTTCAGAATCGGCAAAGGAGTTATCTCGTTTCTTATTGATAAAAAGGCACTAGCTGTCTTTTTAATCCTTCTTGCCGTGACGTCTTTTACGTTTTTGTTCAGTACGGGAATGGGAGATATGCGGATTAATCCGCTGCAGGTGTTAAAGACGCTTGCCGGATACGGAACGGAAATGGATGAGCTCGTCATAAATTCGTTCAGGCTGCCGCGAATTCTAATTGCGCTGATGGTCGGCATATCTCTCGCCATAGCAGGGGGAATTCTGCAGGGCATTATCCGCAACCCGCTCGCATCCCCTGATATTATCGGGATTACAGGCGGAGCATCTGTCGCGATTGTCCTTTTCCTGGTGCTTTTCAGTGATAAAAACAATTCGCTGACCGTTCCAATTCAGTGGATGCCGGTTGCTGCCTTTATCGGCGCAACGGTTATTGCTTTGCTTGTATATCTTTTATCCTGGAGGGGCGGTTCATCATCGATCAGACTGGTTCTGGTCGGAATTGGTCTTTCTATGCTTGCTCAGTCACTTACAACCCTGCTGCTGATCAAAGGTCCGATTTACAGAGCAGCGCAGGCTAATATATGGATTACCGGGACGGTGTACTCTGCAACGTGGGAACAGGTGAAAGTGATGGTGCCTGTTACCATAGTGCTCGTGATCATCAGCTTTATTTTTGTCCGGAACGTCAACATTCAGGAGCTTGGGGATGAGCTTGCAGCCGGTGTTGGCAGCTCAGTGCAGAAAAACAGGTTCATTCTTCTGCTGATTGCAACAGCCCTGACAGGAAGCGCAGTGGCATTTGCCGGAGGCATTGGGTTTGTGGGGCTGATCGCGCCGCATATTGCAAGAAGGCTTGTCGGATCTTCCTTTGGAGCCCTGCTTCCTGTATCAGCTCTAATAGGCGCTGTTCTTGTAATGGCAGCAGATCTCATCGGAAGAACCCTGTTCGCCCCGCTCGAAATTCCTGCGGGCGTTTTTACAGCAGCAATCGGAGCTCCGTACTTTATTTATCTGCTTTACAGAAGCAGAAACAATTAAACCCATTCTTATGCGAAAGGGAGCTGAGGCTACTATGACAGCTATTCAAACGAAGTCGCTCACATTATCATACGGGGATACAACTATCATCAATGAACTTGACCTCACGATTCCAAAAGGAGAAATTTCCGTCTTTATAGGCAGCAACGGCTGCGGGAAATCGACTCTTCTGCGTTCCATTGCGAGATTGCTGAAGCCTGAAAAAGGGGCTGTTCTTCTGGAGGGAGAGGCTATTGCGAAGCTTCCGACAAAAGAAGTGGCCAAAAAGCTTGCCATTTTGCCGCAGGGTCCGGCTGCTCCTGAAGGGCTGACTGTTCTGCAGCTTGTGAAGCAGGGCCGCTATCCTTATCAGAACTGGCTGAAACAGTGGACTGAAAAGGACGAAAAAGCGGTGATGGACGCACTTGCATCTACTGGAATGCTTGAATTTGCCGAACGTCCGGTTGATTCTCTGTCAGGCGGCCAGCGTCAGCGCGCCTGGATTGCGATGACTCTTGCTCAGGACACGGATATCATTCTGCTCGATGAGCCTACGACCTATCTTGATATGACCCATCAGATTGAGATTCTTGATCTGCTGTTTGAGCTGAATGAAAAAGAAAATAGAACGATTGTCATGGTGCTTCATGATCTCAATCTTGCCTGCCGCTACGCCCATCATATTGTGGCGATCAAAGATAAGAAAATCTATGCAGAAGGCCGTCCGGAGCATGTGATTAACTGCAATCTTGTAAAAGATGTTTTCCAGATGAACTGCGAAGTCACGATGGATCCGCTTTTTGGAACACCGCTGTGCATTCCACACGGCAGAGGACGATGCATCATAAAAGAGGCTGCCATTTCATGACCGTTTTTCTAAGTGAAGAGGAGCTTCAGGACCTGTCCAGGTTTCGGCTTGGGTCAGACAGAAGCGGGTCGGATCTGTCTGTTGAATCAGCCGGTTTGTTTGAACCTGCAGCTCTGCTTTCTTATTTAGAGGCAATTAAACCTAAAATCCATTCTGACAGACTAAATGTGACAGGGTCCCTGTTTGTGAAAAGGTATGCCTTTCTTGCAGCACTTACGCTTTACTCAATGACCGTCTTTGAGAAGGGTCTCAATACAGATCCCGAAAATATGAGCCTGGAATCAGATGATGAAGACCCGCTATGGCTGCCGTCTTTTTATTTCCGGAAGCTTGAGTGCTCCGTGCCGGGTGAGAAAAGGGATGAGTGGAGGGACGAAGTTCTCCGCAGTCTTTTCAAAAACCATTTGAGCAGGCTTATCCTGACGGTTTCTAAAGAAGCAAGAATTTCTAAAATGGTTCTGTGGGAAAACGTCGGCCTTTATATTGTCTGGATGTATGAAACCCTCCTTGCAAACAAGCCTGAGTGTGTTACGATAGAACAAATACAGGAAGATTATGAGTATGTGGTAAGGAAGGCGGACGGCTCTTTGTTCGGCGAAGGATTGAAAAATCCGTTTCATCCGCTATTCAGAGAAAAGCAGTCAGGTGGAGCGACGATCAGGCAAACCTGCTGTTTGTATTATTTAACATCTGAAAAAAGAGACCGGTGCAGTACATGCCCGAAACATTGCCTTACATAATGGAGGAATTTTTGTGCAGAACAAGTTGAATGCTCCGCTTGACGGATTACTTGAAAAATACACAGAGCTACTCCTCGGGGAAGCAACTCCTGAACTGAAGGAAAAAGTGAAAATGTGGGTGCTCTATTCTCACATTGCAAAATCAATGCCGCCCCTGGTCAAGCATTGGAACGAAACGTATCCGGAAGAGAAGGAAATGGTGAAAGAACTGATTGCTGAAATAAAACAGCTGAATGAACAGCACCGCATGTCCCAGACGAATAAAAAACGCACCTAATCTCAGAGACACTAAAAGAACTCTGGGATTTTTTATTTTAAGGCTGTCCCGATGCTTTTTTTGAAAAGACATAAAGAACTGGTGCACAAAGAAAAAAAGGAATAACTGAACCTGTAACCGTTTTCACTCCTCCAGCCTGATCGTACACCGTTTTTTGCCACTGAAGCCAGGAAATGTCGAATACATAGCCGCATGCATAAAGAATGCCGACTAAAGAAAAATAGATGATTAAAGCGGAAGCAATACTTCTCATTAACCTAACAACCTCCATATTTTCCCTGTTTTCTGTCATTATAAGGTATAGTTTAAAAGAGTAAAAGAATTTTAATGGAAAATCACATCCCAAAACGGAGGATAAACGAAATGAAGCAGCAAAAAACAATTATTCGCCCTATTGAAAGCAGAGATCTTATTCACCTTTGGGAAATAAAATACAGTGACGAACACCCTGAATGGAAAAAATGGGACGCCCCTTATTTTGAACATAAAAGTTTGACTCTGGCCGATTTTCTCTCTCAAAAAGAAAGCATTGTCGGACTGGATGACTACTGGGCCATTACCGTGGATGAAAAAGTAATTGGAACCGTCAGCTATTACTGGGAACATGAGCCGTCCATGTGGCTGGAAATGGGCATCGGCATCTATGATCCCGCTTATTGGAACGGAGGATACGGTACGGAAGCTTTTCGAATGTGGATTGATCATTTGTTTGAATCCCTGCCGATTGTCAGAGCGGGATACACAACCTGGTCAGGCAATACCAGAATGATGAAGGTTGGAGAAAAGCTTGGAATGACCGTTGAGGGAAGGATGAGAAAATGCAGGGTAGTGGAGGGTAAATACTACGATTCAGTCAGAGTTGGGATTTTAAGAGAAGAATGGGAAGCTCTTTCTGCAAAAAGACAGGTTTAAAATCAGGTTCAAACTTACTATGTGAGGGTATAGACCACTAACATAGATTAGGAGAGTGAAACTTGATGGACCAGTCTAAGCCGGTTATCGGCATTACAAGTTCAGTCGTGGACCATGGGGACATTCCAAGTGTCCATGTTCACCAAAAATACATCAGTTCGGTCATACAGGGAGGCGGCATCCCTGTCGTTATCCCTTTAGTGGACGACGAAGCTGCAAAAACCCTTGTTTCGAAGTGTGATGGTTTTATATTAAGCGGTGGAGAGGACGTTGATCCCCACTCATACGGGGAAGACCCTGATCCGATGCTCAGGAAAACAAACGGAGCGCGGGATCAAATGGAGCTTTCTGTTGTGAAATATGCAGAGGAAAGCAAAAAACCCGTGCTTGGAATCTGCAGAGGGATCGCTATGCTGAACGCTGCACTTGGCGGGACAGTCATGCAGGATATTGAAAGCCAGTATGACGACCCGATTAAACATTATCAAACAGCAGACAGACCAGACCCTACTCATATGGTCGAAGTATCAGAAGGAAGTGAGCTTGCAAGGATTTTCGGAACGGATTCTGTAAGAGTAAACAGCATGCATCACCAGGCTGTAGGCAGACTTGCAGATACGCTGTCTGCAACTGCGACCGCTCCGGACGGGGTTGTAGAAGGACTTGAGGGAACTTATGAGGACTGGTATGTATTAGCTGTTCAGTGGCATCCAGAAGAAATGGCAGCTGAAGATGAAGCCATGCATAAGCTTTTTAAAACATTTATTGAGAAGTGCAGATAAAAAAAGCAGCCGACGGCTGCTTTTTTCTTGTATTTACTGAATATACGGAGACTGCTGCTGCAAATAGCCTGCAAACTGCTGATGAGACTGCTGGATTTTAGTTGTGTCGGCAGCTTCAAGTTTGTACCATCCGTACTTATACATCATGTTGTAAAGCTCGCGCTGACAATTTTGTGTTTCATTAAAGATCCCCTGAATATCCTGATAAAGAGCATCGTTGCTCATTTCATTCATAGCAGTGGAATAAGAGTCAGTCATGTACTTTTCAGTTGCAAGCAGTTCGTTAATGAAGTCCCTGTCGTTCATCTGCGGGGTTTTGGGAACTTGTGTTTCAGGATTTCCGATTTTATTTTGATTTTGACTGTTGTTCATGCTGCAACCCTCCTATTGAAGCTGTGTTGAACTTGCTTCCTGATTTGGATTTAAGTGATTAAGAATGGCCGTATAATGCTTTTCATGCATCTTTCCGGTCTTTTCAAGCTCTGCTTTAATTTGCTGGTCGCTGCAGTGAGAAGCAAAAAAATGGGCTTTTTTCATGGCGAGCAAATTCCATGAAAGCATATCGGTTAAGTAAAGGTGATCTTTTGTTGTGATCATGGCAGGCGGCTGCTGCATCATGCCTTGCTGCTGGCCTGTGTTCTGCTGTTGTTGCATGGAAAAACCTCCTTGGACATTTTCTTCCTTATCGTTCCTCAGGCTTCTGATTTTATACAGGTTTACCTATGTAAGAATTTATATCGGAAGGGGTATGCCGGTTGGAGTTTTTATTCCGTCATTTTTTCCTGTTTTTATCAAAAAACAAATGGCTGACGAAGGCCGCAAAGCGCTACGGCCCGAGATTCGGCGCATCGCGTTTTGTTGCCGGAGAAACGATCGGGCAGGCTGCACAAGTCATAAAAGGGCTCAATCAAAAAAAGCTGGATGTGACCATTGATTATCTTGGGGAGTTTGTTGATAACGAAATTGAGGCAAATGAAATGGCTGAGCAGTCCATAAAGGCTGTTGAAACAATCGCGGGAGAACAGCTTCATTCCCAGCTGTCACTGAAGTTAACGTCAATGGGCCTGGATCTTTCTGATGAAATTGTTTATCGGAATATGAAAAGAATTATGGAAGCCGCCAAACAGCAAGGAGTCTTTGTCACCATCGATATGGAAGACTATGCAAGGTGCGGGAAGACACTTGAATTATTCAAAGAGCTTAAGAAGGAATATGATCTGGGTACTGTGATTCAGGCTTATTTATACAGATCAGCGAAAGACCTGGAGGACCTGAGCGCTTATCATCCGAACCTGCGATTAGTAAAAGGAGCTTACAGGGAATCGCCGCAAGTCGCCTTTCCAAAAAAGAAAGATACGGATGAAAACTTCAAAAAGCTCATAAAAATGCATATGCAAAACGGTCACTATACGGCTGTTGCCACACATGATGATGCCATCATTGAATTTACAAAGCAATTTGTAAAAGAAAACAGAATTCCGAGTAATCAATTTGAGTTTCAGATGCTGTACGGGATCCGCCCCGAGCGCCAGGCTGAACTTGCAGAAGAGGGCTATAAAATGAGGATCTATGTCCCGTACGGCACAGACTGGTACGGCTACTTTATGAGGCGGCTGGCAGAAAGGCCTGCAAACGCATTATTTGTGCTGAAGGGTATCTTTAAAAAATAGGGGTCAGTTCCGCCGTGCTTTAAAGGACGGCGGGACTGACCCTCATTCGGCTAAAAACAGATCGAAGCAGAAAAGGGGGCCTTTGCTGAAGTGCTGAAAATGTTTATTTTTCGCATATCCCTTTTTCATTAATCCAATATGTAAAAAAACATGTAAAGAGAGTTCAAGCCGAATAAAGCTGATTTGATTCAAATCAGCTTTACCCTGAGACCCTATTCCTGTCCCATATTCTTTTTCTTATATTGCTGGTTTGTGCTTGAGCGTTTCCCTCCGCCGGCCATTTCGTTTGTCGGCCCGGAGCTTCCCTTTACACTTGCAGCGCTAATCCCTGCATTCGATGGATCTTTCTTCAGTCTTGCCATGATTGATCACCTCCCCGGTTATATTTTTCCCGGGCTCCATTTTTTCATGTAATCAGAGCTGCCCTTATTTATGTCAAATCAATGGGACAAATCGTTTTTTAAAAAATTAATATGTGAATTTTTCGTAAATGTGTTGAACAAATTTTCTAAATCTTTTATATTAATAGATAGAGGGAAGATTTCCCGGATATTTTTTTCATCAAAAAATGAATGAGCATTCATTCAAAGCGACTAAAGGGGGAGCATTCATGAACCAGCGTATTAGAAAAGCCGCAGTTCTCGGATCCGGAGTCATGGGTTCAGGCATTGCTGCACACTTGGCAAATATCGGAATCCCTGTTCTATTGCTTGATATTGTACCGCGCACGCTGACTGACAGCGAAGAGAAGAAAGGTCTGACTCTGCAGGATGCAGCTGTTAGAAACCGCATCTCATCAGATGCTGTACAAAAGCTTCTCAAGCAAAAACCGGCACCGCTTACTGCAAAAGGAAATCTGGCTTTAATCGAAGCGGGTAACTTCGATGATGACATGCACAGACTCGCTGAAGCGGATTGGATTATTGAAGTAGTCGTTGAAAATCTTGAAGTGAAGAAAAAAGTCTTTACGCAAGTAGATCAATATAGAAAACAAGGCAGCATTGTCAGCTCAAATACATCAGGCATTTCAGTAGAAGCGATGTCAGAGGGGCGTTCTGATGATTTCCGGAAGCATTTCCTTGGAACTCACTTTTTCAATCCGCCGCGCTACCTGAAACTGCTCGAAATCATCCCGACAAAAGCAACATCGCCGGAGATTCTTTCCTTTATGAAAACGTTCGGGGAAGATGTTCTTGGAAAAGGAGTAGTTGAAGCAAAGGACACTCCAAATTTCATTGCCAACAGAATTGGAACCTACGGCCTCCTTGTTACCGTTAAGGAACTGCAAAAGGGCGGATACAGTGTAGGTGAAGTGGATTCCGTAACAGGTCCTCTTATCGGCCGGCCAAAAAGCGCAACTTTCAGAACGCTTGATGTTGTAGGACTTGATACTTTTGCACATGTTGCAAAGAACGTCTATGACCAGGTGGAAGGCGAAGAGAAAGACGTATTCGACATTCCCGAATTTATGAAAAAGATGCTTGAGAACGGCTGGCTCGGAAGCAAATCAGGCCAGGGATTCTTCAAAAAAGAAGGAAAAGAGATTCTCGAGCTGAATCCAGAGACCTTGGAGTATCAAGAACGGAAGAAGCTGAAGGCTCAGAGCGTCGAGGCTGCAAAACAGATCAAGGGTTCAGCAGCAAAAATGAAAGCGCTTATCTATTCTGGCGACAGAGCAGGAACGCTTCTATGGAATATTACAAGCCCGACTCTTCTCTATTCTGCTGAACTTCTCGGCGATATTGCAGATGACATCCTTGCTATTGATGAAGCAATGAAATGGGGATTCGGCTGGCAGTACGGCCCGTTTGAAACATGGGACAGCATCGGTCTTTCAAAATCAGTTGAAAAGATGGAGGCTGAAGGAAAAACGGTTCCGGCCTGGATCAAAGACATGCTTGAGAGAGGCTTCACATCCTTCTATAAAAAAGAAGACGGCGTTTCTTACTATTACCATGATGGCGATTACAGACGCATTGAGACGAACGAAAAAGTCATCAATCTCAAAGACTTGAAAGAGAAAAAAGGCGTCATTAAGAAAAACAGCGGAGCAAGTTTGGTGGATCTTGGCGACGGAGTAGCGCTGCTTGAATTCCATTCACCGAATAATGCAATCGGTCTAGATATTATCCAGATGATTAATTTTGCCGTGGATGAAGTTGAAAAGAACTTTAAAGGGCTTGTCATCGGTAATCAGGGCAAAAACTTCTGCGTCGGTGCGAACCTTGCCATGATCCTGATGGAAGCTCAGGATGACAACTACTTTGAAGTTGACATGGTTGTCCGCCACTTCCAGCAGGCTATGATGAAAATCAAATACAGTCCAAAGCCGGTCGTTGCTGCTCCATTTGGCATGTCACTTGGCGGAGGAGCAGAAATCTGTCTTCCGTCTGCAAGCATTCAGGCATCAAGCGAAACGTACATGGGACTTGTTGAAGCCGGCGTAGGCCTGATCCCGGGCGGCGGAGGCAACAAAGAGCTTTACATTAAACTTCTGAACAGCGTTCCAAAAGGCGTCGATTTCGATCTGCAGAACGTAGCCAATAAAGTATTTGAAACGATTGCAACAGCTAAAGTTTCTTCTTCTGCAGCTGAAGCAAAAGAAAACTTCTTTATGAATGAAAAAGATTCTGTAAGCTTCAATGGGGATCACCTCATTTATGATGCAAAGCAGAAAGTTCTGCAGCTGTCTGATAACGGCTATAAGGCACCTGTACGCAAAAAGGTACCTGTCGTAGGCGAGACAGGTTATGCTGCCCTTCTTCTTGGAGCACAATCCATGCTTCAGTCAGGATATATTTCAGAGCACGATTTGAAAATTGCCCAAAAGCTCGCCTATGTCATTGCGGGAGGCAAAGTGCCGTTTGGCACGGAAGTAGATGAACAGTATTTACTTGACCTTGAAAGAGAAGCGTTCCTGAGTCTCGTGAAGGAAGGCAAATCTCAGCAAAGAATGCAGCATATGCTTGTAAAAGGAAAACCATTACGTAACTAGGAGGGTGCACTGTCATGAGAGAAGCGGTCATTGTAGCAGGTGCCAGAACACCTGTCGGAAGAGCAAAAAAAGGGTCACTAGCAGCCGTAAGACCAGATGATCTTGGAGCGCTTGTCGTAAAAGAGACACTTAAGCGTGCTGGCGGATACGAAGGAAATATTGATGATCTGATCATTGGATGTGCGATGCCTGAAGCAGAGCAGGGGCTGAATCTTGCACGAAACATCGGAGCGCTTGCCGGATTGCCGTATACAGTACCTGCGATCACAGTCAACCGCTATTGTTCATCAGGTCTTCAAAGTATTGCTTACGCAGCGGAGAAGATCATGCTTGGCCACTCGGATACAGCCATTGCAGGCGGAGCCGAATCAATGAGCATGGTACCGATGATGGGCCACGTTGTCCGTCCGAATGCAGTGCTTGCTGAAAGTGCGCCTGAGTATTACATGGGAATGGGCCACACGGCAGAACAGGTAGCTGTCAAATACGGAGTCAGCCGCGAAGAGCAGGATGCCTTTGCAGTAAGAAGCCATGAGAAAGCGGCAAGAGCCATTGCAGAGGGCAAGTTTGAGGATGAAATCGTACCTGTAGAAGTTACACAAAGAAGCGTTGGAGCAGATCATAAGCTCCGCGAAAAGACGTTCCAGTTCTCAAAAGACGAGGGTGTCCGTCCTGGAACGACTATGCAGATTCTCTCAACATTAAGACCTGCATTCAATGTGAAAGGATCCGTTACAGCAGGAAATTCCTCGCAGACGAGCGACGGTGCTGCTGCTGTAATGGTCATGGACCGTGAAAAAGCGGATGCGCTTGGACTGGAGTCACTCGTGAAATTCCGCTCCTTTGCAGTAGGCGGAGTTCCTCCGGAAGTAATGGGAATCGGCCCGATCGAAGCGATTCCGCGTGCACTGAAAGCTGCAGGTTTAAGCCTGTCTGATATTGGACTCTTTGAACTGAATGAAGCATTTGCTTCACAGTCTATTCAAGTCATCAGAGCTCTTGGGATCGATGAAGAGAAAGTGAATGTCAACGGGGGAGCAATTGCGCTCGGTCATCCGCTTGGGTGTACAGGAGCTAAGTTAACCCTTTCCCTTATTCACGAAATGAAGCGCCGCGGCGAGCAATTCGGAGTTGTCACAATGTGCATCGGCGGCGGAATGGGCGCAGCGGGAGTATTTGAATTAGTGTAAGACTTAAAAATCAGGAAAATGGGGGAACGACCAATGTCAAAAACAACTGAAAATCTAATAAAGGGTGGAAGCTTTTTACTTGATGATGTGACATATGAAAGTGTTTTTACACCAGAGGATTTCACTGATGAGCATAAAATGATCGCCAAAACGACAGAGGATTTCGTCGTAAATGATGTACTGCCTCAGCTTGAAGATATTGAAAACCATCAGTTTGATAAGTCTGTCAAACTATTGAAGCAGGCAGGCGAACTTGGCCTTCTCGGTGCTGACGTACCTGAAGAATACGGCGGTCTTGGCCTTGATAAAATCAGCTCGGCGCTGATTACTGAAAAATTTGCCCGTGCAGGAAGCTTCTCTCTTTCCTACGGCGCTCATGTCGGTATCGGATCTCTGCCAATCGTTCTTTTTGGAAGCGAGGAGCAAAAGCAGCAGTACCTTCCAGATCTAGCATCAGGTCAGCGCATTGCAGCCTATGCACTGACTGAACCGGGATCAGGCTCAGATGCCCTTGGTGCCAGAACGACGGCAAAGCTTAACGCAGAAGGCACGCATTATGTACTGAACGGTGAAAAACAGTGGATCACAAACTCCGGCTTTGCAGATGTGTTTGTTGTGTATGCAAAGGTTGACGGCGAGCATTTCTCGGCATTTATCGTAGAAAAAGAATACCCTGGGGTATCAACCGGTCCGGAAGAAAAGAAAATGGGAATCAAAGGTTCATCTACAAGAACGCTTATTTTAGAAGATGCGCTTGTTCCTAAAGAAAATCTTCTTGGCGACCTTGGAAAAGGCCACGTTATTGCCTTTAACATTCTAAACATCGGACGCTATAAGCTTGCTGTCGGAACAATCGGCGGATCTAAACGCATTATTGACGTATCTGTTGAATATGCCAACCAGCGCCAGCAGTTCAAAAACGCCAATCAGCAGCTTTTCGCTCATCCAGGAAAAACTGGCAAACATGGCTTCAAAAACATATGCAATGGAAAGCTCAGTGTACCGTACAGTTGGATTATTTGAAGACCGCATGAGCCGCCTGACTCCTGAAGAAGTCAAGGACGGAAAAGAAGTTGCGGCATCTATTGCAGAGTATGCGATTGAGTGTTCACTGAACAAAGTCCTCGGTTCTGAAACACTTGACTATGTCGTTGATGAAGGCGTTCAAATTCACGGCGGCTATGGCTTCATGGCTGAGTACGAAGTAGAGAGAGCATACCGCGACTCACGTATTAACCGTATTTTTGAAGGAACGAATGAAATCAACCGTCTTCTCGTTCCCGGCACATATTTAAGAAAAGCAATGAAGGGTGAACTGCCGCTTCTTCAAAAAGCACAGGCTCTTCAGGAAGAGTTAATGATGCTTATGCCTGAAGAACCGGGAGACGGCGTTCTTGAGCAGGAAAAGCACCTTTTGAAAAATGCAAAGAAAATCGGTTTAATGATTGCCGGACTTGCTGCTCAGAAATACGGCCAGTCCCTGCAGAAGGAACAGGAAGTTTTAGTGAACATTGCTGATATCGTGAGCAGTGTATACGCTATGGAATCTGCCATCCTCCGCACGGAAAAGGCAATTAATAAGTACGGTGAAGCAAAGAGTGCTCAAAAACTTCTTTACACGCAAGTGTATTGCCAGGAAGCATTCAACGAAATTGAAGCACATGCTAAAGAATCTCTTGTTGCGATTGAACAGGGAGACACTCTCCGCATGATGATCTCTGCATTAAGAAAATTCACGCGCCACACGCCGATCAATGTCATTGCCAAAAAGCGCGAAATCGCTGCTGCACTGATCGAAGAGAACGGATACCGCGCGTAATAAATACCTTTCAAAAAGACCTTTTTCAAAAGAAAAGGTCTTTTTGATGATTTTTGCGAAAAAAAGGCCAAGATAATAGATGGCAGAATGACGATGCTTGTCATTATGCTTGTCATAAAGAATGTGGTAAAATAATGTTGTTCAATTACGGTTGCAGGTGGTGAAAAGAGTGGCGCTTAAATATTACTGGTATCCTAAATGCGGGACATGCCGGAAAGCAAAAAAGTGGTTAGAAGATCACCATTTGCAGGCACAAGAAATACATATTGTCGAAAATCCGCCGTCAAAGGAAGACCTGAAATCAATGCTTGATTCAAGCGGATTGGAAATCAAAAAATTCTTTAACACAAGCGGTCAGAAATACCGTGAGCTTGGCCTGAAGGATAAAATATCCTCCATGTCCGAAGATGAACTTCTTGGCCTTCTGGCATCTGACGGCATGCTGATTAAACGCCCGCTGACAACGGACGGAAGCAAGACAACTGTCGGATTTAAAGAAGATCAGTTTAAAGAAACCTGGCTAGAGAAGTAGAAGACTTACCCTTTTAGTCTTTTTACAAATAAAACACGATAATCAGTTGGAGGTAGAAAAAATGAACACACCAAAAGAACTTCGCTACTCTGAAGAACACGAGTGGGTTAAAGTTGAAGGCGATAAAGTACGCATCGGGATTACGGACTTTGCACAATCAGAGCTTGGAGATATTGTGTTTGTTGAACTTCCTGAAGTAGGCGACGAAATTAAAGCAGACGAGCCATTCGGCAGCGTTGAGTCTGTAAAAACAGTATCTGAGCTGTATGCGCCAATCAGCGGAACAGTTGTTGAAATTAATGAAGACCTTGATGACAGCCCTGAATTTGTCAACGAGTCTCCATATGAAAAAGCCTGGATGATTGTCATTGAGCCAAGCAATGCAGGTGATGTAGACAACTTGATGACAGCTGAGCAATACGAAGAAATGACAAACGAAGACTGATAATCAATTCACCTTCTGGACACCCTAAACAGTAAAAAGGAGGGTGTTTCAGCATGTCATTTGAAAAGAAACGGCTGGATATTACAGACCGCGTCACCGGCAGATTTGAAGGCGGGCAGATGAATCTGTTTTTTGAAAAAGAGCAAATCGGCTCGATGTCACTTGGCCCGGACGGTCAGGTGTCGTTGAAAAATGGATATGAAGAAGAAAATCATTCCTTTTTTCAGTATGCAGACGTTCTATCTAAACAAGATGAGAAGTATGTCGATTGTGACGAAGAAAACGGCTGGTGCTGATGACTTGGCAGTGGAATGTTCCACTGCCTTTTCCTGTTGTTCCGGCCTGTTTTAAAGGTCAGAAGGAAACAACCTCATGCGTTTCGAATAGGTTATAGATAACATATACTCTAACTGAATAGGTGATGGCGATGTCTGCAATTGAGGTTGAAAAAGTCATAATTGTTGAAGGAACATCTGATAAGCGAAAAGTATTAAATGTTGTCAACGAACCGGTTGAAATTATTTGTACAAATGGCACAATCAGTCTGACACGGCTTGATGAAATGGTGGATGAACTGTTCAGCCGTGATGTTTATGTGCTTGTGGATTCTGATGATTCCGGGGATCGCCTGAGAAAACAGTTCAAACGTGAATTTCCCGAGGCTGCGCATTTGTTTATCGACAAAATGTACAGGGAAGTTGCCACTGCGCCTGATCAGCATGTCGCAGCCGTGCTGCTGAGTGCAAACATTGATGTGCATGCGAAATACTTATAAAGGGAGTTTGTGAAAAGGCAATGATTGAATGCAATGAAGAGCAGGTAAGCAGACTCGCAGAGAGGGATACTGCCATTCTTTATTTATATACACCCTTTTGCGGCACATGTCAGCTCGCTAAAAAGATGCTGACAGTAGTTGAGGCGATGCTGCCTGCCCTTGAAATAAAGATGGCCAACCTGAATTATCTTCCGAAACAGGCGTCTGCCTGGGAAATCGAAAGTGTTCCTTGCCTGCTTATTTTTGAAAATGGAAGATTGATCAGCAAAACGTATGCCTTTCATTCTGTCGAACATCTCTATCAAATATTGAAAAAATATGCCGCCTGATGAGGGCGGCATTTGACATATTTCTTGGGAAATAGAAAAAGAAAAGATTTTGTCTTACTGAGGAAGGAATATGTCGAAGCTTTCTAAAAGGGAAAAGTACGAAAAAATAGAATTTCTCCTATAACCACTTGAACGGAAATGAGGAGAAACAATGGATCTGACCTTTTTCGCCGAAAAAATGAATAATGCCCATTTTATACAGCCGCTGCTTCCAAACGAAAACTTAAGAATTGAGTTCTGGGTTAAAAACCTCAATCAAAAATCCACTCTCGTTCTGCAAAAAGGCAACTGTCATGTAAGCAGTGATAATGAACTCTTTCATGTGCAGATTGCTGGGGAAGAAAGGCATTTTCAAGATTGCTTTCATTCGCCAATCAGGCTTTTACAGCTTGTAAAACTTGGAGCTATGGAGGCAAAAGGGTCATTCAGAAATATACTTCGAGTAGAGTCACTCATTCAGCTCTGCAAATAATTTTTTAAAAATTCAAACAAATAATTGACTTAAAAAGAAATAAAATGATACAATCCCAATAGAAATAATAAGAAATCTTATCAAGAGCGGTGGAGGGGCCTGGCCCTGTGAAGCCCGGCAACCGGATACAGCGAGTAACTCACGGTGCCAATTCCAGCAGAGTGGATATGCTCTGAAAGATAAGAAGACCGGGATGCGCGCCTCTTCTTTGAAGGGGTTTTTTATTTTTTTAACTTGGGAGGAGAAATGGATCATGACTCGAAAAAAGTACCGTTTGGAGACCGTCAACATTCATGGAGGGCTAAATCCTGATCCTGGAACAGGCGCCAGATCTGTTCCGATTTACCAGTCTAATGCATACGTTTTTAATGACACTGAGCACGCCTCAAACTTATTTGCATTAAAAGAACAGGGGTACATTTATACCCGTATACATAACCCGACTTCCTCCGTCCTTGAGGAGCGCATCGCTGAACTTGAAGGCGGTGTCGGAAGTCTTGCGGTAGCAAGCGGTATGGCAGCCATCACCCTCTCGATTCTGAATATTGCCGGTGCCGGGGATGAAATCGTGTCAGCATCGAGTCTTTACGGGGGAACCTATAATCTTTTCCAGACGACTTTGCCTAAATACGGCATTGAAACCACATTTGTTAATCCGGAGAACCCGGAAAATTTCAGAAGCGCGATTACAGAAAAAACGAAGGCGATTTTTGCTGAGACAATTGGCAACCCGAGTCTTCAAGTGCTGGATATAGAAGCCGTTGCAAAAATTGCCCATGAGGCCGGGATTCCGCTGATTGTAGATAATACATTCGCCACCCCGTATTTGTGCCGTCCGCTCGAACACGGGGCTGATATCGTTGTTCATTCAGCGACGAAGTGGCTGCTTGGAAATGGCACAACGCTTGGCGGCGTTATTGTAGATGGAGGGAAATTTGACTGGAACAGCAGAAAGTTCCCGGGTTTCACCACACCTGATCCAAGCTATCATAACCTGGTTTACGCAGAAGCCCTTCCGGAAGCGGCTTATATTGTTAAAGCAAGAGTGCAGCTGCTGAGAGATCTTGGGCCTGCACTCAGCCCGTTTAATGCTTTTCAATTTAACCTCGGTCTTGAAACGCTGCATGTCAGAATGAAAGAGCATATCTCGAATACTAGGAAGGTTGTAGACTATCTGAACGGACATCCTGCAGTTAAATGGGTTCTCTATCCTGAAGATTCAAAGCATCCGGACCGGGCACTTGCTGAGAAATACTTACCGGAGGGAGCCGGTGCAGTCGTGGTATTCGGCATTGAAGGCGGACGCGAAGCAGGGGCTAAAGTGATCAACTCTGCAGAGCTGTGGTCACACGTTGCCAATGTTGGGGATGCAAAGAGCCTCATCATCCATCCTGCGAGCACAACACACCAGCAGCTCGACGCTGACGGCCTGAGGAAATCAGGCGTAACGGAAGATCTAATCAGACTCTCTGTTGGTATTGAACATATAGACGACCTGCTTGAAGACTTGGAGCAGGCAATTGAGAAGGCCGTCGGCATAAGGTCACTGACAGAATCTACAGCACGATAAGCATGCTCCTGAAGTTTTGTTCTTGACACGTACTTTTGATGCATGATAGAATCACTCTCGTACTATAAACTCACTAAATATACAGTCAATTTAATAAATTTGTCAGTCTCTTATCCAGAGAGGTGGAGGGAAGTGCCCTATGAAGCCCGGCAACCGTCAACATCGTTGAAAAGGTGCCAATTCACTCAAAGCTTGCAGCTTTGAAAGATGAGAGAAAGGTTTTTTCACATATGCCTTTCTGCTCATTTCTGCAGAAAGGCTTTTTGTTTTTTGAGAAAAAACATGAAGCAAGGCGATATAGAGCAAAATGTTAGTGAGTGGAATTTTGGAAGAAGGTGAATTCATGATTACGCTAAAGGACGTACGAAAAGTATTTCAGACGAAGAATGGCCGTGTTACGGCTGTTGATTCAGTCAATCTGGACATAAACAAAGGTGAAATTTTCGGAATTATCGGTTATAGCGGCGCCGGAAAAAGTTCACTTATCCGCCTGCTGAACGGACTTGAAAAACCAACAGACGGCTCCATTCAGGTAGCCGACAGGGGCATCGATAAAATCAGCGGCAGCGAACTTCGAAAGGCACGGCAGGAAATCAGCATGATCTTCCAGCATTTTAACCTGCTTTGGTCAAGAACGGTACGTGAAAACATTGCGTTTCCGCTTGAGATTGCCGGAATAAAAAGCGAGCAGCGGGCTAAACGAGTAGAAGAGCTGATCAAGCTTGTCGGACTTGAAGGACGGGAAGATTCATATCCTTCCCAGCTGAGCGGAGGACAAAAGCAGAGGGTCGGAATTGCGAGAGCCCTTGCCAACAATCCAAAAGTGCTTCTATGTGACGAGGCGACATCAGCACTTGACCCGCAGACAACTGATTCCATTCTTGACCTGCTTGTTGACATTAACGAACGGTTAGGGCTGACGATTGTTCTGATTACCCACGAAATGCATGTTATCCGAAAAATCTGCCACCGTGTAGCAGTAATGGAAAGCGGAAAGATTGTCGAGCAGGGAGAAGTGCTTGACGTATTCAGAAAGCCTCAGCAGGCGATCACAAAGCGCTTTGTGAAACAAATTACAGAGCCGGATGACACGCAGGAAACAATGGAACTGATCCTTGAAAAATATAAGCACGGCATGGTTATTCAGCTGACATTTGTAGGTGATTCTACTGAAAATCCTCTGATTACGAACCTGATTCGTAACCATCCGATTCAGGTGAATATTCTTCAGGGGAAAATTTCACAAACGCAAAGCGGATCTTACGGCACACTGTTTATCCATATAGACGGCGAACAGGCTGAACTTGAAAGAGCGATGGCCTACATCCGCAGCCAAGAGGTCGAGGCGGAGGTGATTTCAAATGTTTGAGAACGTGAGATGGGAAAACGTATGGGAAGCAACCAGTGAAACCCTGTTCATGACTGCATTTTCGGTGGCAGCAACATTTGTGCTGGGTATTATCCTCGGCTTGCTGCTCTTCCTTACATCCAGAGGCGGTATCTGGGAAAACAAGCCGGTTAATGTCATCATATCTGCATTTGTAAACATTTTTAGATCGATTCCGTTTATCCTGCTGATTATTTTGCTTATTCCTTTTACCAAGGCCATTCTTGATACGTTTCTTGGTGCAAAGGCGGCACTGCCGGCATTAATTATCGGAGCTGCTCCGTTCTATGGCCGTATGGTTGAAATTGCACTCCGTGAAATTGATAAAGGAGTTATTGAAGCGGCCAGATCAATGGGCGCTAAAACATCTACGATTATCTGGAAGGTCCTGATTCCAGAATCATCTCCTGCTTTAATTTCCGGGATTACAGTAACAGCGATTGCTCTTGTCGGCTACACAGCCATGGCTGGAGTAGTTGGTGCAGGCGGCCTTGGAAACCTTGCCTTTTTGGAAGGCTTCCAGAGAAACAATAATGCTGTAACGATGATTGCAACCATTTTAATACTTGTCATTGTTTTCATTATCCAATTTATTGGAGATTTTATAACATCAAAATTAGACAAACGTTAGGGAGGATTATCACTATGAAAAAATTACTCTTAAGTGCTGTTTTTGCTACATCTGCTTTTGCTCTTGCTGCCTGCGGCGGCGGTGATGGGGGCGGCGAGGAATCTAAAACACTGAAAATCGGAGCATCTAATGTTCCTCACGCTGAAATTTTAGAAGAAGCCCAGCCTTTACTTGAAGAAAAAGGCATCGAGCTTGATATCGTTCCTTTCCAGGACTACATCTTGCCGAACAAATCTCTTGCAAGCGAAGAAATTGATGCAAACTACTTCCAGCACATCCCGTACCTTGAGTCACAGATGGCTGAAAACAAGGACTACGATTTTGTGAATGCAGGCGGAATTCACATCGAGCCGATCGGTGTTTATTCTAAAAAGCATAAATCACTTGAAGATATTCCTGAAGGCGGAACGATTATTATGAGCAACTCTGTTGCTGATCACGGACGCATGCTTTCCCTTCTTGAAAATGAAGGCCTGATTACAATTAAAGAAGGTGTCGATAAAACAACAGCTACGGTTGACGACATCGGCGAAAACAAAAAGAACCTGAAATTTAAAGCTGACGTTGAAGCAAGCATCCTTCCTCAGGCTTATAACAATGACGAGGGAGATGCAGTTCTGATCAACACGAACTATGCCATCGGAGCCGGTCTGAATCCTCAAAAAGATGCAATTGCGCTTGAAGGATCTGATTCTCCATATGTAAACATCATTACTGTCCGTAAAGGTGACGAAAACAAAGAAGAGATCAAAGCGCTTGTGGACGTTCTTCACTCAGAAGAAATCCAGAAGTTCATTGAAGAAAAATACGAAGGTGCCGTTGTACCTGTAGACGGAAAATAAGTTGCACAGCCATTGGGAAATCCGAACTGGAAATCAGTTCGGATTTTTTCTTGTGCTGACACTTTTCAGGGGCTAGGGCTAAAGGGTTATGAGGAGCGGAGATATAACCATTCGAACAGATTTGTATGAGGTGAAGGGTCAAAAGGAGCGAAGAAATGACCCTTCAGGTAGGTTTACGGGAGCTGAAAGGTGATAAGCAGAGAAGATATGATCCTTAAGGCAGATTCGCGAGAGCTGAAAGGTCATAAGCAGAGAAGATATGACGCTTCAGGCAGATTCACGGAAGCTGAATGGTCATAAGAAGTGAAGATATAACCCTTCAAACAAATCTGTATGAGCTGAAGGGTCAAAAGCAGAGAAGATATGACCTTTTAGGCAGGTTCACGAGAGCTGAAGGGTCATAAGTAACTGATATGCTTCCAGTTGTAGTCGAAAACTCCAGTGCACTGCAGCGGAGGGAACTTGACTCCTGCGGGATGAAGACGGCAAGGGAGACCCCGCAAGCGCAGCGAGGAGGCTCCCGGTCGTCCCCGCGGAAAGCAAGTTCCCGGAGCGGAAGGGAACGGGTACTACTGCAAACTAAATTAGAAAAGAAAATTCCTCCTTAAACAACAATCAATATTATATAGAAGAAAACAGTCGCTCCAAACCAAATAAGCTGCCGCTGCATCCTTTATTTTTCCGCATACTCTGGACCTGTTTTCTGCATACTAACGGTGTTGAATCTTAGGAATGGAGCTGAACATCATGCAGCATTTTGAACCGAGAAACTCAAGCGAAGCAGCTTTGCACGATTACAAAGAAGGCCTTGGCATCTTTACAGAAAAAATGCCGGAACTTGCTCACCTTTATAATGAATTTACACAGGAATGCTTTAAGGAAGGGACTCTCTCCCAAAAAGAAAAACAGCTGATTGCCCTTGGGATCAGTATTTACTCCCAGGATGAATACTGCATCATTTATCATACAAAGGGATGCCTTGATCAGGGTGCGAGCGAACAGGAAATTCTTGAAACAGTAGGCGTGACTGCCGCATTCGGCGGAGGAGCCGCCATGAGCCAGTCTGTTACGCTTGTACAGGAGTGCATCACAGAGCTCAATCAGCTGAAACAGTAGCAAACAGCAGGAAATAAGAGCATCTATTTAAATTCTGCCTGCATCACGCAGTGAAGAGCTCTGTATGTATGTCACTCATTCATATCCCTTCTCAGCCGGTTTGAACTTTTTTACAGAGGGTATTACGATAGTAGTATCGTTTTTACAAAACCTGAGAGGATGATTCATTATCTACGCAAGTCAGCAGAAGCTTGATTTGAATTACACGACTGAAATGGAAAAGGCTCTTATGCAGTCCCACAAAATGGGGTACGCAGTGTACAGCAGAAACCATGAGAAGCGTATGGAAGTAGAAAAGAATCGTGAAGAGGACTATCAGAAAAGCAAACAGCTGTTTGCGGAAATTGACCGGAAAATGAATGGATAGACTATGGATAAAAGGAATCAGCCGCAGGCTGGTTCCTTTTGGGTTGCGGCGAATTGGCTCAGCCTCCGAAAAAGTTGTATTCACTTTTCATTTGTTATAAAATTAGAATGAGAATAAATTGAGAATGATTAAATTCAGATCTTATAGATTATTGGAGGTATAAGCAGTTATGGCAGGATCAACATTAGTGATTAAAGATTTACACGTGGAAATTGACGGAAAAGAGATTTTGAAAGGTGTAAACCTTGAAATAAAAGGCGGAGAGTTCCACGCAATCATGGGACCGAATGGTACTGGTAAATCAACGCTTTCATCAGCAATTATGGGGCACCCTAAGTACGAAGTAACAAAAGGCAGCATCACACTTGACGGTGAAGATGTACTTGAAATGGAAGTTGATGAGCGCGCACGCGCAGGTCTGTTCCTTGCAATGCAGTATCCAAGCGAAATCAGCGGCGTAACGAACGCGGACTTCCTTCGTTCATCTATCAATGCGCGCAAAGAAGAAGGCGAAGAAATTTCATTAATGAAATTCATCCGCAAAATGGATTCGAACATGGAGTTCCTTGAAATGGATCCTGATATGGCACAGCGCTACCTGAACGAAGGTTTTTCCGGCGGTGAGAAAAAACGCAACGAAATTCTTCAATTAATGATGATCGAGCCTAAGATCGCCATTCTTGATGAAATCGACTCAGGACTTGATATCGACGCACTTAAAGTCGTTTCAAAAGGCATCAACCAAATGCGTTCTGAAGAGTTCGGCTGCCTGATCATCACTCACTATCAGCGCCTGCTTAACTACATCACACCTGATCATGTACACGTTATGATGCAGGGACGAATAGTAAAATCAGGCGGACCTGAGCTTTCTCAGCGCCTTGAAGCAGAAGGATATGACTGGATTAAACAAGAGCTTGGCATCGAAGACGAAACTGTTGGTCAAGAAGCGTAAGCGTTAGGGGGATTAAGATGACAGTAGAGACAACATTCAACCATGACTATGTCGCCGGTTTTTCAAAAGAACTTGGCGAACCGGAATGGCTAACAGAACTGCGCTTACAGGCTCTTGCAAAAGCTGAAGACCTTTCTATGCCAAAGCCGGATAAAACAAAGATTGACAAATGGAACTTCACTGAGTTTAAAACTCATGCAGTGAAAAGCGAAAAGCTTGCGTCACTTGACAGTCTGCATGAAGAAGTAAAATCTCTTATCGACCTTGAAGAAGAGAACAAAAATCTGTACGTCCAGCTTGATACAACACCTGCTTATTCATCTCTGTCACAGGAGCTGAAAGACCAGGGCGTAATCTTTACAGACATTCATACAGCTGCACGCGAGCATTCAGAGCTTGTGAAAAAATACTTTATGACAGACGGCGTAAAAGTCGATGAGCACCGCCTGACAGCATTGAATGCTGCCCTAATGAACGGCGGAGTGTTCGTATATGTGCCTAAAAGTGTCGAAGTTGCTGCACCACTTCAAGCTGTGTATGTTCACGAGAATCCGGCTACGACTCTTTTCAACCATGTAATCGTCGTAGCAGACAACAACAGTTCAGTAACGTATGTTGAGAACTATATCTCTGTAACAGAGACTGAAGGAGCCGTTTTCAACATCGTGACAGAAGTTTTCGCAAACTCAAACGCAAAAGTAACGTACGGTGCTGTTGATCACTTGAATAAAGGTGTTACAACCTATGTAAACCGCCGCGGTACTGCAGGACGCGACGGCCGCATCGAGTGGGCTCTTGGCTTGATGAACGACGGAAACACAATCTCTGAGAATACGACAAACCTGATGGGTGACGGATCTTACGGCGACACTAAATCAGTTGTAGTCGGCCGCGGATCGCAAACTCAGAACTTTACGACTAAAGTCATTCACTTCGGTAGAAACTCTGAAGGATATATCTTAAAACACGGTGTGATGAAAGACAGTGCTTCATCTGTCTTCAACGGCATCGGGAAAATCGAGCACGGTGCTTCAAAATCAAACGCTGAGCAGGAATCAAGAGTGCTTATGCTGAGTGAAAAAGCGCGCGGTGACGCTAACCCGATTCTTCTGATCGATGAAGATGATGTTACAGCAGGACATGCGGCTTCTGTTGGCCGTGTAGATCCTCTTCAGCTTTACTACCTGATGAGCCGCGGAATTCCGAAGGTTGAGGCAGAGCGCCTTGTCATTCATGGATTCTTAGCGCCGGTAGTCAACGTCCTTCCAATTGAAGGCGTTAAGAAACAGCTTGTTGAGGTTATCGAAAGGAAAGTTAAGTAATGAATATTCAAGATATCCGTTCACTTTTTCCGATTTTGGATCAGCAGGTAAATGGACAGGATCTTGTATATCTTGACAGTGCAGCGACTTCACAGAAGCCGCTGCCCGTCATTGAAGCGCTTGACCGCTATTACCGGGAGTACAATTCAAATGTGCACCGCGGCGTTCATACGCTTGGAACGAAGGCGACAGATGGATATGAAGGAGCCCGTGAAAAGGTCCGGAAATTCATTGGCGCTTCATCGATGGAAGAAATTATCTTCACGCGCGGAGCTACGACAGCTTTAAATACAGTTGCAGCGAGCTATGGGCGTGCTAATCTTAAGGCCGGGGATGAGATTGTCATCACCCACATGGAGCATCATGCGAATGTGATTCCATGGCAGCAGCTTGCCAAAGAAACGGGAGCTGTCCTTAAATACATCCCTCTTCAAGAAGACGGAACCATTTCTTTAGAGGATGCAAAAGCCACCATTACAGATGCCGCTAAAATTGTATCTGTGATGCAGGTCTCAAATGTGCTTGGAACCATTAACCCTATCAAAGAACTTGCAGAAATTGCACACAGCAAAGGTGCAGTCATGGTCGTTGACGGTGCACAAAGTGCTCCTCATATGAAAATTGACGTGCAGGATCTGGATTGTGATTTCTTTGCTTTTTCTGCCCATAAAATGTGCGGTCCTACCGGCATCGGCGTACTTTACGGGAAAAAAGCGCTTCTTGAAGTGATGGAGCCGGTCGAATTCGGCGGCGAGATGATTGATTTTGTCGGCCTGTACGAATCAACGTGGAAAGAGCTTCCGTGGAAGTTCGAAGCCGGAACACCGATTATTGCCGGAGCGATCGGGCTTGGTGCTGCGATTGATTTCCTTCAGGATATTGGCCTTGATACCATCGAAGCATACGAGCACAGGCTTGCAGACTATGCACTCGAGCAACTTTCAGAAGTTGAAGGCATTACGATTTACGGTCCAAAGCACCGCGCAGGACTTGTAACGTTCAATATAGAGGATGTTCATCCTCACGATGTGGCTACAGTGCTTGATGCAGAAGGCATCGCAGTGCGTGCCGGACATCATTGTGCACAGCCGCTTATGAAATGGCTGAATGTTTCTTCTACTGCACGTGCAAGTTTTTACCTGTACAATACAGAAGAAGAAATCGATAAGCTTGTTGCAGGAATTGTTAAAACAAAGGAGTACTTTACAAATGTCTTTTAACAACCTGGACACCTTGTACCGCCAGGTCATCATGGACCATTACAAAAACCCGCGGAACAAAGGTGTACTCGAAGATAGCTTAACAATCGATATGAACAACCCTACATGCGGCGACCGTATCCGCCTTACCCTTCAAATTGAAGACGGCGAGATAAAAGATGCCAAGTTTGACGGGGAAGGCTGTTCCATTTCCATGTCCTCTGCTTCTATGATGACACAGGCCATTAAAGGCCAGTCTGTTGAAACCGCGCTTAAACTGTCAAAAATTTTCTCTGATATGATGCAGGGGAAAGAATACGATGATGACATTGAACTTGAGGACATTGAGGCGCTTCAGGGTGTTGCGAAATTCCCTGCCCGCATTAAATGTGCAACTCTTGCGTGGAAGGCCATGGAAAAAGGCGTTCAAAACAGCTGAACAGGAAAACGGGCAGCTCAGAGCTTGCCCGCTCCTGCTTACAATGATGGAGAAACTTCCATCAACTATGATTGGAGTTGAATACGGATGGCTAAAAAAATGCCGGATATCGGCGATTATAAATATGGATTCGCAGACAAAGACGTCTCAATTTTCCGTTCAAAACGCGGATTGACAAAAGAAATCGTTGAAGAAATTTCACGTATGAAAAGCGAGCCTCAATGGATGCTTGATTTCCGCCTGAAATCTCTTGAGCATTTCTACAGCATGCCAATGCCTCAGTGGGGCGGAGACATGGCAGCTCTTAACTTTGATGAAATTACGTATTACGTAAAGCCGTCTGAGAAGTCAGAGCGCTCATGGGATGAGGTTCCTGAAGAAATCAAGCGTACGTTTGACAAACTTGGAATTCCGGAAGCTGAGCAAAAATACCTTGCAGGTGTATCAGCCCAGTACGAATCTGAGGTTGTTTACCACAACATGAAAGAAGACCTTGAAGATCTTGGCATCGTCTTTAAAGATACAGATACAGCACTTAAAGAAAACGAAGACATCTTCAGAGAGCACTTTGGAAAAGTCATTCCTCCAACAGACAACAAGTTCTCAGCTTTGAACTCGGCTGTCTGGTCCGGCGGATCGTTCATCTACGTTCCTAAAGGCGTGAAAGTGGATACTCCGCTTCAAGCGTACTTCCGCATCAACTCTGAAAACATGGGTCAGTTTGAGCGTACACTGATCGTTGTTGATGAGGGTGCACACGTTCACTATGTTGAAGGCTGTACAGCACCAGTTTACACAACGAACTCACTTCACAGTGCCGTTGTTGAAATTATCGTTAAAGACGGCGGCTACTGCCGTTATACAACGATTCAAAACTGGGCAAACAACGTTTTCAACCTTGTAACAAAGCGTGCAGTCTGCGAAAAGAACGCAACGATGGAATGGATCGACGGAAACATCGGTTCTAAACTGACAATGAAATACCCTGCGGTCATCCTAAAAGGCGAAGGAGCACGCGGCATGACGCTGTCAATCGCTCTTGCAGGTAAAGGCCAGCATCAGGATGCCGGTGCAAAAATGATTCACCTTGCACCAAACACATCTTCTACGATCGTGTCAAAATCAATCTCAAAACAAGGCGGTAAAGTAACATACCGCGGAATCGTCCACTTCGGCCGCAAAGCTGAAGGCGCACGCTCCAACATTGAGTGCGATACACTGATCATGGATAACCAGTCAACATCTGATACGATTCCTTACAACGAAATCTTCAACGATAACATCTCGCTTGAGCATGAAGCGAAGGTTTCAAAAGTATCAGAAGAACAATTATTCTACTTGATGAGCCGCGGAATTTCAGAAGAAGAAGCAACTGAAATGATCGTTATGGGCTTCATCGAGCCATTCACAAAAGAACTTCCAATGGAATATGCCGTTGAAATGAACCGTCTGATTAAGTTCGAGATGGAAGGTTCAATCGGTTAATAGAAACGAAAAAAGCTCGCCTTTTAAAGGCGGGCTTTTTGTTTAGCTTTTTGGATGGAACTGAAGGTACAAGTGTTCTATAACTGGGCTTAGCGCACTTGGGCGAAGTGCGACATCAGAGAAAGTGTTCTAGAATCGTGATAAGCTCACTTAGGCGAGGTGCGGCATCAGAGAAAATGTTCTTAAACCGAGATAAGCGCACTTAGGCGAGGTGCGGTATCCGAGAAAGTGTTCTTAAACCAGGGTAAGCGCACTTAGGCGAAGTGAAGCACCCGTGAAAGTGTTCTTAAACCAGTATAAGCGCACTTAGGCGAGGTGCGGTATCCGTGAAAGTGTTCTTAAACCAGGGTAAGCGCACTTAGGCGAAGTGAAGCACCCGTGAAAATGTTCTTAAACCAGTATAAGCGCACTTAGGCGAAGCACAGCATCTGTGAAAGTGTTCTTAAACCAGGCTAAGCGCACATAGGCGAAGCACAGCGTCCGAGAAAGTGTTCTTAAACCAGGACAAGCACACTTAGGCGAAGTGAAGCACCCGAGAAAGTGTTCTTAAACCAGGACAAGCGCACATAGGCGAAGTGAAGCACCCGTGAAAGTGTTCTTAAACCAGGCTAAGCGCACATAGGCGAAGTGAAGCACCCGTGAAAGTGTTCTTAAACCAGTATAAGCGCAATTAGGCGAAGCGCATCATCCGAGAAAGTGTTCTTAAACCAGGACAAGCGCACTTAAGCGAAGTGCTGCACCCATGAAAGTGTTCTAAAACCAGCTCACGCATATTTCACAGTATTCCAACCCCTAATCAGCTCTACCAATAAGCAGCAAAGACCATCCAGCATGAAAATTTCCCCTCCATGTAGTATCATAAAAGAACTGATACGTACGAAAAGGAGGCTGAACGCAGTTTGATCTATATTGGACTGACGGGCTGGGGAGACCATGATGCTCTGTACCCTAACGGAATTGCAGCAGGAGAGAAACTGAAGGAGTACTCGGCCCATTTTCCGGCAGTTGAAGTGGATGCCAGCTTTTATGCGGTTCAGCCTGTAAGAAATGCAGAAAAATGGGTGAGTGATACTCCTGAGTCATTCAAATTTATAGTAAAAGCTTATCAGGGGATGACTGGCCATCAGCGCGGGGACATTCCCTTTGATTCAAAAGAAGAGATGTTCGCGGCTTTTCTCCGTTCTATTGAACCCTACATACGAGCGGGAAAGCTTGCAATGGTGCTTTTTCAGTTTCCGCCGTGGTTTGACTGCAAAAAGGAGAATGTGACCTATTTAAGATGGTGCCGCGAGCAAATGGGAGACGTTCCGGTTGCTCTTGAGTTCAGGCATCAGTCATGGTTCACTCCGGAAACACGAGAAAAAACGCTCTCTTTTATGCGGAATGAAAAGTGGATCCACAGTATATGCGATGAGCCGCAGGCCGGCAGCGGATCTGTTCCGGCAGTCGTTAAGGCAACGGACTCAGGTAAAACCCTGATCCGGATGCACGGCAGAAATGTTCATGGCTGGACGAAGCCTGCCAAAGGGGAAGAGTGGCGGGAAGTGAGATACTTATACAGGTACAATGAGGCTGAGCTGAATCAATGGGCTGAATCCATTGAAAAACTCAAGGAGGAAACAGAAGATATTTTTCTCCTCTTTAATAATAATTCCGGCGGAGATGCAGCTGACAATGCGAAGCAGATGCAAAAGCTGATGGAGATTGACTATGAGGGTCTCGCGCCAAGGCAGCTGGACTTGTTCAGCGGAGAATAGAAAGAGGCGGGTTGCTTAGATGGAATGGATTTTCCTTATTTTCATAGGCTTTATAGCAGGTACAATCGGCAGTCTTGTCGGTCTTGGGGGAGGCATTATTGTCGTTCCGGCCATGCTGTTTTCATCAGGCTTTTTTACGATTTTTGAAGGAGTTTCCCCCCAGACAGCGGTCGGAACTTCGCTCCTTGTTGTGATTTTCACAGGCCTTTCCTCTACACTCGCTTATATGAAAAAGAAAAAAGTGGATTACAGGAGCGGACTGATTTTCTTTATCGGGAGCGGGCCCGGTGGAATCATTGGAGCATATGTGAATCAATATTTAAACGCGGATTCTTTTTCCCTGTATTTTGGTTTATTTATGATTTTCGTTTCTGTTTTGCTGATGTTCAGGGACAGACTCAAGCCGAGTGCGAGACAGCCCTCGGAAAAAGAAATTGTCCGTACATATAAAGATGAGCAAGGTGCAGACGGAGTCTATTTTTATAAACCTGTTCCAGCCATCATCATTTCATTTGGCGTTGGTTTTTTGTCCGGTCTTTTTGGCATTGGCGGCGGTGCCCTGATGGTGCCTGCGATGATTCTTCTCTTTTTCTTCCCGGCCCATATTGCTGTTGCAACGTCTATGTTTATTATTTTTCTCTCTGGCCTATCAAGCTCGGTTATGCATGCGGCACTTGGAAATATAAACTGGCTGTTTGCACTTGCTTTAATACCGGGCGCCTGGGCAGGGGGAAAAGCCGGTGCGCTGATTGCCTCAAAGCTTTCTGGAAAAGCGCTCATCAGTCTGCTGCGGATTGTCTTGATCCTTGCGGGACTTAAACTGATTTATGAAGGTGTTTTCTAGAATTGACACACCTTTTTGAAAAGGGGACTATTAATGGCTGAGACCATTCATTTATATCATACAAACGATTTGCACAGTTATTTTGAGAACTGGCCTAAGGTTGCTCATTACTTGAAGCGGATGAAAAAAGAGCATGCAGAACATGGAGAAGAAATGCTGCTTGTTGATGTCGGAGACCATCTTGACCGGGTACATCCAATCACGGAAGCTACGAATGGGAAGTCAAATGTAGAGCTTATGAATGACTTGGAGTATGACGCTGTGACCATCGGCAATAATGAGGGGATTACGCTGCCGCATGATGCGCTGGATACTTTATATGACCGGGCAGCTTTTCCGGTCATTCTTTCAAATCTTTATACAGAGTCAGGGGAGCGTCCCCGCTGGGTGGAGCCTTTTAAAATCTTCTCTTTTGCAAACGGAACTAGAGCTGCCGTTCTTGGTGTCAGCGTCTTTTATGAAAAGTTTTATCAGCTTCTCGGATGGAAAGTGACCGATCCGTTTCAGAGCCTTCGCGAAACGATGGAATTGATCAAAGACCAGGCGGATGTCATCATTTTGCTTTCTCATTTAGGGATTAATGACGATGAACTCCTGGCTGCGGAATTCCCTGAAATTGACGTCATTTTGGGTGCCCACACCCATCATGTTCTGGAAAAAGGGAAACTGGTGAACAGTGTGCTGCTCACTGGTGCAGGAAAAAACTGCAGCTTGATCGGTCATGTGGCATTATCAGTTGACGGAGACACGCTTTTATCAAAAACAGCAACTGTCATTCCGGTTGAAGCAGAGCCGGAATGTGAAGTGGTGAAAACGTTTCTAGACGAGCAGAGAGTAAAAAGCGACAGCATTCTGTCAGAGGAAATAACTGTGCTGAAGCGGGATCTCACGCTTGATTGGTTTGGCCCATCTGATTTTACAGCCCTCCTGGCAACAGCCGTTAAGGAGTGGTGCAAAGGCGATGTGAGCATGGTTAACGCCGGGCTGCTGCTTGAACCTTTACAAGCAGGCTCAGTGACGAGAAAAGACCTGCATAGGATCTGCCCGCATCCAATCAATCCCTGCAAAGTGCAGTTAAAGGGAGATGTCCTGAAAGAAGTGATTGCAGAATCACGGACGGAAAAAATCGAACAGCTAAGATTGAAGGGGCTTGGATTCAGGGGGAAAGTAATGGGACGGATGATTTTTGACGGAATTGAGGTCCGCAGTGAGCAGAAATCAGACGGTTTAAAGCACATTACGGGCATCCTTATACAAGGAGAACCGCTTGATCCCGACCGCACATATGAGGTTGCGACAGTGGATATGTTCACTCTGGGTGTGCTGTACCCTTCCATTTACCATGCAGAAAAGAAAACCTATTATATGCCTGAAATGCTGCGTGATGTCCTTGCCTGGAAGCTGAAACAGGGACATTCGTACAAGAATGCCTAGTTTTCACACTCAATGCCTTCTGCCTTCATAAATTACAGAAGGAAGGGAGTGTGAAAGAACGATGGTATCCATGACACCTATTATGATTGGAAGTCATCAATTTACAGCTATTACGGTTGCTTTGCCTAAAACAAATTTCATGGCTGTTACTAGCGACAAAGGGTACATTATGTGCGGCGCACTCGATGTAGCGCTGCTGAATGAAAAACTGAAAGAGCGGGGAATTATTGCAGGCAGAGCAGTCGGCGTCCGGACGATCGAACAGCTTCTTGATGCTCCGCTTGAATCCATCACCTTTGAAGCCGAAAACCGCGGTATCCACGTAGGAATGAGCGGAAGAGATGCATTATTGAGAATGATCTGAGACGAACTGTATAAACAGCATGGTTCTAAATGATAACTTCAAAAAAATAGCGTACATCCCGCCTTGCATGCATAAATATAGCTTGTAAAGGGGGGATTTATTTTTGGCCAGATTCCGCAGCCGTCCTCATAAAAAGGGGCCGCTTCCTTTCAGATATGTTTTCCTGCTTTCACTGGTCTTTTTTATCTTATCTACAGCTGCAGGGCTGTGGATTGTTAATAAGGGAATTGAACCGACCTTAATGACGGTAGCTGAAACCGAAACAAAACGGATTGCGACACTTGTCATTCAGAATGCGATTAATAAAGATATTAAAGAAGATGTGGACGTAGAAGAAATGTTTGTCGTAGATACAGATGAAAAGGGAAATGTTACGACGATCGATTTTAACGCCAAGTTTGTCAGAAGCGTGCTTGCCAAGACAACCGATAAAATTCAGGCGAATTTAAGAGAAGCATCCAAAGGGAATATTGACGCATTAGAACTTCCGGAAGGTGAGCTTCTTACTAAAGATAAACAGGGCGAGGGAATCATCTACTCAATTCCGCTTGGCCAGGCAACAAATAATGCCCTGATTGGAAACCTCGGTCCGAAAGTGCCTGTCCGCTTTTATGTTGTCGGCGAGGTGCAGACAGATGTGAAAGAAACGATTCAGCAGTATGGCATTAACAATGCCCTGATTGAAATAGCCGTTGAAATCGAGGTGAATGTCGAGGTTGTCATTCCGTTTTCCACAAGAACAGCCACAGTTAGAAACAACATCCCGATTGCGATTAAAGCTGTCCAGGGACAGGTGCCAAGCTATTACAACGGGGGCGGCGGAAGCTCTCCTCCTGCGCTTGATGTGCCGGTTGAATCCAGCGGAAATTGAGGCTGTTGCTGACGGTGAAGCATTATCCACCTTCTCTTCAAAAGCTAAAAACCGCAGTCTCCTCTGTTCTCTCCGGAATCACCGTATTGGGACCTTTTACATTCATTGTACTTTAAATAGACTTTATCCTTATTTTTATTTAAAAGGAAAAACATGTATAAATATATGGTAAAAGGCAGAGTTCATGCGGACTCTGCTTTTTTTTGAGAGAAAATATGACAGATTTATCATCTTACAATAATAAATTTTAAAAATCATTTTGACTTAGGCATAATGTCCGATTATACTATGTATAGTTATACTGAAATATCAGAAAATAATAAAAATTATTATTCTTCCGAATACGGAAGGAGAGGCTAAAGGGGGCTTTACACGAATGGATAATCGTCCACAGTGGGGAACAAGGGCAGGCTTTATTTTAGCGGCTGTCGGATCAGCAATCGGACTTGGAAACATCTGGCGTTTTCCTGGAGTAGCATACGAAAACGGTGGAGGATCCTTTTTCATCCCGTACCTTTTCGCGTTGCTGACAGCAGGTATTCCCCTGCTTGTAATGGAATTTACTCTCGGTCACAAGTACCGCGGTTCTGCACCTTTAACGTATGCACGATTAAGCAAGAAGTTTGAATGGCTCGGATGGTGGCAGGTCGGTATAGCATTTGTCATTTCTACTTACTATTCTGTTATAATCGCATGGGCCATTTCATACAGCGGTTTTTCATTGAATCTCGCCTGGGGAGATGATACGGAAGGTTTCCTGTTTGGTGACTATCTTCAGGCAGCAGCTCCAGGTGAACTCGGCGGTTTCGCTCCAGGCGTGCTTCTGCCGCTGCTGATCACGTGGGTTGTAACTCTCGGTGTTTTGTTTGCCGGCGTTAAAAAAGGAATTGAACTGGCAAATAAAATTTTCATTCCTACACTAGTGGTCTTATTCTTAATTATCGTAATCCGTGCATTAACGCTTGATGGCGCAGCTCAGGGTCTTGAAGCATTCTTTAAGCCTAACTGGGACATGATGTTAAACGGAAAGGTCTGGATCGCAGCATACGGACAGATTTTCTTCAGTTTATCGATTGGATTTGCCATTATGGTTACGTACTCGAGCTATCTTCCTAAGAAATCGGATATAACAAACAATGCGTTCATCACCGGCTTCGGGAACTCTGCATTTGAGCTTCTTGCAGGAATCGGGGTTTTCAGTGCACTTGGGTTTATGGCGATGCAGCAGGGGGTTCCGGTAAATGAAGTCGTTTCAAAAGGAATCGGTCTTGCATTTGTGGTTTTCCCGCAAATTATCAATGAATTCCCGGCATTCAACGGACTGTTTGGTTTCTTGTTCTTCGCTTCATTAACACTTGCGGGATTAACCTCACTGATTTCTATTGTTGAGACATTTGTAGCAGGGGTACAGGACAAATTTAAGATTTCAAGAACGAAAGCTGTTGCGATTGGGGGAGGAATTTCAGCTGTTATTTCTCTGCTTTTCGCAACAAGAGGCGGCATCAACTTCCTTGATGTAGCGGATGAGTTTATCAACAGCTTTGGTGTTACACTTGCAGGATTTGTGGAAGTTATTGTAGTCATCTGGATTCTTAAACAGGCAACAGATCTGCAGCAGCATGCCAATCAGATTTCTGACATTCAGTTAGGTTCCTGGTGGAAGGTCTGTTTAGGAGTCATCACTCCAATCGTCCTTGGCTACATGATGATTGACAAACTCAGAGCTGAGCCATACGGCGGAGGAGCTTACTCCGGCGAATTCCTTCTATACTCAGGCTGGCTCGTTGCAGCTGGAGCATTAATCGTAGGCATTCTGTTCTCCTTTATTTCATGGAAGAAGGATACAATTGAGCTGCCGGCTGATAAGGAGGTATCACGCTGATGAGCGGTGGAGCTATTACAATGATGGTAGTCGGTATTGTTGTGATTTGGGGAGGTCTTGCAGCGAGCATTGCACATGCAGTTGTGAAGGCCAAAAAGTCATAAAGTGTTCGGGCCAGTCCTTAAAAGGGCTGGCCCGTTTCTTATTTACGCTTTCTGTACTCGGCGCGTTCCCAAACCTTGAGCTGCGGAAAAGGGTCATAGGACCATTCTGTTCGTCCATTGTCCTTGTACATTCCGTAGTGAAGGTGCGGGGGAAACTTGCCGGATGTGCCTGGAGGGCCGTAGCCTGAGCTTCCTACAGAGCCGATGAGCTGGCCGGGCTCAACAATCTGCCCCACTTCAAGACCGTCTGCAAACCCATTTAAATGAGCAAAATAGTGATACGTATTGGTGCTGTCGCGAATGCCGAGTCTCCAGCCGCCAAACATGTTCCACCCTTTCATTTCAATGATGCCATAGCAGGTGGAACGAACAGGAACACCATAATTTGCAAAGATGTCGGTTCCTTCATGGATCCTTCTGCCGCCCCATCCGCGGGCATCTCCCCATGTGTTTTTGTAGCTGTAATTAAATCTGATGGGAACCGGGAACGCATGCTGATCCAGATCCAGCCTGCCGTATTTTTTGAAAAGCTTCATATGCCCTGAAATTAAACCGATGGATTTATCGCGCTGGTAATAATCCCAAAGCCCGATTTTAATGTTTTCAAAATCAGTTCCATACGAAAGGAGATAATCGGCAAAGGATAAAAGAACATCTTCATCATTTTCGGGATCTGCTCTTCCGTCTCCATTTCCGTCAATGCCAAGCCCCCCAAACAGGGCAATGCTTGCAGGGTTTGTGTCAGACTGATTTGGATTTTGGATGCCGGCCCATAATTCTGGACGAATATAAATGCCAATTACGCCCTTCGCTTTCGGGATATCACTGCGTGTTCTTCTTACATTGCGCTCATATTGATCAACAGAGGCCAGCACATACCAGGGAATCTGAGTAATGGTCTCTGCATTTTTAAACAGAATCATTCTCTCCTGATTGATTTGTTCTGTGCTTTTCTCTGATCCAAGGACAGAATGCGGCTGAATAAAGCAAAGAAAACATACACTAAACAGGGTCAACATTTTTCTCACATTACCGGTCTCCTTTACCCAATTTCATAACCTTAGTTTGGTGTTTCAGGAAGAATTCATATGTAGAAAATGTTAGTAATTGATCCAATCTCTATCCTTGTAGAACCGTACTCTGTTATGTTAAAGTGACAAGTGTACGTTTTAAGCGAATATTCCTTTTTTCCTGATTATTTTGCCTAGAGAAACCTGACTATACATACTGGAGATGATTCAGATGGCTAAGAAAGAAGAATACCTGAGAAAGCCTGACTGGCTAAAAATAAAACTGAACACCAATGAAAATTACACAGGCCTTAAAAAAATGATGCGCGAAAATAATCTTCACACCGTTTGTGAAGAGGCAAAATGCCCGAACATCCACGAATGCTGGGCTGTGCGAAGAACGGCGACGTTCATGATCCTCGGGGACGTTTGTACCCGGGCATGCCGTTTCTGTGCGGTCAAAACAGGTCTTCCAAACGAGCTTGATCTTAAAGAGCCGGAACGAGTAGCTGATTCAGTTGCCCTTATGAATTTGAAGCACGCAGTCATTACAGCGGTTGCACGAGATGACCTCCGCGATGGCGGTGCCAATGTATTCGCTGAGACGGTCCGCGCTGTCCGCCGCAAAAATCCGTTCACTTCAATTGAAGTTCTTCCATCAGATATGGGCGGAGTGGAAGAAAACCTTAAAATTCTTATGGACGCAAGACCTGATATTCTAAACCATAACATTGAGACGGTTAAACGCCTTACTCCAAGAGTCAGAGCCCGCGCCAAATACGACCGCTCCCTGGAATTTCTCCGCCGTGCAAAAGAAATGCAGCCTGATATCCCGACTAAATCAAGTCTGATGATCGGCCTTGGAGAAACAAAAGAAGAGATTATTGAAACAATGGATGATCTTCGCGCTAACAATGTAGATATTATGACAATCGGCCAGTATCTCCAGCCATCCAAAAAGCATCTTAAAGTCATCAAATACTACACGCCGGAAGAATTCGCAGAACTCCGCGAAATCGCCATGAGCAAAGGCTTCAGCCACTGTGAGGCAGGACCGCTTGTAAGGTCTTCTTATCATGCAGATGAGCAGGTCAACGCTGCAACGAAAGCGAGACAGGCTCAGGCTTAATAGCTTTTTATGAGAAAAACCCGCATAGCTGCGGGTTTTTGCGTTTATTTATATCTAGTCTCCTGATACTTATCCTTCATGTCTTGGTCAAGCTCTTCGTTTGTTTCCCCGTAGCCTTCACCATTAGGGTTTTCGCCGGTGTTGAGCTTGCGTCCCTGAGGGGATTTGAGCATTTCTTTGATTGTGCTGTTGATGATTTCGTCAATGTCACGGCTGTTGGCGTCAAGGCCCGAATAGCCTTCAATTTGCTTGATCATCCCCGGCTGGTCTGAGACATAGACATGATAATACCTTGGTATGGCGGATATTGCTGCTTTTTTTACCATATCTGCGGTTTCAAATCGGTCTCTGTTTTTCTCCGCCTCATAGGCAATTAATACTTCTTCATCTGTCACAAGGGTTGCAGCGTCCTCTACACCAGGCAGCTGGATCACAAGATCTGATATCACATTTGCCAGCTGCTCATGGTCGATGCCGGGAACTTTATTGTAGTCAATATCTCTGGCGAGGTTGCTTTTTTCGTGACGGACATACCCAAAGTTTGAAGTTGTGTTCTTCTCTCCTTTTTTCATCCCGTCTTCGTTGTACAATTCGTTGCGGTCGTTGACATTGACCGTATTTCCGCTTTCTTCAAAAAGGTCGTTTTCACTAGCTGTATTCTGGCATCCCGTGATGATGGCCATCCCGATTATGGATGCCGTGAACGCGATTTTCTTCATCGCAAACACCTCCGTAACCTTAGGTTTGCCAAAACATATCCAAACTTTCTTAGCAATTGATGGGGAAATCGATTATGATAGTAAATAATGCGGTTGAGAGGTGATAGTTGTGATAACTGTTCAAAATCATACTTTTGAATTGATTAAGGACGAGCGAAACGGCTTTAATGAAGAAGCATTCAAAGCGCGCTACTCTGAGATCCTGAACAAGTACGATTACATCGTGGGGGATTGGGGCTATAATCAGCTCAGGCTGAAAGGCTTTTTTGATGATCAGAACCAAAAAGCTTCCTATGACACGAAAATCAGCACGCTTGACGAGTACATATTTGAGTACTGTAATTTCGGCTGTGCGCATTTCGTTTTGAAACGAATAAAGAAATAAGCCGCTGCGTATAACAGCGGCTTGTATTTTTTCTATTTGGCTGTATAGGGAGGCTCTTCATTTTTCTCCGGATCATCATGAGTCGGATGTGCTCCGGGATACTGCCTTGGCAGATTCTGATGAAGAGATTTGAACTCATAGTTAAACGCGCTGTAATAGCGCTGGCCTTCTTTCCACTCCGTGCTTTTATTCTCTACCGGCGTATTCTTTCCTCTTGGAGCGCCGTAAGGGCCTTCCGGCGTAATTTCCGGCAGGATGAAATTCCGCATGCTTTCCACATTCGAAAAATCCGTATACTCCCGTTTTTCTTTATCATCCATTCAGATCACCTGCTTTTTTTCTTATTGTGCAAAAGCAGGACACATCTTAATCAGACAATTTCATACAAAAATTCTCTAAGTTCATTTGCCTCATTTTCATCAAGGCCGTAAGCATGTTCAATATAACCCGGCTCATTCAAATCATCTTCGCCGATAATGGCAAAGCGGCTGCTGAGCAGGTTGAGGACAAGGTGCTTCCCGTAATAACGGTCGGATCTGACAATCGCCAGGTCAAACCGGCTGTTCTCTCCCATAAAGCTGACAAATCGTGTCTTTGTTTCAACCGTATCATCATATAAAAAAAATCGTTCAGACATCCGTAAATCCCCTCTCATGTATCTTTGTCCCTTAATAATAGCAGACGTCATCCAATCCTGAAACAAAGTGCTGTGAATGTGGTAAAATAAAAGCATTCAACTGTGCTGGGAGTGTAATGGGATGTATTTTGTCGACCGTGAAAAGATAGAAGAAACGCTTGTTTATTATGAAAAAAACCTGACTCTTTTTTCTGAGCAGAAGAACTGGAACACTGACCTTGAATTGAAAGCGCTTGAACGGCTTGCCCACATGCTGATTGAAGCCATTTTGGATACAGGCAATGCCATCATTGACGGATTTATCATGCGTGACCCCGGGAGCTATGAAGATATAATCGACATTATGCTCGATGAAAAAGTAATCGGGGCTGATGAAGCAGACGGTCTCAAAGCAGTGATCGGTTTCCGCAAGCAGCTGGTGCAGGAATACCTGGGGATTAACCATGGGGAATTAACACACTGCCTAAAGGAGCATGCAGACGTGCTAGCTTCGTTTCCGGCCCGCGTAAGAACCTATCTGGAAAATGAACTCGGACCCGTCTCTGCTTTTAGACATTAACAAACGGGCGGATTATAATGAAGAGACGCAATGATGATATTGCGTCTTATTTTTATATACAGGGAGTGCACACACTTTGAAAACATACAACGGCTACTTAATTGACCTCGACGGCACGATGTACCGCGGCAAAGAGCGGATTGAAGAAGCAAGCGACTTTGTCAAATTGCTGATTGAGAAAAAGATTCCCTATCTGTTTGTGACCAACAATTCATCAAGAACACCAAAGCAGGTAGCAGAAAAACTCAATACATTTGATATTCCAGCAAGTGAAGATAAAGTGTTTACAACAAGCCAGGCAACTGCCAATTTTATCTGGGAGAAAAAACCTGATGCATCCGTGTATGTCATAGGCGAAGAGGGGATTCAAAAAGCTCTCATCGAACGCGGTCTGCAGCTTGTAGATGAAAACCCTGATTTTGTAGTATCGGGAATTGACAGGGAAATCACTTATGAGAAACTCGCTCTCGGATGCATTGCCGTCCGCAATGGTGCGACGTTTATCTCTACAAACGGGGACATTGCGATTCCGACAGAACGCGGCCTTTTGCCTGGCAACGGTTCTCTCACGTCTGTCATCGCTGTCAGCACAACTGTAGATCCAATCTTTATCGGCAAGCCTGAAAGCATTATTATGGAGCAGGCTTTGAAAGTGCTCGGCACAAAACCTGAGGAAACGCTGATGGTAGGGGACAACTATGACACAGATATAAAAGCGGGAATGAATACTGGCCTTGATACCCTGCTTGTCCATACTGGCGTAACTCTGCGGGAGCACCTTGTGAACTATGATGAAAAGCCGACCTTTACGGTTGATTCTCTTTCTGAGTGGTTTGATAATATATAAGAAAGCCAATGTTAAAAAGCTGCATCCTATTTCTCTGGATGCAGCTTTTTTCGTGCTCATTCAGTATTCTTTGCCCTATGCGCCAGTCTGCTTGAAGCAGCTGCCGCGATGGCTCCAACGATGTCATCAAGGTAGGTATGGACCATGCCGGATGATTTATCGTTCAGGAATTTAAGGATGCCCGGTTTTTTCTTTATCAATGTATCCGTAGTTGGTGAATCCTATTGACCCGTAGATATTGACGATTGAGAGCGCGATGATTTCATCAACCCCGTACAGGCTTTCGTCACTTTCGATGATGGCTTGGAGGGGTTCTTCAAGCATTTTCTTTTCAGCCAGGATATCTAATTGAATGCCGGTAAGGATGGCATTTTGAACTTCGCGTTTTGCAAGGACTCGATCTATATTTTCCAAACATTGATCGATTGTTAATGAAGGATGATATTTGACTTGCAGGAAATATACGAGTTCTGCGATGTCATTTAATGTTACTCCGCGGTCTGTTAGCCATTGACGTGCTGTTTTTTCGACTATGTCCATCTGTTCTTTATCTTTCATCCATTTCACCCAATCTTTTTTACCATTTTACGCAAATGGCTCTCTTAGTGTGTAACGAAATTGACAATCATTAAAAAGTGTTTAACCGCAGGGCCAAATTATACATAAATCGGCTAAGTTGCGATTACGATAGGATAAGGACTTTTTATACATGGGGGAGAATCTGGTGGAAAAATTGATTCGGGAACAGTACGGGCTTAGAATTGGAGAGACATTCCGGGTAGGTCACTACGATGCGTTTTCGCATCATCAGCATGTGTATTTAATTGTGCCGGTTTCCCACTATGAAGATGAAGAACTTTATGAGCTTTACCATATGAGCCAGTACCTGCTTGAGCGGGGAGATCCGTTCGTGGCCGTCTTTTTGCTGACAAAACAGGGGAATTTGTATATAGAATGGGAAAAACGGAAATTTGGCATTCTGAAGACATCATATGTTCAGGGCGAGCGGGTGTTTCAGGTGGGCAGAGAGCTTGCGCGTTTTCATCAGAAGGCAAGAAGCTATCCGTATCAGGTGTCTAAAATCAGCCGGATCGGGCAGTGGAAAAATCTTTGGGAAAAGCGGACAGATCAGCTGGAAGGCTTCTGGAGGGGAAAGGTGAATTCCCAGCCGCTTGATTCATTTGAGAAGATGTTTGCTGAATCGTTTCCATATTATATGGGGATTGCGGAGAATGCCATTCAGTATTTGGTCGACACAGAGCTTGATGATGAGCCGCAGCCGATTGATTCTGCGACAGTATGCCACAATCGCTTTTATTCCCATACGTGGAGGTCGTCAGGTCTGGTGAAGGTTCCTACAGACTGGGTGTTTGATCATTGCAGCAGGGATATTGCGGAATACTTGAGAAACCAGTTTTTTGAGGAGCCAGAGTTGCTCCGCCAGGATGGTTTTCAGTTTTTAGAGGACTATGACAGGACAACGCCGCTTTCGCCTTTTTCCTGGAGGCTGATCTACAGCAGGCTGCTGCTTCCGATTCATTATTTCGAGTGCATTGAAGATTATTACTTATCTGCTGAAACGGATAAGCCTTATTATGAGGCGAAGCTTGCAGATATGCTGAAAAACTCTTCAAGATACGAAGGATTCCTGAAATCCTATGAACAGCTTCTGTCGATGAGAACGAAAAAAATTTATTTGCCCTCCATTCACTGGCTGTAGGCTTATTTCCTCCCTCTCATCCCTGATATGATAAGATAAAAGAAAATGGTAAAGGGTGAGAGGATGGAAATGCCGGCTGTATTTGTTGCGAGAAAGCTTCCGGAAGAAGTTTTGAAAGCGCTTAGAACGTTCGCTGATGTCGAGATGTGGGATAAAGAAGATGAAGTGTGCCCGAGGGATCTGCTGCTCCAAAAAGCAAAAACCTCTGATGCTCTGCTGACCATGCTTTCCGACCAGGTCGACAAGGAGCTGCTTGATGCGTGTGAAGGGGTAAAAGTAATCGCCAATCTTGCTGTCGGCTATGACAATGTGGATGTGGAATATGCGAAGGAAAAAGGCATCATCATAACCAATACGCCGGATGTTCTGACGGAAACAACAGCTGATTTAACCTTTTTGCTGCTCATGTCTGCTGCTAGAAGAGTGACTGAAGCGGCAGCTTACATAAAAGAAGGAAAATGGACAAGCTGGAGCCCGATGCTGCTTGCTGGGGCAGATGTCCATCATAAAACAATCGGCATTGTCGGGATGGGGAACATCGGACGGGCTGTTGCCAAGAGAGCAAAAGGGTTTGATATGGACATTCTGTATCATAACCGTTCAAGAGACAGGGAGGCCGAAGAAAGTCTCGGAGCAGAATACAGGTCATTTGAGGACCTGCTGCAAGCGTCTGATTTTGTCGTCTGCATGACGCCATTAACGAGCGAAACAAAAGGGATGTTTGATGCCGGCGCTTTCCAAAAAATGAAGCAGGAGGCCATTTTCGTCAACACCTCGCGCGGAGGCACTGTTGTCGAGGAAGACCTGATTGCGGCACTTCAGAACGGTGTGATTGCAGGAGCGGGGCTGGATGTATTCGAAACCGAACCGATCCGTGCAGATCATCCCATTTTGCAGCTGGAAAATGCTGTGGCGCTGCCCCATATCGGAAGTGCTACACGGGAAACGAGATTTGCCATGATGGCATGCTGCATAGAGAATATTAAAAAGGTTCTTGAAGGAAATGAGCCGCTTACACCTGTCCGTTAAGATTAGCCGATAGAGAAAAAGGGTATATGACCTCCAAAACGGGAGGGATCTGACGTGAACAGTTTTTTAGTGCAGTATACGGATAAAGAAACGATGGAGCGGGTTTTTGACGGCCCTGTTTTTCCTACAGAGGAAGAAGCGATGAGGGAAAAAGAAAAACTCGAAATGAAGGGTCACATGGATGTGGTTGTCGAAAGCGAGAACGACATTCAGCTTGACCGCGAATAAAACGGCGTGCGGGAATTTCCCTGCACGCTTTTTTTAATGGAGGACAATCCAACCAGCTTTACAAAAAATATAAACAGCGGTCCAACAGGAAAGAAAGCGATTACAATAAAATTACTGAAAATTCTCTATTGATAAGCAATGGCACACTGTTTATAATGACAATAATAGAAAATGTCTATCATACATAAACAAATGTATTTCTAAGAAAGACATCAAGGGAGTGGAAGAAATCATGAATGCGATTCACGTTGGATTATTGGGACTCGGGACAGTCGGAAGCGGCGTTGTGAAAATTATTGAAGATCACCAGGATAAGCTGATGCATCAGGTAGGCTGCCCTGTTAAAGTGAAAAAAGTTCTTGTTCAGGATATAGATAAGAAACGGCAAATTGAGTTTGGAAAAGATCTTTTGACGAAAAATGCAGATGAGGTCATCCAGGACCCTGACATTGATGTTGTAATAGAAGTCATGGGCGGCGTTGAGCATACGAAAGAATATATCCTTCAGGCTCTGAAGGCGAAAAAGCACGTAGTGACGGCCAACAAAGATCTGATGGCGGTTTACGGCACGGAGCTGCTGGATGCTGCGACTGAGAATGGGTGCGACTTATTCTATGAAGCAAGTGTCGCGGGCGGCATTCCTATTTTAAGAAGTTTAGTAGACGGGCTTGCATCAGACCGGATTACGAAAATGATGGGGATCGTAAACGGCACGACGAACTTTATTTTAACAAAAATGAGCAAGCAGGGCAGTCCGTACGGGGAAGTGCTGAAAGAAGCGCAGGAGCTCGGCTATGCGGAATCTGATCCGACTGCGGATGTGGAAGGGCTTGATGCTGCCCGCAAAATGGCCATTCTGGCACGCCTCGGTTTTTCTATGCACGTAGATTTAGAGGATGTCAGCGTAAAAGGCATCAGCGAAGTGACGGATGAGGATATCAGCTACAGCAAACGCCTCGGCTACACAATGAAGCTGATCGGGATTGCAAACAGAACGCGTGACAAAGTTGAGGTCAGCGTTCAGCCGACACTTCTTCCTGACTTCCATCCGCTTGCATCTGTAAACAATGAATACAATGCTGTATATGTGTACGGTGAGGCAGTCGGCGAAACGATGTTTTACGGTCCGGGGGCAGGCAGCCTGCCGACCGCAACGGCCGTTGTTTCAGATCTTGTCGGTGTAATGAAGAACATGAGACTTGGAGTAAACGGCCGCAGTGCCGTACTTCCTCAATATGAAAAGGCGCTCAAGAAGAGTGATGAAATTTATGCGCAGCATTTCCTGCGCATTCATGTAAAAGACCAGGTCGGAGCTTTTTCAACAATTACATCCCTGTTTTCAGAACGCGGGGTCAGCTTTGAAAAAATTCTTCAGCTGCCGCTTAAAAACAGCAGTCTTGCTGAAATTGTCATTGTGACGCATCAGGCTTCAAATAAAGATTTTGATGAAATTCTCGGAAACCTGCTTGACCTTGAAGTTGTGCAGGGCATTAAGAGTTCATACCGCGTAGAAGGGAACGGATATTCATGATGTGGAAAGGTCTTTTAAATCAATACCGCAATTACCTGCCTGTGAACGACCAGACTCCTTTGCTCACGTTGAACGAGGGCAACACGCCTCTTCTGTTTCTGCCGGTGCTTTCAGAAAAGCTGGGTCTTGAACTCTATGCAAAAACGGAAGGCGCCAATCCGACCGGTTCGTTTAAGGACCGGGGAATGGTCATGGCTGTTGCCAAAGCAAAAGAAGAAGGCAGCGATACAGTCATCTGTGCTTCAACGGGGAATACATCAGCTGCTGCGGCAGCTTATGCAGCGCGTGCGAAGATGCGCTGCATCATCGTTATTCCTGACGGCAAAATTGCGTTCGGCAAGCTTGCCCAGGCGGTTATGTACGGTGCTGAAATTATTGCCATCAAGGGCAACTTTGACCAGGCACTTACAATGGTCCGCAGCATGTCAGAAAAGCTCCCTATTACCCTTGTAAACTCTGTTAACCCTTATAGACTTGAAGGCCAGAAAACAGCGGCATTCGAGCTTTGTGATGCTTTGGGATCAGCTCCAGATGTTCTGGCAATTCCAGTCGGCAATGCAGGCAACATCTCAGCTTACTGGAAAGGTTTCAAAGAATATCACGAGCATCATCAGACAGGTCTTCCCCAGATGCACGGCTTTGAGGCGGAAGGTGCTGCGGCGATCGTACGGAATCAGATCATTGAAGAGCCTGAAACGATTGCAACGGCTATCCGGATCGGAAATCCTGCAAGCTGGGACAAAGCCGTACAGGCAGCGGAGCAGTCAGGCGGTTTTATTGATGAAGTAACAGATGCAGAAATCGTGGAAGCCTACCAGCTTCTTGCCAGAACGGAAGGCATTTTTGCCGAACCGGCATCCTGTGCTTCCATTGCAGGGCTGATTAAAAATGCTAAAAAAGGAGTTTATAAAAAAGGAGCAAAGGCAGTAGCGGTTCTGACCGGAAACGGCTTGAAGGATCCGAATACAGCCATTGATGTATCATCTATAAAGCCTGCCGTACTGCCGAATGACGAGCGTGCTGTCATGGAGCAGCTTAAAGGAGTCGGTGCATGGTGAATGAAGGTGACATGCTTAAAATAAGGGTGCCTGGCAGCACGGCGAACCTCGGCCCCGGCTTTGATTCTGTCGGCCTTGCAGTCAGCAGATATCTTGAACTGAATGTCACAAGGGACCGCAGCTGGACATTTGTTCCCCTGAATGATGAAATGGCGGATATTCCGGAAGGCAAGGAAAATTTGATCTATCAGGTGGCTGAGCAGGTTGCCGGCACCTGTAATGCAAAGCTTCCACCCTGCAGAGTTGAAGTATGGAGCGATATTCCGATGGCAAGGGGGCTCGGCAGCAGCGCCGCGGCCATCGTTGCAGGCGTAGAGCTTGCAAATGAGCTGTGCAGACTGGAGCTTACGATGAAAGAAAAGCTTCATTTTGCAAGCCTGATCGAAGGTCATCCCGATAATGCAGGTGCTTCGCTGTACGGGGGTCTGGTTGTAGGTATTCATCAGGAGCAGGAAACAGAGCTCGTGTCTGTGCAGCAGGTGGATGTTGAACTGGTTGCGGTTGTCCCCCCGTATAAACTTTATACAAAGGATGCGAGGGATGTACTTCCAGGGTACCTTGAGTACAGCGGGGCAGTTGAAGCAAGTGCAGTAAGCAACGTTCTCGTCGCAGCCGTGCTTTCTAACAATTGGACGCTTGCAGGGAAAATGATGCAGAAGGATTTGTTTCATCAGCCTTACAGAGGAACGCTCATTAAAGAACTTTCCCGAGTGCAGGAAGCTGTTCTCGAAGCAGGTGCTTACGGTGCTGCCCTAAGCGGTGCAGGCCCGACCGTTCTTGCGTTTGCTGCAAAAGGCAAAGGGAAGGCCCTTGCAGATGTGCTCAAAATGAAATTTCCCAAATGTGAAGTGGATGTGCTTGAACCCGTTCTTGAAGGAGCAAACGTTTACTATGAAAAAGGTGCGGGACAAGTTCATGACTCGATCGGCTGAAAGCATTCTCAGGATGAGGATGCTTTTTTTAGTTTAAAATCAAAGGCGGAGAAGGAAAACTATTTAGCTTGTCGAAATAAATAGAATAAGAGCAAATTTAAGAGAAAGAATGGTGTGAGTGAAAATGGAAAAAAGGGTCATTGCTGCAGAAGATTTATACAAACTGAAGTCTGTCAACGATCCGCAAATGTCACCCTGCGGAACGAAAGCTGTATACGTTGAGACATCGATTCAGGAAGAAAAACATCACTACATATCAAACCTGTTTTTGCTTGATTTAAAAACAGGCGAGAAGGTTCAATGGACATTTGGTGAACACAGAAACACATCGCCACGATGGTCCCCCGATGGCAGCAGGCTTGCCTTTTTGTCCAACAGAAGCGGGAAAAATCAGCTTTACGTTATGTCAGCAGGAGGTGGAGAAGCAAAAGCACTGACAGAAGAGCATCTTGCCGTTTCCCAGCCTGTGTGGAGCCCGGATAGTGCGAGTATCCTTGTTTCTCTTGCACTTGCTCCTGAAGATACATTGGAAAAAGCGAAAGAAGAGGAAAAGCAGCCGGAACCGCTCGTTGTTGAAGACAAGAGATATAAGTCGGATGCTTCAGGCTTCGTCAGAAACAAAAAAAGACAGCTTGCTGTTGCAGATGCGGAAACCGGAGAACTCAAACTGCTTGGGTTCAGAGAATATGACTGCAGCGATGCAGCTTGGTCGCCTGATGGAAAGGCCGTAGCTTTTACATCAAATATGACGGATGATCCTGACCAAAACCTGATCTCAGATGTCTATATTCTGTCTCTTGACGGGCAGGACCTGACAAAACTGACAAACAGCAATGGATTTTACGGCAATCCATCCTGGTCGCCTGACGGCAGGTATGTAGCCTTTTTAGGACATGAAAAAGAATATCTTGGGGCTACGTTTTCAAAAATATGGCTGTCTAATCGTGAAACTGGGGAGCTTTCCTGCTATTCTGCAGACTGGGATGTTCATATCAGCGATGCGGCGGTGGCAGATTTTATTTCGGGAAGTGTCTATCCGGGACTTATCTGGACGGAAGACAGCCAGGGCTTTTATTTCATTGTGACGGATCAGGGAAATACAGGCGTTTACTACGGTTCGCTTGAAGGCCAGACAGTTCCTGTCCGCTTTGAAAACGAGCACGTCTATGGGTTGTCCGTTCATGTTCAAAGCCATACGGCTGTCCTTGGCATCAGCCGTCCGGATCATCCGAGCGACCTGTACTTTTTCGATTTCAGCACAGGTGAAAACAGGCAGCTGACAAGCATTAATGAAGCTTTTATAAACGAAGTGGAGCTCTCTGTTCCGGAAGCAATTGCATATAAAGCGGAGGACGGACTTGAGATTCACGGATGGATCATGAAACCGGCAGGCTACGCGGAAGGCGTGAAGTACCCGCTTGTTCTTGAAATTCACGGGGGTCCGCACGCGATGTACGCCAACACCTATTTCCATGAATTCCAAATGCTCGCTGCAAGCGGAAAAGCGGTTCTTTATACAAATCCGCGTGGAAGCCACGGATACGGCCAGCATTTCGTTGACCAGGTTCGGGGAGATTATGGCGGAAGCGATTATACCGACTTGATGAGTGCTGTAGATTATGTGCTGAACACATATGATTTTATCGATGAGGACAGGCTCGGTGTAACTGGAGGCAGCTACGGAGGCTTTATGACAAACTGGATTGTCGGCCATACAAACCGGTTTAAAGCAGCAGTGACACAGCGTTCAATCTCCAACTGGATCAGCTTTTACGGAGTGAGCGACATTGGATACTACTTCACTGAATGGGAGCTTGGCGGGAATTTGATTGATGATTTCGAGAAGCTGTGGCACCATTCACCGTTAAAATACGTTAAGAACGTCGAGACTCCTCTTCTTATTCTTCACGGCGAAAAGGACTACCGCTGTCCTGTTGAGCAGGCAGAACAGCTTTACATCGCTCTGAAGCAACTGAAAAAAGAGACTAAGCTCGTCCGTTTCCCTGAAGCGAACCATGAACTGTCAAGAAGCGGGCATCCAAAGCTCAGAATTGACCGCCTGAATCATATTAAGGAATGGTTTGATAAATACCTGTAAATAAAAAAAGATGGTGAGCGGGCTCACCATCTTTTTTGCACTATTATGAAAATTTGTGGACAACATAAGTCATCCACGTCCAGCTCCAGCGCCTAGATCCTCTGTCAGAACAAATCCGCCAAAAAAGTCAAAACCGGACTTTTCTGACGGATTCTTATCTGCCTATCGAATCTAATCAAGGCGCTTCCGCTTTTGCATTAAAATACTTGCTCTACCTCAACAACGCCAGGAACTTCTTCTAAGAGAGCACGTTCGATACCGGCTTTAAGTGTAATAGTTGAACTCGGGCAGCTTCCGCATGCTCCAAGAAGACGCAACTTGACAATACCGTCCTCTACATCAACCAATTCGCAGTCTCCGCCATCGCGAAGAAGGAACGGACGCAGTTTATCTAGTACTTCCTGAACTTGTTCAACCATTTGAGTTTCTGTTGTCATTTGAAATCGACTCCTTCCTTATCTTGCTATTATATTCAAAATACGTGTGAAAATCTATTGTTTTGACTGGTGCAAATTCTGTAATTAGTTTCATTTTATCACATTCTGGCGGGAATAAAAATGGAAAGCAGCCTGTATTTTTCGTGGCAAAAATGAACGCTGTCCCTTACAATGAAAGAAAAGAACAGGGGGAGAACGATGGAAAAACGACTGAAGGTTTTTGTGTACGGTGCTGAAGTGCTCTGTCCGAGCTGTGTAAACCTCCCTTCAACAAAAGATACATGCGAATGGCTCGAAGCGGCTCTTTCACGCAAATTCCCGCAGCAGCCCTTTCATATTGAATATGTGGATATTTATCAGGAGCACGAAGATGCGGAGAAAAAGGAATTTGCAGAAAAGATTGCGAATGATGAATACTTCTATCCGCTTGTCGTCATTAATGGAGAAGTGGTAGGGGAAGGCAGCCCGAAATTAAAAGTGATTTATGCAGAATTGGAAAAGCACGGCTACGTTTCCGCATCGTGAAAAAAACAAAGAAAACGCAAGGCTGCAGACTGCCTTGCGTTTTTTTTAGTTGAGGACAGTCAGGAATTGCATCCTGTCCTTTACCCATTATGATACTTGTACATCCAAAGAATCCCTGATTTTAATAGTCTAGGGACACGTCCAATCAGAGGACGGTCATTTACAAGGCCAAAGCCATGTTTTTTTCCAAGTGATCCGAGCACGCCTTTTAATTTGAAGGCAGGGAAGTTTTGCGGAAGTTCTTCACCATTCCATTTTTTCAGCAGAACCTGAACAATCTGCTCGGCCTGTGCTTCAGCAAGCTGGGCACTTGGAGCATGAGGGAGACTCGCGCAGTCGCCGACAACGAAAGCATCCTCATAATCAGGAAGAAAATGCTGCTTCGTCAGGATGACCCTTCCCTGCGGATCTTTTTCAACCGGAAGGTCTCTGACTACTTTATTTGGCTGAATGCCTGCTGTCCATACGATGGCATCATATGTAAGCGGCTCATCATGATTGTAGAGAACGTTTTGCTCTACTTTTGTCACATTCGCGCTGTTCACGATTGTCACGCCATGGTCTTCAAACCAGCCTTGTACATATTTGCTCAAACGTTCAGGGAAGCTTGAGAGAATATTCTTGCCGCGGTCATATAATGTGATTTTCAAATCTTTGCGGCTTTCTCTGAGCTCACTGGCAAGTTCAACTCCGCTTAGGCCTGCGCCAACGATTGCAACAGATGCTCCGCCGCTCAGGTTGTTAAGCAGCTGATATGTTTCCCGTGACTGGTCAATGGTCTGGATGCTGTGTGTATATTCTTTTGCTCCCGGAACATTGTGATACTTGTCCTCACAGCCCAGGCCGATAATCAGATCATCGTATGAAATCGGTTCCTGATTGGACAGATAAACCTTTTTTTCCTGAAGGTCAATGGAAGTGATTTCCCCGTAAGCTGTGTTCAGACGCTCATGCTCAGGAAAATCGACGCGTATGTGATGGTCTGAAATCGTTCCCGCAGCAAGCGCGTAATATTCCGTTTTTAAGCAGTGATAGGGATTTTTATCTATGAGTGTAATTTGCACATCATCAGGCAGCTGTCCAGGAAGCAGCCTGTGAAGGATGCGCATTCCGCCGTATCCGCCGCCAAGAATAACTAAGTTCTTCATTGCAGATTCCCCTTTTTCTCCTCATTAAGCGAGTATATTCTAATCTATTTTATGGGTGATTCATAAGAAAACCTTTGCAATATGCCATATAAAAGTATAACGAATTTGCAGATAAACCACAATATGTTATGAAAAAGTCATCTAATAATCTGCAAAGTCCGCCAATAGTAAATCACTTTTATAAATATGTGTTGTTATTTACTGAAAAGTATATCATAAAACGTTAAATATTGACGATGGGGCATGAAAAGAGTAGCATTGGTTGCAGGTGCGAGGTGATAAGGTTGAAACCAATAATTGAATTTTGCATAAGCAATCTGGCGAACGGGTCCCAAGCTGCTTTAGAACAGCTCGAAAAAGATCCGAATCTGGATATTATTGAATACGGGTGTTTAGGGTACTGCGGCAAATGCTATTCGTCACTCTATGCCCTTGTCAACGGAGAGATTGTAACAGGGGAGACATCAGACGAACTCGTAAAGAACGTTTATGAGTATCTGGAAGAAAATCCTATGTTTTAATAGATGCATTTTTAAAAAACACGTACTTCGGTGCGTGTTTTTATATGTTTGATGGCACTTATCTGTGGGTTCGGAACCATCAAGCGGATGATATTCTATTTTGATGTCACTTATCTGTGGGTTCGGAACCATTAAGCGGAGGATATTCTATTTTGATGGCACTTATCTGTGAGTTCGGAACCATCCAGCGGAGGATTTTCTATTTTGATGGCACTTATCTGTGAGTTCGGAACCATCAAGCGGAGGATTTTCTATTTTGATGTCACTTATCTGTGGGTTCGGAACCATCAAACGGAGGATTTTCTATTTTGATGGCACTTATCTGTGAGTTCGGAACCATCAAGCGGAGGATTTTCTATTTTGATGGCACTTATCTGTGGGTTCGGAACCATCAAGCGGAGGATTTTCTATTTTGATGGCACTTATCACTGAGTTCAGAACCATCAAGCGGAGGATTTTCTATTTTGATGGCACTTATCTGTGAGTTCGGAACCATCAAGCGGAGGATTTTCTATTTTGATGTCACATATCTCTGAGTTCGGAACCATCAAGCGGAGGATTTTCTATTTTGATGTCACTTATCTCTGGGTTCGGAACCATCAAGCGGAGGATTTTCTATTTTGATGTCACTTATTTCTGGGTTCGGAACCATCAAGCGGAGGATTTTCTATTTTGATGGCACTTATCTCTCAGTTCAGGATCATCAAACGGAGTAGTGCAGGAGATTAAGTATCCTTTCTTGCATAATGGCAACTAATCAGTAGCGCTCTAAAATGTAGCAAGTACTGAATATCGTTTTTTGTCAAAAGTATATGGACACTGCTGAAATCGGCTGTTAATTTAGACACATCAAAGTTTATTGTCTAAGTTTGAAGAAATGACGAATTTTTTATGGGGAATAATGGGGGTTGCCGTGCTTTTTGCGATTGCGGCTTTGCAAACCTGTTGAGTGCTGCAATTGCAGGAATGTTTATGTTTTAAGACTGCCGTAACGAATAAAAGCTCCCTGCATGAAGCAGGGAGCTTTTATTATCTATAACAAACGGGGGATATTTCTATTGTGCTCCGGTTTCCAGCATTTTATACTTATAAAAAGAAAAAAAACGGGAGACTCTTATGAACCAATTTAACTTTACCAAAATGCACGCACTTGGAAATAACTATATATATGTAAATATGTTCGAAGAAAAGATTGAAGAATCACGTATATCCGAAATCGCCGTAAAGGTATCGAATGTCTATACAGGGATAGGATCAGACGGCATGATCCTCATTTGTCCTTCAGATAAAGCAGCCGTAAAGATGAGAATTTTCAACAGTGACGGCTCTGAAGGGAAAAACTGCGGAAACGGACTTCGCTGCGTGGCGAAATACGCGTATGAGAATAAACTGACAGAAGAAAGAGAGTTTTCAATTGAAACCCTCTCAGGCCTTGTCTATGCAAAACTTGAAGGCGAAGGTTCCGTTATCAGCAAAGTGACAATTGACATGGGAGAACCTCTGCTTACCCGCAGCGAAATTCCGATGCAGGGAAATCCGGATGAAAGAGCGGTAAACGCACCTCTTGAATTTAACGGAAAACAGTATATGGGCACTGCTGTTTCAATGGGGAATCCTCATCTGGTCTTTTATGTGGATGATATTGAGACGGCACCTGTTTTAACCCTTGGTCCGGTTGTTGAAAAAGCCCCTCTATTTCCTGAAAGTGTGAATGTCGAATTTGTAGAAGTCGTATCTGAAAACGAGCTTCACTTCAGAGTGTGGGAGCGCGGTTCAGGCGTAACGATGGCTTGCGGTACAGGAGCATGTGCCGCCGTTGTTTCTTCTGTTTTAAATGGGTTCACTAAAAGAGGAGAAGATACGACGGTTCATTTAGCAGGCGGAGATTTGCTTATTAATTGGTCTGAAGAAGGAAATGTTTTTATGACAGGACCAGCTGAGGTAATCTGTACAGGAGTCTATTACTACAGCAGCTGACAGGCTGAATCATTTGAGACTTCTTTCCGGATTGGGTATACTGGTAGCATAGCCTTTGGATAATCGGCAAAGGAGGAATAAAGATGAGCGATTTAGTAACAATTACGGAAGCAGCAGCTTTTCAAATAAAAGACATGATGAAAGAGAACGGCGAGGAGCAGGCTTATCTGCGTGTAGGCGTAAAAGGCGGCGGATGCAGCGGCCTTTCTTACGGGATGGGCTTTGAGCAGGAGCCGGGCGAAGACGACACGCAATTTGAGCTTCACGGCATTAAAGTTGTAGTGGATAAAGAGAGTACGGCTATCCTGAAAGGCACGATTATTGACTTTAAAGAGTCCCTGATGGGCGGCGGCTTTACAATCGACAATCCGAATGCCATTGCTTCATGCGGCTGCGGTTCTTCTTTCAGAACAGCAACAAATACTGGTACTCCTGAGGAGTGCTGATAAAAGGACATTTCCCTGTAACGACAGGGGAATGTTTTTTTTTGCTTGTTTTACATAATAACCCCTGATTCTTTTCTCTGACACTGGACAAAAACCCAGCATATAGTATGGGTGTGAAAACGATAAGGGGGCAGAGCAAAGTATGTATTATCATCCATATACGCCGTATCACGGCTATTATTCTTACCGTCTGAATTCAACAGACGAATTAAATGAAGGTCTGTATAAATGGGGCAAGTTCACATTTTCAAATGATGCTGAAAAAGAGGCCTTTATTTTTTACTTAGACAAAGAGTCGGGAGATGCGTATATCCTGTCTTTTCCTGCTTTAACTACAAGCAGAGTAAACGTTAGCGATATAAAATCATTTAAAGTAATGGAGAAACCTCCGAAGGCTGAAGGCGAAGGGCAAAATGGAGGCGGTCAGTCAGAGCAGGGGCAGCAAGGCGGCTCTTCAGAAGGCGGACAGAACGGCGGACAAGGCGGATCCGGCGGTCAAAATGGCGGATCCGGAGGGCAAGGCGGAACTGAAGGGGGTCAGAACGGCGGAACAGGAGGTCAAAATGGCGGTTCCGGAAGCGGACAGAGCCCATTTGGCGAGATGCCGGGAATGGGTCAGAACGGAGGCTCACAAGGCGGTCAAGGGGGATCGCCTGGACAGATGCCTGGCATGGGTCAGGGCGGAAGCTCACAAGGCGGTCAAGGGGGATCGCCTGGACAGATGCCGGGAATGAGTCAAGGTGGAGGCATGCAGGGAGGCCAGCAGAGTCCGTTCGGCCAAATGCCCGGAATGGGTCAAGGTGGAGGCATGCAGGGAGGTCAGCAGAGTCCGTTCGGCCAGATGCCTGGAATGGGCCAGGGCGGAGGCATGCAGGGAGGCCAGGGAAGTCCGTTTGGCCAGATGCCCGGATCAGATCAGGGGATGATGCAGTTTGACGGCCAGCGGTATCAGCAGCCGCAACCGTATTTTTATAACCCCTACAACCAAAACTGGCAGTAAATAAAGATAGAGAAAAACTAAGTGGTTGGTTGCTAAAAAGGAAGAGTTGGCAGTAAAAAAAGGGAAGTTGGTAGTAAAAAAAGGGAAGTTGGTAGTAAAAAAGAAAGAGTTGGCAGTAAAACAAGGGAAGTTGGCAGTAAAACAGAAAGAGTTGGTAGTAAAGCCGGAAAAGTTGGTTATAAAACGGCAATCCTGGCAGCAAAATTCAAGTGTTGGCAGAAAAACTGACTTATCATGCAGTGAGCATGTAAAACTTGCCGCTCTCATCATTTTTTTCTGGATTAAACCAAAAAATTAACGCAAATAAAAAAAGATTGCAGAGAAATAAAAAATTTCTCTGCAATCTTCATTATTTCCCTTATTTTTCAAACAAGCTTGTGCTGTGAAGAGGCTGCACTCTTGCTTTTGGATCCATATAGGCTTTTGCATTGTTAACGGCAGTTGGAGCTTCTCCAAATCCGCTTGCAATCAGCTTGACTTTTCCTTCGTACGTGCAGATATCTCCTGCAGCATAAATGCCTTCAACATTTGTCTCCATTTTGCTGTTGACGAGGATGGAGTTTTTTTCGATTTCAAGTCCCCAGTTTTTAATTGGGCCGAGAGAGGAAACAAATCCGAAGTTTACGATGACAGCATCAACGTCCAATACTTCTTTGCGGTCACCTTTTACTTCTTCTAATACGACCTGTTCAATCTTGTCTGATCCAGTCAGTTCAGTTGGGATGAAAGGAGTCAGGATTTGAACTTTCGAGTTGTTTAAATTTTCTACACTGTGCTCGTGGGCGCGGAATTTATCTCTTCTGTGGACAAGGGTCACTTTTTCTGCAATCGGTTCAAGCATAAGTGACCAGTCTACTGCTGAGTCTCCGCCTCCGCATACGAGTACGCGCTGTCCTGCAAACTGATTCAGGTCATCGATGAAATAGTGAAGATTTGATTTTTCAAATGAAGCCGCTTCTTCAAGCTCGATTTTACGCGGCTGAAAAGCACCGTTTCCGGCAGTAATGATGATGGTTTTAGAGTAATGGACTTCTTGATCGGTTGTCAGTTTGAAAACGCCGTCTGCCTGTTTTTCAACATCGGCAACTGCCTGTTCAAGACAAACCGTTGGTTCAAATTGAGCCATTTGTTCTTTTAAGTTGTTGACAAGCTCCTGAGCGAGGACTTTTGGGAATCCCGCTACATCATATATGTATTTTTCAGGATAAAGGGCAGAGAGCTGTCCCCCAAGCTGCGGAAGGCTCTCAATAATTTTAACAGATGCCTGGCGCATGCCGCCGTAGAATGCCGTGAACAATCCTACCGGTCCGCCTCCGATAATCGTGATGTCGTATACTTTTGTGTCTTCCTTCACAAAGATAACCCCCAATTGTAATTGATAATGATTCTTAATGTTAACATATTGTCACTCGTTCGTCATTTCAGCCGGCAGCCGCCTGCAGTGCGAAAGAGTCATTCACTGTTTGATTATGATTATTATAGAGAATGTTTTTATTTTTGTAAAATTCTTAACGTTTTTAATCCTTTAATTTGGTCTTGAAAAAATCAGTACAGGTGCTATTATGGAATATAGGCATTATTTCTATCATATTTAATTATTTGCTTCTTTCTGAAAAGTTAAGTGAACATTTTCACAAACTTTTTTGCGGAAAACAAAATAAAAAGCTGTAAAGCGGAGGAAGATAAGGAATATAGACATTATTCTATCCTTCACAGCAAAAAAATCAAAAAAGGTGGATGTGATTCGGTTGAGAAAGCCCAAAATAGTAGTACTAGGTGCAGGTTACGGCGGATTAATGGCAGTTACGCGTCTTCAAAAAATGATCGGTGTAAATGAAGCAGATCTTACACTTGTGAACAAAAATGATTATCATTATGAAACAACATGGCTTCACGAGGCATCAGCTGGTACGCTGCATCATGACAAAGCAAGATACCAAGTAAAAGATGTCATCGATAACAGCCGCGTGAAATTTGTGAAAGATACTGTTGTATCGATCAACAAAGATGAGAAGAAAATCGTCCTTTCAAATGGTGAGCTTGAGTATGACTATCTTGTTATTTCTCTTGGTTCTCATCCTGAGACATTTGGAATTAAAGGTCTTAAAGAATATGCATTCGGCATTACAAATATTAATGCTGCACGTCAATTGCGCGAGCACATCGAATATCAATTTGCTACTTACAACACAGAAGAAGTAAAACGCGACCAGCGTCTTGCAATTGTTGTGGGCGGAGCAGGCTTCACCGGCATCGAGTTCCTTGGAGAGCTTGCAAACCGTGTTCCTGAGCTTTGCCGCGAGTACGATGTTGATCATAAGAAAGTGCGCATCATCTGTGTAGAGGCTGCTCCAACAGCGCTTCCTGGATTTGATCCTGAGCTGGTTGAGTATGCTGTAAATCATCTTGAGCGCAAAGGTGTTGAATTTAAAATCGGCACTGCGATTAAAGAATGTGTTGAAGACGGCATTATCGTTGCAAAAGACGATGTAATGGAAGAAATTAAAGCTGACACAGTTGTTTGGGCAGCAGGCGTACGCGGAAACAGCATTGTAGAAGAAGCCGGATTTGAAAACATGCGCGGCCGCGTAAAAGTTGACTCTTACCTTAGAGCTCCAGGCCATGATGATGTCTTTATCATCGGGGACTGCTCTCTTGTGATCAACGAAGAAATCAACCGTCCATACCCTCCTACAGCTCAAATCGCTATGCAGCAAGGTATCACAGCTGCTAAGAACATTTCAGTTGCAGTCCGTGACCAGGGCGAAATGGAAGAGTTCAAGCCTGACATTAAAGGTACAGTAGCTTCTCTTGGCGAAGACGATGCAGTAGGCATGGTATTCGGCAAAAAAGTAATGGGTACAAAAGCTTCATTCATGAAGAAAATGATTGATAACCGTGCTCTTATGATGGTTGGCGGAGCAGGTCTTGTAGTGAAAAAAGGAAAATTTAAGTTTTTCTGAGAAATCGATTAAACTAAAGACAAGAGCTATATGCTTTTGTCTTTTTTTTTACGCAAAAATTGATATTTACATAAAGGATTTTCAAAAGGAAGGGGAGTTTTAAATGTCATCCAAACGGGGACATGTGTGGATTGCCGTTTCAGGGCTTGTTGAAAATGAGAATGGTGAATGGCTTGTCGTTAAAAAGCGTTATGGAGGTTTAAAGGGCAAATGGTCATTTCCTGCCGGCTTTGTAAACGAGGGAGAAACAGTGGATGAAGCTGTTTCAAGGGAGATCTTAGAAGAGACAGGGATAGAAACGGCTGTACTTGGTGTGATTGGGATCAGGTCAGGTGTCATCCATGAAAAAATCAGCGATAACATGATTATTTTCAGGCTTAAAGCCATCTCTTCAGACATTACCGTTCAGGAAAATGAACTGTTTGAAGCAGCCTTTATGCACCCCAATCTACTAAGGGAGCATAGTGATTCGTCTTTGCTTCTAAAATCATTCGCAGATGAAACGTTTGAAAAAATGCTGAACAAAGTGGACGGGGCGAATCCCGGAAATCAGTTCGGATACACAGCTTACCGTTTATTTTTATAATTTTCAAAATAATAAGAAAAGTTAAGGAAACGAGAGGAAGAAGTTGATGTATTCGCTTACATCAGGAATCTCGTCAGATTTTCTTCCTTTATCCTTTACAAAGAACCTGATATAGTATCTTCAATATCTAAAAAGAGATTTTTACCGGGAGGGAAATATAGATGATCAATGGATCTGTTATCGAAAAGAAAGAGTGTCCTTATTGTTCGGGTAAAGGATATTTCCAGCTGCTTCTTGGAGGTTCCGAAACGTGCGACTGCTGCAACGGAACAGGGAAGAAATCAGCATAGATTTTAAGATTGACGGGTTATCCCTTGTTCAGTACACTAAAAGAGGTGTATTGGAGGGGATAACTTGTTTTTGCCTGTATTAATCATTTCAATGCTTTTATTTTTTGTTTTGTTTTTTGGAATCGGTTTCTTGCTGAACATGCTGCTCAGAATGTCATGGATCATGGCTATTATTTATCCGATTGTCTGCATCTTTATCGTAGATTCAGTTAAATTTACGGCCTACTTCACAGCTCCCGGTTCATCTATATCTTCGCTTGGACAGCGTTTTGCGTCATTGGCCCTTGCAGATATCCTGATATTAGTAAGCGGACTCGCCGGAGCCATCGTGTCCGGAATCGTCATTAACATGCTGCGAAAAAGAGGATATCAAATGTTTTAGTCCTGATCTGTACGATGCGTGCAGGTCTTTTTAGTATGTTTATACTCTTTTTTATAAGATCTAGAAGAAATTGGATTCCTCTTCATTCTGAATATTTCGCTTCCTGATTGGAAACGATTATGAGTGTGAGAGGAGTGACACATAAGATGAAAAAAATGATAAGGCGCCTGCTGATGGCTATTATGCTTCTGCTTGCGCTTGGCACGACGTTCAAGGCTTTTTCAGGTGCAGAAGCGACAGATATAACGGGCTGGACCGGATTAGCAGAAGGTAGATTAAAGGCAGAAAATCACCCCTACAAACTGTCAGGACTTACATTCAAGTCATTAAAAAGCAAAGAAACGGCGCTTGCGATTTCAGCCACAGGTGAAACATCAGAATCGCTGGAAGACCAAATGGCGCACTACCCCAAAAAAGAAGTCACGGCTACCGGATACACTGCAGGCTTCGAATCAACGGGTAAACATCCCGAACATCCGGAATACGGCATCACTTATTCCGGCGTAAAAGTGAAAAGAGATTTATATTCTACAATTGCAGCTGACCTTAACGTCTTTCCTATCGGCACCATTCTTTTTATACCAGACTACGGCTTCGGCGTCGTAGCGGACAAAGGCGGAGCCATCAAGGGAAATGAGCTCGATCTCTACTACGACACCGTAGATGAAGTCTATGAGCTCTGGGGCAAAAAGACATTAGACATATACATCGTCCAGAAAGGAAACGGACGGTTAACTGAAAAACAGCTGACGGAGCTTAATGAAAACAGTTCCATGCAGGCGTTCCGTCAAAAATACATGAAGCCTAAAACAAAGAGTTAGAGACTGGGCAAAAAACAGCATCCGGAGGGCTGCTGTTTTTTTTGCATGATTTTTATATGAAGGAAGCTGAATAAATAAAAAAAGTCCTGGCCGCGGCCAGGGACTAAATGTTATATGCGCAATTGTAAATCATCCATTGCTTTCGGTTTTGGATAAACGCCAGGATGCAAGATGTCAGCAAGCTTCGCAAGCCCGTGCAGCAGGCGGGGGGAAGGACGGCAATAAAGCTGTTCTTCGAGCAGATGTATACGGTTCTCTCTTACAGCTGCAACGCTCTCTGCATGCTGTCTCTTTAAAACATGTGAGATTTTCATCCGGCTTTGTTTCACTCCGACCCAGGCAAGGCAGATATGGTCAGGGTCTCTCTCCGCTACATCGCTCCAGTCCGTTTGAACGCTCGCTAAATCGACATCTTTAAATAGATTCGTACCGCCTGCAAGTTCACACATTTCTGTGAGCCAGTTGACTCCGCCCGGTGTGAAAATCGGATTCGGCCACCATTCAAAATAGACGGTCGGGCGTACGTTCAGCTTCTTTGAAATTTCCCGGTATTCATCCAGGAACTGATGATACCGGGAAACAATGTCTTCAGCTCTTTTTTCCGCTCCTGCTGCTCTTCCGACTGCAAGCAAATCATCGCCAATGTCTTTAAAAGACTGCGGATTAAGAACAAGATGCGGGATGTTTCGCTTTTTTAGCTCTTCAATGTTTTTTTCCATTCCCGGCACACTCAATGAGGCAAGAACCAGGTCTGGCTGATGCTGTTCAACAAGATCCATATTTATGGACAAGTCAGGGCCAAGCTTTGGGAGTTCAGTTACCCGTTTTGGCCAGTCTGAAAAGTCGTCTATAGCTACAAGAGAATCTGCAAGCCCAAGATAGGCAGCAAGTTCTGTATTGCTTGGGCAGATTGAAATCAGGCGCACGCAATCTCTCCTTTATAAGATGATCAGATAATGGAGGAACAGAGTCAGAAGAATACCTGTCAGTCCTCCGAAGAACACCTCGATTGGCTGATGTCCGAGGAGCTCTTTTAATTTTTCCTGCTTTTTTTGTTCTTCCTGTTTTGGCCAGTTTTTGGCTTCGCCTACAAATGTATTAAAGTCGGTGACAAGCTTATTGAGAACGGTTGCCTGTTCACCGGCATGTCTTCGTACTCCAGTTGCATCAAACATCGTAATGATTGCAAAGACGGCTGAAATAGCGAAAAGGGAGGAAGCAAGGCCGTTGTCAATCGCTACCCCTGTTGCAAGGGCCGTTACGGCTGCAGAGTGAGAGCTCGGCATTCCGCCTGTGCTTGTGATAAGCGACCAGTCAATCTTACGGGTGGCTATGTAGGTGATGGGCACTTTTACAAATTGTGCAAAAAAGATGGCTGCAAGTGAAGCCAGTAAAGGGAAGTTAAGAAATGTCTCCATGAAGTCTTACATCCTTTCGGTTTCGTGATGGTATGCTGGTATCGCTCTCAATTATAGTTCCATGTATTCATGCCCTTATCCTTTGTCATTTGTTCAAATAGTATAAAAACTTTTTGTGCTTTGATACAATGGGAACAGAGGGGAGTGTGCCTGCTTCATGACTCTTTATCCGATGGAATATTATCAGTTTTTTATCTCATTTAATGAAGGCGATTATTATACGTGCCATGATCTGCTCGAATGGATCTGGCTGACTGAAAAAGATAACCTTTTTTTAAAAGGGCTGCTTCAGATGACGGTCGCTATTTATCATTACGAATATGGCAATATTAAAGGAGCAAGGCTTATGATGCAAGCAGGGCACTCTTACATACAGCCTTACCGTCCTTCATACTGGGGCGTCGACCTTGAAGAGATAAATGAGTTTATGGAACGTTCGCTTGAGATCATTCCATCTGACGTACAGTCGGTGCCTTTTGAGGAAGCGGGACGGCTCCCAAAACTGCCAGCTCTTTTTCTTTACCTGAAAGAGCAGGAATGAAAACATAATATATGATGGAGGTGTGCTTGGATGTTTCATATTAAATCACATGCATCCTGGGAAGAAGAAACAATCGTAATCGGTCTTTTCCATAAAAACGGTCCGTTTTCAGGCGTTCTTGAAGAACTTGACCGCAAGCTTGACGGACAGCTTGCAGAGCTTAGCAAAGACGGAGATCTGCCAGCGAAAAAGAAAGCCATTACCAAAGTACATACACTTGGAAAACTGGCAGTAAAGCGAATCTACTTTGTCGGGCTCGGCAAGGAAAAAGAATATGATTTTGATGCATCAAGAGAAGCTTTTGCCAAGCTTTTCAGAACGGTTCAGGACGCTAAAATTCAGTCTGTAGCTGTATGCCTTGATACGTTTACAAACGAAAACGTCGACGGGAATGAGGCCGCACATGCGCTTGCCGAGGTGCTGCCGCTTTCTACATATAAAGTTCAGGATTATAAACAGCGTTCAAACGAACCCGAGCGGAACATTCATCAGGTCACAGTCATTTCACAGGCAGATGAAGATGAAATACGTTCAAGTCTGACAGTAGGATCTGCATTTGGAGAAGGAACAAATGCTGCAAGAACGCTGGTCAACATGCCTGGGAACATTTTAACAGCAACAGAGCTTGCCAAGTATTCTGTAGATCTTGCGGGGAAATACGGATTTGAGTATGAAGTGCTTGAAAAGGAAGATATGGAGAAGCTTGGAATGGGAGCGCTTCTTGCTGTAAACAAAGGCTCTGAGGAACCGCCGAAGATGATCGTCCTGAAATATCAGGGAAAAGAAGAATGGAAAGATGTCATTGGCCTGGTCGGCAAGGGCATCACATTTGATACCGGAGGCTACTCGATTAAGCCAAAGGACGGCATTGTCGGCATGAAAACAGATATGGGCGGAGCGGCCGCCGTTCTTGGAGCGATGGAAATCATCGGAAAGCTGAAGCCAGAGCAAAATGTACTGGCAGTGATTCCATCAACAGACAACATGATCAGCGGCAATGCGTTTAAGCCGGACGATGTCATCGTATCACTAAGCGGAAAAAACAATCGAGGTGCTGAATACAGATGCAGAAGGCAGGCTGGTCCTTGCGGATGGCATCACGTATGCCAAGCACCACGGAGCAGACTATTTAGTGGACGTAGCGACTCTTACAGGAGGAGTCATCATCGCACTCGGCACTCATACTACTGGAGCCATGACAAACGATGAAGCCCTGTTTGAGCAGGTTCTTGAGGCTTCGCATGAATGCGGCGAGCCAATCTGGAGACTGCCGATCACAAAGAAGGACATTGAAAAAGTGCGCGGAAGCAAAATGGCAGACTTGAACAATTCTCCGGGACGCGAAGGGCACGCCATTATGGCAGGCACATTCATTGGTGAATTTGCAGAAGGCACGCCTTGGGTTCACCTTGATATCGCAGGAACAGCAACATCATCCAAAGGGGACGAATTTGGTCCTGCAGGCGCTACAGGTGTTATGGCGCGTACACTGGCAGCTTTAGTTGAACGGTTTGAAGCATAATTGATAAGAATGTCCGGCAGAAACAAGCTGCCGGGCATTTTTTTTTGCCTGCCGGACTAATGGTGAAGCTCGCTGGAAATTGAATACAGGAGAAGCGAGCTGGAAGATAGCATAGGGAAGCGGAAGAATCGTACGGTAAAAGCGGGTCCGTGTGTGAAGATGGCGTAAGGAAGCGGAAGAATCGTACGGTAAAAGCGGGTCCGTGTATGAAGATAGCATAGGGAAGCGGAGGAATCGTACGGTAAAATAGGCTCGTGTATGAAGATAGCATAAGGAAGGGATGGAATCGCACGGTAAAAGCGGGTCCGTGTATGAAGATAGCATAAGGAAGCGAAGGAATCGTACGGTAAAAATGGGGTAGTGTATGAAGATAGCATAAGGAAGGGATGGAACCGTACGGTAAAAGCGGGTCCGTGTGTGAATATGGCGTAAGGAAGCGAAGGAATCGTACGTTAAAAACGGGTCCGTGTATAAAGATAGCATAAGAAATCAAGAGAATTGCAATATTGCTCCCCGGAAAATCATGGATCTAAACCCATCTATTCAACAAATCCTTTAGTCTGCTAATATAATAAAATTTTAACATTGACACCAAAATTAAAAGTATGTTATTTTATCTCTATTGAATTTATTTCTCTAATACATTACCAAACTAAAGTGAAAGATTTCGGAGGTTTTATTGATGAATGCAGTGATTTTGGCTGTCGTTGTGATGCTGATTTTGAGCCTGCTGCGGGTAAATGTTGTCTTTGCCCTTGTTACTGGAGCTCTTGTCGGCGGATTGACAGGCGGTCTTGATTTAAAAGCAACAATTGAAACATTTACGGGCGGTCTTGGCAGCAATGCCACAGTTGCCCTGAGCTACGCTTTGCTCGGTGCGTTTGCTGTCGCTCTTTCAAAAACAGGATTGCCTGATGCAATGGTCGACGGAGCGATTAAACTGGTTGGCAAAGAAGGAGAAGAGAGAAAGAAATCTCTATCCAAAGTACTTATTATTTTAGTGATCCTGATTATTTCAATCTTTTCACAAAACGTGGTTCCGGTTCATATCGCGTTTATCCCTGTATTAATTCCACCGCTTCTTAAGGTTCTTAATCAGCTGGAAGTAGACCGCCGCTTAATTGCAGTAGTCATTGCATTCGGATTGATTACACCTTATATGCTGCTTCCGGTGGGATTCGGCGCAATTTTTCATGATATTCTTCAAAAAAACATGGCATCCGGCGGATTAACTGTAAGCCTGAAAGATATTCCTGAGGCGATGCTGATTCCATCTGCAGGTATGGTGGTAGGTCTGATTGCGGGTTTCTTCACGTACAGGAAAAAACGTACCTATCAAACAAAAAACGTTGCTGATCAGCAAATGGCTGTTTACACGAAAAAGAGTGTCGGATTTGCTGTGCTTGCCATTGCAGTTTCGTTAACTGTTCAATTGATCCTGTCTCAAAAACTTGAGGTAGAGGGAATGATCTTCGGTGCGCTAGCAGGAATCATCGTCCTTTATGCAACAGGTTCGATGAAATGGAATGAAGCAGATGAACTGCTTACAACGGGTATGAGAATGATGGCGTTTATCGGATTTGTCATGCTTTCTGCAGGAGGATTTGCAGCTGTTATGCAGGAAACGGGACATATTGAATCTCTTGTAAAAACGTCAGCCGATCTGATTAACGGAAACCAGTCGCTTGCTGCATTGCTGATGCTTCTTGTTGGTCTGCTTGTAACAATGGGGATCGGATCTTCGTTCTCTACTGTTCCGATTATCGCTACCATTTTTGTACCGCTTTGTCTGGAGCTCGGTTTCAGCCCGATGGCGACAATCGCTTTAGTCGGTACCGCGGGAGCATTGGGGGATGCAGGTTCTCCTGCGTCTGACAGCACGCTTGGGCCAACTTCAGGATTAAATGCCGACGGTGAGCATAACCATATTTGGGATACCGTTGTACCTACTTTCCTTCACTATAACATTCCGCTTATTATTTTCGGATGGATTGCGGCAATGGTTTTATAAACATGAAAAAGCCTCCTGCTCATGCAGGAGGCTTTTGACTATTTTTCAGATAAGTTGTTTATCCGCTGAACAAGCTCTTCGTCATCCATTTCAAGAATAACGTCTTCTAGCTCAGGCTTTTCGGCAGCCAGTTTGCTTTCATATGTTTCGCGCTCAAGCTCATTCAAAAAGTAGCGCTTCATTTGAAGAACGGTCATGACGTTCACCTCTTTCATTAAATTTCAATATAATTTTTTCCATAATAGGAATCTACTATACATGAAATCTATGATACTGTAAGATTTTATCGAATTTTGTCTAGTTGTGCAAGGATTCAATCTGCGGCAGGAGATTGAAGAAAAGAAATCGAACTAGACAAGAAAAAATGAGAGGGGTGCTGTCATGAAGTGGACGAAGCAAAAGCGGATATTTGCTGGCGTTCTTTTTATTGTTCTCGTGTGCGGAGGAGCGGCGGCTTATGTTTTTACCGATTTGAATCCAACACCTGTGCAGAGTGCTGAACAGGTAGACAGCAAGATTGATAAACATGCAGACAAGCTTGCAAAAGTAGACTTGAGCAGCAATCCGTTTCCGGTCGGCGGCGAAACGGTAACAGAAGATCAAATTCAGAAGTACCTGCACGGCATGTCCCACCAGAAGGTTGAGGCAAAAGATAAATGGATCCATTTTGAAATAACGGAAGAACGGATTCTCTACTTAATGAAGCAGATTGAAAGCAACAAAACTGCATTCGGCCATGCAGATCTGTATCTTGACATGTTAAGCAGGTGGCTCGAGGGGGATTACTCAGAAGCGGACCGGGACCATAATGCAGTGTGGAATCTTCAGGGAGGAACAATAGGCAAAGCAACTGGTGTGCTGACGGATGCTGAAGAGGCTCAGTATCTGGAGGAGAATAAGGAAGATAGGAAATGATTAGTTCCTAAACGGCAGACTGCGCTCAATTGGCTGACTGGGTCGGTTCAGAAGTCCCAAATATAGCCCACGAACACACCAATCAGTATATGAGGTGTGTTTTATTTTGTGAAATTTAATCGGTATGTTAACTTATTCATCAATCTGGGTATTTAATGGAAGAAGTGATGAGGTGCGCTTCTTTTATATGGTTACATAAAAGGAAATAAGATGTGAAGGAGATGAATGATGTCGGCTGAATTGGCATTTAAAAAGTACAAACGTTTTCTGGAAAAAATCGACACAGCAAAATATGCTGTCCTCTGTGATCAATCCCGCTTCAGGGCATCTGCCTACAACAGACTGGGCAGTACCAAAGGATACCTGATAGTCCGCGAAAACGGAGAAATACCTCCGAGAGAGGAGGCCATTCCTCCTTACCGAATGTTTATAGAATTTAATTCTTTTATGTTTGGGATTGATGAACAAGCTCAAGCCGAAAGCAGGAAACCGACTGCTGTCTTTCAGGATACGATAAACCTTTTGGAACAAATAAAGCCCTTCGTTCAATCAAGCAAACGTGAGGCTGATCTTGCTGCATCCCAAATAAGAGAGCTGGATAGAGGCTTTCAAAGAATAAGAGAGATTCGTCCGGAAGCCTTGAAGATTCACGGAGAAGTAGTTGATACAGGGGTATTAGATGAAAACGTCTTAAAGAATGTCAGAGCTCTTATGAAAGAATTTACAGAGCTTCAATATAAGCATTTACATATTCAAATCGATGCCAGAGAAAATTTTTTAATCATAACGAAAGAACTCACCAACAGTGTAAAAGGTTTATCCGGCAAAGAGAAAAGGGCGGCAAAAAAAGCTGAGGATGTATTTACATTTCTGACTGAAGAGAAATATCAATCCGGTTTGAGAAAAAGTTTAATAGAGTTTGAAAAAGATCCTGACGGAAATCAGAGATCCTTTTATAAACTGGGAGATTGGGAAGAAAAATTAAGTAAAAATTCTGACAAAATAAACGATTTGATATTTCAAAACGAATTACTTGCTCAATTAAGAAATTAATATCAAAGAAGTTAGCGATTGCTGTGCTGCTGTATACAGATACAATACAAACCTTTTGAAAATCAATAAAAAGCATATCGGCAGCTATGCTGTCTGATATGCTTTTTTATGTGCTAAAGTAGATCAATGGTTAAAATGTTTAGAGCAGGATGCCCTTTAATTGGTATGGAGGTCGACTGAGAAGATCAGCCTGCATTCACATTTCAGTAGAGGCTTTTCCCTTATTAACCTTTAATATCCACGAAATAAGCTGATTACGGCCATAAAGCCTGATGTTATTCTCCCTGGCGAATTCCTTTGCCTGTAAAGTGAAATCATTATTGGAAATAATCCAGCACTCCTCCGTTTTAAGTGTGAGGGATTCTTTGGAGGCTTTTTGCACGAGCCTGATTCCGACCAACCGTTTATGGCACTTTACCTTAACAGCAGCTGTTTTTCCTGAAGGTGTACTCAATAAAAAGCTGATTCCCTCATGCTCAGCTGAATTGTCAGCATGATAGCCCTGCTTTACGAGGAGATCAGCGACAAATTGCTCAAGTTCCCCGTCTGACATCTTATCTGTTTTCCAGATTTCAGATTGACTCTGCCTTGTTAAGTCTCTTTTGATTATGAACAGCCCGAATGACATAAAGACTGCCAGTAAAAGAAAAAAAGTGATGAATCCTGCATCAAAGCTTTTAGTCACAGCCCATGCTGCAGCTGGTACTGAAAATTGCACCAGCAGAATCCATTTTAATAATCGTTCTCTCAAATGGCCACATCCCCTTCTGAAAAACGAATTTTTCTTAGTTTAATAATGATGGATTATTAGAAGATTGACAATTTATAATCATGTTCATCATCTCTTCAGTCCATAAGCATTTTTCCTTCTGCCGGATGATATCCGAATCTGTTTATAAGCAGTGTGCAGGGTTATGGGCATGCACGACATAAAAGCAGACGGAATGAATACCGTCTGCTTTTAAAGAGAAAGAATCAGGCCGCACTGTGTCTTCCAGCGCCGGCTTTTCTGTGAACAGCGTAATAGATTCTTGGCGCGATAAGCGCACCAATCAAGGTAAAGATAACATCTTTAACCATAAACCATGTCATGACTGCCCATGCCCCTATGTAGCTCATATCTACATTCAGCCAGTAGTTCAGAGCCGCATACATGTAGGTGGTTCCTATTATATAGATGAGAGCAATGCCTGCAAAGGATGCCAGCATGAAAACTGGCAGAGCAGGTTTTTTGTTTGCCTCCAGAATTTTACCTGCTGCATATGCCGCTGCAATATAGGAAAGAATAAATCCGCCCGTGCTGCCGAACATGACGCCGATCCCGCCGCTGAATTGGGCAAACACAGGTGCGCCGGCAATTCCAATCAGTGCATAAACGATCATGGAGAGTGCCCCAAGCCTGCTTCCAAGAAGCAAACCTGCTAAAATAGCAAAAAAGGGCTGCATGGATAATGGAACGGTTCCCACGGTTAAAAAGGAAGTAAGATTTGCGCCGATGGCCATCAGTGCTGCAAACATCCCGACAAGCGCCAGGTCATAAGCTTTTAATTTTGTTTTCATATTCTCATCCCCCATAGATGCTATGTATGTTCCATTAAAGAGTAACTGAAAAAGCGCAAATATGTCAACTTCATTTTTATTTAGTTAACAAAGGTGGTGTTTAGATGTATTTTGGCAAGGTAAGATCGAAAGGCGACCCGGACCGAGTGCCGCCAAATCAGCATGTCACTACGACATTTCCTGTCCTGCATGCAGGGAATGTACCGTATTATGAAGACATCAGCAAATGGGATCTTCAGATTTTCGGGCTTGTCAAACAGCCGAAGCGGTTTACATATGAAGAGCTCATGAGCCTGCCTCAGTCAGAGCAGGGAAACGATATTCACTGTGTAACCGGCTGGTCGAAGCTTGATAATGTCTGGACAGGAATTAGATTGAAGGAACTTGCTGAAGCTTGCAGCCTGCTGGAAAACGCAAATTACTGTATCCTTCATGCCGAAGAAGGATGGACGACAAACCTCCCAATAGAGGACTTTCTGAAAGAATCGAGTCTGCTTGCCCACTCCCATAACGGTGAACCGCTCACACCAGAGCACGGATATCCGTTCAGAGCCGTTTTTCCTCACCTGTATTTTTGGAAAAGCGCCAAGTGGCTGCGCGCAATCCAGTTTACAGAGCACAATCACCCTGGATTTTGGGAGAAGAATGGGTATCACATGTATGGAGACCCGTGGAAAGAAGAAAGGTTTACATGGGACTGAAAAAGCACCTGCTGCAGGTGTTTTTTGTTTTCTTAAATAAGACAATGATAAATTGAATGAGCGCACCGGCAGATTATCGTCTATAATGGGGATTGCTTACACAATTAAACCGGAGTGAACGCCATTATGTATTTCACCATTCTTGGACTAGTGTCCCTCATTCCAATGCTTCTTGGGATGATTATTTATATAAACGAAAAAACCATTCTCTCAAAGGCGATCGTTTCCTTTTTAATGATGCTGTTTATTTGGCAGATTGATGTTGCGGTTCTCTACGGAACGGACATATTTTCAGCCGGAACAGCCGAATGGTTATTTAAAATCGGGCGCTTTGGCTCCATTTTTATCCTGCCTGTGGTTTTTTATTTCATGTACCTGCTTTTAAAAGACGAGAACTTTGTTTCCAAAAAAAACTGGTTCAGTGTCATTAACGTAAAAACATTCCGTATCTTTATGCTTTGGAGCACCCTTGTTTTTACTGTCAACCTTACGTCTTACGGAATCTCAGGCATGAGAATGATTCAGGATGATTTTTTCCCTGACCACTACTATCCTGTGTTCGGAGGGCTGAACTGGACGTTTTTTCTGAACATTGCGGCTGTTTTTTTCACCATCCTCATGCTGATCAGGGTTTCCATGCACCTTGCTGACAGAGACGTGCGTTTCTTCAGTATCTTTTTCTGCACATCAATTTTGTTTGTTTTCATGAATGGGATGCTTGCAGGCTACCATGTTCTTCCCTTGTTTTTATCAAGCTTTGGTTCAGTTCTGTCGACGCTTATCATTTTTATGGCATATTTTATTATGCACTCCAGGCGGATTCAGCGGATGAACAGGGATTTAAACGATCAGAAGGACTTTCTCATGAAAGTAATGGACTTGAATCCAAGCTACATTTACGTGAAAAATCAGCAGCTGAAGTTCGTATTGGCCAATAAAGCGATGTCTGAGCTTTACGGCAGGGAAGTAAGTGATCTGATCGGAAAAGAAGACTCCGATTTAAATGACCAGCCGGATCAAATAAAAAAAATCCGGGATGAGGAGCTTCGCATCCTGTCGTGGGAAACCGAAAAATGGGCAGAGCCTGAGCTTGCAATTGACTCGACCGGAGGCACGAGATGGATCGAAGTCACGAAAATACCGGTAAGGCTTGAAGGCGAAACGTACATACTCTGCATAGGGAACGATGTCACTCAAAAGAAGCGGGATGCCGAGCTTATTTTAAAATCAGAAAAGATGAGTGTCATAGGAGAACTTGCGGCAAGCATTGCCCATGAAATCCGAAATCCCCTTACTTCTATTAAAGGTTTTGTCCAGATTCTTCAGGAGGATGAGAGTCTGCGTGCAAGGCGGGATCATTTAAGAGTCATGTCAGAAGAAATCGACAGAATCAATGAAGTTGTCGGAGAATTGCTGCTGATTGCAAAGCCGCAAATGCAGACGATGACTTCTGTTGAGATGAAGACGGTGATTGAAGATGTCATGATGCTTATGAGAGGCAGTGCCGAAACAAAGGATATTCGCTTTAAGCTTGCTGCAAGCGAACCTTTCTGGATACAAGGCTACAAAAATCACTTAAAACAAGTGTTCATTAATCTGATTAAAAATGCAATCGAATCCATGCCGGGCGGAGGCACAGTCTCTGCATCTATTAAAAGACTGCCTGACGGCCGGATTCAACTATCTATAGCAGACGAAGGCACCGGTTTAAGCAGAGCGCGGCTCGAAAAGCTTGGCGAGCCTTTTTATACGACTAAGGAGAAGGGCACAGGGCTCGGGCTGACAGTGTGCTATAAGATTATCAGGGAAGAGCATCAGGGAGACATTCAGTTTGAAAGTGAGGAAGGGCAGGGAACCGTGGTTCATGTTACCCTTCCGGAAAAACAGGATTAAAGGCTGCGGCTTTTTGATCCTGTTTTTTTACTGGCATTTGTGCCGATTACTCCTGCAATAATAAGGAAAGCGCCGATCCAATGGTACAGGTAAATCGTTTCATTCAGCACAATTGCCCCGGCTGCAATGGAAATAACAGTAGAAAGATTCACAAATACACTCATTTGGGAAGCAGGCAGCTTCGAAAGAATATAGTTAGACAGAAAAGAGGTCAAAAAAGTAGCAAAAACCCCTAAAAAGCAGGTGTACAGCAAGAATGGAACATTTGTCCACAGAGATGCATAGCTCATCAAATCACCTGCTGCGGCATGCTGAATAATGGCATAGGCATTAAAAAAGATAAAGCCGAACGTAACCATAATAAAGCTCAGCTGCAGGGGAGAATAAGAGACTGAAAGAAACCTTGCGAGCACCGTATAACCGGCAATAGAAAGGCAGGCTATAAACAGCAGCAGATAGCCGAGATAGCTGCCCATATCAATGCTCGCGCCTTTCATGTAAAAAATGGAGACAACCCCGGAAATGGACATAAAAATAAACAGTACCTGAACGAAGTTTGTACGTTCTTTTAAAAATAAGGCAGCAAGAAGAGCAGTTAAAATTGGAGCAAACGCCATCAGAATACCGCCTTCAGCTGAAGTGGTATAAAGAAGGCCAAAAGCTTGAAAACTAAAAAACATTGTTGGGTAAAACAGGGCAAGCAGCAATAAATAGCCTAGGGATTTTTTGCTTTTGATTGCCGGAAGCTTCACTTTAAAGATGATCTGGATCAGAATAAGAACAATAAAACCAAGGGTAAAACGGTAAGACAGCGTATCGGACGGGGAGGCATCCTCGAGCGCAAGTTTTGTAAATAGGAAGGTCAGCCCCACAATGGAGGCATTCAGAATTGCCGCCAAATAAGGCAGGAGTATTTTTTTGTTCATCTTTTGCACCCCTTTCATTCTTCACCATACCATGTTTCCGGACAGTTTGGGTAAGATATCCAATGGAAGGATAAAAGTCAATGCTTCTGTTCTGCTCTTTTCTGATGATTATGCTACTATAGGACTATCTTTGAAATGAGGTGCTGTGATGAAAATCGAGATTTGGTCTGACTACGTCTGCCCATTCTGCTATATAGGAAAAAGAAGGCTGGAAGAGGCTCTTGAATCTTTTCCGCATAAAGAACACGTGGATGTCGAGTTTAAAGCATTTGAACTTGATCCGAATACTCCGCTGAAAACGGATCAGACGATTCACGAACAGCTTGCTGCCAAATACGGCATGACGGTTGAACAGGCAAAAGAGGCAAGTGCCAATGTCGCCCTGCAGGCGAAAAGTGCAGGCCTGAATTTCCGGTTTGAGAATATGAAGCCTGCAAACACATTCGATGCCCATCGCCTGGCGAAGTACGCTGCTTCAGAAGGAAAAGAGAAAATGATCTCAGAGAAGCTGCTCCAAGCTTACTTCACGGAATCAAAGGACATTTCCGACCACGGAGTGCTCGCAGATCTCGCTGAGGCATCGGGAATGGAGCGGACGAAAGTTCTTGAAATTCTGAGCGATAAAGCAGCTTTTGGCGGTGAAGTCCGCGGAGATGAAGCGGCTGCGCGCCAGTACGGCATAAGCGGGGTCCCGTATTTTATCATTAACAATAAATATGCGATTTCAGGTGCACAGCGAACAGAAACCTTCTCAGGCGCCCTTGAAAAGGTGTGGGCCGAAGAACAGGCTGCTTCAAAGCTGCAGGACCTTTCCGGCGGAGAGGGCGATGTATGCGGCGATGATGGCTGTGACATTGCAGGAGAAAAATAAGAGGTGGACGACTCGCAGAGGAAGCGGGTCGTTTTTTTGTTATCTAAATGCATCCTTATTAAAATGGAATGCGGAAATATAGGGGAAATGCTGCCCCATAAAAACGGACACCTGAAATATGGGGCAGTAAAACCCGAAAATGCTGCCCTGTAAAAGTGGACACCTGAAATATGGGGTAGTAAAACCCGAAAATACATCCCTATAAAAGTGGACTCCGGAAATATGGGGCAGCAAAACCCGAAAATGCTGCCCTATAAAAAAGAACACCAAGAATATATGATCCCAACGCATACCCGAAAATATGGAACAACGAAAAAACCGGCCCAAAAGGCCGGTTTCATCTTTATCATTTATAAACCATTACTTAACCGCAATCTCTTTATCAAGAGCTACGTCAACTGGCACATATGTGTATCCAAGGTCGCGTGCTACGGCTTCATACGTGATGTCGCCTTTCGCAGCGTTCACGCCGGCTTTCAAAGCTGTGTTTTCTGCAATCGCTTTGTTGACGCCTTTGTTTGCAATTTGCAGCGCGTAAGGCACGGTTACGTTTGTAAGAGCTAGCGTAGATGTTCTTGGCACAGCACCTGGCATGTTAGCAACTGCATAGTGCACAACACCGTGTTTTACGTATGTTGGATTGTCATGAGTTGTGATGTGGTCAACAGTTTCTACGATACCGCCCTGGTCGATGGCAACATCAACGATGACTGAGCCTGGTTTCATGGATTGAACCATCGCTTCAGATACTAGAGTAGGAGCTTTTGCACCAGGGATCAGCACCGCGCAGATTAGTAGATCAGCTTCTGCAACTGCGTTTGCGATGTTCACAGGGTTTGACATCAGGGTTTTGATCTGGTTTCCGAAGATGTCGTCAAGTTCACGCAGTCTGTCTGCGCTAAGGTCGATGATTGTTACGTCTGCGCCAAGGCCGATTGCCATTTTCGCAGCGTTTGTTCCTACAACTCCGCCGCCGATGATTGTTACTTTTCCGCGGCTAACGCCAGGGACGCCGGCAAGCAGAATGCCTTTTCCGCCTTTAGGTTTTTCAAGGAACTGCGCACCGATTTGTGCAGCCATTCGTCCAGCCACTTCACTCATTGGTGTAAGAAGAGGCAGTGTGCGTCCTGCTGATACCGTTTCGTACGCAATAGCTGTAACCCCTTTGTTTTTAAGCGCTTCTGCAAGAGCAGGCTCAGCAGCTAAATGCAAGTATGTGAAAAGAATAAGTCCCTCGCGGAAGAAGCCGTATTCAGATGGCAGCGGCTCTTTTACTTTCATCACCATTTCAGCAGCCCAGACGTCTTTCACGTCTTCTGCAATGACTGCACCGGCAGCCGCATAGTCAACGTCAGTGAAACCGCTTCCAATTCCAGCGTCCTTTTGTACAATCACTTTATGTCCAGCAGCTGTAAATTGTGTAACCCCGCCAGGAGTTAACGCTACTCGGTTTTCGTTGTTTTTAATTTCTCCGGGAACTCCAATAATCATTGAAATCCTTCCTCCTTTTGAAGAAGCCTTAAACTGGCTTTTCTCTCAAATGTGTTGATTTCCTGACATCAGTATAAAGCGTTTTCTCACACATTTGTTTGTTTAAAAAAGAGAAAGGATTTCAGATCATTTGTGAAATTTCACAAATTCATTTTATCGAGCTTCAGGCTGAGATAAATCGTGATTTTCTGATTTGGATTCCGCAGATCAAGCTCTGCGATTTGAGAAATCCGCTTCATTCTGTAGCCAAGTGTATTGACATGAACATTCAAGGCTTTTGCTGCTTCATTCACATTGCTGTCTTTATCCAAATAGGTTTCAAGCGTCTCAACCAGATCCGTGTGATGAACCTGATCATATTCCTTCAGCCTTCTCAGGGAATAGTGAACAAACCCCTCTTTTTGCTGTTTTTCATGAAGCAGATCTAAATACTGATAGATGCCAAGCTCTGAAAAACTGTTCAAGCCGTCTGTTTCTTCAGTAAACCGCTTTTTTATGTTTTGGACAGAAAGGGCCTCTTTGTAGCTGAGTTCAATTTGATCAATTTCGCGGTAAATGCTTCCGATCGCTGCTTTCACACGGTCAATTTTGAACCGTTCGCTTAGCTGAAGAATGGTCCAGTCGACAAACTGCTTGATGTCATAGAGAGGCTGATCGCTTTTTGGCGAAAGCAAAACAATCAGCTCGTTTTGGTCAAGGGTAGAAAGCAGCACGTGTACCTGCTGAGTCGTCTGAAGCAGATAGTTGATCTGTTTTTCGGTCGGCTCTTTGATCTCCTCGCTGAAGCGGAAAAGAACGACAGAATGCTGTGAAGGAGGCGTGACGCCAATTTCATGAAAGCCATTAAGGATCTCATCTTTTTGCTGAATATGCCCCGTCAGCAGTTTCCAGAAGAACTCCTGGTTTCTTTCTTCTTTTTTGGATGTGCGGTTATGAAAGTTCAGCAGCTTCCCTTTTACAACCTGAGCTGCCTTTTTTAAAAGGCCAAGTTCTTCGTCCGTAAGCTTTTTATCAATTTCAAGCGCCCAAATAAACCCAAGCACTTCTTCGTTTTTCCAGATGGAAATGGCTATCCGGTTCCCGAGTCCTACTTCATCAATGTTTTTGACGCGGATTGGATCATCAGTCTGGAGAAGCATAGGGATCGTGCCGTCCTTCCAGAGGCTGTTGATGACCTTCTCCGGAACCCGTCTGCCGATAATGGTGGAGATCCGGGCCTGGTCTGTGCAGTCATCATGTGTACTGTAGGCTAAAAGCCTGTGGTTCACATCTTCTATTGTAATCGGGCACTGCAGAACCTCACTGATGCGGTCCGCTACATCTTCAAGTCTGTCTGAATGGTGGTGAAAAGGATCTATTGAACGGTTCATCTGAAAATCACCTGCTTTTTTTACGTTTATAAAATGAACAATGAAATATTATTCTATCTTATCTTTCTGAAGAGTTTAATTTAAGCGAAAAAAATTGGTACTTTTTTAGTTTTGACAACGGAGACCCTTATGGATATTATGTAACTAGCCTTTGTAAAAATCAACAAAAAGGATGTACTTGTTTTATGGAATTCAACAATTACATAGTAGTATCTTAAAATTTATTATAGTGATATGGTGTGAAAGCGTTAACAAAATGACACAGCACAGGGGTGACGGCACATGATGGATATACTTTCAAAGATTAACGGGATCCTTTGGGGAACTCCAAGTTTAATTCTATTATTTGGGACAGGCTTATTTTTAACATTTGTGTTAAAAGGTTTGCAGTTTAGAAGACTGATTTATGCGTTTCAGCTTGGCTTCTCAAAAAAACATCAGGAAGATGATGGGGCCGAAGGGGATGTCAGCAACTTTAAAGCGCTGATGACAGCTCTTGCCGCTACCATCGGAAACGGAAATATAGCCGGGGTAGCAACAGCCATTACGCTTGGAGGACCCGGTGCAATTTTCTGGATGTGGGTTGTCGGACTGCTCGGAATGGCGACGAAATATTCAGAGGCGCTTCTTGCCATGAAATACCGGGTTAAAAATGATAACGGAGAATATTCCGGAGGACCGATGTACTATGTAGAAAAAGGACTCGGGAAAAAATGGAAATTCCTTGCACTTGCATTTGCCCTGTTCGGAGCATTCGCAGCTCTGGGCATTGGAAACAGTGTGCAATCCAATACCATTGCACAGGTCATGGATGACAGCTTTGGAATTGGCGGATTGACAACAGGCATCATTCTGGCAGCTCTCACAAGCTTGATTATTTTCGGCGGTATTCAGAGAATCAGTACAGTTGCAAGTTTCTTTGTTCCGATTATGGCATTTCTGTACATCGGAGGTGCCCTGATGATTCTTGCTGTAAATTACGATCAGATCCTTCCTGCTTTCGGAACCATTTTCCACTATGCCTTTAACCCTGTTGCCGCTGCCGGCGGATTTGTCGGGGTTGCAGTGGTGGAAGCGATTCGAAGCGGAGTTTCCAGAGGAATCTTCTCAAACGAAGCTGGTCTTGGTACGGCAGCATTGATTGCCGGTAATGCTAAATCAGATCATCCGGTTAAACAGGCGCTTGTGGCTATGACCGGCACATTTATTGTGACGATCATTGTTTGTACAATGACTGGTCTTGTCCTTGTTATCACAGGCTTCTGGGATCCATCAGGCGGTTTGATTTCAGGTGTGGAACACAATGCAGCACTTGACGGCGGCGCGCTGACATCAGCAGCTTTTGCATCTGCACTTGGGGCAGTTGGAGAATATATCGTAGCATTTTCTGTTATCTTCTTTGGATTTTCAACAATCGTCGGCTGGTATGTTTACGGTGAAAAATGCTTTGAATACCTGGTTGGCACAAAGGGTATTCTCGGCTACAGGCTGATCTACATCTTTGCCTGCGGATACGGAGCTGTTGCGCAGCTTACAGTAGTATGGGCATTTGCTGATATGGCGAATGCGCTTATGATGATTCCTAACTTAATTGCCTTAATCTTACTATGGAAAGTAATCGTAAATGAAACAAATGATTATTTTGAAAATCACTATAAAATGGCAGAATACAAGAAAGCCAGTTAAGAAAAAAAAACGCGGACAATTGGGTCCGCGTTTTTTTTTAGGTCAATTTGTTCATTCATTTGAATGTAACAGGTAAAAATTATTTACATTGTGTAAATGAATTGTGGTTTTTTTGCAAATCATCTGTAAATTCCTTAATATTTGACAAAAAAGTGATATATTAAAAGGGTGCTAAATTACATGATTCGACCGGAGGTGTATGTGAAGACAATAATTCCAAAGGGGATAACATTTAGTTGCTTATTAAACATGTCTATGTAAGTAAACGCTTACATTATTGTGGTTAAAATAAGCCGGCCAAGGTTACATACGCTTATTTCATTATTTTAGTTATTTTGAGGGGGAACCAGTTTGAAGATCATGAAAAAACAGCTGATCGCTCTGACAACGATTTTTGCTTTGCTTGTTTCGCTGATGGTGCCGTTTGGTGCACCCGCGCAGGCAGAAGGCAATATGACTGTTGCGGAAGCCATCGCGAATAATACCGGAAACGGGACAGTTGAAGGTTATATTGTAGGATATACAAGCAGTACATCAAGTGTTGATTTTGAAGCGCCTTTTTCAGCTGATACAAACTTTGCAATTGCTGACAGCGCAGATGAAAAAGATGTATCAAAACTTCTTCCTGTGCAGCTTCCAACAACTTTCCGCAGCAAATTCGGGCTGTTAACAAATCCCGATAATGTTGGCAAGAAAGTAGTCGTTACAGGCTCACTTGAAGCATATTTTTCAAAGCCGGGCCTTAGAAATCCTACAGCCATGGTATTTGACGGCGAAACACCTGAAGAGCCAAAACCATTTGAAGGTGTTGAAGGACTGCGTATCCATGATATTCAAGGCGCAGGCCATAAATCTCCTTATGACACTCAAAACGTGAAAGCAGTTGAAGGAATTGTTACTCACGTCAAGGATGCAAGCAATTTCTACATGCAGGATGCTTCTCCCGATGACAACCCGAATACGTCCGAAGCTGTTCTTGTTTACAAACCTTCCCATGGCGCTAAAGAAGGCGACCTCGTCTCTGTGGACGGTCAGGTAAAAGAATGGGTGCTTGACGGTTACTCCGAAAAACTTCAGACAGACCTTGCCATGACTGAAATCAATGCCCAAAACGGCAATGTAACAGTCAAGTCAGGCGGACAGGCACTTCCTGCTGCTGTTGTGATCGGCAAAGATGCCATCCCTCCGACTGAAGTCATCGATAACGACCAGTTCAGCAAATTTGACCCTGAGGAAGACGGAATCGATTTTTACGAAAGTCTTGAAGGCATGCGTGTTTCTCTTGAAAGCCCTACAGTAACAGGACCCCAGAACTACGGTGAGGTAACGGTTATTACAGGCAAAACAGAAGGAAAAGCGTATACGAAAGAGGGAGCTCCGCTTCTGACAAAGGAAAACCAGAATCCTGAAAGAATGTTCCTGCTTCTTGATAACCGCAATTATGTTGCGAAAGCGGGAGATAAGTTTGACGGCACAGTAACAGGCGTTGTCAGCTATGGTTTCAGCAACTTTAAAATTCTTGTAAAAGAAGCAAATCTTCCAGCATTGAATGAGCGTGCATTTACACCGGAAGTTACGACAATTGAAAAGGCTGAGGACAAGCTTACGGTTGCAGGCTATAACATTGAAAACTTTGCAGCTTCAGATGCTGAAAAGCGCGACAAACTTTCTAGATCGATTGTTGATAACCTGAAGTCTCCGGATATTATCGGACTTGTAGAAGTACTTGACGAAAGCGGAACGACAGATGACGGAACGGTTAAAGCAGATGCAAACTATAAAGCATTAAGCGATGCTGTTAAAGGCTTCGGCGGTCCTGCTTACGCATGGACAGAAATCGCTCCTGAAGATAAAAAGGACGGCGGAGTTCCTGGCGGAAACATCCGTGTCGGATTCCTTTACAACCCTGAAAGAGTCACTTTGAAAGAAGGCACAAAAGGAACGGCAACAGAAGCAGCCGGCTATGAAAATGGCTCTTTGACACTTAACCCGGGACGCATTGCTCCTCAGGATCCTGCGTTCACAGACAGTCGCAAGCCTCTTGCTGCAGAGTTTACTTTTAAAGGCGAAGATGTTGTTGTCATCAATAATCACTTCAACTCTAAAGGCGGAGACGAGCCGTTATTCGGCAAAAAACAGCCTCCGGTTCTTGGCAGTGAAGCTCAGCGCATGGAAATTGCCAAAATTGTTAATGAGTTTGTAGCTGATATTCATGCTAAAAACGAAAATGCAAATGTCATCGTAACAGGTGACTTGAACGACTTTGAATTCTCAGCTCCTCTTCAGACATTAAAGGGCACTGAGCTTACAAACCTTGTAGAAACACTTCCTTTATCTGAGCGCTATACGTACTCTTATCAAGGAAACGCACAGGTTCTTGATCACATGCTCGTGTCAAACCGCTTAGCTTCAAAAGCTGAATTTGACATTGTGAACTTCAACTCTCCATATATGGAAGAGCATGGCCGTGCAAGCGACCACGATGCACTTGTTGGACAATTTGATTTAGCAGCAGAAACGAAAGATGAATACAATCTTTCTATTATGCACACGAACGATACTCATGCACATGTAGAGAAATACCCACAGCTTTTCACAGCTGTGAACAAGTTCCGCGGAGAAAAGGACAACAGCCTTCTTGTTGATGCGGGAGATGTTTTCTCAGGTACATTGTATTTCCGTCAATACCTTGGTTTAGCGGATCTTCATTTTATGAATCAGCTGAACTTTGATGCGATGACTCTTGGAAACCATGAGTTTGACAAAGACTCAAAAACGCTTGCAAACTTTATTAAAGTCATGGAATTCCCAATGGTTTCATCTAACGTAAACGTTAAAGATGATGCAGATCTTGGACCTCTTTTCAAAGATGAAGTGGCAGCATCTGGTGAAGGCGGCAACATCTACCCTGCCATTATTAAAGAAATCGGCGGGGAAAAAGTAGGGATTTACGGTTTAACGACTCCGGATACGGCTTTCCTTGCAAGTCCTGGAGAAAATGTTGTATTTGAAGACGTTGTCCAAAAATCAAATGAAACAATCAGCAGACTGAAAGAGGAAGGCGTTAATAAGATTGTTGTTCTTTCTCACTTAGGATACGCACCAGACCTTAAACTTGCTGAGGAAGTGGACGGAATTGACGTGATTGTCGGCGGACACTCCCACACGAAGCTTGAAGCTCCTGTTTTAATTGAAAAAGAAGAACCGACGGTCATCGTACAGGCTGGTGAATACCTGAATTTCCTTGGAATGCTTGATGTTACCTTCAATAATGAAGGTGTTGTGACAGGACACAACGGTCACTTAGAAACGCTTGCAAACTATGAAAAGGATGCAGCAGCTGAAGCGAAAGTCTTGGAATACAAAGCACCTCTTGAAGAAATTAAGAATGAAGTCGTAGGAAATACATCGGTTGCCCTTAACGGACTTCGCGCTGATGTCCGCACGAAAGAAACAAACCTTGGAAACCTGATTGCTGACGGCATGGCTGCTAAAGCAAATGAATCTATTAAGACGCATATTGCCCTTCAAAACGGCGGCGGTGTACGTGATTCAATCAACGAAGGTGAAATTACTCTTGGCGAAGTTCTTACAGTACTTCCTTTCGGAAATAACCTAGTAACACTTGATCTGACAGGACAGGAACTCCTTGATGCACTTGAGCACAGCGTCAGCGGAGTGGAAACAGGAGAAGGACGTTTCCTTCAAGTTTCAGGCCTGAACTTCAAGTACGACATAAACAAGCCTGTCGGAGACAGAGTCTGGTTTGCAGAAGCAAAAACAGACAGCGGTTTTGAATCAATTGATCCGGAGGGAACATACCGCGTGGCTACAAATGCATTTACAGCTGACGGCGGAGACGGATACACAATGTTCAAGAAAGCAAAAGATGACGGCCGCATGACTGAGCTGTTTGTAGTCGATTACGAAGTATTCACTTCTTACCTTGCTAAGAACAATCCTGTATCTCCTAAAGTAGAAGGAAGAATTGTTCAGGCAGAAGAAGTAAAAGAAACTCCGGTAACACGCATTGAAGGCAAAGACCGTTACAAAACGGCTGTTGAAATCTCGAAAAAAGGATGGGAAACAGCAAAAACAGTCGTTATTGCACGCGGAGATTCTTTCCCTGATGCACTAGCTGGAGCACCGCTTGCCAAAAAATTTGATGCACCAATTCTTTTAACACAAAAAGATGGACTGAATGCTGCAGCTAAAGCTGAGATTAAGCGTTTAGGAGCTGAAAAAGTCATCATTCTCGGCGGCAAAGAAGCAATCAGCAATTACGTTAAAAACCAGCTTCAAGGTATTGATAACGTTGAAAAAGTTCAGCGCATCGGAGGAGAAAACCGCTTTGAAACAGCTGCCAACATTGCAGCGAATCTTGGCGGAGACCCAGAAAAGGCGGTAGTGGTTAACGGAAGAAACTTCCCTGACGCTTTGGCTGTTTCCTCTTACGCAGCGAAAATGAAGTATCCGATCCTTTTGACAGATGCTGAAAATCTTCCAGCAGCATCCACTAAAGCATTAAAAGAGATTGACAGTGCCATTGTTGCCGGCGGAGAGAATGCAGTTTCAGAAAATGTATTCAAGAAGCTGAAAAATGCTGAGCGTGTTGCAGGGAAGGACCGCTATGCGACAGCAGCTGAAGTTGCCAAGAAACTGAACCCTTCAAACAAAGTGTTCATTGCAACCGGCACAACTTTTGCAGATGCTCTTACAGGCTCTGTTCTTGCTTCAAAACATGAAGCTTCTATGCTTTTAGTGAAGAAAACAGCTGTTCCATCTGCAACTAAAAATGCAATTGAAGCATTGAAAGCAGATGACTTTACAATCCTTGGCGGCAAAGAAGCTGTAGGAGAAGAAGTTGTAAACGAACTGAAAAAATAAGATCCATGCTGCCGGGAGGTGTTCCCGGCAGTTTTTTGATAGAATGTAAGTAGAAAGAAAGGAGCGGGAAAATGAACACTACGATTATTACAGGAGCTTCAAGAGGACTCGGGGAAGCAATTGTCAAACAGCTTCTATCACCCGGCCATCACATCATTTATCTCTCGCGTTCAGAAAACCATTCCCTGCGGCAGCTTGCATTTGAAAAAGACGCTGTTCTTCAATTCGTTCCGTGCGATCTGTCTAATGCTCATCAAACTGAAGCAGCGATTACGGAAGTATTTGAAAAAATCAATTGGGATGCTGCCGAACAGCTGACGCTTATTAACAATGCGGGAACGGTTCATCCAATGAAGCCTGTAGGAAAAGCGGAAGTGTCTGAAATTGAAACGCACATTCAGCTTAATTTGACAGCTCCGATGGTTTTAAGCCATGCTTTCGCAGCGAAAACAAAAGATCTTCGCGTGAAAAAAACAGTTGTAAACATATCTTCCGGTGCAGCGAATTATTCATTGTTCGGATGGAGTGCCTACTCCAGCTCAAAAGCGGGCCTTGACATGTTTACAAAATCTTTCGGTCTTGAACAGAAGCAGGAGAACCATCCTATTACCGTTCTATCCTTCTCGCCGGGCATCATGGATACAGAGATGCAGGGGAATATTCGAAGCACAAAGCCTGAGGATTTTGCGGATGTGGCAAGGTTTCAGGAGTATCATAAAACAGGAAAGCTCAGGTCAGCGGATTTTGTTGCAGGCGTCCTCCTGAATCTGCTTGGAGAAGAGCCTGAAAACGGCAGAATTTATGATATCAAAGAATTTCTATAAGAAGCTTCGGCACTCATTCATTGAGTGCTTTTTTTTTATGTTGAACTCTTGCAGGACACCATATTTTCACATGATTTCACACAATTCTTTTCTTATGGTTTTCCTTCTGTCGGACAAGATAAGACTAATCAGCAAAAAGGAGTGGTAAACCATGGGAAAAAGAAAATGGCTTTTTATCTTCTCGGCCGCAGGGCTGCTCTTGTCAGCAGCGCCAAATGTTCAGGCAGAAAAAGCAGAAAGCCGTCATCACGAAAAGGAAGAGTGGATTGCGGAAAGAGAAAAACTGGATCAGCAGCTGCTGGAGCTTGCGGATAAATACTCTCCCGAAACAAAGAAAGAGTGGGAGGATGTACTCAGTGAAAGAAAGCGATTATTAGATAGGATGGGAAAGCAGGGTCTGCACAAAAGACATCATCACTTCAAAGCTCATAGGCAAAAAGAAATCACTGAAATGAAAGAGAAAGTAAAGAACGGTGAAATGACAGAAGCGCAAATGAAGGAAAAAATAAATTCGTTCAAAGCGAAAAGAGAACAATTCAAACTCAAAAGAGCTCAAGCCCGAAAACAATGGGAGGCTGCCGTCAGAAGCAATGATGGGGCAAAAATAAAAGAACTGCTCGATGCCAGACTTCAGTACATGAAAAAGCATAATGATAAAATGAAGCAGGTGCTAGACAGCGAACCTGCCCGTTAAATGGAAAGAGGGAGGCTTTTTGGCAACCCTCTTTTTTCTTCAAAAATAGTGATTATTTCTATGCCAAAATGTTTGCAGCCGCATATACTTAATAAAACGCCGGCCTTGTACTTATTGGCGCGTTTTTCCGGGAGAATCACCCGTCAATTCGGCCCATTTTCTGTCCAATTCGTCTTTATCGAAAGAGGAAAACCAGCGGTAATCATCATGGTCAATGATTCTGTAGTGAAAACTGATAATGTTTTGCTGCATTTTATACTTGCTGCTGCTTGCAATATCCCTCCACCAGACTTTCCCTCCCATCGTCTTCTCTTTGCGGGAATGAATTTTCTGGTGGGCAACCAGCTGAACGACATCCAGAGGATCCCCGCCGATTGCGGAATGAAGTGCGGCATTGTCTCTGAAAAGGGTGCAGAGAACGACGATTGTTGCCCAGGATGCTTCCTGCCGCCCTTTTTCAATTTGCACAAGTGTTTTTTTGGATAGGCCGAGCACTTCAGCCATTTCTTCTTGTGTATAACCGCTTTCTGTACGGATGGAAAGAATTTTGCCTGATAGTGCGGAAATCAGTTCATGCTTTTTCATAGATCCTCCCCAGCTCATCTTTTAGTGTAATTCTACACGAAGAGTCAGCCTAAATCTATCAGGAAGAGGAAGATTATGTTATGCCATGTAACAGGATTGTTGCGGCTGCATGAGTAATATGATAATGTATATAGAAATATTTTTAACGGTTCCGTTATTATCATTATTTTTCAGGGAGGAGATTACATGCGAAATGTCACTTTGACAGAGGTTTATTCCCATCCGATTGCTCAAAAATATCTGCAGCGTTCAGGCTTAGCGCATGCAATTGCAGTAACCTGTCATGCATATAAATTAGCGGTAAAATACGGGGTGAATCCTGATTTAGCGACGAAAGCAGCCCTTCTCCATGATATTGGACATTATGAATGGTATACAGACGGAGAATGGGATTTTGAAAAGTACAAAGAAAACGATATTCATGCCATTAAAGGGGCAGAACGCGCCCATAAATTGTTAATTCGCCTGGGAGAAAATCCCCAGTCTGCAAAAGAGATTGCCCTTGCGATCCTGCTTCATACAGATTCCTATCTTCCTGAAGGTTCATTGAACCAAAGCACGCTTCAGAAAGTTGTCAGATTAGCGGATGAAATGGATGAAGAGCCGGGCGGAGGGCATCACTACCGTAAAATAAATGAAGTGACAGCGCTCAAGACCATTCAAAAGCTGGATGAAAAAATAGACCGGCTGCCGAATTCTTCATTAAAAGAATCCGTTTAATGTGTATTTATCCTGCTGTCTTCATCAGCAGAAAAAATCCACCAATGAAACTGGTGGATTTCAGCTGCTTACTGAACAAACCATTTGCCGTCAGTGTCAACATACACCGATTTAATAAACGTCCGTTCAATGATTTCTCCTTTTTGTATTTTCCCTCGAGCTTCTACTGTAATGTTATAGAGACCTTCCTGCACTAAATGAATTCCTGCTGAAGTTTGCTGTTTTGTTTTCGTTAGTTTCTGTGAACGGATTTTCATTTTATTTTTATAATGATCAATCGTAATAGTTGCTTCTGTTTCTTTTAGAGCCTTTGCGGAATTTGTTTTAAAAGAAATTTTCTGGTTTTGCTTTGAGAGCGGCAGCATGGAAATGGCGTCATGATTGTCAGAGCTGTAAGAGACGTGCAACAAATAGGCTTCTTTATCCTGATTCTGTGCAGTGAGCTGCCATTTTCCGCTTACAGGAAGCGTCAAGACAGCCTGATGATGATAGGCTCCACTGAAAATCCCATCAGCTGCCGCTGTTTTAAATGATGTGATGACCTTCTTTCCGTCAGGTGAGTGAAGAGAGAGGTTTGTTTGTTGTGAGCTGCTCAGCCAGTCAACGGTTACTTTCTTTACACCGTCTTCTGCATAGAATGACTCCTGCTTGACTCCAGAGAACTCGCCGCCTCTAATGTAGAAGGCAGAAGAGGCATCTGAAGCAGATACATCTTCGCCTTTGCTTGTTGTGAAGGATGCTGTTCCTGCCGTTCTTAAATACGGTTCAAATAGAAGAAACGTGGAGCTTCCTTTATTTACAGAGTAGTGATCCCAGCTGCCGATTTTAATCTCCCTGCCGTACCCGAGGCGTGAAGATTGTACCGTCACAGCTCCGTCATTGCTTCCATAAGAACTTAAATACAACCCTCCCCAGTATAGCGAAGATCCGAAGCTTCCCCATTTGGTGCCGCCGAACGTATATATCGGATTTTTTCTTGCATTCGCATGTGCATCTGTCTGGGTTCTGAACTGACTCATATATCCTGTCTGAAGGGAATAGACAGCATCGTTTTTACTGCCGAGAATGCCTGAGAGCCATCCCGCCCAGCTGCTGTATGCAAGATCTGCAAGCTGTGAACCTGAGTGAGGGGTGGACAAAGTGATCAAATTGCTCACATATTGATGGGCGCCGTAATGAACCAGAGCTGATTGCGCATCAATTCCGCCTTTGCTGTGAGTGACCAGGACAAGTTTTTTACCCCCAAAATACTGGTAGATTTCGCTCAGCTTCTGTGAAAGAAGTGCGCCATTGTCCCACATGTTCTTAGTGGGATATAAATCAACAAAGGCTGTCTGATAGCCATTTGCTAAGGCAGTGCTGTACATATCATTTCCGTTCCACCACGTATTTGAAGAGCTGTTGAGTCCGTGCACAAAAACGACCGGTGATTTAGAAGTGCTTTGTGATGCCGGTGCATCGCCAACATACCACTGGCCAGGCGTACCTGTATAATCTCCTCCAAAAGAGCCGGCATATGTACTTCCAGGCAAAATGAGCAGAAAAACAGCAAACAGCAGAATCCACTTTTTCAAGTTCCATCTCCTCCTTCTTTATGAAAACCTTTACAAATATATGGATGCTGTTTTCAAAAAAGAAGAAGGCCATTCAGCCTATTTTGATGCAAGTCCCGATTATTAATTGGGGAAGGTTTTTGTATTAAATGGGTAAATGCCTTCATATAGTGACAATGAACTTCAGAAGAGGATGTGACACGATGCAAAACCAATCACAGGTACCGCAAATGATTACAATAGTGGATCCTTATGTTTTCCAGACTCTCCAAAGCGTGCTCGGAAAAACCCTCGTCATTCAAACGGTCAGAGACAGCATCCGCGGCGTGCTGAAAGATGTAAAGCCGGATCATATCGTGCTTCAGGCCGGAGATTCAACATTCTTTATCCGCACCCAGCAAATCGTCACAATTATGCCGGATTAAGCTTGGGTCCTTTAAGGGCCTTTTTTATTTTTCATAAAAAACAAAAGCTGCAGGAAATTCCCGCAGCTTTACTTAATCGTGCATTCTTTTCTTCATCCAAATTCCAGCAAGGATCAGCAGAGAGCAGATCACAAGAAAGAGCTGCACGCGCCATCCTGCATTCAAAACCTGATGCACTGCGAAGCCCTCTATCAGAATTGCCGGTATTTTCCCAAGAAAGCTGGCTGCCAGAAACGTTCCTGCGCTGACACTGCTGCAGGCAGCTGCGAGTGTGATTGCGCCTGAAGGAACAAAAGGAAAAATCCGCAGGGAAAGGATAACAAAAAAAGCGTCTTTCTCAGTTATGCCGGATAGCTTTTTTAATACGGAGCTGCTGTGAACAGACGTTTTCTTGCTTAAGAAGCGAAAACCTTTCCTGTAGACATAAAAGCTTACCATGACACCAATGACTTCACCCGAGAAGGAAAGTATCAGTCCGTTGATCAGCCCGAAGAAAGAAAGGTTTGCCGCCGTAACAAATACACTTGGCACAAAGGCCAGGAGGCTGATTGCTGTATTGGCAAGAAGGCTGATAAGAAAGGCGAAAGGACCGCTTTCCTCAAGCCAGGCAAGTAAAGTATCTTTCATGATTTCACCGCTGTCTTTTAAGGTTATAAAGAATAAGTGTAATGGAAATGGGCTGGTTTTTAAAGGGATTGCGGGTAATTCGGTTTTATCCAGTTTTTGGTGATTTTTCATCTACCTGTCGGAGCTAAACGGCTGATTCCGCATTTCGTGTTGTCCAGCTCCGCCTCCCAGTCCTTCCGTCAGAACAAAATCCCCGAAAAAGTCAAAACCGGACTTTTCCGGTGATTTCTTTTCTGCCTGTCAGGCCTAAACGGTCGGCTCCGCTTTTCGTGGTGTCCAGCTCCATCGCCTAACTCCTCGGTCAGAACGGATCCGCCGTAAAAAGCAAACCCGGCTTTTTACGGCGGATCCTTTTCTGCCCTTCGGAGCTGACCAAGGCGATTCCGCTTTTCGTGGTGTCCAGCTCCATCGCCTAACTCCTCGGTCAGAACGGATCCGCCGTAAAAAGCAAACCCGGCTTTTTACGGCGGATCCTTTTCTGCCCTTCGGAGCTGACCAAGGCGATTCCGCTTTTCTGATAACCAGAACGTTTGACTGTACACTTAGATTAAAAGTATAATAGATGTAACTATTTAGATTGGGGTGATAAGATGGGGCATTGTATCGAATTGGCGAGGTAGCAAGGCTTGCGAATGTTTCTAAGAGAACGATAGATTACTACACTCAAATTGGACTGCTCCATGCGGACCGTACGTCTGGGTCCAATTATCGCCTCTATTCGGAACAGGCGCTGGATGATATTCACTTCATTGAAGAATGCAAGCTCTTCAATATGTGCCTTCAGGATATTAAAGATAGACTGGAGCTGAAACGAAGCCAGACAAATGAAGAAGATAAGCTTTTGAAACAAGCTGAAATTCTTGCTTCTCATATGAAGCAGCTGGACCATGAAATAAAAGAATTAAAGCCGATATTTGATAAATTAAACGGCGAAAACCAGGAGATGATCGCGAGCCGTATTTCTCCGCAGAGAATGGCACTCATACAGTCTTTAATGGTTTTGCTTCATTAATAGTTAAAGAATTCGGCTGAACATGCATGAACTTACTATTTTAGGAGGTGACTCCTTATTCTCCACCGGGGGGTAAGGGTGTTTTGGACATAGTTAACTTGATATTCGTGGCGATTTTAATTGCTTTAACAGCTTTTTTCGTTGCATCAGAATTTGCGATTGTTAAAATTCGCAGTTCACGATTGGATCAATTGATTGCAGAAGGCAAAAAAGGGGCAGTTGCTGCCAAAAAGGTAACGACTCATCTGGATGAGTACCTTTCAGCCTGTCAGCTTGGTATTACGGTTACAGCTTTAGGACTTGGTTGGCTTGGTGAACCTACGGTAGAACGTCTTTTGAGACCGGTTTTTGATAATTTCAGCATTAACGAATCACTCTCGCACGTTCTAACGTTTGGTATTGCTTTTGCTTCCGTTACGTTTCTTCACGTTGTCATTGGAGAACTTGCTCCTAAAACGGTAGCCATTCAGAAAGCTGAAGCTGTCACATTGCTGTTTGCAGTTCCTTTAATCTGGTTTTACCGTATTATGTTCCCGTTTATCTGGGTATTGAACGGATCGGCTCGTGTCATTACGGGACTTTTTGGATTAAAGCCTGCTTCTGAGCATGAGCTTGCCCATACTGAGGAAGAACTGCGCATCATTCTTTCCGAAAGTTATGAGAGCGGGGAAATCAACCAATCTGAACTGAAGTACATGAATAAAATTTTCGAATTTGACGATCGTGTCGCAAAAGAAATTATGGTGCCGCGTACAGAAATTGTAGCTGCTTCAGTAGAAAAATCGTTCCAAGAAAACCTGGAGACGATGAGTATGGAAAAATACACTCGTTATCCGGTCGTTAACGGAGACAAAGATCACGTCCTTGGCATGATTAACCTTAAGGAGATCTTTACCGATATTTTTTCACTTTCTGAAGAGGAACGGAAGAAAAGCACGATCGAGAAATATATCCGCCCTGTCATTCAGGTCATTGAGTCGATTCCGATTCATGATTTGCTTATAAAGATGCAGAAAGAACGTGTTCATATGGCAATCCTTGTCGATGAATACGGCGGAACGGCAGGTCTTGTAACGGTTGAGGACATCATTGAAGAAATCGTTGGAGAAATCCGTGATGAGTTCGACCAGGATGAAGTCCCTGAAGTGCAGAAAAAAGGCGAGGGACATTACCTTCTTGACGGCAAAGTTCTTATTTATGAAGTTAATAATCTTCTTGGCCTTGAAATTGATGATGCAGATGTTGATACAATCGGCGGCTGGATGCTCACTGAAAATATCGATATTAAACAGGGTGAAAGCATCATACTCGATGGCTATGAATTCTTCACAAAAGAAATGGATGGCCACTTGATCCGTGTCATCGAAATCTTTAAGCTTGAAGAGGCAGAAGAAGAAGAACTGCTTGCAAAAGAGAGCTGATACAGCCATAGAAAATCCGGACTAAGATTCAATTAGTTCGGATTTTTTTCTGTTTAAAAGGGCTTTTTTAGCTGGAACTATCCGTTATCGGTGCCACTTTTGCCTGTGATGAACGTTCATATGTGGCGCCACTCTCCAACTGCTGTCAATTTACCCAATCTTTCATTGACCTTCCGGCTTCTAAATACAGGTTTTGTCCCAGCCAATTTTATTAGAACAGACGACCGGAGAATCTTTTGAGAGGTTACCACTCAACCTCTGTATCATGAGAAAATGATACAAAAAATACATCGAGCAACTTCAAAATTCATCAAACTAATTGTAACTCATAATCTTTATAAATCTTTATTTGACACCCAGTACATCACGTAGTACGTTTGAATCAAATAGGGTCTTTTTATGAGTAAAAGGAGGATGCAAACTGAACAGGTCAAAGGTTCATTTCTGGACCATCGAAATACTATTGCTGCTGCTGATCATTTATGTAAGTACAAAGGTTTCCTTTTTGTTTCAGCCGCTGATTATTTTTGCATCTACACTGTTTTTTCCCATTTTGATTGCGGGCTTTCTCTTTTTTATTTTCAGTCCGGTTGTCAGGCTGCTTGAGAAAAACAAAGTGCCCCGGGGCCTTGCGATTCTGATCCTGTACCTCATGTTTATCGGGCTCATCATGCTGGTCATGTCGACAGCGGGACCGGTTGTATCTCAGCAGATCACAGATTTATTTAAAAATTTCCCCCGGTATATTGTTGAATTCCGGCAGTTTATCATGAATCTGTCTGAATCCAGATGGTTCACCTGGATCATGACTCAGGAGTATGTCTCCATTGAGGAGACGATCTCTAAAGTAGAGAAATGGCTCGGCGATTTAACAACGTCGCTTCCTGAGAGCATTACCTCATCAGTTACAAAGGTGCTGGGGGTTGTCACGAATATCACACTTACTGTGATTACCGTCCCGTTTATTTTGTTTTATATGCTGAAGGACGGGCACAAGTTTCCCGTTACGGCTGTGAAGATCCTTCCGGTTGCCTACAGGCGGGAAGGAATGAAGATTTTCGAAGATCTCTATGACACTCTTGCTGCATACATACAGGGTCAGGTGCTCGTTTCTCTTTTTGTCGGGACAGGCTGTTTTATAGGCTATACGCTGATTGGGCTCGACTATGCACTTATTCTCGGGATTGTTGTAGCAATTGCCAATATTATTCCATATCTCGGACCGTTTATTGGTGCTGCCCCTGCTGTTATCATTGCGCTGCTTGATTCCCCGACAAAAGCGCTGCTTGCCGCGGTTGTTGTAACAGCAGTTCAGCAAATCGATGGAAACATTCTTTCTCCGCTGATCATTGGAAAGAGGCTGAATACACATCCGCTTACGATTATTCTTCTGCTGATCGGTGCAGGAAGCTTTGGCGGCATACTGGGGATGATTCTTGCGGTTCCGACGTATGCTGTTTTGAAAGCCGTGCTGTTAAATGTCATCAGGCTGATAAAGCTTAGAAACCGGTACAAACGGGAAACGGCGAGTACCGTGCCGAAAGACGATGAAACCAGACCTCCGAAATAACGAAAAGCGGAATCGCTCGTTTAGCTCCGGGTGTCAATACAAATTATCCCTGCATACATTGGCATAGGCAGATAAGAGTTATATACAGTAAAGGTGGAGATGTCATGCCGGCATTTGTGGGACCGATTTTAATTCACGATGTAAGAAGCAGCGGGGCTGTCAGTGTGGGAGATGTTTTTGCTTTGTCGCCAAAGCATACGGATAAAGTGTTTTTCGGGGCAGGCGGTTTGAATACCGGAGACTTCAATGTGATAACGAGTGATAAAAATGCAACAAATCTTTTTGATTTTGATTTAATCGATCAGACAAAGGCAATTAACGGATAAGGAAACACCCTCTTTCATGCAGAAAGAGGGTTTTCATAGTTGATGGAATTGGGTATTAATCCGTATGAACAGTGGAAGAGGTGCTTACATGAATCGGTTAAATGAAATTGCAAAGCTTGCCGGTGTTTCAGTGCAGGAAGCAGAAGAAGTGCTGCATGAGTATGAATCAAACGTATCTGAGATCAGCAAAGCGAGAATTATGCAGGCTGCTGAAACTCTTCAGTATAGAGTTCCCAAGCTTTCCTCAAAACCTTCGGAAAAAGAATACTCCATTGCCTTGGCTGTTTTAGATGATTCATCTGATGAACTTGAAAATCCTTTCTTTTCAGCGCTGCGAAAGTATGCGGAAGTTTATTGTCTCAAGCAGGGCATACATATTCGAGAGATTATACGCAGAGAAAATATATCTGACAGTAAAAGAATGGCAGATGTTGATGGGGTTCTTGTGATTGGCAGGGTACAAAATGGCGACAGTGGCGCTATTGAAAATGTGTCCCGCCAGTCAGTTGTTTTAACTGACTGGGATGGAGGGGCTGACGGTGATGTTGTCAGCATTGACCTGCATCAAATGACTGAACTGGTGATTGCCCATCTGAAGGAGATGGGGCATGAAAAAATCGGGTACATTGGTGCACCGAACTGGGGAGAGACCTTAAAAGATGAGCTTATGAAAGCAGGCCTGCTCTCTGAGGAACATTTGTATTTGACAGACCCGCACGGAACAGAAGGGTACCGGATTATGAAAGAGGCATCTCAGAGCGGAAACCTGGCCGACGCCTATATTGTTCAAAGCAGCGTCATGTCGCTTGCAGCCATCACGGCACTGAGAGAAGAGGGAAAAAGGATACCTGATGAAGTGTCGATTGTCAGCTTTTATGATGTGCCTGAAGCTCATTATTTTGCCCCATCCCTGACAACGCTTCACGTTTCTGCTGAGGAAATGGCGAAAGCTGCCTTGTCACTTCTAACGGAAAAAATGACAAATCACAGGGATACTCCGTTAAAAGTGCTTGTTCCGGCAACGATGAAAATGAGAGAATCTACTGCATCAAAATGAAAATCAGGAAGGCTGCGGACGAAATCCCGGCCTTCTTTTTTCTTGATGTTTACGAAATTCTAAAGAATAATAGGCTGTGGATAACATAACAAAGATATCAACAGCAAGCGGAAGCGCCTAGATCCTCTGTCAGAACAAATCCGTCAAAAAAGGCGGGAACCGGACTTTTCCGCCGGATTCTTATCTGCCTATCGGATCTGAGCAAGGCGCTTGCACTTTTGTTCATGGAAATTCAAATCTGTTTTATTCTAAATGCAATCATTTTCCAAAAAAGAGGTGTTCGAATGCATCCCTATCTCGAAAAAAAGGATGGCGTTTTTCCAAGTGTGTGTTCGCTTGACTGCCCTGATCAGTGCGGGCTCCTGGTGCACAAAAAGAACGGTAAAATTACGAAAATTGACGGTGATCCAAATCATCCTGTCACAAAGGGCAGCATCTGCAATAAAGTGAGGCACATGGCTGAACGAATTTATGATGTGAAACGTCTCGAGTATCCCCTTAAACGAACAGGAAAAAAAGGCGAAAAGCAATTTGAGCGCATTTCATGGGAAGAAGCATTGAACACCATTTCATCTAAATGGAAAAGTCTGATCGAAACGGATGGTCCTGAGAGTATTCTCCCATACAGCTTCTACGGCAATATGGGGAATTTAAGCGCTGAGGGGATGGACCGGCGCTTTTTTAACAGGCTTGGGGCGAGCAGGCTTGACCGGACAATCTGCCAGGCGGCGGGTTCTGAAGGGTATAAATACACCATGGGAGGAAGCTTCGGCATTGACCCGGAAGACACGATTCATACGAAGCTGTTTATTTTCTGGGGGATCAATGCGGTGAGCACGAACATGCACCAGATGACCCTGGCTCAGAAAGCCAGGAAACAAGGCGCGAAAATCGTTGTCATCGATGTTCATAAGAACCAGACAGGCAGAATGGCAGACTGGTTTATTCCCATTTTGCCGGGAACGGACAGCGCGCTGGCACTGGGGATGATGCATATTCTCTTTAAAGAGGGGCTGACAGATGAAGATTTTCTGAGAAAATATACGGTCGGCAATGAAGCTCTGCTGGAACATGTTAAACAATACGATCCGCACACGGTTTCTGAACTGACAGGCGTTCCTGCTGAGGACCTCATAAAACTGGCGAGAATGTACGGGGAAGTGTCCCCGTCCTGTATCCGCATCGGAAACGGGCTGCAGCATCACGATAATGGCGGTATGTGTATTCGGACCATCGCCTGTTTGCCGGCGCTGACCGGCCAGTGGATGCACAGGGGCGGAGGCGCCATTAAGGGCAATTCCGGCTTTCTGGCATTTAATACAAATGCCCTCCAAAGACCGGATCTTCTTAAAAATAAACAGACAAGAATCATTAATATGAATCTTATAGGCGAAGAGCTTCTTAGCGCCGATCCGCCCATTCAATCAATGTTTGTCTACGGAAGCAACCCTGCGGTTGTGGCGCCGGAATCGGGAAAAGTGAAAAAGGGACTCATGCGGGAAAACTTGTTTCTTGTCGTCCACGATCTTTTTCTCACAGAGACTGCTGCTTATGCAGACATTGTGCTGCCGGCTTCATCCGCTTTTGAAAATACGGATTTCTATACCTCCTACTGGCATCACTATATTCATTTGCAGGAACCGGTTATTGAGAAATTCGGAGAGTCAAAGTCAAATACGGAAGTGTTCCGTCTTCTTGCAGAAAAAATGGGATTCACTGAACAGGCGTTTAAAGATACAGATGCAGAGATGATCAATCAGGCGCTAAACCATACTCATAACCCCTATTTGGAAAACGTGACATTTGATGAACTGGCTGAAAAGAAATGGATAAAGGCCGGCGTAAAACCTTTATTTCCAGGGAAGCTGAATACGCCAAGCGGGAAAATTGAGCTCTATTCAGACGCAATGGAAAAAGCCGGCTACCCGCCGCTGCCTGTGTATACTCCGCTTGTAAAAGAGAGTGAACTTCCCTTTCTTTTTGTGCCCGGACCGAATCATAATTTTCTGAATTCCACATTCTCCAATAATCAAAAACACGTGTCGCTCGAAAAAACGCCAGTAGTCCATATAAATAAAAAGGATGCAGAAGAGGCGGGGCTTTCTGATGGAGATACGGCCGTTATCTGGAACGGGCGGGGAGAGTGCGAGCTGACAGTTGCTGCCGGAGAGAATGTCCTCCCGGGCGTTTTAGTCACACAAGGGCTGTGGGCAGAGGACCCGGTAAAAAAACAGCTTGTGAATGTCCTGACGCCAGACAGGCTGTCTGATATGGGAAAAGGAGCTGTCTTCTTCTCTGGAAGAGTCGGCATAAAAAAGAAAGAACGTCCTTAGTCTTAAGGGCGTTCTTCCGCTTTTTCCAGAAAGTCTTTTACTCTGTCCATATACTTTTCTCTCGAATAGCTGCTGTAGATATTTTTAGCAAGCCTTATAGGATCTCCGAAAAAATACCGTTCATAATGGGTTTGCCTCGTTCCAAATGAACTCATCGTCAGCTCCCATGCAAGGCGGAACAGCTTTGTTTTCGTTTTTGCATCAACTGCTGCCCCCTGAAGATACTGCTCAATATCCTTTCCGATAGGAGATGCAAAATCTTCTTCTGAAGGCAGCACCATCAGTCCGCCGGCGCCAATCTGCTGAAGGAGGCTGATATAGTGCGGATAGAGCTTTGAGAAAAGAGTAACGGCAGCGTAGAGTGAATGTGAACTTGGCGTCATCGTTCCGAAAGTGTCCACTTTTGCTTCGGCTTCAGAACGGAGAAGAAGTGCCTCCATGCTCTCTAGCCCAAGAATCATTTCAGACATTTTCAGCTGAATATGTTCATAGGCAGTCACTTCAAGAGAATTGATCATCACCTGGGCAAGCCCAATAAGAAACTGCAGCTTCACGATCTGTCTTGTGACGACTTGATGAAGCGCGTGCGGTGCAAAACCGCTCTGAGTGAAAAGTTTAAATGCAATGTCCTGTCTATGATAGAAAAAGACCCGTTCCCACGGCACGAGAACATCCTCAAACACAAGCAGAGTATCCATTTCATCAAACCGGGATGAAAGAGGATAATTAAAGGAGGATTCTCCTGAGTGAAATGGCTCGCGGCAAATAAACTTCAGTCCGGGTGTATTGGCAGGAATACTGAAGGCAAACGCATAATCATCGCTTAAATTGTTTCCGCCTGAAGGGAATATCAGCACCTCATCCGTCATTCCGCCTTCAGTTGCAAGCAGTCTTGCCCCTTTTATGACAAGGCCGTCAGCCGTTTTTTTGACGATTTTAGCTGCAATCGGCTGTCGTGTTTCTTCTGTATAATACAAAGAGCGGTTCACTTGCGGATTAATAAAGCTGTGGGTAAAAGATAAGTCCTGCTCAAGCGCCTTGCGGTACATGTTCCTTAAATTCTCAGCAAACTCCTCATCTTGAGAGCCGGCAATGGAAGCAGCAGCTGAAAGCGACATTAAGGCGGTATTCATATAGTCGGGACTTCTTCCCATCATGCCGCAGGTAGCTTTTGCCCAAGTCTCAATCATCCGCCGTCTTTTTTTTAAGTCTTTAGCCGTTTTCGGCTCCAGGTAGGACATCCCTGCCGGCTCTCCAGTAAACGGAGAAGGAAATGTCATAAAGCCGAGGTTTTCCTTCTGCACCTGTAAATCATATAGAGAAGCCTTTGTCTGCATGGCACCTTTATATACAGGGTGCATAAATAGAGGCTTCTCAATCGGCTGTCCTTTTAGCCATACATTTGGTTTTAATGCCGCCATACGCTGCAAATAATCTTTCCCTGATATCGCAGACATCCTATTCCTCCCAGCGGTTTGAAGTAGTGTGTGTGTTTGTGAAATATATCCGAATAATTGAAACACTGATACAGATACTATATGCCGGCCCCGTGCTGCGGGTGTTTTTGGAAAAGGAAAGAGGCTGGTGCATGATGAAATGAAGAATTTGACCCAGAGGAAACGAAGAAAAAAAGAAGAATAGTATTTGAAAGCGTTTTCTTTGATGCGGGAGTTTTAAAAAGGCAAGAGTAAGGAAAAAATGAATAACAGAATGAATTAGAGGGGGAACTACTCATGCAAGAAGCAGATTTTTTTAAAGGGATGATCTGGGCTGCCGTTTTGAGTATACCGCTGTGGCTGTCTTTCTTCGGATGGATGAAAATTCTTCTGGCCTATTCATGGTAACCGGATCGCATGATTTCACGTTTACACGATACTCTGCTAAAGTAAAATGTATAACCCAGCATAAAAGGAGTCGTTCATCATGTCAGACGAGCAGATTGACCTCTACTTAAAGCAGGGGATCTACGGTACCCCTGAGACGAAACCTGAAGAAAGAAACAAATTTCTGGGCACTCTGAGAGAAAGAATTGAAGTAGCTCTTACGAATGGCCAGGTTAGACAGAAAAAAGTTTACAGCGAAGCCGCAGCCGCCATCAGGCTCGGAAAAGGATATCAGCTGCTTTTAAACGGAACCATTGCTTATTCAGACCTTTCAAAATATATTAAGCTTGCAAATGAAGCAGAACAGCCATTTACCATTGTAAGTGATCAGAAGGATACAAAAATAGGCCTGATTGTTGCTGCTGAACATGCCATCGACAAAGAAGCCATTTTTGTTGAAGACTCTATTTATAAAAAATCTTTTTCATAAAGAATGAAAAGCCGCTGGATGCCGTCTCCAGCGGCTTTTAAAATACCCTATAAAGAATGTAAAAAAGAAACAGCCATATAGGAATAGAAAGAATAATCCCGTAGAAACATCCTTTTGCAAAAGATTGATCATTCCTCATAAATTACTCCTTGATGATGCGTCATATCCCTACTATATCTTTGGAACAGAAAAAAATTCAACAAAAAATGTCTTATTTTGTCGATTAAACTCTTCAATCTCCTTATACGAATAGAGATTCGTAAAACCGGGAAATGAAATTTTACAATATTATAAAAATTAGGAAAAAGATACTCTTTAAAGCTTAAAAGACAGACTATTCTCACAGTTTAAAACTTGTACTTATTAGTAAATTAAGATTATTGTGAAAATTGTTAACGTATTATATATTTAATTTACTTCGAAGTACAAAGTTATAAAAAACTAACATTTTGAGAGGGGAAATATGATGAAGTTTTCAAAAACGCTTGGAGCCGCTGCACTTAGTCTGTCTTTAAGTCTTTCATCCTTTGGAGCTGCTGCTTTTGCCGAGGCTCAGGTTTTGCAGGAGGCGCAGCAGGAGCAATTCCGTGTTGTCATTAAAGGAACAGATGCACAAAAGGTAAAGAAGAATCATAAAGTCCGCAGAGATTTTGGAGCTGCCGGCTATACTGCAACGGTCACTCAGGAGCAGCTTGATAAACTTCAGAAAAACAGCAAGCTGAAGGTTGAAAAGGTGGCAACATTTAAAGTGGCTGCAGGCAAGCCTATTGGAACGATGGCAGTGCCGAGCACACGGACTCCGTGGGGAATTAAGGCCATTTACAACAACAGCTCGCTTACTCAGACTTCAGGCGGTGACGGCATTAAAATTGCTGTTCTGGACACTGGAGTACAGACAAGCCATATTGACCTGTCTCAAAACGCCGAGCAGTGCAAAGATTTCACTGTAGGCACAACGTATACGAACAACTCTTGTACAGACCGTAACGGACATGGAACTCACGTGGCAGGTTCAGCTCTTGCTAACGGCGGTTCAGACGGACAAGGCATTTACGGTGTAGCACCTCAGGCTGAGCTTTGGGCATACAAAGTGCTGACTGACAGCGGATCAGGCTACTCTGATGATATTGCAGCGGCAATCAGACATGCTGCTGATGAAGGAACAAGAACTGGTTCAAAAGTTATTATTTCAATGTCACTTGGTTCAAGCGGAAAAGACAGCCTTATTACAAGTGCAGTTGATTACGCATACAGCAAAGGCGCTTTAGTGATTGCAGCTGCAGGAAACTCAGGTTATGCAAATAACACAATCGGCTATCCGGGTGCTTTGACAAATGCAGTTGCAGTTGCAGCTCTTGAAAATGTACAGCAAAACGGGACATACCGTGTAGCAAACTTCTCATCCCGCGGAAATTCAGCGACAGACGGAGACTATGTGATTCAGGAAAGAGATGTTGAAATCTCTGCCCCTGGTGCTGCTATCGAGTCTACTTGGATTAACGGAGGCTACAACACAATCAGCGGAACTTCTATGGCTACGCCTCACGTTTCAGGTCTTGCAGCGAAAATCTGGTCTTCAAATAAAGGCCAAAGCAATGCACAAGTCCGTGCGGAACTTCAGCGACGTGCAAAACTATATGACATCAAAGGCGGATATGGAGCGGCAACTGGTGACGATCATGCATCAGGCTTCGGATTTGCAAGAGTTCAATAATACTATGAAAAGAGCTTCCGGATGTTAGATCCGTGAAGCTCTTTTTATACAGAAAAAACCGCTGAAACAGGACGCTTGAAGGCCTGTTTTAGCGGTTTTTCAGTTTCTATAAAGCTTTCTTGTTTAAAGAATTTTCCAAAATTGATTGGTTCACGTTCTGAAAAATATGGTTTAATAGATAAATATAAAACAATCTGCTCAGCTGTATTTTTCAGACTTGATGATTCTCGGCCATTCTTCGTCAGCCGTATGGACTTTATCATCTAATGCAGAAAAGCCTGCTGTAAGGATGGCTGCACCAAGTGCGAGATACAATAAATATTTTTTCCCTTTTTTCATGTTACGACCTCCAATGATTTATTTATTTAACATTTTAAAAAAACTAACATTTTGTTATAATTAACTGACAATTCAAATATATACAACTATTCAATTTCTTGTCAAGACATAATCGACTTTTTTCAGGAGGGTAAGAATGAATACCGTTGGCTTAAAACTCAGGCATTTGAGAAAAAAACAAAAACTGACCCAAAGTGAGCTTGCAGCAGGCATTGTGAACAGAAGCTATATCAGCCAGCTTGAAAAAGGCATGGTGCAGCCATCGTATAAGCTGCTTTTAAAGTTCAGTGAACGGCTGCAGTGTGACATTCATGATTTCTTTGAAGAGGAAAATAAAGCACTTCTTTCATTTGATATTAAAAAGGCGCTGTCAAATCTGGAATTTGCTGTTATAAACGATGATTTTGCGGATGCCGAGGAACATTTGAATGATATCGAAAAAAATCTTTCTGCCCTAAATCAGAGGGACCTTGCTCTTTATTATTTCTGTCAGGGGCGTATCCTGCAGAGTGTCAGACAGGACAATGATGGAGCAGTCACTGCTTTTGAAAAAAGCTATGAACTGTACTGTAATCTGCCGTATTGCGAAGAACGGCTGAGAACAAGCAATGAGCTCTCCTCTCTGCTGATTAATGAAGACCGATTTTCCCAAGCATTTACATATTTGAATGAAGCGTATGATGATTCCATTGCATTCAAAGCATCGGGAGTAGAAAAAATATCCCTGCTGAACAACCTTGGACTTGCCCATGCTAAAAAGGGGGAGTATTACTCCGCCATCCGCTTTATTAAGCAGGCTCTTTCAATCAGCAGCAAAACAGCCATATATTATCAGACAGGCATCGTCTATATGGTTCTTGGCTTATGCTACAGAAGGATGAGCCAGTATGAAGATGCGAAAGGGGCCTATTCAAAGGCACTTTTGTTTTTTGAGGGAACAGACGATCAGCTGAATCTGGCAGGAACTTATACAAATCTGGGTATATTAAGCAGATACACAGCAGATGCGGAAAGTGCCGTCTCGTATTTAAAATCAGCTCATGACCTTTACAATCAGCTTGAAGACAGCAAAGGGATCTTAAATACATTATTTGAACTTGCTGTTACGTATCAGGAGTCCGGGAAAGAGGAGCACGTTCTAAGCCTGTACAAATCATTTAAAGAAGCCTATTCAGAGCCTTTTACCGATTATAAATTTAAATTTCTTCATCTTCTTGGAGATATGCATCAAACACGCGGGGAACTGACGGATGCTTTAAAATGCTATCATGAGATCCTTGATGAATCGGGAGCTGTAAAAGACCGCTATGTCATAAAGGATGCACTGAAAAAAGTGGCTGCGATTGCCTGCGGCAGGCGCGACGAAAAAATGCTGTTTTACGTCACGGAAAAATACTTGGCACTTTAAAAATCAATCTACATAATTCGACAGCCCTGAATGCTGCTTTTGTGTACAATTGATATAGGTCAATTGTACTGATTGGTAAAAGGGCAAAGGGGTTGAACATATGAAGGTATTCGTGGCCAGGCAGCCGATTTTTGACAGGAACGGTCAAAATATTGCCTACGAATTACTTTACCGCAATGGAGATAAAAGTAACGCATTCCCTAATATAGACGGGGACGAAGCAACGACAGACGTGATTGTGAACAGTTTTATTAATATTGGTCTTGAGGAACTGTCACAGGGGAAAAAATGTTTTATTAACTTTACAGAGAGCCTGCTTAAAATGAAGCTCCCAAGCTACTTCAATCCTAGTTCGATTGTAGTGGAGATCCTGGAAGATGTTCCTGTGACAGAAGAACTTGTCAGCATCTGCAGAGACTTGAAGAAGCAGGGGTATACAATCGCCCTGGATGATTTTAATGTTGTGCAGAATAACCTTCTGCTGAACAGACTGCTTGCGTATATCGACATCATTAAAGTTGACCTGCTGCAGACAAGTTTGGAAGCCAGGAAAGAAATTATAGAGAGATACAAGCCATTCGGCGTTTCATTTCTGGCTGAAAAAGTGGAAACACATGATGAATATGACCAGGCTGTCCGCGACGGCTATGACTATTTCCAAGGGTACTTCTTCAGCAAGCCTGTTGTTTTGTCAAGCTATGATATACCGATTTATATTCAGGCCTATCTGCAGATTCTTCATGAGCTGTCAAAAACAGAGCCTGACATCGACACCATAACAGAACAAATTGAGCAGGATCTGTCTTTGTCATACAAACTGCTTAAACTCATTAACTCTCCTGCATTCAGGCCAAGAAACAAAATAAAGTCCATAAAGCAGGCGATCGTTCTACTCGGGCTGAATGAAATAAAAAAATGGATTTACATACTATCCATCAAAAATCTTAAAGGAAGTCAAGATCCCATTCAGGAAGAGGTTATCCGCCTTTCTCTGCAGAGAGCAAAATTATGCGAAAAGCTTTCTGTTAAAATGGGCAAATCAGAACCATCTCTTTATATGCTGACAGGCATGTTTTCGCTTGTTGATGCACTCTTGCACCGCAGTCTTGATAAAGTTCTTGATGAACTCCCTTTATCTGACGACATACGTGATGCCATTCGGGGAAAACAGAATGAAATCCGGATTGTTTTGGATGCGGCTGTTAAAATCGAAACATTCAATTGGGAGGACCTGCCGCTGTCTCTTGATGAAATTGATGAATGCTACAGAGAAGCAATTGCCTGGTCAGCCCACCTGCTGGATGCAGACAGGGAAACGGCGAAAAGCGGCTGAGTGCCAATCGCTTTAAATTTATGCGAATGAAAGATACAATACGATAGAAAGGAGAATGATGATGCAGCGTATACAACTGACAGAAAACTTATCATTTTCAAGAATTATTCATGGACTTTGGAGACTCTCTGACTGGAACATGTCAAATGAGGAAGTGCTTCAGCTGATCGAAGATTGCCTTGCAGCAGGAATTACAACATTCGACCATGCTGATATTTATGGGAATTACACATGTGAAAAGCTCTTTGGCGACGCGCTCGCTCTTAAACCGGAGCTGCGGGAAAAAATGGAGATTGTCACGAAGTGCGGAATTAAACTTGTCTCTGACAACCGCCCGGATCATGGGATTAAATCATACGACACAAGTAAAGAGCATATCCTTGCATCAGTGGACAAATCCCTGGAAAACTTCCGGACAGACTACATAGATGTTCTGCTGATTCACCGCCCTGATCCATATATGAACCCTGCTGAAGTGGCAGAAGCGTTTAAACAATTGAAAGAAGAAGGCAAAGTCCGTCATTTTGGCGTGTCTAATTTTAAGCGCTCTCAGCTGAAGATGCTTCAGTCTTATCTCGATTTTCCTCTTGTGACAAACCAGATCGAGCTTTCGGCTTATCAGCTTGAAAACTTCGAAGACGGCACTCTCGATCTTTGCCAGGAAGAGAGAATGGCGCCAATGGCGTGGTCGCCTCTTGCAGGGGGCAGCATTTTCTCTGCAGAAAATGAAAGAGCTGAAAACCTCCGCAGCACCCTTGAACGGATTGCCGGAGAAATTGGTGCAGACGGAATCGATGAAGTCCTTTATGCGTGGCTGGTCAGCCACCCTGCAGGAATTATGCCGATTGTCGGCTCCGGTAAAATGAACAGAATTCAATCCGCGATCCGCGCTCTTGATCTCAAATTGACGCGCGAGCAATGGTTTGACATTCTTCAGGTTTCGATGGGACATGAAGTAGCGTAATCTAATAGAAAACAAAACCTCTGCCTGAAAGGCGGGGGTTTTTTCATATGGAAATATCTCCTTTTGTGACGGAATTTTCTGATATAATACGCAGGTAAGGAGATGATCAAGTTGAAAAAACTATTGCTGACAGGATTTGAACCATTCTTGGATTATTCGCTTAATCCGACAGCTGAAATTGCAAAGCAGCTTGACGGCGAGATTATAGGCAGCTGGAAAGTTGCAGGGACTGTTCTGCCTGTAGCATTTTCAAACACGTGGGAACAATGCCTCCTGCAGATCGAAAAGGAAAAGCCGGATGCTGTCATGCTGCTCGGTTTAGCTGCCGGAAGAGATAAAATCACACCTGAAAGAGTGGCCATCAACTGTGCGGATGGAGATAAAGACAACGACGGAATTGTAAAGCAGGACGAACAGATAGAGAAGGAGGGCCCTGCTGCTTACTTCAGCACACTCCCAATCAGAAAATTTGTGAATGCACTTGAAAAAGACGGCATACCTGCCGGGATATCCAACACAGCAGGAACATATCTTTGCAACTACCTTATGTACCGTGTGTGCCGCCACTTTGAACTGGCAGAGCAAAAGGTTCCGGCAGGATTTATACATATTCCTGCATCAGAAGAGCTTGCCTCGGAACTTGGCAATGTTCCGGGGATGCCTCAGGAGCAATTGGCAGATGCGGTCAGAAAAATGATTGGCTGTTTGGACTGAGCGACTTTTTTTTACTTGAAAACCCTCACTTGAATGCAGCAATAGCCGATATTACCCATGATAGACAGAGTCTGGGGGAATAACATTATGTTCAAAAAACTTCAAGTGAGAATTACCTTTTTTATTGCTGCTATTCTGCTGGCAGCCCTTTCATCCGTTCAAGTATTTTCCTACTTTTATCTTCAGGAAAAAATAGGAGAAGATGCGAAAAGAAACGGTGAAGGCATTATTCAGCAGCTGAAAAGCAATATAGAATTAAGTTTAAGAGATTACGAAAAAAATCTCATTCGTTTTGGAGAAAATAATCAGATTGCAGGTTTAGTATCCGCCGGAGAAAACAAAGCAAACATTGATGAAGAGTTCCAAACGTTTCTTGAAACCAACAAAAGAGTTCATTTAATTTACGCCGGCAGTGAAGACAAGTCTCTTTATATTCAGCCAAAAACAGACCTTCCTGATGGATTTGATCCTACTGAAAGGCCGTGGTATAAGGCTGCTAAAGCAAATCCCGACAAGGTGATTTGGACGGAGCCTTATGAGGATGCAACAAACGGAACCTATACCGTAACAGGTGCCAAGGCAGTTCTACAGAACGGCAAGATTACAGGTGTTGTTGCATTTGACTTATCTTTGGAAGCAATTAATGACATTGTCGGGGCAGTAGATGTCGGTTTTGGCGGTTATTCCTTTTTGCTTGATCAAAAAGGTATGGCTCTGTCTCATCCTACTGAACAGGGAAAAGATCTGTCAAAGCTTGATTTTATGAAAGACGTATTAGAAAAAGAGAGAGGACTTGTTGACTATACCTTTGAGTCTGACAAACGGATACTGTACTTTGAAACCATACCTGCACTGAATTGGAAGATAGGGGCAGTCTACAAACTCGATGACCTGATGGAAACAGCAGATGCGGTTTCTCTTACAAGTACAATCATAACTGCAGGGGCCCTGCTTGCTGCAGTTGTTTGCGGGTTTTTTGTATCCAGATCAATTGCCCGTCCGATAAAGATGATTGGACAAAGTGCTGAAGCAGTGGCAGGCGGGGATTTGACGAAAGAAGTTTCCATATCAGGCAAAGATGAGGTTGCTGTACTTGCAGAACACTTTAACCGAATGATCAGCCATATGCGCAGAATGATTGGCGAAGTATCAAATTCTGCTTCAGCTATGACCGCATCAGCCGAGAATTTAAGCGCAGTATCACAAGAGACGATGGCTGCAAGTGAACAAGTAGCCGGTGCTATAGAGGATGTTGCAAGAGGTGCATCTGCACAGACAGCAGATGCTGAAAAGATGAATGAACGCATGAGTGATCTTGCCGAGAAAATAAACCTGGTCAATGAAACAGTGACCATTATTCAGTCTCTGAATTCCAAATCGGAAGAAGCGAGTTTTGCAGGTATTGAAAAACTGAACGTCCTGCAATTAAAATCAGCAGAGTCGACCGCAGAGCTTTCCGCTGTAGAAGAAGTGCTTTCAGATCTGACTGAGAAAGTAAAACAGATTGAAGAAGTGGTTACGGTCATATCTGCTATTTCAGACCAGACCAATCTGCTTGCTTTAAACGCAAGCATAGAAGCCGCAAGAGCGGGAGAGAGCGGCAGGGGATTTGCGGTTGTCGCTGAAGAAGTAAGAAAGCTTGCAGAACAGTCAGCTGCTGCAACTGACAAAATCTCCATTACAATTGCTGGCATTCAAAATGAGTCTAAGCGAGCGGTAGATGCCATGGGCAGAACGAAAGAAATGAATCTGGAACAGCAGCAAGCGGTTCATCAATCGGGAGAGGCTTTTCAGAATATCGTTGTTTTGATGAGTGAGTTATCACAGTCCATTTCGGCTGTCGCCGGAGAAATGGAAAGCATGACTATACAGAAAAACCAAGCCGCAGCTGCTATTGAGAGTATTGCTGCCGTTACAGAAGAATCTGCGGCCGCATCAGAAGAGGTCAGTGCTTCTACAGATGAACAGTTAAGAGCGATTTCAACAGTGGCGAGTTCAGCTGAAGAATTGAGTGAAGCGGCAAATCATCTGCAGGAGCTTGTGAAAAAATTCAAAATCTGATTTGCGGACAGCAGCGTTTATATCACATTCCTTGGGATAAGTGCTGCAGAGAAATATGAACCGACTTTTTAAATGGAAAATGAAGGATTTACCAAGTAAATGTCGAAATAAGGTAATGTTCATTTTATTTTAAAGGAGGTTCTGCTCTCTCATGCGTGTGCAGCCATCCGTATATGTGCTGGATGATAAAACGGTTGCGGTGTTTTCGGTGGTTATCGGTGACAGTAAGGTTAAAATGGAGTGTTTGCTCTCAGAACAGGGAATTCTTGATTACACCTTGGAATTTAGCGGACCAATCGAAAAGAGAGAAGAACTGACAAAAATGGCCCTTCGGGAAGCAGAGTCCTATCATCTGCAGTCAATAAATACTGTAAAATAAATCACCCCATTCATATGGGGCTTTTTTCTGCCCTTTTTTACGAATTAGATTGGACCATGAACAAAAAAGACTACCAAAGCAAGTTGCGGTATCACGCACTGATTCTTTCGCATTATTTTCGGTGAAAATCCTTTTCACATCCTTTAAAATTTAAAGTAAGGAAAGATCAAAACACGTGTTTCGTTCACCATGCAGAATTTGATCTTTTACAGAGGAGTGTGGAAACGATGAAAAAGCACAACATTGAAGAGATTACTCAATTATTGAAACGTCTTGAAAAAGAAATTCAAGAAACGAAGCAGTCGCTGAGAATGATCAATAAAAGCATTGATAAGTATGATAAATACTCCTTTATAAACGTGTCATAAGACTTGGCTGAATGCAGCCGGGTCTTTTTTTTACCCATTAAATGGAATTTAATGTTAAATGTTTTATATTTATGTAAAAAGATTGTTTTTAAGCTACTCAATTTGTCGCGAATATTGTAATATAATTTCGAAGGGGTGATTACATTTGGACTATAAATCTCTGATTCACCGTTTAAACACTGCAGTAACATCTCATATTGAGAACAAAACTTTGCTGCACCTTCTCCTTTCGTTCATAGAAGCGAAAAAGACCTTCCCTTTTGCCCAATTGACAAACCTGCACTATACAGCTTTTGGAGGGAAAGAGGACGAAATTGTTCAGCTGTCGGGTGCAGTTGAGCTTTTAGCTCTTTCATTTGACATTCTGGATGATCTCGAAGACCTAGACAATTTTGAAGAACCATGGATGAAGATTGATTCTTCGGTTGCGCTTAACGCTGCCACCGCCCTCTATACGGTAAGTCTGAAAATGGCTGATGAACTAAAAAGCCCTTATAAAGGAACGATCATCAGCGCGTTTCACCGATTAGCCCTTCAGGCAATGGAAGGACAGCACGCTGATTTGGAGAATACGATTGAAACCGAAGAAGAATGCACCTCCATGATCGAGAAAAAGTCGGGTTCCCTCGTTGCTCTCGCATCTGTAAGCGGAGCTATGCTCGCAACTGGAGAAGAGCAGGCAATTGTCGAAAAATATTCCTATCAAATAGGACTGGCTGCCCAAATTGAGAACGATTACCGTGACTTATTTCATCTGCACAAAAATGATTTGTCATCAAAGAAAAAATCTTTGGCTCTCCTTTACATAAACAGGGAGTTTAATGAGCATTCAAAAGAACTGAGCCGTTTTATCGCAGAAGGCAAGTCATATGAGGAGCAATACGGGGATGCAGCAGCATTCAAATCGAAATTGTTTCAATCCGGCGTCGTCCACTACCTCAATGTCATCAAACAAATTGCTCTTCAAAAAGCTTCAACTTTACTTGCCGAACTGCCCTTGCCGCAGCATCAAATTGAGCTTCTTAAGTCTCATTTGATCATAAATCAATCAGAAAATAAAAGGAGAGATTAATTTATGCAGGAAATCGTCAATTTTTTAGTGGAAAACCCTGAAATCGTTGAAAAAGTAGTAAACGGAGAAGCAAGCTTACTGGGTGTGAAAAATGTAGATGAAGTGTTAGGATTAGTTGAGGGGCTTTTAGGAACTGACAGAATTACTAACATGTACTGGTGGTAAAAAGCTCTATTTCAATAAATAGGTGAAAAAGATGAAATTGAATTTAAACCGAGCATACTTGCTTATTGTAATCTTTAGCTTTATTCTCACAATTTATTTTGCATATATTAATGTCAAATTCCCATATACAGGGGCTACTGTCAGGGATATTGAAAAGCAGCTCGTAGTAACAGCTGTAGAACCAAATACTTGGTCTAGTCAATCACATTTAATTCCTGGAGATATTGTAACTGAAGTGAATGGTTATGACGCTCTTGATCACTTCCCTGCAACCAATTATGGTGTGCTCGAACAAGTAGATGAGATTACTATCGACCGTAATGGGAGCGAAATTTCATTTAAGGTATCGGATACTATCATTAATAATCAGAGTCTTTTTATGCTTATTATTCCTCTAACCTTATATGTACTTTGCCTTTTCTGCAGCTATTTTGTTTTCAAAAGTAATAAAGACTTAAATTTAAAATCTGCCTATTTATTGAATTTGTTTTTGCTGACTATTGCTATGGCTTACTTTAGTGCAAGTGGTTCATCAAGGGGAGATTTATTAAGCAGGTATATAAATCTTTCCCTTTTTCTTTTGGTACCGGTGTTATACCTGAATTTTATCTATAAATATTTTCAAGAGCTTGGTAAAAAACTTTTTTCAAGAAATTTTATTATAGCAGGCTACATTGCCGTGTTTGTAAATATATTAATGGAATATATTTTAGACACGCTGCTTTTTGCTTATAACATAACTAAAAGTTTAAACCTTATTACATTCTTTGTCCTAATTATTCTTACCTTTGTTTTGAAACTTTACGGATTAAGACAAGTACGTTATTCAGATCAAAAATATTTAGTGAAAGTATTAATTATAACAAATGTTATAGCTTTTTCACCTTTTGTATTTTTATATATACTTCCTTATATTTTTTTAAATAAATATATATTTCCTCCAACCATCCTTTCTTCTTTCTTATTATTAGTACCATTCTCGTTAGTTTATCAATTTATGGCTACTAAAATTTATGATATTGAGTTTATTTTGGGAAGGGTTAGATATTATTCTTTGTTAGCAGTCCTGCCGACAATTGTATTAGTAGCAATTACGACTATAATTAAAGAAAACAACCCTACCTTCTATCCTGTTAAACTTTCAATCTTCATATATATAACGATGCTTGTTGTCTTCTACATCAAAGAAATTCTCGATTTCCGCTTCCGGTTTAAGCGTTTTTCGGAGAAGTACAACTATCAGGACAGTATCTTTAAATATACGCAGAGCATCCGTAAAGCGAGCAAGCTGGATCAGGTCATCAGCGAGCTGAAAGAGGTTATTACAGATGTCCTTCTTGTCAGCAGGGCAAGCTATGTGGAAGTAAATAAAGATGGGGATATTGTTTCGGTTGATATTCAGATGAAAGGGTCTGATTATCTCCTGTATGAAAAAGAGATAAGGAAAGCATCTCATGAGATCGGGAAAATCGTTGAAGTGGACAGGGGTTTTGTGATTAATGTGGGGGAGACAGACGAGCGCAGTTTTGTGATGGTCTGCCTGTCCATGCTCAATACGCCAAAGCTCAACAGGGATGAAATTTCATGGCTGAAGACACTTTCTTTCTATACGAATATATCTCTTGAAAACTTCCTTAAGATTGAAGAACTGATGAGCCATCTCCAGAAGATTAAAAGTGAAGGCAGCAATCCGGCCTGGCTGACAAAGGTGCTCTTTTCCATCGAGGAAAAGCAGCGCTCTAATCTCGCTAAGGATCTGCATGATTCTGTTCTTCAGGATTTGATTTCACTGAAGCGCCAGTGTGAGCTGGCTCTGGCTGAGCTCGAAGCCGCCCCGACTGTTTTTACTGACCAGCTTCAGGATATGAACAGTTCGATGACGAATATCATTAAAACAACCCGTGAAACCTGCCAGGAGCTCCGGCCGCAGCTGCTGTATGATCTGGGCCTCGTTAAGGCGCTTCAGAAGCTTGCTGCCCAGTACAATGAAACGGCTCCGTTTGATGTCAGGCTCAATGCAGGCAACTTCACAAAATCGATTGATATTGATACCCAGCTGAACTTGTACCGCATTGTCCAGGAGCTTCTTACCAATGCCGGCAAGCATTCTAATGCCATGCATGTGCTGATTATGCTTGTCTGCATCAAGGATAAAATTGTTCTGCATTATGAGGATGATGGAATTGGCTTTGATCAGAACGAATTGTACACCAATCATCAGAGTATGGGGCTCTCTGGAATTGCTGAACGGGTTAAAGCGCTGAATGGAACCCACTCTATTGAGACGTCTAAGGGCAATGGGTTTAAAGTTGTCGTAGAGATTTAAGTTGCATCTTTAGACTTGGCACATGCCAGGTCTTTTTTATAGAATAGTAAGCAGAGGCAGTGGACAGAGAGGTTGATACGATGTTGCATATTTTAGTTGTGGACGATCATCCGGCAGTGCGTGAAGGAACAAAGGCCATACTTGAAACCGATTCAGAAGTGAAGGTTTCGTACCTGAATCCCCCTTATTCCAAAGATGTGATTCAGCACCTGAATTTTCAGGAGTATGATGTAATTCTTATGGATATGAATCTGGGAGATATAAACGGCATGGAGCTTTCCACTGAGATTATTAAACACTCAGAGGATTGCAAAATTATTTTATATACAGGCTATGATGTAGAGGATTATTTTGAAGAAGCCATCCGGCTTGGAATTCACGGGGCAATCAGCAAAACAGAAACGAAAGAGAAAATTCTTTCTTCCATCCGGCATGCCCTTTCAGGGGATATTGTTGTCCCGTATTCCTATTTGAAATCCCTCATTCTTCAGCAAAAAAATAAAAGCAGTTCGTCTCATTCAGAGACTGAGACGCTGAATGAAAGGGAAAAAGCCATTCTCCAGGAGGTTGAACGCGGTTTAACGAACCAGGAAATTGCCGATAAGCTGCACTTGAGCAAGCGCTCAATCGAATATAGTCTCACCTCCATTTTTAATAAATTAAATGTCGGGTCAAGAACAGAAGCCGTTCTGATTTCCAAATCCGAAGGCATTATTGATTAGTGTGCAGATTGAATCTGCACACTTTTTGCTTATCTCGTTTTTTCTCAGCATATAGTTTAACAGAATAAGAGCATGCTGAGAGGAGAATCAATATGTATCCAATGTACGGACAGCCTTACAATCCTGCATATCGTCATGCCTTAAAGGCGGGTGAAAGAAAAGCAAAAGGCGGAAACACCCTGTCTGTAAGAGGGATGGGGAAGGTGGAAGCGGCGCCTGATACAGCAGTGCTGCAGCTTGCCGTTGTAACAATGGATAAGGATGTAACGGCCGCACAAGAAGAAAACAAACGGCGGTTCAATCAGCTTATCAGGGCACTTGCGGCTATGGGAATTGATGAAAAACAAATTGAAACGATTTCCTATACCGTGTTCCCGCAATACGACTACACTGCAGGATCTGAGCCCGTCCTGAAGGGCTATGAAGCGGTTAACACACTCTCTGTCAGAACAAGGGACTTAGACACAATCGGCAGCATTTATGATGCAGCCTTCGCAAATGGAGCCAACCGGTCTGATTCGCTGCAGTTTTTTCTTTCTGATCAGCAGAAATGGATCAATCAGGCTCTTGATCTTGCAGCAAAGCAGGCTTTAGAAAAGGCAGAAGCTATCGCACTGTCGTATCGGCTGAATTTAAACCGCACACCTGTAAAAATAACAGAAGAATCAAGAGGGTTTTCGCCTCTTTCCAAAGAATTAAGTCTGGGAGTGCAATCTGCCGGGCAGACACCCATTTTTGCCAGACAAATTGAGGTAACTGCAGAACTCGAGGTTGTTTTCTCCTATCAGTAGCAAGTTTACAAACTTTATACTTTTTCTCAATATTTCCATCACATCCATCCGCTATGATTGACCTTAATTACGAATACGAGCGACAGTAAGCGCTTTCAATTAGGGGGATTGCAGCATGGATGTGGCGGCGGTTTTACCGATTCTTGGTTTAATGGCGATTTATTTTTGCTTTGCTTTGGCAGCTCTTCGCAAATAAAACAAGGGTGACGCGTGAATGATTGTTTCTTTTCAGTTAAACTAGAGGTAAATGGAAATCAGAGGTGATCGTTCTGAGAAAATGGTTTGCAGTTGGTGCGCTGATTTTTCTTGCCGGATGTCAGTCAGATCAGGAAAGTCCAGAGTCAGAAGCTGTTGTTCAGCAAGAGGGAACAGAAAGTGTGTTGAAAGAGATGGATGTTCCGTGGTCAATTAATGAACACAGCGGGACTTTTTATTTGAGCGAACGAAAAGGGAAGATTGTCAAATGGGACAGTACAGCCGGCAAAAAAGACGTTCAGGATGTTTCTTTTGAGAAAAAAGTACACCTTGAAGGGGAAGGCGGATTTCTCGGGCTGCAGCTTGCCCCGGACTTCGAACAAAGCAGACAAGCCTATGCGTATCATACATATAAGGATGGCGGAAGCATTAAGAACAGGATTGTTGTCGTTGAGGAGCGAAATGGGGGATGGGAAGAGGTGCGTGTCCTGCTCGAAGACATTCCCGGTGCCCGCTTTCACAATGGAGGCCGGCTGAAGATCGGCCCGGACGACAAGCTGTACGCAACAGCTGGTGATGCTTTAACTCCCGAGCTTGCACAGGACAGAAAATCACTTGCAGGGAAGATTTTAAGACTCGAGCTGGACGGCGCAATACCTGCTGATAATCCGTTCCCGGACTCCTATGTGTACTCATATGGACACAGAAATCCGCAGGGGCTCGCATGGAGCGATGACGGGGAGATGTTCAGCACAGAGCACGGGCAGTCTGCCCACGATGAAATTAACCGCATTATGCCAGGCAGAAACTATGGATGGCCCGTGATTGAAGGGGACGAGCAGCAGGAGGGAATGGAAACACCGTTTTTCCATACCGGAAACGAGACATGGGCACCTTCCGGCATCGCCTATAAAGATGGCCGCTTGTACGTGGCCGCATTATCCGGAAATGCTGTAAAAAGAGTGGATATAAATTCCCGTAAAGCAGCAAATGAAATAGAAGGATTCGGAAGGATGCGTGATGTGCTGGCTGCAGGCAACGATATGTATGCCATAACAAACAACCGCGATGGCAGAGGCAATCCGCGCCCTGGCGACGATCAGCTTCTGGTGAAGAAATAGAGGAGGAATCAGAATGGAATACAATGTTGAAAACACGTTACTTAACTCACTTGGAATCGACATTAAAAGCATTACAAACGACGGAGTTGTGGCAACCATGCCGGTGGATGAACGGACAAGACAGCCATTTGGTATCTTGCATGGCGGGGCTTCTGTTGCGCTTGCAGAAACCGTTGCAAGCATTGGAGCTTATCACTTGATCGATCAGGAAACGGAAATGTGTGTAGGACTTGAGATTAATGCAAACCACATCAGAGGCAAGCAGGACGGCACAGTGACTGCACACGCTATTCCTGTTCACAGAGGGAAAACAACGATGGTGTGGGAAATTAAAATAGTCGATGAAAGAGAAAGCCTGATCTGCATTTCGAGATGTACGATGGCTGTTCTAAAAAAGAAAGCATAAGCGGCAGGCAAAGGGGAAAAAGAGATGAAAACACTGGCGGAGTTTCCGGTTTTGTTCACGGACCGTTTTACATTAAGAAAACTTGAAGAACGGGATGCTGAAGCTGTATTTTCGTATTTTTCCAAGGACGAAGTCACAAGGTATTACGATTTGGAAAGCTTTACAGATCTTGATCAGGCGCTGGAAATCATCAGCCGCTGGGCTGAAAGATACGGTAAAAATGAGGGGTACAGATGGGGTATTGCAGAAACAGCAACCGATAAAATTATAGGAAGCTGCGGCTTTCACAACTGGGACAAAGAACATTATAAAGCTGAAATCGGCTTTGAGCTGCATCCGGCCTGGTGGAGAAAGGGCGTGATGAGCGAAGTGCTCAAGCCTGTCATTGCCTTTGGATTTAACGAAATGAATGTAAACCGCATTGAAGCATTTTATGATCCTGACAATCTCGCATCAAAGTCCTGCCTTGAAAAAGCCGGCTTCATTTTTGAAGGAGTTTTGAGGCAGGCCGCCTATGAAAAAGGAGTATTCTGTGATGCGGCAGTGTGCTCCATGCTGAGGGATGAATATATGAAAAAACAGAGCCTTTTGTAAAAGGGCTCTGTTTTTTTGTGTGTTATGCTGCTGAGTACTCATTTTATATTACTGCACATATTTCAGTCCTTCGCGCCTGCTGAGCGGGGCAAGAGGATGGTTCTCCGCAAAAGCCTTTACGGATTCGGGAGCTGTTTTTGAATATTCTCTGAGCGCCCATCCGATTGCTTTTTGAATGAAAAATTCTTTCGAAGATGCGTTTTGTGCAATCACATGATAGAGCCAGGTTTCGTCTGTATTTGTTTTATATTTCAGCTGATGCAGAATAGCGGTTCTGACCAGCCAGATGTTTTCCGATTCGGCCCATTCATCTAAGTATCTTGCACGTAAGGAAGGCTCTTTCTTTACAAGGGGACCGATGATGTTTGATGCAATCAAATCCACAGTATCCCACCATGGTTCAGTCGTGATTGCCGTTTTAAGCCACAGCATGTCTCTTTCGCATAGGTGCTTTTTATTGCGCTCCAGAATATCCACCGCTGCATACTGGAGTTCTCTCTCTTCAAATGCCCAAAGCTTTAAAATGGCATCTTCAAGAGAGGCTGGGTTTCCGTGTTTTTTAAGAAACTGTTTCGTCAGTTCTTTCCTCTCAGGAGACCTGATTCCAAAAAATTGAAATTGGCCGCGCATATAAGCTGACATTATGAGAGCTTTTTCCGCGTCGGCATGCTCCTGGAAGAGTTTCCGCAGGTCTTCAGCATACTTCATCGTGTATCCCTATAGAAAAAGGATGAGAGTTTCTCATCCTTTAACCCCTTCTTTTTTTCTGTCTGCTTCAAGGTCATCCTGAACGCTTTTTTCCCAAAGCGGCACCTTCGTATTGTAGGCAGCCCGCATAATGAGATGGCCTGCAACAGGTGCTGTCATAAAGACAAAGATAATCCCGAGAATGATCCGGGCATTCATATGGCCTTCAATCAGCCAGAAGTAGAAAAACACGCCAAGCAGAATGCTGATTACTCCAAGTGTGGCGCTTTTGGAAGCGGCATGATTGCGTGTATAGGCATCAGGCAGGCGCACAACACCGTATGCAGCTACCAGGCTTAATAGAGCACCCTGCAGCACAAAATAGCCTGTAATGAACTTAGCGATGACGATTGCGGTCATTTTCGATGATCTCTCCCTTCTCAAGGAACTTGGCAAAAGCCACAGTGCCTATGAAGGTCAAAATGCCGAGCAGCAGAATGACTTCCAGGAAGGCATTTGTACGCAGCATGACAGAGATGATGGCCGTAATGCCGATCAGGTTAATGCCGATTGCATCAAGGGCGATGACCCTGTCAGGCACAGACGGCCCTTTAATCAGCCTGTACAAATACAGGATGGTTGAAACGGCAATGATGAGCAGGGATATTCTGAGCACCATATCAAGCATCAGCGGCTCACCTCCTGTATCGCTTTTTCAAACGTATTCTTAATATCGTTTCTTGCTTCTTCCGCATCTCCAAGATCCATTGCATGGATATAAAGGAAGCGGTTATCATCTGAAATCTCTACAACGAGTGTTCCGGGAGTCAGCGTAATTAAATTTGCAAGAATGGTAATTTCCCAGTCCTTTTTCAGCTCTGTTTCAAGCTTGAAAATGCCGGGACGGGCATTTATTTTCGGTGCCAGCACCACTTTTAAAACAGCAAGGTTGGACATAATCAGCTCACGGTTGAAAATGTAGATCAGCTTTAAAACCGCACCGACGTTCCATAAGTAGAAACGGCGGGAAAAAAAGCGCCGCAGCGCAAAAATCATAAGCAGACCGAAGAAATAGCCGTTGAAAAAGTCCTGTGCTGCATATTGCCCTTTTAAAAACATCCAGAGAAACGCTACGAAAAAATTCAGCAAAATTTGAAAGGCCATATCATCTACTCCTTCAGCACGGCTTGAATATAGATTGACGGATCAAGCAGCGTTTCTGCAGCTTGAGTGATATAAGGTGCAGCAGCTTCTGTACCGAGTCCGAATGCAGCGGACAGAGCGATCAGGATGGCAATTGGATAGAGGAGTCCTTTTGTGGACCCTTTCTCTTCTTCTTTGGAAAGCTTTACTTCACCCCAGAATCCATGAATGAAAATCTTCATGACGGAGTAGAGGACAAGCAGACTCGACAGAAGAACAAATAAAGCGAAGACATATTCTCCGGCCTCAAATCCGCCCTGGACAATTTTCAGCTTTCCGACAAATCCGCTCAGCGGAGGAATGCCTGCCAGGGAAATAGCCCCGATGAAGAACAGCCATCCAAGGAGGGGATGATGTTTCAGCAGTCCGCCCATCTTCCTCAGATCGCTCGTGCCGGTAATAACAATCATGACACCTGCAAGCATAAAGAGTGCGCCTTTGATAATCATGTCGTGAATAAGATAATAGACGGCCCCTTCGATTCCTGGAGAATTGAAGACAGCTACACCGAACAGGATAACGCCGACGGCAACGATAATATTGTAAATGACAATTTTATCTACGTCCCAATAGGCAATGGCTCCTATTACGCCAAACAGAATCGTAAGGATGGAAAGCCAGGCCAGGATTTGGTGTGTATAGCCTGTATCGTGAATAAAGATCAGGGTATAGACTCTTGTAATGGAATATACGCCAACCTTCGTCAAAAGCGCTCCAAACAGAGCGGTAACGGCAGCCGGAGGTGCTTTATAGGACCCAGGCATCCAGAAGTAGAGCGGGAAGATGGCGCCTTTTATTCCGAAAACGACTAAAAATAGAATCGCAATGACTGTCAGCAGCCCTGTCTGCCCGTTCTCTGCAATTTTCTGCCCGAGGTCCGCCATATTAAGCGTTCCTGTCACCGCATAAAGGTAAGCCACTGTAATGACAAACAAAGCAGATGAAACAATGTTAACCAGAATATATTTAATTGATTCTCTAAGCTGCGGCTTTGTTCCTCCGAGCACAATCAGAACATAAGAACTCATCAGCATCACTTCAAAGAAAACGAACAGATTGAAAATGTCGCCAGTCAAAAAGGCGCCTGTAACTCCGGTTAAAAGAAACTGCACCGCCGAGTAAAAATAGAAGCGTTCTCTCTCAGGTCCAATTGAGCGGAATGCAAACAGAATGGAAGTGAGTCCAATAATGCTTGTCGCAAGTACCAGCAGGCTTGCGAACATGTCCGCAACAAAAACAATTCCGTAAGGCGGAGCCCAGCTTCCAATCTCAACTGTGAGGATTCCGTTCGTTCTGACTTCCTGAACAAGCAGAGCGGATATGACTACTGCCAAAACGGAAGCAATTACGCTCAGCCACTTTTGTATGGTGATATATTTGTTGAAAAAGATTAAAAGAATGCCTGCCAATAATGGAACAATCAGAGGCAGCATCACGATATTATTCATTATGATCATTTCCCCTTAACTGATCCATATTATCGCTTCCAAGCTCCTGATAGGCTCTGTACGCCATTGTAAGGAAAAAGGAAGTAACACCAAAACTGATGACAATTGCAGTCAATATCAATGCCTGCGGCAGCGGATCGACATAGGAGGATGCCTCTTCGCCGAGCAAAGGAGCTGCTCCTTTTTTCAGCCCGCCCATGGTCAGGATCAGAAGGTGGGCGCCGTGGCTTAACAGCCCTGTGCCGATAATGATCCGCAGCAGACTTTTTGAAAGCATTAAATACGTTGCAGCCATAAACAATATGCCAGCGACGATCGACATTAAAATTTCCATTATTCCGTCTCTCCAATCGTCTGAATAATGGTCAGAGTCACTCCGATAACAACGAGGTACACTCCAAGGTCAAACAGAACGGCAGTGGCAAGCTCTGTATCGCCGAGCAGCGGGAGGTGAACATGCCCGAACGTATGGGACAAAAACGGCACTCCGAAAAAGAAAGAGCCGACACCTGTCAGAACAGCAATCAGAAGTCCTGCTGCCGCCATGTGAATATAGTTGACCGGCAGTATGCCTAAAACGGTTTTAACATCATACGCAAGCAGAAGGAGAACAATCGCGGAGGACGTCATGAGTCCTCCGACGAAACCTCCTCCCGGCGTATAGTGACCTGCAAAAAAGAGGTAAATCGCAAAGATGACAATGATGAAAAACACGACTTTTGTGATGGTCTGAAGGATCACATCATTTGTTTTTGGCTTTGAATTCATCCTTCTTCCCCCTTTGCCATCCGAAGTTTGACCATTCCATAAATGCCAAGTGCAGCAATACAAAGAACGGTTATTTCAAACAGCGTATCGAATCCGCGGAAATCCACCAGGATAACATTGACCATGTTTTTTCCGCCGGCAAGCTTGTAGCTGTTTTCAATAAAGTAGGTTGAAATCGTTTCTCCTGCTCTGCTGCTGTTTGCAGAAATAGCTACCAGTGTGACAGTAAGGCCTACCCCAAGCGAAATCAGGAAATTAACCAGTCTGAAGCTGAGCTTTTTCTCCTGCTTTTTAAATTTCGGAAGGAAATAGAAGCAAAGCAGGAAGAGAGCAACAGAAACCGTTTCAATGACAAGCTGAGTCAGTGCGAGATCAGGTGCGCGGAACAGCACAAAGAATAACGCCAGACTGTATCCGACAGAACCGAGTGCAATAATCGCTGTAAGTCTTGATTTTGAAAATAGGATGGTCACGGTTCCAAGCACCATGGCAAGCGCAAGAACAACTTCGTAGATTCCGATTTCAGCAGTGCCGTCAAGCGTAAACGCAAATCCGTCTTTAACAGCCATCGTTCCAAGTGTAATCGCAATCAGGAACACAAAGATGTACGCAAGGTAGTCGCGGATAAACCCGGTCATATAAAAGCGGGTGAAACGGTTTGAAAAGCGTTCCATTCCGTTTAAAGACGCGTCATACAATTTGTTGAGTGCAAGCTTCTTCGGGAACAGATCATAGACTTTTCTCCATTTTCCAAGAGTTAAATAGAGAAGGGTTCCAATCACAATCACGCCGATAGTCATGAACAGCTCGGGCGTAGGACCGTGCCAGAAGTAAATATGCACTTTAAACTGTTTTCCCTCCGGAAGAAGCGAAGGCAGAATGGATTCCACTGCCGGCTCAATTAACGTGTAGGAAAGCAGGTTCGGGAAAAAACCGAAGATAACAACGAGTGAAGCTAGAATAATCGGCGGTATCAGCATGCCGATCGGCGCTTCATGCGGTTTTCGCTCAAGTTTTTCAAGCTGAACAGGACCGGTAAACGTCTTAAATACAAGCACCATGCTGTACAGGAATGTAAAGACGCTTGCAACCCAGGCGAGGACAGGGAATAGCAGGCCCCATGTGTCCACATTGAAAAGATCCATCTTCGTCACATGAATCATGCCCGTAAAGAACATTTCTTTGCTCAGGAACCCGTTAAACGGCGGCAGGCCGGCCATCGAGAAGGCACCAATAACCGCAATTGTAAATGTAATCGGCATAAAGCTCATCAAGCCGCCGAGTTTCCGGATGTCGCGGGTGCCTGTTTCATGGTCAACAATACCTGCGACCATGAACAAACTGCCTTTAAACGTGGCATGGTTGATTAAGTGGAAAATGGCCGCAACCGTTGCAATTGTAAAGTAATTATCATCAAGCGAGTCATAATGCAGCGCCGCTGCACCGACTCCAAGCAGAGACATAATTAATCCAAGCTGACTGACCGTTGAAAACGCAAGAATGGCCTTTAAATCTGTCTGCTTGACCGCGTTCAGCGATCCCCAGAAAAGTGTCACGATTCCAAACAGGGAAACAAGCCAGAACCATTCGGGGGTAAGCGCAAAAACAGGGCTGAACCTTGCGACAAGATAAATACCCGCTTTTACCATCGTGGCTGAGTGCAGATAAGCACTGACCGGAGTCGGCGCTTCCATCGCATCAGGCAGCCAGATGTAAAACGGGAATTGTGCCGATTTTGTAAACGCCCCGAGAAGCACAAGAACCAGTGCCAGAATGAAAAGCGGATTCTCCATCATTTGAGGAACAGCATCAATCATTCCGCGAATACTGAATGTGCCGGACATTAAGTAGAGCAGCACAAAGCCTCCAAGCATGGCAAGACCGCCGAATACCGTGATCAGCATCGACTTCAGTGCACCATACCTTGATTTTTCTCTGTGGTACCAATAGCCGATCAAAAGGAAAGAAGAAAGGCTCGTAAATTCCCAGAACGTATAAAGAACGATGACATTATCAGATAGAACCACACCGAGCATGGCCCCCATAAACATCAGCAAATATACGTAAAAATGATTTAATTTTTCTTTTTCTTTAGATAAATAATAAATGGAGTACAGGACAACGAGCGCTCCGATTCCTGTAATCAGCAAAGCAAAAAGCAATCCAAGCCCGTCCACATACGCCGTAAAATTAATTCCAAGAGACGGAATCCATTTCACGGTTGATGTCACTGTCTCACCGATAAAGCTTAGAAAATAGCCAAATAAAACAACAGGCAGAATAAGGACGAACCAGCCTGTATGTATGTTTCTGAAATATTTATAAAGGAAGGGTATCAGAATGGCCAGAAGAAATGGTGAGATGATAGCCGCATGCAATAACGTCATTTTTGAACCTCCTTACAATAAAATTTCACGGTCATAAGACCCTAAATGCAATTATAACGTAAAAATTTCGATCGTGCATTTCTCACACATCTAGTATTAACCAGCTTTTATCGTTCTATTAAATAAGAAGAGAAAGCTAAAATCAGGCAAAAAAAAACGGGATTTTTTTGTATAGCATGGGGAGAGAATGAGAAACCTATTGCTGAGGTGATCCATATGCTGAAAAAGAAGATCATCACGGCATCCGCATTGTTTTCCGTTCTTTTTGCCGCCGCATGGGCTGCAAACGAATCAGCAGAACAGCCTTTTTACAATCCAGGATACCAATCCGAGAGCGATTCTGAATGGTCTGAAAAACAGGAGCCGTTCTATTTATCCAACGAAGAAAAATGGATGCTTGAAAAATTCAAACCAAGAGAATATATCAGAATCGTAAATAAGTAAACGAAACCGTCTGGATCAGGCGGTTTCGTTTGCGTGTGTAGGGCGGATTTGGCTCATGGGTGAATCAATTCATCTGCTCTGGCCAACATTCGTGGTATTGCTGCCCCCTATTTTGGGATACCTGGCAGCAAGCAATCATAGTTTTACAACCAACAATCGTGAGATTACAACCAACTATTACAGTTTTACAGCCAACATTGTTTTTATTACAACCAACTATCGCGAAATTACAACCAACTGTCATGATTCTGCTCCCAACAGCCGAAATATGACTCCAGCCCCGTATTCCGCTGTTGACCTATGTATCAATCAGACACCAAAATGACGCCTCTTCTCTTTTTTCCATTTCCTTCTTGTCACCCGGACCTCATTCGTTCATACTAAATGAGTATTCTGACGGATTAGGAGATTATGGAATGAAAAATACGTATTTCACCAGCTACTTCCCCCTTATCGCTATTCTTCTGTTCAGCACATCGCTTTCAATTTCGACTGTTTCTGAAATTGTAGGACTTCTAAAGAGGCTTGGCGTATACGGCGGGATGCTGGAATTCTTTTCAGAGAGCGGCATCAAGCTAGCTCTTTTCACGGTTTTTGCCCTTATTTATTTTATGGTTTTTTCTGCACTTAAGCTGATTTCTGATACCGTGACAGAGCTTTCACTTCTGTTTTTCTCAAAGGATGCTGAGGGGGAAAGCCTGAAGAAAATCAGGCTCGGTTCTGCCTTTTACCTTGCAGGAGGCGGGGTATCCCTGCTGCTTGTTCAATTTGGAGCAGCGATTATTGCGGTTTTTCTATTGGCAACGATCTGCTACTTCATTTTTGCCGTGTATCAGTTCAGTTTTTTCCTGACATCCTTTTCGCTGATTGGCCTTGTTCTGTTTCACGTACTGTTCTGGTCGGTTTTTTTGTTCGGTATTCTTTATATTTGCATGAAGCTGTATAACAGCCTTTTGGCGAGTCTGCCGATATAAAGCGAAAGCCCCTCAGTTTTGAGGGGCTTTCGTTTGCTTCGGGCAAATTTTACAGAAATCTTTTTCTGACTTCTTTAGACGGCAATGTGCAGGCGTCTTTTTTTCCGAACCATTTGTATCTGTTTTTTGCGATCATCATGTAGACGGCATCTCTTATCGGTTTTGGAACGGCAATCAAAAAATAAAGCGCTCTGTATATTCCGCCGAGCTCTTTGAGAACGCGCAGAGCTGCAGTGGATTTTGTATGAACCTTCTCTTCATCCAGATAGACAAAGCTGTCGTAATCTTCAAGTGGGAGTCCGTGTTTCCTGAGCAGGCTCTGGCCGGCTTCCGATTGGAGGGAAGCAAAGGAGAAGGCTTCTTTCTTGTCGTGTTTTAAGACGAATTGAACGGTTCCGTCACAAAAATTGCAGACACCGTCAAATAAAAGAATTTTGCTGTGTGTCATGTCACTCACCTGCTTTTAGCTGTTTCTTTTTCTATTCCCCAATCATAAAACGAAAAAACTAGCGGTTCTTTGTGATATCTCTCCAAATCAGCTGATGCGGTGCTGCTGTTGAAAGGCTCTCAATGCTTTCTGCTTTGTCTTTTCCAATCCAGACAGCAGCTGTATAGGCATCCGTTAATCCGGCGAACCATAAATCATTGTAATCATTCGTCGTGCCGGTTTTGCCTCCTGTATAGGCAGCTGAATGGTTTGCTTTCGTTCCAGTTCCGCTCTCGGTCACTGAAGTCAAAAGCGCCCGCATTTTCGTGTTCGTTGCGCTTTGCCAAACACGAACCGGCTCGTCCTTCCATTCATATAACAGGTTTCCCTCAAGGTCCGTCACACTTTTAATAGCACGGCTTTTAGAAAAAACACCGTCATTTCCAAAAGCAGAATAGGCCTGTGTGAGTTCAAGAGGGGAGAAGCCGTATGTGAATCCTCCGATTGAAACAGGAAGTCTGTAATCCTCTTTGACAATTCGGCTGAATTTGAAAGGCTCTAAGTATGAAAAGGCCTTTTCAACCCCGACTTCATTCATCATTCTTACGGCCGGTGTATTATAGGAGCGCTTAAAGGCTGTCTCTAGCGTTACCCGGCCGTACGTTTTTTCATCGTAATTCTTTGGACAATACTCCTTGTCGCAAAATGGTTCTGCGCTGATCATGGAATCCGGGCCTGCCCCTGTGGTTTCAAGATACGGCACATAGTCAAGCAGAGGCTTTATGGCCGATCCGGGCTGGCGGTATGCCTGATAGGCGCGGTTAAAGTCGAACTTTTTATAGTCCTTTCCTCCGTACATCGCTTTAATTTCATGAGACCGGTGGTCAATAACCACACTTGCCCCCTGTACAGACGGATCTGTCAGATGATTTTTAAAAGCATCCGAAACCTGTATCTGAAGAGTAGGATCGAGAGCAGTTTGGATGCGCACTCCGCTCTTCAGCACATCCTGCAAGCGGGTTTTAAGCTGCTCGTTCAAACGCTCTTTTTCTGCACTGTCCGCTTTTGAAAGCTTGATGGTGTACCCTTCTTCTTCAGCGATCAGCTGCTTCAGTTCATCATGAACATACGTGATGTAATCCGGATAGCGGTCTTTTCTCATCTGGGTATTTAACCGGATTTTTTCCTCTGCAGCAGCGAGGTATTGTTCGTCCGTTATGTACTTTCCTTCAAGAAGCTCGTTAAGGAGCCGTTCCTGCCGCTTTTTCGTATTTTCAAAATTGGTAATGGGATCATACAGGGCAGGGTTGTTCGGGATGGCACTCATAAAGGCTGTCTGGGCAAGAGTCAATTTCCCGATTGGCTTGCTGAAATAATACTGGCTTGCCATTTCTACGCCGTAAACACCATTGTGAAAATAAACAGCATTCAAATACCCTTCAAGGATATCTTCTTTTGAAAAGGTCCGCTCAAGGTGGTACGAGTATAAGAGTTCACTCAGTTTGCGGTTATATGATTTTTCATGAGTTAAAAAGACATTCCTTGCAAGCTGCTGTGTAATGGTGCTTCCGCCCTGATCGGCTGACTGGTTTTTGGCATTCACAAGGACTGCCCTCGTCATGCCGGCCGGGTCAAATCCGATATGCTCATAAAAACGCTGATCCTCTGAAACAATGAAAATCGTTTTTACTGCTTCAGGTATCTCTTCTAAAGGAACAAATCTTCTGTTTTCCCGTGAGTTGACAATTTCTGAAGCGATGCTTCCATTTTGGTCAAGAATGTAGCTGTTTTGAATCATGGGAATGTCTGTTAAAGGAATCCGTTCATCTAAAACAGTCGAAACGGCTTTTACTTGTTTTACTTCTTCCCCTGAGAGCATAAATAAGAAAATGAGGAGAGGGGACATTGCCAGAAGGCATATCCAGCCTGTAATTGAACGCAATGATGTCACACGCCTTTAAGGTTTATTGGTATGATGAATGGCCCGAATCTTTCTGCCTGTCAGGGCTAAACGGTCGGCTCCGCTTTTCACGTTGTCCAGCTCCGCCTCCCAGCCCTTCCGTCAGAACAAAATCCCCCAAAAAGTCAAACCCAGACTTTTTCGGTGATTTCTTATCTGCCTATCGGAGCTAAACGGCTGATTCCGCTTTTCACGTTGTCCAGCTCCGCCTCCCAGCCCTTCCGTCAGAACAAAATCCCCCAAAAAGTCAAAACCGGACTTTTCGGGTGATTTCTTTTCTGCCTGTCAGGGCTAAACGGTCGGCTCCGCTTTTCACGTTGTCCAGCTCCGCCTCCCAGCCCTTCCGTCAGAACAAAATCCCCCAAAAAGTCAAAACCGGACTTTTCGTGTGATTTCTTTTCTGCCTGTCAGGGCTAAACGGTCGGCTCCGCTTTTCTTTTCATATTACCATTTCCCCTCTTATATTAGAATATTTTTCCTGCGAAAAAGCACGCTGTCATGGACAGCGTGCTGTCAGCTGGCTTCTGCCAGCTGCTTTTGTTCTGTGCGGACACTTTTCCATAAGAGGATCGCTCCGGATAAAAAGAGTCCTGCTGTTACGTAAAAAACGGCTGAAATGCCGAATCCGCCTGCAATGGTTCCTCCTAATACAGGACCGGCGACATTCCCGAGGAATTTGAAGCTTGTGTTGTAGCCGAGCACTTCTCCCTGCATAGAAACGGGCGCGGTCTGCCTGATAAAGGCTGTGATACAGGGAATGATGCCGCCCATCACCAGGCCGAAAAGGAAGCGGAAAATCATCAGCTGCCAAAGTGTGGTTACAAGGGCTTGGGGAATAAAGCAAAAAACAGATGCAATCAGCAGGCCGATCAATACTTTTTCATGTCCGATGCGGTCTCCGAGAGCGCCCCATTTTCGGGAAGCCAGCAAATTGCCTGCTCCTGTTGCGGAAAAAGCCAGGCCTGAGAAAAACGCTAGATTGACAGGGCCGTGAAGTTCGCTTACATAAAGGGCAAGGAGGGGCTGAATGCTGAAGTTTCCAATTTGGATCAGCAGCGTCAGAAACATAATGGTCAAAAGCAGCGGAGATTTGAAAATATGCTGCAGAACCTGTTTGCGCGAGTAGGATTTTCTTCCTTCTTCTTTTGTTCTGAGCGGTTTTTCTTTGATGCCGAAGGCTACAAGCAAAACAGATATGTAAATGACGGCGGATGTAATGAAGAATGTGTAGGTAAAGCCAAATTGATCAGCGAGGAGACCTCCAATCAGCGGTCCGAACAGTCCCCCTGACACGGTTCCCATCTGCAGAGTGCCGAGGGTGCGGCCGGCTTCTTCCTTTTTGGTTTGGGCGGATATGAGGGCAAGAGATGTAGGAATAAACCCGGTCACTGCCCCCATCACCAGACGGAGAACAAACAGCTGATGCACGGATTGAACAAACCCCATCAGAAAGATGCTTGTGGCAATTCCTGCTCCGGTCATGATCAGGATCTTTTTATAACCGTATTTATCGCCGAATCTGCCCCACAGCGGGGAAACAAGGAAGGCCATTAAAAAGGAAATACCAAACACATATCCTGACCATCTGCGAATATAGTCATCTGAAAAATCACCGAATGTACTCAAAAACAAAGACAAAAATGGCATAATCATTGTCGCGCTTGCTGCAACAAAGAAATTAGCCGTCCACATGATGAGAAAATTGCGTTTCTGAATAGAAATAAAAACACCTTCTCTGGTAGAATACCCATATTTATTTCGTGTCCCTTAATATTATAAATCAATCCTTTCGTTTTTTGAAATATTTATGGAGGCATATTCATTATTTTTCGAAAAATGAAGCTATATTTTCGCGTAAGGTGATATAATAGTAATAAAAAGGAAATGATGAATTTTTGGAGAAAGGAGGGGGGAGAAATGGAAGCTCCTCAGCAATTAATTTTCGTTGATTTTGAATTTACTATGCCCGAAGGAAAAGCCAACCCGCGCGGATTTTATCCTGAAATAATCGAAGTAGGAATCGTTTCCGTCATCAATCAAACTGCTCACAGACAATTTTCCTCTTATGTAAGACCCGTACAGTTTCCCTTTTTAACAAACCGCTGCAAATCCTTTTTAAACATATCCCAGTCTCAAGTCAACTCAGGCATTTCGTTTCTTGACCTGATCGCCATTTTAAAAGATTTTGGAAATTATCCCAACACCACAGTCATTACATGGGGAAATATGGACATGAAGGTACTGCGCCAAAACTGCCTTAAGAACAATGTGGAATTCCCGTTTCATGCGAAGTTCAGAGACTTATCCATGGAATACAAAAAGTTTTTTGGTGACAGAAACCAGACAGGTCTGTGGAAGGCTGTTGAAGAATACGGCAAAAAAGGAACAGGAAGACATCATTGTGCACTCGATGATGCTCTTACAACCTGCAATATTTACAACCTGGTAGAAAATGACAAGCGATATTTGCAAAAACCTGCCCCGCCAACCATTGGAGACAGAATTGATTTTTCAAAAGTTATGAACAAGTTTGCAACTTAGAGCCAAATCACTAGCAAGTGATTTGGCTCATTTGATTTTAAAATAATCCGCTTTAAGAAGCTGTATTTTCTCAAGAGACTTGACTGCCCAGGGACGAGCATCCTCTTTTAGTTCGTTTTCGATCGCAGCCACTGCGGAAACAAGGGAATCTTTGTATGCAGGTACGGGCTCGTCATATTTGCGCACCATGTTTTTCGGGATATTGGTTTGTTCGTTTTCTGCAAGAGCTCTGCGTTCATGAAAAAGAGGAACGTCCGCTTCTTTTGGCATGTGCAGGTCGCCTTGAGCGGGGTGCCGAAGAACGGCTTTTACTTTCACTAAGTAATGTTCAGGACGCACGTTTGTAATCACGCCGATATATTTGCCGGTTTTATAGATGCCTGTCACGATCTCTCCGGTACTAAGTTCTTCTTTCAAGTTTATGCCTCCCATAAAAAATGGTGCAAATCCCCATTTTTTCTTTTTTAACGTTCTTACGTCCATTATAGCAAAGTCCTTGAGAAAAATTTTTATCAAAAGTAGAGGAAGCCATGAATTCTTGCTATAGTAAAGGGGACAAGGAGTGATTAAATTGTTAAACGCTTTCATTATGGGGCTTTTTTTATATTTTCCGGAAGACAAGTCTGAGTACCTTCCTGCCGGCATCACAATGTTCATCTTCTTCCTTTTGGCCATTGCAGCCTTTATGCTGATTAAAAAGGTATCCAGAAAAGAGGAATTGAAAGCAGAAGAGTTTGAAAGAAGCCTAAAAGCAGCTGATAAGAACAAGTAATTTCAGAATCCAATTCCGCTGCTTCGGGATTGGTTTTTTTATTAGCAGGCTTTGGCATTGCGGGTTACAATGTGAGACTCCGGCATTTCCTGAAAATGAAAAACGGCCGAGCTGGCCGTTTTTGGTCGTACTAATTTACTTCTTCAATCTCATTGCAGTCAGCCTTCACTTTTGACAGGGGCAGTCCAAAAAATGTATAGAACTGAATGGTTGTTTCATAGCACTTTTGCCCGCTGTCTTTAACAGGCTTAATGCTCAAAACTTCTTCATTCAGCGTCAGCGCCCTCTGAAAAGAGTTGAAATGGATGGTCAAAACCGTATCAATTGCAAGGGAAGCTTCCTGCTGCATGGTTTCGTTTGGAATGGCGCTTGCACCATTGCCCATTTGTTTTGGGATGGAAAAAGCTGCAGTCAACAGGCACAGGGTCAGCAGAAAAATCAGCATAAATCGGTTTTTCAGGAGTACCCCCTCCTTACGTTCATTTGGTCCATGTCCTATAAACAGTTTATTAACAAAATAAGAGAAACATTCGATTTTATTCATTTGAGAGCTTCGATAGGGAGAGAGACGGTCACAGCTGTTCCTCCGCCTAATGTGCTCTGATAGCGGATCGTCCCGCCATGATGCTGAATGATTGAAAACGTCACCGTAAGTCCGAGACCTGTTCCTTTCTCTTTTAAAGTAAAATAGGGTTCACCAAGCCTCTGAAGCTGGTCTGCACTCATTCCGCAGCCATTATCCGTCAGTTTGATTCTCACAAATTCATGGGACGAATAAGCCCTGATTTCCACTTGTCCCTCTAAATCAGGAACGGCTTCAATTGCATTTTTAAGCAGATTAATAAATACCTGTTTCAGTCTTGAGCGGTCCCCCACAATCATCAGCCCGTCCTGAATGCTCGTTTCAATCGCAACTGTTTTATAATTGGCATAGGAGCGCATCAGCTGATCCACTTCATAAAGCAAAGAAGTCAGGGACACATTCTCTTTTTCGATATAGTGCTGTTTTGCAAGACTCAAATAATCGGTAATAATATCCTGAGCCCGGTCAAGCTCTGATAATACTAATTCGTGATAATCCTTGTTTTTTTGTTCATTGTCGCGTATTTCCTGCCCCATCAGCTGGATGAATCCCCTTACAACCGTCAGCGGATTTCTGACTTCGTGGGCAACACTCGCAGCAAGCTCGCTCAGTATGGACAGCTTTTCATTTCGGATAATCTGATATCTCATGATGGCATTTTCACGAATGTATTCGGTGGCATAGTAGGTTAAAAACAAAGCGAAGTTCAAAAAAATCCAGCCGATAATTAAATACTTCCGGCCCTCCCCTGAAAAAACATCAGGGACCCATCCAAAGGAATGAAAAAGATACAGGGAAGCATAGGTAATAGCTGTTTTGGCATTGCCGATTAAAAGAATAACCATCATTTTTCTTCGTTTATTAAAGGAAAACCAGGATCGCTGAAAGTAGAAGGATAAAAGGGTGTAAAAAGGAATGGTCACGAGACTGAGAAGAAGCCAGTGTCCTCCGGCATAAAACCGGTAGGCAAGAACGGAGGCAATGACCGCAGCACCTGAAAAGGGTCCTCCATAAAGGATGCTTACTATAACAGGTATGGCGTGCAGGTCAAAGCTTACACTTTCAATTGTGTAAAGCGGATAAGTCAGGCAAAGCAGGGCAGAAGGGATGCACAGAAGGGAAATAAGAATTTTGTTCCTGCTTGGAGGGGACTTGAACGGCCTGCTGAGCCAAACGGTCTGATAGAGAAAAACAGGAAACAAAAGAAAGGTTATATGAAGTATCAGTTCTTTTACAGACTCTATAGGAATAATCAACGGATTCTCACCTTTGCTATATTCTGAGTCCATTATACCATCAGAACATTCAAAAAACTCCTGTAATGACAAATTTTGTTTGCGTGCAAGAACATAAGCGCAAGCGCCAAGGCCCGCTCCGATAGGCAGATAAGAATCAGGCTGAAGAGTCCGGTTCCCGCCTTTTTTGACGGATTTGTTCTGACAGAGAGTTTAGGCGCTTACGCTTGCCGAGGATAACTTTGTTATGTTATCCACAGCCTTTTACTTTTAAAATTTTCTAAACAATAAAAAAATCCGCAGCTGTGAACCGCGGATTTTTCAGATTATGAGAACGCCTTTCTTAAACGTTCCAGTCCCTCAAGGACTAGTGTGCGGGGACATCCGATATTCATGCGGACAAAACCCTCTCCGCCGGGGCCGTATTTGGTCCCATCCTCAAGCGCAAGCTTTCCTTTTTGAAGCAGCAATTCCTTTATTTCAGCATCTGTTTTCTGCAGTTGCGTACAGTCAATCCAGATTAAGTAAGTCGAGTCAGGCCGGATCGCGTTAAGCTTGGGCAAATGCTCTTGAATATATGAAATCACTGTGTTCACGTTCTCTTCAAGGTAGCTGTTTAACTCATCCAGCCAATTTTCACCATGTGTGTAGGCTGCAGTTAAGCCGGCTATGCCAAAGGTATTAAGGGTAAAGAACCCCTGCCGCTTTTGATATTCCTCATATTTTGTCCGGATTTCTTTATTCGGAATGATAATGGCTGAAGACTGCAGCCCTGCAAGATTGAATGTCTTGCTTGGTGCCATGCATATTATAGAGTTTCGGGCATGCTCTTTGGAAAGGGAAGCAAAAGGGACATGCTTATGGCCGAACAGCATCAAGTCTGAATGGATTTCGTCCGAAACAACAATGACATGATGCTTTGCGCATATTTCTCCGATTCTCTCGAGTTCTTCTTTTGTCCACACTCTGCCGCCCGGGTTCTGCGGGTTGCAAAGCAGCATGAGCTTCACTTTTTGATGTGCTGCTTTCTTTTCAAGATCTTCAAAATCAATTTGATAGGTGCCATTTTCAAGTTTCAATTGATTGTTCACAAGTGTGCGTCCGTTTTTCTCTGTCATGTCGAAAAAAGGGTGGTAAACAGGAGACTGAATCAGCACTGCGTCTCCAGGGTCTGTTAGGGACTGAATGGCCATACTCAGCGCAGTAACTACTCCTGAGCTAAAAATGATGGATTCCTGGGTTACATCCCAGCCGTGCCGCGCTTTCATCCATGACTGAACGGCTTTCTTCGCTTCTGGACCTGCTGAAGTATAGCCGAAAATACCGTGCGATGCTCGTTCCTGCAGGGCGGAAATTACTTCATCAGGTGCACGGAAATCCATATCTGCCACCCACATGGGGAGGACATCTTTCACGCCGAAAATCTCCTCGGAATAATCCCATTTTACTGAGTGAGTCCTGTATCTGTTGATTTCCTGATCAAACATGCTCATGATTATCACTCTCCAGTTTGATTTCTCCGGATGTTGCTCCTTTAAAACCTTATGATAAAATATGTATGGAACGTTATGCAAAAGAAAAAGGTTTGGGTGATGCGCAGTGGAAATGAGAGAAGCGAATGAGCAGATGCTCGGGCTGTTATATAAATGGGATCCGCTGAAGTACGGCGCGGAAGCATATGAAACGGAAGTATTTGATGTCCTTCAGGCGGTGCACGTCTCTGAAACACCGGCACAGCTTTCCCGAAAAATACAGGCTGTTTATGAGTTCTCTTTTGAGGAGATTATTCCTTTAAAAGAGTGTGAAAAAATGGCTGTACAGCTTTTGCTGATCAAAAACAATGCAGCTTGTGAACGATGATGCGCCGTTCTAAGCTGCATTTTTTCTGTTCCTTCACTTACACGCAAAATTCAAAAATGCGTTCAGATACAAAATCAGGGCGTTCTTCAGGAACTAAATGACCCGTGTTCTTTAATGAGAAAAAATGAGAATTTGGAAGATCCCTGTTCATTCTCTCTCCGATATGGACGGGTACAACCCGGTCTTCCTGTCCCCAAATAAGAAGGCTTGGTGTTTCGATTTTCCGCAGATCTTCTGCAGGCAAATCACCTTCTCTGTCCCTGATCATCCGCGAGAGCGCCATGAAGATACGGTCGTCGTAAAATGGCTGAATATAGCCATCCATCATCTCCTGATCAATCATCGAGCGGTCATGTACGACGTTGCATAAGTTTTTCCAGACTCCCTGTCTGCTCATGATGTGCTTGATGCAGAGGTAAAAGTAAGGAAAATAAGAGCCGAATATGAGCGAAGGATGCGACCTTTTCATATAGCCTGAGCTGCATAGAAGCACCACTTTTTTAACCATCTCAGGCATTTCTTTTGATGCGTACAGGGAAATTTGCCCTCCCATGGAATGCCCTACAAGGATTGCTTGTTCCACTTGCAGGTTTTTCAAAAGCTCAATCACAACTTTAGCCATGTTCCGGTATGAGTAAACGAACGCGATCGATTTTTCCGACCGGCCGAACGGCGGAAGATCAACAGCAATGAGATGATACTCATGGCGGAGAAATGGAATCAGCCGGCGGTAGCTGAATGTGGAAGAAAGAAAGCCGTGTATTAAAACCATCACAGGTTTGCCGGGATTTTCATACACCTCATAGTGGACCCCTATCCCCTGAACATGCATCTTAAACTCCTGCTTGTTATCCAATATCACCATAATCATTCACTCCAGCATTTATTCTTAATTCCTTGAAAAAGACATGATTTGCAAAAGCTGACGGCGATGGAGTGCCGGCAGCGAAAGTTTTTACTATTTTAACCTGCCGTCCGAAAATAACTCTTGTAAAATCTACCCGGTTTTTCCCGAAAAAAAACGGAACAATGCGTGTTTGTTTTCAGATGTTCATGCTATAATTATCAGAACATTCTTAATGAAAAGGGAGGAAAAGAACATGAAGCTTACCCAAAAAGAAACAGAAATTCTTGAGCTCCTTGAAGAAAACAGCAGGCTCACTCCGCAGGACATCTCAAAAATGGTTCAGCTAAGCGTTGAAGAAACCATCCTCACAATTAAACGCCTGGAAGAGCAGAAGGTCATTATCGACTACTCGACAACTGTCAACTGGCGGAAAGTGGATGGGCATGAGGGAGTCACGGCGATGATTGACGTAAAAGTCGCGCCAAAAAGAGGGACAGGATTTGATGCGATTGCTGAAAGAATCTACAGGTTCAATGAGGTGAAATCGGTTTATCTCATGTCAGGGGCATATGATCTGTCCGTTGTTATAGAAGGAAGATCGATGTCAGAGGTTGCACACTTTGTTTCAGACAAGCTGTCAACTCTTGACTCCGTCCTTTCAACAACGACACACTTCATCTTAAAAAAATATAAACATGACGGGAAGATTTACGAACAGGACGATGAAGACAAACGGATTGTGGTGTCTCCATGACACAATCCAAGTATTTATCACATACGGTTTCAGCCCTGAAGCCTTCCGGCATCCGCAAGTTCTTTGATCTTGCGGCAAGCATGGAAGGTGTTATTTCGCTTGGAGTCGGGGAACCGGATTTTGTTACATCCTGGAATGTAAGAGAAGCATGCATCCTGTCGCTTGAACAGGGGTTTACATCATACACCGCCAATGCCGGTCTTTTGGAATTGCGCCAGGAAATTTCCCGATATCTTCACGAGAAATTTGATGTATCTTACCGTCATGAAGATGAAATCATTGTGACGGTGGGGGCGAGCCAGGCGCTGGATATCGCATTAAGAGCCATTGTGAATCCGCTTGATGAGGTGCTCATTCCTGAACCTTGCTTTGTTTCCTATGCACCGCTTGTATCGCTCGCGGGAGGAGTGCCGGTGCCTTTGCATACGCGGGCAGATGATCAGTTTAAACTTCGGCCTGAGTTAATTGAAGAAGCATTGACGGAGCGGACAAAAGCACTTCTGTTATGCTCGCCTAGCAATCCGACAGGAGCGGTCTTATCAAAGCATGAACTTGAGTTGATCGCCGAGCAGGCTGAATTGCACGACCTGTTGGTGCTGGCTGATGAGATTTATGCGGAACTTACATATGATGAAGCTTATACGAGCTTTCCAAGCTTGAGCGGAATGCGCGAACGCACCCTTTTGATTTCCGGCTTTTCAAAAGGGTTTGCCATGACAGGTTGGAGACTCGGCTTTATCGCTGCGCCCGCTGAGCTTTCAGGAGCCATGCTGAAAATCCATCAGTACGCTATGATGTGCGCACCGACGATGGCTCAATATGGGGCCATTGAAGCTTTGAAAAACGGCATGCAGGATGTTGAGCAAATGAAAAAAAGCTATCGCCGCAGACGAAACTTTTTTGTAGAAACACTGAATGAAATCGGTTTGTCCTGCCATCTGCCCGGGGGCGCATTTTACGCCTTCCCCTCAATAAAAGAAACAGGACTCAGTTCAGAAGAGTTTGCTGAAAAGCTGCTGATTGAACAAAAAGTGGCTGTGGTTCCGGGGAATGTATTCGGTGAAAGTGGTGAAGGATTTGTACGCTGTTCGTATGCCTCATCTCTTGAGCAGCTTCAGGAAGCGCTTAGAAGAATGGCTGTATTTATGGAAAACTTCAGAAAATAAAAAATGGACAAAACCTCAGAAGGTCTTGTCCTAAAAACAAAAGGGGGGAATACTAGAAAGCTTATACGCTGATAGTATTCCCCCCTTAAATTTGAGTTAAACCTGTTTTTTTGAAAAAATTTGTATTTTGCGTCCATCAGTGTGAAACAAACTGCATGCATCTCCCGTTTCACAGGTGTAAGAAGGAGGGCAGATTATGAACGATGATGAATTAGTGCGGCGGGCAAAGAAGGGGAATATGAGTGCATTCAGGGAACTGGTTGAAAAATATACGCCGACAGTCGAGCGGTTTGCGTATCAGCTTGGAAACCGGCGTGATGATATAGATGACATTACCCAGGAAGTATTTATCCGGGTATACCGGTTTTTGGACCAATTTTCAAAGGCGAAATTTTCTACATGGCTTTATAAAATTACTCTCAATGTGACAAGGGATGCAGCCAGAAAGCGCATGTCAAACATGCAGAAAGTGTTCAAAATTCAAAATGAACCTCCGATGGATTATCCTGAGGTGGAATCGAGTGTTATTCAAAATGAGGAAGATAGGGTTCTTCACATGTGCCTTCAGAAACTGGATGAAAAATACCGGATCCCGATTGTTCTGTATTTTTTCCACGAAATGAAATATGAAGAAATCGCTGAAATTATGTCAATAACGCTTTCTGCTGTTAAAACACGCATCCTCAGAGGGAAAACGATGCTGAAAAAAATTGTGAAGGAGCACGAAAAGAAAGAAGGTGAAACACATGGATGATCAGCTTTTTGAGAAACGGCTATCGAGCTTAAAGCAATCCTATGAAAAGCTTCCAGTGCAAACATCGGCTGATCATATAATGGACCGCATCAAGCTTGAAAAGCAGAAGAATAATCCTTTCTTCAAAGCCAAAACGCTATATGCTGCAAGCTTTGCGGGTGTCATGCTGATAGCGGGGCTGCTTGGTGCACAGCTGCTTGTGCAGAATAATGAGAGAAATGGCGGAACAGGTGAACAGCCTCCTGCTGTGCAGGTGCCGCCTTCTGCTGAAGAAATTGAAGCTAAACGAAGCGAGCTTGACCTCCTGTTTAAGGAAAGACTTGCTGCTTTCAAGGCAGAGATTCAGATGCCTGACGCAGAGCTGTATCCATTTATTCAGGAAGCAGAAGATGCAGTCCGGGAATTTGACGGCAGAAATTCCTATCAGTCCATTCAGGAACTTGACAACTATTTTAAGACAGTCAAGCTGACAGTTGAACAGAACGTCTCATCTCCTGCAGCACAGCTCTCTGCTTTAAGAACAAAGGCAGAAGAAGGAGAAGAGATAAGGGATGCAGAGATCATCAGCCTTCTTGAAAAACAGAGGATGATGGAGGAGTATTTCTTTGAAAAGTGGCTGACTGTTTCAAGCACTCTTCAGTATACGGATGTAATTGCCTTCGCTGAACAATTGAACCAAAAAGGCTCCGATCATCCTGAAGCAGGGCCGGTTATTGAGGAGATCAGAAACAGCGGCTACCGTTTTTATCACGAAGGGGAAGGCATGATCAATTTCCAGCCGGATCTAGAACTCCTTGAAAACGAACTTGACCCTAGCCCGCAAATGAAGAAGTATTTTGAAACGGAAAACCAGGCACAGGTTGCCATGGATGCAGCTCTCGCTGTTCCCGTTAATGAACTGGCAGAGCGGACTGCTGCTCTTGAAGAGTTCATTCTGCAGAACCCAAACTTTAAATACCGTGAAAAATTAAAAGAGCGCTATGAGTTCTGGCTCACCGTCCTGCTTAAAGGCCTCAACAATACTATGGCTGTGGATGAGCAGCTCAGACTGAAAGAGGAATGGAAATCCGCCTTCGAACAGCTCATGAAAGACTATCCGAATCGTGAGACGACATCAGCTGTATCGGCATACTATGAGTTTTTGAAAGCGCAGAATTTCGCCTTCAAATCACAGGAGGAATATTGGCAGTATAAGGTGAACGTGCCCGAGAGCCTGAAGCCTGAGGTATCTTTCTTCAGGGGAAGAGAGATTCAGCTCCTGCCAGTATCAAGCAGCATCCAAACTGCCTATCGCGCCTATACTGACGGGGACAGCACAGCATTGAACGAGCTGCAGCCGGCTGACGTGCTCCGCCTTTATTTGTACGCCACAGTTACCGGAGATGAGGGGACTGCTTATGATCTTATGGCAAAAGACGAATCTGCACCTTCAGAAGAAGAATTTAAAGCAGGTCTAGAAGAGAAAGCCAAACAGTTCCGGGCTCTTTCTGCAAATACGGTTAAACTGAATGAAACATACAGCGAAGATGGCAGCTCAGCCGTATTTGAACTGATTCACAGGGATGGTTCGTCAATGAAGATGACCGTAAAGATAAATATAAGTGACTATACATCTAAGGTTGTGTATAACTAATGAGAAACCGGGCGGGATTCTGCCCGGTTTTTTTGGGGGTTTTTGGCGTTTTTAAGTAAACGGTGATTTTGTTAACATCATGAAAGCCAACAGCTTATTACTTGACAGTAACTAAATTGTTATTGTAAAAACAGGCCGGATATGATATAGTTTTAAATTGCGTATATTAAACGAGAAAAATCAACTTATATAGGAGTGTTACCATGAGTACAAAATTCGAAACAGGTTCTGTTTACACAGGCAAAGTAACAGGAATCCAGCGCTACGGTGCGTTTGTTGCATTAGATGAGTCTACACAAGGACTAGTTCACATTTCTGAGATCGCACACGGTTTTGTTAAAGACATTAACGAACAGCTGAAAGTAGGAGACGAAGTACAAGTAAAAGTACTTTCTGTTGACGAAGCAGCAGGCAAAATCAGCCTTTCTATCCGCGCAACTCAAGAAGCTCCTGCACAAACAGAAGCTCCAAAGAAGCCTAAAAAGCGCCAGGCTACAGTAAAAGCTACTCCAGCTTACACAAACGAAACTCCACAAGGCTTCAACACGCTTAAAGAGAAGCTTGAAGAGTGGATCGAGCAATCAAAACAAACAAACAAATAAGCACGTGAAAAGAATGCATCCGGCTGGATGGATTCTTTTTTTTGCATGAAAAAAGCACCGGATCAGGATCCGGTGCTATTTCTGTGCTTAAAAATATAATTTGTTCAAGGTTGCGGAAAACATGATAAAGGTATCTTCGGTAAGCGGAAGCGCCTAAATCCTCAGTCATAACAAATCCGACGGAAAAATCAAAACCGGACTTTTCCGTCGGATCCTTATCTGCTGATCGGATTTAACCAAGGCCCTTCCGCTTTTGATCTTAGCGTGCTTCCGGTTTTGGTTCTGTACGGCCGAGCTCAGCTGCCGGCTTGAAGAGAATGGCAAGGTTGATTAAACCTGCGATTCCGACAAGTCCATAAATAATTCTTGAAAGGGCAGCATCCTGGCCGCCAAAAATAGCTGCCACTAAATCAAATTGAAAGAAGCCGATTAGCCCCCAGTTGATTGCTCCGATAATCGTAAGTACAAGTGCAATACGCTGTAATGCGCTCATGCTGATAACCTCCTTGGATGTAAGAATTCACTAATAGAATGCGGAGATGTCATCGAAATTATTCACATGCTAAAAAAAAGCTTTTACAAGCGCATTTCTTGCAAAAAACATTCCAAACAGGTCATACTTATTTTATAAAAAGTAAGGAGGCGATTGATTGTGGAAAACTTTACATACCATAATCCAACGAAATTAATTTTTGGAAAAGACCAGCTACAGCAGCTTCAGACCGAGGTGCCAAGGTACGGCAAAAATGTTCTCCTGGTTTATGGCGGAGGAAGCATTAAACGAAACGGACTGTACGACAAAGTACTTGCTGAACTTGAGAAAACCGGATCAAACGTCTTTGAACTTTCCGGTGTAGAACCGAATCCAAGACTTTCAACCGTTCACCGCGGCGTAAATATCTGCAAAAGCGAAAACATTGACTTCCTGCTTGCTGTAGGCGGCGGAAGTGTCATTGACTGTACAAAAGCCATTGCGGGCCGGAGCTAAATATGACGGAGATGCGTGGGACATCGTGACCAAAAAGCATACTCCTTCAGAGGCTCTTCCGTTTGGAACTGTTCTGACGCTTGCTGCGACAGGTTCAGAAATGAACGCAGGTTCCGTTATTACAAACTGGGAAACTCAGGAGAAATACGGCTGGGGAAGTCCGCTGACATTCCCGAAATTCTCAATCCTTGATCCTGTCAACACGTACACAGTTCCTCAGGATCAAACCGTGTACGGCATGGTTGACATGATGTCTCACGTATTTGAGCAATATTTCCATCATACAAAAAACACGCCGCTTCAGGACCGTTTCTGTGAATCGACTCTGAAAACAGTCATCGAAACAGCACCAAAATTGATGAAAGACCTTGAAAATTATGAGCTCCGCGAAACGATCCTTTATTCAGGAACGATCGCATTGAACGGATCTCTTCAGATGGGCTACCGCGGCGACTGGGCAACACACAATATCGAGCACGCTGTCTCAGCTGTTTATGATATTCCTCATGCCGGAGGCCTTGCCATCCTGTTCCCTAACTGGATGAGACATACGCTTGATGAGAACCTTGAATGCTTCAAACAGCTTGCTGTCCGCGTGTTTGAAGTGGATACAGAAGGCAAATCAGACCGCGATGTTGCGCTTGAAGGAATCGACAAGCTCAGCGCATTCTGGAGCAGCCTTGGAGCACCAAGCCGCCTGGCTGACTACGACATCACAGACGAGAAACTTGATCTAATTGCAGATAAAGCAATGGCGAACGGCGAGTTCGGCAACTTTAAAAAGCTGAACAAAGAAGATGTTCTTGCCATCTTGAAAGCTTCACTTTAATGGCACAGGCACCCTGCATCTGCAGGGTGTTTTCATTTATTTTTAAATGATCGCGTTTTCATTTTTTGGTCCGCTTGATTTACAAACACAGTTTCGTTAAAGTGAAAGAGGATTAAAATTTTAGGAACGATGGAGGAACTGCAATGACACATGTTCGTTTTGATTACTCAAAAGCGCTGTCATTTTTTGGTGAGCATGAGCTTACATACCTGCGCGATTTCGTAAAAGTTGCGCATCACTCAATTCATGAAAAAACAGGAGCGGGAAGCGACTTCCTTGGCTGGGTTGACCTTCCTGAGGCATACGATAAAGAGGAATTTGCACGCATTCAAAAAAGTGCAGAAAAAATCAAATCTGATTCAGATGTTCTTTTAGTCGTTGGAATCGGTGGATCTTATCTTGGCGCGCGTGCTGCCCTTGAAATGCTGAACCACTCTTTCTACAATGCATTGTCTAAAGAACAGCGCAAAACGCCGCAAATCATTTTTGTCGGCAACAACATCAGCTCTACTTACATGAAAGACCTGATGGACCTGATTGAAGGACGCGACTTCTCAATCAACGTCATTTCAAAATCAGGCACAACAACTGAGCCTGCTCTTGCTTTCCGTATTTTCCGCAAGCTGCTTGAAGAAAAGTACGGAAAAGAAGAAGCAAAAACACGCATCTATGCGACAACAGACAAAGCCCGCGGTGCTTTAAAAACACTTGCTTCAGAAGAAGGGTACGAGTCCTTCATCATCCCTGATGATGTTGGCGGACGCTACTCTGTTCTCACTGCTGTCGGCTTGCTTCCAATCGCTGCTGCAGGAGCGGATATTGAAGAAATGATGAAAGGCGCAGCCGCTGCCATGAACGATTTCTCAACATCTGAGCTTGAAGAAAATGCTGCTTACCAATATGCAGCCGTTCGCAACGCGCTGTATAACCGCGGCAAAACGATTGAAATGCTCATTAACTACGAGCCGGGTCTTCAATATTTCTCAGAGTGGTGGAAACAGCTGTTTGGCGAAAGTGAAGGAAAAGACCAAAAAGGCATTTTCCCTGCTTCAGCAAACTTCTCAACAGACCTGCACTCAATGGGCCAATACGTGCAGGAGGGACGCCGTGATCTTTTTGAAACCGTCCTTAACGTTGAAAAACCGCGTCACGAGATTACAATCGAATCAGAAGAAAACGATCTTGACGGCTTGAACTACCTTGCAGGCGAAACAGTTGACTTCGTCAACAAGAAAGCTTTCCAGGGTACGATGCTTGCTCACACAGACGGAGGCGTTCCAAACCTGATTGTGAACCTTCCGGAAATGAACGAGTACACATTCGGCTATCTTGTCTATTTCTTCGAAAAAGCCTGTGCGATGAGCGGATACCTGCTTGGCGTGAATCCATTCGACCAGCCGGGTGTTGAAGCTTACAAAGTAAACATGTTTGCTTTGCTTGGTAAACCAGGATTTGAAGAGGTTAAAGCTGAGCTTGAAAAGCGTTTGAAATAAAAGTAACTGGCAGCCCGGAGTAATTTAACCGGGCTGCTTTTTTTGCGGGGAAATACGGGGAAATAAAAGCAGGGCCTGTGAAGCCAAAAATTGATTTCGGTGGGTAAGCTTGGGCAGGACAGGGTAAGCAAAAGGATGAATCGTACCCAGCAAGAGCGCAAAATAGCATGGACAGGGTAAGCAAAGGGAAGAATCGTACCCAGCAAGAGCGAAAAACGGCATGGTCAGGGTAAGCAAAGGGAAGAATCGTACCCAGCAAGAGCGAAAAACGGCATGGGCAGGGTAAGCAAAGGGAAGAATCGTACCCAGCAAGAGCGAAAAACGGCATGGACAGGGTAAGCAAAGGGAAGAATCGTACCCCGCTAAAAGCAAAAAACGGCATGAGAGGGTAAGCAAACCTTCCGAAATATGTCATTCCCTCCGCTTCCCTTCCTCATAAAAAACAGTTATCAGGAGAACCTACTTTAAAAAGGAGGTCGAATCTCATGATTGAAATTCCATCCAAACTGCAAGGGAAATCGTTCAAGCTGTACCATCTTGAAACACAATTAAAGCCGCTTGGCTATGCAATCGGCGGGGGCTGGGACTATGATCACGGTTCGTTTGATTATAAGATTGATGATGAGGTGGGCTATCAGTTTTTGCGTGTTCCGTTTACGGCAGCTGACGGCCAGCTGGATTCGCAGAATACAACCGTCACGCTCTCAAGTCCCTACTTGCTTTCGCACAAATATCAGATAGGTCTTGATGACAATGTTCATATTGGAAATGTAAAGGCATCGTTTGACCAGTTTCAGGAGCCGCAGGACAAAGATGCCGATTTTCCGGAGAAATATATAGATGCAGGCAGGGAGTTGGTTAAAGAGCTTGAGGATCTGCTGCTTGATTAATGAGTAATCATAATCAGAAGATCCTCTTCTTTAAGAATCTGGGAGATCGGCGGATTAAGTTTCGTCTGATCTCCTTTTTTGATGCCAATTAGCAAGTATTCTTTTTCAAGCATAGAGTGGCTAGCATCGTGAAAGGTTTTTCCCACTAGCTCAGGAGGAATCGGAATGATTTTAAAGTAGTTTCCGTTGGCGGGATTCAGTTCTGAATATACACTCGACAACCCGTACTTGGCCAGGTAGCTGTTCATCATCAAGTGGCTTGAAAGCTGATAGGATTTGATTATTTCATCAGCTCCCGCTCTTTTGGCATTATTCACATGCATCCCGGTAACAAGCTCGACAACCGTATAAAGGTCAGGGTTCATGCCTTTTAAGGCAAGCAGGATTAAAATCGACTGCATGTCGGCATCCGTTTCACTTTTATACTGATCGGCCGTAATGATGGCAGCATCAGCTTTTTCAATGTTTGCTTTGATCAGTGTCCGGTCAATAGTGGGATTGCCTTTAATGAAATGCAGATTTTCAATTAATGGAGACTCCTCGAGCGTGTCATCAATCAGCACGATGTTTTTATAGGGCTTTACCTTCTGCAGAGTCTCAATAAGCTCATTTGATTTTTCATTCCATCCAATAATCACGACATGATTACCATATTTGTAGGCCGTTTCTCCCTTTAGGTAAGAATGCTGCTTCTGAAAAGCTGCCGCCGACAATGTGGCAAAGTAGGTCGTAACAAATCCGGCACCAATAAGGATGAGTACAATGCCTACTGATCTTCCGGCAACCGTTTCTGGAACATAATCGCCGAACCCGACGGTGGATACGGTGACAAGTGCCCACCAGATTCCATCAAAAACGGTCGGGAATACGTCTGGTTCTATTAGGGCTATCACTTGTCCAAAGAGAAGGACAATCAGCATCACGATTAAAATAATGCGCACATATAGAGGCCATCTCAGCCAGTCTACAAGCAGTTTATTTGATCTCAAAGCTCACACCTGCCTTATTTTTTGTTTGGTAAAAATGATAGGACCTCACGGATAATGGCATTTATTTTCTCCGAAACAGTCTCTGTTCCATAGACTTCGATTGCTTTTTCAATGGCAGCAACTGTATCTTCTTTAAATTCGATCACCGGCTTTTCTTCTTCAGCATCATTGTAGAATTGAATGAATACATCAAGCCCCTCATTCATTTTGTCGATGGCCTCGCTAAGTGCAGTCTTTTCCTCATCAGACAGTTTCATCTCATCACTTCCTTGATTTCAAACATGCTTTTATGTAGTATGTGCAAGTTTCTCCCGTTTTTTCTACTTGTTTCGTTTATGTATGCATAGTCAGGGATTGCGGAAGATAAAAGAAAAAACTCGAGTGAAAAGGTTGAGACATGGTGCTAAAGCGATACGTGAGCGTAAAAAAGAAATTTTGGATCAGCCAGACCGCGGCTTTTATGTGGATGCTCTTCTCTGTCTTCCTTTCTCTTCCATGGCTGAGGGAGCTTGCTGAGCTGACGGGGCTGCCGCTAGCCATCTTCATTATTGGCGGCATTGCCTACATACCGGGATTTTTGAATGCCTTTTTGATTACCAGCCTGCTGATTGACAGGCAGCCTCCATATAAAAACAGCAGTCCTGCGATTCCGGTCACCATTTTGATTGCGGCTAAGAATGAAGAGAAGAATATCGGGACGACAATCAGGTATTTGGCCAATCAGGATTACATGGGAAGTCTTGAAGTGATTGTAGTGGATAACGGATCTGAGGACTCCACCACATCAGAAGCCATGGAAGCAGGGACTTCCTATGACATTCCTGTGCGTCTCCTCCATGAAGAAAATCCGGGCAAATATCATGCGCTGAACAAAGGCATCAATGAAACAATGACGGATTTCGTCCTTACTCTTGATGCAGATACGCTTCTGCACAAAAGTGCTGTCCGGCGCATTGTTTCAAGGATGATCAGTTCCCCGGAGGATGTCTGTGCGGTAGCTGGAACCATTCTTGTCAGAAACAGCAGGGAAAATCTTCTGACAAAAATGCAGGAGTGGGATTACTTCCTCGGCATTGCAGCAATCAAAAGGCTTCAGGGTTTATATCAGGGAACGCTCGTTGCACAGGGGGCATTCAGTTTGTACAAAACGTCTGCTGTAAGGAAAATCGGCGGGTGGCCGGAAGCAATCGGGGAGGACATTGTTCTGACATGGCGATTTCTCCATCACGGGTACAGAGTGTATTTTGAGCCTTTGTCTGTTGCGTTTACAGAAGTTCCGGCTTCCTTCCGTCACTTTGCCAGGCAGCGGTCGAGGTGGGCAAGGGGGATGATTGAAGCGCTGAAGGAAATGAAGCCGTGGCATCAGCCGGCCATTTTTGCGAAATTCCTGACGGGCATTAATTTCATCATGCCGTATCTTGATTTTACGTATACCGTTTTCTGGATTCCCGGCCTGATTCTCGCTTTTTTCGGTCATTACTGGATTGTCGGGCCGATGACCCTTTTTGTTCTGCCTCTTACCCTGATCAGCTATTTGAGCATCTATACCTATCAGAAAAAAGTGTTCAGAGAACTTGATTTAAAAGTAAGAAAAAATATCACAGGCTTCTTTTTCTTCGTTTTAAGCTACCAGCTGATCATGGCTCCTGTTTCCGTCTGGGGATACTTTCAGGAGGTTTTCAGGCTGAAAAGAACCTGGAAATAAATAAAATGCTAAAGTAATGCGAAAAAGCAAATAATAGAAGCAAATAAAACGGAATCCGGGTTGCACCTTATGAAAGGAGGTGACCCTTGTCCATGCAGGATGAGGGAACTCTTTGATCGCCACAAATCTAATTCTAGTCGCCCTTTTAATTGCAGCTACAGGCTTTTTTGTCGCTGCAGAATTTGCCATTGTAAAGGTAAGAAGCTCAAGAATTGATCAGCTCGTAGGAGAAGGAAATAAAAAAGCGATTGCTGCCAAAAAAGTAACGGGAAGTCTTGATGAATATCTTTCAGCCTGCCAGCTTGGGATTACAATTACAGCTCTCGGTCTGGGGTGGCTCGGGGAGCCGACCATTGAAAGGCTTCTTCATCCACTGTTTGATTCATGGGGAGTCAATCCGTCGCTGTCAGGAATTTTATCGTTCGTCCTGGCGTTTGTGACGATCACGTATCTTCATGTGGTTATTGGGGAGCTTGCCCCAAAGACCCTTGCCATTCAGAAAGCGGAATGGGTCACGATGAATCTTTCGAGGCCGCTTATTCTTTTTTATAAAATCATGTTTCCCTTTATTAAAACGCTGAATGGGTCTGCCCAGATGATTGTCAAAATGTTTGGCCTGCATCCGGCATCTGAACACGAGATGGCCCATACGGAAGAAGAGCTCCGTATCATCTTGTCAGAAAGCTTGAAAAGCGGGGAGATCAATCAGTCCGAGTATAAGTATGTAAATAAAATATTTGAATTTGATAACCGGATTGCGAAAGAAATCATGGTCCCAAGAACAGAAATGGTTACTGTTGCACTGGAAGATTCATTCGAAGAAAACCTTGAAATCATGAGAAGCGAAAGATACACCAGGTATCCGCTTGAACACGAAGACAAAGACAACATCATCGGTCTTGTGAACATTAAGGAAGTGCTTGATGCGCTTTATATGTCAAAAGACGGCGTGCTCCTTAAAAATTACATCCGGCCGGTGATTAAAGTTATTGAGACCATTCCGATTCAGGATCTGCTCCTGAGAATGCAAAAGGACCGGATCCATATGGCCATTCTTGTTGATGAATACGGCGGAACAGCCGGACTTGTGACAGTTGAGGATATTCTTGAAGAAATTGTCGGCGAGATCCGCGATGAATTTGACATCGATGAACTCCCGAATGTGCAGAAGAAAAGCGAAACCCACTATATTTTTGACGGAAAAGCGCTTATTGAGGAAGTGAATGATCTTCTTCAGACAAACATTGATTCCGAAGATGTGGATACAATCGGCGGATGGGTGCTTACTGAAATGATTGACGTCCAAAAAGGAGATAAAATCACCGCAGAAGGCTATGAATTTACTGTAACGGATATGGAAGGCCATCACATCATATCACTTGAAGCCAAAAAGAAAATAGAAGCAGCCGCAGGCGATCCTGAGTGATTGCCTGTTTTTTGTGCCGCTGAAAATTCCAGTAAACCTTTCTTGAAAAAAGTCCATTCCTCTGATAGCATTAGTTGGTTCTTATTGATATGAAAGAGGGATTTTAACATGAAAGCTTACCGTTTTCCGCTTATTTTGCTTTCATCAGTCGTGATTGGCGGTATTATCGGACTGATGTTTGGCGAAAAAGCTGTGTTTTTAAAGCCGTTCGGCGATTTGTTTTTAAATGCCATGTTTACGGTTGTTGTACCGCTTGTCTTCTTTACGATTGCTTCATCCATTGCAAATATGGGAGGAACGAAGCGGCTTGGAAAGATTATGGGCAGCATGCTCGCTGTGTTCCTGTTTACAGGATTGATTGCAGCCATTTACATGACGGCTGTCGTAAAAATCATCCCTCCTGCACAAGGTGTGACGCTGCAGCTTGAAAAGCCGGAGGCGATGGAGGATGTAACACTGGCTGATCAGATTGTCAGCACGTTTACGGTTCCTGATTTTGTCGAACTGTTCTCAAGAAACAACATGCTTGCGATGATCGTTTTCTCCGTATTGGTCGGGCTGTCTGTTTCCATGATCGGGGAAAAAGGAAAGCCGTTTGCAAGCTTTCTCGCGTCCGGTTCTGAAGTGCTGATGAAACTTGTCTCCATCATTATGTACTATGCACCGATCGGACTTGGCGCTTATTTTGCAACTCTTGTCGGAGAATACGGGCCGATGCTTCTCGGCACCTATTTCAGAGCAGGTGTGATGTATTATGCAGCAGCCTCTATTTACTTTATCATTGCGTTTACGGTTTACGCATTTATTGCGGGCAGAAAACAGGGAGTGACAGTCTTCTGGAAAAACATGCTGTCTCCGACAATCACTTCTCTTGCAACGTGCAGCAGTGCAGCATCCATCCCGGTTAACCTTGAGGCGACGAAAAAGATGGGTGTCAGCGCAGATATCAGAGAAACGACCGTACCTTTGGGAGCCGCTCTTCATAAAGATGGTTCTGTTCTTGGCGGCGTCCTGAAAATTGTCTTCTTATTCGGTATTTTTGACATGAGCTTTTCAGGATTCGGGACGATTACAAGCGTGATCTTAGTAGCCATCCTTGTCGGAACGGTCATGGGAGCGATCCCGAGCGGGGGAATGATCGGCGAAATGCTCATTCTGACGCTTTACGGGTTCCCGCCTGAAGCGCTGCCTATTATAGCGGCGATCTCAACGATCATTGATCCTCCTGCAACCATGCTGAATGCTACAGGCGATAACGTCAGCAGCATGATGGTGTCCCGCATGGTCGAAGGGAAGAACTGGCTGAAGAAGAAAACAGCTGAAGTCAGCTCTAAAATTGCGTGATTAGAGGAGAAAGCTATCCAGAGAGGATAGCTTTTTTCTTTTGATGCGGTAATACAGGCAGTTTCTCCTCTGCACTCAGCGTTTTTTAAGGAATTCAAAGGAAATTGTTCAATCTTTAACACAATTAGAGTATAATACTTTTTAGTAATGAAAACTTAGCATAAATGTAAGCGAATACTTTTTACTTGAAACACTTCCCCGTTCGTCTTACTGGACGTTAAGGTTGAAATAAAGGAGTGCTGTATATGAAAAAAATGTGGTGGAAAGAAGCGGTTGCCTACCAGATCTATCCAAGAAGCTTTATGGATTCGAATGGGGACGGTATCGGCGATATCCGCGGAATTATTTCTAAACTCGATTATTTGAAGGACTTTGGAATCGATGTCATCTGGATTTGTCCGATTTTCTCTTCTCCAAATGCAGATAATGGGTACGATATCAGCGATTATCAGGATATCATGGCTGATTTTGGAACAATGGAAGACTTCGATGAACTCCTGGCAGAGGTCCATAAAAGAGACATGAAGCTGATTTTGGATCTTGTTGTTAATCATACAAGTGATGAGCATCCATGGTTCATTGAATCACGCGAGTCAAAAGACAATGAAAAGCGCGACTGGTACATCTGGCGCGACGGCAAAAACGGCAAAGAGCCAAACAACTGGGAAAGTATTTTCAGCGGTTCTGCCTGGGAGTATGATGAAAAAACAGATCAGTACTACATGCACGTTTTTGCAACAAAGCAGCCGGATTTAAACTGGAAAAACCAGGACATGAGACAGGCTGTTTATGAAATGATCAACTGGTGGCTTGATAAAGGAATCGACGGCTTCCGTGTAGATGCGATTTCCCACATCAACAAAAAAGAAGGGTTCCCGGATCTTCCAAATCCAAACGGTCTTGATTTTGTTTCATCATTCGATTACCACATGAATGTTGAGGGCATTATGGAGCATTTGAGCGAGCTGAAAGCGCAAACGTTTGCACGTTATGACATCATGACAGTCGGCGAAGCGAACGGCGTTAAGCTTGAACAGGCAGAGGACTGGGTCGGCGATACAAACGGAATCTTCAACATGATCTTCCAGTTTGAGCACCTTGGCCTTTGGGACAATGGACTTGAAGGATCAGTTGATCTTGTCAAACTGAAAGAAACTCTTACTAAATGGCAGAAGGGCCTTGATGGAAACGGCTGGAATGCTCTTTTCCTTGAAAATCATGATCAGCCGCGTTCTGTTTCAACATGGGGCGATGACAAAGAGTATCTTGTAGAAAGCGCAAAAGCACTTGGCGCTATGTACTTTATGATGCAGGGTACACCGTTCATTTACCAGGGACAGGAGCTCGGCATGAAAAATGTTCACCTTCCATCCATCGATGATTACGACGATGTAGCCATGAAAAACCTTTACCGCATTGAAACGGCAAAAGGACGCTCACACGAAGAAATCATGGAAATCATCTGGCATAAAGGCCGTGACAATTCACGTACGCCAATGCAATGGAATGATGAGAAAAACGGCGGCTTCTCAACAGGAACTCCTTGGTTCGGCGCCAATGAAAACTACAAGGAAACAAACGTTGAAAAGCAGCTGAAAGATGAAAACTCTGTCTACCATTTCTACAAAAAGATGATTGATCTGCGAAAAGAAAATGATGTCCTTGTTTATGGAACATATGACTTAATCCTTCCAAAGGATAAACAAATTTACGCTTATACCCGTACGTTTGAAGGTAAAACAGCGTTGATTATTTCGAATATCAGCAACAAGAACGCATTTTATCAGTACAGCGGTCTGCCGCTTTCAAGCGATAACCTAGTGCTTCAAAACTATGAAACAGATAAGCACAACCACACAACTTCATTTACATTAAAACCGTTTGAGACACGTGTATATATCTTTTAATGTTAAAAACTGCCTATAAGGATGATTCCTTTAGGCAGTTTTTTTTAGGATGAAAAAGGAGGAATCCGGGCTTTTCGGGTGCTTTCTGATCTGTTGTGCCTGCGCTTTTCTTAACGGGGACTTCTGGATGTTTCCAAATGTTTCTTGCAATAGTAAAATGATGAAGTTGAACTTATAAGTGTCAGGAGAGGTCTAATTGAAGAAGTACAAACAGCGCCTGCTGAAAAAAATAAGAGAGCAGATTGACAGATGGTATGGATACCAGCACGCAGTTGAACAGGATGAGGTCATACGTTTTCTGCACTCGCTTGCAGGAACAGCTCCAACGATCGGAATGGAGCAGGTGGGAAAGGCTGCAGCGGCACAGCTGCTTCTGACGGAAAAGCGGAAGAGAGACACATGGAGGCTGTCCGAACTGCAAAACCTTCTTTTTCCGCTGATATCAGCATGCTATGAAGCAGAAATGGACATTGAGGAAGGGACTGTGCCAAACAGGGAAAAACGCATTTCTTCAGGAGACGAACTTATTCTGCTCATAGATGATGACATTACCCTCTTAATGTATTTAAAGGAAGAACTGGAACTGCATGGATTTACGGCGGCTATATTTACAGACTCAGACCGTGCCATGAAAGCCTATTACGATCTCGCTCCTGACTGTGTGGTGATTGACAGACATATGAAACAGGAAAACGGGTTTGAGGTTGTTGTGCAGCTGAAAGAACTGATGCAGAAAAAGTATGTACCTGCCATTATGATCAGCGCAGATGCATCAAGGGAAACGAGACTTGACAGCTATAGATACGGTGCTGACGATTTCATCCTAAAGCCATTTGATCTGGAAGAATTTTTAGTCAGGGTCAGACGCCAGATCGAACGGAAAAAGCAGCTGGAAGAATTGATTGTCGTTGATGAACTGACAAAGGTGTATAACAGAAAATTTCTGAATCCAGCCTACACAAGGCTTGCAGCGCGCATGAAGCGGGAGGGGAGCTTCTTCACGCTTGCTATGCTTGATCTTGATTATTTTAAAAAAATCAATGATACATACGGTCACCTTGAAGGCGACGAAGTATTAAGAGAATTCTCCCAGTGCCTGAGAGACAACTTGAGAAACAGTGATACGGTCATCCGGTACGGCGGGGAGGAATTTATTATCCTGCTTCCCAATGCCGGTCAAAAAGAAGCAATGGAAGTCATCGGGAGAATTAAGGAATCGTTCTCAGCCCACGTTTTTAAGCGTCCGGATCATACCTCATACTCCTGCACATTTTCGGCAGGGTTAATGGCCGTCCCGCCTGAACAGGCTATGAGTGTCGAACATGCAATTGAATGTGCGGATGCCGCGCTCTATCAGGCAAAAGAAAATGGAAGAAACGCAATCGCGGTTTACCGGTCAACTGTGACAGAGCCAGTTGAAAAAGTGCTGAATGTTGCTGTTGTTGATGATGATCCGATTATAAGAACCATTCTTGAAGATGTGTTCCGGAAGAGTCCTCTGCTTGATCAGTACTGTCTGAATATCGGATTGTATGCAGACGGCATGGAATTTCTTGAAGCGCACCCTTTCAGCAAAAGGGAAAATCACTTTGTCGTTCTGGATGGAATGATGCCCAAAATGGATGGCACAGAGGTCCTGCAGAAAATAAGATCTCTGCCCAACCAGCATTTGTTCACGGTCATGATGCTGACATCCCGCAAAAGCGGAAGAGATGCGGCGAGAGCCCTGCAGCTTGGCGCGGATGATTATATGACAAAACCGTTCAGACTTGAAGAGCTTGAAACCCGTCTTTATCATCTTGCAAAAAGGATGACGAAATAATGGATGTCCTGACGCCCCGTCAGCTTTTTTGGCTTCTGGTCTGGTCGTTTCTTCTGCTGACAGTTCTGCTTGTCTATTTATCTGCAGCGAAAACCATCAGAAAAAGAAAACAAAAACGCCTGATCGAATCTAAAGAAGCGTGCAGACTTGCCCTTTTCAATTATCTAAGAGATGATTCAGCCGAATTTCAGTATCCGGGCAGGCATGCGCTGAGTGACCTGCTGCTTGAATACAGCAATGTTCTTCAGGATGAAAACATGCAAATAAGAATGACAGCTCTTGCAAAAAAACATTTGACAGGATGGCTGAAAAAAGAATTGAAGTCTTTTAGCTGGAGCTCAAGAATGAATGCACTCTATATCATTGAAAATATAAGACTCTATCATTTGCTTGAAGAAGTAAAGCAGCTTGCCGGAAAACGTCATTTGACGACTGAGGAAGAAGCGGTGATTTCAAGAATTCTTGCCTCGTCCGGGGATGAGGGCTTTCTTGAACAAATGATAAACAGCAGCAGGCATTTATCGGATTTTACCATCGTGAGCATCCTGCAGAACTGCGGGCCTGATCATCTCCGCATCTTTTATCAAACATACGGGGACCTTCCTGAACGCTTAAGGTACAATCTGATTACTCTAATAGGCGATATGCAGCTGTTTGAACAGAAAAGCCTGATTGAACAGCTGCTTATGAAAGGTGACGAGGAAGAAAAATTGAGGTCTTTAAAAGCAGCTGCTGATATGGTCCTTCCAGTAAAACCGGCCATCATTGCACCTTTTATCTATTCGCCTAACTGGCTTGAAAGAATGATGGCGCTGAAAGTGATTGGCTCATTGAGAGCGGAAGTCTTTTTAGAAGCTGCGAAGGATCTCCTTTCTGATAAAGAATATATGGTCAGGCTGGAAGCAGCCAAAACCATCTTTACATTTAAAAACGGAAAACAGCTGCTTGAGGAAGTCATTCATCATTCGGATGATCTTTTTGCAAGAGACATGGCCCTTGAGTGGATTACAAAAGGAGGCGGCAGAAATGAGTCTGTTCGATACAATTCTTGAGACGTCAGCCTGGGTTCTGCTCGGCTATATGTGCTTTGTCGTTGCTGTATATGGCGGAATGCTCATCGTCTCGCTTTTAACGGTGAGAAAACAGTTCAACCTGAATAAAACCGAACCATATGAGGAGCTTCTGCATTCGGTTTATACAAAGCCCGTTTCCATTCTTGTCCCTGCCTATAATGAGTCAGCGGGAATATACGGAACGATCCGGTCTCTTATCAGTATTGAATATCCTGAATATGAAATGCTTGTCATTAACGACGGATCAACAGATGACACACTCGAGAAATTAATTGTGCGTTTTCAGTTAAAGAAAATAAGCCGGGTTGTGAGAAAACAGCTGAGTACAAAGGAAATCAAAGCAGTATATCAATCAGATCTTTATCCCAATCTGTATGTAATTGATAAGGAGAACGGCGGAAAAGCAGACGCTCTGAATGCAGGGATTAACTTTTCCCGTTTCCCTTACTTCTGTTCCCTTGATGGTGACTCCGTCATTGAAAGAAATGCGTTTCTGAAGGTGTTAAAGCCGATAATTGAATCTGGGGATGACGTCATTGCCACAGGAGGAAGCATCCGGATTGCAAATGGATGTACGATCCGAAACGGTGAGCTGACTGCGGTCGGCCTGTCTGACAAACCTCTGGTTGTCATGCAGGTCATCGAATATTTACGGGCGTTTCTGGCTGGAAGAATCGGCTTAAGCAGGACAAATCTGCTGCTGATTGTATCTGGTGCTTTTGGCGTTTTTTCAAAACGGTGGGTCATTGAAGCCGGAGGATATTCCCATACAGTCGGAGAAGATATGGAGCTTGTCGTCAGGCTTCACAGAATGATCAAGGAAAGAAAGCTTAATAAAAAAATTGTCTATGTCCCTGATCCCGTTTGCTGGACAGAGGCGCCTGAATCGGCAAGATTTTTAAGAAGACAGCGAAAGCGGTGGCACAGAGGCCTGTTTGAAAGCATCTGGATACACAGGAAGCTTCTATTGAACCCAAAATACAAATCAATAGGACTGATTTCGATGCCCTATTATTTTTTCGTTGAATTTTTAGGGCCGATTGTGGAACTGGCGGGTTATATCCTCTTGATTGTTGCCTGGTTCAGAGGCGATGTTTATGTGGACGTGGCTCTAATGTTCTTCCTTTTGTCTGTGATTTACGGTTCTCTCTTCTCTGTTGCGGCTGTTCTGCTGGAAGAATGGAGCATGGAAAAATACCCCCATGTCAGCCAGCTTTTCGTGCTGTTTGTCTACGCCATGACAGAATCTTTCTGGTACAGGCCGCTGACAGTGTTCTGGAGAATAGAAGGAATAATTGATGTCATAACCGGAAGAAAGGGCTGGGGAGACATGGTCAGAAAAGGAGTTTCAAGTGAATAAAAAAATCGGAGTACTTGTTTGTGCGTGTCTTGCTGCCTCTGTCCTACTCTCGGCACCCCTCTGGCACTGGCTTTTCCTGAAGGATACGGAAAAACTTCCAATGCTGATTCTCAACAAAACAGCGGAGGATGATACCCTCAGAGAGCATAAAGGAATCACCTGGCTGTTAAATCATCTGAAAAAAACGAAGGAAGACGGAACAAGCTACAGCCTGGCGGGTGATTATTCAGGCTATGTGCCTGCTTCAAAAAAGATCCGCGAACTTCCAGGTGACCTCAGCCATTATTCGCATCTTTACCTGGCAGACTCATACGGGGTGCGTTCAAATAAGTCCGGAGAGTTGATCTACGGAGGGATGACCCTTGAGGAAGCAGACAGAATCCAGCAGTCGGTCAAAACAAACGGCCAGACCATTTTTGCGGAATTTAATACGTTTGCCGAGCCCACAGAGCCAGAAGCGAGAAGGAAACTTGAAGACTTATTTGGATTGGAGTGGACCGGCTGGACGGGGCGGTATTTTTTGGACCTTGGAAGCGACGAGGTGCCGGAATGGGTTAAAAGATCCTATGAAACGCAGCACAGCAAAACGTATCGCTTCAGCGGGCAGGGGCTGATACTCGTCAGTGAAAAAGAAGAGCTCATGATCGTTCCTGAGGAAGACTTTGGCGGAAAGCATCCTTTGAGCTTTTCTTTTACAAAGCAAGGGAAAAAGGAACTTGGGCTTGATGCTGAACTGAAGTACAACTACTGGTTTGACATCATGGAGCCTGCAGGAGCAAAAGTTCTTGCCTCCTATCATCTGCATGTGAATGCTCAAACAGAGGCGAAGCTCTCGGAAAAAGGAGTTCCCCTCTCTATGCCGGCAGTGCTTCATCATTCAGGCCGGGGCTATGATGCCTATTATTTTGCAGGGGACTACGCAGATGCGAATGATATACCTGACTTTTATCAGGCATCGGGAATAACAGACTGGAAAAAACTTACCTCTTCCGATAAAAAGGGGAGAACGGACGGATTTTTCTGGAAAGCATATGTACCTATGATGAAAACCATTCTTGAAAAAGACAGACATGAGGAAAAGAACCGAACGATCAATCACGATGTTTCGGAAGCTGATGGGACGAAGCTCACTGCCAGGACTGGGAAAGAACGTCTGCAGGTCTTTAAGGAAGGACGCTGGCAGGACATTCTCATAAAAGGAGTGAACATGGGAATTGCAAAACCCGGATCATTTCCCGGCGAAGCAGCGATTTCAAAAAGCGAATATGCCCGCTGGATCCGGCAGATCGGAGAGTTGAACGCCAATGCCATCCGGATCTACACCATTCATCCTCCCGCATTCTACGAAGCATTATATGAATACAATCAGAAGGCGGAGGAGCCGATTTATCTTTTTCATGGAGTCTGGGCAGAAGAAGAACAGCTACTGGAAAAGAAAGATGTATTTGATACAGAAGTGACAGAAGACTTTAAAAAAGAGATGAAGAGAATTGTGGATCTGATCCATGGAAATGCGAAACTCGCAGAACGGCCCGGACATGCTTCGGGAGAATATACGGCCGATTTGTCGCCCTATGTTCTCGGCTGGATTCTTGGAGTGGAATGGGATCCTGATGTGGTTGCATCAACCAATGCGAAGCATCCTGATAAGACATCCTTTCATGGTGCATACATAAAGACAGCAGAAGCTCAGCCCTTTGAAGTCTGGCTTTCAGAGATCATGAATGACACAATCGCCTATGAAAAAGAAACCTATCACTGGACGAGGCCCGTGAGCTTTACGAACTGGGTGACAACGGATCTATTGAGCCATCCGTCAGAACCTCTTAAAAAAGAGGATATGGTCTCTGTAGATCCCAATGTCATGAAGTCTTCGGGACCGGCGGGACTTTTTGCTTCCTATCACATCTATCCCTATTATCCGGATTTTTTAAATTTGGAAGAAAAATATGTTTCCTACATTGATCACAGGGGAGAAAAGAACAATTACGCAGGTTATTTGGCAGATTTAAAGACACGGCATGATATGCCGCTTCTGGCTGCAGAATTCGGCATCCCTTCATCAAGGGGAATGACGCATAAAAATGTTCACGGGAAACATCAGGGATTCCACAGCGAGCAAGAGCAGGGTGAAATGGTAAGTGCTCTTTTCGAGGATATCGTTCATGAAAATCTTGCAGGCGGGCTGATTTTTTCCTGGCAGGATGAGTGGTTCAAACGGACGTGGAATACGATGGATTATGACAACCCCGACAGACGGCCGATGTGGGACAATGTGCAGACGAATGAACAGAATTTCGGGCTGCTGGACTTCAGCCCGGGAATGCAGGATACAATGATCAAGCCTGACGGGAAGACCGGTGACTGGGAGGCAGGCAGCCATTCCCCCGTATACTCAGATTCATCCGGCTGGGTAAAAGATATCTATCTGACAAGTGACGAGCAGGGACTCATTATCCGGATGGACCTTCAAAAGGGAAAGTGGAACGCGGGACGCCACAGCCTGAATATCCTCTTTGACACAGTTCCGGATCAGGGTCAGGATCATCCTCCTGAGCAGGAGTACATAAGTGCTGCAGGAACGGATTTTTCCGCCGCCATAGATCCGGAAGGAGAATCAAGGCTTTTGATTGACAGCTATTATGACACGTTTTACTACCATTACGGCCAGCAGCTGAAGATGATTCCCGAGGTGCCTTATGCAAACAGTAAAAACAACGGCATTTATCACCCGATCAGACTAACATTGAATAAAAAACTGACGATAAATACAGCAGAAGGCAGACGGGAAATTCCTTTTTCTTTCTACGAAACAGGGCTTCTTGAAAAAGGAAATGCCAATCCTGATGACCCTGACTATCTTTCCCTTGCAGACTATCAAATAGACGAAAAAACAAACACAGCCGAAATCAGAATTCCCTGGCTCCTGCTTAACATGAAAGACCCAAGCACGCGCGAGGCGATGGGGGATATATGGAGAGGCGGAACAGCAAGCAGCGTCAACACAAAAGGCATTCACCTTGCGTTTCTTTTAATAGATAAAAGAACGGGGAACATTGAGGGAACTGTTCCGGAGATTAAAAATGAAGATCTCCCAAAGGAAAAATGGCTCTTCTATACATGGGAGGAATGGAACGGCCCATCCTATCATGAACGACTGAAGAAATCCTATCCAATTGTGCAGAAAACGTTTAAAGAAATAGAGTGAACCGGGACAAGGAGGCACAGACAATGGCCAGAATTCTTCTTGCAGAAGATGAGGAAGTTCTTCGCATGCTTATAACAGATACACTTGAGGATAACGGGCACCAGATAGATGAAGCATCAGACGGGGAAGAAGCATACAGGCTTATTCAGCAGCATGAATATGAGCTGATCATCCTCGATTATATGATGCCGGTGTACACGGGTATGGAGCTCATTAAGAAAATCAAGAAGCATCCAAAACAGTCCGGAGCGAAAGTGATGATGCTGAGCGCCAAAAGCCAGGCTGCCGATCAGCAGAGCGTCCTCAAGGCAGGAGCGGATGAATTTGTTTCCAAACCATTCAGTCCGCTCATGCTTATGGACAAAGTGGAGGAGATTTTAAGCAGTGATTAATAGATTGGTAAAGAAGAGTGTCACGAGGCAATTTGGGCTGATGGCAGCAGCGGCAATTATTCTGTTTTCCATAGTAATTGGCGTTTATGTCTTCTGGCAAAATGCCATAACTGAAGAATTTAAAGAACGCAACCGTCAGCTTGATTTGAAAGAAAATGCAACGATTGTCCTGAACGATTCCTACAATAAGGCGATTTCCGAATTCAGGGCCTACTTCGCCTATGGTCAGAACGGCAAAAACAAACTTTATTACAACAGGGGAATGGAACAAAAAGAGACCGTCCTGAAGGCATACGAAGATCTGGAAGCACTTGCTGAAAATGACTATGATCTTGCCTTTCTTCAGCAGGCAAGCACCTTTTATCAACTCTATTTTCTGGATCTTCTTCCGAAAACGGTAGCAGCATATGAACGGGGAAATACATCCGAAGTAACCAGAACAGCTGTTGAAGGAGGATCTGAAAGAGTAAGAGTTTTTCAGACAGGACTTGAAGATTACAGTGCCAAAATTGATCGGGAAATCAATGAAAACAGGGAGCAGTTTACCGGCAGCCTGTTTATCAGTCAGATTTTGTTTCTTATCGTGCTTGTTTTCATGATTGGCACGCTGATTGCGATGATTAGAAGATATTTGAGAAAAATGCAGGAGCCTCTTCAAATCCTTACAGCTGCAGCGGGTGAAATTGCAGCAGGCAAGGATGTCATTTTTGACAGCAGCTCAAACCGGCAGGATGAGCTGGGGCTTTTGCATGTTGCTTTTTCAAAAATGAGCAAAAGCATTGCTGAAAAAGAACAGGATTTAACAGCTCAGAATGAAGAACTGATCGCCCAGCAGGACGAACTTCAGGTTCAGCAGGATGAACTGCGTTCAGCTCTTGAAAAAATGTGGGAAAGAGAGTCGCAGCTCACACTCCGTAATGAACTAAGCAACAGCATAGCAAATACACTTGATAAGCAAAAGCTTTTGATAAGCATAATCACTGCCATGTGCCGTATTTCAAAAGCAGATAGGGGCATTGTCGTCATGGCTGATCAGCCTGAACACTATGCAGCGGTATCACTGTCAGAAACGGCGGTCAGAACCATTCTTGGCAATATGAATTCAGGGCTCATAGATGGAGTGAAAAAGACAAAGCAGGCAAAAGTCTATAAGCGTCTTGCAGATCCTGAGGAAACCGGATACCACGAATCACCGCAGTATTCCTATGATCTTTATCTGCCGGTTCTCTCATCCGGTGAACGTACGGAAGCGATCATGATCTTCACGAAGTTTAATGAGGAGTTCGGTGAAAAAGAGATAGCTGAATACACATCAATGACCAAAAACATTGCTCTTTCATTGGACAAGCTGAAGCTTTACGAGCAGGCTGAACAGGACAGGGAAATGGTCAGACACATTCTGAATACCATCCATGAGGGCATTCAGCTGGTTGATCTGAACGGTGTAAGTCTGCAAGTTAACACAACCATGAGCAGCATGCTTTTATGCAGAGGCGAGGATTTGGCTTTTGCCTCATTTGATGAATGGTTCAGCCATTTCTCTTTTGTCGTGTCAGATCCTGTGGAGCTTGGGAGATTTTTGGAAAGGGTCATTTTTTCGCGTGAACCTGTGCAGGACAGCTTTACCTATAGAATGAATAATGGGACCGTAGTAAACCTTTATGCAGAACCGTTATACAGGAATGGACGGCGCCTTGGAACGGTAATGGTCCACCGCGATATTACGAAAGAGTACGAAGTGGATCAAATGAAGTCTGAATTTGTCAGCACGGTCAGCCATGAGCTCAGGACCCCGCTTGCAAGCGTCCTTGGCTTTACGGAATTGCTGCTGTATAAAGACCTGAAACCGGAAAGAAGGAAAAAATACTTATCGACCATTTATCAGGAAGGTAAGCGTCTGACCAATCTAATTAACAATTTTCTTGATGTTCAGAGGCTGGAATCAGGTAAACAGACCTATGAAAAGAGGCTTGGCGATCTTTCCGTCATTCTCGGGGAAGTCGTTGAAGAACAGCAGATCCTGACATCAGATCACCGGTTTTATTTTCATACAAGCGCCAAAAACGCCATGGTTCTCGGAGACAGAGATATGTTAAAGCAGGCCTTTCAGAATCTTGCCGGAAACGCCGTCAAATATTCTCCGGACGGCGGAAATATCTCGGTTATTCTGTTTGAAGAGAATGGTTGGCTGAAAGTGGAGATAAAAGATGAAGGGCTTGGAATTCCTGAAGATGCAAAGGACAAATTGTTTACGAAATTTTACCGCGCAGACAATTCCGACCGCAGAAAAATTGGCGGAACAGGCCTTGGACTCTCAATCGTGAAAGAAATCATAAAAGCACACAGCGGCGAGATTTCCGTTCATTCAAAGATTGGGGAAGGAAGCACGTTTACTGTTTCATTGCCATTGCATGATGCCTCAGGTCATTCACCTGCCCCTGAAACTGATGGATCGTCATCTGCCAATATCCTGATTATTGAAAATGACGAAAACTTTGCAAGTCTGCTTAAAGCAGAGTTTGAGGAAATGGGACTAAGCACAGCCGTGATGCTGAGGGGCGACCAGGCTCTGGAAGAGGCGGTTTCACTGAGGCCGGATGCTGTCGTTCTTGATATTTTGCTTTCTGATGATGATTTAAACGGGTGGGATGTTCTAGACCGATTAAAACAGGTCCCGCATCTTGCAGAAATTCCAGTTTTTATATCAACAGCTCTTAATGAAAAGGATAAAGCAGCAGACCTTGGCGCAGCAGGCTGTTTGATTAAACCGTATCAGCCCGGTGAACTAATAAAGCTTGTCATAAAAACGATTCTGGACCGAAAGAGCAGTCTTTCCGAGATGGAACCCTGAGTACAGGGTTCGTTTCTTGTATCATCCTTTGGAAATAAGCTATCCTTTAGAAAAGGAAGCATTAAAAAGAAAGGGAGGATGAACGTGCTTAAATCATTTAAACTGGAAACGAAAAGCAGAGATCAAATGATTGATATCACTGTACAAGTTGAGGACTTGATTCAGGAATACGGCTTCAAGGAAGGAACTGCTGTCATCTATTGTCCGCACACCACTGCAGGAATCACAATCAACGAGAACGCGGATCCTGATGTGAAAACAGACATGATCAGACGCTTTGACGAAGTCTATCCGTGGTTTGAAGAAAAGGACAGGCATGCGGAAGGGAACACCGCTGCTCATATGAAAGCGAGCACAGTCGGCTCTTCGCAGCATGTGATTATTACAGAAGGGCGTCTGTTGCTCGGAACTTGGCAGGGAGTCTACTTCTGTGAATTCGACGGGCCGAGAACCCGGACATTTTATGTAAAGGTGCAGGCAGATGGGGAAAAGATATCGTAACTTAGACGGAGTGGAAAATACGAAAAGCTTCTCTGATTTCAGAAAATGGATGAAGGAGCGAAAAGCGAAAAAGAAGGATTTGTCGGTCTCCATTGAAAGGCTGGATAATCCTCAGTCGGAAGAAGTGTCGGCTAACCGTTCAAAAAACAGTGTGACCTGGATTGGCCATTCTACGTTCTTGATTCAGACTGGCGGCATCAATATCCTTACTGACCCGGTCTGGGCGGAGCGGATGGGCATGCAGAGGAGATTGACGAAACCAGGCATGCCAATCTGGGCACTTCCGGAAATTGACGCTGTCCTGATATCTCACGGACATTATGATCACCTGGATTTTGCATCGATCAGAAAGCTCAAGGGGGACCCGGTTTTTTACGTGCCCGAAGGTCTTGGTGCTTCCTTCAGAAGAAGAGGGTATAAGAACGTGAAAGAAGCTGCGTGGTGGGAAGCCTATGACAAAGAGGACGTCAGATTTACATTCGTTCCTGCTCAGCACTGGACGCGCAGAACCCTGTGGGATACAAATACTTCCCACTGGGGAGGATGGGTCATTGAACACAGGGGCCACTCTATTTATTTTGCCGGTGACTCCGGATACTTCCGCGGCTTTAAAGAAATTGGAGAAAAAATGTCTGTCGATGCCGTTCTGATGCCCATTGGAGCTTACGAGCCTGAGTGGTTTATGAAGGTATCGCACATCAATCCCGAGGATGCAGTCACAGCGTACCTTGATTTGAACGCGAAAGGACCGTTTGTTCCCATGCATTACGGTGCATTCAGGCTGGCCGACGATACAGGACCTGAAGCTTTGGAGAGGCTGCTTGCAGAATGGGAGAAGCGTGCACTTGACCCTGATAAGCTTAACGTCATGAAAATCGGAGAAACATGGTGGATGTGAGCATTGATGAAAATCAGTGCTTTTTTTTGTTGTGAAATAAGAACATCAGCTTGGAAGGAGCCTGAGCTTGATGGCACAAAAAGCGAAGCGTGATAAGAACCATCAACAGAAAAGATCTTGTGCTTGATGGAACCGAACAGCCTGATAAGAACCATCAACAGGAAAGACCTCGTGCTTGATGGAACCCAACAGCCTGATAAGAACCACCAACAGAAAAAATCACAAGCATGATGGTCCTGATAGGCGTGATAAGAACCACCAACAGAAAAAATCACAAGCATGATGGTCCTGATAGGCGTGATAAGAACCACCAACAGAAAAAATCACAAGCTTGATGGTCCTGATAGGCGTGATAAGAACCATCAACAGAAAAAATCACAAGCATGATGGTCCTGATAGGCGTGATAAGAACCATCAACAGAAAAGATCTCGTGCTTGCTGGCACTAATAAGTGTGATAAGGACCACCAACAGAAAAGATCTTGTGCTTGATGGAACCCAACAGCCTGATAAGGACCATCAACAGAAAAGATCTTGTGCTTGATGGAACCGAACAGCCTGATAAGAACCATCAACAGAAAAGATCTTGTGCCTGATGGAACCGAACAGACTGATAAGAACCATCAACAGAAAAAATCTCGTGCTTGATGGAACCCAACAGCATGATAAGAACCACCAAAAGAAAAAATCTTCTATTTGATAGAACTAATCTGAGTAAATGTTTTAATCACATCCCCAGCAGCTCCTCCTCCACACAAAAAAACAGACCACCAAAGTGATCTGCTCCTCTCAGCCCCGAACCCTGTGTGCGGCGCGTTCTTCTTTTTTAGAAGGAATAAATTCTTTAAAGCTCTTTAGAGTTTCCGGTGTTTCTTTCGCAATTTCGATTGTTTCCTGAACGGTTTTCTTCTTATACTCTACGTCAGACATAATTTTTTCCTGAGTGGCGGAGAGTCTGGTTGTTTCATTTTGAATGCTTTCGGTTTGTTTTTGAAGGCGGTTTGCCGTTTCCTGGAGATCCTGAATGACAGGCTGGGATTTTTTGAAGGTGCGGATGGATGAGACACCTAGATAGATAAGGGCCAGGACAACAAGCGCAATGCTTATGTATACAATGATCATCGGTAACACTCCTTTGTCAGCGGTCTTTCTCTTTTTTTACCCAAGTTTGACCGATTTTAATCTTCGTCCGAGAGGGAAGGCCGCAGATTCTCCCTGCCCTTCAGCCAGTACCTGATGCCTTTTCCGGCATACGGTTCGTCTTTGAAGCGGGGGATGATATGAAGGTGGGTGTGAAATATATGCTGCCCTCCGGCCTCATTTGTATTCCAGCCGATCGTATAGCCATCAGGCTCGTGCTCTTGATCGAGCAGCTCTTTCACTTCCTGAAGCAGACTGTATGTTGCATTCCATTCATCCTGCGTTAAATCAAACATAGTAGGGCGGTGCTCTCTAGGGACGATCAGGCCTGATCCAATAAGGATGTTTTGGGGCATCTGAAGAAAGAGACAATGGTCGTTGGACAGGACAATTTTCTGATCTTCTATCATTTGGGGGTTGCAAAGGGGACACAGCTCATCCAACTTCAAACAGCTCCTATCTTTGAGTGTCTATTTTTTACCATTTTAGCACAACCGGGTAAAAGGAGAACGGATTTTGCTCCGGATCATTCCTCCTGGATCCGGCAGGGAACGGCTGCATGCATGTAGAAGAAGGTAGGCAGTTCAGTTCTGGATGAGGAGGAATATGTATGGGATGGAATGAAACAGCTGTAAGCCGCAAGCTTTGCATCACTTATCCGGTTATTCAGGCACCGATGGCGGGAGGAATTACTTCACCTGAACTGGCGGCTGCGGTCAGCGGCTTCGGAGCGATGGGATCTGTCGGAGCAGGTTATTTAACTGCGGAACAGCTTAAGGAGCAGGTTGTAAAAATAAAAGGCTTGACGAGGAAACCGTTCAGCGTCAATCTTTTTGTGCCTGAAAAAGAGGTCTATGCCAGTGAGGCAGAGGTAAAAAGGATGACGGACCGATTTAAGCAATGGGGACTCCCCGTGGAAGACCTTTCTTATTCAGATGAAGAAAACCGCCATAATTATGAACAGCAGCTTGAAGTCATTCTTCAGCAGGAGGTGCCTGTCTGTTCATTTACATTCGGGCTGCCTTCAAAAGAAGCTGCAGCAGAACTGAAAAAAGCAGGCAGGACTGTAATTGGCACGGCGACATCCGTTGACGAGGCGCTTATGTTTGAAGAACTTGGAGCAGATCTGATTGTCATGCAGGGCAGTGAAGCAGGAGGACACCGCGGAACCTTCCATCACTCTCGGGATGCAGGGGTCGGAACCATGGCGCTTATTCCGCAGGCTGCAGATGCGCTTAGGGTGCCGGTGATTGCTGCCGGCGGCATAGCGGATGGAAGAGGAATTGCAGCGGCATTTATGCTCGGTGCAGAGGGAGTGCAGATGGGGAGCGCGTTTATTCCATGTACTGAAAGCGGTGCAGCGGAAGCATATAAAGACAAAATAGTCTCAAGCACAGAAGCTCAGACGGTACTGACGAAAGCATTCTCAGGAAAATATGCGCGGGGAATTTCAAATGACTTTATCCGAAAAATGGAGCCTTATGAATCAGATGTCCTCCCTTATCCTCTGCAAAACAATCTGACCAAGCGTCTGAGAAGCGAGGCTTCTGAGACAGGCAATACTGAAAATATGTCAGTCTGGGCCGGTCAGGGGCTAAGGTTGATTCATGAAAAAGTGCCGGCAGACGTCCTTTTAAATCAGTTAATCAGTCAAACTGAAATCCGGATGAAGGAGGCTTCCCGCTATGGATCCAGATAAAGCGGCAGCACTTGATAAGCAGGATGATCTGGCCTGCTACAGACAGGAATTTTACTTGAAAGAAGGCATCATCTATATGGATGGCAATTCGCTCGGACTGCCATCAAAGCGGACTGAAGCTGCATTGCTCCAAATGCTTGAGGCCTGGAAGGAGCACGGAATAGACGGCTGGACGAAAGGCGATAAACCTTGGTACTACCTGTCTGAAACACTTGGCGGGCAATCGGCTTTTTTAGTGGGGGCAAAGCCGCATGAAGTCATTGTGACAGGTTCTACTACGGTAAACCTTCATCAGCTTGCAGCCAGTTTTTTCAAGCCAGAAGGAAAAAGGACGAAAATTCTTGCGGATGAACTGAATTTTCCTTCTGACATTTACGCTCTTCAAAGTCAGCTGTCTTTAAAAGGATTAAATCCTGATACACACTTAGTCAAGGTGAAAAGCAAAGACGGTCAGACGCTTGATGAAGACGAGATTATTGCCTGCATGACAGAAGATGTGGCGATGGCTGTTCTGCCGACTGTTCTGTACAGAAGCGGCCAGCTGCTTGATATTGAAAGGCTTACGAAGGCTGCTCACGAGCGGGGGATTATCATCGGCTTTGACGGCTGCCATTCAGTAGGGGCCATTCCTCATGAGATGCACAAATGGGGGACTGATTTTGCTTACTGGTGCAACTATAAATATGTCAATGGAGGACCGGGTGCCGCAGCAGGACTGTTTGTCCATGAAAAGCATCTTGGCAGAAAGAGACCCGGGCTGAGTGGCTGGTTTGGCTCAAATAAAGAGCAGCAGTTTGATATGGAGCATACTTTTACTCCTGCAGACTCTGCAGGGGCCTATCAAATTGGAACTCCGCATATCTTCAGTTCAGCGCCCTTATCTGCATCTCTAGAGATGTTCAGGGAAGCAACGATGGCTGCCATCCGCAGGAAATCTCTGAGTATGACCAGAGTGATGATGGATTTAATCGAAGAAGAGCTATCAGGTTTTTCATTTGAGATTGTAAACCCGAAGGAAGATGCACGGCGCGGAGGTCATGTTGCTCTCATGCATCCTGAGGCTGCAAGAATCTGCAAAGCGCTGAAACAGGATGGAGTGATTCCTGACTACAGGTCTCCGAATATTATCAGACTGGCCCCTGCACCTTTTTACACTTCTTATGGAGATATTTGGAAGACCGTGCAGTTTCTAAAAACGATAATGAGGGAAAAACGATATGAGCAGTTTGAAAATATTCGGGAGGTGATTGCATGAAAATCATTGATATTTCAAGACCGCTGCAAAACAGCACGCCTGTCTGGCCGGGGGATACTCCGTTTGATTTTGAACTGATGTGGACGAAAGAAGCGAGCGGGTCCGTTAATGTCGGGAAGGTGGAGATGAGCACCCATACGGGAACTCATGTAGATGCCCCCTATCATTTTGACTCGGAAGGGAAGCGGATTCATGAACTTGATCTCTCCATTTACTGCGGCACGGCAAAAGTCATTCACATTCGCGGCCAGGAGGTCATTACTGCTCACATTCTGAAGAAAATGGATCTTGCGGGAACAGAACGTCTGCTGATCCGGACTGATTCCTGGGAGGATTCAAACCGGTTTCCCGAAGAGTTCACTTATTTTCACCCTGATGCTGCAGAGTACCTTGGAATCCTTGGCATTAAGCTGATTGGAGTCGATGTCCCTTCGGTCGATTTTATGAAAAGCAAAGAATTGCCTGCCCATCACTCGTTTTTTCAGCAGTCCATCTTTATTTTAGAGGGGCTGGATCTGACTTCGGCTGAAGAAGGGACCTATGAGCTGATAGCTCTGCCGCTAAAACTTACGGACGGTGACGGAAGTCCTGTCAGAGCGATTTTAAGAGGCGGATCAGCCGATTAAAGCTTTCTTTTTCAAAGGAGAACATGTATTCTTAAAACAGGTGATGAAAATGAAGATTATTCATTATTCGTACAAGAAAAGGGGAAGAATCGAATTCTGGTTTGATCAATGGCCGAATTCCCCCGTTTTGTTCACCCCCATTAAAGATTACTACTTTATTAGAGTTGTTAAGTGGAATCAGCTCGATCCGCTCGTGACAAGAAATGACCTTGGCGAAATGGAGCTGATGGTAAATAAATATCTTGGGCGTGAACAGTACTACTTGCAGCGCAAATATTTTCATAATGATCAGCTGAAGCTGCCGAAATAAGGGCGGCTTTTTTTGTTGTCTAGGAAATTATTAAGTTAAAAGGCTGTGGATAACATAACAAAGTTATCCTCGGCTAGCGGAAGCGCCTAGATCCTCTGTCAGAACAAATCCGTCAAAAAAGTCAAACCCGGACTTTTCCGCCGGATTCTTATCTGCCTATCGGAGCGGGCCTTGGCGCTTCCGCTTTTGTTCTGGGAAAATCAGGATTTTAAATAAAATACGTCCCCCAGTCTCGTTGCCGTAATGGTTCCATCTGCAATCGGATAGGCGCCTGTTTCCTCTCTGTCACTCCGTTTATACGGATACAAGTATCTGTAATCAAGCCGTGTAACCTGAGAAAGAAGGTAGGCTGATCTCACAGCACCTTGCTTTCTGTATTTGTTCAGGGAGGTTATGATGCCCTCAGAATCTTTAATGCCGATTCCGTGTCCGTAGTATAGGTCATAGCCAAGATCGATTGTATTTTCACCGCGCCACTGCGGCTTTTCAGGATCAAAATCAGGATTTTTAAAGTACAGGCAGTCACCTGGAAGAAAATCATTTCCTCTTCTCGTAAAAACCCCTAGATCGTCATCATAGTGCCAGTCATATAGAATCATCCCGTCAAACAGGCGGTTGAAATAGGACTCTTCAATCATTTCCAGCACGGCTCTGTAAAAAACGGCTACCATTGCAGTCGCACATTCAAATGCATATAGGGCGCCATTGTTGTAAACGTCCATCAAGGCGACTGAAGGAGGAACGCCGGGCTTAATGACTATGGCTCCCTGGCTCGTCAGGTCCCAAAAAACCGGATTGCATTTGGAATACTCAAACGTCGTGAACTTGACCCCGCTCTGATAAAGGGCGGAGGATGCTTTTACAATTTCGGTCCGCAGATCCATTTCGAATTTGAACTGGCTGAAATGCTCATATGAATAAACCTCTTCATACTTTACCATCAGATCAAGAATCTCTTTCTGCTCGGCGGTTAATACACTCGTATTTAAGATATTTTCATTTTGATAGGCATTTTTAATTTTTATCACGTCAGACACGCTCCTCCTTTTAAAGCTGCTCTCATAAATTATGAGATTGCGGGCGCAAGCGGAACCATTAAGGCATAATTCATTAAAAGCGGACATAAAGTTTGAGTGTTGGCCGGCGGTAATTCCTACTTGACTGATTGGTTTAATTGATTTATATTTTTCTAATACTACAGGAAAATGTTAGGGGGAAATGCTATGTCAGCATTTTTGTTAATTGTGAATATTGCTGTTCTTCTTGGACTCATATTCTTGCTTTTTTATATGCAAAAGAAACACGTTTCGTTTTCTAAAAGGGTGTTTGCAGCCCTTGGTCTCGGGATTGTCCTGGGCTTTGCCCTTCAATTTATTTACGGGCCGGAAAACGAGGTTCTTCTTGAATCAATCGGCTGGTACAGCATCGTGGGGAGCGGTTATGTCAAGCTGCTTCAAATGATCGTCATGCCTCTTGTATTCATATCAATCCTCAGTGCGTTTACGAAACTGAAGCTTTCAGGAAATATCGGAAAAATCAGCATCCTGATTTTGGGGATTCTGGTTGGAACAACAGCCATTTCCGCCGCAATCGGCATTGGAACGTCGCTTGGATTTAATTTAGAAGCGGTTCAAATTGAGCAGGGAGAGGCTGAAACAGCCAGAGGAGAAGCTCTTGACGCTACATATACGGAAATTCAGGATCAGACCTTCCCGCAGAAGGTTCTTGAACTTCTTCCGGGCAATCCGTTCCTTGACCTCACAGGTGCCCGTCCGACTTCAACCATTGCAGTTGTGATCTTTGCAGCTATTCTTGGCCTTGCGTTTCTTGGGGTTAAGCGAAAAGAGCCCCAGCATGCGGAGCTGTTTGCTAAAATAGTTGATGCTTTTTATGCCGTGATTATGCGCGTCGTTACGTTGATTCTGCGTCTGACTCCGTATGGTGTGCTTGCAATTATGACGAAAACAGTTGCTTCAAGCGACCTTGATTCCATCTTGAAGCTTGGAAAATTTGTTATCGCTTCATATGTCGCACTTCTCGTTATGTTTATTATTCACTTGCTGCTGCTTACACTTGCAGGGTTAAACCCGGTTACGTATGTAAGAAAAGTATTTCCTGTCCTTACCTTTGCATTTACTTCACGTACAAGTGCAGGCACGCTGCCGCTTAATATCAGCACACAGACGAAAAAGCTTGGTGTGCCTGAAGGAATTGCAAACTTTGCAGGTTCATTTGGTCTTACAATCGGGCAAAATGGATGTGCCGGCATTTATCCGGCCATGCTGGCGGTTATGATTGCGCCGACAGTCGGGATTGATCCGCTCAGCCCGTCATTTATTTTCACCCTTATTGCAGTTGTTGCCATCAGTTCATTCGGTGTTGCAGGCGTTGGGGGAGGGGCTACATTTGCGGCCATTCTCGTTCTTTCAACCATGAACATGCCGATTGCTCTGGCAGGTCTTTTAATTTCAGTTGAACCTTTAATTGACATGGGCCGTACGGCGCTGAATGTCAGCGGAAGCATGACAGCCGGAGTGCTTACCGGAAAGGCGACAAATGAACTTGATACGGATGTGTATAACGGCGATTCTTCTCAAGTTGAACTTGAAGCCTGATGCAGCAGCCGTTTTAACAAATTAGAACATACAGAAAGGCAGCCGGATTCATGCGGCTGCCTGTTTTATTTTATATAGCCAATTCCCAGTGCATAGTGTTCCTTCAATATTTTTTCCACGCGTGAAAACACTTCCTCACGGCATTCAATAACAAGGACGACTTCGGTTTTTTTGGCGCTTCCGCCAATTTTAAGTTTTCTTTTTTTTATGACCGTATAGTAGAACAAATTGATGGAAAAGCCTAAAAGCAGACCGCTGCCTGCCCCGATCAGACCCCAGTAAACAGGTCCCCATGCCAGCTTAAACCCGATGCTGACGCCAATGACGGCAAATGCAGTAGCAAGGGCTGCACCTGTATCAAAAAGACTGATGCCATCTGAATGATGGATAGAATCCATCAATTTGACGGAATCGTCATTCGCTTTTAAAGGCACAGCAAGAATTCTTTCTTTATGTATACCTTCTTGCTCGATTTTGGAAATCGCAAGCTCCAGATATGTGCAGTGATCAAACGCAGCAAATACTTGCAATGGAAATCACCCCTCAAACTCTGTCAGGAAAGCTGACCCGGTATTTCTGGTAATTAGTCATCAAAAAATTTCTTTGTTCATCTATAAACAGCTTGTTGTTCTCGACTGTATTGATGTATGAGTCATAAACAGCGAATCCGTATACTGAAGGTACAAACATCAGCCATGATGGGTTCAGAATGTTCGTTGCCTGCTCAATCTCTCCCAAAAACAGAAAATGAACAGCGAGAAGACACTTGGAATAATAAACGAAAACAACCGTCCAGATCAGGGCGAAAAATCCGGTAATAAGGCGGTGAATATACAGCTGACCGGTTCCAGGCATCAGAAAGGACCAGACGACAGCCATCCGGGGATTGCGCTTGTCTAAATAGTTGATTTCCATGGCTCCGATTGTAAAGGTGTTAAAGGGTGCGTTTTCACGTTCGGCAAGCAGATAGACCCGGTTGGAATCGACCGTTGTGCGGTAGCTGTCCCAGATGGCGAATATGTAGACGGGAATATATAAGAGGGTCCACCGGTAATCAAGGGCTTCGCGCGCTTTATCAATTTCTCCGCAGAACGAATAAACCATTGCGATGTTCAAATGAGATTGCATATTAATAAAGACTTCCCATACGAAAAGGAGCAGTCCCCTGAAATATTTGGACAGAAGGAGATGGCCGAATCCGGGAAATGCCGCGGACCACCATGCAATAATGTATGGGTTTCTTAAGTGGAATTGAGTTGTCCCAAACATGCTCAAATGAGCTTTATACCGCCTGTGCTGATTGGATCCAGTGAAATTTTCCATCTTTTACGCTGCTTTCTTGGTTAGTTATTCTTGAGTACTATCATTTCCTTATTTATGGAATACATGCAGGTAGGCAGAGGGCTTGTATTTATTCTTTTCTGGAGATATCTGTATAATAGATGATGAGTATGCATGATGGGGGAAAAAACAATGAAAGAACAAGGATACGGAGACAGACTGCGGCTTTTTTATGAACTGATACGCGACACTAAACCGTCTAAAGCGAGATTGGCTGCTGCAGGCATTCTAAGCGTCATTTCCACGCTTGCAGGTCTTGTTATTCCGCTTTTCACAAAAAATCTTATTGACGATTTTAGTTTTGAGAGCATTGGAGCCTTCCATATAGTGCTCTTATTATCAGCCTTTGTCGCACAGGCGGTTACGAGCGGAATTTCCATTTATCTTTTGAATTATGTCGGGCAGCATGTGGTTGCCAAGCTTAGAGAACGTTTATGGAAGAAGCATATTCATCTTCCGGTTTCATTTTACGATCATCACAAGACAGGTGAAATGATCAGCCGGATGACAAATGATACAGCCATTTTAAAAGGGCTGATCACTGATCACATCACCAATTTTTTTACAGGCATCATCGCCATAATCGGCTCGTTCGGAATTCTGCTTTACCTAGACTGGCAGATGACGCTGATTATGCTTGCCCTGATTCCTCTTTCAATCATGATTCTGCTTCCTCTTGGAAGAAGAATGTACAAGGTTTCAAAAGGACTTCAGGATGAAACAGCACGGTTTACTTCTTTATTGAGTGAAGTGCTGTCCCATGTACGCCTCGTGAAATCATCGAACGCTGAAAAAAAAGAATATGAATCAGGTAAAGAGGGGGCTTTCCGCTTGTTTTCCTTTGGCCTTTCGGAAGCAAAGATTCATGCACTGATCGGACCGCTGATCTCTTTTGTCATTATGTCGCTATTAGTCATCATCCTTGGATACGGCGGACTAAGAGTGCAGTCCGGCGCCATCTCATCTGGCGATCTCGTCGCATTTATTCTCTACTTGTTTCAGATCGTCATCCCGATGACCCAGTTTACGGCGTTTTTTACTCAGCTTCAAAAAGCAATGGGAGCCTCAGAGCGCATAATTGAGATCCTTGGGGAAGAAGAAGAAAGCTTATCTGCCGGAAAAGAAGTAAAGAGCATTGCAAAACCGATCATCTTTCATGAGGTTGATTTTGCCTATAAAAATGACCCGATACTAACCAAAGTGGCGATGGAAATTGAACCGGGTAAAACGACTGCCATTGTAGGTCCGAGCGGAAGCGGCAAAACAACGTTATTTTCATTGATGGAACGCTACTACAAGCCAACCGGCGGAGCAATCTTGCTTGGTGAAGATGGAATTGAAGAGTTTTCCCTTCAGTCATGGAGAGAGCAAATCGGGTATGTTCCGCAGGAGAGTCCCATCACATCTGGGACTGTCAAAGAAAATATTTGCTACGGATTAACCCGGGAGCCGAAAGACGATGAGATTGTCCGGGCTGCTGAAATGGCGTATGCCCACCAATTTATTGAAGAATTTCCAGAGGGGTATCATACACAGGTCGGAGAAAGAGGCGTCAAGCTCTCCGGAGGACAGCGGCAGCGGATCGGAATTGCAAGAGCGCTGCTGCGCGATCCGAAGCTGCTGCTCCTTGACGAAGCAACATCAAGCCTTGACAGCCACTCAGAAATTGTCGTTCAAAAAGCACTCGGCAATTTGATGAAGGGCAGAACAACGCTCGTTATTGCCCACAGACTGTCAACGGTCATCGATGCTGATAAAATCATCTTTTTGGACAAAGGAAAAGTCACGGGTTATGGAACACATGAACAATTGCTCGAATCGCATGCGATGTACAGAGAGTTTGCTGTGCAGCAGCTGAAGCTTCAAAATATAGGATTAAACGGAACTGTCTGAGAGATCGGACAGTTTTTTTTGATTGATTTTGACTGCGTTTATGAGTTGTATGAACATTTTTGATTGTTTTTGGATGTTTTTGATTGATTTTTGAAAGGGCTTACGTTACTATTAGGTCATAAAGTTGAAACAGACGGAGGGGCGCTATGATTACACAAGAACGGCACCGCTTGATCCTGTCGGTTTTGCAGGAAAAGCAAGTAGCGACTATACAGGAGCTGGTAGATGCAACGGATTCATCAGAATCAACCATCAGAAGAGATTTAAGCCAGCTGCAGAAGGAAAAAAAGCTTAAGCGTGTCCATGGGGGGGCATCTCTCCTCCATCAAAAGGGCGAAGAACTCAGTGTAAGCGAAAAGGCCCTGAGACATTCGGAAGAAAAAGAGCGGATTGCCAAAGCAGCCGCGGCGATTGTGAAGAACGGCGACAGTATTTATATAGACGCGGGAACGACGACGATGCAGATGATCCCCTACCTGAAGGGTAAAGAGATAACGGTTGTGACAAATGGCGTTACCCATCTCGAACCGCTGCTTGAACAGGGCATTCCGACTTTCTTGACAGGAGGAATGGTTAAGCCTAAGACAAGGGCATTGATTGGCAGTGAAGCTCAGAAAGGGTTAAGTTCGTACCGTTTTGATAAATGTTTCATGGGCGTGAACGGCATTCACGCCGAAGCGGGGTTTACGACTCCAGACCCGGAAGAAGCGGCAATGAAGAGGCTTGCTGTTTCTCTGTCTCAGGAGGCATATGTACTGGCAGATGAGTCGAAGTTCAATGAATGGTCTTTTGCAAAAATTGCAGACCTCAGTGAGGCTGTCATTCTCACTAATGAACTTGAAGAAGATGCCGCTTATGAATATATGGAAAAAACAGTGATAAAGGTTGTGGCACCATGATTTATACATGTACGCTGAATCCCTCCATCGATTACGTGATAGGGGTCGATGATTTTAAGGAAGGTCAAATTAACCGCACAAAAAACGAGAATATGTTTCCGGGCGGAAAAGGCATCAACGTGTCAAGAGTTTTAAAGCGCCTTGGGGCAGACAGCAAGGCTATCGGCTTTACCGCAGGATTTACCGGCAGCTTTATAGAGGATTTTCTGGCTGAAGAACAAATCACAAGCCATTTTATCCCTGCAGATGGTTATTCACGGATAAATATTAAACTCAAATCCAGCACTGAAACGGAAATAAACGGGCAGGGTCCGGAAATCCGGGAAACCCAGAAGCAGCAGCTGCTGAAGAAAATATCTGCCTTGCAGGAGGGTGACATTCTAGTCCTTGCAGGCAGCATACCAAAAAGTCTCGGAGAAGATTTTTACAGAGAGGCAGCCCAAATTGCCCGGGATGCAGGTGTGAAAACGGTGATCGATGCCTTCGGCAATGCATTAAAGAACACGTTCAGCATGAAACCGTTTCTGATTAAGCCGAATCATCATGAGCTTGGAGAATTGTTCGGCACAGACATACGCAGTGCAGATGAGGCTGTAGTGTACGGACGAAAGCTTCTTGATGAGGGTGTCCAGAATGTCATTGTATCCATGGCGGGAGACGGTGCTGTATTTATCAATCAGGAATCGGCGTTTATTGCAAATGTTCCAGCTGGAGAGATCAGGAATTCAGTAGGAGCGGGAGACTCAGTTGTAGCCGGATTTCTCGCAGGATATACGATGCACGGCGATGTGAAAAAATCATTCCGTCAGGGGGTTGCAGCGGGCAGCGCAACTGCCTTTTCAGAGGATCTTGCACAAAAAGAACTCGTCCAGGAGCTCATTAAAGAGATAACAGTTGAAGAGATTTAAAGAGGGAAAGGGGAAGAAATAATGAAAATTACGGATTTATTGACGCGGGATACAATCATTCTGGATTTGCGCGCCAGCACTAAACCGGCAGTGATAGATGAATTAATTGAGATTCTTCACAAATCCGGAAAGCTTAAAGATAAAGAAGGGTATAAAAAAGCAATTCTGGCCAGAGAGGAACAAAGTACAACAGGAATCGGCGAAGGGATTGCCATTCCTCACGCCAAGACGAATGCAGTGGCAGAACCTGCTATTGCCTTTGGCCGGTCCAGGCAGGGAGCAGACTATGAATCTCTCGACGGTCAGCCTGCCCATTTGTTCTTTATGATTGCTGCTTCTGAGGGCGCAAATAACGAGCATTTGCAAACGCTTTCCAGACTGTCCGGCTTTCTGATGGATCCTGCTTTTAAAAAGAAGCTTGAGAATGCCGGAACAGCAGATGAGATTTTGAACGCAATAAACGAAAAAGAAAAGGAAATGGAAGAGGAGGAGGCTTCAGAACCGGCTGCTTCAGGTAAAATGATTCTTGCCGTCACTGCCTGTCCTACAGGAATTGCCCACACGTACATGGCAGCTGATGCCCTCAAAGCGAAAGCAAAAGAAATGAATGTCCCCATCAAAGTGGAGACAAACGGTTCAGGCGGCATTAAAAATGCGCTGACAGAGGAAGACATTGCAGAAGCTGCAGCCATTATTGTCGCTGCCGACAAGCAGGTGGAGATGGACCGGTTTGCAGGCAAGCATGTGATACAGGTTCCTGTCGCACAAGGTATCCGCAAGCCGCAGGAGCTCATTCAAAAAGCTCTTGACCAGGATGCTCCAATCTATAAAGCAAGCGGAGAACCCAAAAAATCTGCAGAAGGCAAGTCCGGAAGATCCGGTTTTTACAAGCATTTAATGAGCGGTGTGTCCAACATGCTGCCGTTTGTAGTCGGAGGCGGGATCTTAATTGCCCTGTCATTCGTCTTTGGAATCAACGCTGCCAATCCGGATGATCCTTCTTATCATCCGATTGCAGAAGCGCTCAGCACGATTGGCGGAGGCAACGCCTTTTATCTCATGATTCCTGTTCTTGCAGGATTCATCGCGATGAGTATTGCCGACAGGCCGGGATTTGCACCAGGTATGGTCGGCGGGCTGATGGCGGCAACTGGCGGAGCCGGGTTCCTTGGAGGCTTGATTGCCGGATTTCTTGCAGGTTATCTTGTTGTCGGACTTAAAAAGGCGTTCAGCGGTCTGCCGGGTTCACTTGAAGGAATTAAACCGGTGCTGCTGTATCCGCTGTTTGGCATCCTTTTGACCGGACTGATTATGATGTTTGTTGTCGTTGAGCCGGTCAAGGCCATTAATGACGGGCTGACTGTCTGGCTGAAAGGCATGGGAACAGGCAACCTCGTATTGCTTGGACTGATTCTTGGAGGCATGATGGCAGTAGATATGGGAGGCCCAATCAACAAAGCGGCCTTCACCTTTGGAATCGCCATGATCGATGCCGGCAACTTTGCTCCTCATGCCGCTATTATGGCAGGGGGAATGGTGCCTCCGCTTGGGCTTGCCCTTTCTACGACATTCTTTAAAAAGAAGTTTACAAAAGCTGAAAGAGAAGCAGGGAAAACAAATTATGTGATGGGAGCAACCTTTATTACAGAAGGAGCGATTCCGTTTGCAGCATCAGATCCTGCCAGAGTCATTCCGGCAGCTGTCATTGGTTCGGCTGCTGCAGGAGCACTGACAATGATCTTTGGCATCGGACTTCGTGCCCCGCACGGAGGAGCATTTGTTATTCCGATTGTTGACGGAAATCCATTGCTTTACATCGCGGCTATTTTAACAGGAGCCGTCATCACGGCGGTTATGGTGGGAATCCTCAAGAAGGACGCAAAAGAATAATCCTGAAACGGGCGCTGAATGAATGGGCGCCCGTTTTTTTACACGCCGGCCATTTTTCTGGTACAATGCATTCACCAACAATTCATGGAGGAATGCGATTATGTCTGACATTATCTATTACGATTTCTGGTATTTAAAATCAGAAGAAATCAATCTTGACGGCACTGACACTGGAGCCGTTGCTTATGAGGTTGGAATTAATGTGTTTGCTGATGAGGAATTTATGCATCTGCTTGATGATGTGCGGATATCAGGGCTCGGCAAAGAAGAAATGCTTGCTTTCAGTCTTCAGAATCCTGAGCAACTTTGTACAAAGCTTGAGGAAGAAGGACTTCACAGTGTAGCAAGTGACATCCGGTCTTCAGGTTTTTATTTTGTCATGGGTGAAAAAATGACGGTGTAACCCGGGGCGCTGTAATTGACCGTTGCACATCAACCGGGGTATAATAGAAATAACATCATATCTATTCCTTAAAGGGGAGTAGCTTTAACAGCAAAGTCGTCATTACGGGACCGTTTCCCCGGCTTTGCTGGCAGCAATCCGCTGTTAGCGAGACCTTTGCCGATTTATTGGTGAAGTCTCTTTCAAAAAAAGACGCTGCGGCCAATTCATTGGCCGCAGCGTCTTTTTGCATATTACAGAGGGAATAGCAGGTGGATAATGGAAGGGAGCGGTTTAATTGAAATGGATGATGAAACTAATTGCTGTTTTAACCATCGTGTTTCTTAGCGGATGTTCTTTTCTGCAGGAGGTTAATTCGACACTTGAATATGCCAATGATGCAAAAGATTATATGAACAAAGCAGCGGCATTTGCTGAGGAAGCGCCTGCTCTTGCGGAAAAAGCTGCCGGTAGCGGGCAGGCAAGAGCGGAATTAGAGCAAAGCCTGCTTACGATGAAAGAAGAAATTCAAGCCTTTAAAGAGATTGAGGCACCTGGTGCAGCTCAGGATGCCCATAGTCAGCTCATAACGTACAGTGAATCGCTCGAAAGCGGCATTGATTCGGCTCTTAAGCAGCTGGAGAATGGAGAATACACCCTACAGATGCTGGAAGACTCAGAGATGATGAAAAATATAAATGAAATGAAACAGATTCTGGATCAGATCGAGCAGCTTGGCTCGTAATAGTAAAAGACGTTTAAAACGAATGGAGGTTTTCCTATGACAGTCTGGAGCAAGCTCGCTGACAGCGTGAAAATAGGCGGCAGAGGAACGAAGGCAAGGCTTTTGGGCCACAATCCGTCCCTGACGTTCATTGGAGCAGGCAGGAGTGCATTCGTCTTTAAGCTCAGCGGCGAAGAAAAAGCGTTAAAAGTGTTCTTTCCTGATTTTACACATGTCGCAAAAGAGGAAGCTGACATTTACAGGACCCTTAAGGGGATTAAGTATTATCCTTCTTTGTATGAAGCAGGTGATAACTTTCTGGTCATCGATTACATTGAAGGCAGCACCCTGTTTGAATGTGTCAGCAGCGGAATTTCCATTACAGACGAACACATTGCGGAAGTGGACAGTGCGCTGTTATCCGCTAAAATGAGAGGATTGAACCCTTCGGATATTCACCTTCGCAACATCTTTATTACATCGGAAGGGCGAATCATGATGATTGATGTAGCAAGGTTTCGGCAGACGAAACATTGTACACAGTGGAACGATCTGAAAACAGCTTTTCATAAATATTACAGGAAAGCCTATTTTCCTAAAAGAATCCCCGCGGCATTGATGAACGTTATCGCTGCCCTCTATAAAAAGAAACTGATTCCGTTAGCCTCATAGAAAAAGAGAGATCTCCCGAACGAAAGGGACCTCTCTTTTTTCTATTCTAATTTGAAATAATGAGCAATGCTGTCCTTTAAATCAGATAAAGCCGAATCCCGGCTGAAGTTGGCAAGCATTCCCTGAATGACTGCTGTTCTTGGCTGCGGTTCCTGCAGTTCAGACTCGAGAACCTCGAGTGTCACAAGCAGGTCTCCCGACACTTTTTCTTTATGGCGGGAAATAGCTTCAAGAAGATCATCAAGGCTGATGCCGGAACATGGTGAAAACTTGGTCAGCACTTCGCCTGTTAGGATCGGCTTTTCATTTGAGCGGATCAGGCCTGACACTACATCATCGATCCGGTTCACGATAAAGACAGAAAGTGCGTCAAAATCAAGCTCTGTCTGATCAAGAATGATGTACTTCAAATATGAATGAATCATTCCCTGAAGAATGGCCGTAAGATCCCAGATAAAAGAATGAATCTCTTCTCCGTAAATAGAGGAGAGAGAATTTTTGACAAGAAGGCTCGCTTCGGCATTCATTTTTTGGAGAAAGGCTGCAACGGCAGGGTTGTTCGGCACGGCATTTTCACGCATCTGCATGATGATGAAATCTTTATGTTTATTAATTTCACTGAACTGGCAGGATAGCTGCCTGATTAGAAGTTCACGGGGCTCGAGTTCCTCTTCCCGGACAGACTGCATCTTCGTATGGATAAGTTCGAAATGATATTTGAATGTCTCAAGCAAAAGAGCATCCTTTGATTTGAAATAAAGGTAAAAAGCACCTTTAGAAATCCCGCATTCATTGACGATATCCTGAATGGACGTTGAAGTGACCCCTTTTTTTGCAAAAAGGCTCATCGCCGCTTCAATGATCCGTTTTTCTTTTTCCTTCATTCGCTGATTCTCCTTACACGTGCATTTGCCGCCTCGTTTTGCACTCATCATAATGTTCCTGATGGACAGCAGATTTATGACTGAATGTTCACATTTACATAAAATTCATACTGGAACAAGCTAATTATATTTGACTGTAAACGACTGGTCATTTATATTATTAATTATTATGACCAGTCAGTCAATGAAAATGCGGAATGGCTGAACCGCAAACGGGAATCTTAAGCAAATTTCCTGTTTGTCTCCTGGAACTTGGCTAGTAATTGCGCTTTTCTTAAAAAAAATTTCACCTGCGGAGGATCACATGAATTCCATTATTAATTTTGTCCTTAAGAACAAATTTGCTGTATGGCTGCTGACGATTATTGTGACAGCGGCGGGGCTCTATTCGGGCTTGAACATGAAGCTTGAGACCATTCCGAATATCACAACCCCTATCGTGACAGTTACTACGGTTTACCCTGGAGCTACTCCGGAAGAGGTCGCCGAAAAAGTAACCGAACCTATTGAACAGGCTGTTCAGAATCTTGGCGGGGTGAATGTAGTGAGCTCTACATCCTTCCAGAACGCCTCTTCCATTCAAATCGAATATGATTTTGAAAAAGATATGGGCGAAGCTGAAGAAGAAGTGAAAAGCACGGTAGCAGACTTGTCTTTTCCTGACGGAGTCAATGATTCGGATATTTCAAGACTGAGCATTAACGCTTTTCCTATTTTAGCATTAAGCATTTCAGAGGACGGTCAGTCTCTCAGTGAATTAACCAAACTTACAGAGGATGACATCGTTCCGGCATTAAAAGGCCTTGATGGAGTTTCTTCCGTTCAGGTATCCGGCCAGCAGGTAGAAGAGGTACAGTTTACGTTTAAAGAAGATAAACTTGAAGAATACGGCTTGGATCAGGAGACGGTACAGAATATCATCAAGGGCGCAGATGTAAACTTCCCTCTTGGACTTTATACGTTCGGCGAGAAAGAGCAGTCTGTTGTTGTTGATGGAAATATCTTGTCCATGGATGATCTGAAAAATCTTGAAATTCCTGTTGTGCCTAATGGAGCAGGATCGGGCATGGAGCAGGGAACACCTGGTGCTGGACAGAATCCAGGCGCGCAGCCTGGAGGAGCGGAAGGAGCTCCCGGTGCCGGACAGAATCCAGGTGCGCAGCCTGGAGGAACAGAAGGAGCGCCTCCTGCAGGACAGACGCAGACAGCTCCCGGAGCACAGGCCCCTCAGGCAGCAGAGCTTCCGACAGTAAAACTGTCAGAGATTGCAGATATCAAGTCCGTCGGGCAGGCTGAATCCATTTCACGCACAAACGGCAAGGAAGCAATCGGTCTGCAGGTTGTAAAATCTGCCGATGCGAATACAGTTGATGTTGCAAATGCTGTAAAAAAAGAGCTTGATGCTTACGAAAAAGAATACAAAAACCTTGATGTGCAGATGACGCTGGACCAGGCAGAGCCTATTGAAGAATCTGTAAGCACGATGCTGAGCAAAGCGGCCTTTGGCGCGTTGTTTGCCATCATTATCATTCTTTTGTTCCTGAGGGATATTAAATCAACACTCATTTCAGTTGTATCCATTCCTCTTTCATTATTGATTGCGGTCCTTTTACTGAAGCAAATGGACATTACCTTAAACATTATGACTCTTGGAGCAATGACGGTTGCCATCGGACGTGTCGTCGATGACTCCATTGTAGTCATTGAAAACATTTACCGCAGAATGTCACTTCAGGGCGAAAAGCTTAGAGGCATGGCGCTGGTAAGAGAAGCAACCAAAGAAATGTTTGTGCCGATCATGTCATCGACAATCGTAACAATTGCGGTCTTCCTTCCGCTTGCACTTGTCAATGGAGTGATTGGAGAATTGTTCCTTCCATTTGCATTAACAATCGTTTTTGCGCTGCTCGCATCTCTTGTTGTAGCAGTCACAATCGTCCCGATGCTTGCACACAGTTTCTTTAAGAAAGGCCTTTACGGAGAAACGGCTAAAAAGCATGATGAGCATAAGCCGGGAAAAATGACAGCTGCCTACAGAAATATTTTGAACTGGACGCTGAATCATAAATGGATCACATCCATACTTGCTGTTCTGCTGCTTGTCGGAAGCTTGTTCCTTGTACCTGTCATCGGTGTCAGCTTCCTGCCTTCTGAAGAACAGAAGCTCGTATATGCGACGTATAAGCCAGCCCCTGGTGAAACAGAAGAGCAGGTAGAAGAACTTGTTACAAAAGCCGAAAGCATGCTATTAGACCGCGAGAATGTCTCGCTTGTCCAATTCTCTCTGGGAAGCGAAAACCCGATGAATCCGGGAGACACAAACAGTGCAATCTTCTTTATAGAATATGAAGATGACACAGAAAACTTTGAAAAAGAGAAAGAAAAAGTCATTGAGGACCTTCAGGCAGATACTGATCAGGGCGAATGGGCTGCACAGGACTTTACCCAAAGTGCAGGAAGCAATGAAGTTCAGTTTTTTGTGTACGGCAACGAACTGAAAGACATTGAGCCGACTGTCGGAGAAATTGAAAAAGTCATGAATGACAACGGAAGCTTCAAAAATGTGAGCTCAAGCCTTGCTGAGACATACGATGAATTTACACTTGTCGCAAACCAGGAGGAATTGAGCAAGCTTGGTTTGACTGCTGGACAAATCGGCATGGAACTGATGCCGCAGCGAGAACGTCCAGTGCTTACACAGGTTGAAAGAGACGGAGAAGAAGTCAGCGTCTACCTTCAGACAGAAAAAGAAACATTTGATAATGTGGACGATCTGACTGAAAAAACAATCACGTCCCCGCTTGGCCAGGAAGTGAAAATCGGAGATGTTGTATCAGTTGAAGAGGGGAAAACCTCTGATACAGTGACACGCCGCGACGGTCGAATTTACGTTCAGGTTTCCGGAGAACTGACAACAGATGATGTGGCCAAAGCATCCGGTGAGGTTCAGAAGGAAGTGGATAAACTCTCATTGCCTTCAGGAGTCGATATTGATACAGGCGGGGTAACAGAAGATATTCAGGAATCCTTTACTCAGCTTGGACTGGCGATGCTTGCAGCTGTTGCCATTGTTTATCTTGTGCTTGTCATTACGTTTGGAGGAGGACTTGCACCGTTCGCAATCCTGTTCTCTCTTCCGTTTACAGTAATCGGAGCTCTTGTTGGACTTTGGATTGCGGGAGAAACGATCAGCATCAACTCCATGATTGGAGCGCTTATGCTGATTGGAATTGTTGTCACGAACGCAATTGTGCTGATTGACCGCGTCATTCACAAAGAACACGAGGGACTTTCAACGAGAGAAGCTCTGCTTGAAGCAGGAACAACGCGTCTGCGCCCGATTCTGATGACCGCCATCGCTACAATCGGAGCGCTCATCCCTCTTGCCATCGGCATTGAAGGCGGAAGCGGCATTATCTCCAAAGGACTTGGAGTAACGGTCATCGGCGGACTGACAAGTTCAACGCTTCTTACTCTCATCATCGTGCCGATCGTTTATGAAATCATGAGCAAATTTAAACGCAAAAAAACAGCAATCGCTGAAGAAGAATAAGCGGTACGCAAGGCACCCTGCGATGCAGGGTGTCTTTTTGCCGTGCATCAGGAGAATGCAGGGTCTTATTTGCAAAATCACATATATTCACATGCCTGCGAATGGTATAATGTTTCAAACATCAAATGAGTACACTATAAAAAGAGAAAGGGGGAACAGAGTTGGAGGATATCATCGTTCATCAGCATACGATTCTTAAGTTGTTTTTATCTTTGCTTGTCGGAATTATCATCGGGCTTGAGCGCGAGATTAAGAAAAAGCCTCTCGGACTTAAGACCACCATTATTATCGCAGTGAGCTCGTGTCTATTGACCGTTATTTCAATAGAGGCAGCCTATACCTTTTCAAATGATTACAACCGGCCGATGGACCCGCTGAGACTTGCTGCTCAAATTGTATCAGGAGTAGGTTTTCTTGGTGCAGGTGCAATCCTCCGGAGAAGCAATGATGTCATCAGCGGCCTGACAACAGCAGCGATGATCTGGGGAGCTGCAGGACTTGGTATTGCCATTGGTGCAGGCTTTTATCAGGAGGCTTTGATTGCCCTTGTTTTCATGATCGGATCAATTGAAATCATTGCGCCGCTTGTAAAAAAAATCGGACCCCGCACGCTCCGTCTTAAAGAACTAAAAGTAAAATTGACGGTTCCAGTAAACGTGAGTATATCTGACGTGCTGAAAATTCTCCGTGATTACGATATGAAAATCAAATATGTCAAAATCAAGGATGTTGTTGACCGGGAAATGAGAACTGTTGACTTAATCCTGCTGATAAAAAATGACCGCTATACGTCTGATGTGTACGAAGATATAAAAAACGTTCACGGCATTGAATCTGTAGAGGTTGAACTAATTTAAGCAAGCGTCACTTGAGACGTTTGCCCCTGTATATGGTAAGGTATTACAGAAATTGATTTTTGGGAGGAACTACTGTTGATACGCTTTGGAATTATTGGAACCAACTGGATTACAGACCGCCTGCTTCAGGCCGCTATGCAGGTTGAAGATTTTTCGCTTACAGCCGTCTACTCAAGATCAAGCGAGAAAGCGGAAGAATTTGCTGCTAAATATAACGTGAAGACAACATTTACAGATTTAGAAAACATGGCAAAAAGCGATGAGATCGATGCCGTTTACATAGCAAGTCCAAATTCGCTGCATGCAGAGCAGGCGATTTTATTTATGAACCATAAAAAACATGTTCTCTGTGAAAAGCCGCTCGCTTCCAACACAGCAGAAGTGACAAAAATGATTGAGGCTGCAAAAGAAAACCGCGTCCTGCTCATGGAAGCAATGAAATCCACTTTCCTGCCAAACTTTAAAGCCATCCAGGAAAACCTTCATAAGATTGGTACAGTCAGAAGATACACGGCAAGCTACTGCCAGTACTCTTCAAGGTACGACGCATACCGCTCTGGAACGGTTCTGAATGCATTTAAACCCGAATTTTCAAACGGCTCTCTCATGGACATTGGTGTCTATGCACTGTATCCTTCCCTTGTCCTGTTCGGTGAGCCGGAGACAATTAAAGCAAGCGGGCTGATGCTTGATTCAGGCGTTGACGGAGAAGGAAGCATCCTTCTTCAATACAAGGACATGGACGCTGTTATGATGTACTCGAAAATTTCTGATTCCGCCCTGCCTTCCGAAATACAGGGAGAGGACGGGACGATCGTCATTGACAGAATCAGTACAATCGGAAAAGTGGAAATACACTACCGCGACGGCAGAATCGAAGATATTACGCGACCGCAAAAAGAAGAAACGATGTACTATGAAATGAAGGAATTCATTGATCTGATTCAAAATGACCTTTATGAATCGTCTATTAACACCTATAACCGTTCCATTGCGGTGATGAACGTGATGGATGAAGCCAGAAAACAGATTGGCGTTGTTTACCCGGCTGACAAAAATAAGTGAATGCGGAGGCAGGATCAGGTGAAAGCAAAGCGGTACAACATTCCCGTAGAAGCTGCTCTTGAAGTGATTGGCGGAAAATGGAAATGCGTGATTCTCTGCCATTTAATGCGGGGTAAAAAGCGGACAGGCGAATTGAAAAAACTGATGCCCGGCATTACCCAGAAAATGCTGACTCAGCAGCTCAGGGAGCTTGAAGAGGACGGAATCGTCAAGCGGATCATCTACAATCAGGTTCCGCCAAAAGTCGAATATGAGCTTACAGAATACGGCTGGTCCGTAACCGGCGTTCTCGAATCGCTGTCTGCATGGGGACTCCAGCATATTGAAAAGGTGTATGGCGACAAGTCGGCTGTACTTGAAGAGAGCATTCTGAATGATAAGTAAAAAGAGTGGGAAATAGAAAAAGGGTGAATTTGATTCGTTCAAATTCACCCTTTTTCTATTTTCTCTTCTGTTGTCGGGTTTTTATATCTTTTTTACGGTATAATCAGCTGCCGTTGGTCAGATAGCATAAGATTCAAGCTCTTTCGTGCGGTATCATCATCGGCGGCATCAATTTAGCGTAAGAATACGCTCTTATGTTTTGTCCCACCTTTTTTTCACGATTCTGTCAGGCGGAGTCAACGTTGGGATGTGCTGTCCAATTACCGTGCAGTCTGCTTTTTCTTAACCGGTTCAATTGTCACTGATACGGTGCAGTGATGCTCTCCTTTTTCATTCACCGAGAGCTCTGATACTTCTGCCTTCATCCCCAAACCTTCACGAAGAGAGGCTTCTATTTGTCTGGTTTTTGCTGCGCCGATAAAGCCGATATAGCGGCCTGTTTCTGTGTAGACAAGATACCGGTCTTTCCCTTCCTCTTTAAGCAGAGACAGAATGTCTTTTGCGGAAAGAGAAGGAATGTAAGTCTGGGGGCTCGTCCCGTCTGCCTGTTTTTGTTTAACGCCTGAGAGAGGGCACATAACCGTCTTTTTCACAGGCGATGCAGAGGAAAGGGCAACCTTCAAATAGGATTTCCCCTCATAATTGGAACTCATGAGCAGCTGTTTCAGCTGTCTGACATCATCAAGAGCACGGTGAGTCTGCGAAGATGCAAGCTTATGGCTGTGCAGCAGGCTGATAAGCTTCGCGCTGTAGTATCCGTATGTTTTCCAAGGGATGTTCCGAGCGGAACAGTACCACTTTTTTGAAAAAAGCTCAGGGTACATTTTGACCGTAAAGCTTTTGTCAAACGAAGCATTGTGGGCAATGATAAAATCTGCTTTTTTTATGGCCGCTTTTACTTTGTCATCATCAAACGACTTGCCTTTCACGTCTTCAAACGGAATGGAATGAATGCGGAAAGCAAATGGGTAGTTTTTTCTGGCAGAGGCAGAGAGCGGTTCTCTTAGATAAGTGCCTTCTTCCAGTGTATCTAAGTAAAGGTCCCGCTCATCATCATAAGTGAAAAGGATATAGCCAATCTCAATTATTTCATCATTAACAGGGGACAGGCCTGTCGTTTCAGTATCAAGGATCATTCCAGTAAGAATCATTCGGTTCTCCTCCTTTCCTATTAATCTATCACTTTTCGGGAGAAGGGAACAGCGTGAAGAATCTGCTTTAGCAGGTGGAGTTATGGGGCTGCAGTTTAGAAAGGGCTCATTTCTTATATAGGTATCTCAGTGCATGTTTAAGCTGTCCAAATGTAGCGAGATCTCCAAAATCAATTCCAAGCTGGATGGAAGTTTGAGCGATTTCGGGACGGATGCCCGTAATGGTTACTTGAATTCCGAGCAGCTTCAGCATCTGCATCATTTTAAAAAGCTGTCCGGCAACCATCGTGTCAATGACCAAAACGCCGGAGAGGTCGATCACAATGTGGCTCAGGTTAAGCTGTTCCGCTTTTGAGATGGCACTTTCTGTAATCATTGCTGCGCGGTGCATGTCAAGATCACCGACAATCGGCAAAACCCCAATTTCATCTGAGATTGGAATAACGGGCGTTGTCTGCTTGTAAATCATGGTTTTATGGGCTTCCATTCTTGCGTCTGATACTTGATGATAATAGCGGGTAAAGAGTTCAATGGCGTGATCAAAGGCTGAGTGTACTTGTTTGCTGAAAAACAGAAGGTCATGGATGGTAAATTCATCTTCATGGCTTAAGATATAGGCTTCGGCCGTTTCCAGAAAAATCAGCCTGAAGCGCCTGAATTGCTGAATGGTACGGTATAGAGGAGTTTCTGAAGCGGCGCGTTTTACAGCGATTTCCTGAGCCCAGCTGCTCAGCCGGTCAGCTGCGGGGTTCTCAAGCAGATTGATAAGAGTGTGAATAAAATGCTGATTTTGATCGCGAAGATCTGCTGTGACTTTATCAGGTACATCAATGGAATAAACAGATACTGGTTCAACGGTTCTTGAACTGAGCCATTTGTCTGTCATGGATTCAGACTGCTCTCTTAAAAATTGGCACAAAGCCTTAGTCTTCATCAACTTCTCTCCCGTATCAAATAGTAAATACCCTTTGTATCCTCACTTTATCATAAAAAATTTCAACATCCTATTGTATTCTCACATAATTGGCAAAAGATGAACCAATAGTAATAAAACAGGAGAAATGTCAGAATCCTCCTGAAATGACAGATGGTTAAAGAAGATTCAACAAAAACAGAAATGGACAGGGCCGCTATGATACATGAGAGATGGATTATTGCCGGAGCCATTGTGCTCAGCATCCTATTAATAGGAAAGTTTGTACCGAAAGAGAGGGCAAGGGAAGCATGGGTTCCGTTTCTATCCCTTGGCTCCATTACGTGGATTGCAGGCCTTTTTGTTGTTGAAATGGGCTGGATCCATTACCCGGTGCAGCTTTTCAGCATTGAAAACAAAGTGAACGAATCAAGCTTTACATTTGAGTTTTTCCTATTTCCCGTGCTGGCCATTCTTTTCAGCATCCATTATCCATCACGGAAAAGCCTGATTGTAAAATGGGTGTACGCTATTGTCTTTTCCGGGGTATTTACCGTTGCAGAAGTCATATTGGAAGCCTATACGAACCTAGTCAAATATGACGAATGGAAATGGCACTGGACTTTTTTTTCCGTCATGCTAGTCCTAATGGTTAACCATCAGTACGTAAAATGGTACAAAAAGGGAATGGTTTCAAAAGGTGACAGCCATGCGTGAAATTATTGTCCTTGCTGCTCTTTGGGGAGCTGCAATAGTGTATCTGCTGCTGAAGGTTCCAAAAGAAAAACGGAGAGAGGCTCAAGTGATCTTCCTGTTTGCACAGTCTGTGGGCTGGCTGTATGTGTACATACAAACCCTGTCAGGCAGAATGGTTTTTCCGTTCAGGGAGTTTCCGGATGCGACAAAGATGAGCTTGACCCTGTACTACTTATTTTATCCTGCCATTGCCGTTTGGTTTAACCTGAACTATCCGGAACAAAAAAGGCTTCTGCTGAAAGCAGCTTATTTCATTGCCAGTGCATTCGGCATCCAGCTCATGGCCTGGCTTATTGCAGAGTATACAGATTTAATGGAGTACAGGAAGTATCATTGGTTCCTGACCTTCTTCATTAACCTTTCCATCATCATCATTATCCGCATATTCCATGTCTGGTTCCGAAAGGGCCTGACAAAGAAGTAGTGCTTTGCTCAGGCAGGACCGGCATAGATGCGGCTTTTTCTTTCAGTTTGTCAAACTCCGTGTGGTTCTCTTTGTGAGCATTCGGATAAATCTCCATACAAAAAGAGCCCTCATTAGAGAGCTCCTGATTATACGTCTATATCTTCTTTACTGGTTATTTTTCTGAAAAGACTTCTAATCACCAACACAACAAGGATCAGCGCTATATAAACTAAAAATAGTGCGACAAAGCCCCACAGTCCGACAATGGCATCAATAAATTCCATGTTCCCGCGTCTTGTAAGAGCCTGCTGAATTTCTATGCCAAAAACAAGAACGAACATAAACGTCATAGTGTATAGAAAGGAAAGAGCTGTTATTCCAAAAGGAAGCTTTGACAGCCATTTCGAAAGAAGGTAGACAAAGAGAAACACAGCCATTCCAATGAAGCCCATAATCCAGAAGTGAAGGTCTTTGTCCGTCACATTTAATCCAAACGTCTGATAGGCCATTGAATTGATAAGGTCGTGTATATTATTCACAGCTTCTGCCATGAGAAGAATAAATTCTTTCAGAATCTGTCACCCATTTCTGTTTGTGATGAACCTATTATACCTGATTCTGTCAAATCTGTTCATAGCATTAGCTTATTAATTTTTTCCATAAAGGGCTGCCTTCAGAAAATATAGGAGTATAGTAAATAATCCATTTGACGCTTTAGTGGTTTAAAACGTTGTAGATTTAAGGCGCCATTCAAAGTAAAATAGATGAAATAGCACTATTATCAGAAGGGAATGGAGAACTGTGAGATATACGAAAAAAGAGTCAAATGAATTGATTGCGGCTGCTTTTCATCTGCTCAGGGCCAGGAAAGTGGCCACTCCCAAACAAATTGCAGACGATCTGGAAGCGCAGACCGGGAAACGGGTATCGTCTCCATCCGCATTCATGGTAAAGGTAATTGAACGGTATCCTTCAGTCGTAAAACCAAGAAGGGGAGTATATATGGTAAGGGAAGGATAAAATTTTTTTCTTTTTCTTTTATTTTACAATAGAAAAATCAGAAAGACTTCTAGTTTGTGAGATTATGTGACGAAGTTTTCAGCGTGAAAAAATGCCCGCGGGACAGATTCCCGCAGGCATTTTTTAATTGTTAAGGATATTAATAATGATATTCAGGGATTGAATAGCTTAACAAAGTTATCCGCGTCCAGCTCCAGCGCCTAGATCCTCTGACAGAACAAATCCGACAAAAAAGGCGGGACCCGGACTTTTCCGCCGGATTCTTATCTGCCTATCGGATCTGAACAAGGCGCTTACGCTTTTGTTCCTAAGCCAAAAACTCGTTCGGATTCAGTCCAAGCTCATAGCAGATATCTGCAACAGCTTTTTGTTCATTCTGATCAAAATGGCCGTCCGCATAACCGATGGCGATGCAATAGCGGGCAACAAGCCTCGCAATTTCCGGTTTCGTGCGCACTCTTCCAAGTGCTTTAAAGGCTTCAGCACGCCCGATGATCGGATCTCTTTCCATTTTTTGAACATATAGGTTAAATTGCTGAATGACTTTATTTGTGTCAAAAACACGAAGCTCTTCACTTTGATTCACAAACTCAATCATTTTTTGGCGCTCAGCCTGATCAAGGCGGCCATCTGCCGTGCCTACAAGTGCACAGGCGGCAACAACGGCTTCAAGGACGTCCTGACTCTTATATTTCTGGAAAAGCTCCATAGCCTTGTTCTTTTGCTGATTAGCCCATTCGGCGTAATCCGTCTGATTTGGAGACCAGGAATTGCCGCAGCTGTTGCACGTGAACTTTAACTTGTTTTTTCCGATAAATCCTCCAAGCAGCCCTACAGGTCCAAGAATCAAACCGCCTACAGCAGCTTTTCCAAGACCGAAGCCCTTTTCGCCTGTGCGTACGTTCGTTGAGCTGCAGCGTGTACAGCTGATCGTTTCCCCGCCGTATGTCTGAGATCCTTGACTATATGTCTGCTGCGGCTGGCTGTAGCTTTGCTGAGAATAGGCCGGAGGAGACTGAGTGTACGATGGCGCGGACTGCTGAGAATAGGCAGTCTGCTGAGGCTGATGCGTATTCTGCTGGGAATAGCTTGGCTGCTGCGGCTGAAATCCGCTTGAATGAATTCCCGCTGCCGGTGCCGGTTCGTCATCCACCGTTACTCCGAAGTTGCGGCACAAGGCTGCAAGGCCGCCCTGAAATCCGCTTGCAATTGCATTAAATTTCCACTCACCGTTGTGGCGGTAGAGCTCAGCTGCAACAATCGCGGTTTCGACAGTAAAATCTCTTCCAAGATTAAACCTGATCAGCTCATCATTGTTAAGCGGATTGAAAATGCGGACATAGGCATTTTCAACCTGTCCGAAGTTCTGCTGCTTTGCCTGTGCATCATGAATCGTAATTGTAAACGCAATCCGGTGAATATGCTGAGGGACAGCGCTTAAATTAATCTGAATCTGCTCATCATCCTGATGCCCTGCACCTGTCCTGTTATCTCCGGTGTACAGAATCGAACCGTTTCCGCCTGACGGATTGTTGTAAAAAACGAAATCCTGATCGCTGCCTACCTTGCCGGATTGACCGACCAGGAATGCTGATGCATCAAGGTCGTAGGAAGCCCCGTGCCTGCTTACATCCCATCCAAGTCCGACAATTACGTTCTGAAGGCCGGGATTTGATTTCGTTAAATCCACTTTTTGACCTTTACTGAGCGTCACACCCATACGTCCATCCACTCCTTAAATTAAATAGCTTTTTGTAAAGTTGCTTAAATTATGTAAAATTAGTAAAAAATCACTCTCTTTAAATACTAAGTCTTTTAAACTATTTTTTCAATGATAAGGTGCGATTTCAAGACCCCATAATAACACGGGCAAAACAAAAGAGAACAGCAGCCCGCTGCTATTCTCCGTCCATCAGGCTCTTATGAATCCAGACAGCAGCCTGACATCCTTCTCCCATTGCAATGGTCACCTGCTCAGAATGCACGCCTGCATCTCCTGCAGCCCATACATGTTTTACACTTGTTTCCTTTGTCCGGGGATTTGTCAGGACATGCTTGTTTTCAAGCCGTTCAGCACCAAGCATTGCTGCAAGCCCGGTATGGACAGTGTTCCCTCCGAAAGCAAGAAAGCCGCGGTCACCCTCAAGCAGCGTCCCGTCTGCAAAACGAATTCCTTTAAACACAGATCCGTTTTCTGTTAAAACTTCATCAGCTTTCTTATCCACGCTTATAATTCCTTTGTGTTTAAGCTTCAAAATCAGGTCTTCAGGAATTGATTGCTGTTCATGATTGACATACACAATAGAATCGGTCCAATAAGAAAGGGTAAGCGCCATGTTTGCACCCGCAGCTCCCGCGCCGAGCACAATGGTTTTTTTATCCCTGACCTCATAGCCGTCACAATCGGGACACACATAGACACTGAGGCCAAGGCAGGCTTTTAGGCCAGGAAGCTCCGGCATTCTGTCAGATAGTCCAGTCGAAAGCAGCACTCTCTTTGCATAATAGACGGCTCCTGATGCCGTTTCAGCTTCAAAAGCATTTCCTGCTTTTTTAAGCCTGACTACGCGGCCGCTAAAGAAGTGCACGCCTGTTTCTTCAGCTTGTGCTTTTCCAAGCGCTCTCAGTTCTTCGCCGCTGATTCCGTCTGGCCAGCCCAGAATATTGCGGTAGCTTCTGCAAAGGGAAGAACGGCCTTCACCGGAATCAATGACAATTACATTTCTTCTGTAGCGGCCAAGCTGAATGGCTGCCTGAAGTCCAGCAATTCCTGCTCCAATAATCACACATTCGTATATATCGTTCATCAGCAACACGCCTTCGGTTATGTATAGTCTATAGGATGCTTCAATCAGAAAACCTCATTCACCGGTAAGCCTTTTTACTTATTGGTATAAAACCGGAGAAAGAAGAGAAGTAACTTTTACCAAAAAAGAGGGTCCTGCTATTCATTTTTTCAAAATTCACCATTTACAGGGAAATACGCTCAGTCCCCGTCATATTGGCTTTGCAAGGATTTACAAAATTCATGCAGGAAATGTCACGTTTTTCAATTTCATACAAAAGTACTTATTTTGACATAAATCGACACTTGTTTGTTCATACCATCTACACTAAACTTATACTTTAAGGACAAGGAGGTCAGGTTATGTCTGTTCAGTCATCTAATGCTAGTAAGCAAAAAAACAGAAATTACCTATTTGAAATTTCATTTTTAAGAGCTTTTGCCTGTATGGCTGTTGTTGGCGTTCACGTTACGGCCACTCATTATTACGCAAATGCTCAAACATGGCATTGGTTTACGTATTTTATTAATCAGGTTGGAAGATTTGGAACAACCATTTTCGCTGTGCTCAGCGGCTTTCTCCTTTTTTACCAAGTGAGAAAAAGGGGATTTGATACAAAGAAATTCATTACTTCGCGCTTTTCAAAAATCCTGATTCCGTTTATCATCTGGAGCTTGGTTTACCGTTATCTGGTCTATCATTATGACGGGCTTGAATTTCAGGGGTTTGAAGCAGAACTTCAGAAATTCCTGCTTGGAAATTCGTTTTATCATTTGTATTTTATCGCCATCGTTGTTCAATTTTATTTTATCTTTCCGTTCCTTCAAAAAATTGTCAGATCTAAAATAGCTATGATTGTTTTTGCACTTTTAACTTTGGTGATCAGCTATAATTTATTCGGTTTTAATCCAGGCGTTGAGGGAGCTCTCGGTGCGTTTCTTGCCAGCAAGACCTTTATGCCGATCTGGATTTTTTACTTTGCTTTTGGAGGAGTCCTTGCCTATTTCTGGGACGAGATTACAGGTTTTGTGACGAAGCGTCCATGGCAGATGTTTGCACTCGCGCTTGTTGTTTCTGCCGGAGCAGTTGTGGAGTATCGTATCACTGGACAGGTTTCCAACAGAAGACTTACAAACCTGATCAACATTCCGCTGATTTGTATTGCTACCATTGGAATGTACCCGCTTCTTACAAAACTGACAGTCATTAAAAAGCCGCTGATGATCATTGGCCAGTATTCAATGGGCATTTATCTCATTCATCCGATGACGTTATATCTTATGGTTGAATACCTGCCAAACAGCGTTTGGACAGTCGGCAACATTCCGCTGCTGTTCCTTGCTGTCATGGTCATTGGAGTGGCATTTATCAGGCTGCTGCAGTTTATTCCATTAAGCGGCTATGTTATTCCCGTACCGAAAATCAAAAAAGCAAGACCTGCTCAAGATGCATCTGCAGAAAGGCAGCTGCGCTCAGCATAAAAGTCCAGCCGTTTGGCTGGACTTTTTTTGTTTAGGAAATTATAAGAGTAAAAGGCTGTGGATAACATAACAAAGTTATCCTCGGCAAGCGTAAGCGCCTGAATCCTCTGTCAGAACAAATCCGTCAAAAAAGGCGGGACCCGGACTTTTCCGCCGGATTCTTATCTGCCTATCGGAGCGGGCCTTGGCGCTTGCGCTTTTGTTCATGCACCTTCTGCTTTTTTTGCGTAACTTCCAACCAGCTGATCCAGCCGCTGCAATTGGAAGGCATATTCATAGACAGCGGATGCTACGACATTCAGTCTCTGATTTTCAATTTTTCCAGAGTCTCTTTCCATCATTTGAATGAGAAAAACCCTTGTTCCTCTTGTCACCCGGTCATCTTCAAACCGGTCCTTGAGTTTAATTTTCCCTTCATATTTGAGCAGCAAATACTCATGCCATTTCGTCAGCTGCTCAATTTGATCATCAAACAACTGATCCTCTGCCAGTGTGGTTCTGCTCTGAAAGTAATGCTCTTCGATGACTTTCAGTACATCGGCAGCCTGCTGAATGGTTTTGAGCATCTGTTTAAACACGACAATTTCTCTTACATTCAGCGGATTGATCTTTGCCATCTTTTCCCGTTCTTCATCAAAAAGTTCATATAAGTCTTCAAGCTGCTGCAGGTCAGTTCTGAACTCTTTCCTTTTTTCCTGATAGTACGATTCAGTCAGCTCATCCGATACAGCAGTTCTCAATAAAAGAGACATCGTTTCAAAAACGGTCTGCACTTTTGAAAAAAAGTTCTCTTTATATTTTGGCGGAAGAATCAGGAGATTGACAATAAACGCTGAAGCAATTCCGATCAGAATGACGGTAAACCGGTTCAGCACATAAAGAAAATCCTCTTGCCCCGGTGCACTCATAATGGCCAAAACGGTTACAAGCGTCAATGAGATGGACGCTTCCATTTTCAGCTTCAGACAAATTACAATCACAGAGATGACAACGACTCCAATGACGAGAGGACTGCTGCCGAAAAAGTAAAGAGCAAACAGGGCGAGCAGCGCACCGAGTGTATTGGCCTGAATTTGTTCACGAACCTGTTTCCATGTCCTGTAGATGGAAGGCTGAATTGTAAAGATGGCGGCTACCCCGGCAAATACGGAATACTCAAGATTTGCAAGGGAGCAGATAAAAAGCGCCAGCGTGACAGATATTCCTGTTTTCAAAACGCGGGGTCCAAAAATCACTTGCTTCTTTCACTCCTCTATTCTCAGGATAAAGTAGCTTTAGTTTATCAGAAAGGCTGAACAGTAAAAATGAAAAAAATTGATCTAAAAAAATTTTCATACAATCCCTTGTAAACTCATAGGAATTATGTATAATAAAAATACAAATTGAAAATTTAAAAAAATCAGACTGATTGGATAACCAAAGGTCCTTAACACCATGTTAAGGACCTTTTTTTGTTCAGAAAGGGGAGAAAGCGATGAGAAAGCTTATTATTTTTGCATTTATTGGTTTTTTGGCACAGTTAATTGATGGTTCACTGGGGATGGCGTACGGGGTCACATCTACTACACTGCTTTTGACTTTCGGGATTGCTCCTGCTGTTGCCTCGGCATCTGTGCATTTGGCAGAAGTAGTCACAACAGCAGCATCTGGAGCTTCCCACATTAAGTTTGGAAACGTGGATAAGCAGGCCGTCTATAAGCTGATTATTCCGGGCTCAATCGGAGCATTTGCGGGAGCGTGCTTTCTAAGTAATTTGCCCGGAGATCTGGCAAAACCGTTTATTGCTGTTTTCCTGCTTGCTTTAGGGCTGTATGTCCTAGTCCGTTTCTTATTTCACTTTGAAGCAAGGGAACAAAATCAATCCCTTGCATTAACAAGAAAAAAATCAATTCCTCTTGGGCTGATTGCAGGGTTCGCTGATGCAACCGGCGGAGGCGGATGGGGACCGATTGCAACGCCAGTGCTGCTTTCGCAAAAAGGAGCCTCAGCACGCAAAGTGGTAGGGACGGTTGATACGAGTGAATTTGCCATTGCCGTATCAGCAACACTTGGATTTTTGCTTTCTCTTGGATGGGAGCAGGTCAACTGGCTGTGGGTTGGGGCATTAATGATTGGAGGGATCATCGCTGCACCGATTGCCGCCTGGCTTGTAAGGAAGCTTCCCGGCCACCTTCTTGGCGTCCTTGTAGGAGGATTCATCGTGCTGACTAACGCGAGAACGCTGCTGACAACTTGGAATACGGATGCATCGATTACACCATTTGTTTATGGATTTATCATTATCGGCTGGGCTGCTGCGGTTGCATATGCCGTGAAACGCAACAGAGGAAGATCCGAGGAAGCGGCAGTCGTCTGATAAAAAGAAAAAACCCCTTTTGGCCGAGGGGTTTTTCACGTTAGTAAGCGATAAACTGCAAGATTGAAGCAATTAGCAATGACCCTGAAATGCCAAACAGCAGATCTTGTTTTGTCATATCCAGCTTATTCAGTAATTTCCCCATTTTCATTTCCCCTTTGGTTTTTCTTCTTACATATAAGACGGATTAACGTGGCGGTTTGTTTCAAATAGAGAGAAGAAATTTTAGCGCTCATCCCTTATAAAGGGCCATACCATATGTCCTGATAAAAAGAAATTTAGTATTCGGATATGGTGAAAAACGAACTAATTTCACTTATTTTTTGCAGGAAACTAAGGAATATAGTGGGAATTTTCAGTTATTTGGTAAGGTAATTGTTATCGTGCTGTTACATTTGTAATGGATTTATTATCTCGCTGTTTTTTACAAGCCTCTTTTTTATGCTAAGATGGGAAACATCGATTGCTGAAGGAGGAGGAAAAATAATGAAAAAAACAATCTTTTCATTAGCAGCAGCTGCTGCACTAACAACGACAGCAGGATTTAGCGCACAGGCAGAAGAGGTCGTAGTGGAGAAGGGTGACACTCTTTACAGCCTATCCAAAGAACATAACGTTTCAGTGGAAGATATTAAGAGCTGGAACGGCTTATCATCAGACATAATCATGGCAGACAATACATTAAAAGTATCAGATGAGGAAGTTTACACTGTCGTTGCCGGAGACACTTTATGGAGCATCGGAGAAAAATTCGGAGCTAGTGTTGATCATATTAAAGGTAAAAACGATCTTCAAAGCGACCTGATCCAACCTGGACAGGAATTAGTGGTTTACAGTGATGCAGATAATGGCAAGCCTGCACCTGCCCCTGCAAAACCTAGCGAAAAGCCTAAGGACACAAATCCGTCTGTAAATGAGGCTTCTGCAAGCGCGGTTTCAGAAAATGATGTGAAAGAAGAGAGCGTTGCAAAAGAAATGACAGTTACAGCAACAGCTTATACCGCTTTTTGTGACGGCTGCTCAGGAACAACGGCAACCGGCGTTGATTTAAGAGCAAATCCTGACAAGAAAGTGATTGCAGTTGATCCTAATGTAATTCCGCTTGGATCAAAAGTATATGTTGAAGGCTACGGCTATGCAACAGCAGAGGACACAGGCGGAGCGATTAAAGGCGACCGCATTGATGTGTTCATTCCTACACAAGATGCAGCAGTGGCATTTGGCAAGCGCGAAGTAAATGTAAAAGTTTTAAACTGATAGATTGATAGAATACCGTGAATCTCCCAGGAGATTTACGGTATTTTTTTGCGGTCATAAATCTAATTCCGTCTAATAAAGGGTATAATGGATATTTACCCGAAGCACATGTGATAAAACAAATGAAATTGAGGTTCAGGACAAATGAAAAACGGATTTTCAGATTACAAGTTAAGCTCTGATCTACTTAAAGCTTTAGATAAATTAAGCTATAACCAGCCGACTGAAGTACAAAAGCTCGTGATTCCGGCTGCCCTGCAGCAAAAAGATCTTGTGGTTAAATCCCAGACAGGCAGCGGAAAAACAGCAGCTTTCGGCATTCCTCTGTGCGAGCTTGTTGAATGGGAAGAGAATAAGCCGCAGGCGCTTGTTTTGACACCGACAAGGGAGCTTGCGGCACAAATAAAAGAAGATCTCACAAACATTGGGAGATTCAAACGAATTAAAGCAGCGGCTATTTATGGGAAACAGCCATTTGAACGTCAGAAAATAGAATTGAAGCAAAAGACGCACATCGTTGCGGGCACACCCGGAAGAGTACTTGATCACATTGAAAAAGGTACATTTCCCCTCGAGAAATTGCGCTTTTTAATCATAGATGAAGCTGATGAGATGCTGAATATGGGGTTTATCGATCAAGTGGCGGCCATTATGGAAGAACTGCCGAAAGAGCGGATATCGATGCTCTTTTCAGCTACTCTTCCTGATGATGTTGAAAAGCTGTGCGACAAATATATGAACGATCCGGTCCAAATTGAAATAAAGGCATCTGGATTAACGACGTCTGACATTGACCATTCGCTCATCACCGTTTCAGAGGATGATAAATTTTCACTTGCAAAAGCAGTAACGGTGATCGAAAATCCTGACAGCTGCATTCTTTTTTGCAGAACGCAGGAGAGGGTGGATTTACTGGAGAGGAAGCTCAGCCGTGCTGGCTATCCTTGCGGAAAAATTCATGGCGGACTCGTTCAGGAAGATCGTTTTTCTGTTATGGATGATTTCAAAAAAGGAGCGTTCCGCTACTTAATTGCAACAGATGTTGCGGCAAGGGGAATTGACGTTGACAACGTATCCCTTGTCATCAATTACGATCTGCCGCTTGAAAAAGAAAGCTATGTACACAGAACAGGCAGAACCGGAAGAGCAGGGAAAAAAGGAAAGGCAATAACGTTTGCGGTGCCAAATGAAGAAAGAATGACAGCGGAGATTGAGGACTATATCGGATTTGCCATCCGCAGAACAGACGCCCCAACTCATGAAGAAACGGCAGATGCCAAACCGGCTTTTGATAAGAAACTTTCAGCGAAGCCCGCTATGAAAAAAGACAAAAGTGCCCAGTTGAATAAAGGCATCATGAAACTTTATTTTAACGGCGGGAAGAAAAAGAAAATCAGAGCCGTTGATTTTGTAGGGACAATCTCAAACCTTCCCGGCATCACGGCGGATGATATTGGGATCATTTCCATACAGGAAAATGTCTCATACGTAGATATTCTTAACGGGAAAGGACCGGCCGTTATAAAAGCCATGAAAACGACCACTGTTAAGGGAAAACTTCTGAAGGTACATGAAGCAAGAAAGTGAATGATCCGGGAGAAGATCATTAGAATCCGGGAAGTAACCCTCCGCGCGGATGAGTGAGAGCTGAAGGGTCATAAGGAACCGTGAAAGCTGATCCATTAGAAAAAATCCGAACTATTCAACAATCAATCAGTTCGGATTTTTTAGTTCTCTTATATGGCCCATGCTTCACTATTTTTCCTTTTCACTGACAGTATCGTCTACGATCGCAAAAAGCTGCCGGTCGAATAGGTCGTCGCTGCAGAGGAGATGCTCGTCAGCCTGATTCACAATGTCTGTCAGTTCTCCTGTATCCCCTTTTGCATTTATGATTTCAACCATTTGATATAATCCTTCGGACGTTTGATCTTGAGTGTGTTTATCTTTCATTGATCAATCACTCTCCTTTTATCGGTAGGATTCTCCTGGAAAGTCATTTTTACGCGCCGGAAGAATTGCTTTTCTTTTAGAATACAGCTATGGTTTTATAGACGCATATTTTTAACGCTAAAGGATGGGAAATGATTGCAGAATCAAAGCCGGAAACCGGCCTATATTTATACGTTTGCAAGCACAAATGAAGAGCTTGAACTATGCAAGCTTGAAATGCGGTCTTTTTTTGGCGTTCAGCCGGATGGATACTGCCTGAAAAGCAGCATATGCATTGATCCAAGCAGAAGCCCTTTTATGAAAGAGCGCATAGAGATCTTATATGAAGGAAATGAAGTAGAGGATATCGTTCAGCAGGTTGGCAAGATTGATATCGGTACGAACACTTTTAAGATCATTTTTCTGAAAATCAATGACCTGGATGAGTCAGAACAAATCAGCTATGATGAACGGCGGAAGATTGAACGCAGAGTAGGCTGGCCGTTTAAAGCAGAAGCGGATGTCCGGAATCCTGATCAGATATTTGGGATTACAGTACACGAAGGACGCTGGTATTTTGGAAACTATACAAAAGCCGAACCTGTATATCTGCACCATGTGAAAAAGCCTCGGGAGTATTCAACCGCTCTCAGTACAAGGGTTGCAAGAGCAGCGGCTAACATTGTAGTCCCGCATCCTGCCGGAGTAAAGGCAATCGACCCCTGCTGCGGAATAGGAACAGTGCTCGTTGAAGCTCTTTCAATGGGGATTGACATTGTCGGCCGTGATATCAACCCTCTTGTCGTGGATGGCTCCAGAGAAAATATTGCCCATTTTGGCTATGAGTGTGATGTGAAAGTATCTCCGATTGCAGAGGTAAATGGAGAGTATGACGCGGCCATCATCGATATGCCTTACAATCTTTATACACATGCTACCCCTGAAGAGCAGCTTGATATTATCAGGCATGCAAGACGCATTGCAGATCGTGCAGTCATTGTCACGAGTGAAACGATGGATCACATGATTATCGAAGCCGGCTTTGCCATCATCGACAGATGCACGGTCAGAAAGCAAATGTTCTCTAGACAGGTTCTTGTATGTGAATAGATTGTCAGGATCGTGAGGATACTAACTTCTTGAATGAAAATCAGGAGGTATCAGCGATGGACGATAACATGGAGAGCCCCTTTGAGCATAAGTTCATCCCGGTAACATCTGTGATGAGCGGACTTGAAATCGATGTGCTTCCCGGGGTTTACTGCTATACAAATCAGGTGGTAAACGTTGTATTTATGAGAAGCGGGGACGATTGGTATGTCATTGATGCAGGGATGCCCCACTCTGCAGACGCCATTAAAAAAGCGTTTGAAGCACATGGCGGAATGGATGCTGCTCCAAAAGCGATTCTGCTGACACATGGGCATTTTGACCATGTGGGAGGGATTGTGGAACTTGTTGAACAGTGGCAGGTGCCGGTGTATGCCCACGAACTGGAAATTCCATTTTTAACTGGCCAAAAAGATTATCCTGAACCGGACCCAAGTGCAGAAGGCGGAATGGTCGCGAAACTGTCAAAAATGTTTCCGAACGAATCCATTGATCTTAAAGACCGGGTCAAGCCGCTTGAACCAGACGGGATGATTCCGGGCCTTCCTGATTGGAAATGGGTTCATACTCCCGGCCATACACCAGGACATGTCTCATTTTTCAGGGAATCCGACAGAACGCTGATCGCAGGGGATGCGTTTGTAACCGTGAGGCAGGACTCCCTCTATAAAGTGTTTACACAAAAACAGGAAATCTCAGGTCCGCCCAGATATTTCACGACGGACTGGCAGGCAGCATGGGAGTCTGTCAGAACACTCGAATCCTTAAAGCCTTCCACAGCAATTACAGGACATGGTGTGCCTGTATCAGGAGAAGAACTGCGTGAAGGTCTTGCCCTTTTGAGCAGGGACTTTGAAAAACTGGCTATTCCCGAACATGGAAAATATCTTCATTAAAGCCGGGAAACCGTTTTTTTTCGTTAATAAAAAGCAGAAATCCGCCACAGGGATTTCTGCTTAATTTTCGTCTGTCTCACTTACCTTTTCAATCTTCTCAACAAACATCTGATAGACTCTTCGCTTTTCATCCAATTCTTTTATGTACAGTTTCAGTTCATTGAACTTTTCTTCAAACGGCTTTTGGTAAGTGGTTTTGATCGTGCTGATGATTTCGTCATTAATCGTGGATTGAATCACTTGTTTCGTAATACCGAACTTATAGGAATACAGCTGAAGTTCGCTTTTTATTTTTTCGTATTCAGCATCAATCTCATTCTTTTGCTGCAGCATATCTTCTTTCCATTTTTGCAGAGAATTTTTTACGTAGGACTCCATCGTTTCCCTCCAAGGATCGTCTATTTCAATACACTATTGAATGAAAAGACGGATTTTCTGGGGGTGGCAGATGGATTATGCTTCCTTCTTCCCTCATGCCTTCATATTAAAATAGGTCCATCTCTTCAGTTCTTTTTCCATTCGGATGATCTATTATACTAGTAAAATATTTCCGATTATAGGATAATAGACCAATTCCAAGTTTTTCATAGTATGGTATCTTTATACGTGTAGAAAAAACAGAAAATTCTACATGTTCTTACAAATTGGGAGGGGACCGCACTTGAATAACTGGAGCAAGAAACTTGGAACGTCGATTCTGGCTGCAAGCTTGACGGCAGGCCTGTTTGCACCGGCAGCTTTCGCCAAGCAGCCAGTACAGGAAAATACACAAACGGCTTTGTCTGCGCCGATTGATATGAATATCATTAATGAAGAGCGCCTGGCTAACGCTTTGAAGAAACAGGGAATCATCCCGAAAAAGGCAAGCGACAAAGAGGCTGCAGCAGCTGTGAAAAACTATATTAAAAAAAAGCAAGGTGAAAAGCCTGCTGCCGATCTGCATACAGAAGATGGTCATTCACATGCAGAATATGATCTTGATGAAAAGTCAAAAGACTTTTTAACGAAACAAAAAGAGCAGCTCACAAAGCAGCTCACTAAAGGTCATGATAAGCTGAAAAAAGGTAAAAAAGACGGCTTTGTTAACGTGAAACCTGCTAGACAAGCAAATTATGAAGGAGCAGTAAGAGAAGATAAGGTTCTGATTTTGCTTGTTGAATTTGAAGATTTTAAACACAACAATATCATCAAAGAAGAAGGCTACATGTATTCAAATGATTTCAGCAAAGAGCATTATGAAAACATGCTTTTTGGGGACAAGCCGTTTCAGCTTCTGGACGGAAAGAAAGTTCCTACCTTTAAGCAATTCTATGAAGAGCAGTCCGGCGGAAGCTACACAGTAGACGGTACGGTTTCTGAGTGGCTGACGGTTCCGGGAAAAGCTGCTGACTACGGAGACGATAATCCGGCAGGGGGACACGATAACCTTGCCCCGCTTGGACCTCGTGATCTTGTAAAAGAATCTCTTAAAGCTGCAGCCTCATCAGGTATGAATCTCGCAGACTATGATGAATTTGATTTGTATGACCTTGATGGTGACGGCAATCAAAATGAGCCGGACGGTCTTGTAGACCACTTGATGATTGTTCATGCGGGAACAGGCCAGGAAGCAGGCGGCGGAAAGCTTGAGAGCAACGCAATCTGGTCACACCGCTGGACACTTGACGGTGTATTCCCTGTACCTGGCACAGAGGCTGATGTGGATTACTGGGGCGGAAATATGGCTGCATTCGATTACACAATCCAGCCTGAAGACGGGGCAGTCGGCGTTTTTGCCCATGAATTCGGACATGATTTAGGCCTTCCTGATGAGTATGATACGCAGTATTCAGGCCAGGGTGAACCGGTTGCTTCATGGTCCATTATGAGCGGCGGAAGCTGGAACGGAGAGATTGCCGGAACAGAACCGACAAGTTTTTCTCCGCAGAATAAAGAATTCTTCCAGACGATGATGGGCGGAAACTGGGCAAACATTCACGAAATCAATTACAAGGACGTAACGGCTGAAGGAACGGCAGCTTTTATCGACCAAAGTGTAACAAAGTCAAACAATCCTGGAATTGTAAAAGTAAACCTTCCTGAAAAAGAAGTGAAAAGTACAATTCAGCCCGAATTTGGCGAAAAATATTATCACAGTACGAAAGGTGATAACGTACACACTGTAATGGAAACACCCCAATTTGATCTTACAGGCAAAACAAGTGCAGAATTCACTTTCAAAGCAAATTATGAGATTGAATACGGCTGTGCATGTGATGCTTTAACTGTAAAAGCAGAAACAGCTGACGGAAGCAAAGTTCTTGAGATCCTCGGCGGAGATGTAACTGACGGAGATGCAACTAAGGGAACAACTGGCGGAAAATGGATCGACAAGTCATACGACTTGAGCGAATTTGCAGGCAAAAAAGTGAAGCTTGTCTTTGATTATTCGACAGACGGCGGACTTGCGCCTGAAGGGTTTGCGCTGGACAACGCGGTTTTAACAGCTGACGGCGAACAGCTTTTCAGCGATGACGCAGAAGGTGCAGCGAAGTTTACACTGGACGGTTTTAAATCGTTCGACGGAACGTATCTTGCTAAACATCACTACTATCTTGAGTGGAGAAACTATGCAGGTTCTGATAAAGCTCTTGCGTTCTCACGCGGACCTAAATACAACACAGGCATGGTTGTGTGGTATGCAGATGACAGCTTCACAGACAACTGGGTAGGCGAACATCCTGGTGAAGGCTTCCTTGGAGTCGTGGATTCTCATCCGCAGCCGCTGTACGGTCTGCTTGACGGCAAACTGACTACTACTCAATCAACACGCTACCAGATTGCAGATGCAGCATTCTCATATGACAAGTCGCCTTCCTGGTACGTAGACAGCCCGACACGCGGCGAATACAGCTACAACGGACTGAAGGGTGTAACATTCTTTGATGATTCAAGACTTTACATCAATGATGTCATTCCGGATGCAGGACGAAAAGTTCCAAACTACGGCCTGAAATTCCAGGTAGTAGGAGAAGCGAAAGACAATTCCGCCGGTGCGGTTTGGATTCGTAAATAACTAATATTAATGAAGGAGCATCGTTCTTTTGAGCGGTGCTCTTTTTTATTTAACATGATAAAGTAAGGGTTTCTTCACTGTCCCTAAGGGTCAATTTACAGCAGACAATTGAACATTCCTCGATATTTACTTTCTTCCCCCATCTATAAAATTCCACCCCGGCAAAGGCAGGTTTGTATTATACTTTAAGAAAATAAAACAAACAGAAATTTTTGAAAAGTTATCGGGGGTCTCCATGTTTTATTCACTTAGAAATCGGCTGTTTATCATTTTTACGATTCTTCTGACCGTTCCGTTTCTTGTTTTGTCCCTTCTTATCCCGGCATGGTTTACTTCTGTTATTGAAGATCAGACAAAGGATTCAACTGTTGAAATGATGGAGCAGTTTTCGATCTATATTAACTCCGTCACCTCACAGGCAGAAGATTTGGGGAAACAGGTACTTGTTAATCAGGCAACTCAGGACTGGCTGCATGCAGAAAGTGATTCTGCTGTTTCGTCCGATGAGAGGATGCTGATCAAAAACCAGCTGAAAATGCAGCTTTCTTCGATGATGATCAATAATTCAAATGACATGGACATTTCTGTTTTTCTAAACGATGGAACAGGGACATGGGGAGATAACCCGAACCTTTCTGAAACGGACTGGTACAAGGCATTTTCAAAAGATGAAAAGCGATGGATAAGTCATCACCAGGACCCGTACCAGCTTCATCAGGCTAAGAGAGAAATGGAGGTTAACAGCTATTTAATTCCTCTTTTTGATATGCAGATGCTTGATTTATCGGGAATCATTAAAGTCAGTTTTCCAGCTTCGCTTCTTGAGACTGCGCTTGGAAAAATTAAACTAGGGGATAACGGACGCGTTTATCTTCTGGATGAAAACGGAAAGAACGTGTTGTCCGGCAAGGTGGAAACACCTGTATCCGTATTAAAGGACAGTCTTGGAAACATTGAACGGATGAATCAGTCAAATGGGCTTATTGAAACGGAATACGGGGGTAAAGATTATCTTGTTTTTTTTCAAAAATTAAAGATAGGCAATTGGACGCTTTTCAGTGAAATCACAACGTCTGAGCTTTTCGCAGAAATTGACAGGCTGCAGAAAAAATTATTCTTTTTTAGCGGAGTGATCTTTCTGCTGACAATCCTTGCTTCGTATGTCCTTTCTTCCAACATTGTCCGTCCTCTCGGTAAGCTTACTAATGCCATGAAATTTGTAGAAAATGGAGATCTTGAAGGAGCTAGGTCGTTTATGCCGACCATTAAATCCTATAATCATGAGGTGGGATACGCCATTAAGGTGTTTGATCATACCGTGGAAAAGCTGAATGACCTCATCAAAACAGAATATGAGGCAAATCTCCGAAGAAAGGATGCTGAGTATAAAGCTCTGCTTTTGCAGATTAATCCGCATTTTTTAAACAATACGCTAGAAGTCATTGGGAGTCTCGCCCTGCAGAATAAACAGAAGGAAGTACTGGATGTAAGCATCTTTCTCGGAAGAATGATGAGATATTCATTAAATACAAAAACGGATATTGTCAAATTAGGAGAAGAGCTTGCCTATATCCGTGACTTCATCGAAATTGTAAAGCTCAGATATGATGGGGCAGTCAGCTTTATTATAGAAGAAGATCCGGCAGCAGCATCCTTTCCCATCTGCAAATTTATCATTCAGCCGCTTGTAGAAAATGCGGTTAAATATAGTCTAATACAAAAAACAGAGGCGGAAATTCTGATTAGGACCGAATGGAAAGATAATAAGTTAACTATTTTGATAGATGACGATGGCATAGGCATGTCAAAGGAGATGGCATCGAAGATCTTAGCCGAAGAGAAAGGATACGAAACCGTTTTGGACAGTGGAGGAAGCAGCATTGGGCTGAGAAATGTCATTGGAAGGCTGAAGCTGTTCTGCGGGAGCCGGTTTTCAATCAGCATTCAGTCAGAAGAAGGAGCAGGGACAAGCATTGCATTATGTATAAAGGGAAATGAGGGGGATATACATGATGAAGGTCATACTGGCGGACGATGAAATTCAAGTGCGCAGAGGGCTGAAAATGAAAGCAAACTGGGAAGAAGAAGGATTCCTGATTGCCGGAGAAGCATCAAATGGAAAGGAAGCGCTTCAGCTTGTGAAAGAAATGAAGGCAGATGTCGTCATTACGGACGTCCGGATGCCTGTGATGGACGGGATTGAATTCGCTGGAAGATGTCACCGTGAGTTTCCCGGTGTAAAAGTTATTGTGTTATCGGGGTATTCCGATTTTGACTATGTAAGGTCGTCCCTGGTTGAAGGAGTAAAGGATTATTTGCTCAAGCCTGTTGCTCCAGACGAGCTAGCAGGAGCTTTAAGAAGGGTGAAGGAAGAAATAGCAGCTGAAAAAATGAAGCAGATTGAAGCAGATAAAATGACAAGGCTTGTTCACACGCAGCTGGAAGAAATGAAGGAACAATACATCCTTCAGCTCGTAAAACAGGACTGGACTGAGTCAGCTGCCGAAAGACTGCATCACTTTGAGATGGACTTTCTCGCCAATAAAGAAAATTCGGTTCAATTTTTTACCGTGGAACTCAGGTCAGACAGATATTCAGTAAAGGAGCTATGGCTTCCCTTCAAAATGCTCTGCAAAGAAATAGGGGGAACGTATGAAAGGGCGTACGCTTTTCATGATGCCGGGTATGCAGGCATGATCCATTTTCTTCAGTGTTCATCAGACAGGAACGCTTTTGAAACATCCACCATGATCAAAAAGGTTCAAACGTATGTAAAAAAATATCTTGGAGCAGAAACCGTCATCGGAATAGGCAAGCAGGTATCAGCATCAGAGCTAAAAACAGGCTACATTTCTGCCCTACTTGCCTGGAGCCAGAGTGATCCTGATGAAAAATCACAAGTGATCGACGGAACATTTCATAAAGAGGTATATGAGCTCTCTCCTGATCTCGAGAAAAAAGCAGTCAATCTGATTGAAAATGGCCGAATGCGAGACTGTAGCATACTGATTCTAGAGCTTTTAAATGAAGCAAAGACTAAGTCAATGCTGTCCTTTTCTTTTGCAGCCGGCAGGATCCTTTTGCTGCTTGAATCGCTTGCTGTGAAATATGATTTGGACAGAGAACAAATGAACCAGACGATGTGGACATGCCAGCAGAGTATTGGAGAATTAACCTCCCATGAAAAAGTCATTGAGCAGCTGACGGATTTTGCTCACAGTATTATCCAGAAGGTAAACACGTTCCGCTCTTCGCCAAACGGCTTATCCATTGTGGAAAACGTGCGCCGATACCTCGACCTGAATTTTGCAAATGAAATATCACTTAGTGTGCTGGCTGATCAATTTCATATTAACAGTGCTTATTTGTCCGAACTTTTTAAGCTGCATGTCGGACATACTTTCAGTGATTATTTGGTGGAGGTACGGATGAAGCATGCATGCAGATTGTTAAAAGACAGACAGCTGAAAGTGATTGATATTGCCTACTTAACAGGCTACTCTAATTCCAATTATTTCAGTACTGTCTTTAAAAAACACATCGGACAGACACCGGCTGAATACAGGAAGTCTGCTTTGAGCATGGAGAGGAGGAAAAAGCAGATGAAAAAAGGTGCGGTTATACTTATCCCCATCCTTCTGCTGATCCTTGCAGGCGTGTATTATGCCTATTCATCCTTCAACCTGTTTTCAACTGATGAAAGGAACGATGAGGAACGGTCATCCGGAAAATCCGAAGCTATTGAACTGACTTTCTGGCGGAATTATGGGACAAAGCTTGAAAATGAAGCCTATATTGAGCTGATTTCAGCTTTTGAATCAGCTCATCCCGGCATAAAGATTAACATGAACGCTATTCCGTACGGGGATTATGAATTAAGGCTGAGGACGGAAATTGCCGCAGGAAGCCCTCCTGACATTATGTCGATCGACAGTCCCAACCTTGGGCTTTATGCAAATTCGGGTGCGCTGCTTTCCATTGATAAAGTAATGAAAGCAGAAGGACAGATCGACGATATCCCTCATTCAACACTTGAAGGGATGAAATATAAAGGAGACATCTATCTGTCTCCCATCGCGGAATCCGGTGTGGCCTTGTTTTATAACATTCACCTTTTTAAAAAGGCGGGACTGCCGCTTCCATCACAGGATCCTGCCGACCCAATGTCATGGGACGAGGCAGTGAAGCTTGCGAAAGAAATCAATGATCCCGCAAAAGGGGTTTATGGAATTGATCCTGCACAGGGGTTCAGCGGCGGGGAATCTCCAGCCTACTTTAAAACGCCGCTGCTGTGGCAATTCGGCGCGGATGTTCTAAGTCCTGACGGGAAAACGGCATCCGGTTATCTGGATTCAAACAACGCCATAAAAGCCTTGCAATTCTATCAGGATCTTTATCACCGCCACGGAGTTGCTTCTGTTGAAATGCCTCCCGATCCGTTTGTAACAGGTCACCTTGGAATGTCTGTCATGGGTTCATGGATGCTTGAAGAAATTGAAAAGAATTTCCCTGATTTTAAGCTTGGAGAGGATTACGGAGTGGCACCTTTGCCGAAAGGGACGCACCAGGTGACCCCAAATGGAGGCTGGGCGCTCGGCATATCAGTTGAATCCAGGCATCCGAAAGAGGCATGGGCGTTTATAAAGTATTTGACAAGCTATGAAGGTTCCAGAAAATACGTTGACATAACAGGCGACATGCCTGCCCGATTTTCAGTATCCAAATCATTTCCGGAACTCTCATCCTATCCTAAAAATATTTTTGTTCATCAGGCCCTAAACTACTCAAAAAACCGTCCTGTTTCACCGGCTTATCCAGTCATAAGCGATTCTTTGAAAGAATTATTTGAAGACATCGGAATAGGCAGAAAGGACGTAAAAAAATCCGCCGATAAAGCTGTCGCAAAAATAAACGGAAGTCTCGATGATATCGATAAGAAGGAATGACGGGAAATTTTGGTTGTGGAAAGCTGAAACATTTGTTAGCATTTAAAGCCCAAATAAAACGTCAAATTGCAGAGCCGATTCCGCTGAGGATCGGCTTATTTTTTTCTGAAACACGATTTGCTGCAGGTATCCTCTGTCTGCATCACCCTGTACCATAAATGAACCAAAAATATTAAACTTCTTCTTCCAAAGAAATCAAACTTTTTTGAATGGAGCATTTGATAAAGTGAATGTACAGGGACAACAGATAAAGATCTCTGCAACATTATGAAAGCGCTTATATGCGTTTTCTGTAAAGGGGGGAGCTGTATGCAGGAGGCAGTGAAGGCAAAAGATAAGAGCGCTGTCATCGTAAAGCCGGAGGCAAAACCCAAATACAAATGGGAGTATGTGAAAAAGAATTACTTTCTGTATTTGCTGATTGCGCCTGCTGTTATTCTCACAATTGTATTTAAGTATGTTCCAATGTACGGGGCAATCATTGCCTTTAAAGATTTCAGCACGATAAAGGGAATCTGGGGAAGCGAGTGGGTTGGGCTTAAGCATTTCCAGGAGTTTTTGACCTCGCCCAATTTTGAAACGATTTTTATGAGCACGCTTAAGCTCAGCCTGTACGGGCTTTTGCTTGGATTTCCGATTCCGATTGTCCTTGCTCTGATGCTGAATCAAGTCAGAAGAGCAGCTATTAAGAAAAATATTCAGCTGTTCTTATATGCGCCAAATTTCATTTCGGTTGTTGTTATTGTAGGGATGCTGTTTATCTTTTTAGCACCGACAGGTCCGATTAATCACTTCATTACGTTTCTTACAGGAAAGCCGGTCATGTTTATGTCCGATCCGGAATACTTCAGATCGATTTATATTCTTTCAGGCATCTGGCAGGCTGCGGGATGGTCGTCCATCGTCTATGTGGCGGCACTTGCGAATGTGGACCCGGAGCTGCATCAGGCCGCAACGATAGACGGAGCCAATATTCTGCAGCGGATGATTCATATTGATCTGCCAGCTTTAAAACCGCTTATGGCTATTATCTTTATTTTAGGTGCAGGTGGCATCATGGCAATCGGCTTTGAAAAAGCATTTCTGATGCAGACAGCCATGAACCTTCCAACGTCGGAAATCCTTCCGACCTACGTGTACAAAATCGGACTTCAGGCTGGAGATTACGCCTATTCTACTGCAGTCGGCCTGTTTAACTCCGTTATCAATGTCATCTTACTTGTGGTTGTGAATTTTGTGGTCAAAAAACTGAACGAGGGAGAAGGACTCTATTAATCCGAGAGGAGGATTTTCATGATTAAACATACACGCGTTGACCGAATCATCCTGTCTCTGAATGCCGTTTTTCTCTGCCTGGCAGTGCTTGTAGTTCTTGTGCCGCTGGTTTATGTCGTTATGGCTTCCTTCATGGATCCGACGGTTCTTTTGAATCAGGGACTTTCCTTTAACGTCTCTGACTGGAGCCTTGAAGGCTACAAACGGATTCTGTCGGATGATTCCATGGTGCGGGGATTTGTGAATGCGATGCTTTACTCCGCCGGATTTGCCTTTATAACTGTTGTCGTTTCCATATTTGCTGCGTTTCCTCTTGCGACAAAAGGGTTTGTCGGGAAAAACGCGTTTATGACGTTTTTCCTGATTACGATGTTTTTCAGCGGCGGTCTAATTCCAACGTATCTGGTTGTGAAGGACCTTGGCATGCTGAATACAGTCTGGGCGATTTTGCTCCCGGGGGCTGTAAATGTGTGGAATATCATACTTGCAAGAACGTACTTTAAGGGAATTCCCCATGAACTGCATGAAGCGGCAAAAGTAGACGGGGCGTCAGATCTGCTGATTTTCTTCAAAATTGTCATACCGCTTTCAAAACCAATCATCTTTGTTCTTGCTCTGTATGCCTTTGTGGGACAGTGGAACTCATACTTTGACGCAATGATCTACCTGGAAGATCCGAACATGCATCCTTTGCAGCTTGTCTTAAGATCTATTTTAATTCAGAACCAGGCTGAACCCGGCATGATCAGCGATCAGCTGGCAATGGCCGAGCTTGCCAAGGTTTCTGAGATGATCAAATATTCAGCGATTGTCATTTCAAGCCTTCCGCTGATTATTATGTATCCGTTTTTCCAGAAGTATTTTGAAAAAGGGGTTATGGTTGGTTCATTAAAATAACAAACACAGGGGGAAATGGTCATGAAACACGTGAAAAAAGCTGTAGGGGCAGCCGCAATTGCAGCTGTATTACTATCCGGGTGCACAAGCAAAAATGTCGCATCCTCTGAGGATTATGAATTAAAGGATATCTCTTTTCCGCTGAAGGAAGAGGTGACGCTGAAGTTTATCACGCAAAGCTCTCCGCTTGCGCCGAAGGATCCAAATGAAAAGCTGCTCTATAAGCGTCTGGAAGAAAAAACGGGTGTTCAGATTCAGTGGAAAAACTATACGAATGATGTGTTTGCAGAAAAAAGAAACCTTGCCATGGCAAGCGGCGATTTGCCGGATGCGATCATGGATGCGGGCTACGGAGATTATGACCTGCTGAAGCTTGCCAAAGACGGAGCCATCATTCCTGTTGAAGAGTTAATTGAAAAGCATATGCCGAATTTGAAGAAAGTGCTTGATTCATCACCTGAATACAAAGCGATGATGACTGCTCCAGACGGCCACATTTATGCATTTCCGTGGATTGAAGAGCTTGGCACGGGAAAAGAAACCATTCACTCCGTCGATGATTTCCCGTGGATCAATAAGGAATGGCTGAATAAGCTTGGACTGCAGATGCCAAAGACGACAGAAGAGCTGAAACAGGTATTACTCGCCTTTAAAACGCAGGATCCAAACGGCAACGGAAAAGCGGATGAGATGCCCATGTCCTTTATCATCAATCACGGCGGGGAGGATCCTGCCTTCTTGTTCGGGGCATTCGGGCTTGGAGACAACTGGGATCACACGGTTGTAAGCAACGAAGGCAAAGTGATCCTGACTGCCGCAGAGGAAGGATATAAAAATGCGATTATGTACTTCAGTGATCTCTACAAAGAAGGACTGATTGATGTTGAAGCGTTTGAGCATGACTGGAATACGTATCTGGCGAAAGGAAAAGATGAACGCTACGGCATGTATTTTACATGGGATAAAGCAAATATCACCGGCATGAACGAGAAATATGATCTTATGCCTCCAGTGGCAGGGCCGGATGGAAATGTGAACGTTGCGAGAACGAACGGCATGGGCTTTGACAGAGGAAGAATGGTCATCACAAGTTCAAACAAAAACCTTGAACTGACTGCGAAGTGGATTGATGAGCTGTACGACCCGCTGCAGTCTGTCCAGAACAACTGGGGAACTTACGGGGATGATAAGCAGCAAAACATTTTTGAGTATGATGAAGCTTCAAATATGCTGAAGCATCTGCCTCTTGAGGGGGCTGCCCCGGTTGAAGTCCGCCAGAAAACAAGCATTAACGGGCCGCTTGCGATTTTGGATGAGTACTACGGCACTGTCACAACTAAGCCCGACGATGCAGCATGGAGACTGGATTTAATGAAAGAAGTCATGGTCCCGCACATGAAAGCTGAAAACACGTATCCGAAGGTTTTCTTCTCGCTTGAAGAGCTTGATAAACTTTCATCGATTGAAGCCGATCTGTTTGCTTATATTAATCGAAAGCGTGCAGAATGGATGACAACTGGAAAAGCAGAGTCAGAATGGAAAGAATACCTTGCCGAGCTTGACCGTCTGGGGCTGCAGGAGTGGCTTGAGATTAAGCAGAAAGGGTATGACCGCACCCAGCAATAACCGGAATGCAGGGGCTGCTTAATCATCAGCAGCCTCTTATTTTATGAAAAAGGAGTTTTTTAAGTGAAGCCGATACTATCAGAAAAATACCGCCCGCAGTTTCACTTTTCACCGAAGGAGAAGTGGATGAATGATCCTAACGGAATGGTGTATTTTAAAGGCGAATATCATTTGTTTTATCAGTATCACCCTTACAGCACAGTTTGGGGTCCCATGCACTGGGGGCATGCGGTGAGCAGGGATCTGATTCACTGGGAGCATCTTCCGGTTGCCCTGTATCCTGATGAACACGGAGCCATCTTCTCTGGAAGCGCGGTTGTTGACTGGGAAAACTCAACTGGTTTTTTCGATGATGAACCGGGACTTGTCGCCGTTTATACGAGTCATGACACCTATCCGGGCACTGACAGAGCCCGTCAGCGGCAATGCCTTGCGTACAGCAGCGATAACGGGCGGACCTGGTCAAAATACAGCGGCAATCCCGTTCTTGCAGATGAATCGAAGACCGATTACCGGGATCCAAAAGTGTTCTGGCACATGGATACACAGCGCTGGATCATGATTCTTGCCACAGGACAAAGTGCGACCATTTACAAGTCGGAAAACTTGATAGACTGGCAGTTTGCGAGTGCATTTGCAGAAGGATCACACGCGGGTTTCTGGGAGTGCCCCGACCTCTTTCCGCTTCCTGCAGGTGAAGGGAAGGAGAAATGGGTCATGCTCGTCAGTCTGGGTGATACAGGTGATTACTCAGAGGGGTCGAGAACTCAGTATTTTATCGGTGAATTTGACGGAGAAACCTTTGTGAATGACCGGGAAAAAGATGGGGTGCTGTGGCTTGATCACGGCAGAGACAACTATGCAGGGGTAAGCTTCTCAGACCTTCCTGACCGCCGCATATACATGGGGTGGATGAGCAACTGGCGATATGCCAATCAAGTGCCTACAGGGGAATGGCGCGGCGCTATGACGTTCCCGAGGGAGCTGTCACTTTCTGCAGGTAGAGACGGCCTTCATCTTATCCAGAAACCGGTCCCGGAAATACAGGACCTTAGAAAAGCAGGAAAAACCTGTCACCATCTTTTTGTGTCCGCAGATAATCAAGCAGTGATTCCCTTAAAAGGCTCTTTGATGGAACTGAACCTGGAGGCCGAGTTTGAGGGGAATGCCGGGCTGGAGCTGATGATTATTCATTCAGAAACAGAAAGAACGGTCATCCGTTATGACCCGCAGTCTGAAATCCTTTCAGCAGACAGAACGCACTCCGGGGAATCTGATTTTTCAGCGTCGTTTCCTGCCGTTCAGAATGCGCCATTAAAAATGAAAAATCGGTCGATCCGTCTGAAGCTGCTGCTTGATGCATCATCCATCGAGGTCTTTGGAAATGACGGTGAATGCGCCATCACTTTCCTGATTTTTTCTCAGCATGAGGAAGGTGTTTTGCAGGTGGCGTCAAAAGGCGGAACGGTACATGTCAAATCACTCGATGTGCATGAACTCTCCTCCATCTGGAAGCGGAAGGGATGAAGGATGTGGAAAGGTCTGTTATTTGCATCGGAGAAGCACTGATTGATTTTTACTGCACGGAACCGGATGTCCATCTTGCAGAAGGAAGGAAGTTTGAAAAGCAGGCAGGAGGAGCACCCGCGAATGTCTGTGCGGCGATTGCCAAGCTTGGCGGCAGGGCTTCCTTTTGCGGCAAAGCCGGGAATGATCCGTTCGGGCAGTTTCTGAAGAAAACGCTGGATGATGCGGGCGCAGATACATCCATGCTTGTTTTTGATCCTGATTATAAAACGACGCTTGCTTTTGTATCTCTTCAAAAAAACGGTGAACGGGACTTTCTTTTCAATAGAGGAGCAGACGGTTTTTTAACGGAGCGGGATATAGATGAAGAAAAGTGGAATCAGGCGTCCATCCTCCATTTTGGTTCGGCGACAGCCCTGCTGGAAGAACCGCTGCGTTCCATGTATTTGGATACAATGGGAAAAGCAAAGGGCATGGGAAAATTCATTTCGTTCGATCCAAACTACAGACAGGATTTGTGGAAAGGCAGAGAAAGCCTGTTTATTAGTCTTGCTCAAGAGGCCTTGAAACTCGCTGATTTTATCAAAATGAGCGGGGAGGAATTGGCGCTGATTTCAGGAGAAGAAAGTATCCAGGCAGGCCTTGATGCACTGCACAAGTCCTGCAGCGGGCTGATTGCCGTTACATTAGGAAGTGCAGGAACCGTGGTCTCAAACCGGAAAGAAAGAGCCGCTGTTTCAAGTATAAAGGTAAAGTCCATCGATTCCACGGGTGCCGGAGACGCCTTTGTCGGCGCGTTTCTTTATCAGCTTGCAGAAGGGGAGAATCCGAGGGAAGCCGCTTCTGACATGGCAGCGGTAGAAAAAATGACGGCCTTCAGCAACGTGGCGGGAGCCGCAGTCTGTACAAAGATTGGAGCCATTGCTGCAATGCCTTCACTTGAAACGGTCAAAAGATTATCAGCAGATAACGGGATTGATTAAATACGTCCCGTTTTTTAAAAAAGAAATAATGTAAGCGCTTAATTATTGCGAGGGGATGGATGAAATGAAAAAAAGAACGCTTCTTAAACTGGCAGCTGCGGCAGCTTTGCTTTTTTCTGCTTTTTCCTTAACTGAGTTCAAAGGGGCAGCGAACGAGCGGAATACTGCCATTTTCGGATATTCAGCTTTGTCAGGCAGCTGGACAAAGGATTCAGACGGATCGTTAAGGGGAAAAGCGGGAAAACAGCCGGCTCTCATCCTATCGAATTCAGAAACGTCCGGTTATCTTGAGTATGAAGCAACAATGAAACTGGAGAGAAAAAGTGCAGCATCCCTTGTTTTTCGGGCAAATGAAACAGGGACAGAAGGGTATAAAGTGAGGCTTGATGCAAAAAAAAGCACGGTATCACTTGGAACGCTGAATCAAGGACGCGCGTTAAAAACTGTGCCGGTGAAGCTGAAGGGTTCAGACGGCGTAAAAATTAAAACAGTGGCAGCTGGCCCTTCCATAACGGTTTCTGTAAATGGGAAAACCGTTATGGAGGCTACGGACCACAGCTTTTCAAAGGGATATACAGGATTTCAGGCCGAGAACGGAACTCTTCATTTCAGCAAAGTGAAGCTGCACGAAATACGGACAAACCTGACGGGCCTCTCTATGAAAAAAGGAAACTGGCAGGCTGGACCTGACGGGCTGGAAGCACTGGCGGGAGAGGGCGGGGAACACTATTCCGTTTCAACGGTTTCTTCGAAAGATTTCATTTTTGAATCAGACCTCCTAATAAAAGAAAAGGACGCCTCCGCCTCCCTGCTTTTCAGATCAGATAAAACGGGGACAAAAGCCTATCAGGTAAAGGCTGATGCCGGAGAAGACAAGGTGCAGCTAGTGGACGTTCAGAAGAAAAAGATACTTGCAGAGAAACAGATGACGATTGACCATGAAACGCTTTATCACGTAAAGGTCAAAGCAGTGGGCTCTTCCCTGCAGGTATTTTGGCAAAACGGAGGTAAGCCGGTTTTAGAGGCTGAAGACCGTTCAAATTCAAAAGGATTTTTGGGCTTTCATGCTGACGGACATGCCGCTTTTCAAAACATTCAGCTGAGTGATCTTCAGTCCAACCTGGAGGGCTGGCAGCCGGTTAATGGAGAATGGGCGCCTCATCTTGAAGGTATTGGAGGAACGAGTCCGTCTGAAGAAAATACCTTTCGGATGGCTGAAACAGCAGGGGATGATTTTGTCCTTGAAGCCGATTTGAAAATAGATTCCCAAACTCCATTCGGTACGGCTGGTCTAGTTTTCAGAGGAAAAGCAGATGCCAGTGAAGGCTACATGCTGACACTGGATCCGAATCTGAACCGAATCCGTCTGCTTGATTTGAAAGGAGACCGTACCCTTGGCATGGCGGACAGGGAATTAGAGCCCGGCAAACTCTATCATGTTGAGATTCATGCGGCCGGAAAAGATATAAAGGTTTATTTTGACGGCTATGCTGATCCGGCCATTTCTGCAAAAGACTCAGCCTATTCAAGCGGAAAATACGGATTAAATGTATACAACGGCACAGCCTTTTTCCAGCATGTATACGGAGAACAGCATGACACGTATTATTCCGAGCTTTACCGCCCGCAGTATCACTTTACACAGGCAAGGGGGTATGCAAGCGATCCTAATGGCCTCGTTTACTATGAGGGAGAGTATCATCTTTTCCATCAGGACGGCGGAAAGTGGGCGCATGCGGTCAGCACGGATCTTGTTCACTGGAAAAGGCTTCCGATTGCCATTCCCTGGAATGAAATGGGGCACGCCTGGTCAGGGTCTGCAGTAGTAGACAAAACGAATGCGTCCGGATTATTTGATAAAGAAGGTTCCGGACTGATTGCCTTCTATACTTCCTTTAATCCTGAAAAACACAATGGCGATCAGAAGGTCGGCGTTGCCTACAGCAAAGATAAAGGCCGAACGTGGAATTTTTATGACGGCAATCCCATTATCCCGAATATCGGGGAATTCTACGGCGGAGAAGGCTGGGATTTCAGAGATCCGAAAGTCGTCTGGGACGGGGAGCATAATCAGTGGGTGATGGTCATTTCCGGAGGAGATCATATCCGTTTCTTTACATCTCAAAATCTTCTGGACTGGGAAATGATTGAATCATTTGGCTATGGTGACTACGTCAGAGGGGGAGTTTGGGAATGCCCGGATTTCTTTCAGCTGCCGGTAGACGGAGATCCGTCCAAAAAGAAATGGGTGCTGTCCATCAGTACCGGTGCCAATCCGAAAACAGGCGGATCGGATTCGGAATACTTTACGGGGACCTTTGACGGAAAACGTTTCGAGAGTGATAATCCCGCTGGAAAAGTGCTGAAAAATGAGTTCGGCAAGGAAATGTATGCGGCCATGTCGTTTGCGGATATTCCGGCAGAAGACGGGCGCAGAATCTCACTGGGCTGGATGAGCAACTGGGATTATCCCTTCGCTTTCCCGACATCCCCGTGGAAAGGCCAAATGTCGGTTCCTCGTGAACTGACGCTCAAAACCGTTCCTGGAGAAGGCGTACGATTGTTCCAGAATCCTGTTGAAGAGCTTGAGCAGTTAAGAGGCGCCGGTTTCTCGTGGAGCAACAAAACTGTGAAGCCTGACGATGCAAACCTGCTTGCGGATATAAAAGCTACATCGTATGAAATTGAAGCTGAAATAGAACTGCCTGAAAACAGCAAGGCAGAATTCGGATTCGGGCTGAGAGAATCCGATTCTCAAAAAACGATTGCGGGCTACAAGGCTTCAGAAGGCATCATGTTCTTTGACCGGTCTCAATCTGGAGACGTCAGTTTCTCCGACAAGTTCTCGACTTATCATGAAACCGGCGCTGAACCTAAGAACAGGCGGGTGAAATTCAGTATCTTTGTGGATGAATCTTCTGTAGAGGTGTTCGGAAACGACGGCGCAGCCGTTTTCTCCAATGTTATCTTTCCTGACGGAGCAAGTGACGGGATGAGCTTTTACACGAAAGGAGGAAGCGTGAAAATTGTGTCCCTTGATGTGTACCCATTAAAAGGGGTTTGGAAAGAAGGCGAGGATTCTGCCGCAGTCGTCATGGATCATAAAAAAGTGACCCTTCCGCTTGGAGGTGTGCATAAGCTTTCTGCATCCGTAACAGGCAAGCATCAAAAACTAAAATGGCACTCAAGTAATCCTGATGCAGCAGAAATCAAAAAAACAGATGATGACAGCGCAGAAATCCGTATGACAGGCCACGGACGAAGCATCATTACTGCATCGGCTGCAAATGGGAAAATTGCCGGCAGAACCATTATCGAGAGCACCGCTTCCTTTAAAATCGCCGAGAAGACAAGCGGGAAATTCCTTGTACCTGAAGGAAAGGACAATGGCTCTAAAACAAGACTTCAGCCGGGCGGGGAACATGTATGGAAGATAGAAAACGCTGCACCCGGATCTTATAAAATTCACGCAGGCGACAGCAAATTTGTGCTGGATGCATCAGGAGTCACTGCCGGAGATGCTGTGCAAATATGGGAGTATTTCGGCTACGGCAACCAACAATGGAAAATTACAGATCATTGGGATGGAACCTACCGCTTCAGTGCTGTAAACAGCGGCAAAGTACTGGGGGTTGAAAACGGCACCCCTGAGAATGGAACGGCCGCTGAGATACAGAATGCAGGCGAAGAGGAGTTTCAGGATTGGGAGCTGATCGATGCTTCCGTTTCAAAAAAATAGACGCTGTTTCAGACACTCAGAAATTCTGAGTGTTTTTTTTCTGCGCCTCAGGTCCTATTCAATCCCATCCTGCCGTCCGTTTTTAGATGAAGAAGATTCCTGTACGATAGGCAGAGTCATCATCAACTAGATTAATCGGAGGAACAAAACATGGATAAAGTAAACACTCTTCTTTTGGGGGCACTCAGCATCACAGGATTAATCGTATGGTTCAGCCAGGGAGGATCAGACGTTATTTTTAAAGAAAAGCCGGTTGTAATACCGGTAACAAAAACTTACTCGCCTGTAGTTCTCTGGCCGAAAACGCCTGAGGAGAAAAGCGCAGCAGGCGAAGGAAGCGGTGTGGCAGTTAACTCTGAAGGAGATATTTACTATTTTCACAGAGCAAGCGGAGAGTACAGCGGAAAAAATTTTATTAAAGAACCAACGATTGTCGTTTTGGACGGAAAAACAAAAAAAGTTAAACGAATTATGGGAGAAGGCATGTTCAAATCTCCGCATGGCCTTGAAATCGACAGCGAGGATAACATCTGGGTGACCGACGTTTCTTTGAACAAGGTCTTTAAATTGAGTCCAGAAGGGAAGCTGATGCAATCATTCGGGGAGGATTACCAAACGGGTTTGGAATGGAGTCTCCGCATTCGAAATCTGCTTCCAAACTTTCCTGTTTTCATGGATGAATACACATTTGCGCGCCCTACAGATGTAACGGTCATGGATGATGGATCTTTTGCTGTTGCAGATGGCTACCGAAACCGGAGGATTGTGAAGTTTGACAGAGAAGGAAAACTGGAATGGCAGATTGATAAGCCTGGCAGCCAACCGGGAGAATTCAACTTGCCTCACGGAATCAGCAGCGACAGCGAAGGCAGGATCTATGTTGCAGACCGCAGCAATGCACGCATACAGGTTTTTGATAAAAATGGACAGTATCTTGACCGCTGGGACATGCCGGAGATCGGCAGGCCGTTTGGTGTAGAAGCGGCAAGTGACGGAAACATTTACGTTGTTGACGGCGGTGATTCCCTGAACGGGGCAGAAAAAAACGTTACAAGCCAGGTCATTGTCTTGGACAAAAAAGGAACAATACTGAGAGCGGTTCGGCACATGGGGCAGCAAAGAAGGCCAGATGAAAATTCCGCATGATCTTGCAGTGGATGCGAATGGAACAATTTATGTGGCTGAACTGAAAAACAAAAGGATTCAGGCTTTTATTAAACAATAGCCTCATTCGTTTCCCTCTTTCCCGTCAAAATTTTTTCTCCCATGAAGAATCAGCTCTTAAAGGGAAGATTGATCAGTCCGATAATAAAGATGATAAGAAAAACTGGAATGCAGTGATGGATTGTCTATATATGGGCGCTTGGACAATCAGGAGCAAGTAGCGCAACCGGCCATTAAGAACAGGACTGATCATGACGGCGCTGTGCCGTATGACCAGAAAGAGATTCCGCATGGGGAGGAAAAGATGAAAAGCATTAAATGGAAAATCTTAATGAGCTATGCCATTGTCTTAATGCTGCTGGTTATTATTGCCGTGTTCAGCTATGTGACAATCAACCGGATTTCAGAAGACGTTGAGGAAATGACAGAGAACGACCTTGCGTTTTTGGAATCTGCAAATTCGATGACATTCAGCGTGGCAAACCGTGCAAAGATTGCCCGGGATTATATCTTGTTTGACAGGGATGAGTTTAAAGAGCAATTTTTAGAAGAAACAGAACGGGCGATAGAAACGGAAAAAGTCCTCCACGATGCGATTAAAAACGGGGAGATTTCCAAAGATGTAGAATCCGCTCTGACAGAGGCCGATGAAAAAACCATCAAGTGGAGAAAGCTTGTTGTGGAAGAAATCATCCCATTGTACGACAGCGGACAAAAGGATGAGGCCATTCAGCTGATGGAGGAAAAATGCCTCCCATACAGCCAGGAGGCCATTGATGCCTGGTCTGATGTTGTAGAAATACAAAACAGTATTACAAATGACCAAACATCTGAGGCGCTTCAAACAGGCTCCCAATCAGAACTTATTATTATCGTTGCATCCGTGCTCGCATTTGCTGCAGCGCTCATTGTCGGCCTATTCAGTGCCGGAGGAATTTCAAGAGCTGCCGCACTTATTGTGAACAGGCTTGAGACGATTTCAGAAGGAGACCTTAACGGCGACCTGATCCAGACGAAATCACAGGATGAGATTGGCCGCCTGATTCTTGCTTCCAATGCGATGACAGTGAATTTAAAGGCGTTTATGCAGCGGGTTTCAGAAACCTCAAGCCAGGTTGCTGCAGCTTCCCAGCAGCTTGATGCTTCGGCAGAACAGTCTTCTGCCTCTGCCCTGCAGGTGACAGCGACCATTCAGGGGATAGCAGAAGATGCCACCACCTCATCTGAAAGTGCCAATCGCTCAGTTCACTCCATGGAAGAGATGGCAGGCGGAGTCCTTCAGATTGCTGAATCCTCAGCTGAGGTTTCAAAAGAATCACAGACAGCTGCAAAGCAGGCATCAGAAGGGAATATTCTTGTTAAAAAAGCGGTCGTGCAAATGGGCGCTATACAAACTTCTGTTGCCGTCACTTCAAACCTGCTTGCCAACTTGGGGAACAGGTCAAAAGAAATCGGGAAAATTGCGGAAATGATTACAGGAATTGCAGATCAGACAAATCTTCTGTCATTGAACGCCGCCATTGAAGCTGCTCGGGCGGGCGAGCACGGACGGGGCTTTGCCATAGTAGCCGATGAAGTCAGAAAGCTTGCAGAGCAGTCCAAAGAATCAGCTGATCAAATTGACGAACTGATCGGCCATATTCAGAATGATGCAAGCACTGCGATTTCTTCTATGGCACAGGGGGAAGGCGAAGTGAAAAAAGGAACTGAGGCCATGAACGAAGCCGGTCATGCCTTCCAGAACATCATTTCTTCCATCCATTTAGTCTCTGAAAAAATTGAAGACGTATCCAGGTATGCAAAAGAAATGGCAGGGGCATCCAAGCACGTAAACGAACGAATCCATTCGCTTGCAAACGCAGCGACTGATACATCCCTGAATTCAAAAAGTGCTGCCGTTTCTTCAAAGGAACAGCTCTCGGCCATGCAGGGAGGTTTCCGCTTCGGCTGCTTCACTGAGCCAGATAGCCGGCGAGCTTCAGGAAGAACTGAAAAAGTTTAAGTTTTAGGTAAAGGAAAGAGCTGCAGGTTTTAGGCTGCAGCTCTTTTTTCTATGGCTTTTTGGCTGATTCTACTTGTATAACCGGCGGAACGGGCGTTACTTTTTAAGATAATTAATCATCAAATTAAATGCTTTCGTTACCGTATTCAAATCATCCTCAGCAAAGAGAGAAAATAATTCCTCAGTCAGACGATCTTCAATCTCGTCAATTTTATTAGAATAAGCCACTCCCTGCACATCAAGATGAATAAAGCTTTCGCGAAGGTTTTCCGGATTTTTTTCCTTGCGGATGAATGTCTCCTGCTGAAGTACTTTTAACACCTGGCTGACTGCGCTCTTCGAAATATTCATGCGCAGGGCAATTTCCGTTGTTGTCCAGGTCTTTTGTCTTTTAAACAGCAACAGGATTTGTTCCTGCTGATAGGTCAGATTAAAATCATTCAGATCGGTAAAGTATTGTGTCAGCAGGAGGTCAAGCTCATCAATCTGCCGGTACATTTGAACAATTTGCTGTTTTTTCAGCGAATCCACAGGCTTCATTCCTTTCGGGTTAAGGTGTTTTTCGCAGAGTGCCGCCCTTGATGTATAAGAAGATGGCCGCTGCAAGCATCAATCCTGCAAAAACAAGCAGGAGCGTCTGAATAGGCACGGACAATGCGACGAGAACGGACAGAACCGAAAAGGCAACAGGCTCAAGCCCGGAGGCGGCGAGCGCCATGATGCTCATGACCCTGCCGAGCTTATCCTGATCACTGTGTTCCTGCATAACCGTCACGGCAGGCAGATAAACCAGCATCAGCATAAATCCGCTCAGTCCGGCTGAAAGAGCGAGAAGCGAGATGGACTCGGCCTGGGTATAAAAGAAAAACGCGATTGCAGTTAAAAAGAGAGCCCTGTAAACAAAACGACCGCGGTGCACCGACCTGAGCATCAGCATAAGGAAGCTTGCGGCAAACGTTCCGACTGCAAGGCCACCTTCAATCAGACTCAGATCAAATGGCGTGCCTCCGCGCTCGCCCACAAGAATGGGTATGCTCATAATGACAGGACCCATCACAAACAGGTTAACAGAGGCGATGGCAAGCGTTCCGGACCGCAGCACAGGCGTTTTGGACACATACGAAATCCCTTCCTTTAAATCGTCTATAACATAGCGCATCGACAGCTTCCTTGCATCCGGCACCGAGTCGCCGATCCATTTCGGAAGAATCAATGCGGCCGCAAGGAAAATCAGTGCACTCGAGGTTCCAAAGCTCAGAGAATATCCTCCAAGCGTCAAAAGCAGCCCGGCCAGAAACGGGCCAATCACAAACATCAGTTCAAGTGATCCCTGAAAAAGCGAATTGGCGCGGTGAAGCTCCTTCTTTTTAACAAGAGTCGGCAGGAGCGATGAAAGAGCAGGATAAGAAATACCGTCAAGAATCCCGAAGGAAACAGCGATCACAAGCAGAGCTGTAACCGAATAAGATTCTGTCACGTGAAGCAGCACCATCACAGCCATGAGCAGTGCCTGCACAATGTTTGTCAGAAACAGCAGCCTGCTTTTCTGATAGCGGTCTGCAAATACGCCGCCAAAGACCATCATCAGCACTCTTGGAAGAGAAACGGCTGTCATAATCAGCCCAAGAAGACCGGGCTGTTCAAGCACATCAATGGTAAGCCAGGATACACTCAAAAAGAATATGGAAAATCCGAGTGTCACAAACACACCGGACAGCCAGGTGAATAAAAATCGACGGTTTGATAGAACATTCATCATATGACCTCGTTGTTTTAGTAAAGTTTAGTTAACTAAACTATATAAGAAAGAGCGACAGAAAGTCAAATGGGGAAGGGTGCCAGTTTTCAGATGGAAGGATAAAAGAAAGCAGCGGTTTGACAATTATTTTATAAAACAAAAAAACCCTTGCTGCACAAGGGTTTCCGGATATGGAGCATAACGGGATCGAACCGATGACCTCTACGCTGCCAGCGTAGCGCTCTCCCAGCTGAGCTAATGCCCCGTATAGAATTAGTGCCAGTTGCTTTTGGCGATATACTAAATTATACTCCGACATTCACTATGTTGCAATAGAAAAAACAGTCAAAACGAAAAAAATTTTGACTGTTTTTTATTTGCTTTCGGTTACTCCGAAAATTTGCTCATGGACATATCCGTTTACGGCAATATCTAAATCATGAAAATAACGGTGGAGAGTCAGGACGGTTTCAGCGTTTCCTGCGATGACACTGTCGGCATGCATGGTGATGGCTTCAAGATCTGCTTTTAAAGCGGAATCTTCTGTCAGGGGAATGAAATGGCCGGCATAGGCCTTGGCTGCTTCAGCCCGGGCAATTTGGTCAGGCATGTTCAGATCATTGATTCTTTCCCAGCCGGTTGTTTGATTATAGAACTCATGAAATTTTTTGATGAATTCACCTGCATCAGCGTATTCAGGATTTTCTGTGTCCCCATAATCCTGCACTTGCTGAGGGGGCCGGTTGGTTTCAGCGGCGGTTGGATGTTCTTCAGCACCCGTGTTCTTCAGGTAAACCATTGTCCAGACGCCGATCACCCCGGCCGAGAGCAGCACCAAGACAGCTGCAGCTGCAATTTTAAGTCCTTTATTCAAGATTCCAAGACTCCTTTTATTTAAGTGCGACCTATTAAATGATACCATTATTTTCTTTATCTGGATGTATCGTGGATAAAAAGAATCAAAATTTACATAGGCTTATTACACTATTTTGTTCTCTATTGAGAACTTATCGTGTAAAATACTAATGTCAGGAAATCTTTGTAAAGGAGGTGAACATTCTGAAAAAGTTGAAACATGCAGTTATTGCTTTCGTCCTTATTTCTGCTCTTTTTGCTCCGACATCTGCTCTTGCTTCCGGATACAATTATTCGCAGCCGCAGCAAAATTCGTTCGACTCGTTTCTTGATTCGGTCTTCTCTTATTTCTTTGGGGACAAGAATACGAAATATGATTATGGAAGCAGCCAGAAAAACAAGTATGAAGCAAATACGGTGAAATACGACGGCAAGTATTATTATTGCTGGACCAAGTTCTGGTGGGGATGGGGCTGGAAAAAGTATACGAAGAAAGAATGGGAAGATTGTTTCCCGCAAGTTCCTAAGGAGTCATGGGAAATCTGGAAGAAGTGGTATTGCTGGTGAGGCTCCTGAATACATAATCAGGAACAAAAAAAAGCGCAGACGGTGTCTGCGCTTTTTTATATGGCTTCTGTGAGAGCCTCTCTTCAGGAAACCGCACTTCGCACTTCAAGCAGCTGAAGGAGATGTCTTTTTTCATGATATCCGATAAATTCAATCCACTGTTTAAGAGAAAGGTCTCCGAGATGCGGATGCTTCATCGCCTTTGCTTCCAGGTCGTGTTCAGGTGCTGTTTCTGCAAAGTTAATGAGCTCCCGGCGTGACCGGTCAAGCTTCGCATACAGCTCATCCTTTGAAAAGGGGCCATCTGCCGGCTTCAGGTTATCAGGTGCCGGCACTTTGTGCGAGCGGTCAATAACGAGTTGGAGCGGTTTTTCTGAGGCATCCTTTTTCTCACCGTTCATCAATACGTGCTTGAGGCCGCCTGTTATGACGGTTTCCATCAGATAGAGATGGTCGAGAATCTGTCCGGGACTCCAGACATCCTGTGAAGGTTTCAGGTTCAGCTGTTCATCTGTCATGTGCTCTGTTTCTTTCATCAGTTCTTCCCGTACGTTCAGTGTATAAGTAAGCACGTTAATCTCTCCCTTCTGCTATTATTCTATCAAACCTGTCTTAAGGAATCTCTTCTCAGCTTTTTTCAGACAGTTCTCTGGCCAGTTCCTGTTTTACCTGTTCTCTGAGTTTGTATTTCTGGATTTTTCCTGAAGCGGTCATCGGATAGTCTTTGACAAAGGTGTAGTATTCAGGGATTTTATAGTGGGACAGCTGTCCTCTGCAGAAGGCTTTTACGTCATCAGCAGTAAGTGCTGCGCCTTCTTTTAAAACGATGCAGGCTGCGACTCTTTCTCCGTATTTTTCATCCGGAATGCCAATCACCTGAACGTCCACTATGTCTTCATGACGGTAAAGGAACTCTTCAATTTCACGCGGATAGACATTCTCGCCGCCGCGAATAATCATATCCTTGAGGCGTCCGGTGATGACAACATAGCCGTGCTCATCCATCGTGGCCAGGTCGCCGGTGTGAAGCCAGCCCTGTTTATCAATAGCTTCCTCAGTAGCCTCCGGCATTTTGTAATACCCTTTCATGACAAGATACCCTCTTGTGCACAGCTCGCCCTGCACGCCTCTTGGCACTTCTTCTCCTGTAACGGGATCGATAATTTTCACTTCCACATGCGGATGTGCCTTGCCCACTGTTTCCACTTTGCGTTCGATGGAATCTGTTACAGTCGTCTGCGTAATAACAGGCGAGGATTCTGTTTGTCCGTAGGCGATTGTGATTTCAGACATGCCCATGTCGTTCATTACTTTTTTCATCACTTCAATCGGACAGGTGGAGCCAGCCATAATGCCTGTTCTTAAAGTGGAGAGGTCGTATTTTTTGAAATTAGGAGAGTTCAGCTCTGCAATAAACATCGTTGGCACGCCATGCAGCCCGGTGCATTTTTCTATTTCAACCGTCTGAAGAACAAGGTCGGGATCGAATTCCACAATCGGAACCATTGCTGCGCCGACTGAAACGCAGGCAAGCACGCCGAGAACGCAGCCGAAGCAGTGGAAAAACGGGACGGGAATACACAGGCGGTCTTCATGAGTCAAATTCATCGCACTTGCCACCAAAAACCCGTTGTTGACGATATTATGATGCGTCAGCATAACGCCTTTCGGAAAACCGGTTGTACCTGACGTATACTGCATATTGATAACGCCTTCAGGTGTGAGCAGACTCTCGCGTTCTGCAAGTTCTTCATCCGTCACTTTCATGCCGCGGACGAGAAGATCGTTCCAGCTGAGCATTCCCTCCGGTGCTTCGTTTTGGCCTATGTAAATGAGATTCTTCAAGTAAGGGAGTGCAGGCTGTGAGCTGTTTTCTGAAGAGGTTTCAGTCGTGATGGAGCGGACCAGATCAACGTAAGATGTTCCCTTAAAGCCGTCGATTAAAAAGAGAGCGGCAGAGTCGGACTGCTGCAGCAGATACTTAAGTTCACTGCTTTGATAGCTGGTGTTGACAGTGACAAGCACGGCCCCGATGCGGGCTGATGCAAACTGAAGGAGCAGCCATTCAGGAACATTCGTGGACCATATGGCAATGTTTTCGCCTTTTTTTACGCCAAGTCCGATTAATGCTTTTGCAAGTTTTGTTGTCTCGCGGTAAAACTCATCATAGGTATAGCGGATGTTTTCTTTTGAATAGACGACCGCATCTCTATTTCCGTATGCAGAAACGGTATCTTTCAGTAATTGGCCGATGGTTTTGTTTTTGAGTGAATGCATAGGACCTCCCGGAACATTTAAATGGTTACGCTTTCATTATAACTATTTTTTGAAAGTTTTGAAAATAATATTCTGCAAATTGCCGGGTCCGTCATGCAGTATAATGGAAATGAGTGAATGGTGAAGGAGAAAAAACATGAACAAAACCACTTTGTATCCATATATCGCACTGGCTGTGGGAGTTGCGGCTGTTTCAACATCCGCTATTTTTGTCAAACTGACATCTTCTCCTGCGCCGGTTATTGCGTTTTACAGGCTGTTTTTTTCCACGCTGCTTGTTCTGCCTCTTTTTCTGGCAAAATGTCTGCCGCAGCTGAAGACGATGTCACGGAAAGACTGGAGCTATTCCGCCCTGGCCGGAGTGCTGCTCGCCTTTCATTTTATCCTTTGGTTTGAATCCCTGAACTACACGTCTGTGACAAGCTCGGTTGTTCTCGTGACGCTGCAGCCTCTGTTTGCTTTTATCGGAACGTATTTCTTTTTTAAAGAAAGGGTTTCAGTCAGAGGAGTAATAAGTGCCCTGCTGGCGATTGCCGGCAGTGCCGTCATCAGCTGGGGGGATTTCAGGATCAGCGGCCTCGCTCTGTTTGGTGATTTTCTGGCTCTCGCTGCATGCGCGATGGTCACGGCATACCTTCTTTTTGGCCAGGGAGTGAGGAAAAGGCACTCTCTGACGCTTTATACGTTCATCGTCTATGCCGTCAGTTCTGTGACACTTCTAATCTACTGTCTGGCTCTGAAGTATCCGCTCAGCGGCTATCCGCAGCAGGACTGGATGTATTTTCTTCTGCTTGCTGCAGTCCCGACCCTGCTTGGGCATTCGCTGTTTAACTGGTCGCTGAAGTGGATTTCGACAAATGTCATCTCGGTCGCCATTCTGTTTGAACCGGTGGGCTCGATTATCCTGGCCTATTTCTTTTTGGCGGAAACGGTTCTCCTTACGCAGGTGATTGGCGGCGGAATCATTGTTGCCGGTGTGCTTCTTTTTATGACTGAGAAAAAAACCGGAGCAGAAATTCCTGAAAAACAAGCCGTGTAAAACGGCAAAGAGCACCCGGGCTGTTCCCTGGTGCTCTTTGCATCTTACTGCTCTTTTAATTTTCTCTCTAACTCTTCATACGTAAATCCGGTTTTATTTTTAAGGGCTTCTTCAAAGCTTCCGGCAGCTTTTGTTTCCTTCAGCAGCTGGAGGATCATCTCTTCTCCAAATTCATCAGCAAGCATCTTTACAGCATAATAGCTTTGAGTATAAATGTCTGCGTCCGTGCTTTTCTCAAGGGCATTTGCCCAGTCTCCCGGATTGATGAGATCGTAAAAAGAAACGGTAGACTGAAGGGGGATAAGCACCTCTTTCCCATTATACCCCGCATATTCAGCCAGTCCTTCATTAAACCAGATCGGGATTTTGTAAGGCTCAATGCCGAGCTTCTCAAGTGTCTTTTCTAAATAATAATGAGAATACTCGTGGTAAAACGTTTCAATCACAACAGGAGATGAGGCATTGTATTCATCCGGAATGACAACTGCCATCGTTTTTTTGTTGTGGTCGTAAAATCCCATATAATCCAGATAATCAAGCTCGTGCAGAGAATCAGGCGATTCGTCTAAAAGAAGAAGATCTATAGGCTGATCCTCGATCTCGCCGAGCAGACGCCTGCTTATTTCTCTTGCCTGTTTAAACTCGTTTTCTGCCAGTTCAAGATCCTTTTTCTTAAGTGACGGATAAAAAACGGTCATATGTGAGATTGTTTTCGTCATTGCCTGGTCTTTGTAATCTTCGTAAGGATCAACCGGAAGAAAGGCATTGACCTGGAATTCGAATTTTTCGCGCGGGCTGATGCTCTGGTAATTCACATGAGTGGTCATGATGTTCATCAGCACAACGAAAAACAGCGTAATGATCAGGCCGATGCTTGTTGCCGAAAGGGCGATCGTTCCTGACAGCCCTCTGAAAAAAAGAAGGTTCCGTTCTTTGCTGTGAATCATTTCATAAACGGAATAGATAAAGAGGCCAAGGAGAAGCAGGCATATGATTGTGCCGGAAATAACAGACGCCGGGATATTTAAAAAGAGAAATAAAACGTAAAAGACGGCGGTAAAGTACACGATATAAAAAATGGACAGGGCGGCATGAAGTACGATTTTCACGGTAAGCCTCCAATTGATTAAGTCTAATAAACTTATTCTCTGCAAAAAAAGAAACTCCTTTTGAAACAGGGTTTTTATTGAAAGTTGTCGAATTTTAGTCAGCAAGGAGTGTTGGAAAATGAAGGTACTGATCAGAAAAGCTGCCAGAGAAGATGCAAAGCAAATTGCAATTGTACACGTCGACAGCTGGCGGACAACGTATAAGGGAATCGTAGCAGATTCATTTTTAAAAAGTCTGACTTACGAAAGCAAAGAGAAAATCTGGCACAGTATAAATCCGGATACTGTTTTCGTTGCAGAAGATGAAGAGGGCAAAATTGTCGGGTTTGCGGGATTTGGTCCGTCCAGGTCTCAGGAATACGGCTATGACGGCGAATTATACGCCATCTATCTTCTGAAAGAAGCACAAGGCGCAGGTATTGGTAAGAGTCTGGTTCGTGCGGCAGCAGAGGAGCTGATGAACCTGAACTATCAATCGATGATGCTGTGGGTAATGAATGACAACCCGTCAAAGGGGTTCTATGAGCGATACAGCCCTGAAAAAGTGGGAGAGGATACGTATGCAATTGAAGGCACCGATCATCCGGAGACAGCATTCGGCTGGAATCTGAAGGAATTGTCAGCGCGGCTGAATACATAAAAGGAGATGAAACTGCATTGAAAACCGCGTTAATACTTGGAGGCACACAGTTTTTTGGGAAGAGACTTGTTCATAAGCTTCTCGAGGACGGAGTAATTGTGACGGTCGCAACAAGAGGAAGAACCCGGGATGATTTTGGAGACGGAGTCGAGCGTCTTGTCATTGACCGGGAAAAGAAAGAATCAATGACCCGGGCTTTTGAAGGAAGGCAATGGGACACTGTCTATGATCAATCCTGTTTCTCGCCGCTTGAAGCCAAAACGGCTTATGAAGCGCTTGAGGGTAAAATAGGCCATTATATCTTTACATCAACAATGGCTGTCTATGAATTTGGCAAAGAGCGAAAGGAAACGGATTTTGCCCCGCTCTTGTTCGACCCGACCTTTAAACACCGTAAAGAATATGGGGGAATGACCGGTTATCAGGAGGCAAAGCGCGGTGCCGAAGCGTATTTGTTCCAGAATGCGAAAGTGCCAGTTGCTGTTGTCAGGCCTGCTCTGGTCATCGGAACAGATGATTACACCGAGCGCTTCTTATTTCATGTAGACAAAGTGAAAAAAGAAGAGCCCATTGGCGCGAAAAATGATGATGTTTCTTTCAGCTTCACTTCATCTGAAGATGCAGCAGGTTTTCTTTTTCATGCAGGAAAAGAAAGGCTGACAGGAGCGTATAATATAGCGTTTGAAGACAATTTCTCTCTGAGAGAACTGATCGGCAGGATTGAGAGTGCTGCAGACAAACCCGCAGTCATTACAGGAGAAGTGACAAAAGAAAACGCGTCTCCGTACGGTCTTCCGGGTGACTGGACGCTGGATGTGACAAAAGCACAAATGACAGGATATTCTTTTGGAAACATGAACGAGTATGTTGAGAGTTTAATAGAAAAGCTGCTGTAAACTCCCGCGGGAGTCTCTGTGAAAGCAGAGACTCTTAATAAGCCTCCGTAGCTCTAGAAGGGAAGAGCGCCGGAAAACAGTAGAACCGGGTCGCAAGGCGAAGGTTTCAGAAGCACCGAAAAGCAACTATGCTGAGGCAGGTGAAATTCCTGCCGGTGAAAATCCGTAGGGAAGCGTGTTCCCCTTAGCCTATGCTTACGAAAGGAGTGCGGGTTCGAATCCCGCCGGAGGCATCAAAAAGACCCGGCAGACATCTGCCGGGTTCTAACTTAGATTTGCTGGTTAAAAACCGCTGCAAAATAGGCAAAAACAAATCCGAGGGGAAATGAAAAAACAACCGACCATCCTCTGACAGGGCCATCTTCGCCGCTGATTCGCAGCGCTTCAAAGTAGCCATACAAAAAATGACAGACGGATAGAAAAAAAGCAATCAGCATGAGGGAGTATGTGAGATTCATTTCATGGCCTCCATTAGGAAATCTATTACTATTAATACATGCTGAAAAAGAAGAGATTATGATAAAAAGCACCGGATTTCCGGTGCTTTTCTCTATTTTCTATTTACAATCAGCGCTTTTGAAGTCATCAGCATCAGCACAAGAATGATCGTACAGATGATAAATGTCGGAATCATGTAGGATGCATTGTACCCTGCTGAATATAATAGCACCGGCTGATCTCCTGCAAACTCGGCGAAAAAGACAGCACCTGCGAGTGTATGGGCTGCAAATCTCAGGAAGCTTCCAAGGAAAGCGGCAAGTGTGACATAAAGAATCAGGAGCCCTTTGTTTAAAGGATTAAGTGAGTTCTGAATATGTTTATAAAAAATACCTCCGGCACCAACTACTGTAAAGGCGGCAAAGTAATCCAGAAAACCCTGAACAGGATGGACAATGGTCGTATAGCCCATGACCGTCTGCAGCAGTCCGAGGAGAAAGCCAGTCAGCAGTCCGCCCTTCAGACCGTGTCGGAATCCCATGATCAATACCGGTACCATCGCAAGTGAAATGGAGCCTCCCTGCGGCATTTTGCCGATAAAGCTTGTCGCTAGATCTAAAAGAAAGGCAATGGCAGCAAGAATCGCTGCTTCTAATAAAAAAACCAGGCGCTTATTTGTTTGCATGATTTTACCCCTTTTCGGCATTCGACCGGGGCCTTTTCTCCATGAAAAAAAGCAATGCGGGGAATGTCGGATGGTTTCCACGCACTGCTTTGGTTGGGTTATCACTTGAATCCATCGCCACATCCCTACGTAAGCTTTAACTTAACAGGTTCAACGGGTCAGAACATAACGTTCACTCTCAGCCGGCGGCTCCCCAAGTGGTCAAATGCGATATATGATTTAGACACTACTATACAGGAAACTGCAAAATTCGACAAGCTTAAATTCTATTTTTTTTCAGAAAATAGCGGAAAGTGTTTTTCCTTTCTTTACAAGTCCTGTAAAACTTGCTATAGTTTCCATGAATCTTATAGAAGCAGGGGAGCTGAGTGAACTCGGCTGAGAGGATACTGATTCTTGTATCGACCCTTTAACCTGATCTGGGTAATGCCAGCGGAGGGATACAGGAAAAGAGTCTTTTTTCCATGAACTTTGCGAATGCTTAAGGCTGCCCTAACCGGCAGCCTTTTTTGCGTTTTCTAAGAGATTCACAGAAAGAAAAGGAGGAATTAATCATGTCCAGTGTAAATCTAGCATTTCAGGTACTTCCGAAATCAGCAGACGGGAATACATACGAGATTGTCGACAAAGCCATCGAAGTGGTGCAGCAGTCGGGTGTCAAATATGAAGTCGGCGCGATGGAGACCGTTATGGAGGGTGAGCTCAATCATCTGCTTGAAATTGTCAAACAGGCTCAGGATGCCTGTATCGCTGCAGGTGCAAGCGAAGTGATGACGCATATGAAGATTCATTATCGCCCTGCTGAAGGAGTAACTATGGATGAAAAACTCCAGAAATATCGCTGAATCTTTATCGGGAATGGCGCTGCCGGCAGGAGTTCTGACTGTTTTACTTTTTATGTGGGAAATGGCTGTTGCGCTTTTTGAAATTGAGAAGTGGATCCTGCCGAAGCCAACAGACATTTTCCTTACATTGTTTGAAATGAGAGGTACGCTCGGCGTTCATATCCTTCAGACGCTTTCTGAGGCATTGCTTGGACTTTTAATTGCGGCAGCTGCAGGTGTGGCCATTGCTGTTTTAATCGACCAGTCCAAATGGATTAGAAGTGCTGTGGAACCGCTGCTCGTTCTCTCGCAGACAATTCCGATTATTGCTCTGGCGCCGCTTTTGATTATCTGGTTTGGCTTTGGAATGCTGCCGAAGGTTATTGTAACAGCGTTAGTCTGTTTTTTCCCGATTGCTATTAATCTGGCGGACGGATTCAGCCAGGCTGACAGGGATATGGTCAAGCTGATGAAAACAATGGGAGCCGGTAAGCGCCAGCTCTTTCTTAAATTAAAGCTGCCCGCTTCTATGCCGTATTTTTTTTCGGGTCTGAAAATTGCGGGAACATACAGTGTGATGGGGGCGGTAATCGGTGAATGGCTGGGGGCAAGCAAAGGTCTTGGGGTTATACTCACCAGATCCTCGCAGTCTTTTCTAACAGAAAAGGTATTTGCAGTGATCATTGTTATTGTTGCACTAAGTCTCTTAATCTTTGCTGCCATTGAACTGCTGGCAAGATTGGCAATGCCCTGGAAGTACAAAGCGCACAAGCAAAACTGATATGGAGGAAATCAATGAAAAATCTGCGGAAAATTCTCGTCACAGTATTCAGTGCATCCATTTTGATGACAGGATGCGGTTCAGCTGAGAACGCCTCAACTGAAGAAACAAAAAAAGTAAAGGTCATGCTGGATTGGTTTCCAAACACAAATCATACAGGTATTTATGCTGCTAAAGAGAAAGGCTTCTATAAGGAAGCTGGACTGGACGTTGAAATTGTAGAACCGGGTGAGGGAGTAAGCGCAGACCAAATTCTTGCATCGGGCGAGATTGATTTTGCAGTCAGCCACCAGGAAAATATCACGCATGCACGATCTGCCGGCCTGCCGGTCGTTTCAATTGCAGCTATTATTCAGGAAAACACATCCGCGTTTGCCTCTTTGAAAGAAGAAGGAATTGTATCGCCTGAAGATTTTGAAGGGAAACGATACGGCGGCTGGGGGTCTCCAACTGAAGAAGCAGTCATCCGTGCTGTTATGAACCAGGATGAAGCAGACTTTGATAAAGTGGATTACGTCACCCTCGGTGCGACTGATTTCTTTAAATCGATAGGCAGGGATACAGACTTTCAATGGATTTTTGAAGGATGGGATGGAATTGAAGCTAAAAGACAGGGAGTCGAACTGAATTATATTTATCTTAAGGATCTTGACCCTGCGCTTAACTACTACACACCAGTCCTTGCTGCAAGCGAGTCGAAAATAAAGAAAGAGAAGGACGTGGTCGGGGCTTTCATGGAGGCCACAGCACAAGGGTATGAGTTTGCCATTGAGAGTCCGGACGAGGCAGCGGATATTCTCATTAAACATGTGCCTGAAATAAATAAAGAACTTGTAAAGGAGAGCCAGAAGTGGCTAAGTAAGCATTATAAGGGCGATGCAGAAAAATGGGGCATTCAAAAAGAAGAGGTTTGGGACCGGTATGCGGACTGGATGTATGATAAGAAACTGATTGAAGAAAACATCGAACCGAGTGAAGCCTACACAAACGAATTTTTGCCGAAGGATGAAAAGTAGCATGCTGACGCTTAAAGGAGCAGGCAAAACTTATCCTGGAAATCAAACCGTCCTGCTTCCATCTGATCTTATAGTAGAAAAAGGGGAATTTGTCAGCATCATTGGTCCAAGCGGATGCGGAAAAAGCACGCTTCTGGATATCATCGCCGGGGTAAACAGCCCAAGCGTCGGATCTGTTCACTACAGAGGGAAAGATATAACGAATCAAACAGGTCATGCCGGGTATATGCCTCAAAGCGATGTCCTGTTTCCGTGGAGAACGATTCTTGAAAATGTTATTTTGCCTTTGGAGCTTCAGGGAACAGGAAAAGACAAAGCTCGTGCAGAAGCACTCTCATTATTTCCGCAGTTCGGTCTTGAGGGATTTGAACATCATTATCCTTCTATGCTGTCCGGAGGAATGAGGCAGAGGGCTAACTTTCTCAGGGCCTTTCTGAGCGGCAGAGACCTTCTATTATTGGATGAACCTTTTGGAAAGCTTGATGCGATGACAAGGCTTGATCTTCAAAAATGGTTTATCAGAATATGTGAAACCTCTGGAAAAACAGCTCTCTTTATCACACACGATATGGATGAGGCAATCTATCTTTCTGACAGGATTGCCGTATTTTCTCCGAGGCCGGGCAGGATCATTGAACAAATACCCGTTCCCTTCGGCCGGCCCAGAACGGAGCATATTCTTACATCGCCTGAATTTCTTTCAATGAAACAAAAACTTCTGAATCTCCTTCATTCAGAAAATGAGTCTGAAACGCGCTGATTTCAGTGCGTTTTCTTTTATAACATTTTTTTTGCAAAAAGATAAAAATGCTATTGCAATGGGGAAATCAGCGTGGTATATTATTATTCGTTGCCGCGAAAAACGCGTGAGAGCAACGGTGCCTGAGAAAAAGAAAAGTGAAAAAAACGCTTGACTTTTTAAAGGTGATTTGTTATTCTAATAAAGCTTCGCAGGAAGCGAAAATGATCTTTGAAAACTAAACAAAACCAAAAGCGTACCAAACGTTTTAAATTTTTTAAGTCAGCAACATTTATGAGTCACAAATTTTCTTCGGAGAGTTTGATCCTGGCTCAGGACGAACGCTGGCGGCGTGCCTAATACATGCAAGTCGAGCGGACCTCTTCGGAGGTCAGCGGCGGACGGGTGAGTAACACGTGGGCAACCTGCCTGTAAGACTGGGATAACTCCGGGAAACCGGAGCTAATACCGGATACTATGTCAAACCGCATGGTTTGACATTCAAAGACGGTTTCGGCTGTCACTTACAGATGGGCCCGCGGCGCATTAGCTAGTTGGTGAGGTAATGGCTCACCAAGGCAACGATGCGTAGCCGACCTGAGAGGGTGATCGGCCACACTGGGACTGAGACACGGCCCAGACTCCTACGGGAGGCAGCAGTAGGGAATCTTCCGCAATGGACGAAAGTCTGACGGAGCAACGCCGCGTGAGTGATGAAGGTTTTCGGATCGTAAAACTCTGTTGTCAGGGAAGAACAAGTGCCGGAGTAACTGCCGGTGCCTTGACGGTACCTGACCAGAAAGCCACGGCTAACTACGTGCCAGCAGCCGCGGTAATACGTAGGTGGCAAGCGTTGTCCGGAATTATTGGGCGTAAAGCGCGCGCAGGCGGTTTCTTAAGTCTGATGTGAAAGCCCCCGGCTCAACCGGGGAGGGTCATTGGAAACTGGGAAACTTGAGTGCAGAAGAGGAGAGTGGAATTCCACGTGTAGCGGTGAAATGCGTAGAGATGTGGAGGAACACCAGTGGCGAAGGCGACTCTCTGGTCTGTAACTGACGCTGAGGCGCGAAAGCGTGGGGAGCGAACAGGATTAGATACCCTGGTAGTCCACGCCGTAAACGATGAGTGCTAAGTGTTAGAGGGTTTCCGCCCTTTAGTGCTGCAGCTAACGCATTAAGCACTCCGCCTGGGGAGTACGGTCGCAAGACTGAAACTCAAAGGAATTGACGGGGGCCCGCACAAGCGGTGGAGCATGTGGTTTAATTCGAAGCAACGCGAAGAACCTTACCAGGTCTTGACATCCTTTGCCACTTCTAGAGATAGAAGGTTCCCCTTCGGGGGACAAAGTGACAGGTGGTGCATGGTTGTCGTCAGCTCGTGTCGTGAGATGTTGGGTTAAGTCCCGCAACGAGCGCAACCCTTGATCTTAGTTGCCAGCATTCAGTTGGGCACTCTAAGGTGACTGCCGGTGACAAACCGGAGGAAGGTGGGGATGACGTCAAATCATCATGCCCCTTATGACCTGGGCTACACACGTGCTACAATGGATGGTACAAAGGGCTGCGAGACCGCGAGGTTTAGCCAATCCCATAAAACCATTCTCAGTTCGGATTGCAGGCTGCAACTCGCCTGCATGAAGCTGGAATCGCTAGTAATCGCGGATCAGCATGCCGCGGTGAATACGTTCCCGGGCCTTGTACACACCGCCCGTCACACCACGAGAGTTTGCAACACCCGAAGTCGGTGGGGTAACCGCAAGGAGCCAGCCGCCTAAGGTGGGGTAGATGATTGGGGTGAAGTCGTAACAAGGTAGCCGTATCGGAAGGTGCGGCTGGATCACCTCCTTTCTAAGGATATGAGGTCGCTTTTGGTTTTTGTTTAGTTTTGAGAGATCATTCTCTCTATATGAAAGAAGGCAATCATTCTTGATTTGCCGGTTGTTCTTTGAAAACTGGATAACGTAATTGATAACAAGTAATTCACTGAGATTTACGCTTACCATAGTGATTTTCTTAGACTTTACAGTCTAAACAAACGATTGACCAATTTTGGTTAAGTTATGAAGGGCGCACGGTGGATGCCTTGGCACTAGGAGCCGATGAAGGACGGGACTAACACCGATATGCTTTGGGGAGCTGTAAGTAAGCTTTGATCCAGAGATTTCCGAATGGGGAAACCCACTGTTCGTAATGGAACAGTATCTTTACCTGAATACATAGGGTACTGAAGGCAGACCCGGGGAACTGAAACATCTAAGTACCCGGAGGAAGAGAAAGCAAATGCGATTTCCCAAGTAGCGGCGAGCGAAACGGAATCAGCCCAAACCAAGAGGCTTGCCTCTTGGGGTTGTAGGACACTCTATACGGAGTTACAAAGGAACGGGGTAGATGAAGCGGCCTGGAAAGGCCTGTCATAGAAGGTAAAAACCCTGTAGTCGAAACTTCGTTCCCTCCAGAGTGGATCCTGAGTACGGCGGGACACGTGAAATCCCGTCGGAATCCGGGAGGACCATCTCCCAAGGCTAAATACTACCTAGTGACCGATAGTGAACCAGTACCGTGAGGGAAAGGTGAAAAGCACCCCGGAAGGGGAGTGAAAAGATCCTGAAACCGTGTGCTTACAAGTAGTCAGAGCCCGTTAACGGGTGATGGCGTGCCTTTTGTAGAATGAACCGGCGAGTTACGATCCCGTGCAAGGTTAAGTTGATGAGACGGAGCCGCAGCGAAAGCGAGTCTGAATAGGGCGAATTAGTACGTGGTCGTAGACCCGAAACCAGGTGATCTACCCATGTCCAGGGTGAAGTTCAGGTAACACTGAATGGAGGCCCGAACCCACGCACGTTGAAAAGTGCGGGGATGAGGTGTGGGTAGCGGAGAAATTCCAATCGAACTTGGAGATAGCTGGTTCTCTCCGAAATAGCTTTAGGGCTAGCCTCGAGTATGAGAGTCTTGGAGGTAGAGCACTGATTGGACTAGGGGCCCTCATCGGGTTACCGAATTCAGTCAAACTCCGAATGCCAAAGACTTGCTCCTCGGGAGTCAGACTGCGAGTGATAAGATCCGTAGTCAAGAGGGAAACAGCCCAGACCGCCAGCTAAGGTCCCAAAGTATACGTTAAGTGGAAAAGGATGTGGAGTTGCTTAGACAACCAGGATGTTGGCTTAGAAGCAGCCACCATTTAAAGAGTGCGTAATAGCTCACTGGTCGAGTGACTCTGCGCCGAAAATGTACCGGGGCTAAACGTATCACCGAAGCTGCGGACTGTTCTTACGAACAGTGGTAGGAGAGCGTTCTAAGGGCGTCGAAGCCAGACCGGAAGGACTGGTGGAGCGCTTAGAAGTGAGAATGCCGGTATGAGTAGCGAAAGAGGGGTGAGAATCCCCTCCACCGAATGCCTAAGGTTTCCTGAGGAAGGCTCGTCCGCTCAGGGTTAGTCGGGACCTAAGCCGAGGCCGAAAGGCGTAGGCGATGGACAACAGGTTGATATTCCTGTACCACCTCCTCACCATTTGAGCAATGGGGGGACGCAGGAGGATAGGGCAAGCGCGCTGTTGGATATGCGCGTCCAAGCAGTTAGGCCGGGAAGTAGGCAAATCCGCTTCCCATATAAGGCTGAGCTGTGATGGCGAGGGAAATTTAGTACCGAAGTTCCTGATTCCACACTGCCAAGAAAAGCCTCTAGCGAGGTGAGAGGTGCCCGTACCGCAAACCGACACAGGTAGGCGAGGAGAGAATCCTAAGGTGAGCGAGAGAACTCTCGTTAAGGAACTCGGCAAAATGACCCCGTAACTTCGGGAGAAGGGGTGCTTTTTAGGGTGAATAGCCCTGAAAAGCCGCAGTGAATAGGCCCAGGCGACTGTTTAGCAAAAACACAGGTCTCTGCGAAGCCGCAAGGCGAAGTATAGGGGCTGACGCCTGCCCGGTGCTGGAAGGTTAAGGGGAGAGGTTAGCGCAAGCGAAGCTTTGAACCGAAGCCCCAGTAAACGGCGGCCGTAACTATAACGGTCCTAAGGTAGCGAAATTCCTTGTCGGGTAAGTTCCGACCCGCACGAAAGGCGTAACGATCTGGGCACTGTCTCAACGAGAGACTCGGTGAAATTATAGTACCTGTGAAGATGCAGGTTACCCGCGACAGGACGGAAAGACCCCGTGGAGCTTTACTGCAGCCTGATATTGAATTTTGGTACAGCTTGTACAGGATAGGTAGGAGCCTTGGAAACCGGAGCGCCAGCTTCGGTGGAGGCATTGGTGGGATACTACCCTTGCTGTATTGAAATTCTAACCCGCAGCCCTTACCGGGCTGGGAGACAGTGTCAGGCGGGCAGTTTGACTGGGGCGGTCGCCTCCTAAAATGTAACGGAGGCGCCCAAAGGTTCCCTCAGAATGGTTGGAAATCATTCGCAGAGTGTAAAGGCACAAGGGAGCTTGACTGCGAGACCTACAAGTCGAGCAGGGACGAAAGTCGGGCTTAGTGATCCGGTGGTTCCGCATGGAAGGGCCATCGCTCAACGGATAAAAGCTACCCCGGGGATAACAGGCTTATCTCCCCCAAGAGTCCACATCGACGGGGAGGTTTGGCACCTCGATGTCGGCTCATCGCATCCTGGGGCTGTAGTCGGTCCCAAGGGTTGGGCTGTTCGCCCATTAAAGCGGTACGCGAGCTGGGTTCAGAACGTCGTGAGACAGTTCGGTCCCTATCCGTCGTGGGCGCAGGAAATTTGAGAGGAGCTGTCCTTAGTACGAGAGGACCGGGATGGACGCACCGCTGGTGTACCAGTTGTCTTGCCAAAGGCATCGCTGGGTAGCTATGTGCGGAAGGGATAAGTGCTGAAAGCATCTAAGCATGAAGCCCCCCTCAAGATGAGATTTCCCATCACATTTGTGAGTAAGAACCCTGAAAGATGATCAGGTTGATAGGTCTGAGGTGGAAGCGCGGTGACGTGTGGAGCTGACAGATACTAATCGTTCGAGGACTTAACCACAGTCTAATCAAGCGTAAATTGCACGTGAATCTTGTTATCAAACGTTATTCAGTTTTGAAAGAACAACTTCTTTCAAAAAAAGCTTGAAATCTTCGGATTTCATAGTATAATAATTTTTGTCACTATGTCTGGTGATGATGGCAAAGAGGTCACACCCGTTCCCATGCCGAACACGGAAGTTAAGCTCTTTAGCGCCGATGGTAGTTGGGGGTTTCCCCCTGTGAGAGTAGGACGTTGCCAGGCTGCTGACAAAAATTAAACCCGGAGGATTAGCTCAGCTGGGAGAGCATCTGCCTTACAAGCAGAGGGTCGGCGGTTCGAGCCCGTCATCCTCCACCATATGATTTCTGGACATGCTTTTTATAAATGCCGGTGTAGCTCAATTGGTAGAGCAACTGACTTGTAATCAGTAGGTTGGGGGTTCAAGTCCTCTCGCCGGCACCACCAGATTTATTATATTTGTGCCATTAGCTCAGTCGGTAGAGCATCTGACTTTTAATCAGAGGGTCGAAGGTTCGAGTCCTTCATGGCACACCATTTTTCCTTAATATGCGGGTGTGGCGGAATTGGCAGACGCGCTAGACTTAGGATCTAGTGTCTTTGACGTGGGGGTTCGAGTCCCTTCACCCGCATGATATTGCGGAAGTAGTTCAGTGGTAGAACACCACCTTGCCAAGGTGGGGGTCGCGGGTTCGAATCCCGTCTTCCGCTCTTTGAATAAGCCGGGGTGGCGGAACTGGCAGACGCACAGGACTTAAAATCCTGCGGTAGGTGACTACCGTACCGGTTCGATTCCGGTCCTCGGCACCACACACATTTTTATACGCGCCCGTAGCTCAATTGGATAGAGCGTTTGACTACGGATCAAAAGGTTATGGGTTCGACTCCTATCGGGCGCGCCATATTACGGGAAGTAGCTCAGCTTGGTAGAGCACTTGGTTTGGGACCAAGGGGTCGCAGGTTCGAATCCTGTCTTCCCGACCATTGGATTTTTAGGGGCCTTAGCTCAGCTGGGAGAGCGCCTGCCTTGCACGCAGGAGGTCAGCGGTTCGATCCCGCTAGGCTCCACCATTTTAATAGAAGTAATTGACTTTGTTCCTGGGGCGGTGTAGCTCAGCTGGCTAGAGCGTACGGTTCATACCCGTGAGGTCGTGGGTTCGACTCCCTCCGCCGCTACCAAAAAAGGACCTTTAGCTCAGTTGGTTAGAGCAGACGGCTCATAACCGTCCGGTCGTAGGTTCGAGTCCTACAAGGTCCACCATTCTATTTTCATACGGAGGTATACCCAAGTCCGGCTGAAGGGATCGGTCTTGAAAACCGACAGGGGGGTCAAACCCCGCGGGGGTTCGAATCCCTCTACCTCCTCCATTTCTTTTATCTTCAGCAAGCAGTGTAACGATCTAGCAGTTTCCTGAGATCAGGTCGGTCCTGCTCTAAATGAGCATCGGAAAAAAGCATTATTTATTATTATCGCGGGGTGGAGCAGTCTGGTAGCTCGTCGGGCTCATAACCCGAAGGTCGCAGGTTCAAATCCTGTCCCCGCAACCAAATGGTCCCGTGGTGTAGCGGTTAACATGCCTGCCTGTCACGCAGGAGATCGCCGGTTCGATCCCGGTCGGGACCGCCATTTTTATAAAGGCTTGGTAGCTCAGTCGGTAGAGCAAAGGACTGAAAATCCTTGTGTCGGCGGTTCGATTCCGTCCCAAGCCACCATTTGCTTTTGCAAATCTTGCAGCTTTAAAATTTTACAGATAGTGGCGGTTGTGGCGAAGTGGTTAACGCACCAGATTGTGGCTCTGGCATTCGTGGGTTCGATTCCCATCAGTCGCCCCATTTTATCTTTATTTACTGCGGGTGTAGTTTAATGGTAAAACCTCAGCCTTCCAAGCTGATGTCGTGGGTTCGATTCCCATCACCCGCTCCAATAATGGGCCTATAGCTCAGCTGGTTAGAGCGCACGCCTGATAAGCGTGAGGTCGATGGTTCGAGTCCATTTAGGCCCACCATTCCTATTATAGGAGCATATATGATTTTCCGCAGTAGCTCAGTGGTAGAGCTATCGGCTGTTAACCGATCGGTCGTAGGTTCGAGTCCTACCTGCGGAGCCATTTATTCTGGGGAAGTACTCAAGTGGCTGAAGAGGCGCCCCTGCTAAGGGTGTAGGTCGCGTAAGCGGCGCGAGGGTTCAAATCCCTCCTTCTCCGCCAGAAGGCATGCTCCGGCCCGTTGGTCAAGCGGTTAAGACACCGCCCTTTCACGGCGGTAACACGGGTTCGAATCCCGTACGGGTCATCATTTGAAAAGCGCTGCACATTGTGCAGCGCTTTTTTTGTCGTTAAAAAAGAAAATAAAAAGCAGGTATGAAAAACGGCATAGAACGTATTTATCCTAAATCATGCGTCCGTGAATCATGATCTCGAAATTAACTCCCGCAAAGCAGCTTAGACCGTCTCCAAGGAACGAATGAAACCTTCTCCCCGTTAAAATAAGACTTCAAAAAATCTTTTTTTTCCTTAAAATATGTTTTCAACAAATAATATATATTTCTGTTATTCAAAAAGGTTTGAATGTTTTCCATTAGAGGTATAAGTAATGGTAATAAAGAAACCGTGATTAAAAGGTCGTGAAAATTTCGACAAATATAAGAGGATTTGTCGAAATAACTGTTTTCGTGATATAGCATACGGAATTTGCTGAGATTGTATTTTTTGGTTAATATGCCCGGATTTTCTCATCGAATATGTTTCTATTTAGTAAATAAGACTGATGTTCATTTCACCAACACTCTATCCTTCCTTCCTTTCTTTATTCGACATCATTTTAAAAGAATAATGTTTTGAAAAATGAATGACTGTTCATGACATATCGTGTCAATAAGTAGAAGCGCTTACAAAAAAGGTAATTCTTCCTTCTGATTGAAATAAGAATTAAGATTACTTTATAGAAAGGGTGATGGGAATGAATCTTGCTACGCCAACTGATTTTGAGGTGCATCTTTTCCATGAAGGAAATTTGTTCAGAGCTCATGAATTGTTTGGTGCCCGCAGCAGCGTGCGAAACGGTGTAAGCGGAACAGTATTCACAGTTTGGGCTCCTCATGCGCTTGAGGTGCGGGTTGCAGGTGATTTTAATCACTGGGACGGCACAGGACACAAGCTTGAGAAGCTGAATGAACAGGGAATCTGGTCTGCTTTTATTGCCGGCATCGAAGAGGGTGATCTCTATAAATATGAGATTATCACAAAAAAGCAGGAAAAGATCCTGAAGGCTGATCCATTTGCCTTTTATTCTGAGCTGAAGCCAAATACAGCTTCTGTTGTTTACAATCTTGGAGGGTATAATTGGAATGATAAAAACTGGCAGAGAAAAAAGCGCCAGAAGGAAATTTATCAGCGCCCTATGTACATTTATGAACTTAATATCTGCTCTTGGAAAAAGAAAGAAGACGGCAGCCTTTATACATATTTAGAGCTTGCGGATGTCTTGATTCCGTATGTTCTTGAGCATGGGTTTACACATATCGAACTTTTGCCGATCATTGAGCACCCATATGACCGTTCATGGGGATATCAGGGCACAGGCTATTATTCGGCTACAAGCCGTTACGGCACCCCGCACGACTTGATGACATTTATAGATCTTTGCCACCAGAATAACCTGGGAGTCATTATGGACTGGGTTCCAGGCCATTTCTGCAAAGATGCACACGGACTTTATTTCTTTGACGGGGAACCGGTTTTTGAATATGAGAAATTTGAAGACAGGGAGAATATTGTCTGGGGTACGGCGAACTTTGATCTTGGAAAACCGGAAGTGCAGAGTTTTCTGATTTCAAATGCTCTCTTCTGGCTTGAAATGTTCCACATCGACGGTTTCAGGGTTGATGCTGTTGCAAATATGATTTACTGGCAGAATACGGATGAACCTCACGAGAATGCGTTCGCTGTTCAGTTTTTAAGAAAACTGAATGAGAAAGTGTTTGAGTACGATCCTTCCGTACTGATGATTGCCGAAGATTCTACGGATTTTCCTCTTGTTACATCTCCTGTCTCTGATGGAGGACTGGGATTTAATTATAAATGGAATATGGGCTGGATGAACGATATCCTCAAATACATGGAAGCCCCTCCTGAACAGCGGAAAGATCTTCATCACAAAGTTTCTTTTTCCCTGATTTACGCTTTCACAGAGAATTTTATCCTTCCGCTTTCACATGATGAAGTGGTCCATGGAAAACGTTCACTGCTGAATAAAATGCCGGGTGACTACTGGCAGAAGTTTGCACAGTACAGACTTTTGCTCGGCTATATGCTTGCACATCCAGGCAAAAAGCTGCTTTTTATGGGCGGAGAATTTGCCCAGTTTGACGAATGGAAAGACCTTGAGGAGCTTGACTGGGTGCTTGATGACTTTGACATGCATCAAAAATCCAGAGTATATGTGAAAGAACTGCTTGCCCTGTATAAACGGCAGCGTCCGCTTTATGAGCTTGACCATTCGCAGGAAGGCTTTGAATGGATTGACGTCAATAATTCGGACCAGAGTATTTTTTCTTTTATCCGTAAAGGGATTAAGCCGAACGAACAGCTTGTTGTCGTTTGTAACTTCACTCCTGAAACGTACCATGACTATAAAGTCGGAGTGCCGATTGACACCAGATATGTTGAAACGCTGAACAGCGATGATGCCGTATTTGGAGGCTCGGGCCAGATCAACAGGAAAGAACTGAAAGCACAGGAAGGCAAGATGCATAATCAGCCTTACCATATATCAATGACCATTCCGCCATATGGAATATCCATATTACGCGCAGTTAAAAAACGAGAGGAGACAATCAACCATGGTGAAAAAAAAGTGCGTCGCAATGTTATTGGCAGGAGGAAAGGGTAGCAGATTAAGTTCACTGACACAAAATCTGGCGAAACCGGCTGTTCCATTTGGAGGAAAATACAGAATCATTGATTTTACACTGAGCAACTGCTGCAACTCCGGTATTGATACTGTTGGTGTGCTGACGCAGTATCAGCCGCTAGTCCTGAATTCCTACATCGGAATCGGCAGTGCATGGGATCTTGACCGTAAAAACGGAGGAGTAACGGTTCTTCCTCCATATGCTGAATCTTCAGAAGTGAAATGGTACAAAGGAACAGCGAGTGCCATCTATCAGAATATGAATTATTTAAAACAGTATGATCCTGAATATGTACTCATTTTGTCAGGTGATCATATTTACAAAATGGATTATTCCGACATGCTTGACTATCATATCGAAAAAGACGCCGACGTCTCTATTTCGGTAAAAGAAGTCCCGTGGGATGAAGCGAGCCGGTTCGGTATCTTAAATACTGACGCTAATCTTGAAGTTATAGAGTTTGATGAAAAACCGCAAAACCCGAAAAACAATCTTGCTTCCATGGGGATCTATATTTTCAAATGGTCCATTCTTAAGGAGTTTTTGGAAATGGATGAGCGCAATCCATATTCAAGCCACGACTTTGGAAAAGATGTTCTTCCGCTGCTTCTTGACGAAAAGAAAAAGCTTGTTGCGTATCCATTTAAAGGCTACTGGAAGGATGTCGGCACAGTGAAAAGTCTGTGGGAAGCAAATATGGATCTTCTAAAAGCCGATCCTGAGCTTGATCTTTTCGACAATAACTGGAGAATTTATTCTGTCAACCCGAATCAGCCGCCGCAGTATCTGTCAGAAGGCGCAGAAGTGACGGAATCTTTAGTAAACGAAGGCTGTGTCGTATACGGCACCATTCATAAATCCGTCCTTTTCCAGGGTGTAACAGTAGGACAGCACTCCTTCCTTAAAAATACGGTCGTCATGCCGGATGCTGTCATTGGCAATAATGTTTATATTGAGAATGCGATTGTTCCGTCGGGACTTGTTGTGCCGGATGGCATGGTCATTCGTTCGGATAAAGATATTGATGAAGTCATTTTAGTAACGGAAGAATTAGTCGAGCAAACGGCAGGAGCGTAACCGTTAAGTACGATGTGCGTGTCAGCAGTGAAATCCTATTTATTTCCGATGAAAAAAAACGAATACGAGAGGTGGAACAGCTATGAATCAAAGGATGCTGGGAATTATTGATGCAACAACGTATACAAGTGCCATCGAGGACTTGACGGTAAATCGTTCAATGGCAGCGGTCCCGTTTGCAGGACGCTACAGATTAATAGACTTTATCTTATCGAATATGGTGAACTCGGATATTGACAGTGTAGCAATCTTTCCGAAATACCAGTACCGTTCTCTAATGGACCATCTTGGTTCAGGAAAGCAATGGGACTTAAACAGAAAGCGTGACGGACTGTTCTTCTTCCCGTCACCGCATTTAAATGATCAATACAGCGAGTTCGGATCGATCCGCCAGCTGTCAGATCATATTGATTATTTCCTCAGAAGCAAGCAGGAATACGCAGTTATTGCAAACAGCTATACGGTCTGCAATATCGACTTTAAAGATGTTCTTGCCAAGCATGTGAAAATGGGCTGCGACATAACGGAAATCCGCAAAGACGGCGAGTCACTGCAGATGTATGTCATGTCAACAAAACTGCTGCTGAATCTGATTCATGACAATAATCAGACAGGATATAAAACGATAGCCCAGGTAATCATGGATAATACCCACAAGCTTATGATCTGTGATTATGAATTTGACGGATATGTCGCCATTATCGATTCGACTGAAAGCTATTACCGCCACAGCCTTGAAATGCTGAAGCCGGAAGTCTGGCAGCAGCTGTTCCTTACAAATCGTCCGATTTTAACGAAAGTAAAGGATGAGCCGCCTGCACGCCACGGCCAGAACGCCGTAGTGAAAAATTCGATGATTGCAAATGGCAGCGTAATCGAAGGACATGTTGAGAACAGCATTATTTTCAGAGCCGTTCATATCGGAAAAGGAACCGTTGTGAAAAACGGCATCATCATGCAGAAATCACAAATCGGTGAAGACTGTGTTCTTGAAAATGTCGTGCTTGATAAAGATGTCAAAGTTGGAAGCGGCATTGAACTGAAAGGAACATCCGATCTTCCGGTTGTCCTCAGAAAAGGAACGGTACAAGGAGCGCTGATGAAATCGTGAAAGTATTATTTGTCGTATCGGAATGTGTTCCCTTTGTAAAATCAGGAGGCCTGGCCGACGTTGCGGGAGCACTGCCGAAGGAGCTTAAGCGCCTCGGGACGGACATAAGAGTAGTCCTGCCTAAATACGGGCAAATCCCAGAGCGCTTCCGATCCAAAATGAAGAAAGTGAAGGAGATTGTCGTTCCTGTCGGATGGAGACGGCAATATTGCGGAATTGAGCAGCTTGAATTTGAGGGTGTCACGTATTATTTCATCGATCATGAATATTATTTTAAGCGTGATTCTTTATATGGCCATTATGATGACGGGGAACGGTTCTCTTTTTTCTGCAGAGCCGTTCTTGATTCCATTAAGGCGGTTGACTTCCAGCCTGATGTGATCCACTGCCATGACTGGCATACAGGTATGGTTCCATTCCTTCTAAAAGAGGAATATGCCTCGCAGTCTTTTTATGAAAATATGAAAGCAGTCTTCACGATTCACAATCTGCAGTTTCAGGGGATTTTTCCGAGAGAAATTCTTTATGATCTGCTTGGCCTTGATGACCGTTATTTCAACAATGATCAGCTTGAGTTTCACGGCATGGTCAATTTCATGAAAGCTGCTCTTGTAGCCTCTGATTTGATCACGACGGTAAGCCCGACGTATAAAAATGAAATTCAGACCCCATATTTCGGAGAGCGTCTTGACGGTCTGCTGCGGGTGAAGGAAGCGTCTCTTGTCGGGATTCTAAACGGCATCGATGACACGATCTACAACCCCGGGGATGATCCATACATAGCATTCCCTTATGACGAACACAGAGCTCAGAATAAAGCGAAAAACAAAAAAGAGCTTCAAAAGATGTTTGGCCTTCCTGAAAAAGAGGATACGCCGCTCATGACAATGGTTACGCGGCTGACTCAGCAAAAAGGACTCGATCTTGTTGAGCGCGTGCTGCATGAGATGCTGCAGTCTGATATGCAGATGATTATCCTTGGAACTGGAGAAAAGAAATTCGAGGATTTCTTCCGCCACATGGAATGGCTGTTTCCGGATAAGTGCAAAGCATATATCGGCTTTGATGAGCCTCTTGCACACCGCATTTATGCCGGTTCAGACTTCTTCCTGATGCCGTCGCAGTTTGAACCGTGCGGACTTGGACAGCTGATTGCCCTCCGCTATGGATCCATTCCGATTGTAAGGGAAACAGGCGGACTGAATGACACTGTTACCTCCTACCGGGATGATACAGGTGAAGGGAACGGGTTCACCTTCACAAATTTCAATGCGCATGATATGAAGCATACAGTCGACCGTGCATTTTCTGTTTATAAAAACAAAACCATTTGGAACAGCCTTGTCAAAACAGCTATGAAGGAAGATTACAGTTGGGCGCAGTCTGCGTTTAAATACAACCAGCTTTACGCTGATTTAATGACTAGGAGTGGGAGTCATGTTCTCTGACAAAAACGAGTTTAAAAACAGTTTTCTGAAGCGTCTGGAGATGATGTACGGTAAAACGTTTGCTGAGTCGACTAAACGCGATCAGTACCAAACGCTTGGAAACATGGTAAGAGAACATATCAGCAGCCATTGGATCCAGACAAATGAATGGAACCGCGCAAGCAACAACAAACAGGTCTATTACCTGTCAATCGAGTTTCTGCTTGGCAGGCTGCTCGGACAAAATCTGTTAAACCTGGGAATCCGGGATGTTGTGCTTGAAGGGTTTGCTGAGCTTGGCATTGATCTTGAGGAGATCGAGGAAAGCGAAGCAGATGCAGGCCTTGGCAATGGCGGTTTAGGCCGCCTTGCTGCCTGTTTCCTTGATTCGCTGGCATCTCTTAACCTTCCGGGCCATGGCCTTGGAATACGCTATAAACACGGCCTTTTTGACCAGAAAATCGTGGACGGCTATCAGGTGGAGCTGCCTGAGCAGTGGCTTAGACACGGCAACGTCTGGGAGGTGCGCAAGCCGGATCAGGCCATTGAAATTCCTTTCTGGGGAAAAATCGAACATGTAATGGAGGATGGAAAGCTTGAATTCCGTCACGTTCATGCAGAAAACATAATGGCTGTGCCTTACGATATGCCCGTCATCGGCTATGAAACGAGCACGGTTAATACTCTGAGACTGTGGAACGCTGAACCGTCTCCAAACCCGCCTAACCGCGACGTGCTTGCGTATAAACGCGAGACAGAAGCTGTTTCTGAATTTCTGTATCCGGACGATACACATGATGAAGGAAAAATTCTTCGTCTGAAACAGCAGTATTTTCTCGTCTCTGCAAGCCTGCAGTCCATCATAAGATCCTACCTGAAAAAGAATGATACACTGCATGAATTTCACAAGCATGTAGCCATTCATGTCAATGATACACATCCGGTTCTGGCCATTCCTGAACTGATGCGCATTCTTCTTGATGAAGAGCACATGGAATGGGAAGAAGCCTGGAACATCACCGTTGGCACGATCTCCTATACAAATCATACAACACTGTCTGAAGCACTTGAAAAATGGCCGCTGCATATCTTTAAACCGCTGCTGCCGCGGATTTATATGATTGTCGAAGAAATAAATGAAAGATTTTGCAGAGAATTGTGGAATCGTTTCCCTGGGGACTGGAAGCGGATTGAAAATATGGCGATTATTGCGCACGGCGTCGTCAAGATGGCTCACTTAGCCATAGCAGGCAGCCACAGTGTAAACGGAGTAGCCAAAATCCACTCTGATATCCTGAAAAACAGGGAAATGAAGCTGTTTCATCAAATCTATCCGCAAAAATTCAACAATAAAACGAACGGCATTACTCATCGCAGATGGCTGCTGAAAGCCAATCCGGAGCTGACAAGTCTGATAACGGATACAATCGGCACAGACTGGATTAAAAAGCCCCATCTGATGATTGAACTGAAAAGGCACATTTACGATCCGCTGCTGAAAGAACAATTTGCAGCTGTAAAACAGAAGCGAAAGAAAATCTTAGCTGACATTATTGAAAAAAATACCGGCATCAAGGTAGATGAACATTCCATTTTTGACGTTCAGGTTAAGCGCCTCCATGCCTATAAACGACAGCTGCTGAACGTGCTGCACATTATGTATTTGTACAACAGGCTGAAAGAGGATTCTAATTTCTCCATTCATCCTAGAACCTTTATCTTTGGGGCAAAGGCATCACCGGGCTATTATTACGCCAAGAAAATCATCAAGCTGATTAATGCACTTGCCGACAAAGTAAACAATGACCCGAAAGTTTCAAAAATGATGAAAGTCATTTTTATGGAAAACTACAGAGTGTCACTTGCAGAGCATATTTTCCCTGCTGCAGACGTCAGTGAGCAAATCTCTACAGCAAGCAAGGAAGCATCGGGCACAGGCAACATGAAATTCATGATGAACGGCGCCCTGACTATCGGAACTCTGGACGGGGCAAACATTGAGATTCTTGAAGAAGTGGGGAAGAAAAACATTTTCACATTCGGATTAAAGGCTGAGGAAGTCTTAAACTATTATGAAAATGGCGGATATCGCTCAAGCGAATATTATCACCATGATCTGCGGATCAGACAGGTGGTTGACCAGCTCACAAATGGATTTTTCCCTGATACGGAAGATGAATTTGAGGCGATAAAAGACTCCTTGCTGTATGAAAACGATCAGTATTTCGTTCTTCGGGATTTCGCATCTTATGTGGATGCACAGGATCAGCTTGAAAAGGCCTATCAAAATCAGGATAAGTGGCTCGAAAAAGCCCTGTTGAACATTGCGCATTCCGGTTATTTCTCCAGTGACCGCACCATTCATGAATACGCAGACGGCATTTGGGACATCCAGCCGATTCCTGTACTGCATTGAAAAACCCGCTTTTAGCGGGTTTTTTTTTGGCGGTAAAATCTTTACAGGACGCTCTATTCTACTCTGTGTAAGGGTCTTTTTCGTATTCAGGCAAATCACCGAACGGCGTCATCAGACCCTCTTCATCAAGAGTGTGTTCATATTGCCTGTGCTGAATGGTCGGATATACGGTTACATTCTTTCCTTCAATATCTGTGGCAGTGAAGTTTTCGTAATCTTCGACATAGCCCGTTGGATCATCATTTTCCATGTAGACGTCATTGTATGAATCGACGGGATATTCAAGGTCTGAAGGTGTTTCGGAGTTTCCGTACCGCTCGACATCCTGATACGTATCTTCTGCATCATAAGCCTCAGAATCGCTTTCATCATACTCAAACTGACCAAAGGCAGGTTCTAAAACGTCTTCTTCAATTGGGCGCTCATAGGAAACAGCCTGTTCAGGTGAGTGCTCCTTGCAGGTGACGGCTGTCGGAAGAACCTCAAGCCGTTCTTCCGGAATGTCCCGGCCGCAGACTTCGCATTTTCCGTAAGTGCCATTCTTGATGGCTGAAAGAGCCCGGTTCACATCACTTAATTCCTCTTCTGCATGCTCGTTAAGGGCAATATCCTTCTCCCGTTCATAAAGTTCCGTGCCTTCATCTCCAGGATGATTATCATAGCTTGAAAGCTCTCCTGTTGAATCATGCCCGAAGCTCTGTTCAAGGCCGTAGTGGCTGTTTTCCTTAAGATGCCGTTCCAGCTCCGCTTTTATCTCTTCAAGAACAGAGCGGAAGGAAGCTATTTGTTCGCTGTTCAGCATTTCCATCACATTCCTTTCCCTGTCTGACCTGCTTTTTGGTTAATCGCTTTTCTTAGTATGGTCAAAAGGCGTATTTTCATGTTTGAAAATGAAAGTTTCCTGGTTCTGCGTGTGAAAGATGCCAAAACAAAAAGGCCCCTTAAGAGGACCTTTTAGATCGTGCTGATAAATAATCCGATCGCAAGCAAAAAGCCGAACTGGATGTTTGTTTGAGCGGTAGCTTTCATAGCAGGCATCATTTCAAGCGGGACGGATTTTCCGATGAACTTTTTGACCGCACTGTATGCTTTAGGCGTGCTGATCAAAACAAGCAAAGCCCATGCTGACAGATAGCCAAAAGCAATCATGACAAGAATGACTGCGTAGGAAGCGGCAAACGTGGCGGCAAGGAAGATGATGGCTTTTTTGCGGCCAATCAGAATGGCCAGGGTCTTCCGTCCGTTTTCTTTGTCGCCGTCAAGGTCACGGATGTTGTTGGACAGCATGATGTTCCCGACTAAAAATGCAATTGGTATGGAAATGATTACGCTGATAGCAGAAATTGTGCCTGTCTGGATATAATAAGCGAGCAGAATAATGACCATTCCCATAAAGAATCCCGCTACAAGCTCTCCAAAAGGAGTGTAGGCTATCGGAACAGGGCCTCCTGTATAGAAGTATCCTGTCGCCATGCAAATCAGGCCGATGACAGCAATCCACCAAGTGGACTCCATACAAATGTAGATGCCAAGCAAGATGGCGATTCCGAAAAAGCCGAAAGCAAGGTTCAGTACTGTTTTTGGCTTTACGCCGTTTCGGACGATTGCTCCGCCGATTCCGACAGAGTTTTCATTGTCTAGACCGCGCTTAAAGTCAAAGTATTCATTGAACATGTTGGTTGCAGCCTGAATCAGAATGGATGCAATGAGCATGGCAAGAAACAGGGCCACATGTATACCGCCTTCATTTAAGGCAAGAACTGTGCCGATCGTAACGGGTATAAAGGCTGCTGACAGGGTATGCGGCCGCAGCAGCATCCACCATACTTTCCAGCTTTTATCCGGTTTAATGGAAGGCATGTTCTGAGTTGTGTGAGATTGTGTGTGCATCTTTTTTTTTCCTCCCCTAGTTGAAGCAGACTAAAGCTGTCAGCTTCACAAAATTAAGTGTAGGAAATTTACAATATTGTGTCAATCCTTTTACAGATGTTTGAACATTGGGGACTATTCCAGCACCTGAAAATTCTTCCTTGAGAGCTTTTCATTTTAAAGTGATGCGGGTAGTAATATAATAAGGATAATAGTCGTTCATTCTATTATACCATTTCTTTGGGAAAGTACTATTGACACCTCTTTCCTCTGGGGTGTATCTTAATATAAGCGATTTTTCGGTTTTGGAGGGATTTCCAATGATTACGGCGTTAGAACATACATTTACGGAGAAATTGAAGGGTGCTTTGGATGAAGCCAGACAGTTAGAAGAACCGGTTATCCTGAGTCAGGTTAAAACATTGCATGAGATCAAGAACCCCCTCCAATTTTATGCGGATGGCGAACAGCATTTTTCAGGCAGCCGGTTTTACTGGGCAACTCCGGGTACACGGTTTACGATTTGTGGTCTGGGCAGTGAATGCACAGTGGAAAATGATGCTGTAAGCGACCGTTTTGGGCGCATTGAAACGGAATGGAAGCGCTTTAAAAAGATTGTTCACCATGAAGATAGTGAAAGTTTTCACATAGGTACAGGCGCCCTGCTTTTTGGCGGCTTTTCGTTTGATCCGCACAATCGCAGCAATGAGCAGTGGAGCCATTTTCCGGAATCTAAGTTTTTTCTGCCTTCTGTGATGCTTACGGTAAAGGAAAATGCATCCTATTTAACCATCAACCGTATAATCAGGCCGGATGACGAGCTTGAGAACTGCGCGGAGCACTTTACGGATCTTGCAAATAAAGTACTCGCCGCACAGCAGCCGGTGAGCATGGAAACGGGCGGCAATTATTCGCTGCAAGAAGCAGATACACATGAATGGATGTCCGCTGTTGAAAAAGCTACAGCTTCCATTAAAAGCGGCAAGCTTGATAAAGTCGTGCTTGCAAGGGAAGTCAGTGTTTCTTATGAGCGTGATATCAATGTCTATGCATCTTTAAATAAGCTTCAGTCAGAACAGCCTGGAAGCTTTATTTTTTCGATAGAAATCGGCAGCAAGTCTTTTATTGGGGCTACACCTGAACGGCTTATCAAAAAAGAAGGCAGCAGACTGCTTTCAACATGTCTTGCAGGGTCAATTAAAAGAGGGGAAACAAAGCATGAGGATACAGAACTCGGCACTGCCCTCTTAAATGATGAAAAGAATCTGATTGAGCATGCCATTGTCGTAAAAATGATCAAGGATTCTTTTGAGGAGTGCTGCAGTGAAATCAGGGTGCCGGATGGTCCGCAGCTTTTAAAAACAAAAAATATCCAGCATTTGTATACGCCAATTGAAGGCACAATGCACGGCGGCAGGTCGCTGCTCAGCTTAGTTGAAAAACTGCATCCAACGCCTGCCCTCGGAGGATATCCAAAAGCAGGTGCACTAGAGATGATCAGAGACATTGAGCCGATGGACAGAGGATGGTATGCAGGTCCGGTTGGATGGCTGGATTCAGACAACAACGGGGAATTTGCAGTGGCTATCCGGTCAGGGCTCATTGACGGGAAACAGGCATCCCTGTTTGCAGGATGCGGAATTGTAGCAGAATCGGATCCGCAGTCGGAATATCAGGAAACGATCATTAAACTGAAGCCGATGCTTTCTGCTCTGGGAGGAATGCAGCATGAGCAAATCTAAATCACTTACCCTTTATGCTGCAAATTTTGCAGATGAGCTGGCAAAAGCGGGGGTCACAGAAGCTGTCATCAGTCCCGGATCAAGGTCAACACCGATGGCGATGCTGATGGCAGAACACCCAGATATCAATATTCACCTTATGATCGATGAAAGGTCCGCAGGCTTTTTTGCTCTGGGGCTTTCCAAAATGCTGAATAAACCGGTAGCGCTGCTGTGTACATCCGGTACTGCAGCTGCAAATTATTACCCTGCTGTCGTTGAGGCATTCTATTCAAGAGTGCCTCTGCTTATTTTGACGGCTGACCGTCCCCACGAACTGCGGGATGTCGGAGCTCCCCAGGCAATTGATCAGATTCATTTTTTCGGGCGGTATGCGAAGTGGTTTGCTGACATGGCAATCCCTGAACAAACAGAAGGAATGCTTGCCTACAGCAGAATGATGGCTGCCCGGGCAGCAGGCAAAGCAATGTCGTCTCCAGCGGGGCCTGTGCATTTGAATCTTCCATTCAGAGAACCGCTGATTCCTGATTTTGACTTAGAGGACATTTGGAAAAACGGGAGCGGCAGAACACATCATGTCACCATCAAACCGGGACAGGCCGTTCTTCAGGACCTTGAAATAGAGAGGATAGCCGAGATGCTTTCCGGTAAAGAAAAAGGGCTGATTGTCTGCGGGGAGATACGTGATCCGCTCTTTACTGATGCTGTCCTTAAACTTTCTGCAGCTTTAAAATACCCGATTCTTGCAGATCCCCTTTCGAACTTAAGAACAGGATCTCATGATAAGTCTGCAGTCATTGATGGATACGACGCTTTTATGAAAGATGATGAACTTGCAAATGAGCTAAAGCCAGACGTGATTCTCCGTTTTGGAGCGATGCCGGTTTCAAAGCCGCTGTTTTTGTTCCTGAAACGATCTCCTGAGATTCTGCAGCTGGTGGTCGACGGACAAGGAGGGTTCCGCGAACCTACTTTGCTGGCTTCTGAAATGCTAGAATGCGATGAAAGCTGGTTCTGTGAAAGTCTGTCGGGGAGGGTTTCTACTGCAGAAAATGAACAATGGCTAAAGACGTGGCAGCAGACAAACAGCACAGCACGGAAGATCCTTTCCTCTCCTGAAGACGGCCCGGACGACCTGTTTGAAGGCAAAGTCTTTACCGAGCTTCAAAAGGCCATGCCGGAAAAAAGCCATATGTTTGTTGGAAACAGCATGCCGATTCGAGATGCAGACAATTACTTCTTAAATTCAAATAAGAACATTTCTGTACATGCAAACCGGGGGGCAAATGGGATAGACGGAGTCGTCTCAACAGCCCTGGGAATGAGTGCCGGTACAGAAGATCCGCTTTTCTTGGTCATTGGAGACCTTTCCTTTTACCATGACATGAACGGGCTGCTGGCTGCAAAAATGCATAAGCTTGACATGACGGTGATTCTTTTGAACAACGACGGCGGCGGCATTTTTTCCTTCCTGCCTCAGTCAAAAGAAGAAAAACATTTTGAAACGCTTTTCGGGACCCCTACCGGGCTGCATTTTCAGCATGCTGCGTCACTCTATGATGCAGCTTATACCCAGCCTGAGACGTGGGAGGCATTTAGAGATGACGTTGAAAACGCTGCTCGCCGAAAGGGGCTGAATATCATCGAAGTCCGTACGAACCGCCATTCCCGTGTCACGATTCATCGAAACTTGATGAATCGTGTTTCCCAGGAAATAAGAGAGATGCTGCGGAAATGATGGTGAAGATAAGAGGGATATCCTACTCGGTTGAAACGTATGGAGAGGGCCGGCCCCTTGTGCTTCTGCATGGGTTTACAGGATCGGCAGAATCATGGCATCCGTTTCTGGGAATATTTCACTCATGCAAGGTGATTTTGATTGATCTGATCGGTCACGGCAGGACTGATTCTCCGGCAGATTACCGCCGGTATTCAATGGAGGAGACGGTGCTTGATCTGCATGCACTTTTTAAAGAGCTCGAACTGGATAAACCTGTGCTTGCAGGCTATTCAATGGGCGGCAGGGCAGCACTGTCCTATGCTCTGCGCTATCCGGATACAGTAAGCAAGCTGATTCTTGAAAGCTGTACCCCGGGGCTACTATTGAGTGAGGAAAGAAAGAAAAGGCGGCAAAGTGATAAGGAACTTGCGGAAATGATTTCAGAAAAAGGGATTCCGCATTTTATACAGTATTGGGAGGAGATTCCGCTGTTTGCATCCCAAAAAGAGCTGCCTGAGGCCATTCAGAACAGGGAGCGCAGCAAGCGGCTTAAAAACAAGGCAGCCGGCCTGGCAAACAGTCTTCTCGGGATGGGGACAGGCTCACAGCCACCTGTCTGGAACGGCCTTTCTTCCCTGCATATCCCTGTCCTTCTCGTATGCGGAGAGCGGGATGAGAAGTTCTGCAGACTTGCAGAAGAGATGAAAGGTTTGCTCCCTCTTTCGACATATATTAAAATAAAAGATGCAGGTCATGCGGTTCATGTAGAACAGCCGCAAATCTTTGGTAAAATAGTAAATGAGTTTATGAATAAGTAAACGTATTCAAAAGGAGGCTGTACGCGAAATGACAGTAGAATGGGTAGCTGAACGCAAGTACGAAGATATTTTATATGAAACGTATAATGGGATTGCCAAAATCTCGATTAACCGCCCTGAAGTACATAATGCATTCCGTCCAAAGACAGTGATGGAGCTGATTGACGCTTTTGCATACGCAAGAGACGATGCAAATGTAGGAGTCATCATTTTAACAGGCACAGGCGGAAAGGCATTCTGTTCCGGAGGAGACCAGAAAGTCCGCGGCCATGGCGGATATGTTGGAGAAGACCAGATTCCAAGGCTGAATGTTCTTGACCTTCAGCGCCTGATCCGTGTTATTCCGAAACCGGTTATCGCGATGGTTGCAGGATACGCGATCGGAGGCGGACATGTTCTTCACATCGTATGTGATCTGACGATTGCGGCTGACAATGCTGTATTCGGACAGACTGGACCAAAGGTAGGAAGCTTTGATGCAGGATACGGTTCAGGATACCTTGCCCGTATTGTGGGACATAAAAAAGCGAGAGAAATCTGGTTCCTATGCCGTCAGTACAATGCACAGGAAGCGCTAGACATGGGACTTGTCAACACAGTAGTGCCTCTTGAAAAACTTGAAGAAGAAACCGTTCAGTGGTGTGAGGAGATTCTTGAGAAGAGCCCGACTGCCATCCGCTTCTTAAAAGCTGCATTTAATGCGGATACAGACGGACTTGCCGGCATTCAGCAGTTTGCAGGTGACGCAACTCTTCTTTATTACACGACAGATGAAGCAAAAGAAGGAAGAGACGCTTTCAAAGAAAAGCGCAATCCTGACTTCAAACAGTTCCCGAGATTTCCTTAAGGGCATGCAGCAGCTTGATGAGTTCATCAAGCTGTTTTCTTTTATGCAAATTGACCGAAGCTACTAGCATATGAAAGTTGGTGAAAACATGACAACGATGCCAAACTGGCTGATGCAGAGGGCTTTTTTGACGCCTGAACGGATTGCGGTTGCAACGGAGGAAGAAACAGTAACCTTTCATGAGCTGCACAGCCGGACACTCCGCAAAGCAGCCGCCATGCAAGAAAAGGGCATGGGGAAAGGGAGCCGATGTGCGGTTCTCATGAAGAACAGTCTTGATATGGCCGTCACCATTCATGCTCTTGCCTACATTGGGGCACAGGCCATCTTGCTGAATACACGATTAACAGCAGCAGAGCTTGACTATCAGCTGCGTGATTCAGAAGCAGAGTATCTCCTATACCATCATGCCCTGGAGCATCATTGGGAGAAGCCGAGCTGGATATCCATAGACAGCAGAAACCTTGAAAGTTTAACAGAATCTGCTTCCTATGAAAAAACGTTTCATCTTGATGAGACGGCGACCATTATGTATACATCAGGCACAACAGGGAAACCAAAAGGCGTGATGCAGACCTTCGGAAATCATTACTGGAGCGCTTCCGGCTCCTCTTTAAATCTTGGGCTTCATCATGATGACCGCTGGCTTTGTGCGGTTCCTCTTTTTCATATCAGCGGTCTTTCCATCTTAATGAGGGGGATCATTTATGGAATGACCGTTGTGCTTCATGAAACATTTCAGCCTGAAAAGGCAAATAAGGCGATTTTTGAACAAAGGATTACCATTGTATCGGTTGTACAGGCAATGCTGACCCGGATGCTTGAAACGCTTGGTGATGCAAAGTTTCCGGACAGTCTGCGGGTTATGCTCCTTGGCGGTGGTCCGGCGCCCATGCCTCTTTTAAAAGAGTGCAAAGAAAAATCCGTTCCGGTCTATCAGACTTACGGAATGACAGAGACTTCCTCACAAATTGTCACCCTTTCTCCGGAATACAGTTTTTCAAAGCTTGGATCTGCCGGCAAACCTTTGTTTCCGTGCCGGATAAAAATCATGGACAGCGGAGAAGAGTCTCCTCCTATGGCTGAAGGAGAGATTTACGTCCAGGGGCCGAATGTGACAAAGGGCTACTGGAAACGGGAAAGCACGTTTCACGACGGCTTTCTTCCAACAGGCGATATCGGCTATCTTGACGAAGATGGGTTTTTATTTGTATTAGACAGGCGCTCAGATTTAATTGTTTCAGGCGGTGAAAATGTGTATCCGGCTGAAATAGAGGCCGTGCTCCTGTCTCACCCGTCTGTACTTGAAGCGGGAGCAGCGGGGGCAGATGATCCAAAGTGGGGACAGGTTCCTCTTGCATATGTGGTTTTGAAGGAGCATGTGAGCGAAGCTGAACTGCTCTCGTATTGCAGGGAAAGACTTGCAAAATATAAACTTCCTTCCCGCATTTATTTTAGAGACAGCCTGCCGAGAAATGCTTCGAGCAAGCTGATGCGGAGGATGCTTGCGGATGGAGGCAGGCATGATTGATGTCCGGAAAGTGACCCTTCACCATTTGGAGATGAATCTTGTCTCTCCCTTTAAAAACAGCAGAGAAACGGTTGACCGGCGGGAGAGTATTCTGGTTGAACTGGAAGATTCCTCGGGATTCACAGGCTGGGGAGAGGTTGTTGCCTTTTCATCCCCCTGGTATACGGAAGAAACTATCAAGACATGCCATCATATGCTGACCGCTTTTCTGATTCCGGATCTTCTCGGAAAAACGTTCCCGCATCCGGAGGCCTATGCAACATCCCTTCAGTGGATCAGGCGGAACCAAATGGCAAAGGCATCGATTGAATCTGCTGTTTGGGATTTGCATGCGAAGCTTCTCGGCAAGCCGCTGGCAAACATGCTTGGCGGCACAAGAAGCCAGATTGAATCTGGAGTCGTTGTGGGAATGGCACCTGTCTCATCCATGCTTCAGACAATTGAGCAGCGTATCAATGAAGGATATAAAAGAATCAAAGTGAAGATCGAACCGGGGATGGATGTTGAGCTGATTGAAGAAATCAGAACCCGTTTTCCTGACATTCCTCTTATGGCAGACGCCAATTCAGCTTATACACTGAAAGATCTCGAGCATTTAAAAAAGCTGGATGTCTATAATCTGATGATGATAGAGCAGCCGCTTGGCCATGATGATATCATTGAGCATGCGGTCCTGCAGGCTGAGATCAAGACGCCCATCTGCCTGGATGAGAGCATCATCACCTTCAATGATGCGAAAAATGCGATTCAGCTTGGAAGCTGCGGAGTCATTAATATTAAACCAGGACGAGTTGGAGGGCTTGCGGAATCAAAAAAGATCCACGATCTATGTGTCGAAAAAGACATACCTGTATGGGTAGGCGGCATGCTTGAGACTGGCGTTTCAAGAGCACATAATATCGCTTTGGCCTCTCTATCCGGATTTTCAATACCAGGTGATATCTCTGCTTCCTCAAGGTATTGGAAGGAGGATATTATTACACCCGAAGTAAGGGTTGACCAGGGCGTGATTGATGTTCCGGCAGCAGCAGGAATTGGATTTGATATCGACAGGACGAAATTAGAAAAATACCGTACGTTCAAAGAGGAATTTACATTGTAAAATGGTGTTTTCCCCAGGGGAAAATGAAGTTTTTTCAATTGAAATCGGGATTTTCCCGCTTTGCTCATATTTGCGTAATATGATAAAAAGAAAGTGTAGAGTGATTCGGCATCATTCTTAAAAAATACCCTCTCTGCCCTTTTTTAGCCAGCTGTCTTCGGATAGCTGGTTTTTTTGTCGAGAATCTATCATTGACAGAAAGACGTAAATGATTTAAATTTTGCATAAGGGCAAAAAACTTATACTTGTCAACAAATCATGAAACAAGCTAACTTATTGGCACTCAACCTACCTTTCTTTCATATGATGCTTCAGCGAAAGAAAGACTTTTTTTACCTTAAAATTTGCACATGGGAAACATTTGTTGATTGACGAAAAGGAGGATTTCTATGAAAAAAAGATTCAGTATGCTGATTGCGATTTTCATGTTTACGGCAATTATGTCTGCCTGCAGCAAGAGCACAGGTGGAGGGGAAAATGACAAAGTTCAGGTAACGACGACAATTGCTCAGATTGCGGATGTTGCAGCGAATGTCGGAGGCAGCCATGTAGAAGTAACTTCTCTGATGGGACCGGGAATTGATCCCCATTTGTATCAGGCTTCACAGGGAGACATTCAGAAGCTGAATAAGGCTGATATTATTTTTTACAATGGTCTCCATCTGGAAGGCAAAATGGGTGAGATCTTTGAAAAGATGTCAAATGAAAAGCCGACTGTTCCAGTAGCAGAGACGATACCCAAAACGAAATTAATGAGTGATCCGGCCAATAAAAAAGCACATGATCCACATGTCTGGTTTGATATTTCATTATGGATGTACACCGTTGATAAAGTAGAAGATGAGCTGAGCAAGCTTTCTCCTGAAAACAAAGAGGAGTTTGCTGCCAATGCAGCTGCCTATAAAGAGAAGCTTGCAGAAATGGACCAATATGCAAAAGAGCAGGTTCAATCCATTCCTGAAGAGAGAAGAGTTTTGGTTACCGCCCATGATGCATTTGCATACTTTGGGAAGGCATACGGCTTTGAAGTAATGGGCCTTCAGGGACTGAGCACAGATTCTGAATATGGCCTGAAGGATGTTCAAAATTTAGTGGAAGTGCTGACAGAAAGAGAAATTAAGGCTGTGTTCGTTGAGAGCAGCATTTCTGAAAAATCCATTAACGCGGTTGTCGAGGGCTCTAAGAAAAACGGTCATGACGTGAAAATCGGCGGACAGCTTTATTCAGATGCCATGGGAGAAAATGGATCTGAAGAAGGAACGTATCTTGGAATGTTCAAACACAATATCGATACAATCGTTTCGTCATTGAAATAAGGCAGGTGCTAAGTATGAAACCAGTAGCAGTTAACAATTTGACGGTAGCCTATCACCGGAAACCTGTTCTTCAAGAGGTTGGTTTTGAGGTCCCTGAAGGAAAATTGATCGGAATTATCGGTCCAAACGGGGCAGGGAAATCCACGCTGATAAAAGCTGTACTCGGGCTGATCCCTTCAGCCTCGGGAGAAGTTGAAATCTATGGAGATTCATATAAAAAACAGCGTAAGCGGGTCGGCTATGTGCCTCAAAGAGGTTCAGTCGACTGGGACTTTCCGACAAATGCCCTTGATGTTGTGCTGATGGGGCGCTACGGCCATGTGGGCTGGATGAAAAGGCCGGGCAAAATGGACACGGCTTTTGCAAAGGAGTGCCTGAATAAAGTGGGTATGCTGGATTTTGCCGACAGGCAAATCAGCCAGCTTTCAGGCGGCCAGCAGCAGCGTGTTTTTCTTGCAAGAGCCCTTGCACAGGATGCAGACGTTTATTTTATGGATGAACCATTTGTGGGCGTTGACGCAGCAACGGAAAAAGCCATTATCTCTCTTCTTAACGAATTGAAAGCAAGAAAAAAGACGGTGCTGGTCGTGCACCATGATCTGCAGACTGTAGAAGAATACTTTGACTGGGTATTGCTTTTGAACCTGAGGAAAATTGCTTTTGGCCCGACGAGTGAGGTTTTTACAATGGAGAACCTTCAGAAAACCTACGGGGGCAGACTCACTTTCTTGCAGGATCAGCAGGTGCTAGTAGACGAAACCAAACAGGAGTGAAGAACTATGATGGAGGAATTAATCTATCAGCTGCAAAATCAAAATACCCAGTGGGTGCTTGTCGGAACAATGCTCCTCGGTCTTGCAAGCGGAGTCCTTGGCAGTTTCGCTCTTCTTAGAAAACAGAGCCTGATCGGCGATGCGATGGCCCATGCCGCCCTGCCCGGAGTTTGTACGGCCTATCTTCTCTACGGTTCTAAATCATTGCTGTGGTTTCTTGTGGGAGCTGCGGTTTCGGGAATGCTTGCCGCTTGGCTTATCGGGGTCATTATCAAGCACTCAAGAATAAAAGAGGATTCAGCCCTTGGTCTTGTATTGTCCGTCTTCTTCGGGTTTGGAATTGTGCTGCTGACTTATATTCAGCATAACCGGGGCGGAAACCAGAGCGGACTGAGTGATTTTATATTTGGAAAAGCGGCATCGATGGTTGGTCAGGATGTTCTGATTATTACTTGGATTGCAGCTGCCCTGCTCCTTCTTACCGCCATTTTCTTTAAAGAGTTTAAACTTTTGACGTTTGATCCTCAATTCGCAAAAGGAATCGGCCTGCCGACAACATTTCTGAACGGACTGCTGATGGTCCTGATTGTGTGTGCAGTTGTAATCGGCCTCCAGACGGTTGGTGTTATTTTGATGGCGGCCATGCTGATCACTCCGGCGATTGCTGCAAGATACTGGACGGATAAGCTTGGACATATGGTACTAATTGCAGGGCTTATAGGAGGGATCTCAGGTGTTGCAGGGACTCTTCTCAGCACGACAACAGACGGAATGGCGACCGGGCCGCTGATTATTGTTGCAGCGACGATTCTGTTTTTGATATCCCTTGTCTTTGCACCGAAAAGGGGCCTTGTGTCCAAAGCGGTGAAACAGTGGAAATTGAAAAGGAAAACGTCTGTTGAACAGCTTCTTCTCTCTTTTTACGATGTGACGGAGAATGCCGGTGTGAACGGGGCATTTTCCCTCGAAGATGTTCTCAGTAAAAGAAAGGTTTCCCAAAGTCTGATCAATAGATCGGTCAAGGAACTTGAAAAGAAGAAGCAAGTCATGCAGGTCGGGAGCAATCAATGGAGATTGACAGACAGCGGTTTGAAGCATGCTTATGAGCTGACCTTGAATCAGAGGCTGTATGAGATGTATTTGATGCATGAAATGGAGCTTGCTCAGCTTCAGCTTAAAAGCAGGGATGATGTTGATGTCGAGAAAATGTCGTTCGATATGAAGAAGAGGCTGATGAGCCTTCTGAAAGATCACAGCAGAGAGCCCAAACTTCTTCCAAAAACCGCAAATGCTTTAAACAGAAAGGAGTGGCAGGTTCAATGAGTTATGATGCATGGATCCTTTTGACCGGATCGCTTGTGGGCATTACATGTGCGATCATTGGCTGTTTCCTGATTCTCAGACGAATGGCGATGCTCGCTGATGCAATCAGCCACTCTGTTCTGCTTGGCATAGTTGGTGCCTATTTTATTAGCAAGAGTCTTGACGGCGTATCTATGTTTATAGGGGCAGCTGTAGTCGGCCTGCTGACAGCTTTTTTAGTCCAGGTGCTGAATGCAAAAGGGGTTCAGTCCGATGCAGCAATTGGAGTCGTGTTCACATCCCTCTTTGCCGTCGGCGTTATTTTGCTGTCGCTTTTTGGAGGGAATATACATCTTGATGTCGATCATGCATTAATGGGGGAAATCACCTTTATTCCGTGGAATACTCTTACACTTGCAGGAATGGATGTCGGGCCAAAAGCGGTCTGGATGCTTGGTTCGGTCCTTGTGATTAATCTCATTCTGATCGCGCTGTTTTATAAGGAGTTCAAAATAACGTCTTTTGATCCTCAAATGGCAGCCGCGATCGGCATCCCTGTCCTGGTTATGCATTATCTGCAAATGGGGATGCTCTCCATTACAACGGTTGCTTCCTTTGACAGTGTAGGAGCGATTTTAGTGGTCGCGATGCTGATTGTTCCTGCTTCAGCTGCCTATCTGCTGACAGATAAACTGTCGCATATGCTCGTAATCAGCTCAGGTATTGGTGTTTTGTCTGCCGTTCTCGGCTATTGGTCGGCAACTTGGCTGAATGTTTCCATAGCCGGCGCAATGGCAACAGCAGCAGGGGCAATCTTTTTCCTGGCCTTTCTTTTTTCGCCAACACACGGCATGCTTGCAAAATGGCTTGCAAAAAGAAATTTTGCTTCTGCCAGTGAATAAAAATGATTCTCATTATCAATAATAAAGAAAAGGACAGCCGCCAGCTGTCCTTTTCACTAGATCATTTTACAAATCATGAGGTTTAAATGTTTTACAGTCTGTCTCTTCACTGCGTGAAGCCGTGTCGCCTCTATGGCTCACAACATAAATGGCATCAGCCGTACACTGGTTGCCATTGCCCCAGTACTCACAGTTATTTACTTCGCACCTTACTTCTCTTGGCATAAAAATACCCTCCTTTTAATTAAGGTTCATCTGTTAGTTTTGCTTACTTTACTGACTTTCATACGTGAAAAGGGTCAGTCCCGCTCTGCGTTAATCTGTTAACGAGGTGCGGGACTGACCCTCAGCTTTCTTTTTGATCCAAATAGCGTTTGTCTTTCATGAACAGCCGCCAGAAATAGAAGAAGCCAGGGAAAAGGATGAGGAATCCGACGATGTAGGTGATAAAGACGGCATGAAACGTATTCGGGTGTGTAAACCCGTCCTGTATCGTTACATCGGGATAGAGCATGTAAGGCAGATGTGCCCGTCCGTATGCGTAGCTTGCAAGTAAATACTGAATGACTACAGCTACTACAGCGAGCCTTGGGCGCCCGAGCTTTCTTTTATCTTTTTGGGAAGGAAGAAAGAGCGCTCCGCCAGCAATAAGGAACATGGCTACCGAGCCAATCAGGAATGGGAGATATTCCATCATGTTTGTGTAGATCCAGTTAGCTTCATTCCTTAGCGTAAGCATGATCAGAAAGCCCATCACAAGCGAAAGCGGTCCGAGGATCAGGGCATCCCGTCTGTATACTTTATATGCCTCAGGTTCATTCGCCACATTTGAATAATCCGACAGCAGAAGCGAAGAAAGAAATAGCGTGCTCGTAATGGCAAACCCGCTGAATGCATAGGCATTCGGACTTGTGAAAAGTTTATCAAGCTGAAGCTGATGGGCGCCGTCGATTACTTCAATGTAGCCGCCATGTGTAATCGGAAGGACTAAAAGCAGGATTGCCGGTATGATAAAGCCGGAGATCCCTGAAACGTACGTCAGCAGTTTGCCGTATCCTGATTTTGAATAGTGGGAAAAAACGAGAAAACCGCTTCGGATTGCGAGCAGCAGCAGAATGATGCTGCCCGGAATCAAAAGCACAGTGCCCAGGATAAACGTTGCCCCCGGAAAAAAACTGAACAGGGCGACAACAATTGCAACGATAAAAACATTCGTTACCTCCCAGGTTGGCGATAAATAGCGATTGGCAATGTTCGTTGCGTTTGTCCGTTCTTTGTTGATGTAAACCATGGACCAAAATCCCGCTCCAAAGTCCATCGTCGCCATAACAGCATAGATAAAGACAAATCCCCAGACAACCGTAATGGCAAGCAGAGCATCTGTTGTCATCTTTGCAGCGCCTCCTTCGTAATCGTTTTAATAAACACTGACGCCATCTCCGTCTCCTCGCTTATCTAGCTCATTTTCAACCGGATTGCGTTTAAAGTAGTAGACAAGCACAAGAATTACGGCCAGACCCAATATCGCATAAACAAGGGTGAACAAAATAAAGAGCGTGCCAATCTGACCTGAAGCTGTCACCACATCCTCTGTCTTGAGCAGACGGTAAATCACCCAAGGCTGTCTTCCTGTACAAGCGAAAATCCAGCCAAACTCAATTGCAAGCATGGACAGAATACCTGATGGTACAAACAGTACAAGCAGCCATTTCGGAAAATGGGGCCGCTTCAGAATTTTGTACCAGAAAAATCCGATCAGGGAAAGGAGAATCAGCAGGCTTCCGATTCCCACCATGGCATTAAACAGGGTATGGACAAACAGCGGAGGCCAATATTCTTCCGGAAAGTCATTTAATCCAATGACTTCTGTCTCAAAGCTGTTGTCTGCCAAAAAGCTGAGTGCCCACGGAATTTCAATTCCCCATTTGACTTCCTGGGTTTCTCTGTCTGTAAATCCGCCGACAGCAAGCGGAGCATAGCGCTGCGTTTCAAATAGCCCTTCTGCTGCAGCAAGCTTCTCAGGCTGATATTCATGCAGCATCTGGGCAGATTCGTGTCCATTCAAAGCGGTCAAAAATGAGAAAATGCCTCCGACAATCAGCCCCATCATGAGCGCCTTGCGGTGAAACTTGTATAGCCTCTCATTTTTCATGTTTCGGAGCATTTTATACGCAGCAATTGAAGCAATAACAAATGCGCCGGTCATAAATGCAGAAACAACGACATGTCCAGCCGTTACGATGAAGCTTGGATTGAAAAATGCAGCCCAAGGATCAACATCAACGATTTCTCCATTTTCAATCCGGAAGCCCGCGGGAGTCCCTTCAAACGCATGGACATTTGTAATGAGAATCGCAGATGCTGCGGCCCCGATTAAAACAAGTGATACACTGACAATCCTCATTCTCGGGGAAATGCGGTCTGCAGCATACACATAAATGGACATAAACAGCGCCTCCACAAAAAAGGCATAAATTTCAATCTGAAAAGGAAGGGCCATAACCCGGCCGATAACTTCCATGAATCCCGGCCACAGCAAGGCAAGCTGCACGCCTGCAATCGTTCCTGTAGGGATAGCAACACCGAGCAGCACGGCCTGTCCTTTTGTCCACCGTTTTGCCATCACGGCATAATCAGGATCCTTCGTTTTTTGAAAAAGAAGCTCTGCTATTAAAATCATTAGAGGGAGGCCTACACCAAGCGATGCAAAAATAATATGAAAGCCCATTGTCGTCCCGAACAAGGATCTGGCAAGTACGAGATCATCCATCTGTTTTCCGCCTTTCTTTCCCATGGTTGTAACAATCTTTCCTTATTGTCCGCATTTTTCCATAAAATATGCTTAGGATGTTCCTCAAAAGAAATTTCATTTCAGACAGGAGCGTTGACAAATTGCCGGAAAGGGAGTAATATATAAAACGTAATAATTACGATTAAAGGAGTGCTGTAAATGAAACAGGGTATCCATCCGGATTATCATAAAGTTGTATATATGGACACAAACAGCGGTTTTACATTTTTGAGCGGTTCTACTCAAAAATCGAATGAAACAACAGAGTGGGAAGACGGCAATACGTACCCTCTGATCAAACTTGAAATCAGCTCTGATACACATCCATTCTACACAGGGCGCCAGAAATTCGCAGACCGCGACGGACGCGCAGAGCGCTTCAAGAAAAAATACAACATGTAAAAAGGGAGCCCTGGAGCATCATGTTCCAGGGCATCTTTTCTGTATGATAATCTACTGGCAGGGAGGTTTTTTACATGAAAAAAATACCCGTTTATACCATAAGCGGTTTTTTGGGAAGCGGCAAAACAACGCTTCTTGTAAAAATGGCGGATGAGCTGAAAAACAGAGGACAAAAAGTAGGCATTATTTTAAATGAACTTGGCGATGAGAACGTTGAGAAGCATTTATTTAAAGATCAGCAGGTCCATGAGCTGTTAAATGGCTGTATTTGCTGCACCATTCAGGATGATCTTGTGACGACGCTCAAAGCATTTAAAGCAGAGCAGTCTGTTGATGTTCTTCTAATAGAAGGAACAGGAGTGGCGAATCCGCTGGAAATTAAAGACGTGCTTCTTTCTCCGGCACTGTTTGATGACTATGAGCTTCTTTCAATGATCGGAATTGTCGATGCCAGTCATTACCTGGACTACCAGAGCATGTTCTCAAGCTCGAAGGAAATCCGCTCTCTGCTGAAAGAACAGATTATTTCTTCTGATTTGCTGATTCTGAACAAAATTGACCTAGCAGGGGATAAAGACCTGGAAAAAGTAAAGAGAAAAATCCGGAAAACCGTTCCGGAAGATGTAGAAATGTATGATGCATCGTATGGAAACGTACCATTTGAAAAACTGATAGAACAGCGCCATGCTGCCCTGACACTCAGTGAGGGAGCAGGGCACCATCACCACCATCACACTATTGGCACAATTAAAATTGAGAATCCGCAGGTCATGGAGCTTTCGGATCTTGAATCCATCCTGAGAGATATTGATGGACTGATCCGTGCAAAAGGGCATCTAATAGTGGAAGGCACAATGAGGGAGATGCAGTATGCTGCAGGGAAAGCGGTTATATCAAAAGAAAAGGTTGAGAGTGACAAGCCTGTTTTGATCCTGATTGGGCAAAATCTGCCTGCAGAAAGAATACAGAAACTATTTGTAAAAAGACATACATAAAAATCCCGGCCAAGCTGGCCGGGATTTTTATTGAAGAGCAGTCTTTAACGTTTCAAGATTGCGCTTCATAATGCTGAAATAATCTTCTTTATTTTTAGCATCTTCTTCTGAAATAGACTCAAGATTGGATAGTGTCAGGCTTTCTGCGCCAATTTCATTTTTCACAATGTCTGCGATTTTGCTGTTGACGTTATTTTCAAAAATCACATAATTGATCTTGTTTTCTTTAGCTGTTTCAACGATGGTCTGAAGCTGCTTTTGGGATGGCTCCTGTGTTGGAGAAAGTCCTAAAACGCTTATCTGTTCAATGCCGTAGCGACTTTCCCAGTAGCCGTAAGCAGCATGAGAAACCAAGATTTTTTTCTTTTCAGCAGCGTCAATTGTTTCTTTGTAATCAGCATCGAGTTTTTTTAAATCTGTTTTAAGTGTATTAAAATTTTTCTCGAATTCTTCTTTTGATTCCGGATGAAGCTCTGTGAGGCCGTTTTTAATGTTCTCGGCCATTTGGATGGCAAGAGTCGGATCAAGCCAGATGTGAGGATCTTTGTCACCATGATCATGAGCATGCTCTTCCTCATGGGCATGGTCGTCATGTCCCTCTTCAGAAGCTTGTTCTTCCTCATGAGCGTGATCATCATGCCCTTCTTCAGAAGCGTGCTCCTTTTCATGATCATGATCATCATGTCCTTCTTCTTCATCATGCGCTTCTTCGTTATGAGAGGAATCAGCAAGCTCAATTCCTTCGCCGGCTTTGATGATTTTCACATCTTCTGACTGCAGGGTTTCAGTTGCTTTTTCGGCAAATCCTTCAAGTCCGACACCTGAGTAGATAAAAGCATCCGCCTCAGCCATGGCAACCATATCTTTTGTAGAAGGTTCAAATGTATGGGCGTCTGCATTAGCAGGGTACACACTTTCAACCTCTACAGCGTCTCCTCCGATTTTTTCAGCAAAATCCTGAACAGGGAAGATGGTGGTATAAACCTTCAGCTTGTCCTTATCGTCCCCAGTTGTTTCCTTTCCGCTGTCTGCACATCCTGCAAGAGCTGTTCCAAGCAGCAGTGCCATTGCCATTGATAAACCTTTTTTTCTCATTGTAATCTCCTTATATATAAAAATTTCGTTGGTTTCATCATTTCCTATCACATTATATCGTAATACTTACGATTTGAGAACCGTAAATACTCTGATGGAAAAAGAAAAACCATTCTCACAATTATGAAAAAGAAGGAAGCGGATCAAGAAGGGAGGACCAGTCTGATTTCATTTCTTCTTTTATCAGAAGACATTTGTCAAGTGAAGCTTCCACTTCTGTACGTTTAAGGTCAATTCCAATAAAAACAAGTTCTGTCATGCGGTCACCAAATTCTGCGTCCCAGCGCTCAAGCAGTTCAGGCTCTTCCTGAAGGGTTTGAATCCGCGCTTCCTCCGTATAGGCGGCAACCCATTCTCCTGCGCCCTGAATCATGATGGATGTACCTGCCTGGGACAGAAGGCCGGATGTATCATTTCTTGATGCAAGCCAGAAAAAGCCTTTCGCTCTTACGACATCCTGCGGCCAATTCTCAAGCCATGCCATAAACCTCTCAGGATGAAACGGCTTCCGTCTTCTGTAAACAAAGGAAGAAATGCCGTATTCCTCTGTCTCAGGTACATGCTCTTCATTGAGTTCCTTGATCCAGCCGGCGGACTGGCTGGCTTTTTCAAAATCAAAGCTGTTTGTGTCCATAATTTCAGCCAGCGATACATGGCTGAAGGCGGTTTTTATAATCTTTGCATCCGGATTTAATTTTCTCAGTACACCATATAATTCATTTACATCCTCTTCTTCCAGTAAATCAGTTTTGTTCAAGAGTAGAACGTCTGCGAATTCAATCTGGTCGATCAGCAGGTCAATGACTTCTCTTGTATCGTTTTCATCTGTTCCCTGTTTCCGGTCCAGAAGATTTTCACCAGAAGAGAAATCCTCCCAGAAGCGGTTCCCGTCCACAACCGTTACCATTGTATCTAAGCGGCAGAAGGCAGAAAGATCAATGCCTACCTCTTCATCAATATAGGTAAATGTTTGGGCTACAGGCACCGGTTCGCTGATGCCGGATGATTCGATCACGATATAGTCGATGTTTCCTTCCTTCACGAGACGCTCGACTTCAAACATCAGATCCTCGCGAAGAGTACAGCATATGCAGCCGTTTTGCATTTCCACCAGTTTTTCTTCTGTACGGCTGACGCTGTTTTTAATCAGGCTGCCATCAATGTTGATTTCACTCATGTCATTAACGATCACAGCAATGCGCCTGTTTTCTTTGTTCTCAAGAATATGCTTTAAAAGGGTCGTTTTCCCGGCTCCAAGATATCCGCTTAAAACCGTAACGGGAATTTGTTTGCTCATCATAATCCTCCAGCTTTTATAAATAGTAATTATTACGATTTACATCATATAGTAAAACGCGCCTAAAAAACAAGTGTTATGATATAGTAAATAAAAAGCTGTCTATTACATGCAGCCAAACTATACCACTTTGTAAGGAGAATAGCAGATGAGATTGTTAGAAGAAATTATTGAACACAATTCCCAGTTTGTAGAGAAGAAAGACTACGAAAAATATCAGACGACAAAATTTCCTGACAAAAAAATGGTCATTTTAACTTGTATGGATACAAGACTTGTCGAGCTTCTTCCGCAGGCAATGAACGTCAAGAACGGCGATGTTAAAATTGTCAAAAGTGCCGGAGCCATTGTTGCCCATCCGTTTGGAAGCATCATGAGAAGTATTCTTGTAGCTGTTATGGAGCTTGGCGCAGACGAAGTATGCGTGGTCGGACACCATGACTGCGGCATGAGTGCCCTGAATCCGGAGTCATTTCTTGAAAAAGCAAAAAACCGGGGAATTACCCAGGATAAAATCGATACGCTCCGTTATTCAGGAATTCAGCTTGATGATTGGCTGAAAGGGTTTAATAAAGTCGAAGACAGTGTAAAACACAGTGTAGACGTTATCCGCAATCACCCATTGCTTCCGGGTGATGTTCCTGTACACGGTCTTGTGATTGATCCGTCTACAGGAAAGCTTGATTTAGTAGTGGACGGCTACGGAGTCTGATCCTTTTTTTCCGGAACCGGATCAAAGCCCCCGGGATGAAAAGGATGGCACTTCAGGATTCTCTTTACGGTCAGATAACCGCCTTTTAAAGCCCCAAATCGTTTGACTGATTCTAGCCCGTAGTGGGAGCATGTCGGATAAAAACGGCAGGACGGGGGCTTCAGCGGCGACAGGAACTTCTGATAAAAGCGGATCAGTACAATAAACAGCTGTTTCATTTTAATCACCTCTCTGTATGCTTTAAGTATACTGCAAGTGGGAAAAAGTTAAAATTGGAAACACTTATTCAGACAAAATTGATGAATTTTATCGGAATTAATTGTATGATAAAAAGAGACGTAATAAAGGAGTGGTACTATGCCATCAGTTGAAAGCTTTGACCTTGATCATAATGCAGTCGTTGCCCCGTATGTCAGACATTGCGGCGTTCATAAAGTAGGAACAGACGGACTTGTTAATAAATTCGATATCCGCTTCTGCCAGCCGAATAAGCAGGCGATGAAGCCGGATGTGATCCACACACTTGAGCATTTGCTTGCATTCAATATACGCACGCATGCAGAAAAGTACGATCACTTTGATATTATCGACATTTCGCCAATGGGCTGTCAGACCGGCTACTACCTGGTAGTAAGCGGCGAGCCGAAGGTTGAGGAAATTATTGATCTTCTTGAAGATACTTTAAAAGATGCCATCGAAATTACTGAAATTCCTGCAGCCAACGAAAAGCAGTGCGGCCAGGCTAAACTTCATGATTTAGAAGGAGCCAAGCGCCTAATGCGTTTCTGGCTTGATCAGGATAAGAAAGACCTTGCTAAGGTTTTTGGATAAGAACAGAGAACAGTGCCCTGCGTTGCGGGGCGCTGTTTTTTTGAGCCTATTTACCTGATTGACGTTAGAAAGAAGAGAATGATACACTTCAAATCGTAATTATTACGTTTTGAGGAGGGGTAACTTGGAAGACAAGTATACGTTTTTAGTGTCCATAAAAATGCTTTTGCACGAAATAGCAGAGTTATCGGCCTTTATTAAAAAAAGCAGCCCGTGCTGTGAAATGCTGACAGAAAAACTGGACGAACTTTCTGCATTTGTCATGGATGAAAAAAACGAAAAACAATGGCGTTTATGGGAAAGCGATCAGGAGATCAGGAAATATGCCAGCCTTCTGAGAGAAACCTCTTCCGCTGCGGTAGCTGCCCTGGAAAAACATCAATCTGTCTGCATGTCGAAAAGCAATGCAGATATGTCAGGTTATTTTTCCGCGCTTTCATCCGCGGTGAAAATGGATGCAGTCAAGAGCGGAATTTCAAGGGAATCAGAGGTATTCTTTATCGGGTCAGGGGCTTTTCCACTTTCTGCTCTAACCATCGCAAAAGAAACAGGGGCACGGTTAACATGTCTTGATATTGATGAGGAAGCTGTTGAATTGGGCAGGGCAATTGCCGGCCTGTCAGGTTTAAGAGAGAATGTCCGGTTTACAAGCGCACCAGTTTCAGAGCTGCCTGCAATTAAAACAGCCACGCATGTCGTAATAGCTTCCCTTGTGAAGGAGAAAAAGGTCATTATTGAGCAGCTTGCATCCCTTCTTCCGTGTGGAGCAAAAGTTGTTCTGCGGTATGGAAATGGCCTGAAATCTATTTTTAACTATCCCTATTATGATTCGCCGAAGACTGTTTGGAAAACTGAAACGGTTTACCAGGATAAACGTTTCTACGATACGCTGATTCTGACAAAAAAAGTGGAGGCATTGACAGGAAAGGAAGTCGAATATTCATGACCTTTAAATTGAATTCTTTTGGGAACACGCTGATTGCGGGTGCTGGACCGGCAGCCTTTGCCGCTGCGGTCCAAGCTGGAAAAGGAGGGTACTCAAATAAATTGGGTTTAGCCAACCGGGCCGGGGAACATTCTGAACAGCTTCAGGAATACTTTGAACGAAATGGATTTGAAGTGTTCTCCTTATTTGCTCCCCACTTAGATCAAAACTTGAATGGAAAAACCGCCATTCATTATTTTTACCCATCTTTAAGTGAAGTGAACGATTTATGGGAGACGATTATCCTATGTACGCCAAGTCATACATACATTGAAGTTTTAAAAGAGTTAAACATAAAGAATCTGAAAAGGACAAAACGAGTGGTTCTTCTTTCTCCGGGAATCGGCTCTGCTTCAACGATCATCGAGCAGCTGGCATTAGAATTAGAAGTTATCAGCCTGTCTGCTTATTATGCCGCGACGAAGTTTTCAGCGGAAGACCCGTTCACAGCTTACACAAAAGCTGTGAAGAAAAAAGTCTATGTAGGGTCCTCATACAAAAACAGCAGCTTTTCGTCTGTCATGGCTGATTTTATAAGAAGTATCGGTCCGCAGGCAGAAATTCTTTCATCTACCGTTGAAGCCGAGGCAAGAAGCATAACAACCTATGTTCATGCGCCATTATTCATGAACCCTGTTGCGTTGGGAGAGATTTTGAGAGAAGACAAGTCTGTTAAATCTATGTACAAGCTATATCCGGAAGGGCCAATTAGCCAGCACGCGATAAAAGCTATGAACGGTCTTTGGAAAGAGCTTTCCGAAGTTGCTGCCTTTTTAGGGGCAAAGCCTATTAACCTTTTGGAATTTTTAAATGATGATAACTATCCAGTACACGAATACACTCTCTCAAGAAATGATATCTGCCAGTTCCCGTCGTTTAGTCCGGAGAAGCAGGAATATTTGCTGTACATCAGATACACGGCTATTCTGATAGATCCTTTTTCCGCTCCAGATGAGAATGGAACGTACTTTGATTTTTCAAAAGTGCCGTTTGCCCAAGTGAGACGGTCCCGGTCAGGAAAATGGGTGCTTCCAAGAGTTCCGCTTGAAGATTACCATAAGCTGAAACTGGTGACTGAACTTGCTGTTAAGGCAGGCATTTCTATGCCTGTGGCTCATTTGTTGCTGAGGACGTTTGAAGAGGAAACAGCACGATTCAGTGAAACACAACGTGAAGCGTTTGAAAACTATGATCCTGAAGGAAGAAGAGAAACATGCTGAAAAATGGAGTCATGCTTGCGGTTTTATCCTCACTCGTTTTCAGTGTGATGAATGCCCTTGTTAAAGCGGTCAGCCTGAATATTCCTGCTTCAGAAATCATGTTTTTCAGAAGCTTGATCGGCACTGTCATCATTTTTGTGATGATGAGGCAAAGCAAAACCGCCTTTTCAAAAAAGGGCGTGCCCATGCTCTTTGTAAGGGGGATGCTCGGTGCAATGTATCTATATGCTTACTTTTTCACCATTTCAAAAATACCGCTTGCTGATGCAAGTATTCTTGCACACTTATCAACCATTTTTGTCTTTTTCCTTTCAGCGGTTTTTTTAAAGGAAAAAGTCTCAAAATCAACCTTTTATGTTCTTCCCCTTGTTTTTTTGGGAGCAATACTCTTGATTAAGCCGTTTCAATTCTCGTCTTTTTCAGTCTATGCCCTTATAGGTGTATTAAGTGCCCTGTTCGCTGCAGGAGCAGCAACATCTATTCGGTATCTCAGCAAAACACATCCGTCCTATGAAATTGTTTTTTATTTCCTCGCAACCGGAACGGTTCTTTCCATTCCTCTCATGTGGAACGAATTTGTTATGCCGTCACTGATTGAAGGCTTTTACTTGCTTTGTATTGGCGTTGTGTCCCTTCTTGGCCAAATTTTCCTGACGAAAGCTTTCACCCATGAAAATATTGTTGTTGTGGAAATGACCAGGTATATAGGAATTGTCTTCAATGCATTGTGGGGCTTTTTATTCTGGTCAGAGATACCGGATGCACTCACCATTTCAGGCGGTATCTTGATTGTTGCTTCATGTGTTCTGCTGTCTATGATGAAAAGAAGAACGGCTGTGGTGCAGGGGCGCTCGTCTTCTGTTTAGAAAAATAGGCATTGACCGATGTTGAAGAAGCTAGTAATATTTACTAATGTAAATCGTAATTATTACGAATTAAATCAATCAAGGGTGGTAGATGTGATGAAATCGTTTAGTGGTTCAAAAAGCTTGATTGCTATTTTAATAGGCTTATGTATTCTTGCAGCTGCAGGATGCTCTGCTGAAAAGAGCCAGGCTGATCCTGAAAAAGAAGAAAAGGATAAAAAGGTATCGATGATCTTCAGCTTTAAGTCGCCTAATATGGATCCTCACACAGGATTTACCCCAATCCGTGCAGGCGTGACAGAGACGCTTCTTAAGCTTGACGAAAATTCTAAGATCGAAGGCTGGCTCGCTGAAAAATGGGAGACAGAAGATAATGTGAACTGGACATTCACGATCCGTGATGAGGTTACGTTTCAGGACGGCAGGAAACTTGATGCCGAGGCGGTGAAGTCCTCCATCGAAAGAAGTATTGCTGTAAACGAATCACTTGGGGCTTCGCTGAAGATTAAATCCATGGAAGCAAGTGGACAAACACTTTCAATTACTACAGAAGAACCCTACCCTGCTCTGCCTTCAGAGCTCGTCAATCCCTATGTTTCAATTGTGAACACAGAAGCTGAAAAAGAAATGGGAGAAGAAGAATTCAACAATGCACCAGTAGGTACTGGTCCATTCAAAGTCAAAAAATTCATTTCAAATCAAGAAGTTCAGGTTGAAAAATTCAACGGATACTGGGCCGGAGAACCTAAGCTCAGTGAAGCAGTTATCAAATTCAATGAAGATGCCAACGTAAGATCCCTTGCTTTTCAATCGAAAGAGGCAGATATCGTCTACAATCTTCCGGCAGAAGGCATCGAGCCAATTGAAAAAGATAAAGAATTGAAGGTTGAATCGGTTCCTGGCCTTCGGGCGCATTTTATTTTATACAATCAGCAAAGCCCTAAAGTGTCAGATGCTAAAGTGAGAGAAGCACTTGATTTGCTCCTTGACCGCAAAAGCGCTGCAGAGGACATTATGCTTGGACACGGGATTCCTGCAAATGGCCCGTTCAACAGCACCCTTCCATTTGGTATAAAGGATGAAGTGAAAGCAGTGGATGTTGATAAAGCCAAAGAACTGCTTGCTGAAGCAGGCTACAAAGAGAATGGCCAGGGGAAAATGGAAAAAGACGGACAGCCCCTCAAGCTTGAACTCATTACGTATAAAGCACGTCCGGAACTTCCGCTTATCGCACAGCTTCTGCAGTCAGATGCAGCAAAAGCAGGAATTGATATTGAAATTAAAAATGTTGAAAATGCAGATACACACCTTGCCGAAAATAAAGACTGGGATCTAGCTACATACAGCAACAATACGTCTCCCCGGGGAGATGGGAGCTACTTCCTGAATACAGCCTTTACGGAAACAGGTGCTTTAAACGCAGGCAAAATTTCGATCCCGGAACTGAATGAACTGATTAAAGAACTGAATACAACCACCGATTTAGATAAAAGAACACAGCTGACAAGGGATGCAGCAGGAATCATCAACAAAGAATTCGCACACAGCTATGCCGTTTATCCAAACATTCTGGTTGGGGTAAACGAGCGGGTTCAAAACTTTAATCCCACGGCTGAGGAGTATTATATCTTAACTCATACAATGGATGTGAAGTAACATGCTTCCTCTTATAAAACAGCGTGTGATTCAGCTGGTTCTCGTCATCTTCATTTTGTCTGTTTTTACATTCGGACTTATGAAGCTTGCTCCGGGTGATCCGGTAATGATGATATTAAACGCTGATGAAATGATGGTAACAGATGCTGATCAGGCTGAGCTCAGAAAAGAGCTTGGCTTTGATGAGCCCCTATTTGTTCAGTACGGGAAGTGGATGTTTGGGCTGCTTCAGCTAGATCTTGGAAAGTCCTACATGAGCGGTAATCCAGTCTGGGACGAACTGATGAAGCGCTTGCCAATCACGTTGGAGCTTGCAGGGGGAGCTTTGCTCGTCATGGTTGCCATTGCTCTTCCGCTCGGTATTGCAGCGGGGCGGTTTCCCGGAAAATGGCCTGATCACCTCAGCAGAGTTCTTGCGCTGATTGGAGCATCAATTCCAAGCTTCTGGCTTGGGCTGATGCTTATTTACGTTTTCGCCTTTAAGCTTCAGCTGCTGCCTTCGAATGGATTTGGAGAGTGGTCTCAATCCATTTTGCCCTCATTTGCTTTAGGGTTTTCACTTGCAGCTGTTTATGCAAGATTATTGCGCTCGGGTTTAATGGAAAGCTATTCCGAAGATTATGTCCGGGCAGCAAGAGCAAGAGGGGTGAAAGAATGGCGCATTCTGTGGGTTCATGCTATCAGGGCTGCGCTATTGCCTGTCATGACGGTGCTTGGCCTGAGTATGGGAAGTCTTCTTGGAGGAGCAGTCGTTATTGAAATCTTATTTTCATGGCCCGGGCTTGGAAGTATGGCGGTCGATGCCATTTTTGCCCGTGATTACCCAGTCATACAGGGATATGTATTACTGACAGGAGTTTTTGTTGTAGCAATGAATCTGATGACAGATCTTTCGTATTTTCTCATTGATCCCCGGATCAGAAGAGGAAAGGAGGCAGCGAAATGAATCCTTTTCCGCAGGTGAAAAAAAACATCCGCCAACTGCAGCGAAGCATTTCTTCAGGCAGATTAATGATCATGGCAGGAGCAGCTTTGCTTGTCTTCATTGCCGTTCTTTCGATTGCGGGTCCACTGCTGGTTCCAAATGACCCCTATACAGCAAATATGGGGGAACGTTTTGCTTCTCCAAGTCTGCAATACCCTTTAGGAACAGATAATCTTGGCAGGTGCATTTTTACAAGATTAATGGTGGGGGCAAAAGCAACTCTCGGCATCACAGCGCTCGTTGTGGCAAGTGTTCTTTGTATCGGTCTCCCCCTTGGTCTTCTGTCGGGGTATGCAGGGGGGAGGTTTGATGCTTTTCTCATGAGAACGGCAGACGGGCTTCTTGCCCTGCCGGAATTTATTCTGGCGATTGCCATTGCCGGATTTATGGGTCCAAGTCTTACAAATTTAATGATTGCTGTTGTCGCAGTGAAATGGATCACCTACACCCGCTTAGTAAGGGGCATTGTGATTTCGGAAAAGGAAAAAGAGTACATTCTTGCCGCAAAGGTTGGAGGATGCTCTGACTGGAAGATTCTTAGAAGGCATATACTGCCTCACATTCTGTCGCCGGTTCTCATACTCGCAGCACTGGATATTGGGAAAGTGATTTTGATTATCTCATCTTTATCATACATAGGCCTCGGTGCACAGCCCCCCAACCCTGAATGGGGAGCCATGCTGAATGACGGCAGGCCTTATTTTCAAACGTACCCGGAATTGATGATTTATCCCGGTCTTGCCATCTTTCTGGTTGTTTTATCATGCAACTTAATAGGGGAAGGCCTGAGAGACCGGCTTGATGTAAAAAGCAGGTAGGCCAGGAGGTGAAAAGAGCATTGAACGCACAGAATGATAAAACAGTGTTAACCGTAAGCAACCTTTCAATAGCACTAACGAATAAACATGAGAGCAGAATTCTTGTAAAAGATTTAAATCTCAAGATCAAGGCAGGAGAAATGATTGGACTTGCAGGAGAAAGCGGCAGCGGGAAGAGTATGACAGCAGCAGCTGTACTGGGTCTGCTGCCTCCTTCTGTCCATCTATCAAAAGGAAGCATCTTTTTTTCCGGAAATGATTTAACAGCCATGAAAGAAAAAGAAATGCAGAAGATAAGAGGAAAAGATGTGACGTACATTTTCCAAAACTATCAAGGAAGTTTTTCGCCTTTTCTTAAAATTGGCAGACAGCTTGTCGAAGCGATTAAATCTCACCGTCAAGTAAGTAAAGCGAACGCTGAAGAGGAGATTCTTTACTGGCTGGATCGGGTGAAGCTTCCTGCAGAAAGAACGTTTAATAGCTATCCCCATCAGCTCAGCGGAGGACAGCTGCAAAGAGCAGCACTTGCGTCATCGCTGATGATGAAACCTTCACTGATCATTGCAGACGAGCCGACAACGGCCCTTGATGTTTTGACTGGTGAATCGATTCTTCAGCTGCTTGCTGACCTTCAAAGAGAAGTAAACTGTGCGGTTCTCCTTATATCACATAATCTGAATCATTTGTTGAAACGGACAGACAAGATGATGATCATGTACGGTGGGAGAATCGTTGAGCATGGCCCAACAGAGATGATCGCTTCAGAACCCGCGCATCCTTATACGAAACTTTTATTAAGCACACAGCCTAAACTTGCGGGAAGTGTACCCAGAAGATTGCCAAGTATTGAAGGCGAGCCTGGTCTTTCAGCTGAAACAGGATGCCCGTTTGCCCTTCGCTGTCCGGAAGTGATGCCGGAGTGCATGACATTTCCTTCGTTTCAGGAAAAGAGTGTTCATCATTGGTCTTCTTGTCATGCGGACATGAAAGGAGAGAAGACAGGTGCTGACAGTCAGCCGGATCACAAAGTTTTACAGGGATCATAACGTTCTTAAAGACGTTTCTCTCACTGTTCAGGAAGGGAAGTGCCTCGGGCTGATAGGCGAAAGCGGTAGCGGCAAAAGTACGCTTGCAAAGCTGATAGTGGGACTTGATTCAGCTGACAGCGGAGAGATCACAATAAACGGAATTGTGCTGAGGGAACAAAAGGGAAAATATCTTAAGAAAATAAGGCGTCACATTGGGGTTGTATTTCAGGATTCTCATGCTTCACTGAACCCCAAACTGCCTATTTGGAAAACGGTCGCAGAGCCGCTTGAAAACTATCCGGAAGCTGTTCCTGCTTACTTATTTGACGTAAAAGCGGACAGAAAAAAAATGGCGCTGCACCTTATAAAAAAAGTTGGCTTGAGCGAAAGGCACCTGGATTGTTACCCGCATCAGCTCAGCGGTGGCCAGAGACAGCGCGCAGCCATTGCCCGGGCAATCAGCATTGAACCAAAACTTCTCATCTTGGATGAACCAACGTCAAGCCTTGATGTATCTGTTCAGGCGCAAATATTGAACCTGCTCAAGGAGCTGAAGGAAGAGCTCGGCATGTCATTTCTGTTTATCTCCCACGACATAGCTGCCGTCCGGTTTATGAGCGATCAAATCTGTGTGTTGAAGGACGGTAATCTGCTTGATGTCTTTTCTCCAGCAGAGCTCTTTGAGGACAAACGTCACCCATACACAAAGCAACTTGCAGATGCTGGTTACTGCCGGTCTTTCACCTGATGATCAGGGGTTAAGGGCCGTTAGTAGATGTCGTATCTCTAGGAAATAAGTATTTCAGAAAAGAAGCTGATGTCAGGTAAAGACGTTGCTTAAAAACGGTCGATTCGTTATACTGTTCACATTGATTATACATATGTCCGTACGGTGAGCACATGCGGGCCGAGGAGGATTCAGTGTGATAGGAAGATTATTGATTTCATGTGAGGACCGCCCGGGTATTGTTGCAGCGGTTTCACGTTTTTTAGCTGATGAGGGAGCCAACATTATTCACTCGGATCAGCATTCTACCGACCCGGTCGGCGGTCTTTTTTTTATGAGAATTGAATTTCAGCTTCATGGCATTGAAGATCAGATAAGTGAACTGAGAAACCGGTTTGAGCAGACGGCAGCGGCGTTTCAAATGAAATGGCGGATGTCCTGCGCGAGTGATAAAAAGAAGATCGCCATCTTTGTTTCAAAAGAAGATCACTGTCTTCAGGATCTGCTGCAGCGGTACCGCCTCGGCGAACTTGCTGCAGAAATAGCCATGATTGTCAGCAACCATAATGAAATGCGGGAAATTGTTGAGCCGTTCGGAATTCCTTATCACCATGTGCAGGCAACGAAGGAAACAAGAGAAGAGGCGGCAAAAACACATCTTGAACTTTTGGAAGATGCAGGTGTGGATACCATTGTTCTGGCGAGATATATGCAGATTATTCCCCCTGTTATGATTGAACGTTTTAAGAACCGGATTATTAACATTCATCATTCATTCCTGCCTGCCTTTGTTGGAGGCAAACCTTATAATCAAGCCTATGACCGCGGCGTGAAAATTATCGGGGCAACCGCCCATTATGTAACAGAAGAGCTTGACCAGGGTCCGATCATTGAGCAGGATGTCGAGCGTGTAAGCCACAGATATCAGATTAAGGATCTGAAACGGGTTGGAAGAGACGTTGAAAAGCTTGTGCTGTCACGCGCTGTCGGTTGGCATCTGGATGATAAGGTACTCGTTTATGAAAATAAAACGGTAGTATTTCCCTGAAAAACTAACGAAAGATCAGTCGATTGCAGACTGGTCTCTTTTTTTTGCTGTTTTCGCATTAATTTGAATACGGGCCCTGAGCAAAGTAATTGACCCTATTCTTCAAGAGGAGTATCGTTGTCTGCGTTAACTTCTATACAGTTCATATTCTGTTTTGCAGAGCTGCTAAAGAAAGAATGCTTCAAAAAATAGACCCATGAAGGAGAATGCGATATGGAAAACTATCAAGAACTTACAGCAAAACAACAGTCATTTTTCCGAAGCGGGAAAACGAAGGATGTTCAATTCCGAATCCAGACACTGACTAAACTGAAAGAGCTTATTATAAGCAATGAACAGGAGATTCTTGACGCCTTGAAAGCTGATCTGAATAAACCTGAAATTGAAGCGAAGCGCGCAGAGATAAGCCTTGTTTTGAGTGAAATAGATTTTATGGCCGAGAATGTAACCTCCTGGTCTGCACCGAAGAAAGCAGATACCCCGTCTACACATGAAGGGGCAGAAAGCTTTATCTTATCAGAACCGTATGGATCAGCACTTATTATTGCCCCTTGGAACTATCCATTCCAGCTTGCCGTCAATCCGCTTGCTGGCGCGGTAGCAGCGGGAAACTGTGCGGTGCTGAAACCTTCTGAGCTTACACCACGCACATCAGGACTTTTGGCAAAGCTCATTAATGACAACTTCCCGGAGGAATATTTGCGAGTGGTAGAAGGGGAAGTCGAAACGAGTACAGCTCTGTTAAAAGAGAAATTTGACTATATTTTCTTTACCGGCAGTACAGGAGTGGGGAAAATTGTCGCAAAAGCAGCCGCAGAGCATTTAACGCCTGTGACACTTGAACTCGGAGGCAAAAGTCCGGCTATTGTCCACGACGATGCTGATTTGGATCAGGCGGCTGCACGAATTGCCGGAGGGAAATTCATGAATGCCGGCCAAACATGCGTGGCACCCGACTATATTTTAGTAAAGAGCGAAGTGAAAGATCAGCTGATAGCGAAGATAAAAGAAGCTATTACAAAGACATATGGCGAAAATGTGCCGGGAGATGAGTATCCGCATGTGGTAAGTGAAAGACACTTTGACCGGCTGCAAGCATTCCTGGAAAGCGGAAACGCAGTTGCAGGAGGCAAATCCGACAAATCACGTTTATTCATTGAACCGACAATTCTTGACAATGTTTCTTGGGAAGATTCTGTAATGCAGGATGAAATCTTTGGGCCCATCCTGCCTGTTCTTGTATACGATGAACTTCCGGAGGCCATTGAAATGATTGCCGAGCGCCCAAAACCGCTGGCTCTGTATCTTTTCTCTGAAAATGAAAACATTCAAGATAAAGTGCTGCATAACCTGTCATTCGGCGGCGGTGCAATCAACGATACCATCAGCCACATGACGTCTCATTACCTCCCATTCGGCGGTGTTGGAGACAGCGGCATGGGTGCCTACCACGGCCGAGCGAGCTTTGATACGTTTACACATTCTAAGAGTATTCTTAGACGCTCCTTTAAGTAATGTTTATAGACAAAAGTACCTCAAGCCTGCAGAGAGAAATATATTCCTCTGCAGGCTTTTCATTTAGATATAGAAAATGTATAATGATTATAAATCGTATTTATTACGATTTGGGTTGACTCTCATCGAAACCGGGGTGCTGAGATTGAATGAAAAAGGAATGAACGTCCTTGCAAAGGGAATCATTGCAGGTCTATCTGAGACGAAACGAGCAGTTTATCAATATATAGAGAGCAGAGAAGATGAACTTGCGTCTCAATGCGAAACAAAAGAACAATTTCTGAACATGCTCGTAAAAGTGTCGCCTTATCATGAAGCAGCGAACAGATTTAGTATAAGTGCTGAAGAAGTTTACCGGCTGATGAAGGAAACAGAAGCCGAAATCAACAAAAAGCTAGAACAGAAACTGAGTACTTATAAATGGATCGACTGTACAGAGCGAATGGAAAATGGATCAGAAAACAACAAAAAGCATTACCTCTTTTTAGCATAAATGTGCGGAAACAGTATGGTTCTTAAATCGTAATAATTACGAAAAAGAAGGGTTGAATGGATATGGCCAAAAAGTCAAAAGTGGCAAAAGAAAAAAAGCGACAGGAGCTTGTTGAAAAATACCGGGAACTGCGTGCAGAATTAAAGCAAAACAGAGATATTGAAGCATTGCGCAGGCTGCCGCGTGATTCTTCCCCGACACGCCTGAAAAACCGCTGCGAGGTAACAGGGAGACCCAGAGGGTATTTGCGTAAATTTAAGCTCTCGAGAATTGCCTTCCGCGAGCTTGCGCATAAAGGACAGCTTCCCGGTGTGAAAAAATCAAGCTGGTAAGATAGAACTCTGCTAATAGGTGACTGAAGCATACCATTTGCCGTGGTATGCTTTTTATTTGTTTATGCCAAAAAAGATTGCATCTATTTTCAATAAAAGTACAACTTAAATAAATAAAAATTTATTGTAAAACAATAAATAACGTGGTACATTCTAATTGAAAATATATATGCGAGGTGTTTTTTAATGAAAAGGGGAACAACGCTCTTTTTAAAGGCAGCAATCATCCTGATTGGTCTTCCTGTCGTTGCTTTGTGCATCTTTTTAGTACCCGAAATTGGGAATTTTGCGGCAGAATTGTATCCTGAACAGACTTATCTCAAATATTTGGTCCTAATCGTTCTTTATGCGACGGCTGTTCCATTTTACTTTGCTCTTTATCAATCGTTTCACCTTTTAAATTTAATCGATAGAAACCAGGCTTTTTCGGATTATGCCGTCGAAGCTTTAAAGAAAATCAAATACTGCGCTTTTAGTTTCAGTGCCCTGTATGTGTTTGGTATGCCGATCTTTTACCTCATGGCGGAAAGGGACGATGCACCGGGCATCATTCTAATCGGAATGGTCATGATCTTTGCATCCTTTGTAGTTGCGGTCTTTGCTGCTGTCCTGCAGAAGCTGTTAAAAGAGGCGATTGATATCAAATCAGAAAATGATTTAACGGTCTGAGGTGAATAATATGGCGATTATTATAAATATTGATGTCATGCTGGCCAAAAGAAAAATGAGCGTAACAGAACTTTCTGAGAGAGTAGGGATTACAATGGCTAACCTTTCTATTTTAAAAAATGGCAAGGCAAAAGCTGTAAGGCTCTCCACTTTGGAGGGGATCTGCAAGGCGCTCGACTGTCAGCCGGGAGATATTCTGGAATACCGGAGTGACGAAGATGGCGAGTAAACAGGAGGTATTTCAAGCTCGGGAAAACTCACTTGGAGCCTTCATCTCAAGAGGAATCGCACAGCTCTTTCACTTTGGATGGCAACAGGCTCTGTCCTGTCTGTTTCCGGTTGTCATCTTTGCTTCCCTTGCTTTGACACAGGTTATCCCGCTTCCGTTTCTTCCAAGGTATGACTGGCTGCTTGTGATTTGTCTTGTCATGCAGTGGCTGATGCTGAGGTCAAGGCTTGAAACAAAGGATGAACTGAAAGTCATTACACTGTTTCATATCATCGGGCTTGCCCTTGAACTTTTCAAGGTGCATATGGGCTCCTGGTCATATCCTGAGGAAGGATATTCAAAGGTTTTTGGTGTTCCGCTATACAGCGGATTTATGTACGCAAGTGTAGCGAGCTACTTATGCCAGGCTTGGAGGCGTCTTGAAGTTGAGCTGATAAAATGGCCCTCGCTTTGGGCAGTCGTGCCGCTTGCAGCTGCCATCTATTTGAATTTTTTCACCCATCACTTCTGGATTGACGTTAGGTGGTGGCTGTCCGGACTGGTCATTCTTGTTTTCTGGCAGTCCTGGGTTTCTTATGAGGTGAACGGAACCAGGTACCGCATGCCGCTTGCTCTCTCTTTTGTTCTGATCGGCTTTTTCATATGGATTGCCGAGAATATTGCCACCTATTTTGGAGCCTGGAAGTATCCCAATCAAACGGAAGCATGGAGCCTTGTTCATTTAGGAAAGGTCAGTTCATGGCTGCTGCTTGTGATAGTCAGCTTTCTAATTGTGGCCGTGCTGAAGCAGATCAAGGGAGATTCCAGCGGAAAAGAAAAGAGTCATGCATAATGAGGAGAGGGTGCCTGCTTAGATTTAGTAGGCAGCCTTTTTTGTTGCGTTTAAATTAAACCGAATGCATGAACAGCACTTATACTTAATGGACGGGTGCTGTTTTGCCTGTAAAAAAACGTCATTTCATAGATCCTTTCACCCGATTTGTGTCAGTATGATTAAAAAACGTTATTCGTTGCGTAAAGATCATTGATTGTTTAAATTTCCTTCTGTTAAAATGGAACAATTAAAATATGAAATAACTTCTTGCAGTGGAAAAGGGAGGATAGAAGTCAGATTCACAGAAGCGAAAAATCAGAGAGTATCTGAATAAAAATAAAAGATACATAGAATAAGAACCAACTAGAGGTTTCAGCAGAATATTGGAGGAGTTAATCATGTTTCGCCAAACGGATAACCGCCGCTACATCCCTGCACTGGATGGACTTCGGGCAATTGCCGTCATGACGGTCATCGCCTATCATTTTCATCTTGGCTTTGCAAAGGGAGGATTTTTGGGGGTTGATGTTTTCTTTGTTTTATCGGGTTATTTAATCACATCTATGATCCTCCCTGAAAAAGGAGAAACGATGCAGCTGAACTTTGCTGCATTTTGGACAGGAAGGTTGAGACGGTTGCTTCCTGCCGCTTTCGTTATGATTACGGCAACGTTTGTATGGGTGATGTTTTTTGACAGAGAGCTTGTGGGCACACTTCGCGGTGATGCTGTTTCGTCCCTGTTCTACGTCAGCAACTGGTGGTACATTTTTAACGATCTTTCTTACTTTGATCAATTTGGATCGCCGTCACCTTTTAAAAACCTGTGGTCGCTTGCCATCGAAGAACAGTTTTATATCATTTGGCCAATCTTGCTTGCAGCCGGTCTGTTTGTCTTTAAAAAGCGGCTGAAACTGGCGGCTGTCATAACGGGTTTAGCTGTTTGCTCAGCGGTTCTGATGGCTGTTCTTTTTCAGGACGGTACAGATCCGAGCCGCGTATATTATGGAACCGATACGAGGGCATTTGAGCTTCTGACAGGCTGTGTCCTGGCTCTTGTATGGCCGATGAAGCGTTTGACTTCAGGCAGGGTACCGATTGGACATAAGGTATCGCTGAACGTTATCAGCTTCGCAGCTTTTGGAATTCTTCTTGCCTGTTTTCATTTTGTCACTGAATATCAGCCGTTTCTGTACAGAGGAGGAATGTTTTTAATCTGTCTGAACGCAGCCGTATTAATTGGAGCGGTGAGTCATCCGGTCAGCTATTTGGGGAAGATTCTCTCTTTTAAACCCCTGCGTTGGATCGGGACGCGGTCATACGGCATTTACCTGTGGCATTACCCTGTCATTGTGCTTGGCACGCCCGTTCATGAAATAGGAAATCCGGTGTACTGGAGAGTCGGGCTGCAGCTTCTGCTGATCCTGATCATCGCAGAGCTTTCATACCGGCTGATAGAAGTACCTGTAAGAAGAGAAGGCTTCAGGGGATTTATCAAGCTTACATGGACAGACTTTTCTCTATCAAGAAAAGCAGCGTCACTTGTCGTATCTGTTCTGTTTGTTTTCTTTGCGGCCGGAGCACTGGGGATGGTTGAAGGAGAGAAAAAAGAGATGCATTCTTCTCCTAAACAGGTCAAAATCAGTGATAAAGAGGAGAGATCGCAGAATAGCAGCCCTTCAGAAAAAGAGGAGCCAAAGACAGTGGACCCGTCTGATAAGGAAGTCCTTGCCATTGGTGATTCTGTTATGATTGATATAGCTCCAAAGCTTCAGGAAGAATATCCGGGCATTACAATAGATGCTGAGATTGGCAGGCAGATGCGCCAGGCGGTCAGCCTTGCTCCTGAATATGAAGAATATAATAAGCAGAATAAAGCGGTTGTCATTCATCTCGGAACCAATGGATACTTTCCGGAGAACCAGCTGCAGGAATTGCTCGATTCGTTCTCAGAAGCCGACGTCTATCTGGTGAACACCCGGGTGCCGAAGGAATGGGAAAGCAGTGTAAACCGTGTGCTTCAGGAAAAAGCGGAGCAAAACGAAAATGTTACATTGATTGACTGGTATGCAGAATCCATTGATCATCCCGAATATTTTGGAGACGACGGAGTGCATCTTGGAAAAACAGGTTCAGAGGCTTTGACTGATCTGATTGCCGAATCAGTCAATAAAGAAAAATAGAAGAGAAGGCTGTTCACTCCAACTGCGGGTGAACAGCCTTTTTTATATGTAAAAAAAGAGATGCCCATTATCAGGCATCTCAAGCTGCATATTTATTTCCGGTACGACAATTCTGCAATTGCATCATGCAGATGAATGGATTCTTCGTTTCGGCATTCGACGCGGAAAGCTGAAACAAAGTCAAGCTCGTAAAGGTCTGCTGCAACGAGGCGGACCATGTCTTCAACGAAGCGCGGATTTTCATAGGCTGTTTCGGTGACCATTTTTTCATCCGGGCGTTTAAGGACAGGATGAATCATGGCGCTTGCGTTTGTTTCCGCTGCTGCGAGCAGCGCCTCTTTCCAGTCGAGCTCCTCGTTATAGCCTTCTGCAAATTCTACTTCCATTGTAATGAATCCGCGCTGATTATGGGCGCTGTACTCACTGATTTCCTTCGAACACGGGCAGAGTGTTGTCACTGCACAGGTAAGTTTTGCACTGGATGTAAAGCCTTTGCCTTCTTCATAGCGGATTTTCATGCCGGCAGTGGCGTGGTTTAAACCGGCCAGCTCCGAGCTTGGTCCTTTCCGCTCGTAAAACCACGGGAATGTCACGTCAATTTCAGCATCTTTCTGTTTCAATCGTTCAGCAAGCTCTTTTGTAAAGTCATAGAGCTCATTGATGGACATGGTGAAACCGCCGTTTAAGCGGTACTTTTCAAGCTGTTCTGTGAAACGGCTCATGTTTGTTCCTTTTGCTTCATATGAGATGGATGACGTCATTTTAAATGCGGCCACTGTCGTTTGCTGCTCGGGTGACAGCGAAGAATGAATCACAACGGGATATTTTACATTACTGATGCCGACAGCATTTATATGAAATAGGAAATCTTTTTTTGAATTTTGCAGGTCCGGCATTTTGTCCTTTTCAACCGGTTTTGTTTTGATGCCTGGTTCTACTGACCCAAATAATCTGTGTCTCTCTTTTTTAGGCGGTAACTGTAATTCTCTGTTCATAGATGATCTCCTCTCGAGTGCCTCAATACTAGAGAGTATACTGTACAATGAAAGATTACGGCAATGAAAAATGCTCAATAGTGGTTAAAGGCCGGATAAAATCAATTCTGCAGCCTGCCGGGCACCTGAAATATTCCGTGCAATCGGTCCTACCTGCAGTTCTGCGAGAGCACCTGTTACATACAGTCCCTGGTCCCACTTCAGATGCTCATTGACAATTGGGTATCCGCAGTCTGCGCATGTTAATTTCTCACGTTCTATTACGGGATTTATCCACTCTTTTCCAGGTAGTGAAGGCATAAATCCGGTTGCCAGAATGACTGAACCCGCCTGAATGAGACAGCCGTCTTTTCCGTGGAGGGTAAGTGTCTTCCCGTCTGCAGCCGCCTGTTCAACTTCAAAGTCTTTCCATTCAAGCATGCCGCGCTTTTTTAAATGATGGAGTTTCATCTGCAGATCCCTGGTGATGGAGCCGCGGTGCCTTGCTGACTTTATGTGATTGCGTCTGCTTGTGTAGTCGGTGTTCATTCTGAATGTACGCTGGTTTTTCGGTCCGAGCCACCCGGGATCACTGTCGAAGAGTTTCACTCTGAAGGGATGTCGCTTCAGCATCGTCACTTCTCCCGGATAAAGCCCTGCAAGCTTATTTGATAAATGGGCTGCCGTCATGCCGCCGCCAATGACGGCTACAGGACCGGGCAGATTATCAAGATCCAGATCCTTATCAAAAACATGATAGATATGGTCAAAATTCTTCTTTGCTGCTTCAGCCCACTCTGGCCAATGGGGCTGTTCTCCGATTCCTATGGCAAGGACCACATTTTCAGAAGTCAGAGTCTTTCCATCTGAAAGAGTAACCTCCCAATGCTCACCTGTTTTTTTCAGCGTGTTTGTACGGCCCTGAATCCAGCAGCTTTCAAGATTCAATTCCCGGTAAATGTGATCACAGTGTTCTTTAAATAATTCAAGGGAAGGTCTTTTGAATCTGCCATAGAAACCTTGATATCCCTTCTGTTTTGAAAAGCGTTCGAGTCCAAAGGGATTCATTTCAATATGGTGAACAGAAGGGGACCGTAAATATGGCATTGATATCGCTTCTGTACAGTTTTTCCAGTTTTCAAGAGGCTTTGAATGGGGATCAATCACTTTCAATTTCTCCGCTCTGGTTTTCTTTCCTTGGAGAAGAAAAGCAGCCATTGTCATTCCCTGGACTCCGCCTCCGATAATGATCCATTCGTACATAATCCCACTCCTAAAACGTAATAGTTACGATTTAATCAGTTTACCTAATCCCAACGAATTTTACAATAGGAGGGATTTGTCATGAAATTGCATAATTTATGGACTGGCCCCGTATGCTATAATGCTAGGAGAAATAATAGGATTGGAGATTAGAGATGAAAAAACCGGCGTTTTCTATTGTGAAGGAGTCTCTTGCTCTTGCATTAATAGGGTTGTTTATTTATCTTTTTATATTCATAGATTTCGGAAGCTTCGAGATTGATGCACCTAAATCGTTCTTAAACTTAAACACGATTTTCCTGAGCATTGTGCTTGAAGCCATTCCCTTTATTCTGCTCGGGGTATTCGTTTCTGCTTTGATTCAGTCATTTGTATCGGAAGAGATGATTCAAAAATACCTTCCTAAAAATGCTGTTATTGCCCTGTTTCCTGCAGCACTGCTGGGCATTATTTTTCCTGTCTGCGAGTGTGCCATTGTTCCGATTGTGAGACGGTTGATTAAAAAAGGTATGCCTCTTCATATCGGAATTGTATTCCTGGTTTCTGCTCCGATCCTAAATCCGGTCGTGTTCGCATCTACATACTATGCTTTTCAGTCATCAAAAGAAATTGTGTACGGCCGCATGGGACTTGCCTTTATCGTCGCCATCCTTGTCGGTCTCGCGGTCTATCTGATTTTTAAAAACCGCGATCAGCTGAAATGGACAAGAGAGGAGCTTGTGGGAAGAACCGCTCCTTCAGAGCCTGTCAAAGGGGTAAGCAAATGGAAAGAAACCTTGTTCCATGCAAGCGATGAGTTTTTTGAAATGGGGAAATACCTCATTCTTGGTGCGTTCATTGCAAGTGTCTTCCAGACGTTCCTTGACCGCTCTCTGCTGACGGATCTTGGATCGAGTGAATTCCTGTCTCCGGCTATCATGATGGCATTTGCCTACATTCTTTCGCTTTGTTCGGAAGCAGATGCGTTTGTCGCTGCCTCTTTCGGCGGGACATTTACGGCAGGCTCCCTGCTTGCATTCCTGGTTTATGGACCAATGATCGATTTGAAAAATACAATCATGCTGTTCGCGTTCTTCAGAGCGAAATTTGTTTTTGCTTTTATTGCGATTGTAACAGCAGCTGTCTATCTATCCGTGCTGGTTTATCAGCAGGTCATCCTGTAAGGAGGAAAACCGATGGAAAAGGAAAGAGATTACCGTTTTCACTTATATTTGCGCGGCATTATCCTGATGGGTTTTACGATGCTTCTTTTTAAACTCATCGTCACTGGGGACATCCGGAATTTCATTGCACCCCGGATGCTTCCTTTTATCTATTTTGCTGTTGTCACGTTTTTAATTCTCGGCGTTGTTCAAATCTGGAGAAGCGGCAGCAAAAAAACAGAAGAGCTTTACTGCAACTGCGGTTTTGATCATTCAGGAAAAAGCTCGCCAGTTCAGTCGCTTGTTATTTACTCGTTCTTTATTTTTCCGGTTGTAACAGGGTTTGTTTTCCCTGACACGGTTCTTGACAGCTCAATTGCTGCAAAGCGCGGCTTTAAAAACGGCCTGGCCCAGTCTCAGGAGCAGCAGGCCGGATCAGAAGAAAACGCTCAGATGGATGAAGATCTTGCTGATCTGTACTTGCAGGATCCGGATGAGTATATGAAGCAGCTTGAGGAACGTGTAGAGGAAAAATCGCAGTCTCCTGCATCAAGTCCGGACGCACCTCTTGAGCATCCGGACGGATTCGAGATTCAGGCGCCGCCTGAAGGGTATTACGAAGAGCTGGAAGCAGACATGCTGAAAATGGACAAAATCGTCCTGACAGAAAAAAACTATATCGCCATGACCAATATATTGGATAAAAACCCTCAGAAGTTTGAAGGCAAAGAAGTGGAAATGCACGGATTTGTATACAGGGAAGAGGGATTTGAAGAAGACCAGTTTGTTGTCGCGAGGTTTGGCTTATCATGCTGTGTGGCAGATGCTTCTGTGTATGGGACTCTTGCTTCCATCGAAGACGGGGAAACATACGAACAGGATGAATGGGTAAAAGTAAGCGGGAAACTAAAGAGTGTGAAGTTTAAAGACTGGACGCTGCCTAGTGTCGAAATTCAGTCAATCAAGAAGATCGAGCAGCCGAAAGAACCTTATGTCTATGAAGAATATTAAAAAGCGGGGCAGCTGCCCCGCTTTTTTTTGTGATTATTTTAAAGCGTTAACGGCATTAATTAAACCGTGTCCTGCTTCACCGTCATATCCGTTTTTGAAAAGATCTGCAGAAGAAGATTGGACGATGTGTTTTACTTGGGAAGGAGAAAGTTTGTCCTTTCCATGCTGGGCGATAATGACGCCTGCAAGTGCTGCGGCTTTTGGAGCAGCCATGGATGTGCCTGCTTTGTATCCATATCCTCCGTTCAGAGTTGTAGCTAAGCACAGATACGAATTGTCTCGGCCAGCGCCTGTTGCAGGATCATAATTTGGTCCTAAATCACCGCCGGGAGCGATTACATCAATTTTACCTACACCATAATTCGAGTAAAAAGCAAGGTTTTTAAGCTGTCCGCCTGCAGAAACGCGAATCATGCTCTGGCTGCTCGGACTTCTGTGTGTAGCGCCATTGTCATCGCCCGATAGTTTTCCAGGGCTGCTGATGTCAAGGGCATTATTTCCGGCAGATCCGACAACCGTTACACCCTTTTTGATTGCGTATTGAATGGCTCTGTTGAACAGTCTTACGTCAGCTACAGTGTCCTTTGTTGCATATTCAGGGTTTTGGAACCAGTCGTAACCGCCAAGAGACATGTTGACAACATCCACATTGTCATCCGCAGCCGTCATAAGCGCTTCTGCGATATGCGCTGTTTCAGCTCCTCCTGTAGGACCGAATACGCGGTAAGCCGCTACTTTCAAGTCAGGACCGACACCCATTGTGCGGCCTTTTGCTGCAATTGATCCGGCAACATGAGTTCCGTGGCTGTTCTGGTCCATGGCATCGGGATAGCCCGGCACGAACGATTTCCCGTAAGCATAGTTATTTTTTAAATCCGGGTGGTTGTAATCAATGCCTGTGTCGATGACCCCAACTACAATGTCATTGCCGTCAACGGATTTTCCTGTTCCGCCTGGAAGGGTCCATGATTCGCCATTGTTGGTTACTTGTTTAATGTCCCATTGCAGGGATTCATATAAATCTGCTGCTTGTGTATTTGCTTCAGGTGTAAAGGCTGCTTCAACAGCCGGTGATTCCGGGTAAAGCTTTTTTTGGACACCTGCATCCTGCACGCTGGAGGATTTTTTAATGGCTGTCAGAAAGTCCGGATTAGCAGAAGAAACTTCTACGGCACCAACCTTCTCAAGCTTGTCGCTTACTTTTCCTCCTGCTTTTTCAATCAGCTCCTGATAGCCGGATGGTAGAGAGTTTTCATTTTTGAAAACCACCAGATAGCTTTTTTCCGGAGCCTGGGCAGAACCTGTCGCAGCAGCCCCTCCAAATACTGCAGAAGCACAAAGTGCAGTACTTAACACTCCTGCCATAAATCCTTTTTTCAATGTCATGTATGTATCCCCCTTTATTTTCTTAATTTTCATTATAGTATAAAAACTAAATCGTTTTTCTTTATTGTTCGAGTGGTTTCGACAGGTTTTTGCTGTGCTATCTGTCTATTGGTATGAGAAATGATAATATCTTACAATAATTAGATAGTAAGAACGGATATTTCTCTCCTGGCAAAAGAGTGATGATAAATGGTGACTAAAAAAAGTGTCGAAAGTATAGTCCTAAATACACAAAAAGACGCCTTTGTGTGTCAGGCGTCTTTATCGTTAGTAATATGTTCTTTTTCTTGTGGTTTTTCCTCTTTTTGAAGAGGATCAATCGTGTGCTCATATTTATATGCTTTAGATGTTGTGAGTACACTCAGAAGAAGAACGATTAGAATAATGAGAATGCAGATCGCAAAAATTACATACATGCTGGTCCCCCCTGTATGTCCACATTGTATCAGATTTTCATGTCTTTTTTGTTTTATTTTTTGTGATTGTGGGTAACGTAAGAATAGATTTAAGGAGGAGATTCATATGTCTGAAAAACTAATTCAAACCGTCAACAAACAAGTGGCAAACTGGACTGTGCTTTATGAAAAATTACATAACTATCACTGGTATGTAAAGGGCCAGAACTTCTTCACCCTTCATGAAAAATTTGAAGAGCTCTACAATGAAGCACACATCCACATCGACGAACTTGCAGAGCGTCTGCTTGCACTTGAGGGAGCGCCGGTTGCAACGCTCAGAGAATGTCTGGAGCTGTCCACCATCAGCGAAGCAGAAGGCAAGGAGACCGCAGAGCAGATGGTTCAATCCACTTTCGATGATTTCACAAAAGTGGCCGAAGAGCTGAAAGAAGGCATGGAGCTTGCCGATGAAGTAGGCGATGAAACGACAGGCGATATGCTGCTGGCTATCCATCAAAGCCTTGAAAAGCATAATTGGATGCTTAAATCATTCTTAGGAAAATAAGGCTGCCGAATGGCAGTCTTTTTTCGTGCAGTCCATTTTTCTTCTGATAGGATAGATGCTAGAACAAGTAGATGAAATAAGCATAAGATATAGGGATTTTATTTTTCATGAAAGGATGGCATAGAAGATGTCTCGTCCAGAAATGGGCCTGCTTATGCTGACTTCTGTCTACTTTTCGGTTTTGACATTTATTATCGGAGAACTGCATGAAATTTTTCTGATCCTGCTTGCACTGATGGCCTTGGAACTGATCACCTTTCTGCTTGCAGATGTCATGAACAGCAATGGAAACCTTCTGAAGAACGCAGCCTCCCGATTTGGGGCAAAAGTGATTATCATAGCAGTCGTTGCTGTCGCCAACCTCATTGATCTCATTCTTAACACAAGCTATCTTCTCCGGGACGGCACGATCTGCTTCTATATCGTGTTTGAAGCTCTCAGAATCCTTCGCAATGCCCATTACGTCAAGCTTCCTGTACCGCAGTTTCTTATACGGATTCTTGAGTTTATTGAACAGCTGCTTAAAAGGTAGCCCCGAATAAATTGTCCGCTGTTGGGAAAAAAATAAAAAATGGACAAGTAAAGGGGTGGCTTTAACAAATGCCTGATACAAAACAAACGTATTATGTAACGGTGGCAAACGGAGAAATATCAAGACTCAGCACACAAGCGCCGTGGGACTATAAAATAGAAGCGACAGAGGAAGAAATTACGTCGCTCAGAGAATATTTTGACCAGGTGTATTCTTCTGACTGGCAGGGGTTTTTCAGGGCGCATGTGCCATACCTTGAATATCATTATGACAGGCAGAACGATGCAATTGACCAGACCAACATAAAGATTTTTGAAATGATTTATGAACTCGGAGACGAAGAGGCAAAGGAACATATCAATTCTCAGGGGATATTAAAAAAGATTGAAGAACAACAATAGGTCTTATACAATTTCATTCATTGTGATAAGATTTTTATGGACACATAGAAATTGAGGGATTGGAAATGTTTCGATTTAAAGATTATTATCACAATGAAGTGCATTTATCGTTTGAAGAACATCCATTTTCAGAAAAACCGAAACACGTCTGGGTGATCTGCCGGTATGGAAACCGCTGGCTGCTCACCATACACAGGGACCGCGGCTATGAATTTCCCGGAGGAAAAGTTGAAAAGGGTGAAAACCCCTCAGATGCCGCTCTAAGAGAGGTAAAAGAAGAAACGGGAGCAAGTGTTTCTAAGCTGCATTATGTCGGGCAATACAAAGTGCTTGGAAAAGAAAAAACAATCATTAAAAACATTTATTATGCAGAAATCGACGAGATCATCCCGCAGGCTGACTACCTTGAAACAGAAGGCCCCATTCTTTTTGAAACACTGCCGACGGACATCGGAAGAAACCGCAGATTCAGTTTTATTATGAAAGATGACGTCCTGCTGAAAAGCATGGAACGAGTATTAGAGCGCTTTATGTAAAATCCCGGTTCAGAGGAAGCCGGGATTTTTTTTGTAAAAAAACCCTTTCGCTCTTGGAAAATATAGTAATATAAAGAGAGTGTGCTACGGAAAGGAGGACTACAATGACCCACAGTGAACCAAGATACATATGGATTGCCGTTGCTTTGCTGCTTGCCGTTTCAAGCTTTTTTGTTATATTAATCGTTCCGCAGACGGTGCATAATGTTCTTTTTCATACTCCGAATACAGCCATTATCCAAACACCGAGACTTGTGCTTTATATGTACGGCATCTCAATTGCGGTGCTGGCCCTTGCCTGTTTTTTGATGTACCTGAACCAAAAGAAGCTCTGGAAAGCGGCGCTGCCTCTTGCTGTACTCGGACTGATCGGACTTGGTCTTGGAACGGACCATTATAAAGTCGTTACCTATGACGAGATAAAATTCAGCGATGCATGGACGTTTGCAGAAACAAGCTACAAATGGTCTGACGTAAAGGAAATTATTACGGAAGATTCGGAAGATCAAGCTGTCAATTGGCAAGTGAAGCTGTTTTTTAAGGATGGAAATGAACTTGTATTTTTAAGAGACAAACGGTTCAACAGCAATCATTCGAATTTTTATGCGGCTGCGAAAATGCATGGAGTGCCTTACAAGGGAATAAATGACAAATAAGACTTCCCCCTTTGGAGGAAGCCTTTTGTTTTATCTTTATACGCCGATTGCAAGATTTTCTTTTTTTAGATAATCAGCAAGAAGGTCCGGTGCGCTCAGATAAATGAGGCCGTTGCCTTCCAGGCTTTTTGGGAACCCAAGCGGGATGGTCCGCTTCATGAGCTGGGCGTAAATTTCCGGCTCTGACATTTTTCGTTCAAACTCGCTTTCAGAGAGAGGCTTCAGCAGTGCCAGAGCTCCCGACACATGAGGTGCCGCCATGGAAGTGCCGCTGAAAATTGCGTATTTGCCGCCGGGGACTGTCGAGACAATTTTTTCACCGGGTGCAACGGCATCTATTTCATTGTTGGAATTTGTAAAGTAGGATGACTTTCTCTGCAGGCTAACAGCTCCTACTGAGATGACTTCATTATAGCAGCCGGGATAGGAGAATTCGGACGTTTTGCTGTTGCCGTCTCCTTCATTGCCTGCTGCACAGACTACCAGGATTTGATTTTGAACGGCTTTTTGAACCATTTCATGAAGCTCAGGCACATCAGATGGTCCTCCAAGAGACATGGAGATGATGTCTGCTTTTTCTGAAATGGCATAATCGATTGCGCTGATAATCCATTCATAGGCGCCTGATCCTTCCTCGCCGCCCAGAGCTTTGAGAATAAGCAATTTAGCTTCAGGTGCAACGCCGACAACGCCCGAATCAGGGTTAACTGCTGCAATTGTTCCGGCAACATGAGTTCCGTGTCCGTTGTAGTCAGTGAAGTTTTCTGGATCGCCATTGTCATCATCGGTAAAATTGCGGCCGCCGATCACTCTGCCCTCAAGATCAGGATGCTGGGCGTCGCATCCGGTATCAATCACTGCAACGACTACGTCCTTTCCCTTAAACCCCTTACTCCAAATCGACGGGGCCTGAATCAGATTTACGCCTTCCGGAATCTGCTGAATATCTACGAGCTGGTCTTCAACTTGGTACGGGATTAATCGAACAGATTTTTCCATAAGAACCCCTCCTAATTGTTTCTCGCAAACTAGTAACCGGCAAATGAGCAGAGAGTAATCAGAACTTTCTGTTAAATTCTATCATTTTCCAAAAACTCATGCAAATGCCAAATAGACTAGAAAGAATATAGGATTCATGAGTGGGGCGGGAGGTGGCAAAGCGAGGATGGTGCCCTATAAATCGGCTGGCGTGGAATAGGGGGTATTAGAAAGCGAAAATAGTGCCCTATAATTCGGCTGCTGCAAAATAGAGGGTGCCAAAAAGCGAAAATGGCGCACTATAAATCAGCCGGCGCAGAATAGGGGGCACTAAAAAGGTAAAATGGTGCCCTATAAATCAGCTGGCGCAAAATAGAGGGTACTAAAAAGCGAAAATAGTATCTCATAGATCGGCTGGCGCAAAATAGAGGGTACCAATAAGCGAAAATGGTACCCTGTAAATCAGCCGGCACAAAATATAGGGCACGAGAAAGTGAAAATGAAAAGCTGTACAAAAAAATACAGCTGCCCGCGCAGCTGCATTTATTCTCTGTCTTTCACAAGCCTTCTCTCAAGCAGCTCCACCGCCTGATACATAATCGTGGCAAAGCACGCGATGATGATGAGAGATAGGAGAACGAGGGTAAAGTTAAAGACCTGAAAGCCGTAAATGATCATGTAGCCCAGTCCTTTTGCGGATACGAGAAATTCTCCGACGATGACGCCTACCCAGGATAAGCCGACGTTGACTTTTAACGTCGAAATAATGGTTGGGAAGGAAGAGGGAAGAACGGCTTCTTTGAACATCTGCCATTTTTTTGCGCCGAATGTCTGCAGGACCTTCAGGTAGTTGGCATCAATTTCCTTGAATGCCGTGTAGACAACGATGGTTGTGATAATGATGGAGATGATGGCCCCCATTGCAATGATGGAAAAATAGCCGGGACCGAGTGCCACGATCAGGATGGGGCCAAGTGCTACTTTAGGCATGGCGTTCAAGATGACAAGGTAGGGATCAAGGATATTCGACAATCGTTTTGACCACCAGAGAATGGCGGCAAGAATGGTGCCCGCAAGTGTGCCGAGGATAAAGCCGAGCACGGTTTCAAACAAAGTGACGCTCAAGTTCGCAGCAAGAGAGCCATCTGCTGTTTTTTCCAAAAACAAGCTCCAGATCTTCGAGGGGTAGCTGAAGAGAAGAGGATCAATCCATTCTCTCTTTCCCGCAAGCTCCCATAATGAAAAGAAAGAAACGAATATTAGAAGCTGGTAGAACCTTATCCAGTTCTTCTCTTTTTTTAGCCCTTTTAAATACGAGAGATGCAGCTGCTGCAGTTCATCCTTTTTCATCGAGAAGGTCCAGCTCCTTCCATATGTGCTGAAAGAGATCATTGAAGGAAGGGTGCTGCCTTGCCTGAAATGGCTCCAGCTTCTTTAGTTCTTCCGGGATGTCAAACGTTTTGGCCACTCTCCCGGGCTTTGACGAGAGAAGAAAGATGCGGTCGCTCATGGCGATGGCTTCCCCGATATCATGTGTTACAAGCAGTGCCGTTTTCCCGTAATCTTTCAGTGTGCTCCAGACAAGGTCTTCCAATTTAAGTTTCGTCTGATAATCAAGAGCCGAGAATGGTTCGTCGAGCATCAGAAGCTTCGGATCGGTGGTAAGCGTTCTGACAAGTGCCGCCCTCTGTCTCATCCCGCCTGAAAGCTGACGCGGATAGCTCTTCTCCACGTTTTCGAGGCCCATTTCAGCAAGTAGGTCAAGCCCTTTAATCCTTGCCTCCGGTGTCAGCTTTCCTCCAATTTTCAATCCTAGAAGAATATTCTCTTCGATGGTCTTCCAGGGAAAAAGATAATCCTGCTGAAGCATATAGCCGATGGATGAGGAGAACCGGTTAATAGGTTTTCCTTCCATCAGCACCTTTCCTTTTGTCGGAGAAATCAGTCCTGCTATGATGGACAGCAGCGTGGTTTTGCCGCAGCCGCTCGGGCCAAGGAAAGAAATGAATTCTCCTTCTTCAATTTCAAGGTCTATGTTCTCTAATGCAAGAGTTGCGGATTCTTTAGTGAAGTAGATGTGATGGATATGCTGGACCGTTAAGAAAGACATGCTGAAACCTCCTTACTTTGCGGCATCTTCAGCAAACTTTGTATTAACAAGCTCGGCGTGATCAATCCGCGCAGGAAGTTCGCCGGCTTCTTCCATGATGTCCTGAAGATTCGTCCATTCTGCTTCATCAAGGATCGGGTCTGTGGCAAATGATCCTTGAGCTTTATAGCGTTCAACCACAGTCGTGATCAGGTCGAGATCTGTATCTTTAAATTGAGGGGCAATGGACTTTGCGATTGTTTCCGCACTACTTTCTTCCACCCATTGCTGCGCTTTATAAATCGCTTTTGTGAATTTTTCAGCCGCTTCTTTATCGTCTTTCAGGAAGCTTTGTTTTGCCATAAAGGTCGTATATGGGACTTTGCCGGATTCCTCGCCGAACGATGCCACAATATGTCCGGTACCCTCTTTTTCAAAAATACTGGCTGTCGGTTCAAAGAGCTGGACGAAGTCGCCTGTGCCTGATGCGAACGCACTAGGTATATTAGCAAAATCGATATTCTGAATCAGTTCCAAATCCGCCTTCGGATCAATTCCCTGCTGTTTCAGGACAAATTCGCCAACCATCTGCGGCATGCCGCCTTTGCGCTGGCCCAGGAACGTTGTGTCTTTCAGCTGATCCCAGCTGAAATTGTCTATTTTCTCGCGTGATACAAGGAAGGTTCCGTCTGTCTGCGTGAGCTGTGCAAAGTTGATCACAGGATCCTTTGAGCCCTGGGCAGAAACATAAATGGATGTTTCAGAGCCGACAAGTGCGATATCAGCACCATCAGAGAGCAGGGCCGTCATCGTCTTGTCACCGCCCCACGTTGTCGTCAGTTCTACATCAAGACCTTCTTCTTCAAAAAATCCTTCAGACATCGCTGCATAAAGAGGAGCATAGAAAATGGAATGGGTGACTTCAGCGAGTCTGATTTTTTCCGGCTTGCTTTGATTGCACGCGCTCATTGTAAAGACGAGCAGAGCAAGCAGACAAAAGCCAATCAGCTTTTTTTTCATACATAATCCTCCTTGGTGACAGACACCATTAAAAATAGGTAAAATAAGTTTTCAGTAATGTAACGCCTGAAATAGTGTATGAATGCAGCGAAAATGTGTGAATGCCTATTATCGTTTTGTGAGGTGAAGGGAAGATGGAAAACGGATCGATTATTGAACGCCAGGTAATGCCGTCTCCCAATCCTGCTGTCAGACTGGAAATCGTCACCTATCTGTCTGAAGGCCTGAAGGTGAAGGGACTGCTCGCAGAACCTGTGCAGGAGGGAGTATTTGACGGTTTTCTGTATTTGCGCGGCGGCATTAAGAATGTCGGCAAAGTCAGACCCGGACGGATCGTGCAGTTTGCCTCTGAAGGGTTTGTCGTCATGGCCCCTTTCTACCGGGGAAATCAGGGAGGAGAAGGGAATGAGGATTTTGCAGGAGAAGACAGATATGATGCCCTGCATGCTTTAACGCTTCTAAAAAATCATTCGAAGGTTATCCACGGTCGGATTCACGTGTTCGGTTTTTCCAGAGGAGGCGTCATGGCGCTGTTTGCAGGACTGCTTGACCGGGATGTGAAATCGGTTGTGACATGGGGCGGTGTTTCGGATATGACGCTGACCTACGAAGAAAGAGAAGACATGAGGAGAATGATGAAGCGGGTGATAGGAGGGACTCCGTCCAAATATCCGGAACGGTATCACTGGAGAACCCCTCTTTATGACCTTGAAGACTGGCATGCGCCAATCTTGATCATCCACGGGATGCATGATCAGAATGTGTCCGTTCAGCATGCTCATTTATTGGAGAACAGGCTTTTGGAACTCGGAATAAAAGCAGAAACGATGTACTTTGAGGAGTATACGCACTATTTTCCCCCGGCTGTAAACAGAAAAGTCGTGAGGGACCTTACAGCATGGATGAAAAAGCAGTAAAACCGGGAACGATTATGATAAAATAAGGCTATATATGAAGAGGAGTGATGAGGATGGGTATGCCTTTAGAGCTGAACACAATGATCGTGACCAAAGGAAGAGAGAGCAGGCTGGAAGAGAATCTTTTTTCGCTTGAAAAAGAGGGTTATCGCATTTATCCGCTAGAAATACCTGTTGAGGTCAGAAAAACAAAAGACGGCGATGTCAGCGGACAGGCTCTGATCAAAAAACTTGAACTAGCTGATTCAAAAACCATCCTGACGTATCAGCTGATCGCGCTGAAGTCGACAAATTAAAGCGTCTGAAATGACGTCTGCATACAAAAAGCTGCTGAGCACATCAGCAGCTTTTATCATTTAGCTGAAAAAGGGTTTTCGCCAATTGAGCAAACTCTTCTTGCTGTATCGCTGTCTTTTCAGCCCGTCCGTTGATCGTACGGGTGAGTGAGGTGTCGGTCAGTGTGACCGTGCCGCTGTCTGTTATTTTTACGGCCAAAGGCTTTTTGTTAAAAGGGGAGAATTCAGAATGAGAGATAACATCCTGTATTTCATCTAATTCTGACTCCTTCATTTCTCTTGAGTCAAATACATATCCTTTTTTCCAATCTGTATCCCTGCCTGAAAGCTTCATCTCAAGCAGATATTCTCCTGAAAACCCCGAAACCTCAGCCGCGCGGAACTCCCCATTGCGGGAGCTGATGACCTCTCCGTTCAGAGGAACAGGTTTCAACGGAAGATTTCCTCCAAACCCGGTATCAATCAGATAGTACCTGCTGTCGTGGTCAAGAAGGATGGCGGTATGTGTTCTTCCTGTCCGGCTGAAGCAGTTGTTATGGTGGTCATAGACCATTCCCCTGACCAACTTTACGTTCAAATGGTTTTCCAGCAGAAAATGATAGAGGAGGGGGTTCAGCTCATAGCAGAGCCCGCCTTCATTCAAAGCCAGCATTTTTTCCGTCAGGTTTTCTTTAGTGACGGGCTTTGTCTGTCCGGTGAGCACACGAAAATTTTCAAAAGGAAAAGCTGAGGCCGTCCGCTCAAGCAGGTCATCAAGCTGTTCAAATGAAATGGTGCTGCCGGCGGATAAACCCAGTCTGTTTCTGAACGCCTGATTAAGCTCCATGGAATCCCTCCTTTATATGGTTTTCATCCAATCAAGAAAGTCATGCAGTTTGTCCACTGAAGTCAGATTCTCGTTGCATGTTTTGGCATCTTTGCAAATATAGTTTCCTTTTTTAACGTACGTTCCCTGCTCTGACCCTTTCAGCTCTACTGTGAAAAGTCCTGTCTCGGCGAATTTGCTGCAGATTGCACAGATGCCTTTCTGGTAACTGCTGCTGAAGGTGCCGCTGAGTCCGGTCCATTTTTCTCCGGCTTCCGCTATCATAAAGTATTTTCCCGTTCCTTTGTCGTGCCAGCCGATATAGGATACTTCGTTTAGTTCCAGCTCTTGTGCAAAAGAGGGAAGCTTTAATTTTTTTGCTTTCGGGAAAAGTTTTTTGACAGACTGCTCCGTTAACGGCCTGAAAGGAATGGTGTATGGACGCAGTTTGGCCAGATATGCATCAATGTCCAGCGTGTCTTGCACATCTGAAACAGGAGAAATAAGGTCTCTCTGTTCAGAAGAAAGTTCTTTGAAAACAGCTATAGACCTTTCTGCCGCAAGTGATTTTAGTGCGTCTAAGACATGGCGGTCATTAGCCGAGCTGTGCCCGTTCACAAGAATCTGTGCCTGTGCCTTTATGTGGTTGTACTGGTCGCTTCTGATAAAAGGTTCCATTTTTTGATTCACTCCGCTTCTAAGCAGCCGGCTGAACCGGCTTTCTTTTATTATATGCACGATTCGTCCGTTTTTAAATGGATGGAACAAATAGAAGGAAACTCGGCATAAAAAGAGGGATGATCTTATTGATCATCCGCTGCTGCTTTTCGTTTATAGACAATTTTTTTTATAGTTTCAGTGGAAAGGAAATATTCCTGTGCAAGCTCCTGGATGGTGCTCCCGCTGCGGAAGGATGTACGGATGCTGTCATTTCTTTCATCTATCCATTTTCTGCTGCCGGAACAGCTTCCCCATTTTTGGCGGCTCGATTCAGGCCTTGGTATATAGATAGACTCTCCCTGAATATACTGCTGAATTTCAGTAATCAGTCTGTCAGGAAGAACCTCATTTGCGTTAACATATTTCATTTCTGCCAGCTCCTTATTTTTAATTGAGAAATAAGGGCAAAGCCTGGCATTAATGGCGATGCGGAATGTTAGGCACGAATTGCCTTACTCGTGATTTGCCCCATGCAAAGGATCGCCTTATTAATACTGGGCTTTGCATGAGTTGCTGCAGTATCCGGCAAATGGAATAAGTCTGCCAAAGTGATCACCTCCTTAACTGCCTTTTTTATACAATACTATCATACGGCGGGGAAAAAGAAAAAACGTTTGGCTGCACCTGCGGCCAAACGTTTTTCTTTTAAACAGCTATTTTCGATTCGTTCATTTTTTGTTCTTTCTTTGTGCTGAACTTGTTTACAAGCATCGTAAGTGCACCGTCACCAGTTACATTTGTTGCTGTTCCAAGGCTGTCCTGAGCAAGATACAGCGCAATCATGAGTGATACCATTGTCGGATCAAAGCCGAGCATCGTTTTCAGCAGGCCGATTGCTGCCATGACCGCTCCGCCGGGTACACCCGGTGCTGCAACCATTGTGATGCCGAGCATTAGGATAAACGGAATCATCATTTCAACAGTCGGGTCTGTGCCGTTCATCATCATAACGCCCATCGCACAGCAGACAAGTGTAATGGTGCTTCCTGAAAGGTGAACCGTTGCAAGCAGCGGCACGCTGAAATCGGCTACTTTAGCCTGAACGCCTGTTTTCTTCACTTGACCAAGCGTGACTGGAATAGTCGCTGCCGATGACTGTGTTCCAAGCGCTGTGAAATAAGCTGGCGACATGATTTTTAAAAGTTTGAAAGGATTGTTTTTCGTCAGCAATCCGCTCGTGCTGTATTGCAGCAGAAGCATTGTGAGATGCAAAGCAATAATCAGGATAAAGACTTTTGCAAAAACAGACAGAATGGACTGAACCTGTCCGCCGAATGTCATGTTGGCAAAGATTCCGAATATGTGAAACGGAAGAAGCGGAATGATGGCCTTTTTGATTAATTTTTCCACGATTTTCTGGAAGTCTTCAAATGCATGCTGCAGTGTGTTTCCTTTAATCGATGCAAGGCCGATTCCGATGATAAACGCGAAAAGTAGGGCGCTCATTACTTCCATCACAGGCGGCATGCCGATTTCAAAAAATGGTTTCTGAAGGAACTCTTCAGGGTTGTCTGTTTGGACGAGTTTATTTTCTGAGATAAAGGACGGCAGGATAAAGGATGCTGCCGCAAAAGCGAGTAAACCTGCAATAATGGTGGAGAGGTAGGCAAAGCCTGTTGTCATACCAAGCAGCTTTCCTGCGCCTTTTCCGAGCTGTCCGATACCTGGAGCGATAAAGCCAATAATAATAAATGGAATGGCAAAATTAATAAAGTTGCCGAAAATCCCGTTAAAAGTAGCAAAGCCTTTTACCAGCCATTCGGGAGAAATGCTTCCGATCATGACACCTAATGCGATGGCCAGTACAATTTTCGGCAATAATCCAAGCTTGATTTTCATTGATGTGTCCTCCTGAAAGATACATTTGTACATGAGTTATAGAAACTACTTTAGCACAGGCGGACTGAAATTTGTATAAAAAACGAGAATTTTATTTTATTAATATATGGAAATGAAGGAGAAGAAACACAAAAAATCTGTGCCGCAGTAGAGGGCACAGATTTTTTATTGTTAACCAGGAAATTATAAAGAATAAAAGGCTGTGGATAACATAACAAAGTTATCATCGGCAAGCGGAAGCGCCTAGATCCTCTGTCAGAACAAATCCGTCAAAAAAGTCAAAACCGGACTTTTTTGACGGATTCTTATCTGCCTATCGGATCTGACCAAGGCGCTTGCGCTTTTGTTCTTAGACTGTAGGTCCGCCAAGCGCTTCAATCTCAGCTGAAACGTTCTTGAACTTTTTGAAGTTTTGTTTGAATTGTTCCGCAAGCTCCTGCGCCTTTGCGTTGTAGGCTTCCGTGCTGTCCCATGTCTTCACCGGCTGGAGCACTTCATCAGGCACTCCCGGTACATGAATTGGAATTTGCAGGCCGAAGTTTGCATCGGTTACTGTCTCAACGCTGTCAAGCTCACCTTCAAGTGCAGACTGAACCATTGCACGCGTATACTTAAGCTTCATACGCTGACCTGTACCGTACTCTCCGCCGGTCCATCCCGTGTTTACAAGGAACACATTGGCACCGTGCTCATCGATTTTGCGTCCGAGCATTTCGGCATAGACTGTTGCCGGAAGCGGAAGGAATGGTGAGCCGAAGCATGTTGAGAACGTAGCCTGCGGTGATGTAATGCCGCGCTCTGTTCCGGCAAGCTTGCTTGTATAGCCGCTAAGGAAATGGTACATAGCCTGTTCTTTCGTCAGTTTGCTGATTGGAGGCAGAACTCCGAATGCATCAGCTGTCAAAAAGACGATTGTATGAGGATGTCCGGCAATGCTCGGCATCACAATATTGTCCATTGCTTCAAGCGGATAAGCTGCTCTTGTATTTTCAGTGAAGAATGTATCATCATAATCTGCCGCTCTTGTATCGTCATCTAGGACCACATTTTCCAAAACAGATCCAAATCGGATCGCATCAAAGATTTGCGGTTCTTTTTCTCTTGTGAGGTTGATGCACTTGGCATAACAGCCTCCTTCGATATTAAAAACACCCGCATTTGACCAGCCGTGCTCGTCATCGCCGATCAATTTGCGTTTCGGATCTGCAGAAAGCGTTGTCTTTCCTGTTCCTGAAAGTCCGAAGAACAGGGCGACATCACCTTCCTGGCCGACGTTAGCCGAGCAGTGCATCGGCAGAATGCCGCTCTCAGGCAGAAGGTAGTTCATAACAGAAAAAATGGATTTCTTCATTTCGCCGGCATATTCCGTACCGCCGATTAAAATCGTTCTCTTTTCAAAAGAGACAATAATGAATGTTTCGGAATTTGTTCCATCAACAGCAGGGTCTGCTTTGAAATTCGGTGCAGAAACGATTGTAAATGGATTTGTATGCTGAACCAGCTCATCTGGACTTCCAGGCTGGATAAAAAGCTGCTGGGCAAATAAATTATGCCATGCAAACTCGTTTACAACCTGAATCGGAAGCCGGTATTTCGTATCGGCGCCGGCGAATCCTTTGAAAACAAAGAGCTCATTGCGGTCTTTTAAGTATGATAGGACTTTTAAGTATAGCTTTTCAAATGCTGCTTCTGAGAAAGGCTGATTCACAGAACCCCATTCAATTTTGTCTTCTGTGGATTTTTCGTTTACAATGAATTTATCCTTAGGTGAGCGGCCTGTATATGTGCCTGTAGTTGCACGTACGGCTCCCGTTGATGTCAAAACGCCTTCTTTTCGCTCCAGAACCTTTTCAACAAGAACTGGAACCGATAAGTTATGAAATGCATTTTCCCCATTAAGTAACACTTCAAGCTCGTTTGTGATTTCGATTGAATTCATCCCATACCCATCCTTTACCTATATTTCGGAATTTTATCTATAGTTTCATCCTGCTCTTGTTAATTAGTATAACACATTAAAATAAATAGTCTATACTATTTAACTTATTCTACGTGAAAATTCACGAAATGGAACAAATACCGCTCTGTTTTCCTCGAAAATGAGACATATATAATAGAAGTGTTTCGTCCCCACCTTTTTGTGGAACAGAAGAAAGAAGAGTAAAAAAAAGGAACATAAAAACCTTGTCATTTTTTGTTGACACCTGTATAAAAAGTGCGCTATCATATGACCTTGAACGGATTCTCTTATCCCGAGCTGGTGGAGGGACAGGCCCTGTGAAACCCAGCAACCTGCTTTACCGGAAAAATTCATTTCAGATCAGAATGCCCTGAGTGAATTTGAAAAGCAAAGGTGCTAACCTGATGCAAGGCGAAAGCCCTTGATCGATAAGAGCGAAAGGCTGCGAATTCAGTAAATAACCTTTCCTCGCGGGAAAGGATTTTTTATTTTTCAATGATATTTTGCCTGAATGTACTCGTGGATTCTCCTAAAACATGCCAACTGAAATATTTTGCCGAATGGTCAAAATATGAAAGGGAATGAGTTCCGTATCATCTACCTTTTGAGGAGGAAAACTTTAATGACTAAACAACGTCGTCTGTTTACTTCAGAGTCAGTAACTGAAGGTCATCCTGATAAAATCTGCGACCAGATCTCTGATTCGATTCTCGATGCAATTCTTGAAAAAGATGCAAATGCCCGTGTAGCGTGCGAAACATCTGTAACAACAGGTCTTGTGCTTGTTGCCGGTGAAATCACAACTTCTACTTATGTAGACATTCCTAAAATTGTCCGTGAAACAGTTAAGGAAATTGGCTACACTCGTGCAAAATACGGTTTCGATGCTGAAACTTGTGCAGTACTTACTTCCATCGACGAGCAGTCAGCTGATATCGCCATGGGTGTTGACCAGGCGCTTGAAGCCCGCGAAGGAAAAATGACTGACGAGCAAATCGATGCAATTGGTGCAGGTGACCAGGGTCTTATGTTCGGATATGCGAACAATGAAACAAAAGAGCTTATGCCTCTTCCAATTTCACTGGCTCACAAGCTTTCCCGCCGCCTGACTGAAGTGCGTAAAGAAGACATTCTTCCTTACCTTCGTCCGGATGGAAAAACTCAGGTAACGGTTGAATACGATGAAAATGACAAGCCTGTGCGCATTGACACAATTGTTATTTCAACTCAGCATCACCCTGAAATCTCACTTGAGCAAATTCAGCGCAATGTAAAAGAGCATGTTATTAATCCGGTTGTTCCGAAGGAATTAATCGACGAAGATACAAAATATTTCATCAACCCGACTGGACGCTTTGTTATCGGCGGACCTCAAGGGGATGCCGGTCTGACTGGCCGTAAGATCATCGTTGACACTTACGGAGGCTACGCACGCCACGGAGGCGGCGCATTCTCAGGCAAGGATCCTACAAAAGTTGACCGCTCAGCAGCATATGCAGCGCGCTACGTTGCTAAAAACATTGTAGCTGCAGGTCTTGCTGACAAGTGTGAAGTTCAGCTTGCATACGCAATTGGTGTTGCACAGCCGGTTTCTATTGCAATTGACACATTTGAAACAGGTAAAGTGAAAGAAGATGTGCTGGTAGACGTTGTGCGCGAGAACTTCGACCTTCGTCCAGCAGGCATCATCAATATGCTGAACCTTCGCCGTCCAATTTACAAACAAACGGCTGCTTACGGTCACTTCGGCCGCAACGATCTTGACCTTCCATGGGAAAGAACGGACAAAGCAGAGGCTCTTAAAGAGCAAGCGTTAAACCGATAAGATTTCAAAAGATGAAACTTGCCTTTAGGCGGGTTTCATCTTTTTTTGAGCTCATTTTTAGAAACATTAGGCCATAATCTTTTTTTTTATGTAAAAATATGCAACTTTCCGGCAGTTTCTGTCGTTTCACAGGCAGTCAAAAAGCTGGAGGGAAAAAAATGTGCGGTTTTGCAGGTGTTGTTGATTACAGTCAATCAAAGAAAACGGAATACATGGAGCTTATAAAAAATGCGGGCAGGATGATACGGCACAGGGGTCCGGATGACGGCGGGATGTTTGAGGATGATCACGTGATTCTTGCATTCAGAAGACTCAGCATCATTGACGTCAACGGTGGTCATCAGCCCATGTCTTATCAAAACGGCCGCTATCACATTGTGTTTAATGGAGAGATTTATAATTATGTGGAGCTTAGAAAACACTTGCTTTCAAAAGGCGCTTCATTAAAAACGGAAACAGATACAGAAGTGATTGTCGCGCTGTATCACTTGTACGGAGCGGAAGTCGTCGATTATTTGAGGGGGATGTTTTCCTTTTTAATTTGGGACAGATTAGACAGGCACCTCTTTGGAGCAAGAGACCATTTTGGAATTAAACCGCTCTACTATATTGAAGACGGACATACGGTCCTTTTTGCTTCAGAGATGAAAAGTATAAAAGAATATTGTTCAGATCCTGTGATTGATGGCCATTCATTGCAGCATTATCTATCCTTTCAGTATGTTCCGGATCCCCGCACCATACAGAAACATATTCAAAAAGTTCCGCCAGGATCTGTCTTTTCAAAGCATATTGGACAGCCCCTTCAGATTGAACGCTACTGGAAGCCGATGCTTGAACCAAAACGGCAGGCTGATGAGAAAAAAATGATCAGGAACATTCAGGAGGCGCTCATCGACTCTGTGAAGCTTCATATGAGAAGTGATGTTCCGGTTGGTTCTTTTTTGTCGGGAGGGGTAGATTCCAGTATTATTGCCTCCATCGCAAGCAAGTATCATCCCGGGCTGAAAACATTTTCTGTCGGCTTCAGGCAGTCCGGCTACAGTGAAATCGACGTGGCAAAAGAAACGGCCGCTGCCATTGGAGTAGAGAACGTATCCTATTATGTGGACCATGAGGAATTTATGAGAGAGCTTCCGAAAATTATCTGGCATATGGATGATCCGGTTGCAGATCCTGCTTCTATTCCGCTCTATTTTGTTGCAAGAGAAGCCAGAAAGCAGGTAACCGTTGTTCTCTCGGGTGAGGGCGCAGATGAACTTTTTGCAGGATATAACATTTACAAAGAACCTGGAGATTTATCTGTGTTTACCTATATGCCAGATTTCTTCAAGAAAGCGCTCAAACAGCTGTCAGCCATCTTCCCTGAAGGAATGAAGGGAAAGAGTTTTATCGAAAGAGGCACAACTCTCCTGGAGGAAAGGTACATAGGGAATGCAAACATTTTTTCAGCATCAGAGAAAAAGATGATGCTGAAAAATATGGAACAGGATGAAAAGCCAACCGGAATTACGAAATGCCTGTTCGAAGAAGTTCGCCAGCTTGACAGTATATCAAGGATGCAGTACATCGATCTTATGACATGGCTGAAAGGGGACATTCTTGTGAAGGCGGATAAAATGACAATGGCACATTCTCTTGAATTGAGGGTTCCCTTCCTGGATAAGGAAGTTTTCCGGGCGGCTGCGCAGATTCCGCATGAATGGAAAGTGAAAAATAGTGAAACCAAGTATCTGCTTCGGAAAGCTGTCCGTGATTTGGTTCCTCCCCATGTCCTGCACAGACGGAAACTTGGTTTTCCAGTCCCAATCAGGGATTGGCTTAAAGATGAAATGTATGAGTGGGCAAGGCTGCTCCTCATGGAGAGCGGGACGGATTACCTGCTGGATAAGACTCTTGCTCTTGGGATGCTTGAAAAGCACAGAAGGGGCGAAGGAGATTACAGCAGGAAAATTTGGACAGTATTGACGTTTATTCTGTGGCATCAGGTCTTCATCGAAAAGGTTTACACGTTCAGGCCGCTTGAGCTTGTCCATTCCTGATTGGTGCATAAGCGGAATATAGAAAGAATCGTGCAGAGTATGGAAAATGGCAGCAGAAGAAAGGGAGAGCGCATGATGGCGGTCTCCCTTTTATTAAGCGTACCGGATGTAGGACTGCTGATGAAGCACGTCATTGTACTCATGAAGAAGCCCTTCAAAAATAGAATCCCACGTCTGTGTCAATGCATATGCACGGGAGCTCATGCCCATCTGATAACGGAGAGCATCATTAGTAAGAAGTGTTTCAATGGCACCGGTAAAACTTGAAACAGAGCCGGTTTCGCAAAGATAGCCTGTTTTTCCGTGCTGGATGATGTTCTTCACTCCGCCTGAGTTTGCTCCAATTACCGGTGTTCCTGAAGCAAGTGCTTCCAGCACAACGTTTCCGAATGTTTCGGTTGGTGAAGGGAACACAAATAGATCTGATCCCGAGTAAATCTTAGCGAGCTTTTCGCCGCTTGCATAGCCTGCAAAAGTCATATTGTCAGGTGCACCGTTCATCATTTCTTCTTTTGATGGCCCGTCTCCGACGACAAGGAAGTGAACCTTGTTTTTTATTTGAGGCGGGAGCTGATGGGAGATTTTCATAAAAGTCTCCACATCCTTTTCCGGGGCGAGCCTTCCTACATAAGTCAAAATAAACTTTTCTTTTATCTGATATTCCTGAATGATCTCCCTGCGAAGGTAGTTGGGATGAAAAAGCTGACAGTCTACGCCCCGCGACCAGATGCGGACATTGTCAAATCCCTGATGCAGCACCTGCTGTTTCGTTTCTTCCGAGGGCACAAAAACTTTCTGCAGGGGGCGGTGAAACCAGAGCATATACTTCCATAATAGCTTCGAGAAAATCTGCAGATCGTAAAATTCTAAATACTGGTCAAAATCTGTATGGTATGAACCGACTAGGGGAATATTTAATTTTTTGGCATAATGCAGTCCGCATAGACCAATGTTAAAAGGAGTGGCTACATGGATGATGTCGGGTTTGAATTTCATGAGTTCTGATTTTACTTGCAGCATGTTCGGCCATGCAAGTCTGCATTCCGGATACAGAAAAAAGGAGGAGCTTGCAAATCTGTGAATATGGCTGGAAAAAAGTGATTCCTTCGTGCTCTCCGGTGCAAAAACTTTGTATTCGTGACCCTTTTCTTCTAAATAATCGGTAAGACGCTTTAACGTTCTCGCAACACCATTTACATCAGGTGCAAATGTGTCTGTGAATATCGCAATTTTCATCTTTACCCCTCCATGAGTCTGCTGCAGCAGCAATGTTCTCTTTCACGTTACAATGGAAGCTGGAAAAAGGATGCCCCTCCAAAGTATTTCTGAATGAAAAGAAAGCAGGTTATACCGGCAGTCGTGCCAAGAAGGCATCCTGCAAGAACATCCGAGGGGTAGTGAAGTCCGAGATACATCCTCGAAATTCCTACACTGAACCCTAGAGGAAGCAGGATAACGGCAGCTTGAGGAAAGAGGAATAAAAAAGGTATGATGACGGAAAAGATGGCTGTTGTATGGCCGGATGGAAACGAATGATCCTCAAGCGGGTTTGCCGGCACCTTTGTCTCAAGCAGCGCCAGATAAGGGCGTTTTCTCGGGTAGCGCTTTTTGACATAGGCAACGGGCAGGTGACTGAGCAATAATGCCGCTGCACTTGCTGCCGCTGCAAGGCGCAGCTGGCCAGATGTGATAAAAAGGAGAATTAGGCACAGCGAGATGGTAAAGGTTGCTCCGCCGGTATGGGTGATATTGCGGAAAAAGCAATTCATGAACTTCCGGTCAAAATGACGGTTTACACTGCGGAACAATCTGCATTCAAAATCGTACATGTTTGCAATAAATTTAGTCATCTATCCGATGCTCCTTTACAACACTGTTTACCTCCATTTTAATGGTGAAATATTTAGAGAATAATAATGGGATGTAAAGATTTTTAAGTAAGAAATTTACATTCATTTTATCCATAAAAAAAACCGCGGAACAGCAGTCAAGAGCCATTTCGCGGTCATCAGCCCAGCCGAATAGACCCTTTTTTGCAGGTGTTAACTAATATGTAAAAACGGCATGGGTTATTCCCGGTTTTCCTGCACCGCTTTATAGAGCTGTCCTTTTTCAGCGTACTCCCGGCGGATGCGCTCCATATCCAGGCGGTCCTCGTCAGTTAATTCTCTGACGACTTTAGCGGGCCTGCCGAATGCAAGGGTATTTGGCGGAATCTTCTTGCCCTGCGGAACGAGGCTTCCTGCACCGATAAAGGCGCTTTCTCCAATTTCAGCTCCGTCAAGGATAATTGATCCCATCCCGATTAACGCATTTTTACGGATGATGGAACTGTGCAGAATCACACAATGGCCAACGGTTACGCCATCTTCCAATACAAGCGGCGCGTTCGGGCTTTGATGCAGACAGCTGAGATCCTGAACATTGACTCTGTCACCGATTCTGACAGGAGACACATCTCCTCTGATGACGGTTCCAAACCAGATGCTTGATTCCCGGCCGATTACTACGTCTCCTGAAACGGTTGCTGTATCTGCAATAAAAGCAGAATCTGCTATATCCGGATATGTGTCTTTAAAGGGATAAATCATGCGGATCAAACTCCTTTTGTTATATAATTAGGCAAACATATTATACCAAAGAACGACCAGTTTAAATGAACATGCAGCAGCTGGCGCGAAAAACCTTTTAGAAAGGTGTGAAATGAGTTTATGTGGAAATGGGAATGTGAGGATGAGAATCCAAAAGGCGTCATTGTGATTGTTCATGGAGCTGCAGAGCATCATGGACGTTACAGGTGGCTCGTCCAGATGTGGAAATGTGCAGGATATCATGTGATTATGGGCGACTTGCCGGGGCAGGGGACTTCGACAAGAAACAGAGGGCATATAAAATCATTCAATGAATACATTGCAGAGTTTAACGTTTGGGTAAAAGAAGCGAGAAAGCTTGGCCTGCCGCTGTTTCTGCTTGGACACAGCATGGGAGGGCTGATCGTCATCAGGGCCCTGCAGGAAGAACATCAGCACATTAACGGTGTAATCCTCTCATCTCCATGCCTTGGACTTATTTTCAAGCCGAATAAAGCAATGGAGCTTATTTCAAAACCTTTAAATATTCTTGCGCCATCTCTAAAAGTGAATTCCGGTCTTTCCGTCAGCCTGGCAACGAGAAATAAGGAAGTCAGGGATGCGGATGAAAATGATACGCTTTATGTGACAAAAGTATCCATAAGGTGGTATCGTGAACTCATCAAGGCAATGGAACAGGCCCATGCGAAAGTGAAGCAATTTCCCGATCTGCCGCTTTTAGTCATGCAGGGCGGAGATGACAAGGTGGTTGATCATTCCCTAGTCAGAACCTGGTTTAACCGGGCTCCGCTCAGAGAAAAGGCATATAAGGAATGGGACGGCTTTTATCATGAAATATTTAACGAACCAGAGAGAGATCAAGTATTTAAGTACGCTGAGGCGTTTGTCAGCGCGCATTTAGAGCGATGAACATAAAGAGGTGATTTTCTTGAAGGCAATACCCGAGCACCCGCTATGGCTTATGGCAAAAATTTATAAAGACATCTTTCCGTCCGTTCATGCACATTTGAATACGTGGAAAGAGAAAGCGGAACAGATCCCGAATACTGAGCTTAGAACCCAGGCGCTTGCAAGCATCAGCACCAAAACCTTCCATTGTGAAGGAGGCGGCATCTACGGACTCCTTTCAGGAGACTGCAGGCACGACTGCGTGGAGTTCATTGTCGCCTATCAGACGATCAGCGATTATCTTGATAATCTGTGCGACAGAAGCACGTCCCTTAATCCGGAAGATTTTGCCATGCTGCATGAATCCATGACTGACGCACTGACAGTCGGTGCCCCTCTGAAAAATTACTATGCATACAGGATTGACCAGGATGATGGCGGGTATTTGCATGAACTGGTGAAAACGTGCCAGAGAATTTTGTCAGGGCTCGAAAACTATCCTTTCATTGCGGATTATCTGACTGAACTCGCCCGCTACTATTGCGACCTGCAGGTACATAAGCACGTTACAGTGAACGAGCGCATACCGAGACTTGAAACTTGGTTTGAAACATACAGGCAGGAGCTTCCCGACATGCAGTGGTATGAATTTTCTGCGTGTGCAGGCTCTACATTGGGCATCTTTTGCCTTGTCTCCTATGCCTTCAGGAAAGACTTCAGCAAGTCCGAAGCTGCCCGCATCAGAAACAGCTACTTCCCCTATGTGCAGGGACTGCATATCCTTCTCGATTACTTGATTGACCAGGAAGAAGACAGAATTGGCGGCGATCTGAACTTCTGCAATTATTACTCAGACGAACGGGAAATGATGGGGCGTCTCCGGCACTTCGTTGTTCAGGCAGAAACCAATTTGAACGGCATTCCCCATGAAAACTTTCATAAGCTGATTCACCGGGGACTTCTTGGCGTGTATCTCTCAGATGAAAAAGTAACGGCCAGAAAAGATCTCGGGAGACTTGCAAGGCAGCTGATCAAGCTTGGCGGAAAAACATCATCATTTTTCTATTGGAACGGCAGAGCGTACAGGGCTTTTCAGAAGCTGTCTGCGAAAAGTTCGTAATAAAAAAACGGGCCTGAAACCCAACTGGTTTCAAGGCCCGTTTTCTGTTAGCAAGCATTACTTATGCTTTCATTTTTTCAATCGCCAAGATAAAAGGAGCATCATTCTTCTGATTCATGAACTGATAGTTAAGGACATGGGCTTCTTTTTGAGGAAGCTTTTGAACAAAGTCCAAAACGGCATCTCTTTCTGCTTTTCCTTCTTCATGGCCATGGTAAATGACAAGAATCATGATGCCGCCTTTTTTTAGGACGGAAAGAAGCTGTTCCACAGCCTTCAGGGTGGAATCCGGTCTTGTCACAATCGATTTGTCGCCGCCTGGAAGATATCCGAGGTTGAATATGGCTCCGGCCGCTTTTCCATGCCATTTTTCAGGAATAAAATCAGCCAGGTTTTCGTGACTCTCCTTAAAAAGAGTGACCCTGTCCGTGTATCCTGCCTGTAAAACCCGTTCTGAAGTGGCGCGGACAGCTTCTTCCTGTATGTCAAAGCCGTACACGTGACCTGCTTCTCCAACAAGCTCTGCGAGGAACACCGTATCATGCCCATTGCCGATTGTAGCGTCAATGGCGATGTCGCCCTCTGCTGCTGCTTTGGATAAAAGTGTTTTAGCAAAAGTAAGAACCCGTTCAAGTATCATAATTGTCCTGCCTTTTCTGTCTTATAAAATTTCCCCTGGAAGCTCTCTCTTCTTTTTAATTCCGCATCGATTGAATTCAGCACATCCCATTTGTTAACGCTCCACATCGGCCCGATCATCAGGTCAATCGGCCCGTCTCCCGTTATGCGGTGCACAATCATTTCCGGGGGAAGTATTTCAAGCTGGTCACATACTAATGCTACATAATCCTCTTTTGTAAGAAATTCAAGCTTTCCTTTTTCATACTGCTTGACCATCGGCGTGCCTTTCAGCAAGTGCAGAAGGTGGATTTTAATTCCCTGAACATCAAGGTTTGCTGCCGCACGGGCTGTTTCCATCATCATGTCATTCGTTTCAAGCGGCAAGCCGTTAATAATGTGTGTACAGACTCTTATGCCATGTTTGCGCAGCTTTTCAACACCTTCAGCGTAGCAGGCGAAATCATGAGCCCGGTTAATAAGCAGGGCCGTGCGTTCATGAACGGTCTGAAGCCCCAGCTCAACCCAAAGATACGTGCGCTCATTTAATTCTGCCAGATATTCAACCACATCATCGGGCAGGCAGTCAGAACGGGTCGCAATAGACAAGCCCACAACCCCTTCAAGAGCAAGAACGGATTCAAACTTTTCCCTTAAAACCTCAACAGGTGCATGCGTATTTGTAAAAGCCTGAAAATAAGCCATATACTTTCCGTCTTTCCACTTTTCGTGCATTTTATCTTTTATTTCGTGAAATTGCGTTACAAGATCCTCTTTGCGGTTTCCGGCAAAATCGCCAGAACCTGCTGCACTGCAGAACGTACACCCTCCAAACGCTGCCGTCCCGTCTCTGTTCGGACAGTCAAAACCGCCGTCCAGAGCCACTTTAAACACCTTATGTCCAAAATGATTGCGCAAGTGGTAATTCCACGTATGGTACCTTTTATCGTCTGCTGCATATAGAAAAGGGTTTTTCTCTTTCAGCGGAAAAACCTCCCTTTGAAAAAATTTTCTCGAGCAAGCCATCAGAGCATTTTATCACGGGGCAGACTCTTATGACAAACATGCACAGCCGGATTTACCAATTGTTTTTCAGTAAAATGAACAGGCACTAGGCAAACAATATGAGTAATGGAGCACAATGCTTCATTTTACAATAGGAGGTCTGCAGCCATGGCAACAAGACAATCTGTTACTGAATGTCTCGATAATTGCTCAAATACGTATGATTTCGCCCAAAGCCAGTATACAGAAGGCAGAAAGCAGGAGCATTACAACGATACGGAATACTCTAAAGCGCAGCAAATGCTCGAAGACGCAGTAAATGAATGCAATGCATTGTCTCTGAGCGCAAACGATCAGCAAAAAGAACAGCTTTACAGAATGCGCATACAGCTTCAGCAGCTGCAAAATGAAATGATTCTGCTTGATCACTAGGAGGATGAAGTCTGTATGAAAAAACGCTCAAAACAGCAAAACCCCGAACAGAAAACAAGAAACGGCATCAACAATACGGACACTGAATTCGGCCAGGAATTTGATCCTGTAAAAGAATCCAAGAAGAAATATGAAAAACAGGGACAGAAAGTGAAATCAAAACAGCGTCCTGAATAATGAATGACCGCTTCCGGGTTTGGAAGCGGTTTTTTTAGTGAGGGGAAGGGTGTTTTTGGGTAGCAGCTGCAGGTTTGGTTCCGTCAGAAAAGGAACTGTGCATTTTGATGGTTCTGAACTTAGGGATAAGTGCCATCAACAAGGAAATTCTGCGTATTGATGGTTCTGAACTTAGGGATAAGTGCCATCAAAAAAGGCAACACGCATCTTGATGGTTTTGAACTACGAGATAAGTGCCATCAAAAAAGGAAACACGCGTGTTGATGGTTCTGAGCTCCGAGATAAGTGCCATCAAAAAAGGAAACACGCGTATTGATGGTTTTGAGCTCCGAGATAAGTGCCATCAAAAAAGGAAACACGCATCTTGATGGTTTTGAACTTCGGGATAAGTGCCATCAAAAAGAGAATCCTGCGTTTTGATGGTTCTAAACTCCAAGATAAGTGCCATCAAAAAAGGAAACACGCGGTTTGATGGTTCTAAACTCCAAGATAAGTGCCATCAAAAAAGGAAACACGCGTGTTGATGGTTCTGAATTCCGAGATAAGTGCCATCAAAAAGAGAATCCCGGATCTTAATGGTACTGAACTCCGGGATAAGTGCCATCAAAAATGGAATCCTGCGTCTTGATGGTTCTAAACTCCGAGATAAGTGCCATCAAAAATGAAATCCCGCGTATTGAGACCTCAAACTCAAAAAAGTCCCAATATCCCCCAAAAAACCATTGACAATAATTTCAAAAATCATTATTGTATTAAGTGTACTACTAAAAGTAATACACATAGTACAGAACCATTTCACGATAGGAAGAAGGGAGACCGATGATTCAAATTGATCCGCGCAGCTCAAAAGCGATTTATGAACAGATCATTCAGCAGATGAAAGAGCTCTGCCTAAAAGGGATTCTTAAGCCCGGTGAAAAGCTCCCGTCTGTGCGCGAGCTTTCAACCATGATTATTGCAAACCCTAATACCGTAAGCAAAGCGTATAAAGAGCTTGAACGTGAAGGAATTATTGAAACGTTAAGGGGCAGGGGAACGTTTGTCTCTGAAAATGCGGGAGTAACGCTTGATGAAGGGAAGATGGAGATGATCAAAGAACAATTGAAGCCGCTGATTGTAGATGCCGTTTATGCGGGAATTGACATTGAAGTCATTTATAAATGGATTGAGGAAATCAGCAGAGAAATGAGAGGCGGAGACCATGCTTGAACTGAAAAATCTCTCAAAATCGCTCGATGGAGCAAGGGTGCTGCAGGACGTATCGCTCACGATTGAAAAAGGCGATATCTTTGGGCTTCTCGGCAGAAACGGCTCGGGGAAGACTACGCTTTTGAGGATTATTCAACAGATAGTGCTGCCGGATGAGGGAGAGGTTTTGTTTGAAAATGCCTCCATAAAGAAACAGCCGCTTGCTAAAAGAAAGGTCATTTATGTACCTGTCCAAAACCCATTTTATGATAGATATACATATAAAGAACTGACCGGGATGCTGAAATCCCTGTATCCGGATTTTGATGTCACCTATGCGAACGAGCTGATGAACCGCTACGGCATACCTGAAACAAAAAAATACAGGGATTTATCAACGGGACTGAAAAAACAGTTTGCTCTCATTATGGCTTTTGCTTCAAGACCTGCAGTGATTCTGCTGGATGAACCGACTGACGGGATTGATGCTGTCACAAGGAGAGATCTCCTTCAGCTTATGGTAGATGAAGTGGGGGAAAGAGAAACCGCCATTATGATTACATCCCACAGGCTTGAGGATATTGAAAGGATCTGCAGTAAAATCGGTTTTCTGGATGGCCATACTTTGTCCAATGTGATGGACCTTGAATCGCTCAGGGAGGATTTTGTGAAAATACAGGCGGTTTTTGAAAATGACCTGCACTTAAAGATTAGAGAAATGGGTGTTCCGATTCTTGACCACTCCGGTATTTTTTACACGATGCTTCTGGAAAAAAAGGATGAAGATAAGTTGAAGCGTCTCCAATCCCTCGGTCCTAAAGTTTGGAATACGCTCCCGGTTAACTTAGAGGAAGTATTTATTGCAAAGTTTGGGGGGGACCGGAGATGGTAGTGCGTGCCTTATTTCTAAAAGAGTTCAGGCAGATCAGGGTCCTGCTTGTCTTATTTTTCATTCTGAATGCCTTTTTCCTTCCATATAGAATCTGGTCCGAATACACGGGCCACCAAAATATGCTGAAAGAGTATCCGGAAATGTCGTCCGCTTCGTTTGTTTACCCGTTAGGAGACGATTTGCTCCTGATTTTATCGTCTGTTTTCCTGTTTTTTATCGCAATCGCGCAAATGGGAACAGAAAGAGCCAGAGGGACTATGGATTATACACTTGGTCTGCCGTTTAAACGTTCAGAAATTTACCTTGTGAAATCTGCTTCTGTTCTTATTGCAATCCTGCTTTCATCACTGATTTCGCTGGTACTGTCAGGAATCTACACAGAGACGGCAGGAGTGGTGCTGTCTGAACCGTTAATGGATTATTATTTGGAATTGTTTTTCTGCCTGGTGATGGTTTACTGCCTGACCTTTGCAGCAGGCTCGCTTACGGGAACTCCTTTCGCGCAGGGGCTGACGGCTCTGAGCACCGGCTCGCTGCCGTTTCTGTTTACATTTGTTCTCTTTAATCATGTAGAAGGCCTTGGATTATACTCCTATGTAGAAATGGAGAAATTCATTAATGCGGGATGTCTTATGACACCGTTTCTCCCAATGATGAGCTGGACTTTTTACAAGGAAATAACGGATGGGATGCCCCTTTACTTTTTGATTCAGGCATCTATGGGTGTCATATTTTTTACAGTCGGACTGGTTGCATTCCTGCATCATCCGAATGAAAGGAACGGCAATTTCTTTTTATGGAAACAGCTCAATCTGCCTGTCCTGTTGCTGGTGTTCGTGCTCGGAGTGCTGGGGTTCAGCTCGATGGGATACCATATGTCAGCTAACGGCATGACAGGACTTGCAACAGGAGCAGCCGCCGGAGCAGCCGTAAGTCTGCTGCTCGGCTACTTCCTTATTTATAAAAAAACAAAGCACTCCTAGGAGAGGAAAACATGATAAAAGTTGATGGATTAAGTCATTCGTTTAAGGTTGGAAAAAAAGGAAGCGAAAAAGAAATACCCGTTTTGAAAAATGTGTCGCTTTCTATTCAAAAGGGAGAAATTGCTTCAATCGTCGGACGAAGCGGTTCCGGGAAATCAACGCTTTTGAACTTGGTTTCAGGTTATATTTCACCGACGGCCGGCACCATTTCAGTCGGCGGCACAGAGGTGACCGGGTTCAGTGAAAAAGAATGGGCAGCCTTCAGGCTTAATACGTTTGGCTTCATCTTTCAAAGTTTTCAGCTCATCCCGAGTCTGACGACGTTTGAAAACATTGAACTGCCATTAACATTGAAGGGCGTTCCTTCCTCTGAAAGAAAAACGAAGGTAACCGAAATGCTTGACAGAATCGGCCTTGAAAATCATTCAGGCCATTATCCGAATGAGCTTTCAGGGGGACAGCAGCAGCGCGTTGGAATTGGACGCGCCCTGATTACAAATCCGGAAATCATTCTGGCTGATGAACCGACAGGAAGTCTGGACAGTGAGACAGAAAAAGAAATTCTTGATCTCATCAAAGAGCTGAACTCAGAAAAAGGCATCACGTTTTTCATCATCACTCACGATGAAGAAGTTGCAGCATTCAGCGACAGAAGATTTGTTCTGCAGGACGGCGTATTGAAGGAAGAGGGTGTTCCTGTTGAAATTTAGAGATCAGCTCAGCCTTGTCAGAAGAAATATGAAGAAAAACAGGATGAGGGTTTTCATGACCGTGCTTGCGACTACTATCGGCTGTGCGTTTCTGATTGTACTGGCATCAGTCGGATTCGGCATGCAAAAAAGCATGCAGGAGGAGCTGTTGAGCGCTCAAAAGCTGAATGAAATTCAAATCAGCGGGAAGGAAACGGACGCGGGCTTTGAGCAGGGAAATGATGAACAAATTAAAGAACTCGAGGATACAAAGAATGTGGCAGCCGTCGTCAGAAGGTCCTATGCTACCCAGACAGGACAAACGGATGCAAAGCTTGGTGACAGAACATCCGATTACGCGAGTCTGCTGCTTACAAATATGGAAAGTGAATTTAAGGCAAATTTGAAGCTTGATTCAGGAAAAGCGCCGGAAAATGACCGTGAAATCATTGTCGGCCATCATTTTGCAAATTCGCTTCTGACTGATGCGGAGAGAACGAAGCGCGATGAGCAGGCTGAGAATCCAGAGACGGCTGCAGAAGAACCGGAAGGCTATCAGGGCGAACTGATCGGTAAAGAGATTGTCCTGACACAAACCGAGCAGATTGAAGGCAAATCGGAAACGAAAAGCTGGACGTTTACGATCTCCGGAATTACAGAAGCTCCTGCAAGAGACTATATGGATGATTTCAATATCTACATCAGTGATGTGTGGAAAGAAGATATGCACACATTTGCCGCAAAAGCAGATTCGTCAGATGAAGTTGAGCCGCAGGAATATAATGAAATCAAGGTTTATACGGCAAGCATTGAAGATGTTAAAGGCGTGACAGATTCCCTGAAGGATAAGGGTTACTTAGTGTACTCAATAACAGAAGAGCTTGAAAATATGAACTTATTCTTTAATGCCTTTAAAGTGGGACTGATTTTTGTCGGAACTGTAGCCGTTCTGATTGCATCAATCGGTATTTTCAATACGATGACAATGGCGGTGACTGAACGTACACAGGAGATCGGGATCATGAAGGCGATCGGGGCGCAGCCTGGCGTGATTCGCAGAATCTTTCTTCTTGAAAGTGCGTTTATCGGTCTGCTGGGGGCATTGCTCGGTGTCATTATTGCCTACGCTGTCAGCTTTGCTGCGAACTTTGCCATCCCGCTCGTGCTTGAAGCTGTTTCTGAGGGAAGCATGGAAGGTGTGGACTTTACGTTCTCCTATATCCCGCTCAGCCTTGTCCTGATTGCTGGCGGCATCAGTCTTGGAGTGGCCTTGATTTCAGGATTGCGTCCGGCCGTGAAGGCGACGAATATCAATGTGCTCTCCGCTTTGAGAAGAGAACTGTAAGAGAAGTATCGCTTTTTCCAGAATGTAACAGTAGGAGGGGCGCTCGTGAAAAGATGGCTTGTCAATTTGATGATTGCTCTGCTGCTGATGGTTTTATTCGTACTGCCTGTAAAAGGCATGTTCAGCAGCGCAATCACCATAACAATCACAAATCAATCTGAACATCAGCTGGATGAAATGGAGATCAGCTATTTTTATAATAAAGAAAAAATTGTGATCCCATCACTGGAACCGAAAGAAACCTATCAGGTAAAAATTGTCCCCCGTGAAAGGTTCAGTGAGAGCTCAATGAAGCTTCTGTACAAGGACAAAAGCGGAAAACAGCTAGAGGAAACGATTGTCGGCTATTTCGAAAAGGGATACCGGGGTTCCGCGGACATGACTGCAAAAAACAAACAATCCAGCGGTAAAATAACATTTGATACAGAAGAAGATATATCTGTCTATTAAAAGCGAAGCCTGATCAGCTCCAGACAGGCCGAATCAGCCGGTATTTCCCGGTTGCAATCTCCGGATAAAAGGACTACAATCTTCTATGGATTTAAAAAAACGCGAAGGCAGTTCTTGCCTTCGTGCTTTTTTGTGAGTTTTTTAAGGAGGTTTTTGAGATGCCGCGTTCTTTATGGCTGCTTGTAATAGGAATGCTGATTAACGTAACAGGTTCTTCGTTTCTGTGGCCTTTAAATACGATCTACATTCATGATCATCTTGGTAAATCGCTGACAGTTGCCGGGATTGTCCTGATGCTGAATTCTGCTGCAAGTGTAGCGGGCAACCTGATTGGCGGGGTTCTTTTTGACCGGTACGGTGGCTACCGTTCCATCTTGAGCGGGATTGTGCTTACGTTCACGGCTATTTTAGGTCTTGTTTTCTTCAATGACTGGCCTTGGTATATTGTCTTTTTGACACTTGTCGGTTTTGGTTCCGGAATTGTGTTTCCATCGATGTATGCACTTGCCGGAACGGTTTGGCCCGAAGGCGGGCGAAAAGCGTTTAACGCGATTTATGTTTCGCAGAATGCGGGTGTTGCGATTGGGGCCGCGCTTGGCGGACTGATTGCAGGGTATTCGTTTCAGCTGATCTTTATTGCAAATGCAGCACTGTATGCTGTTTTTTTCTTGCTTGCATGTTTCGGTTATCGAAAGATTGCGTCAGCTCCCTCGGCTCAGTCATCCATCCTGCAGGAGTCATCCAAACTGCAGAACCGGGATAAATTTACAGCACTTATTATCCTGTGCTCCGGCTATTTGCTGTGCTGGGTCGCGTATGTTCAGTGGCAGTCAACGATTGCTGCTCACACTCAGGAGCTGAGCATTCCGCTTACCCAATACAGTTTGATCTGGACGGTAAACGGGGCATTGATTGTTTTCGGCCAGCCGCTTGTGAATACATTTGTAAAATATGCGGCCAAATCGATTAAAAAGCAGATGATGATCGGCTTTTGCATCTTTATTTTCTCCTTTGTCATGGTATCCTTTGCAGGGGATTTCAAAGGATTTATGACAGCCATGATTATCTTGACCATCGGGGAAATGCTTGTATGGCCGGCGGTTCCGACCATCGCGAATGATCTTGCTCCAAAAGGCCGTGAAGGATTTTATCAGGGCTTCGTCAACAGTACAGCTACAGGCGGAAGAATGATCGGTCCGCTGCTTGGAGGCGTACTGGTTGATTTTTATGGCATGAACATGCTGTTTACTGTTCTGATTGGCTTGCTGTTTATCGCCATGTTTACGACATCCGTTTACGATAAGAAAATCAAAGAGAAGCATGCTGCACCCGCAGTGAGTGCGTGATAACAGATGGCACACCTTTTAAATGAATAAAGGTGTGCTTTTTTCGGTCAAATGGACAAGTATTTGGAAGAGGGAGGAAAATAAAGAGGCGTACTCTCCAGAAATGCATGGTACTAATCACTTAGGCGCCGGACCGAAAAAGTGTTCGGTCTAGTGAAATAGTACGAATGAAAGTTTACTGAAAATTCCTTCTATTTAATCAAGATTGTTCCATCGCTATTCACATATAATGGAAGTAAAACAAGCCTCTGGTTTTATTGATTTGTACAAGCAAAGAGAAGCTTTATATCTTGTACCTGAAGTCGCGTGCCGAATTTATTACGGCTTTAGGAAGGTGATCTTATGCTGCAGACTGTACTTGTAGCGTCATTGATTGGGGGGTTAATGGGACTGCTTGGACATGTTAAAAAGAAAGGAAGGATGGAAAAGCCAAGAATGACCAAGCGTTTTATCTACCTCGGTTTCTGGGAGGATATCGCAATGGGCACGACCGCATCGATCCTGCTCGTTTTATCTACAGAACCTTCATCCTCATTTCAGCTTGTCGTGCTTTCTATTATCGCTGGTTACAGCGGGGAGGCCGTACTTCGGAGTTTTGACTTTGTCAGACAGCAGCAGGACAGCATAGAACAGCCTGTAAAAGACAATGAGCGCCAAGCGAAATAATCTCCAAACCATCTCACACCTTATCTCTCAACATCTTACACTTCTATTAAAAGCATGATTTTCCCGCATTCCTGCCCATTTCTGAAGTTTTTATAGCGAACAGCTTGCAACCGTGGTTTAAATTCTATAAAATACATGTATAACTTTATGATTTTGAACGGTGATAAGGATTAGTAACAGACTGCGGATGCTCAGAGAATTGACGGACGGTGAGAGTCAATCATCCAATGCCTGCGAACTCGCCTTTGAGTTACGGATGCGAACTGCAGGGCAGCCTGCACGGTAATGTCTGTCGTGATCCACGTTACGGATATCAAGTGAGTGCCGTATGGCGCTAAATTGGGTGGTACCGCGGGAAATAAACCTCTCGTCCCTTTCGGGGACGGGAGGTTTTTTCTGTTTTCTCCGTTTAACAATCCAAAACCCGTTCAAACTAAACTAGTAGAAACAGCGCACCAATCAGAGGAGGATAATGATGAATTACAAGCACGAAAAAATCGAGAAGAAATGGCAGAACTACTGGCTTGAAAATAAAACGTTCAAAACAACGGAAGATGCCGGCAAGCCGAAATTTTACGCACTTGACATGTTTCCGTATCCATCAGGAGCGGGCCTTCATGTCGGACATCCGGAAGGCTTTACCGCAACAGATATACTTTCCCGCGTAAAACGCATGCAGGGATATAACGTCCTTCATCCGATGGGATGGGATGCATTCGGTCTTCCTGCTGAGCAGTACGCGCTAGATACTGGAAATGATCCTGCAGAGTTCACGGCCAAAAATATTGATACATTCCGCCGCCAGATTCAAAGCCTCGGATTTTCATATGACTGGGACCGTGAAATCAATACGACAGATCCTGAATACTACAAGTGGACACAATGGATTTTCCTTCAGTTATATAAAAAAGGTCTTGCTTATGTTGATGAGGTAGCGGTCAACTGGTGTCCTGCACTTGGAACGGTACTTGCGAATGAGGAAATCATCGACGGGAAAAGCGAGCGCGGAGGCCATCCTGTAGAACGCCGCCCGATGAAACAATGGATGCTTAAAATTACGGCATATGCAGACCGTTTGATTGAGGACCTTGAAGAGGTTGACTGGCCGGAGAGCATCAAGGAAATGCAGCGCAACTGGATCGGCCGCTCTGAAGGAGCGCACGTCCAGTTTAACGTTGACGGACATGAAGAATCCTTTACTGTTTTCACAACACGTCCGGATACGCTCTTTGGCGCAACGTATGCTGTCCTTGCTCCCGAGCATGCTTTAGTTGATAAAATTACAACAGAAGACCAAAAGGAAGCTGTAGCCGCTTATCTTGATAAAGTAAAAAGCAAGAGTGACCTTGAGCGGACAGATCTTGCGAAAGAAAAAACAGGTGTATTCACAGGGGCCTTTGCTGTTAACCCTGCAAACGGCGAAAAAATGCCGATCTGGATTGCAGACTACGTTCTTGTAAGCTACGGAACTGGCGCTATTATGGCTGTTCCCGCACACGACGAGAGAGACTATGAATTTGCAAAAACGTTCGACCTGCCGATCAAAGAAGTTGTTGAAGGCGGCAATGTTGAAAATGAAGCATATACAGGCGACGGCCAGCATGTGAACTCTGATTTCCTTAACGGCTTAAATAAAGAAGAAGCCATCGAAAACATGATTGCATGGCTAGAAACAAACAAGAAGGGCGAGAAAAAGACGACTTACCGTCTTCGTGACTGGCTGTTCTCCCGCCAGCGCTACTGGGGTGAGCCGATTCCGATTATTCATTGGGAAGACGGCACAATGTCAGCAGTCCCTGAGGAAGAGCTTCCTCTGACACTGCCGAAGACGACAGAAATCCGCCCTTCAGGCACAGGCGAATCTCCGCTTGCCGTTATTGAAGAGTGGGTGAACGTAACAGACCCTGCAACAGGCAAAAAAGGCAGACGGGAAACAAACACGATGCCGCAATGGGCCGGAAGCTGCTGGTACTACCTGCGCTATATTGATCCAAAGAACGCTGATCACCTTGCAGATCCTGAAAAAATTAAGCAGTGGCTGCCTGTTGACACATACATCGGCGGTGCCGAACATGCGGTTCTTCATTTGCTGTATGCGCGCTTCTGGCACAAAGTGCTTTACGACCTTGGCATTGTTCCTACAAAAGAGCCGTTCCAGAAATTGTTTAACCAGGGAATGATCCTCGGGGAAAACAACGAAAAAATGAGCAAATCCAAAGGCAATGTTGTCAACCCGGATGATATCGTTGCAAGCCACGGTGCTGACACACTCCGCCTTTACGAGATGTTCATGGGACCTCTTGAGGCTTCTATCGCCTGGTCTGAAAAAGGACTTGACGGAGCTCGCCGATTCCTTGACCGCGTATGGCGTTTGTTCGTCGAAGATAACGGAGCTCTGAATGCAAAAGTGACAGACAGCACATCTGACAGCTTAGAGCGTGTGTATCATCAAACCGTTAAAAAAGTAACAGAGGACTACGAAGGGCTGCGCTTCAACACAGCGATCTCCCAGCTGATGGTTTTCATTAATGAGGCGTACAAAGCAACCGTTCTTCCGAAGTCTTATATGGAAGGCTTCGTTAAATTGCTTTCACCGGTAGCGCCCCACCTTGCAGAGGAATTATGGGAAAAGCTTGGCTACGAAGGAACAGTCTCCTATGAAACATGGCCTGCATACGACGAAGGCAAATTAGTAGAGGACGAAGTGGAAATCGTTGTTCAGGTAAACGGGAAAGTAAAAGCGAAACTTCACGTTCCAAAAGACGCAACCCGCGAAGAAATGCAGGAGCTTGCTCTTTCAGACGTTGACGTGAAAGAACAGGTTGACGGAAAAACAATACGCAAAATCATTGCCGTTCCCGGAAAACTTGTAAATATTGTAGCGAACTGAGAAAAAGCAGGCCATGGCGCCTGCTTTTTTCATGCCTCTGTGAAAGTGGTATGTCAGACACAGGCTTTGGTATAATAAAGCCATCTGAAACAGAAAGGATGATTATAATGAGAGAAATGACAACAGACGAATTACATAAAAAACTGAAAAGCGGAGAAACTTTGAACCTTGTAGATGTGCGCGAGGACGATGAAGTGGAAGAAGGGATGATTCCTGAAGCAAAACATATCCGCATGGGAGAAATTCCTGAAAAGCTTGATCAATTTGATAAAGACAAAGAATACATCATCATCTGCCGGTCAGGCGGACGCAGCGGCAACGTCTGCTCCTTCATGGAGGACAAAGGCTACAAAGTGACGAATATGGCGGGCGGCATGCTTGACTGGAAAGGCGACACAAAACGCAAAAGTGAATTGGCGTAACAAGATATCTCCCTGCTTCGGCAGGGTTTTTTTATGCTTTTTAACGGTATTGGCTGCAGTCCATCGCGGATTGCATGCTATTACCCGGTTCCGAATTCGGAATAACAGTTCTAACAATCCAAATCATGCCTTTAACAATCCAAAACAGAAGTCTAACAGTCCAATTCGCATCTCTAACAATCCAAATCGGCAATCTAACAGTCCGAATTAATAAAACACATGATTCTTCCGTTATAAAATGAAAACGCTATCATAAACAGCAGCCGTCAAAAATACACTTCAACTAAGGAGGGATGTGATATGTCTGACTATCACAAGCTTGATGTAACGAATCGCGTTGTCGCAAAGCTGCACGGGGAATTTATGGAGCTTTACATTGGAAAGGAGTATATCGGAAAGCTTGTCATAACTTCTGATGGACGGGAATATGAATTAGTAAATGGATTCATGATGGAAGAGGACAGGTTTTACCGCGTGTATGAACGGAACTGCGAGCTCCAGCAGCAATACGCGGAAGGCTGTGATATGGGATGGTGCTAAATGTACAAGGTGGCCGTTTTTGACAAAGAGCACGAAAAAGATCTGGAGAAGGCAATCAATCAATTTTTGAGGTCCATCTCAGATGAGCAGCTGGTTGACATCAAGTACAATGTGTCGGCAGCCTGCGATCAGAACGGGGAGCAGCTTTATTGTTTTTCAGCACTGATATTATACAGAACCTAAAAAAGGAAGCCGCTATAAACTAGCTGCTTCCTTTGCATATTGTGCGGCATTTTTTCCGGCAAGCCTGCCTGTTACAAGAGCAGATGTTATGTTGTAGCCTCCTGTATAGCCGTGGATATCAAGGATTTCTCCGCAAAAATACAAACCGTCCATAAGTTTTGATGCCATTTCTTTCGGATGGATCTCCTTAACGGAAACCCCGCCACCTGTTACGAACGCCTTGTCGATAGAAAGCGTTCCGTGAACGTTGAACTGAAATCCTTTGCAGTCCTGGATGAACGAGCGCCATTTTTCCATCTGCAGATTGGCTGCCGGCAGATTTGGGTCTATTCCGTTTTTCTCAAGCAGAAACAGAAGGTATCTTTCCGTCAGGAATCCTTTGAGCACGTTCTTAACGGTCTTTTTAGGTTCTGACTTAAAGAGCTTTACCGTTTCCTGAAATAGCTCTTCCTGGTTCCGTTCAGGAAACGAGTCGATGCTCACGGGGATAGCCGTGGTTTTAAACTTTTTCATCGCTTTTACGACGTATTGGCTGCAGCGGAGAACTGCCGGTCCGGAAATCCCGAAGTGGGTAAAGATCATGTCCATCTGGTGCGTTTTAATGACCTTGCCTTTAGGATTCAAAACACTCAGGGCAACATTTCGGAGTGAGAGGCCCTGCAGCGTTTTTTCCTGAATGAAATGCTCATTGGATGTTACGGGAACTTCTGTCGGAAAAAGCTCTGTAATGGTATGCCCTGCTTTTTCAGCCCATGCATACCCGTCTCCTGTGCTTCCGGTATGTGGAACGCTTTTGCCCCCGACAGCAACCACAACCGCCTGTGTTTGAATATACTCTCCGTTTTTTAACCGCACTCCGGCGGTCTTGCCGTTCTCGTACTCGATCGTTTCCACAGGCTCGTTTGTCCGGATTGTCACACGCAGCCTTTTAAGTTCATTAAGAAGAGCATCGACAACAGACTGAGCTTTGTCTGTGACCGGAAACATCCTGCCGTGGTCTTCTTCCTTCAGCTGAATGCCAAGCTTTTCAAAAAAGAGGATGATATCTTCATTGCTGAATTCTGAGAATGCGCTGTATAAAAATCGTCCGTTTCCGGGAATATGTTTAACAATCTCATCAACCGGGAGCCTGTTCGTGACATTGCATCTGCCGCCACCTGAAATCGCAAGCTTTCTGCCGAGTTTATTTCCTTTATCGAGCAGGAGGACGCGTGCTCCTTTTTCACCTGCAGCAATCGCTGCCATCAGGCCGGATGGACCGCCTCCGATAATAACTACATCAACCTTCATGCTTTCACAACCTTTTCTTTCTGAAAAAAACTTTTCTCTCCCTATTATAGCGGAATCATGTAAAATGCCAAATCCGCCTATTATTATTCATGGAGTTATAAAGAACATAAGGCTGTCGAACCTTATAAAGTAATCAGCGTCCAGCTCCAGCGCCTAGATCCTCTGTCAGAACAAATTCGCCAAAAAAGTCAAACCCGGACTTTTTTGGCGGATTCTTTTCTGCCTGCCGGAGCGGGCCTTGGCGCTTCCGCTTTTGTGATGCACAAACATTCTTGTTATAGGTGCCTAATGTGTTAAAATAGAAAAGTTGAATCTTCAGAGAGAAATTGGTGATTTCATTCATGTCGAATAAATTATTGCGGGGAACACTCGTATTAACGCTTGGCACTTACATATCAAGAATTCTGGGTATGATCTACATTATCCCGTTCTATGCGCTTGTCGGAAAAGACGGCGGGGCCTTGTACCAGATCGGATATGCGCAGTATGCCGTTTTCCTCGGCATAGCTACCATGGGATTCCCCCAGGCGGTTTCAAAATTTGTATCAAAGTATAATTCCATAGGAGATTACGCAACAAGCAGAAAAATGTTCCGGGTGGGCATCTCGGTTATGTTTTTAACGGGAGTGCTTGCGTTTATTATTCTCTATTTCCTGGCGCCGGTTTTGGCTGAAAGCTCGCTTGGACAAAGAGAGATCGGCAATACAACGATTGACGACGCCGTGCTTGTCATCCGCATGGTCAGTCTCGCTTTAATTGTCGTGCCGATTATGAGTCTGATCAGGGGATTTTTCCAGGGACATCAGTCGATGGGGCCAACTGCAGTTTCTCAGGTCATTGAACAGATTGTCAGAATTGCCTTCCTGCTTGCGTCAGCTTACCTGGTTTTGAAGGTATTTGACGGCTCGCTTGTAACGGCAGTCGGCTATTCAACCTTTGCTGCATTTGTCGGAGCCATCGGAGGACTGCTTGTGCTGTTTGTCTACTGGCAGCGCCGCAAACGCGGTCTTGAAGCGATGAGGGAGAATGTGGTTCCTGCTGAAAATATGCCTGCAGGACGCATGTTTAAAGAGCTTTTCTCATACGCTGGGCCATTTGTTTTTGTTGGACTTGCTATCCCTTTATATACGTACATTGACACAAATACGTTCATTAAAGCGATGGTTGAAGGCGGATTTAAAGAAACAGCAACCGGTATTTTTTCAATCGTGACTTTATATCTTCCGAAACTAGTGATGATTCCCGTATCACTTGCTACAGCCTTCGGATTGACGCTTGTACCGACGATTACAAAGTCCTTTACAAATAACAATATGAAGCTTGTGAACAAGCAGATTGACCAGGCCTTTCAGATTATCATCTTTCTGACACTGCCTGCGATTGTGGGCCTTGTCATTCTTGCAGAGCCTGCCTATATGCTTTTCTATGAAAACGACCCGGACGGCCCGGGCCTGCTGAGATGGTTCGCTCCTGTTGCGCTCCTGTTTTCTTTCTTTACCGTAACAGCGGCCGTTCTTCAGGGAATCAACAAGCAAAAGCTTGCTGTAATTTCCCTTTCGCTTGGACTGATCATTAAACTTGCTGTAAATGCTCCGCTCATTGAGGCATTCCAGGGAGTAGGATCCATTCTCGCAACTGCGCTTGGGTTCGGTGCATCCATTCTATACAGTTTTGCAATGATCCGCCGCCACGCCGGCTATTCATTCAAACTGCTGTTCAAACGCACCGTCTTTATCGGAATTCTGACGGCTTTTATGGGTCTGGTCGTATCAGTCACCCAATCCGTTCTATCTATTTTTATTGAATACTCTGATGGAAAAATGCAGTCAGTCATCATTCTGCTGATTACAATCGGTCTAGGAGCCGCAGCATACCTGTACGCAGCGCACCGCTCTCACTTGCTTGAGAAGCTGCTCGGAGGCCGTTTTTCCTTTTTAAACCGCAAGAAGAAGGCTTCTGAATAAGCCTTCTTTTTTAAAAGCTCTAGAAGATAAAAAGAGGACTGCTTACAGCGTACTGTAAGCAAACCTAGTGGATTGCAGCGGAAGGAACTTGACTCCTTGTCCAGCTGCAGCGCCCAACTCCTCTGTCAGAACAAAATCCCCCAAAAAGTCAAACCCGGACTTTTCGGGTGATTTCTTATCTGACTGCCGGAGCAAAACGGGCGCTTCCGCTTTTCTAAGGGATGAAGAGGGCACGGAAGATCCCGCAAGCGCAGCGAGGAAGCTTCCGGCCCTCCCCGCGGAAAGCAAGTTTCTGGAGCGGAGAGGAACGGCATATTTCCAGAATCCGCATTTGCGCAAATCTATACTTTAACGCAAAAGGCAGGTCGTACCATGAGAATCGATAAATTACTTTCAAACATAGGCTATGGAAGCAGAAAAGAAGTAAAACAGCTGCTGAAAACAGGTGCTGTAAAGGCTGACGGCAAGATCATCAAGGATGCCAAAACACATGTTGACCCAGCGCTTCAGGCCGTGACAGTACACGGTGAAACAGTTGAGTACAAAGAGCACATTTACCTGATGCTGAACAAACCGGCCGGCTTCCTGTCGGCCACAGAGGACTCTGTCCAGAAAACGGTTATTGATCTGCTGGAAATGATTGATGCCGTCTACAAGCCGTTTCCTGTGGGACGTCTGGATAAAGACACAGAGGGGCTTCTTCTCCTTACAAACGACGGCCAGCTTTCGCATCAGCTGCTCTCTCCTAAAAAGCATGTGCCAAAAACGTACTATGCGAAAATTGAGGGACATGTGACAGAAGAAGATGCGTCTGCTTTCAAAGAAGGGGTAGAGCTTGATGACGGGTATGTCACAAAGCCTGCCCGCCTTGAAATCATCGAAGCAGGAGAACGGTCAGAGATTCGTATCACAATCACTGAAGGCAAATTCCATCAAGTAAAACGGATGTTTGAGGCAGTCGGCAAAAAAGTAGCCTATCTGCAGCGCATCAGCATGGGCCCGCTTCATCTGGATGAGAGTCTTGAACTCGGAGAATACAGAGAGCTGACGGACGAAGAAGTGGAAGCTCTGAGGAATGCACAGGCCATAGAGCTGTAAAATGACAAGAAAAAAACCAGTCGCCAAAAGGGCAGACTGGTTTTCTTATGTATGCAAGTTTAACATTTTTTTCCGGAATAAATGGCTTTCTAGGAAGACATTTTTCTAACCTTCTTCTGTGTAATTGTCCATTTGCCTCTGCTTGGGCTCCGAACCAGGTCATTATACGCTAACACATTTAAATCTCTTTGAATGGTTCTGGGTGTAATACCAAATTCGTCAACAAGCTGCTGAGTTGTAACAGTACCTCTTTCATGGATAAACATGTAGACAGATTTGATACGAGTTAGCATACGGTTTGTTGAAGGTTTCAAAAAACCACTCCTTATCATTTGATCGTATGGCATAGCCTACTGCAACCTACGATGTCCCCTACTGCAGATGTTACTGTACTAATTTAGTTTATGAACGCTACAACAATATTTTACACGATTTCGACATCATCATACCAGCGAAAAGCTAGAATTAACAAAATTTTTACATAGTTTTAATCTTGTTACACACTGATTTGTTCTATATTTCTTATTTTACTATATGTAATTAATTCTGAATAGTATGACATTTTTATGCGTATAAAAAAGCACCCATATCTAGTATGGATGCTTTTAAAGTGTTTTATGAGCGGCTTTTAATGTCCGCCGAGGAACACGAGCTGAATAAAGAACAGAACGGCAAAGATATAAACAAACAGGTGAACCTCTTTCCATTTTCCTTTTGCTATTTTCATAAGCGGATAAGAGATGAAGCCCAGCGCTATGCCTGTTGCAATACTTGAAGTGAGCGGCATTGCAATAATGACAAGGAAGGCCGGGAAAGCTTCGTCAAGTTCGTTCCAGTTAATTTTCGCAATGTTGCCCATCATTAAGCTTCCTACGATAATCAGGGCAGGGGCTGTGATGGCTGCTATGCCTGAAACGGCTCCTACAAGCGGGCTGAAAAAGGCGGTAAGCCCGAACAGCACGGCAACAGTTAATGTAGTGAGTCCTGTTCGTCCTCCGGCGGCAACGCCTGCAGAGGATTCGATGTAGGCAGTCGTCGGACTTGTGCCGAACATAGCTCCTACAGTCGTTGCAGCAGAGTCGGCTAGCAGCGCTTTGCGTGCATTCGGCAGTTCATTACCCTTCATGAGACCGGCCTGCTGGGCAACGCCGATCATCGTGCCGGTTGTATCAAAGATCGTAACCAAAAGGAAAGAGAAAACAACGGCGTAAAGACCATTTGAAATCACCTGTCCAATGGCATCTGCCGGGTTCAGGACCATAAATCCTTCAGGCAGGCTCGGTACAGAGACAAAACCATTTTCAAATGAAAGTTCTCCGGTAAAATAGGCAATAATTCCAGTAATGATCATCCCGAAGAACAGGGCGCCATGAACGTTCAGGCTCATAAGGAGCAGGGAAACTGCAAGCCCGATCAGAGCAAGGATAACAGGTGGTGAAGATAGATCACCAAGCGTCACAAGGTTTTCAGGATGGTCTGTTACAATGCCTGTCAGTCTGAGGCCGATAAAGGCGATAAACAGACCGATTCCCGCTGTGATGCCGTATTTCAGGTTAGCCGGGATGGCTTCAATCAGTTTTTTGCGGAACGGTGTCAGCGATAAGATCAGGAAAATGATGCCCGCCACAAAAACAGAGGCAAAGGCAACCTGGTAGCTGACCTGGTGGCCGCCGACAACCGAGTAGGCGAAGTAAGCGTTCAGACCCATTCCGGGTGCAATCGCAATCGGGTAATTTGCAGCAAGAGCCATCCACAGCGTTCCGACAATTGCCGCGATGATGGTGGCTGTAAATACCTGGTCAAATGGAACGCCTGCATCTGCAAGGATAATCGGGTTTACAACCACGATGTAAACCATCGTCAGGAAGGTTGTGATCCCTGCAAGTGTTTCTGTGCGTACCGTTGTTTGATGTTCTTTCAGTTTAAACATAGTAAGCCTCCAATGTGTAGTCTTTCAGGCAGCCATCAGCTGCTGTCATGAGAAAGGTCCCTTGAAAGCAGGGACCGCTGTTGAATAATTGGCATCTGCTTTTTTTCTGCGCTGTCTATCGGCAGCAGAAGCAGAATGAGTGATGAGTGCACTTGATAAACGAACGTTTTTGCAAAACATTTATTATATTATTCGTTTTTAGGTAGATTTGCAAGAGTTTTTGTTTTTTGTTTAAGCTTAGTTTCTCCGTGGAGCGCTTTCTTATGTTTGCATCCTTTGGTATCTTAACTAAGTAGAGGTACGATGAAAATGATCATGAAAAGAGGTATGCAAATGGATTGGATGCAGGAAGTACTGACAAGAAAAGATCAATTTACCGAAGATACTCAGGAATTTTTGCGGATTAAGAGCGTGCTGGATGAGAAATCAAAAACAGAAGGCGCTCCATTTGGAAAAGGTATACATAAAGCATTAACTCACATGCTCCAAAAGGGAGAAAAAGACGGGTTTACGGCTAAAAACCTCGATGGCTACGCCGGACACCTTGAAATGGGACAGGGAGATGAAATTGTAGGCATACTCTGCCATGTCGATGTTGTACCTGAAGGGGACGGATGGAGCAGCGATCCATTTGGAGCAGAAATCCGCGACGGAAAAATTTACGCGCGCGGGGCGATTGATGATAAAGGCCCGACAATGGCAGCTTATTATGCCATGAAAATTGTAAAGGATCTCGGGCTTCCGCTGAACAAGCGGGTGCGGATGATTCTTGGAACCGATGAAGAAAGTGACTGGGGCTGTGTGGAGCACTATTTCAAACATGAAGAAATGCCTTCCCTCGGTTTTGCTCCAGATGCAGATTTTCCAATCATAAATGCCGAAAAGGGTATTATTGATGCAAAGCTTTCGTTCCATTTTGATAAAGCGAGCATCAGCAAAAATGGACCAAAGCTCCTTTCTTTCAAGTCAGGAAGACGTTTTAATATGGTGCCGGATTTCGCTGAAGCAATCGTTCAGACAGATGATGCAAAAGCCCTTGCCGAAAAATACAGCAGCTACCTGTCCCAGTACGAGATAAAAGGCAGTGTTTCAGAGGAGAATGGCACCCTCAAATTAACCGCTGAAGGGATTTCCGCTCACGGAAGCCTTCCGCATACAGGCAAAAACGCAGGGCTATTGCTTGGGCTTTTCCTTGCTGAAGCTGAGCTTGATCATAATGGAAAGGTCTTTTTGAAGCAAATGACCGCCTTTTTCAGCAATGATACAAGAGGAGAGAAAATCGGCATTCAGTGTGAAGACGAAGTTAGCGGAGAATTGACAGTCAATCTCGGCATCATGTCATATGACAGCAAAGAAGGCGGAGAGCTTGGGGTAAACATCCGCTACCCTGTTACAGCAGATTCGGAAAGGATTCAGGAAGGACTCAAATCCATCACTGATTTTCACCTTACATCCTTCAGCGACTCAAAACCGCATTATGTGGAAGCAGAGCATGAACTCATTCAAAAGCTTAAAAAGGTTTACGAGGAGCAGACAGGGGAGAAGCCTGAACTGATTGCCATCGGCGGAGGAACATATGCGCGGTCGCTTAAAGCAGGTGTAGCTTTCGGCCCTATGTTTCCGGGAAGACCGGATGTAGCTCATCAAAAGGATGAATACGTGATCATCGACGATCTTCTGAAGGCAACGGCCATTTATGCTCAGGCCATTTATGAACTGGCAAAATAAGATTAACGAAACGCTTTTCATGTGGTAGGATGTTTGAAGAAGCTTTTAGCCGCTCTCTTTCCAGGGAGCGGTTTTTAGCAATCGAAATGACAGGTGGGGAAAGAAGGCTGCTGGTTTGGATTACACTCTTCAAAGAGAACACCGCATGACGCGGGTTTCGTTCTGTTCGTTTTATTTTCTCATGTTTTTTGCCATTGGATCTCTGTTTCCTTTATTGCCAGTTTATTTAAAGGACAGTGTAGGACTTTCAGGAAGCCAGATTGGAATCATTATGAGCATCAGCCCGGTTGTTATGATTTTAGTTCAGCCGCTGTGGGGGATTTTAAGTGACATCACGCAGAAACCGACTGTTTTACTGACCGTCGCTTTGACGCTTGCCGGACTGTTTGGGATTGTATTCTCACTTCTTGACGGCTATTTCTCGCTGATTGTGATTGCTCTGCTGCTTGCTGTTGTTCAGAGTGCCCTCATTCCTTTATCCGACAGCATCTCAATGAATTATGTCCACAAGACCAAAACGGAATACGGTTCAATCAGGCTGTGGGGAGCTGTGGGCTTTGCAGTTGCTGTAATGGCTGTTGGCCAGCTGTCTGAACGCTATTCTCTTCACGTGATTTTTTATTCCTTTGCACTCGTGCTGTTTCTTGCCATTTTCTTTGCGGCGCAGCTGCCGAATGAAAGCAGAACGATGCAGATCAGCATCCGTGACGGCATAAAAGAACTTGCGAATGTGCCGAGGTATTTTCTGTTTCTATTTATCGCATTTCTTGTTCTTGGCCCTATTCTTGCCAATAATATTTATTTCGGCATTTTTGTCGCTGACCTTGGCGGCGGGCTGACCGGAATCGGCATTGCATTTTTGCTTGCGGCGGGCAGTGAAGCCCCGTTTATGAAGTTTGCAAGCAGCTGGATCAGGCGCCTCGGCATGATGAACATCCTGGTTATGGCAACATGCATTTCATGTCTCAGATGGTTTCTGTATTTCTTTGAACCGCCTCTTGGGGTTGTGTATGCCACAACGATTGCACAGGGCTTTTCTGTTGGATTGTTCATACCTGCTGCCCTTCAGTATGTGAGAGAGCTTGCTCCTGTATCTGTTGGGGCTACGGCGATTTCTCTGTATTCATCTGTTGGGAACGGGCTTGGAAACTGGTTTTGCACGTTTTTCGGGGGCCTTATCCTTGAAGGGTATTCGATTCTTCATGTGTATTTGTTCTTTGGAACAATGTCCCTCATTGCGCTTGTCATCCTTTGTGTGATGAAGCTGAATCAAAAAAGAGCTGTTCCGGTTTAGTCCGGAGCAGCTCTTTTTTCAAAGACTTATTCTTCTCTGAACACATCGCTTGATAGATAGCGTTCGCCTGTATCGCATGCGATGCAGACAACAACATCATCCGGTGTCAGGCGTTTTGCAACTTCAAGGGCGGCAAAGCAGGCTGCACCTGAGGATGGACCGACAAGGATTCCCTCTTCAGCAGCAAGTCTGCGTGTAATGGTGTACGCTTCTTCATCCTTTATTTTGAAAATCTCATCGTAGACATCCTGATTCAGAATGTCTGGAATAAATCCGGGACTTGTGCCGACAAGCTTATGCTTGCCGGGCTTTCCACCGGAAAGGACCGGGGAGCCGGCCGGCTCTACAACATGTACGGTCAAATCCGGGTAATGCTCTTTCAGCGTTTCGCCGGTGCCTGTAATGGTTCCGCCAGTGCCAGCTGTGGCAACAAATGCAGTAAGCTTTTTCCCGATCTCATCCATTGCGTCAATAATCTCGGGTGCCGTTGTTTTGCGGTGGGCATCAGCATTTGCTTCGTTTTCAAACTGCATGGGAACAAAGCTGTAAGGGATTTCCTGTGCAAGCTCGTTTGCCTTTTTTATGGCACCGGGCATTTTTTCGTCGCCCGGTGTAAGCACAACTTCTGCACCGTAAGCTTTAAGCAGATTGATGCGTTCCTGTGTCATCGTATCAGGCATGACAAGAATGGCTTTGTAGCCCCTTGCTGCCGCATTCATCGCAAGTCCGATGCCTGTATTGCCTGACGTTGGCTCGATAATCGTTGATTTTTCGTTTAACAGGCCCTGTTTTTCGGCCTCGACAATCATATTAAAAGCAGCTCTGTCTTTTACACTGCCGCTTGGATTGAAGAACTCAAGCTTAAGATAAACCGCAGCTCCGTCTTTTGGATTCAGGCGGTTTAATTTTAAAAGAGGTGTATGGCCAATTAAATCTGCCACATTTTCTACAACACGCATGATTTTTTCAGCTCCTTTAGTTGATATAATAGCATATCCTCTGATTGCCTTCCCAGCAATCGATTTTCTTAAAGCAAGGCGCTTTGTTTCTATTCTTCCCGGAGACTTTGATAAAATGAAAAAAGTGATTGCGCTGTTTTTGCATGGAAGCGCCGGAGCAGAGCCATACTCATAGCAAACAGACGGGAAAGGAACCGTTATGACGACACAAACCCATTATTTTATTGGAATACCTGTCCCTCAGAATGAAGGAGATAGACTGACAGCAAAAACAGAAGGGATGAGAAAGCTGTTCAAGTCCTGGGTTCATCCTCTGGATTATCATTTGACGCTCGCTTTTTTGGGGCATCCGGATTCCGCTGATCAGCTGCAGGCCGTCATGAAGGAACTGCACGCAGCCCTTGGCCAGTTTCCTTCCTTTCACCTGACAATCAGCGGTTTCGGCACATTCGGGAGAAAGCAGGCCCCCCGTATTTTCTGGGCGGGCGCGGAAAAATCAGAGCCGCTTGAAAAGATGAGGGAAACGGTATATTCCGTGTGCCGGGAACATGGTTTTGCACTTGATGAGCGTCCATTCGCCCCACATATCACGATCGCGCGGAAATGGGCTGCAGATGAAGACTTTCAGGAAAGGATGCTTCCGGATCATCCGGTGTCAGCCTTTCAGGTTTCAAAAATCAATCTGTTTCAGACCAGGCTTGGGGAAGTCCCTAAGTATCATGCAATTGACACTGTCTTATTGCGCTGATGCCCAATAAGATAAATAAGACTTTTAAGCTTAGCGGGGAAACTATGAAATTTATACGTATTGTTATTCAGCTTGCCGGTTTATTTCTTTTTTATTTTGCCGGCACAGCCATTCAGCAATTTTTCAGCTTGTCCATGCCGGGCAGTATTATCGGCATGTTTCTTTTATTTTTCTGCCTGTCCTTCAAACTCATAAAACTGCCGCTGTTAAAGGAAGGAAGCTCCTTTTTGCTTAAACATTTAGCCTTGCTTTTCGTTCCTGCAACGGTCGGGCTGATGGACCATTTTGACCTATTTGCGGGAAGGGGCCTGATCAGCGCGCTGATTGCTCTTTTCAGCACAGCTCTCGTCATGCTGTCAGCCGCTTCGGTAAGCCAGTGGATGAGCACCAGAAAAACGGCAAATGAAGGAGAGGGGGAAAACTCATGATGGCTGTGATCTTCTATATTGTCCTTACGGTTAACGTGTACGCCCTTATGAGAGAGGTTTATAAAAAATACCCTTTTCCTCTATTAGTGCCGATCTTAACGAGCACTTTTCTTTTAATTGTGCTTTTCCTTCTCACAGATACCGAGTATGCTGAGTATATGACCGGCGGAAAGTGGATTGATGCTCTTTTAGGGCCTGCTGTAGTCGCACTTGCCTATCCGCTGTATGAAAACAGACATGTGATGAAAAAGTATGCTTTGACCGTTTTTACGAGCGTTCTATCGGGAAGTATAATCGGAATTGTGAGCGGGGCCGGCCTTGCAGCATTATTTCATGTAGACCGGGAGATGATCCTGTCACTTGCTCCGAAATCGGTCACAAATCCCGTTGCAATGGATATTTCAGAAATACTCGGAGGAATCCCTGCGCTTGCGGTTATCTATGTGGTTATAGCGGGCATGTCGGGGGCTGTTTTCGGCCCGTCTCTTCTAAAGGCTTTTGGCATTAGCCATCCCGTTGCAAAAGGAATCGGACTAGGTGCGGCATCACACGGAACAGGTACGGCGAGAGCTCTTGAAATGGGAGAGCTTGAAGGAGCTGTCAGCTCCATTTCCATGACGCTGTGCGCCATATTTACGGCTGTTCTGTGTCCGGTATTGGTTCCGTTTCTTTTACATGTTCTGTGAGGATGAATGATCCGGAAGGAGTTTACATAAAGTGGCTCAATTAATAAAAGTTCACGCGTGCATATCCAGATATGAAATGGATCTGTACCGCTATCAGAGCCGGTTTCTGCGTGTGAAAAAACAGCAGTGGCTCATGCTGAAGGAAGCTTTTGAAAAGAATGAATTTCACCATTTTGTTAAAAAAGAGCAAATGGAAAGCACGGAAAAAGAGGGAGATTCCCTGACAAGGATACGGAGTTACAAGCTTAAAAAGGAAAGGTCCGGCACATCTGTCACCTATCCTGAAGCAAATATGGATTCATCTGAGCTGAGCTTTCATGCCATTCCCGGCTCCCTTGATGAGCTGAAGGAAATGTTTATGAAGCGGGTTTTTCACTTCCAGCTGAAATGGGCAACGTCAACCATAAGGGACAGATCATTTGCAGATCCTTCTCTCTCGGATGATCGCAATCTGAAGGAGCTTTTGCAAAAGCTTCCTGATCAGCATCTGATCATGTATGCTCCGGTCCTCAGGGTGAAAAATACATCCATTGCCCTCGACACGATTTTAATAAGCCCGGGGGAAATCACGTGCATTCATTTTCTTGAAGGTGACCGCCATGACGTCTATATGGGATCAGCAGAAAGGTTCTGGCGGAAAAACCCCGGAGAAAAAGATGAATCAAGTCTCCTCTCGCCGATAATCAGCCTCAGCCGGACAGCTGCCCTTGTAAAGCAGCTTTTAAAAGAAAAAGAGATCGGATTAAAAGTGAAAAAAGCGCTTGTATGCAAAGAGGGCTTTGTTGAATACCCGGAGGCTTCCTATGATTTGACAGTTGCGGATAAAAGGTCATACAGCCAGTGGATATATCCTCACATCCATCATTCAATGCCAATGAAGCATGATCAGCTGAAAGCAGCCGGTGTTCTCCTGGCTAATTGTGTGAGTGAATCGTTCAGAAGAAATGACTAATGCGCCTTTTGGCGTATTTTTTTATCCAATTACACCCACTTCCCCAAAGAAAAAAGCTATAATTTTACTAGACTCGGAATATCTCTTAAGGTATTCATAATCCACATGAAGATAATGGGGCTGACGATGGAAAACAGCATATACTTTATTATAAATCCCGTTGCGGGAAATGGACGGTCTTTGCGTGTTTTTAAAAAAATCAAAGCAGAAATGGAAAAGAAAAACATGGAGTACCGGTCTTTTATGACGGATTACGCCGGACATGCAGAAGTACTTGCCAGGCAAATTGCATCCATACATGACTATCGGCTGAAAACGGTGATAGGCATTGGCGGAGACGGAACGATTCACGAAATTGTAAACGGGCTGAGCGGGTTTGATCATATCAAAATCGGCTATATTGCGTCGGGGTCGGGCAATGATTTTAAAAGGGGATACGGCAGCTCAAAGGGGAAAGGCTCTGTTCTCACAAGACTGAACAGACAGGCTAAAAGCTATGACTTGGGCTGCTGCAGGGCCGGGAAAGCAGACCGGCTGTTTGTGAACAGCATAGGTGCAGGCTTCGACGCCTACGTTGCGAAGCTTTCCAGTGAAATGAAATGGAAAAAGATTCTGAATAGAGCGGGTGCAGGCTCCTTCGTATATACCCTTGCTCTTATGAAAGGTCTTTTCACCTACCAGCCCGGTTTGCTCTCTGTAACGATTGACGGCGAAGAAAAGGTTTTTGAAAAGGTCTGGCTTGCTGCAGTCAGCAACCATCCATATTACGGGGGAGGAATGAAAATCTCCCCTGATGCAAGGCCTGATGACGGATTGCTGAACGCCACCGTTGTCCACGGATTATCCAGAGGCAAACTGCTCCTTCTCTTTGTACTTGTTTTTACAGGCAGACATAAAGGGCTGAAAGAAGTTTCCATGATGGAGGGCCATGAAATCACGATATCAGGCCCCGTTTCTGTCATGGTGCATGCAGACGGAGAATATTTAGGCGAAACACCTGTTACAGTCACATTAAGGCCAAAAAGCATAAAGTATTATATCTGAATAAATATCAAGACGTGTCCACATGGGTATACTGGTGTGATGAAGAAACAACTATTGCAGGCAGGTGAATCAACATGCTAACGGTACAACGTGCATATCATGCATACCTTGACGAAATGAACTTAATCACCATTTTAATTCCTGGAGAAATGCAGGGAGAGGGAAAGAGGACGTTCTATCTGCTTGACGGGGAGACCCGGACAGAGCTCAAGTGTGAACGGATCGAGACGATTGAAAACAGAGTAAAGATTCAATGCAGGTTTGACCCGTCCGTTAAGCCCTTCGGAAAACTGTACGAAATTTGCGATGACCTGAACCGAAAAACCGATCTCCAGATGGGGGCTGTCATCAGAACAGATTTATTTGACGACTATTTTTACTACGGAGAAAATGACCTGGGCGCAGTTTACGGGGAGGAATCCACAGTATTAAAGGTCTGGGCTCCTACTGCGACAGAGGTGAAAGTAAAGCTTCTTTTTACGGATGTAAATAAAATAGAAACGATGCCTATGACGCTTGGAGAAAAAGGAATATGGACGATAGAGCTTCAGGGCAATTTTGACAGCGTTTTCTATACGTATCTTGTCTGTGTGAACCTGATCTGGAACGAAGCTGTCGATCCTTATGCAAAAGCGGTTTCCATAAACGGAGAGTACGGTGTCATAACCGATTTGAAAAAAACAGATGTGGAAAGAAAAAAACCTCAACCTTTTGAAAAATTGACCGATGCCATTATATATGAGGCTCATATCCGTGATTTCAGCATCCATCCGGACAGCGGCATCAATCAAAAGGGAAAATACGCAGCCTTCAACGAAAAAGAGACGAAAACAACCGGCGGATTATCGTCTGGTCTTTCCTATTTGCAGGAGCTTGGTGTTACCCACCTGGAGCTTTTGCCTTTTAACGACTTTGAAGGTGTGGATGAACAGGACACATCCGCAGAGTATAACTGGGGATACAATCCTCTGCACTTTAATGCGCCGGAGGGAAGCTATTCGGCTAAACCCGATGACCCTGCCCAACGGATAAGAGAATTAAAGAGCGCCATTCAGTCTATTCATGAAAGCGGAATCAGAGTGATCATGGATGTCGTGTACAACCACGTCTATATCCGGGAGACCTCTTCTTTTGAAAAAATTGTACAGGGCTATTATTTCCGTCACGACCACAACGGACTTCCGTCAGATGGAACAGGTGTCGGAAATGATATCGCATCCGAACGGAAAATGGCCCGGAAATTTATTGTTGATTCTGTTTCCTATTGGCTGAGCGAATATGATGTTGATGGTTTCCGTTTTGATTTGATGGGTATTTTAGATGTTGAAACGATGAATGAAGTCCATGCAGCATGTATGAGGATTAAGCCGGATCTTCTTATTTTGGGAGAAGGATGGGACTTAAACACCCCGCTTTCCTATGAAAAAAAAGCCATTATTGCAAACGCCGGGAAAATGCCGGGCATCTCTTTTTTCAATGACCAGTTCAGGGATGTGATTAAAGGGAGCACGTTCAATCTTTACGATAAAGGATTTATTTTCGGGCATACATCAAACCCGGATCTGCTGGCAAGAGTCATGACAGGTTCGATTGCCCATTTTACGTCGCCTGCGCAATCCATTAATTATGTGGAATCCCATGATAATCATACGCTTTGGGATAAAATGGAGGTGTCAAATCCTCATGAGGCGCATGAAGACAGACGGATGAGGCAAAAACTTGCTGCCGGAATGGTCATCCTTGCGCAGGGCATCCCGTTTTTTCACAGCGGCCAGGAATTTTACCGGACGAAAAAAGGCGTAGAAAACAGCTATAAATCACCTGATGACATTAATCAGCTCGACTGGAATGAACGGGAGAAATACGCTGAAGATGTCAAGTATATCAAGCATCTTATTGCCTTGAGAAAATCCCACGGCGCCTTCCGGTTTGGAGCTTCAGATGAAATCAGCAGACATTACCGGGTACTGAAAAATGAAGGCGGAGTATACGCATATGCATTAATGGACGTAAAAGAATATGGTCCATGGAGACACATCGCGGTCATTCACTGCAGCCATCGAAACGGTGCGGTCATTCCGCTTCCTGAGGGAGGAGAATGGGAAATCGCATCAAATCCATTGATGAATAAAGATCACCATGAACAGAAGGCAGACTCACAGATCACAGCAAATGAAATCGGCACTTTGGTCTTGTTTCAAAAGTAGCTTTTCGGTTTTTCTTGACTAAATTCGCCTGGAAACGATAAAATTTAAAAGGATGGCTACTTGTATCTGTTTGATTCATCAAACTAGCTGTCTTTTTTAATTGACTGAAATGATGACTAATGACAGGAAAAGCGCATGCTTTCTTTTCCTATTCCAAACTTATAAATGAAATGTTGGGTTGAAATTGAAGGTGAACTGGTTGGAACAACTACTAGGCAGCGAGTGGGAGCTATCTCCTGCTGGCGGAGCAACAGGCGATGCCTATTTTGCACAGCGAGAAGGACAAAAATTGTTCTTAAAACGAAATAGTTCTCCATTCTTGGCCGTTCTGTCTGCAGAAGGAATTGTTCCTAAGCTCGTATGGACAAAGAGACTGGAAAATGGCGATGTGATTACAGCACAGCACTGGCTCAGCGGCCGTGAGCTGAAGCCGAATGACATGAACGGGGAAAACGTAGCGGAACTGCTGCATAAGATCCATCATTCAAAAGAACTGCTTGATATGCTGAAGCGTCTTGGTAAGAAGCCTCTTACTCCATCCGTGATTTTAGAGGATTTAAAACAAACGGTTGAGTTTGAAAATTTCTATCTCCCTGAAGTGCTGCAGGCCCTTCACTATCTTGAAGAAAACCTGCCGTATGTGGACTGTGCCGAAAAAGTGGTCTGCCACTGCGATGTCAATCATAACAATTGGCTGCTCTCAAGCGAGAACCAGCTCTATCTGATCGACTGGGACGGCGCGCTGATAGCAGACCCGGCAATCGATATCGGCATGCTGCTGTACTGGTACATTGACGAAAAAGACTGGGACAGCTGGCTTTCTACTTACGGGCTTCAGCTTAACGATCAGCTTCGTGCCAGAATGTTCTGGTATGTGCTTGCGCAAACGATTACCTATACCCTTTGGTACCGTGCCAAGCACAATGAAAAAGAAACCAACGAATGGCACAGCTATCTCCGTCAAATGATTACAAAAATCAGCGCAGATTAAGAAAATGAATCAATGTCGCTGATCCACTGAGACAGCACATTTTGCTGAGACGTAATATATGAATTCAGTTCAGGGGAATTTTTTCCGTCCTGGCTGTACGAATAAATCGATTGCAGGACACCTTTTAAATCCTGATGCACATCAGCATGAACCATCAAAGATTTCACCACGCGCTCAAGCTGCTCGCATTCAGCAACCGTTCCGCAGCAGTCACTCTGGTGCTCTGACAGAATATCCTTTAACAACTCAACTTGATTCTCGTATTTAAGCGGCATAAAAAGCCTCCTTTGCAAATTCTTCTCTTAATTTGTGCAGGAGACGCTGTTTTCATTCCGCATGTATTGCAGCCGGTTCCACGGGGAGCCGGCTGTTTTTTTGATTTTGTAGCTAAGAAGGTGGCGCCGCGGGGCCGATGGGAATGCGGGAAGTGGCGTTACTAAGCGTGGTGGTGCCATAAAGAGTCTGGTGAGAAAGTGAGAAGTGGCGTTACTGAGCGTAGTGGTGCCACAAAGAGGTTGTTGGGAAAGTGAGAAGTGGCGTTACTGAGCGTAGTGGTGCCACAAAGAGGTTGATGAGAAAGTGAGAAATGGCGTTACTGGGCGGAGTAGTGCCACAAAGAGTCTGGTGAGAAAATAAAAAGTGGCGTCACTGGGCGTAGTGGTGCCATTATGATCACTGCTGCTGCATAAAAAATGCCGGCACAATTGCACTGACCTTTTTCACAAATTCTGTTAATCAAACCACCAGATTTTCTTGCACCCAGGACCGTTTCGTGATACCCTTTTATCCGACATTACATGGACAGAGGTGTGCTTGATGCGACAGCGAAACAAGCCCTGGGCAAATGACTACATTGCCGGGCATTCACATATTGCAATACAGAATCCTAAAGAACATAGAGGAAAATGGAACAAGCTTTTTGGAAACGAAAATCCAATTCATATCGAAGTGGGTACAGGTAAAGGCCAGTTCGTAACAGGAATGGCAAAAGCAAACCCTGATATTAACTATATCGGGATTGAATTATCTGAGAGCGTCATTGTCGCAGCCCTTCAAAAAGCGGTTGAATCAGAGTGCAAAAACCTATTTCTCCTCAATGAAAACGCCGAAGACCTGACAGAGCTCTTTGCAGAAGGAGAAATTGACAGAGTCTACCTGAATTTTTCTGATCCTTGGCCAAAAACAAGGCATGCAAAGCGGAGACTGACCTACAAAACCTTCTTGAAAAGATACCAGGATATTCTGGTGGAAGAGGGCGAAATTCACTTTAAAACAGATAATCAGGGACTATTCGAATATTCGCTGCGAAGCTTTTCAGAATACGGCCTGCTGCTGACTTTTGTAAGCCTCGACCTTCACAGAAGTGAGTTTGAAGGCAACATTATGACTGAATACGAAGAAAAATTCTCAAATAAAGGCCAGCGGATCTACCGCTCGGAAGTAAAATTCAGAAAGTAGCCCAGGATATCAATCCCGGGCTTTTTTTTGGTATGATGGAGGAGGAGGGGATGTAAATGGAAAGGTTAACAATTGGGGAAACAACTTTAACTTGGCTTGACGGGGGAGTGACTTACCTTGACGGCGGTGCGATGTTTGGCGTCGTTCCAAAGCCGCTTTGGTCAAAGAAATATCCTGTCAACGAGCTTAATCAAATTGAATTGCGGACAGATCCCATTCTGGTCCAGAAGAACGGGGTAAATCTTCTGATCGACAGCGGTATCGGATCAGGCAGGCTGACAGATAAGCAGAAAAGAAATTTCGGTGTAACAGCTGAATCAAATGTTGAGGATTCGCTCAATGAGCTTGGGCTAAAACCTGAAGATATTGATTTTGTTCTGATGACGCATCTTCATTTTGATCATGTTTCAGGCCTCACAAAACGTGAGGGAGAGGAACTTGCATCTGTTTTTCCAAAGGCTAAAATTGTCACTTCTCTTACGGAATGGAATGAAATGAAAGAGCCGAATATACGGTCTGCGAATACATACTGGAAAGATAACTGGACGGCCATTGAACAGCAGGTAGAAGCCTTTGATGAGTCATCAGAGGTTGTGCCCGGCATCACGATGTTCCACACCGGAGGGCACAGCAACGGCCACAGCGTGATAAAAATTGAAGACGGCGGGGAAACGGTCCTTCATATGGCAGATCTGATGCCTACACATGCGCACAGCAATCCGCTCTGGGTCCTCGCTTATGATGATTATCCGATGACGTCGATTGAACAGAAGCAAAAATGGCTCGGACTTGCTGCTGATCAAAATACGTGGATCTCTTTTTATCATGATGCGTTTTACCGCGCAATCAAGTGGAACAGTCAGCGGGAGATAACAGAAAAGGTTGAGCGGGTTCGTCCGCTGTAAAAGAAAAGGCATGGGGTGCGCACCCCATGCCTTTTGTGTATTATGCAATTTGTTCAACATGCAGGATATTTCCGTTTGTAGCGTCTACAAAAGCTTCGTACTGTTCAAGATCCGAACCTGCCATCCGTGTAACGCCGGCCTTGTAGATGCTGTAGGTTTCCCCTTGATTGATAAAGGATTCACGAACCGTATAAATCCATGAACCATTAATAGGGCCTTTCTCTTTAAACGCGTTCTTCACAGCCGTCAGTGCTTTTTCAGAAGAAATATAAGCCGGCTTCAATTGATCCCTGAAAAGATATGCAGCGGCCAGGCCAATCCCGATTCCTATCAGTACTTTTCTGCCATTCATCACAATCTCCTCCATCCTGTACACGATGATTTAAGTATACAGAAAATGCCTTCTGTTGTTAAGCAGGAGGGTGGAGAGAAATGATTATGGCTGGGCTGATAGCGGCACAAACTCTGATTTGTGAACAAGGGAAAGTGTTCTTGACCGGGGTTAGCAGCACAAACGTTGGCTGGTTTATGGGGGAAAGTGTTCTTGACCGGTGTTAGCAGCACAAACGTTGGTTGGTTTACGGGGGAAAGTGTTCTTAACTGGGGTTAGCAGCACAAACGTTGGTTGGGTTACGAGGGAAAGTGTTCTTAACTGGTGTTAGCAGCACAAACGTTGGTTGGATTACGATGGAAAGTGTTCTTAACCGGTGTTAGCAGCACAAACGTTGGTTGGTTTACGAGGGAAAGTGTTCTTAACCGGGGTTAGCAACATAAACTCTGGTTGGCGTTTAAGGGGAAGTGTTCTTAAACGGGCGATTCCGCTTTTCGCATTGTCCAGCTCCGCCTCCCAGCCCTTCCGTCAGAACAAAATCCCCCAAAAAGTCAAACCCGGACTTTTCGGGTGATTTCTTTTCTGCCTGTCAGGGCTAAACGGTCGGCTCCGCTTTTCTTATTGTCCAGCTCCATCGCCCAGCCCTTCCGTCAGAACAAAATCGCCAAAAAAGTCAAAACCGGACTTTTCGGGTGATTTCTTATCTGACTCCCGGAGCTAACCAGGCGATTCCGCTTTTCTTTAGTAGCACGAACGATAAATCTTCTGTAAAATGGAAGTATACATATGTAAAGGGGATATGATGGATGAATCAAGAGACGTTAGAGCTTTTTAAGACATTGACGGAGCTCCCGGGTGCGCCGGGGAATGAGCATGCTGTACGAAAGTTTATGCGTTCTGAGCTCACCAAGTATTCAGATGAGATCATTCAGGACCGTCTCGGCAGTATTTTCGGGGTGAAGCGGGGCAGCGAGGAAGGTCCGAGGATTATGGTTGCGGGCCACATGGATGAAGTGGGTTTCATGGTGACGGGTGTTACGAAAAACGGCATGCTGCGTTTTCAGACGCTTGGAGGCTGGTGGAGCCAGGTGCTGCTTGCGCAGCGTGTTGAGGTCATGACGGATGCGGGACCTGTTCCGGGAGTGATCGGTTCCATTCCGCCACACTTGCTCAGCGAAGACCAGCGCAATAAACCGATGCAAATCAAGAATATGCTGATTGATATCGGTGCAGATTCTGATGAGGATGCGAAAGCACTTGGCATTAGACCGGGGCAGCAGATTCTTCCAATCTGTCCATTTACGCCGATGGCCAATCCGAAAAAAATTATGGCAAAGGCGTGGGATAACCGCTACGGCTGCGGTTTATCGATTGAACTTTTGAAAGAGCTGAAAGATGTTACCCTTCCGAATACGCTTTATTCCGGAGCGACTGTACAGGAAGAAGTTGGTTTAAGGGGTGCGCAGACAGCTGCGAACATGATTCGTCCGGATCTTTTCTTTGCGCTTGATGCGAGTCCTGCAAACGACATGAGCGGAGCAAAGCATGAATTCGGCCAGCTTGGTAAAGGTGCGCTTCTTCGCATTCTTGACCGGACGATGGTCACTCACAGAGGAATGCGCGAATTTGTTCTTGATACGGCCGAATCAAACAATATTCCGTATCAGTACTTTGTTTCTCAAGGCGGTACAGATGCAGGACGAGTGCATACATCAAATGACGGTGTGCCATCTGCAGTCGTGGGCATTTGCTCGCGCTACATTCATACGGCAGCGTCCATTGTGCACATTGATGATTACGCTGCGGCAAAGGAACTGATTGTGAAGCTTGTGAAAGCATGTGACCAGTCGACAGTGACTTCGATTAAACAAAACTCATAAAAAAAGGCGTTTCCGCCAGATTATTTTGCGCATTTTGCTTCGGTTTGCCGGAGCCATGCGCTTTTTTAAAGGAGATCAATCATGAAGGTTGCCATCGGGACACTGAATCCGGCAAAAGTGAATGCTGTAAAAGAGTGCCTGGACCAGCTAGGCTCTTTTACATTAAGCAGTACGAGTGTTTCATCAGGTGTTGCTGACCAGCCGTTTTCTGATGAAGAAACGATCCGCGGAGCTGTAAACAGGGCCCTGCGTGCAAGAGAAGAAGAAAATGCTGAAATTGGAATAGGTCTTGAAGGCGGAATGCTCGAGACTGACGAGGGCTTTTTCCTTTGTAATTGGGGAGCGCTGTCAGTGCAGGGAATCGAGCCGATCATAGCAGGCGGAGCAAGAATTCCCCTGCCTGAGGAAATCGGCAGAAAAGTGAAATCAGGTATTGAGCTGAAAATCGTGATGGACGAGTATGCCGGCAAGGAGAATGTCAGCCAAAAAGAAGGCGCCGTCGGCATTTTTACAGGCGGGCTTGTGACAAGGAAAGAGATGTTTAAGCATATTAGCCAGCTTTTAATAGGGCAATATCTTTATCAGACAGAAAGAAGCAGCGAATAAACGCTGCTTCTTTTGCTTGTCCGTACAGTCAACTATTTTCCTGCATTGCTAAAGGCAGATCCTCATACCCTCTTTTTCCGGACATAAAACAAAGCTGTCTTGCTAACTATAAAATGTAAGGGTTATTATAGGGAGGGAATTCTATTTTCCTAGTAATGAAGGAGGAGTTTTCGAGTATGAAAAAACGATTTACAGGGCTATTATTTATTTTATTTTTATTCCTTTTTGGCTGTACGATAAATGATGAAGAGATTCAGACTGCAGCAATAGATCAGACGAAAGCAGCTTTTGAAGCAAAACCGCCTGCAGCCAATGATAAAAGCGGCTCTATCAGCTATTATTTGCCTGAAGGCTATCAAGCAGAAGCTGGGAAAACAAATAATGTCATTTTTAATAAAGGAGACCAGCAGTACATTCTCTTTGTGAATGAAAATGAGAAAGAGACAAGCTCTTTTTTCTATGATACTCTTCTTGAGCAATACAAAGATCCACTTGTAAATGAAACGTTTGAGGACAAGGGCCGCTTTGGCTACATTCTGGTGGATAAACTGAAAGCGGACGACGAGTATGAAGTATCAGCAGGCATTGGCGGAGTGAAAATGACGACGCAGACTAAAAGCCGGGAAGTCGCAGATGCGGCAGAACAAATGATGAAAATAATTTCTTCTGTTTCATTTGAATGAAAAACAGGCCTCTTTCAGACAGAAAGAGGTCTTCTTTTTTACAGCCGGGCGTTTTCTGATAAGTCCCTACAGTGGCAACAGGGACCAGGGTTTGGTATGATTCGGGTGGATAGAATTAGTTCATGTTGGAGGGTTAATAATGGAAAAATTACAATCAATGCAGCAGTATAACGAAGTCATTCAGCAGGAGCGGGTCATTTTAATGTTTTCCGCTGACTGGTGCCCGGACTGCCGGTTTCTCGACCCGATTTTGCCAGAGCTGCAGGAAGAAAACAGCAGCTTTACGTTTTATTATGTAGACCGAGACGAATTTATTGATTTGTGTGCAGATCTTGGCGTTTTTGGTATTCCAAGCTTTGTTGCTTTTCATAAAGGCGCGGAAACAGGCCGTTATGTGAATAAAGACAGAAAAACGAAAGAACAGATTCAGGAATTCATTAATGGACTTTCCTGAGACAGAAGGGAAGATTCTGGGATGAAAATGACTTCAAGAAAAATGGCTGAAACGATTAAAGACCGTTTGAGCCATAAAACATGGTCCACCCGGTTTGACAGGGAAAAAGATCAGCTCCGTGTTGAAGATGATGAGACGAAAAAAGGACTGACGATTTCGCTTCCGGGTATTATTGCGAAATGGGAAGAGAAAAAAGATACGGCTGTTGATGAGCTTGTGTACTATATTGAAGAAGCACTTACCGTTATGAATCATGAACAGGAATTGACCGGCAAAGAAAAAGGGATCTTTCCGGTTATCAGATCCACATCTTTTCCTGAAGAGTCGTCAGACGGAGTCAAGCTGATTTTTGAAGAGCATACTGCGGAAACAAGAATCTATTATGCCCTTGATTTAGGAAAATCATATCGTCTGATTGATGAGAAGATGATGGAGCGTGAGAACTGGACGTTCAGCAAGCTGAAAGAGATGGCCAGATTTAATCTCAGGTCGCTTGATACGAGCGTAAAAGAAGATCATGTCGCAGGAAATGTTTTTTATTTTCTTAATGCAAACGACGGATATGATGCGAGCCGCCTGCTGAATGAATCAATTCTTGATTCGTTTCATAAGAAAGCGGAGGGAACAATGGCCGTCGCCGTTCCCCATCAGGATGTTCTGATCATAGCAGATGTGCGCAACGATACGGGCTACGATATTCTCGGGCAAATGGCGATGAGCTTTTTTGCTAGCGGCAGAGTGCCGATTACGGCTTTGTCCTTCTTGTATGAAAACCGCGAGCTTGAACCTGTTTTTATTCTTGCGAAGAACCGTGCAAAAAAGGAAGAACAGGACTGAATAGCCAAACTGGAAAATTTGTCCGCTGACTCCCATAAAAAAGCGGCTGATACCGTACCATTTATAAAAATGTGAAACGTCACTGGAGATTTTTTCTAGTGGCTTTTTCCGTTTGCGGGGAACAGAATTTCCCTGTCTCTCTTGAAAATGAAATGGTCATTTATCTGAAAAAGATGCGATTACCTGATACAATAGAGGGGTAAGAAAGAAGAAACATTTGAAAGAGTGGTATGCAATGAGTTGGTTTTCAAAAATGATCAATTATTTTACTGGTGAAACAGAAGAAGATAAGCAATTGGAAAAAAGATCAGCCGAAAGCAGGCAAGTACCTGAACAGCTTCCGCCTGTACATAATGCACCGGCTCAAATCAAGCAGCCGGCTGCCAATACGAAAAATGCAGATGCAAAAATCGCCTATCAGTACCCGAAAGGGAATTTTAAATTTCCGGTCATACCCGACCAGCAGAACAGCCGTACAGAACCAAGAAGAAGACCTGCTGCAAAACCGGAAAGGAAAGCTCCCGCTGCAGCAAAAAAGCCGGCAGGGCAAGCTTTGAAAAAAACAGACAGCAAGCCTGTTAAAAAAACGTTCAGTCCGACAGAAATTCCTTCTCCGATTTACGGATACAGATCAAGAGACAACCAGGGTCCGTTTAACAGCCGTGTCAGTCAGGACGGCGGACGGGAAGCGGGGACAACGATGTTCCAAAGCTACCAGCAGGAAGCGAAAGCTGCAGAGTCTGTCATTTCAAGGCTCCATCAGCAGAATCATGAAATGCTGAGAAAAGAAGCAGACCGGTTAAAGGCACATTCCGGGTCTATCCCTGAAGGAGACGCATCACAGGACCGCCCTGTCATTCCTGAGGTTTACAGAAAAAATGATGTGTCAGCTTTGCAAAAACACCAAAATCATAAACCTGAAACGTTTTCTTTCGGTTATCGCAAGGAAGAGGAAAAACAGGATCTGCGTCCTTCTGATCAAGTGAGTGAACAGCCCCAAAGCTTCAAAGAGTCAGCAGCTTCTCTGGCAATGGAAGAGTCAGAACATGAAACACAGTCTGATGTCATTCGTCCTGCAGATCGAGTGAATGAGCAGTCTTCAGCCTTTAAAGAAACAGCTCCTGCTCTATCAATGGAAGAAGAAGTGCCCGAACTGCATGAGCCATCCCAGTCAGGGCAGCCTGAAGAGCCCCATGAGACTGCAGCGTCACTTGAAACAATTCCTGCGCTGGAAACAGAACGGGCATCTGAAGTAGAAGAAACAGCTGTACAAGAATTAGAATCTGTGCCAGAAATGACATCTCAACCAGAAGCAGCATATGAACAGGAAGTTTTTGATGAGCAAGAATTAGAAATTGAGCCAGAATTAGAATTTGAACCCGAATTAAATTCTGAACCAGAAGTAAAATCTGAACCGGAAGCAGGAGAACGCCGGCGCCCTGCCTCGCTTTTCCAGGATGTGCAGAATTTAAACGTCCATGAAGAAAACAAATCTTCGCAGAACCCGCAGCAGGAGGCTGACATAGATCCTTCCGAAGGAACTAAGCCTGAAGCGGGAGAAGTCAAGGAGCAAGCAAGCAGCGGGAACAGGAGGTCAACGGTTCCATTCAATGTGATGATGTTCGGGCGCGATAAGCAAAAAGCGCAAAGAAATCAGAGCGTGCCTGGAGGCTCTGCTTATGCGTTCCCGTCTCTCCAGCTTCTAAACATTCCTCCGAAGGAAATTGTAGATGATACGGAATGGCTGAGAGAGCAGACACAGCTGCTGAATATGACACTTGAGAATTTCAACGTCAAAGCAAAAGTTGTTCACGTGACACAGGGACCGGCCGTAACACGTCTTGAGGTCCAGCCGGAGCCGGGTGTGAAAGTCAACAAAATTACGAATCTGACAGATGACATAAAGCTTAGTCTTTCTGCCAAGGATATCCGCATTGAAGCGCCGATACCAGGGAAGAACCGGATTGGCATTGAGGTGCCGAACAGACACAGCAAAATGGTTTACCTGAGAGAAATTCTGAGAAGTCCCGACTTCTTAAACAGCCAGTCGCCGCTTACAGCAGCTCTTGGACTGGATATATCCGGCCAGGCTGTTGTGACCGATTTGAAAAAGATGCCTCACGGACTGATTGCTGGTGCAACCGGCTCAGGAAAAAGCGTCTGCATCAATACGATACTCGTGAGCCTGCTGTATAAAGCTTCACCGCATGAAGTGAAGCTGATGCTGATCGACCCTAAAATGGTGGAGCTTGCTCCGTATCAGAATGTTCCCCATTTAGTCAGCCCGGTCATCACAGATGTGAAAGCCGCCACGGGTGCGCTGAAATGGGCAGTAGAGGAAATGGAACGCAGATATGAACTGTTTGCCCATGCAGGAGCAAGGGATATTTCACGCTACAATGAGCTTGCAGCCAAGCACAATTCAGGTGAACATATGCCTTACTTGGTGATTGTGATTGATGAGCTGGCAGATTTAATGATGGCTGCGCCTGCCGATGTGGAAGAATCCATCTGCAGAATTGCCCAGAAAGCTAGAGCCTGCGGCATCCATCTGATTGTTGCTACTCAAAGACCGTCCGTTGATGTAATTACGGGTCTGATCAAGTCAAATATTCCGACAAGAATTGCCTTCTCGGTTTCCTCCCAAGTAGACTCCCGCACGATTCTTGATGCAGCCGGTGCAGAAAAGCTGCTTGGCAAAGGGGACATGCTGTTCCTTGAAAACGGAACATCTAAGGCAGTCAGACTGCAGGGGAACTTTGTGTCGGATGAAGAAATTGAGCGGGTAGTGGGCCATGTCAGAAATCAAATGAAGCCGGTCTTTTTGTTCGAACAGGAAGAATTAATGAAAAAATCAAGCATTGAGAATGATGAGGATGAGCTGCTTTTAGAAGCATGTGAATACATTGTCGATCAGGGAGGAGCTTCCACCTCCAGTCTGCAGAGAAGATTCAGAATCGGCTATAACCGCGCCGCCAGATTAATGGATATGATGGAAAAGCAGGGCATTATTTCGGAGGCAAGGGGAAGCAAGCCCCGTGAAGTGCTGATTACAGAGCAGGACCTTGAAAGTATGCAGGAAAGAAGTGTTTACTGATTCATTTGAAAAGAAGATAATATTTTCAGGGTGAGAAGGTATTATCTTCCTCAATTGGGAAAACTGTTTCTATACAGTTTCCCTCTTTTTCTGCTGTGAAAAACAAATCCCTGAAATCAGGGCAAATTCTTTGAGGGAAAGCCATCAGGGGGCGCAGCGGCCGAATGAGAGCGCGCCATTTTGATTAAGCACTTGCCAAGTTCAAGGATATCGTTTAAGATGCATTGGGCAGGAAAAAATACGATTTGTTTTCATCATTCTTAAAAGCGATGCAGAGAATCTGCAGAATGCAGAATGCTGCAGTCCTGCAATTAAAATACATAACCGCTATCTTATGCAGCCTCCGGTTGCACATTGGGTTAAGAATCATATAATGTCAAACAGATAGACGTTTGTTGGAGGTTCTATTTATGACTGTTTACCATTTTGTTGGAATAAAAGGGACTGGAATGAGCGCCCTGGCACAGATTCTTCATGACATGAACTATGAGGTTCAGGGATCTGACATTGAAAAGCCAATCTTTACACAAAAAGCATTAGAACAGCGCGGAATTAATATTTTTCCATTTTCAAAAGAGAATATCCATCAAGGACTGACGATTATAGCCGGAAATGCGTTTCCGGACACACACCCGGAAATCGAAGAAGCAAAAAACCTTGGTCTTGAGATCATCCGCTATCACATTTTCCTGGGTCAATTTATGGAGAAGTTCACAAGTGTAGGCGTAACGGGAGCACACGGCAAAACGTCTACAACCGGTTTGCTCGCTCATGTGATGCAGGGTGCAAAGCCTACTTCCTTCCTCATAGGAGACGGAACAGGCAGAGGAATGGAAGGAAGCGAATACTTTGTTTTTGAAGCGTGCGAGTACCGCAGGCATTTCCTTTCCTACTATCCTGATTACGCAATCATGACCAATATTGACTTTGATCATCCCGACTACTTCAGCAGCATTGATGACGTTTTTAAAGCGTTCCAGGAAATGGCCATGCAAGTGAAAAAAGGGATTATCGCATGCGGTGATGATGAGCACCTTCAGCATATCCAGGCTAATGTTCCTGTCGTGTACTACGGATTCAGCGAAGAAAACGACTTTCAGGCACGCAATGTCGTCAAATCAACGGATGGAACAAGCTTTGATGTGTTTGTCCGAAACACATTCTATGCTTCATTTAAAATTCCTACGTTCGGAGACCACAGTGTGCTGAATGCTCTTTCTGTCATTGCCATTTGCCACTATGAAGAAATCGATGCAGAGGTCATTCAGGCGCAGCTTCAAACATTTGAAGGCGTAAAGCGCCGGTTCAACGAGAAAAAAATCGGCAATCAGGTTCTGATTGATGACTATGCTCATCATCCGACTGAAATCACTGCAACGATTGATGCAGCCAGACAAAAATATCCGGACCGTGAAATCGTGGCTGTTTTCCAGCCGCATACATTTACCCGCACACAGTCGTTTCTTGATGAATTTGCAGACAGCCTGAAGAAAGCGGATATGGTTTACCTCTGCGATATTTTCGGCTCTGCCCGGGAAAACATCGGAAAGCTGTCGATTCAGGATCTATTGAATAAAATTGATTCAGCAGCCCTGATTGATGAAGAAGAAACTGGCGTCCTTAAAAAGCACGAAGGCGGCGTTCTCGTGTTCATGGGAGCAGGAGACATTCAGAAATATCAGCGTGCCTACGAAAATGAATTAGGTTAAAAAAAGCATGAGCCACGGCTCATGCTTTTTTGTGTGTTTAATGAAATTTTAATGAATAAAAGGGTGTGCACGAAATAATAAAGTTATCCTCGTCCAGCTCCAGCGCCTAGATCCTCTGTCAGAACAAATCCGTCAAAAAAGTCAAACCCGGACTTTTTCGCCGGATTCTTATCTGACTATCGGATCTGACCAAGGCGCTTGCGCTTTTGTTATTTACTTCAGATTTTCAGGGTTCAGCCCTTTTAGCTCATCAATCACAAAGACGCCGTCTTTTCTGATGAGGACACCGTCAAAGTACATTTCTCCGCCGCCGTATTCAGGGCGCTGGATGTTGACCATGTCCCAGTGGATATTGGAGTGGTTGCCGTTAAATGCATCATCATAGCATTGTCCCGGAGTAAAGTGGAAGCTGCCGTCAATCTTTTCATCAAACAGAATATCCTGCATCGGATGCTGGATGTACGGGTTGACGCCAATGGCGAACTCGCCGATATATCTTGCTCCTTCATCTGTGTCAAAAATACTGTTGATGCGTTCTGTGTCGTTTGATTCGGCTTCAACAATTTTGCCGTCTTTAAACGTTAGTTTTACATTTTCAAACGTGAAGCCGTTGTATGGTGAAGGAGTGTTATACGTAATGGTTCCATTGACAGAATCACGGACCGGCGCCGTATAAACCTCTCCGTCCGGAATGTTCATTTCTCCTGCACATTTAACAGCAGGTATGTCTTTTATGGAAAAAACGAGATCAGTTCCGGGACCTGTAATTCTCACTTCATCCGTTCGGTTCATCAGATGGACGAGCGAATCCATTGCCTGATCCATTTTGCCGTAGTCGAGATTGCAGACATCAAAGTAGAAGTCTTCAAATGCTTCCGTGCTCATTTTCGCAAGCTGGGCCATAGAAGCGTTAGGATAGCGGAGGACAACCCATCTTGTTTTCGGGACGCGGATATCACGGTGAACCTTTTTGCCGACAGTCCGGCTCTGCAGCTTCATCTGAGCATCAGGCACATCTGCATGCTCATTAATGTTGTCACCTGAACGAAGCCCGATATAAGCATCCATTTTGCTCATCACATTTGCTTCAAAATCGGCCATCATGCTGTATTGTTCTTCCTGTCCTCCCATGAGAAGGGCACGGTCCACCTGCTGATCCTTGAGGGATACAAACGGATATCCTCCTGCAGCGTAGGCTTCTTGAACAAGAGCCGTAACGAGCTCTCTTTGCAGACCGAAATTTTCAATAAGTACTTTCTCGCCTTTTTTCAGTTTAACTGAATAATTGATCAGGTTTTTGGCGAGTGTTTGAATGCGGGGATCTTTCATTTTTCTTCCTCCTATGTAAACAAATAACCGGCACAGCCTTTATTGTAACCGATGTTTTAAAAAAGAGTTAAAATTTTTAGTGAAAATTGAAAAACTCGGTCATAATAGGAGAGGAATCCGGTGTGTTTTGTAGAATACTAGGTGTATGAAAAATTCATGTTTATGATTTGTTTCTTAAGGGAAACAGTTACTATCGCTTATTTGGAGGTGCTGAAGTTGGAAATTATTTTATACTTAGCTGTTGCACTCATTGCAATTGCATTCACAGTTCTTGTCGTGTTCCTGTCGAAAACGCTGAAGGCGCTGTCGGCTACTTTGAACAATGTAGCAGGCACACTGGAAGGCCTTGAAAAGCAGGTGCAGGGTATTACCCTTGAAACGACTCAATTGCTGCATAAGACCAATGCTTTGGCAGAAGACATTCAGGAGAAATCCGAAAAACTGAATACAGTTGTATCCGCTGTTCAGGGTGTCGGATCATCCCTGCAGAACTTCAATGATTCTGTTCAAAAGGTAGCCGTTTCTGTCGGCACAAACCTTGAGAAAAACCAGGATAAAATCAATCAGGTCGTCCAGTGGAGCAACGTCGCCATGGATGTCTGGAACAAATGGAAGCTCAAAAAAGAAGTTCGAGAACAGCAGAAGTACCCGACTATATGAACCCGTTTCAAAAATATAGAAGAATCACAATAGGGAGGAATTTATCATGAGCAAAGATGGAATCAACAGTAAAGATTTTTTGATCGGAACACTTGTTGGAGGGATTGTGGGTGCAACAACCGCCCTTTTCCTTGCGCCAAAATCAGGTAAAGAACTTCGTGATAATATTGGAGAACAGGCTGTCATTGTAAAAGAAAAAACAGGTAAAATCACAAACGACGCCCTTGAAAAAGGCAACGAGTTTGCTGCTATTGCAAAAGAAAAATCAGCCACCCTTTCACAGGCTGTGACTGACCAGTCTTCACAGATCATGAGCAAAGTGCGTGATCTAAAAGCATCCAAACAGCAAAACGACGAGCAGACAGAAGACGAAATCAGACTTGCTCCTGAAGCATCCGATGAGCCTCAGCTGAATGCGGAAGTACAATCGCCGGTAAGCCCGGCAGCGGCTCCAACTGCCGGAACAGCGCCACATTCAGAAGAGCTTAAAAAACAAGTGAACAAAGAGATTGAGGAAGCGAAAAAAGAAGAAATCAATAAGTAAGCTTCCTGAAATAGAAAAAACAATCGGCAGCTTAAAGCCGATTGTTTTTATTTTGTCATTTATTCGTATAAAATGTAGGTAAAACCAGTGGAGGCCTAAAATCATGCCAAAAGTAAAAATTGATACAGTAGAAGACTTCCAGAAAATCACCGAGCAGGAAGGTGTATTCCTGTTTTTTAAAAACAGCTTGACGTGCCCGATTGCCCAGGCCGCCTTTTCTGAGTTCTCCGCGTTTACAGAAGGGAACGATTCCATTCCCGCCTATTACTTGAATGTGCAGGAAGCAAGACCACTTTCCAACTATATTGCCGAAACATACGGAATCAGGCACGAATCGCCACAGGCTCTTCTGTTCAAGGACAAGCAGGTTGTCTGGAACGAATCACACTGGAAAATCACAGCAGACTCTCTCAAGCAGGCTGCAGGAAACTAACATAAGAAAAGCAAGAAAAGCGGAGCCGAAAGTCGGCTCCGCTTTTCTAATTGTCCAGCTCCGCCTCCTAGCTCCTCCGTCAGAACAAAATCCCCCAAAAAGTCAAGACCGGACTTTTCGGGTGATTTCTTTTCTGCCTGTCGGAGCTGAACAGTCGGTTCCGCTTTTCGTGTTGTCCAGCTCCGCCTCCCAACCCTTCCGTCAGAACAAAATCCCCGAAAAAGTCAAGACCGGACTTTTCCGGTGATTTCTTTTCTGCCTGTCAGGGCTAAACGGGAGGCTCCGCTTTTCGTGTTGTCCAGCTCCATCGCTCAACTCCTCTGTCAGAACAGAATCGTCGGTAAAGGCAAAAAGCGCCTTTTCCGCCGATTCCTTATCTGACTCCCGGAGCTAAACGAGCGATTCCGCTTTTCTTGTTGTCCAGCTCCGCCTCCCAGCCCTTCCGTCAGAACAAAATCCCCGTAAAAGTCAAACCCGGACTTTTCCGGTGATTTCTTTTCTGCCTGTCAGGGCTAAACGGGAGGCTCCACTTTTCTTACATCCACCTAATACTCAACCGATCCCCCGGAGAGAGCTCTTCATGGAAACTTGTTTCCTGTTCATTTTTCAGCAGGAGGAAGCGCTTGTTCGTCTGAGCGGGGAATGTGACGTCCACAGCTTTGAACACGTCCTGGAAGATGAAGGAGCCTGCCTGCTGTTTTTGAATTTTTAAGTCATCGCCGCTTCGTATTTCATCTGATAAGGACAGCAGGTTTCCTCCTCTGTATACGTGGAGGAGCATTTTCTTAATGACAGTCGGCTCTTGATTATAGAAAATGGTGATGGATTCATAGGCATCCATTTCAAGAGCAGAAAGCACCTGGCCCAGAGTTGGCCTTTTTTTGCGGACGGCAGCTATCTGATCCCATTCTTTGAACGAGGAATCCGGGTGTGCTTTTTCATGGTTTATCGTGATCTTTCCTGAAAATGCGTCCAGATGGACTAATCGTCCGTCAACAGACAGGCAGAAGGGCGTGCATCTTGACGCGTCCTGGAAAAGGTCCATGACTTTGTCCGGGAAGGTATAAGTAATCACATCCCTGTCAGCGACCGGGTCATTGGGGTCAGCCGGTGTTCCATTTTTTAAGAGCTTCGCCTGCACTGCGACTTGCTCGCCGTTTAAAATGATTTTCTTCTCCGGTACAACATCAATCAAATCTGAAATGACGACAGGGAGGGAGTGGCCGTCCTTCCCTTTTTGAATCGTTATTTCATCCCCGTTCTGAAGTTCTTCATCTACTGAACAGCGCCTGCCGTTTTTGCAGATGACCGGTGCTTCGCCGTAGGTGCCGGGAACGGTCACAGAGCGGCCGTTGATCGAAACAAAATAGGCAAGTCCGGGTTTGCCGTAGTAGCCTGACAGCTGAATGCCGGTTGACAGCAGGCTGTCAGAGACGGTCCGCTTTTTCATCTGAAGAAGTCTCACTTTCTGTCCATTGACACTGACACTCACATAATGAATCGGATTGATGCTTGAAGTAATCGCGATGCCGATCGGTGTCACAAGCTCCGGTCCTTTTCCTAAGCTCTCTGAAAGATGAAGCTGCTGAATCGCTTCGATCCCTCTAATGGCAATGCGGTCTTCAGGCAGCGACAATTGCTCTGCAAGCAGGCCGGGCAGTCCCGGAGTCAAGCTGCCTCCCCCGATCAGCATGACAGCTTTTGGAGGCTTTCCGCTGTTGAGCGAGAGGATTTCTTCTTTGATTAATTTCGCAAGATGGGAAGCGGCGGGCTGTATGGAAGCAGCCGCTGCCTCTTTTGATACGCTTTTCTCATAGCCGAGGATATCCTTAAAACGGATGATCTGTGATGTATTAAGTTCTCTTTTCACACGTTCTGCTTCATGAAAATCAAGCAAGTATTCGTCTGAAACAGCTTCTGTAATCGCATCTCCTGCTGCGGGCACCATTCCGTAAGCGGTAACCGTGCCTTCACTTGTTATGGCAATGTCAGATGTGCCTGCCCCAATATCAACCAGAGCCACATTGAGCCTTCTCATTGATGCCGGTATCAGCACATTAATGGCAGCGATCGGTTCCAGCGTCATGGCAAGCATTTCTAAGTTTGCTCTTTTTAAAGCGGCCAGGAGAGACTCTGTTACAACCTTAGGCAGAAAGGTAGCAATTATTTCGGCAGATGCGGTGTGACCCTGCTGGTCGAGCAGGCTGCCGATCTCCTGCTGATCAAGCTTATAGGAAATAACAGAGTAGCCCACGCAGTCATAGCCTGCCATGCCGGTTTCTTTCAGGGCGATTTCCTGCTGGGCAAGCTGAACGGCCATTAATTCCAGCTGGGAGACTGCCTCAGCTTCCAGAATCGGTTTTCCTGTTATATCAATGGATGCTTCTGCACGAAGGGTTTTAAGCGCTCTTCCTGCTGCGGCAACGCAGACTTTCGTCAGAGGTCCATGTTTTTTTTCAAGCTTTTCTTTCACGGACACAATGACTCTGGCCACAGCTTGAATATCGTGGATTTGTCCGTCGAGCATTGAGCGCTCATTATGTTCTTCCATGACGGCATCAATGACTTCAAACACGCCGCTGCGCCGAGAGAGAAGCAGTCCCACGACTGAACGCGTGCCGATATCGAGTGCGAATGTATGGTCAGCTGCTTTCATGAACAGCACCTCTTTCATTTATTCTTATCTAGTTTATCGGCTGATTTCGAAAAAACATCAGCTGTGCGTCATACAGACTCCTGAAAAAGACAGCAAAAACAATCGCCGAAACGCTTTATTGCTTAAAAGCGTTTAAATGTTAAAGAAAAATGCGTGACAACAGGATTGTTTTTGTATATAATTATCACTAATTACAAAAGAAAATGATTACTATTTTCTTTTCAGTGCATAATGCATCTGCTTTGAATACGGCCAGATGCTTGAATAAGATGCATGTACAAGCCGGTTTGCCGGTTTCTATAAAAACGGGAAAGGATGAGTCAGATGAGTAACGCCGAGTTAGAAGCATTGCGAGAGAGAGCAGAAGAGATTAATCTGCAGATTTTACAGCTGATTAATGAGCGAGGAAAGTTAGTACAGGATATTGGTAAAGCCAAGGAAGCGCAGGGCGTTAATCGATATGATCCTGTCCGTGAACGAAGAATGCTTAATAAACTGAAAGAAAACAATGACGGGCCTTTCGAGGATTCCACCATTCAGCATATATTCAAAGAAATCTTTAAAGCGAGTCTTGAGCTTCAGGAAGACGACCACCGCAAAGCCCTTCTTGTTTCACGCAAAAAGAAACCTGAAGATACGATTGTGGATGTAAAAGGAGTTAAAATCGGAGACGGCAGCCAGGTGCTGATTGCCGGTCCATGCGCAGTTGAAAGCTATGAGCAGGTTGCTGCTGTTGCAGAAGAAGCCAAAAAACAGGGTGTACGCCTGCTTCGCGGCGGTGCCTTCAAACCCCGCACAAGTCCTTACGATTTCCAGGGTCTTGGTGTAGAAGGCCTGAAAATACTGAAACGCGTTGCCGATGAGTACGATATGGCTGTCATCAGTGAAATCGTCAACCCGGCAGATATCGAGATCGCGATTCAATACATTGATGTCATTCAGATCGGTGCACGCAACATGCAGAACTTTGAGCTGCTGAAAGCTGCCGGCGCCGTTAATAAGCCTGTGCTCCTGAAGCGCGGTCTTGCGGCAACCCTTGATGAATTTGTAAATGCTGCCGAGTACATCATTTCACAGGGAAATGATCAGATCATCCTGTGTGAACGCGGCATCAGAACGTACGAAACAGCAACACGCAACACGCTTGATATTTCAGCGGTTCCTATTTTAAAACAGGAAACGCACTTGCCGGTACTTGTGGATGTGACGCATTCAACAGGACGCCGCGATTTGCTTATTCCATGTGCAAAAGCTGCACTTGCAATCGGAGCAGACGGCGTAATGGCAGAGGTTCATCCGGACCCGGCGGTTGCACTGTCAGATTCGGCCCAGCAGATGGATTTCGATCAGTTTGCTGATTTCATGAATGAAATTAAACCTTTAATTAAAGTTAAAGCATAAAACCTGTTCAGGGTGCCGCGGAGGAGAGAATTCTTGAATCCGCACGGCACCCTGATTTTGTTTTGCTTGCAACATCATGAGGTTTTATTTATGATAGAAAACAGTGCTGTTTATGAAAAACTTTGCTCATTTATGAACAAATACGGTTATATTGCGTAAAAACGCTGTAAATAGATTGCTTACGTTTTCATAGTATCGTATCATTATGTACATATAAATTCATAATGATGACATGTTACTTTCAATAATTGTAAATGCTAACTATACATATAGATGGATTTCGAAGGAGTGTAGGAAAATGAACAATATCACGATTTATGATGTAGCCCGTGAAGCAAATGTTTCCATGGCTACAGTATCAAGGGTTGTAAACGGCAACCCGAATGTAAAACCGACAACGCGCAAAAAGGTATCTGAAGCCATAGATCGTCTCGGCTACCGCCCAAATGCCGTTGCACGGGGACTTGCCAGCAAGAAAACAACGACTGTAGGGGTTATCATTCCTGATATCTCAAGTACTTTTTATGCAGAACTTGCCCGCGGAATTGAAGATATTGCAACTATGTACAAATACAATATTATCTTGAGTAATTCAGATCAAAACCGCGACAAAGAACTTCACCTGCTGAACACGATGCTTGGGAAGCAAGTAGACGGAATTGTCTTCATGGGCGGAAATATTACAGACGAGCATGTGGATGAGTTTAAGCGCTCCCCTGTGCCGATCGTTCTTGCTGCCTCTGTTGATGTAAATGAAGTGACGCCTTCAGTAAACATCAACTATGAGCAGGCGTCTTATGATGCTGTGTCCATGCTGATTGAAAAAGGCCATAAGCGCATTGGTTATGTAACAGGACCAATGGAAGAGCCGATTAATAAAGAAATGAAAATGAAAGGCTATCTGCGTGCCCTGTCAGAAGCAGGCATCGATGCTGATGAAGCGCTGATCACAGAGGGCGACTATACGTATGATTCTGGCCTTGAAGCGTTTGAGAAAATCAATGAGCTTTCTGATAAACCGACTGCCATCTTTGCGGGTACAGATGAAATGGCGCTTGGAGTTGTACATGCCGCTCAGGACCTTGGCTATGTGATTCCAAATGATATTGAAATCATCGGATTTGACAACACGAAGCTTGCATCAATGGTCCGCCCTAAGCTGACAACCGTTGTTCAGCCGACTTATGACATCGGAGCTGTAGCTATGCGTCTGCTGACAAAGCTGATGAACAAAGAAGAAGTGGAAAATCACATCGTTGAGCTTCCGCACCGCATTGAAATAAGACAATCGACAAAATCATAATTAAAAGGCATGAATCCCTTCGATTCATGCCTTTTTTCAGGTTTAAAGAGAATGCCTGTCTTTCGTTTTGTTCTGACGGATCGGAAAAAGAGCTTTAGCAGTTGTCTGGGCATTTTTCTCTTCGATTTCAAGCTTTCTCGGGATGGCTTTATAGTCATCCTTGGAATCGTGCCAGAAGGAAGGAAGTGTGACAGGTGCTTTTGACTGCCACTGTTCAATCCATTCGATAGGCAGATTTCCTTCTGCAGGCAGATTCTTCATCTGAAGCCAGATCATCGCCCATGCCCTTGGGACAACTCTCCAAATGTCATACCCGCCGCCCCCGACGGCAATCCATTTCCCTCCGCAGTACTCATCAGCGATTTCCTGAGCCAGCTTAGGAATTTCTTTGAAAATAGCGGTTGTTGTCGCGAAATGGGTAAGAGGATCATAAAAGTGTGCATCTGCCCCGTTTTGGGTAAGAATCACATCAGGCTTAAAGAAAGCGGCAACCTCCCGGATTGACTGCCTGTAGGCATCCATCCAGGATTCATCTTCAGTAAAGGCATCAAGCGGTACATTGAACGAATACCCGTAGCCCTGTCCTGCGCCGCGCTCGGTCACATTGCCTGTCCCAGGAAATAAATAGCGTCCGGTTTCATGAATGGACAGGGTGCAGACGGAAGGGTCATCGTAAAAAGTCCACTGCACGCCGTCTCCGTGATGAGCATCAGTATCGATATACAGCACTTTCGCCTGATACTTTTTCTGAATGTACTTGATTGCAACAGAACTGTCGTTGTATATGCAAAATCCGGAAGCCTTGCCGCGGAAGCCATGATGAAGTCCGCCTCCAAGATTCAAGGCTCTTTTGGATTTTCCTTCCATAACATGCTCGACTGCTGCAAGCGTGCCTCCGACAAGAAGTGCTGCGGCGTCATGCATGCCCGGAAAAATAGGTGTATCTTCCGTTCCAATTCCGTAATTCATTGCCTCTTTTTGATCGAGTTCTCCCGCTCCTGCCTTTTTTACAGCTTCGATGTACTTTTTGTCGTGAACGAGTGCAAGCTCTTCATCAGTGGCCATTCTCGGAGCTGCGAGCTCGTCATCAGACAATGCATTCATCTTTTTCAGCAGGTCATAGGTCAACTCAACTCTCAGCTGGTTGAACGGGTGGTCCTGGCTAAATTTGTACTGCTGAAAAAGAGGGGAGTAGATGAAGATATTTTCTTTCATGACGAAATCCCCGGTACATTAGGCCACAGAACAGTATAGCCTTCTTTATCAAGCTCCTCAATTAAAGGCATCGGATTCATTGTCTGAACTCTGAAGACGAGAATCTTAAACCGTTCGTCCTGATCAGGATAAACGAGCACACTCGATATATTCACATTGTGTCTGCTGAAAACAGCTGCTGCTTCTGAAAGAACTCCTGATACATTCGGAACTTTTACTTCAATCTGAGAGCCGGGCTGGTCAGCGCCTGTCAGCTGAACAAATGTATGGAGAAGATCCGTTTCGGTCACAATCCCCACTAGCTTTCCGTGTTTGATAATCGGTAGACAGCCAATTTTATGCTCATAGAAAATAGACGAGATTTCTTCGACAAAATCAAGCGGATGTCCGGTAATCGCATCTGTTTTCATAATGGATTTAAGCGGTTTATCAAGTGTTTCCCGGTCATTGGTCAGTTCGAATATGGAAGGGCTCGCATCCTTTATGTCCCTGTCTGAAACGATGCCGGAGAGCATATCGTTTCCTGACACAATAAGAATATGGCGGATCCGGTGTTCAGCCATTTTTTCGATGGCTTCAGCAATGGTTGCATCCGGCGGAAGCGTAACGACGTTTTTATTCATGATTTGTTCTACGATCATTCTTATTACCCCTTTGTTTTAAAGCATGAACGAAACATATCAGTACATAAAGCGGTTTTTGAATCTCAATTGGTCAAACTGCTGAACGGAGTCCTGATCGACTCTTTTTCCGATTTTTGCCATCAGGCAGTTTGCAGGATGAGAACTGATTTCAGGTTCATCTGTCGCATACCATTCAAGGCCGCCTGCATTCATCATCTTCTCCATGACTTTCCTGTATTCCCATACATTCAGTCCGGTTCCTTTTAGATCCCAGTGCCAATAGTACTCGGTTGTAATGGTGATGTAATCCTCCATGGCATCATCCATCATCGAAACTCTCAGAAGGTTTTTTCCCACCGAGAAGCCCCGGAATTCAGGTATGACTTCAATCGCACCAAGTTCAATCAGATTTTCCATCTTTCCTTCTGACCATCTTTCAAGAGGGTCAGGATACAAATATGTAACATACCCGACAATGGTATGGCGATTTCTTGCAATAATAATCCGGCCTTCGGGAAGTCCCGCTATTTCAATCAGCGCCTTGTGCTGCTGCTCAGGCTGCCTAAAAGCCACCAGATCCTTGTGAAATTCAAGTCCTGCCAGTTTTTCAGGCTTAATGGGTCCTTCTATAATAAGGGGGCCAAAAGGAGTTTTAATCTCTTTTGCGTTGTACGTTTTCGGGTGTTCCATTCATTCACCGCCTTTTTATTCTGCTGAACTATCATCTATTATACTAGAAAAAATAGAAAATAAAGCGTTTACACGAAAAAACCGGGATTTTTTTAAAAATTGAGAAAAGATAGAAACTGTTCTATAATAGAGGATGTATACACTGAACAAGGGGGAATTAAGATGAAGTTGGAAGCGCTGCCAGCAGCAAAGGGGAACCACAATCTTGAAGACTACCAAAAAACCTATGACCAATTTGACTGGTCTGAGGCAGAAAAAAACCTCTCGTGGTCGGAAACAGGAAGAATCAATGCTGCATACGAAGCAATTGACAAACATGCAGAATCTTTCCGGAAGAACAAGGTTGCCTTGTACTACCGGGACCCTGAAAGAGAAGAGAAGTATACGTTTAAAGAAATGAAAGAACACTCAAATAAAGCAGGGAATATCCTCCGTCAATGTGCAGATGTTGAAAAAGGCGACAGAGTGTTTGTCTTCATGCCGAGAACGCCTGAGCTTTATTTTACCGTCCTTGGAGCCATCAAACTGGGTGCCATCGTAGGTCCTTTATTTGAAGCATTCATGGAGGGGGCAGTAAGCGACCGGCTGAAAGACAGTGAGGCTAAGGTCATTGTGACAACGCCTGAACTGCTTGAGCGGGTTCCGTTCAACGATCTGCCTGCTTTAAAGCATGTTGTCTTAGTCGGAGAAAATGTAAATGAAGACGGTCCGTACATAGATTTCCTTACAAGAATGAAAACCGCGAGCAAGAAGCTCGAAATAGAATGGGTGGAAAAGACGGACGGACTTCTGCTTCATTACACGTCCGGTTCGACAGGAAAACCTAAAGGCGTGCTTCATGTCCATCAGGCAATGGTCCAGCATTACCAGACAGGCAGCTGGGTTCTTGATCTGAAGGAAGATGACGTTTACTGGTGCACAGCAGATCCAGGCTGGGTAACGGGTACAGTCTACGGCATTTTCGGACCATGGCTACACGGTGCATCAAATGTCATTGTTGGAGGCAGATTCAAGCCTGAGCATTGGTATGAAACGATCCAAAACTATGGCGTTACCGTCTGGTACAGTGCGCCGACTGCCTTCCGCATGCTGATGGGAGCAGGAGACGAGCTTGTTAAACAATATGATTTGAGCTCATTAAGACATGTTTTGAGTGTCGGAGAGCCCCTCAACCCTGAAGTTGTCAGATGGGGAGTAAAAGTGTTTGATAACCGGATCCATGATACGTGGTGGATGACTGAAACAGGCGCTCAGGTGATCTGCAACTACCCGTCCATGGAAATTAAACCAGGCTCAATGGGCAAACCGATTCCGGGTGTCGAGGCTGCCATCGTGGACGACCAGGGAAATGAAGTGCCGCCGTACCGCATGGGCAACCTTGCGATTAAAAAGGGCTGGCCTTCCATGATGCACGCGATCTGGAACAATAAAGAAAAGTACGAATCCTATTTCATGCCGGGCGACTGGTATGTATCAGGTGACTCTGCCTATAAGGATGAAGACGGCTATTACTGGTTCCAGGGAAGAATTGATGACGTCATAATGACTTCCGGTGAGCGCGTAGGGCCGTTTGAAGTGGAAAGCAAGCTTGTCGAACACCCTGCCATCGCAGAAGCAGGCGTCATCGGCAAACCTGATCCGGTCCGCGGCGAGATCATCAAAGCGTTTGTCGCCCTTCGCGACGGCTATGAGGCGACGGATGAGCTCAAAGAAGAAATCCGCAACTTCGTCAAAAAAGGCCTTGCTGCGCACGCGGCTCCGCGCGAAATCGAATTCCGCGACAAGCTGCCTAAAACACGCAGCGGAAAAATCATGCGCCGCGTCCTGAAAGCATGGGAACTTGACCTTCCGACAGGTGACTTGTCGACGATGGAAGATTAAAGAACTAATAGAACAAGGAAAATCCGAACTGAGGTAATTAGTTCGGATTTTTTCTGTTGGGAAGGATTTTGGTTTGTGATACCACTTTCTTGGTGCTTGAACCTTGGTTTGTGTCGCCACTTGGCGGAGTGCAGGCACTCTCTCGAGGGTAGAAGCTTCGTTGTGGCGCCATTCGGTGGAGTGGAGCCACTTTCTCGGTGGTGGTACCTTTATTTGTGGCGTCACTCGGTGGAGTACAGCCACTTTCTTGGTGGTGGAATCTTCGTTTGTGGCGTAACTCGGCGGAGTGTTGCCACTTTCTCGAGGGTGGAATCTTCGTTGTGGCGCCACTCAGTGGAGTGTTGCCACTTTCTCGGTGGTGGAACCTTTATTTGTGGCGCCACTCGGTGGAGTACAGCCACTTTCTTGGTGGTGGAATCTTCGTTTGTGGCACCACTACCTGAATCTAAAAAAGGATGCCCGCTGCGGGCATCCTTTTAAATCATCATCCATTCGGTTTTTCAGGCGGTGTCTGAGGTTCGCCAGGTGGTTTTGCCGGCTCTCCCGGTTTTGGTTTTTCAGGCTGAGCCGGCGGCTTAGGCTCCGCAGGCTTTGGTTCAGACGGCTTCGGTTCAGCAGGCTTAGGCACTGCAGGTTTTGGAGCGGCCGGTTTTTCTGCCTGGTAGCTGCCGCTTTTCACAATGGCGGAAGCAGGTGATTCTTTTCCGGCTACATCAACTGCTGTAACGTAGTAGGCTGCCGGAGAGCCGCCAAGTGATGCGGACAGGCTCTTGGAAGCTGGAATGCTGGCAACTTTTTTAAAGTTTTTAGAGAAGTTGCCGGCTGCATATACGCGGTATCCGATGACATCAGAATCTCCGCTTATGTTCCAGGCAAGAGAGCTGCCGCTTATTCTGACACCTGATACTTGCCCTGGAACCGCACCGTTGTCCCTGATCTCATTTCCGTCGGTGACGACAATTTTTCCCCAGTTTGTTTTGTTTGGCAGCAGTTCTTTTAAATCGCTGAAGCTGCTGAGGTTATGCATTTCAAGGATTTCCTTCTTCAGCATCGGACCCTGCTGGACAAATTCAGCCGGTGCAGAAGGCGGAACTTGGTACGCACGGTCTTTAACGAATACATATTTGCCCGATGTCAGACTGTCATCTGTCTTAGTAGGCACAAACTTGGCGTTGAAAAGATCTGTTGTAACCAGTCCTGCCTGCTGGCACATCGCTGACGGAAGATCGCCTGAAAGGGCGCAGTAGGACCTTTGGACAATTCCGCCCGGCATTTTAAATGTAGACTTTGGAGCGATCAGTCCAGGGTTTATTTCATGTGCAGCATTCATCATCTTCGACCATAGGAGGATGTTCCGCTTGCTGTAGGACATGCCTTTATACTCTTTATCCACTGATTTAGGTGTATCATAGCCAAGCCATGTTCCAAAAGACACATTTGGATTGGACGCTACAAACCAAATATCTTTATACTCCTGGCTCGTACCTGTTTTTTCCTGCCCAGTCTGCACTGAACGATAAGTAATTTTTGGCTGACGCCCCGGTTCCGGACTGTACAACATCTCTCATCATATCAATGGTAAGGTAGGAAGTTTGCGGTGTGAACACGTCAACAGCCTTTGATTGATGCTGGTAAATGACTTCTCCTGATTTTGTTTCTATTTTTTCAATCAGATAAGCATCAACAAATTTTCCTCCGTTTGCAAAGGTAGCATACGCGTTTACGTTCTCCTCAACTGTTACTCCGTTAGTCAGTCCTCCAATGGCGACAGCTGGTGCTCCGACATCTTTTTTATGGATATTGCTCATACCCATTTTCTTTAAATACTCGGTCGGATTTTGGTCCATAACCCTCATATATGATTTAATGGCAGGGATGTTATAGGATTTCTCAAGAGCAAAACGTGCACTTGTAAAGCCGTGGAACCTGCCGTCAAAGTTTTTGGGGCTCCATGTTCCGATCTGCATTGGAACATCAGCCAGAACGGAACCAGGCTGAAGTTTTCCGACTTCCATGGCAGGGGCATAGGCAAGGAGAGGCTTCATCGTTGAACCATTTGACCGGTACGAATCTGTCGCATGATTCGTCTCTGAAACATTGTGATCCCTTCCCCCGACAAAGCTGAGGATCTTTCCGGTTTTGTTCTCAATTAATACAGCGCCGACTTCTACCGGTTCCTGTACCTGAATCTTTTTGCCTGTTTCTTTATCAATCTTGTATTCTGGTTTGCTGTTGCCGTAATATTCATAGGATTTGGCAATGGCATTCATTTTATCATACATCGTTTTATTGACAGTGGTGTGAATCTTGTAGCCGTTTTGTCTTAGATTTCTGTCAGCTAAAACCTTGTATTCGGCATAGAGTTCTTTATTTTGCTTTAATTCATCGAGTTTACGGCCGTCTTTTTCCGCGAGCTGGGCAAGAAGAATATCTCTCGCGCGTTCTTCGATTTCGTAGGTGAGCCAAGGATATTCATCAACTGATGAGGGTTTTGCGGCTGTTAAGCTTTTTCTGAGGTCGAATTTGCTTGCTTCTTGGAATTCCTGCTGGGTAATAAAGCCTTTGTCATGCATGCGGCGCAGAACGGTTTTCATTCTTGATGTTCCCGCATCAAGATTTCCTTTAATTTCCCCTCTGTTTGTAAACGGAGTATAGCCAAACGGGCTTTGCGGAAGTCCCGCAATAAACGCAGCCTGAGGAAGGGACAGGTCTTTTGCATCGACTCCAAAAATGCCTTGAGCAGCTGCCTGTACTCCCGCGACATTTCTGCCTGATGCATTTCTTCCAAGATCCGCTACATTCAAGTAAGCTTCAAGAATCTCTTCTTTTTCAAAAAAACGTTCAAGTCTGAGGGCTAGCAGAATTTCTTTTGCTTTTCGGTCAAAAGAAACTTCATCGGTCAGGATCTGATTTTTGATTAGCTGCTGTGTCAGCGTGCTTCCGCCTGAGCGGTTAGCCGAGTTGGTTGCTTCCTGAAAAAGGGCGCGCATAATGGCTTTAGGAACAACGCCATCATGCTTATAGAAAAATTCATCTTCTGTCGCAATTACGGCATTTTTCACATGATCCGAAATATCCGCTAGCTTTACTTCCTGCCTTTCAATATCTGCCTGAAGCTTGCCGAGGTAAACATTATCCGAAAAATAAACCTGTGAGGTTTCTTCATAGTTGTAAATGTCTTTTTTCATTGAATTGTATGTGCGGAGAGGTTCATCTTTTACGAGAGAAGCAAAATACCCTGCTCCTACGCCCGCACCGAAAGAAGCCGTCAGTAAACCGATTACAATAAACACAAGCACCAGGTTCCAGATGACTCCATATGTAATGTTAAACCCTTTAATTGTTCTATGTTTGTAAGGCATCCATTTTCTGTACCACGTTCTAAGTTTATCCATGAGCGTATCATCCCCCTATACAATCACTTCATTATATCATATAAAAACGGTTCTTTTGTATGATCTTGTCAAATCGGGGCGGATCGTTTGACAAGTCATGCTGAGTTGTGGTAAAAAAGATTTATTATTATTTTATTGCTTTGATTGGAAGAAGTAGTGAACATCTCCCTGTCTCAGAAAGCTGATGGTCGATGCAAATCAGCACAAAGATGGATCATGAATTACCTCCAGGAGCTTCTTTTGTGAACGGCAGATCTGCCAATTAGCGGAAGACGGTTAAAGGCCGTTATCTTTTCGAGACGGGAAGCATGCTTCCCAAAGCAGGGTGGTACCGCGTATTCCACGCCCCTTCATTTTATGAAGGGGCGTTTTTGTATTTTATGAAAAAGGAGAGAAGCAAAATGAGTGAATTGCTCAAAGATCTTCAGTTCAGAGGATTAATTAATCAAATGACAGACGAAGAAGGCCTGAAAAAGGTGCTTGAAGAGGAGTCTGTTAAATTATATACAGGATTTGACCCGACGGCAGACAGTCTGCATATCGGCCATCTGCTTCCAATCTTAACGCTTCGCCGCTTCCAGCAGGCAGGACACCGTCCGATTGCCCTCGTAGGGGGAGCAACAGGGATGATTGGAGATCCGTCCGGCAAAAAAGCAGAACGTACGCTGAATACATCTGATATCGTCAAAGAATGGTCAGATAAAATTAAAAACCAGCTGTCACGTTTCCTTGATTTTGATCCTTCAGGCAAAAATCCTGCCGTTCTTGCAAACAACTTCGACTGGATCGGTTCAATGGATCTGATTACGTTCCTGAGAGATGTGGGCAAAAACTTCGGCATTAACTACATGCTTGCTAAAGATACGGTTGCATCAAGAATCGAATCCGGCATCTCTTACACAGAGTTCAGCTACATGATCCTGCAATCATACGACTTCTTGAACCTGTACAGAACAGAAGGCTGCAGACTACAGGTTGGAGGAAGCGATCAGTGGGGCAACATTACAGCAGGTCTTGAGCTGATCCGCAAATCAGAAGAAAATGCAAAAGCATTCGGTTTAACTGTACCGCTTGTAACAAAATCAGACGGCACAAAATTCGGCAAAACAGAAGGCGGCGCGATCTGGCTTGATAAAGAAAAGACAACTCCTTACGAATTCTACCAGTTCTGGATCAACACAGACGACCGCGATGTTATGAAATACATCAAATTCTTCACATTCCTTTCTCATGAAGAAATCGGTTCACTGGAGCAGCAACTGACAGATGCGCCGGAAAAACGTGCGGCACAAAAAGCACTCGCTGAAGAAATGACAAAGCTTGTCCATGGTGAGAAATCACTCGAACAGGCGATTAAAATCTCACAGGCACTTTTCAGCGGCAACATTAAAGAGCTGACTGGCGACGAAATCGAACAGGGCTTCAAAGACGTTCCTGCCTTTACAGTAGAAGAGAACGAAATCGGCCTGATTGACCTTTTAGTCAATGCCAAAATTTCTCCTTCAAAACGCCAGGCGAGAGAAGACGTATCAAACGGAGCGGTTTACATTAACGGCGAACGTGTTCAGGAAACAGACAAAGTTCTTGGAGCCGAAGACCGCATTGACGACAAGTTCACCGTCATCCGCAGAGGGAAGAAGAAGTACACGCTGATTCAGTATAAGTAATATGGGAAAGCCTCTATTTTATAGGGGCTTTTTTTCTTTCCAAAATTTACACTCCAAATCCTCTCCCAACAAGTTGTAAACGAACATATGTTTGCATATAATGAAGGGAGAGAAAAGGAGCTGACAGTATGAACGGATTAGTTGAGAGGTCGATGAATCAAAAGCTTCCGATTGAAATTATTTATCTTTCTGAAAAAGGAGCTTTGTCCCAGAGAACAATCGCTGTGAGGGAGATACGCGGCAGCTATGTGAAGGCGTACTGTTTTTCAAAGCAGCAGGTGAGGATCTTTAAAATAGAAAATATTTTGTCCGCCGGTGTGAAGGGAAAACGAGTAAATTATGCGTAGTTATAGAAAAACGGGTGGCGAAACAAAGAAACAAAACCTGGCTTTTTTCCATCTTTTTAAAGATAAAATAAAGGCAGGTCTCAGGCAAACCTAGACGTTCTGTTTATGAATATTCTCTGTTCCGGCGTCCATCGCAGTCTTGTAATACCAGCATTTATGATGAATGATTTCCATCGTCTTTTTCAGTTCTTCCATTTGAGCCTCTACACTTGCCTTACGTTCCATAAACATTTCATACCTCTGTTTTAATGTAGAATCTCCCTCAGAACACCAATCTATAAATGCTTTGATTTCTTTTATGGGCATTCCAGTGGATTTCAGGCATTCAATAATTCTTAAAGCTTCTATATCTGATTCCTTAAACACTCTTGTACCGCTGGGTGTCCGTTCTACAAAAGGCATCAGGCCTTCTTTATCATAATAGCGCAAAGTATATACGGTAAGGTTTAATTCCTTTGCTGCTTCTCCAATGGAATATGTATTCATGCTTCATCTCCTCCAGTATAAATTTAAAATTGCAGTTAACTTGAGATTTGTGAATTGAATCGTATCACGAGCTGTTTTGCGTGTCAAAAAAGTCATTTAATTGTTCAGTGCAGCTCTATCTTTACTCTTGACCTAGAGTTAACTATAAGGAATAACATGGAGACTGCAGGGGAGAAATAAGAAGTCGTAAATGAGCGTATTCAAACGTATTGACAGGGAGGATTATAATGGACATTCATGATTTTCTGGCGCACTTAAACAGGGGAGAAGCGGTGGAGGGACATTCAGAGATGCATCAGCTTATGCACACATTTTCTCAAGAAGCCATGAAGATAGCGGCTGAGTTAAACGGAGGTTACCGTACTCCCCAAGAAGTTCAGGAACTGTTTTCGCAGCTGATTGGTAAACCGGTGGATCCTTCATTTGCATTATTCCCGCCATTTTATACGGATTTTGGGAAAAACATTCATGTGGGCAAGAACGTTTTTATCAACTCTGGATGCCGCTTTCAGGATCAGGGAGGAATTACGATTGGCGATGGTGCACTCATTGGGCATAATGTTGTGCTGGCTACTCTTAATCATGACATCGATCCCGGAAAGCGCAGCACTTTGCATCCTGCGCCAATTACCATTGGCACCAACGTCTGGATAGGTGCAAATGCCACCATCCTTCCAGGTGTAACCATAGGTGATGGGGCAATTATTGCTGCTGGCGCAGTTGTAACAAAGGATGTGCCGCCAAATGTCATTGCAGGCGGTGTGCCCGCGAAAATGATAAAGAAAATAGAACCTGATCAGGATTAAAACAGACCTGTGAACTATTTTATATGGGGTGCCGGAATATGAGAATTTCAGTCCTCTGTTTGTTTCTCTGCAGCTTTGCCCTGACTGCCTGCACCGGCAGTGAAAGGGAACTTAGCCGGGAAAACTCACTTCAGGAAACGGGGAAGAGTGGTATGACAGATCAGATGATTGATGTGACACTAACAATTGGGGAACAGGTATTTTCTGCAAAACTTTATGACCATCAAACGACCCGGGCATTCATTGAGAAACTGCCCCTGAGTATGAATATGAACGATCATAATCGCAATGAAAAATTCTACAATTTTTCAGATGTTCTTCCTGAAGATTCAGAAGTGCCTGGAGAGATTTGGGCAGGAGATATCATGCTGTACGGAGATAACTGTCTTGTGCTGTTCTATGAAAGTTTCTCGAGTACTTATCGTTATACAAGAATGGGATTTATTGAGGACCCAGCGGGTTTTGCTCAAGCTGCAGGAGCGGGAGATGTAACTGTTGCTTTTGATCTGGCTGAAAATAGGAAGTAACAAGCAAAAGAAATGATTTAGACAGTTAACTGCAGGAAAAACATTTACCGGATAGAATAGAGAGGACATGCAGTTTAATTTAATTAGAAAGGAGAAAACAGATTGAGTATGGAAAAAATCTGTATAAAGGAGCGGTAAATGATGTTCAATAAAAAAGATAAAAATGCCAATAAACGTTTTGATGAAAAGCTGATACAGACCTCTCAGCATGGAAGCCTAATATCTCTATGGGTTGACCGTCAAACAGGTGTTAACTATTTATACACTTGGAGTGCGCAAGGCTGCACTCTCACACCTTTGTTAGATGAGCATGGTAAAGTAATAGTGGATCAGATAGAAGCTGATTAATTTTAAAGATGATCGTTTTTTACTATCCCTGCAAATGTAAGCGTGATTAGTGGCTGTTTGAAAAAAACTTTTTATAAAAGAGTGACATTTTTCGCGCAGTATAATGTACATCCGTGCCTATAACAGCAGACAAAGGCCCACTAAGCAAACTCAGATTGGGTTTAATCATGCAAAAAATCGTCTGCCCAAGATTTTTTAAAATATAGATTTTATCGATTCCGCAAAATCTTCCAAAACTGGCAAGGGGAGAATACATTATTCTAAAAGCTGAAAATAAACAAAAAACCCTAGACCTTGGTTTAACAAGGTTTCTAGGGTTTTTACATTGCTCTTTAAAGAGCGAATGAATTAACAAGAGTAGAACTCTATAGCTTGAAAAAACCTATTATTTTTAGGTTTTGAGAAAGACTTTTGAAAACCTTCACCAATTTGGGCAAATTTAACGAGATATTAGTAATTAACATAATAATAACTTTAAAGAATTAATTGACGTTCTAATAATTTCTATATTTTATAAATAATAGTAAATTAATCCATATATTAGACTGATATACCTATCGTAAAGACAATACAATAGGAGGATAAGATATGTATGTAGATCCAGGATCAAAAAAAGAGACTCATCTAAGTTCAATAGTCAAAGTACAGCTATTTCAGCAATAGAAAGTGCTTTGATTGCTAATTCTAACGAAATATCAAAGTGGTTGTTAGACGATAATGCTACTAGTTCAAAAAGCTTGACACATAAAATTAATTTTTCAATAGGTAAAGGTTATAGCTCAGGTGGATCTAGCCTAGACAAAAATCTTCAAGGTGTGTTTATGCTAATTAAAAAAGATAGGAACTCGGAGACTGGATTTAGCATAGTAACAGCATATCCTAGAAAACAATAAAAAGGAGTAAGAATGATGAATATCAATGAGGAGTATGAATGGTTGAAATTTTTTTTCGATTGCTACTATAACCAATCCTTTGATGGGAGTTTAGATGAGAGATTTGTCGATATACTGGATTCTGAGAAAGAGTGGGTAATACAGAAGTTAAGGCAAGAAATTTTGGAATTGGAAAAAGTTCATGTCGAAAAAGATATCAAAAAATGGAATGAAATTGAAATTTTAGTCCATGATAATAGTTTAAGGTATCTACCATTTGATTTTGGAGAAGAATTTATCAAAACGGCAAAAAAACATCTATTTTAATAAAAGGCGGGTATCTTGCGTAAATAAAATATTAATTTCTCTCAAAGTTGTCTAACATTTTGTAATAACGTTTAACTTTATGTGCTAATGACCCAAAATCTAAAATAACAGTTACTTTTGTTCTGAAACAGATAAGAGGCTTCCCGATAGTTTTAGGGAAGCCTTTTTTGCTATTTTATTGTTGTCTCCAATTATATTTTATAAACAGGAAATCTTTAAACAAGATAGAGGGGGATTAATAGTTAGAGGTGATCTGTCCACTTGTTTTATTACCCCAAAACTTCCCCCAATCTCCCCCAAATAAATACGTTATTATGTGTTATTCTAAGAACCAAACAAATTAAAAAAACCCTAGAAAAGCCGTTTTATCAACGTTTCTAGGGTTTTATAAAAGTTATTTAAGAACCACTTTACTTAACGAGAGTAGAACTCAACGATAAGAGCTTCGTTAATTTCAGCAGGCATTTCAGAACGCTCTGGAAGACGAGTGAAAGTACCTTCTAATTTGTCAGCATCGAAAGTTAGGAAATCAGGAACGAAGTTGTTTACTTCGATAGATTCTTTAACGATGTCAAGGTTGCGAGATTTTTCGCGAAGTGTAACTGTTTGACCTGGCTTCACTTGGTATGATGGAATGTCTACGCGGCTTCCATCAACCATGATGTGGCCATGGTTAACAACTTGGCGTGCCTGGCGGCGAGTGCGAGCTAGGCCTAAACGATAAACAACGTTGTCAAGACGTGATTCAAGAAGAATCATGAAGTTTTCACCGTGTTTACCAGTCATTTTAGCAGCTTTGTCAAATGTGTTGCGGAATTGACGCTCGTTCACACCGAACATGTGGCGAAGCTTTTGTTTTTCTTGAAGCTGTAAGCCGTACTCAGAAAGTTTTTTACGCTGAGTCGGGCCGTGCTGACCTGGTGCGAATGGACGCTTTTCTAATTCTTTACCTGTTCCGCTTAATGAAATTCCCAGACGGCGGGAAAGTTTCCAACTTGGACCTGTATAACGAGACATAGATGTCTCCTCCTTACATGTTTTTATTTGGCATAAAATAAAAACAGACTGACCCTGACTGAGTGCACATTTTGTTTTCATATATCCTCGCTCCAGCAGCAGAGAGTTACACGATACACCTCATCACAGAGGAACAAAATGAAATCACAGCAGTGGTATCAATAGGCTGCGAATATTTATTTTACACAACGACCATTATATAATTTTGATATTTGAAAGTCAACAATCTATTAAGAAAGACGATAATACAAATAGAGGAAATAACACATTCGGATAAGAAATTGGAAAAAAATATATGTTATACTGAAGTAACGAAAGCTGATTCGGACATACGGGGGATTTTTGTGACAAGTCATTCTGAATACATACTACTATCCATTAAAAGTTCTTTTTTTGATTATATCAGCAGTCAGGCACGTCCGTACAGCAGACAGGCAGAGGAATATGCTGTCAGCTGCCTCCAATCATATTTAAGTGCAGAGTGTGTTTCTTTTTTTGAGCGCAAAGAGGATCAGTACCTGTTGATTGCTGCAAGTTCGCATTCCTACCACACGGTGCCCTTCAGACAGAAACGCTCATTAATTGAGCGGACAGAGTCAAGGGTTGACCTTATGCTTTCTGAGGGATTCCTGCTTTCCGTAACAGAGAAGGAACACGTTTTCGATGAAGATTTTTATAGACTTTTAACTAAAGAGTGCAATCATTTTCTTGCTTACTTTCAGCGCCTTCAAAAGAAAACGGAAATGGAAAAAAACTATCAGGAGCTTTATGCGCTTACTAAAAAGCTTCATGCGACGATGAATAAGGATGAAGTGTTAAATCAATTCATTTTTTCTCTTCAGAAATTGTTTCCTGACTACCTGTTTTATTTATTTTTATCGCATGACAGTGGCAGCAGACATGAACTGCCGGTGAAAGAGTTCGATTACGAAGGAACAGGCAGTGCGAGCGCAATGGAAGCCTATTTGACGGGAGAGATTAAATGGGATGCCCCGGAGTCTGCAAACCAGGTAATTTTGTATGCGCCGCTTAAAGGGAACCAGGGCATATACGGTGTAGTCGAGGTTACTCAGCAGAACCGGTCTGAACTGGACGAGGATGAAACGGTGATGACGGCTTCACTTGCAGAAGCTGCCGGTCATGCTTATGAAAATGCCAAGCTCTACGAACAGTCGAAAAAACTGGTTTCTGATTTGCAGCTCATTAATGAGACATCTCACAAACTCAACAAAAACTTAAGGCTGATCGATACGATGACTTATATGTCGGACCGGATTATCCGTTCTTTTTCTGCTGATGAGACCGGCTTCTTTTATACCAGCAGCGAAGGCGGAACACGGATGCTGCCTGGCAGCACTTCTTTTTTTCAGAGTGAGGGTGCAGATTTTTATCTGAGGCTTGCAGAAAGCAGAGTGAGGCAGGAGCTTGAAGGAGTATTCATCGGTGACTTAAAGGTGAAAGATGCCGCTTTTTCTTCCATGATTGCCATTCCGATGGTGCAAAGGGATGAATTGAAGGGTTTTGCTGTTATTTTGCACAGAGAACCCTATGCGTTCACGTTTGAAATGTTTAAATTGATGCAGTCGCTCATTCACCATTCAACGCTTGCATTAATGAACTCCATGCTGAGAGAAGAACTTGAACTGCTTGTGATTACAGACCACCTTACAAAACTTTATTCCCGCAATTATCTGGATGATTCGGTGCACCACTCTCTTAAAACAGACAGCCAGGGAGCACTTATCTTAATGGATATTGATGATTTTAAAGCCGTTAATGATACGCACGGACATCAGACAGGGGACGATGTGTTAATTCAGGTGGCCGGCATCATTATGAACAGCATCAGAAAAAATGATGTTGGAGCCAGATGGGGCGGTGAGGAGCTTGCCGTTTACTTGCCTCAGGCTGACCCTCATTTTGGCATCGAACTTGCGAACCGCATCGTTGAGTCTGTAAAGAATGAGACCTTTCCGTCTGTTACCATTTCGTGCGGCGTCGCCCACTGGACGGCAGAGGAGCCTGAATCACTGAAAAGAATGATAAGAAGAGCAGATCAGGCGCTTTACAAAGCAAAAGAAAACGGAAAGAACTGCGTTGTCTTTCATGAAGAATCAGAGGTCGTGCACGAGACCTCCTGATGCTTCTTTTTTTATGATAATAAGAAAGCGCTTTCAAAATAAGCTAGTTTATCATATGATATGTAAGGCAGCAGCTTAAGGGGGAAAAGACATGGGGAAGGAATATCAATTTGAAACAAAGGTGATTCACAGTCAGGAAAAGATGAAAGATCCATATAACAGTCTGGCTCCGCCGCTTTATCAAACGGCCACTTTTATTTTTGACAGGGCGGAAACAGGCGAGCAGAGATTTGCAGGAGCAGAAGAAGGACATATTTATTCAAGGCTCGGCAATCCGACGGTTCAGCTGGCTGAACAAAAGATTGCGTCGCTTGAAGGAGCAGAAGCAGCACTTGCTTTTGGATCAGGCATGGGAGCGGTTTCTGCCGTTATGATGTCAATGGTGAGAACGGGTTCTCACATTCTTTGCTCAAAAGGGATCTACGGCTGTACGTTTGGTCTTTTGAACATGCTGAAAGAAAAGTTTGGCGTGACGTATTCGTTTTCTGAGCTTGCTTCAAAAGAAGAGATTGAAAAAGAGATTAGACCGGAAACTGCCTTTATTTATATTGAAACGCCAATTAATCCGACGATGCAAATCATCAGTCTTCAAACCGTTGCAGAAGCTGCTAAAGCTCATGGGCTTCGCGTCGTGGTTGACAATACGTTCTGCTCGCCGTACCTTCAGCAGCCGCTTTCTCACGGCTGTGACATTGTTCTTCACAGCGCCACGAAATACATCAGCGGGCATGGAGATGTGATCGGCGGGTTTGCTGCGGGGGATAAAGAGTACATTCAAAAGCTTGCTATGACAGAAAGGAAAGATATCGGGGCCATTATGTCTCCGTTTGATGCATGGCTTTTGCTTAGAGGGCTGAAGACTCTCCCAGTCAGAATGGACCGGCATTGTGAGAGTGCTGCCGAAATTGCCGGGAGATTGCTGAAGCATCCTGCAGTCGGGCAGGTTGTGTATCCATTTATCGGTGACTCTGAGGAAACGCGTATTGCCAGAAAGCAAATGAAAAAAGGCGGCGGACTGATTTCTTTCACGTTAAAAGAAGAGAGCAAATTGGAGGTTCAGCGATTTATGAACGCGCTGAATCTTATAAAAATCGCTGTAAGTCTGGGTGATGCGGAGAGTCTGATTCAGCATCCTGCCACTATGACCCATTCGGTTATTCCAGAATCGGAAAGGCAGGAGATGGGCATCAGCGACAATCTTGTGCGGCTGTCTGTCGGCCTTGAAAATGTGGAAGACATTTGGAATGATCTGAATCAGGCTTTGGATGCTTTATAAAAAAATGCCCAAGGGGTTCTCAGACCTCTCGGGCATTTTGTCATACTTTTAAAAGTGGAAAACTCATAGAAATTCAATAAGTGTTTCCGTGAACTTCTCCAGATACTTTTGGTCAAGCTCACTGAATCTGTCTTTAATTGGACTGTCAATATCAAGGACGCCGATTAACTCTCCGTTCTTCACCATCGGGACGACGATTTCAGACTGAGATGCTGCATCACACGCGATGTGTCCCGGAAAAGCATGAACATCCGCCACTCTCTCCGTTTTGCGGTTAAGAGCAGCGGTCCCGCAGACGCCTTTTCCGACAGGTATTCTGACGCACGCCGGCAATCCCTGAAACGGGCCAAGAACAAGCTCGCTGTCTTTGTAAAGATAAAAACCGACCCAATTGATCTCCTTAAGAAACTGGTTTAATAGAGCCGACGCATTGGCCAGATTGGCAATGGCATCTTTTTCTCCATGCAGCAAAGCCTTCAGCTGCTTAATGAGCATTTCGTAATTTTCTTCTTGTTTTCCGCTGTAATTTTCGACATGAAACACGATATTTCCCCACCTTTGTGTATTTTTCACGCGTTTATAAGCGTGCGGACAAACTTTGTCGAGAAAAGAATAGAGGATATTCTCCTATTTTCTTGAATGTACAAAGTAATGATGAAAGGGGTGAGATTTATGCCAGTGCAGCCGAACGCCTCCAATCAAACGAAAGAAAAGATTATCGATGCAGCTGTAGCACTGTTCAACACACAGGGCTTTAACGGCACATCCGTGAGGGAAATTGCCAAAAAAGCGAATGTCAATGTTGCTCACATCTCCTATTACTTTAATGGAAAGGGCGGCCTTCTGGAATACTTGGTTTCAAAGTATTATGAAGGATACCTTTCAGTCATTGAAACAGGCTATCTCCGCCTGAGCCGTGAAACACCAAAAAACTGCCTGCTTCTCTTAATTGGGGATATTCTAAACTATCAGCATGAAAACCGTCAACTTGCACGATTTGTTCTGAGAGAAGTAACCCTCGACTCTATGTTGATCAGAGAAGTGATGACAACGTATCTCACAAAAGAGAAGTACTTTTTTAAAGCCATTCTTGAAGAGGGCATCCTCTCCGGACAGTTCCGGAAAGCACCGATGGCCCACATTCTTGTACAGCTGAAGAGCCTTCTGAACATGCCGTACCTTCAGCCGCAATATATGAGCGAAGTCCTCTATATTCAAACACATGAAATCTACTTCGTGAAACAGTATTTTCACGAAATCGAAATCTGGATTGACCATCTTTTATGCGATCCGTCAAAGAAGGAAGCGATTGTGTAAGGAATCCTTCCAATCAGACAAGGGCCTCCTCATAATGAAAATAGTGTGCTCCAACATCCTTTGCACTATGGGCATCAGACCCGTATATGAGAGGGATGTTTTGTTTTTGTGCCTCCCTGATCATCCATCCGTCAAGATAAATCACGCCGCAAAGATCTTTTCTCAGTCCTGCTGTATTAAAATCGAGTTCCATCCGGTTCTTTTTAACAGCAGAAAGAAGGGACAGCTGCAGGTCTTTTAAGTCAAACTCAGCCGGAAATGCTCTCTGAAATTTTTTTATAAGCGTCAGATGTCCAAGCCTGCCCGGCTTATAAGGACCAAGCTCTGATTGAACTGCAGCAAGCAGAGTCTCATAGTACAGTTCATGCAGCTTCCTTACGCCGCCGGCCGATTCAGCCATTTTTAAAAAGGTGTCACTGTCAAAATCAAGGCATTGATACTCAGTGCCGGGTTTCAGAAAATGAACAGACAGAATCCCGTCATCCATGTACGGGCCATAGTCGTTTAAAAAGCGTTCTGTCCCTTTTTCATAACCGCGGATAAAGTCCACTTCAAAGCCGAGATTAATTTTTATATTTCCGTCAAAGGACTTTTTCACTGCAGTGACCCGGGTAATATAATCCTCCAATTTAGACCGGCTCATAGCGCTGTCGCTCCCTGGAACAGGATCATTGAACCCTTCCGGAAGAGGGGCATGCTCTGTAAAAGTCAGCTCCTCAAATCCTTCACTCAAAGCCCTTTCAACATACATTTCAAGGCTGTCATCAGAGCCGTGCGGGCAAAATGGCGTATGTACATGTCCGTCTTTTTTTCTCATGCAGAAAATCCCCTCTCAAGTACCGCGAAATATGGCGATAAATTGTGCAAAAAAATTTAAAATACCGGTCAAAAATTGTCGTTTACATGGTATCATAAATACAATGAAAAAACATTTAACCGTATAATGAACTGATTACATATGAAAATTCGACAATCGTTACTTACATTCATATAAATATATTATACCTTGTTATGACGATTTGCTGGAACACAACGAGGGGGCTCACTATGGAAGTCGTTATTGGACTTATTGTCATTTTGCTGGTTTTATTTGGAGTCGGCTACGCAATCAGAAGAAATATTTACAAAGAAGTAGACCGGCTGGAAGCCTTGAAAATCGAAATCATGAACCGGTCGATTGCAGATGAGCTTTCAAAGGTCAAAGATTTAAAGATGACAGGACAGGCGGAAGAATTATTTGAGCGGTGGAGAAAAGAGTGGGACGAGATCCTGACAGCCCAGCTTCCGGAAGTAGAGGAGCTCCTGTTTGATGCAGAGGATTACGCAGACAAGTACCGCTTTTCCAAATCGAAAAAAGTGCTTGAACATATCGAGAAAACGCTTAAGCTTGTTGACGAATCAATTGAAATCATCATCTCTGAAATTGATGAACTGATTACAAGTGAAGAGAAAAACAGCACAGAAATCGAAGAGGTAAGAATACAGGTCAAAAAAGCGAAGAAGACCCTGCTTGCGCACAGCCATACCTTCGGAAAGTCGCATGCGGCGCTTGAAATCAGGCTTGCAGAAATCACTGAGGCGCTTAAGCAGTTTGAAGCGGAAACAGAAGAAGGGAATTACCTTGCAGCACGTGAAATCCTTCTGGGGCAAAAGGACGAGATCCATATTCTCCTTGAGAAGATTGACGAAATTCCAAAGCTGCTCGCAGAATGTCAGACTGTCATTCCAAATCAGCTTTCAGAGCTGTCTGACGGCTATCAGGAAATGCTTGAGAACGGATTCCATCTGAAGCATATCCAGCTTGAGACAGAGCTTGAAAAAATGAACAAACAGCTGGAGGCGTATATGGCCCTTCTTGCTCAAGGCGAGACTCTCGAAGTAAAAGAAAATATAGAAGAGATGCAGGAAGCGATTGATACTTTTTACGATTTGCTTGAAAAAGAAGTACTCGCCCATCATTTCGTCCAGACCGCTGCTGTAAAAATAGATGAGCAGCTTGCAGATCTTCTTAAAAAGCGCCAGGAAACAGAAGAAGAAGCGGAACTTGTCAAAGAAAGCTACCAGATTTCAGAAGTGGACCTTGACCGCCGCCGTAAAATTGAAAAACAGATTTCAGCGCTGTGCAAACAGTTTTCTCTTATCCAGAACAAGCTTCAGTCCGAACAGCTGGCCCATTCCATTTTGAAGGAAGAGCTCGAACAGCTCCAAAGACAAATCGAAGAAGTGCGTGCAGAGCACCAGGAATTCAGTGAAATGCTCCGTGCACTGAGGAAAGAAGAAAGAGAAGCGCGGGCAGCCCTTGCTGAAGGAAGAAAACAGCTTTATGAAGCAAGCCGGAAGATTCAAAAAAGCAACGTTCCCGGACTGCCGCCAAATCTTGCAGAACTTTTGAAAGAAGCGAAGCGTTCGCTCGCAGACGCTGGCCGAAAGCTTGAAGAAATCCCGCTTAATATGATTGATGTTAATCGTATCCTTGAAGAAGCGACTGCTCATATTGAAATTTTTTCAAGACAGTCAAACGAAATGATTGAACAAGTCTACCTGACAGAGAAAGTCATTCAGTACGGCAACAAGTACCGGAGAAGAAATGGTACGCTTGCTGAACAGCTGAAAGAAGCGGAGGATCACTTCCGCAATTATGAATATACAAAGTCGCTCGATAAAGCAGCTGCAGCCTTGGAACAGGTTGAGCCTGGCTCGCTGTCAAAGCTTCAAAGCATGCTGGAAGAACAGACGTCCAAATAAAAAAGATCCCGCACCTTCAACGGTGCGGGATCTTTTTTATTTGTTACTTTCTCCGGCTGTCTGGTGAAGCAGGTGCCGTTCTGAACGAGGAATAGACATATCCCAGAACGCCGCCGACTGCAGCAGGGACTATAAAGCCAATGCCGTATTCAAACAATGGAACATTCCCTTTCATCCAGGCGTCCAGTCCTGCTGGAAGAAGTCCTCCCGCTTTTAGACCGTCAGCGACGCTTATCACAAATGTAAACAGCAGGCTTCCAAGATAAACTTCGTTAGCCCCCCTGAAATAGGAGTGGAAGAAAGATAAAGCAATCAGCACAATGGCAAGAGGGTACAACGCCACCAGAACAGGAACAGAAAACGAAATCAGCTTTGTTAATCCGGCGTTTGCCACTGTCATACTGAACAGGCAAATGATTAAGGTAATCGTTTTATAAGACAGACTTGGGAAAATTTTCGAAAAATAATTGCCGCAGGAAGAAACGAGTCCGATACTTGTAGTCAGGCATGCAAACAGGATGGCCGTCCCAAGGACTGCATTTCCAAAAGATCCGAATAAGTAATGAACAGATTCAGATAAAATAGCTCCGCCGTTATCAAGGTATCCAACTTTTGAGACGCTTGTAGCGCCTAGATAGGCCAATGAAATATAGACAAGCATAAGTCCTGCAGCAGCAATTAGCCCTGAGTTCAAGCAAATTTTTGCTATTTGGGATCTGTCCGTAACTCCCTTGTCTTTCACCGCATTGATGACAACAATTCCGAAAACCAGTGCCGCAAGTGTGTCCATGGTCAAGTAGCCTTCAAGAAACCCTTTGAAAAACGCGCCGTTCTCGTATTCTTTCGTGGGACTTTCAAACGTTCCAAGCGGAGAAATCAGCATTTTCACTGTAATCAGGGCAAGTACTAAAAGCAGCACCGGCGTAAGCAGTTTACCGATTGTATCAACTAGTTTGGTAGGGTTCAGTGACAGCCAGTACGTTACTGCAAAAAAGACCAGCGTGAAAAGAAACAAGATCCAGCCGTTCCCGCTCAATGACTCCGGCAAATATGGAATCACTCCAATTTCATATGTGACGGTCGCCGTTCTGGGAATCGCAAAGATTGGACCAATTGCAAGATAGAGAACAAAAGGAAAGAAGAATCCAAACAGCGGATGGACTCTGCCGGCAAGCGACTGAATATCACTGCCGGACAGCCCGATGGCAATGACTCCAAGAAGCGGAAGTCCCACACCTGTAATAAGGAAGCCTATAATCGCCGTCCACATGTGATCTCCTGAGAGCTGCCCCAGTGCCGGAGGGAAAATCAGGTTCCCTGCGCCAAAAAACAATGCAAACAGCATCAGTCCTATAACAAATGTTTCTTTTATGGTTAACGATTTATTCGACATCAAAAAATCCCCCTGAGATATACGTACTAACAATGTATCCGTTTACATCCTATCACATTCGCCGAAAAATTTGTCGAAAAATGTGATTAAATCAATTTTTATTATATTCTAAAAATTAAATCTGTCAAATGTTATTTGAAAGATTTCTTATTTCATCAAACTGTGTTATTATGATTGTTTGTTTCGTGCAAACTATAAAGATTGAGGAAATCATCCTCGTTTGTACACAGGAGGAGCAGGAAATGATTTACCTGGACAATAGCGCTACAACAAAACCATACGATGAAGTATTGCACGCTTTCTCACAAGTTGCAACCCGGTTTTTTGCCAATCCTTCCTCCCTGCACAGCCTGGGAGCTGAAGCGGAAAAGGTTCTCACGCAGGCAAGAAGGCAGACAGCCATGCTTTTAGGTGCCGAAGAAAACGAAGTCATATTTACCTCAGGCGGCACTGAAGGGAACAATCTGGCAGTCAAAGGGTCAGCTCTTGCGCGAAAACATCACGGGAAACACATCATCACAAGCAAGATTGAGCATCCCTCAGTCCTTGAGAGCATCAAGCAGCTGCAGGAACACTTCGGCTTTGACGTTACATACCTGCAGCCGGATGAGTACGGGATGATCACAATAGAAAAGGCAGAAGAAGCCATTAGACCTGACACGATCCTAGTGTCAATCATGCATATAAATAATGAAGTTGGGACCATTCAGCCTGTTGAACAAATAGGGGAAATGCTTGCGGCATACCCGAGAATCGCATTTCATGTGGATGCTGTCCAGGGAGCAGGAAAGGTTCCATTGTCGCTTGAGCATATTGATTTGTGCACCATATCAGGCCATAAATTCCATGGTTTGAAAGGATGCGGTGCCCTTTATATGAAAAAAGGGGTAAAGCTTTTGCCGATGCTCTCAGGAGGAGATCAGGAAATGCAGGCACGCTCCGGAACGGAAAGTGCTGCTCTTGCTGCATCGATGGCAAAAGCACTAAGAATGTCGACTGAACGGTACAAATCGAACAGGGAAAAGATGAACCGCCAAAAGCACTTCCTATTGAAGGGGCTCGCAAATATGGAAACGGTCCAGATCAACACGCCTGGCGGGCAGTCGGCCGACCATATTATCAACTTTTCCGTGCCGGGTACAGAGGCTGAAGTTCTATTGCGGATGCTTGAACAGGAAGAGATTTACGTCTCCACCACCTCGGCCTGCTCTTCAAAGCGAAAGCGCAGCAGTACTGTGCTGCTTGCGATGGGAAAAAGCGGGTCAGCTGCTTCAAGCTCCATCAGGGTGAGCCTTTCGTACGACACAGAAGATAAAGACCTGGAGCGGGTTTTTAACCGTTTTAGAAGCATCTGTAAAAAAACTAGTGAAACTTGCGAGGTAGTTTTATGAAGTATGAGCACATTATGGTAAGGTACGGGGAAATTACCACTAAAGGAAAAAACAGAAGATGGTTCGTAAACTGTCTGAAGCAAAACCTCAAATCGGTGCTGTCTGATTATCCTGCACTGGGATACTGGGGCAACCGCGACCGGCTTTATATCAACTTGAACGGGGAAAATCACGAGGGGATTCTTGAGAAGCTTCCGCTCGTATTCGGCATTCACTCCTTCAGTCTTGTATTGAAGACGAAAAGAGAACTGGAAGAAATCAAAAATGGTGCTCTCGCTTTAATAGAAGACCAATACAAGTCAGGAGACACGTTTAAAATTTCTGCTAAAAGAGCGGATAAAACATTTCCATTGCTGACAAATGAAATTAATTATGAAGTAGGCAGCCATATCTTGAAAAATACTGAAGGACTGACTGTAGATGTACACAGCCCGGATATTGACGTCAGGGTTGAGGTCCGCGGGGAAGCAGCCTACCTGTCTTCCAAAGACTACGAGGGCATCGGCGGATTGCCGGCAGGTGCAAGCGGTAAAGCCGTTTTGATGCTTTCAGGAGGAATTGACAGTCCTGTAGCCGGCTATTTTGCGATGAAAAGAGGGATAGAGCTAGAAGCTGTCCACTTTTTCAGCCCGCCGTACACAAGTGAACGAGCAAAGCAAAAGGTGATTGATCTTGCCCGCAGGCTTACTGTTTTCGGGGGCAGAATCAGACTTCATATCGTTCCTTTTACAGAGATACAAGAAGCGATTCAAAAGCAGGTTCCTGAAAGCTATGTCATGACTTCCACACGCAGGATGATGCTGCAAATAGCCGATAAAATACGGGAGAAGCATGACGCGCTTGCCATTGTGACAGGAGAGAGTCTCGGGCAGGTGGCAAGCCAGACGCTTGAAAGCATGTATGCCATTAACGACGTGACGAAAACGCCTATCATCAGGCCGCTGATTGCCTCTGACAAAAAAGATATCATCTCTCTTGCAAAGCAGATCGGCACGCATGATACATCCATCTTGCCGTATGAGGACTGCTGCACCATTTTTACGCCTCCATCACCGGCAACGAAGCCAAAGCTTGAGAAAGCTCAGCGTTTTGAAAGCTTTCTTGATTTTGAGCCGATGATTTTAAAAGCTGTTGAACGGACTGAGTTAGTGGAATTGTCTGCTGTTTCTGAAGAAGAATTCGATGAATTCTTCTAATGAAATGAAATTGTGAACAATTACCAAATTAAGTTTGTATGAAGCCATGTGTTTTTACACAATCTATACTCACAAGGAGGTGAAAACACATGGCAAACAACAGCTCAAACCAACTAGTAGTACCAGGCGCACAACAAGCGATCGACCAAATGAAATACGAAATCGCTTCTGAGTTCGGAGTGAACTTAGGACCTGAAACAACTGCTCGTGCTAACGGTTCTGTTGGCGGTGAGATCACTAAACGTCTAGTATCTTACGCTCAACAAAACATGGGTGGATTTTCAAAATAACCTGAACTAAATAGATATGGCTACGAAGGGTGGGGATCATACCCCGCTCTTTTCTTTGCCCTTTTTTGCTCGATGAGCAATTCATATAGAGGAGGCTGCCAAACATGACAAAAAACAACCGCACTGAGTTTTCTGAGGGACCGGAACAGGACCAAAAGCTTCAAAAGTCAAGAAAGCAAGGCAGAAAACGAAGAAACGAACCTAAAAATGCAGTGGAATCAAATGAACAGAGTTAAGACAGGACACGGATTCTATCCGTGTCTTTTTTCATTTTTAAAAAAGGAAGTTATTTTGTAATAATATTCAAAAATGTTAAATTATTATGTATAATCGAATAGAAAGTACAAGGAGGGGTCACTGATGCTGAGAAATGAACTAATTGCGCCAGAAATCTACAATTTAGTAGAAGAAGTTGAAAAACACGCAAAAGATGCAAACCGGGTCGCTCTTAAATGGGAAAATGAGCAGGGAGAAAAACAGGAACTTACATACGGACAGCTTCTAGACAGAGCGAACAGAATTGGAAGCGCTTTACTTAGTAAGGGTCTTAAGCAGGGAGATAAAATTCTTGTCATTATTCCGAGGTTTCCAGAAGCTTATGCGGTTTACTTGGGAGCTCTTAAAGCAGGCTTTGTTGTCATACCAAGCTCAGAAATGCTGCGCACCAAGGATCTTCAATACCGGGTGACCCACGGAGATGTGAAAGCCATCATTTCATACACCGACTTTACTGAGGAATGCAGCGGGATTAACGAATATGACAGCCTGCATAAATTTGCAGTCGGAGGGACTTCAGAGGGCTGGTACAGTCTTGAAGAAGAGGCTGCCGGGCAGTCAGGCGATCTCAAGATGGCAGAAACAAAGAGAGACAGCCACGCTTTCTTGTCCTACACATCCGGAACAACCGGCAATCCAAAAGGCGTCGTTCATACGCACGGCTGGGCTTTTGCCCATCTTAAAACCGCTGCAAGCAATTGGCTTAGTATTGAAGAGAACGATGTGGTCTGGGCGACGGCGGGACCAGGCTGGCAAAAATGGATCTGGAGCCCGTTCTTATCGGTTCTTGGATCAGGGGCAACGGGACTTGTGTACAACGGCCGCTTTGAACCTAAGAAGTATCTGCAGCTGCTTCAGGATTATAAAGTAAACGTACTTTGCTGTACACCTACAGAGTACCGCCTGATGGCGAAAGTGGACAATCTGAAGGATTATTCTCTTCCTGAGCTTCACAGCGCCGTTTCAGCAGGTGAACCGCTCAACAGGGAAGTTATTGATACGTTCAGAAACTACTTCGGCATAGAAGTCAGAGACGGCTACGGCCAGACAGAAAATACACTGCTCGTCGGCGTGATGAAAGGAATGCAGCTGAAGCCTGGCTCTATGGGCAAGCCGACGCCGGGCAATAAAGTGGAAATCATCAATGAGGACGGAGACATCTGTGCGGTTGGTGAAGTCGGCGACATCGCTGTGCATGTTGATACTCCTGCCCTGTTCAAAGAATACTACAAAGATGCCGAGCGGACTGCCATGCAGTTCAGAGGAGACTACTATATTACAGGTGACCGCGCCAGAAAGGATGAAGACGGCTACTTCTGGTTTGAAGGCAGAAGAGACGATATCATCATCAGCTCAGGCTATACAATCGGACCGTTTGAAGTTGAAGATGCGCTCGTCAAGCATCCTTTCGTCAAGGAATGCGCGGTTGTCGCAAGTCCAGATGAGCTTCGCGGAAGCATCGTAAAAGCATTTGTCGTGCTTCAGGAGGAAGTGGATGCCTCCTCACCGGATTTGATTCCGGCTCTTCAGGATCATGTCAAAGAACTGACAGCACCTTACAAATATCCGCGTAAAATTGAATTTGTCGAGGAACTGCCAAAAACGACGTCAGGCAAAATCAGACGGATTGAGCTCAGACAGCGTGAGCTTGCAGAAGCTTAAATTTTATGAAAACCAGACAGGAGCTCTCTGTCTGGTTTTTCCATGCTCTGAATGATACCATAGATTCAAATGAAAGAGCTGGAGGAATGAGAACGTGGGCACGCTTTGGTTCGGTGGAAATATTTATACTTTAATAGAAGAAAGAGATACAGTTGAAGCGGTCTATACCGAAAAAGGCATCATTAAAGAAACGGGGGATTTGGCAAAACTCCGGTCTTTATATCCCGGGGCCGCAGAAATGAATTTAGACGGACATACAATGCTGCCGGGTTTTACGGACAGTCATATGCATGTGATTGGCCATGGCGAAAAGCTGATGCACCTTGATTTTTCAGCAATGGCTTCTTCAGAGGAAGTGCTTGAAAGCTTGCGTGAGCGTGCAAAGACTATTCAGCACGGTGAGTGGATTATCGGAGAAGGGTTTAATGAAAACCAATTTCCAGACCGCAAAATTCTTCACAGAAGAGAACTTGATGACATTTCGAATGTTCATCCCATCTTAATTAAACGAATCTGCCATCATGCCGTCATTGTGAATACAAAAGCTATGGAGCTGGCAGGTATTTCTGCAGAAACTCCTGACCCAGAAGGCGGCGTGATCGTCAGGGATAAGGACGGAGATCCGACAGGCTATATGCATGATGGGGCCCAGGAGCTTGTTTTTCAAGCGCAGCCGCAGGTTTCAAAGGAGTATTTACATAAAGCATTGCTGAAATCGATCGAGGACTGCCATAAAAAAGGTCTAGTTGGTGGACATACCGAAGACCTGTCATATTACGGGAGCCTGGAAAATGTTCTTGGCGCATTTGACTCCGTGATTAATGGAGAAAAGAAAAAATTTAGAGCACATCTTCTTGTTCATCATCATGTAACAGATGAATTTCAGCATAAAGAGCGGGATTTGGGGCCGTTTATCGAATTTGGCGCAATGAAGCTATTTGCCGATGGTGCACTTGGGGGAAGAACGGCTCTATTAAGCGAGCCTTATGAAGATGATCCCGGAACAAATGGCGTCAGCATCCATTCAGATGAAGGGCTTAACAGCCTGATACAAAAAGCCAGAGGATATGGCATGGAGGCAGCCATTCACACAATCGGCGACCTCGCCTTTGAAAAAGCGCTTGATGCAATTGAGGCAAATCCGCCCCGTCAAAAGCATCAGCACGACCGGCTGATACACGCTCAGATTCTGAGCGGGGAACTCATTGAACGTGTAAAGAAACTTCCGGTGATTCTCGACATTCAGCCCAGATTTTCATCAAGTGACTTTCCATGGGTGATGGACCGCATCGGACGGGATAAAATGAAGTACTGCTACGCCTGGAAAACGCTAATAAGAGAAGGCGTGAAATGTGCAGGGGGATCAGATGCGCCGATAGAACCGATTGACCCCCTCCTTGGCATCTACTCGGCTGTAAAAAGAGAGAGCATTTACGACGGGCAGGTCTATCTTCCAGAAGAGAGATTGTCTGTATATGAAGCGGTGGAGCTTTACACAAAAGGGAGCGCGTATGCTGTGCATCATGAACATGAATACGGCTGCATCGCAAAAGGCTACACCGCAGACTTCACCGTCCTGAGCAGGGATATCTTTGAAGAAGATGCCCTTCTTGAAACCGAAGTGGTTATGACGGTTGTTGATGATACGGTTGTGTATGAGAAGAAGTGAATGAACGCTGGATTAGAAGGTAATAAAAAACGCCTGGCTTCCCAGGCGTTTTTTTATTGCTGCTTTGCAGTTCAATCGCTTTATCAATTGAAAAAGGTTGCTATTCTCTCTCCGTTTGCAAAGACACCTGATGAAAAGAAGAGAAAAGTGAGCAGTAGAAAATGCGTTTTTTTCAATTTGATTTTCTTCCGGTAATACATGTTTGTCAAGATGACTGCTGAAAAGTAAACCAAACCTGCCGCAGCGGTAATGAAAAGAAAAGGAACCAATAATCCTTTTTCCAATGTTGGATCTAATGTATAGCCAAGAGCTTCACTCACATAAAGGAAGAGTATAACAAATAAGACAAACATGTATTGAAAGACGTAACCGAAGAGGAAATTGGAGACAGCGTGCAAAACAAATTTTGAAATTCCGTTCATCCTCCTCTGTCGGTTATTTTGGAGCGGCAAGATGCACAAATAAAAATGCTGCCCTGCAAATTAGGAGTAGCAGAATATAGAGATGCCGAAAGCCAAAATGCTGCCCTGTAAATTAGCAGTAGCAGAATATAGGGATGCAAAAAGTAAAAATGCTGCCCTATAAATTAGGAGTAGCAGAATATAGGGATGCAAAAAGGCGAAATGCTGCCCTGTAAATTAGCAGTAGCAGAATATAGGGATGCAAAAAGGAAAAATACTGCTCTATAAATCAGCAAGAGCAGAATATAGGGCAGCAAAAACCAAAATAATACCCTATATTTCATCAATCACGAAATACAGGGTAATAAAACCAGAATGCCAATCTGTCAATCCTCATGAGCAAAATACAGAGTAGCTAAACGGGCGATTCCGCTTTTCGTGGTGTCCAGCTCCATCGCCCAACTCCTCTGTCAGAACGGAACCGTCGGCAAAGGCAAAAAGCGCCTTTACCGCCGTTTCCTTATCTGACTCCCGGAGCTAACCGGGCGATTCCGCTTTTCTTGGTGTCCAGCTCCATCGCCCAACTCCTCTGTCAGAACGGAACCGTCGGCAAAGGCAAAAAGCGCCTTTACCGCCATTTCCTTATCTGACTCCCGGAGCTAACCGGGCGATTCCGCTTTTCTTTATAAAAACGTCCGCTTCACTTTTTCCCAGAAGGAATTGTCTTTCAGTTTGACAGTTTTAATCATGGACGGGCTTAGGGACAGCTCGACGTTTTCAACGTGGCGGATGCTCAGGGCATCGTTGTCCATGCCTATGACAGGGTGGTCATTGCCGTCCTGAACGATTTTCAGTGTAAGCTTTCTGTCTCCGCTTAAGATAAACGGGGAACCGAGTGTCCTATATTTATTGTTGTTCAAAGAGGCAAGCTCGCTTACTTGCAGACATGGCAGAAGCGGGTCAACCACTGCTCCCTGAACGGATTTGTTATAGGCCGTGCTGCCTGTTGGCGTAGAGATGATCATGCCGTCTCCTCTGAATGTTTCAAAATGAAGGTCATCAATAAAGACGTCGATGACAAAGGTTTTGATGATGCCGGAGCGGATGGAGCATTCGTTCAGGCACTGGAAGGATGTATGGCCGTCAACGGTTACATTTAAGATTGGATAACGTCTTACCTCCACTTGAGCCTCTCTCATGGCCTCAATCATTTTATCTGTTTCTTCAATTTTAAAATCACAGTAAAGGCTTACAGTTCCTTTTACGGATATCCCTGCATACAGGCAGTCTTCTCTGAATCCGGTTTTTCTGACAGCCTGAAGGAATGTGCCGTCCCCGCCAATGCTGACAATGATGTTAGCCTGTTTTGCATCCTGCACAACTGTAAATCCATTTTCGGAAGCGAGGGAAGTAAGCCCTTCCACTTTATGTACTAAATCATCCTGTTTTTTGTAGAAAAAGTAAACATTGCGCCGATTATCTGTCATGGTGATCCTCCTTAATGTTGGAAAAGTTACACATTCCTAGAAAATGGTGTTACAATACTTTATGGTGTTTAGTTTACCATTTTCGTCTTAAATATTAAAATAATTGCACGTGCCAGGCTAAAGGTTTTTTCGGCCTGCAGAAACTGTTTTAGGAGGAATCAGCATGAATGGGAAACGATGGGGGGCACTTGTCACCGCAGCTGTTCTGTTCGGAGTATCCGTTGTGATCAGCTTGACAAGTATGGCTTTGGCCAACAGCAATGCCTTTACAGATGCACTTTCAGCAAATGAAGAATTTGCAGAGACGGTGCTTGAAGCAGGAAATGAATCAGACAAAATCGTCGTCCTTGAAGTGAACGGCGTGATTCAGGACACGGGTGAAAATGTGACGTCTTTTTTTGAGACGGCAGGCTACAATCATCAGCAGTTCCTGAAAATGATTGATGCTGCAGCGGAAGACAACAATGTCAGCGGCATTATGCTCAAAGTGAATTCTCCGGGCGGAGGAGTTGTGGAGAGTGCGGAAATACATAAACATTTAATGGATGCTAAAGAAAAGCATGATAAAAAAATCTATGTGTCAATGGGAACGACAGCTGCCTCAGGAGGCTATTATATTTCTGCCCCTGCCGATAAAATTTACGCAGCCCCGGATACTTTAACCGGTTCGCTTGGCGTCATCATGCAGGGAGTGAATTACAGCGGCCTTGCTGAAAAATACGGCGTGAAGTTCGAAACGATCAAGAGCGGGGAGTTTAAAGATATCATGTCTCCTTCCCGGGAAATGACAGCAGAAGACCGCAAAATCCTTCAGGCAATGGTTGATAATGCGTACAGCGGATTTGTCGACGTTATTGCAGGCGGGCGCGGAATGTCAGATGCAGAAGTTAGAAAAATTGCAGACGGCCGTATTTATGATGGACGCCAGGCAAAAGAGCTGAATTTGATTGATGAACTGGGATACTCTGATGATGCGTTAAAAGGCATGAAAAAAGATTTGAAGATCGACGGTGCACAGGTAGTCGAGTATGAAATGAATGCCGGACTAGATTCACTGCTGTCACTTGGCGCAACAAAAGTGTTCAGCGAGGAATTTGAGCTGATGGGCTTATACCGTTTCTTCTCGCAGTCGAATTCACCGAGAATGATGTATTTGTACTCAGAATAAAAGGAGGGTTTGCAGATGGATGCTACGTTTGAAGAAAACAGCCAAACCCGGGAGCAGCCTCTTTATCACCTAGAAGAAATGGATGTCCACTACGCCGGCTTCTGGCTTAGATTCTGGGCGTATCTGATTGATATCATTGTCATTTGGAGCATCAACCGGATTGTCTTTCATCCGCTTTTTACATGGCTGGATATTCCAGTATCGAAAACGTTTATTTTTTCTCCGATCGCGATTTGTTCCGCGGCCGTCTTTTACGCGTATTTTGTCCTGATGACGAAATTTCTCGGGCAAACTCTCGGTAAAATGGTGCTTGGTCTGAAAGTGATTTCTGTTAAACAGGAAAAACTGACATGGAGCACCGTTCTGTTCAGAGAGTTTATCGGGCGATTTATTTCAAAGTTCACGTGGATCGGCTACGCTGTCGCAGCATTCACTCCAAAGAAACAGGGAGTGCACGATTTGTTTGCAGATACAGCCGTTGTAACTGAATATCTGAGAAAAAGCGAAAGAACCCTTGCTCCGGCAAGGGCAGAATAAGCTTTGAGGAAATAAACCTGCGGCCGCCGCAGGTTTATTTTTTTTTGCCGAGGACGATACTGGAGGATTGAAAGGATGTGAAACAGGTGGTCTGGATATGGATTTGCGCTATTGCACTACTTTTTTTTATTTCGCTTTTCTTGTTTATGAAAATAACGATTATCGCTGATATCAGACACGTAGGACACGACGATGAAATAAGCCTGAAACTTAGAGCTCTGTTTGGACTGCTGAAATACACCTATAAAATTCCTTTAATTAAAGTGGATCCTGATGGACCGAACCTGCTTCTGAAAAAAGAAAAAGCAGTCGGCGAGAATCAAAAGCCTAAGAACAGTGACGAAAAAATTTCTCCTGATGATATGCTGACGAGCATAAAGGATGTGAAAGAATTGACCGAGCACATTGTGCATCTGCATGCGATCGTGAAACGGTTTCTCGCACATATTTCCATCACGAAGTTTGAATGGCGGTCCGAGATAGGCACAGGTGACGCCGCTGAGACAGGATTTCTTATTGGACCCGGGTGGACATTAAAAGGAGCGGCTCTCGGCATTATCAGCCATTACATGAAACTGAAGAAACCTCCCATTCTTTCAATTGAGCCGAATTTTTATCAAAAGAGCTCAAAAACGATGCTTTCATGTATGCTCCACTTTCGAACAGGGCATGCTATGTTGGCGGGACTGCGCCTGCTCAAATACTGGAGAGGCGGACGTCCAACTTTACGGGATCAGCAGTTTTCTTTTTTGTCCAAGAAAAAGAACACACCAGCTTAAAAGGAGGAACCTTATTATGAGCGATCATCCAATTCAAGGCCTGATGAAAACGGCTATGGAAAATCTTAAGCAGATGATTGATGTGAACACAATCATCGGCGACCCTGTCGAAACACCTGACGGAAGCGTCATTTTGACCGTTTCAAAGGTTGGTTTCGGGTTTGCAGCAGGGGGCAGTGAATTTAATGGAACGGGTATTGAAGAAAAGAATACCGGCGGAACAGCTGGCGGTCAGCATGACCACCATAAACATCCGTTTGGCGGCGGAAGCGGCGGCGGAGTTTCAATCACGCCGATTGCCTTTCTCATTGTCGGCCACAACGGAATTAAAATGCTTCATTTAGATGAAAGCACACACCTGTACGAACGAATTCTCGATACGGCTCCACAGGCAGTTGAAAAAATTCAGGGAATCTTCAAAAAGAACAAAAATGATCACAGCCACACTGGTCATCAGCAGCAAAAAGATGATTTTGATATTTAAGCAAGGACGCCCGTCATAAAATGACAGGCGTTTTTTGTTGGAATTTGGGAATCAATGCCCTTTTCCGTTGCAAACAGCGCCTGATTCAGGCTATATTTACACTGTACATATTTTCGGAGGAGGAATATTAAATGGCGTCTATTACATTCAAGCAAAATCCGGTAACACTTATTGGAAACGAGGTAAAAGTGGGAGATACAGCTCCAAATTTCACAGTGCTTGCCAATGATCTATCAGAAGTTTCACTGTCCGATTCAAAAGGACAAGTCCGCATTCTTTCTGTCGTTCCTTCTATCGACACAGGTGTTTGTGATGCACAGACGCGCCGTTTTAATGAAGAAGCTTCAAAAATTGACAACCTGAAAGTGCTGACTGTCAGCGTCGACCTTCCATTCGCGCAAAAACGCTGGTGTGCAGCTAACGGCATCGAAAATGTCCAAACCGTTTCTGACCACCGCGACCTTTCCTTTGGCGAAGCATACGGCGTACACATCCAAGAACTCAGACTTCTTGCGAGAGCTGTATTCGTTGTCGACAGCAATGACAAAGTAACGTATGTAGAATATGTGAGCGAAGCAACGGACCATCCAGACTATGATGCTGCAATCGAAGCGGCTAAAGCTGCCAACTGATCAGTCTTCCGGAGAACCTCTTGCCCTTTGGGCAGCGAGGTTCTTTTTTTGTGCATTGAACCGAGCAGTGAAAAATATAGAGCAGCACTTCCCACACCTGAAAAGAAAAATATTTGTCTACTCGGGTTTTAAGAACACTTTCCAAAATCGTCAGAGATAAGAAAGTGTTTTAAGCTGGTTATAACAGCACTTTCCACACCCATGAGAGAGAAGAAAATGTTCTAACTTGGCTTTAACAACACTTTTCAATGCCACAAGAGAAGAGAAAATGTTCTAATCTGGTTTTAACAGCACTTTCCACACCCATGAGAGAGAAGAAAATGTTCTAACTTGGCTTTAACAACACTTTTCAATGCCACAAGAGAAAAGAAAATGTTCTAAACTGGTTTTAGCAGCACTTTCTACAAGTATGAGAGAAGAGAAAGTGTTCTGCTTGTTGCCGCCCAGGCAATCCTGCTTGAATTATCCCCTCCTGATGAGTAGAATGAGGGATACGAACCATGAAGGAGGAAACGACCATGCAAGCCGTTTCGAATGTTGAAAAGCTGTTCACGATGATGAATGAATCAGCCGAGATTATTTCAAAAGAATGCAACCTTACATATATTGAAGCCGTAGCTGAAACCGGCGAAAATCTTTTCCAGAATGAAGTGCTGCAGGATGAAATGAGCGAGGTCACGAAAAAGAACCTTGCAAAAAAATATGAACAGGCAAACATCTCTTCTTTTCAAAAGGAAGAGATCCGCAAAGCCTTTCAGCTTGTTATTCTAAAGGGTCTTAAAGATGGCGCCCATGCCAATCACCAGATGACTCCGGATACAGTCGGGCTGTTTACAGGCTACTTGGTAAGCAAGTTTGCAGCCGGGGAAAAGAACATTTCGATTCTTGATCCTGCTGTTGGGACGGGCAACCTTCTCACGGCCGTTCTTAACCATATTGGCGGGGAGAATGTGCTGAGCTACGGTGTGGAAGTGGATGACCTCCTGATTAAGCTTGCCTACCTGAATGCCAATCTTGGAGAGCATACTGTTCAGTTTTATAACCAAGATTCTCTTGAGCCGCTCTATGTAGATCCTGTAAATTACGTCATCTGCGATTTGCCTGTAGGGTATTATCCAAATGATGTCGGTGCAGACAAATTCAAATTAAAAGCAGACAGCGGCCATTCATACTCCCATCACCTGTTTATTGAGCAGAGTCTGAACTATACAAAACCGGGCGGCTATCTTTTCTTTATTGTGCCGAATCATCTTTTTGAGTCTGCAGAAGCACCGAAGCTGAAAGCATATTTAAAGGATCATGCTATTGTTCAAGGTCTTTTGAAGCTCCCGCAGACCCTGTTTAAAGACAAGCAGCATGAAAAAAGCCTGTTTATTCTTCAAAAGAAAGGCGAAGGTGTTTCTGCACCGAAGCACGCCATGCTTGCTGAGCTGCCGAGCTTCTCCGATAAAGCAGGCATGCAGTCCATCATGAAGCAGCTTGACGGCTGGTTCAAAGAAAATAAATAACATTCAGGGACCGCTATATAATGCGGTTCTTTTTTATGTCTGACAACAAAAAAGTCAGAATTAAATGAATATGAACTGTAAACGATTGCAGGGGTGAATTGCACTTGAAATGTCTGACATGCAATGTTTAAATGAGAAAGGCAGATAATATTCGGGTTCATTTGTAAAGAATAAAGAAGAAACGATTTTCTTTATTTTTTTAATACACAAACGTGTTTTTATATAAAAAGGAGCGGTAATCATTATGGCAAAAGTAATTGCAATTAATGCTGGGAGCTCTTCATTGAAGTTCCAGTTGTTTGAAATGCCTGCAGAGACAGTGCTGACAGCAGGTCTTGTTGAGCGCATCGGGCTAGACAAAGCTGTATTCACGATTTCTGTGAACGGAGAAAAACAAACAGAAACAACGGAAATTCCAGATCACGCAGTGGCTGTTAAAATTCTTCTTTCTAAGCTGACAGACCTTGGCATCATTCAATCACTTGATGAAATTGAAGGAATCGGACACCGTGTTGTTCACGGTGGCGAAAAGTTCGACGATTCCGTCCTGATTACACCGGAAACACTTGCACAAATTGAAGAGCTGTCAGAGCTTGCTCCTCTTCACAATCCGGCAAACGTTGTCGGAATCAAGGCATTTAAAGAAGTGCTTCCAAATGTGCCGGCTGTAGCCGTTTTTGACACTGCTTTTCATCAGACAATGCCTGATCAGTCTTTCCTTTACAGCCTTCCATACGAGTACTATGAAAAGTTCGGCATCCGTAAATACGGATTCCATGGTACGTCGCATAAATATGTATCAGAAAGAGCGGCTGAGCTTCTTGGCCGTCCAATCGAGCAGCTTCGCCTGATTTCATGCCACTTAGGAAACGGCGCAAGTATCGCTGCTATTGAAGGCGGTAAGTCTATTGATACTTCTATGGGCTTCACACCTCTTGCAGGTGTTGCAATGGGTACGCGTTCAGGGAACATTGACCCTGCCCTTATCCCGTTCATCATGGAAAAAACAGGACACTCAGCTATCGAAGTGCTTGATATCTTGAACAAAAAGAGCGGACTGCTAGGTATTTCCGGACTGTCTTCAGACCTTCGCGACATTACAAAGGCTGCTGAAGAAGGAAACGACCGTGCAAGAACGTCTCTTGAAGTGTTTGCAAGCAGAATTCATAAATACATCGGTTCCTATGCAGCGCGCATGTCCGGTGTAGATGCGATCATCTTTACGGCAGGAATCGGCGAAAACAGCATTGATATTCGTGAGCGCGTTCTCCGCGGTCTTGAATTCATGGGTGTTTACTGGGATCCTTCGCTTAACCAGGTGCGCGGTGAAGAGGCGTTTATCAGCTATCCTCACTCACCGGTTAAAGTCATGATCATCCCTACAAATGAAGAAGTAATGATTGCACGCGACGTAGAGCGCATTGCAAAATAATGAAATGCAAAAGGCAGCCGGCATAACGGCTGTCTTTTTTTTGCGCAAATAATGGCCATTATAGGCAATACTAAGCAGAAATGTCATGCAAAAGGAGGGCGCCAATCATGGAGTATGCCTGGCTTTCACTTGTACCGTTTCTCATCGTTATTGCTTTTTCCATATGGCTGAAGGAAATACTGCCCGGACTTGTAGCGGGTCTTATTATCGGTTCTTATCTTGTAAAACCAGACCTGCTTGGAGGGCTTGAGCAAGTTTTGAAGTATGTATTAAAAACACTTGAAGATGATACAAATATTCAGATTATCGGGTTTCTTTATTTGTTCGGCGGACTTGTCGGCATGATGAAAATCTCAGGGGGAATTAAAGGTTTTTCAGAATGGGTAGGCAAAAGGGTCAAATCAGAAAGAGGCCTTTTAAGCATGATCTGGCTGTCTTTGCCGTTTACGTTTATGATGCCGATGTTCAGGATCATGATGATCGGCCCGGTTATTAAATCGCTGATGGAAAAAAGCGATCTTTCAAGACAAAAAGTAGGATTTACAATGGACGTTTCAACAGCCTCAACCATTGTTCTCCTGCCGGCGGGAACGGCCTTTACGGGATTCATGCTGTCACTTGTAGAAGGGGGAATTGAGCGGAATCAGCTCGATCTTCCGCCGTATCAAATCTATCTCCAGAGTATCCCGTTTAACTTTTTTGCCATCGCGATGCTGGTTCTTGGTCTTGTCAGCACGTTTAAAAAGCCGAAGAAAAAACTGGATGAAAAGAAAGAAGCAGTAGAGGAACATCCCTATCATGGCATCGGGCTTAAAAAAGAGCTTGAACAAGTAGATGCTCAGCCGTGGCACCTGATTGTGCCTTTATTCTTCCTGCTGGGTCTTTCGATGTTTCTGCTGTGGCAGGACGGGATGGAAAAAGGTGCAAAGTCCCTTTTTCAGGCATTTGCAAAAGCTGATGCCACATTTGTCATGCTGCTTGCTGTGTTTTTAACACTCGTTCTGACATTTGTGTTTTACAGCATAAGGCGAGTACCGCTGAAAGAGACGCTCTATCACTTCTACGACGGAGGCAACCAGCTGATGCAGGCAATTATTCTTTTGATCCTTGTGTGGGCATTGTCTCTCTCTGCAGAAGATATCGGGTTTTCAGATTTTATCAGCTCAACGCTTGGAAATGTGCTGCCGGCTGCTTTTGTCCCGGCCATCATATTTTTGCTCGGTTCGGCAGTAGGATATTTCATCGGATCCTCCTGGGGGACGTGGGGGCTGTTTATGCCTCTTGGCATGACGCTCGCAGCTGCTTCAGGAGCATCACTGCCTTTGACAGTCGGAGCGGTTTTTGCAAGCGGGGCTTTTGGGGCCATGACTTCTCCGCTTGGGGATACGACGATTACAACAGCATCCATTTTGGAAATGCCGGTTGTGTCCTATGCAAGGTATAAATTGAAATTTACCGCCGTCGGCTGTGCTGTAGCTGCGGTCCTGTATGCATGTGCGGGATTTTTTCTTAACTAACAGACTTGATTACATCCTGATGCACGGAGCGTTCCCTGTGATATAATAAGGAAAACAATGGAGATGTACAGGAGGCTGAACATGGCGCTAACAAAACGTGAAACCGCCTTGCTTTTAGAAATCGAAAGATGGGAAGACTCCATGCGGGAGGATCTTCGCTCGGATTTCGGACGGACATACGACAAATGGCTGAACGGGAAACTGAATCAGCTGCCGGGTCCGCTGAAAGAGAAATTTTTCGGCAAACTGGATGATATTTTGTTTCACTTGCATGCGTTTATCCAAAACTCTCATGTGCAGCAGGATGCCCGTCAGCAGCTTCTGATGACGGCAAAGACATTTCATGATGAAATCGAACAGATAGAGGACCTGAAAAAATTATCTGTTGACCAGCTGCATTATTTATCCGATCTTCAGCTGTCAAAGCACAGGCTTTATTCGTTCGTTCAGGGCGGCCTCGCAGGTACGGGAGGACTATTGCTGATGGGAATTGATCTGCCTGCCCAAATGCTGCTCAACCTCCGCGCCGTTCAAATGACGGCACTCAGCTATGGATATGAAGTGAACACCCCGTATGAAATGATGACTTCTTTAAAGGTTTATCATGCAGCCATTTTGCCGAAGCACCTGAGGTATGAGCAATGGACTTCCCTTAAGGAAGAATTGCAGGACAGCGAGAGCCATCCGTTCTTTTATGAAGGGGAAGATGGGTTTGCCAATCAGGCGACACTTGATCATCTTGTGAAGCAGCTTGTCAAAGTATCAGCGATATCGATGCTGAGAAAAAAAATGATTGGCGGCATACCATTGATCGGAATGGCAATCGGGGCCGGGGTGAATTACCAGATGACACGGCAGATTACGGAGTTTGCCCATCAATTCTACAGATACAGGCTTCTGCTTGAAAAAAAGGATTCAGAGCATGAGTTCAATTGAGCACAAAAAAATGGCTCCTGTCCGTGTATCCTGTAAAGTGATCACCGTCAGCGACACCAGAACAGCAGATACAGACAAAAGCGGCAGGCTCATTCTATCTCTTTTAGAGGAAGCAGGCCACGGGGCAGCAGAATATGAAATAGTTCCCGATGAAGAAATGCTCATAAAAAATGCAGCAGTCAGCGGCTGCAAAGCTCCTGATATAGACGCTGTATTAATCAGCGGCGGCACAGGCATTGCAAAAAGAGACGTTACACTTGAAGCTGTGTCCGGCATTTTCGAAAAGGAACTTCCAGGCTTCGGCGAGATCTTCCGCATGCTCAGCTATCAGGAAGACATCGGTTCTGCCGCCATTTTGAGCAGGGCGGCCGCAGGAACCGCCGACAATACGATTGTTTTCTCCATGCCCGGCTCAACCGGAGCAGTCAGACTTGCAATGGAGAAGCTCATTCTGCCGGAGCTTGGGCATATAGTGAAAGAATTGAAGAAAGATCTCTCATGAACAAAAACGGGAAACCAAAGGAAAAAGCACCGCTTACAGCGCGGTGCTTTTTCTTATTTACAGCTGATATTCATTTAATAACCGGATCCGCCATCATGAAAACCATTGGAATTCATGCCGTTTTGACTGTACACTTCCCCTAATTTTTCATCCTGGACCGTTTCATCAGGGGGGATGCTTCCGGACTTCCTATCGAAATAAACTGCAAGGCCCCCTAGAAGAACTACAGGTGTCAAAATATACAACCAGATCATATCGGTCACGCTCCCATCGGTTTTTGGTCGTTTTTGTTCACTGTATAGAATGTAAGGTATTCCATCTCAAAGGCTGCTGCGAATGAAAACCTGATGACATTCATCCTTAATTAACTATTTTTTACAATTATAACACAAAAAGATATATCCTTTTCATTCGTTTTTACTTATCAGGACAAAAAGCAGGCACATTCAATGCGAATGGCCTGCTCTTCAGTGTATTCATAATCTTTCTGCTATTGATGCACCCTCTCCGACACATGCTGATTTTGCCTGAACCACAGCCAAAGGTCGTTAATCACCGACGCGTGCTCCGAGATTTCTGAATTCAGCCTGCAGGAAACAGTAAAGTCATCCTCTGAATCGAGTGCTGCCTGCTTCTTGTTTATGATCGTTTCGATCGCTGCAATCTGATCGGGTATATGGCCGCGAATTTTTTCCCACTGCATAAGAATGGATTCCTGTTCCTGCTCCGTAAGCTTCTCCCACTCCATTTCAAGCCGCGGGATGTAGATTCCCAGACGGCTGCTGAATTCAAAGTGCTTCATCCTCATTCCCCCGTAGGCATGATTTTCTTCCATTTTACATGAGCGCTGTATACAATTCACGAAAATATCGTAAAAACTTTTAAGAAATGTATTGAAAAACAGGCGATAACTTGTTAAAGTGATAGTTATTAAAATGAATTAATATAAATCAAAATTAATATTTATACATCCGAGAGGGGAAATTAAAGATGGTTGAAAATAAAAAAGTAGTTCTTGCCTATTCAGGCGGATTAGATACTTCAGTAGCAGTTAAATGGCTTCAGGATCAGGGATATGAAGTTGTGGCCTGCTGCCTGGACGTTGGAGAAGGAAAAGACCTGGCGTTTGTTCAAAGCAAAGCCCTTCAGGTCGGCGCATCAAAATCGTATGTGATCGATGCAAAAAAAGAATTTGCTGATGAATATGCACTCGCTGCTCTGCAGGCACATGCTCTGTATGAAGGAAAGTATCCGCTTGTATCCGCGCTGTCCCGTCCGCTCATTGCAAAAAAACTTGTAGAGGTTGCTGAACAGGAAGGGGCTGTAGCTGTAGCCCACGGCTGCACGGGAAAAGGAAACGATCAGGTGCGGTTTGAAGTATCCATCAAAGCATTGAATCCTGACCTTGAAGTGCTTGCGCCGGTTCGTGAGTGGAGCTGGTCGCGGGAAGAGGAAATCCAATATGCAATGGACAACAACATTCCGATCCCGGTCAACCTTGACAGCCCGTACTCAATCGACCAGAACTTATGGGGAAGAAGCAATGAATGCGGCGTTTTAGAGGATCCGTGGGCTGCTCCGCCGGAAGGAGCCTATGATCTGACGAACGCGCTGGAACATACACCTGACACGCCTGAAATCATTGAAATCGGATTTGAAAAAGGGGTTCCTGTTACGTTAAATGGCGTTTCCTACCCGCTTTCTGATCTGATTCTACATTTAAACACAGTTGCCGGCAATCATGGAGTCGGACGGATCGACCATGTTGAGAACCGCCTTGTGGGCATTAAATCCCGTGAAGTGTATGAATGCCCTGCAGCCATGACGCTGATCAAAGCTCATAAAGAGCTTGAGGATCTGACGCTGGTGAAAGAAGTGGCCCACTTTAAACCGGTCATTGAAATGAAGCTGACCGAACTGATTTATAACGGTCTTTGGTTCTCGCCGCTTAAAGATGCGCTGATGGGCTTCCTGAAAGAAACGCAGGAATATGTGACAGGCACAGTTCGTGTCAAACTGTTTAAAGGGCATGCCATTGTAGAAGGAAGAAAGTCGGAGTATTCCCTCTATGATGAAAAGCTTGCAACTTACACAACCGAAGATTCCTTTGACCACGGGGCTGCAGTCGGATTTATTTCTCTGTATGGACTTCCGACAAAAGTAAGCAGCATGGTGCAGGGGAAAAAGAAGGTGAATGTATGAAAAAGCTGTGGGGAGGCCGTTTTCAAAAAACACCCGAGAAATGGGTAGATGAGTTTGGCGCATCTATTTCATTCGATCAAGAGCTTGTCTTTGAAGACATTCAGGGCAGCCTCGCACATGTTCATATGCTTGGCGAATGCGGGATCCTTTCACTTGAAGAAGCAGAGCAGATTAAATCCGGCCTGCTTCTTCTGAAAGAAAAAGCCGAAAAAGGAGAGCTTTCTTTTTCAGTGGATTATGAGGATATTCATCTGAATCTTGAGAAACTGCTGATCGATGAGATTGGTCCAGTCGGAGGCAAGCTTCACACAGGGAGAAGCAGAAATGACCAAGTGGCGACGGACATGCACTTGTATCTGAAAAACCATGTGAACGAAATTGTCGGACTGATCTCTGCGTTTCAGGAAACGCTTCTCAAGCAGGCAAAAGAAAATGTTGAGACCATTCTTCCGGGGTATACACATCTTCAAAGAGCGCAGCCGATTTCCTTTGCTCATCACCTTCTTGCCTATTTTTGGATGCTTGAGCGGGACAAACAGCGTTTCTCGGAATCGTTGAAGCGGATCAGTCTTTCTCCGCTTGGCTGCGGTGCTCTCGCAGGCACAACCTTTCCGATTGACCGCAAGCTGACTGCTGAGCTTCTGGAGTTTGACGGCATTTATGAAAACAGCCTTGACGGCGTAAGCGACCGGGATTTCATTGTAGAGTTTTTAAGCAACAGCTCAATCATGATGATGCATCTGTCCCGTCTTTGTGAAGAATTGATTCTCTGGTGCAGTCAGGAATTTCAGTTTGTCGAGCTTGATGACACTTATGCAACCGGCAGTTCCATGATGCCTCAGAAGAAAAATCCGGATATGGCCGAACTGATCCGCGGAAAAACGGGACGGGTCTACGGCAATCTGTTTGCTTTGCTCACAACGTTAAAGGGTCTTCCACTTGCATACAACAAAGATATGCAGGAAGACAAAGAGGGCATGTTTGATGCAGTCCGCACAGTTGAAGGCAGTCTGCAGATTTTCACAGGAATGATCGGCACACTCAAGGTCAAAGAAGAGAAAATGAAGAAAGCGACAACGGAGGATTTTTCAAATGCAACCGAGCTTGCGGATTATCTTGCTAAAAAAGGCATGCCATTCCGAGAAGCGCACGAAGTGGTCGGAAAGCTTGTGTATACGTGCATCCAAAAAGGCATCTATTTAAAAGATCTGCCGCTTGGCGAATACAAAGCTGCATCTGATTTATTTTCAGAAGATCTGTTTGAAGCGATCGATCCCTACACAGCCGTTGCAAAGAGAATCAGTGATGGCGGCACCGGTTTTTCAAAAGTAAAGGAAGCGCTGCTGAAGGCTGAAGACGCGCTGTCATAAAGAAGATATTACCATCGTATTTCCTCCCCATTTCACAAACGATAACATGGAACACAATCAGGTGACAGGGAGCTGAAGGAAGATGGGAAAAGAAAAGGATCCTAAAAACCATTCTGCCTACTTCGATTACGAAGGAGAAAATGAAACGTCTCAATTAATTACTGAAGCGTATTCAAGCGGAGTCGTTGAGCAGCAATATGAGCAAAACTTCCTGCAGGAAAATCTGCAGCCGAGAGAAGAATCAGAGTAAACAAAAAAAGTCATCTCAGGATGACTTTTTTTGTCCTTTCAGCAAAGCGCTGTACAGGAGAAGTGTAAATAGGAAAGAAACAAACCCCGGGGACAGAGATTCCGGGATGATCCAATAAAACGCAATGCCGCACAGGATGGCCGCTGCACCTTTCCTGTTAAGCTTTCGTACATGCAATTCCCTTCCCTTTAGTTGCAAGTATGTAAATTCAGCAATAATTACAGCAGACAGCGGGACGATGGCAGAGCCCATCCATGAAATGAAGGAGGATGCTTCTGTCACTAAAGTGGGCATCGTGCTGCATGCGACAGCGGCTGTCCCGAACACGACTGCACTCTTCAGTCTTCCAAGCGAAGGGAAAATATTAAGCAGACTGAAAGCCCCTGTATACGCATTGTTTAAATTGATGGAAAACATGGACAATATGGAACAGATCAGAATGACAGATACAAGCGTCACCGAGTCTGTCAGCGCACTCGCTGAAATGAAGGGATTCAGCTCCCCGAAATGAGCCGCGCTGTAAGCGCCGAAAAATGCGGTCAGGATAAAACCAAACAGATTGCCTGCATAGAGTCCGAAAAATCCCTGCTTTGGAGATTTTGCGTATCTTGCCATATCAGCAGAAGCACTGACACCTGAAATATACTGGACAAACACGAGGCTCGCATAAAAAGCCATTGCAGGCAGGGATGAGGAAGAATATTCCGGCACACTTGGCGATGATAAGAGAGCAGGTTCTGCAGTAAAATATAAATAGACCATAACAGCCTGCCCCGCAAGAAGGAATGGCAGAAAATACTTGGTCATTCGCTTGACGGCATCAAACCCGGCTGCAGCAACAGCAGCCATGAAAATCCCAAGAAGCACGGCAGTCAGAGCAAAATGAGGAGAAAAAGAAAAATAGCGCCTGCTGATTTCTATGATCATAAACGTTCCGCCAATTGTTTGAACACAAAACCAGTAAAGGGAGGTCAGTGTTCTGACTGGCGATGAGAAAAAACGCGCTCCGCTGACCCCGATAAACGATCTTATTGCATATTGGGCAGGGATTCCGTGAACGGAGCCCGGCAAGGAGAGCAGAGAGACAAATAAAAAGGCGAATGCAGCTCCAATGATTGTGGAGACTGCTGCCTGCATAACAGACAGCCCTCCTTCCATGACGGCCAGAGCAGGAAGAAGGAAATTGCCTGCATTCACCGAAAAAGATAATTGAATCAGAAAGTAATCAAACCATGATGTGCTGCGGAGCTCCTTTGGAACAGCTTCCAGACCAAAACGTTCCATTTTTGACTGTACTGCAGGTTGAGACATATGTATTCCGCCTTTTTTTAAAGTGAACGCACCGTGAAAAACATTCAGCGCAGATAAGATTATTGTAAGATTCCTTTCTGTTCAATACAATGGAAAAGAAGCAGCATTACATTTCCCGGACCACCGAGGAGGATTTTGCCATTGAGACACGCAATTATTACAGCCGGTTCCAAAGGACTGGGACGAAAAGTGACGGAAATCTTCCTTGAGAAAGGCTATTCCGTTACGGTCAATTACCGCAGCGATGAAGATGCTGTGCTGCAGCTAAAAGAAAAATATGCGCACATAAGCGAACGCATGCTTTTTTTGAAAGGCGATGTCACAAAAAAAGATGATCTCATAAAGCTTGCGGATGAAACTCTCAGCAAATTCGGCCGCATTGACTGCTTAATCAATAATGCAGGGCCATACATATTTGAGCGCAAGAAGCTTGCAGATTATGAAGATGACGAGTGGTATGAAATGATTGAAGGCAACCTGAGCGCGGTCTTTCATCTTTTCAAAAAAGTGATACCGGTCATGAGACAGCAGCAGTACGGACGGATTATCACCTATGGATTTCAGGGAGCTGAATCATCATCCGGCTGGCTCCACCGTTCTGCTTTCAGCGCAGCGAAAACAGGACTTGCTTCTCTGACAAAGACAATTGCCATTGAAGAAGCGGAGAATGGCATTACGGCGAACATGATTTGCCCGGGCAATATTGTTGGGGAGATGAAGGAAGCATCCATTAGTGAATCGAGAAAAACCTCTGATTCTGAAACACCTGTAGGCAGATCCGGCACAGGAGAAGATATCGGCAGGCTCATCTCCTTTTTGTGCGAGGAAGATTCTGACATGATCACTGGAGCCATCGTTGAAGCTTCAGGGGCAGTCAACGTGCTGAGCCGCAGACCATAAGAGAAACCCCGGAGATTCCGGGGTTTTTTTGCATGTTGTTTTAATGGGGATCGCTGTGGAAGACACTCTCTTCCTGCGGGAACTGGAGTGACACGGGAGACTCCGCATACCGGAAGAAGAGCCCGTTCAGATGCGCACATTTACCAGGAATGGATTTCCAAATTTCGTGTGTTTCCATATACTAAAGAAAGGAAATACTTATAGCAGAAACGGAATGTAATGGCACAGGAGGAAGATGTATGAAAATCGGCATCCCCAAGGAAGTTAAAAATAATGAAAACCGTGTTGCTATGACCCCGGCCGGCGTTGTTCACCTTGTTCAGGCAGGACATGAAGTCTATATTGAACAAAATGCAGGCGAAGGATCAGGTTTTCCGGATCACCAGTATACAGAAGCAGGGGCGAAAATTGTTTCTTCCCCGGAAGAAGCCTGGTCGATGGAAATGGTGATGAAGGTAAAAGAGCCGCTGCCTTCTGAATATCAGTATTTCCGCGAAGACCTGATCCTGTTTACCTATTTGCATCTGGCAGCAGAGCCTGAGCTGACGCGCGCTTTGATCGATCGGAAAGTCACAGGCATTGCGTATGAAACGGTCCAGCTCCCAAACCGGTCCCTGCCGCTGCTGACGCCAATGAGTGAAGTGGCCGGCAGAATGGCTTCACAAATCGGTGCACAGTTTTTAGAAAAGACAAAAGGAGGAAAGGGCATCCTGCTTTCAGGAGTTCCAGGCGTAAAGCGAGGAAAAGTTGCCATCATCGGCGGAGGAGTAGCAGGCACAAATGCTGCGAAAATCGCGGTAGGACTCGGGGCGGATGTGACAATGCTTGATGTGAATCCGGAACGGCTCCGCCAGCTTGATGACATTTTCGGCAAAGAAATCTCCACACTGATGTCCAATCCATTTAATATTGCATACGCTGTGGCCCAGTCAGATCTTGTCATTGGTGCGGTCCTCATCCCAGGAGCACGGGCACCGAAGCTCGTGACAGAAGAGATGGTCCAGAGCATGACGCCCGGTTCTGTAATTGTTGACATTGCCATCGATCAGGGGGGCATCTTTGCAACAACCGACAGAATCACAACTCACGATCATCCTACGTATGAAAAGCACGGGGTCCTCCATTATGCTGTGGCAAATATGCCGGGGGCCGTGCCGCGGACCTCGACAATCGCGCTGACAAACGTGACCGTTCCATATGCGGTGCAGATTGCAAACAAAGGATACAAAAAAGCGTGCCTTGAAAATGAACCGCTTTTAAAAGGCGTTAACACATTAAAGGGATTTGTCACATACGAAGCAGTCGCAGAAGCGCATTCGTTAACTTACGCAGATGCAAGAGCTCTTCTTGGTGAATAGAATAGATGCGGGCATGTAGAGCCCGTGTCTTTTTTTTGTGGGGGAGCAAGGTTTTGCAGGACGGCGGGAATGGATCCTTCAAGAGCTGTATGCAATTGTTTTGATGGCACTGAACAGCCGGAATAGAACCCTCAAGAAGAGCCGGAAGCGTTTTGAAGGCACTGAACAGCCGGAAAAGAACCCTCAAGAAGAGCCGGAAGGGTTTTGAAGGCACTGAACAGCAGGATAAGAACCCTCAAGAGGAGCCGGAAGCGTTTTGAAGGCACTGAACATCCGGAATAGAACCCTCAAGAAGAGCCGGAAGCGTTTTGAAGGCACTGAACAGCCGGAAAAGAACCCTCAAGAGCTGGGCGGAAGTGTTTTGAAGGCACTGAACAGCCGGAAAAGAACCCTCAAGAAGCGGCCGGAAGCGTTTTGAAGGCACTGAACATCCGGATAAGAACCCTCAAGAGCTGTCGGAAGCGTTTTGAAGGCACTGAACAGCCGGAAAAGAACCCTCAAAAGCTGTCGGAAGTGTTTTGAAGGCACTGAACAGCAGAATAAGAACCCTCAAGAGGAGCCGGAAGCGTTTTGATGGCACTGAACGACGGAAATAGCACCCTCAAAAGCAGCGCCAATCCGTTTGATAGCACTAAACGCAAAAATTCATCAAACCCCGCCTCCAAAAAAAGAAGTCTCTCAAACCCATTCTCCCGCACCTCACATTCGACAGCCCCATCCATTTTTAGTACGATAAAACTATCAATTAAATGGGAGTGAGAGAAATGAACGTTTCATACCATGGCCATTCTGTTGTACAGATTCAAACCGATCAGCACACGATTATTATTGACCCATTCATTAACGGGAACGGTCAGACAGACCTGAAGACGGATGACTTGAAAGTAGATGTTATTTTGCTAACACACGGGCACAATGATCACGTTGGCGATACGATTGAGCTTGCAAAGAAAAATAATGCGCTCGTTGTGGCGCCGTTTGAACTTGCTACATATTTGGGATGGAAGGGACTTGATGTTCATCCGATGCACATTGGAGGATCTCACACATTTGATTTTGGCACGGTCAAGCTGACTCAGGCTTTCCACGGCTCGAGCTATGAGGAAGAAGGAGAAAAAATCGTTTATACCGGGATGCCTGCCGGAATACTTTTTAAACATGGCGGAAAAACAGTCTATCACGCAGGAGATACAGGTCTTTTCTCAGATATGAAGCTTCTTGGGGAACTCGAAGAGATTGATCTTGCGTTTCTGCCGATCGGCGATAATTTTACAATGGGGCCGGAGGATGCAGCCATAGCAGCAAAATGGATCAAGGCGGAAACCGTTGTTCCAATGCATTACAATACATTTCCTGTGATTGAGCAGAATCCACAGGATTTTGCGGACAGTCTTCCAGATAAAATGGGAAAAGTCATGAAAGCGGGAGACTCTATTAAACTATAAGCACCAGCAAAAATGCAGGCGAAAGCCTGCATTTTTTTCATGAAAGCCACTCCACTCGCATAAAATGAACCAAGCTGTTTAAAAGGAGCTGGTTGATATGCGTATTCTTTATTTGCTGCTGGCGGGAGCCATGCTGTTTTATGCACTGCCAAGACTGGATATCTCAAGTGCAAATCCTCTTGAAAGCCTGTTTTCTCTCATCTGGATTCTATTTGCTCTTTTTGCTGCAGGCGGGAATTTAACGGGTCTGATGTATGCACCGAAAAAACACAAAGCAAAACAGGCGCAAGTGCGCAAGATGAAAGTCAGGCAGCGTGCAGAGGCGCGTTGATATAAAGCGGTCTCACCCTTATAATAGAAAAAGAAAGAATGGCTGATAAAAAAGGGTGAAGAAGCTTGGCGACAAAGCATGAACAAATACTGCAGCATATTGACGGCCTCCCGATCGGGGAAAAAATTTCGGTCAGGCAGGTCGCAAAAGATATGAACGTTAGTGAAGGCACTGCATACCGTGCGATTAAAGAAGCTGAAAACAAAGGCTATGTAAGCACGATTGAGCGTGTCGGAACGATAAGAATTGAAAAGAAAAAGAAAGAAAATATTGAAAAACTCACATACGCTGAAGTTGTAAATATTGTAGATGGACAAGTCCTCGGCGGACGGGCGGGACTCCATAAGACGCTCAACAAGTTTGTCATCGGCGCCATGAAGCTTGAGGCGATGATGCGCTATACGGGTGCGGGGAATCTGCTTATCGTAGGGAACCGGACAAATGCCCATCAGCTCGCCATTGAAGCGGGTGCAGCCGTGTTGATTACCGGCGGATTTGACACCGACGAGCATGTAAAAAGAATTGCTGATGAAGCCGAGCTTCCGATTATTTCAACAAGCTATGATACGTTTACTGTAGCAACCATGATTAACAGAGCGATTTACGATCAGCTGATCAAAAAGGAAATTGTTCTGGTTGAAGATATTCTGACAACGCTTGATAAAACGATATGCCTGAAAACGACTGATACAGTAGACGCGTGGTATCAGCATAATGTGAATACAGGCCACGGCCGTTTTCCGGTCATTGATAACCAGCTGAGGGTACAGGGTATGGTCACCTCAAAAGACGTAATGGGTTATGACCGCAGTGTGATCGTTGAGAAAGTCATGACGAAAAATCCAATCACGGTCATTGGGAAAACATCTGTTGCCTCAGCAGCTCAGATGATGGTCTGGGAAGGCATTGAGGTTTTGCCTGTAGTCGATCAGAACAACCGGCTGGAAGGAATGATCAGCCGTCAGGACGTTCTTCAAGCGCTGCAGATGATTCAAAGGCAGCCTCAAATCGGAGAGAAGCTGGATGACATCGTGACCAATCAGTTTATTGTCACGGCTGAGGATGCCAAAAAAGCGAATGTCTACCGTTTTCAAGTGTCCCCGCAAATGACCAATCATCTCGGCACGATTTCGTATGGTGTATTTACAACCGTTGTGACAGAAGCAACAAACCGGTACCTTCGCACACAGAAAAAAGGCGAGATTGTCGTTGAAAACATCACGATTTATTTTATGAAGCCTGTTCAGATGGACAGTATGCTTGAAGTGCATCCGAAGATCCTTGAAGTCGGGCGCAAGTTCGGAAAGATTGATGTAGAAGTATTCAGCAGCGGAGTGGCAGTAGGCAAAGCCATGCTGATGGTGCAGCTGATTGAGAGAAGCTGAATATATGCAAAAAAGCAGGCAGGGAAAACGAAAGGTTTTCCTGCCTGCTTTTTTGAACGGTCAGCCTTCCCTTGCTTCTTTTGCAGCGTGAGGAAGATAGTGCTTATAGGCTTTGTAGCCGGCCCAGCTGCTGGCAAGTCCGACAACCATAAAAATAATTCCAACGACCAATGAAACCGTTGAATGAAATAAAAACAGCTGGTTCAGGCCGAACAAAAACACAAATACACCCAGTGCGATGCTCGATTTTGCAGAGAGCCACTGTTTTTCCATCGGCTTTCTAGTTCTGTAAAACTTCACTTTATAGAAAAGATAAAAAGAGAAGGCAAATACGATCAGAATGACAAGTACAGGCATTAAGAATAACCTCCATAGTAAACTTACATCCTCTATTTTAATCATTCTTGCGCAGGATTGCTATAACCAAAGACAAGATTCGCTTTCTGCCCGGACGGTTTTATGCTTTAATTAGTCTATAATCAGGTTCGAAAAGGAGACTACATATGAAACAGGAAATTCTGTCAGAGATTAAGCAGTATGAAACAATCATCATTCACCGCCACGTTCGTCCTGATCCCGATGCATACGGGTCGCAATGCGGACTGGCAGAGATCATCAAGGCTTCTTTCCCGGAAAAGAACGTCCTTGCAGCGGGACTTGGTGAACCCTCACTCGAATTTTTATATAAAATGGACACCGTGAAAGACAGTGACTACGAGGGTGCGCTCGTGATTGTCTGCGACACCGCCAATCAGGAGCGTGTGTGTGACCAGCGCTACAATACCGGTGCAAAGCTCATAAAGATTGATCATCATCCAAATGAAGATCCTTATGGAGACCTTCTTTGGGTCGATACGTCCGCCAGTTCTGTCAGTGAAATGATTTATGAATTTTATCTTGCGGGCAAAGAAGACGGGCTTGTTATGCCTGACAAAGCAGCAGAGCTGATCTATGCGGGAATTGTCGGCGATACGGGCAGATTCCTTTTTCCAAGCACGACGAAAAAAACATTAAGATACGCCAGTGAGCTTGTTGAGTATGATTTTTCGTTTACGGGCATTTATGATGAGATGTATAAGACAAAATATAATGCGGCTAAGCTCAGCGGCTATGTGCTGCAGAATTTCAAGCTGTCGTCATCGGGTGCTGCTTCCATGATCCTGACGAAAGAGATCCTGGAGCAATTTGAAGTGAGTGCTTCTGAGGCTTCACAGCTGGTGGGCATGCTTGGCAATATTGAAGGTCTTCGGGCATGGGTCTTTTTTGTAGAAGAAGCAGATCAAATCAGAGTAAGGCTTAGATCCAAAGGTCCGGTTATTAATGAACTGGCAAAAAAATACCGCGGCGGCGGCCATCCGCTTGCTTCAGGTGCATCTGTTACAAGCTGGGAAGAAGCGGATCAGGTTCTTTCAGATCTTGAAAGCATTTGCCGGAGCTTTCAATAAACAAGATAAATGAACTTATTTCACAGGGATAAACCAGTACCCGAATTCAGTTGAATCTTCGTGAAAGGTCAGTCCCTGTGCAAGAAGTTCTTTTTTAATCAGTGAAGCAAGCTCGTTTGACTCCGCATAAGCTGAGTAGCCTTCTTTCAGGCGTGCCGCTTTTTCCCGGGCCATCTGTTTGTGGTTTAAGACATACATCCTCATTCCTCCTGATTTTGGGTTTGCTGCTATTACCATTCTACCCGAAAGGCAGGAAGGAGTGCGGGTAAATTAATTGAAATTTCTAAAAATAAACCATTCGGTTCCCGCGGCAAGGTTCATTGGTCCCGTTTTCTATTTTGCGAATGAGACTTTAAGCTCGATTGAGAGGGTGGTGTATATGAACATTTCCTCAATTTCGACCCGGTACTGCTTGTCATCGATTTTATATACTTTGTTTTCAACCGCTTTTTTCATCAGCTTTCTCGTTTTATAAACACTTTCCAGATCCTTTGCCAAAACATCAGATACATCTTCTTTCACCTGATCCTCAATCATAAATGTCATCAGGGACGTAAACTGATAGCGTTCCCCGTTCATTAAGGTCACGCTGATCTTCTGCACCCGGAGTTTTTCCTGAGTGATTTTATTCAGATTCTGAATCTCCTCATAGTAGCTTTTATTTGTCTGTTTCAAATCTTCAATTGTGTATGTCTGTTCTTCAATTTTTGTCACCAGCTTCTCCTGCCACTCGCCGTATATATAAAGGAAGATGCACCAGCTGATGATGGCTCCGAGCACCATGCCTCCAAAAAGCCGCTGCCAGGATGGGCGTCTGTATAATGGAGGAATTCTCATTCCGGTGTCTCCTGCGTCAGCCATAAGATCAGGAGCCAGCCGGTCTGCGCGCCGCCCATGGCTGAAATGATCAGCAGGACCTGTTTAATTACATCACGCGTTTCTCCTTCAAAAAATCCTCTTTCAAAGCTTGAAAAAGCGTCAAAGGTACCCCCGATTGCAGCGACAAGGGCCCATATTTTCAGTCTGTTTGCGAGACTGTAAATGGTCGACAGCGGAGGCTCACCTGCTAAGTAAGCACCGATGCCGCCAACGATCGATCCGCCCAGAATAACGCCGAGTGCTATGAAATAACTGTTGATAAAGGCCGGAATAAACGCCTCTTTAACCTCCATGCGATTCACCCCTTTCTTCTATGTATATGGACAAACAATGGAAGTATGAGATGGGACGGCTTCAATTTGTGTCACTTTTCAATAGAGAATATAATAAAAAGATGAGATTCAAAGAAAGGATGGGACATGCGATTGCCATTTGTTCACCTTCAAGTTCAAAGTGCCTACAGTCTGCTGAACAGTTCCGCGCGAATTGACCGGCTTGTTGAAAAAACAGCAGCCCACGGAGCAAAATCACTCGCGATTACTGACTTCCATACGATGTATGGAGCGGTAGCGTTTTATAAAACATGCATGAAACACGGCATCAAACCCATTATCGGGCTAATAGCGTCTGTTACGCTCGAAGAACAGGGTGCAAGCGACGGATACCCCCTTGTTCTGCTTGCCAAAAACAATGAAGGATACAGAAATCTGATCAAAATCAGCAGTGTCCTTCAAACAAGATCTCCAGGAGGAATAAAATCCCGGTGGATGAAATCCTACAGCTCAGGAATTATCGGGTTAACACCCGGCGACAAGGGCCTGGTCGAACAGGCGGTCTTGAGCGGGAATAAAGAGGAAGCGGAAAAAACGCTTTTGCTCTATAAATCTCTGTTTCATGAAGGCGATTTCTATCTTTCGCTCCAAAACCACAGCCTGCATACAGATAAAGAACTGGAGAAAGGAATTTTAGAATTAAGCGGAAGAACAGGGGTGCCTGCTGCCGCTGCTAACAACGTTCACTATATTGAAAAAGAAGATGCGTTTGCCCACAATTGCCTTCTGGCCATTAAAAACGGAGCAAAGCTTGAAGACGACAGTGACTTCGCCCTTCCTTCCAATCAATATTATTTAAAAACCCCTGCTGAAATGGCAGAGCTGTTCAGGGATTGCCCCGAGGCTCTGGAAAACACTCTGAAAATAGCAGATATGTGCCAGGTCACAATGGAACTTGGACAAACCCGTCTTCCGAAGTATCCAGCACCTGACGGCCTTCCGGCTGACGAATATTTGGAGCGCCTTTGCCTGTCTGGTCTTAAAGAGAGGTTCAGCGATCCGTCAGACAGCTATTACAAAAGGCTAGACTATGAGCTGAATGTAATCAGGGAGATGAAATTCAGCGACTATTTCCTGATTGTCTGGGATTTCATGAAATATGCCCATGATCATCGAATTCTCACGGGTCCGGGAAGGGGATCTGCGGCAGGCTCACTTGTTGCCTATGTTTTGAGAATCACAGATGTGGATCCAATTGAGCACCGCCTTTTATTTGAGCGCTTCTTAAATCCCGAGCGCATAAATATGCCTGATATAGATATTGATTTTCCTGATTCTAAAAGGGATGAGATCATTTCGTATGTGGCAGAAAAGTACGGGGCGATGCACGCTGCTCAAATTGTGACGTTCGGAACACTCGCTGCAAAAGCTTCCCTCAGGGATGTCGGGAGAGTCATGGGGGCATCTGCCAAGGAAGCGGATGTTCTGGCAAAGCTCATTCCTTCAAAGCCCGGGTCCACCTTGGAGCAGGTTCTCTCAGAATCCAAAGACCTTCAGCAGCTTCTGGATGATTCGGATTTGTACAGGAGGATTTTTGAAACAGCCGTAAAGCTTGAAGGCCTTCCGAGGCACACCTCCACACATGCAGCGGGCATGGTGCTGAGCAGCCAGCCGCTTACAGATATCGTTCCGATCCAGGAGGGGCATAACGGCATTTATTTAACGCAGTTTTCAATGGATTATCTTGAGGATCTCGGGCTTTTGAAAATGGATTTTCTCGGCCTCAGAAATTTAACGCTGATTGAGCAGATCACAGGTTTAATCGAACGCCATGAAAAGAAACGGATCGATTTTGACCGCATTTCCTACGCGGATGATAAAACGTTCGAGCTTCTTGGCAAAGGGGATACAACAGGGGTTTTTCAGCTTGAATCAGACGGGATGCGCAGCGTTCTGAAACGGCTCAAGCCGACAGATCTTGAAGATATAGTGGCTGTAAATGCCCTGTACCGTCCGGGTCCGATGGAAAACATTCCGCTTTACATTAGAAGGAAACACCTGGAAGAGCAAATCGAGTACCCGCATCCGGACCTGTTGCCCATCCTTCAAACGACGAACGGCGTTATCGTCTACCAGGAGCAGATCATGGAGATTGCGTCTAAAATGGCCGGTTTTTCTTTAGGCGAAGCGGATCTTCTAAGGCGCGCTGTCGGAAAGAAACAAAAAGAAATTCTTGACCGGGAGAGAGAGCACTTTGTTTCGGGCTGTCTGAATAACGGCTATGACCGGGCGTCTGCAAACCATATTTACGATTTAATCGTCAAATTTGCAAATTACGGGTTCAACCGGAGCCATGCTGTTGCCTACAGCATGATTTCCTTTCAGCTTGCTTATTTAAAAGCCCACTATCCTGTTTATTTTACGGCCGCTCTTTTAACGAGCGTGATCGGAAACGATGAAAAAACCGCCCAGTACATTCGTGAGGCAAAGCAGCATGGAGTCACAGTTCTTCCTCCTTCTATTAATAAGAGCGAATATCCTTTTCTTGTCGAAAACGGAAGCATCCGCTTCAGTCTGAATGCGATTAAAAGTGTAGGCGTCAACGCTGTAAAAGAAATCTATGCGGCCAGAAAGAAAAAAGCATTCTCTGATCTGTTTGATTTCTGCACAAGGGTATCCATGAAAACCGTGAACAGACGGGTTGTTGAGTCTCTTATCTTTTCGGGAGCCATGGATGAGTTTGGAATGGAGAGGTCCACTCTGCTTGCAAGCCTTGATCTTGCGATTGAACATGCTGCCCTCTTTTCAACAGATGATGAAAATCAATTTGATTTGTTTTTAGAAGAGGAAGAATTCAGCATCAAGCCGAAATATATAGAAGTTGAGCCGTTCAAAACAGAAGAAAAGCTGAAGTTTGAAAAAGAGTCGCTTGGTTTTTATTTTTCAAGCCATCCTGCTTCAGCCCATTTGCCGCTGTTTCAGCGTGCGGGAGTTCTTCCGCTGAGTGAAGCCGTGCTTTTCGGCCAGAAAAAAGTGAAAGTCGGCGTGTTCATTTCTGCCATGCGCACGATCCGTACGAAAAAAGGCGAGGTCATGGCGTTTCTTGCCTTAAGTGATGAAAGCGGGGATCTTGAAGCGGTCGCTTTTCCAAACGTTTATACGAAGGCCCGGAATTTGCTTGATCAGGGAAATGTGGTCATTCTTACAGGCAAAATGGAAACCCGCAGCGACCGCACGCAGCTGATTATTTCCGATGCGGAAACAGTAGAGGACCTGAAGAAAAGAGCAAAGACGCTCTTTTTAAAAATTGAGGAAATGCATCTTGCGGAAGGAAAGCTTCAAACCGTGCAGAATACTCTTAAAAAGCACCGCGGCACAACGCCTGTTATTCTCTACTATGAAAAAGAGAAAAAGAGCGTCAGACTGCCGGATGAATATAACACAGAAGCGAGTGCTGCATGTCTTTCAGAGCTTAGAAAATTACTCGGAGAGAAAAATGCAGCAGTCAAAGAATAAGGACAAAGGTCCGGTGCCGGACAAAAAGACAGGACTTTACAATACTTAAAATTATGTTATGATTTATTATTGGCTGGAGGTGGTCTGACCACCTCCAAATAGACCCTAAGGAGTGAGAACATGTCATTGCGCGAAGAAGCATTACATATGCATCTAGTTCATAAAGGAAAGCTTGAATCGAAATCAAAAGTACCAGTCAGAAATGCTAAAGACCTGAGCTTAGCATATTCTCCAGGGGTCGCTGAACCTTGCAAAGCGATTTATGAAGATAAAAATAAAGTGTACGACTATACAATGAAAGGCAACATGGTTGCCGTTGTTTCTGATGGAACGGCTGTGCTTGGGCTTGGAAATATCGGACCTGAGGCAGCGCTTCCTGTTATGGAAGGGAAAGCTGTTCTTTTCAAAAGCTTCGCAGGGGTTGATGCGTTTCCAATCTGTTTAAACACAACGGATGTGGAAAAGATTGTAGAAACGGTCAAACTTCTCGAACCTACTTTCGGCGGCGTAAATCTTGAGGATATTGCTGCTCCGAATTGCTTCGTTATTGAAGAGCGCCTGAAAAAAGAAACAAATATTCCGATTTTCCATGATGACCAGCACGGCACAGCCATCGTAACAGTGGCAGGTCTTGTGAACGCATTGAAGCTTGCGGGCAAATCCATGTCAAGCATCAGGGTGGTTGCAAACGGAGCGGGTGCAGCTGGCATTGCCATCATTAAGTTGCTTTACCGCTACGGTGTGCGGGATATTATCATGTGCGATTCCAAAGGGTCGATCTTTGAAGGCCGCTCTTATGGAATGAACAGTGTTAAAGAGGAAGTGGCCAAATATACAAACCGCGACCGCACAGAGGGAAGCCTTGCCGACGTCATTAAAGATGCGGACGTGTTTATCGGCGTTTCAGTAGAAGGAGCTTTAACGAAGGAAATGATTGCATCCATGAAAAAAGATCCGATCATCTTTGCTATGGCAAACCCTGTTCCTGAAATCATGCCCCATGAAGCGAAAGAAGCGGGCGCGATGGTCATCGGAACAGGCCGTTCCGATTTCCCGAATCAGGTAAACAACGTTCTCGCTTTTCCGGGCATTTTCCGCGGGGCGCTTGATGTGCGCGCTACACACATAAATGAACAAATGAAAATTGCGGCTGTAGAAGCGATTGCTGCCCTGATTTCAACTGAGGAACTGACGGCGGATTATGTCATCCCGGCTCCATTTGATGCCAGGGTTGCTCCTGCGGTGGCTGCGGCTGTTGCCAGGGCAGCAATGGAAACCGGAGTGGCCAGAATAAAAGCCGATCCTGAGGAAATTGCAGAAAAAACGAAGCAGCTTGCGATTATTGAAACAAAGTGAGTGATGTACAATGAGTGCATCCAAACCTAAAGTATATATTGAAATTCTTCGCGAAATCAGGTCGATCATTAAAGAAGACGGGCTCGCTGCGGGCGATAAGATTCCATCTGAACGCGAGCTTGCCGAACGGCTTCAGGCCGGGCGATCCTCTGTCAGAGAAGCGCTTCGGGCGCTTGAGCTCCTGGGGATCATTGAAACGAGGCGCGGGGAAGGCACATTTATTAAAGACTTTCGCGACAATGACCTTGTCGAAATTCTCGGCACCTTTATTCTTCAGGATAAAAATGCGATTTCTGATCTTACTGAGATGAATAAGCTTCTTGAATATAATGCCCTGCAGGTCCTGCTTGCAAAAGACCGCGAGGCGGAACTGAAAGAACTGAGAGACAGGTTGAAGCAAGAGATGATGACCCATGCAGCATTCATGACAGAGCTTATGAAACTGTCGGATAATTTTCTGCTGTACCGCATTTGGACAGTTGTCAGCGAATACGTAAAGCTGATTCAGCCCAAACCTGAAACCGGATCTCAAGCCGTCTATGAAGAAATCATTGACGGACTGCTTTCCAAGGACGAAAATCGTGTATTCCAATCTTTTTACACTCTAGCTCATAAAGAAAGTGCCGATAAGGCATAACATCTTTTTTCGGAAAGGCTTCCCTGCTGCCGGCTTATTATCAGCGGCGCAGCTTCACAGCCTGCAAAAAAATGGATGACGGTCTGGCAATTGCCCGGTCGTTTTCATAGAAAAGGAGGCAGCGATTTGTTAAAGGATTTATTTTCAAAGAAAAAGAAATATGCATCCATTCCTTCAGATCAGGCAAAGCACGATGTGCCTGAAGGAATTATGACAAAATGTCCAAGCTGTAAAAAGATTATGTATACGAAAGAATTAAATAAAAACCTGCGCGTGTGCATGAACTGCGGCCACCACCATACAATGAATGCCAAAGAGCGCATTAAGAGTTTATTTGATGAGCATACATTTAAAGAGTTTGATAAAGAGATGGTTTCTGAAAACCCTCTTAATTTTCCGGGCTATCTTGAAAAAGTAGAAAAAGACCGGAAGAAAACAAAGATGAATGAAGCGGTCGTAACAGGCGAGGGAGCCATTAACGGCAATCAGACCGTGGTTGCAGTCATGGATGCAACCTTCCGGATGGGAAGCATGGGGTCAGTCGTTGGAGAAAAGATTACGAGAGCGATTGAGCGCGCGAATGAAAGAAAACTTCCATTTATCATCTTTACAGCTTCAGGCGGAGCGAGAATGCAGGAAGGTGTTTTAAGCCTCATGCAGATGGCCAAAACGAGCTCTGCCCTGAAACTGTTCAGTGATAACGGCGGATTGATCATTTCTGTTATGACACACCCGACAACAGGCGGTGTATCAGCAAGCTTTGCCTCTTTGGGAGATTACAATTTTGCTGAACCGAAAGCGCTGATCGGTTTTGCCGGCAGACGGATTATTGAACAGACGATCAGGGAAGATCTTCCGGAAGATTTCCAGACGGCAGAATTTCTTTTAAAACACGGTCAGCTTGATGCGGTCATCAACCGTCTCGATATGAAGGATACTCTTTCGAATATCCTTGAGCTTCATTCCTCAGGAGGTGCATCTTCATGGTAGGGGAACTGGAATTTGAAAAGCCCGTTACAGAACTGAGGGCAAAGATCTCTGAACTGAAAGAGTTTACAGAGAGTACAGATGTGGATTTGTCTGCTGAGATCTCAAAACTTGAAGGACGCCTTGAAAAGCTTGAGAGAGAAATTTACACAAATCTTCAGCCGTGGGACAGAGTTCAGATTGCAAGACATCCGAACCGTCCGACAACACTTGACTATATTGAAAAGCTCTTCACAAACTTTTTTGAGCTTCACGGGGACCGCTATTACGGGGATGATGAAGCCATCGTCGGCGGAATTGCCAAATTTAACGGACTTCCTGTAACGGTCATTGGTCATCAGCGCGGAAAAGATACAAAAGAAAACATCCGCAGAAACTTCGGAATGCCTCATCCCGAAGGCTACCGCAAGGCGCTCAGGCTGATGCATCAGGCTGATAAGTTCGGCCGTCCGATCATTTGCCTGATTGATACAAAAGGAGCATACCCTGGAAAAGCAGCCGAAGAACGCGGCCAAAGTGAAGCCATTGCAAAGAACCTTTTTGAAATGGCGGGGTTATCCGTACCGGTCATCTGTATCGTAATCGGCGAGGGCGGAAGCGGAGGTGCGCTTGCTCTTGGAGTCGGCAACCACATCCATATGCTTGAGAATTCAACCTATTCGGTTATTTCCCCAGAAGGAGCTGCGGCCCTTTTGTGGAAAGATTCAGGGCTTGCCAAAAAGGCAGCGGAAACGATGAAAATTACTGCACCGGACCTGAAAGAACTGGGTGTTATTGATCAAATCATCAAAGAAGTAAAAGGCGGCGCCCACAGGGATGTTGCTGAACAGGCAAAAAATATGAATCAGGTCATTCATGATTCTCTGAAGGAGCTTTTAAAACTCAATGGAGAGCAGCTGATTCAGCACCGCTATGAAAAGTTTAAAAGAATCGGCCAGGTTTCGTTTGCAGAGGAAATTATTGGGGTAAAATAGGTTAACGTGTAGCCTTCGTCAGGAAGGCGGCACGTTTCTTTTTTTGAAAGGACTGTTTTGCAGACCTTAAATCATAAATGAAGAATGCCAAATCTGGTTATTCATAGAAAAACAGCCAGTTCATGTGAGTGAGATTATTCGACAATCCGAAAAGGAAGCGTTTACTTGACTTAATTTTCAAAGATTCGCTGAAAACCCTTCAGGACAGGCGGTTTTATTGTATAATGAGAAAGGTTTAAAGGTAACGTGAATTTTCGACATTTGTCGTTTCTTGTCTATTGTATTGCCCATTTCTTCATGTTATTTTAATATCACATACTACTTTGGGGTGAGAAAAATGAAAAAAATCGGCGTATTAACCAGTGGAGGAGATTCACCTGGCATGAACGCTGCCGTACGTGCTGTCGTACGTAAAGCGATCTATCATGACGTAGAGGTGTTCGGCATTTATCATGGTTATTCAGGCTTAATTGCAGGCCATATAGAAAAACTTGAACTCGGTTCGGTAGGAGATATTATCCACCGCGGGGGTACAAAGCTCTACACAGCCCGCTGCCCGGAGTTTAAAACGGTTGAAGGCCAGCTCAAAGGCATCGAACAGCTGAAAAAGCACGGCATTGAAGGCCTTGTAGTCATCGGCGGAGACGGTTCTTACATGGGAGCTAAAAAACTGACTGAACACGGTTTCCCGTGCGTAGGCGTTCCAGGCACCATTGACAATGACATTCCAGGGACAGATTTTACAATCGGATTTGACACGGCACTAAATACCGTGATTGATGCAATAGACAAAATTCGTGATACAGCAACTTCACATGAGCGTACATATGTAATTGAAGTAATGGGACGCCATGCAGGAGATCTTGCACTATGGTCCGGCCTTGCAGGCGGAGCAGAAACCATTCTGATTCCTGAAGTTGACTATGATATGGAAGATGTACTTGCCCGTCTGAAGCACGGAACAGACCGCGGCAAAAAGCACAGTATCATCATTGTTGCTGAAGGCGTTGGAAGCGGAGTTGACTTCGGAAGAAAGATCGAAGAAGCTACAAACCTCGAAACACGTGTCTCCGTTCTTGGCCACATTCAGCGCGGAGGATCGCCAACAGCATTTGACAGAGTCCTTGCAAGCCGCCTGGGAGCTTACGCTGTAGAACTGCTTCTTGAAGGCAAAGGCGGACGTGCGGTCGGCATCCAGAATAACAAGCTGACAAACAATGATATCCTCGAAATTCTAGACACACCGCATACGATTGATCAGAACATGTACCAGCTTTCAAAAGAATTATCCATCTGATATCCCATCAGACTGGTATCGTTTTCATACCAATAAACAGGAGGAATTTATCGAATGAGAAAAACGAAAATAGTTTGTACGATCGGCCCTGCAAGTGAAAGTGTAGAGAAGCTTACACAATTGATGGAAGCAGGCATGAACGTATCGCGCCTGAACTTCTCCCACGGAGATTTTGAAGAGCACGGAGCACGCATCAAAAATATCCGCGAAGCAGCTGCAAAGCTTAATAAGAATGTTGCCATTCTTCTTGATACGAAAGGACCGGAAATCCGCACGCACTCTATGCAGGACGGAGCAATTGAACTCGTAGCAGGATCTGAAGTAACGGTATCTATGACTGAAGTTCTTGGTACAGCAGACAAGTTCTCCATTTCTTACGAAGGTCTTATCAACGATGTTCATACAGGTTCAATCATCCTGCTTGATGACGGTCTGATCGGTCTTGAAGTCATTGAAATCAATAAGCAGGCCAATGAAATCAGAACTAAGATCCTTAACACTGGAACACTTAAAAATAAAAAAGGCGTCAACGTGCCGGGAGTAAGTGTAAAACTTCCTGGAATCACAGAAAAAGATGCAAATGACATCTTGTTCGGAATTGAGCAGGGAGTGGACTTTATCGCTGCATCATTCGTGCGCCGCGCAGCAGATGTTCTTGAGATCCGTGAATTGCTTGAAAAAAATGGAGCTCCTCAAATCCAGATCATCCCGAAAATTGAAAACCAGGAAGGCGTCGACAACATCGATGAAATTCTTGAAGTATCAGACGGCCTGATGGTAGCGCGCGGAGACCTTGGCGTTGAAATTCCGGCAGAAGAAGTGCCTCTAGTTCAAAAAGAATTGATCAAAAAGTGCAACGCAGCAGGCAAGCCGGTTATCACGGCTACGCAAATGCTTGACAGCATGCAGCGCAACCCGCGCCCTACACGCGCAGAAGCAAGTGACGTTGCAAACGCCATTTTCGACGGTACCGATGCAATCATGCTTTCTGGTGAAACAGCAGCCGGTTCATACCCTGTTGAAGCTGTTCAAACAATGAACAACATCGCATCACGTGCAGAACAGGCACTGGATTACAAGCAGATTCTTGCAAAACGCAGCGAGCAGGCTGATATGACGATTACGGATGCTATCGGACAATCGGTTGCACATACAGGCTTAAACCTTCAGGCAGCTGCCATTGTAGCAACGACTGAAAGCGGCCATACTGCACGCATGATCTCAAAATACCGTCCTAAAGCTCCAATCGTTGCGGTTACATCATGTGAATCTGTTTCACGCAAGCTTGCTCTTGTATGGGGAGTGCATTCACGCAACGGCGAACAGTCTTCATCAACAGATGAAATGCTTGATCAGGCTGTTCAGGAATCTCTGCTTTCAGGTGTAGTCAAGCATGGTGATCTGATTGTCATCACAGCTGGTGTGCCGATCGGAGAAACAGGCACAACGAACCTGATGAAAGTTCATGTAGTCGGCGATGTTATCGCTAAAGGCCAGGGCATTGGCCGCAAAACGGCATTCGGCAAAGTTGTAGTAGCAAGCTCAGCTGCTGATGCAGAAGCAAAAATGACACAGGGAGCCATTCTGGTTTCTCAAAGCACAGACCGCGACATGATGCCTGCGCTTGAAAAAGCAGCAGCTCTTATTACAGAAGAAGGCGGCTTGACAAGTCATGCTGCTGTAGTAGGCTTAAGCCTTGGAATTCCTGTTATTGTCGGCGTTGAAAACGCAACAGCTATCTTAAAAGACGGACAGGAAATCACAGTAGACGGATCACGTGGAGCCATCTACCAAGGACACGCAAGCGTACTTTAAGTGAATACAGGAAAAGAGAAGGGCAGATCCCTTCTCTTTTTTGCATGTGTTTCATATACTGTTGCAGTAGATGAACAAGCCTTTTTATCCAAAACGCGAGGTGAAAATCAGATTGAGATATATCCTGCCTTTTCTAATCATCATCCCTGCGCTTGAGATTGGCATTTTGCTGTTCTCAGGCAAAACACTCGGCATTGTTCCGACCATCCTGCTGATCATTGCAACTGGAGTAGGCGGAGCATGGCTTGCCAAAAAACAAGGCATAGAAGCCGTTCAAAAAGTCCAGAGAGAAATGAGCAGGGGCAACATTCCCGGAGACTCGATTCTCGACGGACTCTGTATCCTTACAGGCGGCCTTCTTTTGCTCACGCCGGGCTTTGTCACCGATATCACCGGTTTTATGCTGCTCATACCCGGCACGAGGAAAATGGTTAAACCGCTTCTTCAGAAGCAAATCAGCAAAATGATCGAGCGAAACCGGTTTACCATCATAAGATAGAGCCGGGTGAAGCTGTCCGTCCATAAGAAATCCCCCGAAAAAATTCGGGGGATTTCTTATCTTGCTGCAGGGGTATAATAGGTGCTTACACTTTGTCATAAAATTGGAGATTTTTGGATACGTTGGAGTGAAAGTAAGTCAAAGAATCGTACCCTGTAAAACTTAAAAACGATATTAGAGGGTAAGGAAAGCCCGGAATCGTACCCTGTAAAACTGAAAATCGATATTAGAGGGTAAGGAAAGCCCGGAATCGTACCCTGTAAAACCGTAAAACGATATGCGAGGGTAAAGAAAGCCAAGAATCGTACCCTGTAAAACCGTAAAACGATATGCGAGGGTAAGGAACTATGAAAACTGCACCCTCTGAGTTGAACGTGCAGGAAAGCTGCCGAAAACGCGGACACTGCTTCTGGGCATAGCAGTTACGCTATTTCTCATCACCGGCTTTTCCCTGTTATAAACTTCCACGCATCCTCAAAAACCCCGGCGTTCTGAAGGGCGTTAAAAATGACAAGAGCAACCGGTCCTGCAATCAGGCCTAAAAACCCGATCAGCTTAAAGCCGACAAACAGAGAAAGCAGGGTAGCAAGCGGATCAAGACCAATGGTGGAAGAGAGAATTTTCGGTTCGATCAGCTGCCTCTGCATTAAGATAATAAGATACAGCGCGCAAAGTCCAATAGCAAAGGGGAGTTCGCCGCTGAAAGCAGAGTAGATGATCCAGGGAACAAATACAAGACCGGTGCCAAGGTACGGCAAAAGATCGACCAGGCCAATCAGCAGAGCAATCGTGATTGCATAATCCACTCTCAATAAGAGCAACCCTATAAGGACGGTCACAGCAGTGATGCTGATTAAAATAATCTGAGCCTTTATAAAACCGAATAATGCTTTTTTTAAGTCATCTGCGACTGACCTTCCGCTTTTCCGTGCTTTGACGGGAAGGTATTTTCTGAGGAGCCGCTGGAACTTGTACCAGTCCTTGCTGATAAAAAAAGCGGCTAAAAGAGAAAAGACAGCGGCGGTTGCTGCATTTGGAAGCCAGCTGATCAGAAGCGGAATGTTTTCTAAAATTTCTTTTAAAAAATCAGCCGCGTTAGATCCAATTTGTTCACCGGTGTGCTGGATGTTTGCAAGAATCGTTTTTTGCTGGGATGCATCAAGAGTATTAAACAGCGCTGCAAAGTCCTCATAGACCGGCAGAATCCGGTCTAACGTAAATGTTTCAATATAAACAACAAGCGTTTTAAAATGTTCAGGAACAGATGAAGCTAAATAAGTCGTTCCCGCTACAATCTCTGCAATAAGAAGTGTAACCATTCCCGCAAAGACAATGACTAAGCACGCAATAGACAAAAACACGGCAGCGCCGCGAACCATCCGCCTCTCAAGCAGATCGACCATGGGATTTATAATAGAGGCTAATAGAAAACCTATAATAAATGGATAAGCGAGGGCAGATACATAATAGACGGACGCAGCTGCAGCTATGATGACCGCCGTGACTGCAAGGGCTCTGAAGGCGGCCTGTGCCGGATGTGCATTCAATAAATTACCCTCCTGTTCTCTTTAAGAAAAATCTGGAAAGGAAGAATGAAATGAATCAACCTGTCCTATTTTTAATCATATTATTCATCGTTGGATTTCTTGCCAAAAATCAGTCATTAATGTTTGCAGTAGGTTTTCTTCTTGCTGTCAAACTGACCGGACTTGATGAAAAACTGTTTCCGCACATTCAGTCAAAAGGCATAAACTGGGGTGTTACGGTTATTACGATTGCTGTTCTCGTCCCGATTGCTACAGGTGATATCGGGTTTAAGCAGCTGACAGAAGCAATGAAATCTTCGTACGCATGGATTGCCCTTGGTGCAGGAATTGCTGTGGCGCTGATTGCGAAAAACGGTTTGACTCTGCTGCAGGATGACCCGCACATTACAACGGCGCTTGTATTTGGAACCATTCTTGCTGTTTCTTTATTTGGGGGAGTGGCAGTCGGGCCGCTGATTGGAGCGGGCATTGCCTATCTGGCCATGCAAACGGTTAAATTTTTTGGTTAATATAATAAATTCTGATACAATATACGAGAAGGCGCCTTGAAAACCTATTATTCATCTTAAATATCATTTTTCTGACAAATTTTTTGCTTCTGGAAATTCTTTTCGTTCACAAAAATCAGATAATTGTTTATAATGGATATAGGCAGTTTGATTACGCCTTCTTGTTCATCTTAAGTCACAATTGAAGATAACATTCGATGTGGCTCTTATAATGGCTGTAAATGTAAGCATTTTCTTTTTAAAAATGCTTGAGTATTGAGCAAGCGCTCGGTCGTTTAAATAATTGGAAGAATGGGCAAATAAGAAGAAAAAAAGATTTGTCGAATGCTATCTTTTATTGCTGACGAGAAGAGCGGATCAATGGGGATATTTTTGCAAAGGAGAGATTTACATGACAACAACACGGGGTCTGGAGGGAGTAGTTGCTACTACTTCATCCGTAAGTTCAATTATTGATGATACTCTTACATATGCGGGGTATAACATCGATGATTTAGCAGAGAATGCTAGTTTCGAAGAGGTTGTATATTTATTGTGGCACAGAAAGCTTCCTGATCATGCAGAGCTTGCACAAATTAAAAAAGAGCTTGCAGAGAATGCGGAAATTCCGCAGGAGGTTGTCAGCCATTTTAAATCGTACGACCTTAAGTCAGTGCATCCGATGGCGGCGCTCCGCACAGCTGTTTCCCTTCTGGGGCTGTTTGACAGCGAAGCCGATGTCATGGATCCGGAAGCGAACTACCGCAAAGCGATCCGCCTGCAGGCTAAACTGCCTACAATTGTGGCTGCATTCGCACGTGTCCGCAAGGGTCTTGAGCCTATTAAACCGAAGGCAGATGTAAGCTTAGCAGAAAACTTCCTGTATACACTGACAGGCGAAGAGCCAAGCAGTGTTGCTGTTGAGGCTTTCAACAAGGCGCTCGTTCTTCATGCCGATCATGAATTAAATGCATCTACATTCACAGCGCGTGTCTGCGTGGCGACACTGTCAGACGTCTATTCCGGAATCACTGCAGCGATCGGAGCTCTAAAAGGGCCGCTTCACGGGGGAGCAAACGAAGCTGTTATGAAGATGCTGAAGGAAATCGGCGATGTGGATAACGTTGAAGCGTACCTTCACGAAAAGTTTGCCCGCAAAGAAAAAATCATGGGATTCGGACACCGCGTATATCGCCAGGGAGATCCGAGAGCCAAGCATCTGAGAGAAATGTCCGAGAAGCTCACTAACCTGACAGGCGAACCGAAATGGTTTGAAATGTCCACAAAAATCGAAGAGATCGTTACACGCGAAAAATCAATTCCGCCGAATGTTGATTTCTATTCAGCATCCATGTACCACAGCCTTGGAATTGACCATGACCTTTTCACGCCGATCTTTGCTGTCAGCCGTGTATCAGGATGGCTTGCCCACATTCTTGAGCAGTACGAAAACAACCGCCTGATCCGCCCTCGCGCAGATTACACAGGCCCTGACATGCAAAAATACGTTCCAATTGAGCAGCGCGGCTGATTTTAGCGGATGAGGCAGTATCGGCATATGCTGATGCTGCCTGTCCCTGCGCATTACTCCAAAAAAACAAATTTCACTTACATAACAGGAGGTAACTACAATGACACAAGGACAAAAAATCACAGTTACAGACGGAGTACTTAACGTACCAAACGATCCAATTATTCCATTTATCGAAGGAGACGGCATTGGTCCTGATATCTGGGCTGCAGCTTCACGCGTTCTTGAAGCAGCTGTTGACAAAGCTTACAATGGCGAGAAGAAAATCGTATGGAAAGAAGTGCTTGCAGGAGAAAAAGCATTCAATCAGACCGGCGAGTGGCTTCCTGAAGAAACACTTGACGTGATCCGCGAGTATTTCATCGCAATCAAAGGACCTTTAACAACTCCTGTAGGCGGCGGAATCCGTTCATTGAACGTTGCACTTCGCCAGGAGCTTGATCTGTTCACATGCCTGCGTCCAGTACGCTACTTCAACGGTGTTCCGTCTCCAATCAAACGCCCTGAAGATACAGACATGGTAATCTTCCGTGAAAATACTGAAGATATCTATGCCGGCATCGAGTATGCAAAAGGCTCTGAGGAAGTTGAAAAGCTGATTGCTTTCCTTAAAAATGAAATGGGCGTAAACAAAATCCGTTTCCCTGAGACTTCAGGCATCGGCATCAAGCCTGTATCAGAAGAAGGTACACAGCGTCTTGTGCGTGCTGCCATCAACTATGCAATCAAAGAAGGCCGCAAATCCGTAACACTTGTTCACAAAGGCAACATCATGAAATACACAGAAGGAGCCTTCAAAAACTGGGGCTACGAGCTTGCTGAAAAAGAATTCGGAGATCAAGTATTCACTTGGGCTGAATATGACCGCATCGTTGAAAAAGACGGCAAAGACGCTGCAAACAAAGCGCAGCAGGAAGCTGAAGATGCAGGCAAAATCATCGTAAAAGATTCCATTGCTGACATTTTCCTTCAACAGATCCTTACTCGTCCGCGCGAGTTTGACGTAGTTGCTACAATGAACCTGAACGGCGACTACATCTCAGATGCTCTTGCTGCACAAGTCGGCGGAATCGGAATCGCTCCTGGAGCAAATATTAACTATGAAACTGGACATGCTATTTTCGAAGCGACACACGGAACTGCTCCTAAATACGCAGGTCTTGATAAAGTAAATCCATCTTCTGTTATTCTGTCAGGTGTCCTTATGCTTGAGCACTTAGGCTGGAATGAGGCGGCAAAACTTGTTGTAGAAGCAATGGAAAATTCAATCTCTGAAAAAGTTGTCACTTACGACTTTGCCCGTTTAATGGACGGCGCTAAAGAAGTGAAATGCTCTGAGTTCGGAGATGCACTGATCAGCAAAATGTAAGGTCTTCTCAGGTCAATAATCCGCAGAGCTGTTTTTCTCTTATGGAAAACAGCTCTGCTATGCTAAAGGGGATGTTTTAATGGGCATGAAGCGCAAAAAAGTTTCCGTAATCGGCGCAGGTTTCACAGGAGCAACCACTGCATTTTTATTAGCTCAAAAAGAACTGTCTGATGTTGTGCTTGTTGATATTCCGCAGCAGGAGAATCCGACTAAAGGAAAGGCTTTGGACATGCTTGAGGCAGGTCCTGTCCAGGGATTTGACGCTCAGATTACAGGAACCAGCGACTATGCAGATACGGCTGATTCTGATCTTGTCATCATTACAGCAGGCATTGCTAGAAAACCCGGAATGAGCCGCGACGACCTTGTTCAGACGAACCAGAAAATCATGAAAAGCGTGACAAAGGAGATTGTGAAGTATTCGCCAGATGCGGTCATTCTAGTTTTGACCAATCCGGTTGATGCCATGACCTACACGGTTTTCAAAGAGTCAGGTTTTCCTAAACACCGCGTCATCGGCCAGTCAGGTGTTCTCGACACTGCGCGCTTCCGCACATTTGCGGCACAGGAGCTGAATCTGTCTGTGAAAGATGTGACTGGATTTGTTCTTGGCGGACATGGTGATGACATGGTTCCTCTAGTGAGATATTCGTATGCCGGCGGAATTCCGCTTGAAACGCTGATCCCTAAAGACCGCCTGGAAGCAATTGTTGAGAGAACACGCAAAGGCGGCGGTGAGATTGTCAATCTTCTTGGAAACGGAAGCGCCTACTATGCACCGGCTGCATCTCTTGCAGAAATGGCAGAAGCTATTCTTAAAGATCAGCGCCGTGTGATCCCCGCTATTGTTTACTTAGAAGGAGAATACGGGTTCGAAGGAATCTACCTTGGAGTTCCTGTCATTCTTGGCGGAAACGGGCTTGAGCAGATTATCGAGCTCGATTTGAATGATGATGAAAAAGAAGCATTATCAAGGTCTGCTGACTCGGTCAAAAGTGTCATGAAGGTTCTTTCTTAATCGCTGCCGGGGCTGGAGAATACTCTCCAGCCCCTTTCAGCAAGTGTTTTGTAAACGTTCTCAAACGATTGGAGGATGACGACAATGCTGCTTGGCAAAAAAAGAAAACTCGGAAGACAGATTGATGAAATCACGGTTGGAGAGAAATTAACGCTGACCGAAAAAATTGAAGATAAAGACCTGCTGCTCTATCTTGGACTGACAAATGATTCAAATCCGCTCTATATTCAGCACGATTATGCGTCACTGACGCCTTATGAAAAGCCGATTGTCCCAAGCATCATGCTGACGGGCATCATAACATCTGCGATATCCAAATATATGCCCGGACCGGGAAGCCACATTCTCAGTCAAAACCTTGAATTTGTCCGGGCAGTCTATCATTACAGCATGATTCAGTTCCTGTTCGAGGTGACCCAAGTGAATGCGTCCGAAAATACTGTGCTCCTAAAGGTACATGCGCACAATGACAAAGACGAGACCGTCATTCAGGGAACGTTAACAGTTGCGCCTCCTGCAGCGATTGCCTCTATGGATGGCAGTGCTCTTGAAAATTTTTAATCCAATGCCGGCACCTGATCAGGGTGCCGGCATTTTACTGCCTGTGACTGGAATGTCTTTTCCTGTTTTGGCTATTCTAATAGAGACAGACAGCGTGCTGAAAGGATCATTTGAAAGAAAACATTTGTTCATTTGAATCTATCCTCTATAATGGAAGTATAAAAGAGAGAAAACACGTTGGATTGCTAGGGGAATACTATTTGGTGGAGGCTTTATATGAGTAAGAAAATTCTGGTCGTAGATGATGAGCAATCAATCCTGACTCTGCTGCAATACAATCTGGTTCAGGCAGGGTATGAGGTAATAACCGCTATAGATGGAGAAGACGGGCTTGAGAAGGGTTTGAATGAGTCCCCTGATCTAATGGTTCTTGATCTTATGCTGCCTAAAATGGACGGGATCGAAGTGTGCAAGCAGCTTAGACAAAAGAAAATCATGGTGCCGATTCTCATGCTGACGGCTAAAGATGATGAATTTGATAAGGTGCTTGGCCTTGAGCTTGGCGCTGATGATTATATGACAAAGCCTTTCAGTCCGAGAGAAGTTGTGGCGAGAGTGAAAGCCATTTTGAGAAGAACGCAGACAACTTCGGAATCTGAAGAAAAAGAAGTCGATACATCTGAAAGAATTATGATAGGCGATTTGAGAATTCTTCCTGAACATTATGAAGCGTATTACGGGGATGAACGACTTGAGCTGACACCTAAGGAATTTGAATTGCTTGTATACCTTGCACGTCATAAAGGAAGAGTACTGACGCGCGACCAGCTTTTGAGTGCCGTATGGAACTATGATTTTGCAGGGGATACACGAATCGTGGATGTCCACATTAGTCACTTGAGGGAAAAGATTGAACGCAATACGAAAAAACCGCTTTATATTAAAACAATAAGGGGACTCGGCTACAAGCTTGAGGAGCCTAGGCTGGATGAATAGATTCCGGTCACGCCTTATTTTTGCCCTTATTACTTTGATTATTGCCGTATTGATCGGCCTGGGGCTTTTGCTTGGTCAAATTTTCGGCAGCTATTACATGAGTTCTTTTCAGGAGCGGATGAAAGAGGAAGCGAAAATTACTGAGCTTCTGGTGAAGGAAAAGGGACTGTCGTCTTCTGAGATGGATTCCTTCCTGAACCGCTACAGCAAAGCCATTAAAGCTCATATCACCATTTATGACAGAAACGGAAATGTTCTTCATGATGCCGGTCCGTTTAAACAGGATCACACTTCTATTTCAAAAGAGATTCTTCTAAAGCACCGGAATGCAGATAAAGGCTTCAAATTAAATATACAAAACGACAAACTGTATTTTTACGGACTTCCTTATCTGGAAAACAACGAAAAGCGGGGGTACATCGTCCTCAGCTCTACAGAATCGTCTTTAAAGAAAATCAACCAGCAAATATGGGGATTGCTGATTGCAAGTCTGGGAATGGCCCTCCTTGTCATTCTGCTGCTTGCTGTCAGAATTACATCGCGCTACACAAGGCCGATTGAATCGGCGACAAACGTTGCGATGGAGCTTGCAAAAGGAAATTATAAAGCAAGAACCTATGAAGATCACCTGGATGAAACAGGCATGCTCAGCCAGTCTATTAATGTGCTTGCCAGAAACCTTCAGGATATGAACCGTGCACAGGAAATGCAGCAGGACAGGCTGCAGACACTGATCGAAAATATGGGCAGCGGTCTGATTCTGATTGACGGAAGAGGCTACATTAACCTGGTAAACCGGGCATACAAAGAGCTCTTTCACATTAAATCAACGGACTTTCTATACAAGCTTTATTATGAAGCGTTCGAACACCGGGAGATTGTTGATTTGGTCGAGCATATCTTCATGACTGAAATCAAAGCAAGAAAACAGCTGCATCTCCCTCTGAAAATTGAGCGCAGGCATTTTGAAGTGTACGGTGCGCCGATTATAGGCACAAACGATGAATGGAAAGGCATCGTGCTTGTTTTCCATGATATCACTGAGCTGAAAAAACTCGAACAGATGAGAAAAGACTTTGTTGCGAACGTATCGCATGAGCTGAAAACACCGATTACATCGATTAAAGGGTTTACGGAAACGCTGCTTGACGGAGCACTTGAAGACAGGCAGACACTCGAGTACTTTCTCTCGATCATCTTGAAAGAAAGCGACCGTCTTCAAACGCTTATTCAGGATCTGCTTGACCTGTCCAAAATAGAACAGCAGGGCTTTAAGCTGAACCTTCAGCACTGCAATGCGAAGGAAGTTCTCGAAGAAGTCATCATCATCCTAAAAAGCAAAGCAGAAGAAAAAGAAATCGGGCTCTCACTTGCTATGCCGGAGGATGAGCTTCATATTTACGGGGATGTGTACCGCCTGAAGCAGATCTTCATCAACCTGATCAGCAATGCATTGAACTATACACCCAAGGGCGGCAAAGTGAATGTTATCCTCAAAGATGGCGGTGACCATGCCGTATTTATCGTGAGTGACACGGGGATTGGCATTGAAAAAGAAGAAATTCCGCGGATTTTCGAACGTTTTTACAGAGTAGACAAAGCGAGAAGCCGGAATTCAGGCGGGACAGGGCTCGGGCTTGCCATTGTCAAACATCTGGTGGAAGCCCACAAAGGACGGATTTATGTGAGCAGCACCGTTGGAGAAGGGACTACGTTTACAGTTAAACTGAACAAAAACCAAAACGAAGGCTAGTTTACAATATATTTACATCACATTTATTCCTGCTTAATAAAATGCTGATAATATACTAAGTGAAAACCCCTTCATCCAAGGAGCCAATCTTTTGGACGAGAACATCCCTGTTCTCGTCCCTTTTTTTGTCTTCAAAAAAAGATGAAACCTTTTCATGGAAAGAACGTAAATATTTGTGAAGAGAAAAAGGGGGCGGAGAAATGATCAGCATCAGGCGCATTTACACGATCATAGGGGCAGTTCTGCTGGCTGCAGTCCTGTTGATCGTTGCATTTACAACATGGTATACGGTCGATGAATCCGATCAGGCGGTTATCATCACATTCGGTGAAGTAGAAGAAGGCATCAGTGAGCCCGGTCTTCACTTCAAAATGCCATGGCCGATACAGTCCGTTGAAAAGCTGTCCAAAGAAACGTTCAGTCTTAAGTTCGGCTATTCCGAAGAAAACGGCGAAGTTAAATCCTTTCCAAAGGATACAAAAATGATCACAGGGGATGAAAATATCGTTCTCGCAGATATGGTTGTGCAGTGGAAAATTACCGATCCTGAAAAGTACTTGTTTAACTCGGAAGATCCAGAGGAAATCCTGTATGACGCCACATCAGCTTCCCTGCGAAGCATTATCGGCAGCTCTGAAATAGACGATGCGCTCACGTCCGGAAAAGTGGAAATCGAGGAAAATGTTCAGGAACTGCTGATTTCCTTGATGGAGAAGTATGATATCGGCATTTCGGTTCTGGCCGTCAAACTTCAGGATGTTGACCTCCCGAATGATGAGGTAAGGAAAGCCTTTACGGACGTAACAAGCGCGCGTGAAACGATGAATACAAAAATCAATGAAGCAAAAAAATACTCAAATCAGCGAACACGTGAGGCTGAAGGGGAAGAGGATGCACTCATCTCAAAAGCAGAAGCTGACAAAACGGCAAGAATCGAAAAAGCCCGCGGAGAAGTAGCTAATTTCAACGCTGTTCTTAGCGAGTATGAAAAAGCCGAGGGCATAACAGAGAAGCGTCTCATTCTTGAAACGATCGATCAAGTGCTTCCTGGAGCCACGATCTATTTTATGAAAGATGACGGAAGCACAATGAAATACCTCCCTATTGGCGAACTGCAGAAGAAAAAGGAAGAGCCAAAACCTGAAACTGAGGAAGGAAGTGAAAAGAATGGCCAATGACAACCTGGTGGACATGAGTGAAAAGCGCGGAGATTCCGGAGGATACGGCAAATATATAAAGACGGGACTCTGGCTTTTACTCACCCTTGCTGCAGCGATTGTTCTTTTCACCAACATGTTTGTCGTAAAAGAAAATGAATATAAAGCAGTCCGCCAGTTTGGTGAGGTTGTAAGAATCATCGAAAAGCCGGGGCTGCACTTGAAGGTGCCTTTTGTACAGTCGGTTTCCTCCATTCCAAAATATCAGATGACATATGATGTTGAAGAAGCGGAAATCAATACGAAAGATAAAAAAAGAATACTGATCGATAATTATGCTGTGTGGAAAGTGGATGATCCTAAAAAAATGATTGCCAACGCTAGAACGCTCGTGAACGCTGAAACAAAAATGGCAGAGTTCACTTTTTCCACAGTCCGTTCAGAGCTTGGCCGGCTCAACTATGATGAAATCATCAATGATGAAAAGTCGTCAAGAGGCAGCATTAATGATAAAGTCACTGAAATCGTGAATGGTCTTCTGGAAAAGGACGGGTACGGAATTACAGTTACAGATGTCAGAATCAAACGCACCGACCTGCCTGAGGACAATGAAGCATCTGTTTATACCCGCATGATCTCCGAAAGACAGTCAACGGCCCAGGATTACTTGTCCCAGGGTGATGCAAAGAAAAACAGTGCCATTGCAGCAACCGACCGGACTGTAAAGGAAATGCTGGCTAAAGCAGCAGCCAATGCAGATGTTATCAGAAGTCAGGGAGAACAGGAAGCAGGGAGAATCTACAACAGTTCCTATTCTAAAAACCCGGAATTCTATGAATTGTACAGAACACTTGAATCCTATAAAAAGACAATTGACGAAGAAACGGTCATTATCATGCCGTTTGACTCTGATTATGCTAAAACATTGATGGGCGGAACTGACTAACAGCGTCCTGTCCCCTGATTTTCATTCTGTCTGCCTGTCATGGTAGAATAGAGAAAGAAAATCAGGGGATTTTTTATATCCTTTTACAGGGAGGTTTACCTATGCCGAAAAAACTCGTGCTGATTGACGGGAACAGCATTGCCTACCGGGCTTTTTTTGCCCTTCCGCTGCTGAACAATGACAAAGGTGTACATACAAACGCTATTTACGGATTTACCATGATCCTAATGAAAATACTTGAAGATGAAAAGCCGTCTCACATGCTGGTTGCCTTTGATGCGGGAAAAACGACCTTCAGGCATGAAACGTTCAAAGAATACAAGGGCGGCCGGCAGAAGACCCCGCCGGAGCTGTCGGAGCAATTTCCGTTTATAAGGGAGCTGCTTGATGCCTACAGCATTTCACGGTATGAGCTTCCGAATTATGAAGCGGATGATATTATCGGAACGCTGTCAAAACAAGCCGAAAAAGACGGTTTTGAAGTAAAAGTCATTTCAGGTGATAAAGATTTGACGCAGCTCGTCTCAGAACAGATCACCGTTGACATTACAAGAAAAGGAATAACAGATGTTGATTCCTATACGCCTGAATTTGTTATGGAGAAATACGGCCTGTCCCCCTCTCAGATTATCGATATGAAGGGGCTTATGGGAGACAGTTCAGACAACATCCCGGGTGTTCCGGGGGTCGGAGAAAAAACGGCCATCAAACTTCTGAAGGAACATGAAACCCTTGAAGCGCTCTATGAATCCTTAGACAAGGTTACGGCCAAAAAATTAAAAGAAAAGCTTGAAGAAAACAAAGAACAGGCGATGATGAGCAAAGAGCTTGCAACAATCAACTGTGAGGCGCCGCTTGAAATTACCTTGTCTGAAGCTGAGTATAAGGGCTTTGAGGCGAAGAATGTAGCGGGTATTTACAAAGAGCTCGGCTTCAATTCTCTCCTGGACAAACTGGGAGCGGACACAGAAGCAGAGCTTGAGCCCATTGAAGATGTTCAATTTGAAATGCTGGACGAAATAGCGGATAAGCACCTGAGGGATGATTCCGTCCTTATTGTCGAAGTCCTTGATGACAACTATCACAGCAGCAGCATAATCGGACTTGCTGTCATAAATGAAAATGGCAGCTACTATGTGCCGGCAGAACTTGCCGTTAAATCGGAGGCGTTTAAAAAATGGGCGGCAGACGAGACGAAACGAAAAACGGTTTATGATGCCAAACAATCCATCGTTGCTCTTCACTGGCAGGGTATTGAGCTGAACGCAGTTGAATTTGACGTTTTGCTTGCAGCCTATATCCTTGACCCTTCGCAGTCGTTTGCTGATGCAGCAGGAGTGGCCCGCCACAGCGGAATTCACCTTGTTCAGTCCGACGAAACGGTTTATGGCAAGGGGGCAAAACGGGCCATTCCGGAAGCTTCGATGCTTGCTGAACACCTTGTGAGAAAAGGTCTCGCCCTAAAGGCTGTTAAAGAAAAGCTTCAGCTCCAACTTGAGGAAAATGAGCAGCTTGAGCTTTATCTTGATCTTGAAATGCCGCTTTCCATTATTCTTGCTGAAATGGAAGCAACAGGTGTGAGTGTTGATATTGAGCGTCTCGAAGACATGGGACGGGAGCTGACAGACCGTCTGATGACACTGGAAGAAACGATTCACCGTCTCGCGGGTGAGGCCTTTAATATCAATTCACCAAAACAGCTCGGCTCGATTCTCTTTGACAAGCTTGGACTGCCTGCTGCAAAGAAAACAAAGACAGGATACTCCACGTCTGCAGACGTCCTTGAAAAGCTTGCAGGAAAACATGAAATCGTGCAGGAAATCCTTCATTACCGCCAGCTTGGAAAACTTCAGTCCACCTATATTGAGGGGCTTTTGAAAGTCGTCCACAAGGACACAAGAAAGGTGCATACAAGATATGTACAGACGCTTACTCAGACAGGCCGCCTGAGCTCGACGGACCCGAACCTTCAGAATATCCCGATCCGCCTTGAAGAGGGTCGCAAAATCCGCCAGGCCTTTGTCCCTTCTGAAAAAGACTGGGTCATGTTTGCAGCAGATTATTCGCAGATTGAACTCCGGGTTCTTGCTCACATCGCAGGCGACAGCAATCTGATTGAGGCTTTTCAAAATGACCTTGATATTCATACGAAAACAGCCATGGACGTTTTCGGCGTTGAAGCGGATGCCGTTACTTCAAATATGAGAAGGCAGGCGAAGGCCGTTAACTTTGGTATCGTATATGGAATCAGCGACTATGGCCTTTCTCAAAGTCTGAATATTACCCGAAAAGAGGCAGGAGAGTTTATTAAACGGTACCTTGAAAGCTTCGACGGAGTGAAGGAATATATGGAGGAGATTGTACAGGAAGCCAAGCAAAACGGCTATGTAAAAACGCTTCTTCACCGCAGACGCTATATCCCTGAAATAACGAGCAGAAATTTCAATATCAGAAGCTTTGCAGAGAGAACGGCGATGAATACCCCAATCCAGGGAAGTGCGGCCGATATCATCAAAAAAGCGATGATTGACATGGCTGCAAAGCTGAAAGAGGAAAAGCTGCAGACACGCCTGCTCCTTCAGGTGCATGATGAATTGATTTTTGAAGCCCCAAAAGAAGAAATCCCGGTACTTGAAAAGCTTGTTCCGCAAGTAATGGAACATGCCGTTGAACTGAAAGTGCCGCTTAAAGTGGACTACTCCTATGGTTCATCCTGGTACGACGCAAAATAAGGAAGTGAGAATATGCCTGAACTGCCGGAAGTTGAAACCGTCAGACGGACACTGATTGAATTAGTCAAAGGAAAAACAATTGAGGCCGTGTATATCCATTGGCCGAAGATGATTAAAAAGCCGGAAGAAACGGTGCAGTTTCAGGATGCTGTTGCCGGTCAGACGATCCGGGATGTCGGAAGACGGGGGAAGTTCCTCAAATTCTATCTTGATGACTATGTCCTTGTCTCCCATCTCAGAATGGAAGGGAGATACGGCCTGTTTCAGTCCTCTGACCCGATCGACAAGCATACGCATGTGGTTTTTAAGATGACGGATGGCTCTGAGCTCAGGTATAAGGATGTCAGAAAGTTTGGCACGATGCACCTTTTCACCAAAGGCGAGGAAGAACTCCATATGCCGCTGTCCCATCTTGGGCCCGAACCGTTCTCTGAAAGCTTCACCGCCGAATACCTGCAGGAAAAGCTGAAAAAGACGAACCGGAAAATCAAGGCTGTGCTCCTTGACCAGAAGGTGCTTGTAGGCCTTGGGAACATTTATGTCGATGAAGCTCTCTTCAGATCCGGCATCCACCCTGAGCGTCCTGCAAACGGACTCAGCGCAGAGGAAACAGCAAAGCTTCAGCAGGAAATTGTGCGCACTCTGAGTGAAGCCGTTGAAAAAGGCGGCAGCACGGTCAGATCCTACGTGAACACGCAAGGTCAGATCGGCATGTTTCAGCTTCAGCTGTTTGTATACGGAAGAACGAATGAACCATGCAAGGTCTGCGGCAAAACCCTGATCAAAACTGTAGTTGGAGGAAGAGGGACGCACTACTGCAGCAGGTGCCAGAGATAAGTGAACACCTCATAGGCCGATGTCATATACTACCGTAGCATTTGCGGAAGGGGCATGGTTTATGGTTGCAGCTGCATCACTTTTTTTATTGGCATTTGCAGTAAGTCTGGATAGCTTTTCAGTCGGTTTCACTTATGGATTAAGGAAAATGAGCATGCCGTTTAAGTCGGTCTTCATCATTGCCTGCTGCTCGGCAGTTACCTTGCTGCTTGCAATGGGGGTTGGACACGCGCTTGCCTCTGTTCTCCCGCACAGTCTGACCGGAAAGCTTGGTGGCATTGTTTTAATAGGCATTGGCGCATGGGTGCTTTATCAATTTCTTCAGCCTGTCAGGGAAATGACAAAGGAAGAATCTGAAAAGACCCTGCTTAACCTTGAAATCAAGTCGTTTGGCATCGTGATTAACATTTTGAGCAGACCGGCTGCAGCAGATATTGATAAATCCGGCACAATCACAGGGGTTGAAGCCCTCCTGCTCGGATTTGCATTGTCGCTTGATGCGTTTGGAGCAGGAATAGGAGCGGCGCTGCTCGGCTATTCTCCCTTTGCGACAAGCGTGCTTGTGGCCGTTATGAGCTCTTTGTTTGTAATGTTCGGAATCAAATCCGGGCACCTCTTTTCAAGATTCGCCTGGATGGAAAAACTATCATTTCTTCCGGGAGTTCTGCTGATTATACTCGGAATCTGGAAGCTTTAGAAGCAGGGGGAATAAAAAGTGACGCTCTCAATTGGATTAACAGGCGGTATTGCAAGCGGAAAAAGCACCGTATCAAACATGTTCAAAGAAGCAAACATCCGGGTTATAGATGCAGATATCATCGCAAGACAGGTCGTAGAACAAGGCGCGCCGGCATACCGGCTGATTGCAGAAGCCTTTGGGAGCGGCATCCTTCACGAAGACGGATCGATTGACCGCGAGAAGCTTGGGAGCATTATTTTTCAACATGCAAAAGAGCGGGAAAAACTGAACAGCATCGTGCATCCGGCAGTCAGAAAAGAAATGCTGAGGCAAAAAGAAGAGGCGGAAGCAAGCGGCGAGGCTGCGGTCGTCCTGGATATTCCGCTTTTGTTTGAAAGCAAGCTGACACACTTGGCGGATGTTACGCTGGTCGTATACGTGAATCCGGATGTGCAGCTCAGCAGATTAATGAAACGCAACGGGTTATCAGAAGAAGATGCAAAATGGAGAATCGCTTCCCAGCTCCCCCTGAATGAAAAAAAGGATCAGGCGGATGAAGTGATCGACAACAACGGAACGATCGAATCAACAAAGGAACAGTTTGAGATATTGCTTGAAAAATGGAACCTGGCTTCTAAGTGAAGCCTCGTTTCATTTTTTTTTGAAAAAAGAACATTTAATCATCCTATTTGGGCTTAAATGTGATATACTAATCGTGCGAATAAGCATATATTAGTATATCACATAATCCGAGAGGGGTAATGGTATGAAAGCGAAGATTGCCATTAACGGTTTTGGTCGAATTGGGAGAATGGTATTCAGAAAAGCAATCTTTGAAGAAAGCATGACGATTGTCGCCATCAACGCAAGCTATCCGGCCGAGACGCTGGCGCACATGATCAAATATGATACAAACCACGGGAAGTTCGAAGGGGAAGTGCTTCCTTTTGATGATTATTTGCTAGTTAACGGACAAAAGGTCCAATTACTTAATTTCAGAGATCCGAGGGATTTGCCTTGGGGGCTCATGGATATTGATATAGTTGTTGAAGCTACGGGTAAATTCAACGACGGTGAAAAAGCGATGTACCATGTACAGGCTGGTGCAAAAAAAGTCATCTTAACAGCACCGGGGAAAAATGAAGACATTACAGTTGTCATGGGCGTAAATGAAGAGGCTTACAACAATGAACAGCACGTCATCATTTCAAATGCATCATGCACTACAAACTGCCTGGCACCTGTTGTAAAAGTGCTCGATGAACAGTTCGGCATTGAAAACGGCCTCATGACAACCGTTCACGCCTACACAAACGATCAGAAAAACATTGATAACCCGCACAAAGATCTGCGCAGAGCAAGAGCATGCGGCCAGTCCATCATCCCGACAACAACAGGCGCTGCAAAAGCGCTGTCTCTAGTCCTGCCTCATCTAAAAGGCAAACTTCATGGCATGGCACTTAGAGTCCCAACTCCGAATGTCTCGCTCGTCGACCTCGTTGTCGATGTGAAAAGAGACGTGACAGTTGAAGAAGTAAGTGCTGCGTTCATGGATGCTGCAGACGGAGAACTACAGGGAATCCTGGATTTTACAACAGAGCCGCTAGTATCGATTGACTTTAACACAAACCCGCATTCCGCAATCATCGACGGCCTGTCCACCATGGTCATGGCAGACCGGAAAATCAAAGTGCTCGCATGGTATGACAACGAGTGGGGCTACTCATGCAGAGTTGTGGATCTCGTTCGATTTGTTGCTTCGAAAATGAAGAAGTTATCAGCAGTATAAACGTATAAGTGGAAAAGACAGCCTTTGGCTGTCTTTTCTTTATGCATCCAGCATTTAGGGGTGGTGCAAACCTGCGAGAAATCTGATCTGACGGATCTGATCAATGAGAATAGCAGCGGGATCTGGTGTAAACAAAAATAAGTACATATGAAATGACCCTTCATCAGGAGGGAGATCGTGCGGAGGGTCATAAGCAAACTAGTAATCACTCTGTAACAGGACTCAGTGAGGATAGAACCCTCAAACAGAGAAATATCTGGTTTGGTGGTCCTGATCCGCCCGATAAGAACCCTCAAGCAGAGAAGAATTCTGTTTGACGGCACCATCCCACCCAATAAGAACCCTCAAGCAGAAAAAAAATCCGGTTTGATGGCACCGATCCGCCCGATGAGAACCCTCAAGCGGAAAAGAATCAGGTTTGATGGCACCGATCCGTCCGATAAGAACCCTCAAGCAGAAAAAAATCCGGTTTGATGGCACCGATACACCCAATAAGAACCCTCAAGCAGAAAAAATCCGGTTCAATAGCACCATCCCGCCAGAAAGTATTCCAAATTATGTCCTCCGCAAAAAACGAAATTTATCTCTGCTAAAAAAATACTAAAACACCCGGCAACGTACGCTGCGAGCCCCTGCGTGAAAGAGAAGCATCTTTTTTTTGAAAAAAGTGTGTTGCAAAAACAAACTAAAGAAAGTATACTATTTTTCGTGAACTTCTTAATGAACGCGGCCTTGTGGCTACTTAAAGGGTTAGGACCTCTCTGGACTAACTTTCCCCCGTGGTAGTTCAACAATCCATTGCGAAGAACTTCATGTAAACTAAAATTCCTAAAGGGGGAACCATATAATGGAAACAATGGGACGTCACGTAATCTCTGAACTGTGGGGATGCGACTTTGATAAACTGAATGATATGGACTTTATTGAAAAAACGTTTGTAAATGCTGCGCTGAAATCAGGTGCTGAAGTGCGCGAGGTAGCTTTTCACAAATTTGCTCCTCAAGGAGTGAGCGGGGTTGTCATCATCTCTGAGTCTCACTTAACGATTCACAGTTTCCCTGAACATGGATATGCAAGCATTGATGTATATACTTGCGGAGATTTAAACCCGAATGTTGCAGCAGACTATATTGCAGAGGCTCTTTGCGCACAAACACGCGAGAACATTGAGATCCCGCGCGGCATGGGTCCTGTACAAGTGAAACAGGCTCAAGTAAAAGCTCTTTAATGATTACTCATTTTCATGTAAAATGAAAGAGGTGCAGCATGCACCTCTTTTTCTTATGCAATGACCTTTTACATACATACCTTTTATTCTAATTTGAAAAGGAGCCAAGCCTGATTATGAGCATGATGCATAAAATGAAAAGTTTCTTCTCTGCAGGACAGGAAACGTCTGAAAATCATTACGATGAGGCGTTGAGAAGCCACTATTATAAAACGACCGCCAAGAAGGCAATGGAAACCGTTCAGCAAACGCTCGGCAGAATGCCTGGAGCAAAAGTAACCTCCGTTTCCGAAGAGCACGGCGAAATCAGTCTTGCCATTGAAAAACCTAAAAAAGCGATGATGATTGTCACGGTCATATCTGTACGGCCTTACGAAACTGCCATTGATTTCAATGTGTCAACAGATTCAAAGCTCGGAACAGATTTCGGGTTCAGCAAAAAGCTGATCAGTGAGGCTTACGAAAAGTTGAATAAGGATCTTCCGTTTATCGGCACAGGACTTTATCCGAAGTGATAACGGCTGCGTGCGAAGGAAAGTCCATGCTTTTGGGAAAGATAGAAGAAAAGATTCGGCATCAAGATCAGACTGTAACAGAAATCCCGATGCTTTTTGATTGGAGCTGGTTGTATGAAATGTCCTACATGTCATCATAATGGCACGAGAGTTCTGGACTCCCGTCCGGTTGATGAAGGAAAATCTATTCGGAGACGGCGTGAATGTGAAGAGTGCCAGTACCGCTTCACAACGTTTGAAAAGGTAGAGGAGATTCCGCTCATCGTTGTCAAAAAAGAAGGGGTCCGGGAAGAATTCAGCAAAGATAAGATTCTTCGGGGGCTCATCAAAGCGTGTGAAAAGCGCCCTGTTCCTCTTCCGAAACTGGAGGAGATTGTGCAGGATATTGAAAAAGAACTCCGGAATCAGGGAATATCAGAAGTGAACAGCGACGACATTGGCGAAATGGTTATGGACAGGCTTGCAGGTGTGGATGAAGTGGCTTACGTCCGGTTTGCGTCCGTTTACCGCCAGTTTAAAGATATAAATGTATTTATTCAAGAATTATCAGAGCTGATCAAAAAGGTGAAATAAGAGCGCGCAGAACATGGTTTTGGGCTCTTTTTTCCTTTTCGCAGGCATGCTGCTTGTTTCGGCCGATGAAACAGAGGGAATGCTATGGACAATCATTGGAAACAATTACTTCCGGTAGACAGGTATCTCGTTAAAATGAACGGGCTGCTGCAGGATTTTGACAGAAAAGTTCTGACGCTGCTCTATCAGCCTCTGCTTGGGGCAAAATGCTATGCCCTCTATATGACACTCTGGTCAGAGCTTGAACAGGACCGGATATGGAGCAGAGAAACGACGCATCATGGCTTGATGTCTCTTATGCAAAGCAACCTGAGGGAGATCTATGAAGAACGGATTAAGCTTGAGGGCATAGGACTGCTTAAAACCTATCTGAAAGAAGAAGGAGATTCCAGACTCTACATTTATGAGCTGATGCCGCCCATCATGCCGGATGAATTTTTTCAGGACGGGGTATTGAACATTTATCTGTATAACCGAATCGGAAAGTCAAAATACAGTCAGCTGAAAGCCTACTTTTCAGACAGCAGCCTTCCGGAAAACTTGACGCAGGTGACAAAGCCCTTCAATGAGGTGTTTCAGTCCCTGCAGCCAACAGAAATGCACTCTTTTGCTTCAGGAGAAATGCAGGAATCCATGATCCCTGAAGAAGGCAAGGACTTCCTTGGTTCTCAGACGGGAAGCTCTCCCCATATGACGGACACTGTTTTTGATTTTGATCTGTTTTACGCCGGGCTTTCAGAAGCTGTCATTCCAAGGAAATCCATTACGCCGAAAGTAAAAGAAACGATCAAGAAACTTTCTTATCTTTACGGCATTGGAGCCATGGAGATGAAGAATGTTGTGATGAACGCCATTGATGCGAATGAAGCCATTCAAATAGATGAACTCAGAAAGGCTGCAAGAGACTGGTATCAGTTTGAGCACGGAGAAAGACTTCCTGCTCTTACTGAAAAAGTACAGCCTTCCCATCTCAGGTCAAAGCCTGCCGTTCAGGCTGAACTGTCACAGGAAGAATCGCTGATCAGACAGCTTGAGAGCATCTCGCCGAAGCAGTTTTTAAAGGACCTGGCAGACGGCATAGAGCCATCTGCTGCAGACCTGCAGATTGTTGAAGAAGTCATGTTCAAACAAAAGCTTCATCCGGGCGTTGTGAACGTCCTGATTTACTATGTCATGCTCAAAACCGATATGAAGCTCTCAAAGACGTATGTTCAGCGAATCGCGAGCCACTGGGCGCGGAAACAGGTGTCAACTGTCAAGGAAGCGATGGACCTTGCAAAGCAGGAGCACAGAAAGTATCAGGACTGGGCCTCAAAGAAAACATCTTCCGGCAGAAAAATTGTCCGGAAAGAAACGCTGCCACAGTATTTACAGCAGAGCGAAGAACGTGGAGAACCAGCCGCAGAGCAGGATGACGAAGAAACGGAGCTTGAACGGAAGCGGCTTGAAGAAAAGCTCAGACAGTACAGGGAACAAAATTAAAGGTATTTGTGCTGGTCCAGGGATACAAACACCAGTGGATTGTAGCGGAAGGGACTTGACTCCTGCGGGATGAAGAGGGCACTGGAGACCCCGCAAGCGAAGCGAGGAGGCTCCAGGCGCTCCCCGCGGAAAGCAAGTCCCTGGAGCGAAAAGGAACGGGTATTATGCCAAACTATAAGCTGTTCAAAAACTTTGAAAAAAATATTCAAATTAATCTCAGGCGGAGGTGAACAAAATGGAATCCATCAACAAATCTCTTGGGCGTCTTTCAGGCCGGGAAGATTTTCAGAAGAGGCTGGGTGCCATGAAGGCTCAGATCATGCAAAATCCGGATATCCAGGAATTTCTCCATGAAAACAGTTCTGAAGTGAATGAAGAAATGATTAACAGAAGCCTGATTAAACTCTACGAATACATTGGACAAAGCAAGCGCTGCGCAGACTGCCCAAGTCTCAGGGAATGCAAAAATCTCGTCGAAGGCTATCATCCGAAGCTGATCCTTCAGGGGAAAACGATTGACCTGAAGTATGAGGTCTGCCCGACGAAAGAAGCGGATGATGAACGGAAAAAACAGCAGTCGCTCATCAAGTCCATGTTTATTCCGCGGGACGTTCTGAATGCAACCCTTGAAGACATTGATCTCAAGGAAGCAAGCAGGCTGAAGGTTGTGGACATGGCCCTAAGCTTCAGCAGGGACTATCAAGAGGGCAAGTACCGCAAAGGGCTTTACTTGTACGGACCGTTCGGGATCGGCAAAACCTATATTCTCGGAGCGATTGCAAACGAACTTGCAAAGAAAAAGATTCCTTCCATGCTTGTGTATGTGCCGGAATTTTTCAGGGAATTAAAAAGCTCCATGCATGATCATTCGCTGGAAGAGAAGGTTGAGGCGGTTAAAAAGGTAAAGGTGCTGATGCTTGATGACATTGGTGCCGAGGCGATGTCAAGCTGGGTGCGTGATGATATTCTGGGATCAATCCTTCAATACCGCATGCTTGAAAACCTTCCAACGTTTTTCACCTCCAATTTCAGCATGAAAGACCTTCAATCGCATTTAAGCGTTACACAGCGCGGTGAAGAAGAGCCGGTAAAATCAGCGAGAATTATGGAGCGAATCAAGTATCTGGCAGAACCGTTCGAACTGAAAGGCCGCAACTGGCGCGAAAGATAGAAAAAGCAGTACACCGCAAATCCTGCGGCGTGCTGCTTTTTTTGGTTTTGTGATTCTAATTGTTCTTCTCTGGCCATATACATGGAATCAGGTATTGGCTAAAAGGGGGGACAACCTTGATCAAAGTATTTTTTAATTCTCCGGATGAAGCAGAGAGATTTTATACAATGCTTGTCCTTAAGCAAAATCAGCGGAACGTTGAATTGTGCATAATTGACGGAAACGGAGTCGGGGTTTCGGCAAGTGATTTTGATGCGGCGGCAAGAACGCTTTTTATTCCGGCGCTTGCGTCTTATATTCTTAAATACAATGAATCACGTCTTATGCTTTCGATCATCAGGGACCGCTTTTATTTTCATGAGCCTGAAGAACAGCAGCAAATCATACATATTGCAGAGGCGATCATTGAAGGTGAACGGACAGAAATTCCCGGTGCCAAACAGCTCCCCATGAGAGAAACGCCGATTTATGAAGCGCTGAATGATTTTATAAAGCCTGATCTTGCATTTGCTCTTTCGTCCTTTATAAAATTCCGTCTTCACAGCTATGTGGAGCGTTTATATAAATATATTGAGATTGCGATTGAAGAGTATAAGCTTGAACAGGAGTATCAGACGTTTATTCATAGTTTAAGAGAGTATGCCATGAACAGGGAAACGAAGGCAGAGGTTATTCACATTGTTCATGAACACGAACTGACCGTTTACAATGAGCATTTTTCTGAAATCAGCAAAGAGGATTTAGCGGGGCATATTGACAGGACGTTCGTTCATCAGCACCCGATGTATATTGATGCTTCCCTTTTGGCTCCCCTTGTCTCTATAGCCCCTGGGAAGATCCACCTGTATACCGATTCACCTGATTATGGAATGGTGCAGACCATCCAGAATATCTTTCTTGAACGGGTAAGCATTTATCCAAGAAAGATGGCTGGCGTTTAAATTCAGCTTTCGGAAGGGAAAAAGCGGAATCAGCTTGATTTCCTCCCGGAATGCTTTTATAATACGTTATGAATAGAAGAAAAGTTTTGATGAGGACACGGGTGAGTTATCACGGCTCAAAGAGAAGGAAGACATGGCTGAAAGCTTCCCAGTACGAATAACCTGCTTACCGCCTCTGAACTTCAGCTTTGAAAAGGACTTATTCCTGAGTAAGTGCTGACGGGAAATCCCGTTACAGATCTTTTTTGAGCCATTCACCGCGCGTAATGTGAATGGAAACAAGGGTGGAACCACGGCGAATAATCACTCGTCCCTTATTTTAGGGACGGGTTTTTTATTTTTTAAGAAAACATGCAAGGAGTGACTTTAGGATGTCAATTGTAAACATTACTTTTCCGGACGGAGCTGTAAAGGAATATCAGGCAGGCACATCAACTGAAGATATCGCAGCCTCCATCAGCCCGGGTCTTAGAAAAAAATCCATTGCCGGTAAACTGAACGGTGAACTGATTGATTTGAAAACACCGATTGAGCAGGACGGAAGCATTGAAATTGTCACACTCGACAGCCCGGATGCGCTGGAAATCATCCGCCACAGCTCTGCCCACGTACTCGCCCAGGCCATTAAACGATTATATGGAAATGTAAAGCTTGGAATCGGTCCGGTTATTGAAAACGGGTTCTACTATGATATCGATATGGAAGAGTCGATTTCTGCTGAGGATCTGCCGGCGATTGAAAAAGAAATGAAGAAAATCATCAATGAAAACATAGAGGTCGTCCGCAAAGAAGTAACACGCGAAGAAGCAAAGGCGTTATATGAAGAAATAGGCGATCACCTGAAGCTTGAGCTGCTTGATGCCATTCCTGAAGGGGAAAAAGTGACGATCTATGAACAGGGCGATTTCTTTGACCTCTGCCGCGGGGTGCATGTTCCTTCAACAGGAAAGCTGAAAGAATTTAAGCTTTTAAGTGTAGCCGGCGCATACTGGCGCGGGGACAGCAACAATAAAATGCTGCAGCGCATTTACGGTACGGCCTTCATTAAAAAAGCAGACCTTGATGAGCATCTGCGCCTGCTTGAAGAAGCGAAGGAGCGCGACCACCGAAAGCTCGGCAAAGAGCTGAGCCTCTTTACAACGTCTCAAAAAGTAGGACAGGGCCTTCCAATCTGGCTTCCAAAAGGCGCGACAATCCGCCGCATCGTAGAACGCTACATTGTGGATAAAGAAGAGCGTCTGGGATACCAGCATGTATACACACCGGTGCTTGGCAGTGTGGAGCTGTACAAAACATCCGGCCACTGGGATCATTATCAGGATGACATGTTCCCTGCAATGAACATGGACAATGAAGACCTTGTTCTTCGTCCGATGAACTGCCCGCATCACATGATGGTGTACAAGCATGACATTCACAGCTACCGCGAACTTCCGATCCGCGTGGCAGAGCTTGGAACGATGCACCGCTATGAGATGTCAGGAGCTCTTACAGGACTGCAGCGCGTCCGCGCAATGACGCTGAATGACGCCCATATCTTTGTCCGTCCTGATCAAATCAAAGATGAATTTATCCGGGTTGTAAAACTTGTTGAAGAAGTTTATAAAGACTTTGGCATCAATGACTATTCCTTCCGTCTTTCCTACCGCGATCCGGAAGACAAAGAGAAATATTTTGACGATGATGCGATGTGGGAAAAAGCACAGAGTATGCTTAAATCTGCGATGGACGAGCTTGGTCATGACTATTTTGAAGCAGAAGGTGAAGCGGCGTTCTATGGTCCTAAGCTTGATGTTCAGGTCCGCACAGCACTTGGAAAAGACGAAACGCTATCTACTGTGCAGCTTGACTTTTTATTGCCGGAGCGCTTTGATCTGAACTATGTAGGAGAAGACGGCAAACAGCACCGTCCGGTTGTTATTCACCGCGGGGTTGTCTCAACGATGGAACGTTTTGTAGCCTTCCTGATTGAAGAGTACAAAGGGGCGTTCCCGACTTGGCTTGCTCCGACTCAGGTTCAGGTGATCCCGGTTTCGCCTTCTGTTCATCTTGATTACGCGAAAAGCGTTCAGGAGAAGCTGCAGGCTGCAGGTCTCCGCGTCGAGCTTGATGCACGCGATGAGAAAATCGGATATAAAATCCGCGAGGCGCAGATTCAGAAAACACCTTATATGCTTGTAGTGGGCGATAATGAAGCAGCTGAATCAGCTGTGAATGTCCGTAAATACGGCGAGCAGAAATCTGAAACAATCAGCCTGGATGCATTTATTGACGGCATCGTGAAAGAAGTTAAAAGATAAATCTGTAAAAAAGTATTGCACATGCGGAAGATGTTTGATACAATTCTTTTTGTTGCAATAAAAGCCAACATGACTTGACACAGGAATTTTTTCCGTGATATAATTTGCATGGTAATTGAATAGAACGTTTGTCTAGCAAGCAGAAGCACCCGCTTCTCACCTGATTGACGCATTGCGCAGTCTGCAGGTTTACGACCATTTTATACTTAGTATACTAAATCGTAGTGTGGGTGTTTTATGCGCCCGCACTTTTTTATTTGAAAAAAGTGCGAGCAGAGTCTGTTCAGTTAAAAATCCTTGGAGGTGGCTAATTATTAGCAAAGACATGATGGTAAACGATGGAATCCGCGCTCGTGAGGTTCGTCTGATTGGTGCAAACGGCGACCAGCTTGGAATCAAAACACGCCAAGAGGCGCTTGAGATTGCTGCCAGAGCGAATCTTGACTTAGTGTTAGTTGCCGCAAACGCGAAGCCTCCTGTATGTCGCATTATGGACTACGGAAAATTCCGTTTTGAGCAGCAGAAGAAAGACAAAGAAGCACGTAAAAATCAAAAGATCATCAGCATGAAAGAGGTTCGCTTCAGCCCGACGATTGATGAGCATGATTTTAACACAAAACTTAAAAATGCACGCAAGTTCCTTGAAAAAGGAGATAAAGTGAAAGCTTCCATCCGCTTTAAAGGACGTGCAATCACTCATAAAGAAATTGGCCAGCGTGTTCTGGACCGTTTTTCTAAAGCTTGTGAAGATTTAAGTACAATTGAGTCTCATCCGAAAATGGATGGACGCAGTATGTTCCTGGTGCTTGCACCTAAAGCTGAAAAGTAAAGATACGAGGAGGAATACCTTATGCCAAAAATGAAAACTCATCGCGGCGCTGCAAAGCGTTTCAAAAAGACTGGATCAGGTAAATTAAAACGTTCACACGCTTACACTAGCCATTTATTTGCTAACAAATCAACGAAAGCAAAACGCAAGCTTCGCAAAGGCACGCTAGTAAGCAAAGGCGACTTCAAACGCATCCGTCATTTATTAGATAACATTAAATAATTTGTTTTCACATAGGAGGGAATTGACATGCCAAGAGTAAAAGGCGGTACTGTCTCACGTCAAAGACGTAAAAAAGTTCTTAAATTAGCTAAAGGTTATTTCGGTTCAAAACATACATTATACAAAGTTGCTAACCAGCAAGTAATGAAATCATTAATGTATGCTTACCGTGATCGCCGTCAGAAAAAGCGTGACTTCCGTCAGCTTTGGATCACTCGTATTAATGCTGCTGCACGCTTGAACGGTCTTTCTTACAGCCGTTTAATGCATGGCTTAAAGCTTGCAGGCATCGAAGTAAACCGCAAAATGCTTGCTGAGCTTGCAGTTACTGATGCAAAAGCTTTCGCTCAACTTGCAGACGCTGCTAAAGCTAAACTTAACAGCTAATACCAAAAGACCATTCTCACCGTATGAGAATGGTCTTTTTATCATTTATTATGGAGTTGAATGATATGGCACTCGTGATTGCGTACTATTTGATTTTGAATGTGTACGGATTTTACATAATGGGAGCGGATAAGAAAAAAGCGAAACGCGGCGAGTGGAGAATCAAGGAGAACACTCTTTGGCTTGTCGCCTTTATCGGGGGTGCAGCGGGACTTACTGTAGGGATGAATACGTACCGCCACAAAACGAAGCACCGAACGTTTGCGGCAGGTCTTCCGGCATTGATGGTTGTCCATCTCGTTTTGTTCGTCTATTTTCTCTATAAGCTGTCATAAGACAGCCTCCCATCCGATACACTTTAGGGAACGATTCTCACACAGCATCATCAGGGACTGCATGAAAGAGGTGGGAACAATCGATCTTGCTACTTCGGCTGTGGTCAATACCGTCCAGTCTGCGGGATTTCTGGCACCTGTGTTTTTTATCGGCATGCACATTTTGAGGCAGTTTTTGTTCATACCTGTTGTGGCCATTTGTATTGTCGGGGGCATTCTCTTCGGAACAGAATTCGGCACGTTTTATTCCATTATCGGGCTGACTGTTGCGAGCATCACTTTTTATACGCTGTCGAAACAGTTTCCATCCTTCTTAGACCGCTTTTCAGGGCTTAAGAAAAAATGGCTGGGGAATTATACGCGTCTTTCGGTTGGGCAGATTACCGTGCTTCGGATGATTCCGTTCGTGAATTTTTCGCTCTTATCCCTCTGCATTCTGGACAGATCCGGCTCGTTTAAAGAATATGCAAAGCTTTCCTTCTGGACGCATATTCCTGCGGCCTTCTGTTTTACTTCGTTTGGCACTTACTTTGGCAGACTGTCGCTCATTGCGACCATTCTGATCCTCTGCACGCTTATTGTATTTGTCTATTTGCTCAGAGAACGAAGAAGCATTATTAAATGGAACGAATTTTTTCTGAAATAGCCAAAAGCCGTGATCAACAAGGTCACGGCTTTTGTGCTTTTGAGAGAAATTCTCTGACTGGACTCTTCCAGTCAACGGCTGCATGCGGATAGTTTTCTTTCACTTTATCTTCAATAAATTGGAAATCTGAGAAAGAAAGTCCCTGAAGCTTGCTCGGTGTGTCGGTCCAGATGAAAATGGAGACGACTTCAAACGCCTGCTCGGTCGTGCCGAGATATTTTTCGCCTTCAAACCGGACGCCTTTATATGTCAGGAGAAAATTCTTGCGGACATTGCCAGGGTCATCGAGCAGATAAAACCGGTTCTGTTCTTGTGCAAGCTCTAGCTTGCGTTTAGGATTCAGCACGTATTTTGCTAAAGAATAAAGGATGAAAAAGACGAGTGCGAACAGGAGCAGCCGTAGAAAAATAACAATCATAGCAGTGCCTCCAAGACATATTTTGTTACAATACGTATAAGTGCGGCGGAAGGTTTCATATTTCATGAAAAATTTTTGAAGCATGGTTCCTGCAGTGATAAAATTGGCTCTTAGAGGAGAGTGAAATCGTGAATTTAACAAAATTGTTTGAGATGCAGCATACCCTTGACAGCAAAATAGAAAAACAGCATGGCCTAGAGAAGGAATCCCTTATTCACAAGAAGATTCTTGCCCTGTATGTGGAAGTGGGCGAACTTGCGAATGAAACGAGATGCTTCAAATTCTGGAGCCTGAAACCGCCGGCAGAAACAGATGTCATTCTTGAAGAGTATGTGGACGGCGTCCATTTTATTTTGTCTCTTGGAATTGAGATCGGAAAAACGAGTGGAATCGAGATTCAGCCGGATACGGAAGAAAAGTCGCTCACTGCTCATTTTGCCGATGTTTTTAACGCAATTGCCCAGTTTGAAAAGTACTGTACGGATGAACAATTTATCCAGCTGTTCAGCAAATATATGCACCTTGGACAGGCCCTTGGATTTTCAGGAGCCCAGATTGAAGATGCCTATATGAAAAAGAATGAAGTCAACCATGACCGCCAGAAACAGGGTTATTAACATTTTGTATTACTTTCCAGCGTTTAGTATAATAGTAGATAATAAACGAGAGGGGTAAAGGGATGACAAAATTAGACGAAACACTTCAGATGCTGAAGGACCTGACAGATGCAAAGGGAATTCCAGGAAATGAACGCGAACCGAGAGAGGTTATGAAAAACTACATATCAGCCTATGCCGATGAGGTAACAACAGACGGACTTGGAAGTCTGATTGCTAAAAAGACCGGCAAAGAAGGCGGACCGAAGATTATGGTGGCGGGCCACCTTGATGAAGTAGGCTTTATGATCACGCAAATTGATGATAAAGGGTTTCTCCGCTTCCAGACAGTAGGCGGATGGTGGTCACAGGTGATGCTTGCACAGCGTGTAACCATCGTGACGAATAAAGGGGATGTAACAGGTGTGATCGGCTCTAAGCCGCCGCACATCCTGCCTCCTGAAGCAAGGAAAAAAACGGTGGACATTAAAGATATGTTTATTGATATCGGCGCATCTAGCCGCGAGGAAGCAATGGAATTTGGCGTTCGTCCGGGAGATCAGGCTGTTCCTTATTTTGAATTTACCGTGATGAACAATGAGAAGATGCTGCTTGCCAAGGCGTGGGATAACCGCATCGGCTGTGCCATTGCCATTGATGTTCTAAAAGGACTGAAAGATGCGGATCATCCAAACGTTGTCTACGGGGTAGGGACGATTCAGGAAGAAGTAGGACTCCGCGGAGCGCGCACTTCTGCTCATGCCATCCAGCCGGACATCGGATTTGGAGTGGATGTCGGGATTGCGGGCGATACTCCTGGAATCTCTGACAAAGAAGCTTCAAGCAAAATGGGGGAAGGGCCTCAAATCATTCTTTATGATGCATCAATGGTTTCTCATAAAGGGCTTCGCGACTTCGTTACAGGCGTTGCCGATGAAATGAACATTCCATATCAGTTCGATGCAATCGCAGGCGGAGGAACAGACTCAGGTGCAATCCATATGACAGCAAACGGTGTACCTGCACTTTCCATCACCATTGCGACAAGATACATCCATTCCCATGCAGCCATGCTTCACCGCGACGATTACGAAAATGCGGTTAAGCTGATTACAGAGGTTATTAAGCGTCTGGATGAAGAAACAGTTAAAGCTATAACTTTTGACTAAGAAAAGCGTAAGCGCCTTGTTCAGATCAGACAGGCAGAAAAGGGTCACGCAGAAAAATCCGGGTTTAACTTTTTTGCCTGAGCCGTTCTGACGGAGGATCTGGGCGCTGGAGCTGGATCCCATAAAAAAATGCCGGGCAGCCGCCCGGCATTTATTTCTTTTTTAAGCCTTCTTCAAGAATCGTAAGCATTTCATTCTTTTCATCTTCACTTGAATTCTGCCAGATCACTTCAAACAGAACGCCAAGTCCCGGAAGCATTTTTTCTTCTCCGTTTTGGATCGCATCGACAATCGTATCCTCAAGCTGCCCCTGGTCATTGCCCGAAACATTTGAGATAATGGCATTTCGTAAATTTAAATCCATCTGACTCACTCCATTTTTAAAATAGTTGATCTCTGTTTATCGTGCATCACTTTGCTTATTTTATGTATCTTCCGTTAAAATAATAAGAAAAGCCTATAATGTAGAATTGGCAGCTGATTTTACATAGGTACGTTACACTCCAGTGGACTGAAGCGGAAGGCACTTGACTCCTGCGGGATGAAGAGGGCACGGAAGATCCCGCAAGCGCAGCGAGGAAGCTTCAGCACTCCCCGCGGAAAGCAAGTGACTGGAGCGCAAGGAAACGGGTAGAGGTGCAGAAGTTTTTCTATAGCTTCTGATAATAACAAATGAAAATAGATGGGCAGGAAAACCCAACAGCAAAAGGAGCAGGACAATTGAAGCGAATTGAATCCGTACAAAATCAAAAAGTCAAACAATGGCGCAAACTTCACACAAAAAAAGAACGTGATGCATCAGGCACATTTTTAATAGAAGGCATGCATCTCGTGGAAGAAGCCATCAAAAATAAATCAGATATAAAAGAACTGATCCTGTCAGAAGAAACAGCCATCCCAAAACACTGGGATCTAGACAATCTGTCCATCATTTACGTAACAAAAGAAATCATGAAAGCCATTTCCGAAACAGAAACTCCCCAGGGTGCTGCGGCCGTTTGCATCCAGAAGGACAGCGGAAGCATAAGCACATGGAAAAAAGTCATTCTGATTGATGCGCTTCAGGATCCGGGGAACCTTGGAACCATTATCCGGACTGCCGATGCAGCAGGTCTTGACGGCGTCATTCTCGGAGATGGGACAGTTGATCCGTATAACTCAAAAGCAGTGCGCTCCTCACAGGGCTCCATTTTCCATATACCGGTTGTAAGAAAAAAAATGGATGAAGCCATTTCAGAACTGAAGCAGAATGAAGTGTCCATTTACGGAACCTCCCTGCAGAACGGATCCGATTACAGAAAAGCAGAAACCTCCGGACAATTTGCCCTGCTTATCGGCAATGAAGGCAGCGGGGTAAGGGAGGAATGGCTGTCCCTTACCGACCAGAACCTGTACATCCCGATCCTTGGAAAAGCTGAATCCTTAAACGCCGGAGTTGCTGCCGGGATCCTGATGTATCGCCTTGTGAAATAGGCAAAAGCGTGGTTGCATCGCCATCATGAATTCATTATAATAAAAGACAGTTACATACCATGAACAGCGTTGACAGAGAAGAGTAGTCTGCGAAAGCGTCAATCAGGGAGAAAATGCCGGTGACTGTGAGCATTTTTTTGACAGCAGCAGATGAATTCACCTCTTTAGCTGACACCAGGACCATCCGGAAAAATCCCGGGTGTAAAGGTGCTCCGGATCCTATCCGTTATTTATGAACGAAGTGAACAGCATGTTTTTTTGCTGTTAACAAGGGTGGTACCGCGACTGTCAACTCGTCCCTTTTTGGACGGGTTTTTTATTTTGTTCAAAAAAAATCAGGAATCATCTGAAATAAAAGGAGGAAAATACGATGCAGGAGCAATTAAAACAGCTTCAGCTTGAAGCGCTTGAAAAAATTCAGGCAGCAAATGATTTAAAGAGCCTGAATGAGATCCGCGTATCATATTTGGGTAAAAAAGGGCCAATTACAGAAGTTCTTCGCGGGATGGGCAAACTTTCTGCAGAAGAGCGCCCGCTAATGGGAGCTTTGGCAAACGAGGTGCGCGAGAGCATTGCCACAAGCATTTCGGCTAAACAGGAAGGACTTGAGGAAGCGGCAGTTGAAGAGAAGCTTGCAGCTGAAACGATCGATGTGACACTTCCGGGACGTCCTGTACGCACGGGCAATCATCATCCGATTACGTCTGTCATTGAGGAAATTGAGGACCTTTTCCTTAACATGGGCTATTCCGTCGAAGAAGGCCCTGAGGTAGAGACGGATTATTTCAACTTTGAAGCGCTGAATCTTCCAAAAGGACACCCGGCTCGTGATATGCAGGATTCTTTCTACATAACGGAAGAAACGCTGCTTCGTACTCATACGTCACCTGTTCAGGCAAGAACGATGCAGAAATACAAAGGTCAGGGACCAGTGAAAATCATTTGTCCGGGCAAAGTATACCGCCGCGATAATGATGATGCGACACATTCACATCAATTCACGCAAATTGAGGGACTTGTCATTGACGAGAACATCAGCATGAGCGATTTGAAAGGAACACTTGAGGCTTTTGCCAAAAAGATGTTCGGCGAAGAGCGCGAAATCCGTCTGCGCCCAAGCTTTTTCCCGTTTACAGAGCCTTCAGTTGAAGTCGATGTTTCATGCTTCGTGTGCGGCGGCAAAGGCTGCAGTGTTTGCAAAAAGACTGGCTGGATTGAAATTCTCGGTGCAGGAATGGTTCATCCGAATGTGCTTGAAATGGCAGGGTTTGATTCAAAGAAATACAGCGGATTTGCTTTTGGCATGGGACCGGAGCGAATTGCCATGCTGAAATACGGCATCGATGACATCCGTCATTTTTACACGAACGACATGCGTTTTCTGAAACAATTTAAAAGAGCATAAAAGGAGGGTTCCAAATGTTTGTTTCCTATAAATGGCTGCAGGATTACGTGGATCTCAGCGGAATCCCGGCAGAAGAACTGGCAGAGAAAATCACCCGAAGCGGAATTGAAGTAGAGGGTGTAGAGGTTTTAAATGAAGGGATGAGCGGTGTAGTCGTCGGGCATGTGCTTGAAAAAGAGCAGCACCCGAATGCAGATAAGCTCAACAAATGTCTGGTCGATACAGGCGGCGAGAACCCTGTTCAAATCATTTGCGGAGCTGCAAATGTCGATAAAGGGCAAAAAGTAGCAGTAGCCACAGTAGGCGCGGTACTTCCGGGTAACTTTAAAATCAAAAAAGCAAAGCTTCGCGGCGAAGAGTCAAACGGAATGATCTGTTCTCTTCAGGAACTGGGCTTTGAATCAAAAACCGTTGCAAAAGAGTATTCGGAAGGCATCTTTGTCTTTCCAAACGATGCTGAGCCTGGAAAAGATGCTCTTGCAGAACTTGGGCGTGATGACCAGATTCTTGAGCTTGGTCTTACCCCTAACCGCTCAGACTGCCTGAGCATGCTTGGCGTCGCGCATGAAGTAGCGGCTATTTTGGGCCGAAGCGTAACGTACCCTGACTTGACGCATGATGAAGGTTCAGAGAAGGCATCTGAGAGCATTACTGTCTCCGTTGAAGCAAAAGAAGAGAATCCGCTGTATGTGGCAAAAGTGATTCGCAATGTGAAGATTGCCCCGTCTCCGCTCTGGCTGCAGACAAGACTGATGGCTGCAGGCATCCGTCCGCACAACAATGTGGTGGATATCACGAACTACGTACTCCTCGAGTACGGACAGCCGCTTCATGCCTTTGACTATGACCGTTTAGGCTCAAAAGAAATTCTTGTCCGCATGGCAAAAGACGGCGAAGAAATCGTGACACTTGATGGACAAAAACGCACGCTTACTCCGGAGCACCTTGTCATTACTAACGGAACTGTGCCGGTTGCACTCGCGGGTGTAATGGGCGGAGAGAATTCGGAAGTTCATTCCGATACAACGGCTGTTCTTCTTGAATCTGCGTACTTCAACGGCCAGACTGTAAGAAAATCGTCCAAAGATCACGGATTAAGAAGTGAAGCAAGTGCGCGCTTTGAAAAAGGCGTCGATCCGAACCGAGTTCGTGCTGCAGCAGAACGCGCTGCCCAGCTGATGGTGGAGCTTGCGGGGGGAGAAGTTCTTTCGGGATCGGCTGAGGTGAATTATCTTGAAGCTGAACCTGCGGTCGTGACCGTTCACATCGATAAAATTAACCGTGTGCTCGGCATGAACATTTCAGGTTCGGAGATGCAGTCCATCTTTACACGTCTTGGATTTGAAGTGCAGGAGGATAACGGCGCCTTCACGGTAACTGTGCCTACAAGACGCGGAGATATTACAATCGAGGAAGACCTGATTGAAGAAGTTGCAAGACTGTACGGCTATGACAACATTCCGTCTACTTTCCCTGTCAGCGCATCCGCACCGGGCAAATTGACGGATTATCAGCAAAAACGCCGGATGGCCCGCCGCTTCTTAGAAGGAGCCGGCTTGCATCAGGCGATCACATACTCGCTGACGAGCGAAGACAAAGCTTCCCTGTTTGCGCTTGAAGCATCTGATCTGACACGCCTGTCCATGCCGATGAGTGAAGAGCGCAGCGTTCTTCGCCTGAGCTTAATCCCTCACTTGCTTGAGACGCTGAAATACAATCTTGCCCGTCAAAATGACCAGGCAGCTCTTTATGAAATGAGCTCTGTGTTCATTTCAAACGGACCAGGTGAACAGCCTCTGGAAAAAGAACGGTTAAGCGGAGCTGTAACAGGGCTGTGGCACCTGAACCAGTGGCAGGCTGAGAAAAAACAGGTCGACTTCTATGTGGTAAAGGGAATTCTTGACGGCCTGTTCGATCGTTTAGGATTAAACGAACACATCACTTATCAGCAGACAAAACGCGACGGACTTCACCCGGGGCGTACGGCAGAAATTCTTCTTAACGGCGTTTCTGCAGGATTTATCGGACAGGTGCATCCGAAGCTTCAAAAGCAAATGGACCTGACTGAGACATATGTGTTTGAACTTGCTCTTCAGGAGCTTCTTCAAACAGAAGCAGAACCACTAACATTCTCTGTTATTCCTCGCTTTCCGTCTATGACGAGGGACATTGCCCTTGTTGTTGATAAAGACGTTGTAGCGGGCGATCTGCATAGCGCTATTTCAGAGGCAGGAGGAAAGCTTCTGAAGGACGTTTCCATTTTTGATTTATACGAAGGCGATAAGCTTGATGAAAATAAAAAATCACTGGCCTTCTCACTGCGCTATTTCGACCCTGAGCGTACGCTTACAGACGAAGAAGTAACAAAAGCGCATGAAAAAGTACTCCGTACGGTCGAGGGAAAATTTTCCGCCGTGCTGAGAGGTTAATCGCAGAGACAACAGGAAAAGAGCAGCTGACCATTAAGGTCCGGCTGCTCTTTTCTATCTTTTTCTTTTTTTTGCGGCGATTTTTTCAGCCTTATCGGTATTGGCAAAATGAAACTTCGTCAGTTCTTTCAGTGCCGGGCTGCCTTTTTTTAGGATGATGGCTGCTGCAGCCTCGTCTACTTTAGCTCCTGCTCCTTTTGGAAGGGTAACTCCTGCTTTTTCTGACAGGCGGTCCATTTCCTTTAAAAAGGCATAGCGTGCAAGAATTGAGGCGGCCGCTACAGCCAGGTGGATTCCTTCTGCCTTTGTGCTGAAAAATGTTTTTTCTCTTTTGAAGGATTTTCCAGATAAATGCTTGAAATACAGAGAAGGCTCTGCAAATTGATCAATCAATATGCCTTCAGGTTCTTCCGGCGCGATTTTGTCATAGAGTTTGTTTATCGCCTGGTTATGCAAAATGGCTTTCATTTTTCCCTGGGACATTCCTGTGCTTTGGAGCTGGTTGTATTTTTCATTGTGCAGGATCAGCAGAGAGTATGGAATGACTTTAAGAAGGTCCTTCGCAATGCTTATGATCTGAGTGTCATTCAAATGTTTTGAGTCCTTTACTCCAAGCTCTTGAAGGAGCGGGATCTGCTCTTTTTTTACATAGGCGGCAACGACCGTAATAGGGCCGAAAAAGTCACCCGTGCCTACTTCATCTGAACCGATGATCGAAAGAGATGAAATATTTGGCGGCGGACTGAAAACGGTCTTTTGCTGCGAAGGTTTCTTAGTAGCCTTTTTCTCGGGTTCGGACCATTTGGAAGCCTCTTCTGCTGCGAGATTTCCCTGGAAAAGAACTTTCCCTGATTTGTAGGCAGTGATGGAGCAGCCATTTGCTTTTGCCGTAAAAACGGCACCCGGAGGAAGCTTTGATCCGAGTCCGGAAGAATAATAGGTTTTCATTTTCAGCATGGTCTGCTGATCAATTTTTATAACGGTATTGGACAAGAGAAGACACCTCTTCTATAGTAGTAGTGGGTACGGGATTGATTGGCATTATCTTTCCATTATACTAAATATCATGTTATGATAAAGATTAGGATTCTCAAGAATGGAGGATTTTTCGTTGGATAACCACTCAAAAAAGAAAACGACAGTTGATATATATGGACAGCAATTTTCAATAGTAGGCACAGAGAGCACAAGCCATGTGCGTCTGGTGGCTTCTATTGTTGATGATAAAATGCGGGAAATCAGCAGTAAAAGTCCTAACCTTGATATAAATAAGCTTGCCGTTCTGACGGCGGTCAATGTCGTTCATGACTACCTGAAATTAAGAGATGAATTTGAAAAACTGGAGAGACAAATTACAGAAAAGGATTGACACAGTTAATGCTTGATATTGCCCTTTTAATTATCTTAATAATGGGTCTGCTCGTCGGACTGAAACGGGGATTCATTCTTCAGTTCATTCACCTTGCAGGATTCATTATCGCCTACATTGTAGCCTATAAATACTTCGGGGTTCTGGCGCCGAAGCTTGAGCTGTGGGTGCCATACCCGAGCTTTGGGGAAAGCAGCTCCAGTATTTCGTTCTTTACAGGCGGAAACCTTGAGAATGCCTACTACCGCGCTGTAGCATTTGTCATCTTGTTCATCGGAACAAAGATTGTGCTTCAGATTGTCGGATCTATGCTTGATTTTGTTACATACCTTCCTGTATTAAAGCAGCTGAATAAATGGGCCGGTGCCATTCTTGGTTTTCTTGAAGTCTATTTGATTTTATTCATCCTACTGTTTATCGGAGGACTTCTGCCCATCCCTGAAGTACAGTCGGCGATGGGGGATTCGGGAATTGCCAAAGTGATTGTCCACCATACACCGTATTTTTCAGATAAAGTTCAGGAACTGTGGATTCAATACGCACCAAAATAACTTCTCCTCCAATCAGGAGAAGTTTTTTTGGCGCAAGTAGACGATTGTACATTTGCTTCAATTATTTGTATCATTCTAACTAGATGATTTGATCACGTACATGAGGTGAAAAACGTTGACTATACATAAAAAAGATGTCATTAAACTGCTTGAGCTTATTGCTGTTCATATGGAACTTAAAGGAGAAAATCCGTTTAAAACCGCAGCATTCAGAAAAGCGGCAAACGCTCTGGAAACAGACGACCGCAGTCTTTCTGCGATTGAGGATTTTACAAAAATTGCAGGCATCGGAAAAGGGACGGCTGCTGTCATTAAAGAATATATGGAAGCCGGAGAATCAGAAACGCTGAAACAGCTGCAGGAAGAGGTGCCTCAAGGGCTTATCCCGCTGTTAAAACTGCCGGGACTCGGCGGAAAGAAAATAGCGAAGCTGTATAAGGAGCTCGGCGTAACGGACGCTGAATCTCTTAAACAGGCATGTGAAGAAGAAAAAGTGCAGGCGCTGGCAGGCTTCGGCAAGAAAACGGAAGAAAAAATCCTTGATGCCATCAAGGAAATGGGCTCCCGCCCTGAAAGGCTTCCGCTTTCTTTTGTCCTGCCGATTGCAGATGAAATTGAGACATACCTTGAGTCGTGCGGGGAAATTCTGAAATACAGCAGGGCCGGAAGCTTAAGGCGCATGAGAGAAACAGTAAAAGATCTGGACTTTATCATCGCGACAGATCATCCGCAGTTTGTCAGAGAACAGCTCCTTAAGATGCCGAATATTTCTTCCGTCATTTCAAGCGGAGATACGAAGGTATCTGTTGAGCTTTTATATGAATATGAAATTGGCGTCGATTTCCGTTTAGTTACATTGAAGGAATTTGCCTCAACGCTGCATCATTTCACGGGATCAAAAGATCACAATGTGAAAATGCGCCAGCTTGCAAAAGAGCGCGGAGAAAAGATCAGCGAGTACGGAGTTGAAAATACCGAAACAGGCGAAATCAAGACGTTTTCAACGGAAGAAGAGTTTTATGCACATTTTGATTTGCCCCATTTTCCTCCTGAGATACGGGAGGACGGGACAGAGGTTGAAAAATACCGCAAAGATTTAAAGCTGATTTCACTCCAGGATATAAAAGGAGACCTCCATATGCACTCCACATGGAGCGATGGTGCATTTACCATCAGTGAAATGGCGGAAGCGTGCAGGCTCCGGGGCTATCAATATATGGCCATTACAGACCATTCTCAGTATTTGAAGGTTGCAAACGGCCTGACTCCCGAACGGTTAAAAGCACAGCGGGAGGAAATTGATAAGCTGAATGAGCAGTACGCTGATTTTAAGATTCTTGCAGGTGTAGAGATGGATATCTTGCCGGACGGAACGCTTGATTACAGCGACGATGTGCTGGATGGCATGGATTTTGTAATTGCTTCTATCCATTCAAGTTTTTCCCAGCCTCAGGATGTGATTATGAAACGGCTGAAAACTGCGCTGGACCACCACCGTGTCCATATGATTGCACATCCTACAGGGAGACTGATCGGCAAACGCAGCGGATATGAACCTGATGTTGAGATGCTGATTCAGCTTGCAAAAGAGACGGATACGGTTCTTGAGCTGAATGCCAACCCAAACAGGCTGGATCTGAGTGCAGAACACATCAGAAAAGCGCATGAGGCAGGAGTCAAGGTTGCCATTAATACAGACGCCCATAACCTGGACATGCTTGAAGATATGAAAACAGGTGTTTCAACGGCTATTAAAGGCTGGGTGAAAGCTGAAAATGTGATAAATACATGGGACCTTGACAAGCTGCAATCCTTTTTGAAAAAAGAAGGAAGCAGATAAACGCGGACTAAAGGGTCTAAAAGACAGCAAGGAGGCTGTATAACGTGCAGCAGCGAGTGTTGAACGTATTGGAATTTCATAAAGTGAAGGAACAGCTTGTGAAGCATGCGTCGTCATCTTTGGCGAAAGAAAAAGCAGAAAAGCTGGTTCCTTCAACAAATGTAGAAGAAGTGAAAACATGGCAGGAACAAACCGATGAAGCAGCTAAAGTGCTGAGACTTAAAGGCAATGTTCCGCTCGGCGGGCTGACCGATATCCGCAGCAGCATTAAGCGCGCTCAAATCGGCGGCATGCTGAATCCTCATGAACTGACAGAGATTTCGGGTACCCTCTATGCCGGCAAACAGATGAAGCGGTTTATTGAGGATATGATTGAAAGCGGAATTGAACTGCCTCATCTTGACGGGTTTGCTGCCCAAATTGAACCTTTGCAGGAACTCGAGCAGGAAATTTCGCACTGCATTGGAGATAACGGAGAGGTGCTTGACGGTGCAAGCGACACACTGCGGTCGATCCGAACGTCCCTTAGAACAACTGAATCCCGGATAAGAGAGAAACTTGAATCGATGATCAGGTCGTCATCTGCCCAAAAGATGCTTTCTGATGCAATCATTACAATTCGGAACGAACGGTATGTTATTCCGGTCAAGCAGGAATACCGCTCCGCTTACGGCGGGATTGTCCATGACCAGTCATCATCAGGAGCTACGCTTTTCATTGAGCCTCAGGTTATTGTTGATTTGAACAATACGCTTCAGCAGGCGCGGATGAAAGAAAAAATAGAAATTGACCGGATCTTAACAGATCTTTCTCTTAAAGTCGCGGAAGAATCTGAAGCGCTTCTTGTCAATGTTGAAGCTTTAAGCGAAATGGACTTTATGTTTACAAAAGCTGGCTATGCCCAAAAAATCAAAGCATCCAAGCCGGAAATGAACGGCAGCGGAAGAATCAAATTGTTCAAAGCGCGCCATCCTCTTTTAAATCCTGACGAAGTAGTCCCAAACGACATTGAGCTCGGGACAGACTTTTCCACGATTGTTATTACAGGACCAAACACAGGGGGAAAAACCGTCACGCTTAAAACCGTCGGCCTGTTTACGCTGATGGCTCAGTCAGGGCTTCAGATTCCTGCGCTTGACGGTTCAGAGATGGCTGTTTTTGAAAATGTGTATGCCGATATCGGGGACGAGCAGTCGATTGAACAGAGCTTGAGTACGTTTTCTTCCCACATGGTCAACATTGTGGATATTTTAAAACGGGTTGATTCTGAAAGTCTCGTGCTGTTTGATGAGCTTGGTGCAGGAACAGATCCGCAGGAAGGCGCAGCACTTGCGATTTCCATCCTGGATGAAGTTCATCACAGGGGGGCAAGGGTCATCGCAACGACCCATTATCCTGAGCTGAAAGCTTATGGATACAACCGCGAAGGCGTCGTGAACGCAAGTGTCGAGTTTAATGTGGAAACACTGAGCCCGACGTACAAGCTGCTGATTGGTGTGCCGGGACGAAGCAACGCATTTGAAATCTCAAAGCGCCTCGGACTCATGAATTCAGTGATTGAGCGGGCGAAATCCCATATGAGCGAAGACAGCAATGAAGTTGATTCTATGATTGCCTCGCTTGAAGAGAGCAAAAAACGTTCGGACTTTGAGCTTACAGAGGCAGAGCAGCTGAGAAAAGATGCAGAGGATCTGCATGCTGAACTGCAAAAACAAATACTCGAATTTAATGAAGAACGTGATAAACTGTTTGAAAAAGCAGAAAAAAAAGCAGCTGAAAAAGTGGAAGCTGCACAAGCGGAAGCAGAATCGATTATCCGCGAGCTGAGAAGAATGCAGAAAGAACATCGTACGGGCATTAAAGAGCATGAGCTGATCGATGCAAAAAAACGCCTGGAGGAAGCTGTTCCGGAATTTGAAAAGAGCAAAAAACCTGTGAAAACCGCCCCTCAGAAACACCGGTTTGAAGAAGGCGACGAAGTCAAGGTCATCAGCTTTAATCAAAAAGGCCATCTTCTCTCCAAAGTAGGAGAGGGCGAATGGCAGGTTCAGATCGGTATCCTGAAAATGAAAGTGAATGAAAAGGACCTTCAGTACATCAGCAGGCCAAAACCGGTTGAAACAAAGCCGCTTGCTGTGGTTAAGGGTAAGGATTATCACGTATCACTTGAACTTGACCTAAGGGGAGAGCGCTATGAAAATGCCCTCATGAGGGTGGAGAAGTATATGGATGATGCTGTTCTTGCAGGCTACCCGCGGATTTCCATTATCCACGGAAAAGGTACCGGAGCCCTTCGCACCGGAGTACAGGAATACCTGAAAAAACACAGGAACGTGAAAAGCGCGCGCTACGGAGAAGCAGGAGAAGGCGGAACGGGTGTAACGATTGTTGAATTAAAATAGACATTAGGAGATCTTCGATGAATCAATTTTGGGAGAATGAATTCGTTCAAACAGCTGCGTATTACAGCGTGGTCATCTTATGCATTGTTGTCTTTTTGGCGATATTTGAAATTGTGACAAAGTACAACAACTGGGATGAAATTCAAAAAGGGAATCTGGCGGTTGCGATGACAACAGGAGGAAAAATCTTCGGAATAGCAAACGTCTTCCGCTTTTCCATCGGGCAGCATGATTCGCTGTTTGAAATGATCGGCTGGGGGATGTTTGGATTCGTCCTGCTGCTTCTTGGGTATTTTATCTATGAATTTTTAACGCCGAAATTCAGAATCGATGATGAAATCCAAAAGGACAACCGTGCTGTGGGCTTTATCTCAATGGTCATTTCCATCGGATTGTCCTACGTGATCGGCGCAGGGATATAAGGGGAGAAAACAGTGGAAACATTAGCAAAAGTACTTCTTGCCGTATGCGGCCTTTTCATCGCAGTTGGAATTATCTTTCTGGTCTTTTTTGCTTAAATTTGGTTTGTGAAATTGGCTGTAAGCGATTATTTTAGCGGACTTCAGCGGCTGCAGACAAAAGCGCGCCCAAAAACCTGTCCCAGAAGAGAACCCGGATTTCATAACATGAATCCGGGTTTTTTTCATATAGTTAAATTAATAAAAAATATTCTATATTCTGAATATATCTTTGGTATACTTTCTATATAAGCCAAAAGTCATAATGGCAGCAAAGGGAGGAATGAAAATGGAAGTGCAAAAACCATGGCTTCATCTATATCCTGACGAAATACCCCACTACACAGAATTTGACAACCTGCCTCTACAAGCCTATCTTACAAAAGCAGCAGATGAATTTCCGGCAAAAACCGCCATTCACTTCTTAGGAAAGGAGCTTACGTTCAGGGAAGTCCGCGAACAGTCTTTGAAACTTGCAGCCTACCTTCAGGAGCTGGGACTGAAAAAAGATGAGCGCGTTTCAATTATGCTCCCGAACTGCCCTCAGGCAGTCATTGCCTACTACGGCGTCCTTTTTGCCGGAGGAATTGTTGTTCAGACAAATCCGCTGTATATGGAAAGAGAGCTTGAATATCAGCTGAATGACTCTGACGCCAAATATATCATTACGCTCGACCTTCTCTATCCAAGGGTCTCAAAAATGAAAGCGTTAACAGGGCTTGAACACATCATCGCAACAAGCATCAAAGATTATCTTCCATTTCCTAAAAATCTGCTCTATCCGCTCGTGCAGAAAAAACAGAACCAGATTGTCGTCAAAATTGAGCATGGCGGACATACACACCAATTTAAAGAAATTATGAAAAGAGAGAATACAGAAGTAGATGCATTTGAAGTGAATGCAAAAGAGGACGTGGCTCTTCTTCAGTACACTGGCGGCACAACAGGTTTTCCAAAAGGTGTTATGCTGACGCACGAAAATCTGGTGGCCAATACGTCCATGTGCACATCCTGGATGTATCAGTGCAGGCGCGGCGAAGAATCTGTTCTTGGCATCCTGCCATTTTTTCACGTTTACGGAATGACTGCTGTCATGAACCTGTCCATCATGCAGGGATATAAGATGATTCTGCTGCCGAAGTTTGATGCGACGGATACGCTGAAAGCAATCGACAAGCTGAAGCCAACCCTGTTTCCGGGCGCTCCGACTATTTATATCGCCCTGTTGAATCATCCCGATCTTAAAAATTATGACCTTTCTTCCGTTGAGTCCTGCATAAGCGGATCCGCTCCGCTTCCGGTTGAGGTTCAGGAGCAATTTGAACGGGAAACCGGAGGGAAACTTGTAGAGGGATACGGTCTTTCAGAAGCATCTCCCGTTACACATTCCAACTTCCTCTGGTCGCACCGAAAAAAAGGAAGCATCGGAGTGCCGTGGCCAAGTACAGATTCTGTGATCCTCTCATTTGAAACTGGAAAACCGGCCGCATTTAACGAGCTCGGAGAAATTGCTGTCAGAGGTCCTCAGATCATGAAGGGATATTGGAAAAAACCTGAAGAGACGGCTGCTGTGATCAAGGATGGCTGGCTGCTTACAGGTGATATCGGCTATATGGATGAGGAAGGCTATTTTTATATTGTCGACAGAAAGAAAGATATGATTATTGCCGGTGGATTTAATATCTATCCGCGCGAAATTGAAGAAGTGCTTTACGAACATGAAAAAGTGCAGGAAGTGGTCGTCGCAGGCATACCTGACCCGTACAGAGGGGAGACGGTCAAAGCCTACATCGTCCTGAAAGAGGGAGAAGAGGCAACCGAGCAGGAATTTGACGAATTTGCCCGCAAACATATGGCAGCGTATAAAATTCCAAGGATCTATGAATTCCGTCAGGAGCTGCCAAAAACAGCTGTCGGAAAGATTTTGAGGCGCTCTCTTGTTGAAGAGGAAAAAGAAAAGCTGAAAAATGCGAATTGATTCATCATTACTTATTAAGCATTAAGATTCCAGTGTACTGCAGCGGAAGGCTCCAGTCACTCCCCGCAGTAAACCTGGAGCGAAAGGGAACGGGTACATTGCAACAAGCAAGAATGACTTGAAACGGCCCCCCGAGTTGCTGCGGGGGTCTTTTCACGCTATGATGGAGAAACACTTCTATAAGCTTTTGCGGGTTGCATCTTTTTCTTGACAGAAGAGCTTTGTCATTTTATGATGAAAATATGAATGATGATTCATTCATTATTTGAAAGGAAGAATGAACATTGAAGCAAAAACGACCAAAATACCTCCAGATCATTGATGCAGCTGTCATCGTGATTGCCGAAAACGGCTACCATCATGCACAGGTATCAAAGATTGCCAAGCAGGCTGGAGTAGCTGATGGCACAATCTATCTGTATTTTAAAAACAAAGAAGATATCCTTATCTCCCTCTTTCAGGAAAAGATGGGCGTGTTCATCGAAAAAATTCAACAAGAAATAGCAGGAAAAGACACGGCTGCGGAGAAATTATATATGTTGATAGAAAAGCATTTTTCTCTATTGGCAGAAGACCATCACCTGGCTGTTGTGACCCAGCTTGAACTCAGGCAGTCCAATAAGGAGCTTCGCCTGAGAATCAACGAGATACTCAAAGGCTACCTGAATATCCTTGACTCCATTATTCAGACTGGCAAAGATACCTCTGAATTCAGCGAGGATCTCGATGCAAGACTTGCAAGGCAGATGATTTTCGGAACAATTGACGAAACAGTCACAACCTGGGTCATGAACGACCTGAAGTTTGACCTCCCTGCACTTGCAGGAAATGTTCACAAACTCTTAATCAACGGCTGCGGCAGGGTGTAGCGTCACCCTCTGCGCCAACATGCACAAAAGGAGGCCTGCGCTGTGAGTTATTTAAAAGTCAAAGTAGAAGATTATGTTGCGGACGTAACCATACACCAACCTCCCGCAAACGCATTATCGTCCTATGTTTTGAAAGAGCTTTCATCACTGATGGATGGATTTGAATCAAACAAAGAAGTACGAGTTATTGTCATTCACGGAGAAGGACGTTTCTTCTCGGCAGGAGCTGACATTAAGGAATTTACGGCAGTGAAAAACGGCGAAGAATTTTCAGGGCTTGCCGCAAACGGCCAAGAGCTTTTTGAACGAATTGAGACTTTTCCAAAGCCGGTCATCGCTTCCATTCATGGAGCTGCCCTCGGCGGCGGTCTCGAACTCGCAATGAGCTGCCACGTAAGGCTTGTCACTGAAAACGCCAAGCTTGGACTTCCTGAACTGCAGCTCGGCCTGATTCCGGGATTTGCAGGGTCGCAGCGCCTGCCTAAATATGTAGGAGAAGCGAAAGCGCTTGAAATGCTGCTGACGAGCGAACCGATCTCAGGAACGGAAGCGGTGTCATTTGGACTTGCAAACCATGCTTTCCCTGAAGACTCTCTCGCTGAAGAGACAATGAAGCTTGCAAAGAAATTTGCAGCGAAAAGTCCGATAGCCGTTGCGGCAGCCATTGATCTGATCAACGCTTCTAAAACTCTTCCTTACCATGAAAGAGTAAAGAAGGAAGCCGGATATTTCGGCACCGTTTTTGAAAGTGCGGACGCCAAAGAAGGCATAAGTGCTTTTCTTGAGAAAAGACAGCCGCAGTTCAAGGGCGAATAAACGTCACTGATTAAACGTTACATACGTTTTTTCTATACAATTTAAATGCTTAACGTAAATAGGGGGATGGACATGAATATTTATGTAATCATGAAAAAAACGTTTGATACGGAAGAAAAAATAACGCTTCAAAACGGCAAAATCAATGAAGACGGCGCCGAGTTCATTATTAATCCTTACGATGAATATGCGATTGAAGAAGCGATTCAGATCCGCGATGCAAACAGCGGAGAAGTAACAGTTGTGACAATCGGCGGCGAAGAGGCTGAGAAGGAATTGCGCACAGCTCTTGCCATGGGGTGTGACAAGGCTGTTCTTATTAATACGGAAGATGATCTTGAAGACGGAGATCAGTTTACAACGTCAAAAATCCTTGCTGAATATTTCAAAGACAAGGAAGCAGATTTGATTCTCGGCGGAAACGTTGCGATTGACGGCGGTTCAGGCCAGGTAGGTCCTCGTCTAGCAGAACTCCTTGATATTCCTTATGTTACGACAATTACAAAGCTTGAAATCAATGGAAATCAGGCTACCGTTGTCCGCGATGTAGAAGGTGATTCAGAAGTAATCGAAACAGCTCTTCCTTTGCTAGTGACAGCACAGCAGGGACTGAACGAGCCGCGCTACCCTTCTTTGCCTGGAATCATGAAAGCAAAGAAAAAGCCGCTTGAAGAGCTGGAACTGGATGATCTGGATCTAGAGGAAGATGACGTTGAACCTAAAACGAAAACAATCGAAATTTACATGCCGCCAAAGAAAGAAGCAGGAAAAGTACTTCAGGGCGAGCTTGATGCCCAGGTAAAAGAACTGGTATCACTTCTTCGCAACGAAGCGAAAGTCATCTGACAATCTGGACCAGCACGGAATTACTTTCTATCAAACGTATAACAGGGGGACTTATAATGGCACGAAAAGTACTGGTACTCGGAGAAGTACGTGATCAATCACTCCGCAATGTTTCATTTGAAGCAATTGCTGCAGGCAAAACGATTTCAGAAGGCGGGGAAGTAACAGCTGTTCTTTTAGGGGAAAGCGTTGCTTCACTTGCACAGGAAATGATCTACTACGGTGCAGACCGCGTAATTACGGTAGAAGACGCAAAGCTGACAACATATACGCCTGACGGTTATTCACAGGCTCTTCTGGCTGTAATTGAACAGGAAAAACCTGAAGGCCTGATTTTTGGCCATACAGCTCTTGGAAAAGATTTATCGCCCAAAATCGCTGCGAAAATCGGTTCTGGCCTGATCTCTGATGCAACGGATTTAGAAGTGACAGGCGGAAATGCCGTGTTCACACGACCGATCTACTCAGGAAAAGCGTTCGAAAAGAAAATTGTGACAGACGGAACAATTTTTGCTACAATCCGTCCAAATAACATTGCTCCTCTTGAGAAGGATGAATCAAGAAGCGGCGAAGTCTCTTCAGTCTCAGCTGATATCAAGGATCTTCGCACAGTTGTAAAAGAAGTGGTGCGCAAAGCAACTGAAGGCGTTGATCTCTCAGAAGCAAAAGTGATTGTTGCAGGCGGACGCGGAGTGAAAAGCACAGACGGCTTTAATCCTCTTAAAGAGCTTGCGGATGTTCTTGGCGGAGCGGTTGGCGCTTCCCGCGGTGCATGTGATGCGGATTACTGCGATTATTCCCTGCAGATTGGCCAGACAGGAAAAGTTGTCACTCCTGACTTGTACATTGCCTGCGGCATCTCCGGAGCCATTCAGCATTTAGCAGGTATGTCCAACTCAAAAATCATTGTTGCCATCAACAAAGATCCGGAAGCTAATATCTTTAAAGTGGCCGATTACGGTATTGTCGGTGACCTTTTTGAAGTCATACCGCTTCTGACAGAAGAGTTCAAAAAGCTTAAAGTTCATTCTTAAAAGACCATAAAAACACGACCTCGCCCGTCGTGTTTTTATTTTCTCCAGTCCGGATATGTTTTTCATCAGAAAGTTGGGGAAAAGTATAAGTGAGCAAAAAATTCGCAGACCCAATTCTTTAATGCTATACTTCAGTTATTACTCGATTTATAGGAGGAAATTACAATGGCAATTACAAATGCAACAGATCAAACATTCACAGCAGAAACTAGCGAAGGCGTAGTCCTCGTTGACTTTTGGGCTCCATGGTGCGGACCTTGTAAAATGATTGCCCCGGTTCTTGAAGAACTTGATCAGGAAATGGGCGATAAAGTGAAAGTGGTTAAGCTTGATGTTGATGAAAACCAGGAAACAGCAGGCAAATACGGTGTTATGAGCATTCCTACTTTGCTTGTATTCAAAAACGGCGAAGTTGTAGACAAAACGGTTGGCTTCCAGCCTAAAGAAGCTTTGGCTGAACTTCTTAATAAACACGCATAATCGAAAACCTGCCTGAGATCATTCGGCTGGATCTTTCAAACTAAAAACCCAGGCTTACGAGCTTGGGTTTTTAGTTTCTCTTTCAAAAAGGAGAAAGCGCTCCTCTCCGAATCAAAAAATATGTCAATTATTGCTCAGGAAATGATTGCCCCGCTGCATGTAAAGTATGCACGAATTCTCCTCTGACTGCGTCTGCAAATAAGCGTGCATATCTCCGCACGACTCACAGACAGGAAAATGGTACAATATTGGAATAAACCTTATTAATGGAGTGTCCGCAATGGAGCAATTGATAAAAGAAAAGCTGGCCGTTTTGCCGGATCAGCCGGGCTGCTATTTAATGAAGGACCGTTTCGGCACCGTTATATATGTCGGAAAAGCAAAAGTGCTGAAGAATCGTGTCCGTTCTTATTTTACAGGCTCACATGACGGGAAAACGCAGCGCCTTGTGAGTGAAATCAGAGATTTTGAATACATTGTAACCTCTTCAAATATAGAAGCGCTTATCTTAGAGCTGAACCTGATAAAAAAGCATGATCCAAAATACAATATCATGCTGAAGGATGACAAAATTTATCCGTTTATCAAAATCACCGGTGAAAGACATCCGCGGCTGATCGTTACCCGGAATGTTAAGAAGGATAAAGGAAAATACTTCGGGCCATACCCGAACGTACAGGCAGCAAGGGAAACGAAGAAGCTGCTTGACCGTCTCTATCCTTTAAGAAAATGCTCCACACTCCCTGATCGAGTATGCCTTTACTACCATATGGGACAATGCCTTGCACCCTGCGTCTACAATGTGACGCAGGAACAGAACAGGCAGATGGTGGACGAAATGACGCGCTTTCTTAAAGGCGGATTTAAGCAGATTAAAGAGGAACTCTCAAAGAAAATGCTGGCTGCATCAGAGAATCTTGATTTTGAACGTGCAAAAGAATACCGGGACCAGATCGCCCACATCGACGCCACGATGGAAAAGCAAAAGATGACGATGAATGATTTTGTTGACCGTGATGTGTTCGGCTATTCGTTCGACAAGGGGTGGATGTGCGTTCAAGTGTTTTTTGTAAGGCAGGGCAAGCTGATTGAAAGGGATATAGCCATGTTCCCGCTTTATCAGGAACCTGAGGAAGAATTCTTGACCTTCCTCGGCCAGTTTTACTCAAAGAGCAATCATATTCTGCCGAAAGAAATTCTGCTTCCGGACAGCGTTGACGGGGAAATGGCTGCTGAGCTTCTACAGGTTACGGCGACACAGCCTCAGCGGGGGAAGAAAAAGGATCTCGTTCTGCTGGCACATGAAAATGCAAAAATTGCCCTCAAGGAAAAATTCTCGCTGATCGAGCGCGATGAAGAACGAACGATAAAAGCGATTGACCAGCTGGGTGAAAAAATGGGCATTTATACGCCTGCAAGAATTGAAGCCTTTGATAATTCAAACATTCAGGGAACAGATCCGGTATCGGCCATGATTGTTTTCATTGACGGGAAGCCTGCCAAAAAGGAATACAGAAAGTATAAAATTAAAACTGTTAAAGGCCCTGATGATTATGAATCGATGCGGGAAGTTGTCCGCAGACGCTATACGCGCGTCCTGAAAGAAGAACTTCCGCTTCCTGATTTAATTATTATTGACGGGGGGAAAGGCCACCTTGCAGCAGCTCAGGATGTGCTTGAAAATGAGCTTGGCTTGACCATACCTGTAGCAGGCCTTGTAAAGGACGACAAACATCGAACATCCAACCTCATGGTCGGCAGTCCGCCTGAAATTGTGGAACTTGAACGAAACAGCCAGGAGTTTTATCTCCTCCAGCGCATTCAGGATGAGGTTCACAGGTTTGCGATTACTTTCCACAGGCAAACTCGGGGAAAGACCGCCTTTCAATCCATTCTGGATGACATACCTGGCGTTGGAGAAAAACGCAGGAAGGTCCTGCTGAAACATTTCGGGTCTGTGAAAAAAATGAAAGAGGCAAGTGTAGATGACATTATCGCTGCAGGCATGCCTTCAAATACTGCAGAATTAATTTATGAGAAACTGCAGGAAAAAGAAGAAGCATAAAATGTTCTTGCTTTAAGCAGTAAGGTTTGCTAAAATTTTAACTAATTTCATAAATCAGATCGTTTAGTTCGTTAAATGACGGTAGAGGTGCGGACTTCAAGAGTAGCGCGTCAGAGGAAAATGGATTCCTTTGAAGACGCGTGAAAGGGGAGCGCCGCCGAAGCAAAGAAAGAGCCATTTCTTCTCTTTGCTGGTTTTGCGTTTAAGAGACGCAGGATTGTCAAGAAAATGATGTTTTTCTTGGAGCGCTATCTCATTGTATGAATGAAGTTCCATTATTCGTTTATGCAAGCAATGAGATAGAGAATCTCATTGCTTTTTTGCGTTTTCCGGGATTCTCCCTTTTACTTGCTGACGATCAAATTAGACTTTAAATAAGACTTGAAAGGCGAGAGGCGATATGGGTTTAATTGTACAAAAATTCGGAGGCACATCTGTTGGTTCTCCTGAGAAGATCATGAATGCTGCAAACCGTGCAGCTGAAGAAAGACAAAAGGGGAACAGCGTAGTTGTCGTTGTATCGGCAATGGGGAAAACAACCGATCACTTAGTATCACTTTCCGCTGAAATCACTCAAAAGCCGAGCAAGCGCGAAATGGACATGCTTCTTTCTACAGGCGAGCAAGTGACCATTTCTCTTCTGACAATGGCTTTGCAGGCGAAAGGCTATGACGCAGTTTCCTACACAGGCTGGCAGGCCGGGATCAGCACAGAGCACGTCCACGGAAATGCGAGAATTTCCGGAATCGATACAGAGAAAATGGAAAAACGGCTTTCTGAAGGGAAAATCGTCGTTGTTGCCGGATTTCAGGGCTTTGCAGACGGCAGCGAGATTACGACTCTTGGACGCGGTGGCTCTGATACAACCGCAGTTGCATTAGCGGCAGCGCTGAAAGCGGACAAATGCGATATTTATACAGACGTGACGGGTGTATTCACAACCGATCCGCGTTTTGTAAAAGGTGCAAGAAAGCTTGAAGGAATTTCCTATGATGAAATGCTTGAGCTCGCCAACCTTGGAGCGGGTGTCCTGCATCCGCGTGCAGTTGAATTTGCAAAAAATTACGGAGTACCGCTTGAAGTCAGATCCAGCACAGAAGCCGAACGGGGCACGCTTATTGAGGAGGAAACAGATATGGAACAGAATTTGATTGTAAGAGGCATTGCATTTGAAGATCAGGTGTCAAAAGTGACGGTTTGCGGGCTGCAGAACGGATTGTTGGCTCTTTCCACCATTTTCAAAACACTCGCAAGCCACGGAATAAATGTGGATATTATTATTCAAAGTACATCAGACGCACAGATTGCTTCTCTTTCATTCTCCGTAAAAACAGGTGAGGTCGAAGAGACCGTGCACGTTCTTGAAACATATAAAGAGGAGCTCGGATTTGAACGGATCGAATTTGAAAACGGGCTGTCCAAAGTGTCGATCGTGGGGTCCGGAATGGTCTCAAACCCGGGTGTTGCCGCGGAAATGTTCCATGTTCTTGCAAAGGAAGAGATTGAAGTGAAAATGGTCAGCACGTCAGAAATAAAAGTTTCAACGGTAGTCGGCCATGCGGATATGGTGAAAGCGGTAGAAGCGCTTCACGACGCATTTGAATTATCAGAGCAGCCGGCAGGCGTACTTAACGCCAACTGACGGCTTTGATGAAAATGAAAAAAGGACGGGTATCATGAGTACCCGTCCTTTATTCGTTTTCAAACTCCATGTCTTTGTAGTCCCATTTCACAGTAAAGTGAACTTTGTCCGCGCGTTTTTTAACATGCTCATAGGTTTCGGTGATCTGCTTGTTCATGCGCTGCACCTGCTGGGCAATAAAACCTGCTTCAAGCTGGAACGACGGTTCTTTCATCGTTTTAAATCTTGTCTGGATCAGTTCGCTCTGCAGCTGAAATTCCATTTCGTCTTTTTTCTTATGTACAAGTGAAAGGTTTCCAAAGCCTGCGAGCGAAAAGAAAGCAATCAGCTCGTCGATGGAATCTGCCGGATATTTCCGCGCAAGGCTTTTGCCTGCCCAGTACATCATGGAAGCGGACTCGCTCCCCAGAATGTCAGGAATAAGCACTTCTCTAAGGAGTTCATATGCAAACGCAGGCACCTGCATATCTCTGAGCTGTGCCGTGTCAATTTGTTCTTTCGTTTTTTTCACATTCTTCCCCTCTTTCTGATTTTATTATATATCAAGATGCGGCATGAGGCACATGCAATAAAAGTAAATTATCTGCCCGGCCAGCGCCAGATTAGTATTTTAAGAAAATAAAAATTGTTTGAAAACGAGATTTGTCACAAAATTAAAATTTATGAACACGTTTTCTTGACGCTGTAACGCGTGAGGAGTACAATAAATTTGTCACATTTTATCATACAATGTTTATTTTTTTAAAAGATTGCCGGGAATAGGAGAAACATTAAAAAAAAGATTTTAAGATTACTAGGGGGTTATGTTGAGATGGCTGGAAACAGAGAGTATTTGAACCGAAGACTTCATTCCTTGCTTGGAGTGATTCCGGTTGGCGTCTTCTTAATTCAGCATCTTGTTGTAAATAACTTTGCAACAAGAGGAGAAGAAGCATTTAACAATGCTGCACATTTTATGGAAAGCTTGCCGTTTAGAATTGTTCTGGAGACATTTATTATATTCCTCCCGCTTTTATACCATGCAATCTACGGAATTTACATTGCGTTTACAGCAAAAAACAACGTCAGCAAGTTCGGATACTTCCGCAACTGGATGTTCATGCTTCAAAGAATCTCGGGTGTTATTACGCTTATTTTCGTTTCATGGCACGTCTGGGAAACTAGAATTGCAGCTGCCTTTGGAGCAGAAGTGAATTTTGACATGATGGCCTCTATTTTCAGCAATCCATTCATGATTGTTTTCTACGTAGTTGGTGTTGTATCAACAATCTTCCACTTTGCAAACGGCCTGTGGTCATTTGCTGTGAGCTGGGGAATTACAGTCACTCCTAGATCACAACTGATCTCCACTTACGTGACAATCGCACTTTTCCTTGCATTGTCCTACGTTGGAGTAAGCACTATTTTTGCATTTGTTTGATGAGTACTAGAATCAAAGGGAGTGGGCCAGATGAGTAAAGGTAGAATTATTGTCGTCGGAGGCGGTTTGGCAGGCCTGATGGCAACCATCAAAGCAGCAGAATCCGGCGTTCATGTAGATTTATTTTCATTAGTACCAGTTAAGCGCTCTCATTCCGTTTGTGCACAAGGCGGAATCAACGGCGCTGTTAATACAAAAGGAGAAGGCGATTCTCCGTGGGAGCATTTTGATGATACGGTTTACGGCGGGGATTTCCTTGCCAACCAGCCTCCTGTAAAAGCGATGTGCGAAGCGGCTCCGTCAATCATTCACTTGCTTGACCGCATGGGTGTCATGTTCAACCGTACGCCTGAAGGGCTTCTTGACTTCCGCCGTTTTGGAGGAACGCAGCATCACCGCACGGCATTTGCCGGTGCAACGACAGGGCAGCAGCTTCTTTATGCGCTTGATGAGCAGGTCCGCCGCTATGAAGTGGCAGGTCTTGTGACAAAGTACGAGGGCTGGGAATTCCTTGGAGCGGTTGTCGATGACGACGGTGTGTGCCGAGGCATTACCGGACAGGATCTAACAAGCATGGAAATCAAATCATTCCGTTCAGACGCTGTCATCATGGCAACGGGAGGACCTGGAATCATCTTCGGAAAATCAACAAACTCTGTCATCAACACCGGATCAGCAGCTTCCATCGTCTATCAGCAGGGTGTTCACTATGCAAACGGCGAGTTCATTCAGATTCACCCGACAGCTATTCCGGGAGATGACAAGCTTCGCCTGATGAGTGAATCAGCTCGCGGTGAAGGCGGACGCGTCTGGACGTACAAAGACGGGAAGCCATGGTATTTCCTTGAGGAAAAATATCCTGCATACGGAAACCTTGTTCCGCGTGATATCGCAACACGCGAAATCTTCGATGTGTGCGTCTCTCAAAAGCTCGGCATCAATGGCGAGAACATGGTCTATCTGGATCTGTCTCATAAAGATCCGAAAGAGCTTGACATTAAGCTTGGAGGCATCATCGAAATTTATGAAAAATTCATGGGTGATGACCCGCGCAAGCTTCCAATGAAAATCTTCCCTGCTGTTCATTACTCAATGGGCGGTCTGTGGGTTGACTATAACCAGATGACGAATATTCCGGGCTTATTTGCTGCGGGAGAATGTGATTACTCCATGCACGGCGCAAACCGTCTTGGTGCGAACTCCCTTCTTTCAGCCATCTACGGCGGAATGGTGGCAGGACCAAAAGCGGTTGACTATATCAGCGGCTTAGATGCTTCTGCAGAAGATCTTTCATCTTCTGTATATGACGCTCACGTGAAGCAGGAAGAAGAAAAATGGCAGAACATCATGAACCTTGACGGAACGGAAAACGCCTACGTGCTTCATAAAGAGCTTGGCGAATGGATGACAGACAATGTAACGGTTGTCCGGTACAACGACAAGCTTCTGAAAACCGATGAGAAAATCCAAGAGCTGATTGAACGCTATCAGAATATCAATATTAATGATACGGCGAAATGGAGCAACCAGGGTGCTACGTTTACCCGCCAGCTTCAGAACATGCTTCAAATGTCCCGCGTCGTGACATTGGGCGCCTATAACCGCAATGAAAGCCGCGGAGCGCATTATAAGCCTGAATTCCCTGAACGCAATGATGAAGACTTCCTTAAAACGACGATGGCTACGTTTGCCGGTCTGACAGCTGCTCCTAAGTTCCACTACGAAGAAGTGGACGTCAGCTTAATCGAACCGCGCAAACGCGACTACTCGAAGAAGAAAAAGGGGGAATAAGAAATGAACAGTGAAAAGAAAGTAGTTCGTTTTATTATTACTCGCCAAGATCAGCCCGGTGCTGCCCCTTATGATGAAACATTTGAAATTCCTTACCGTCCGAATATGAACGTGATCTCCGCGCTGATGGAGATCAGAAGGAATCCTGTGAATTCTGAGGGAAGAGAAACAACGCCGATCACTTGGGATATGAACTGTCTTGAAGAGGTATGCGGAGCCTGTTCTATGGTTATTAACGGCAAGCCGCGCCAATCATGTACAGCACTTGTCGACCAGCTTGAACAGCCTATCCGCCTTCAGCCGATGAAAACATTCCCTGTTGTGCGCGACCTTCAGGTTGACCGCAGCAGAATGTTTGACTCCCTTAAGAAGGTAAAAGCGTGGATTCCGATTGACGGAACATACGACCTTGGACCTGGCCCGCGTATGCCTGAGAAAAAACGCCAATGGGCATATGAGCTTTCAAAATGCATGACGTGCGGAGTTTGCCTTGAGGCATGCCCGAACGTTAACAGCAATTCTGATTTCATCGGACCGGCTCCTCTTTCACAGGTTCGTTTGTTTAACGCTCATCCAACAGGCTCATTGAACAAATCCGAGCGTCTTGAAGCGATTATGGGTGACGGAGGACTTGCAAACTGCGGAAACTCTCAAAACTGCGTGCAATCATGTCCGAAAGGAATTCCTTTAACGACTTCTATTGCTGCGCTGAACAGAGATACAACGTTCCAGGCATTCCGCAATTTCTTCGGAAGCGATCAAGTCTAAGCAATAAGAATGAAAACACCTCTTTAAATAAGAGGTGTTTTTTACATATCATCAAAGAAAAGAGGAACAGCCATGAACAAAATTCCCTATATCACAATGCCGCTGCAGGAGTGGAAGGATACATTTGCCTTTCATCACCCGCTAAAGGTTCGCTTTTCCGAAACAGATATGTTCGGTCATATGAACAACACGGCACCAATTGCATACTTTGAAGAAGCGCGGATCGAGTTTTTTAAACATGCAGGCCTGATGGAGAACTGGCTGAAAAAGGACGGGGAGCTGATTCCTGTTGTGGCCGACATCCAGTGCGATTACATCAGACAGGTGTTTTTCGATGAGGAGCTCTTGCTGTATGTCAAAGCTGCATCTGTTGGAAATTCGTCTGCCGAGCTCCATTACTGCGCCGTAAATAAAAAAAGGGAAGTCTGCTTTACAGGACGAGGAACCGTTGTGCAGATATCGAAATACAATGGAAAAAGTGTACCATTTCTGAATGCGGAAAAGAAAATGCTCATAGGTTCTGAGGTCTTTGCCACATAAAAAAATAGACACCGAATTTCACGAATCAGCTAAAGTAACAGTCACCGCCAATACAGAGTGCACATACTATATGTTGACTAATCTTATACCCATTCGTTAGACCGGCTCGCACCTAGCAAGGAGGGTTACCATTCTTGAAAGAGAAAGAGTTTCAATCAAAGCCACTACTCACGAAAAGAGAGAGAGAAGTTTTCGAATTATTAGTACAGGATAAAACGACGAAAGAAATAGCGGGCGAGCTCTTCATTAGTGAAAAAACAGTTCGGAACCATATTTCCAATGCGATGCAAAAGCTTGGAGTAAAAGGAAGATCACAGGCAGTTGTTGAGCTTCTTCGTATGGGTGAACTTGAGCTCTAATACGTACCGGCTGACCTTATTTTAGGCTGGCCGGTTATTATTTCTGCCGGGATTTTTTCTTGTAATGACTGTCAGCTAAAATATCAAACTTGCATTTTTGTGTGAAAACATAGAAAATGGATATGATACGCACACTACTAGTGTATATTCTGCTCCGTGCGGTCAGATTGAATGAGTGAGGGTTGCTGATGACAGTTCATAATGATGTATTAAGTGATAAAATGGTGGCTGACCTGGAAAAATCCTTAAGGCATATTTCTGTGATGGTGAAGCAGAGAGGCCGGGAGATCCTGAGTCAATTCCCAATTACACCGCCTCAGTTTGTGGCGCTGCAATGGCTTTCAGAACACGGCGACATGACAGTCGGTGAATTATCCAACAAATTGTACCTAGCATGCAGCACTACGACTGATCTGGTTGACCGGATGGAGAAAAACAAACTTGTCGTGCGCGTGAAAGATCCAAATGACCGCAGAGTGGTAAGAGTGCACCTTCTTGCAGAAGGACAGCGCATTATCGAAGAAGTTATTCATAAGCGGCAACAATACTTAAAAAACGTAATCAGAAATTATGATATGCAGGAAATAATTCAGCTTGAAAGCTCATTGACGAAACTGCACCTAGAAATGAGAGAAGAATGAGGCGATTTTTTGAACAGAGCAATCGGCGTCATTGATTCCGGTGTCGGCGGCCTGACCGTTGCGCGGGAAATTATGAGGCAGCTACCAAATGAAGACATCATCTATTTAGGTGATACAGCAAGATGTCCCTATGGTCCAAGACCGATTGAAGAGGTTCGGGCTTTTACATGGCAAATGACGAATTACCTCGTCTCTAACCATCATATTAAAATGCTTGTGATTGCGTGCAATACGGCAACGGCCATTGCCCTTCAGGAAATTCAGGATGAGCTTGATATCCCTGTTGTCGGCGTTGTGTTCCCGGGTGCCCGCACAGCCATTAAAGTGACTAGGAACAACCGCATCGGCGTCATTGGAACGGTCAATACGGTCGCAAGCGGCGCGTACGAAAAGGCACTGAAGACCATTAAGAAGTCAGTGACGGTTGAAAGCCTTGCCTGTCCTGCGTTTGTTCCGCTTGTTGAAAGCGGGGACTTTGATAATGACTATGCGGTCTCAATTGTAGAGGATTCCCTTTTTCCGCTGAAGGACCATCCGATCGATACACTGATTCTCGGCTGCACGCATTATCCGGTTCTGAAAGACCTGATCGAGAACTATATGGGACCAAGAGTGAAAATTATCAGTTCAGGAGACGAAACAGCCCGTGAGGTAAGTACGATCCTGTCTTATAAGAAAGCATTGAATGAATCGCAGGAAGAAAACCATCACCTCTTCCTGACAACCGGATCGAAGGATCTCTTCCAGCGCATCGCTTCGCAGCTGTTTGAAGAGCCGGTGAAAAATGTTCAGTCCATTGCGCTTTAAACAAGGTAACCGTCAGCATGATGCTGGCGGTTTTTTCTTTTGTAAGCAGTCAACTTCTTCCCTCTCACCCTCTATTAAAAATTTCTTCCTGATTTCGGTCTAATTCAATCTATAGCTCGTATACATAGTAGTACAAACTGCCTTAGGAGGGAAATGTATGTCTCAAAAGAGAAACGTGAAGATTGCTGCTACTGTAATGACTTCAGCGCTGTTATTGTCCGGCTGCGGATTGTTCGGCGGGGAGAAGGCCAAGGAAATCGATCCTCCACAAGACGTATCGTATGTGGATGAAGGAGATAAAGCTGCTGAAGAAACAGTAAATGAGGAAAAAACAACAGCAGAAGAGGAAAAAGGGGAAGAGTCGGGGCAAACGTACTCAAGGCAGTTGTATTTAATTGACAGCAATGGACTTGTCGTAGCCCAGACATTTGATCTGCCAAAGCAGGAAGGCGTAGCAAAGCAGGTGCTTGACTACCTTGTTGAAGGCGGGCCTGTAACAAATATGCTGCCTGATGGATTCAGAGCGGTTATTCCGCAGGATACACAGGTCAGCGTCAATGTGAAAGACGGCGTTGCTTTAGTCGATTTTTCCAAAGAATTTAAAAACTATCAAAAAGAAGATGAGCTGAAGATTCTTCAGTCAATCACATGGACGCTTACTCAGTTTGATTCAGTCAAAACGGTCAAGATTATGATTAACGGCCATGAGCAAAATGAAATGCCTGTCGGGGGCACTCCGATCAGCAGCGAGCTGAGCAGGGCTGACGGCATCAACCTGGATACAGCAGGTGTCATGGATATCACAGATACAAAACCGCTTACGGTTTATTATACAGCGCAGCACGATGACAAGACGTATTATGTGCCTGTCACAACACGCGTGAGCAATGATGAGGAAGATCCGATTGCCGCTGTTGTTAAAAAGCTGACAGAAGGGCCGTCTGCTGATACAGCGCTCCTCAGTGATTTTTCACAAGATGTGAAGCTGCTTGAAGAGCCTAAGCTTGAAGACGGAACGGTCACGCTTAATTTTAACGAATCGATTTACGGAAGTGCGGATGAAGAGAAGAAGATGGTTTCATCTCATATCGTTAATTCACTTGTCCTGTCTCTGACAGAGCAGCCGGGAATTGAAAACGTTGTGCTGACAGTGGACGGCAAGGCAGACCTTGTAAACGAGGACGGCAAAAAGATGACAGAACCTGTTGCGCGTCCAGTGAATGTCAACACAGGTAGTTTTTAATCGGTGATTTTTGATATACTATAAAGTGAAACGAAGAGGTAGTCATTGGCACTGCCTCTTCTTTATTGCCTCCGGACCTTATGTCTTTGAAAGGAAGCCGGGACAAGCCTTATACATATAACGAAAACGCAAATCAATCAGGATCAGGAATGATCGGAGGAATCATAATGAGACATGACGGACGAAAGCAAGATGAAATTAGACGAGTAGAAATAGTGACAGATTATGTGAAGCACCCGGAAGGATCGGTTCTGATCTGTGTGGGAGATACAAAGGTCATCTGCAATGCGAGCATTGAAGACCGTGTGCCGCCGTTTATGCGCGGAGAAGGAAAGGGCTGGATTACAGCAGAATACTCCATGCTGCCGCGCGCAACGGAACAGAGAACCATCAGAGAATCTTCAAAAGGGAAAATTACCGGAAGAACGATGGAAATTCAGCGCCTGATTGGACGGGCTCTCCGTGCAGTGGTAGACCTGGACAAGCTTGGCGAGCGTACAATCTGGATCGACTGTGATGTTATTCAGGCGGACGGCGGTACAAGAACAGCATCCATTACAGGTGCATTTGTGGCCATGACGATTGCTCTTGGAAAGCTTGTATCTGAAAAGAAAATCAGTTCGCTTCCGATTACAGATTTCCTTGCTGCAACTTCTGTCGGCATGGATTCAAAGCTAGGCGAGATTCTCGATTTAAACTATATTGAAGATTCATCGGCTGAAGTGGACATGAATGTCATCATGACAGGCTCAGGACGATTTGTAGAGCTGCAGGGAACAGGCGAAGAGGCAACATTCTCTCGCGAAGAGCTGAATGAACTTTTAAACCTTGCAGAAAAAGGGATTCAGTCTTTGGTTACAATCCAAATGGAAGCGCTGGGTGATTTAGCGCTTAAAATTATGGACCAGAAAAACGGAAAGGGATGAACCTGATGAAGGAAGTCATTATTGCCACAAAAAATGCAGGAAAGCTTCTTGAATTTCAGACGATTCTTTCTGCATACGATTTGACCTGCATCTCGCTGCTTGATTTTGACGATGCACCTGATGTGGAGGAAACGGGTTCGACTTTTGAAGAGAATGCCATTTTAAAAGCGGAGGCAATATCCAGGCTTTACGGAAAAATGGCGATCGCTGACGACTCAGGATTGTCGATTGACTACCTTAACGGAGAGCCGGGTATTTTTTCCGCAAGATATGCAGGCCCGGAAAAAGATGACGCAGCCAATATCCAAAAGGTGCTGGCTGAGCTGAAGAGCGCAGAAAAGGAAGAGCGCACCGCGAGATTCCGCTGCGCACTTGCCCTTGCTGAGCCCGGCCGCAAAACGGTAACGGTTGAAGGATCTGTCGAAGGGTATATAACAGAAGAGCCGGCTGGAGAAAATGGGTTCGGATATGACCCGATTTTTCTCGTCAAGGATAAAGCAAAAACAATGGCCGAGCTGTCGAAAGAAGAAAAAAACAAAATCAGTCACAGGGCAGCGGCTCTAAAGAAGCTGTCAGAGCTGCTTGAAGCCTGATTACAGGGAGTTTTGAGTCATGAAGGTTCTTATTATCAGCGACAGTCACGGGCTGACAGACGAGCTTCAGGAGATCAGAAACAGGCATGAATCCGAAACAGAAGCGATGTTTCACTGCGGCGATTCAGAACTGCCTGCCGATCACCCTTCTATGCAGGGCTTTGTATCAGTGCGGGGAAACTGCGATTATGAACAGAAATATGCGGAGGAACTGATTGAAGAAGCAGGCGGGTTCCGTTTTTTCATTGCGCATGGCCACATGCATAACGTGAAGTCCACTCTGATGAACTTGAAATATGCTGCTGAAGATCACGCTGCGAAGATTGTCTGTTTCGGGCATTCTCATATAGCAGGAGCAGAATTTGCAGACGGAGTCCTCTTCATTAATCCGGGCAGCATCAGGCTGCCGAGGATGCGCACCGAAAAAACATATGTTATATTAGAAATACAAAACGGGTCGGCAACTGTAACATTTTATCAGCAGGACGGAACGCCTGTAAAAGGCATGGCGCAGAGGTTTAAGCTGTCTTAAAAAGGAAAGGGGGAATTTTTTCCCTCTTTCAAAACTTTTTAGAAAAAGTTATTGACTTTATAGCTGATCGCACATATAATAAAAAATGTCGCTGATACATAATCGCGATTGTCACAAAAAAACATGTCCCAGTAGCTCAGTGGATAGAGCAACGGCCTTCTAAGCCGTTGGTCGGGAGTTCGAATCTCTCCTGGGACGCCATACTATATACATACAAACTTCTTTCTGAAAATGAAAGAAGTTTTTTTGTTTTTTTTCGTCACTGCATTTCGCTGATTTATCCGTAAAACACCAGTGGACTGCAGCGGAAGGCACTTGACTCCTTGTCGAGTTGCAGCGCCCAACTCCTCTGTCAGAACAAAATCACCCAAAAAGTCAAAAGCGGACTTTTCGGGTGATTTTTTATCTGACTGCCGGAGCAAAACGGGCGCTTCCGCTTTTCTACGGGATGAAGAGGACGAGGGAGATCCCGCAAGCGCAGCTGAGGAAGCTCCCGGTCCTCCCCGCGGAAAGCAAGTGACTGGAGCGAAAGGGAACGGGTACAGTTGCAAACATGCCATCTCTCATTTGTTCGAAAAATGTTCATAATTTTTCCTCTGGATCTTATCCATTTTAATCAAGAATCCGATTCCGGATCCACCCTCAAAAAGTTCCTTTTCCCCAGCTGAAATCACCCAAAACCCTGTCAGACAATCTCACAGAAAAAAACTTCAAAAAAAATTTTTCAAAAACACAATTCCCATAGTGACAGGCATGTAAGCGTATACAAATTAACAAACAAATCTAAATTATCTAACAATTCGAAAAAAGACGGTTGACACCGCTTTTTAATGGGCGTAAGATAGGCTCAAATATAAGTTACATGAACATGTGAGGTTCATTAAAAGAAAAACATAACAGGCCGTTTAGCTGCGGCAGCAAGATCACTTTATATCTTTTAAAAGAGTCCATAACTAACGTTATAAGGATTTTTTTTACACACTGGAATTCAGCTGATTAACGCGTTTAGACTTTAAAAGAAAGGTGTGCTCTTTATGGGTGACCAATGGATTTTTTTGAACAAGGAATTTGTAAGAAAAGAAGATGCGAAGATTTCGGTGTATGATCACGGATTCTTGTATGGAGACGGGATTTTCGAAGGAATCAGAGTCTACAGCGGCAACATCTTCCGTTTAAAAGAGCACATGAAAAGACTGTATGAATCAGCGAGATCCATTTTGCTCACTATGCCGTACACCCAGGAAGAACTGACAGACCTGACGGTAAAAACGGTCGAGAAAAACGGACTGGATGATGCTTATATCAGACTGGTAGTCTCAAGAGGAGTCGGAGATCTTGGGCTTGATCCATATAAATGCAAAGAGGCAAACGTCGTCATTATAGTAGAGCCGCTCTCAATCTTTCCTAAGCATCTTTATGAAACAGGAATTGATATTGTGACAGTCCCTACAAGAAGGAACCGTCCGGACGTTCTCAGTCCGAAAGTAAAATCACTCAATTATTTAAATAACGTTCTTGTAAAAATTGAAGCTCATCTGGCGAATGTAAGCGAAGCGCTCATGCTGAATGATCAGGGCTATGTCGCAGAAGGATCTGCAGACAATGTCTTTATCTATAAAAACAACAAACTTCTGACTCCGCCGGGGTACCTTGGCGCCCTTGAAGGAGTTACGCGAAACGTCATCATCGAAATCGCGGCAGAACTTGGCTATGATGTGCGGGAAGAACCATTTACCCGCCACGACGTGTATACAGCTGATGAGGTCTTCCTGACAGGAACAGCAGCAGAAGTCATTGCTGTTGTAAAGGTAGACGGCAGGGAGATTGGTGAAGGCAAGCCGGGCGAGCACACAAACCGCCTGCTTGAGCAATTCAGGAAAAAAGTCATTGAAGACGGCGTGAAAGTTGAAACAGGCAATTCAAGCTTAAGTGTAAGTTAATAAGTGAAAACTTTGAAGAGGATAAGTAGCTATGGAAACAAGGATCCACAGAGAGCCGGCGGCTGCTGAAAGCCGGTGTTCCCTTCCAGCGTGAACTCGCCTCTGAGTGCTGATTTGAAATGGAGTAGGATCAGCCGGGTGCTATTTTTCACACCACCCGTTACCAAAAGAAAGCTTTAAGCTTTCATAAGGTGGCCTGATTTTAGGTCATGAACAAGGGTGGTACCGCGAAAAGTGTTTTCAAACCTTTTCGCCCCTTTGACTCACAACTAGTGGGCAATATTGGGGCGGGAAGGTTTTTTATGTGGATTTTAAAGGCAAAAAGACCAGTATTTCGCTGGATAAAGCTCGATCAGTTCTTTTCGATCGAGCAGGGCTTTTTAGATGATAGCGGGAAAAAAGGAGGCAAAAATCGATGAATATGAAGGTACAATTGGACGCTGAATCTGCCAAGTGTACGAAAACGATGTCCGGTGCCATGATGATGATTGAAGCTCTTAAACGGGAAAAGACAGAGGTGATTTTCGGCTATCCCGGAGGAGCTGTCCTTCCGATTTACGACAAACTGTACAGCTCAGGCATGTTTCACGTTTTGACGAGACATGAACAGGGAGGCATTCATGCAGCAGAAGGCTATGCAAGGGTCTCAGGCAAACCCGGAGTCGTAATCGCCACCTCTGGACCGGGAGCTACAAACTTAATTACCGGACTCACAGACGCGATGATTGATTCCCTTCCGCTCGTTGTCTTTACCGGACAGGTTGCGACTTCTGTGATTGGAACCGATGCTTTTCAGGAAGCGGATATACTCGGAATTACAATGCCGATTACAAAGCACAACTTTCAAGTACGGGATGTCAACGACTTTCCCCGTATCATCAAAGAAGCATTTCATATTGCTACAACCGGCAGACCGGGACCAGTACTGATCGATGTGCCGAAAGATATCGCAGTAGCCGAAGGCATTTTCAACTATGACGAACCTGTACACCTGCCTGGATATCAGCCAAAGACAGAGCCGAATTACCTCCAGATCAGAAAGCTTGTAGAAGCTGTAAGCCGTGCTAAAAAACCAGTCATTCTCGCAGGTGCAGGTATTATTCACGCTAAAGGAAGCGACAAGCTAAAAGAATATGCAGAACAGCAGCAAATACCGGTTGCAAGCACCCTTCTCGGGCTTGGCAGTTTCCCGGCAGACCATCCGCTGTTCCTCGGAATGGCAGGGATGCATGGTACATATACCGCCAATATGGCGCTGTATGACTGCGATTTGCTGATCAGCGTGGGAGCGCGCTTTGACGACAGGGTGACAGGGAACTTAAACCACTTTGCAAAGAAGGCTGTTATTGCCCATATCGATATAGATCCAGCCGAAATCGGCAAGGTGGTCGAAACGCAGATTCCGGTTGTCGGGGATGCGAAGCTGGTTCTTGAACAGCTCATTCATCAAAACGGGAAAAGAAGCGAGCATGATGAGTGGTATACAGCTCTTCAAACAAACAAAAAGACGCTTCCTCTCTGGTATAAGCCTTCAGATGAAGAGCTGAAGCCGCAGCACATGATTGAACTGATCCATGAGTGGACAGATGGAGAAGCAATCGTAACCACTGATGTCGGACAGCATCAAATGTGGGCAGCGCAGTATTACCGGATGCAGCAGCCAAACAGGTGGGTCACATCCGGAGGGCTTGGAACAATGGGATTTGGACTTCCGGCGGCGATTGGAGCGCAGCTTGCTGAAAAGGATTCGACAGTAGTTGCTGTACTGGGTGACGGGGGATTCCAAATGACCCTACAGGAACTTTCTGTTATTCACGAACTGAACCTTCCTGTTAAGGTCATTATTTTAAACAACGGCGTGCTTGGAATGGTAAGACAGTGGCAGGAAATCTTCTATGAAGAAAGATATTCCCAGTCTGTCTTTCAATCACAGCCTGATTTCGTGAAACTTGCGGAAGCGTACGGCATGAAAGGACTGAATATTCAGACTGAGAGTGATTTCCCGGCCTTTAAAGAAGCGCTTAGTTCCAGAGAACCTGTCCTGATTTCCGTTAATGTAAGCCAGATGGAAAATGTGTATCCAATGATTGCACCAGGAAAAGGACTGCATGAAATGGTGGGTGTTAAGGCATGAAGCGAATATTAACATTAACCGTAAACAACCGGTCGGGCGTACTCAACAGAATTACCGGGCTGTTTACGAAAAGACACTATAACATTGAAAGCATCACAGTGGGGCACGCAGAGATTGAAGGCATATCCCGCATGACATTTGTCATCCATGTGGAAGACGAAAAAGAAGTAGAACAAATTACAAAACAGCTCAACAAGCAAATCGATGTGCTCAAGGTTCAGGACATTACCAATCAATCAATCGTTGCAAGAGAACTCGCGCTGATCAAAGTGATCGCTGCACCGGCAGTGAGAATGGAAGTGCAGGGAGTCATTGAACCATTCCGGGCATCCATCATAGATGTCAGCCGGGACAGCCTGGTCGTTCAAGTAACCGGAGAATCAGACAAAATAGAAGCCATCATCGATCTCCTCAGACCCTATGGAATCAAAGAAATAGCCAGAACCGGCACAACAGCGTTCCCAAGAGGAACACAGCGGCCGTCTAGTTCGAAAACATATTCAATTGTATAAAGAGAAGATGGCAATGAACGGTAACAGATTTGAGTGGACTGCAGCGGAAGGAACTTGACTCCTGCGGGATGAAGAGAACACGGGAGACCCCGCAAGCGCAGCGAGGAGGCTCCCGGGGCTCCCCGCGGAAAGCAAGTTCCTGGAGCGAAAGGGAACGGATGGAACGTATACAATTACAAATCAAATAAAAAATGGAAATTAAAAGGAGAGAATGAACATGGTAAAAGTTTATTATAACGGTGATGTAAATGAGGAAGTACTATCAGGCAAAAAGATCGCAGTAATCGGCTACGGCTCACAGGGCCATGCGCATGCACTGAACTTAAAGGACAGCGGAGCAGATGTTGTAGTAGGCGTCCGCAAAGGAAATTCCTTTAATAAAGCAGCATCAGACGGAGTAGAGGTAACAACCGTTAAAGAAGCTGCAGCACAGGCTGATGTCGTGATGGTGCTTCTGCCGGATGAGCAGCAGCAGAAAGTATACGAAGAAGAAATCAAAGATCAGCTTCAGCCGGGAAATGCGTTAGTTTTTGCACACGGATTTAATGTTCACTTTAATCAGATCGTTCCTCCGGAATTTGTTGACGTATTCCTTGTAGCTCCTAAGGGTCCGGGTCACCTTGTAAGAAGAACCTTTGAAGACGGTGCCGGTGTTCCAGCATTGTTTGCGGTCTATCAGGATGTAACTGGCCAGGCGAAAGATCTTGCTCTTGCATACGCAAAAGCAATCGGAGGAGCGCGTGCGGGAGTTCTTGAAACAACATTTAAAGAAGAAACCGAAACAGATCTATTTGGAGAACAGGCTGTTCTGTGCGGGGGACTCACATCCCTTGTGAAAGCAGGTTTTGAAACACTGGTGGAAGCGGGATATCAGCCGGAGCTTGCCTACTTCGAATGTCTGCACGAACTGAAGCTCATCGTAGACCTTATGTATGAAGACGGAATGGCGGGCATGAGATACTCCATCTCTGATACAGCCCAGTGGGGAGACTTTGTGTCAGGACCTAGAGTAGTAGATGCAAGAGTAAAAGAATCCATGAAAGAAGTGCTTAATGATATTCAATCAGGAAAATTTGCTAAAGACTGGATCATAGAAAATCAGGTCAACCGCCCGCAGTTCAATGCGATCAACAACAGAGAAAGCGAGCATCAGATTGAAACAGTCGGCAGAAAGCTGCGCGAAATGATGCCGTTTGTAAAACCTAAACGGAAAGAAGTGGTCGCCAGTGCGAAAAATTAACCTTTTTGATACAACACTGAGAGACGGGGAACAATCAGCCGGAGTGAACTTGAACGCAAAGGAAAAACTGCAGATTGCCCTTCAGCTTGAACGTCTTGGCGTTGATATTATGGAGGCCGGTTTCCCGGCTTCCTCAAAGGGTGATTTTTCAGCAGTGCAGGAGATTGCAAGAACGATTAAAAACTGCTCCGTTACAGGTCTTGCGCGTTCGGTCAAAACAGATATTGATGCTGCGTGGGAAGCTTTGAAGGACGGGGCGCATCCAAGGCTGCATGTGTTTTTGGCAACATCGCCGATTCACATGCAATACAAATTGAAACAGACTCCCGACCAGGTCATTGAGACAGCAGTTGAATCAGTTAAATACGCATCTAAATTCTTTCCGCTTATTCAGTGGTCTGCAGAGGATGCCTGCAGAAGCGAATTGCCGTTTCTGGCCAAAATTGTAGAGCGGGTCATCGCAGCGGGCGCAAATGTCATTAACATTCCAGACACGGTAGGCTATATTAACCCGAAAGAATACGGGGAAATCTTTCAGTACTTAAAATCTAATGTAAATGGCATAGAAAATGTTATTCTTTCCGCTCATTGCCACGATGACCTTGGAATGGCAACAGCCAACTCGCTTGCCGCCATCGAAAACGGGGCGGGACAGATCGAAGGAACGATCAACGGAATCGGAGAGCGGGCAGGAAATGCTTCACTTGAAGAAATCGGCGTTGCTCTTCACATCCGTTCAGATTATTTTGGCGCCAAAACAAACATGAAGCTTGATGAAATCAAAAAAACGAGTGACCTGGTCAGCAAATTGACCGGCATGATGATCCCTCCAAACAAAGCGGTTGTCGGGAAAAATGCATTCGCGCACGAATCCGGTATTCACCAGGACGGGGTCCTGAAAGAAAAAACAACCTATGAAATTATTTCTCCTGAACTCGTAGGGGTCGGATCAAATGCGATGGTACTCGGCAAACATTCAGGCCGCCACGCCTTCAAGAGCAAAGTGGCTGAGCTTGGCTTCAATGTAACAGAAGAAGAGACACATAAAATCTTTAAAACATTCAAAACCCTTTCTGAGAGAAAGAAAGAATTCACGGATGAGGATATTGCAGCACTTGTCATCGAGGAAAAAGTGGAAAAGAGCGAGGATATGTTTGAACTTGTATCCCTTCAGGTTCAGTACGGAACCTCACAAGTGCCGACTGCCACTGTGACTCTCAAAAACCAGGAGCAGGTCCTTGTACAGGAGGCTGCTACCGGAGGAGGAAGCGTAGAGGCGATTTACAATACGCTTGAGCGCTGCACCGGCTTTACGATCAAGCTTCTAGACTACCGGATCCAATCAAATTCGAGCGGCCGGGATGCTCTTGCCCAGGTTTTTGTCAGAGTTACCGTTGGCGGAGTGGAATCAAGCGGAAGGGGAATGGCGCAGGATGTTCTTGAGGCATCAGCAAAAGCCTACTTGAACGCTGTAAACCGGATTCTCATTCTGAATGCACAGGCTCAAGAACAATTAAAAGCGACTGTCTAATAGAAGAAAAACCAGATTAAAAATCATGAAGGAGGCAGAAAAAATGGAGAAGAAAATTGCATTATTGCCGGGAGACGGCATCGGATTAGAAGTGATGAACGGTGCTGTAGAGATTCTGAAGGCCATTGAAGAGCATTACTACCATCGTTTTCACTTTCAGTATGGACTGATCGGCGGGGCGGCAATTGATGAAACCAATTCTCCGCTTCCTGAACAAACGCTCAACATGTGCAAAGAGGCGGACGCAGTTCTGCTTGGATCTGTAGGAGGTCCGAAATGGGATCAGAATCCTTCGCATTTAAGGCCTGAAAGGGGGCTTCTGGCTCTCAGGAAGGAGCTTGATCTGTATGCGAATCTCCGTCCTGTGGAGACAGTAGAAAGCCTCCTTGATTCTTCCCCTTTGAAGCGGGAGTTTGTGGAAGGCGTCGACTTCATGATTGTAAGGGAGCTTACGGGCGGTCTTTACTTTGGAAAACCGAGCGAGCGCAAGGTTGATGGCGGTGAAGAGACGGTTGTTGATACCCTTTTTTATAAACGTGATGAGATGGTGCGGATCATTGAACAGGCATTTGAGCTTGCCCGGGGCAGGCAGAAAAAGGTGACGTCAGTTGATAAGGCCAATGTTTTAGAATCGAGCCGAATGTGGAGGGAAGTCGCTGAAGAGGTAGCTGCAAGGTATCCTGATGTTGAACTGCAGCACATGCTTGTCGATCATGCAGCCATGGCCCTCATTCATAATCCTAAACAGTTTGATGTCATCGTAACAGAGAACATGTTCGGCGACATTTTAAGTGACGAAGCTTCGATGCTGACGGGCTCGCTCGGCATGCTGCCATCCGCGAGCTTAAGCTCATCAGGCCTTCATCTGTATGAACCGGTCCATGGTTCTGCACCTGACATTGCAGGAGAAGATAAAGCAAATCCGGTGGCCATGATTTTATCAGCCGCGATGATGCTCAGACACTCCTTTGGCATGAATGAAGAGGCAGAAGCCGTTGAAAATGCCGTAAAACACGTGCTTGATTCAGGCAAGCGCACAGCAGACCTTGCGAAAAAAGGAGAAGCTCCTCTGACTACAACGGCTCTGGTTGAAGAAGTGAAAGCTGCTTTGGCGGACGACCACGCCATCTTTAACATTATGGAAGCTTACGCATAAAAAAACGGCGCTTTTCATTTCGATGAAAAGCGCCCCTCTTTTCCTTCTATATAAATACGTGCAGGGAGGTATCAGTCTTGAAAGCAAGAACAATCGTCGAAAAAATTTGGGATGATCACGTAGTATACAGAAAAGATCATCAGCCTGATCTATTATATATTGATTTGCACCTGATTCATGAAGTAACGTCTCCCCAGGCGTTTGAAGGCTTAAGACAAAACGGGAGAAAGGTGAGAAAGCCTGAAAACACCTTTGCTACAATGGATCATAACATTCCAACCGTCAACAGGTTTGAAATAAAAGACGAAACAGCGCGGCTTCAGGTGAGCGCCCTTGAAACAAACTGCAGAGAATTCGGCATCAGGCTTGCTGATCTTAACAGCTCAGATCAGGGAATTGTTCACGTCATCGGACCAGAGCTTGGCCTGACTCTGCCCGGCAAAACCATCGTATGCGGGGACAGCCATACATCAACACACGGAGCTTTCGGAGCTCTTGCATTCGGCATTGGAACGAGTGAAGTGGAACATGTCCTGGCCACTCAAACGCTTTGGCAGCAGAAGCCGAAAACATTAAATGTTCACATAAAGGGATCCCTGAAAAAAGGCGTGACGGCTAAAGATGTCATTCTCTCCATTATCGGTTCCTTCGGAGTGAGATTCGGCACAGGGTATGTGATCGAATTTACAGGTGAAGCCATTGAAAATATGTCGATGGATGAGAGAATGACGGTCTGCAACATGTCAATTGAAGCCGGCGCCAGAGCTGGACTGATTGCACCTGATGAAACAACGTTCAAATATATTGAGGGAAGAACTTACGCTCCAAAGGGAGAGGAATTTGAAGAAGCTGTTGCATACTGGCGCACACTCCACAGTGACCCGGGTGCGGAATATGATGATCAGATTATCGTTTTGGCATCTGACATTGCCCCGATGGTCACATGGGGAACAAATCCCGGAATGGCTGTGTCGATAGATGAGAGAGTGCCGAACACAGGCACGTTCTCAAAACAGGAGGAAAAACAGGAGGCAGAGCGGGCCTATTTCTATATGGGCCTAGAGCCGGATACAGCTATAAAAGAGATAGAAGTAGACTATGTCTTTATTGGCTCCTGCACAAACTCAAGACTCACAGACCTGCGTCAGGCGGCAGAAGTAATCAGAGGCCATAAAGTGAAACCTTCCGTAAGGGCAATCGTAGTTCCCGGTTCTCAAAATGTAAAGCTCCAGGCGGAAGCGGAAGGGCTTCACCATACTTTTAAAGAAGCAGGCTTTGAGTGGCGGGAATCAGGGTGCAGTATGTGCCTGAGCATGAATGATGATGTCGTGCCGGAAGGAAAGCGCTGTGCTTCTACCTCCAACCGGAACTTTGAAGGCCGTCAGGGAAAAGGGGCAAGAACGCACCTTGTCAGTCCTGCAATGGCTGCAGCAGCCGCGCTTAACGGGAAATTTGTTGATGTAAGAGAATGGATAGGAGGGGCTGCAAGTGGAAGCATTTCAAGTGCACAAGGGTAAAACGGCGGTACTGAACAGATCAAATGTGGACACCGATCAGATCATCCCCAAACAGTTTCTGAAACGAATTGAACGCACTGGATACGGACGCTTCGCATTTTTTGACTGGCGCTATACAAGCGATCAAACCGAAAATCCCCAATTTGAACTGAACAAGCCTGAGGCAAAGGGGGCAAGCGTTCTGATTGCAGGGGAGAACTTCGGATGTGGATCTTCAAGAGAGCATGCTCCGTGGGCGCTTTCAGACTTCGGCTTCAGAGTGATTATTGCGCCTTCTTTCGCCGATATTTTCCATCAGAACTGTCTGAAGAACGGTCTTCTTCCTATTAAAATAGAAGAAAAGATTCATCAGCAGCTGGTTGAAAAGGGAGCCTTCGAGTGTACGGTCGATCTGGAAAAGCAGGAAATCCGCGAAGGTGAAGACGTTCTTTGCCATTTTGACATTGATCCATACTGGAAAGACATGCTTTTAAACGGCCATGATGAAATTTCCCTCACCTTTATGTATGAAGAGCAGATTTCAAATTACGAAAACACAAGAAAAGCCTGGTTAAGATAATCCAGGCTTTTCTTGTGTTCTTCAAACTCCATTGGTACACTTGAAGGCAAATGCACAGCGGAGATGATTGAATGAGCGAGAAGAAACAGAGAAAAGTCATTCCATTCCCTAACTTAAGTGAGCGCTTAGTTGATAAAGGACTGGACGCTTTAAAAAATAAACAGTTCAAAGAGGCGCTGCCTCTCTTTTATGAAGTGCTTGAGCTTGGCGAGGACAGAGCGGAAATTCATCTTGGCATTGCGCTCTGTCTGATGGAGCTTGGCGATTTGGAAGAAGCAAAGACGGTCTGCAAAAAAATGCTTCATGAAGATATCGGGGACTATTTTACGGTCCTGCAGGTCTACTTGACCATCTTAATTCAGCTGAGACAGTACGAAGAAGTGCAGCAGACAATCGAGGCTGTCCTTCAGGAGAATCATCTTCCCCATGATCAGGCGGAGCATTTTTACAAGCTTCTTGATTTCAGCAGGAAAATGAATGAAGACGAAGGCTCCATTTTTGAAGAGGATGATGATGAAGGCGAACCCGGTGAACCTAAACTGCTTCTTGATACGATTAATCAGCAGGTAGCTTATGTGCAGTCGCTGAAGGACCGGAATGTATCAAGACATATGCAGAAGCTGCAGACGATTCTGAAGAATCCTGAAAGCCATCCTGTCGTACAGTCCATGATCCTCCATCTCCTCATGGAAAATGAGACAGCAAAAGAAGTGAAAGTTGCAAAATTCGGCCACATGATGGCGGTTGTTCCGTCAGAGCTCGAGGACTTATCCGAGATGCCTTTTACGAAAAAAGTGCTGAATGCCCTCGATGACATCCTCGGGCAGGAAAACCCGTCGCTGTATGAAGCGGTGAAAGAAATCTGGATCAGGCACCTGTATGTGCTGTTTCCATTTTTGCCCGAACCGTCAGAAGCAAGGCTCTGGGCCGCAGCCCTTCATTATACAGGCTATGAGATGCACGGGATCTCGGCACCTGCAGAAGAGGTATGTGATTCATATGATATCGCGCAAGATGAGCTTGTTCAGGCTGTGAAAAAAATTTATGAGATAGAAGAAATTTCTTATTTGCAAATCTAACGTATATGTTGAAAGGAATTTTTTCTATGTTATAATGAAATGGTTGTAAATTGATGATCAGCCGTACATGAGGGAACAGATCCCTGTGCGTGCAGACATCAGCCATACACTGGACGATTTAGTAAGTCATCTACATAGGGGTATAGCGGAGAATCTGTTTGTCAACAATGGACAGGTATCCTCTGTCAAAACCTAACCTAGATTATGTCACTATTTCAAATAGATTTTTTGGAGGGAAACTAATGTCTGCAAAATGGGAAAAGCTTGAGGGCAACCAAGGCGTTCTTACAGTAGAAGTTGAAGCTGAAAAGTTCGGCAAAGCCCTTGACGAAGCATTCAAAAAAGTATCAAAGCAAGTAAATATACCTGGATTCCGTAAAGGAAAAGTGCCTCGCGCAATGTTTGAACAGCGCTTTGGCATTGAATCACTTTACCAGGATGCGCTTGACATCCTTCTTCCTGAGGTTTATCCTCAAGCGGTTGAAGAAGCTGGAATCGACCCAATCGACCGTCCGGAAATCGACGTTGAGCAAATCGAAAAAGGCAAAAACCTTATTTTCACTGCTAAAGTTGTTGTAAAGCCTGAAGTAAAACTTGGCGAATACAAAGGCCTTGAAGTTGAAAAAATGGACGCATCTGTATCTGATGAAGATGTTGATGCAGAACTTAAAACACTTCAAGAGCGTCACGCAGAGCTAGTTGTGAAAGAAGAAGGCACTGTTGAAAACGGCGACACAGTTGTTATTGATTTCGAAGGATTCGCTGACGGCGAAGCATTCGAAGGCGGCACTGCTGAAAACTACACGCTTGAAATCGGCTCAGGTTCATTCATCCCTGGCTTTGAAGATCAGCTTGTAGGTTTGGAAGCTGGCGGCGAAAAGGATGTTGAAGTAACATTCCCTGAAGAATATCACGCTGAAAACCTTGCAGGAAAGCCTGCAACATTCAAAGTGAAGCTTCACGAAATCAAAGCGAAAGAACTTCCTGCTCTTGACGATGAGTTCGCTAAAGATGTGGACGAAGAAGTTGAAAGCCTTGAAGCTCTTAAAGCTAAAACAAGAACACGCCTAGAAGAAGCTAAAAAAGCAGAAGCTGAAAATACACTTCGCGACACACTTGTTGACAAAGCTTCTGACAATGCAGAAGTTGACATTCCTCAAGTGCTGATCGACAATGAAGTAAACCGCATGATGCAGGAGTTTGAACAGCGTCTTCAAGCTCAGGGCATGAACCTTGAACTTTACTTCCAGTTCTCAGGCCAGGATGAGGATGCACTTAAAGAACAAATGAAAGAAGATGCATCTAAACGCGTGAAGTACAATCTGACTCTTGAAGCAATCGCAAAAGCTGAAAACATCGAAGCTACTGATGAAGAAGTGGAAGCTGAAATTGCTAAGATGGCAGAAATGTACAACATGCCGGTTGAAAACATCAAGCAGGCTCTTGGATCACTTGAAGGACTGAAAGAAGATCTTAAAGTACGCAAAGCAATCGACTTCCTTGTTGAAAACAGCAAAGAAGCAGCTTAATAATGATAAAAAAGAAACAAGGCGCGAGTTCATTCGTGCCTTGTTTTGCAAAATAAAGAGCTATGAGGCCCTGCAGCGCAAATCGATGTGCTCGGCCGGATTTATTTTTCCGCTCTTTGGGTACTATATAATTACTGCATGCTACATACATATAGAGGTAAGAAATGAACTCATTTTTTACCCCAGCAAGGATTTTGGCCGGGAAGAGCGAATACTATAATATACTCCTCTTTTAGGTAAAGCTGTTTTATTTCCAGTAGTCTACATACTTATGGTACAATGCAATACATACCAATTTTTTCAGACTTTTTCCGCTTCTTGCGGCAAGTCAGTTGCGCAATCGTCATCCCCATTTCCTTTCTGCCTGAGGATAAGCATGAATGAAGCTGCCAGTCCCGGCCGATAAAGGTGTGGCCCGCTGATGATACAAAGAAATAAGGGGTGAAGACATGTTTAAATTTAACGACGAAAAAGGTCAGCTTAAGTGTTCGTTTTGCGGTAAAACACAAGACCAAGTCCGTAAATTAGTTGCTGGACCGGGTGTCTATATATGTGACGAGTGCATAGAGCTGTGCACAGAGATCGTTGAAGAGGAACTTGGAACAGAGGAAGAAGTAGAATTTAAGGATGTTCCAAAGCCGAAGGAGATTCGTGAAATTCTTGACGAATATGTCATCGGTCAGGAACAGGCGAAGAAAAGCCTGGCAGTTGCGGTTTATAACCACTATAAACGCATCAACTCCAACAGTAAAATTGATGAAGTTGAGCTTTCAAAAAGCAACATCGCCATGATCGGGCCTACAGGAAGCGGTAAAACCCTTCTTGCCCAGACTCTGGCGCGCATTCTGAATGTACCGTTTGCCATTGCCGATGCAACATCGCTCACAGAAGCCGGTTATGTAGGGGAAGATGTTGAAAACATTCTTCTAAAACTGATCCAGGCTGCTGATTATGATGTAGAAAAGGCTGAAAAAGGGATCATCTATATCGATGAAATCGATAAAGTGGCCCGCAAATCCGAAAACCCGTCCATCACACGCGATGTGTCAGGTGAAGGTGTACAGCAGGCCCTTCTTAAAATTCTTGAAGGAACCGTTGCGAGTGTTCCGCCGCAGGGCGGACGCAAGCACCCTCATCAGGAATTCATTCAGATTGATACAACAAACATTCTCTTTATCTGCGGTGGAGCGTTTGACGGCATCGAGCAAATCGTAAAACGCCGTCTTGGCCAAAAGGTTATCGGCTTCGGTTCCGATAAGAAGGATGACGATCTGGACCAAAAAATGCTGCTTTCTAAAGTTCTTCCGGAGGATCTTCTCCGCTTCGGGCTTATTCCGGAGTTCATTGGCCGTCTGCCGGTTATTGCAAGCCTTCAGCCGCTTGATGAAGAAGCCCTTGTTGAAATTTTGACGAAGCCTAAAAATGCGCTTGTCAAGCAGTACCAAAAAATGCTGGATCTTGACGGCGTAGAGCTTGAATTTGAAGACGACGCCCTTATGGAAATATCCAAAAAGGCGATTGAACGCAAAACAGGCGCACGCGGACTCCGTTCGATTATCGAGGGAATCATGCTTGAAGTAATGTTCGAGCTGCCGTCCCGCGACGATATTACGAAGTGTGTCATCACGGCAGAAACGGTAACAGACAAAGTTCCTCCGAAGCTTGTGCTGACAGATGGAACAGTGATCGTAGAAGATACGAAAACATCTGCATAACCTTTATTTTTCACCCCTGGAATTTGGATTCCAGGGGTTTTGGGTGTTTTTTCCTTTTTTGTTTTCGTTTGTTTTATACATAAACGGCGCAATTATAGTTGGCATATTTACGTTTATTAAAATTACCCCTCGGAGATACTAGCTTGTACAGTGAAACTTTCATCAATAGATGACGAGTGGAACAGACCGGGCATGTGCGGACAGGAAAGCCGGCGGGTGATTACTGCACGTTTATGCGGGATAAAATGACATCGCAGTAGGAGGGACCACTATGAGCTGGACTGGCATTGCCTTGTTTGTACAACTTTTTTTCGGGGTCATCATTGGCTTGTACTTTTGGAACTTATTAAAAAATCAGCGTACGCAGAAAGTTTCAATTGACCGAGAATCACGAAAAGAAATGGAACAGCTGAAGAAAATGAGATCAATTAAGTTATCAGAGCCTTTATCTGAGAGAGTGCGTCCTAAAAGCTTTACAGATATCGTGGGGCAGGAGGATGGCATTAAGGCCCTTAAAGCCGCCCTGTGCGGACCCAACCCGCAGCATGTGATTATATATGGTCCGCCCGGAGTGGGGAAAACCGCGGCTGCGAGATTGGTTCTAGAAGAGGCAAGACGCAATGCCAAGTCCCCGTTTAAGCCTTCGGCCGTATTTATTGAACTGGACGCCACAACGGCGAGATTTGATGAGAGGGGCATTGCAGATCCTTTAATCGGTTCTGTCCATGATCCTATTTATCAGGGAGCAGGAGCGATGGGACAAGCAGGGATTCCCCAGCCGAAGCAGGGAGCCGTCACGAATGCACATGGCGGTGTGCTGTTCATTGACGAAATTGGAGAGCTTCATCCTATTCAAATGAACAAGCTTTTGAAGGTGCTTGAAGACAGGAAAGTCTTTTTGGAGAGTGCCTATTACAGTGAAGAAAACACACAAATTCCAAACCATATTCATGACATTTTTCAAAATGGGCTGCCTGCTGATTTCCGGCTGATTGGTGCGACAACAAGAACACCGAACGAAATTCCGCCGGCCATCCGCTCACGCTGCCTTGAAGTCTTTTTCAGGGATTTGGAGTCAGAGGAACTGGCCGTTGTTGCCAAAAAAGCAGCAGTAAAAGTGAATATGAACGTAAGCGACAAGAGCATTGCCACGTTGACGTCTTATGTGCGGAACGGGCGCGAAGTTGTCAATATGATGCAGATTGCAGCCGGGATGGCCATGACGGAAGACCGCAGCGAAATCACCATGCAGGATATTGAATGGGTTGTCAGTTCAAGCCAGCTGACGCCGCGTCATGATAAAAAAATCTATGAAGACGCGAGGGTCGGTCTTGTAAACGGCCTTGCTGTACACGGCCCAAATTCAGGCTCTCTGCTTGAGATCGAGGTAACCGTTATTTATGCAAAAGATAAAGGCACAATAAACATAACAGGCATTGTTGAAGAAGAAAGCATCGGCGACAGAGGAAAATCAGTCAGAAGAAAAAGTATGGCAAAGGGATCCATTGAAAATGTCATAACGGTCCTTCGCTCAATGGGCATCAACGCCAATGACTATGACATTCATGTCAATTTCCCCGGCGGCATTCCTGTTGACGGACCATCAGCCGGCATTGCAATGGCTACTGGAATTTTCTCCGCCATTCATAAAATACCGGTCGATCACACAGTAGCCATGACAGGGGAAATCAGCATTCACGGAAGCGTAAAGCCGATAGGCGGAGTGGTGCCTAAGATTAAAGCAGCCAAGCTTGCAGGCGCAAAAACCGTGATTATTCCGGCTGAAAACATGCAGTCCATCTTAAAAACCATTGAAGGCATCAGCATTATACCGGTCGCTCATTTGCAGGAAGTCTTTGACCTTGCGCTTGTCAACCCGCCTACTGAGCAGGAAACCCCGGTTACACTTATAAAACAGGACCTCGGGTAATATCTCGGGGTTTTTTTATGGGGAAAATATGCTGGGATTTTCGTGTTCACTATAAAATTCCAGTGGACTGCAGCGGAAGGCACTTGACTCCTTGTCCAGCTGCAGCGCCCAACTCCTCTGTCAGAACAAAATCCCCCAAAAAGTCAAACCCGGACTTTTCGGGTGATTTCTTATCTGACTGCCGGAGCAAAACGGGCGCTTCCGCTTTTCTACAGGATGAAGAGGGCACGGGTACGATTTGAAGTTACGCTAATTTGCGATTAAGAAGTAATTTCTTTAGTCTTCTGGTCACGGAAAGGGTATACTACATAAGGTAAACCTATATGCTTTACAGATGACTCTGTCGGCAGAATAGGATTGTACAAGAACGAAGCTCTTATATTATAATGATTGATACTTAGTCATGGAGGTGCTTTTAAAGTTGGCGAAAAAAGAAGAGAAAATCGTCCCCCTCCTACCTCTTAGAGGATTGTTAGTGTACCCGACAATGGTACTTCACCTTGATGTAGGACGCGAAAAATCCGTACAGGCGCTGGAAAAAGCGATGATGGATGATCACATAATCTTTTTAACGACACAACGGGATATTTCAATTGATGAACCTGCTGAAGAGGATATCTTCAAAGTAGGTACGCTCACAAAAATAAAACAGATGCTGAAGCTTCCAAATGGAACAATCAGAGTTCTGGTCGAAGGCATGCAGCGCGGAGAAATGACCAAATATACAGACGAAGGCGACTATTTTTCGGTAAGCGCTCTTCCTTTGGATGAAAGAGACGGCAAGGATGCTGAAGATGAAGCGCTGATGAGAACACTGCTTGATCATTTTGATCAGTACATAAAGCTGTCAAAAAAAATCTCCGGAGAAACGCTCTCGACCGTTTCTGATATTGATGAACCCGGAAGAATGGCTGACATCATTGCTTCTCACCTGCCGCTTAAGCTCAAAGAAAAGCAGGAAGTGCTTGAAACCCTGGACATTAAAGAGCGGCTGAACAAGGTCATTGAGATTATTCACAATGAAAAAGAAGTTCTTCAGCTGGAAAAGAAAATCGGACAGCGTGTTAAAAGATCAATGGAACGGACGCAAAAGGAATACTATCTCCGCGAACAAATGAAAGCCATCCAAAAAGAGCTTGGCGATAAAGAAGGCAAAACCGGAGAAGTGGACATCTTGAGCAGCAGGATTGAGGAAGCGGGAATGCCTGACCATGTAAAGCTTACAGCACTTAAAGAGCTTGAGAGGTATGAAAAAGTACCTTCAACTTCTGCTGAGAGCTCGGTCATCCGCAATTACCTCGACTGGCTTATTTCCCTGCCGTGGTCAAATGCGACAGAAGACCGTCTTGATCTAAAGCGCGCCGAGAAAATTCTTGATGAGGACCATTACGGCCTTGAAAAAGTAAAAGACCGCGTGCTTGAATATCTTGCCGTCCAAAAACTGACCAATTCGCTTAAAGGCCCGATCCTTTGTCTGTCAGGACCACCCGGAGTAGGGAAAACGTCCCTTGCAAAATCAGTGGCAAAATCCCTTGACCGGCATTTTGTCCGTATTTCCCTTGGAGGAGTCAGGGATGAGTCAGAAATTCGCGGACACCGCAGAACCTACGTAGGGGCAATGCCGGGACGCATTATTCAGGGCATGAAAAAAGCAGGAACGATTAATCCGGTCTTTTTGCTTGATGAAATCGATAAAATGTCCAATGATTTCAGGGGGGACCCTTCTTCAGCCCTGCTCGAAGTGCTTGACCCTGAACAAAATCATACGTTCAGCGATCATTACATTGAAGAGACGTATGACCTGTCAAAGGTCATGTTTATTGCAACAGCCAATAATCTGGCCACGATACCGGGCCCGCTTCGTGACCGGATGGAGATTATCACCATCGCCGGATACACAGAGCTTGAGAAAATTCACATTGCCAAAGATCATCTGCTTCCAAAGCAGCTGAAGGATCACGGGCTGAAAAAATCCCACCTTCAAATAAGAGAGTCTGCAATCCGGAACATCGTGCGCTACCATACACGCGAGGCGGGAGTCCGCAGCCTTGAACGACAGCTTGCATCGATCTGCAGAAAAGCTGCGAAGCAAATTGTATCTGAAGAGAAAAAGAAATTGATCATCACAGACAAAAACCTGTCCGATTATCTTGGCAAGAATAAATTCAGGTATGGACAGGCAGAGCTTGAGGATCAGGTCGGAGTAGCGACAGGCCTTGCCTATACGACTGTCGGCGGAGATACCCTTTCAATCGAAGTGTCGCTTTCCCCGGGAAAAGGAAAGCTGATTTTGACCGGGAAACTTGGCGATGTCATGAAAGAATCTGCACAGGCAGCCTTCAGCTTTATCCGTTCGCGCGCTAAAGAAATGAACATTGATGAGAATTTTCACGAGAAAAATGATATTCATATTCATGTGCCGGAGGGCGCTGTGCCAAAGGATGGACCATCTGCAGGGATTACCATGGCAACTGCCCTAATTTCAGCTCTTACCGGACGGCCGGTCAGAAAAGAAGTAGGCATGACAGGGGAGATTACCCTTAGAGGCAGAGTGCTGCCGATTGGCGGGTTAAAAGAAAAAACACTAAGCGCTCACCGTGCAGGACTGACGAAAATCATCCTGCCAAAAGACAACGAACGGGATATTGAAGATATTCCGGAAAGTGTACGGAGTGAATTAACTTTTGTGCCTGTATCACATCTTGATGAAGTGCTGCAGCATGCATTAACGGGAGAGAATAAATGAAAGTCACAAGTTCCGAGATTGTCATCAGTGCAGTGAAGCCGGATCAGTATCCTGATCTTGATTTGCCTGAAATTGCGCTGGCAGGACGCTCAAACGTAGGAAAATCATCGTTTATCAACAAATTGCTTAACAGGAAGAACCTTGCCAGAACATCATCAAAGCCCGGCAAAACCCAGACCCTGAACTTCTACATTATCAATGAAATCATGCATTTTGTGGATGTGCCTGGCTACGGGTATGCAAAGGTTTCAAAAACCGAGCGCGAAGCCTGGGGGAAAATGATCGAAACGTATTTTACGAAAAGAAGACAGCTTCGTGCAGCCGTCCTTCTTGTCGATCTGCGCCACGCACCGTCAAAAGACGATGTCATGATGTACGAGTTTTTAAAGCATTATGATATTCCTGTCATGGTCGTTGCTACAAAGGCAGATAAAATCCCTAAAGGCAAATGGCAAAAACACATGAAAGTCGTAAGAGAAACGCTGAACAAAGACCCTGAAGACCCGATGATCTGCTTCTCATCCGAAACAGGGCTAGGCAAAGAAGAATCGTGGGCTGTCATCAGACAGTACACTGGCGTCTAAACGCAAAAACCTGTGCAGAACGACCTGCACAGGTTTTTTTATTGTTCTTTCTCTTTCTCATCATCGGTGTCATCATTCTGCTCCTCTTTAAGCAATTTCAGCCATTCTGGCAGAGGCTGATCAGGACCCTCGCTAAAAACTTTAACCGTATCCCGTTCATCCTGATGCGAAAAGATATCGTGGATATCGTTTCCATTTCCAAGGATGTTGCCGAACCCCTGATTCAGCTTGCTGCTGTTTTTGAAATTGGAAGGAAAGTTATTGCCGAAGTTCACGGCTGAAGCAGCTTCCACTGTGCCGATGTGTATATCTCCGATTCTAAAAGATGAGGACAGGGCCTGATTATGATCCGGCGGAGTGGGGCTGTTTTTCTTTTCGTTTATTTCGTAAGGAATGTGTGTGCCATTGACGATAATGGAAATGTCCTTTTGGCGTTTTGGCTGCTGACGTGATTTTGAAAGAAAGGTATTTCCTATATTCATTGTTCCGTTTACTTGTTTTACATCTACATTTTCAAGCCTGTAAACAAGTTCATGGACATTCATTGTTTGTACCCGGTCTATGTGAAAGGTTTGGCGGCTCTGATTTTGAGCGTTAACCGCTTCCTCTAATGCATGCAGTCTTTTTTCCATTTTGCGAAGAAGTGTCAGGAAAGACTTTTCCTCAAGCGTCATACCGTTTCACCCCTTTAGCACGTTCGCCCGATTGATGAATAGAATAGGAGGCAAACCGGAATTTTGAATGGAGGCAGATACAATGAAAATCAGATCCTCCAAAATTTCTTTTTCAGACCTTAATGTTCTTGAAATAGCAAATAACTCTGGGGTATTTATAGGCAGAAACAGGCAGGTCAAGTGGAATACTGAGGCAGGCAGCCACTCCGGCTTCGGCAGAGTCTCCGGCAATGAAAATGAAATCGCTCATTCGATACATCTTGTCCTGCATGGGCATGTAAAAAAAGAAAAAGGGTCTCAGCAGGCGGACAAAGGAAGCGTGGCACCCTAATTCTGTTCACCGTCTGTTTTCTTTTTCTGAACGTTCGCCGATGTGATTGTATGGTGAATCGTATTGGAATTTCCGCGTACTCGTCCAAATCCTTCATGGGCGCTGGATCGATTTGTCCATTTGTACTGAAAGTTCTCCCCATAAAACATCCCGGAGCTATGCTTTATCTGGTATACATTAATCGAATGAAAATGAATGTTTGCCAATTCCAAGCCCCTCTCTCAAACTCTGCACACTATTTTCCCCTATTACATGTATATAGAATCTCTGATGAAGTATGACCACAGCAAAAAGAAAACCACCGTTTGCGGTGGGTTTCAGTCAGCTTTGGTAGACAGGCTGATCATTGGAGCCCTGATTCTGAGTGAAATCCGAATCCATAAAATCATCATCATGGATAATATTCACCGTATCTACGGCCAGATTATTCGCACCCATGATCTTACCGAATCCAAAATTGCTCTTCATGCTCACTGTCCAGTCATATTGAGTATTCGTCCCCGTGAAAATTCCGGAATTTCCGGACAGGGAGGTCACATTGATATTGGTGAACTGTATAGATAAACTCTTCATCTAAATCTGTGAAACAGGCTGAGGGTTTATATTTTCAGGCTGGGCAATCGACATATCGGCCAGATCCTGATCGTTGATAATATTCGTGCAGCCAATTGCACCGGAATTGATGAAGTTCCCGTTTCCCGAGTTGAATTTCCCCTGGGCATTCCAGTCCGGCTGGCTGTTCTGCCCCGAAGAAATGATGGAATTTGCAGCCATGCTTACAACATTGATCATATTGAATACGACAGATACCGGCACAATCCAATCCTCCATTTCTCCTTCTGTAATACGTTAGTATATGTGTTTGATGCGGGTAGTGTGAACTTGTTTGGTTAAACGCGGCTGGATTGGGGGGGCGAAGCGATATAAGTGGTAAATGGCCTTTCGGTAAAGGGTCAAAAGCAAGAGTGAAATGACTGTTCAGCGCTTACGGATGAGCGTGAAGGGTTAAAAGCAGGAGAGAAATGCCCTTTCAGTGCTTGCGGAAGGGCATGAAGGGTTAAGCAGGAGAGAAATGCCCTTTCAGTACTTGCGGATGAGCGTGAAGGGTTAAAAGCAGTAGAGAAATGACCGTTCAGTACTTGCGGATGAGCGTGAAGGGTTAAAAGCAAGAGTGAAATGACCGTTCAGTACTTGCGGATGAGCGTGAAGGGTTAAAAGCAAGAGTGAAATGACCATTCAGCGTTTGAGGATGAGTATGAAGGGTCAAAAGAAAGTGTGAAATGACCTTTCAGCGCTTACGGATGAGCATGAAGGGTCAAAAGCAAGAGTGAAATGACCTTTCAGTGCTTACGGATGAGCATGAAGGGTCAAAAGCAAGAGTGAAATGACCTTTCAGCGCTTACGGAAGAGCATGAAGGGTTAAAAGTAAGGTGCTAATGCCCTTTCGGTGCTTGCGGAAGAGCATGAAGGGTTAAAAGCGGGAGTGAAATGACCTTTCAGTGCTTGCGGATGAGCGTGAAGGGTTAAAAGCAAAAGTGAAATGACCCTTCAGCGTTTGAGGATCAGCCTGAAGAGTTAAAAGCAAGGAGTTAATGACCCTTCAGCATTTACAAATGAGCATAAAGGAAAGTCATCCATGACAAAAAAACCACCAGTAAAGCAAGTTGAAGACTTTACGGATGGTTTTGTTTTTTGTCCTGCGGAGCTAAACAAGCGATTCCGCTTTTCTCGTTGTCCAGCTCCATCGCCCAACTCCTCGGCCAGAACGGCTCCGCCGTAAAAAGCAAACCCGGCTTTTTTCGTCGGATCCTTTTCTGTCCTTCGGAGCTAACCGGGCGATTCCGCTTTTCGTACATAACTTACTTCTTCTTAAGAAACAATAAGTAAAAACCGCCAAGAATTAACAGAACAGGCCAGAATTTCTGGACGACCTGAACGCCTTGCTCGACCCACCCAAGCCCGTTTATGATCGAGTCGAAAAAGTGGAGAAATGCGGCGAGCAGGAGTAGAATGATTCCTTGTACGGATCCTGTTTTCGTTTTGGCTGACCGGAGTATGATGCCGAGTCCGATGATAAAAGTGATGGCAGGCGCGTGTTCAGGCCAGTCGGGAAACTGTCCGAAGCAAAGAAAATGCACGCCGAGTCCTCCAAGCAGGACGCCGGGAAGTATGGCATTTTCATCCTGATCAAAATGGCCTCCGATCAGAAAAGCAAGCCCAAAAAGAATGAGCAGGGTCTGCCATGACTGCTGCTGGTCAAATAGCTTGATCTGAAAGGTTTCCAGCGCATAGTAAAAACCGATCGCAAGCAGGGCGTAGGCAGAAAAGTTTGTCGATTTTTTCATTTCAGTCACCTCTTAATTAAGACGATTACCTTGATTGTAAGCACTTTTTTTGGTATTGTTCAAGGTGGACGAATTTGCTGCAGCTTTTGCTGTTTAAAATACAAATCAGCACGAAACCGCATCATCATGCGGAATCATGCCGGCTGTTTATCTAGTATGATATCACAGTCCGGCAAGCTTTCAAGAACTGTTCACATTTGTAAAAAGAGAAAAAATCGAGACATGGTATAATAGTAGTAGAATTCTTGTATGTGGGGTGTATGACATTATGCATATCTTAGCTGTAGGCTTAAATTATAAAACTGCCCCTGTCGAAATCCGTGAAAAACTGACCTTTCAGCCGAATGAACTCGGAGATGCTATGAAAGCACTGAAAGAGCAGAAGAGCATTCTTGAAAACATCATTGTTTCGACTTGTAACCGGACAGAGATTTATACAGTTGTGGACCAGCTTCATACTGGCCGTTATTATATTAAAGCATTTTTAGCCGAGTGGTTCGGCCTTGATAAGGACACATTTTCTCCTTTTTTGACCATGTACGAAAACGACGGTGCCATTGAGCATCTTTTCAGTGTTTCATGTGGCCTTGATTCAATGGTTCTCGGAGAAACACAGATTCTCGGCCAGGTGCGTACAAGCTTCATGCTCGGACAAACAGAAGGTACGATCGGAACGGTGTTTAACCATCTGTTTAAACAGGCAGTGACGCTTGCCAAAAAAGCACACTCTGAGACTGATATCGGAGCTAACGCAGTTTCTGTCAGCTATGCAGCTGTTGAACTTGCGAAGAAAATATTCGGCGACCTGACGAACAAGCACGTCCTTATTCTCGGTGCCGGCAAAATGGGCGAGCTTGCTGCACAGAACCTTCATGGCAGCGGAGTGCGCAAAGTGACGGTTGTAAACCGCACGTTTGAAAAAGCAGAGGTTCTGGCCAGAAAATTCAGCGGCCATGCAAAAGGGATAAATGAACTGCAGTGCGCGCTGGTCGAAGCGGACATCCTGATCAGCTCAACCGGTTCAAGTGATTTTGTCATCACAAAAGAGATGATGGCTCCTGCTGAAAAAATGAGAAAGGGCAAGCCGCTGTTTATGGTGGATATTGCGGTTCCCCGTGATCTTGACCCTGCTCTTGATGAACTTGAAAGTGTGTTTCTGTATGATATTGACGATCTTCAGGGAATTGTGGACGCCAACCTTCAGGAGCGCCAAAAAGCAGCGGAGGAAATCGGATTGATGCTAGAGGCAGAGATTGTCGCCTTCAAGCAATGGCTCGGCACACTCGGAGTTGTTCCTGTCATTTCGGCGCTTCGCGAAAAAGCGCTTGGCATTCAGGCTGAAACGATGCAAAGCCTCGAGCGCAAAATGCCTAATCTGACTGACCGTGAACTGAAGCTTCTGAACAAGCACACAAAAAGCATTATTAACCAGATGCTCCGCGATCCGATTCTTAAGGTGAAAGAGCTTGCTGCTGAGTCGGACGCAGAACAGAATCTGGAGCTTTTCATGAAGATCTTTGATATTGAAGAAGCAGTTGAAGAGCAAAAACGCAGAGAAAACTCGGTTTCTTTAAGCAGCTCTCAGGCGGTGCCTGGGCAGGCAAGAGCTTCACTTCAAACGTAAGTGAGAGGAATTTGATGTATGCCAGAAATGAGTTTACCTAGAATAAACGAACTGATTATAATTCTTTATGCATTCAGTGTTCTCTTTTTTTTCATAGATTTTATTCATAACAACCGGAAGGCCAGCAAAATTGCCTTCTGGTTGCTTTCTATTGTTTGGCTGCTGCAAACAATTTTTTTGTTTTATCAAATGTTTGAGACCGGCAGATTTCCAGTCCTGAACATATCAGAAGGGCTTTATTTTTATTCGTGGGTGCTAGTGACGCTGTCAGTCGTCTTAAACCGTTTTTTGAAAGCGGATTTTATCATCTTTTTTACAAATGTGCTCGGTTTTATCATGCTGAGCATCCACACATTCGCGCCGTCACAATATGAATCGGCAGCGGTTTCCGGACAGCTGATTTCTGAGCTTTTGTTTATCCACATCACAATGGCCATCCTGTCTTACGGGGCTTTTACCCTGTCTTTCGTTTTTTCTATTTTGTATTTGATTCAGTACAATTTGCTGAAGAAGAAAAAATGGGGAAAGCAGCTGATCCGGATTGACGATCTGGCCAAGCTTGATCACATGTCATATGTATTAAATGTGATTGGTGTACCGATGCTGTTACTGAGCTTAATACTCGGAACGATCTGGGCCTATCTGAAAATCCCGAACTTTCACTGGTACGACGCGAAGGTAACCGGTTCGTTCATGATGCTCCTTGTGTACGGCTACTATTTATACAGCCGGATCGTGAAGGAATGGCATGGAAAACAGGTGGCTTATTATAACGCAGCAGCCTTTTTAATTTTATTAATTAATTTCTTTTTATTCGGAAGCCTTTCAAGGTTTCATATTTGGGACTCTTAATGCAAGATACATCCTAGTTGGAGGAACTCATTATGCGCAAAATCATTGTAGGATCCAGACGAAGCAAACTGGCTTTGACCCAGACGAATTGGGTGATTGACCAGCTGAAAAAAATCGGGCTGCCTTTTGACTTTGAAGTCCGGGAAATCGTGACAAAGGGCGATCAGATTCTTGATGTCACCCTCTCAAAAGTGGGAGGAAAAGGCCTTTTTGTAAAAGAGATTGAACAGGCCATGCTTGACGGAGAGATTGATATGGCTGTTCACAGCATGAAGGATATGCCGGCTGTTCTGCCGGAAGGGCTGACAATCGGCTGCATTCCGCACCGCGAAGATGCAAGGGATGCTTTTATTTCTAAAAATCACGTCCTTCTTGCTGACCTCCCTGCAGGTGCAGTGGTGGGTACAAGCAGTTTAAGAAGAAGCGCCCAGCTCCTTGCCATGAGGCCTGATCTTGATATCAAGTGGATCAGAGGCAATATCGACACGCGCCTGGCAAAGCTTCAGCATGAAGATTATGATGCGATCATCCTTGCAGCAGCCGGTCTTGCGAGAATGGGCTGGAGCCAGGACGTTGTGACAGAATTTCTTGATGCGAAAGACTGCGTTCCGGCAGTCGGCCAGGGAGCGCTTTCCATCGAATGCCGTGCAGACGATCATGAGCTGCTTAATCTATTGTCCCATTTTACCGATGAAGCGACACAGCTTGCCGTTCAGGCAGAGCGCACCTTCCTTCACGTGATGGAGGGCGGATGCCAGGTGCCGATTGCAGGGTATGCAGAAGTCGCTTTTGACAAAGAAATTTCGCTTACCGCACTGATTGCCTCTCCTGACGGAAAAGAGATCTTTAAAGAAAGAATTACAGGCAAAGATCCCGTAGCCATGGGAAAAGAAGTGTCTGAAAGGCTGATAGCTCAGGGGGCAAAGCAGCTGATCGACAAGGTGAAAGAGGAGCTTGACCTTTAATGGCCGGCGGTCTCTCAGGAAAGAACATTCTGATTACGAGAGAAGAAACGCAGGCAACCACTTTTGCAGCGAAAATTAAAAAAGCCGGCGGAGTTCCTGTTACTGCTCCGCTGATTTCTTTTGAAAAAGCGAAGGATATACATAAACTTAAAGAGGCAATCCTGGGTATTAATGCCAAAGACTGCCTCGTCTTTACGAGCATGAACGGTGTGCTTTTCTTTTTTGATTTTCTGAAAGAGCACGGCATCCCTTCTGATTTCCTGTCTGATTGCACGTTTGCCGCCGTAGGGCGGAAAACCAGGCAGCTGATTGAAGACAGGGGCTATACAGTCAGAATCATGCCAAAGGAGTATGTAGCAGAAAGGCTGGCGGAAGAAATCGCGGGGAGCATCAGGCATGACCAGCATGTTTATCTCTTCCGGGGGAATCTTGCCAGGGAAATTCTTATGAAAGAATTGACTCTCAAGGGCTTCTCCGTGACAGACCTTACGCTATATGAAACAATACATAATATAGAGGATGGAAACAGGATTGAGCAGCTGCTTCAGGAACAAAAACTCGATTACATTACCTTTACCTCCTCATCCACTGTTGATGCCTTCATGAAGGTCATGAAAAACAAAAATCTGGATACTCTGCTTGAGGGCGTTACGCTTGTGAGCATTGGACCGATTACACATAAAACACTTAAGAAGTACGGCTATGACGGCATTGTGTCAGATCCCTACACCATCGATGCCATGATTGACCGTATCCAAACACATGCTGAAAGGAAGGAATAAGCTATGGACATTCAATTTACAAGACACCGCAGACTGCGGAGCACAGGCAGCATGAGATCACTTGTCCGCGAAACACATCTGCACGCAGAAGACTTTATTTATCCGATCTTCGTTGTAGAAGGCGAGCAAAAACGCAATGAGGTAAAATCAATGCCCGGCGTTGAGCAGATTTCGCTTGATTACCTGAATGCAGAAATGCAGGAGGTAAGCGATCTCGGAATCAAGTCTGTCATCGTCTTTGGAGTGCCTGATCAAAAGGATGAGCTTGGCACACAGGCTTACCATGACCACGGCATCGTTCAGCGTGCGATCTCCCAGATTAAAGAACATTTCCCTGAGCTTGTTGTGATTGCCGACACGTGTCTTTGCCAGTATACAGACCACGGCCACTGCGGAATTGTGAAAGAGGGAAAAATCCTCAATGACCCGACGCTTGATCTGCTGGCGCGCACTGCGGTCAGCCAGGCAAGAGCGGGTGCTGATGTCATCGCTCCTTCAAACATGATGGACGGGTTTGTGGCTGCTATCCGCCATGGCCTGGATGAAGCCGGATTTGAAGATGTGCCGATTATGTCATACGGAATTAAATACTCAAGCGCCTTTTACGGACCTTTCAGGGATGCTGCCCACAGCACTCCCCAGTTCGGAGACCGGAAAACGTATCAGATGGATCCTGCCAACCGTCTTGAAGCACTCAGAGAAGCAGAATCGGACATGATGGAAGGGGCAGACTTCCTGATTGTGAAACCTGCCTTGTCTTACCTTGATATCATCCGCGATGTGAAAAACAACTTTAACGTGCCGATTGTTGCCTATAACGTAAGCGGCGAATATGCCATGATCAAGGCAGCCGCACAAAACGGCTGGGTCGATGAAAAGGCAATCGTGATGGAAATGATGATCAGCATGAAGCGCGCCGGCGTTGATATGATTTTGACGTATTATGCCAAGGATTGTGCACGCTGGCTGAAGGAACAACACTAATCGCAGGAGGAGAAGTCAAATGCGCAGTTATGAAAAATCAGGCAAGGCCTTCGAAGAAGCCCAAGGGCTGATGCCGGGCGGAGTGAACAGCCCTGTTCGCGCCTTTAAATCCGTCGCTATGGATCCAATTTTCATGGAGCGGGGAAAAGGCTCTAAAATTTACGATATTGATGGAAATGAATATATCGATTATGTGCTTTCATGGGGACCGCTTATTTTGGGCCATACAAATGACGCGGTTGTTGAAGCCATTAAAAAGGTGACAGAATCCGGTACAAGCTTCGGGGCTCCGACGCTGATTGAAAATGAGCTGGCAAAGCTTGTGATTGACCGCGTGCCATCTATTGAAATTATCCGGATGGTTAGCTCTGGAACGGAAGCAACGATGAGTGCCCTGAGACTCGCTCGCGGTTTTACCGGAAGAAATAAGATTTTGAAATTCGAAGGCTGCTATCACGGCCACGGGGATTCTCTGCTGATCAAAGCAGGTTCAGGCGTTGCAACACTTGGACTGCCTGACAGCCCGGGAGTTCCCGAAGGAGTAGCCAAGAACACGATAACTGTTCCATACAACGACATGGAAAGCGTAAAATACGCCTTTGAACAGTTCGGTGATGACATTGCCGGCGTGATTGTGGAGCCGGTTGCAGGAAACATGGGAGTTGTCCCTCCGCTTCCAGGCTTCCTCGAAAGCCTGCGCAGCATCACACAGGAGTACGGCTCACTGCTTATCTTTGATGAAGTGATGACAGGCTTCCGCGTTGATTACGGCTGTGCTCAAGGGTACTTCGGCGTTACGCCTGACCTGACATGCCTCGGAAAGGTTATTGGCGGCGGACTTCCTGTAGGTGCATATGGCGGCCGTGCCGACATTATGAAACAGGTTGCGCCGAGCGGACCGATTTACCAGGCAGGCACCCTGTCCGGAAACCCTCTTGCGATGACAGCAGGCTATGCAACGCTCAGCCAGCTTACTCCGGATACTTATAAAGAGTTTGGCAGAAAAGCGGACATCCTTGAAGAAGGATTAACAGCGGCTGCTGAAAAACACGGCATTCCGATTACAGTGAACCGTACGGGATCAATGATTGGCTTTTTCTTTACAGACGAGAACGTCATCAATTTCGAAAAAGCGAAAACATCCAATCTTGAGTACTTCTCGAAGTTCTATCGCGAAATGGCAAACGAAGGTGTCTTTCTGCCGCCTTCACAGTTCGAAGGTCTGTTCCTTTCCACTGCCCACAGTGATGAGGATCTTGAAAAGACGATTGCAGCGGCAGAGAAAGCATTCGCTGCCCTTAAATAAAGTGAAAACCCCCTGCGCGTCAATGTGCAGGGGGTTTTATTATTTGGGTGTATATCCTGATTTCCGGCTCAGCCATTTGCTGGCAAGGATAATGGTCAGTCCGATAATGGCGACTGCAATCATAAGCAGATCAGATACAATCGTGATCCATAACGGAATTTGCAGTAAAAAGATTGCACCGATTATAACGAAGAATAGGGGTCTCATACGAATCTCCTGATTGTTTTTCTTCTAGTATAGCAAATGGGGCCGAAAAAAGAGAACCTGCAGGCGGCAGGTTCTCTATGTACTCAGTATTTAGCTGAACCTTCTTTTGCTTTTCCGGCGCCTTCCTGAAGGTTCCCTTTCAGTTTGTCTTTCTTTCCTTCACGCTGAAGCTCAGGATTGTTTGCTGCATTGCCTACCTGATCTTTCACTTCGCCTTTTGCCTGGTTTACCTTGCCTTTTACTTTGTCGCTCATGCCATGATCTTTTGACATCATCAAACACTCCTTTCTTCTTGTATCTTTCATGTTCCCTGCATTTACAGAGCTTAAACCAGGCATTTAATCAAAAGAATCATAAACCTTCACCGTGCGGCATATTCCTTTAATGTCACAGGTATTTTCGTAAGGACACCTGAAAGGAGGAGTTCAAGTTGTCACAGGATCAACAATCATCATTGCGGTTCTCTGTTGAGGAATCCGTTTGGTTTCAAAAGGGACAGGAAGTGGGTGAGCTGTTATCCATCTCATTAGATCCAGACATCACCATCCAGGAGTTTGACCAGTACATCTCGATTCGGGGTGCGCTTAAGCTTACGGGTGAGTACAAAATAGATGAGGATTATAGCGAAGAGGAATTTGAATATGCCAATCTCCGTTTTATCAGCAATGTAGAAACGAGAGAAGACGGTATATCGCAGCTTGTTCACGGTTTTCCTGTAGATATCACGATTCCGAGGAACCGCATTGGAAACTTGGAAGAAGTTTATGTAACGATTGAATCTTTTGATTATGATCTGTCAGAAAGCAGAAACCTGAGGCTTGTAGCTGACCTTGAAATCAGCGGAATTGCAAGCGGGGATGCGGCTGTTGAGGCTGAAGAAGCTGAAGAAGAACAGGAACTTGAGCAGGCATATGTGTTTGAGCAGGAGCAGGAACCGGAGCTCCAGCCGCTGTTCCGCTCACCTCAGGCACTGTATGAAGAGGAAACGCAAGTAGAAGAGTATGATGCTTTTGCGCATACAGGCAGCCAGAATCATGCGGATCTTTATGAACCGTTTCATGTAGAAGTGAAAAAAGAGGCGGCAGAGGAAGAAGCCGCTGCACCGGACATTTCTTATTTTGCAAGCAGGCCGCAGTATGAGGAAACGTATAAGGCGCCTCAAAAGCAAAGTCCGAAAGCAAGAAAAGAAGAAGAAGCAAGAAAGCAGGATGAACCAAAGCATACGGAAAACTCCCTCTACTTAACGAAGCTTTTTGAACGAGATGAAGAAGAGGAGTTTACAAAGCTTAAGATCTGCCTTGTCCAGCAGGGTGACACAATTGACAGCATTTGCGACCGATACAGGATTACGGTTCAGCAGCTGCACAGAGTCAATCAGCTGAATTCAAGCGCAGATGTGCATGAAGGCCAGACACTCTACATTCCTGTTTATGCAAATACTCATTAAGAAAAGAAAGCAGCTTGGGGAGGAGAGTTCCTCAGCTGTTTTTTTTGTAAGTCTCTTTACATGAGACCTGGTTAAAAGGAAGTGAGACAAAAAATGATGAGAGAAAATATGGATAAACTTGCGGAGGTTTTAAAAGAGTATGAGCTGAAAGCGGAATATGCGGAGTCTGTTACAGATAAACTGACGAAGGTCTATGCCAGTTCAGGCGCCTCCTACGCATTAAAAAAGATGTCATCGAACCGGAATGGCCAATTCATCGAAACGCTTCACGGTGCTCATCAGAAAGGGTATTCAGGGTATGTGCCCATCTTCAGAAACAGGCACCGGCAGTTTTTTACCTCAGACGGAGAGAACTGGTATTACATTATGCCCTGGCTCACGAATGAAACAGAAGAAGAGCGGGATGAGCGGCATAAAAATATGTTCAGGGAACTTGCAGCGCTTCATCAGAGAACGGCTGCTGAGGAAAAGCTGAATCAGAATGCACTGAAAATTCATTACGATACCCTTGCCAAGCAATGGGATGACAACAAAGCCCTGTATGAAAAATACGTGGAGGAATGCGAGAAGAAGTGGTATCTCTCCCCGTTTGAACTGCAGGCCGTCACCTATTACTTTGAAACCGCACGTGCGACAGAATTTGCCCGCAAAAAACTTGATGAATGGTACGAGATGATGAAGGAAAAAGAGGATGTGCGGCAAGTCATGATCCACGGCAGAGCGTCCATTCATCATTACTTGTATGATGAACAGGGAACGGGGTATTTCACCAATTTTGAACATGCCAGGTATTCATCGCCCATTGATGATGCGCTTCTTTTTTATCACAGGACGTTCCATACGTACCCGTTTGCAGATGACAACTGTGCCGACTGGTTTTACACCTATCAGCAGACGTTCCCATACAGAGAAGAGGAAATGCAGCTGTTCATCTGCTATCTTGCCTATCCCGATTTTGTCTACAAACAAGTGAAAAAGCACATGAACCTGAACGGCAGAAGCGCATCGCAGCTTCAGAAAAATCAGGACCTGATCAAATCTTACTGGACCTTTAAAAACATCGAGTACTTCGTCATGAAAGTGACGCAGATCGAAGAAAACAAAAAACTGGCCGCAGAGCAGTCGACATAAACAAAACCCAATCTGTGATTGGGTTTTTTAAATCCACTCCATATACAAAGCCACACCAAGCAAAATCAGCAGCGCCAGCAGGACAAGGTCGACGGGCGACGGGAAAATCAGGGTCCGGACGGTCTGAAAGAGGGTAATCGGCACGATGAACTGACCGGCAATAAGTTTGAACTGCTTTACATAAGGCGACAGGTTATAATCATTTATTTTTCTGCGCATCCTAAAACTCTCCTCACTGAATCCTTCTTGTATAAAGAATATGTGCATTTACCCAGTTTTGTGCCTTTTCGGGAATAAAGGCATTGAAAAATGGAGAAGATGATTGACGTGAATTGATTGGATTGTATACAATACAACATATATAATATTTTCATAATCGAACACATACCGTGATAGGGAAGAGTAAAGCGGAAAGCTGTTTTCAGAGAGAGAAATCGCCTGCTGAGAGATTTCTTAAACAAGCGTGCTTGAAGGTCGCCCTGGAGTAATTCTCTTGAACCATGAAGTAGAGAGAATCGGCATGAACGCCGTTATCCCATTTGAGAGCACAGGTTCTTTTTTGCCTGTGAAAAAAGGTGGCACCGCGAAATCAACTCCTTTCGTCCTTTTACCGGACGAGGGGAGTTTTTTATTTTCCGAAAAATGCGGAAATGAACTGATTTGAAGATTTTAAGGAGGAAGAAACATGGAGAACAAGGAGCAGACACTCTCTACAAAATATGATCCGCAGGCAATTGAGCGCGATCGCTACGACTACTGGCTGAAGGGAAAGTTTTTTGAAGCTTCAAACGATCAGGAAAAGCAGCCGTACACGGTTGTGATCCCTCCGCCGAACGTAACTGGAAAGCTTCATCTTGGCCATGCCTGGGACACGACGCTTCAGGATATCGTGACGCGCATGAAACGCATGCAGGGCTATGACGTTCTCTGGCTTCCGGGAATGGACCATGCCGGAATCGCCACTCAGGCTAAAGTGGAAGGAAAGCTGCGCGAGGAAGGCAAATCGCGCTATGACCTTGGCCGCGAAAAATTTGTTGAGGAAACTTGGAAATGGAAAGAAGAATACGCATCCCATATCCGCGCGCAGTGGTCAAAGCTTGGCCTTGGCCTTGATTATTCAAGAGAGCGGTTTACGCTTGATGAAGGACTTTCAAAAGCGGTTAATGAGGTATTTGTCTCTCTTTATAAAAAAGGACTCATCTACCGCGGCGAATATATTATCAACTGGGATCCGCAGACAAAAACAGCTCTTTCTGATATAGAAGTAATCTATAAAGATGTTCAGGGCGCTTTTTACCACATGCGCTACCCGCTGTCAGACGGTTCAGGTGCAATTGAAGTTGCGACTACACGTCCTGAAACGATGCTTGGCGATACAGCGGTTGCTGTTCACCCGGAAGATGAGCGCTACAAGCATTTGATCGGCAAAACCGTTGTTCTTCCAATCGTAGGCCGCGAAATTCCGATTGTCGGAGATGACTATGTGGATATGGAATTTGGTTCAGGGGCTGTAAAAATCACGCCAGCGCATGATCCTAATGACTTTGAAATTGGAAACCGCCACAGCCTTGAACGTGTTCTTGTGATGAATGAGGACGGAACGATGAATGCAAAAGCAGGAATCTACAGCGGCCTTGACCGTTTTGAGTGCAGAAAGCAGATCGTGAAGGATCTTCAGGAAATGGATGTTCTGTTCAAAATTGAAGAGCACATGCATTCAGTCGGGCACAGCGAGCGGAGCGGAGCGGTTGTTGAACCGTACCTTTCTACGCAGTGGTTCGTTAAGATGCAGCCTCTTGCAGATGCAGCGATTGAGCTTCAGGACAAAGAAGACAAAGTCAACTTTGTTCCAAACCGTTTTGAGAACACGTATATGCGCTGGATGGAAAATATCCGCGACTGGTGTATTTCAAGACAGCTTTGGTGGGGACACCGCATTCCTGCCTGGTATCATAAAGAAACTGGCGAGGTGCATGTTGATCACGCACCGCCTGCAGACCTTGACAACTGGGAGCAGGATACAGACGTACTTGATACGTGGTTCAGTTCGGCACTGTGGCCGTTTTCGACAATGGGCTGGCCGGATGAGGATTCCGTTGACTACCAGCGCTACTATCCGACAGATGTGCTTGTAACAGGCTATGACATCATTTTCTTCTGGGTTTCCCGCATGATTTTCCAGGGTCTTGAATTTACCGGCAAGCGTCCATTTAAAGATGTGCTGATCCACGGACTTGTCCGCGATGAGCAGGGACGCAAAATGAGTAAATCGCTTGGAAACGGCGTTGATCCGATGGATGTGATCGATAAGTACGGAGCGGATTCTCTTCGCTACTTCCTTTCAACAGGAAGCTCGCCTGGCCAGGATCTGCGTTTCAGCTACGAAAAAGTAGAAGCAACATGGAACTTTGCCAATAAGATCTGGAACGCTTCACGCTTTGCGCTGATGAACATGGACGGCCTGAAATTCGATGAAATCGATCTGACCGGTGAAAAGTCAGTTGCTGACAAGTGGATTCTGACACGCCTCAATGAAACGATCGAGCACGTGACAAAGCTAGCCGATAAATACGAATTCGGTGAAATCGGCCGCCATCTGTACAACTTTATCTGGGATGATTTCTGTGACTGGTACATTGAAATGGCGAAGCTTCCGCTTTATGGCGACGACGAAGCGGCGAAAAAGACAACACGTTCAATCCTTGCATATGTACTTGATAACACGATGAGACTTCTTCATCCGTTCATGCCGTTTATTACCGAGGAAATTTGGCAGAACCTTCCGCATGAAGGAGAATCCATTACAATCGCCAAATGGCCGGTTGCCGATCCGTCACTGACTGATGAAGCAGCAGCCGCAGATATGAAGCTTCTAGTTGAAGTAATCCGTTCGGTTCGAAATGTAAGAGCTGAAGTGAACACGCCGATGAGCAAGCAAATTCCAATGATGATTAAAGCAAAGTCAGCTGACATCCAAAATCAGCTCCAGCAGAACCGCGCATACATCGAGCGTTTCTGCAACACGTCCAGTCTTTCAATTGGCACGGATGCTGAAACAGGCGACAAAGCGATGACATCTGTTGTAACAGGAGCGGAGCTGATCTTCCCTCTTGAAGGCCTGATCAACCTCGATGAAGAAATTGCACGTCTTGAGAAAGAGCTTGAAAAATTAAATAAGGAAGTTGAACGTGTTCAGAAAAAGCTGAGCAATGAAGGCTTCGTTAAAAAAGCGCCTGAGAAGGTTATAGAAGAAGAACGCGCGAAAGAAAAAGACTATACAGAAAAAAGAGAGGCCGTTCTCTCTCGAATCGGAGAACTGAAAGGCTGACCTGCAAAGACTCGGGTGTGATTTATGATCATGCCCGAGTTTTCATGTATATAAAAAGAAGGGGCAGATGATATGTTTCAAACGTACGAAGAGGCTGTCGGGTGGATACATTCCCGTCTCAGATTCGGCATCAAACCCGGCCTGAAGCGGATGGAATGGATGATGAACAGACTCGGTGATCCTCATAAAAAAGTGAAAACCGTCCATGTGGCAGGCACAAACGGAAAAGGGTCGACCATTGCCTACATGAGAAACGTGCTTACAGAAGCAGGCTATAAAACCGGCACCTTTACATCCCCGTTCCTTGAAACCTTCAACGAGCGGATCAGCATGAACGGAATTCCTATTCCCGATGCAGAGATGCTGTTTTTGGCAAATACGATAAAACCGCTGTCAGACGAGCTTGAGCGAACAGAGCTTGGAGGGCCGACCGAGTTCGAAATCATCACCGCCATGGCTTTCTATTATTTCGGCAACCATGAAAAGACAGATGTGCTGCTGCTTGAAACAGGGCTTGGAGGCACATTTGATTCAACGAATATTTCAGAGCCGGTCCTGACTATGATTACAAGCATCGGCTATGATCACATGCATATTCTGGGGAACACCATAGAGGAAATTGCCGGTGAAAAAGCGGGAATCATTAAGCCGGGTGTACCAATGCTTACAGCAGTAACGGATGAGCGCGCCCTTAATGTCATAAAAAAGAGAGCGGCAGAAAAAAATGCTGATCTTTTCCACGATGCTTTTCCTGTTCTGAAACACGAGCCGCTAAGGGGCGGGGAAAGGTTCGATATGAAAACACCGTATCATTCATTCGAGGGGCTAGAGATCTCCATGAGGGGAGAACATCAGGTGCAAAATGCCGCGCTTGCTGTTATGGCTCTGGATTATTTACGGGTCCACGGCTTGCTTGCTGCCGGGGATGAGCACATTCGAAAAGGCCTTCATCAAACTAATTGGAGCGGAAGGTTTGAACAGGTTTCCGAGTTTCCTGCCGTCATCCTTGACGGCGCACACAATAAAGAGGGAGCTGAAAGTCTTGCGGCAGTAATGAGAAGACACTATGCCGGCAAACGGATTCATGTTCTTTTTTCAGCCCTGAAAGACAAGGAATACAGCCCGATGATTTCAACTCTATCCGCTATTGCGGACAGCATGCATTTCACAACCTTTGATTTTCCGAGAGCCGCTGGAGCATCAGAGCTGTATGAAGCGTGCACGCATCCGGTAAAATCGTTCCATGAAGACTGGAAAGGGGCAATTGATGAAATGATTGCAGCGGGCGAAGGGGGAGACATCTTTTTAATAACAGGTTCTCTCTACTTTATTTCTGAGGTTAGGCCTTATTGTCGAAAAATATAACATAAAAATTAGGCTGATAGTCCCGAAATAAATGACAAAAATCTGAATTTTTGTTAAAATATAAAAAACAGCATGGCGGGAGAGGGGGACAATCCATGGAAAAAAAGCTGAAGTCCATTTTGTGGGCCGTCTGGGCCATCGTATTTCCTTCATCACTATTTGCAGCGTACACTCTCTGGCCGGTAAAAATTTCAGGAAATGAATGGACGATTGCCGCTTTTCTGGTTTTCATGTGCATTGTTTCGGTTTTCCCGATCATCGTCAATGAAACGCCCGTTTTTTTTGCTCAGGGTGTTTCCATATCCGTCTTTCTGCTCTTCGGTCCTTTTGTTGAAATGATTCTTATGCAGGCAGCGCTCACTGTGCTTCTGCTGAAGCTCAGAGTTGGAAAACGGGAAATTTACCGGTTTCCGACGAACTCCCTGATGTTTCTGATCGTATCAGCAGCAGGGGCAGCCGTTTATTACGCGATTGGCGGTACACATGAACGGGAGGCTCTCACCTTTCCGTTTATTCTCAAAGTGATTGCCTATTCATTTACCATTTGCCTTGTTAATCACTTCTTTCTCCAGCATGTGATCAGAGGGTATTTCTATAAGATGAAAGAAAAATTTTTCTCGAGGGATTTTCTGTGGGAAATTCTCACAACGCTCATGTTTTTGCCGGTGGGCATTTTGCTCTACATTCTGTACCTTGACCTTGGATTTGAGGCATTGTTTTATGTGGGCATTCCATTTGTGGGAACCTCTTATATCCTTATTTTGCTGTCTCGCAGCCAGCGCCTCAATACGTATCTTCAGCAGGCAAGCGAAATCGGCCATCAGCTTACCGAAAGGCTGGAAGTGAAGAAAGTTGTTAAGGTGTACCTGAATAAACTGACGTCAATGATCAAAGCTGATTATGCATATATTATTGATGTGATCGACGACAATGAGTTGAAGGTCATCCGGAAACTTGAAAACGGCCGGATCGTCAAGAATGTACAGGAATCCATATCTGTTCACCATGGTGTCAGCGGTCTGGTCTATGCAACCAAAAAAAGCATGCTGTACACTAAGCGGGATCAATGGGCGAAACTTGAGAAAACCCTGCTGCCGGAAAGCGTAGAGAGCGTGATTGCAGTTCCGATTGTCAGAAACCAGAAGGTCGTTGGGATTGTCATTCTTGCGTCAAATAAAAAACGGTTTTATGACCGCGCACAGCTGATGATTACGGATCTTTTGACCGCCTATCTGGGTGTGGCAATTGAAAATGCAAAAAGCTACGAAGAGACGAAAAAACAAAGTGAACGCTGTCCATTAACAGGCCTTTATAATTACCGCTACATGGAGAAGCTGCTGGAGTATGAATACACGGAACTGATTCAGCAAAAAAGCGGCAGCATGTCGCTGATTCTGCTCGACATCGATCATTTCAAAAAAGTGAATGATACATACGGGCACCAGGCAGGAAATGAAATTCTGATTTCACTTGCCGAGCGTCTTTGCAAATTCGTCGGGGAAAGAGGAACGGTCGCAAGATACGGCGGTGAAGAGTTTGTCATCCTTCTGCCAAGTATGGACAAGCATGCATGCTTCGCAGCGGCTGAAGGCATACGCCAGAGCATCGCAAATCGTCCTTTCATCGTTGAACAAAGCATCGGTCATCCCGGCAAGCGCCAGCCTGTATCCATTACAGCAAGCATCGGCTACGCAACCGCCCCGGAAGATGCCGAAGGTCCCCTAGACCTCATCCGCCACGCAGACCGCGCCATGTACATCGGTGCAAAGCAGGCGGGACGGAACAGAGTAGCGCAATATGTGAAATAGGAAAAGCCGGCATCTATTTGGATGCCGGCTTTTACATTATTTAACTTCTGTATCGATGGTTTCAACTTTCAGTTTTTCTACTGTCGGAATGCCTGTAGGGGGATTAAGGATCAGGTCCTCTTTGAATTCTATTTGCAGTCGGGAAGGCAATCCCGGCTGCTGCTGATTCTTTTCAAAATACAGCCCGCCGATATTGTTGTACAGCTCAGGATCAAAATCATACCGCCAGGCAAATTGATACCATTTAGGCCCAACCCAGACATAGCGTGCCCCAAGGGTATTTCTTGTCTCTCCCTTGGTGGCATTCAGAGTAATATTCGATCCATAAACGCCTCCTCTAATTTTAATATTGGAACCTACTCCATACATTTCAAGAGTTTCGTTTGAGTAAAGAAAGGCATCTATAATCTTTGGAGTATTGCTGTACTCATTATTATTTGCGACAAGCATGCTGCCGTTGCTCAAGATAACAGCTGTTCCGCCGCTTACATTGTTGAGATTTTCAATTGACGTATTCTTTTCTACATAAACCGTTCCGTTCGTATTAAAATCTGATCGGATATCTGCTGCATCCGAGATATACATTTGTCCCTGGAGTTTCAGATTTGATATCGCAGCTTTTCCGTTAATATAGACATAGCTGTTGGGGTTTGTTAATTCGATGGTGCCCTTTAAATCCGCCTGTCCATTAATAAAGACATTGCCGCTTGTAATGAGCCTGCTTGCTTCTCCCATAGTGAAATTGCCTTCCATTAAAACATCGCCGGCTACGTTAAGAACACCCGTCAATTCAAGATTCTGAAGAAACTTTTTGCTGGTATTGTGAAGGGTGCTGCCTGAAAGGAGGGTGTCATTCAAACCGTTAGCAATTTGTCCTCTTCTTGCTGTATATGCTGCGTGCTTCTCATTGATCCGGCTCAGGATGTTAATCTGGTTTGTTGAAACAATCGCATCTCGTATTCTGGGAGGCGTCACAAAATAGCTCTGCAGGCTGCCTGAATTTGCAACGGGCCGGAAATTTGCGGCAGCAGTATTGGAAGAAGAGCTGTTATAAAAATATTTGGATGGATAAGTCTGACCGGAAGAGTCCTGGCCTTTTACTGTCATATCACCCTGTATCGACGGATAAACGGTTCCGGGATAATACGTTGAGCCAGATTGGATGAACTTGCCCCTGCTGCCTAAATAAAGCCTTTGCTGTACAAAGATATTTCCTTTAATATCCACAGCGCCATTGAGCGTTAAATCTCCATTTGTTACAACACCGTAGTTGAAAATATCGGCAATAGTGGACACCTTGAGAGTTCGCTTCAATTGCTTTCCGGAACTCTCAGGACCGACTGGAGCTGCTATATCAACCGTTTGAACAAACAGATTGTTGGTTGCAGAAATCGGCTTTAAGATTTTTCCGGTTACCTCAATTCCTGATCGCTGCTCAATTCTTGACTCCAAGCTGCTCAATTTGGTGAGCAGAGTCTGAGAATTCAGCACTTCATTGTTGATGTTTTCCAATAGAACTTCATATTCTGCCGAAGCTTCGTCAAGGAGTTTCTCCGCTTTGGTCATATCCTCAAGGTACGTTTTCGAATGCTTTACAAATGCCTGAGAGCTTATCGTAATGCTGAGAAGTGAAATACCCAGAATCGAAACTAATGTAAAAACCATCAGCACATTAAGCAGTGCATAGCCGTTCTGATTTAATTTTTTCAAACCAATCACCTCAATCTGCCAGGTTATATATTTTCAGGATTTCATACGGTTTTGAATCAGTGTTTTTTTCTTTCAGGACCAGCTTGCAGATCAATTGGGAGGAGTCGTCTGAGATGAAAAAATGGCTGCCTTCTAATGAAATGTTTTCATTATTGACGGGTTTTCCGTCAATGCTCAAATTTCCGCCGGAAAAAATAACCGGAATGGGCGTTCTTGTTTCATCTAATAAATTTGAAGGATTAACCGTTTTAGTGACTTTAACGGGAGTGACTTTTGTAAGCTCTTGTCCTTTTAAATCTCCAAGTCCAAACTCATCTGCGTTCTCAAGCGCCTTGTTTAAAGAGTCGACAATCAGTACCGCTTCATTTCTGAGATTGGTTTTAGAAAGCGTAGATTCCCCCGCTTTCATCATAGACATTAAAAATCCGGTGCTCATTGTGAGAATAATAGAGGAGAGGGCAAGCACCAGCAGCAGCTCGATCAATGTTATTCCATTTTGATTTAAAAGAATTTTCTTCATTTGCGCACATACCCTTCGAGTGTAGAAGAGGACGATATCCCGTCACGGTTTGTCACTGTGACTGAAATTTCTACAAGCTTTCCCCTTAAATTTGCCTGCGGCGGTTCTTTAAAGGAGACGTCGGCAGAATATCCGCTCAGAGAAAAAGCTTCTTCTTGAAGTGCGAGTTTCTGCCTTATGGCATCAGGGGCCAGAACTTCTCTTGTGCTTAGTTTTCTTTTTGCTTCAATAAATCCTTCCGCCTGATAGGCTTCAAGAAGACTTTTGCTAAGCTGCTGGGATGTAATATTTTTGTCGAAAGAATTTGAGTAAGAAGCACTATTCACGAAAAAACTGCTCAGAACCGAAAACATGATGGTCAAAATGACGATGGAGGCTAAAACTTCGATCAATGTAAATCCCCGTTCTTTTTTAAAAGCCGTTTTCATGGGCATCCCCGTACTTTCTTTTATAAATTATGGGCAGAAAGGAAAATCTTTCTTTTCTTCTGAATAAAGCTATTATACAATAAAACTAGTCGATTTTTGTCTAGTATTTGGAAAAAAATAATTCGAATTACTTAGGTTTATTTAACTAGTGAACGGTATGTGTGACAAAGGGGGGCATGAAGTGGGTACATCATCAAAAAGAAAAACGTTTTTTGTTTTGTTCGGATGTGTTTTTATTCTCTTTGGATTTTCTTTTTTTGGAGCGAAGGCGTATGGAGCGCTTTTTAATGAAAAAACGGTTCCTTCTGGTGTCGAGGCGGGCGGAGTACCGCTGTCCGGCCTGACTCAGAAGGAAGCGGAAGCAAAGCTGAATCAGGCCATCACCGCCTGGAAAGAAAACAGCTTTTATTTTCTTCAGGCAGACCGGGAGCTCGGTCTGGATCTGAATCTTGTCGTATTCGATGTGAAAAAAACAGCGGAGCTCGCTGTTGCCGATAAAACGAACCGGCTGATTGCCGCGGTTGATGAAAAAGCTCTTAGCACATTTCTTGAAAATGAGCTCAGTGCAGACACGTTCGGAGCTGTTGACCAAAAAGCGCTCTCAGCCGAAATAGAGCTCGCAGCATCTGAACTGACAGAGGGGATTTTCACTCTGTCTATCAATAAGTACCTGTTGAAAGAAAAACTTCCAAAAACGCTGCTTGCAGGATCTGAACTTCCTGCAGATCCGGGTCTTCTCCTGCAGCCGGCTGTTATCCGGATAGACCCTCTCGAAACGTTCTCTTTGGAAGCGTATCTCGAAGAGTTTCCCCTGCAGCTGGATGATGCCGCTTTGAGCAGGATGGCAACAGGAATCTATCAGACCATTCTCCTCACGAACTTTGACATTCTTGAACGCCACATAAGTGCAGAACTGCCCGCCTATGCAGAGCTTGGCAAGGAAGCTACATTTATGAAAGGTAAGCAGGACCTTGTCTTTTACAACCCGAACGATGCGGCTTATGAACTGAAGCTTGTTCAGGACGGAGGGTCCCTTTCCATCAGTCTTGAAGGAGCTGCCTTTGAGAATGCGTACAGTTTAACAATGGAAAATGAAAAAGAATTTAAGCCTAAAACCATCATTCACTATGACCCGGCTCTTGATGATCAGACGACAAGAGTAAAAGAGGAAGGCAGAAGCGGACAGTCTGCTGAAGTGTACAGGAATGAGCTTGACAGTAACGGCAGCGTACTGTCAAGCACCCTGATATCAGACGACTTTTACGCACCTGTTCACAGAGTGGAAGTAAAAGCGCTCAAGTCAGAACAGCAATCAGTCCCGGGCGGCGAAGAAGGAACCGTTCAGCCGGAAGCAGGGGCTGATCAAAACAAACCTGCAGAAGGAACGGGGAACTCTCCACTGGAGAATCAGCCTGACAAGACCCCTCCGGCTGGAGGCGACCGCTATCAGGAGCTGTGGGAAGAACCGGCATTTGAGAAAGGGGATGAATAGCACGGTGAAGCAGACGCGAAAAAGGCTCGGGGACCTTCTTGTGGAAACAGGACTGATAACGGATGAGCAGCTGAAAGTAACGCTGAAGGAAAAAAGTGAACGTCAAAAGCTGGGGGATGCTCTCCTGCAGCGCGGCTACATTACAGAGCAGCAGCTGATAGAGGTGCTTGAATTTCAGCTTGGTATTCCGCACGTCAGTTTGTTCAGGTATCCCTTCGATACAAAGCTTTTCACCTTAATTCCGAAGGAGACGGCCAAACGGAACTATATGATTCCGCTGAAAAGAGAAGGGGACAAGCTGTATGTTGCCATGGCGGACCCGATGGATTACTACGCAATTGAGGACTTGAGGCTTTCCACGGGCTTTCAGGTAGAGCCTGCCATTGCCACGAAGGACGATATTTTAAGAACCATTACAAAGTATTTTGAAATGGAAGAAGACATTGATCAGCTGATCGGTGCGCCGGAAGAAACAGTGAAAGACGAGAAAGCAACTGAAGCGGATTCGCCGATTGTGAGGCTTGTTAATCAGTTGCTGCAAAATGCCGTTCAGCAGCGGGCGAGCGATATTCATATTGATCCTCAGGAAACCAAGATTGCCGTGCGCTACAGAATAGACGGCGTCCTGAAAACGGAACGGGTTCTTCCAAAACATATGCAGAGTGTTCTCACAGCAAGAATCAAGATTATGTCCAATCTTGATATTACGGAGCAGCGTGTTCCTCAGGACGGAAGAATTAAGCTGACGCTTGATTTTCACCCGATTGATCTGCGCGTTGCCACCCTGCCGACTGTATACGGGGAAAAGATTGTGCTGAGGGTGCTTGATTTGAGCAGTGCATTAAATGACATGACGCAGCTCGGCTTCCATCAAATGAATCTGGAGCGTTTCTCGCAGCTGATTGAACGTCCGTCCGGCATTGTGCTGATTACCGGACCGACCGGTTCAGGGAAGTCGTCAACGCTCTATGCCGCTTTGAACAAACTGAATTCTGAAGAGGTCAACATCATCACCATTGAAGATCCGGTTGAATACCAGCTTGAAGGCATCAATCAGATTCAGGTGAATCAGACTGTCGGCATGACATTTGCAAAAGGGCTTCGTTCCATTCTGAGGCAGGATCCGAATATTATCATGGTCGGAGAAATCCGTGATAAAGAGACGGCTGAGGTTGCCATAAGGGCATCGCTGACAGGTCACCTTGTGCTGAGCACCCTTCATACGAATGACTCGGTCGGCACGATTACCCGCCTAATTGATATGGGGGTAGAGCCGTTTCTTGTGGCTACTTCACTCTCGGGAGTGGTTGCCCAGAGACTTGTGCGGAAAGTCTGTAGGGACTGTGCGGAAACCGTTCAGCCCACCGTCCGGGAAAAAGAGATTTTCGCCAAACGCGGCATGACGGTTGAATCCATTGTCAGGGGAAGAGGCTGCGGAACCTGCAACATGACGGGCTATAAAGGCCGCCTTGCGATCCATGAGCTGCTAGTTGTAACAGATGAAATGAAAAAAGTCATTATGAACGGAGAGTCCTTCTCTGCCATACGCGATCTGGCTGTTAAAAACAGAACGCTCTTCCTGATTGATGACGGCCTGCTGAAAGTGAAACAGGGGCTGACGACGACAGAAGAAATTCTGCGCGTAGCCTTATCGGAGTGATGAAGATGAAAGTGAAACTTGAAGAAATCATGAAATCCGCGTTCGAACTTGGAGCATCCGACATCCATCTGACAGTCGGAATTGCCCCTATGCTTAGAGTGAACGGAGAACTAAGAAGCTACAGCGGTCTGGTTCTTTCGCCGGAGGATACAGAGGAAATGGCAAAGTCCATTCTGCCGAGGGCGATGTGGGAGAAGTTTCAGGAAAAAGGAGAGCTTGACTTTTCCTATGGCATAGCAGGTGTATCGAGATTCAGAATAAATGCCTACAAGCAGCGCTCCTGTACGGCGCTTGCCGTCCGGATTATTCCGACGTCCATCCCGACGCTTGAAGACCTGCACCTGCCGGATGTGCTGAAGACACTTTCCCATAAACCCCAGGGACTTATTTTAGTAACAGGACCGACAGGAAGCGGGAAATCCACTACGCTTGCTGCTATGATCCACCACATGAACCAGTCGGCCAGAAAGCACATTATTACCCTTGAAGATCCGATTGAATATCTTCATAAGCACGGATCCTGCATCATTGACCAGAGAGAAGTAGGGTTTGACACATTGAACTTTGCCAACGGTCTGAGGGCAGCACTCAGGCAGGATCCGGATGTCATCCTCGTAGGGGAAATGAGAGATTTGGAGACTGTCCATACAGCGATTACGGCTGCAGAGACAGGCCATCTTGTCCTGGGGACTCTCCATACCTCAAGTGCCCCTGCGACCATCGACAGAATCATTGATGTTTTTCCTCCCAACCAGCAGGCACAGGTAAGAATTCAGCTTGCATCCGTATTAACCGGAATTCTGTCCCAAAGGCTTTTTCAGACCGCGGATTTCAGAGGGAGACGGGCGGCAACAGAAATTCTTGTCAACAACCCGGCGATAGCAAACCTGATCCGGAATGAAAAAATCCACCAGATTCCGAATATACTCCAGACAGGCCGTGATCAGGGCATGATGACCCTTGAAGGATCAATACGGGAGCTTGTTCAATCAGGCGTCATTTTAAGGGAAATGGCAGAACCATATTTACAGGAGACGATGCGGTAATGGCGCGGTTTAAATATGAAGGACGGGGAAAAGCAGGCCAGACAAGCGGTGTGGTCACCGGAACTTCAAAAAGAGATGTGATTGTAAAGCTTCAGGAAAAGGGACTCCGGATTACAAAGATTGAGGAGCTGCAGGAAACGCTGCTGACAAAAGAAATCAGCATAGGAAACCCTGTTAAGCTCCAGGACTTCGTCATCTACCTGAGGCAGTTTTCGACGCTGCTCAAAGCTGGAATCTCCGTTGTGGAGGCGACGAATATCCTTGCCAGACAAACAGAAAGCAAGGCATTGGGAAAAGCGCTTTTTGATGTGGAAGAGGAGCTAAGGTCAGGAAATCCGCTCTCTGCCGCAGCGGCAAAGCATAAAAAAATCTTCTCCAGCATGTTTACAAACATGGTCAAGGCGGGCGAAGCCGCAGGGAACATGGACGAAACGCTCGACCGCCTCGCCGTACATTATGAAAAACAGCATAAAACAAAACAGAAAATCATTTCGGCGCTTGCTTATCCTGCCGTTGTCGGAGTGGTGGCCATTGCAGTCATTATCTTTCTTTTGGTCGCGGTCGTACCTACGTTTGTTGACATGTTTCAGGATTTCGGGGCCGATCTTCCGCTCATTACCAAATTTGTCCTCGGCGCGAGTGAATGGATGCAGTCATTCTGGTGGCTTGTCATCCTCTTGATTCTTTTGTTTTTTGTCGGAATTGCAGTGATGAAGTCACAGCCCTCATCAAAGTACTATCTCGATGCGGCTGCGCTGAGAATGCCGATATTTGGAAAAATGCTGCAAAAGGCAGCGCTTGCAAGAATGACAAGGACACTCAGTTCTCTGTTCTCAAGCTCCGTCCCGATCCTGCAGGCGATTTCCATAGTAGAGAGCATTGTAGAAAATGAAGTGATCAGCCGGGTGCTGAAAGACTCAAGAAACGCTCTTGAAAAAGGTAATTCTCTTACGGAACCGATGAGAGAACACTGGGTATTCCCTCCGCTTGTCACACAAATGATCGCAATTGGAGAAGAAACGGGCTCACTCGACGAAATGCTCGCAAAAGTCGCGGATTTTTACGAAGATGAGGTCGAGCAGGCGACAGACAGGCTGAAGTCCCTCATCGAACCCCTAATGATTGTCTTCCTTGCAGGAATTGTCGGTGTAGTTGTGACTTCCATCCTAGTTCCTATGTTTGATATTTTTAACAAAATAAATTAATTTTGTCGAAAAATTAGCAACATCATCCAATTTATGTGCTATAATAACGATAGACTAAACACAAAGACCTATACTTCCAATTTACTAGATAAGGAGAAAGAGATATGTTTAAAAAGATGCTGAAAAACGAACGGGGATTAACACTGATCGAATTGCTTGCTGTTGTTGTGATTTTGGGGATTATTGCTGCTATTGCGGTGCCTGCTATTGGGAATGTTATCAGTAAGTCTAAAGAAGATGCAATTCATGCTGAAGCAGTTCAAGTTTTAGATGCTGCAAAGTTGTTTGTTTCCACTAATAATCCAACTGACACAACAAAGACTTATTCAAATATAGGTGAAAATCCAAATACTCAAATGAATGACTATTTAGATGGTGTAGGTGACTACTCAATCACTATTGGATATGCAAATAATAAATATACCTATACTGCAATTAAAGTAGTAAAAGACAATATTACAAGAACATATCCAACGGTTGCGGATTTAAGAGAAAAAGACGCTACTGAAAATTAAACTTATGCAAATACCCATGCTCTTATTAACTATCTACGGTCTCCTACTAGGCTCCTTCTACAACGTAGTCGGCCTCCGCGTTCCAATGAAACAATCAATAGTCGCACCCCGTTCCGCGTGTCCGGGGTGCGGACATACATTAACAGCAGGCGAGCTTATTCCTGTTGTTTCTTATGTTTTACAGGGCGGTAAGTGCAAAAAGTGCAAAGCCCGCATTTCTCCGCTGTATCCGTTTGTGGAAGCACTGACGGCCCTGCTGTTTGCTGCGGCTTTCCTGCTTTTGGGGTGGACAGGGGAGCTTGCTGTTGGGCTGACGCTTATTTCTTTGTTTATGATTATTTTTGTGTCTGATGTGAAATACATGGTGATTCCTGATAAAGTGCTGCTGTTTTTCGGCGGGCTTCTGGCTGTTGAGAGAGTTTTGATTCCGCTTTCGCCCTGGTGGGATCCGCTTGCAGGAGCTGCAGCCGGGTTTTCATTGCTCTATGCGATTGCTTTCGTGACAAGAGGCAAAGGCATGGGCGGCGGGGATATCAAGCTTTTTGCCGTTCTTGGCCTTGCGCTTGGATGGAAGCTTGTACTGCTTGCCTTCTTTCTCTCGTGTCTCGCCGGTTCGCTTGCCGGAGGGATTGCGATGCTTTTTGGAAAAGCAAAGCGGAAGGAGCCGATGCCGTTCGGACCTTCCATCATGGCGGGGACTCTTGCAGCCTACTTTTTCGGAGAAACATTAATAGACTGGTATATCCGTTTGATCGGTTATTAGGAAAGGAGGGAGCATATTGAGGCTTTCCGGATTTCGTTTCAGCAAAAAGACAGGAAATTTTACGATAAAAGATGATGCCATTCGCTACGCAGAACTAAAGCAGGCAGAACCATTGATGATGGGAACGTGCGAAGAGCGCCTGCTTCCTGAAGGGCTTATCCGCGGAGGGGTCATCCAGGATTTTGACACCCTCTCACTCATACTGGATGAGTGTGTTAATGAATGGGGCATAAAGGGCAGGAAAGTCCGGTTTACGGTTCCTGATTCCCATGTAGTCATCCGGAAGGTGAGTGTCCCCGGCGATTTAATCGACGATGAGATTCGCGGGCATCTTTATGTGGAAATCGGCTCGTCCATTCATCTGCCTTTTGATGAGGCTGTATTTGATTATATCGTGACAGGCCGGACGGACAAGGAGCTTCAGCTGCTGCTGTTTGCGTCGGGCGAAGAGCTTGTCAGGAGCTATTCAGACCTGTTTGACAGTGCGGGCCTGAAACCGGATGCCGCCGATATCTCTCCCCTTTGCCAGTACCGCTTTTACCTGAATCAAAAACCAAAAGTGGGTCATGCATCCTCTGTCATGCTTATTCAGTATGATCTGTCAGGCGTAAACCTGAGCATCTTTCAGCAGGAGCAGCCTGTGTTTATGCGGAATATAGAGGTTGAGAAGAATATCCGTGAATCTGAACAAATTAGCGTGAGCATGTCACCAGAAGATTTCCGTCTCCAGGCAAACGAAATCATAAAGGAAATCGACCATGTCCTCAATTTTTACAGATTTTCACTGAATCAGGGGAATGATGAAGTTTCATCCTTCATCCTGACGGGAGATCACCCGCTGCTCCATGAAGCAGAGCGGCTTCTGGCTGAACGGTATGACTATCCTGTTGATTCATTAAAGAATGCGCAAGCTGAAACGTTGAATAAAACTCCGCTGCCTGCTTCGTTTTATCTGACTGCCGGTCTGGCATTAAAAGAGGTGCGTTAAATGCTGGCTGATATTAATTTGCTGCCGAAAAAAGATCCTAGGAATGTGGCCAATGCCACGCTCTATCTTCTTCTTGCTTTTATCGCCGCCATCTTTGCGGGGCTTTTTATCATTCAGCTGACTTCTGCCAATGGAGAAAAAGCAGACGTTAAAAACCAGGTTGCGGCAGTTGAATCAGAGCTTGAGCGGCTCATGGCTGAGAAAGGGACAGAAGGGAGTTCAAGCTCTTCAGTTTCCTCTCTTCAAAGCGCTGTTGAGTACGCTGATGGCGTGTCGCTCGATTCTGTTCCCGTGGTAAAAGAACTTGCAGGCAAGCTTCCTGAACGGGGGTTCTTTAAAACCTTCTCATACAATGATGCAGGAGAGCTGACGCTTTCCGTTCAATTTGATACAAACCGCGAGGCAGCGTACTATCTTGCGAGATTAAAAGAATCTGCTTACTTCACGAAAGCCGATTTAATCAGTATCACCGCTGTCAAAGAAGAGGGTACAGAGGCTGCTGAGGAAGAAGAATCTAATGAGATTCCACGGTCAGAAGCGCAGTATATTCTTACGTTGAATCCGGATTATCTACAAGCAGAGAGCGGGGAACCAGCTGATGACGATTCATCTTCATAAAAAACATCTTTTCCTCCTGCTTGCAGCAGCCTTCACTCTCGGGTTGCTCTATTTTGGTGGGTACTATCTCTTCATAAAGCCTGTTAAGGCAGAGATCAGCACGCTTGAGAATTCAAGGGACATGTATCTGAACCAAATTGGAACGTTGGGTGAAAATCCTTCGACAGAAACGAAGGCGCCTGTCCATTCTGTAGAATTACAGCGAAAAGTCCCGGTTTCCCCGATGGTTGAACAGCTTGTGCTGGATCTGGAAAAGGCGGAAACGGTTTCTAACAGTAAAATAGAAAGCGTCACGTTCGCTGAAAGCGAAGATGCATTCCTGCCGCCGGCAGAACCGGAAGCTGTCCAAACTGAAGCTCCGGCTGATGGGGCTGAAAGTCCAGAGGCACCGGCAGATCAATCCGGAAATGCAGAGGTGCCGTCAGAATCAGCGGACGCGCCGCCTTCACAGCCTGTAAATGCGCAGGAGACGGCAGAGCTGTCAGCAGCACCTGAAGGACTAAAGCGAATCCTCATTTCCCTTGAAGTGACGTCCGGCAACTATTTCGACATGGAAGCCTTTATTGCAGAACTTGAAACACAGCAGCGCGTCGCGAAAGTGGATCTGCTGACATTTAACGGTGTGAAAGAGTTGACTTCCCTTGATCAGGAAGCAGAACCACTGAAGTATTCCCTTCAGGTCTCCGCCTTTTATATGGATACTCTTCAGGACCTTAAGGATGAAACGCCAAAAGTGGCAGCGCCCGAGCCGGGGGGCAAGCTGAATCCCCTCAACACTTCCCTCGTAAAGGAAGAAGATGGCGAATAGAGCGGGTATTTGACGAAAACCTTTCTGAACAAGACGACAAATGTCTTGTTCTTTTTTATTTTTGCTGTGCTAGCATGAAAACCAAATACTCGATTCGTACAGATAGGCGGTGTAGAGGTGGACAAGCGTGCACATGCAATGAAGGTTAAGATCAATGGCGAGGAACGGAATTGGAAGGGGAAGAATAATCGAAAAAAAGGAAAGAAAGAGGAAGAGGCAGAAAAGCCTGAGATTCCCGTAACGAGCTGGAATGAGAAAGCGATGGCAGAGCAGGAGGCGGCCGCGTCCGATGCAGAAAAAGAAGATGAGTTCACATGGGTCCTCCCGGATGATGACGGGGAGGTTTTCCAGGATGATCCCAAGGTTGTCGCCGTTAAAAAGGTATCCTCTAAATCCAAGCATTCTCCATACTTCAGTACTGGGAAAAAGGTTCATCTAAGTGCGTATCCTTTTAAGCAATATGCCATCACCATTGTTCTTGCGATTGTGCTGGGCGTAAGCTTCGGATTTCTTGCCCTGAATTTCATGTCAGACGAGGATCTGCCTGCCGCTCTTCAGACAGGCGCGGGACAGGCGGAGGGAGAAGCGGCGGCTCCTGAGGCAGCAGGCGGGGGTGCGGGCGCCGGAGCTGCAGAGCAAACGATTCAGCTTTACTTCGCTCAAATCGGAAAGTTCTCTTCTAAGGAGGGTGCCGATGCCACGGCTGCCGACTTAAAAGCTAAAGGGTTTCCTGCTGCAGCAGTTGAGGAAGACGGCTCATACTTCGTTTACGGGGGAGTCGGCAATGAAAAACAGGAGGCAGACGGGCTGAGCAATGTCTATAAGTCCAGCTCCATTGATACATGGAGCGGAAAAACGGCTGACTTCTCTGTGAAATCAAATGAAGATCCGTCAGCATTCATCGGCCATTTCAAAACACTTGTTACCCTCTCATCCGCCGCGGTGGAAGGAAACGGCAAAGAGGTAAAATCGAAATCTGAAGCTGTTCTTTCAGAGCTTGGAAAGCTTAAACCGAAGGATGAAAGTCTTGTTTCGATGAAAAAAGAATTAACGGATGTGTCGTCATTGCTTGCTGAAGGCGCGGATGAAAAGACAGGATGGGCCGCACAGCAGAAGCTGATGGACCTGCTCGTTTCGCTTAACTGAATTTCCCGGGGCATCTCTATGAAAAGAGGTGCTTTTTTTGCGGGAAAAAGCTGCTGTTTTTCGTGCAAAATTCTATTTTGGCCGTTTGTGCATCCTGCCGGTGTTTGCTAAGATACGAGTGTATCTCCCTTTATACCGAATGAAAGGATGTTGAAGAATGGAACATCATCTTATTTTAGCTTCAGGATCTCCGCGCAGAAAAGAGCTTCTTGAAAAAGTCAGCATCCCGTTTACTGTTGTTGTCAGTGATGTGGAAGAGACAGTTGACCCGGCGCTTTCGCCCTCTGACATTGTCATGTCTCTCGCTGAGCAGAAGGCCGCTGCTGTTGCAGAGCGCTTCAGAGACTCCGTTGTTCTTGGATCGGATACAGTAGTCGTTTACGGCGGCGAAATTCTCGGAAAACCTGCCGACGAAGAGGATGCAAAGACAACGCTTGCCAAGCTTTCTGGCAAAACACATCAGGTGCTCACAGGTGTTGCCATTTTGCATCAGGAGAAGAAAATCGTTTTTTACGAGCAGACAGATGTGACATTCTGGCCGCTTACAGTTGAAGACATTGAAGAGTATGTGCTGTCCGGAGAGCCGATGGACAAGGCGGGATCCTACGGCATCCAGGGTCTTGGATCGCTGTTTGTAAAAGAAATCCGCGGAGATTATTTTTCTGTCGTAGGACTTCCTTTGTCAAGGACAGCGAGAGAGCTGAAAAAAGCGGGCTACATCTGTTAAGAGAAAGGCAGAGAGGGAATCAGGAGGAGAAACAGATTGGACGTGCTGAAAATCCATGATTTCCCGTTGGAAGACAGGCCGCGTGAACGGCTGATTCATGACGGTCCTGAAAGTCTCGCAAACCATGAGCTGCTTGCCATCCTGCTTCGAACAGGTTCAAAAAAAGAGTCTGTTCTGCAGCTTGCCAACCGTTTGCTCAACCATTTTGAAGGCCTGCGGTTTTTAAAGGAAGCATCAGTCGCCGAGCTGACGAGCATTTCCGGAATCGGAGAGGCTAAGGCCGTTCAGGTTCTGGCGGCGCTTGAGCTCGGCAGACGGATCAACCGTCTTGCCTATGAAGACAGATATGTCATTAAATCCCCTCAGGACGGCGCCAATTATGTCATGGAGGAAATGCGCTTTTTATCACAGGAGCATTTTGTCTGCCTCTATTTAAATACGAAAAATCAGGTGCTTCATAAACAAACCGTTTTTATCGGAAGCCTGAATGCCTCAATCGTTCATCCCCGCGAAGTATTTAAAGAAGCGCTGAAACGCTCTGCTGCTTCGATTATCTGCATCCACAACCACCCGTCAGGCGACCCTTCCCCTAGCAGAGAAGATATTGAAGTTACTAAAAGATTAACAGAGTGTGGTAAAATGTTAGGGATAGAGCTTTTGGACCATCTTATTATCGGCGAGCAAAAATATGTGAGTTTAAAAGAAAAAGGATATTTGTAACACTTTTATTTTTGTGTAATTACGCTATAATAATGTGTGTAATTACGCTATAATAATGTTTATGAGTTTTTTTCGCCGTCGCATTTGACTGCTTTTAAAATAAGTAATTCGGTTTTCAGAAAGGGAGATACAATTAATGTTTGGAATTGGGACAAGAGACCTTGGTATAGATTTGGGTACGGCCAATACACTGGTATTTGTTAAAGGAAAAGGAATTGTTGTGCGCGAGCCTTCAGTTGTAGCGATGCAGACGGATACGAAGTCGATCGTGGCAGTAGGAAACGACGCGAAAAATATGATCGGACGCACACCCGGCAATGTAGTGGCGCTCCGCCCGATGAAAGACGGCGTTATCGCCGACTATGAAACAACAGCAGCAATGATGAAGTATTACATAAAACAAGCAACAAAAGGGAAAGGCATTTTCTCAAGCAAGCCTTACGTTATGGTCTGTGTTCCTTCCGGCATTACAGCAGTAGAAGAACGTGCAGTGATTGATGCAACAAGACAGGCTGGTGCACGTGATGCTTATACAATAGAAGAGCCGTTTGCAGCTGCAATCGGTGCAAATCTTCCTGTCTGGGAACCGACTGGAAGCATGGTTGTTGATATTGGCGGCGGTACGACTGAAGTAGCCATCATCTCTCTTGGCGGAATTGTCACGTCACAGTCAATCCGCGTAGCAGGCGATGAAATGGATGATGCGATCGTCAACTACATCCGCAAAACATACAATTTGATGATCGGTGACCGTACATCTGAATCCATTAAAATGGAAATCGGTTCAGCAGGATCTCCTGAGGGCGTTGAAAACATGGATATCCGCGGCCGTGATCTTCTGACAGGTCTTCCGAAAACAATTGAAATTACGGCGAAAGAAATTGCAGAAGCTCTTCGCGATACGGTAAATTCAATTGTCGATTCTGTTAAAAACACACTTGAAAAGACTCCGCCTGAGCTTGCAGCGGACATTATGGACCGCGGCATCGTCCTTACCGGCGGCGGCGCTTTGCTCCGCAATATTGATAAAGTGATTAGTGAAGAAACGAACATGCCTGTCCTTATTGCCGAGAATCCTCTTGACTGTGTAGCAATCGGCACCGGCAAAGCTCTTGAACATATTCATCTTTTCAAAACAAAAGCAAAAGACAGCAGATAATACAGGTACCTGCAGAAGGTCCGCTCCATAACAGCTGCATTTGCACGGACTGATTCCTGCGAACACAGCAAATAGTAAGAGGGTGTAAAGTCACATGCCGCAGTTTTTCTTGAATAAACGTCTTATCCTGCTCCTGGTCAGTATTATCTTTTTAGTGGCATTGATCGGCTATTCGCTAAAAGAAGACAGAGAGCTTACTTGGCCGGAGCAATTTGTCAAAGATTCAACAGGATTATTTCAGACAGTCTTTCATAAGCCCGCACAATATGTAGCGGGCTTCTTTGAGAATGTCGGCGATCTTAAAAATACGTATGAAGAAAACAAGCTCCTCAAAAGCAAGATCGATGAGCATATGAAAATTGAAACAGAGCTGCAGGCTCTCAGACGCGACAATGAAAAGCTGCGCGAAGAGCTGGGTGCACAGGAATCATTAAGGGAATACAATCCCATTCCGGCAGCGCTGATTGCCCGCAACCCGGACCCGGGCAGATGGTTTGATCTGATTACCATTGATAAAGGATCACAGCACGGCGTTGAAAAGGATATGGCCGTTATCACAAATAAAGGCCTGATCGGAAAAGTGAAAAGCACTTCTAAATTCAACTCCACCGTTCAGCTTTTAAGTTCCCCTGACCGGAAAAACCGGATCGCGGCTGAAATTCAGGGCAAAGACGGACAGCCGAATATTTTCGGGCTGATCGAAGGATATGACGAGAAGAAAAAAGCTCTTCTGCTTAAGAAGATTGAATCGGACGTTAAAATCGAAAAAGGCCAGAAAGTTGTGACTTCCGGCAGCAGCGGAATCTTCCCGGAAGGACTTGTCATCGGTGAAGTGCTCGAAGTAGAACCCGATTCCTACGGACTATCGCAAATGGCCTACATTAAGCCGGAAGCAGATCTGTATGATATTGACCGGGTATTTGTAACAGACAGAGTAAAAGAAACAATCGATATTACAAATATGGATCCAGAGGAGGAGGAGGAATCATGAACCGTATCCTCCTTCCTCTTTTCATTTTGTTCGTTTTTATCTCGGAAAGCACGTTTACCGATCTGATTGAGCTTCCGTTCACATCCGAAGATCAAGTGATTATCCCGAGGTTTGTGATGCTTTCCGTCGTTTTTATTACGGCTTACTACAGCCAGAAGATGGGGATCATCTACGGAATGGTTTTCGGTTTGCTGCATGATATTGTGTATACCGAAATCCTCGGCATCTATTTGTTTGCCTATCCGCTGTTTGCCTACCTGATCTCAAAAGCTCTGAGGGCTCTTCAAGGGAACATGCTTGTTGTGCTTTTCCTGTCTTTGCTGGCTGTTACTCTTCTGGAGTTTTATTCTTACGGCATTCAGATGCTGATCGGCTATTCGAATCTGCCATTCTATGATTTTACAAATCTGAGGCTTCTTCCGACGATTCTTGCAAACTCAGTTGGCGCCATCGTCCTGATCTATCCGATGAGCCGTTTTATTTCAAAAGTGAAAAGGGACTATATGGATGATCTGTAGACTGTAATCTGACAGCAAATGACTGCCTGTGCAGACAGATATGGCCGGATGAAATGAGTACTGCTTGTGAGCCATTCTTCCTGAATCAGGAAACGGACAAAGTTTGAGAAATTGCGTTTTAAAAAGAGGAAGAATGCATCGATCTGTCGAAATTGTATAGTCGTTGAGGTGAACGTCATGAAGGCTCAAAAACAGCATTATGTCACGATAAAAGGCACGAAAGACGGCTTAACCCTGCATCTTGATGATTCGTGTTCGTTTGAAGAACTGCTGAATGATCTTGAGCAGATGCTGTCTCTAAAACAGTATATACATGAAGATGGGCCAACGATCACCGTTAACGTAAAAGCGGGCAACCGCCTGCTTCACAGAAGCCATCAGGAACAAATCGAGGCTGTGATTCAGAAAAAGCGTAATCTGGTTGTTGAAACATTCGAAAGCAATGTTGTTACAAAAGAACATGCCGCACGCATGAAGAAAGAAGCGGAAATCGTTTCTGTGGCAAAGGTCATCCGTTCAGGCCAGGTTCTTAAGGTTGACGGTGATCTTCTTTTGATAGGAGATGTGAATCCTGGCGGCACTGTGATTGCCGGGGGCAACATTTTCATTATGGGAACACTCAGAGGAATTGCTCATGCCGGATATAACGGGAAGAGCTCAGCTGTCATTGCCGCATCCGTGATGATGCCGTCGCAAATCCGGATTGGCTCAACAGTCGGCAGAGCGCCTGATTATGTCCGGGAAGAAACGCATGAGATGGAATGTGCGTACATAGATGAAAGCGAGTCGATCGTCATTGACCGACTGCAGCAGTTAACTCATTTACGACCTGAATTGACAAGGTTTGAGGGAGGAATTTAACCGTGGGTGAGGCAATCGTTATTACCTCTGGCAAAGGCGGAGTTGGAAAAACAACGACTTCTGCCAATCTAGGAACATCATTGGCGATTTTAGGAAAACGGGTATGTCTCATTGATACTGACATCGGTCTTCGAAACCTCGATGTTGTAATGGGACTTGAAAACCGGATCATTTATGATCTGGTGGATGTTGTAGAAGGGCGCTGCAAAATTCATCAGGCTCTGGTTAAAGATAAACGCTTTGAAGACAGGCTTTACCTGCTTCCTGCTGCTCAGACGAGCGACAAGTCGGCTGTGAATCCCGACCAGATGAAAAAGCTTGTTGATGAGCTGAAACAGGACTACGATTATATCGTGATCGACTGTCCGGCAGGCATTGAGCAGGGCTTTAAAAACGCAGTCGCAGGGGCGGACAAGGCAATTGTCGTAACAACTCCCGAAACATCTGCGGTGCGGGATGCAGACCGCATTATCGGACTGCTTGAACGTGAAGAAAGTATTGAGCCTCCAAAACTTGTGATTAACCGGATACGGAATCATCTCGTAAAAGACGGCGATATGCTTGATATAGATGATATTGTTGCTCATCTGTCGATTGACCTCATCGGGATTGTAGCGGATGACGATGATGTGATTAAAGCTTCGAACAAAGGCGAGCCGATCGCAATGGACGCTTCAAACCGCGCATCCATTGCCTACCGGAACATCGCGCGCCGGATCCTTGGCGAAGCCGTTCCTCTTCAGTCGCTTGAGGATGCGAATCCGGGCATGTTTACAAAAATCAAACGCTTTTTCGGTGTAAGAGTATAAACGGGCAGTCTCCTTATTCAGGGAGGCTGTTTTTTTATTAAGGAAATTATAAAAAATACAAGGCTGTGGATAATATAACAAATTTATTCTCGGCAAGCGTAAGCGCCTAAATCCTCTGTCAGAACAAATCCGGCAAAAAAGTCAAAACCGGACTTTTCTGCCGGATTCTTATCTGCCTATCGGAGCGGGCCTTGGCGCTTGCGCTTTTGTATCAGGGCTTGTCATAATCCCGTCGGACAAGGCATATGATGCAGTAAATGTGCTATGAGGGGATGGGAACTGCAATGGGGAATCGTGCGGATGATCTGCGGAAAAAAATGGCGAAAAGAAAACGGGAGCTCCGTTTGGGGGATGCTTCTAAACGGGATCCCAAACCGTTTTCAGCTCTTCCTTACACGGATGATGAGGAGAAATACAGCGGCGCTGCGTATCATTCGTACGATCCCGGCAGTGACGGCGTGGGAGGAAAGCATCCGCTGTTTAAGCCGGATGTGTTTATGTTCAAGCTGCTGATCGGCGCCTGTCTAGTGCTGGTATCAGCGATCGTGTTTAAAAATGATTCGCCTCCGTTTGAAAAGGTTCAGCATGTTGTCACAAGCACGTTTGAAGAAGAGTTCCAGTTTGCGAGAATATCAAAATGGTACGGGGAACAGTTCGGTGACCCTCTGGCTCTGATAAAGCCTGCTGCTGACAAACAGCCTGCTTCAGACCAGTATACCGCTCCTGCATCAGGCAAGGTGCTTGAAACGTTTGAAGACAATGGCCAGGGTGTGATGGTAGAAACAAGCAGCACGCTTGTGGAAGCGATGAATGAGGGTATCGTCATTGAAATCGGAAAAAAGGAAGAGTCAGGTCTGACGGTAGTCGTCCAGCATGACGATTCAACAGAAAGCTGGTACGGAAACCTCGAAGAAGTGCAGGTTTCCCTGTATGACTTTGTTGAGAACGGCAAAGAAATCGGCAAAATCAAAGCAGCAGAAGATCAAAAGGGAACGTATTATTTTGCTATTAAAAAGGGTGAGCAATTTATAGACCCGATACAGGTGATCTCCTTTGAATAAATATTTGTCTGTGTTTCTTCACATTCATATTCACCCCATTCTATGGCTGATCATGGGAATCTCGGTCATGACTGCCCACTTTCAGTCACTGTTGATTCTGCTTGTGATCATTCTTGTGCATGAGCTTGGGCACGCAATGGCTGCAAGACATTTTGACTGGAGGCTGAAATCAATTGTCCTCCTTCCATTTGGAGGGGTGGCAGAAGTTGAGGAGCATGGGAACAGGCCGCTGAAGGAAGAGCTTATTACGATTGCTGCGGGACCGTTTCAGCATCTTCCTCTGCAGGGAGCTGCCTTTCTTTTGTTTTCAGCAGGCTATATGAGTCCGGAAACGTTTCAGCTTTTTACGTTTTACAACGGAATGATCTTTCTGTTTAATCTGCTGCCGATCTGGCCGCTGGATGGCGGAAAGCTGCTGTTTTTGTTTGTATCTGTGAGGCGGTCCTATCAGGAGGCCCACCGATTGATGCTGATGGTGTCAGCTGTTTTTCTTGGGGTGTATTTGCTGGTTTTCCTCTTGTTTTCTCCGCAGCAGCTGAACGTCTGGATCATTGCAGGGTTTCTCATCTATTCCTTATATACTGAATACAAACACCGAAGCTTTGTAAGCATGCGTTTTCTGCTTGAGAGGTATTACGGCAATAAACAGGACCCGGGGATCCTTGAGCCGATTGTAGTAGATGAGGATGAGATGATCTATCAGACTCTCCTAAAGTTCAGGAGGGGATGCAAGCACCCGATTATTGTAGAACGTGACGGAAAAAAACTGTTTGAGCTTGATGAAAATGAGCTGCTGCATGCTTATTTTGCCGATAAACGCGTGCAGTCGACAGTCGGTGAGCTGAACTACCTCTATTGACGCTGGCCTCATAAAATGAGTAAATAAGAGAAAGCACTTATAGAAATGAGGATGTTTCATTGCGTACGTTACTTTTCAATGCAAAGGGCAGTGAGAACCGCTGCGCGCTGCTTGAAGACAAAGATGTTCAGGAGATACACATTCATCATATACATGAAACGGCCGGCGCCATTTACGCGGGCCGTGTTTTAAATGTTCTGAAGGGAATGGCGGCTGCGTTTGTTGATATCGGGTCGGAGAAAAACGGCTATCTGTCTGTCCATGATCTTCCTTCCTCAATGGAAAAAAGAATAAGAGAAGGACAGCAGATCATCGTTCAGGTGGCCAAAGAGGCAACAGAGCATAAAGGGCCAAAACTCACAGCAAAACTGGAGTTTGGCGGACAGTATCTTGTTTATATGCCTGATTCCGGATATACAGCCGTCTCAAAAAAAATTGAAGACCCCGCTGAAAGAGAGAGGCTGCTTGCCATCGGAGCCTCTCTTTGCAAAGAAGAAGAAGGCCTTGTTTTCAGAACCGCGGCAAACGGAAGAGAGAAAGAGGAACTCACGCGTGAATTTGATTATTTAAAAGGGAAATACGAAGAAGTAAAAATGAAGAAACCGGAAAAAGTGCCATCCCTGCTTGCCGAGGGGACACCGTTTTTTGACCGGATGCTGCGGGAGTATGACCTGGGGGAAGTTGACCGGATTGTCTGTGATGATAGTGAACTTGCTCTGGATCTTAAAGCGCGGTGCAGAGGGGCGGAGGTGATCTTTCACCAGTCTAAGCAGCCGGTCTTTGAAACGTATGGTGCTGAACAGGAAATGGAGAAAGCCCTCAAGAGGATTGTTTGGCTGTCCAATGGCTCGTACCTTGTGATTGATAAGACTGAGGCCATGACTGTCATTGATGTCAATACAGGGAAATTTTCCGGCAAGAGCTCTCTTCAGGATACGGTGCTGAAGACGAACCTTGCAGCTGCAAAGGAAGCCGCCCGCCAGATCAGGCTCCGCAACCTGAGCGGAATGATCATTATTGATTTCATTGATATGGACAGGCAGGAGGACAGGCAGGCTGTTCTCTCGGAAATGCTGAAAGAGGCTAAGCGGGATAAGGTGCAGTCGCGGATCATCGGGTTTACCCAGATGAATATTTTTCAGATGACAAGAAAAAGAGTCCGGCCAGATCTTGCCTCCCTGCTGATGAGCCCCTGTCCGCACTGCAGCGGCACCGGAACGGTCGTTTCAGCGGAAACGACAGCGTTCCGACTTGAGCGGGAGCTGTGGGAGCGGCAGTATATGGAGCATGAAGCCGTTTTAGTCGAACTTCCGGCGGACGCGGCACGGATTTTCAGGGGAGAACAGGACGAGCATGTAAAGCGCCTTGAGAGCGTTCTGCATTTTCGCATCTTCCTGAATCCTTCTTCTGAAACAGGCACATACAGGATCGTGCATCAGGGAGATGAGGATGAAATCATCCGCCTGCTGAAAAATAAAGAGAAAATGTGATTGACACAGATAGCCCGCTTTTGATAGTATTGTTATGTTATTGATTGTAGCACCCGTGCTACAACCGCTCAGATGCAGGTATTAAGCCTTTCGGATCATCCGGAACACCTGTCTGCTGGCGAGTCTGAGTCTAATTAGGAGGTGCATAGGAATGTACGCAATTATTGAAACTGGTGGCAAACAAATCAAAGTAGAAGCTGGTCAGGCGATCTACGTTGAAAAGCTTGCTGGTGAGCAAGGTGACACTGTTACTTTTGACCGAGTATTATTTATCGGCGGAGATGACGTGAAAGTTGGAAGCCCGATCGTTGCTGGTGCGACTGTTACAGCGAAAGTTGAAAAACAGGGCCGCGCTAAAAAGATCACTGTATTCAAATACAAGGCTAAGAAAAACTACCGCAAAAAGCAAGGTCATCGTCAGCCATACACGAAACTTGTTATTGATGCAATCAACGCTTAAGGCTTTTTAAGATGATAAAAGCAGTCATTAACCGCTCTCGCAGCGGCTTAATTGAATCGTTTACATTATCTGGACATGCCGATTTTGATGTTCACGGCAAGGACATTGTCTGTGCTGGAGCATCTGCTGTCGCATTCGGCGCTGTTAATGCAGTACATAAATTAACAGGCATAACGCCGATTGTCGAGCAGGGCGGCGACGGAGGATATCTTTCGTTTCAGCTGCCGCAGGAACTGGAGCAGGAAGCAGCCGCCAAGGCACAGCTTCTGCTTGAGGGAATGCTTGTTTCTCTGCAGTCAATTGAACTTAGCTACGGACATTTCATACACATTGTTATAAATAACAACCAGCAGGAGGTGGACTAGAATGTTTTTAACTTTAGATCTTCAGTTCTTCGCTTCTAAAAAAGGAGTAGGTTCTACTAAGAACGGACGTGATTCAATCTCTAAGCGTCTTGGCGCTAAGAGTGCAGATGGCGAATTCGTAAGCGGTGGTTCTATCCTTTTCCGTCAGCGCGGTACGAAAATTTATCCAGGTGAAAACGTTGGCCGCGGCGGCGACGACACTCTTTTCGCGAAAGTGGACGGAGTTGTGCGTTTCGAGCGTTTCGGACGTGACCGCAAAAAAGTTAGCGTATATCCTGTAGCACAAGAAGCATAATTTCTTTAGGAAAACTCTAGCCCACGGTTAGGGTTTTTCTTTTGTTTAATAAATGCAAACGATGGCAGCCTCATTCAATACCCCCCATCTAGCTGATTCCTTCTGCTTTTTTCAAATTGCCCTTATTTTCCCCTGGATTGTTTGTTATAATTTAGTACGACATTCAGTTTCCAAGTTGAAACTCCTAGAGAAATGAATAGAGAAAGATAAGGGAGCAGGAGTGCCGACATGAAAAAAACAAATGAAGAGTGGAATATTGTCGAGGTGCTGAGTCATTCCCGCCACGACTGGATGAATAAACTTCAGTTACTAAAAGGAAACATAACGCTGAATAAATATGACCGCGTACAGCAGATTATTGAAGAAATTGTGATTGAATCCCAGAATGAATCAAAACTCTGCAATCTGAAGATGCTTTCGTTTGCAAGCATGCTGATGACATTTAACTGGCACAGGCATCACTATGCCCTCGAATACGAGGTGCTTGGCACTGCGTGTGATTTGTCTGAACTCGATCAGACAGCAACAGAGTGGTGCGGAAAATTCTTTCAGATTCTTGATGATGCTGCGGACCGCTGCGCTGAAAATCATATGAGCATTACAATAGAAACAGAAGCCAATCAAAGACAAGCCCGGTTCTTTTTTGACTTTAACGGCATAATAACAGATAAAGCACTGTTATTAAACTGGCTGAAGGCAAATGAGCAAAGCGGGGTTGAAGTGAAGCACTATGAGCTTTCCCCGAATGAATTGACCGTTGCGGTTGAACTTGCATAATTGGCTTGGACGGAGGATTACCATGTTTATAGATCAGGTGAAGATATATGTGAAAGGCGGAGACGGGGGCAATGGCCTTGTCGCGTTCCGCAGAGAAAAATACGTACCGAAGGGCGGACCTGCAGGCGGAGACGGCGGTAAAGGCGCAGATGTCATTTTCCAGGTGGAAGAAGGACTGCGCACACTGATGGATTTCCGCTATCAGCGCCACTTTAAAGCAGACCGCGGACAGCACGGCATGTCCAAAAACCAGCACGGGCGAAATGCGGAGGCGATGATTGTCAAAGTTCCGCCGGGTACCGTTGTGATGGAAGAAGAAACAAGAACGGTTATTGCTGATTTAACAGAGCACGGCCAGCAGGCTGTTATTGCAAAAGGCGGACGCGGAGGACGCGGAAACAGCCGTTTTGCCACTCCTGCAAACCCGGCACCGGAGCTTTCTGAAAACGGTGAGCCTGGTCAGGAGAGAAACATCATCATGGAGCTTAAGCTTCTTGCAGATGTAGGACTTGTCGGTTTTCCGAGCGTAGGAAAATCAACGCTTCTTTCTGTTGTCAGTTCCGCAAAACCGAAAATTGCAGAATACCACTTTACAACGCTTGTTCCAAACCTTGGAGTGGTTGAAACGGGCGATGGCCGAAGCTTCGTCATGGCAGATCTTCCGGGTCTGATCGAAGGGGCGCATGAAGGTGTCGGACTTGGGCACCAGTTCCTCCGCCACATCGAGCGTACACGCGTCATTGTGCATGTGATCGACATGTCGAGCGGCGAAGGCCGCGATCCTTATGAGGATTATCTGACAATCAATGCGGAGCTAAAGGAATACAACCTGCGTCTGACTGAAAGACCGCAGATTATTGTAGCCAACAAAATGGACATGCCTGAGTCAGAAGAAAATCTGAAAATCTTCAAAGAGAAGCTCCAGGACGACCTTCCGATTTTCCCTGTTTCAGCCATTACCCGCGAAGGTGTGCGCGAACTGCTTTATGAAGTGATGAATACGATTGAGAAGACGCCTGAGTTCCCTCTTTATGAGGAAGAGGATCTGTCTGATCACCGCGTCCTTTATAAATTCGATAAAGAGGCAGCGGAGTTTGAAATCAACCGTGACAGCGACGGTACGTTCAACGTAACAGGAGAGAAAGTCGAATATCTCTTCAAAATGACAAACTTCCAGCGCGAAGAATCAATCCGCCGCTTTGCAAGACAGCTTCGCGGACTTGGTGTCGATGAAGCCCTGCGTCAGCGCGGAGCGAAAGACGGCGATATTGTTCGTCTGCTTGATTTTGAATTTGAATTTGTTGAATAGTCATGAAAGAAGAGCGATTGCCTGCTCTTCTTTTTTCAAAAGGAAAAAAGTGCAGTTTTCATAAAGGAGAAGGTCATGAAAGAAGAAACCTTTTTTTTAGTAAGAGAAGATGTTCTGCCGGAAGCCATGAGAAAAACACTTGAAGTGAAGCAGCTCATTGAGCGGAAGAAAGCGGAATCGGTTGCAGAAGCTGTTCAGCGCGTTGATATGAGCAGAAGCGCCTATTATAAATACCGAGATGCCGTTTTTCCGTTTCACACCATGGTGAATGAACGGATTATTACACTTTTTTTCCATCTTGAGGACCGTTCCGGTACATTGTCCCAGCTGCTTGCAGTTGTCGCATCGGCAGGGTGCAATGTTCTGACGATTCACCAGACCATTCCTCTTCAGGGGAGGGCAAACGTCACGCTGTCCCTGAACACCAATGGAATGAAAGAAGATATAAACAGTGTCATGGCAAAGCTTAAACGGCTTGAATTTGTGGAGAAAGTAGAGATATTAGGATCTGGAGCTTAGCGAGGAGAGGATTACAAGTATGTCTTTTAAGGTTGGCTATTTAGGGCCTGCAGCTACGTTTACCCATCTTGCAGTGACGAAATATTTTGAAGATGAAGCAGAGCAGATACCGTTTTTGAATATACCCAAATGCATAGATGCCGTTGCGGCTGGTGAAATTGATGTCGCGGTCGTTCCGCTTGAGAACGCTCTTGAAGGATCTGTTAACTTAACAGTGGATTATCTCGTGCATGAACAGCCGCTGCCGATTGTAGGGGAGATTGTTGCGCCGATTCAGCAGCATTTATTAGTGCATCCTGAAAGAGAACATTGCTGGGAAGAGACGGAGAAAGTATACTCCCACTCCCACGCCATTGCACAGTGCCATAAATTCCTGCACCGGGAGCTTCCGGATGCAGCCTACGAAAATGCCGCCTCAACCGGTGCTGCTGCAAAATACATACAGGAACATCCTGAAGAAAAGGTTGCGGCCATTGCAAATGAGCTGGCAGCGGAAGAATACGGGCTGAAAATGGTCAGGAAGGATATTCACGATTATCCTCATAACCATACGCGCTTTGCCGTGCTTCATCCCGACAAGTCAGCATCCTTCAGAACAAATTTAAGAAAAGTAACTGACCGGACCACCCTGATGATTACCCTGCCATCCGATCAGTCAGGAGCCCTGCATCAGGTGCTCTCTGCGTTTTCATGGAGAAAGCTCAATCTCTCAAAGATTGAGTCGCGGCCGATGAAAACCGGTCTCGGCAATTACTTTTTTATCGTGGACATTGATATGAAGTTAGATGAAGTCCTTATCCCGGGTGCAACGGCAGAGCTTGAAGCCCTTGGCTGCGGAGTCAGGATTTTAGGGACATACTCGGCTTATGCCATTTAGATAGAAAACGGCTATTAGCCATAAAGAAGACAGGCAGGATTCCAGATTTGGATCCTGCCTGTCTTCTTTGTCGTGATTAAAGGATTTTAGTAGCACTCAGCAGAGTAGCACCCAGAATTCAAAGCAAAGCTTCTCCGAACTGGCAGCACTCGGGTGAGAAGCGCCACAACTCATTTGAAAAGTTGCACCGAAGTGGTAGCACTCGGGCGAGTAATGCCACAACGCAATATAAAAGTTGTACCGAAGTGGCAGCACTCGGGTGAGAAGCGCCACAACTCATTTGAAAAGTTGCACCGAAGTGGCAGCACTCGGGCGAGTAATGCCACAACGCAATATAAAAGTTGTACCGAAGTGGCACCATTAGGGTGAGAAGCGCCACAACTCATTGGAAAAATCGCGCCGAAGTGGCAGCACTCGGGCGAATAATGCCACAACTCAACAAAAAGTTGCGCCGAAAAGGCAACACTCAATCATCCTCATCCACCAAAAATCCTTCAGCTTTAAGTGCAGCACATGCTTCATCTATTTTTTCCTGCCTGTCTGCTGCCAGGGTGTGAAGGTGGAGACCTTCTGTCAGCTGTGATAAGTAGGCGGCGTTGCGGTCCTCAATTTTTTTGATGAAATCTTTGACTTCCTTGCGGTTGCTGACCATGATGGAGGCTGTCAGTTCGCCGTAGACAGGATGTTCGATGATGACATCCCTGACCGTTACCCCGTGGTCCACAATCAGGTTCAGCTCTTCTTCTGTTGCTTCAGGGCCGTGGCTGCTTGCGATGATTCGCTTGTAAACAGGCAGTTCTTCTTTGTCCTGCATGACATACACATAGCCCTGACTTGTCGCAAGAATGGGTTCATTTTGAGCTTTCAGAAGAGAGATATCCTGCACGATGACCTGTCTGCTCACATTTGTCCGCTGCGCAATCTCACTCCCCTTAAGCGGTTCGTCCGCTTCCTTCAGCCAGTTAAGGATCACATTTCTTCTTTCATTACCCGGAATTTTCATTCTTACTTACGTCCTTTCTGCCTGTCTTTCGCTGAGCGTTCGGCCGATAATGCCGGTCATTTTTTTCAGATCTTCAGCCGTGGTGTATTTACCTGTTGAGATCCTGATGTACTGCAGGGCAGCCTGAGGTGACAAGCCAATGGAAAGAAGAGCTCTGGAAGGCTCCTGCATGCCTATTTGACAGGCCGTTCCTGTTGAAATGGCGACACCTCTCCGGTTGCTCTCAAGCAGCATGTACTGCCCTTCGATTCCTTTTATGTGAAGGCCGATAATCGACGGAAGCTGATCTGGGATGTACTGGTTGATGATGTGCACATCATCTTTAAACGGCTGCAGCATCTCAACAAAAACGTCCCGCAATTCGCGGAGCCTTAAGGATTCAGATTCCATGACCGAACAGGCCTGTTCAGCTGCAGCTGCAAATGCCGCGATGCCCGGAACGTTCACCGTGCCCGCCCGGAATCCATTTTCGTGTGTTCCCCCGTGAATGTACGGTTTAAATACATGTCTCGGATTTAAATATAAACAGCCGACCCCTTTTGGACCGTATATCTTATGGCTTGATAGAGACACTGCATCAAGCCCCCATTCATCAGCCTTAAGAGAGACCTTCCCGAAAGACTGTACACAGTCACTGTGAAAATAAACCGGCCGATCTTTGAGCCATTCTCCAATCTCTTTCAGGTTCTGAATACAGCCTATCTCGGAATTTACGTGCTGAACGGTCACCAGTGCGGTGTTTTCGCGAACTGCTTCTTTAATACTGTCCACATGTAGTTTACCATGATTGTCCGGCATTAAAAATGTTACCTCATAGCCTTTTCCCTGTAAAAACGTCAAGTAGTTATAGATCGACGAATGCTCTAATGCGGATGCAATGATGTGATTCTTTCCCTCCGCATTCGCCAAAAGAGTGTCAACAGCAAGCACATTTGACTCGCTGCCGCCTGATGTAAAGCAAATTCCCTTAGCCGTACCGCCTATAAGCCCTGCAAGTTTTCTCCGGCATGCCTCAAGCAATGAACCCGCAAGATCTCCTTCATCATGAAGACTGTTGCTGTTGGCAAACGCCTTCCTGGACGCTTCAGAAAATACATGAAGAGCCTCTTCGCTGAGCGGAGCTGCTGCTGCGTAATCAAGATAGATCATCCCATTCTCTCCTCCAAAAAAATCTCTTGTCATTAGTTTAGTTTTGTGTAAATATAGGTGTCAAGACACTTGTAAAGAATGGGGGTTATTTTTTTGCCTCAAACGGATGTATTAATCATTGGAAGCGGCATCGCAGCTTTATCTGCAGCCTGTCAGCTGCAAAAAACGAAAAAAGTGACCATCCTGACCAAAGGGGCGAAAGTCAGCAGCAATTCGATGCTTGCTCAAGGCGGGATTGCTGCCGCCATTCGTGCGAATGACAGCTTCAAGAATCATGCCGAGGATACGCTTAATGCCGGTCATTTTCATAATGATGATGAAGCTGTTGAGCTGCTTGTCAGGCACGGAGCAAAAGACGTTCTTTCACTGGCAGAAAACGGGCTTCCTTTTGACAGGGACAGCAGAGGCGAGCTCCTACTTGGCATGGAAGGCGCTCACAGCTTCAGCCGAATTCTCCATGCAGGAGGAGATGCCACAGGAAGAGCGATGATGCGGTTTCTTTTGTCCTGCCTGAATGAAAACACGGTCATTCATGAAAATGAGATGGTGCTTGAATTGATTGTGGAAAACGGAGTATGCCTCGGTGCCGTTTCAAGATCTCAGAACGGACTTGTAAACACGCATACTGCCCAGCATACAATTCTTGCGACAGGCGGCTGCGGAAAGCTGTATCAGCACTCGTCCAATGCTGACGGCATTACAGGAGACGGCCTTGCACTTGCATACAGAGCAGGCGCGGTGCTTGCGGATATGGAATTTACCCAGTTTCACCCGACGATGCTGCTTGCAGGCGGCGGGTGTGCCGGACTGATCTCTGAGGCAGTAAGAGGGGAAGGGGCCTTTCTTCAAAATGATTTGGGCGAACGGATCATGGAAGGCATCCATCCTCTTAAAGACCTTGCGCCGAGAGACATCGTTGCACGCGTTATCTTTTCGCAGATCAAAAAGGGGCGGAGCGTTTATCTGAACATCCTGCCGGTTTCAAGCTTTGAAGAACGGTTTCCGACCATTACGGCTATGTGCAGGAAATATAACATAGCGATTGAAAACGGACTGCTCCCGGTTGCGCCGGGCATGCATTTTTTAATGGGCGGCATCAAGACCGATCTGCATGGCCGGACATCTGTCAGCAGGCTTTATGCTGCAGGAGAAACGGCGTGCACGGGGGTTCATGGAGCAAACAGGCTGGCGAGCAACTCCCTGCTTGAAGGCCTGGTCTTCGGAAAGCGTCTGGCAAACAAGATCCAGAGCATCCAGGAAACAGTTGATCTAAAAGGATCGGATGCACAAGTATTCTCATATCCTGCAGATATCGATTTGCCGGAACAGGAAGACATTCAGCAGGTGATGACCGCATATGCGGGAATTGAACGGACTGAGAAAGATCTTGCGAAAGCATTGCACTGGTTTGAAAAATGGCTGAAGCCGTATTGGGCTATTAATGTGAAAGACCTCACAAACGATAGTGCTGAACGTCTTAATATGATGACCTCAGGCTGGCTGATTGTATCGGCTGCTCTTCAGAGGACCGAAAGCAGAGGAGGTCACTGCCGATTGGATTTTCCAGGATCAAACGATGCATTCTGGCTGAAAAAACAAATTCTTCTTTCGAAAAAAGGGTGCAGCTATCAACAACATTCAGAGGTGAAGATCATTGAATTTACTTAAATTAAAAAAGCAGCTGGAAAGTTTTTTTACAGAAGACATCGGAGACTTTGATGCAACGAGCACGTTCATTTTTTCGGAAGGACAGACAGGTACTGCTGTTATCCGTGCAAAGGTAGATGGTATTTTCGCCGGTGAAGAAGTGCTGAAAGCCGGATATGCCGTTTTAGACCCGCGGGTTAACGTCCAGGTTCTGAAACGGGACGGAGAGGCCATTTACAGGGGGGAAAAGGCGGCTGTCATGACCGGGCCGATTGCATCCATCTTGACAGGAGAGCGAGTCGTGCTGAATCTTCTGCAACGGATGAGCGGAATTGCAACTCTGACCAATCAGGCGGTAAAGCTGCTGAATTCAGATCATACGAAAATCTGCGATACAAGAAAAACGACTCCGGGCCTCAGAATGATTGAAAAATATGCTGTCAGGTGCGGAGGAGGGTACAACCACAGATTTGGACTGTATGACGGCATCATGCTGAAAGATAACCATATCGCAAGCGCGGGCTCGATTGCTGAAGCGGTTCAAAAAGCAAGAGCGAAAGCAGGGCATATGATCAAAATTGAGGTTGAGATTGAAACGGAGCAGCAGCTGCACGAGGCCATCGCGGCACGCGCAGATATCATTATGTTTGATAACCGCACCCCGATTGAAGCGGCAGCTTTTGCAGCCATCACACCAGACTCCATTATTACTGAAGCATCAGGGGGCATTACGCTTGAAAATTTAGCCGATTACGGTCGCACGGGAGTGGACTATGTTTCACTCGGCATGCTGACTCATTCTGCTAGAGCGCTTGATTTGAGCATGAATGTAGAATAGAAGGGGGAACGTGACATGAACGTTTTGGATATGCTTCAATTTGAAACAAATGAAAAAATGCCGCCGCACTATAAAGAGCTAAGTGAAAACGAAATGATGGAAAGAGTCAGGGCAATTAAAGACAAGTACGGGAAGAAACTGCTGATCCCCGGCCATCATTATCAAAAAGATGAAGTGATCCAGTTTGCAGATATAACGGGTGATTCCCTGCAGCTTGCACAGGCTGCAGCTGCCAACAAAGAAGCAGAATTCATTGTTTTTTGCGGCGTGCATTTTATGGCTGAAACAGCCGATATGCTGACAACAGAACATCAGAAGGTTTTTTTACCGGATATGAGAGCCGGCTGCTCGATGGCCGATATGGCGGATATCAGCCAGACAGAGCAGGCATGGATCAAGCTTCAGGAATTGTTTGGCGACACGATTCTGCCGCTGACATATGTGAATTCAACGGCTGCCATTAAAGCGTTTGTAGGCCGAAATGGCGGTGCAACGGTCACGTCCTCAAATGCGGAAAAAATGCTGAGCTGGGCTTTTGGACAGAAGGAAAGAATTCTCTTTTTGCCTGATCAGCATCTTGGAAGAAACACAGCTTATAACCTTGGCATTCCCCTTGAGAAAATGGCTGTCTGGAACCCTCATACCAATGAGCTTGAATGTGACGGCAATCCTGAAGATGTCATTGTGATTCTCTGGAAGGGCCACTGCTCTGTCCACGAAAAATTCACCGTGCAGAACATCGAGCATATCAGAAGCACAAAGCCCGACATGAACATTATTGTTCACCCTGAATGCAGCAGAGAGGTTGTGGCGGCAAGCGATCTTGCAGGCTCTACCAAATACATTATCGATGTCATTGAGGCATCAGAGCCTGGCAGCAAATGGGCAGTCGGAACAGAGATGAACCTCGTGAAGCGGATTATTGATCAGCATCCCGACAAAGAGATTGTTTCACTGAATCCGTTCATGTGCCCTTGTTTGACAATGAACCGAATTGATTTGCCGCACTTGCTTTGGTCTCTTGAGGCAATTGTTGAAGGAAAACCGGTCAATCAGATTCGCGTTGATGAACATACATCAAAGGATGCGGTCCTTGCTCTTGAAAGGATGCTCCAGCACGTTTAACCCATAACTGGCAGACACTCGGCCATGTAAGCGACATGCTTGCGCAGGCCCAGTGTTTGTCAGTTTTTTCTTTTCCCCTGAACATATATTTGTCTTCACAAGCATAAGTTGTGATGAAGAAGAATGGCATCATTGCCTGCTAATCATATGCGATAAAGTTTCAAGCATAGGAGGGGGAAAGGTTGAAAATCCACATTGTTCAAAAAGGCGATACCCTTTGGAAGATTGCCAAAAAATATGGTGTAGACTTTGAAGAAGTGAAAAAAATGAATTCTCAGCTCAGCAATCCTGATTTAATTATGCCGGGAATGAAAATAAAAGTTCCAACCGGCGGCGTGCCTGTAAAAAACGAAACAAAGCTCAATTTTTCAGGTAAAAAAGAAATGCCTAAGTCCGAGCATCCTTTTTCGAAGGAAAAACCGAAGCAGGTAATGGAAGTATCGGATACAAAGCCAAAAGAAGTTCCTAAGGAAAAACCGTCTGTCCCTTATGTTCCGCCAGTTCCGAATATGAAGCAGCCGGCTTATCCGGAGCTTGATATTAACAACTATTACATGCTGAATATGGCGATGATGCCTCAGGCGCCTCAGCCTCAACTGCCGCCTAAGCCGTCAAATGTCATGCCGGAAATGATGAAGCCGGCTGAAAAACCGGCTGAGAAACCTGCCGAAAAAGAAAAACCGAAATATGTGTCGCCGGCAAGCAAAGAGGAGGCTGATAAAGACATGGAAAACAAACCAAGCATGCCTCAGCAAGGGGTAATGGGTGCCTATCAGGGCGGTCCCGGCCAGCAAAGCCCTCAGGGATTCCCTGGCCAGCCTCAGGGTCAAGGATTTCCCGGCCAGCAGGGAGTGCCGTTCCAGAATCCGGGCATGGTTGCCGGAGCTATGGATCAGGGGCCAGGGGGAGATGACTGTTATCCAGTATCACCGGTCATGCCTGGACCAGGATTTGGCGGACCGGGATTTGGCGGACCGGGTTTTGGGGGACCTGGATTCGGAGGACCTGGATTCGGCGGCGGTCCTGGATTTGGAGGATTTCCGCAAATGCAGCCTTATGGCGGAATGCAGGGAATGCCGCAGCAAATGCCGTTTGATGACGATGACGATGATGATGTAATGGGCGCATACAGTCCGCAGCAGCCTGGATTTGGCGGACCGGGCTTCGGCGGTCCAGGATTTGGCGGAGCCCCGGGATTTGGAGGCGGACCAGGATTTGGCGGACCGGGATTCGGAGGTCCAGGCTTCGGCGGACCGGGCTATGGCTATCCTCCTGGATGTGTACCGGTATCCCCAGTCATGCCTGGACCGGGTTTCGGATATCCTCAGCAGGGAGGATATGGCGGAGGACCTATGCCTGGTCAGGTCATGGGAGCATACGGCGGAGCGCCGAACATGCCTGGTCAGGTCATGGGAGCATACGGCGGAGCGCCAAATATGCCTGGTCAGGTCATGGGAGCATACGGCGGAGCGCCAAATATGCCTGGTCAAGTGATGGGGGCATACGGAGGAGCGCCGGAAAACAACCAGCCGCCTCAGGTCAGTCCTGCAATGGATAAAGAGGATTGCGGATGCGGAGGACCTGGTCCGGGGTTTGGAGGGCAGCCAGGTTACGGAATGGGCATGCCGGGACAGTTTGGCGGAATGCCTGGCCAATTTGGTCAAGGACAGTTTGGCGGAATGCCAGGTCAGTTCGGGGGCATGCCGGGCGGTCAGGGTCAATTCGGCGGGATGCCAGGCCAGTTTGGGCAGAGTGATCAGTTCGCCATGCCAAGATTTGACGAAGAAGAAGAAGACTAATGTCGCCTGAAGAGACGGATTTGTTCGTCTCTTTTTTTATGTTTTTTAACTGTTTATGAAATAAAATCATCAGCCGGAACAAGTGAAATTTCCTCTCCATTATTTAAAGAACTTACCTTTAACTAACAGGTTAATCCCCTCCTGAACGAGCAACCTATACAAGAGCGGATTTGCTCGCATCAGAAAAATCAGGGGGTTTTTATATTGAGGCATAAACTTACTGCTTTTGCTGCAATTGCTGTCGCTGCAACAGGTCTCGCTGCTTGTAATAACAATAACGAAGGCGCGCTTGATACACGCTACAATGATAACGCCAGACCGATCGGCTATTATTCAAATGAGCACCGCGGCAATAATGGCAATGTAGACAACGTAGATAATGATGGACCTCTGACTGAAATGATGGAAGGCGATATGAACGATAATTACTTTACAAAAGTAAATGATCGGGATACAGCTTTTCATAATGGAAGAATGGATAATCCCACTGCACCGCTTTCAAATGAAGACGGCATGCTCGAGAGAGATAATCGTTTCAGCCGAAATGATGAAAATTATCATGGTCAGGTAAAGCAAATCAGCTATTACAATGACAATGAGAAAGCAATGGCTAAAAAGGTTTCTGAACAGGCTGCAGATGTGAAAAACGTTGACGACGTCCGCACCCTTGTAAATGGCGATCAGGTCCTGGTTGCAATTGACACGGACGACAAGAATGACAAAAACGTGAAAAATGCAGTAATGGATGCAGTCAAACCTGCAGCTAAAGGAAAAGACGTACAAGTTGTCACCGATGAAGGAACGTTTACCCGCGTGAGAACGATCAACGACAATATTGAAAATGGAAATGATAAAAAGTCCATTGATGCCGATATCCGCGATTTGTTTGATGATATGGGGAACATGATGAATCAGCCGGTTCAGCAAGCCCGATAACGGTTAAAAGAGGTGCCTCAGTGCGCCTCTTTTTAATTTGTCCGATTTTATACCCGCACGATCTTGCCATTGGTGTAATTTCTTATCCAGCTTTTCTGGTGTCCAGCTCCATCAGCCAACTCCTCTGCCAGAACAGATTCGGCAGTAAAGGCAAAAAGCGCCTTTTCTGCCGAATCCTTATCTGACTCCCGGAGCTAAACGGCCGATTCCGCTTTTCTATGGTGTCCAGCTCCATCAGCCAACTCCTCTGTCAGAACAAAATCCCCAAAAAAGTCAAAAGCGGACTTTTTCGGTGATTTCTTATCTGCCTATTGGAGCTAAACGGCTGATTCCGCTTTTCTATGGTTAATCCTTCTAATTATGGTCAAACTAATAACGAATCAATATTTCTTTACCAGAACGGTAAATGGATTGGGGTGTAAAAAATGATGTCATCTCATCGTTTCCTGTTTACAGCTGCAATAGCGTTCATTGGAATCTTTTTTCTTTCTTTTCCTGCTGTGCATGAACCGTACGATGCAGCCGGCAATGACGATCAGGCCTATGAAGTCAGCGGTCCCCTGACTGTGACAGTGGTTCTTGAAAGGATCTACCTGGACGGGGAGATCAGCGAAGAGGTTAAAACAGAAACCATTCTTGCAATGGAAGATTTCTGGGCTAAGTATGAAGGCTGGCAGCTTGTCGATCAGGATGATAATCAGATCATTTTTCAAAAAGAAGTTGATGATATCTCCCCATTGTTAAAAGCAAACGGGTATTTCGGCCTTTCATCAGAAGGGGTGTTCTCTATTTTCAACGGCAAGCCTGATGATGCTTCGGAGATCATCCATTCCTTCTTTCAGATTGATGTTGGGAAGCTCGAGACCAGGAAACATGACGAGCTGAGACACGGCATTCGCATCCAGTCGAAAGACCATTACTTAAAAGTCATTCAATCATATAAAGCCTACTCGTCGCCTGCAGAGGCGAACTGAAGCTGTCTTATGTGCCCGATCTTTTTGAACGGGTGCATTTTTTTGTTTTGTTTAGGCAAAATCCGCTGTTTAATACTACAGGCAGAGAAAAAAAGTATGTTACAATGAGGTACAGTTATAAAGAGGTGAAAAGTTTGATCGAATTTATAAAAGGAACCATTGATCTGGTGACTCCCGAGTATGTAGTGATTGACCGCGGGGGCATTGGCTATCAGGTTCACACTCCTAACCCATTCAGCTACCAGCGCAGCCGTTCCTCGGAAGTGACGATTTATACGTATCAGCATGTCAGAGAAGATATCCTCGCGCTGTACGGTTTTCATACAAGAGAAGAAAAAGCCTTATTTATGAAGCTTTTAAATGTGACAGGCATCGGTCCTAAAGGAGCTCTCGCGATACTTGCTTCCGGGAATCCGTCACAAGTAGTCGGAGCCATTGAGAGTGAGGATGAAAAATTCCTCGTGAAATTTCCCGGCGTGGGCAAAAAGACGGCAAGGCAGATCATCCTTGACTTGAAAGGGAAGCTTGGAGATATTGCAGGCGAACTTGCGCCGGACCTGTTTACCCATGAAGAGCATGCTGCATCAGAAACAGCCTCCAAATCACTGAGTGAAGCACTTGAAGCCCTGAAAGTTCTCGGCTATGCAGAACGGGAAATCAGCAAAGTTGTTCCTGCTCTGATGGAAGAGGAGCTTTCCACAGACCAGTATGTGAAAAAAGCGTTGCAAAAGCTATTAAAGTAAGGTGATCATTTATGGACGAACGTCTTGTTTCCGGCGAAGCGGAGCTTGATGAAGGAGCTCTTGAGCTCTCCCTTAGACCTAGGACTTTATCGCAGTACATTGGGCAGGATAAAGTAAAGGATAATCTAAAGGTTTTTATCGAAGCAGCAAAGATGAGAAGCGAAACACTGGACCACGTGCTTCTTTACGGGCCTCCAGGGCTTGGCAAAACGACCCTTGCCACCATCATTGCAAATGAAATGGGCGTCAATATCAGAACGACTTCAGGACCGGCCATTGAAAGGCCGGGCGACCTTGCCGCCATTCTGACCGCCCTCGAACCCGGTGATGTTTTATTTATTGATGAAATCCACCGCCTTCAGCGTTCCATTGAAGAAGTGCTGTATCCTGCAATGGAAGATTTCTGTCTTGATATTGTCATTGGAAAAGGACCGCAAGCCAGGTCCGTGCGCCTTGATCTGCCTCCGTTTACGCTCATTGGAGCGACAACAAGAGTCGGGCTGCTGACTGCACCCCTCAGGGACCGTTTCGGTGTTTTGAGCCGTCTTGAGTACTACAATGAAGAGCAGCTCTCCCTGATTGCCGAGCGGACAGGAGATATTCTTGGCATTGGCCTCGAAAAAGAAGCATCACTCGAACTGGCGCGCCGGTCACGCGGGACTCCGAGGATAGCCAACAGGCTGCTCAGGAGGGTAAGAGACTTTGCGCAGGTTCTCGGAAAACCGGCCATTACAGGCAGCCTCGCAAATGAAGCGCTTGAAAGGCTGCAAGTCGACAGACTTGGCCTTGATCATATCGATCACAAGCTGCTGATGGGCATTATTGAAAAATTTAAAGGCGGACCCGTGGGACTCGACACGATTTCTGCTACAATAGGCGAAGAATCGCACACAATTGAAGATGTATACGAACCATATCTTTTGCAGATTGGTTTTATACAACGGACTCCAAGGGGAAGAATGGTAACAGATGCTGTTTATCATCACTTTCAAATGGAAGTTCCGAAACAATAGAGATTTGCATAACGGAAAAGGTGAAAAATGATGAAAGTAGATTTGTTTGATTTTGATTTGCCTGAAGAATTGATCGCGCAGGTTCCTCTGCTCGAGCGGGACGCGTCAAGACTGATGGTGCTTGATAAAGAATCCGGATCGGTGGAACATGCCCAGTTCAAATCGATTATTGATTATTTTCAGGAAGGCGACTGTCTTGTTTTGAACAACACACGTGTTCTGCCTGCAAGACTCATTGGCGAGAAAAAAGATACAGGCGCAAAAATTGAACTGCTCTTGCTAAAACAGGAACAGGGAGATGTATGGGAAGTTCTTGCAAAGCCTGCCAAACGCGTGAAAGTCGGAACTGAAATCGTATTTGGCGACGGCATTTTGCGTGCGGTCTGCACAGGAGAGGCCGATCACGGTGGCAGAATGCTTGAGTTCAAGTACGAAGGTATTTTTTATGAGGCGCTTGACTCTCTCGGTAAAATGCCGCTGCCGCCGTACATTAAAGAACAGCTTGATGATCAGGAGCGTTATCAGACGGTATTCTCAAGAGAGGTCGGGTCTGCTGCAGCCCCGACGGCCGGTCTTCATTTTACCGAACAGATTCTTGAAGCTCTGAAAGAAAAAGGAGTCCATCTTGCGTTTATTACACTGCATGTCGGCCTCGGTACATTCCGCCCGGTTAGCGCTGACGTAGTGGAAGAGCACGAAATGCATGCCGAGTTTTATCAGATGAGCGCAGGCACAGCACAGCTGCTTAATCAGGTCAGGGAAAAAGGCGGACGGATTATCTCTGTCGGAACGACGTCGACCCGCACCCTTGAAACAATCGCGTCGGCAAATAACGGTACATTTAAGGAAGACAGCGGCTGGACCAATATCTTCATTTACCCGGGCTATGAATTCAAGGCAATCGACGGCATGGTGACCAATTTCCATTTGCCGAAATCGTCCCTGATTATGCTCGTCAGTGCTCTTGCAACAAGGGAGCACGTCATGCATGCCTACGAAACGGCTGTTAAGGAAAAATACCGTTTCTTCAGCTTTGGCGATGCCATGCTGATCATCTAGAAATACTGCCTTGAAGGAGGAAAAAAGGTGTCATATCCACCAATTCGCTATGAATTAATTAAAACGTGCAAGCAGACAGGAGCAAGGCTCGGACGGGTTCATACACCGCACGGGTCATTTGAAACGCCTGTTTTTATGCCGGTGGGAACGCTTGCGACGGTTAAAACAATGTCTCCGGAAGAGCTTGTTCAAATGGGAGCAGGCATTATTTTAAGCAATACGTATCATTTATGGCTTCGTCCCGGAAATGAAATTGTCAAAGAAGCGGGCGGCCTTCATAAATTTATGAACTGGGACCGTGCCATTTTGACGGATTCAGGCGGTTTCCAGGTATTCAGTTTAAGTGAATTCCGAAAGATCGAAGAAGAAGGCGTCCACTTCAGAAACCATCTGAATGGAGACAAGCTTTTCCTGTCTCCGGAAAAAGCGATGCAGATTCAAAATGACCTCGGCTCAGATATTATGATGGCATTTGATGAATGCCCTCCGTTCCCGGCAGAGTATGATTACATGAAAAAATCTGTTGAGCGGACAAGCAGATGGGCAGAGCGCTGTCTGACTGCACATGAACGTCCAAACGATCAGGGTCTATTCGGAATCGTTCAGGGCGGAGAATATGAGGAGCTCAGAAAACAGAGTGCAAGAGATCTGATTTCAATGGATTTCCCTGGTTACGCAGTCGGCGGGCTTTCAGTCGGAGAGCCTAAAGATGTGATGAACCGCGTGCTTGAGTTTACAACACCGCTGCTGCCTTCTGATAAACCGCGCTATTTGATGGGCGTAGGATCTCCTGATTCACTGATTGACGGGGCAGTGAGAGGCATTGATATGTTTGACTGTGTGCTCCCGACACGCATTGCGCGTAACGGAACCCTTATGACAAGCAAAGGCCGCCTGGTCGTCAAAAATGCAGCATTTGCCCGTGATTACGGTCCGATTGACGAGAATTGCGATTGCTATACGTGCCGCAATTACAGCCGCGCCTATATCCGCCATCTCATGAAGTGCGATGAAACATTCGGCATCCGATTAACTTCTTACCATAACCTTCATTTTCTGTTAAACTTAATGGAGCAGGTAAGACAGGCAATCCGCGAAGACCGCCTCGGGGATTTCAGAGATGAATTCTTCGAGCAGTACGGGTTCAATAAACCAAACGCGAAAAACTTCTAATTAGTTCGGCTGCCTGCCCTGCAGGCAGCTTCATAGATACGGTATCTCTTGGCAGCTGCCATATTTGAAAGGGGTGAAAAAAATGGAACTATTGACTACAGTTGGACCGCTGATTCTGATGTTTGCGATTTTTTACTTTTTGCTGATTCGTCCGCAGCAGAAGCAGCAGAAAAAAGTGCGTGAAATGCAGGACAGTCTGTCTAAAGGCGACAAAGTCGTTACAATCGGCGGAATGCACGGCATCGTTGATTCAATCGATGAAGAAAAAGTTGTCATCAAAGCAGGAGACGGATCCCGTCTGACATTTGACCGCCGCGCAATCCGCGATGTTGTTGAACAAAAAGGCATCTCAATGGAAAAAGCCTAATACATACGGCAAAAGCAAAAGAAGCGCCCGCGGGCGCTTCTTTTGTTTTTCCTATTTGGACCCTGACAAGTTGACTCCCATCACGCCGCCAAGCATGGCGATGGCAAGAAATCCCCCGTGATACATCGTCTGCTCCATCGTAAACGTCTTGCCGTAGCCCAAAAACTGAAAGAAAAAAATGATCAGCGTGTAAAGGAGTGCTGTTGTGCCTCCAACGAGCCATCCCCGTTCTTTGCCTTTTCCGCCCGCTATAAATCCCCCTATAAAGACAGCCAGAAATGAGAGGCCTAAAATAACCCACTTAATGGAATCCTCTGTTAATGAAGTGAATTTAAGCAGCAGAGAAAATAATAAGCTTACAGCAAGTGCTGCGATTAAAATACTTGATAAGCCATACATGATGGCTTTTCCCCATCTGCGCGTATTAATTCCAATCTCCCCCTCTGTTCCTTAGCTTGTTTTCGCTCGTCTTACTACCATCCTATTCACATGAAGCAAAAATAGAATCGAAATTGTTCTACATGAAAAAGGTTTATCCGTTCAAAATAAACGTATCGATGCAGCAAGGGGGCAAAAAAAAATGGAAGTGCATTTCATAATCATCGGACGCACCATTTTTCTGTACATTCTTATTCTGATTATTTTCAGATTGATGGGCAAACGTGAAATCGGGGAACTCAGCTTATTGGATCTTGTGGTCTTTCTGATGATTGCGGAAATGGCAGTCATGGCGATTGAAAATACGAATGATCCCCTGATTCATACGATTATTCCAATGTTTCTGCTTCTTTTGATCCAGATCAGTCTTGCCTACTTTTCACTGAAGAACCAGAAAGTGCGTGCACTGATAGACGGAAAGCCGACCATCATCATTGACAGAGGGAAAATCAATGAGCGTGCAATGAAAACCCAGCGCTACAATTTTGATGACCTCATGACTCAGCTTAGAGAAAAGGATGTAAATGACATAAGTGAAGTTGATTTTGCGATTCTCGAACCTTCAGGCAAACTGTCAGTTATAAAAAAAGAAAATGGCAGCGAGCATCAGGAGCTTCAGCTGCCGCTTATTGTGGACGGATTAATCCAGGAGGAAAATTTGTACCGGATCGGCAAAACGAATTTATGGCTGAGACAGCAGCTGAGAAAGCTCGGGTACTTTGATGTGAAGAATATTTCTCTTTGCACCCACAACAAACAAACTTTTTTTATAGATCTAATTGATGACAAGTAGGCATTATCGCGGCACAAATTTTGAAAGATGACCGCCGATAAACGGAAGTCTGCCGACATCGTCCTTCAATACAAGCCTGAAGGCTGCAAGAAGGATGCAGTATACAGAAAAAGTAAAGCAAACCGAAATCATCAGATTCATGCCCAAACCGAGGGGCAGAACCTTAAAAAAGAAATAGCCTGCAACGCCTGAGAGGATCATCGTTAAAAAGCATTTGAGATATTCACTCACTTTAATGGTCAGGGAAATAACTTTCATCACCGTTGCCAAATGCAGAAGGGTAACAAGCATGATGCCTGCCACAATCGCAAGCGCTGCTCCCATAATACCGAGAGAAGGCCTAGTAGCCAAAAGGAAGATCAGGGCGGTTTTTACTGCCGATCCGACAAAGCTGTTGATCATCGCGGCCTTTGCAAGGTTAAGGGCCTGCAGGACTGCCTGGAGAGGGCCCTGAAAGTAATAAAAGATAAAAAACGGAGCCATGACCTGGACAAAAATCGCGGCATGGCTGCTTCCGTACATAGCTGTCATGAGCGGATCTGCATAGATGTACAGAATGACGACGGCAAACCCTCCGGTTACTAAAGAGAGCCTGAAGGCCTGCTGGAGCCTGTGCTGAACAACATGTATTTTCTTTTGCGCCATCGCTTCGCTGATTGCGGGGACTAAAGCCGTTGAGAGAGAATACGTAATAAATGACGGAAGCATCAGAAGGGGCAGGGCATATCCTGTCAGCTCCCCGTACTGCTTAGTTGCCATTGTGGCGGTAAATCCTGCAATGGCAAGGCTCTGAGCCACTACAATCGGCTCGAAAAACCAGGCGATCGAACCGATCATGCGGCTTCCTGTAGTCGGAAGGGCGATGCTCATTAAATTCTGAAAGGTTGTTTTTCCTTCTTTCAGGGAAGTGAAAAATTTGCGGCGTATCCGGAACTTCTTTTTCATTTTAAACATGGAGAACATATACAAGAGGGAGATGAGTTCTCCTGCAACAGCTGATGCCATCGCCCCTGCAGCAGCGTATTCAATTCCGTAAGGCAAAAAGGTTTTTGTGCAGACAGCAATAAGAGAAATTCGCACAACCTGCTCAAGCACTTGTGAAATCGCAGCCGGACGCATATTCTGCTTGCCCTGAAAGTATCCTCTGAGGACGGAAGATACAGCGATGATCGGGACAACCGGCGAGATGGCAAGAAGCGGATAGAGCGTCCTTGGATCTGTCAGGAGCGAGTTTGATAAATACGGGGCGAGCAAAATAATGGCAGGTGTAAATATAAGGCTCAGCGTGCCGGTAACCGCAAGAGATACAATCAGGATTTTTTTAATTTTCCTCTGATTCCCTTCCGCTTCTGCTTCTGCCACAAGCTTTGAGATTGCCACCGGCAGCCCAAACTGAGTTATGGTGATGATCAGCACAAGTGTCGGCATAGCCATCATATAGAGTCCAACGCCTTCTTCTCCGATAAAACGGGCGACTACAATCCGGTTCATAAATCCAAGAACCCTGGTAATCAGGCCGGCGGCTATTAAAATGAGCGTCCCCTGTAAAAATGTTTGCTTTGACATCACGTTCCCCGCCTTCTCAAATAGCATCTAATCATATACAATTAACTATATGCGCTATGATTGGCCAAGCATGACAAGATGTTCGCGCATGGCCGCTGATAAAGTCCCGATCACGCATACATAATGAATGGAGGAGCGTGCCATGACCCAAAAGGATGAAATTGAAAAATACCGCCACCATGTGAAACCGGCGCTTGTCAGCAAAGCAGAAGAGTTTAAGATTCTTGACTACGGCGATGTGACAGAATCAGAGATATGGAATTACCTGAGAAATAAAAAATGGAAAAAGAAGACTGAGCTGATGGTTCACGAAATGGTGGCTGATATTATGGCTGTAAAACCGAATGAATTTATGACGTTTGCAACAATTGAGTCGTTTAAGTCCGGCAGCTGGTTTGACAGTGAAGAAGGCAGACAAATAGGCACGGCAAAAGAATAATACATATTGAACGGTTTTCTTAAGGAGGATGCAACATGGTTAAAAAGGGACGCATCATTGTTTTTTTCTTACTCGTCCTTTGCGTAGGAAGTTTAATCGGTGCTTTTGGGAACAAGGCTACAGGAAATATACTCCTTGGTCTTGACCTGCAGGGTGGGTTTGAGATTCTGTATGACGTTGAGCCTGCCAATGATGGGGATAAAATTGACAGAAATGCGCTCGTCAGCACGGTCAATGCCCTTCAAAAACGAGCGAATGTCCTTGGCGTAAGCGAGCCGAACATTCAAATTGAAGGCGAGAACCGCATCAGGGTGCAGCTTGCGGGAGTAAAGGATCAGAATCAGGCGAGGGAGATTCTTTCCACACAGGCTGAGCTGACGTTCCGCGATGTGAATGACAAGGTCATGATGAACGGATCAGACCTTGTCGAGGGAGCGTCTAAACAGACATTCGACCCGGAAACACAAGAGCCGATTGTTGCTGTAAAGCTGAAAGATGCTGATAAATTTAAAAAGGTAACACAGCAGATCTCTGCCATGGCGCCGCAAAATGAAAATCAGCTGGTCATCTGGCTTGATTATGCTGAAGGTGATTCCTATAAAGAGGAAGTATCAAAAGAGTCACCGAAATTTATTTCAAATCCAAACGTCAATGAAGTGTTTGATACAACAGACGTAACGATTACCGGTCAATTTACTGTGGAAGAAGCTAAAGATCTTGCCAATCTTCTTAATGCAGGATCACTTCCGGTTAAGCTGGTTGAAACGTACTCAACTTCAGTAGGAGCCCAGTTCGGAGAAGAAGCGCTTCAGACAACGGTTCTTGCAGGTATTATCGGAATCGGGTTCATTTTCCTTTTCATGCTGTATTTCTATCGTTTACCTGGAGTCATCGCAGTTGTAACCCTTACTACATATCTGTACTTTGTCTTGCAGGTATTCGACTGGATGAATGCCGTCTTAACACTGCCGGGTATTGCTGCATTGATTCTCGGGGTGGGTATGGCCGTTGATGCCAATATCATTACCTATGAACGGATTAAAGAAGAAATCAAGCTTGGAAAGTCAATCAGATCAGCTTACAGAGCCGGCAGCAGAAGGGCGTTTGCGACAATCTTTGATGCAAATATCACCACGATGCTTGCAGGCGGAGTGCTGTTCTTTTTTGGGACAAGTGCTGTCAAAGGATTTGCAACGAGTCTTATTCTCAGTATTTTAATGAGTTTCCTGACCTCTGTTTTCCTGAGCAGACTGCTGCTAGGTTTATTGGTGGAAAGCAGATGGCTTGATAAGAAGCCTGGATACTTCGGCGTAAACAAAAAAGACATTATTGATTTGAGCAAATCAACAGAAGATGTGGATGCGCCGACTAAATTTGATAAAGTGGATTTTGTTAAGCACCGCAAAAAATTCTTTGCAGCTTCCGGAATCCTGCTTGCTGCGGGTCTAGTACTGCTGATTATTTTCAGACTGAACCTTGGCATTGATTTTTCAAGCGGTACCCGCATTGAAATCGGTGCCGATAAGACACTGACAGCTGAAGAAGTTGAGAAAGATCTTGAATCGCTCGATCTTGAAGCAAAAGACATTGTCTTTGCAGGAAACCAGAACCAGACGGCTGTAGCAAGATTTGCCGGCGTGCTGGACAAAGGGGAAATTGCAGAGGTTAAAGATTTCTTTAATGAAAAGTACGGCAAAGAACCGAGCATCAGCACGGTTTCGCCTGAAGTAGGAAAAGAACTTGCCAGAAACGCCATGTACGGTGTGCTGATCGCCTCTTTGGGAATTATCATTTATGTCTCCCTGAGGTTTGAATACAAAATGGCCGTGGCTGCTGTTCTTGCACTGCTGTATGATGCCTTCTTTATCATTGCAGTATTTAGCATCACGCGTCTTGAAGTGGATATTACCTTTATCGCCGCTGTTCTGACGATTGTGGGGTATTCAATCAATGATACAATTGTTACGTTTGACCGGATAAGAGAGCTTTATAAGAAAACGAAGGTCAAAACATATGATGACCTGAAGAGTATTGTAAACAGAAGCCTTCAGCAGACGTTTACGCGATCAGTCAATACGGTCCTGACCGTCGTATTCTGCGTCATTGCGCTTATGGTCTTTGGAAGTGAATCCATCCGGAACTTCTCCATCGCGCTTCTGATCGGCTTAATTTCAGGAACCTATTCTTCCTTGTTCATCGCAGCACAGCTGTGGATGATGTGGAAGTGGAAAGAAATCCAAAAGAAAAGCAAAGCGAAAAATGTGCAGGAACAGGAAGAACCGATTGTTTAACTAGAACCGCGGAATCATTTCCGCGGTTTTTGTGTGCTGCTGCCTCTTCAGAAAAGGCCCTAAATAGCATCAAAGCGGCTGGTGTTCATACACTAAATATGGGGTGATATAAATGCCAAGGGTGAAATATACAAGTGCAGACGTTGATTTAGTGGCGAGAATGATGAGAGCAGAAGCAGAGGGGGAAGGAAAGCAGGGAATGCTTTATGTAGGCAATGTCATTGTTAACCGGGCGGTGGCGGATTGTCTCGATTTTAAGGATGTCAGAACGATCAGGCAGGTCATTTACCAGGTTCAGGGCGGTAATTATTCGTTTGAAGCGGTTCAAAAGGGGAATCTCTTTTACAGCAGAGCAAGATCTTCCGAACAGAAGCTTGCCAGAAGAACATTGGAATCCTGGAGAGATCATCCGGCTAAATTTGCCCTCTGGTATTTCAATCCATACGCGCCATGCCCTCCGACATGGTACGGCCAGCCACATTCGGGGCAATTTAAAAAGCATTGTTTTTATGAGCCTAAAGCAGGAACATGTGCGAGTGTATACTAAAAGCTGACAGCAGTCAGTGATGCAGGAGCTGAAAGCTTAAGCAGGTTCCCCCTTTCCCTATGAACACATTCATGCTTTCCATGCTAAAGGACATCATAGTAGAATGGGAAAATGATTCTCTTTGCCAGCATGTTTTGCGGACTGAAACATCCGGGTATAAAAGAGAATCGAAAGAAAGGGGGAGTACAGGATGAAAAGACAATGGAGTTTTCTTTTTGCCATCCTATTTGCACTTATTGTTGCTGTTTTTGCTGTCATCAACGTGGATTCGGTTGAAGTGGATTATCTGTTTGGAGAAGCCAGATGGCCTCTGATTCTGATTATTTTAGGCTCTGTTCTGCTTGGCGGCCTGATGATTGCTTCTGCCGGACTAACCAGAATTTTCTCCCTGCAGCGGAGAGTGAAGGCTCTTGAAAAAGAAAATGCCGAGCTGCTGAGTGAAAATGAAAAATTGAAGATGCAAGACGTTCCAGATGAAACGAAAAGCAGTTCTCATGGCGCAAAACAAATTGGCCAGACATCTGATGAGATGTAGAACTGCCCGGCTGATAAATTACAGGGAAAACGGCAGGCTTGTCCGCTATTATGGCGGATGGGCCTGTTTTTTGTGTAGAACGCCGGAACAAATTAAAAGGTAAAATCGTACCCGGCAAAGCCGGAAAACAAGAGTTGTAGGGTAAGCAAAGGAGCGAATCGTATCCAGCAAAGCGGAAAAACGGGTGGTGGAGGGTAAGCAAAAGAGCGAATCGTACCCAGCAACTCCGAAAAGCAGGTGGTGGAGGGTAAGCAAAAGAGCGAATCGTACCCAGCAACTCCGAAAAGCAGGTGGTGGAGGGTAAGCAAAAGAGCGAATCGTACCCAGCAAAGCGGAAAAACGGGTGGTGGAGGGTAAGCAAAAGAGCAAATCGTACCCAGCAGAGCCGAAAAACGGGTGGTGGAGGGTAAGCAAAAGAGCGAATCGTACCCAGCAACTCCGAAAAGCAGGTGGTGGAGGGTAAGGAAAAGAGCGAATCGTACCCAGCAACTCCGAAAAGCAGGTGGTGGAGGGTAAGGAAAAGAGCGAATCGTACCCAGCAACTCCGAAAAGCAGGTGGTGGAGGGTAAGCAAAGGATCGAATCGTACCCAGCAAAGCGGAAAAACGAGAACCGAAGGGTAAGCAAATAAAAAAACTCTCCCCCTCTTTCACGGCAAAGCTTCATCCTTCATTAGAATCCAATCACGGCACCTGGCATTTATATTCGTTTGTCACCCCATCCCGCCTCTAGTATAATAGGGTGGTTGAGGGGTGATTTTTTTGCTGAAAGCAAAGAACAGATGGGATGTTCACGAACACCATCCCGAAAAAATGAATGACTTGATGAATACTTTGAATCTTACGCCTCTGGTAGCTTCACTTTTGCTTAACCGGGGAATTGAATCGGCTGAAGAGGCCGACCAGTTTCTTCACATAGAAAAGCACGGCTTTCTCGATCCTTTTACACTGCTCGGCATGGATAAAGCTGTGCAGCGTATCCACAGCGCCATTGAGCGCGGGGAAAAAATTCTGATTTTCGGAGATTATGACGCGGACGGCGTAAGCTCGACGGTCGTCATGCTTGAGACGCTTGCTTCACTTGGAGCCAACGCCGATTTTTATATTCCGAACCGGTTCACAGAGGGCTACGGTCCGAATGAACCTGCATTCCGCAAAGCCCGTGAAGATGGCTATGCACTGATTATTACGGTTGATACAGGTATTTCTGCTGTCAACGAAGCGGCTCTTGCAAAAGAGCTTGGAGTCGATCTGATCATTACGGATCATCATGAACCGGGGCCGGTCCTACCGGATGCGTATGCTATCATCCATCCGAAGCAGCCCGGCTGCACATATGCATTTAAGGAGCTTGCGGGTGTAGGAGTTGCTTTTAAGCTTGCCCATGCGCTTTCAGGAAGTGTTCCTGAACACCTGCTTGAGATAGCAGCTATCGGCACAATTGCCGACCTGGTGCCGCTTCACGGGGAAAACCGTCTTATTGCACGACTGGGTATTCAGCAGATGAACCGGACAGAACGGACAGGATTAAAAGCACTTCTCAAAGCAGCAGGAGCTGACGGGAAAGAAGTGAATGAGGAGACCATCGGTTTTGCGGTTGGTCCCCGCATCAATGCGGTCGGACGCCTTGAGACAGCGGATCCAGCCGTCCGGCTCCTGATGTCTGCAGACAGTGAGGAAGCGGCAGAGCTTGCCGCCTACATTGATGGCTTAAACAAAGAGAGACAGAAAATTGTTTCTCAGATTACAGACGAGGCGATCGAACAGGTTGAGACCCTGTACCCAACAGATCAGCATTCTGTGCTTGTTCTTGCGAAAGAAGGCTGGAATTCGGGTGTCGTAGGAATTGTAGCCTCAAGAATAGTGGAAAAATACTACAGACCGGTAATTATTCTGAGCATTGATGCTGAAAAAGGAACGGCAAAAGGATCTGCAAGAAGCATTGCAGGTTTCGATCTGTTTGCCAATCTCTCAGAATGCCGTGATATTCTTCCTCACTTTGGCGGTCATCCAATGGCAGCAGGCATGACTCTTGAGCTCCAGCATGTCGATCAGCTGAGAGACAGACTGAATAATCTGGCCTCCGCTTCGCTGAAAGAAGAAGATTTTATTCCGATAAAAACGATTGATGCTGCATGCAGTGTTTCTGACGTTTCTGTGGAGTCGATTGAGAAAATAGCGAAGCTCGCCCCGTTTGGCATGGGAAATCCAAAACCGCTGTTTTTGCTCGAATCTGTACAAGTGGGGTCAATGAGAAAAATCGGTTCTGACCAGACCCACTTAAAGCTTGCAGTGGAGCAGGATCAAAAACAGCTTGACTGCATTGGATTCGGGTTCGGGCATCTGCATGATCACATGGCGCCGCTCGCAAAAGTGTCACTTGTCGGGGAATTGTCCATTAATGAATGGAACAATTTCAGAAAACCGCAGCTCATGATTCAGGATCTTGCGGTAAACGAGTGGCAGCTGTTTGATGCAAGAGGATCGCGCGATCTGAATAAAACGCTTGATAAGATGAAGGATAAAGAAAACGTTTATCTTGTTTTTCAAAAAGAGACACTGACTATGCTTAAGGATTCAGGGCAAAATATCGTCTATCTCGAAGATGAGGGTTCGGCAGAAAAAATGAAAGGCAAGTACATCACCTTTGTTGATACCCCGACATCCATCGAAAGTCTTGACGCACTGTTTGAAAATGTGCTTCCTGAACGCATCTATGCGGTTTTTCATCAGCATACCGATCATTTTTTCGCCACCATTCCGACAAGAGACCACTTTAAATGGTACTATGGCTTCCTGAAGCAAAAAGAAACATTTGACTTAAAAAAGCACGCAGAAGCCCTTGCACGCCACAAAGGATGGTCAAGTGAAACAATCAATTTCATGTCACAGGTGTTTTTTGACTTAGAATTTGCTACAATAGACAATGGCATTATTTCTGTCAATCATCAGCCGCCTAAAAGAGACCTCTCCGAATCTTCTTCGTATTCTGCCAAACTCCGCCAGCTGGAGCTTGAGAATACGCTGCTGTATTCGTCGTACCAGGACTTAAAGAAGTGGTTTGATGATCGGATGAAACAATCGAAGGCGCTTGTCAATGCATGAGGAGGACAAACTTAATATGGATTTAAAGAAATACGTGACAGTTGTTCCGGATTACCCGAAGCCGGGAATCCAGTTTAAAGATATTACAACGTTGATGGACAACGGTGATGCATACCGCTATGCAACAGATCAAATTGTTGACTATGCACGCAAACAAAACGTTGATATAATTGTAGGACCGGAAGCACGCGGATTTATTATCGGATGTCCGGTTGCTTATTCCCTTGGAGTAGGTTTTGCACCAGTCCGCAAAGAAGGCAAACTTCCGCGCGAAGTAGTCCGTGTTGAATACGGACTTGAGTACGGAAAAGACGTACTGACTATGCACAAGGATGCAATCAAGCCAGGTCAGCGCGTTCTGATCACAGATGATCTGCTTGCTACAGGCGGCACCATCGAAGCTACGATTCAATTGGTTGAGGAGCTTGGCGGAGTTGTTGCAGGGATTGCGTTCCTGATTGAGCTCAGCTATCTTGACGGTCGCAGCAAGCTTGATAAATACGATATCTTAACTTTAATGAAGTTTTAATCACATAGAAAAAAGCACTCGGGAATGGGTGCTTTTTCTCTTATTTAACTGCAGGCAAAGTACCGGCCGAAAGCTTGGCACAGAAAAGACGGTCTAACTCTTTACATCTTCTGTGTTTTTCATGATAATAGGTACAATAAAGTTCTCATTGTAAAGGTGATTCCATGGCTAATGAACAAGTACTGACTGCCGAGCAGGTCATAGAAAAGGCGAAGCGCTATTTAACCGGAGAAGACCTCGTCTTTATCCAGAAAGCCTATGATTATGCAGAAGAGGCGCATCGTGAACAATACCGGAAATCGGGTGAACCATATATTATTCATCCAATACAGGTCGCAGGGATACTGGTTGACCTGGACATGGATCCGTCAACAATCGCGGGTGGGTTTTTACATGATGTCGTAGAAGATACAGATGTAACACTTGATGACTTGAAACAAACATTTAATGATGAAGTCGCCATGCTCGTGGATGGGGTGACAAAGCTCGGAAAAATTAAATATAAATCACACGAAGAACAGCAGGCTGAAAATCATCGTAAAATGTTTGTCGCAATGGCACAGGACATTCGTGTGATCTTGATTAAACTCGCCGACCGCCTCCACAACATGCGCACACTGAAGCATCTGCCGCAGGAAAAGCAGCGCAGGATCTCAAATGAAACGCTGGAAATCTTTGCACCGCTCGCTCATCGTCTGGGGATTTCAAAAATTAAGTGGGAGCTTGAAGACACGGCTCTCCGCTACTTGAATCCGCAGCAGTACTACAGAATTGTCAATCTGATGAAGAAAAAGCGTGCAGAGCGCGAGGCCTACTTGGACGAAGTCATTGATGAAGTGAAAAACCGCGTTGGGGAAGTCAACATTAAGGCGGATTTTTCAGGACGTCCAAAACATATTTACAGCATATACCGGAAAATGGCCCTGCAGAATAAGCAGTTTAATGAAATTTATGACTTATTAGCCGTCAGAATTATTGTAAACAGCATAAAAGACTGCTACGCCGTACTCGGCATTATTCATACGTGCTGGAAACCTATGCCTGGGAGATTTAAAGATTATATTGCCATGCCGAAGGCGAATATGTACCAGTCCCTTCATACAACCGTCATCGGTCCTAAAGGAGATCCGCTTGAAGTGCAGATCCGCACGAAGGATATGCACACGATTGCAGAATACGGGATTGCTGCACACTGGGCGTATAAAGAAGGCAAAGAGACAGAAGAGCAGTCAACACTTGAGCAGAAACTGACCTGGTTCCGTGAAATTCTGGAGTTCCAGGATGATACGACAAACGCCGAAGAGTTTATGGAGTCTCTTAAAATCGATTTGTTCTCTGACATGGTGTTCATTTTCACGCCAAAAGGCGACGTCATTGAAATGCCTTCAGGCTCAGTGCCGATCGATTTTGCCTACCGCATTCACTCAGAAATAGGCAATAAAACAATCGGGGCAAAAGTGAACGGAAAGATTGTGACCCTTGATTATAAACTCAAAACAGGCGATATTATTGAAATTATGACGTCCAAGCATTCTTATGGTCCAAGCCAGGACTGGCTCAAGCTTGCCCAGACGTCACAGGCTAAAAACAAAATCCGCCAGTTTTTCAAAAAGCAGCGCCGCGAGGAAAACGTTGAAAAGGGAAAAGAAATGGTTGAAAAAGAGATTAAAAATCTCGACTTTGAACTGAAGGACATCCTGACAACGGAGAATCTGAAGCGCGTTTCTGAGAAATTCAATTTCTCAAATGACGAAGATATGTATGCTGCTGTCGGGTACAACGGCATTACGGCAGCCCAGGTTGCCAACAGACTGACGGAAAAGCTCCGCAAAAAGCGGGATATGGAACAGGAAAAAGATATCTCAGAGGTCATTTCTGAGGTGCGTCCGTATCCGTCCAAAAAGCGGGACAGCGGGGTAAGAGTCAAAGGTATTGACAACCTTCTGATCCGTCTATCCAAATGCTGCAATCCGGTTCCGGGTGACGAAATTGTCGGCTTTATCACGAAGGGCCGGGGAGTTTCCGTTCACAGAGATGATTGTCCGAATGTACACACGGACGAGGCACAGGCCCGTTTAATTCCGGTCGAATGGGAAACGCAGCTTGATGCACGAAAAGAGTACAACGTGGAAATTGAAATTCTTGGGTATGACAGAAGAGGCCTATTGAACGAGGTGCTTCAGGCTGTCAACGAGACGAAGACGAACATTTCATCTGTTGCAGGGAAATCCGACCGCAACAAAGTGGCGACAATCAATATGGCGATTGCCATCTCCAATATCAGCCACCTTCATAAAGTGGTTGAGAGAATCAAGCAGATCTCAGATATCTATTCTGTAAGAAGAATCATGAACTAGAAAGGGTTCGTTCGGTTTGAAAATTGTTTTACAGCGCGCTAAGGATGCAGAAGTGAAAGTCAAAAATGACACAGTCGGAAAAATTGGACAGGGGTTCATGCTTCTGGTCGGCGTCACGCATGATGATGATGAGCAGGATGCAGATTACCTTGCAGAAAAAGTGGCCAATCTCAGAGTGTTTGAAGATGAAGATGATAAGATGAATCTTTCCCTACTGGACGTTGGCGGCGAGGTCCTGTCGATTTCTCAGTTTACGCTTTACGGTGACTGCAGAAAAGGGAGAAGGCCGAACTTTATGGCTGCAGCAAAACCCGATCACGCACAGCCGCTCTATGATTATTTCAACCAGAAGCTGCGTGAGAAGGGCATCAGCGTTCAAACCGGAGAGTTTGGCGCCATGATGGACGTGACATTTACAAACGTCGGTCCGGTTACGCTGATATTAGAATCAAAAAGCTGAATGCCGGGGAGAACCCGGCTTTTTTTTATGCTCATAAAAGCCAAAACACCACCCAGGCTTCCTGGATGGTGTTTTGCTGTTATTTGAAGTACTGGGCCAATCCGTAATAGATGCCCTGTGCAACCCGTTCCTGGTAGGAGCCTGAGCTGACGGTGAGTTCTTCAGCGCTGTTGCTCACATAGCCAAGTTCAAGCAGGACTGCCGGCTGTCTGTTTTCACGGATGACGTGATAGTCTCCGAATTTGGTGCCGCGGTCTTTAAGCCTAGCCTGCTTCAGCAGTTCATCATGAACGGGAGAGGCAAGAGGCTTGTCTTTTGATGAGCTGTAATAATAAGTTGTCATTCCGTGTACGCTCCGGTTTTCGATGCTGTCAAAGTGAAGGCTGATAAATGCATCTGCATCCCGGTAGTGAGCGGTGCTGACCCGAGAGCTGAGGCTGATGTAGCTGTCGCTGCTGCGTGTCAGATGAACATCGGCACCTGATGCTTTCAGTTTGTCGTACACAAGTTTTGCAGTAGACATGGTCAAATCTTTCTCAAGGGTACCCCTCGTTCCGATGGCCCCGCCATCGCGTCCGCCGTGACCAGGGTCAAGAACGACCGTTTTGTTTTTCAAATAAGACGTCACATCTCCGCCGGGCCTTGATACGGAGCTGCCTGATGAAGACACAACCCAGCCTGCTACATATCCTGTTGTGCTGCCGGAAAGCTGGATCTTATACCAGTCACCAACTTTACTGACAACAGAAAATTGCTCGCCTGCATTGGCCCGTCTTACAATCTTTTCATTTGTGGACGGGCCTTTGCGGATATTCGTGCCGTTTTGCAGAATGCTGACTTTTGATGTGCCGCTTTTGTTCTCTTCTGTTTTTCCCTTTGATGAGAGGGAAACATATGAACTTGAAACCCATCCTTTTTTACTGCCTGAATATTGAATATGAAGCCAGCTGTTTGCTGATTCAAGAATGGTAACCTGAGTGTCTTTTGCAACAGAGCCAATCACTTTTCCGTTCAGGCTGCCGCTGCTTCTGACATTGAGGGAGCTTGCCGTAACTTTTCCTGTCTGTCCGGTTTTTTCTGTCTGTTTTTCTGTTTCAGTTGAAATGAAATCGCTATGTACCCATCCTCTTTGGCCATTATAACGAATTTCTAACCACTTGCCATCGGTTCCTGAAATCGCAACAGATGCATTTTTCTTCAGGCTCCCAATGGTTGATGCCGAGGTGGATGGCTTATTCCGCACGTTAAGTGAGGTGGCTTTTACCTTCCCTGTTTTCGTACCGGATGAAGACGGGGAAGCTGTTTGTGTTTTCTTGCTGATGGTGACAAACTGGCTTGAAACCCATCCGCGCTGACCATTAAAGGAAATTTCTACCCAATTGGCGTTTTGCTGCACGAATGATGCTTTTTTTCCTTTGTCGAAGGTGCCGGTCACTTGAAAGCTTGTTCCCGGGCCGCTTCTGATTCTGAGATCCTCGGCATTCGACATGACCGTGCCGTCTGAATTGCTTTCTTTTGAAGGTGCGGATTTATTCTGAAGGGTAACAAGCCACGAGGCAACCCATCCTTTGTTTCCGCCTGATAATTGCAGTTCATACCAGCCTTTGCTCTCATCCGTAATGCTGTAGACAGCCCCTTTTTTTACACTTGCGATGACCGGATAGCTTAAACCCGGACCGCTTCGGATGTTAAGGCCGTCCGCTGCGATTACAGCTTTTTGCGGCTCAGCTGACGCAGTTCCCGGCATCATTTGCAGCTGGCTGAAAAGCAGCAGTGCACAAATGACGGGATATAGAATTTTTCGAAACAATGACCGGTCCTCCTTTTTTTGATCATTAAGCAAATTATAAAGAGTGAAAGGTTGTGGATAATATAACAAAGTTATCCTCGTCCAGCTCCAGCGCCTAGATCCTCTGTCAGAACAAATCTGTCAAAAAAGTCAAACCCGGACTTTTCTGACAGATTCTTATCTGCCTATCGGATCTGACCAAGGCGCTTGCGCTTTTGTTCTTAACCCTTTAAAGATTCTTTTATTATATCGGATATCCCTTGTGACATTTGATATATTTTTTCGCTAAACAGGAAAGACTAGAGAAAAGACAGTTGCTGTAAAGGAGAAAAAAATGAGGCACAGTGAAAAAAGCGAAGGGTCGCATTACAATAATCATGATATTTTCGGAGTGAATTCACGGGAACTGACGAAGGATCAGCATTCTAACCTGTATGAACTCGCTGGAGAGTACGGTCTAAACGCAAAAGAAGCAAAGAAATTGAAAAAACGGGTAAATCGCTCTTGACACAAGTTACGGAACATTCGTATGATAGTATATAAATCTTAACTGGAATTACATAATCAGAACCGATGACGGAGAAGAGTAATCAGGATGACACATGACCAGAGAAGGAAAGCCTTGGCTGTAAGCTTTCCCATGATGACTTGATGAAGAGAACACTCTCTAGGTTTCCCTCTGAACGATCTTGTTTTTAGTAGGAGGAGAACGTGACAGGCGTTAACTGTCTTTGAGCGGGAGCAGTCTTTTTTGCTTCAACTAGGGTGGCACCACGGGATACAAACTCTCGTCCCTACATTTTTATGTAGGGGCGGGAGTTTTTTTATTTTTTGAAAAAATCGGAGGAATCTAACATGGCATTTCAAATACCGAGAGGCACGCAGGATATTCTGCCTGGAGAAGTTGAACGCTGGCAGTATATTGAAAATACAGCACGTGAAATATGCAAATTGTATCAATACAAGGAAATCCGCACACCCGTTTTTGAACACACTGAGCTGTTCCAGAGGGGAGTAGGCGAATCAACGGACATCGTTCAAAAGGAAATGTACACGTTCCAGGACCGCAAGGGAAGAAACATTACGCTTCGTCCTGAAGGAACGGCTTCAACAGTCCGCGCATTCGTTGAGAAAAAGCTGTACGCACAGCCTGCACAGCCGACAAAGCTTTATTATATTGGACCGATGTTCAGATACGAACGTCCTCAGACCGGCCGTTTCCGCCAGTTTGTGCAATTCGGGGTGGAAGCTCTCGGAAGCAGCAATCCAGCTATGGATGCAGAAGTCATTTCCCTTGCAATGGAGCTTTACCGCGCTGTTGGACTGAAGAAACTGAAGCTGATCATCAACAGCCTTGGAGATGCAGACAGCAGAAAAGCTCACAAGGAAGCATTAATTGCGCACTTCGAGCCTAGAATCGGGGAGTTCTGCTCAGACTGCCAAAAAAGACTGACGCAAAATCCGCTTCGCATTCTTGACTGCAAAACAGACCGTGATCATGAATTGATGAAAACTGCTCCATCGATTATGGATTATCTGAACGATGAGTCCCGCGCTTATTTTGAAAAGGTTCAGGCATACTTAACAGACCTTGGAATCGATTTTACAGTTGATCCGAATCTTGTGCGCGGTCTTGATTATTATAATCACACTGCGTTTGAAATCATGAGCGATGCAGAAGGGTTCGGCGCCATTACGACCCTTTGCGGCGGCGGAAGATACAACGGCCTCGTCCAGGAAATCGGCGGACCGGAAACGCCCGGCATCGGCTTTGCTCTAAGTATTGAACGCCTGCTCGCAGCTCTTGATGCAGAAGGCGTGGAACTGCCTGTAGACCAGTCGATCGACTGCTTTGTCGTGACGCTCGGGGACAAGCCGAAAGACCGCTCTGTATCCCTTGTATATGAGCTGCGCAAAGCAGGGCTGACAGCTGAAAAGGATTATGATGATAAAAAAATGAAGGCTCAATTTAAAGCGGCAGACCGTTTTAATGCAAGATACGTTGCTGTGCTTGGCGAAGATGAGCTTGAAAAGAACATGATTTCTGTTAAAAACATGGAATCAGGCGAACAGAAAGAAATTTCCCTGCAGGACCTTGCAGCGTATATAAAAGGATAGTCAAAAGGAGAGAGAAATGATGTTTGGACGAACATATTATTGCGGCGAAGTAACAGAAGCAGCAATCGGAGAAAAAGTAACACTTAAAGGCTGGGTGCAAAAACGACGCGACCTTGGCGGGCTGATCTTTATTGATCTGAGAGACAGAACGGGCATCGTGCAGATTGTCGTGAATCCTGAAGTTTCAGAGGAAGCGCTGAAAATTGCAGAAAAAGCCCGCAGCGAATACGTCCTCGACATCGAAGGAACAGTCGCAGCGCGTTCTGAAGGAACGGTTAATCCAAACCTTGCTACAGGCAAAATTGAAATCATGGTAGAGAAAGCTGAAATCATCAATGCAGCAAAAAACCCGCCTTTCCTGATTGAAGATAAGTCTGAAGAGGTTTCAGAGGATGTGCGGTTGAAATACCGCTATCTGGACCTTAGAAGACCTGCACTACTTGATACGTTTAAAATGCGCCACAATGTGTCCAAATCAATCCGCAATTTTCTGGACGAGAACGGATTCCTTGACGTTGAAACACCGATTCTGACTAAAAGCACGCCTGAAGGAGCGCGCGACTATCTTGTTCCGAGCCGTGTACATGAAGGAGAGTTTTACGCTCTTCCACAGTCACCGCAGATTTTCAAACAGCTGTTGATGGTTTCAGGCTTCGACCGTTATTATCAGATTGCCCGCTGCTTCCGCGATGAAGACCTGCGTGCAGACCGCCAGCCTGAATTCACTCAGGTGGATATTGAAATGTCATTTATGAGCCAGGAAGAAATTATGGGACTGATGGAAAAAATGATGTCCCGCATCATGAAAGAAACAAAAGGTGTGGAGCTTGCCCTTCCGCTTCCGCGGATGACGTATGACGAAGCGATGGGCCGCTATGGTTCGGATAAACCGGATACTCGCTTCGGCCTTGAACTCGTAAATGTTTCTGAACTTGTAAAAGACAGCGGCTTTAAAGTGTTCAGCGGCGCTGTCGGAAACGGCGGAGAAGTGAAAGTCATCAATGTAAAAGGCGCGGCCGCTTCTTATTCCCGCAAAGACATTGATGCTTTAACAGAGTTCGTTTCCCAGTACGGAGCAAAAGGACTTGCATGGCTGAAAGCAGAAGAACAGGAGCTGAAAGGCCCGATTTCAAAATTCTTCGCTGAAGAAGAGCAGGCTGCCCTTAGAACGGTAACCGAAGCTGAAGCAGGAGATCTGCTGCTGTTTGTTGCCGACAAGAAATCAGTTGTGGCAGATGCCCTTGGCGCCCTCCGCCTCAAACTTGGAAGAGAGCTTGGCTTGATTGATGAGAGCAAATTCAACTTCCTCTGGGTCATTGACTGGCCGCTGCTTGAATACGACGAAGAAGCACAGCGCTATTTCGCAGCCCATCATCCGTTCACAATGCCTGCACGCGAGGATCTGGAGCTGTTTGAAACCAATCCGGCAGCTATGAAAGCGCAGGCGTATGACCTCGTACTTAACGGCTATGAGCTTGGCGGAGGAAGCATCCGTATTTTTGAAAGAGATGTTCAGCAGAAAATGTTCAAAATGCTCGGCTTCTCAGAAGAGGAAGCAACGGAGCAATTCGGATTCCTGCTTGAAGCGTTTGAATACGGAACGCCTCCGCACGGCGGAATCGCTCTTGGTCTTGATCGTCTCGTCATGCTGCTTGCAGGCAGAACGAACCTTCGCGACACGATTGCATTCCCTAAAACAGCGAGCGCAAGCGACCTTCTCACACATGCGCCAAGCGAGGTCAGCACAGCCCAGCTGAACGACCTTAACCTTGCCCTTAAGCTTAAAAAGGGTGAATAATGCCTACTTGGAATTGCTTGAAAAGACCGTTCCAATGTGGTAATCTTTTTACAAGATAAAAAGAAGTCCTGATGTGTACGTCGTACACTTAGTTTTGATCCAACATTACTTGATCCGGGAGTTCAAGTTTCCATTGCGGTGTAAATGCCTCATCATTCGATCAGAGGACTTATCACCCGTGGAACAGGACACCCACCTGCTGTGAGCGGGTTCAAAACCAAGATAGCCGCGACGGCACAATTGGGACTTCTGCCGAATAGAACGTACAGCCTTCATGAGCATTTGCTTGTGGGGGCTTTTTATTTTTTTGTGAGGGATTTGAGGGCACTGAAGAGTGATTTGGTAGAACTGGAAATGAGATAAGTGCCATCAAGAAAGGAGAAAATCGTTTTGGTGGAACTGAAAAACGAGATAAGTGCCATCAAGGAAGGAAAAGAGTGATTTGGTGGAACTGAAAAGCGAGATAAGTGCCACCAAGGAAGAAGAAGAACGATTTGGTGGAACTGATAAGCGAGATAAGTGCTATCAAGGAAGGGAACGAGCGATTTGATGGTACTGAAAAATGAGATAAGTGCTATCAAGGAAGGGAACGAGCGATTTGGTGGAACTGAAAAATGAGATAAGTGCTATCAAGGAAGGAAAAGAGTGATTTGGTGGAACTGAAAAACGAGATAAGTGCCACCAAGGAAGGAAAAGAGCGATTTGGTGGTACTGAAAAACGAGATAAGTGCCATCAAGGAAAGGGAAGAACGATTTGGTGGAACTGATAAACGAGATAAGTGCCATCAAGGAAGGAAAAGAGTGATTTGGTGGTACGCAAAAACGAGATAAGTGCCATCAAGGAAGGGGAAGAACGATTTGGTGGTACTGAAAAACGAGATAAGTGCCATCAAGGAAAGGGAAGAACGATTTGGTGGCACTCAAAAACGAGATAATTACCACCAAGGAAGGAAAAGATCGTTTTGGTGGTACTGAAAAACATGATAGTGTCATCAAAAATTGGGGAACTGTGCATTGATGGCACCATGAAACTGGAACGGTACCTAACACAAATATCCATGTACCAGCCGCTGCCCTCCAATGCACAATCAAGAATTCCCTCTTGTTTTTCACCGAAAGTATGATATATTCATTTTCAGGAAAAATACTGACATGGATTCTATAAATGGAGTTGAGAGGATTGCTGAATCAATTTTCACGCAATGAACTTGCGATTGGAAAAGAAGGTATTGAAATTTTAAAAAACAGCACGGTTGCTGTTCTTGGAATCGGCGGAGTCGGATCGTTTTCGGCAGAGGCTCTTGCGCGTTCTGGAGTGGGACGTATTGTGCTTGTTGATAAAGATGATGTGGATATCACGAATGTAAACCGCCAGATCCATGCGCTTGTGTCGACTGTAGGGAAGCCAAAAGCGGATCTGATGAGAGACAGAATTAAAGAAATCAATCCCGATTGTGACGTCATCGCACTGAAGATGTTCTATACGGAAGAAACATATGAAGAGTTTTTCAGCCACGGGCTTGATTATGTGATTGATGCTTCTGATACGATTTCGTATAAGATCCATCTGATGAAAGAGTGCCTGAGAAGAGAGATTCCGATCATCTCAAGCATGGGCGCCGCCAATAAAACCGATCCGACGAGATTTAAGATTGAAGACATTTCAAAAACCCACACAGACCCGATTGCGAAGGTCATCCGCACCCGTCTCCGCAAAGAAGGCATCCGAAAAGGGATTAAAGTGGTGTTTTCTGATGAAAGTCCGATTGTGATCCGCGAAGATGTCCGGGTAAAGGTTGGAAATGACGCTGCGCAAATCCGCAAGGCTAAAATGCCGCCTTCATCCAATGCATGGGTACCTTCCGTTGCAGGGCTGATCATGGGCGGTCACGTTATCATGGATCTTCTGAAAGATATTAAAATTACACGGGTAAACGGTTAATAGTCAAAAAGAAAGCAGGCAGGAAAACGGACGTTTTCCTGCCTGCTTATTTTTATCCTGCATTAGTTCCTCATCAGCTTTTCGTATATATGGGCGAGTGCCACTTCGAATTTTCCTGTCTGCTTCGGCTCGTAATAGTTTTTCTTTTTTAACGAGTCGGGGAGGTACTGCTGTTTGACCCACCCGTTTTCATAGTCATGCGGATATTTGTAGTCGATGCCCCGGCCCAGTTTGCCTGCACCTTTGTAATGGGCATCTTTTAAGTGATCAGGCACTTCTCCGCTTTTGCCTGAACGGATATCGGCAAGGGCTGCATCGAGTGCTTTGTAGGCCGAGTTTGATTTTGGCGAAAGGCACAGTTCGATCACTGCGTTTGCGAGCGGAATTCTTGCTTCCGGAAGTCCCAGGCGCTCTGTTGCTTCAATGGCTGCAAGTGTTCTTGCTCCTGCCTGAGGGCTTGCAAGGCCGATATCTTCATAGGCGATGACAAGCAGTCTTCGGTTAATGCTGATCAGGTCGCCGGCTTCAATCAGTCTTCCGAGATAATGAAGAGCTGCATTCACATCAGACCCTCTGATTGATTTTTGAAAAGCAGAGAGCACGTCGTAGTGGGCATCTCCATCCTTGTCATGCACAAAGCTCTTTTTCTGAAGGCACTCCTCAGCGGTTTTCAGATCAATGCGGATGATGCCCTCATCATCCGGTTCAGATGAAATGACGGCAAGTTCAAGGGCATTTAATGCCGACCTAACATCGCCTGCACAGCTTGAGGCGAAATGATCGAGCGCGTCGTCTGCCACTTCTGCCCTGTACTTGGCAAGCCCCTTTTTGTCGTCCGACAGGGCTCTGATCAGGGCTTTTTTAATGTCGTCCGCTTCAAGCGGCTTCAGCTCAAAGATCTGGCATCTGCTTCTGATTGCAGGATTAATGGCGTGATAAGGGTTACTCGTTGTTGCTCCAATTAAAATGATTTTTCCGTCCTCAAGATAAGGGAGGAGAAAATCCTGTTTGGCTTTGTCTAGGCGGTGTACCTCGTCAAGAATCAAAATGACTTTCCCCGACATTTTGGCTTCTTCTGCAACGATTTCCATGTCTTTTTTATTATTTACAACAGCATTCAGTTTTCTGAAAGCTGTATTGGTGCTTCCTGCTATGGCTGTTGCTATGGACGTTTTGCCGATACCTGGCGGGCCATACAAAATCATGGAGCTCAGGTGCCGTGCTTTAACCATCCGCTCGATCATTTTGCCTTTGCCGACCAGGTGCTCCTGTCCGATGATTTCATCAATTGATTCCGGCCTCATTCTGAATGCCAGTGGTTTCATTTCCATCACTCCCGGGTGGTTCAAGCTCTTTCACTCCAGTATACCAATTTGTCTTCCCAAATGCTTAATAAGTCAATTTGAATGCTCGGGTAATAGGAAATATGCTATAATGGCTTAGGTTCATTTTAATGAAAACGGTGTTGACTGAAAGGCGGCGTTGGAACGTATGCGTCCAGGGAAATCACTTGCTGAGCTGAGAGTGAGATGGAGTATTTATTTTACCGGACTCCTCATCATGGCTTTCGGCATTGTGCTGACCATTAAAGCAGACCTCGGCACATCGCCGTGGGATGTTCTTCATATAGGATTGTATTATCAGCTTGGTTTAACGATCGGATCTTGGGCAATTATTGTAGGAGGAGGCATTCTTCTCCTGTCATCCATTTTTACAAAGAAGATGCCGCAGGCCGGTGCGTTTGTAAATATGCTTACAGTTGGCCTTTTTATCGATTTATATATGATGATTCCGTTTTTGCAGACGCCTCCCGGCTATGCCGGGAAAATCGGAATGCTGCTTCTTGGCATTCTGGTCATGGGGTATGGCATCGGGTTATATATATCAGCAGGCTGCGGGGCGGGGCCGCGTGATACACTCATGCTTGCCCTTGTTGAAAAAACGGGAATGAAGGTATCAAGGATCAGAAGCAGCATTGAAGTGATTGTTTTGCTTATAGGCTGGTCACTTGGGGGCCCTGTCTTTTTCGGCACAATCGTCTGTACGCTGTCAATCGGCTACATTATCGGCTTTACTCTGCCATATTGCCAGAAGGCAACCGATGCCCTGCTTTTGAGAACAGCAGAAAAAAGACAAAGGGTTCAACAAGTCAGTTAGATAAATAGGGGTGGAAGAATGAAGATTTCAACAAAAGGCCGCTACGGTCTTACTATTATGATTGAGCTTGCGAAAAAACACGGCGAAGGGCCGACATCATTAAAGAGCATTGCCCAGACCCATGATCTGTCTGAACACTATCTTGAGCAGCTGATTGCACCTCTGCGCAATGCGGGACTGGTTAAAAGCATCCGCGGAGCCTACGGGGGATATGTGCTCGGCAATGAACCGGCAGCTATTACGTCAGGGGATATTATCCGTGTGCTTGAAGGGCCTATAAGCCCCGTTGAAGTTCTGGAAGATGAAGAACCTGCCAAGCGTCATCTGTGGGTTAGGATACGAGATGCTGTCAAAGATGTACTGGACAGCACAACACTTGAAGATCTTGCAAATTATACGGATGATGAGCAGGAATCTTACATGTTTTATATTTAAAAGGTGGGTTTACTGTGGATAGAATTTATTTGGACCATGCTGCAACCTCTCCCATGCATCCCGCTGTGATTGAGCAGATGGTTCCGTATATGCAGAACGTATTTGGAAATCCTTCAAGCATCCACGGGTTCGGGCGTGAAAGCAGAAGGCTGCTTGATGAGGCGAGAACTGCTATTGCCGCAAGTCTTCATGCCAGACCGAAAGAAATTATTTTCACAAGCGGCGGCACGGAAGCCGATAATATGGCGATCCTCGGGACTGCATCAGCTAACCGGCATAAAGGGAACCACATTATTACGACTCAGGCTGAGCACCATGCCGTTTTAAATACATGCAAGCACCTGGAAAAACAGGGGTTTGAGGTTACCTATCTCCCTGTTGACACAGGCGGCAGCATATCCATCGAGGATTTGAAAAATGCACTGAAGCCCGAAACGATCCTTGTGACGATCATGTACGGAAACAATGAGACAGGATCGGTTCAGCCGGTCCAGGAGATTGGAGCGGTCTTAAAGAACCATCCTGCTCTTTTTCACACGGATGCCGTTCAGGCTTACGGTCTTCTTGACATCAATGTCAAAGAGTACGGAATTGATATGCTCTCTGCTTCCGGCCACAAAATCAACGGCCCGAAAGGCACGGGATTCCTGTACCTGAGGGAAGGAATATCCCTTAAACAGCAGTCATACGGCGGTGAACAGGAACTGAAAAGACGCGCCGGAACAGAAAATGTTCCAGGCATTTATGGATTAAAGGCGGCAGCTGAGCTTGCTCTGAAAACGAAAGAGGAGAAAGCTGCTCAATATAGAGAATTTAAACTGAAATTAATGGAAGTACTGAAGGAAGAAGAGGTTTCGTTTGAAGTGAACGGAACTCTTGAAAGCAGTCTTCCTCATGTGCTGAACCTTTATTTCCCGGGAACAAATGTAGAGGCAATGCTTGTAAACATGGATCTTGCGGGTATCGCCGTTTCCAGCGGCTCTGCCTGCACAGCAGGTTCCATTGAACCCTCTCATGTGCTGACAGCAATGTACGGCAATCACGAGCGGACAAAAGCATCCATCCGGTTCAGCTTCGGTTACGGTAATACACTTGAACAGATTGAAAAAACAGCCCGCGAAACAGCCCGCATTGTAAAGCGGCTTACAGCTTAGAAGGAACTATGGAGGTGGAAAAGATGCAAAAATCACCTAAAGACACACGTGTCGTTGTCGGGATGTCAGGCGGAGTCGATTCCTCCGTTGCGGCACTGCTTTTAAAACAGCAGGGATACGATGTGATCGGCATCTTTATGAAAAACTGGGATGATACGGATGAAAACGGCGTCTGCACGGCAACTGAAGACTATGATGATGTCATTCAGGTCTGCAATCAGATCGGAATTCCGTATTATGCCGTCAACTTTGAAAAGCAATATTGGGACAAGGTATTTACCTATTTCCTGGATGAATACAAAGCGGGAAGAACGCCAAATCCCGATGTCATGTGCAACAAGGAAATCAAATTCAAGGCGTTCCTTGAGCATGCGATTTCTCTTGGAGCAGATTATCTTGCAACAGGACACTACGCGCAGGTTGAATTCCGGGACGGCGAATATAAAATGCTGAGAGGCGCGGATGCAAACAAAGATCAAACGTATTTCCTCAATCAGCTCACGCAGGATCAGCTCTCCAAAGTAATGTTCCCGATCGGAAATATTCCAAAATCAAAAGTCCGCGAGATTGCAAAAGAAGCGGGCCTTGCGACAGCTTCCAAAAAAGACAGCACAGGAATCTGCTTTATCGGCGAACGGAACTTCAAGGAATTCCTGAGCGGATATCTTCCTGCACAGCCAGGCCTGATGCAGACTCTTTCAGGAGAGGTAAAAGGCAAGCATGACGGGCTGATGTATTATACAATCGGCCAGCGCCACGGCCTTGGAATTGGCGGAAGCGGAGATCCGTGGTTTGTCATCGGCAAAGACCTCGAAAAAAATGTTCTTTACGTTGATCAGGGCTTTGACAATGATCTGCTTTATTCTGATTCTCTGACTGCCACAAGCATCAGCTGGGTGTCAGGAAAGATGCCTGAGGGCACGGTTACATGCACGGCTAAATTCAGATACCGTCAGGAAGATCATGCCGTTCAGGTTAAAATGACGGATGCTGAAACAGCACAGGTTATCTTCGATAAGCCGGTAAGAGCCATTACACCTGGACAGGCGGTCGTTTTTTATAACGGAGACGAGTGTCTTGGCGGCGGAACCATTGACGAAGTGTTTAAAAAAGATGATAAAATCTGGTATGTCGGATAACGCAGACTTATGAAAACCTCAACAGCAACGGTTGAGGTTTTTCTTTTAAAGGGAAAGGAAGTGCCAAAGATGAGCGATAAAAACAAAATGGGCATTGAAGCGATGCAAAAAGGCGACTTTGAAAAGGCGGCAGGATTTTTTTCGGAAGCCATAGAAGAAAATCCAAATGATGCTGTTTGTTATGTGAATTTCGGAAACCTGCTTGCAGCAGTGGGAGAACCTGAAAAAGCGATTTCGTTTTTTGAAAAAGCCATTGGGCTTGATGAAGAGGCAACTACGGCTTATTACGGAGCAGGAAGTGTTTATTACGATCAGGAACGCTATGAGCAGGCGAAAAACATGTTCGTAAAAGCGATACAAAAAGGAATGGACAACTCAGATGTCTACTTCATGCTGGGAATGAGCTATGTGGTGACGGAACAGCCTCTGCCGGCGCTTCCTTATTTGCAGAGAGCGGCAGAATTAAATGAAGAAGATACAGAAGCACGTTTTCAGTATGCTCTTTGTCTTGCCCAGCAGGATGCGCTCGATGAAGCAATTAAGCAATTTGGCATTGTGGCTGAGAAGGACCCCCAACATGCTGATGCTTTTTACAATCTAGGCGTTGGATATGCATTTAAGGAAAAACCTGAAAAAGCGCTCCAAATGCTTGAGCGCGCGCTTGAGATTCAGCCCGGTCACGCGATGGCTGCCAATCTGAAACAATTATTGCAAGAGATGTAGCGGGGAGGAGATCTTGTGCAGCAACAGGCGGATCTGTTTCAGGAACAGGAACGGTTTCTAAAAGGAAAAATCATCACGGTTATTTTTCAGAATGAGCAAAATCATTACACCGTCCTGAAGACGGAGGTTCTTGAAACAAGTGAAAACATTGATCAAAAAGAGATGACCGTGACAGGCTATTTTCCGCTTCTGCATGAAGATGAAACGTACACCTTCTTTGGGATGGTCACGCAGCATCCAAAATTCGGCCAGCAGTTTCAGGCAGAGCACTATAGAAAAGAGATACCTAAAACGAGAGACGGGGTCATCCAGTATCTCTCAAGTGATCTTTTTAAAGGCATCGGCAGAAAGACGGCCGAGGCCATTGTGGACGAGCTTGGGGAAGGGGCCATTTCAAAAATGATGGAGGATCCGTCCCTTCTTGATAAGGTCCCGAAACTCGGGAACGACAAGGCGAAGCTGCTGCTCGATCAGCTGAAGGAGCATCAGGGACTTGAACAGGCCATGATTATCCTGAATCAGCTCGGATTCGGCCCGCAGCTGTCCATGAAAATTTATCAGGCCTATCAGGACAGAACGGTACAGGTCATTCAGGAAAACCCGTTTCAGCTCGTAAAGGATATAGAAGGCATCGGTTTTGTGCGGGCAGATGAACTTGGGGGCCGCATGGGGCTTGGGGGAAATCATCCCGAGCGAATCAAAGCAGCCTGCTTTTACACGATCGAACACCTTTGCCTTCAAGAAGGCCATACATATGTTTCAACTGAACAGCTTATTGTAAAAGCAATGGATCTCCTGAATCAGTCCAGTGACATGAGAGTGATTGAAACGGATATTTCAGAACAGATTATTAAGCTTGCAGAAGACAGAGGCATCATCATCGAAGAGGACAGAACGTACTTGCCTTCGCTCTATTTTGCGGAGCAGGGGCTTGTGAAGAGCATTCAGCGGGTTCTTCTGCAAACGGAGTATGACAGCCTTTTTCCCGAGTCAGAGTTTCTCCTGTCACTTGGAAACCTCGAGGAACGGATGAACGTTCAGTATGCTTCCAGTCAGAAAGAGGCGATTCAGACAGCTCTGATGTCGCCGATGCTTCTTCTTACAGGAGGACCGGGAACAGGAAAAACGACCGTAATTAAAGGGATTGTCGAGCTGTATGCCGATCTGCACGGGTGTTCTCTTGACCCAAAGGACTATAAAAAAGAAGAGCCTTTTCCCATTTCACTGGTGGCGCCTACCGGACGTGCTGCAAAGCGGATGACAGAAGCGACGGGACTTCCTGCCGTCACGATTCACAGGCTGCTTAAATGGAACGGGGCAGAAGGCTTTGACCACGGCGAGGACAACCCGATTGGGGCCAAGCTTCTGATTGTAGATGAAATGTCCATGGTGGATACCTGGATTGCCCATCAGCTTTTTAAAGCCCTGCCTGAACAGATTCAGGTGATTATGGTAGGTGATGAAGATCAGCTGCCTTCTGTTGGACCCGGCCAGGTTTTGCGGGATCTTCTTGAGTCAGATGCCGTTCCAGTCTTGCGCCTGACGGATATTTACAGACAGGCAGAGGGATCATCCATTATTGAGCTTGCCCATGATATCAAAAAAGGGAGGCTGCCAGAAAACCTTGCCTCCCCGACGAAAGACCGTTCCTTTATCAGGTGCAGCGGCACGCAGGTAAAGGAAGTGGTGGAAAAAGTGATCGCCAATGCTATTAAGAAAGGGTATACCGCACGCGATGTGCAGGTTCTTGCTCCTATGTACAGAGGGCCTGCAGGCATAGACCAGCTGAACGTGATGCTGCAGGAACTGTTCAATCCAAAATCCTCCGGCAAGCGCGAAATGAAGTTTGGAGAAACGGTGTACCGGTCGGGCGATAAAGTCCTACAGCTTGTCAATCAGCCTGAAAGCAATGTGTACAACGGCGATATCGGGGAGATTGTCTCCATCTTTTATGCAAAGGAAAACACGGAAAAAGAAGATATGATCGTCATTTCCTTTGACGGCAATGAAGTGACTTATACAAAATCAGACTTTACTCAGTTTACGCATGCGTTCTGCTGCTCCATCCATAAATCCCAGGGCAGCGAATTTCCCATTGTGGTTGTGCCGGTTGTCAAGAGCTATTACCGGATGCTCAGGCGGAACCTAATTTATACGGCCATCACCCGGAGCAAGCAGTTTCTAATCCTTTGCGGCGAGCAGGATGCGCTTCTCCGGGGAATTGAAAACCGCGATCATCTGAGCAGGCAGACGTCTTTAAAAATGAAGCTTTCCCAAAAGCAGGAGGAAGAAAAGCAGCTGGAGTCAGTGCTTCCTTTCGGTTCGGCAGATGCCATGATCGGAATGGAAGGCATTACCCCGTATGACTTTATGGAAGACAGCAGAATCTAAGAGTGTTCGGAAAGGGGGAGTTTCTCCTGCGGACATTCACAGAGCTCAGAGGCCTTCCTGTAGTCGATCTGGAAGACGGTTATATAGCGGGGTATGTATGTGATGCATGCCTTGATAAAAACGGCCGTTTCACCGGACTTTTGCTGCATGAAAAAGGCTTTTTTAAGAAAGGGCGCATCGTACCGAGTGAATCGATTTGCACCATCGGCAAGGACGGAATTATGATGAAAGGAAGAAGCACGCTGAAATCGCTGTCTGAATTCAGAGAAGCTTATTTCCTAACATCACGCCGCCGAATCCAATACAAAGAGGTTTTTTCTGCAGAGGGCGAGAAGCTTGGTCTTCTCGCAGATGTATATTTTTCTGAACATTTGGGCACCATTGTAGCATATGAACTGACGGACGGATTCTTTGCAGACATGATGGAGGGAAAGAAGAAACTTGATCCTCCAGGGACTTTAACGATCAGCAAAGATGCAATCGTCATGGATTTTATTCATTAGCGAGGTGCACCAAATTGTTGAAATGCCCGAATTGCAAAAGCAAAGATATAGGGAAAATCGGCGTAAACCAGTATTACTGCTGGGGATGCTTCATAGAGCTGTCTGTATCTAAAGGACAGATTTTCACCCACCAGGTGGAAGAGGACGGTTCGTTAAGTTCTCTTGATGATCTTTTCTCAGATGATGACCGAACAATCAGCATGTAAACGCAGCAGCAAGGGGGAAATGAGTATGAACCGGCGAATGACCTCAATGCTTACAGATTTACTTGGACGTGTTTCCGTTTCTAAGCGGGACATGAAAAAAATGAAAAAACGCATTAAGAAACTATTCTGATGCGCGCATGATGAAAAGCAGTCAGGTTACCTGGCTGCTTTTTTATTTGAATAAAGGGCATGCATCCCTATAAAAATGATCAGCGGGAATATGGGGTACCAAAAAGGGAAAATGCATCCCTATAAATACAAGCTTCAATAGTATAGGACAACAGGTAAAACGAAGATCAGAAAATAGTGCAGCTAGAACAACTTCTTTAAAGAGTTTTCCTCTATCTTAACTCTCGTAAAACACCAGTGAACTGAAGCGGAAGGCTCCAGGCGCTCCCCGCGGAAAGCAAGTGACTGGAGCGAAAGGGAACGGGTACAGGTACAGTTTGAGATTTATATTCATCATAAAAACAGCCTGCAATTAGTAAAGAGAGGATAATGAGTTCGCGTCATTCTTCCCAGCCCATGAATAATTCCCCCCTCCATCACCAAACTAAAGACGAGGAGGGGATGCAACTTGAGAGAACGATATGTCAAATGGCTGCTGAGAATCGCAATATTCCTTCTGACCCTGCTTTCTGTTTTTCTCTTTATGAAGCTGAGAGTACTGTGGGATCCTTTGTACATGATGATAAAGGCCATCCTGATCCCTTTTTTAATTGCAGGCTTTATTACATATTTGCTCCATCCGGTAATTGAAAAGCTCCACTCTACAGGTGTGCCCCGGACACTTTCGATCCTGATTATCTACACCCTTTTCTTTGGCGGGGTCGGGTACGGCCTCTATAAAGGCATTCCGGTGATGATTATTCAGCTGAAGGAATTATCGGCCAGTTTTCCTGTGCTTGAGCAAAAATACCAGGGCTGGCTTGAGATGGTTCACACCCAGACGGACCGGTTCCCTAATGAAATTCATACAAGAATTGAAGAGGGTTTTCAGAATGTTGAAGCATGGTTTTCATACTGGATTGATAAAATTCTGAGCAGTCTGGGCAAGGCTGTTGATTACATTCTGGTTCTCGCGCTGATTCCATTTCTGGTTTTTTATATGCTGAAGGATTATGAGCAATTGAAAAAAGCAGCCTGGTATTTGACTCCTAAAAGATGGAGAGCGGAGGCTTCCGTTTTTGTCAGAGATGTCGATCAGTCGCTTGGCAGCTATATAAGAGGTCAGCTGCTCGTCTGTGTGATTATTGGACTTCTTGCGTTTGTTTCTCTTTGGTTTTTTGATATTAAGTATCCGCTCGTTATCGGAATTCTGATTGGGGTTACGAACGTTATCCCGTATTTCGGGCCTGTCATCGGAGCGATTCCGGCTGTCATCATTGCAGCATCCATGTCACTAAATACGGTCTTGATTGTTGCTGCCATTATTTTCACGCTTCAGTTTATTGAAGGGAACATTCTCGGTCCGCTGATCGTCGGTAGAAGCCTTCATATGCATCCGATTGTGATTATGCTTGCTTTGCTTGCGGGTGGTGAAATAGCCGGTATCATTGGACTGATTTTGGCTGTTCCTGTGCTTGCGGTGCTGAAAGTCACACTCATGCATCTCATGCAGCTGAGAAGACAGCATTGACAATGGGTTGGCGTTAAACTATAATTCAGCGTATAAAGCGCAAATAGGAAAACGATGAAGGAACGAGTATGTTTCAGACCATCTGACAAGAGAGGGGCTTGTACGCTGAGAGAGCCCTGAGATGAAGGGGAACAGAAGGCTATTCCGGAGTGCGGGCAAAACCTGCCGGTGAAACCACGTTACGGTTTTAATGAAGTGATGGACTAGTATGTCTATAATCAGGGTGGTACCGCGAGCAATCTCTCGTCCCTGTGAAAATCAAGCGCGATTTTCACAGAGGCGGGAGTTTTTTATTTGCATCTTACATAAGGAGGAATAAAGTATGAAAACATTAACCTCAGCACAAGTACGCCAAATGTTCTTGGACTTCTTTAAAGAAAAAGGACATGCAGTGGAACCAAGTGCATCTCTCGTGCCGCATGAAGATCCGTCGCTCTTATGGATCAACAGCGGGGTTGCTACATTGAAAAAATACTTTGACGGACGGGTGATCCCTGCAAATCCAAGAATTTGCAACGCGCAGAAATCAATCCGCACAAATGACATTGAAAACGTCGGAAAAACGGCGCGCCATCATACGTTTTTTGAAATGCTGGGCAACTTTTCCATCGGCGACTACTTTAAAGTAGAGGCGATTGAATGGGCATGGGAATTTCTGACGGACAAGAACTGGATCGGTTTTGACCCTGAGAAGCTTTCGGTTACCATTCATCCGGAAGATGATGAAGCGTTCCTGATCTGGAAAGATAAAATCGGTGTTCCGGAAGAACGGATTATCCGTCTGGAGGGCAACTTCTGGGATATCGGAGAAGGTCCAAGCGGACCGAATACAGAGATTTTCTACGACCGTGGAGAGTCATACGGAAATGACCCGCAGGACCCTGAGCTATATCCGGGCGGCGAAAATGAACGCTATCTTGAAGTGTGGAACCTTGTGTTCTCTGAGTTTAACCATAATTCCGACGGCACGTATACTCCGCTTCCGAAGAAAAACATCGATACGGGTATGGGCCTTGAGCGGATGGTTTCGGTCATTCAGGATGTGCCGACTAACTTCGATACAGATCTGTTCATGCCGATCATCAGCGCAACAGAAAACGCATCAGGCGAAAAATACCGCGTGGATGCTGAAAAAGATGAGGCCTTTAAAGTGATTGCCGATCATATCCGAACAGTGACATTCGCAGTCGGTGACGGAGCACTTCCTTCTAATGAAGGCCGCGGCTATGTACTGAGACGTCTTCTCCGCCGTGCTGTAAGGTATGCCAAAAAGCTTTCCATCAACCGTCCGTTCATGTATGATCTCGTTCCGGTTGTGGGAGAAATTATGGTTGATTTTTATCCGGAAGTGCAGACTAAAACGGAATTTATCCAAAAGGTGATTAAAAACGAAGAAGAACGTTTCCATGAAACACTGAATGACGGCCTGGCTATTTTATCGGAAGTGGTCAAAGTCCAAAAAGCGAAAAGCAGCTCAGTTATTCCTGGAGCGGATGTATTCCGTCTATACGATACGTACGGTTTCCCTGTTGAATTAACAGAGGAATATGCACAGGAAGAGCAGATGGAAATCGATCATGAAGGCTTTAAAAGAGAGATGGAAGGCCAGCGGGAGCGCGCACGTGCTGCAAGGCAGGATGTTGATTCGATGCAGGTTCAGGGCGGAGTGCTCGGCGAAATCAAAGCGGACAGCACGTTTGTCGGCTACAGCAGCCTTACAGCAAAAGCTGCCGTTTCCGTTCTTTTGAAAAACGGAGAGATCATCAATGAAGCGCATGAAGGAGACGAAGTGCAGCTGATTCTGAATGAAACGCCATTCTATGCAGAGAGCGGCGGACAGATTGCAGATGAGGGCACAATTGAAAGTGATGCTGTGAAGCTTCAGGTCAAGCATGTCCAAAAAGCGCCAAACGGCCAGAACCTTCATACGGCCATTGTTGTAAGCGGAACAGTGAAAACAAATGACGAGGTAACAGCTTCTGTTGATGAAAAAACACGCAGTGCCATTATTAAAAATCATACAGCGACACATCTTTTGCATCAGGCTCTTAAAGATGTCCTTGGAGGACATGTCAATCAGGCGGGCTCCCTTGTAACAGGTGAAAGACTCCGCTTTGACTTCTCTCATTTCGGACAGGTGCAGCCTGAGGAACTTGAGCAAATTGAACAGATCGTCAACGAACAGATCTGGAAAAGCATCGGAGTAAATATTGAGCTTAAGCCGATCGCTGAAGCAAAAGAAATGGGTGCGATGGCTCTGTTCGGAGAGAAATACGGAGATATAGTGCGGGTCGTTCAAGTCGGCGATTACAGCCTTGAGCTGTGCGGCGGCTGCCATGTTGACAATACAGCGTCCATCGGGATGTTTAAAATTGTGGCTGAATTAGGAATTGGCGCAGGCACACGAAGAATTGAAGCTGTAACTGGACAAGGTGCGTATCAGCTTGTCAAAGATCAGCTGTCTATCCTTTCAGACGTTGCAGGAAAACTTAAATCAAGTCCGAAAGATGCTGCAAACCGGGTTGACGCGCTGCTTCTGGAAGTTCGTTCTCTTCAGAGGGAAAATGAATCATTGACAGCTAAACTGGGTAACGTAGAAGCTGGAAGCTTGCTGAGCCAGGCTGCTGAAATTGACGGAGTTACTCTTCTTGCAAGTAAAGTAAGTGCAAAAGACATGAACAGTCTGCGTTCTATGGTGGATGAGCTGAAGCAAAAACTTGGATCAGCGGTTGTTATTCTTGGTGCTGCACATGACGGGAAAGTCAGTCTTGCAGCTGGTGTAACAGGCGATCTAGTTAAGAAAGGCTATCATTCCGGCAAACTGATCAAAGAAGTCGCGGCTCGGTGCGGCGGAAGCGGCGGAGGGCGCCCTGATATGGCTCAGGCCGGCGGAAAAGACCCTGATAAACTTGAAAGTGCCCTGAAATATGCTTCAGAATGGGTGAAAAGCGTCTGATTTTTCTTCCTGCAAGGGAAATCCGTTTTATAATTTCCATACTTAGTGTAGAATGGTAATAAGAATGGACAAGCAGATTCAAACAGACGAATCTGGGAAAGAGGTGCGTGTGATGAGTTCCTTTGACAAAACAATGAAGTTTAATTTTTCTGAGGAAGCAGTGGAGACGAACGTAAATGAAGTGCTGTTCACTGTTTATGATGCCTTAAAGGAAAAAGGGTATAACCCGATCAATCAGATCGTAGGTTACCTGCTCTCCGGAGATCCCGCTTATATTCCGCGGCATCGCGATGCAAGAAATTTAATCCGCAAGCTTGAACGCGACGAACTCATTGAGGAATTGGTCAAATCGTACTTACACCATCATAGAGAGGATTAATATGCGAATTATCGGGCTTGACTATGGCTCCAAAACAATCGGAGTCGCTGTCAGCGATGAACTTGGCTGGACAGCACAGGGAATCGAGACAATTAAAATTGATGAAACAGCAGGGAATTTTGGGCTTCCCAGGCTGACTCAGATTGTAAATGAGCATCATGCAGAGAAATTTGTCCTCGGTTTTCCAAAGAACATGAATGGAACGGTCGGACCAAGGGGAGAAGCAAGCCAGAGGTTTGCTTCAAAGCTTGAAAAAACCTTCGGCATCCCGGTCATCCTCTGGGATGAACGATTATCCACGATGGCTGCAGAACGTGTTCTGCTCTCAGCGGATGTCAGCAGAAAAAAGAGAAAAAAGGTAATTGATAAAATGGCTGCCGTCATGATCCTTCAGGGGTACCTTGACAGCCTGAACTAACCGGCAGCAAACTATAGATGAGGTGACTTACATGGAACACGGAGAAAAACAAATTACAGTAGTAGACGAAAACGGCAACGAGCAGCTTTGCGAAATTCTTTTCACTTTCGCTTCTGAGGAGTTCGGAAAGTCTTACGTCCTTTACTATCCGCTTGGCGAACAGGATGACGAGGAAGAAATCGAAATTCATGCATCAAGCTTTGAGCCTACTGCAGACGGCGTGGACGGGGAACTTGCTCCGATTGAAACAGAAGAAGAGTGGGATCTTGTAGAAGAAATGCTGAATACATTCCTTGACAACGAAGAGGAAGAAAATTAAATCGTCAGATGAGAATAAACCGTCATTTGACGGTTTATTTTTTTTTGCTTTTAATACCGTATAAAGGGAACACTCTTGAAAGGGGAAATTCTCTGTTTTTGCGGGACGTGACAGGCGCTCCCGTAAAAATGTGGTGGAATTTGGCGAAAAAATGGTCATTATGTAGTATAATCATGATGATGAAAGGGGGAGCTCGTCCATAATGTCAGAGGGAGATTCGAACAAACATACATTGCAGCACAAACTCCTGGAAAAACAGCAGGAAGCAAGAGTCATCCGGAAGATTGTCCTGATTGTTGTCGCTGTTCTGCTTATAGCTATGACAGGGCTGATCGGCGGAGGCTATTTATATATCAAATCCGCGCTTGAGCCGGCTGATGAAACAGATAAAAAGGCAGTGAATGTAAAGATACCTATAGGTTCATCTGTCTCATCCATTGCAGCTATTCTGGAAGAAGAAAAGATTATTAAAGATAAAAGGGTTTTCAAATACTATGTAAAATTTAAAAACGAATCAGGTTTTCAGGCTGGTGACTACAAACTTACTCCAGCGATGGAACTTGAAGATATCATCGCAAGTCTTAAATCAGGCCGGGTGATAACAGACGTTGTGTTTCAGATTCCCGTCCCTGAAGGTATTCAGCTCACACAGATTGCAGCACAGGTTGCCAAACATTCCGGCTACCCTGAAAAAGAAGTGCTGAACAGAATGAACAGCAAAGAATTTATTTCGGCTATGCAGAAAAAATATCCGGAAACCGTGACAAAAGAAATTTACGGCCAGGATATTAAGTACCCGCTTGAAGGCTATTTTTATCCGGCAACTTATCCGTTTTATGAGGAAAAACCTCCGCTTGATCTGATCTTAGAAGAAATGATCAAGAAAACAGATGAAGTGGTCAAGCCTTATGCAGACCAGCTCGAAGAAAAAAACATGCCGGTTCACAGGTTTTTGACGATGGCCTCTCTCATCGAAGAAGAAGCGACCCAGTCAGCTGACAGGGAAAAGATTTCAAGCGTTTTTTATAACCGGATCAGCAAAAAAATGCCGCTTCAGACCGACCCTACCGTACTATACGCACTTGGAAAGCATAAAGACCGCGTGTTTTACAAAGATCTTGAAGTAGAATCACCCTATAATACGTACAAAGTACAGGGACTTCCGCCGGGACCGATTGCAAATCCGGGAAGCCAGTCGATGAAGGCGGCAATTGAGCCTGCCAAAACGGACTATCTCTACTTCCTCGCAACGAAAAAAGGCGAAGTGATTTTCACGAAAACACTTGCAGAACATAACAAAGCAAAAGCTGAACACATCACGAATAAATAAGAAACAGGGGAAGGCGAAAAAATTCGCATTCCCTTTTCTATTGTGGTAAAATATATCGAGTTGCAAAGACAAAGATAAACAAAACGATAAATACAGCCAAGAGTTCTTCGGTAGAACTCTTATTTTCATGAGATAAGATAGACCTGAACGCCCGCCAGTGCGGCGTTTAAAGGAGAAGACAATGGAAAACGAATCAATTTTAACATATATAGAAAGCCTTCTTCCCGAGCAGGATGAATCCATCAGAAAGATGGAGGAATATGCAGAACAGCACGTCGTTCCGATTATGGAAAAGACAGGGATCGAAGTTCTGATCAGTCTCCTTGTGCTGAAACAGCCAAGAAAAATACTGGAAATCGGCACAGCCATCGGCTATTCTGCCATCCGCATGTGCAGGGCGCTTCCGCAAGCGGAAATTGTTACGGCTGAGCGAAATGCAGAACGCTATAAACAGGCATCCCAGAATATCACGGAAAATGGCCTCAGTGACAGAATAACGGCTCTCCACGGCGACGCCCTTCAGCTGAAAGAGCAGATTGCTGAAAAAGGACCGTATGACGTTATTTTCATTGATGCTGCCAAGGGTCAGTATATGAGATTTTTTGAAATGTACGAGCCGATGCTCTCTAAAGACGGCTGCATCATAACGGACAACGTCCTGTTTAAAGGACTTGTTGCGAATGAAGAGGAGGACATGTCGTTTCACCGGAGACGGCGTGCACTGCTCAGGAAAATCCGCAGCTACAATGAATGGCTGATGTCCCATCCTTCTTATCACACAGCGATTTTCCCTGTCGGAGATGGAATGGCCGTAAGTATAAAACGAGGTGAACAAGATGAATAAACCTGAATTAATTGTCACACCAACCAAGATGGAAGATTTAATCCCCCTTGCAGATGCAGGGGCTACTGCTTTTGTTCTAGGAGAACAGCGCTTCGGGCTCAGACTTGCAGGTGAATTTAATCGTGACCAAATGAGAGAGGCAACCGCCATTGCCCACTCTAAAGATGTAAAAGTATACGCCGCTGTGAATGCGATTTTTCATAACGAAAAGATAGAAGATCTGTATGATTATCTTCGTTTTCTGAAAGAAATCAACGTGGATGCTGTTTTATTTGGAGATCCTGCCGTTCTCATGGCGGCAAAAGAAGCTGCTCCTGAGCTTCCTCTTCACTGGAATACGGAAACGACGGCTACAAACTGGTATACATGCAATTATTGGGGAAGAAAAGGGGCAAAACGGGCGGTTCTTGCACGTGAGTTAAGCATGGAATCGATTATCGACACGAAAGAACATGCAGAAGTGGAAATTGAAGTTCAGGTCCACGGAATGACATGCATGTTCCAGTCCAAGCGCTCCCTCATCGGAAACTACTTCGAATACCAGGGAAAAGCAATGAAGATTGAAAACATTCAGAGTGAAAAAGCGATGTTCCTGCACGACAAGGAACGCAGCAACAAATATCCGATTTATGAGGACGAAAACGGCACACACATCATGAGCCCGAATGATATGTGCATTATTGATGAGCTCTCTGACATGATTGATGCAGGCATTGACTCTTTCAAAATTGACGGTGTCCTTCAAACGTCTGAGTATTTGATTGAGGTAACCAAAAAATACCGCAAGGCGATCGATCTCTGCGTGGAAGACCGCGATGAGTATGAAAATGTAAAAGATGATCTTCTTTCAGAAATTGAAGACATTCAGCCTGAAAACCGCCCGCTCGATACAGGATTTTTCTTTAAAGAAACCGTTTATTAATAGAAGCTGGAATGAAACAAGGAGGAATAAATGATGGTGACTGCTGCAGATAACATTTCACAGATCATAGACGGCAAACGCGTCATTGTGAAAAAACCGGAATTGCTTGCGCCGGCAGGCAATCTCGAAAAATTGAAAATCGCCGTTCACTACGGTGCAGACGCCGTTTTTATCGGCGGAAAAGAATTCGGCCTCCGTTCTAATGCAGATAATTTCTCATTGGAAGAAATGGCTGAAGGTGTGCAGTTTGCAAACAAATACGGTGCAAGAATTTATGTTACGACCAACATTTTTGCCCATAACGAAAACATGGACGGGCTTGAAGAGTACCTTATGGGCCTTCAGGAAGCAGGCGTTTCTGGCATTATCGTGGCTGATCCGATGATTATCGAAACATGCCGCAGAGTAGCTCCGAAACTTGAAGTGCATCTGAGCACACAGCAGTCTCTCTCCAACTGGAAAGCTGTTCAGTTCTGGAAAGAAGAGGGACTTGAGCGGGTGGTGCTTGCACGTGAAACAAGCGCTGAAGAAATAAAAGAAATGAAAGAAAAAGTTGATATTGAAATTGAAACCTTTATCCACGGAGCAATGTGCATTGCGTATTCAGGACGCTGCGTACTGAGCAATCATATGACTGCGCGTGATTCAAACCGCGGGGGATGCTGTCAGTCATGCCGCTGGGACTACGATCTTTACAAGCTCTCAGATAATGGGGAAGAAGCTTTGTTCAGCGGGGATGACGCTGCGTTTGCCATGAGTCCCAAAGACTTAAATCTGATCCAGTCCATTCCGAAAATGATCGAGCTTGGAATTGACAGCCTGAAAATTGAAGGCCGCATGAAGTCCATTCACTATGTTGCAACGGTAGTCAGTGTTTACCGCAAGGTCATCGATGCTTATTGCGCTGATCCGGAAAACTTTGTCATCCAAAAAGAATGGCTTGATGAGCTTGATAAGTGTGCAAACCGCGACACAGCTCCTGCTTTCTTTGAAGGTGTTCCAGGAACAGAGGAGCAAATGTTCGGCATTCACGGCAAGAAAACAACGTTTGACTTCGTTGGTCTTGTACTTGATTACAATGAAGAGACTGGCATGGTTACACTGCAGCAGCGCAACTATTTCAAGCCTGGAGACGAAGTTGAATTCTTTGGCCCTGAAATGGAAAACTTCACGCAAAAAATTGAGCAGCTGTGGGATGAAGATGGAAACGTTCTTGATGCAGCCCGTCACCCTCTGCAAATTGTGAGGTTTAAAGCAGACCGAAAAGTCTTCCCAAATAACATGATGCGGAAGGGGAAGTGAACTGATGGGGAAAAAGCCCATTGTCATTGGGGTAGCCGGGGGCTCAGGCTCCGGAAAAACCAGTGTGACAAAGTCCATTTATGATTACTTTAAAGGCCATTCCATCTTAATGCTGGAGCAGGACTTTTACTATAAAGATCAAAGCCATCTTCCGTTTGAGGAAAGGCTGAATACAAACTATGATCACCCGCTTGCGTTTGACAACACGCTTTTGATTGAGCATATTAAACAGCTTTTAAATTACGAAGCCATCAACAAGCCTGTCTATGACTACAAGCTTCATACCCGTTCTGAAGATGTCCTGCTCGTTGAGCCGAAAGACGTCATTATTCTTGAAGGCATTCTTGTTCTTGAGGACGAGAGACTGCGCAATTTGATGGATATTAAGCTGTACGTTGATACAGATGCAGATATCAGGATCATCAGACGCATGCTTCGCGACATAAAAGAGCGCGGAAGAACGATTGACTCTGTCATTGAGCAGTATGTTTCCGTTGTCCGTCCAATGCATAACCAGTTCATTGAGCCGACAAAGCGCTATGCGGATATTATCATACCTGAAGGCGGCCAGAACCATGTGGCCATCGACCTTATGGTTACAAAGATTCAAACAATTCTTGAACTAAACGCAATTTTGTAATAACATAGCATAGATAAAGAGTACTGTGACCATATTATGTATAGGCTGTTAAAGTTTCTCACAGCTTTTATGAACCGGATGAAAATCCCCATGTTCAGAAAGCTTCATCGGGAAAAGAACGATGTCTTAAAAGCAAGCCCAGGGCTTGCTTTTAAGCTACATAAAGCAAATACCCGGCCAGTCGTTTTTGAGATGACCTGACACTTCAGCATATGCATAAACCGTGCGGGAGCAGCAACTGCTCCGCCGTTATCACAGTGCAGTCTTACATACCAATTGATTTTGGGGGCAGTTATACTAGAAGGAGTGAGATCATGGCACAAGAAAAAGTATTTCCTATGACACTTGAAGGTAAAGAAAAGCTTGAGCAGGAACTTGAATACTTAAAATCGGTCAAACGCAAAGAAGTTGTAGAAAGAATCAAGATTGCGCGCAGCTTCGGAGACCTGTCTGAGAACTCGGAATATGATTCAGCCAAAGAAGAACAGGCTTTTGTTGAAGGACGTGTAACAACACTTGAGAATATGATCCGCAATGCTAAAATCATTGTGGATGATGCAGATTCAAATGTTGTCACTCTCGGCAAAACCATTTCATTTATTGAACTTCCAAACGGCGATGAAGAAACATATACAATCGTCGGAAGCGCTGAGGCTGATCCATTTGAAGGCAAAATCTCAAATGATTCCCCAATCGCAAAGAGCCTCATGGGCCGCCAGGTTGGAGATGAAGTAAACGTGCAGACTCCGGGCGGAGAAATGCAAGTAAGAATCACAAACGTTAAGTAAGCAGGTTTAATAAGAAAACACCTCGTCGACACTAGTCAAAGGCGAGGTGTTTTTTTGATGATAATGAAGAAGAGAATGAAATGGACGGGTGCTTTTATTTTTATATGCATGCTTGTACTGATTGCAAGACTTGCTGACATCCAGCTTATAAACACTGAATCCTTTGGGGGAGAAAACGTCAATTTAATTGAAGAGAGTGTAGGCCAGAGAACGCAGGAAGTCATGATTGACGACGGCCGCGGCCGGTTTGTGGACAGAAATCTCCTTCCTGTCGGAAATTTTCAGGAATCCAAACTCGTATTATTTCCGTTTTTGAAAAACATTGAGTGGCCAAAAGAAAAACTGGCTCAGATAACCGGATACTCTGCATTTGACCTCGAAAATATGCTTGAGGATGCTCACAAACCGCTGATCATGGGTTCTGCAGAGGGAATTACCTTGACCGAGTCCGAAATGGATACGATCAATGACCTTGAGATTCCGGGAGTTTTCGCCATTTACCAGCAGGCAAAAAAGAAGGATGAAGCAGCAAACCATATGATCGGCATCACAGGAGAAAGTCCGGATGTACTGAGAGAACGCTACCCGGATAAGAAGGAGCTTTCCTCCAAAACGCAGGTCGGCTTTACCGGGCTTGAAAAAGCATTTGATGAATTTTTGCTTCCGGATGCAGAAACAAAGCTTTTATACCATGTGGACGGCGATGGAAATCCGCTCTTTGGCATAAACGTCAAGTATATTGCAAACGCAAATCCCTTTTATCCTGTAAGCGTCAAAACGACCATTGACAGCAGGATACAGAATATGGCGGATGCGGTCGTCACGAAATACGGCATTAAAAAAGGGGGACTTGTGCTCCTGGACGCTGAAACGAGTGAAGTGCTGGCGATGGTAAGCAAACCGGCGATTGAAAGGTCAGACTCCGGTTCACATATAAACCATATGCTGACTCCGCAAATCCCGGGCTCCGTTTTTAAAACGGTCATTGCAGCTGCCGCGATTGAAAGCGGGCTGGAGCTGAAAAATTCGTATAACTGCCAGCTGGATATGTATGGTAAACATGACGATGATTCTGACATGGGAATCCTCAATTTCGAACGCAGTTTTGCAAGAAGCTGCAACTACACGTTTACAACGACAGCTGATGAGCTGATTGAAAAAGACAAACAGACCATTGAGGAATTTGCAGGAAAATTAGGCCTGACTGAAAAAAATGGCTGGAGCGGAAATGTGTTTCATTATAACCAGTTCAGGCAGTTTCCTGAAGAGAAGTCTCCTTCTATTTGGGACGACCCGCGTGATAAAGGAGCGTTTCGTGCTGTGGCGCAGACGGCAATCGGGCAGAAAAATGTCCGCGTAACCCCGCTTGCAGCAGCGAACATGATGGCGACGATTGCGCGCGGAGGAGAAAAAAAGCAGGTGAAGATTGCTGACAGCATTCTTTATAAAAACGGGACAACCATGTTTGAATTTCCGGATCAGGATATGGAAGGTGACGGCATCTCTCCTTATACAGCGTCCAAACTTCAGCATTTGCTCAGGCTTGTTGTAACAGATAAAGACGGAACCGGCAGAAGATTTCAGTCGCTGCCATTTGAAGTTTCGGGAAAGTCAGGCACGGCTGAAACAGGACATAAAACTGTCCACAAATGGTTTGCAGGCTATTTCCCGTCAAACAATCCCAAATATGCCCTTGCAGTTGTTGAACTGGATACGCAAAGTGAAACATCCTCGGCCAACAGCATCTTTTATGATGTCGCAGCTGAATTATCCCGATTAGAAAATGCTTCTACTAGATAGAATTGCAATCTAATGATAGAATAAGACAGAATGTTAGAGGGATAAAGGAGTGTAATGCACTTGAGCAATCTAAGTAAAGGATCACGCTTTGAAAACCGTGATAAACGCCGGAAAGCAAATGTTGTCCTGAACATTTTAATTGGAATTGTAGCCATTTTAATTCTTGTCATTGGATCACAGCTGCTGCTAGGCGGAAATGACAGCGAAAAGGCGTCAGAAAAAGCAAACGAAGAGACGGCATCAGGTACCGTCAAGAATGATGAGAATAAAGGACAACAAGATAAAGAAAAAGAACAGGCTGAAGCGTCTGAAGAGAACAGCGAAGAAAATAGCACAGAAGATGCAGATGAAGCTGACAAAGAAGAAACCGCCGAAGAAAACGGCGAAGAAAATGAAGAAGCCGGAGAACCTGTCGTAACAGAAGGCGATCCGAATTCAAACGTAGATCAGATTATTGAAAATCCAGGCTGGAAACCGGTTGGAACTTCGCAATCTGAGCCTCACGTTGCCCAATATGACAAAAGCTCACAGGACTGGGCTGAAATGATTCAGGCTATGAGCTATGCTACTGGACTGAGTGAATCAGATATGACCATCTGGTTTATCGGAAACAACGGCAGTCCGAATGATGCAAAAGGAACCATTTCTTCAAAAGACAAAACACAAAATTACAAAGTAGAGATTACCTGGGTTGAAAATGAAGGCTGGAAGCCGGTCAGAGTCGAAAAACTGAAACAGCCTGAAAATTAATGAAAGGTGAGACACGCGTCTCACCTTTTTACTTTGCCTTAAAATGGACCGCAGCGCTGTAAAACCGTCTTCCTTCTTCACTTACATGCATCTGGTGGGAAACCGAATGCACCTCAAGCAGAATCGCTTTATTGATCTCAATCTGCTCGCTGATCTTCTTCTCAAGATCTGAAAGCTTCTCCGACTCGAAAAATTCGACTTTATCTTTGATAAACTCCAGTTTAAACATATTAGATGCCTCCAATTGTATTCTTATCTGCTGTTTAGAAACGTTATTAAGTTTGAACCTTAGTGGATTGCAGCGGAAAGGGACTTGACACCTTGTCCAGCTGCAGCGCCCAACTCCTCTGTCAGAACAAAATCCCCCAAAAAGTCAAACCCGGACTTTTCGGGTGATTTCTTATCTGACTGCCGGAGCAAAACGGGCGCTTCCGCTTTTCTATAGAATATCGCATAAAATACCCTTCTGGAAAGTCTTTTCATTGCCTCTGAAACAAACCATGTGGTAAATTAAGAACAGTTCTATTTTTAAATCATAGTATACACATAGGAATTATTTAAATTATCATCGAAGGATTGGTGCATGATGGGAAGAGAATTTGTAGAACTATTTGAAGATTGGGCTCACTCGTATGATTCGACAGTAGTCGGACATGATGAAGAATATAAAGAAGTGTTCAGCGGCTACAGCGCCATTCTTGATGCTGTAGCATCCAAATCCGGAAAATCCGTCCTTGAATTTGGAGTCGGAACCGGCAACCTGACAGCAGAACTGCTGAAAAAAGGAAAGCAGGTCTACGGAATTGAACCATCAAAGACCATGAGAGAAAAAGCAGCTGAAAAGCTTGGGAACGTGGCTCAGATCAGCGACGGTGATTTTCTCACCTTCCCTGTTCCAGAAGGGGAAATTGACACGGTTGTAAGCACATATGCTTTTCATCATCTAACAGATGAAGAAAAAGAGAAAGCTGTCGCAATTTATGCCCGTCTTCTCGGCAAAGGTGGTAAAATAGTGTTTGCTGACACAATGTTTGAAGATCAGGAGGCTTACGAGGCCATGATCGAAAAAGCAAAAAAACAGCACTACTTAAACTTGGCAGCCGACCTTGAAACAGAATATTACACGACACATTCAGTCATGCGCGGCATCCTTGAAAAACATTCATTCACTGCCGACTTCACGCAGCTCAACGAATTTGTGTGGCTGATAGAAGCCGTAAAAAAATAATACCGACAGCGTTTCAGGCTGATGCCGGCCAAAAACCCCTTTTGAAAGGAATGGATCAATAAATGAAAGCAGCCATCATTGGAGCAATGGAAGAAGAAGTTTCTATTTTAAGAGATCAGCTTGAACATGCAAAAACCGAAACCATCGCTGGAAGCGAATTTACAACTGGAACATACAGCGGGATGGACGTCATCCTGCTGAAATCAGGAATTGGGAAGGTAAATGCTTCAGTAAGCACCGCTATCCTGCTTGACCGCTTCAAACCGGACGTGGTCATTAACACAGGTTCAGCAGGAGGTTTTCATCAATCCCTGAATGTAGGAGACGTCGTCATTTCTACAGAAGTAAGACATCACGATGTAGATGTGACAGCATTTAACTACGAATACGGTCAGGTGCCCGGCATGCCGGCTGCTTTCCTTCCGGATGAAAAACTGGTTGCAATTGCTGCCGAGCAGGCCGAGGAACAGGAAGGCATTCAGGTTGTGAAAGGTCTGATTGCCACCGGTGATTCGTTTATGAATGATCCTGAAAGAGTCGCATACATCCGAACAAAATTTGAAGACCTTTACGCTGTTGAGATGGAGGCTGCGGCCATAGCCCAGACTGCCCATCAATTCGGCGTACCGTTTGTCATCATCCGCTCCCTGTCTGATATTGCAGGAAAAGAATCGGATGTTTCATTCGAACAATACTTGGAAACAGCTGCGAAAAACTCTGCAGAGCTTGTTTTAAGCATTGTCCGTGCATTAAAAAGCTAAAAACAGAGGGGATCGCAATGATCCTCTTTTTTAAGGATAACAGGATAAGAGTGCAGACATTCTTATCACAGGAGTGGACAGAATGAAAGTCGTAAAAGGCATTGAAGAACTGATTGGTAGAACGCCTCTGATGGAATTGACACAGTTTCCGCTTCCAAACGGCGTGCGGCTGTTTGCAAAACTGGAGTTTATGAATCCGGGCGGCAGCATTAAAGATCGTCTTGGCGCAGAACTGATAGATGAAGCACTAAGAACAGGCAAGGTAAAAAAAGGCGGAACGATTATTGAACCGACCGCGGGCAATACGGGCATTGGACTTGCGCTTGCCGCAATCAGCAGGAATGTAAATGTGATTGTGTGCGTCCCCGAAAAGTTCAGCATGGAAAAACAGGATCTCATGAGAGCGCTCGGGGCAGAAGTTGTAAATACCCCGACAGCAGAAGGGATGAAAGGCGCCATTAAGAAAGCGCATGAGCTTTGTGAGAAGATACCCGGATCCTACTGCCCTCAGCAGTTTGGGAATCCTGCAAATCCGCTGACGTACTATAAAACGCTTGGACCTGAGCTGTGGGAGCAGCTCGACGGGAAAATCGATGTGTTTCTCGCAGGGGCAGGAACCGGCGGAACATTTATGGGAACGGCGCAGTATTTAAAAGAGGTAAACCCCGGTGTGAAAACCGTTATCGTCGAGCCGGAGGGATCGATTTTGAACGGCGGAGAATCAGGACCGCACAAAACAGAGGGAATCGGAATGGAATTCCTTCCGGATTATATGGATGAAACGTATTTTGACAGTATTCATACAGTCATGGACACGGACGCGTTTACAAGAGTGAAAGAGCTTGCCATGAAAGAGGGCCTTTTAGTCGGAAGCTCAGCAGGTGCAGCGATGCATGCAGCGCTTCTTGAGGCAGAAAAAGCGGCCCCGGGCTCACACATTGTGACGATCTTTGCTGACAGCAGCGAACGGTATTTAAGCAAAAAGATTTACGAAGGAGGAATCTAGCATGAAACAGAAAACAAAAATGATTCACGGGGGCATTGTCGGTGACCCGCACACAGGAGCGGTATCAACACCTATTTATCAGGTAAGCACCTATAAGCAGGACGGGGTCGGCAATCACAAGGGATTCGAGTATTCACGCACAGGAAACCCTACCCGTCATGCTTTGGAAGAGCTGATCAAGGACCTTGAGGGAGGTCATGCAGGCTTTGCGTTTGGTTCCGGCATGGCTGCCATAACCGGTGTCATGATGCTTTTCAACAGCGGAGATCATGTGATTTTGACTGATGATGTCTACGGCGGAACGTACCGTGTAATGACAAAGGTTCTTAACCGTATGGGCATTGATTCTACCTTCGTTGACACAAGTGACCTCTCTACAATTGAAGCGGCGGTAAAAGAAAACACGAAAGCCCTGTTCATCGAAACACCGACAAACCCGCTTCTTAAAATTACGGACGTTGAAGCAGCAGCGGCACTTGCGAAAAAACACGGACTGCTGACGATCGTAGACAACACGTTCAGCACGCCATACTGGCAAACCCCGCTTTCAATGGGAGCTGACATCGTCCTGCACAGTGCAACAAAATACATTGGCGGACACAGTGACGTAGTAGGAGGCCTTGTAGTCGCAGGATCTGAACAACTGGCAGAAGAACTTCACTTTGTTCAAAACTCGACAGGCGGAGTACTTGGTCCTCAGGATTCATGGCTTTTGATGCGCGGTATTAAAACACTCGCTCTCCGTATGGAAGCACATGAGAAGAATACGGCAGCAATCGTAGATTTTCTAGTTCAGCATCCGGCAGTTGAAAAAGTATTTTACCCGGGACTTAAAAATCATCCTAACCATGAAATCGCGAAAAAGCAGTCAGGCGGATTCGGCGGAATGGTTTCGTTTGATGTCGGCAGCGAAGAAAAGGCAGAAGAAGTTCTTTCAAAAGTAAAATACTTTACTTTGGCAGAGAGTCTTGGCGCAGTTGAAAGCCTGATTTCAGTTCCGGCTAAAATGACGCATGCGTCCATTCCGGCAGAGCGCCGCAGAGAGCTTGGCATCACAGATGGCCTTGTCCGGATTTCCGTGGGCATTGAAGATGCAGAAGACCTTGTTGAAGATCTGAAAAATGCATTAAACTAATTCCTCTGCTGCCTGAATTTGCCTGCATCATTGCCTGCTCTGATATGTTAAGGTTTTTATAGACACATATTCAGGCAGGTGATTGGTTTGAATACAAAACAGGTAAAGCACTTAATGACAGACTTTAAGAGATATGCTTTTGTCCTTCTTGCAGTCAGCGTCTTTTTATATATCGGCATGCTCATTCCTGTAAAGGGAGGGGAACCTGGCGATATTCAGGAATACGCGATGATGGGCACAACTGCACTCTTCCTGATCGGAGCTTTTTTCTGCTTTAAACGGTCTCTCGATTATAAAAAACAGCTGGATGAAAAGGACCAGGCATAGTCTTCTACTATAAATAAAGAAAGAACCCGTTTTCTGAACGGGTTCTTTTTATTGGTTAAGCACCTTGCTCTTTAAGATGGATTCATAGATCAGCTTTGCACCATGAGGAGTCATATGATTTCCGGACGGATCAATGATTCCTGATTTCAGCAGCAGTTCATCGGAGTCTCCTCCTGCAGCCTGCACCATAGTAGTCCAGTTGTCAATTAAGGTGATGTCATTTTTAAACGCAATTTCACGGGTAATGTCATTATAGGAATTATGCCAGTTCCGTGCCCCGTCTGTATGGGAATAGAGTTTTTTAGGATATCTCGTGTAGTAAAGCTTGTCATGGCCGTTTCCTTCAACGATAGGAAGGCATGTCATCAGAACGGGCTTTCCGCCGTTCTTTTTAATCTCATTTACATAATAAAGCAGGTTTTCCCTGAAGCGGCTGTGTGTGACTTTTGGCTGCCCATTTGGCAGAATCACAGCATCATTCGTTCCAAACATGATGAAAACAAGGTCGGGTTTTGTGTTCAGCACATCCCGTTTAAACCGTTTTCTTGCATCCTCGGTCGTTTCTCCTCCAATTCCTGCATTATGAATGAACGTCTGTCCATCGTTTACAGGGAGAGTGGATTTGACCAGGTTTACCCATTTATCTGTATCCTGGTAATTTCGGATAGTCCAGTTTGCTCCGCGCGTGTTGCTGTCGCCAAAGGCTACAATGGTATATCTATCTGAACGGTTTCCGCAGCTGATCAGCAGCAGAAAAAACAAAAGAAAAGCGGCTAGAGACAAATATTTTTTCAAAAAAACAACCTCCAACATAAGATGGCCAAGGGCTTGCAGCACCAGCATTCATTATTGATGAAAAAGAAGGAAGAATCAATAGAGTTTTCAAAAATGTCATAATGTATGCGCTTAATTTTTGGTGAAAAACTGGAAGGACTTCCGCAATCTTTCGTAGTACAGACACTTTCACACCCTTCCGGACATAGACTTGATTATAGGCAGCTGCCTACAATCTGTTCGTGGAGGTGGGTCAATGTCAGGAGTTTTAGCTGCATTAGGATACTTATTAAAAGAGCTGGTTTTTTTAGTATCTTATGTCAAAAACAATGCCTTCCCTCAGCCATTGTCAGCTAGCGAAGAAAAAAAATACTTAAGGCTGATGGCAACAGGGGATGAGCATGCCCGTAATATGCTGATCGAGCACAATCTGCGGCTGGTGGCGCACATCGTCAAGAAATTTGAAAATACAGGCGAGGACTCGGAGGACCTTATTTCAATCGGCACGATCGGTCTGATAAAAGCAATTGAGAGCTATTCAGAAGGCAAAGGCACAAAGCTTGCTACGTATGCGGCAAGATGTATTGAAAATGAAATTCTCATGCATCTGAGAGCATTAAAGAAAACCAAAAAGGATGTCTCCCTTCATGATCCGATCGGCCAGGATAAAGAAGGGAATGAAATCAGCCTGATTGACGTGCTTAAATCTGAGTCAGAAGACGTCATCGATACGATTCAGCTGAACATGGAACTTGAAAAAGTAAAAGAATTTATCGATATTCTGGATGAGCGGGAGAAAGAAGTGATTGTAGGCAGATTCGGCCTTGACCTGCAAAAAGAGAAAACGCAGCGCGAAATCGCTAAGGAGCTGGGCATCTCAAGGAGCTACGTGTCGAGGATCGAAAAGAGGGCTCTCATGAAGATGTTCCACGAATTTTACCGGGCGGAAAAGGAAAAAAAGGGCCAGCAGAAGGGCCGGCAAAAGGGGAAGGGATGAAAAAAGCGAAGATCTTTAAAAAGATCTTCGCTTTTTTATGTTGGTTTATGTCAGGTTTCGGTCGGCTCCGCTTTTCGTGGTGTCCAGCTCCGCCTCCCAGCCCTTCCGTCAGAACAAAATCCCCCAAAAAGTCAAACCCGGACTTTTCAGGTGATTTCTTTTCTGCCTGTCAGGGCTAAACGGTCGACTCCGCTTTTCGTGGTGTCTAGCTCCATCAGCCAACTCCTCTGTCAGAACGGAATCGTCAAAAAAGGCAAAAAGCGCCTTTTCCGCCGCTTCCTTATCTGACTCCCGGAGCTAAACGGCTGATTCCGCTTTTCGTGGTGTCCAGCTCCATCGCCTAACTCCTCGGCCAGAACGGCTTCGCCGCAAAAAGCAAAACCGGCTTTTTCCGTCGAATCCTTTTCTGTCCTTCGGAGCTGAACAAGGCGATTCCGCTTTTCGTGCTACGCGGTATCCTTCTCCACATTAAGGTGCATTCTGAGTTTCATTTGAATCATCATTTTCGCCCTCTCCTTTCGTTTTTTAAGTATGATTGGGTATTAGTTTCCGTTATACATTTGGAAGCATTTGTTCATCATGGCTTCATAAGATTTGTAGACCTGTTCTTCGTGGTGGATCTCTTCGATTGATTTTTTCCTGCGTTCGATTGTCAGGCTTACAAACAATAGGTTGATCGTCATATAGTTTCACCTCCTGCTGTTTCTTGATGAGTTTGGCTGTGCATTAGATGCCGTTATACATTTGGAAGCATTTATTCTGCATGGCTTCATACGATTTGAAAACTTGTTCTTCATGCAGCAGTTGTTCAAGCGTCTGTTTTCTGCGGTTGATTGTAAGTGATACAAATAATAAGTTGATCGTCATTTTTTCTCACCTCCTTGAAATGTTAAAAATGAGTACAGGTTTTTGGTAAACGATACCGTTCCTTTCCGCTCCAGGAACAAGATTACCGCAGGGAGTGCCTGAAGCTTCCTCGCTGCGCTTGCGGGATCTTCAGTGCCCTCTTCATCCCGCAGGAGTCAAGTTCCTTCCGCTGCAATACACTGGAGAGGCTGTTCAAATCCCCAGAGAACACAAAAACGCCGCAGGGCATACCTGTGGCGTGTCGCGTTTTATAAAAATGGACATAAAAACGCCGCAGGATGATGCTACTCAACCTGCGGCGGTAAGGACAATAGGATAATTACCGTTTACCAGTTCGGCCGAATAGACGTATATTCAATTGAGCTGAATTAGATTGTGCTGACATGATTGACATTTGATTCGACCTCCCTTTTCGTGGTTTTGATTACAATGGTAATTATATCCACTAACAGATAAATTGTAAACCCTTTTTTTGAAAAATAGGCAATATTTATTAAATGCGCTGACAATCTATGGCTATAGCCTATACAAATTAGTTGAGTATCACATAATTTAGAGGGAACAGCTCAAAAGGAGGTCTTACTTATGCGCTCATGCACACCATTCTACGGACCGCCTGCACCATATCCTTATCCTTATCCCTATGCACCTTATGCGGGCTTTGGCTATTGGTACGCTTTTATTGTCGTATTGCTGATCCTGCTGCTTGTTTTAGGAGGAGGCTATTACTACAATAACTATTACTGCAAATAGCCAAAAAAAACACCTCGGCTGAGGTGTTTTTTACATTTTTCGGATTCTGAAGGATGAGATCATGCAAAAAGAAAGAATCATCAGAAGGAACATATAGAAATGCACCGGCATGAAGTCTTTCCATAAATAACTGAGCGTTGCAATGCATCCGGCTGCCGTTATTGGCAGGCCGCTGAAAAATCCGCAGTTTTCTGTAATGTTAAATCTGGCAAGTCTGAAAGCACCGCATCCTATAAATAAAACGGCGAAAAAAGCTCCCGGCGCCCCAAGTTCAAAAAGAATTCCTTTATAAATAAGTAGTGCCGGAGCAACACCAAATGATATAATATCACTCATTGAATCCAATTGTTTGCCGAGCTCGGACTCGATGTTGAATTTTCTGGCAACCATTCCGTCAAACCTGTCAGCGAGAGCAGCAAGAAAAATAAGCAGAAGACTCAGCTTCAGCACGTCGTTAAGAGTATAGATTATGGCGAAGCCGCCCAGGCCTAGGTTGACAAGGGTCAGCATGTTGGCGGTATTTGCTTTTATTTTTTTTAATGTGGCATCGATATAGCCTGCTAAAAACATAATGGCACTTCCTTAAGTAACATAAATGACCTATTCAGGCCTACTTTTATTCTATGCATGATATTGACAGTAGTAAAGATATTTTTTTGGAGGATGAGCATTGATAACAAGAATTTTCCAATGATTTCTTTAGAAAAGCATAAAAAAGAAGCATGAACATTTGATAATAACCCAAATCATGTGATTCGTCCAGGTTAATCATCAATTAATGTTAATGCCAGGGCTGTTTTAAATACGGTTGAATTGACTCATGCTAAGGAAAGACAAAAAAAGGAGAGGAGCTGGCTGATTTCTCTTTTGGACCGGCTGCTGTTCTCCTTTTTGAAAAGAAAAAAGCGGCATTTGCAGAGGCTGGGGGAGAGAGGGTAAGGTTTTCGCGGGATTGGCTGTAAGCGTTAAAGAAGGGAGCTTCACGTTTTAAAAGTCAGCCCGAAGCTTTTAAAACGTGAGTCAATGACCGGCGTTTGATCTCTTTTTTGATCAGTTCTATAAAATCTTCGCTCAGCTGCATTTCTGTCGCTTTATAGTAGGATTCAATGAGCAGTTCATCGGAAAGTTTTCTCATAGGATCGCCGGCTTGCCGGCTTGCACCTCCATTATGGAAATAATGTTCTATAAAATAAGCACCATGCATATACTTTTATGTTATTTTCTTCTAGTAAATTTAATCTAACACGAAAAATAAAATAGAACAATCGTTCTGTTATCCACAGAAGAAAGTGGATAAGCTGTTAATATCTTGTTTATAATCCTGCCAGCAGAGGAATCTATATGAGTGAACAATGTGAATAGACTTATCCACAGAACGGAAGGCCGAACATATTGTCGAAAAATTTACCGGATTTCTTCTGAATTTCTGCAGAACGCCAAGTTTCTTTTGAAAGAAAGATTAAAATCAGATATGATGTAGTTTGGCTAAAAAATGTCCGATGAGGTGTTTATAGAATGTTGAAATTATTTCTGCCGGGAGAGTACGTGAAGAATATTTATGAAATCTCTCCACAGGCATTAAAAGACAAGGGAGTAAAAGGCATCATTACGGATCTTGACAACACCCTGGTAGAATGGGACCGTCCAAGTGCCACTCCGAAGCTTATTGAATGGTTCAAAGATGTAAAAGAACATGGCATCAAGGTTACCATTGTTTCTAATAATGTAGAGAAACGGGTGCGCTCTTTCTCAGACCCCCTTCAAATTCCTTTCATCTATAAAGCAAGAAAACCGATGGGCAAAGCATTCCGCAGAGCTCTGAAAAACATGGAGCTTGATAAAAAGGATGTTGTTGTGATTGGCGATCAGCTGCTGACAGATGTCCTCGGCGGCAACCGCAACGGTTTTCATACGATTTTAGTCGTGCCTGTTGCATCTACTGACGGTTTTGTAACGAGACTTAACCGCAAAATTGAAAGAAGAATTCTTGCTGTTCTGAAAAGAAAAGGCTTGATTCAGTGGGAGGATTAAACGTGACAGAGGAACAATTTGTCTGCATCGGCTGCGGTGTGAAAATACAGACAGAACATCCGGACGAGCTTGGATATGCACCGGAGAGTGCTTTGCAAAAGGAACAGATTATTTGCCAAAGGTGCTTCCGCCTAAAAAACTATAATGAAATTCAGGATGTTTCCCTGACAGATGATGACTTTCTGAAAATCCTTCACAGTATCGGCGACACGAACGCACTTGTGGTGAAAATCGTTGATATCTTTGACTTTAACGGCAGCTGGCTGAGCGGTCTTCAGCGTTTTGTCGGAGGCAACCCGATTCTGCTCGTCGGCAATAAAGCGGATATTCTTCCAAAGTCGGTGAAGAGACAAAAATTGACCAATTGGATGAAAAGGGAAGCTAAGGAACTCGGATTAAACGCTGTGGATGTATTTCTGATCAGCTCTGCAAGAGGGCAGGGCATTCCGGAAGTCACTGAAGCGATTGAAGAGTACCGGAACGGACAGGATGTCTACGTGGTCGGCTGCACAAATGTCGGCAAATCCACCTTTATCAACCGCATCATTAAAGAGGTGACGGGTGAAAAAGATGTGATTACCACATCGCATTTTCCTGGCACAACTCTTGATCTCATTGAAATTCCGCTTGATGACGGATCAGCTTTATATGATACTCCGGGCATTATTAACCACCATCAGATGGCCCATTTCGTCGATAAAAAAGACTTAAAACTGCTGTCTCCGAAAAAAGAGATCAAACCAAAGGTTTTTCAGCTGAACGAGTCTCAGACTCTATTCTTTGGCGGTCTTGCCCGTCTTGACTATGTGAGCGGCGGAAGAACGTCTCTTACGTGTTATGTGCCTGCAGAAATAACGATCCACCGCACAAAGCTTGAAAATGCAGACGAGCTGTATGAACGCCATGCAGGAGACATGCTGACTCCGCCAAGAACAGACCAGCTCGGTAGCTTCCCGGAACTGACACCTCATGAATTTACAATTAAGGATGATAAGACCGATATTGTCTTTTCCGGGCTTGGATGGGTGACTGTCAACGAAGGAAACAAAAAAGTAACGGCTTATGCGCCTAAAGGTGTAAATGTTACATTAAGATCATCCTTAATTTAACGGGGAGAGATTCTTTTGAACAAAGTATACGGTCTTATTGGATGTCCGGTCGGACACTCCATGTCGCCGCTGATTCATAATGATCAGCTTCAGCATAAGAAAATAAGTGCGGCCTATCATGCTTTTCATGTGGAAAAAGAACACCTTAAAGCTGCGGTTGAAGGTGCAAGAGCGCTTGGCATTGCCGGATTTAATGTTACCATCCCTCATAAAATCGCCATTATCCCCTTTTTGGATGAACTTGATCAAAGCGCAGAGCTGCTTGGCGCTGTTAATACGGTTTTGAATAAAGAGGGCAGATTAATCGGGTATAATACAGATGGACAGGGATATTTGGAATCACTGAAGCAGCTGATGGAAAAGCCTCTGCATGAGCAGAGGTATTTGATTATCGGTGCTGGAGGGGCTGCCAGGGCGATTTTTTACACACTAGCATCAGAAGGCGCATCAGCCATTGATCTTGCCAACCGGACACCTGAAAAAGCCCGCATGCTTATGCAGGAGTGTCCGCATAAGGTAAAGGGAAACGTCTTTTCATTAAACGAGGCGGAATCCCTTTTATCTGATTATGATGTCATCATTCAGACAACGGCCATCGGCATGCATCCAAATGAAACAGAAAAGCCCTTTGCGGCAAGCAACATCCGAAAAGGGACGATTGTAAGCGACATCGTGTACAACCCGGTAAAAACCGCTTTTCTGACAGAAGCGGAAAAAGCAGGTGCGAGAATCCTGAACGGGGTTGGCATGTTTGTTTATCAAGCGGCCCTTTCATTTGAAATATGGACCGGTGAAAAACCGGATACTGCAAGAATGAGTAAGCTGGTATTTGCACAATTAGGAGGAAATTCATGTTAACAGGAAAACAAAAACGCTTTTTGCGTTCAGAAGCTCACCATTTGAACCCGATTTTTCAAGTAGGCAAAGGCGGGGTCAATGACAATATGATTCAGCAAATCGCAGATGTCCTTGAAGCGAGAGAACTAATTAAAGTAAGTGTGCTGCAAAACTGCGAAGAAGACAGAGATACAGTTGCAGCAGCCCTTTCAAAAGGCGCAAGAGCTGAACTTGTACAAGTGATCGGCAATACGATTGTTCTGTACAAAGAGTCCAGAGAGAATAAGCAGCTGAAGCTGCCTAGATAACAAGGAGGTTGAAGGATGAAGAAGGTTGGGATATTCGGAGGAACATTCGATCCTCCTCATTTTGGACATTTAATTATGGCAAATGAAGTTCTAAGTGCTCTTCACCTTCATGAGATCTGGTTCATGCCGAACCAGAACCCTCCCCATAAAGACTCAGAAGAAATATCAGACAGCCTTCACCGCATGCATATGCTCAGGCTGTGTACAGAAAAGAAGCCGGAATTTAAGGTTCAGAGTATTGAGTTTGAGCGGGTCGGACCTTCTTATACGTATGACACGATTGTCCTTTTGAAGGAACAATACCCTGACTGCTCGTTTTATTTTATCATTGGAGCGGACATGATCGAATATTTGCCGAAGTGGCATAATATAGACAAGCTTACTGAACTTGTTCAATTTGTCGGAGTGAAACGGGAAGGATATCAAACAGAGACAACCTATCCTGTCTGTGAAGTCACTGCTCCGATCATTGAGATTTCTTCCACAATGATCAGGGAACGGTTCAGGCAGCAGCAGTCGGCGGATTTTCTGCTGCCTGAAGAAGTGATAGGGTATATAGAGGAGAATCATTTATATGAATCGTGATCAGGCACTTGCTATTGTAAAAGAACAATTAACAGAACACAGATATGTTCATACAATCGGCGTGATGGAAACGGCGGCCGAGCTCGCTCAAAGGTACGGGGGAGACCTCAAAAAAGCAGAAACAGCTGCTATTTTTCACGATTATGCAAAGTTCCGCAGCAAGGAAGAAATGAAGCAGATTATTACGGAGCAGAAGATGTCCCCTGATCTGCTGATTCACAGTCCAGAGCTGTGGCATGCTCCTGTAGGGGCGTACCTTGTGAAAAAGGAAGCGGGGATAGAGGATGAAGAAGTCCTTGATGCGATCCGCTATCATACCTCAGGCAGAGAAAACATGACGCTGCTCGATAAAATCATCTATGTGGCAGATTACATTGAGCCAGGAAGAATTTTTCCTGGTGCTGAGGAAGTGCGCAAAATCGCTGAAACGAATCTGAATCAGGCGCTGATTGCATCGATGAAAAACACGATCCTGTTTTTGCTGAAAAAAAATCAGCCCATCTATCCGCAGACTCTGCAATCATATAATTATTTAGTGTTTGAAGAAAAAGGAGGAACAAGCTATTGACTGGTAAAGAAACATTGGAAATCATGGCAAAAGCAGCAGATGATAAAAGAGGGGAAGACATTGTTGCCCTTAAAATGGAAGGAATCTCATTAATTGCGGATTACTTTCTGATTTGTCACGGGAATTCAGATAAACAGGTTCAGGCCATCGCAAGAGAGATGAAAGATCAGGCAGGCGAAAAAGGGATTAACGTGAAACGTCTGGAAGGCTTCGATGAAGCACGCTGGGTACTGATTGATATGGGAGATGTTGTAGCTCATGTTTTCCATAAAGAAGAGCGGGGTTACTATAAGCTTGAAAAGCTCTGGGGAGATGCTCCGCATGAGAATCTGGAGAATGTTCTCGCTCCATGATCTATAAAGGATTCGCTGAAATTTACGATGAATTGATGAAAGACGTCCCGTACGGACAGTGGACGGATTTTCTTCATGAAAGAATGACGGGATATGGAAACGGAGGCAGCCGCATTCTTGATTTAGGCTGCGGCACCGGGGAGATATCCATCAGGCTCAAGCAAAAAGGATACGGCGTTACCGGCATGGACATCAGTGAAGAGATGCTTTCAGTCGCTTATCAGAAGACAGCAGAACTGGGTCTCAGCATCCAGTATCTTCAGCATGACATGCGTGAGAAAAGCGATCTGAATCAATCATTTGACGGTGTCTTTATCTGCTGTGATTCCCTGAATTATCTGCAGTCAAAAGAAGATGTCCAAAATACTCTTAAAGCATCCTTTGACCAGCTGGCTGATGGCGGTCTGATTATTTTTGATGTGCACTCATTATATAAAATTCATGAAATTTTTAATGGCGCTACTTTTGCAGGAAATGATGAGGATGTAAGCTTTATTTGGAACAGTTTCCTGGGCGATGAGCCCGGCAGCATCGAGCACGATTTATCCTTTTTTGTAAAGCGGGATTCTCTTTATGAGCGCTTCGATGAATTCCATATTCAAAGAACCTACTCCATTGACTGCTACAAAGATATGATTGCGGCTGCGGGGCTGGAACTGCTTGAGATAAGTGCGGATTTTTCGCAGGATCAGCCTGACGAAGAATCCGAGAGAATCTTTTTTACCGCTCGGAAGAACGGGTCACTGGGTTAAGCCTTATCTAACCGCTAAAAAACCATCATTTTTTTGATGGTTTTTTTTCGTATGAAGAAGGAATAGAAGGCTGCTTGAAGAATGATTAGTATAGTCACTCATATCTCCCGAACTGTTCTCCCACTTCTCTCAGATCCTGATCGAATTTTTTATGGGTCCTCTGAAACAGGTGTTCAAAAACATCGCCCAGTTCAGATTCCATCACACTGATCCCCTCTCCCGTAACACCGCCTTTTACACACACCTTCTCCTGAAGGGTTGGCAGTGTATACCTCTCGCTTTCAAGCAATTTCCCAAGACCGACGACCATTTCACTTGTAAGCTGTACCGCCTGATTTTTTGTAATGTCTGTTTCCCTGACAGCTGCATCAATAAACCGCTGAAGCAGATAACTGAAGAATGCCGGCCCGCAGCTTACAATATCTGAGGAGACACGTGTAATCTGATCGTCAATTGTAAATGGATGAGAGATGGTCTGGAAGAGTTCTTCAATTTTCTTTCGCATATCCCCGCTGCATCTTCCGAACGTCAGCAGTGACACTCCTGACAGTGCCCGGTTTGTAATACTCGGTATAACACGGGCGACCTGACAGCTGACAACCGACTGCAGCTGCTCCACACTGATTGGGCTCGTTATGGAAATAATGCATTGATCATGCCGGAGATAGGGTGACAATTTCAGCAACAGGGGGTGAATATCAAGCGGCTTGACGCATATAAAAATAAGCTCAGCTTGCCGAGCAATTTCTTCGGGCGTTAAGTACAGGTTCAGTTTAGGATGCTCTTTTCTCAGGTTTGCCGCTTTTTCAAATGTGCGGTTTGTAATATGAATGTCTGAGGGCTTAAGTGCATGAGATTCAATAAACGCTTCAATCAGAATCTTCCCCATATTGCCTGTTCCAATAAAACCTGCGTTCAATGTGTCATCCCCTCCTTTTATCATACTTACTCCTACACTTTATGAAATCTGTTTCCCATTTATGAATACAACTAAGGAGCTTAAAATGAAATTACTTAAAAAATATAAAATCGCTGTTCTGATTGCCGCTGCAGCTGTTTTTCTGTATGTTTATCAATCTCAGGAGCAAGATTCAGGGGGCGAAAAGACAAAATTGCTTGATGAAGAGGCTTTATCAATGGAACTCGAACCTCCCGAAACCACACCCGATCAAAGTGCGGAAAGTCAGCCGGAGGAAATCATTGTGGACGTGAAGGGTGAGGTGAAAACGCCTGGCGTTTATGAAATGAAGCCTGGAGAAAGATACCATCATGTCATCGATGCTGCCGGGGGACTTACTGAACAGGCGGATGCTGCACAGATTAACCTTGCCGCACTGCTTGAAGACGGTATGGTGGTTCAGGTTCCGAAGATTGGAGAAATCCCGAATGAGCTCACTCAGCAGACTGCAGGGGCAAATGCTTCGGGCGGGGGAGGAGAGAAAGTGGTGAACCTGAATAAGGCGTCATCTGAGGAACTGCAGACCCTTACAGGGATAGGCCCGGCAAAAGCAGAGGCCATTATTGCCTACAGGGAGGAAGCAGGCGGTTTTAAAGCCGTTGAAGATCTTATGAATGTTTCAGGAATCGGAGAAAAATCGTTTGAAAAAGTGAAAGACAGTATTTCAGTAAAATGAATTGACTGCGTTTTAGAAGTATCAGTACACTAGAAAAAGATCATGCACTTTTACAAATGGGGGGATAATATGAACAGAATTTCCTGGAATCAGTATTTTATGGCCCAGAGCCACTTGCTCGCATTAAGAAGCACGTGCACGAGGCTTGCAGTAGGAGCGACCATTGTAAGAGACAAGAGGATTATAGCAGGCGGGTACAACGGCTCCATTGCGGGAGGGGTGCACTGCATAGATGAAGGCTGCTACGTCATCGATAACCATTGTGTAAGAACCATCCACGCGGAAATGAATGCGCTGCTTCAATGTGCAAAATTCGGCGTTCCGGCGGCGGGAGCAGAAATATATGTGACCCACTTTCCCTGCCTGCAGTGCTGCAAAGCTCTTATTCAAAGCGGTATAAAGAAAGTTTATTATGCAAAAAGCTATAGGAATCACCCTTATGCTATCGAATTATTTGAACAGGCGGGAGTTGCAGTAGAGCAAGTGGTAGGCGAGACGGATTCACTTGAAGCGGAGCAAAGGGAGTTCGTAGAAGAACTTCTTCAACGTGTAAGTGCTGATGATGCGGATGCCCGCGACATGCTCATAAAAAAAGCAGACAAGCTGTTTAAAAGGTGAATATCTTGCAGATCTCTAAAATAAGCTATCAGGGAAGGCTTATCTATTTTGCGGCAGCATCCGGTTTAGGTGTTGCTGCTGCAAAATCTCCTGATCATCCCCATATGCTCATATTGTTGTTCTTCTTCTTTTCCTATCTTCTACTCCGTAAACAAAAGACCCTTTTCATTCTTACACTTCTCACGTTTATGTTCTTTACCATTTACTACACCCAAACCGACAATCGAAATGTTTCACAATTTACAGAAGGCAGAACCGTTCTCCGCGCAGCCTTTTTAAAACCGCCTGAGTTTGACGGAAATCAGATGAAAGGCCTGATTCTTGCGCATGGGGAGAAGCTGTCTGCCGTCTATTACGTTCAGTCTGAACGGGAACTTATGAACCTGGCCAAACAGATTGAAGCAGGCACCTCCTGTACATTTAATGGCAATCTCACGCATCCATTAAAAGCGACTGTGCCTAATGCGTTTGACTATCATGATTATTTGAGGTATAGCAGAATTCACTGGATTATGACCCCGGATTCGATCAAAGACTGCAGCGGCGGGGCATCATCTTTTTTTGAAAAGCTGGCTGAGTACAGAGAAAAAGGGATTAAGTTTGCTGCCTCGGAATTTTCTCCCCAATCAAGAGGCATTGCTGCGGCGCTGCTTTTTGGATACAGAGAGCTTATTCCAGAGGAGATCAACGAGGCGTACCGGGATTTGGGCATCATCCATTTGCTGGCGATTTCAGGACTGCATGTCAGCATTCTTGTTTCCTGCTTTTACTTCATTCTCATACGCTCAGGTGTGACACATGAATGGGCTGCCCGTATTCTTCTTCTGCTGCTTCCCGTATACAGCCTGCTTGCAGGCGGGGCTCCGTCTGTCCTGAGGGCTGCCGGCATGAGTATGATTTATCTTGCGGTTAAACAGCTGAAAGTAAAGCTCACGGCTGCTGATGCGATTTCCATTGCATTTATCGTGATGCTTGCCGCAGATCCCTATTATTTATTTAACATCGGTTTTCAGCTGTCCTTTGCAGTCAGTCTGGCCCTTCTTTTATCCGTTAAAATTTTATCCTCATTTTCAAGCCGTCTGCAGCAGCTCACAGCTGTATCAGTGATTGCACAGGCTTCCTCTCTCCCGATCATTCTGCACAGCTTCTATCAGATGTCAGCGGTAAGTGTACTGGTGAATTTGCTGTTTGTGCCATTTTATTCAGCGGTCGTCCTTCCACTTTGTATTGGCTCTTTTCTCTTAAAAGCGGCTGTTCCTTCTGCAGGGGCAGTGCTGATTGGAGTGACAGATGCCGTCATTTCCATCAGCAATGATGCGGTGCTGCTTGCAGGCAGCAAATATTCTTTTATGCTTTTATTCGGGAAGCCATCATGGCTGATGCTTTCCCTTTACACGATGTGCTTTTGCTTTGCTGCTGCAGCATACGAACGGAATTTCCTTTTCAGCCGGCTGAAAGGGCCGGCAGCAGTCATTTTTCTGCTTCTCTTCCTTCAGCATCAATCTGCACACTTCCAGGCAGAAGGAGAGGTTGTCATTCTGGATGTCGGGCAGGGTGATTCCATATTCGTGTCTGCGCCTTATAATCAGGGAACATATCTGATTGATACCGGAGGCATCCTCTCGTTCAGCAGGGAAGCCTGGCAGGAAAAACGGTCATCCTACTCCATAGCCGAGGATACGCTGGTGCCATTTTTAAAATCTAAAGGTAAGAACACGCTCGATAAGCTGATTTTGACTCATGGGGATGCGGACCATGCAGGGGAAGCACTGAAACTTTTAGATGAAGTGGAGGTAAGGGAAATCGTCGTTCCAAAAGGATTTATCAGAGGGGATTTTGAAAAAGAAATTGTAGATGAGGCTTTGGCAAGAGGGATAAAAATAACCGCTCTTAAAAGCGGAGATGTTATGGATGACAAATATTTCAAGTGGAAAGCATTATCACCTGCAGAGCTTACAGACAGTGAAAACGATGATTCACTTGTTCTGTACGCGGAAATAGGAGGTCTGAAGTGGATCTTTACCGGTGATCTTGAACATGAGGGGGAGAAGCGGCTCCTTGAAGCCTACAGGGGATTACGGGCGGATGTTCTGAAAATTGGCCATCATGGAAGCAAAGGTTCCACTTCCAATCCCTTTCTTCAGCAGCTGCAGCCCAAGATAGCCGTGATTTCGGCCGGAAGGAAAAACAGATACAATCATCCCCATCCGGAAGTGCTGAAACTCCTTGAGCAAAATGGGGCCAAAACATACCGGACGGACCGGGATGGGTCAATTGCTTATAAATTTAAGGGGGACAATGGAACATTTTCTATCTACCCTCCATACGATAGCGTATCAGGAAAGGAAAAATGAAAAAGAGACTGCCCGGCAGCCTCTATGTAAGGGTTGTCATGAACCGATTAACTTAATAACAGTTGCCATGATGAAGATCGTGGCGAAAAAACCGAATGATACAACAAATCCCACTCCAGAGTCTACAGCGTCGTTGCGTTTACTTTGAACATTCTTTTCAAATTCATTCACAATTTACCCCTCCTATTATGCCTTATAGTATAAGTCAAATCCGCCAAAAAATCTATCATTTTCGGGTCGCCCATTTGTCAACACTTTACACCTATAGAAAGATGGGGACAAGAGGAGACTATAAGAAATCAGATCGATCGCCAGCCAGTATGTGGAACCCGGGTCATGTGCGGCGGCGTTTATATAAATCAGGGGACTTGTCATCAGGTTCCCTGTTCCATTTGGCTTTTCCTCTTGAAAAAATAGCAAAGGACCTATACGATGAGAGAAGCATGATGGAAACTGGGTGATTACATGGTAGTAAATGTCTGGAAAGACCTGAAAAATAAAAAGCTGAAGCCTGTATACCTGCTGCTGGGCAAGGAATCCTATCTTCTTCAGGAAACCCTTCAGCTGATCATAGATGCTGCACTGGAACCGTCCGAAATGGATTTTAATCTTGCGCAGTACGATTTGTCGGAAACGCTGCTTGAAGCTGCAATAGAAGATGCTGAAACGCTTCCCTTTCTCGGTGAGCGGAGAGTGGTTATTATAAAAAACCCGGCGTTTTTAACAAGCGAGAAAAAGAAGGAAAAGCTTGAGCACCGCATTGAAAAACTTGAGGAGTACATAAACTCCCCAGCACCTTATACCATTCTTGTGATTGCAGCTCCGTATGAAAAGCTTGACGAACGGAAAAAAATCACAAAAGCCCTGAAAAAAACAGCCGAAACGGTGGAAATGAACGGATTTTCAGAAGGTGAAACGAAAAAATGGATGAATGAACTGGCGGATACGCATGGGATCACTCTTCAAAACGAGGCCCGGGACATGCTTTATATGCTGACTGCAGGAAATCTTATGGCCATCTCGCAGGAGCTTTCAAAATTGAGTACATATACAGGTGAAGGCGGAACCATTACAGCGGACACGGTATCCTCTTTAGTCGCGAGAACACTTGAGCAGAATATTTTTGAACTAATTGAAAAAGTTGTCCGCAAAGACCGGGCGAAAGCGATGCAGATCTTTTATGACCTGCTGAAAGCAAACGAAGAACCGATTAAAATTCTGTCCCTTCTAATCAATCAGTTCAGGCTCCTGCTGCAGGCGAAAGAGCTTGCAGCACAAGGCTATGGACAGCAGCAGATAGCAGGGAACCTCAAAGTGCATCCTTTCAGAGTCAAGCTTGCTCTGGCGCAGGCACAGCTGTTTCAAAGCAACGAGCTTGCAGCCATCATGAATGAGCTGGCAGAAGCTGATTATGTCATGAAAACGGGAAAGATGGATAAGAAACTGACCATTGAGTTATTCCTTCTGAAGCTTTTCAACAGTAAAAATGCATAAAAAAAATCCTCTTCCCGTGAAGAGGATTTTTTACATTATGCTGAAAGACCGTTTACAGATTTCGTTAAACGAGATTTGTAACGAGCAGCAGCGTTTTTGTGGATTAGTCCACTTTGAGCAGCTTTGTCAATTCTTTTAGCAGCTACAGATAGTGCAGCTTTAGCATTGTCAGCATCGTTGTTAACAATAAGAGCTTCTACTCTTTTGATAGCAGTACGCATAGCAGATTTGATTGTAGCGTTGTGTGCATTGCGCTCAGCGTTCGTTTTTGTGCGTTTGATCGCAGATTTGATGTTTGGCATTCGTTTCACCTCCTAAAAAGCATTCGAGATCTATTATACTCGATATTTTCATCAACAATAAGAACAAGTGATATTTTATCAAACGGGAATATAGAATGCAATAAAATTGTAAAGGAAAATCTCGCAGCCGTTTTCCTCCTGGAATGAAACGTTCCAAAACCGGTAAAAATAAGGAATAAATCTATTTTGCCAGGAGGAAAACACGTGAAAGAATCATTGGATTTAAGCAAGTACTCAGTCCGGACAGATTTAGCCATCGAAGCAAAGGGAATGGCCCAGGAATCAAGAACTCCTGAACAAAAGGAGAAATCTCCTGAAATAGAAGGTGTCATAGTTAAAGAGAGGGATGAGAACGGGATTAAAATCACATCTCTCCAAATAACAGAACAGGGAGCAGAGCTGACCGGCAAAAAACCAGGCAATTATCTGACGCTTGAAGTTCAGGGAATTCGCCAGAAAGATACAGCTCTCCAGGATCAGGTTGTCGATGTCTTTGCAAAAGAGTTCAGCCAGTTTATGGAGGGCCTGAACATATCCAAAGACGCAAGCTGTCTTGTTGTCGGACTCGGAAACTGGAATGTGACGCCTGATTCGCTTGGACCGCAGGTGGTGGAAAATCTCCTGGTGACCCGTCATCTGTTTAAACTGCAGCCTGAAAATGTTCAGGAAGGGTTCAGGCCGGTCAGCGCCATATCCCCCGGAGTCATGGGGATTACAGGCATTGAAACGAGTGATATCATTACTGGCATCATCGAGAAAAGCAAGCCTGATTTTGTCATTGCCATCGATGCACTTGCTGCACGTTCCATTGAACGTGTGAACACGACGATTCAAATTTCAGATACAGGCATCCATCCTGGTTCAGGTGTGGGCAACAAGCGGAAAGAACTCAGCATGGATACGCTTGGCATACCGGTTATAGCACTCGGAATTCCAACGGTTGTGGATGCCGTTTCGATTACAAGCGATACCATCGATTTTATTTTGAAGCATTTCGGCAGGGAGATAAGAGAAGGGGATAAACCTTCCAAAGCACTGACTCCCGCAGGAATGTCGTTTGGAAAAAAGAAAGTTCTTACAGATGAGGATATGCCTTCTGATGAACACAGACAGCAATTTCTCGGTGTCATCGGCACGCTTGAAGATGAAGAAAAAAGAAGGCTGATCCATGAGGTTCTGTCGCCGCTTGGACATAACCTGATGGTAACACCAAAAGAAGTAGACACATTTATAGAAGATATGGCGACGGTTGTTGCCAATGGTCTGAACGAAGCGCTTCATCAGCAGGTTGACAGAGGAAATGCACGATCGTACACCCACTAAAAAGCAGTCTATTTTCTCCTTCTGCTGCATATAATTCAGCAGGCAGGCTTTAAGGAGGAAAAAGAAAGATGAAGCACTTTCGTCAAACTCGCGGTATTGTTGTCACTTTAAACGGGACAAGCTTGAAAAAAGGATTCGCACTAGGCTTTACTTTGTTTATGCTCGTGTTTTTGCTCTCAGGCGCACTGACCTCGCTCAAGCCTGAATACAGGATTACCTCAAAATCAATTAACGAACTGACAAGCAATATTAACGGACAGGCATTCATACACCTTCTTGGTTTTGAAAACCGTTATTTTATAAAGGATCTTCCTAAAGAAACGAAGCTTCCGAGCGTGTCCTCCTTGTTTTTTAAAGCAGCAACAAGCATCAATCCGGATGATCCCCGCAGTCTTCTAGGAAGAGAGCTGCCCGGTTTCACTCTTTTTGACAGTGAAATTTTAGTAGCAGGCGAAGGAACCGACTATACGACCATGCCAATTGAATCTCCGCCTCCAACAGAAGTGCTGCTTGAAGAGAGGGAGGCTTCCATAGCTGACTTGGAGGGAGCAGGCGACGAGCCTGACCAGGCGAAAACCCCTCCGGTCGAAACGACAGGTGACCGGAAAGTCGTCTATATTTATCACACTCATACAACAGAATCCTATCTGCCCATGCTGAAAAATGTGAAGAACCCAAACAGCGCCTATCACTCAGAAGCTAATGTAACCCTTGTAGGCGACAGGCTTGGGAAAGCACTTCAAGACAAGGGAATTGGGACAAATGTTGATAAAACGAATTTTATGAAAAAGCTGAATGAAAAGGGATGGTCCTTTACCAAAGCATACTCAATGTCAAGACCGACAGTCGAAACAGCAATGGCATCAAACAAAGAAATTGAGTATGTCATTGATATTCACCGGGATTCACAGCCTTACAATATTACAACTGCGACCATCGGCGGCAAAAAATATGCACGAGTAGCATTTATTATCGGAGGGAAAAACCCCTTTCATGATAAAAATGCACAGCTAGCATCAGAGCTTCATAAGTCGATCGAAAGCAAGTATCCGGGACTCAGCCGAGGTGTACTTGTGAAAAAATCTCAGGGGTCAAACAGCCTCTATAACCAGGATCTTTCGCAAAATGCCATGCTCATCGAATTTGGCGGAATCGATAATAACCTTGAAGAACTGAACAGAACAGCGGATGCAGTGGCCGACATTTTTGCAGATTATTACTGGCAGGCAGAAAAAGTAAATGCAGCGCCTGCCGCTGAGAAAAAATAAGCAAACAGATTAGAGGGACGTACGATGATAAAATTCATGCTGAAGTGCTTTGTCTTATGCTCGGTTCTTCTTTTTGGAGTCCTGTTCGGCATGCAGCAGGCAAACCACGGCCTCGTTAAAATGAAAGGCTATGAAGACCCGGATTTAAGCAGCGCTTTTGAGGTGAAAAATGATGCATCAGGCGAACTCGAAGCTTCTGTCCTCGGAAACACACACAACCTTGAAGAAAAGCAGCAAAAGCTCGAAGACATGGAAGCATTCAACTTCTTTTCCCAGCTGGGAAAGACATTTGCCTCGTTTGCGAGTGCTGTCATTACGGGCCTGATCAGCTTTTTGGCAAGCCTGGTTGAAAGCCTGTTTCAATAAGCGGGATACTGCATATGATGGAGGGAAGCGGGGATGCTGCTTTCCTTTTTTTGTTTGGGGATTATGAAGGGCAGAAGTGAATAGTGTATTGAGCCCTTGACATGCTTGATGATTGCTGAAGGGCGAAAACCAAGTAAGAATGTGCCCTTCAGAGAAGCGGAAGTAAGTTCTAGGGCATAATCCGGATATAAATTGTGGCGATTCCGCTTTTCGGTGATGTCCAGCTCCGGTGCCCAGACCTTCTGTCAGAACAAAATCCCCGAAAAAGGCAAACCAGGCCTTTTCCGGTGATTTCTTATCTGCCTGCCAGGTCTAAACAGGCCCCTCCGCTTTTCGGTGATGTCCAGCTCCATCGCCCAACTCCTCTGTCAGAACGGAACCGTCGGCAAAGGCAAAAAGCGCCTTTACCGCCGTTTCCTTATCTGACTCCCGGAGCTGCCCGGGCGATTCCGCTTTTCGGTGTTGAATGTTCCCCCCCCTATTGTTATAATCAAAGTTAGTGCATTGGCCAGTTTAGTAGGAGTGATAGAACGATTATGATGAATAAAGACGATAAATTAAAGAGGCAGTCCAAGATCCGCAACTTCTCAATCATTGCTCATATTGACCACGGGAAGTCAACGCTAGCCGACCGGATTCTTGAGAAGACGTCTGCTTTGACTCAGAGAGAAATGAAAAATCAGCTTCTTGACTCAATGGACCTTGAGCGGGAACGCGGCATTACGATCAAATTGAATGCTGTTCAGCTGCGATATAAAGCAAAAGACGGGGAAGAGTACATCTTCCATTTAATCGATACCCCGGGACATGTTGACTTTACATACGAGGTATCCCGAAGCCTTGCTGCGTGCGAAGGTGCGGTTCTTGTTGTAGATGCAGCCCAGGGTATTGAAGCTCAGACGCTTGCAAACGTTTATCTGGCGCTTGACAATGATCTTGAGATTTTGCCGATCATTAATAAGATCGATCTTCCGAGTGCGGACCCAGAGCGGGTGCGTCAGGAGATTGAAGATGTGATCGGGCTTGACGCCTCAGAGGCTGTTCTTGCTTCAGCTAAAGCTGGCATCGGTATTGAAGAAATTCTGGAGCAGGTTGTGGAGAAGGTTCCGGCTCCAAAAGGCGACCCTGAAGCTCCTCTTAAAGCGCTGATCTTTGATTCGCTTTATGATGCTTACCGCGGAGTTGTAGCCTATATCCGTGTCGTTGAAGGAACGGTTAAAGTCGGTCAGAAAATTAAGATGATGGCGACCGGCAAAGAATTTGAAGTTACAGAGGTAGGCGTATTTACGCCAAAACCTGTCCTTATGGATGAGTTAAACGTTGGAGACGTAGGATTTTTAACAGCTGCGATTAAAAACGTGGGAGACACACGTGTCGGTGATACCATTACGGATGCAAAGAACAGTGCCACTGAGGCGCTTCCGGGCTACCGTAAGCTGAATCCGATGGTATACTGCGGACTTTACCCGATTGATACAGCAAAATACAATGACCTTCGCGAAGCTCTTGAAAAGCTTGAGCTGAACGATTCTGCTTTGCAATTTGAGCCGGAAACGTCACAGGCGCTTGGTTTCGGCTTCCGCTGCGGATTCCTTGGCCTCCTTCATATGGAGATTATCCAGGAGCGGATTGAACGCGAATTTAAAATTGACCTGATCACAACTGCACCGAGTGTTATCTATAATGTTTTCCTGACAGACGGATCTGACGTCCGTGTTGACAATCCGTCAAACCTGCCTGATCCGCAGAAGATTGACCGGATTGAGGAACCGTATGTAAAAGCAACCGTTATGGTGCCTAACGATTATGTTGGAGCGGTAATGGAGCTTTGCCAGATTAAGCGCGGCAATTTCATTGATATGCAGTATCTTGATGAAAACCGTGTCAGCATTATTTATGAACTGCCGCTTTCAGAGATTGTCTATGACTTCTTTGACCAGCTCAAATCCAACACGAAAGGATATGCCTCTTTCGATTACGAGCTGATTGGATACAAAGCATCCAAGCTTGTGAAAATGGATATTCTCTTAAATAACGAAAAAATTGATGCCCTGTCGTTCATTGTGCACAATGATTCAGCCTATGACCGCGGGAAAATCATTGTTGAAAAACTGAAAGAACTGATCCCCCGCCAGCAGTTCGAAGTGCCGATTCAGGCGGCGATCGGACAGAAGGTTGTTGCGCGTTCGACGATTAAAGCGATGCGCAAAAACGTTCTTGCCAAGTGCTACGGAGGGGATATCTCACGTAAGCGTAAGCTTCTTGAGAAGCAAAAAGAAGGTAAAAAGCGGATGAAGACAGTCGGATCTGTTGAAGTTCCGCAGGAAGCCTTTATGGCAGTCCTCAAAATGGATGACAATTAATCAAATGATTTTGAGTCACCGGAAAACTGTGATATTGTAAGAAAAAACTACTGCCGCAGTCGTGTACTGCGGCTTCTTTATTAGAAGGTGAGAACTATGGTACAGGCAGCATATTTTCATATTCCATTCTGCGAACAAATCTGTCACTACTGCGATTTTAATAAAGTCTTTTTAAAAAATCAGCCTGTAGATGAGTATTTGGACAGCATGCACAAGGAAATGAAAAACACAGTAAAGAAAACACCGGCAGACGGCCTCAAAACCATCTTTATAGGCGGCGGCACACCGACAGCCCTGAATGAACGCCAGATGGAAAAGCTGCTTACGTCCATTGCCGAAGAATTTCCGGTTGGAAATCTTCATGAATATGCTGCAGAAGCAAATCCCGGTGAAGTCTCCTTAGAAAAACTGAAAATCATGAAAGAGCTTGGAGTAAATAGACTGAGTTTTGGCGTGCAGACGTTTAATGACAGGCTGCTTGAAAAAATAGGCCGCAGCCACAGGTCTCTGGATGTGATGAAAACAATCGGACTTGCAGAAAAAGCGGGCTTTGATAATATCAGCATTGATTTAATGTACGGATTGCCGGGGCAGACGATTGAAGATTTTAAGGAAACCCTTCACACGGCGTTCAGTCTTGATGTTCAGCACTATTCGTCCTATTCGCTGATCGTGGAGCCTAAAACCGTTTTCTATAATTTAATGTCTAAAGGAAAACTTCTTCTTCCTCCTCAGGAAGAAGAGGCAGCCATGTATGAGCTGTTAATGGAGGAAATGGACAAGCACGGTTTCGCACAGTATGAAATCAGCAATTTTGCAAAGCCCGGTTATGAAAGCATGCATAATCTGACGTACTGGAACAATGAAGAGTATTTCGGAATCGGTGCAGGCGCCCATAGCTATGGAGGAGGAGTACGCCGTGCCAATGCCGGACCTCTGAAAAAATACATGGCTTTAGTTGCAGACGAAGGATTTCCGTATACGAGTGAGCACATCGTGTCTAAAGCGGAAGCAATGGAAGAAGAAATGTTTCTTGGCCTGAGAAAATCCGCAGGAGTGGGCCGTGCCAGGTTTTATGAAAAATTTGGCATGCGCATGGAGCAGGTTTTTGGACAGCAGATAAAGGAACAGATTGCCAATGGGCTGATTGAAGAAAACGGAGACTTCCTCTCGCTCACACACAAGGGCAAGCTTCTTGGAAACGAAGTGTTCCAGGCGTTTTTAGGAGTCATTCCTGAAAAGGACGGGCAGTAATCAGTCCTTTTCTTCCTCTTTGTTTTTTTGCCTGTCCTAACACGGGAATTTCGTCTAAATAATTGACATTTCACGAGTGATTTGATACTTTTTATTATAGATTTAGCACTCACACATACAGAGTGCTAACAGAGGTGATGATAATGCTAACAGATCGTCAGCTTTTAATCCTTCAGGTCATTGTGGATGATTTTATCCAGTCTGCACAGCCTGTAGGCTCCCGGACATTGTCCAAGAAGGATTCGATCACGTTCAGTTCGGCTACCATCCGCAATGAGATGGCCGATCTTGAGGATATGGGGTTTATTGAAAAAACCCACAGTTCCTCGGGAAGGGTTCCGTCTGAAAAGGGATACCGCTACTATGTCGATAACCTTCTTGCACCGCAGAAGCTATCAAATATGGATGTTGTCACAATCAAATCCGTTTTTGCAGAGCGTATATTTGAACTTGAAAAGGTCGTTCAGAAATCAGCGCAGATCTTATCGGATCTGACGAACTATACATCGATTATTCTCGGTCCAAAGGTGAACGAAAACCGGCTCAAGCGCATTCAGATCGTTCCGATAAATGACGATACGGCTGTTGCCATTATCGTGACAAATACCGGACATGTAGAGAACAGAACGATTTCCTTTCCCGAAAGCATAGCTCCCCAGGATATTGAGAAGATGGTCAATATTTTAAATGAGCGGCTCTTTAATGTGCCGATTGTGGAGCTGCATGACAAAATCTATAAAGAAATCGTCAGTCTCCTGAAAAATCATATCCAGAATTATGACGCTGTCATGAAGGTGCTTACCGGAACGTTTACGCTGAACAGCAATGAAAAGATCTATTTCGGCGGAAAGACAAACATGCTCAGTCAGCCTGAATTCAATGACATCTCAAGGGTCAGAACGCTGCTTACGATGATTGAACAGGAGCAGGAACTTTACAATATTTTAAATGCCAATGATTCAGGCATAACGATTAAAATCGGAAAAGAGAATGAAAATATCGCAATGGAAAACTGCAGCCTGATCACCGCAACCTACTCCGTTGACAACAGGCAGATCGGCCGCATTGCCGTGCTTGGCCCGACAAGAATGGAATATTCGCGGGTTATCAGCCTGCTGCAGAGAGTGACAAAAGACATGTCGAAGGCGCTGACAAATTTGTATCACTCGTAAAACAATTGTCCATATTGTAAGAGAGCGGAAAAACCGTTTTCCGCTCCTTTCCATGATGTTTATCCTTTAAGGGAGGTGAAAGAAATTGACTAACGAAGCAAAAGAAAGCTTAAAAGAAAATCAGGCAGCCGGGCAGGAAGAAACAGTGATCAGCCAGGAAGAAGAGGCAGCTGAAGCTCAGGTCGGCCAGGAGGAAGCTGTTCAGGAGCAGGGTTCTGACGAGTTATCTGAAGCGAAAGCGAAAATCGAAGAGCTTGAAGCAAAGCTCAGCGATACAGAAAACCGCATGTACCGTCTTCAGGCGGATTTAGATAACTTCAGAAGACGTGCCCGCCTTGATATGGAATCTGCTCAAAAGTATCGTTCTCAAAATCTCATTACCGACATTCTGCCAGCTCTTGATAATTTTGAAAGAGCGTTAAAAATAGATACAGATGACGAAAAAACACAGTCTCTGCTGCAAGGCATGGATATGGTATACCGCCAGCTGATCCAGGCACTTCAAAACGAAGGCGCTGAAGCCATTCAGGCAGAAGGCCAGCCATTTGACCCGCATCTTCACCAGGCTGTCATGCAAGTGGAAGATGAGAATTTTGAAGCGGGAACGGTTATTGAAGAGTTCCAAAAAGGGTATAAGCTAAAAGACCGCATTATCAGACCAGCAATGGTGAAAGTGAATCAATAAACTACATATCAGGAGGTTTTCTACGATGGGGAAAATTATCGGCATCGATTTAGGTACTACAAACTCATGTGTCGCTGTATTAGAAGGCGGCGAACCTAAGGTTATTCCAAACGCAGAAGGCAACCGTACGACTCCTTCAGTCGTTGCATTCAAAAACGGCGAGCGTCAGGTTGGGGAAGTTGCAAAGCGTCAGTCTATCACAAACCCTAACACAATCATGTCCATTAAACGCCATATGGGTACAGACTACAAAGTAGAGGTTGAGGGCAAAGAAAATACGCCTCAGCAAATCTCTGCAATCATCCTTCAGCATTTGAAAGCTTATGCAGAAGACTACCTTGGCGAGCCTGTAACTAAAGCCGTTATCACGGTTCCTGCATACTTCAATGATGCAGAGCGCCAGGCTACTAAAGATGCAGGTAAAATTGCAGGTCTTGAAGTAGAGAGAATTATCAACGAACCAACTGCAGCTGCACTTGCATACGGTTTGGATAAAACAGATCAGGATCAGACAATTCTTGTATATGACCTTGGCGGCGGTACATTTGACGTTTCTGTTCTTGAACTTGGCGACGGCGTATTCGAAGTACGCTCAACTGCAGGTGATAACCGTCTTGGCGGAGATGACTTTGACCAGGTGATTATTGACTACCTTGCAGCTGAATTCAAAAAAGAAAACGGCATCGACCTTTCTAAAGACAAAATGGCTCTTCAGCGCCTTAAAGATGCAGCTGAAAAAGCGAAAAAAGATCTGTCAGGCGTTTCATCAACACAAATCTCACTTCCATTCATTACAGCCGGAGAAGCTGGACCGCTTCACCTGGAAGTAACATTATCAAGAGCTAAATTTGAAGAGCTTTCTTCAAACCTTGTTGAAAGAACTATGGGACCGGTTCGCCAGGCTCTAAAAGATGCAGGTCTATCTAAATCAGAAATCGATAAAGTTATCCTTGTCGGCGGATCAACGCGTATTCCGGCCGTTGTGGAAGCAATCAAGAAAGAGCTTGGACAGGAGCCGTCAAAAGGCGTTAACCCTGATGAAGTAGTTGCACTTGGAGCAGCGATCCAGGGCGGCGTTATTACTGGAGACGTTAAAGATGTTGTACTTCTTGACGTAACTCCGCTTTCACTTGGAATTGAAACAATGGGCGGCGTGTTCACGAAACTAATCGAGCGCAACACGACGATTCCAACAAGCAAATCCCAAGTGTTCTCAACAGCTGCCGACAGCCAGACAGCTGTAGACATTCACGTTCTTCAAGGTGAGCGTCCAATGTCAGCAGACAACAAAACGCTTGGCCGTTTCCAGCTTACTGACATTCCGCCGGCACCTCGCGGAGTGCCTCAAATCGAAGTATCATTCGATATTGACAAAAACGGTATCGTAAATGTTCGTGCAAAAGATCTTGGAACAAATAAAGAGCAGGCGATCACAATCAAGTCGTCTACAGGCCTAAGCGATGATGAGATCGAACGCATGGTAAAAGAAGCAGAAGAAAATGCTGAAGCAGATAAATTGCGCAAAGAAGAAGTAGAACTTCGCAATGAAGCAGATCAGCTTGTCTTCTCAACAGAAAAGACACTGAAAGATCTTGAAGGCAAAGTGGACGAAGCGGAAGTTGCTAAAGCAAATGAAGCAAAAGACGCTTTAAAAGCAGCCATTGAGAAAAACGAACTTGAAGAAATCAAAGCGAAAAAAGACGAGCTTCAGGAAATCGTTCAGCAGCTGTCAATGAAACTGTACGAAGAAGCTGCCAAACAGCAGCAGGGTGCTGAAGGTGCACAAGGCGCTTCTAACCAGGACGACAATGTCGTTGATGCAGAATACGAAGAAGTAAATGACGACAAGAAATAAGTGTTGCCATCCCGAAAGTCAAAGTCAGGCTTGTCTTGACTTTGGCTTTTTTTGATGAAGAAAGATCATGTGATTTGAGGTTTGCCAAAAGCAGGATAGTTTTTAATAATGGATCTATTTGTAAATGGCGATTTTTTTCATATGTCACCAAAACTCCAGCGGACTGAAGCGGAAGGCACTTGACTCCTGCGGGATGAAGAGAACACGGGAGACCCCGCAAGCGAAGCGAGGAGGCTCCCGGGGCTCCCCGCGGTAATCTTGTGACTGGAGCGAAAGGGAGCGGGTACAATTGCAGAGTGAGCAATTTATGCTGAAACCGACAAAATACAAAGACACTTTCAGCTGCCAAGAATAATGTATAGGTACAGAATGACCCCCACAAACATTATCTTGCAATCATGCCAAATCGAGTGATACAATTTACTTTATGTGAGAATTCGGGAGTGAGCAATTATGAGCAAGCGTGATTACTATGAAGTGCTTGGAGTAAGTAAGAGCGCGTCTAAGGATGAAATGAAAAAAGCGTACCGCAAGCTGTCCAAAAAATATCATCCTGATATTAATAAAGAAGCAGACGCTTCAGATAAATTCAAAGAAATTACAGAAGCATACGAAGTCCTTTCTGACGACCAAAAACGGGCTCAATACGATCAATTCGGCCATGCTGATCCAAATCAGGGCTTTGGCGGTTCTGACTTTGGCGGGGGATTCGGCGGTTTTGACGATATCTTCAGCTCTATTTTCGGAGGCGGCAGAAGACGCGACCCTAACGCGCCGAGACAGGGTGCAGACCTGCAGTATACAATGACGATTGCTTTTGAAGAAGCTGTATTCGGCAAAGAAACAACGATTGAAATTCCTCGTGAAGAAACATGTGATACGTGTGACGGATCCGGAGCCAAGCCCGGAACAAAACCTGAAACCTGTTCGCACTGCAGCGGTTCGGGCCAGCTGAACGTTGAACAGAACACGCCATTTGGAAGAATTGTCAACCGCAGAGTATGTCATTACTGCAGCGGGACAGGCAAACAAATCAAGCACAAATGTTCAACATGCGGCGGAGCCGGAAAAGTGCAGAAGCGCAAGAAAATCTCGGTTAAGATTCCTGCCGGTGTTGATGACGGCCAGCAGCTGAGAGTATCCGGACAGGGTGAGCCAGGCGTAAACGGCGGTCCTTCAGGAGACCTGTATGTTGTCTTTAATGTAAGGCCTCATGAATTCTTTGAACGAAACGGTGATGACATCTACTGCGAAATGCCTCTGACATTTGCACAGGCTGCTCTTGGAGATGAAATTGAAGTTCCGACTCTGCACGGCAAAGTGAAGCTGAAAGTGCCTGCCGGTACACAAACCGGCACCAAATTCCGCATGAAGGGAAAAGGTGTCGCGAATGTGAGAGGCTATGGCCAGGGCGATCAGCACATTGTTATCCGGGTGCTTACACCTACTAATATTAATGAAAAACAAAAAGAACTGCTGCGCGAATTTGCTGAAATGAGCGGCGGCAGACCGGATGAGCATGAAGAAAGTTTTTTTGATAAAGTGAAACGTGCTTTCAAGGGTGAATAAACAGAAGTGGAGCTGGTAGAATGAAATGGTCTGAGTTAAGTATTCATACAACACAGGAAGCGGTTGAGCCGATTTCCAATATCCTGCATGAGGCGGGAGCTAGCGGAGTCGTAATTGAAGATCAGATGGATCTGTTAAAAGAGCGCGAAAGTGTGTATGGAGAAATCTACCACCTCAATTCTGATGATTATCCTGATGAAGGTGTTATTATTAAAGCATATCTTCCAGTAAACAGTTTTCTCGGGGAAACGGTGGAAGAAATTAAAGAAGCTGTGAACAATCTGCTTATTCATGACATTGATTTAGGGAAGAATGATATATCAATCAGTGAAGTGAATGAGGAAGAATGGGCTACAGCATGGAAGAAGTACTACCACCCTGTGAAAATTTCAGAGCGGTTCACGATTGTTCCAACATGGGAAACCTATACTCCTGTCCATTCGGATGAACTCATTATCGAGCTTGATCCCGGAATGGCCTTCGGTACAGGAACGCATCCGACGACCGTTTTATGCATTCAGGCGCTTGAACGCTCTGTAAAAGAAAATGACACGGTTGTCGATGTAGGTACCGGTTCAGGCGTTCTAAGCATTGCATCAGCAATGCTTGGGGCAAAACATGTACAGGCAATGGATCTTGATCCGGTTGCAGTTGATGCGGCGCGGCTTAATACGAAGCTCAACAAAGTGCATCAGACAGTCACGGTTACACAGAACAACCTTCTAAACGGTGTCGAAGGACCGGTTGATGTAGTTGTTGCGAATATTTTGGCTGAAGTCATTCTGCGATTTGCAGATGACGCCAATCATATCCTGAAGCAGGGCGGTTTATTCATTACTTCAGGCATTATTCTCAATAAAAAGGCAGAAGTCAGGAACGGTCTGATTGAAGCCGGGTTTGAGATTGAGGAAACAGTGGTCATGGAAGACTGGGTGGCCTTTATCGCCAGAAAAAAATAAGAGGTGCTCATCTGTGCAGCGTTATTTTATTGAGGAAAAAAAAGAAAACAGTCCATCCAGAATAACAATCACGGGAGACGATGTTCATCACATCTCCCGTGTTATGCGTATGAAGCCAGGCAATGAAATTGTATGCTGTACAGCAGACGGGTTTTCTGCGCTGTGTGAAATCGCAGAGCTCCACGAGGATGCGGTTGTATGTTCTGTTTGGGAATGGCAGGATGCGGACAATGAACTGCCTGTGAAGGTCACGATTGCGAGCGGGCTGCCTAAAGGGGATAAGCTCGAGTGGATTTTTCAAAAAGGCACTGAGCTTGGTGCTTCTTCGTTTATCCCTTTTAATGCTGCCCGTTCCGTTGTTAAACTTGATGCAAAAAAAGCAGGCAAGAAAGCGGACCGCTGGAGAAAAATCGTGAAAGAAGCTTCAGAGCAATCGTACAGAAATGTGATTCCCGATGTTTCTGAGCCTCAAAGTTTTCAAGAACTTTTAAGACTTTCAGAGTCTTATGATTATAAAATTGCCGCTTACGAGGAATCAGCCAAAACAGGCGAGATGTCGAACCTTGCGAAGGTGCTGCAGTCTTGCAGTCCGGGGCAGTCGGTTCTTGCTGTGTTCGGACCTGAAGGCGGCCTGACGAAAGAAGAAACAGAGCAGCTGGCAGCCGCAGGATTTAACCTTTGCGGACTTGGGCCAAGAATTTTAAGGACGGAAACGGCTCCTCTATACCTTTTGTCTGCTGTTTCCTATCATTTTGAATTATCGAGGTGAATCCCATGCCAACAGTAGCTTTTCATACACTTGGCTGTAAAGTAAATCATTACGAAACAGAAGCGATCTGGCAGCTGTTCAAAGAATCAGGCTATGAGCGGTCTGATTTTGAAAGCAAAGCAGACGTATATGTTATTAATACATGCACCGTTACAAATACGGGCGATAAAAAAAGCCGGCAGGTCATCCGCCGCGCCATCAGAAAAAATCCGGACGGCGTCATCTGTGTAACCGGCTGTTATGCACAAACTTCTCCTGCTGAAATTATGGCAATTCCGGGAGTCGATATTGTAGTTGGAACATCCGACCGCATTAAAATGCTTGATTATATCGAGCAGTTCAAAAAAGAAAGACAGCCAATCAACGGTGTCAGCAACATCATGAAGGCGCGCGTCTATGAAGAACTGGACGTTCCGGCCTTCACAGACCGCACGCGTGCTTCCCTTAAGATCCAGGAAGGCTGCAATAACTTCTGCACATTCTGCATTATTCCATGGGCACGCGGACTTATGCGTTCACGTGACCCGGAGGAAGTCATCAATCAGGCTCAGCAGCTTGTTGATGCAGGATACAAAGAAATTGTTCTGACCGGCATTCACACAGGCGGATACGGCGAAGATATGAAAGATTACAACTTCGCGATGCTTCTCCGCGATCTTGACGCACGGGTTAAAGGACTGAAACGCATCCGTATTTCATCTATTGAAGCAAGCCAAATTACGGACGAAGTGATTGAAGTGCTGGATCAGTCGGACAAAATTGTCCGTCATTTGCACATTCCTATTCAATCCGCTTCGAACACAGTGCTGAAAAGAATGAGACGAAAGTACACAATGGAATTTTTCGCAGAGCGTCTGACGCGCCTGAAACAAGCGCTGCCGGGCCTTGCGGTTACATCTGACGTCATTGTTGGTTTCCCTGGCGAAACAGAAGAAGAATTCATGGAAACCTACAACTTTATTAAAGAGCACAAATTTTCCGAGCTTCACGTATTCCCGTACTCGAAACGTACCGGAACACCTGCTGCAAGAATGGAAGATCAGGTGGACGAGGAGATTAAAAACGAACGCGTTCATCAGCTTATTGCGCTGTCTGACCAGCTTGCAAAAGAATATGCTTCAGATTACGAAGGAGAGGTTCTTGAGGTTATTCCTGAGGAAGAGTACAAAGAATCTCCTGAGAGCGGCCTTTATGTAGGATATACTGACAATTATCTGAAAGTCGTATTCCCGGCTTCTGAAGAAATGGTTGGAAAAATAGTAAAAGTAAAAATCACAAAAGCAGGCTATCCGTACTCAGAAGGACAATTCGTCCGTGTCATGGACGAAGACACCACAGCTGAAGCGGTCCGCCAGATTTCATAAACAGCAAAAGAAAAATCCGAACTGGGAATCAGTTCGGTTTTTTTTCTTTATGAAATGCTTTTACATAGTAAAGCTTTATTAAGTTATTTGAGCACCAGACTAACATATTTGGCGCTATTTCTCACTCCAGTGGACTGCAGCGGAAGGCACTTGACTCCTGCGGGATGAAGAGGGCACTGGAGACCCCGCAAGCGAAGCGAGGAGGCTCCAGGCACTCCCCGCGGAAAGCAAGTGACTGGAGCGAAAGGGAACGGGTTTTCATTCTAACTAAAAGAATTACCGAAAGCAGGTTTATAATTATTTTCCCGGTGTAAATTAAACTTGTACTCGTATTTCAATCAAAAAAATGATAAGATGTAAGAGGTCAGACGACTATAATAATGGAAAAGGGGTAGTACATATGTCAGTAAACATTGGCAGTATGATCGACCATACGGCTTTAAAGCCTGAAACATCTAAATCACAAATCGAAACATTATGCGCAGAAGCGAAAGAATATAAATTTGCATCAGTCTGTGTAAACCCGACCTGGGTTGAAACAGCCGCCGCCCTTCTAAAAGGCACAGAAGTAAAAGTTTGCACAGTAATCGGTTTTCCCCTGGGAGCATCTACTCCTGAAACAAAAGCATTTGAAACAGGCGATGCGATTGCAAAAGGTGCAACTGAAGTAGACATGGTCATCAACATCGGTGCCCTAAAAGACAAAAACGATGAGCTTGTTGAGCGTGACATCCGCGCAGTTGTCGATGCAGCTAAAGGAAAAGCGCTTACGAAGGTAATCATTGAATCATGCCTTCTGACTGACGAAGAAAAAGTCAGAGCATGTGAGCTTTCTGTGAAAGCAGGAGCTGATTTTGTTAAAACATCTACTGGCTTCTCAACTGGCGGAGCAACTGTAGAAGACATCGCTCTTATGCGCAAAACAGTAGGCCCTGATATCGGCGTAAAAGCTTCAGGCGGTGTCCGTGACCGTGCAGGTGCAATGGCAATGGTTGAAGCCGGCGCTACACGAATCGGTGCAAGTGCAGGAATTGCCATTGTAAATGGTGAAACTTCAACTTCAGATTATTAATAGCGGAAAAAGCTGCCACCGGCAGCTTTTTTTAATGTTTTCTATTAAAAAACCTGGCGGAAGACTCCACAAATCTTCCGAAGGGTTCAGCAAAAGGAAGTACGGCAATCGAACTTACTACATTGAACACGAGACTGAAATGGGCCAGCTGCAAATCAGGCTCGGCTGCAAAATGCTCTGCAATCCCGCTGCACAAAGCGATGAAAGGGTAAAAGGCTGCGACCCCAAGTACATTGAGCCATACATGGGCATAGGCGGTCAGTTTGGCTTCATGCCCCGCTCCGGCAGATGCCATCAGACCGGTGATGCACGTGCCGATATTGGCTCCGAGAATGTAGGCTATGCCGGCGCTTAGAGTCAAAAGGTCTGCATTCATAAAGCTCATAATAATGCCTGCGGCTGCAGCACTTGAGTGAATGATGGCAGTCAGCACCGTGCCGCCGAGCACTCCTGCAAATGCATGGGTGTTCGAATACATCAGCAGTTCACTTACTGCCTCAAGATGCGACAGCGGTTCTGCAAGCTTGCCGAACCCCGACATGGATAAAAACAGCAGGCCAAGTCCTGATAGGATGCCGCTGATCCTTACAAGGGACTGCCTTTTCATCATCGCACCCGCTAAAAAGAAAAGAAATCCCCCGCCTATCATGGGTATAATCAGCGATCCAAGGTCAAGAGTGATCAGCTGAGTCGTAAAAGTGGATCCAATATTTGTCCCCAGTATGATTCCGATTGTTTGTCTGAAAGTAATGACACCAGCGGAAACCAGCCCGATCACAATGACCATAACTGCTGAGCTGCTCTGCAGAATGCCGGTAAAAACAATGCCTGCAAGAAACGCTTTGAACGGGTGATCGATACAGGCAAACACCCAGCTTCTCATGGTGCTCCCTGATAAAATGGAAAGACCGTTTTTAAGTATATGCATACCTGTCAGAAAGAAAAGTAAATATAACAAAAAGAACCCTGCAGCCGCCATGTGCTCACCTCTTCTTACCACTATATGGACAAGCGCGCAGAAACATGACAGAAACACCAGGGACAAACGATTGTTCTTTAGAAGTTTATTTATATAAGTTGACCTCTGAGGCACGTTATATTATAATGGCAAAGTACATGTTTTCTTTAAACATGTTTATTAAACAGATGATGTCGATTGGTTGTATTCGGAGGGAGGGAATAAGAATGTCAAAAACGGTCGTTCGTAAAAACGAGTCGCTTGAGGACGCTCTTCGTCGCTTCAAACGTACAGTATCAAAAAGCGGTACTATACAAGAAGCAAGAAAGCGCGAATTCTATGAAAAACCTAGCGTAAAACGTAAGAAAAAGTCTGAAGCTGCTAGAAAACGCAAATTCTAAAGAGGGTGGATTTATGAGTCTTCTTGAGCGTTTGAATCAAGATATGAAACAAGCGATGAAGAACAAAGAGAAGGACAAACTGGCTGTTATCCGTATGGTGAAAGCCTCATTACAGAATGAAGCCATCAAACTGGGTAAACAGGAGTTGTCTGCTGAAGAGGAACTGACTGTGTTTTCTCGCGAATTAAAGCAACGTAAAGACTCCCTCCAGGAATTCAGTAAAGCTGATCGCTTAGATTTAGTTGAAAAGACACAGGCTGAACTTGATATTTTAACTGTATACATGCCTAAGCAGCTGACAGAAGAAGAGCTTACGGCCATCGTTCAGGAAACGATTGCCGAAGTGAATGCTGTGTCAAAAGCAGACATGGGGAAAGTTATGGCCGCCATCATGCCTAAGGTTAAAGGTAAGGCTGACGGTGCGCTTGTCAATAAAACTGTAGCTGGACAGCTATCATAAAAACCGGAAAACACTCTGTTCATTTGAACAGAGTGTTTTTTATTGGGTCTTTCCGGAGAATTTTTATTAAAAATGAAACCTATACTTAAGTAGAAACGTATTACAGATAGACTGTAAATGGAAGGGGGCCAGCTGAACATTGAGGAGTCATCATAACCGTCTTTTTCATATCTTCTTCGGCATTGTTCTTTTCCTTTCGCTTTTCGGAAGTGCTTATATACCCGCAGCTGACAATTCACCAGATAAAGTTGCGGTTATCCCCATTGAAGAGACGGTTGAAAAAGGATTGTCGCAGTTTATCAAGAGGTCATTTAAGGAAGCAGCTGCCGAAAATGCAGACCATATTATTTTAGACATTAATACTCCAGGGGGAGCGGTTGATGCTGCTCTTGAAATTGCCGATACAATCAGAGGGTCGAAAATCCCTGTAACCGCTTTTATTGACCGCAGGGCGTTGTCTGCCGGAGCGTATATTGCCCTGAATGCAGATCAGATTTATATGGTTCCGGGTGCGAAAATGGGATCTGCCGCCATCATTGATCTGGAAGGCAATACAGCAGATAAAAAGGCAGAATCGCTTTGGCTTGCCGAAATGAAGGAATCAGCTGAGCAAAATAACCGTAATGCCAAATATGCCCTTGCCATGGCAGATCCTGATGTGGATGTGCCTGAATACGGAGCCGGAAAAGGTGATCTTCTAACACTGAATTCGGAACAGGCGCTTGAGGTCGGTTATTCCGAGGGAACGGCTGAAAATCTGGACAGTTTGCTTGAAAAGCTGAATCTTGCGTCGGCTGATGTGATTGATATTGAAGTAAGCTTTGCTGAGAAGGTTGCGCGGTTTGTCACAAACCCGATTGTCATCCCTATTTTGCTCTCTATTGGAAGCCTCGGGCTGATTGTTGAGCTTTACAGTCCAGGTTTCGGACTGCCGGGAATTATGGGACTGTCTTCTCTTTTCCTGTTCTTCTACGGACACTATATTGCGGGACTTGCAGGACTTGAGACCATCATTCTTTTTGCCGCCGGAATCATTCTTGTGGCAGCTGAGTTTTTCGTACCTGGAGGCATTATAGGATTTATTGGTTTTGGAGCAATCCTGCTCAGTTTCTTCATCGCCACAGATGACATAGGCTATATGGCCTTTTCGCTTGGGATTGCGCTTTTAGTTGCCGTATCGGCAGCCATCATATTTGTAAAGGTGTTTGGAAAACGTATGAATATCTTTAAAAAAATCATTTTGCGTGATTCAACCAATACGGAAAGCGGATATGTCTCGAGCCGCAGCAGGCTCGAGCTTATCGGCAAAACGGGTGTGGCTTTAACTTCAATGAGGCCTTCGGGCACAGCTCTGATCGAAGATGAGCGCATTGATGTGGTTACAGAAGGAACGTTTATTGCAAAAGATCAGAAAGTAAAGGTTATTAAAGTAGAGGGCTCACGGGTCGTCGTAAGAGAAATCATTTAATTGAAGGAGGAACAAAATGGATCCATCATTGCTGCTCACGTTAGGCTTAATTGTTATAGGTGTCATTGTACTAGGTATTTTATTTACCTTTGTGCCGATTGCACTGTGGATTTCAGCACTTGCTGCAGGGGTAAGAATCAGTATTTTCACCCTGATTGGGATGAGGCTTCGCCGAGTAAGTCCGAACAGAATCATTAATCCGCTCATTAAAGCGCATAAGGCTGGACTCGGAGTAACCATCAATCAGCTTGAAAGCCATTATCTTGCCGGAGGGAACGTAGACCGGGTTGTAAATGCTTTGATTGCAGCTGAGCGCGCCAACATCGAACTTACATTTGAGCGCTGTGCAGCTATTGACCTGGCTGGACGCGATGTTCTTGAAGCCGTTCAGATGAGTGTAAATCCAAAAGTGATTGAAACGCCGTTTATTGCAGGGGTTGCTATGGACGGAATCGAAGTAAAAGCAAAAGCGCGCATCACAGTCCGCGCAAACATTGAAAGACTTGTCGGGGGTGCCGGCGAAGACACCATTATTGCACGGGTAGGAGAAGGAATCGTAAGTACAATCGGTTCATCTGACAATCATAAAAAAGTTCTTGAAAACCCGGATAGGATTTCTCAGACGGTATTAAACAAAGGACTTGATTCCGGGACTGCTTTTGAAATTCTGTCGATCGATATCGCGGATGTGGATATCGGCAAAAACATCGGGGCGATTCTGCAGACTGACCAGGCTGAAGCAGATAAGAAAATTGCCCAGGCAAAAGCTGAAGAACGCCGTGCGATGGCGGTCGCTCTTGAACAGGAAATGAATGCTAGAACGCAGGAAATGAGAGCGAAGGTTGTGGAGGCAGAAGCTACAGTCCCGCTTGCTATGGCAGAAGCACTGCGCAATGGAAAAATCGGCGTGATGGACTATATGAATTTTGAAAATATACATGCTGATACAGGCATGAGAGATTCAATTGGTAAGCTTTCGAAAGATCAGCCTGATCATGAAGAATAGGAATCAGCCCAAATCAGGAGGTGCTGATGGATGGAATGGATCGATTTTCTTTTAAACAACCCGCTTGTGATAGCAGGTCTTATCTTTGCTATTTCCTCCCTGTTCGGAAAAAAAGCGAAAGATAAAAAAGCAGAAGCGCAGCGTGATCGAAAAAGAAAACCTGCATCTGTACCAAATCAGTCTGCCGCCCCGCATAAAGCGGAGGCTGAAAAACCGGGCAGGGAATCGTTTGAAGAAGCAAAGGAACGAATGAAAGAAGCGGCTAAAACAATTGAAGCAAGATATAAGTCTGCTAAAAGCACCCTGCCGAATGCAGACGGCGGTACGGTTTCAAAGAATGTGACAGAAATAAAGGAGCAGGCGGATCAGTTTATGCAGCAGACAGCTCAAAAGGCTCCTGCTGCTCCTAAGAAAACACCTGCAGCTGCAAGAGATGATATTGTCCGGGGAATTATCTGGAGCGAGATCATCGGACCGCCGCGATCTAAAAAGCCGCACAGGGCAGCAAGGCGGCAACTTTAAAAAAATGTGTTAGAACCCCCTTTAAACTCATACACATGAGATGAGAGGGGGTTCTTTTTTATGGCGAAAAAATGGCGGCAGAACGTTGCTAAATGGATCACGCGAACAATTGAAATACCCCAGGATGTCATGATGGATCTTCCCCGCATCACGATGATCGGCCAAATACATATTTATATAGAAAATCACAGAGGGCTGCTTACATTTACAGACAATGAGCTGAGGCTTCTGTTAAAACAGGGGCAGCTTCAAATAAAGGGAGAAGCTTTTGTCATTAAAACGATTCTGCCTGAAGAGATTCTTCTGCAGGGGAAAATTGATCAGGTCAATTACTTGGAACAATCATAAAAAATCGGGGGATGACGATGAAAAATCAGTGGATGCATTTCTTTTACGGCGTGATAAAAATAACAGCAGCGGGAAGAGGAACGGAAAGGTTTGTGAATGACTGCATCAGACAGGGAATCCCTGTCTGGAATGTGAGAAAAGAAGAGAATGGACTCTCTTTTTTTATTCGCCTGAAAGATGTACATGCCTTGAGGAGGGCGGCAAGAAAAAGCGAGTGCAAATGTTCGCTGCAAAAAGTGTCGGGACTGCCGTTTCTAATCCAGAAATCATTGAAAAACAGCGGCTTTGTTATCGGATTCACCCTGTTTTTTGCTGTCATCCTGCTCCTCTCCAATATGATTTGGGGGATTGATGTGAAAGGGGCAAAGCCGAGCACGGAGCACAAAATCCTGAAAGAGCTGGATGCAATGGGGGTGAAAACCGGCAGACTGCAGTTCATGACGCTTGATCCGGATTCCATCCAGAAAAAGCTGACAGACAACATCAGCGAATTGACATGGGTGGGTGTTGAACTCAGGGGAACGCATTTTCATTTTGAGGTGGTCGAAAAGAATGAACCTGAAAAAACAGCAGAAGCAGGACCTCAGCATATTGTAGCGAAAAAGAAAGCGGTCATTACAAAGATGTATGTTGAAAAAGGACAGCCTTCCGTGACCATTCATGATCATGTTGAAAAAGGGCAGCTGCTCGTTTCCGGATTAATCGGTGGCGAAAAAAAGAAGCAGCTTGTTGCGGCTAAAGCGGAAATTCTGGGTGAAACCTGGTACAAATCTGAAATTACGGTTCCGTCAAAACAGACATTTCAGCTTTATTCCGGGAGCGAAGTAAGAAAAACGTACCTTTCAGTTGGTTCAGCTGATCTCCAGATTTGGGGATTTAATCAGGATCTTTTCGCAAAATATGAAGAGGAAAATGATATCAGGCCGCTCCGATTTTTAAAATGGACTCTGCCGCTCGGATTCGGCCAAAAAATCTACCGTGAAAAAGAAGTTTTTGAAAAACAATATACAGAGAAAGAGGCGCGCGCTGCTGCGATTGATCAGGGCAAAAAAGAGCTCCTTGGACAATTAGGAGAAGATGCAGAGGTGAAGGGTCAAAAAGTTTTGCACCAGACGAACGAGAATGGTAAAGTAAAACTAACAGTGCTCTACCAAGTTATAGAAAATATCGTAAAAACAACACCAATTGTTCAGGGAGACTAAATCATGCCAGAAGAACTCATTACGATAAATCTGCAAGTGGAAAATCCAAACGAAGCAGCCTCTCTTTTTGGAAACAATGATGTACACCTGAAGCGGATGGAAGATGAGCTTTCCGTGACAATCGTATCAAGAGGCGAAGCTGTCTATGTAAATGGAGAAGAAGAGAATGCAAATATAGCAGGTGATGTGCTTGCGTCGCTTCAGGTTCTCCTTAAAAGAGGAATAGCCATCAGCGAACGCGACGTCATCTATGGTATTGAAATGGCAAAAAAACACAAGCTTGACGAATTTGAAGCCCTGTATGTTGAGGAAGTAAGCAAAAATGCGCAGGGAAAATCCATCAGAGTCAAAACTCTCGGTCAAAGACATTATGTGTCTTCTATCCGCAATAAGGATCTGATATTCGGCATCGGCCCTGCAGGAACAGGCAAAACGTATCTCGCCGTTGTAATGGCGGTCAGTGCGCTTAAGAATAATCAAGTAAAAAGGATCATTCTCACGCGGCCTGCTGTTGAAGCAGGAGAAAGTCTAGGCTTCCTGCCTGGAGACCTCAAAGAAAAAGTCGATCCGTATTTGCGCCCGCTCTATGATGCGCTTCACGATGTTCTCGGAACGGAACATACGCAGCGGCTGATTGAGAGAGGCACCATCGAAATTGCGCCTCTTGCCTATATGAGAGGAAGAACGCTCGATGATGCGTTTGTTATTTTGGATGAAGCCCAGAATACAACACCGGCACAGATGAAAATGTTTTTAACAAGACTCGGATTTGGTTCGAAAATGGTCATTACCGGTGATATTACACAGGTTGACCTGCCGAGAGGCGTCCAGTCGGGTCTTGCTGCAGCAAGGGATACACTCAGTTCTGTAAGCGGTATAGCGTTTAATGAACTGCAGCAGTCAGACGTCGTGCGCCATCCGCTTGTAGCGAAAATCATTGAAGCATATGACAAGACAAAGTGACCCGGGCGGCCCGTTTTCGGGTCACTTTTTTCAGGAATGCAAAGGGGAGCGGGGGTGATGTTATGAAAACAAAGCGAAGTGCAAAGCTCAGTCAGCTCATTGAAACGTTAAAGCATTATAAGTTTATACATATTTCCATGTATTTTTTGCTTGCTGCTGTCATTTTTGTCTCACTTTACAGCAATGTAAAGCCGGAAACGGTTGATGTTGAACTTTTTACTTACTCTGATCAGACAATCATAGCTCCGACTCAGGCGGAAGATACGTTTGAAACAGAGAGCAAACGGCAGGAAGCGTACGATGCCGTTCAAGATGAATATGTCTTGAGAAAAGACTATGTCGTAAACCGCGTAGAAGTCATAACATCGATTTTTGACTTTGTAAAAGAAACAAACAAAGAGACGGCAGATGAAATAAAGCTGCAAAATGAAAGTGTGACTGAAGGCGAAGAGGCATACACAATATCAATTGACGAAAAGCTCACTCGGCTGAAGGACAAGCTTACAGAAGATATCAGAGAAAAAATTTCAGATGATACATTCACTGCCCTTCTTGAATCCTCCGATAATGAGCTGAACATAGCCAAGGATGCAGCGGTCACCGCAGTTAACAGGGTGATGAGCGAGGAAATTCCCCTGCAGAAGCAGGATGAGGCAAAGGATCTGGTTGAAGAGGACCTTACATCCTCAAATTTAAGGGCGGACTTACTGAAAGCAGCGATTGAGCTCGGAAGATATGCCGTTATAGCGAACTATGTTTTTGATCTTGATGCGACAGAAGAGAAAAAGCAGCAGGCATACGATGATGTAAATGAAGTACAGATTAAACAGGGGCAGATTCTTGTTGAAGAAGGCGGTTACATCAGCAGGGATATCTACCGCAAGCTTGATCTTGTAGGTCTTCTAGACAATAAGCTTGCTTTGAAGCCGTTTGCGGGTCTTCTGCTTGTGATTCTGCTGATCCTTGCGGCGCTCATTTATTATTTTGAGGCTCCTGACAGGCAGCCGCACAGAAAAAATCATTCTCTCATTCTGTATGTCCTGATATTCAGCATTACAATTCTGCTGATTAAAATCATCAGCTTCTTTCAGGAAATCAATTATAATAACGTAGGGTATCTCGTTCCTGTCGCTATGGGAGCCATGCTGATCAAGCTGCTACTCCATGAAAGACTGGCCATTTTGACAAGCATTATATTTGCTGTGTGCGGCAGCATTATCTTTAATGAAGGCGTAACGGGGACATTCAATTTCACCATCGGAATCTACTTCCTGTTCGGCAGTATAGCAGGAGTCCTCTTTCTGAACGACCAGAACGTCAGATCAAGAATTTTGCAGACAGGATTGTTTGTGTCGCTGATCAACATCATGATCATCACAGCCATCACCCTGATACAAAACGGAAGCTACTCGAATATTGAGCTTGGCTCTTATTTCATAATGGCTCTTGCTTCCGGACTCATATCGTCTGTGCTGACAATTGGATTCATGCCGTTTTTTGAAACGGGATTCGGCATTCTCTCCACGATGAAACTGATCGAGCTGTCGAACCCGAATCACCCTCTGCTCAGAAAAATTCTGACTGAAACACCTGGGACGTATCATCACAGTGTCATGGTCGCAAATCTTTCAGAAGCAGCGTGCGAGGCAATCGGCGCGAATGGACTGCTTGCCCGCGTGGGAGCCTATTACCATGATATCGGAAAAACAAAACGGCCTCAGTACTTTATTGAGAACCAGATGAATATTGAGAATCCGCATGATAAGCTGTCTCCTCAGCTAAGTAAAAATGTGATTATCGCACATGCTTCAGACGGTGCGGAAATGCTGAGAAAACACAAAATGCCTAAAGAGTTTGTGGATATTGCAGAACAGCATCACGGGACAACCCTGCTGAAGTTTTTCTATCATAAAGCTAAGCAGAACCACCCTGAAATATACGAAGAAGAGTTCAGATATCCCGGACCGAAGCCGCAGACAAAAGAAATCGCGATAATTTCGATTGCAGACAGTGTAGAGGCTGCGGTAAGATCCATGTCGAGTCCGACACCGGATAAAATTGAGAAGCTGATACGCGGAATTATTGCGGACAGGCTTCAGGACCATCAGCTGAATGAGTGTGATCTGACACTGAGGGAACTGGACATCATTGCGAAATCATTCAGCGAAACATTAAAGGGAATATTCCATTCAAGAATCGAATATCCGGAAATTACAAAACAGAAGGTGAAACAAGCATGAACAGAATCATAATCGATATGGAGGATGAAACAGAACAGCTCGCACAGGACCAGCTTTCAATGGTCGAAAATCTGCTGCAGCACGCGGCTCAAACAGAGAACGTGCCTCAGGATGCAGAGCTTTCTGTTACGTTCGTAGACAATCAGAGAATTCAGGAAGTAAACAGAGAGTACCGGAACAAAGATCAAGTAACGGACGTCATTTCTTTTGCGATGGAAGAACTGGGTGAAGGCGAGGTTTCAATCGTCGGCGGGGAAGATATGCCACGCATCCTCGGGGATATCATCATTTCTGTGCCCCGTGCAAAGGAACAGGCGGAAGAATACGGCCATTCTTTTACGAGAGAACTCGGATTTCTGGCTGTTCACGGTCTTCTTCATTTGCTCGGATATGACCACATGACAGAAGATGATGAAAAAAAGATGTTCGGCAAACAAAAGGATATTCTCGATGCGTATGGACTTAAAAGAGAAGTCTGAGCGTGAACGGTTTTTAAAAAGTTTTTATTATGCATGGCAGGGGATAAAGATGACCCTGATTCATGAGCGGAACTTTCAGATTCATGCAGCTGTATGTCTGATCGTGACAGGGGCCGGGCTGTACTTTCACCTGTCTGCAGTCGAATGGATCATCGTTCTTTTCCTAATGGGAGGAATGCTCTCGCTTGAGCTCATGAATACGGCGGTAGAGCGTGTTGTTGACCTTGTAACCGCCGACTATCACCCGCTTGCAAAGGCAGCCAAAGATGCAGCAGCCGGCGCTGTTTTGATTTATGCCATTCTTGCGGTTATGATAGGGTTACTCATTTTCTTTCCAAAGATCCTTTAAGTTATGAGAAAATTCTTACAATTAAATTACATTTGCGGCAATCAGGTGAAATTTCATTCCGGCAGAGGTAAAATAGAAGAACACAGAGCCGCTTAAGAAAGGGAGAATAGCATTGAACTCAGAACAACTCATCAAAGAAGCAATAGCAGCTCGGGAAATGGCATATGTTCCTTATTCCAAATTTCAAGTTGGTGCTGCTCTATTAACAAAAGACGGAAAAGTGTACAGAGGCTGCAATATTGAAAATGCCTCATACGGCATGACGAACTGTGCAGAACGGACAGCGCTTTTTAAGGCTGTTTCAGAAGGCGACAAAGAGTTTGCGGCAATTGCCATCGTAGCAGATACGGATGGCCCTGTGTCCCCATGCGGTGCGTGCAGACAGGTCATCTCGGAATTGTGTCCAAAAGACATGAAAGTAATATTGACAAATTTAAAAGGCGACGTAAAAGAATGGACAGTTGCTGAATTATTGCCCGGGGCATTTTCATCGGAGGATTTGCATGAGTAAAAATGAATATAAGTCAGGTTTTGTTTCCATTATCGGCAGACCGAACGTCGGGAAATCAACATTTTTAAACCGCGTGATCGGACAGAAAATCGCGATTATGAGCGACAAACCGCAGACAACACGTAATAAAATACAAGGCGTATATACAACAAACGAATCTCAGATTGTGTTCATAGACACACCTGGAATCCACAAACCAAAGCACAAGCTGGGCGATTTCATGATGAAGGTAGCCCAGAATACGCTTAAGGAAGTCGATGTCGTCTTATTTATGATCAATGCAGAAGAAGGCTACGGCCGCGGAGATGAATTTATCATTGAAAAACTTCAGCATACAAAGACACCAGTTTTTCTGATCATTAATAAAATAGACCAGATCCATCCGGATCAGCTTCTGCCGCTGATTGACCAGTACCGCGCATTCTATCCCTTCAAGGAAATTATTCCAATTTCAGCTCTACAGGGCAATAATGTGGACACTCTTCTTGAACAGATTGAATCATATCTTCCAGCGGGACCTCAGTACTACCCTGCCGATCAGGTGACAGATCACCCTGAACGGTTCATTATTTCTGAACTTATCAGGGAAAAAGTGCTGCATTTAACACGCGAAGAAATTCCCCACTCGGTTGCAGTGGTGATTGATGCCATCGAAAGACGCGACAACAATCAGTCCATTTATGTAAGTGCAACCGTTATTGTCGAACGCGATTCACAAAAAGGAATCGTCATCGGCAAGCAGGGGAAAATGCTGAAGGAAGTAGGCCAGCGGGCAAGGGTGGATATTGAAGCGCTGCTCGGCACGAAAGTATTTTTGGAGCTTTGGGTGAAAGTGCAGAAAGACTGGCGCAATAAAATGAATCAGCTCAGAGACTTCGGTTTCAGAGAAGACGAATATTAAAGGCTCCTTGAAATTAACAAATTTTATCTAACATGAAACGAAGGATGTTCGGTCAAGATAACGGTATAGAATTGGATAACAGCTTGCTTCTCTTAACAACAGAAAGGCGGGGTTAACATGCTTGATTTTACCTGGAAAGTGTTCATTCAGACAGGTAATATTGATACCTATCTTCTTTTTAAGGAAATGGAAAAAGATACTGGTGACGGACCCGATTTACATGATCATGAGGTGACAGAAGCGGACTTTCCAATTTCGTGATCTGACCGAATCCTTCTGGATGGTGAGAATGATTGCTTCAAAAATGCGAAGGCATTGTGATACGGACAAATGATTACGGTGAAACAAACAAGATTGTGACACTCTATACCCGTGAGCTTGGAAAAGTGGGCGTTATGGCGAGAGGTGCTAAAAAACCGAACAGCCGCCTGACTGCTTCTACACAGTTATTCACTTACGGGTATTTTTTATTTCAAAAATCAACAGGTCTCGGCGGTCTTCAGCAGGGAGAAACGATTGCATCAATGAGAGGCATAAGGGAAGATATTTTTCTGACGGCATATGCGTCCTATATGGCGGAGCTGCTTGATAAAAGCACGGAACAAAATGACCCTAATCCCTTTCTTTTTGAGCTTTTCAGCCAGTCTCTCAAGCTTTTAAATGAAGGAGTGGACCCGGACGTTCTGCAGCACATTCTTGAGATGAAAATGCTGAATGTTCTTGGTCTTTATCCTCAGCTTGACTCTTGCGTCAACTGCGGAAGCAGGGATGGGACGTTTCATTTTTCCATTCGTGAAAACGGCTTTTTGTGCCACCGCTGCTTTGAAATGGATCCTTACAGACTCAAGATCTCGCAGGGAACTGCCAAGCTGCTGAGGCTGTTTTATTATTTTGATCTGGAAAGGCTTGGACAGGTGTCTTTAAAATCCGAAACGAAGGCTGAGCTGAAAATGGTCATCGATACATACTACAGCGAGTACTCAGGCCTTTTTCTTAAATCCAAGCGCTTCCTTGATCAGATGGACGCGCTGCGGGGCAAGCTTTCGGATTAACGGGCCTATTGACTTTGAACAGGCATTCAGGTTATGATGCTAGTAATTATATGGAGCTGCTATGAAGGAAAAAGAGTATTTGCTGCAGTTGTGTGAAAGCGAGCCCGGGACGGTGGAAGCCGGGTGACAACAGGCAAAGAAAGGCGTTTCCCGAGCGGCGCTTACGGAAAGTGGCAGTGCAAAAATGCACTTGCAATTAGGGTGGAACCGCGGGGTAACTCTCGTCCCTATGCTGAGATTTAGCAGCATAGAGACGGGAGTTTTTTTGTTGCTTATCTTGTGAATGACAATCAATTTTGGAGGTGCATGTTATGAATATTCAAGACATGATTTTGACATTGCAAAAACACTGGTCTGATCACGGCTGTGTATTAATGCAGGCGTATGACACAGAAAAAGGGGCAGGTACAATGAGTCCGTATACGTTCCTGAAAGCTGTAGGTCCGGAGCCTTGGAAGGTAGCTTATGTTGAGCCTTCCCGCCGCCCGGCAGACGGCCGTTACGGCGAGAATCCGAACAGACTGTATCAGCATCATCAGTTTCAGGTTATTATTAAGCCTTCTCCCGACAATATTCAGGAGTGGTATCTCGATTCTCTTAAAGCGCTTGGCATTGACCCCCTGAAGCATGATATCCGTTTTGTAGAGGATAACTGGGAAAACCCTTCACTGGGATGCGCGGGACTCGGGTGGGAAGTGTGGCTTGACGGCATGGAAATTACGCAGTTCACCTACTTCCAGCAAGTAGGGGGACTCGAATGCAAACCTGTTTCTGTTGAAATTACTTACGGTATTGAACGTCTCGCATCCTACATTCAGGATAAAGAAAATGTGTTCGATCTGGAATGGACAGAAGGATACACTGTGCGTGACATCTTCCTGATGCCTGAATACGAACATTCTAAATATACGTTTGAAACATCTGATGCAGATATGCTCTTTAACCTGTTTTCCATTTATGAAAAAGAGGCCCACCGCCAGATGGATGAAGGACTTGTGCACCCTGCTTACGATTATGTTTTAAAATGTTCCCATACGTTCAATCTGCTTGATGCAAGAGGGGCCATTTCCGTGACAGAAAGAACGGGATATATCGGCCGCGTCCGAAACCTTGCCAGAAAAGTAGCCAAAACATTTTATAATGAACGGGAGAAGCTTGGATTTCCAATGCTGAAACAAGAGGAGGCTGAAACAAATGAGTAAACAGGATCTGCTGCTTGAACTTGGACTTGAGGAGCTTCCGGCAAGATTTGTAACAGATGCGATGAATCAGCTTTCTATGAAAGTTGAAAACTGGCTGAAAGAGCAAAACATTTCGTTCGGAGATGTACATGTTTACTCAACTCCGAGAAGGCTTGCCGTTCGGATTGAGGATGTGGCGGAAAAGCAGAAAGATATTGAAGAAGAAGCTAAAGGACCGGCTAAGAAAATTGCGCTTGATTCAGAAGGAAACTGGTCCAAAGCGGCTGCCGGCTTTTCAAGGGGCCAGGGAGCGTCTCCCGAGGATATTTATTTTAAAGAAATCGGCGGCATTGAATATGCCCATGTCCATAAATTTATTAAGGGAAAAGAAACAGTACAGCTGTTGTCAGAGCTTAAAGACATCATCACAAGCCTGACATTCCCGAAGAATATGCGCTGGGGATCCCAGGATCTCAGATTTGCACGTCCGATCAAATGGATGATTGCGCTTTTTGGCAGCGAAGTCATTCCGTTTGAAATCACCGGTGTGAAAACAGGCAATGAAACAAGAGGACACCGCTTCCTGGGGCAGGATCAGACCGTGCAATCAGGATCTGACTATGAAGAAACCCTGCTTTCACAATACGTTATCGCTTCCCCGGTAAAACGGAAAGAAGCGATCCTGACTCAGCTTCATCATATTGAAGAAGAAAACGGGTGGGAGATTCCGATTGATAAGAATCTGCTTGAAGAAGTAACGAATCTTGTGGAGTATCCGACGGCTCTCTTCGGCAAATTTGAAGAAGAGTATTTGTCTCTTCCTGAAGAAGTTCTGATTACAACGATGAAAGAACATCAGAGATATTTCCCTGTGAAAAACAAAGAAGGAAAGCTGCTTCCATACTTTGTGACTGTCAGAAACGGTGATCACAACCATATTGAAAATGTAGCAAGAGGAAACGAAAAAGTGCTGCGTGCACGCCTTTCTGATGCTGCGTTCTTCTACAATGAAGATCAAAAGCTTGTGATTGCAAATAATGTAAAGAAACTCGATAAAATCATTTTCCACGAAGAACTTGGTTCCACAGGCGATAAAGTGAGAAGAGTAACGGCATTGTCTGAAAAACTGGCAGACCGTTTTGCGTCAGAAGCAGAGAAAAAACATGCTGTGCGTGCAGCTGAAATCTGCAAATTCGATCTGGTCACTCATATGGTCTATGAATTCCCTGAGCTGCAGGGAATCATAGGAGAAAAATATGCAAGAGCATTCGGAGAAGCAGAAGAAGTGGCAGTGGCCATTAATGAGCACTATATGCCTCGTCATGCAGATGATGCAGCACCTTCAACCACCGCTGGTGCGATTGTTGCTCTAGCGGATAAACTGGATACGATTGCGGGCTTCTTCTCGATCGGCGTCATTCCGACAGGATCGCAGGATCCATATGCACTCAGACGTCAGGCGAGCGGTATTGTTCATATTCTTCTTGCTAAGCAGTGGAAGGTGACGCTTGATGAATTGTTCGAAGCTGCGCTTGCGCCGTTTGAAGGTTCGGATAAAGCAAAAGTGATGGCAGATTTGCGTTCATTCTTTAAAATGCGCATCAAGCATGTTCTTGATGAAAAGAAAATCAGATACGATATCGTCGATGCGGTTCTTGGTTCTGAACAGCTTGAACTTACGGCTGTCCTTTCCAAAGCGGAAGTTCTGGCCGCCGCTGCAGGTGAAGCAGGATTTAAAGAAGAAATGGAAGCTTTTGCGCGCGTTCAGAACATCTCCAAAAAAGGAACGGGTGACACTGTAGATCCTTCTTTGTTCAAGAATCAGGAAGAAAAAGATCTTTACAGCAAGTACACAGAAGCAGCGGAAGCATACGCTGCACACGAAGCCCGCGGCGAGTATAAAGAAGCATTTAAAGCTCTTCGCTCCCTTCAGCCTGCTATTGAGAAATATTTCAGCGAAACCATGGTTATGGCAGATGATGAAGCACTGAAAACAAATCGCCTTGCCCAGATGAAAAAGCTTGCAGCGCTCATTGAATCCTTTGCGGACATGAACGCTGTCATTGTAAAATAGAGAAACGAGGACGGTTGCCTTAAGGCAATCGTCCCGTTTGTTTACGTATTTCAAAAGCAGCCTGTGAAAAGGTTCTTTTCAATCTGCTCAAATAGTATATAATATTTTTATATGAGTATAACCTATTTGGATTGAGTGAAAGCAGAACTATAGATACATATGTATTGGAACCTTAAGGTGGTGAGTACAATCGAATTAAATAAAAGACAGGAACATATTCTGCAGATTGTAAAAGCAAGCGGGCCGATTACCGGCGAACACATTGCAGACCAGCTGAATTTAACGAGGGCAACACTGCGGCCTGACCTTGCCATCCTGACGATGGCCGGATATCTGGAAGCGAGGCCGAGAGTCGGCTATTTTTACACAGGCAAGACCGGAGCCGGCATGCTGTCTGATAAACTGAAAAAACTTCAGGTGAAGGATTTTCAGTCCATACCTGTCGTTGTAAATGAAAATGTGTCTGTTTACGATGCCATTGTGACCATGTTCCTTGAAGATGTGGGGACGCTCTTTGTAGTCGACCAGGGGTCCATCCTTGTCGGTGTGCTGTCAAGGAAAGATCTCCTCAGGGCAAGCATCGGAAAGCAGGAGCTTGCATCGATTCCGGTCAATATTATTATGACAAGAATGCCGAACATCACGATGTGCAGCAGAGAGGACAACATCGTGGATGTAGCGAAATATTTAATTCATAAACAAATTGATGCCATTCCAGTTATTAAAGAAACAGATAAAGGGTTCGAAGTAACAGGCAGAATTACAAAAACAAATATGACAAAGATATTGGTCGGACTAGCGGAGAATGAAATCATCTAACTGGGGAGTGGGGAATGGTATGTACAATCGTCATGTCTATGTTGTTTCGGATTCTGTCGGAGAAACGGCTGAACTGGTCATCAAAGCTGCGATCAGCCAGTTCAACGGGTACGCTGCAGACACCAAAATCAAGCGGATTCCATATGTAGAGGATCTTGGAACGATTAAAGAGATTATCGCTCATGCAAAGCTTGAACAGGCTATTGTCTGCTTTACCCTTGTTGTGCCTGAACTAAGGCAGGGACTGATTGAGGAAGCGGATGCACAGGGCGTCGTTTATTACGATATTATCGGACCGCTCATTGATAAAATGGAATCTGCGTACGGCATCTCAGCCAAATATGAGCCGGGCAGAGTCAGAAAACTTGATGAAGATTACTTCAAAAAGGTTGAGGCAATTGAATTTGCCGTAAAATACGATGATGGAAGAGATCCAAGGGGCATAATGAAAGCGGATATCATCCTTGTCGGTGTGTCAAGAACGTCTAAAACGCCTTTGTCCCAGTATCTGGCACACAAACGGTTTAAAGTGGCCAATGTTCCGCTCGTTCCGGAAGTTGAACCGCCTGAAGAGCTGTTTAAAGTTTCGCCGCAAAAATGCATCGGACTGAAAATAAGCCCGGACAAGTTAAACGATATCAGAAAAGAACGGCTCATTTCACTGGGGCTGAATGACAAAGCGATCTACGCCAACATTGACAGGATCAAGGTGGAGCTTGAATACTTCGAAAAGATCATCGACAGGATAGGCTGCCAGGTGATTGATGTTTCAAATAAAGCGGTAGAAGAGACAGCCAACATGATCCAGAACATCATGAACAAATACAATTAAATCTCAAACTGATTCAAAGACTCAGAGTGGCCTGATACTCTGAGTTTTCTGCATGTATCTTGTTTACAGCTTTAATTGGCTAAAAACAATGGAAAAATGAAAGACTTTGTATTATAATAAAAAATTGTGATAAAATTACTTATTTTAGGTTTAGACTTGACTTATTACGAATAAACTATTTATTGTGATCTGTCAAGTTAATCATTAAAAAATAATTCGACAAATTCAGTCTTGATTTCCTCTGGCATCTTTTCTGGATAGTTTAGAAGGAATCCTTCGGAGTGATGTAGAATAGTGAAAGACGGCGAAAAAAAGATGCAGATTATTGTCGACGCAGATGCGTGTCCGGTTAAACAGGAGATTGCTGATCTGGCTGCTGTGCACGGGGTACGCGCCCTGTTTATTGCTTCCTACAATCATCAGTCATCAACTACATATGGATGCGACTGGGTATACGTGGACACAGGAAAAGAAGCTGCTGATTTATACATTGTTAATCACACCTCGAGGCACGATACAGTTGTGACTCAGGACATCGGTCTTGCAGGGCTTCTCCTTAAAAAAGGGGTTACAGTTATCACACCCCGGGGTATAGAACTTACAGAAGATTCGATTGAAGCAGCTCTTCAGTTCAGGTATCTTTCCGCAAAGGAACGGCGAAGCGGGAATCATACGAAAGGACCGAAAAAGTTTACCGGAGCAGACCGGGAGCATTTTGTCCGCACCCTTCAAAAGATTTTGTCGAAAGATGCAGGAATTAGTGATTAAATCGCGAATATTAGTTTCACGGAGATGTTACTATGGCAAATCGTATTCCTGACGAACTTATTGATCAGATTCAGAAGTCTGCAGATATCGTGGATGTTGTAGGCGAATATGTTCAATTGAAAAAGCAGGGGCGAAATCATTTTGGTCTCTGTCCTTTTCATGGAGAAAAATCTCCATCATTTTCTGTCTCGCATGATAAGCAGATCTACCACTGTTTTGGATGCGGCGCCGGCGGAAATGTGTTCTCCTTTCTGATGCAGATAGAAGGGCTTTCCTTTGTGGAGGCGGCCGGATCTTTAGCAGACAGGCTGAACATAGAACTGCCGGATCATATTCATTCCGCCCAGCCAAAAGACGCAAACAGCGAAGATGAAAAAATGATTGAAGCTCATGAACTGCTGAAAAAGTTTTATCATCACCTGCTCGTAAACACGAAAGAAGGCCAGGAAGCTCTTGATTATCTGACTGGCAGAGGCTTCGATAAGGAAACAATCGAACAGTTTGAAATCGGCTACTCGCTTGATTCTTGGGATTTTGCTGCGAAATTCCTGACCAAACGCGGATACAGTCCCGAAATGATGGAACGAGCCGGACTGCTTGTTAAGAAGAACAATTCTGATTCCTATCTTGACCGCTTCAGAAACAGAATTATGTTCCCGATCCTTGACCATACCGGGAGAACAATCGCTTTCTCCGGCAGAGTGCTCGGCAAGGAACAGCCGAAATATCTGAACAGCCCGGAAACCCCGATTTTTAATAAGAGCAAGGTCCTTTACAATTTTCATCAGGCAAGAGTACATATACGCAAAAATCAGCAGGCCGTTTTATTCGAAGGTTTTGCCGATGTGATATCTGCCGTCCGTTCAAATGTGCCGAATGCGATTGCCACAATGGGAACATCGCTTACAGAGGCTCAGGCAAAAATCATCAAAAGAAATGCTGGAGATGTTATCATATGCTATGACTCGGATTCTGCAGGCCTGGAAGCAACGCTCAGGGCTTCAAGAACACTTGCTGCCGCAGGATGCAAAATGCGGGTAGCCGCCCTGCCTCATGGTACAGACCCTGATGACTACATCCGGACACACGGAGCTGAAAAGTTCAGGCAGGATGTAATAGGGGCAAGCATTACGCTTATGGCATTTAAGATGCAGAAGTTCAGAAAAGGCAAAAACCTGCATGATGAAGGACAAAGGCTGCAATACATCGAAGATATAGTAAGAGAGCTGAGTCTTCTTGACAATCCTGTTGAAATTGAGCTTTATCTGAAACAGCTGTCTGAAGAATTTTCACTCTCCATGGATGTTTTGAAAAGCCGCGTGCTAGATCAAAAAGGCAGCAGGCAGCGTGAGCCGAAAAAAGAGCAGGCTGCGCCGGCACCTCCAAAAACGGAGACAAGGAAACCGCAGCAAAAGCGCCTTCTGAAAGCTTATCATAACGCCGAAAGGCTGCTCATTGCCCACATGCTGAGAAACAAAGAAATCGCCCAAAAAGTGCTAGACAGGGTGGGGCTGCAGTTTAATATTGAGGAACACAGAGCCATTATTACTTACTTATATGCTTATTACGAAGAGGGCTTTGAAGCAAATGTAAGCTCCTTTCTAAGGAGACTGCCTGATCATAAGCTTCATCAAGTGGTTTCAGATATCGCCATGCTTTCCGTCAATGAAGAAATTTCTGAGCGGGAGCTGTCAGATTATATCAAACAGGTGTTGAATCACCAAAATTGGTTAATGATAAAAGAAAAAGAATCTGAAAAGCACGATGCAGAACGCAAAAAGGATTTTGTCAAAGCTGCCGGCATTGCCATGGAAATCATTAAGCTGAAGCAAAGCCTTAAGTAGCACTGAAATGAGATTCACTGTTGCTGATTGATTATTTCTTTTCCAATCAGAACATTACTATAAAGCACTAATTGCAAGAGTTTGGAAGGAGGGGATCCAATGGCTGATAAACAAACCCATGATTCTGAATTGACATTGGAACAGGCTAAGGACCAATTAACTGAAATCGGAAAAAAACGTGGAGTTTTAACATACGAAGAGATTGCTGAACGCATGTCAGGCTTCGAAATTGAATCAGACCAAATGGATGAGTATTATGAGTTCCTGGGTGAACAGGGTGTTGAACTGGTGGGAGATAACGAATCAACAGAAGACCCGAACATTCAGCAGCTTGCAAAGGAAGAAGAGTTTGACCTGAATGACCTGAGTGTGCCGCCTGGCGTTAAAATAAATGACCCTGTCCGCATGTACCTTAAAGAAATCGGACGAGTTGACCTTTTGACTGCAGACGAAGAGATTAAGCTTGCAAACCGGATAGAAGAAGGAGACGAAGAAGCGAAAAGAAGACTCGCTGAAGCAAACCTCCGACTTGTAGTCAGTATTGCAAAACGGTATGTAGGCCGCGGAATGCTGTTTCTTGATCTGATTCAGGAAGGCAACATGGGACTTATGAAGGCGGTAGAGAAATTCGATTACCGCAAAGGCTTTAAATTCAGTACCTATGCTACATGGTGGATTCGCCAGGCCATTACACGCGCCATTGCCGACCAGGCAAGAACGATCCGTATTCCTGTTCATATGGTTGAAACGATTAACAAGCTGATCCGGGTTCAGCGCCAGCTGCTTCAGGATTTAGGCCGCGAGCCTTCACCGGAGGAAATTGCGGAAGATATGGATCTGACACCGGATAAGGTCAGAGAAATCCTTAAAATTGCCCAGGAGCCCGTTTCTCTTGAAACTCCAATCGGGGAAGAGGATGACTCACATCTTGGTGACTTTATAGAAGATCAGGATGCCACTTCTCCATCGGAGCATGCTGCATACGAACTTCTGAAAGAACAGCTTGAAGATGTGCTTGATACTCTTACTGACCGGGAAGAAAACGTGCTTCGTCTCCGCTTTGGACTTGACGACGGACGCACCCGCACTCTTGAAGAGGTCGGAAAAGTTTTCGGTGTGACAAGAGAACGTATCCGTCAGATTGAAGCAAAAGCGCTTCGCAAGCTTCGCCATCCAAGCAGAAGCAAACGATTGAAAGATTTTCTGGAATAGAAAGCGGACAATTTGTCCGCTTTTTTTTGTTGTTTAAAAACGGTAACATACGTGGCAGCGCTAACACCCTTTTTCTTACATCTTCTTTTCATTATTTTACTTAATTGTTATTTATTTTGCAAACTGCCTTCCGAAAAAAATTCTTCGGCCATTTATTTCTTCCCTGCTAAGTAATAAGGGTTTTCCCCTTTTAATACGCGGGTTTTATTCGAACTGAATACTCGTTATGGGACACTTGGACAAAAATCAAGATGAAAAAAATATTTTTTCATAAAATAAAAAATTTAAAAAGTTGTGAAAATAGATCCGTTCAATTTATAATTTATAATGTAAGCGTATTCAAAACGGAGGGATAAAATGAATTTTGAATTATCACAAGAGCAGCGCATGATTCAAAAAACCATCAGGGAATTCTCAGAAGAAGTTGTGGAACCGGGAGCATATGAACGGGACAAAACGAAACAGTTTCCGGCCGAAATTTTTAAACAGCTCGGGGATATGGGCATTCTTGGCCTGCCATTTTCTGAGGAATACGGCGGAAGCGGAGCAGATACAACCAGTTTTGCAATCGTAACGGAAGAATTAAGCAAAGCTTGCGGTTCGACAGGCATTACATATTCCGCCCATATTTCTTTAGGAGGGGCGCCAATCAGCATGTTTGGAACAGAAGAGCAGAAGCAAACGTATCTTTCAAAGATCTGCTCGGGGGAGTCTCTCGGAGCTTTCGGACTTACTGAGCCTAACGCAGGCTCTGATGCAGGAGGAACCCTGACTGAAGCAGTTGAAAAGGACGGCAAGTATACGATAAACGGAAACAAATGCTACATTACAAATGCATCTTACGCCAAATTTCTTTCATTAACAGCCATTACTGGGCGGAATGAAGGAAAAAAAGAAATCAGTGCCATTATTGTTCCTACCGATGCACCGGGCTTCAAGGTCATTGATAATTATGAAAAAATGGGGCTGAACGCATCCAACACGACAGAACTGATTTTAGAAGATGTCGAGGTTCCGTCTGAAAATCTCCTTGGAAAGAAAGGGAACGGCTTCAGACAATTTCTGATGACTCTTGACGGAGGAAGAATCGGGATTGCTGCAATGGCTGTCGGAATTGCCCAGGCGGCATTTGAAAAGGCGCTTGCTTACTCAAAGGAGCGCAGGCAATTCGGCAAAACGCTAAGCGAGTTTCAGGCGATACAGTTCAAGCTTGCTGACATGGCCATGAAAATCGACCTTGCGCGTACAGCGGTTTACAAAGCGGCCTGGCTCAAGGATCAGGGAAAGCCATTTACTAAAGAAGCGTCCTACTGCAAGCTGTTCGCATCTGAAATGTGCACAGAGGTATCCAACCAGGCTATCCAAATTCATGGCGGATACGGCTATATGAAAGAATACCAGGTGGAGCGCTATCTGAGGGATGCAAAGCTTCTTGAGATTGGTGAAGGCACGAGTGAAGTTCAAAGAATGGTTATTGCGAGACAGATTGGGTGCTGAACGAACGTGATTTGAAGAACTTCATCTTAACAGATGAGGTTTTTTTGTCTATTTTTTGAAAAATACGCCATCTTTCTGCAATAACTCTTTTCCTTCAAAGCGTTTTCAAGTAAAATAGAGATTGTTTAAATCTATCGTTTACCTGTATTTCAAGATTTTTACATAGGGGAGGTTACATAATGAATCGCAATCCGCTCATTCCATTTGCTCTAGTTGCCGTAATCGGAATCGGCCTTATGTTTTTCTTATCCATCAAGGGGCTCGGCGATATGAAGGAAATGGCTGGTGAAGGAAAAGAAGAAGATAAATCAGGCGAAGTTGCAAACGCTTCACCGGAGGAAATCTACAAGCAGAACTGTATTTCCTGCCATGGTGAGAATTACGAAGGCGGAGCAGGACCGGCTCTTAAAGGAGTAGGGGACAAGCTCGGTGTTGACGGAATTAAAGACACGATTAAAAACGGCCGCGGAGCAATGCCTGCAGGACTTGTACCTGATGAAAAGCTTGACGAAATGGCCAAATGGGTATCAGAAATCAAATAGCCTTGAACCGGGTCATATTATGACGCTTAAAGCATTACATAATGTGATAGAGAAAAGTCCTTTGCATCTGCGGAGGACTTTTCTTATTATATAGAGAGACTGATTTTAAAGTACATAAGAATGTGGTGATAGAAAATGAACGATGTAAACTTATCAAAACGCCTGAAAACAGTGGCTGATTATATACCTGAAGGTGCGGTGCTTGCTGATATCGGCTCAGACCATGCCTATCTGCCTTGCTATGCCCTCCTGAACGGGCTGGCCGCTTCTGCAGTAGCAGGAGAGGTTGTAGAAGGGCCTTACCAGTCTGCAAAGAAACAGGTCAAAAAAAGCGGACTCGAGGATGTCATCTCTGTGCGTCTCGGCAGCGGGCTGGAAGTGATAGAGCCGAATGAAGTCACCTGCATTACGATCGCCGGCATGGGCGGTGCTTTGATCGAAAAGATTCTGGATGCAGGAAAAGAAAAGCTCCAGGGTGTGCAGAGGCTGATTCTTCAGCCGAATATTCATGCTCATCACATTAGAGAATGGCTGCTTCAAAACGGCTGGGAACTGGTGAATGAAGAGATTTTGGAAGAGGACGGCAAGATCTATGAAATTCTTGTCGGGGAAAGAGGAGACGCTAAAGCTGCGTATAAAGATGTTTCTCTTGAAACCGGCCTTCTTGTAGGACCCCATTTAATGCGAAAACAATCAAGCACGTTTAAAAAGAAGTGGTCACAGGAAAAAGAACACTATAAACGTATTTTAGAAAATATAAGCAAGGCATCAGAAAGCGAAGAAAACAGCAGGAAAAAGCAGGAATTAACTCGCATGATTGCCATGCTTGAGGAGGCGGCGGGAGAATGAGCAAACAACCAAACGGCTTTGAAATCATTCAGCTCTTCGAATCTTTTTCAAAGAAAGAATATGCGGTGGAAGGAGACAAAATCGGCCTGCAGATCGGAACGCTGAATAAACCGATAACAGGTGTATTAGTAGCACTGGATGTACTTGATGAAGTGGTGGATGAAGCCATTGAAAAAAAGGCAAACCTGATCATTGCCCATCATCCTCCCATTTTCAGGCCGCTTAAACAGCTTGCAACCGACCAGCCAGGCGGAGCACTGATTGAGAAGTGCATCAAGCATGATATCGCTGTTTATGCTGCCCATACAAACCTCGATGTCGCAGAAGGCGGAGTGAATGATCTGCTCGCAGACGCTCTCGGGCTAACAGACACAGAAGTCCTTGCAGACACCTATCAGGAGACATTGAAGAAACTGGTGGTCTATGTCCCGAAAGATCACGCCGGCCGGATACGGACCGTTCTGGGGGATTCAGGTGCAGGTCACATCGGCATGTACAGCAATTGTTCTTTTTCCTCTGAAGGAACAGGGCGTTTTCTTCCCCTTGAAGGAACGAATCCTTACATCGGAGAAAAGGGAAAACTGGAATGTGCAGAAGAAGAGAGAATTGAAACGGTCATTCCGGCAAGCAGCCAGAAGAAAATTGTATCTGCTATGCTGAAAGCACATCCTTACGAAGAGCCTGCGTTTGACATTTACCCGGTTGAAAATGGAGGAAAGACTCTTGGGCTTGGCAGAATTGGAAAACTGGAAAAGGAAATGACACTTGGAGAATTCGCTGTCCATGTAAAGAAAGCGCTCGATGTGCCGTTTGTGAGACTTGTCGGAAATAAAGAAGACAAAGTCAGGAAAGTCGCAGTCCTTGGCGGTGACGGAAACAAATACATTCATCACGCCAAACGCAAGGGTGCTGATGTTTATGTGACAGGGGATATGTACTACCATACTGCCCATGACGCAATGATGCTCGGCCTGAACATCATTGACCCGGGCCACAACGCAGAAAAAGTGATGAAAAAAGGGGTCGCGGATCTCTTGCTTTCAATGTGCGAGGAAAAGAAATTTGAAGTGGGCATATACCCGTCTGCAATCAACACCGATCCATTTAGCCTTGTATAAAAACAGCCGCCGGAAAAGGATTTCCGGCGGCTGTACTTTTTTATTTTGCTTTTACTTTCGGAAGAATTTTCTGCAGGGGAACATTATGCTCAATATTCCACGTCAGACTGTTCTCAGGGTCATACTTTTCAAGGAACTGAATGACCTCTTTGGTAATAGGGGTCGGAGTTGAAGCGCCTGCTGTGATGGCCACTTTCTTCACTCCTTCAAACCACTGGAGCTTCAATTCGCTGATGTCTGAAATGCGGTAGGCTTTCGTGCCTGCAATCTCTTCAGAAACCTGGGCAAGACGGTTTGAGTTGTTGCTTTTCGGATCTCCGACAACAATCGTCAGGTCAGCATCTTTGGCCTGTTCGGCAACTGCTTCCTGGCGTACCTGTGTCGCAAGGCAGATCTCCTGGTGATATTCAACATGAGGGTATTTTTCTTTCACGCGCTCCATAATGTCATAAACGTCCCACTGGCTCATCGTTGTCTGGTTTGTGACAATGATTTTATCATTCTGGAACGTTAATGCCTCAACATCCTCTTCCGTTTCCACCAGATGGACGATATCAGGCGCTACGCCGACAGCTCCTTCAGGCTCTGGATGGGACTTCTTACCGATGTATATGACATGATAGCCTTCGGCTTTTTTTGCACGGATCAGATCATGTGTTTTTGTTACATCAGGGCATGTCGCATCAAGGGTAACCAGGCCTTTTTCGGATGCAATCTTTCTTACTTCCGGAGAAACGCCGTGGGCGGTAAAAATGACGGTTCCGCTCTGGACTTTCTCGAGAATTTCAAGGCGGTTGCTTCCATCAAGCGTGATGATGCCTTCATCTTCAAATGCGTCCGTTACATGTTTATTGTGAACAATCATGCCAAGGATATAAATCGGTCTCGGCAGTGTTTTATCGAGAGCGGCATTTTTGGCAATAACCATGGCATCTACTACACCATAGCAATAGCCCCGCGGTGCAATCTTAATTACTTCCATTAAAAAGAGCCCCCTAAAGAGAAGTACTTTACAGAAAAGAGAAAAAAGCCAAAGAATCAGGCTCTTGGCTCTTGTAATCTCTTCATTATTATAGCTGAGACTCGGGAAGAATACAAAGAAGAATATCAGATATACAGTTTCGGAGCAGAAGCGCCTTTGACTGCAGGTGTTTTTTCTTTCACCGCAGCCTGTTTTACTTCAGCTGAAGTTTCCTGCTCTGATGTTTCGGTTAAAACGGCCTCAGTCTGGATTGCGGCAGGCTGAGTTTCAGCTGTTTCTGTGCTTTCGCCGTCATCACTTGAGCCTCCGCCTTTAAGTTCACTGTATATTTTAATCATAGCCGGAAGGTTCCGTACCAAAGGTCCGTACTGCTGAACCATTGGAGTGACCTGCTGCGCCATTCCCAGCACTTTCTGAACGTTTCCAAGCATGCCGGAAAGGTTGGCTGGATTTGTGAGTCCCTGAAGGCCCTGCGCTGCATTTGCCGCACCTGTAAGTCCCTGGCCTCCGCCGCCCGGCAAAAATCTTGATAAAAGACCTTTTAGCCCTCCGCTTCTTCCGATTGCCTGCTGTCCAAATTGCTGTGCGCCAAATCCTGCTCCTCCGAATCCCTGTCCCCCGAATCCCGGTCCGCCAAAACCGGCCCCTCCAAAACCAGGACCTCCAAACCCCGGTCCGCCAAACTGCGGCCCAAATGATCCCATCTGAGGTCCGAAAGGCTGAAATCTGGATGAGCCTAATCCTCTTGCTTGCTGATATCCAATAGGCTGCCCCGAAAACGGCTGTGCGCCCATCTGCATTCTTTGGGGCTGCATACCTCTTGAAGGCATTTGGGGCATTGGTCTTTGCTGAAACATGATGACCCTCCTTTAAACTAACGTCTATCCTACCTACACAATATGCAGGGTACCTGCGGATGGTCAGCGGATTTATGAGAATAGGCCAAAAAGCAAATTGGTTTTTTTGCCGGAAATCGTATATAATGTTTTGATGGACAGGCGTGTCTCCGGATGCGTGCAGTGTTTTTGTTTGAAAGAAGATCTCACCTTCGTATGGCTAAAACCGTCTTACTTTAATTTTTCATCAAGGAGATGATGAACATGGAACAGACAAAGTTCACTCAGTTTCCATTTAAGCCTTTTATTATAGATGCTGTTAAAGCGCTGGGTTTTTATGAACCAACTGAAATACAGGAACGCTTATTTCCATCCCTTCTGAAAGGGGAAACGGCAATCGGGCAGTCGCAGACAGGAACGGGAAAAACCCATGCGTATCTGCTGCCGCTTATTCAAAGAATTGATGCCGCGGACGAAAGTGTGCAGGTTGTCATTACCGCACCGACAAGAGAACTTGCAAATCAAATCTACCAGGATGCCCTTAACATTATTAAATTTGCACCTGAAAACGAAACGATTACAGCTAAATGCTTTATCGGAGGAACCGATAAGCAAAGAATGATTGATAAACTGAAAACTCAGCCTCAAATCGTCATTGGCACGCCTGGGCGGATTAAAGACCTTGTTGCAGCAAATGCCCTGCTTGTTCATCATGCAAAAGCGCTTGTTGTCGATGAAGCTGATCTTATGCTTGATATGGGCTTTATTGAAGATGTGGACAAAATCGGTGCATCTATGCCTGCCAAGCTTCAAATGCTTGTATTCTCAGCAACGATTCCCGAGAAACTTAAGCCATTTTTAAAAAAATACATGGAAAACCCGAAATTCACCCATGTTGCACCTAAACAGGCAGCGGCTAAGAAAATTAAACATGTGCTTGTGCCTCTGCGCCACCGCAACAAAACAAATCTGCTTTATGAAATGCTGAAAAGCTATAATCCGTTTCTTGCCATCGTGTTTACAAACACGAAAAAGAAAGCGGACGAGGTTGCAGACGGACTGATTGCAAAAGGACTGAGAGTCGGCAGAATCCACGGGGATCTGACGCCGAGAGACCGCAAAAAAATGATGAAACAGATTAATGACCTGGAGTATCAGTACGTTGTTGCAACAGACCTTGCATCACGCGGAATTGATATCGACGGAGTCAGCCACGTCATCAATTTTGAACTGCCGAGCGATCTTGATTTTTACATCCACCGTGTCGGCCGTACAGGACGGGCAGACTATTCAGGCATTGCGGCAACCATTTATGAGCCTGAAAATGAGCATGCTCTGAACTTGCTTGAAAAGCTTGGCATCCAGTTTGAAAACATGGACCTTGCAAACGGCGAGTGGAAAACGATTGACGACCGCAAACGGAGACAAAAACGGGCTAAGCCGTCAGATGGAACCGAACAGATGGCGAAAAGCATGGTGAGAAAGCCTAAGGGCGTCAAACCGGGCTACAAAAAGAAAATGTCCCGTGAAATGGATGAAATAAAAAAACGCCAAAGAAGATTGAACAAAAAACGCAAGTAGGGGGATAAGGTATGCTTAAAATTGGATCACATGTATCAATGAGCGGAAAAAAAATGCTCCTTGCGGCAAGTGAGGAAGCGGCTTCTTACGGTGCAAATACGTTTATGATCTATACAGGAGCACCCCAGAATACAAGAAGAAAAAAGATAGAAGACCTGAACATTGCTGCCGGTCTTGCACACATGAAGGAGCACGGCATTTCGGATATTGTTGTGCATGCTCCGTACATCATCAATATCGGCAACACGACAAATCCGGCTACGTTTGAGCTCGGTGTGCAGTTTCTGCGCTCTGAAATAGACCGTTCCCACGCACTCGGCGCAAAGCAGATTGTTCTGCATCCTGGTGCGCACGTAGGTGCGGGAGCTGACATAGGCATTAAAAAAATTATCGAAGGGCTGAACGAAGTGCTTGTCAGGGAAGAAAATGTTCAAATCGCCCTTGAGACTATGGCCGGAAAAGGCTCAGAGTGCGGCCGGTCGTTTGAGGAACTGGCTCAGATCATTGACGGAGTGACTCATAACGAACATTTATCCGTATGTTTTGATACGTGTCATACTCATGATGCCGGCTACGATTTGATCAATGACTTTGACGGCGTCCTGAAGGAATTTGATTCCATCATTGGACTCGACAGACTGAAAGTTCTTCACATCAATGACAGCAAAAACCCGGCAGAAGCCAGAAAAGACCGCCATGAAAACATCGGCTTCGGTCACATCGGCTTTGAAGCACTGAACCGGATCGTTCATCATCCTGAACTCTCGGACGTGCCGAAAATTCTTGAAACGCCTTATGTGGGCGAGGATAAAAAAGACAAGAAGCCTCCGTACCGCTTTGAAATTGAGATGCTCCGCAATCAGGAATATAACCCGGATTTGCTTGATTTAATACGCAATCAGGAATAGAACAAAAAAAGCTGCCGGGAAACCGGCAGCTTTTACCCAATAAACTGCTGCAGGAGCTGATTGACCTTCTGGGCTGTCGCAGGCGAAGTAATGGCAGCCACGCGTTTTAAAAGATCAATTCGTTCTGCATCGTTAAAAATATTGATGTTTTTCCCTCTGATGATTTTCACAATTTCCTGTGCCTGGGGTCTGCTGATGGAAAGGTTATTCTGCTTGGCAAGCTGAAGCAGGCCGTCTGTATCAAGGGAATTCAGTTTCTGGTTGACAATCTTCTGAAATAAAATCACGTACATAACCTCCTCTACAGTTCAATGTATGGCGGAGTTTTTTAAAAAGTGCCTATTCAGGAAAGAAGAAAGGCAAATTTTTTACACATATCCGGAACAGGGATTTTATAAGAAAGGAGTTTTATTGTGGCAAAAAAACAGCATAAAAAGGAAAGTGCAGGACGGTTTATCAGAAGGATGATCCTGATTGTAATCGGAGCTGCTCTTGCAGCAGCGTCGATTGAACTGTTTTTGATTCCCAATCAGATCATTGACGGAGGAATCATTGGAATTTCGCTTATTCTGGATTACCTCTCAGCGGGCAGTATTCCATTTGTCAGCTTTGGAACGCTTGTCGTGATACTCAATCTCCCGTTTATGTACTACGGCTACAAACAAATCGGAAAAACGTTCATGATCTCGTCTATCTTCGGGATTGTCTGTCTTGCCATTATAGAAAGCATGCTGCATCATGTAGAGCCGTTTACGAACCAGCCGGTGCTTGCAACTGTGTTTGGCGGACTGATGCTTGGAGCGGGTGTAGGGCTTGTTATCCGAAATGGCGGTTCGATGGACGGAACGGAGATCCTCGGGATTCTCCTGACTAAGAAGCTTCCGTTTTCAGTGGGGGAGTTTGTGATGTTCATCAACATTTTCATTTTTACATGGGCAGCGTTCGTGTTCGGGCCTGAACAGGCAATGTACTCTGTCATGACATACTATATTGCGTTTAAAACAATTGATACGGTCATTCAGGGACTTGATGAAACAAAAGCGGTCATCATTATTTCCGACTATTATGAGGATGTATCTGATGCCATTCTTCAGCGCCTTGGAAGGGGAACGACAAAGCTGAAGGGAAAAGGCGGCTATACAGATGACGAAAAAGAAGTCATTTATGTCGTTGTAACGAGGCTAGAGGTGACCAAGCTTAAATCCATCGTGCATGAGATTGACACAAACGCATTTATCACGATTATGAACACGCAGGAAACAAAAGGAACCAACTTTAAATCTGCGATTCACTAAGCAGAAATTCTTGCTCTTTTACGGGTAATCTTGTATAATCTCTATGTTAAAGATCAGACATGGCTTCTGATCTTTTTTTACGAAAATAAATCGGAACCATTCTGAAACTTGGAAGTGAATAAAATGAATCAGCCTATTATTGATGTTCAAAGTCTGACTTTCACATATGAACGCACTGCGGTGCTTGAGGATATTCATTTTACCGTGAGAGAGGGAGACTTTCTTGGTCTTGTCGGTCCCAACGGATCCGGAAAAACAACGCTGCTTAAATGCATGCTTGGGCTCTTAAAGCCGGATCACGGGAATATAAAGCTTTTTGGCCAGGACATCCGCAAATTTAAAGATTGGCACCGCATCGGCTTTGTTTCCCAAAAAGCCAGCAGCTTTAATACCGGGTTTCCGGCTTCTGTCTATGAAGTGGTTGCGAGCGGCCTGACATCAAAGCTCGGGTTATTTAAAAAACTGAACCAAGCTCACCACCAAAAAGTAAAAGAAGCGATTGGGGCAGTCGGGCTTGAAGAACTGTCAAACCGGAACATAGGAGAGCTTTCAGGCGGGCAGCAGCAGCGGACTTTTATTGCCAGAGCGCTTGTGAGTGATCCGGATTTGCTCATTTTGGATGAGCCGACAGTTGGAGTTGATGCTCAAACCGTTCAGAGCTTCTATGAAATGCTGCAGCGTTTAAACAAAGGCATGGGTATTACCCTCATTCTCGTTACACATGATGTCGGAACGATCACAGATAAGGTAACTCATGTTGCATGCTTAAATAAACATATGCATTTCCACGGAAATACACAGGAATTTGAAAGCCTGAAAAGCTCTGACATGTCTGACTATTATGGTCATTCAGTTCATGTGTTGACTCACGATCATCACGATCATGGGGGAAGGTAAAAATGATTAACAGTATATTTACGTACGAATTCCTGCAGAATGCGTTTCTTGCAGGCATATTAATTGGTTTAATTGCTCCGCTTCTGGGAGTATTTGTTGTCGTCAGGAGACTGTCGCTGATTGCAGATGCTTTAAGTCATGTAACACTCGCCGGCATCGCTGCGAGTCTTCTTCTTGAAAAGAAAGTACTCGGTATGTCAGGGCTCAATCCAATCTATCTCGGAATGGGCTTTTCAGTAGCGGGGTCATTGTTTATTGAAAAGCTCAGAGGCGTTTATAAACATTTTCAGGAGCTCGCGATTCCGATTATCCTGTCGGCAGGAGTCGGCCTCAGTGTTATCTTCATTTCGCTTGCGGACGGATTTAACACAGATTTGTTCAACTACTTATTTGGAAGTGTAAGTGCGGTAACACGCACGGATTTATGGGTGATTATCTCCATTGCAGCCTTTGTTCTGATCGTCGTTTTTGCTTTATATAAAGAACTGTTCCTTTTGTCTTTTGACGAGGAGCATGCAGCAGCATCGGGCATCCATTCAAAGTGGATCCATTTTATCTTTATTTTAACAGTCGCGCTTGTCATTGCAGCGTCTATGCGGATTGTCGGCATTCTGCTTGTTTCATCGCTTATGACGCTTCCTGTAGCAGCAAGCATCCGGATTGCGAAAGGGTTTAAGCAGGCCATTTTCTTTTCTGTACTCTTTGGAGAAATATCTGTTATCATTGGTTTAGTGTTAGCCTATCAGCTCGATTTAGCTCCGGGTGGGACGATTGTTATGCTTTCCGTTCTCATTCTCGTTCTTACAATTGGATGGACTAAATTAAAAAGGGGCCAGTAAAAATGAATGTACAGGAAGCTCTCCTTTTAATGAAGGAAAAGGGATACAAATATACGAGCAAGAGGGAAGAGATGCTTGAACTTTTTTCACAGTCAAATAAATACTTGACTGCGAGGGACGTGCTTGAAGAAATGAAGCCGGAATATCCCGGTTTGAGTTTTGATACGATTTACCGCAACCTTTCTCTTTTTGCGGAAATGGGCATTCTTGAAACGACAGAACTCTCAGGGGAAAAGCATTTCCGCTTTTCATGCTCAACGAAACATCATCATCACCACTTTATTTGCCTGACCTGCGGAAAGACAAAGGAAATTTCGTCTTGTCCGATGGAAAAGCTGAAAGAAAATTTATCCGGCTATGAAATCAGCGGCCACAAGTTTGAAATATACGGAACGTGCCCTGAATGCCATGAAATGACCACATAAAAAACGCCTGCGGCTTTCTGCAGGCGTTTTTTATGTGGTTATTTTGTTAAAGAGTAGCGGTTTTGTGCATAAGAATTGACCCAGTCTCTTGCCTCCAGCCAATTATCTGCCCTGATGACGTTTTTTGGAACAGGTTCCTGGTTGTAGGGGGTATTAAATAAGATGACAGGAATATTAAATACCTCACTGATCGTGCATGCATTGTCATGCTTGTCTTCAAAAAAGACATCAATTTGATTTTTTCTCACTGCTTCAAGCTTATCGTGTGTACCGATTAAGTCGATTTGATGGTACGTAAGACCGTTTCGCTTAAACCACTCATACGTAACTTCTTCCAAATGGCTTCTTCTTGCACTGATGAAGAGAAGCTTATGCTTATTTTTCCATTCATCAAGAACGAGTTTTGCATCCAGTGCCATTGGTGCTTCTTTGTAAATAAGCGGTTCTTTTTCATCCATCCATTTCCAGAATTCAGCTTCTGTGATCTTTAAAAGCTTCGTCAGGTCGTATTCCTTCATATCTTCAAACGTAATGGATTCATTAAATGATTTTTGCAAATACGGCACAAAGGTTTCAGGTGATGTAACTGTGCCATCTATATCAATTCCCAAACGCAGCATCATGTCTTCTCTCCCTTGCTGTAAAACCTTTTCATAAAGGTTTATCTCATAACCGATTAATGATGAACTATACTCTTTAGTGTATCATAATCAGCCGTTACAATCACAGTAAACTTTAACAGTTATACTGACGTGCCGATCAACTCATACTATAAATGTTCCTTACAATATGAATGGAGGGATCACGCATGGCAGATGAGAAACATTATGATTATCACGGCAACATCAAGGAATATGACCTCCGTGATGATGAAGTTGGCTACAGCAGAGATTTTCGCGATGACTATAAAGAGGAAACGGCTGCCGAAATTGCAGCTCCGGCTACTCTGAGAAGAGATGAAGACTACGACCGCCGCGAAGAAGAAGGAGGCAGAACCGACGGACGAAGAATGGGATATTTGGCCATTGTTTTGTCAGTCATCTCCTTGTTCGTTTTCCCGGTTATCCTCGGGGCAGCGGGCATTATTGTGGGCTTTGTCGCACGCCGCAGAGGGGCAGAAGCTCTTGGCGGATGGGCAATCGGTATCGGTATCGTATCACTCATCCTCGGAATTTTTATCCTGCCGTTCTTTTAGGATTAGGATAAATTGAAACAAGCCCGGCCACTTGGCCAGGCTTGTTTTACATTTCAGCAGCAGCTTTTTCAGCTTCCTGCTTTGCATAATGCTCTTCGGCAATTTTGTCAATTTCTTTTTTCAGTTCCTCAACCATTGTTTCCTCCGGCACTTTGCGGACAATTTGTCCTTTGCGGAAAAGAAGACCTTCACCGCGTGCTCCTGCGATACCAATATCAGCTTCCCGTGCTTCTCCAGGTCCGTTTACGGCACAGCCGAGAACGGCAACTTTGATTGGAGCTTTGATGGTTGAAATATATTCTTCCACTTCATTTGCAATACTGATCAGGTCAATTTCAATACGTCCGCATGTCGGGCATGAAATTAATGTCGCGGCGTTCGATGCAAGACCGAATGATTTAAGAAGCTCGCGTGCAACTTTCACTTCCTCAACGGGATCTGCGCTAAGGGAAATGCGGAGCGTGTTTCCGATTCCTTTGTTTAAAATAGCGCCAAGTCCGGCAGCACTTTTAACCGTTCCGGCAAACAGCGTTCCTGATTCCGTAATTCCAAGATGAAGGGGATAGTCAAAAGCCTTTGCCGCTTTCTCATAAGCCTCGATGGCAAGATTTACATCAGATGCTTTCATGGACACAATGATATCGTGGAAATCAAGATCTTCAAGAATTTTAATATGGTGCAGGGCACTCTCGACCATACCGTCTGCTGTCGGATAGCCGTATTTCTCAATGATGCGTTTTTCAAGGGAACCAGCATTCACTCCGATGCGGATCGGGATTCCTTTTTCTTTTGCTGCTTTTACAACAGCCTCGACTTTTTCTCTGCGGCCGATGTTTCCCGGATTGATGCGGATCTTATCTGCACCGCCCTCAATGGCTTTTAGAGCCAGTTTATAATCGAAATGAATATCTACAACAAGCGGAATGTTGATGCGTTTTTTAATTTCAGCAATAGCATCGGCTGCACGCTCATCCGGGCAGGCAACACGCACTACTTGGCATCCTGCTTCTTCTAATCGCAGGATTTCAGCGACTGTAGCTTCCACATCGTGTGTTTTCGTTGTTGTCATACTCTGAATGACTAGTTCATTATTTCCGCCAATGGTCAGGTTGCCGACTTTAACTGGACGGGTTTTGGTACGATGTATGATTTCACTCACGTGTAAATCGCTCCTTAATTCATAATCATGGTCCTATGGTTTCATAGTACCTATTTGATCATCATTCAATGCAGGGGAAATTGTGCTTTCCCTCACAATATTGTAACAGTGAGTGCGCGATATTGACAAGAATTAAGAAGCAACTTCTTTTTCATAAAGTGGAAATTTATATGCTTTTCCTACCTGGATCGCATCTGCTTTTGCATTTGGATTCAGCTTTTCAAAGTCTTTCCTGACTTGTTCTATAGAAACGGGCAGTCCGCTGTGAAGCTGTTCAACGATGGTTAAGACGGTTTCACCCTGTTTAATTTCTTTTACTGTAAAAGGAGAGGGGGACGACTGAACCGCCGCTGCAGGTTCATTATCCGTGGCAGGGGGGGAAAACGCAATCGTTCCTGTACTGATGTCATAGTACATAATATAGAGAAGAAAGAGTGTTAAAAGAAAAACCATCAGCCGCTTCATATGTATCATCTCCCAATCCGTCACGATGATTATTTATATGGCTTGTCCACTAAAAATATGACATGCATTTCTTTTTTCCTTTCAAAGAAAGATCTAATGATGGAGAAACCTTCTTAATACCTATAAATACGACAAAATTCTCCATAAATTAATGAGGAATTTACACTCTCTTAACATTAATCTGGGATAATTTTCATGAGTTAAGAGGAAGGGTGTATGAGCATTGAAGGGACTTATCGGGAAAGTAAGCAAAAAGAACGGGTCTTTACCATATATATACAGGAAGATTCGGACTGTAAAAATATCAGAAGTGAGCCTCCAGGCAAGGCTCCTGTTCCTTGTATTAACCATTATGGCAGCATCGATCAGTGCTGTCGGCTTCATCTCCTATTCAAAATCGAAAGAAGCAACAATGTCACTGATTGAGGACAGACTTGTACGGGAGGTTAATACGACAGGCGAAATCGCAGGAAATCTTATGATTGCGTACGTAGGCGAAGAGGATTCATTCCTTGAAAGGTTTAATAAAGTGGTCCTCTCCAATCAGGCCTCCGCATTAATACAGGACGGGCTGAAGGCGGATTTTTTCCTTGTAGGCGAAGGGAAAGTTGATCCTTTTTCTGTGAGTTCAAACAGCAGGCTGCAATTTGAAGAGGATCAGCTGAAAGAAATCAGCGAAAAGAAAAATGGCGTGATCCACCAGACGATAAACGGGACCGACTATACATTGTCTTTTAAGAAAGTACAGGAACTCAAGGGTCAATTCCTGATTGCAGTAGAGACAGAAAGCTATATGAAAACCACAGAGACCCTTGCTTCGTTTACCATTTGGATGATTGGAATCAGTGTCCTGCTTACAGCGGCCGTGCTGATTCTTGTGATCAGAAGTTTAACAAATCCTCTTGCCGTCCTCAGAAAAGCGATGAAAGATGTGAGGGATGGCGATTTAACAAGAAATGTCCATGTGAAAACGAAGGTTCCTGAAATAAATTCAGTCATGAAAAGCTTTAACTCCATGATGGATCATATGCGCAGCATAATTGGTGATATCAATCATGCAGCAGATGAGCTGTCGAACAAGGGAGACCAGCTCAGAGAAGCAACAGATGAAGGGGTTATGCAGAATGGGCAGCTTGTCGAGGCCATTAAAATCGTAAAATTGGGTGCAGAGCAGACAGCAGCAGGTTCAGGGGAAAGCGCAGAGGCGTTCAGCAGGATGAAAGATGAATTAAAAGATGTATTCCGCAACATGGAATTTTTGTTCAGCCGTGCATCAGATATGAACTCTTCAGCAGCACGCGGAGAAGAGCAGGGATCAAAAATGATACGTACTATGAATGTGTTTGAGCGGGAAACAGAGAAAATGACGGCTGTGATCAGAAGCGTTAAAGAGCATTCCATCTCAATTGCAGATGTTGCCGCCATTATTCAAACGATTGCTGAACAGACGAAACTTCTTGCACTCAATGCAGCAATTGAAGCAGCAAGAGCTGGAGAGGCGGGAAAAGGGTTTGCCGTTGTTGCAGATGAGGTGAAAAAACTCGCTGAACAATCATCAAATGCCACTCATAAAATCAGGAATTCCATCTCAAACATGGAGAATATCGCCGTTCAGGCATCAAAAGAATATGATGAAATGCTGTCAGCCATTCATTCGCACCTCAGCGCAGCATCACAGTCAAGGGTATTGTTCGATGAACTTTCAATTGAAATCAAAACAGTAACAGACAGGCTGTCCGGAATGAAGAGGCAAATGAATAAGTTGCATGACTATCTGCCTGTGATGGAAAAATCTTCGGCAAGCTTTGAATCTGTCTCTCAGGAAACGCTTGCGAGCGCAGAGCAGATGCTGTTTGCTTCAGAAGAACAAATGATTCAGGTAAGCAGAACGCATGAAATCGGCTTAAGGGTTTCAGAGCTTTCAAAAAGCCTCGCGAAATCCGCCAAAGAATACAAAGTGTAAAAACACTTGTACATAAAACGAGCCCCAAAGCTTAAGAAAGCTTTGGGGCTCGTTTTGTCATTCAAGCGTTTGTTTCCGTGCACCCGGAATTTCTTTTAATGCCAGATACATCACAATCAGATTCACAAACCAGTTGATGAAAATTCCGCTTGGGACTGATACCTGCAAAAACTCCATGATCATAAAGAAAATGGAAGCGAGTGTGACTGAATATGCAGCCATTACCCACATCTGTTTAAAATTCACTTTTTTCTGCAGACTGTTCTTAAACAGAATACTCACAAACGCAAGAAACGTAATTTCGATAAACTTTGATGCAGCGGTAAAAAGATAAAAGACGAGTAGAACAGTTCCGATGACAATCGGCAGGACACTTTCAAATTGAGCAGAGTATGTAAGCAAATCTGATTTCGTCAATGTGTTCAGCATAGAGTAATCATAGCTTTGCGACTGTCCGGCAAAAGCATAGACAAATTCATTTTTGAGGAGGCCGATCGCATTTTCTTTGTTTTCAATTTCCTGAGTGGTAAACGCGCCTGTCGGGTCAAAAACAATAAAGAGATCGTCTTTTGTCAGCTCTATTGGCTCTTTCGCATCAGAAACCAATGTTCCATCTTCTATTGTAAAGTCGGGCAAATCCTCTCTAAGCGTTGAGTCAAGCCCTTTAAGCAGGGCTGAAATGCCGGAGGACATATAAATCCCCATAGGCAGGGTAATGAGTACTGTCAGCATAAAGACGTATAGAATCGTTTTGCCGATTCCCTGAAACCTGTACATAGAGATCGATTTTGGGGAGTAAATACTTTTCGCAAGCTGTTTAAAAATATTCAAATATACGCACATCCTTCTATATTCATCCAGTTTTCATTTTAACCATCAAGACCTTAAGAAACAAGGAATAATGCAATTGGAACAGTTATTGTTAAGATATTGTAAATTTTTTATGAAAAAGAGTTAAACGCCTTTACAATTAATATACATTCCGTTAATAATTGGGAAGGTTGTAGAAACATGTCGATAATAGATGTTAGGGGTTGAATGAAGTTGGATCTCGATTTACAAAAGATGATCTTTGAATTTGTCGGAGGCCTCGGAATTTTCCTGTTCGGAATTAAATTCATGGGCGACGGACTGCAAAAATCAGCAGGTGACAGACTGCGTGACATACTGGATAAATTTACAACAAATCCAGTAATGGGTGTTCTGGCAGGTGTATTTGTCACAATTCTCATCCAATCAAGCAGTGGTACAACTGTACTCGTAGTAGGCCTTGTCAGCGCAGGGTTTATGAATTTGCGCCAGGCAATCGGCGTTATAATGGGTGCTAATATCGGCACTACTGTCACTGCCTTTATCATAGGAATAAAAATTTCAGACTATGCACTCCCTGTTTTATTTGCGGGAGCGGTGCTGCTTTTCTTTTTTAAAAACAAAAAAATTCACAACTTTGGCCAGATTGTTTTCGGATTCGGTGCCCTGTTCTTCGGTCTTGAACTGATGGGTGATGGAATGAAGCCGCTGCAGTCACTTCAGGCCTTTCAGGATCTTACTGTCAGCTTGAGCGACAATCCTCTGCTCGGTGTTTTAATCGGTACAGTATTCACTGTCATCGTTCAAAGTTCCAGTGCAACGATTGGGATTCTGCAGGAACTTCACGGTCTTGGTCTGATCGATATAAAAGCTTCGCTGCCGGTTCTTTTCGGAGATAACATTGGAACAACGATTACAGCAGTTTTAGCATCAATCGGAGCTTCTGTTGCTGCAAGAAGAGCAGCTTTTACACATGTTATCTTCAATTTAATCGGGACAGCCATTTTCTTGCTGATTCTCCCTCTGTTCACTGCATTTATCACCATGCTGAAGACGAACCTTGGGTTAAATCCAGAAATGACAATTGCCTTTGCGCATGGAACGTTTAATATTACAAACACGCTCATCCAGCTACCGTTCATAGGGGTGCTTGCTTATATTGTAACGAAGTTAATCCCCGGCGAAGATTCTCTGGTGGAATACAAAGCAAAGCATCTGGATCCAATGTTTATTGAGCAATCTTCTTCTATTGCCTTGGGACAGACAAAAGAAGAAATTCTCCGCATGGGTCAATTTGCATCTCTTGGACTTGAAGAAGCCAACTATTATCTAAAAACGAATCAGCAGAAACATGCTGATACGGCTTATCAGATTGAAGACGCAATTAACAACCTCGACCGTAAAATTACTGATTACCTCGTATTAATTTCCCGTACAGAAATGTCGGCAGCAGAGTCTGAAGAACATTCGGCTCTCTTTAATACAGTAAGAGACATTGAACGCGTTGGAGATCACTTTGAAAATATCGTTGAACTTGTCGATTATCAGCTCTCAAACAAAGTGAAGCTGACAGGGTCTGCGCTTCAGGATTTAGATGAGATGTTCACATTGACGATAAGCACGTTAAAAGATGCCATTGCTGCACTTGACGATAAAGATACAGATCTTGCAGCAAAAGTCATGAAATCAGAAGAACAGATTGACAAAATGGAGCGCACACTGCGCAAAAAGCATATTCTCCGCATAAACGAAGGAAGCTGCACGGGTCAGGCAGGCATTGTGTTTGTCGACATCGTCAGCAACCTTGAGCGGATCGGGGACCATTCAGTCAACATTGCTGAAGCAGTACTCGGATACCGCAAATAATGGGTTAAAATCAGACTTAATAAGCTATAATGAAAGCAAGGGCTGCGGCTCTTGCTTTTTTTCATGACTAAATAAGAAGGTGTGGTGTTTTCCGAATTGGAAGCTTTATATTGGACACTGATTATTATCATGTTTGTTATTGGATTTGCAGGCCTGATTTATCCGATTATCCCGAGCGTTCTTTTCATTGTCGGCGGATTCCTTCTTTTTGGAGCCTTCTTTGGCTTTGAGGAATTCGGCTATCAATTCTGGCTGATTGAGGGAGTCTTCGTCGCAGTTTTATTTGCCGCGGACTATGTGGCAAATTTGATGGGGGTCAAAAGAGTCGGGGGAAGCAAGGCTGCCATTTGGGGAAGCACGATTGGACTTTTGATCGGTCCATTTATTATCCCGATAGCGGGAATCATTATTGGCCCGTTTGTCGGTGCAGTGCTTGCAGAGCTCCTCGTTCACAAAAAAGACTTTAATGAATCTGTAAAAGTCGGCCTGGGATCTCTTATTGGATTTATATCCGGGGTTTTTGCCAAAACGATTATTCAGCTCGTTATGATCGGTTATTTCCTGTATACCGTTCTCTGACGTGCAGAACATTCCAAAAAGCCGTGCATATAAATTGAAACAATCGGTCAATTTTGGTAATCTTAATGTGACAAGCTTAGGCTTAGCAACTACATACCATTCGAGGAGGAGATTTAAATGGCTTACGAACTACCGCAACTGCCTTACGCATATGATGCACTTGAACCGCATATCGATAAGGAAACAATGAACATTCACCACACGAAACACCATAACACATACATCACGAACGTGAATGCTGCTCTAGAAGGTCATGACGATCTTCTCAGCAAAAGTGTTGAAGAACTTGTTTCAAATCTTGACGCAGTGCCTGAATCTGCACGCACAGCTGTACGCAACAACGGCGGCGGCCATGCGAACCACAGCCTGTTCTGGACAATCCTTTCACCAAACGGCGGAGGAGCTCCATCAGGAGAACTAGCTGACAAAATCAACAGCAAATTCGGAAGCTTTGAAACATTCAAAGAAGAATTCGCCAAAGCCGGCGCTACGCGTTTTGGATCAGGCTGGGCTTGGCTTGTTGTAAACAATGGAGAGCTTGAAGTAACAAGCACTCCAAACCAGGACTCTCCTCTAATGGAAGGCAAAACGCCGATCCTTGGTCTTGATGTCTGGGAGCATGCTTACTACCTGAACTACCAAAACCGCCGTCCTGACTACATCGGAGCTTTCTGGAACGTTGTAAACTGGGATGAAGTAAACAGACGCTACGAAGAAGCAAAATAATAGACGTGAAAAAACAGGGAATCTTAGATTTCCTGTTTTTTTATTTGCCTTCATCAGCTGAAAGTGTATATCAGGCAGGCATAATTGTCCTTACACCATTCAGAAATGGTTATGAGATGAAAGTAACATAGCAGGAAACTTAAGGAAAAAAGAGCGAAAGATAGCATAAGAAAGGGATGGAATCGTACGGTATAAAAAGAGTGCGGGTGCAAGATAGAACAAGAAAAAGGTGGAATCGTACGGTATAAAAAGAGTGCGGGTGCAAGATAGCATAAGAAAGAGGTGGAATCGTACGGTATAAAAAGAGTTCAGGTGCAAGATAGCATAAGAAAGAGGTGGAATCGTACGGTATAAAAAGAGTGCGGATGCAAGATAGCGTAAGAAGTGGATGGAATCGTACGGTATAAAAAGAGTGCGGATGCAAGATAGTGTAAGAAAGGGATGGAATCGTACCGTATAAGAAGAGCGCAGGTGCAAGATAGCGTAAGAAGTGGATGGAATCGTACGGTATAAAAAGAGTGCGGATGCAAGATAGTGTAAGAAAGGGATGGAATCGTATGGTATAAGAAGAGTGCAGGTGCAAGATAGCGTAAGAAGGCGATTCCGCTTTTCGTGTTGTCCAGCTCCATCAGCCAACTCCTCTGTCAGAACGGAATCGTCAAAAAAGGCAAAAAGCGCCTTTTCCGCCGCTTCCTTATCTGACTCCTGGAGCTAACCGGTTGATTCCGCTTTTCGCGGTGTCCAGCTCCATCACCCAACTCCTCTGTCAGAACAAAATCACCAAAAAAGTCAAACCCGGACTTTTCGGGTGATTTCTTTTCTGCCTGTCAGGGCTAAACGGTCGGCTCCGCTTTTCTTTGTATATCTCCCCCCCCTTTACACAGACTAATTAGTAGCTGATGAAGGGGAGTTTTAGGTATGTCTAAGCTGCAGAAAGTCTTTGGTAATGTGGAAGTTAACCGTGATTTGCTTCTGCTTCTGACGATTGGGGGCATGTATTCTTTAGGGATTGCCCTCTCGAATGCTTTTGTTAATGTGTATTTGTGGAAGCAGTCCGGCAGTTTTTTGGATTTAGGGATCTATAATCTGACGATTGTAATCATGCAGCCCATTACATTTATTATTGCCGGGAGATGGGCAAAAAAAATTGACCGGGTGATTGTGTTTCGTCTTGGTGTTGCATTCCTGGCTGTATTTTATCTGTCTGTTCTCTTAATTGGGGACAGGGCAGCAGACAATTTGATTTTGCTTGGAGGTCTTCTTGGGATAGGCTCAGGTTTTTACTGGCTTTCCTTTAATGTACTGACATTTGAAATTACAGAACCTGAGACAAGGGACTTTTTTAACGGATTTTTAGGGGTCATGACTTCCTCTGCTGGAATGATCGGCCCGATTGTCGCCGGTTTTGTCATCTCAAGGCTTGCAGGAGACACGGGATACAAAACAATCTTTTCCCTGTCGCTTGCCCTGTTTTTTTGTGCAGTGATTCTAAGTCTCTTCTTAAAAAGAAGGCATGCAAACGGGCGTTTTCTGCTTATGGATGTTTTAAAAGAGAGAAAGCGGAATATGAACTGGCGCATGATTACGAACGCTCACTTCTTTCAGGGGCTCAGGGAAGGGACATTTATTTTTGTCATTGGAGTCCTTGTTTTTATCACGACCGGCAGCGAACTTGCTCTGGGGAAGTATGGGCTGATTAACTCTGCGGTTGCTTTCGTTTTTTATTATCTGGCTACAAGGATGATTACGAAGAAAATGAGGAAGAAATTTATCCTGGCAGGGGGAATTCTGCTTTATGCCTCCATTTTCCTGCTCCTGTTTGATCTGACCTATGCAAAGCTCATCATCTATGCGATTTCCATTGCGGTCGCCTATCCGCTTCTGCTTGTTCCCTACATTTCATTGACCTACGATGTGATTGGGCGGTCATGGAACGCGGGAGAAGCAAGGATCGAATACATTGTCGTCAGAGAACTGTTTTTAAACATGGGAAGAATTACATCCATTCTGCTGTTTATTCTTTCTGTCACGCTATTCGATGAAAAACAGAGCATTCCTTTTCTGCTTGCCATTATAGGGGCAGGGCACAGCTGTATTTATTTTTTCATCAGGAAGGTTTCGCTGCCTGAAACAAATGAACCCATTGATAAAAAAGAAGTTAACGGACAGAAAAAAATGCCTGAGCCGAACCTTGTAGATGGAGAAAGCAGCTGACACGGCATATGACAATCGTGTTACAACTGTCGAAAATAATAGAAATTAGTCGATTTTTTTCATAAACTAGAGGATAGACACCATGTTATGGTGTCTATTTCAATTTTCGGAACCTGATATCGACAATAAGGCGGTGCAGCATGACAAAGAAAAAGAAACGGACAGTCCCGCTTCGCTTGAATATCCTGTTTTTTCTTATCTTCCTGTTATTTTCAGGAATGATTTTAAGGCTTGGCATTGTCCAGATTGTATATGGAGAAGATTACCGCAAAGAAGTTGAGCGCACGGAAGAAGTAACGATCAGCACTTCTGTCCCGCGGGGGAAAATCTTTGACAGAAACTACAATACCATTGTAGACAATAAGCCGATCAAAGCGATTACATATACAAGATCGGCTTCTTCTGATCAAGAGGAGCGACTTGAAACAGCAGCCAAACTTGCCAAGATTTTTGACCAGGACAGAACGGACTCAAAAGAGGACCAGGAAGCTCTGGAGAACGAGTTAAAGAAAATAACGGAAAGAGATAAAAAAGATTATTGGATCTTAACGCGTCCGGAGAAGGCGGAAAAGAAAATCACGAAAGCGGACCGTCAGAAGGTGCTCGACGGTGTAATGAGCGATGAGGATCTGTATGATCTGCAGCTTGAGAGAATAACGGAAAACGAGCTGAAGGAAATCACCCAGGAAGAGCTTAAAGTCCTTGCGATTAAACGGGAAATGGACAGCGGCTATGCCCTGACGCCCCGGATTATAAAAAAAGACAACATTTCTGAAAAGGAATTCGCTTTTATCAGCGAGAACCTTGATGAACTGCCGGGTATCGACATTACAACAGACTGGCAGCGCAACTATGTATTTGATAAAACACTCCGAACCCTTATAGGCAGCATCTCTTCTTCTGAAGAGGGGATACCCCAGGACAGACTGGACTATTTCACTTCCCGTGAGTACAGCCGAAATGACAGAGTAGGGAAAAGCTATCTGGAATATCAATATGAAGACATTCTGCAGGGCCAAAAAGCAAAGGCCCGCAACATCACAGATAAGTCGGGGAACATCCTTGATACAGAAATCATTACTGAAGGAAAGAGCGGCAAAGACTTGATCATGACAGTCGATGTAGAGCTTCAGCAGGAAGTTGAAAAAATCATCGAAGAAGAATTGACTGCTGCCAAAAAGAAATCAGGAACTGCTCTTCTTGACCGGGCGTTTGTCGTCATGATGGACCCAAGAAACGGTGAAGTGCTTTCTATGGCAGGAAAACAAATTAAAAAAGATGAAAATGGAAAAACCGTCATTGATGATTATGCCCTGGGCACGATGACAAGCTCATACACAATGGGGTCGGCTGTAAAAGGGGCCACTGTCCTGTCAGGTTTTCAATCAGGCGTGATTAAGCCTGGAAGCATACAGCTGGACGAACCTCTTTACATTAAAGGCTCACCGCCTAAAAAGTCCTATCAGACAATGGGAAACATCAATGATCTTGAAGCGCTTCAGAGATCTTCCAATGTATACATGTTCAAAACAGCCATTGCTATGGCTGATGGAGAGTATAGACGAAATAAATCACTGCCTCTTGATACATCAGCCTTTTCCGTGCTTAGAAACTACTACAGCCAGTTTGGCCTTGGCGTAAAAACGGGCATAGACCTTCCAAATGAAGCAACAGGCTTTAAAGGAAGGGATGTTACCCCCGGACTGCTTCTTGATTTATCAATCGGACAATATGACACGTATACGCCGCTTCAGCTTGCGCAGTATGTTTCTACTATTGCAAATGGCGGCTATCGGATGAAGCCGCAGCTAGTGAAGGAAATCAGAGAACCTTCTCCGAAAGACAATCTTGGATCAGTGATTGAATCCATTAATCCTGAAGTACTTAACAAGGTTGAAATGAAGCCTGAGTATGTTGAACGTGTTCAAGAAGGGTTCAGAAAGGTCATGCAGGAGAAAAGAGGGACTGCCTACGGTTATTTTATGGGAGCGGATTATCTTCCTGCAGGCAAAACAGGGACAGCGCAGGCATTTTACGATGGACCTAATAAAGACCAGTTCCTTTCGCCTACTTATAATCTGACCCTTGTCGGCTATGCGCCTCATAACAATCCCGAAATTGCCTTTTCAGTGGTTGTACCATGGGCCTATGATAAAGCAAGCAATTCTCACCCAATCAATAACCTGATCGGACGAAGAATCATGGATAAGTATTTCGAACTGAAAAGCGAACAGAGCAAAGAAGGCATTGAAGAAGGCGTCGGCCAGCCTGAAAATGCAAGAGAATTAGAAGAAGCTGAATAAAAACATGGGATAAAGAGGACAATAAAAGCACTCAAATGAGAGTGCTTTTTTTGTGTTACATTGGCTGAAAGTCTGCTGGAGCAATCATGAAGCCGGCATCTTTTCATCATTCGACAAAAAGGTTCACGCATTTACAAAACCTTAACATTCGATTAAAACCATGTTAACACTTAGGCGTTATTGTATTACTTGTAGGACAAAAACACCACTTTGTAGGGGGAATTAAGAAATATGAAAAGCTTCAAATTTTTAGCCATGACTATTATGATTTCGTCTTTGCTTGCATTCGCAGCAGCATGCGGAAATGGTGAAAGCACAGAAGGAAACGGTTCTGAAGACAAAACTTCTGAAGAAGCAGCTCAATTAGAAGGTGAAGTTGGAATCGACGGATCATCAACTGTTGCTCCTATCGGTGAAGCAGTTTCTGAAGAATTCGCTATGGAACATCAAGGTGTTAAAGCTCCAATCGGCGTATCAGGAACTGGCGGCGGATTTGAGAAATTCGTAGCAGGCGAAACGGACATTTCTCAGGCGTCACGTCCAATTAAAGATGAAGAAGCACAAGCAGCTAAAGACGCTGGCATTGAATACACAGAACTTCAAGTTGCCTTTGACGGACTTTCAGTTGTTGTAAATAAAGAAAATGATTTCATTAAAGAACTAACGGTGGAAGACCTTAAAAAGATCTGGGTTGAAGACGGAAAAGAAAAGAAATGGTCTGATATTAACCCTGACTGGCCGAACGAGCCAATCAAGCTTTTCTCTCCTGGAACAGATTCAGGAACATATGACTACTTCAATGAAGTAATCCTTGAAGATGAAGCAGTAGCAAAGCAAGCAACACTTTCTGAAGATGACAATGTACTAGTTAAAGGTGTGCAGGGCGACAAAACTGCTATGGGATTCTTCGGTTATGCGTATTACCTTGAAAACAAAGATACACTTAAAGTTGTTCCGATTGTAAACGAAGAAGGCAAAGCAGTTGAGCCGACAAATGAATCAGTTGAGTCTGGCGAATACAACCCGCTTTCACGTCCTCTTTACATCTATGTAAACAATGCTTCAATGAAAGAAAAGCCTCAAGTTGCTGAGTATGTGAAGTTCTACTTGGAAAACGCTGGCGCTCTGGCTGAAGAAGTTGGATACGTAAGCCTTCCAGAAGAAAAGTACACAGAGCAGCTTGAAACAATCGAAGGTTTAAAATAATTTAAAATCTAATAGATGAGAAGCATAAAACTGCTTCTCATCTTCCCATGTTTTGGAAAGGGGTTTTCGCATTATGGCAACAGAAACAAGCCGCTCTGTCAGCGAGCTGATCAGAGAAAAAAAAGAGAAAAGATCCTGGATGAGATCTACAGAAAAAATGGTACCTGCATTTTTATTGCTGACAGCTGTCATTTCCGTTCTTACAACAGTAGGAATTGTGTTAACTCTTATCGTTGAAACGGTAACGTTTTTCAGCAAAGTGTCTCTGCTGGATTTTATAACCCAGCGGGAATGGTATCCGTTTTTTGAAAGTGATCCAGCCTACGGAATTATAACACTAATTTCTGGAACACTTCTTGTAGCAGTGATTGCAATGGTTGTTGCTTTGCCTATTGGTTTGGCATCTGCTATTTATTTGAGTGAGTATGCATCAGACCGGGTAAGAAGAATCATAAAGCCGATTCTTGAAGTACTTGCCGGGATACCGACTATTGTGTACGGATTCTTCGCCCTGACATTTGTTACACCGCTGCTTCGTTCGATCATGCCTGATCTTGGATTTTTCAATGCTCTGAGCCCGGGTATCGTGGTAGGAATTATGATTATACCGATGATTGCTTCATTATCTGAGGATGCCATGACATCTGTTCCAAGAGCAATGAGAGAAGGAGCTCTTGCACTTGGATCAACAAAATTTGAAGTCGCCATCAAGGTAGTGCTTCCGGCTGCCATCTCTGGTGTCATTGCTTCATTCGTACTGGCTATTTCACGTGCAATCGGCGAAACGATGATTGTTACACTTGCAGGCGGTGCTACACCCAAGCTGACATTTGATCCGACGGAATCGATTCAGACAATGACAGCTTATATTGTTCAAGTAAGTTCAGGTGATGCAGGTTACGGAACTACAATTTATTACAGTATTTATGCTGTAGGGATGACACTTTTCCTGTTCACGTTAATCATGAACCTGCTTGCACAGTTTATTTCCCGCCGTTTCAGGGAGGAATACTAAGATGAACTACATTAATAAAGATAAAGTCGCAAAGAAAATGAGCAGCAGGCTTGCGGTTAACGGAATATATAAAGGAATCTTTATGATTGCCACAAGCTTTGCTCTCGTTGTTCTCGGAATTCTCTTATATCGGATATTCACTCAAGGATTTAGCTTTTTAACACCGGAGTTCTTTCAGAATTTCGCATCAAGAAGACCATCTGCCTCAGGAATCAAAGCAGCTTTGGTCGGTTCTCTCTGGGTAATGGCTGTTGTCATTCCGACTGGACTAATTCTAGGTGTTGGAACGGCATTATATATGGAAGAATACGCTAAGAAAAATAAATTCACGAATTTCCTGCAAGTAAATATTGCAAACCTTGCCGGAGTTCCGTCGATCGTTTTTGGACTCTTGGGTCTTACTGTATTTGTCCGTTACTTTGAACTTGGAAGAAGCATTTTAGCCGGAGGGTTTACAATGGCGCTTCTAGTTCTTCCAGTTATTGTAGTTGCGTCTCAGGAAGCCATTAGAGCAGTACCTAAAGAGCTGCGTGAAGCTTCTTTCGGTATGGGGGCAACTAAGTGGCAGACTATCCGCAGGGTTGTTTTGCCTGCTGCTATACCAGGTATCTTAACAGGGAGCATACTTGCTTTCTCAAGGGCAATAGGCGAAACAGCGCCTCTTCTAGTTGTAGGTGCATTTGCATTCGTTAACTATCTGCCTGAGAGTGTAATGAGTACATTTACCGTTATGCCAATTCAGATCTTTAACTGGGCTTCAAGACCACAGGCTGATTTCCAGGATGTAGCTGCTGCCGGAATTATCGTTCTGTTTATCTTCCTGATTGTCATGAACTCCGTGGCTGTCTTGATTCGAAACAAGTTCCAGAAAAATTATTAAACATGCTTTGAAATGGATGAAGGAGGTTTCACACGATGGAAATGACAAAAGTTGTGAAAGAGCGGAAGGAAAATGAGGAGTTTGCGGCGAATGCTGAAAAAGAAAAAAGCATCGTCTATAAAACAGACAACCTGAATCTTTGGTACGGAAATGACCAGGCTTTGAAAAATATTGACCTTAATATCTATGAAAATGAAGTAACAGCGATTATCGGACCTTCAGGCTGCGGTAAATCAACTTACATTAAAACATTGAACCGCATGGTTGAACTGATCCCTACAGTCCGCACATCAGGCAAGATTATCTACCGCGGAAAAAATATCTTTGATAAGGGCTATGGGGTTGAAGACCTTCGCACAAGAGTCGGAATGGTGTTTCAAAAGCCAAATCCGTTCCCTAAGTCTATTTATGACAATGTGGCATACGGACCAAGAATTCATGGAATCCGCGATAAAAAGACGCTTGATGCCATCGTTGAAAAAAGCTTAAAAGGCGCAGCCATCTGGGATGAAGTAAAAGACCGCTTAAAAGAAAATGCATACGGCCTTTCAGGCGGACAGCAGCAGCGTCTGTGCATCGCGCGCTGTCTTGCAATTGAACCGGACGTGATCCTGATGGATGAGCCGACATCTGCACTTGACCCGATCTCAACGTTAAAAGTGGAAGAGCTTGTTCAGGAATTGAAAAAGCAGTACAGCATCGTGATTGTTACTCATAACATGCAGCAGGCTGCACGTATTTCCGACCGTACAGCATTCTTCCTCAACGGCGAAGTTGTGGAATACGCTCATACTGACAAGCTGTTCTCAAACCCGTCTGATAAACGTACAGAAGATTACATCACAGGTCGTTTCGGTTAAATAAAGGTAAGTCGTGCAAAACGATCAGTTTGCACGGCTTATTCCTGTATGATTTACTAGAATAAACACACACTGCTGAATGATGATACTATTGGAGGGAAGCGACATGGTAGTAAGAGAGAAGTTTGAATATGATCTAAAAATTCTTCAGGATAAATTAAATGAAATTGCAAGCCTTTCCGTAAAATCGCTGTCGGATGCGATTAGTGCTCTTGAAACAAGAAATGTAGAAGCAGCGCTTGAAATTATCGAAAATGATGAAAGAATTGATGATCTGGATGAAGAAATCAATGACCTGGCCATCCTCCTGATTGCCAAGCAGCAACCTGTTGCCATTGATCTGAGAAGGATTATCGTTGCCATTAAAATCTCCAACGACATCGAAAGAATGGCTGACTTTGCCGTTAATATTGCAAAATCAACAATCAGAATCGGGGACGAGCCTTTATTTAAACCGATTGAAAGCATTAAAAAAATGCATGCGATTGCTGTGGAAATGTTGTCCCTGTCTGTAAAGGCATATAACGAAGAAGACGTTGTCCTTGCCAAACAAGTAGCGGAGATGGATGATCAGGTAGATGATTTATACGGCCAGACAATCCGTGAGCTGCTTGAAATCATGCCTGAGCGCAAAGAGCTTATGCAGCAGCTTACTCAGCTGATGTTTGTCTGCAGATACATCGAACGCACGGCTGACCATGCGACAAATATCTCTGAAAGCGTCCTTTACCTTGTAAAAGGCAGAAGATACGACCTTAACGCCTAAACTATCAAAAAAGCTTGCCGCATATGCGGCAAGCTTTTTTATGTACGGAAATCCCAAATAGAAAAATGAACGCCTTGATTTCTCTGGCGTTCACTCATTGTTATTTTACGAGAACATTTACAATCTCGCTGAAGCTCATGCCTTTTTTAAGCTGGAATGTTCCCATGCGTACTTTTGTATGATAATTTCCGTTTATGACAAAATCGTTAAACTCGCTTGCTGATTCGATAACGCCTTCCTGTTCGAGAATGCGCGAAACATCAGATGTCGCCATGCCGTCTACAATTTTAAGGGTATAGTTTTCCTGCTGTGGTTTTTCTTCTGCAGGTTTTTCAGCCTGTTTTTGCTTTTCGATCAAAGCCTTTTCTTTAAAGGCAATCAATTCGTCATATTCTTTCGTATCAACAGCCGTCTGGCCATTTTTAATTAAGTATTCTTTGATGTCATTTTCAGTTACTTCTCTATCGACAGTCACAGTCGCTTTATCGTTGGTTTCTCCGAAAAAGTGAGTGGCAGCGAGTACAGATGTGGAAAGAATCATTCCTGCTGCGAACGATTGAAATCCTTTTCTGCTCATGTTAGGACCCTCTCATTCTTTTTAAGAATGTCTCTGATTTCGTCCTCGCTTAAGTATTCAGAACGTGCAATGGCTTCAGTGGATAATCCTTGATTATGCTTTAAAACAATGCGCTGAAGCGTTTGAGGATCAATTGAATCATAATCTGAAAGCTGAAGGCCGTTTTGCAGAATTTCTTCTTCTAAAACTCTGACTTTTTTCTTCAGCTTGTAGATCTCCTGCATAGATGATACGGACAGGTGCTCTACTTCCTGTTCAATGTCTTTAACGGAATCTCTCTGAAAAAATGAGACGCCAATTAAAAGGATGCTTACGGCAAACAGGGCAATAATCATAATCTCCATTTTATTCACCTTCTAATATTTTTTCCCTTTTTCTTTATACCACAAAAAGCTTAAGGACTAAAGAAAATTCGTAGATATTGTCGAAAATTGTCCCTATTGGATCAGCTTTTTTCCATTGCCGGATTTATGTCATAATAAGGAGAAAAAATGGGTGTGCGGGAAATGCCAATGAATCAAGTGAAGAGAGGGGGAATAGCAGTGGAAATCATTCATGAAAAGGGGACAGGAATCAGTCTCGCCAGAAAACGGTCAGGTTTGTATGCAAGCTTGCATATTGATAAGCCGGATCAAAGGATTGTGTCCGCTCTATTCGGCAAAGCGTTTTCCCTCCTTGGAATTAAGATTCGCTTTTTCAGGCAGGCAGAAGGGTTTCTTGCTTATAAGGATATAGAACTGCAACATGAATGGCACGCATTCATTTCATACAGCGGAACGGAAGCAACCTACTTTGCCGATCTTGTCATTTATGATCAAAACAAGGAACTTACACTTGCAAGATCAGACTCCGTTGATGGAGAAACCGGCAGCGGCAGCAGTTCAGATTGGCGATCGGCCTCTCCCAGGACGAACTGGGAACGCTGCTTTTCCGGATACACCTCCTATGGGAATGTTCCAGATGAAATAGATCCGCTAAAGTTTAAGGACATAAACACGAATATGCAGGATGTGGAGGAGATCAAAAGCACGCTCCACAAACTTCACGCTTCTGTTGTTATGATCTCAACAGAATATCCGCCAAATCTGGTTGGCGGGCTTGGCCGTCATGTGCATATCCTTGTTCAAGCCCTCGCTGAAAAAAAGAAAACAGTCATTCTATTAACTGCTGCAGCAGATCACGCTCTGGCAGGCTATGAAAACCCGGCGCCTTTTCTGCACATATTCAGGTTAAAACCCCTGCATAAAACAAGCAATAGCCTTGAAGAGTGGGTGCTGAACATGAACTTTGCTTTCGTTCAGTTTTTGAAAAAAAACAGATGCCTCTCATTTGATCTTGTTCATGTACATGACTGGCTGACTGCCGGAGCCGGACGGGCTGTAAAGGAAGTATGGGGAGTTCCGCTTGCAGCGACGATACATGCGACAGAAATAGGGCGAAACGGGTCCGCATGCACCCGGCTGCAGAAACACATTACTATGGAAGAAAAAAGACTTGTTAAAGATTCTGACAGGGTCATCGTATGCAGCAAATATATGAAGAAACAGGCTGAAGACCAATTAGAAATGGCCTCAGGCAAGTCTGCGGTCATCTATAATGGAATAAATCCGCTGAAAAGTAATATGAATGATAAAAATTCTAAAAACAAAAAACCTCTTTTTTTCTCTGGAGAGCCATATATATTTGCAGCGGGGCGGCTGGTCCCCGAAAAAGGATTCGGCGTGCTGCTTGCAGCCATGCCGGAAATTTTAAAGCGTTTTCCTGAAATTAGGCTTATGATTGCAGGAGATGGGCCGTTCCGCAGCGAATATGAAAAACTAGCGAAAGAATTGAACGTTCAAAATCATGTCATATTTCTTGGTTTTTTAGACGATGCACCTCTTCATATATTTTTTAAGAACTGTGAGATGACCGTTGTGCCAAGTTTGTATGAACCCTTTGGAATGATCTCCCTTGAGAGCATGGCAGCGGGTAAGCTTACAATTGCATCTGATACCGGCGGACTTAAAGAAATCATCCGGCATAGAGAAAACGGTCTTTTATTTGAGCGGGGGAATTCGGAAGCTTTAACATCAGCTATCTTAGAGGCACTCACAAATAAAAAATGGGCAGATCGCCTTGCGAAGGAAGGATTGTCTGACGTTTCGCGGCGTTTTTCCTATGATCTGTTTGCAGAGCAAGTGATAGAAGTATATGAAGTGCTGAATTCTATAAAGACAAGGAGCTGAATAAAGTGAAAGCTGTTATCCTCGCAGGCGGAGAAGGCTGCCGGCTCAGACCGCTTACAAATCATTGTCCAAAGCCGCTTGTGCCCATATTGAATAAGCCCGTACTGGAATATAGCCTTGAGCTTCTCAAAAGGCATGGTATAGATGATGTTATTATGACCGTACATTACTTGTCATCAGCCATCAGGTCCTATTTCGGAGACGGTTCTAAGTGGGGCATCAGAATCACATACAGTGAAGAGGAAATGCCTCTTGGCACAGCAGGGAGCGTCAAGCTTGCAGAAGAGCTTCTGACAGAACCCTTTCTTGTCATCAGCGGGGACATTCTGACCGATTTTGATTTAACAGCAGGCATTGATCATCATTTGTCACACGGTGCGGCTGCGACGATTTTCACAAAGCCTCTGGATCTCCCGATTGAATACGGAGTTCTGCTTTCAAAAGAAACCCATATCAGCAGGATGTTTGAAAAACCGAAGTGGAATGACCTTTCAGACCACTCCATCAATACGGGGATCTATATTTTCAATCCAAGCATTTTCTCATATCTGGAAGAGTTTGCATGCAGTGACTTCAGCAATGATCTATTTCCTGAAATGATCCGAAATAAAGAAACCATCTCCCTTTTCAGAGCGGATGGGTACTGGTCGGATATTGGAACTCTCTCAAATTACCGCGAAGCACAATTTGATATGCTTGAACATCGGGTGAACCTGGCCCCAAGAGGAAAAGAGATTGCCAAGGGCATCTGGATGGAGGACGGAGTTACCATTCATGACGATGTAACCTTAAAGGGCCCAATCTATATCAGCAGCAATACGATTATACATGAAGGGGCTACAGTGGGTCCTCACACTGTATTGTCTGAATCAGCCATCATCCACGAAAAATCTTCCGTTACACATTCCATTCTGTGGGAAAACAGCTATATAGGAAAAGCGTGCAGTCTTGGCGGGATGATCGGGCAGTGCCAAATTCAGGATCACTCAGCTCTCGCAGATATGAATGAAGAGACGGCAAATGCCTGGCAGGAGTACACGAAAAAAAATTCCTAACATCTGTATGAAATAAAATATGAAAATAATGTGGCATTTATTTTTTAAAAATGCTATTATAGTTAAGTCTGATTTAGTATAAGTTTTTTCAGTTTGGAGGGAAATCAACATGCGCGTTAATCTTACATTGGCTTGCACAGAATGCGGCGAACGTAATTACATTTCTAAAAAGAATAAACGTAATAACCCTGATCGTATGGAGCTTAAAAAATACTGCTCTAGAGAGAAAAAGGTTACATTGCACCGCGAAACAAAGTAAGCAGCAGGAATTTTTTCCTTGCTGTTTTTTTTTACGCGAATTTTAGCAAAGGGAGAATGGCTGATGCTGAAAAAAACATTGAGAAAACAAATGCTGGACCAAATGTCGGAGATGAACCCTGATACATACAGGAGCCTTTGCGGGCGTATACATAAACAACTCTTTCAATCCTCCTGCTGGAAAGACAGCAAGACGATTGGCATTACAATCTCACGCGGCATGGAAGTTGACACAAATAGTATCATTGAAAAAGCGCTGCAGATGAACAAGCGTGTAGCTATTCCGAGATGCTTGCCGAAAACCAGGGAAATGGAATTTCGCACGTATACATCAGAAGATCAGCTGGAAATTGTTTATTACGGCTTGAAGGAACCCGCTGTTTCAAAAACATCCTTAGTGACGCCTGACGAAATGGATCTTCTATTTGTTCCCGGGGTTTGTTTTAGCAAATTGGGGTACCGGATCGGCTACGGTGGAGGCTATTATGACCGGTATCTTCCTTCGTTTGGCGGGATGACGGTCTCTCTTGCCTTTTCTGAACAAATTCTGCCTGAGCTTCCTGCTGAACATCATGATATTCCGGTCAGGAAGATCATAACTGAAGATGAGGTGATCATGACAAGTGGCTGATCTTTCAATTTCCATTCTGTTTATTCTGGGCATTTCTGCTGCAGGATTTAAGCTGAAGTCTTTAACGCTTGGCGGTGCAGCGGCAGCGGCTTGTACCGGCGTCTCCATTTATGCAGGCTTTGGATATCCGGGACTGATATTGCTGGGCGTCTTTTTTGGAAGCTCAAGCTTATGGAGCAAGTACAAGAGGAATCAAAAAGCGAGTGTTGAAGAAATGCTTGTTAAAGGAGATCAGAGGGATGCCGTTCAAGTGTTTGCAAATGGAGGTGCTGCCTCACTATTAAGCATTCTGTATGCATTTTTTCCGTTTGAGGGGGGGTTTGCTGTCTACAGCGCTGCAATTGCTGCTGCAAATGCTGACACCTGGGCTTCAGAGATTGGAACATTGAGCAGAAAGAAGCCGAGAATGATTTTTTCCTTTAAACAAGTGGAGAAGGGAACATCAGGCGCAGTCAGCGTTCTCGGCACAGCAGCTGCAGCGGCAGGATCCGGGCTGATAGCGCTTTGCGCATATGCTGTTTTTTCCCTTGAGCCAATGGAGTTCTATCTGATCCTTCTTATTGGTTTTGCCGGAAATCTGCTCGATACTTTTCTCGGTGCGGCAGTTCAGGTTCAGTTTCAATGCCCTTCATGCGGAAAAGCAACAGAAAAAAAGATGCACTGCGGTACGGAAGGAGTGAAAACCGGCGGCTTTCTTGATAATGATGCCGTTAATTTCACCGCGATCCTTGGTGCAGCTTTGCTTGTATTTCTTTTTTATTAACCGAAAGTGAATGATGTATGGATAAAACCGTGATCTCCCGCAGAGAGTAATAGCAGGAGGGATGATCATGCGAAAGGTGAATTCTGTACTTTTGACTATACTCGGAGCTCTTGTCTTTTATCAGTACCGCTACAGGCTGATGAATGCCGTTCTGAGCAGCCCGGCCATCCGGCACCAATTTATACAGCTGTCGATGAGGATACCGTTTATCCGAAATAAGTTTATGTTCCGTGTTTTCCGCTGAAAAGCGCCTCCTGCAGGTGCTTTTTTGTCTTTTTGCAGACATATACTTAATCACAGGCATCAGAAAGACCTCTGGAACACCTGTTGTGCAGGCGGATTTGCAGGCTTCATCAGATTAAGGAACAGGCGCTTTTCTTAACAGGGATGCATGGAGTTGGTATACTATATTTAAAAAGGTCGGAGAGAAGCATATGGGAATGAGGCAGGAACAGTTTTTCTGGAAATATGTTCATGATGCTGTCACGCGGCATAACGATCAGATCATCCGTCTTTCGGACGATGATCAAGAAGTGCTGCTTGCTCCAAATAAAAATAAAGAGTTTCAGCTTATCCGCATCCTGCAGATTGACCTGGACTGGGGCAGTCAGCTTCAGCAGGATATCGAGAGAACCGCATTCAGAATGGATAGGCTTCGCGCGCAAACATTCAAGCACCCTGTCCAGCTTCTAAATATTTATCTCTCTCCCTATCCGCCTGTCGATGATTGGGAACACCGGACCCAAAAACCGCATCAGGAAGGAAAAATAACCATTAAATCGGTTGTTATCCATAAAGACAATGAGCAGAAGATGATTGACTATCTTGGAGCGCTGCTTGGGAAAAGGCTGTCGTTTTTAGAAGATGCAGAAGAAGCAGACATAAGCTTGTTAAAGAAGGAGGCCATCTTTCATTCAAACAAGAAAGCGAATGAAGAAAGGCAGCTTTTCCGTTATGGAAAACCTCTTTTCACCTATTTGTTTATCGGTTTGCAGGTCGGCATGTTTATGCTTCTTGAAGCTTCAGGAGGCAGCCAAAACCCTCAAACGCTTGTTGACTATGGGGCGAAATACAACCCGCTGCTTGCTGACGGGGAATGGTGGCGTTTGTTCACCCCCATTCTTCTTCACATCGGAATCCTTCATCTGCTGATGAATACACTGGCGCTTCTTTATATAGGGGGTGCGGTTGAAAGGATGTACGGGTCTGTAAGGTTTCTGCTTATTTACTTGTTTGCGGGAGCATCAGGAACGCTCGCAAGCTTTGCATTCAGTCCTTCTATATCCGCCGGGGCCTCAGGCGCCATTTTTGGTTGTTTCGGAGCCTTGCTCTATATGGGTATTGCCAAGCCTAAGCTGTTTTTCAGGACAATTGGAACAAATGTCATCTTCATTATCGTTTTGAATCTTCTCTTTGGCTTTGTATTTCCCGGAGTGGATAACGCCGGTCATATCGGAGGTCTTGCAGGAGGATTTCTTGCAGCTTTGATGGTGCAGCTGCCCAAACAGAAGAAATGGGGACTGCGGCTGACAGGAGCTGTTCTGGCATTGTTTTTTACAGGGGGGCTGTATCTTTACGGTTCACTTCTGATAAATGGATTGTAGCGAAGAGCGGTTCCGCTCTTTTTTTGTTCCCTTAAAAATATGTTCTAGTTTTGAATTTTAAAATATCCTCTTGACGGAAAGTGACATTCCTTTATACTTTTATGTAGGTTCATGCAGAATATCTTTGAAATGAGCAGGTGTATTGATGAAAACGATTTACGATATTCAGCAGTTTCTAAAAAAAATGGGAACAATCATATATATTGGAGACAGAGCAGCTGATCTTGAACTGATGGAAATGGAAATCAGGCAAATATATGAATCAAACCTAATGGACGTAAAGGACTACCAAATGGCGATCCTGCTTCTGAGGCAGGAAAGGCAGCGGGTTCTTGAAAAGAAATAGTTCCTGTTGTTTTAAATGATTGTGCAAACGGTTTCTCAAAGACTACAACAAAAAAGGATGACATATTATGACAGATAAATGGCTGGTTGGAATAGATCTTGGCGGTACAACAATTAAAATGGCATTTATCAGCCATTACGGCGAAATGATTGAAAAGTGGGAGATCCCTACAGATAAAAGCGGAAAAACCATTACGACAGATATTGCAAAGGCCATTGACGCCAAACTTACAGAACTTGGCCAGACAAAAGCAAAGCTTGCCGGCATCGGAATGGGTGCACCCGGACCTGTGAATTTAGAAACAGGACTTGTGTATGAAACTGTGAACCTTGGCTGGAAGAACTACCCGCTAAAACATCATCTTGAAATTGAAACAGGCCTTAGAGCCGTTATTGACAACGATGCAAACATCGCAGCGATCGGCGAGATGTGGAAGGGAGCCGGAGACGGAGCGACGGATGTTATTTGTGTAACGCTTGGCACAGGAGTCGGCGGCGGCATCATTTCAAACGGAACTGTTGTGCATGGTGTAAACGGTGCAGGGGGAGAAATAGGGCACATTACCTCTGTGACTGAAGGCGGAGCACCTTGCAACTGCGGAAAAGAAGGCTGTTTAGAGACAATTGCATCTGCAACGGGCATTGTAAGACTTGCCGTTGAAAAACTGAGCGAAAGTGATGCGCATAGCAGCCTCAGAACCCTTTATGCTGAAAATGGCAGCATTTCGTCTAGAGATGTCTTTGAAGCTTCTGAACAGGGTGATGCTCTTGCAACGGAAGTTGTTGAGTATATTACGAAACAGCTTGGTCTTGCACTTGCAAACCTTTCAAACGGTCTGAATCCGGAGAAGATTGTAATCGGCGGAGGAGTTTCAAGAGCTGGAGAGCACTTAAGAAAAAACACAGAAAAGTATTTCAAGCGTTATGCATTCCCGCGTGTGGCTGAAGGCGCGTCTATATCCATTGCAACTCTTGGCAATGATGCGGGCGTTATTGGCGGAGCGTGGCTTGTAAAAACAAAACTTTCCGCGGTTTAATCGCATATAAAAACCCGGGCAAGCAATACTAAAAGGAGCCTTATCAAAGCAGATAAGGCTCCTTTCTTATTTTAAAGAATATTCAGAAGATATTTACTTTGGCATTTTTGAAACCTTTTTGGGTTTTATACGTCTAACTATAGGGTAAAACGAATAAGCTGAACAACATTACAATTCTATCATCCTATTGTAAGCTAAGTGTTAAAAACGATTGATTTTTTGTTAAAGAAGTATTAAGATATGGTTTAGTTGTTTAATCTGCCTAATTATATGGAAATTAAAGAGAATTTAAAAAAATAAAAAAACGAAATCTTGACTGCGCAGGTTCTAACGAATGAGGAGGTTATGAAATGCGTATCCAATCATTTTCAAAAATTTCATTTTTGCTTATCGCGACATTGTTCATGTGGATCAAAACATACGTTGTCTACAAAACTAGCTTTGATATCAAAATTGAAAATTTCACCCAGGAGTTTATCCTGTTTATTAACCCCCTGAGCTTTCTTTTGTTTATCTTCGGCTTTGGCCTGTTCATGAAAGAGAAGAACCGCAACCGCTATATCCTTGCTGCAAGCATGATCGTTACGTTTGTCCTGCTTGCCAACATTGTTTTTTACCGGTTTTTCAATGACTTCCTGACAATTCCGGTTCTTTTTCAGACAAGCAATATGGGTGACCTGGGAAGCAGCATTTCTTCCCTGTTCGAACCGCTTGATCTGCTATTGCTTGTTGACATTGTCATTCTTGCCTGGCTTATGAAGCGCCCGCACTTTCAGGCAGATGCCACCGTCACAAGAAAAGAAAAATCGGCCTTCTATCTGCTTGTTGCCGGAATCTTTTTCTTTAACCTTGGACTGGCTGAGACAGAACGTCCGCAGCTGCTTACACGTTCCTTTGACCGTGAGATGCTTGTGAAAAACATCAGCGTCTATAATTTCCACATTTATGACGGCGTGCTGCAGTCCAAAACATCTGCACAGCGTGCTCTTGCAGACAGCAACAGTCTTACTGAAATAGAGAACTATGTAAAAGCGAATAAAAAAGAACCGAATAAAGACATGTTCGGAATCGCAAAAGACAGAAACGTTATTCTGGTTTCACTGGAATCAACTCAGAGCTTTGTCATTAACGAAACCATTAACGGCAAAGAAATCACGCCATTTTTAAATGATTTTATCGGTGAAAGCTATAACTTTGAAAACTTTTACCATCAGACAGGACAGGGTAAAACGTCCGATTCTGAATTTATCGTAGAGAATTCATTGTATCCGCTTGGGCGGGGAGCAGTATTCTTTACAAACAGCAACAACGAATATGCAGCGGCTCCTGAGCTGCTTAAAGAGCAAGGATACTATTCGGCCGTTTTCCATGCCAACAATAAAAGCTTCTGGAACCGCGACATCATGTATCAGACACTCGGGTATGACAGGTTCTTTGATGTAAATGACTATGAGGTAAATGAAGAAAATTCTGTCGGATGGGGATTAAAAGACAAAGAGTTCTTTGAACAGTCTGTTGACCATATGAAAGAACTTCCCCAGCCGTTTTACAGCAAGCATATCACGCTTACCAACCACTTCCCGTTTGAACTGAACGAAGAAGACAAAATGGTGGATGAGTTTAACTCAAACAGCAAAACGCTGAATAATTACTTCCCGACTGTGCGTTACCAGGATGAGGCCTTAAAACACTTCATTCAAAAACTAAAAGATGAAGGTCTTTACGAGAACTCCATTATTGTCCTTTATGGCGACCATTACGGCATTTCTGAAAACCACAATGCAGCCATGGGCGAATTCCTCGGCAAAGAAGTGACGCCGTACGATGAAATTCAGCTTCAGAGAGTGCCTTTTGTCATTCATATCCCTGGTGTGACAGATCAGAATCCTAAAACCATTTCTGATGTTTCAGGTCAGATTGATATACGTCCTACACTCATGCATTTGCTTGGCGTAGAGACGAAAGATGAGATTGAATTCGGCAAGGATCTTTTCTCAAAAGATAAACTTCCGTTTACGGTTCTGCGTGATGGAAGCTTCATCACAGACAAATTTGTCTACACAAGCGGCACATGCTACGATAAATCAACAGAGGAGCCTGCTGAAGACAAGGATGCATGTGAACCATATATGGATAAAGCAAAACAGGAGCTTAACTACTCCGATAAAATCATCTATGGTGACCTGCTTCGTTTCTATGATGAAATGAAAAAGGAAAATGAAAAACAAGAATAAACCTGCAAAAGCTTTGGCCCTGTGCCAAAGCTTTTTTTCATTTTCTTTGATCCCCTTTGGAAAATGCTTTAACAAGAAAGCCCACATGCAATCATATGCTGAATATAAGCACATTTTTTGGGGGGATTGAAATGATTGTCAGAGTAAAAAGGGATACACATTTAAAAGAACTGTCCCATCTGCTGAATATACATGAACAGCTCCTGTTTGAGGCAAATCCTGCCTGTTCTGCAGCCTGCATCCTTTCAGGAGAGACGCTCCGCATACCTTTTACCGAGAATGTAAACTGTCACATATCGTCCACTTTCAATGCACCTCATATTAGGAATATAATAGACTTTTATGAGGGTCAGATTCCATTGCCGCCATCACCTGAGTTTATCCAAAAGAAGAGAGCATATGATTACATTGTTTTGCTTGAAGATCTCGAAAAAATCCTTCATGCATATCCTTTTGTAGAAAAACGGACCATTGGACACAGTGTTCTGGGGCTGCCGGTGTATGAGCTTAAAATTGGAAACGGACCCAAAAAAGTCCATATGAACGGCTCCTTTCATGCAAATGAATGGATTACAACATCTGTTCTGATGAACTGGCTTCATGAATATTTAGAAGCGGTTGTTGACGGAGGGTCATTTGAAGGTCATTCCGCAATGGATTTATATCAGCAAGTATCGCTTTCTTTTGTCCCGATGGTCAATCCTGACGGTGTACAGCTTGTACTGAACGGTCTACCGTCTGATCATCCGCACTATCATTCGACGCTTCAGATGAACAATAACAGCCTTGATTTTGAACAGTGGAAGGCGAATATAAACGGAATTGATCTGAACAATCAATATCCTGCGAACTGGGAGATTGAAAAGGAGAGGAAAATTCCGAAAGCACCGTCTTCAAGGGACTACCCGGGTGACGCGCCGCTGACTGAACCGGAATCCATTATGATGGCAAAGCTTGCGGATAGAGAGAATTTTGATATGGTTGTCGCTGTCCATACCCAGGGAGAAGAAATCTATTGGGGATATATGAACTGCGAGCCTGAACAAGCGGGCATCATCGTGAAAGAATTCAGCAGGCAGAGCGGCTATAAAGCGATCAGAACCATTGACAGTCACGCTGGATTCAGGGACTGGTTTGTTTTGGAGAAGAAGAAATGCGGGTATACTATAGAGCTTGGGACGGGAGTGAATCCTCTTCCGCTCAGTCAGTTCGATGAAATTTACAAAAAAAGCAGAGGCATTTTCTGGGCTTCATTATATATGCTGAAATCCTGAAACTTTTCAGCAAGTCTGAACGTAATACAAGATAAGAAGAGGGGAGACGGGATGATGAGAGCCAGACTATTTACCGCTGTACTATTTATTGTCATGCTTGCTGCCGGCTGCTCGCAGCAGCCTCATCAATCTCGGGATGTTCCGGACGAAAAGGAAGTAAAATCAGAGCAATTGAATGAGAAAGATAAGTCTGCAGACAAGGCACCAGAAAAAGATGTCGTCCCGCTTTCGGATGCAGAATTCTTTTCTGCTGAAGACTGGGCAAATGAGAGCAGTATTTATTATTTAAGCGAAAATGCCGGCGGATCAGTCGTCTACCAATATCATTTGTTCACAGGAGAAAGAAAACCGTTTTTTGAAACAAAGGCATCCATCGTTCAATTGTCAATCAACCGGGAGACGGGCTTGCTCGCCGTTCACTCCAGCCCTTCAAGCTATGAGGCAAACATCACGATCCTTGATCAATCAGGAAATATCAGAACAGAGCGGTCATTCCCGTCAACTGAACTGAATCTGTCATGGAGTCCATCAGGAGAAAAACTTTTCATCACAGCTTTTGATGAAAACTGGTCTTTTGAAACATTTCTCCTTTCAATGAGTGATTATTCGCTTGAAAAAAACCCGGTCGAGCTTCCCTTTATTCAGTGGCTCACTGATGATGAAGTCACTTATCTGAAATGGAATGAAGCAGAACCGCAGCTCACAGCTCCTCTTGCAGCCTATTCTCTGCAGACAAAGGAAGAGCGGATTCTTGATGAACACATTATTTCACATGCGCATTTTGGGGAATACACATTTTCAATAAAAGTAGAGAACGAAGAGGAATCAACCGGCACGTATTTATTTTTCAAAAACGGAGAACTTCTCTATTCATTTGACGTTCCATTAACTCCTTTATACTCTGAGTGGCTTATTCCTGAATATGACACGGCAGAAGGTGTATTCTATACTTTTATTCCGGGAGATACGGAAGGGAAGTTCGATTTGACTGCTGTTGACCCGGAAAAAGCATCAATGAAGGTCATCACCCGGAATGTCGATAACAGTCCGATCAGCCTTTCACCCGACGGGAAATATGCTTTGTACGGATCGTACCGGGAAAAGCTCATTCACTTGAAAGATGGGGAAATTAAGAGTATCGTTAAATGAAAAAAGAAGGCAGGAACGAACATGGCCATAGCAGATGTAACCGTCATACCAATAGGCACCGAAACGGCAAGTGTAAGCCAATATGTAGCAGCAGTTCAAAAAATCCTTAGAGGATATGAAGCGGAAGGCAAGATTAAATTTCGGCTTACCCCGATGAATACGCTTATCGAAGGGGAGCTGCCGGATTTATTTGAAGTCATTCAGGCGATTCACGAGTCTCCTTTTGAGAAAGGGATTCAACGAGTAGCCACCAATATCCGCATTGATGACCGGAGAGACAAACCGTCTACAATGGAAAGCAAGCTTAAAAGTGTAAATGCCCATCAGGAGTAAAAAACAAAAACGGCCATACAGAGTGCATGTGCACCCGGTATGGCCGTTTTTTGCTGTCTATTAATGAGCAGTTGGAAATCCATGGTGAAGAATGGTCATAACAGTAAACCATCCGAAAACAGCAAGTGTTCCGCCGGCGAAAACAATGCCCATTACATTTTTGTCTTTAAACGAGCGCAGCAATCCGAGCACAGACAGCAATGTAACAAGAGCAAAAATAATAACTAACCCCATATTTGTAGCCCCCTGACGTATGTAAGTCGTTTCATAAAATCATGAAGAAAGAAAAATATTCCTTTTAATAGTTTAAACGTTTTCATTCTGTTTGTCGAGGCCCGAATTCTATGCAGACGCCATATGATTCAGCCGTTTTTTTCATGAGCTCCAAATTGTCTGCGTCTGTGAATAAAACGCTGCCATTCTCTGCAATCAGGTGCTCTTCTGTCTGAAGTCTGCACATGTGTTTCTCGAGAGGATCGCCGCTTGTGAGTCTGAACGAAAGGATCATCTCTGAAAGGAAATAATGGCGGCCCGCTTCACTTGTAAAACCATAGTCAGTAAATGTATCGTACAGCACACTCAGGTCTGTCTGCAGCAGCTCGTGCACATCTTCTATCAGAGTATGTTTTTCTTCTTTCAGCTGTGTGACAAGACGGCTGCATTCTGTTACCGTGATCATATCCGCTCTGTCTATCCAGTCATATTCCTGAATAGCTTGAGCACAGGCATCACTGGTCCATTCAATTCCCCATAATCTTTTCACCCTTTTTCAGCCTCTCCTTCTTTTAGTTGTTTCCCTTTTTAGTGTAGAATAGAAAGAAAATGCATGCAACGGGGTGTTTATATGAATTGGGAGCAGCTGCCTTTAGGTCCTCTCCAAACAAATTGCTACATAATCTCTAACCGCGAAAAGGAATGCCTGGTCATTGATCCGGGGAGCGAAGGAAATAAATTGATTCAGCACCTGCAAAAACGCGGCCTGAAGCCAGTAGCTGTGCTTCTGACACACGCCCATTTCGATCATATCGGCGCAGTTGACGACGTGCGCAATGAATACAAAGTTCCGGTCTACATACACAGACTTGAAAAAAAGTGGCTTGGTAATCCAGCTAAGAACGGGTCAAATGCTTTTCTTGGACAATCTATTGCAGCTGAAGACGCCGACTATCTGATTGATGAGGAAACCATTCTGAATGCGGGGTCTTTCTCCTGCAAAGTGCTGGAAACGCCGGGCCACTCACCGGGAAGCATTTCCTTTTACTTTGAGGAAAGCGGATTTGTCGTATCGGGAGATGCTCTTTTTGCGGGCAGCATTGGCCGGACGGATCTTCCTGAAGGCAATCATCGCCAGCTGATTAAAAGCATTCATGACAAACTGCTGAACCTTCCTGAAGACACGGTCGTGCTGCCTGGACACGGACAGGATACAACGATAGGAGCCGAAATGGACAGCAATCCATTTTTAAACGGTTTTTAGGAAGTGCCATGAAACAGCTTGTCTTCGATTTGATTGACCGGCAGGGAGGCTCTATTTCCTATGCGGAGTATATGAACCTTGTCCTCTATCATTCAGAGCACGGCTACTATTCAAGACCTGGGCAAAAGATAGGAAAAGGCGGGGACTTTTACACATCCAGTAATGTCTCGGATGTTTATGCGAAAGTATTTGCAGCCTTTTTTTCCAGGATTGTTGAAAAAGGACTTGCTGAACCGGCGTTTTGTGAAATCGGCGGGGGCACAGGGAGATTTCTGGAAGCACTCCTTTTGGAATGGAAAAAGTGTTCACCTCATACTTATGAGGCATTAACGGTTATTTCTGTTGAAGGAAGCGGGTTTCACAGAAACCTTCAAATGCAAAGGTGTGCACACCTTGCCGTTTCTTTTCAGGAGCAGCTTCCGGATAATTTCAGAGGGATCATCTTCTCAAACGAACTGTTTGATGCCTTTCCTGTACATGTAGTTGCCAAAATAGATTCACAGCTTGCTGAAGTGAAAGTGGCTTATAAAAATGGCTTGCTCGTTGAAGAATTCGAGCCTCTCAAAAATGAAGAGATTGTTTCTTTCCTGCTGTGGCAGAATATTCAGCTCTCAGAAGGCCAGCGTTTTGAAGTGCCGCTGTCTATGCTCAGCTATATGCGGATGCTGGATCATGCTTGTGAGGCTGCTGTCATCGCAATGGCGGACTATGGCTACACAAACGCAGAGTGGCACACTCCTGCAAGAAAGCAGGGGAGCATGAGGGGATATTTCAAACATCAAATGATGCCGCCGCTTCTGCACCCGTTTGAAATGGATATAACAACCCATATCCATTTTGATGCTTATGAGAAAAAAGCGGAAGAGCTTGGGTGGAACCTGCTCGTGAAAGAAAGGCAGGATCAGTTTCTGATGAATGCGGGAATCCTTTCATTTCTTCATGAGCATTCCCACAGAGATCCTTTCAGCCCGTCTGCCAAACAGAACAGAGCTGTAAGAGACCTGATCATGCCGGGGGGTATCAGTTCTGCGTTTCATGTGTATCTGCATGGCAAAGAAATTGAACGCCTGACTGAAGACATTTATAAAAAATGGTGACCTGCATTTTGCAGATCACCATTTTTTTGTCTGATAAGTCCGATAGAGGGGGCGCGCGAATTGGCTTTTCCTGGTGTCCAGTTCCATCGCTCAACTCCTCTGCCAGAACAAATCCGTCAAAAAAGTCAAACCCGGACTTTTCAGCCGGATTCTTATCTGGCTCCCGGAGCTAAACGAGCGATTCCACTTTTCGTGGTGTCTAGCTCCATCGCGCAACTCCTCTGCCAGAACAGAAACGGCGGTATAGGCAAAAAGCGCCTATACCGCCGTTTCTTTATCTGACTCCCGGAGCTAACCGGGCGCTTCCACTTTTCTTGGTGTCCAGCTCCGCCTCCTAGCCCTTCCGTCAGAAAAGAAATCCCCGAAAAAGTCAAAAGCGGACTTTTCCGGGGATTTCTTTTCTGCCTGTCAGGGCTGAACAGTCGGCTCCGCTTTTCTTAGTGACCGCCTTGCCCAGGTACCATCATAAATGTAGTCCAATATGTAAAGCCCACGAAGAAAATCGTTAAATATGCGCCGAACACGTAAATGTACATGCGCTCAGAAAGTTTAAGATAAGATAAAAACACGAAAAATCCCGTCTGACCGAAGAATAATAATGAAGTCGTTTTCATATCTCCCAGGTAAAACATGACAGCGAAGATGCCAGTCCAGAAGCCTAATACTCGGAACATGCGATCCATATGTCAATCCCTCCTTTGTTAAGTCCCTAAGTCCATCACTTTTTTTATTATAATGTACGTCCAACACCCTTGTAAATAGCGTTTACATTCTAGAAGTACCAATTATGTCACAAAGTGTAAACAAACCTAAAAAAAAGTTTGTTGAAATCAAGGCTTATTGCTGTACAAAAGTTAAACAATTGCTGTACAATCGGTTTATACAAGTTGAACAGCTGTCGTCTAAGCAAAATTGATCATAAAAAAACAATATGAAATGGGAGATGAAGACAATGAACGAATTGGTTTTTTATAGTTATCCGAGCTGTACATCATGCAGAAAGACAAAGCATTGGCTTAAGGCACATAACGTTGATTTCAATGAAAAACATTTGTTTCGCGAAACTCCTACTTATTCAGAACTTCAAAAAATCCTTCAGCTTACAACAGACGGCATGGATGAGATTCTAGCGACCCGCAGCCAGACATACAAGGAACTGAACCTGGATATAGATGAACTGCCGCTTTCAGATGTGATAAAACTGATCATCGACGAGCCCAAACTTCTTAGAAGGCCTATTATCACAGACGGAAAAAAACTGGTCGTCGGCTATAATCCTCAAGCCCTTACAAAGCTTTCTAAAAAGAAAGAAGTACAAAAATCCGTTTCATAAAAAGTCCCCCTGTTCTTTATAGGGAACGAAATAATAAGAATTCATTAGAATTATGCAGAAATACCTAGTAATGATGTGATAACTTAAAAATATGCCCGAATTTGAAGATTTTCATTTCAGCCTTTTCTTTGTATAGTGAATACAGATGGTTCATTATAAAGAACGAAAAGGGTGGAATGATGATGACAGAAATTCAATTTTTCCTAGAAGGCATTGGCAACCGGAACGTAGCAACAGACTACTCCAGCCCGAATTTTATTACAGATGAGGCAAGCATCGAAAAAGCTTCCAAAGAGTTTGCTAAAAAGAACAAGCTGAAATATATTGAATATGAAATCCTGAACAGCGGGTACAGGGTTTACTATCTAAAACCGTCCTTGCTCAAATCAAAGAGGAAGCCATATATTTATTATGCGAAAAGAAACGCTTAAAAAACCTGCGGATACAATATCCGCAGGTTTTTTGGTGTTTGGTGATTGTGCAAAGGTTGAACATCCCGATCTCTCCGCTTTTCGTGGTGTCCAGCTGCGCCTTCCAACTCCTCTGCCAGAACAAAATCACCCAAAAAGGCAAAACCGGCCTTTTTGGGTGATTTCTTATCTGACTCCCGGAGCTAAACGGAAGGCTCCGCATTTCGTGGTGTCTAGCTCCGCCTCCTAGCCCTTCCGTCAGAACAAAATCCCCGAAAAAGTCAAACCCGGACTTTTCCGGTGATTTCTTTTCTGCCTGTCAGGGCTGAACAGTCGGCTCCGCTTTTCGTACTGGGCTAGCTGGATTCGAACCAGCGCATGACGGAGTCAAAGTCCGTTGCCTTACCGCTTGGCTATAGCCCATTAAAGACTTTATTAAGTATGGGCAGAACTTGTAAAATTATTCATTGCCGCTCTATTTTTTGTTTTTCATCCAGGAGAAAATGAGTTTTTCACCCTTATAGAACTCATGAATCGTCCCGAAAATTTACTTTTCGCCGTGTGCGCTTTCTTCTTAAATGAGGTAGGCTTTCAGTAGCCGCTCAGAAAGGAGGAAATCATGAATTCCATCGAATTGCTCAGTGAAAGAATTGTAGAAGAAGCTTGTGAGCTTAACGCTTCTGATATTCATTTTGTTCCCAGGGAAACAGACGCGGTCATTCAATACAGAATCGATGATGATCTCATTGAAAAGAGGATTATCCGCAAAGAAGTCTGCGGCAGGATCATCGCACATTTTAAATTTCTTGCATCTATGGATATTGGCGAGAGGAGGAGGCCGCAGAACGGTTCACTTGCTCTGTCAAATCAGGCAATCAATGTGCAGCTTCGCATGTCCACTCTTCCTACCGTTTTTGAAGAAAGTCTAGTGATCAGAATCCTCCCGAATGATTGCATCCCTTCCGTCACCAAGCTGTCGCTTTTTCCGCAGTCCGCACAAAAACTTCTCTCTTTTCTAAATCATTCCCACGGTTTAATGGTTTTCACCGGTCCAACCGGTTCCGGAAAAACAACGACTCTATATTCTCTCATTCATTATGCAAAAAAACATTTTAACCGCAGCATCATAACGCTTGAGGATCCGGTTGAAACGAAAAGCTCCGAGGTTCTGCAGGTACAGGTTAATGAAAAAGCGGGGATCACGTATGCGGTCGGGCTGAAGGCCATACTGAGGCACGACCCGGATATTATTATGGTCGGTGAAATAAGAGACAGGGAAACCGCACAAATTGCAATCAGGGCAGCGCTAACTGGGCACTTGGTGCTCTCGACGATGCATACAAGAGATGCCAAAGGCGCCATATACAGAATGCTTGAATTTGATGTAAGCCTGTCTGAAATTGAGCAGACGTTTCTCGCGGTCGTTGCTCAGAGGCTTGTCGGGGTTAAATGTCCATTTTGCGAGGGCGAATGCTCACCGCAGTGTAAAAAAATGAGGAACGTCAGGAGACTTGGAATCTTTGAAATGCTGTACGGTAAAAATCTTACTCTTGCCATAAAAGAAGCCCGAGGAGAAAAGGTCGAATGTGATTATGCCACCTTAAGGGATGCGATAAAAAAGGGAATTGCCCTTGGGTACTTGCCCTCCTATGCTCTTCATAAATGGATGTATGCCTATGAAGACTAAAAAAAGATGGAGTCTTAAGGAGCAATCTCAATTTCTGAAGAGGATGAGCAGTCTTTTAGAAAAGGGCTACACATTAAATGAAGCACTAACATTTACTTCAATTGATCTTCGGGCAGACAAAAGCGGGGATGTGGCTCATTGTCTGCGGAGGCTCTCTGCAGGCCAGTCCATCAGGTCGGCTTTTGAAGAATTATCCTTTCACCGTGAAGTCCTGAGCTATTTGTATTTTGCTGAAAAGCACGGGGATTTGGATGCCGCCTTTAAAGAGGCGGGAGATATGCTCAGCAGAAAAGTCGTACAGCACGAAAAATGGAAGAAGGTCATGCAATATCCTCTTTTTCTCTTCTTTACAATTGGAATTCTCTTTTACCTCTCACAATCTGTTATTGCCCCTCAGTTTCAGCAGATCTACCATTCCATGAACCTTGAGCCCAGTTTTTTGACACATTTTCTATTTTTCCTGTTTGAAGCAGTAAAATTAGGGATGATTGGAAGCCTCGTCTTCCTGATGCTTTTCGGTGTTTATTATATGGTCCGGCTGAGAGCCTTTAAACCTCAGAGGAAAATGAGGGTTATGCTGAAAATTCCAATCTGGAAAAAAATCATTGTCCTTATTAACAGCTACTATTTTTCCCTGCAGCTGAGCAATCTTCTGAAAAGCGGTTTATCGATTTATGAATCACTCAAGGTTTTTGAACATCAGAATTTTCTTCCGTTTTACAGAGATGAAGCGAAATGGTTTATTGAACATTTAAAAAAAGGGGAGAGATTTGAAACCCTCATAAGCCTTAACTGTTTTTACGAAAAGGAAATGAGTCAGGTCGTCGGCCATGGACAAGCAAACGGAAGGCTTGCAAGAGAGCTGTATACATACAGCCAGTTTGTCCTTGAAAGACTTGAAGACAAAACAATGAAATGGCTGCTGATAATTCAGCCTGCAGCCTATATCACAGTGGGAATTACAGTGCTGATCATGTACCTGTCAATGATCATGCCCATGTATCACATGATGGAAGCTTTATAAAGGGAAAGGAGTCTGATTATGGTTAAAAATGAAAAGGGGTTTACACTGATTGAAATGCTTATTGTCCTTCTTGTCATATCCGTACTGCTTTTGATCACCATTCCCAATATTACAAAACATCATGCAAACATCCAGAGCAAAGGGTGTGAAGGACTGAAAAACACGGTTCAGGCCCAAGCCTCCGCCTATCAGATTGAAACGAAAAAGACTGCGACGATCGAAGAACTTGTGACGGCAGGGTACCTTGAAGAAGCACCTGCATGTCCTAATGGCACGGCGCTTACCATTGATGCTGAGGGCAAAGTCGGTGAGGCGCCTGCAGTCGAATAAAGGGTTCACGCTTATGGAAACAGTCATCGTAATCTGCATCGTTACTGTGATGACAGGGACCGCTGTTTTCATCCTTCAGCCATTTCAAAGTCAAAAGCCTGCTCAGCTTTTCTTCAAGGCGCTTGAACAGGATCTTTTATATGCCCAGCAGTATGCCATTTCAAATAAAAAAACGATTGTCCTGTTATTTGACCCTGCTAACCACAGGTATATAGGTACAGAAGGCGGAATTTCCAAGGATAGGCTCTATACCGTTTCTTATGATTCGAATATTCTTCTAACACCTTCCACTATGGAAGCGAGGGTTCAGTTTACTCCTGACGGGAGGCTCTCTGAAAGCGGCACGATTGTCGTGCAGTACCGTAAAAAAAGATACAATATGATTTTTTACATGGGGATGGGGAGGATGGGTGTTGAGGAACAATAGAGGCACTACATTGGCTGAGACGGTTATGGCTTTTAGCATCTGGTCTATGATTTCGCTGATTTTGCTCCCTGCCTCTATGTATATCAGTCAGGAACGGGAAAAAACGCGGCTTAAACATGAAGCTGTCACTGAATTGCAGACAATCATTGAAAAGCGCGCGTATAAGGAAGGAGAACAAAATGAAGAAGGAAAGGATATCAGCTGGAGTGTTTCCGGAGAGCTTGAAAAAGCATGCATTGAGTGGAGCTTCAAAGGCACGCTCGAAGTGGAATGCCTCTATTCTTTCAGCCCATAGCGGTTTCACATTCTTGAATATGCTGTTTTCTTTCAGTATATTCGCTGTGATTACAGCATCGTCAGCTCTGCTCATTCCCCATCTTTACAGAGTGTCGGAAGATAAACGGGACATAAATCCGCTGGAATGGGAGATCTTTCAGCAGCAGGCTGCCATTGAGTTCAGAGAAGGCACCGGCTTCAAAGTCCAGGACCAAAAGCTTTCATTTACCTCAAAAACGGGAAGAAGCATTGAATTTGAAAAGTACGGAACGATGATTCGGAGACAGGTGAATAACACCGGCCACATTATTTGCTTGAGACATGTGAAGGATATGCATTTTACCCAAATTGAAGGCGGAGCGTTGCTCACAGTTGTCAGTACTTCAGGCAAAACCTACAGGTGCACATTCAGAAGCTTTTTAGGATTGAAGCGATCAGGATGAGAAATGAAAAAGGATTTATCCTGCCGTCTGTTTCAATGATCGCGTTCTTTATCTTACTGATTCTTCTTCACCAGACAGCCGTGTTCACAGCTGAAAAAAAGTTTTACAGCGAGAGAGAGCGTTCAATGATTCTTGAGAATCTGCTCCTTTGCGGTGTTCAGCATTCCATGCAGTCCATTGCGGATCAAGAAGGGATAAACCACTATGAAATAAAGACGGACGATGGTTCCATCACTTATACGGCTGCTGAAAAAGGTGAAGGCGAATTGCTGGTATCACTTGCTGCAAAACTGAATACGGGCCATTTTTCATCAGCAAAATATACGTACAATCTGAATTCAGGAGTAATGACTGATTGGACGGTCTACTGATATAAGTGAAGAGCAGTTCCCTGCATACTGATTCTGTGGTAAGGTAATGGAAAAACAAGCGGAGTGAACAGCAGTGAAGCCAATTTTTATCACGGGATTTATGGGGACCGGTAAAACGACTGTAGGCAAGGTGCTTGCCGAAAAACTCGGATACCCTGTATTAGATACTGATCAAATGATTGAACGTGCAGCAGGGAAGCAGATCAAAGACATCTTTAAAGAAGACGGGGAAGAGGTGTTCCGTTCACTTGAAACGCAGATGATTGAGCGTGCGCCTACAGAAAATGCTGTAATCACGACAGGCGGCGGGCTGCCTGTGCGAAAAGTGAACAGGGACAATATGAAAGAGAACGGCATTGTGATTTTCCTTCAAACCGATCTTGATGTCATTTTTGAACGGGTGCAGCAGGATGAAAACCGCCCGCTTGCCTCAAAGGCTTCAAAAGAAGAGCTTTCATCCCTGTATGAGTCGCGCATAAATGCTTATGAGGACTGTACAATAAAAATCAAAACAGAGGGAAAAACCATAGAACAGCTGGCAGATGAATTGATTGAACGTATAAAAGAGCTGGAAACGCGGCATACTAGCTAAAAAGTGCGTATGAGGTGTGTTTGCAGTGTCTACGAATGATTATGTGAAATATATGACTCAGCAGCTGGTCAGATATATGGATACTCCAAAAGAAGAGCGGAAGGCACTAAAAACAATGCGGAAAACGGAGAAGTCGCCGTTTGCAAGCAGGTGGTTCGGCATCCTTCCCTTTGCTTTTATGTTTTTCTTAAAAAAGAGAAAATAGAAAGAAGGTACCTCATAGAGGTACCTTCTTTCTATTTTCTGCATCTGCTTAATCCGCTTCTTCCAGAACCTGTATCTTTTTGATTTTTTCTGTTTTTGCATCGTAAGAGATGGTGACAAACACCCCGATGTCTTTTATTCCCTCGCGCAATGTCACCTTGTATTGTTTGACCGTCTGATTCTTCTTGGTGTTGTCCCAGATCTTCTGGGCAAACAGTACTTGTGAGAGCGGATAACGTTTTTTCGTTTCTTTAACCGCTACGTTTTTCCAGTCTGTATGCTTTTCCGCATAAACATTTGCTGAATGTGAAACCAAAGCCGGCTGCAGACCGTATATAAGGAGAAGCAGCAAAAGCAATATGGTTTTCCTCATGATATTCACCGTCCTTGTTAGTTATTTTTTCCAAAAATCATGCTGCTATTCAAAGGGGGATTCGAAATGGAATTTATCATGGTTATTGTATTTGTCGGAATTTTGGCAGTGATGGGGATTGCTGGTGACAGCAGAAAAAGAAGCAGACGCAGGGACTCCTCTGGTTTTACGTATACGGGTTCAGACAACGGCAGAGACTGTCATTCTGATTCAGGATTCTTCGGCGGAGGGGATTCAGGCGGGGGAGACTGCGGCGGCGGTGGCGGCGGAGGAGATTGAGAAAGAGGGAGCCTGCAGACACAGGCTTTTTTGTTTTCTATAAAGAATATAGCGTTGTATTGGACGTTCTTTATAATGTTTCAATATAGTAAGATTGTTGAAGATATTTGGAGGGAACCGGCGGTAAACGTTCTTTAAAAAGAAATATAGCGGAATTTGACCCTGTTTTTATTCGCTGAAGAGGTATATACTTTTAGTAGACGAATTAAGTTTGCTTTTTTGTTCTTTATTAAGAATAAAGGCGGAAATGTGTTGAAGGCACTCTTTTTGATGTTAGCAGCTTTAAACAGTATGGACGCAGCATTGACCCTTGCCGGTCTGCACTTTGAGCTGATTACAGAAGCCAATCCTGTTATGAGGATTCTGTATGAGGTGCATCCTGCGGCATTTACATGTACTAAGCTGTCATTTTCATTATTTCTGCTTTTGTTTGTATTCACGGGGCGTGTACCGTCATCACCGACAATTAAAGTCCTTTCAATTGCCGCTGCATTTCTGTATTCGGCTGTTCTTTTGGCTCATTTGCACTGGATCCGGCTGCTGATTGGATGAAAAGGGGAAAAGCGATGTATAAAAAACTTTGCAGTCAGTGCTATCAGCCATCTTTCAGCAGCAGCAAAACAAATCAGTGGATTTGTCCTGTCTGCTCGAATGATATTACCTCCCATAAAGCGATACAGGCTGTTCACGCTGTAAAGAAAATACCGCTGTCAGCCTATCAGCCAATAAGGGCCACAACTTACGGATTTGACAGAAAAGGATAGCTGCATGAAAACAGCACCATACAAAAGGGACCAAAAGACCTTTTGTATGGTGCTGTTATTTTTCCTGATTCATTTTCCAGCGGTTGAATTCCAGAAACTCTCTGAACTGATCCTTGGTAACACCTGAATCCATTGCCTCTTTGACCAGGTTTGCCCAATCATGATCAAGGTTAGCCTGTTTCGTGTTCTGCTCCTCAAGAATAAGTGTATTCATCGAGACCCCGAGAACAGTAGAGACCTTTTCAAGAAATTGAACAGAAGGATTTGACTGCAGGTTCCGTTCGATTGAGCTTAAATATGATTTGGCAACTCCGGCCCGATCGGCAAGCTCTGATAGTGACAGTCCCCGCTCTTTGCGGTATTTTCGTATGCGTTCACCAATCATATAATCACCTTCCCAGAGGTATTATAGCATATAGCGAAGGGGTTGTTATATATATAGAACGAATTTACGAAAAAAAATTACGTCATGCAGGAGATTGTCAACTTTTAACTGTTTGCGTTTTCAAAAACTCTCTGATTTCTTCTTTGCTGATTCCCATTTCCAAGGCTGACAGAATTAACTCTTTCCATTCCTGATCCAGCATTTGAACATCCTGCATTAACACTTCCATTGTAACTCCTCCTAAAATACGCGATAGTATTTCAGGCAGTCCAGCCATCATAGCTCCGGAGAACCGTAGACCTGTGACTTTGCGTCCCGGCTTTTCAGCAGGTTTGCCTTTGTCTGATTATGTGCAACTCTGACACTGCATCAATAACAAAGTATTTCTTTTGTCACTTCTTGCTGTCTATCTAATTTACTACTATTATAAAATTTCATTTTCACTGATTGTGCTGAAATATGTCGATAGAAAAAAATATTTTCATTTTTTTCAAAAAAATACTAATAATTAGAAGTATATTCCTTTTGTGTAGGTATTTTGGCTTGATTTACCTGTTTTCTTCGACAGCCATTCTTCGGCAAAAATAAAAAGGCAAAAAATGATTTTCTGACACTAAAATCATTTTTTGCGTAAATTTTGACATTAAGCGAGGGCAGTCCGGGATAAGTAGAATAAACCGCCGTTTGTAATCGAGACATGAATGTGAGGATCATACAGCTCTTTCAAGGCTTCTTTTTCAAGATGGTAAGATTCCGGCTTTACTTCAAGATCTTCGTAAAAGTGGCTTAACAGCATCATGTCCGAATTCCAGCGCTGTCTTGCATCATCTGCCCAGGAGTGGTCGTCCTGTTCAAATTTAGCTTGTATATAATTCTGAATCCGAACAAGGCCGCTTTGTACTTTGATCATTGGCGATGTTGTAAAACACAAATCAGGAATTCTCGGAGTAAGGGCCATGTTTTCCAGATGATCTTGAAAATCTTCTATGATTGCTCCGCTGATCAGGTGAAGTCCGATTGAATAGAGATGATCCTTTTTCTTGTCGCTCTGATAGGATACCATGACATTCACACCGAGCCATGGATGCAGGGACTGGGAGCTTCCTGTATTTGGCGGGTTTTCATATAGGCGGATATGGCCTCCGAATTTTTGGGCAGTCCGGAAAATCTGATGCAGTCTTGGTGCTCCAAAGTGCATGATTTCCCCTTTCAAATCAGCTGGGGCCCGTTTGGCATCTGTTATTAAAGTCAGCTGCATCGGATTTGGCACGCCGCCTGTTTTCTCAAGATATGTCCAGTAAAACGGCCTGTTCATCAATTCTTTATCCATGTCCACTGTCAGCTGGATCGTCATATAGCCAGGCTGTTTTTCTGTAATGTCGCATGAATTGGCCGTGAAAAAGGTTTCAAGAAACTCGCTGATCTGCTGCTGCTGCATCGTTTATCCCTCCATTCTCTGTTTTGTGTGTTCCTGTTCTGCAGAATGCAGGATGGATGTCAGGTTTTCCATCTTAATTTTCATTTCTCCATCGCTTTTTGATTTGAACAGGATGTCCTGCAGGTGATCTTCGAAATTGGATATCTCCAGTTTTGTCAAAATTTCATCAAGCTCGCCGATGACCTTTTCAAACAGGTTGATTTTTTCATAGAGAAGTTTCAGAATGTGTTCTTCAACGGTGTTTTTTGTTGCCATATTATAAATGTGGACATCTTTTTCCTGCCCGAGACGGTGAATCCGTCCAATCCGCTGTTCAAGCCGCATCGGATTCCAGGGAAGATCATAGTTGATGATGTGATTGCAGAACTGCAGGTTGATTCCTTCACCGCCAGCCTCTGTCGCAATCAAGACTTGAACACGGTTTTTGAAAAGGTCCTTCATCCAGTCTTTTTTTCCTCTCTTGAATCCTCCCCTGAATGGAACAGATGAAATGCCGTGCTGCTGAAGGAACCATTGAAGATAAAACTGGGTGGCCCTGTATTCTGTGAAAATGATGACTTTGTCGTTGATTTGCTGAATCAGTTCAACGGTCCGCTGTGCTTTGGAATTTCCGTCAACTTCATTAATGCAGTTCATCAGTTCTTCAATGACAGAGTCTGGAAGAGGGGATGCTTCACCTTCAGGACGCTCCGCCATTTTTTTCAGCGTCATGTAGACAGCTTCCCTGCTTGAGCATGCCTCTCTTTGCAGCGTCATGATTGAAAAGGTGCTGGCCGAAGAGGCGCCGAATGTTTTTAGACGTGAGATAGCCGTATACAGCTGGCGTTCACTTTCAGACAGTTCAATCGGAACGGTTTCAACATGCCGTTTAGGCCATTCAATGCCCGTATCTCCCCTGCGGTTGCGGATCATGACTTTGTTCACGAGTTCCTGAAGATGCTCATGGTGTTCCAAAGAGCGGTTCTTGGCAGAAAATACTTCTGAAAAGTAAGCTTCGTTGCCTAAATGACCGGGCTTCAGCAGAGAGACAAGATTAAAGATCTCTTCTACGCGGTTTTGAATGGGCGTTGCAGTAAGAAGCAGGCAGTATTTCTTTTTCAGGCTCTGAACAAATTCATAGTTTTTTGTTTTGCTGTTTTTCAGTTTATGAGCTTCATCGATGATGACCAGGTCGTACTGCTGGTTTAGAACAATTTCCCGGTGAGGGCTTCTTTTAGCCGTATCAATAGAAGAAACGACGACATCGCAGGCTTCCCATACGTAGCTTTTCTTTTGCTCAACGGCTGGAATATAGAACTTTTCATGAAGCTCTTTTGCCCACTGGGAGACAAGAGAGGCCGGAACAAGAATGAGAATTTTCTTAGCCAGTCCCCGAATCATATATTCCTTGACGATAAGTCCTGCTTCAATCGTTTTTCCAAGGCCCACTTCATCTGCAAGAATAGCCTTTCCGTTCATGTTTTCCACCACTTGCCTCGCGACCTCCAATTGATGGGGAAGAGGAGTGAAGTCTGTCAGGTGATTTGGAGCCTGAAGCCCTTCAAAGGATGGAACAATCAGGTGCTTTTGCACGGCGCATGCCAATTTGTAATTCTCCCAGCTGGCCCATGGGCCGTCATCATCAAGTTTTTTAAGAAAAGCATCTTGCCACGCGGAGTCAAATTTCAGTTTTACGTTCATGATTGACAGCCCTTTCAAAAAAGAATAGATCTATCTCTATTGTTCACGTTAAGTGGTAAAATAGCAGGTTATCACGATGGATTAGATGAAATGACAGTAAAACACGAACATTCCAATGTGTTTTAAACGAAACATTTGTGAAAAAAGTGATTGATGAATAAAGACCTTAATGGTAGGATGTTAATAAGTAAGAAAGTTGCTAACTTACTCAGTTTTCAGTCAGCGGGCTTCTTATGTCAAAAATGTCATAATGTCTAAAATGTCTACTTATCAGTATCACCAATTAATGAAAAAATATGAGCGGATGAGAGCAAGGGGAGAGACTGCAGCATACGCATGCAGCGCCGAAGGAGCAAACTGATGTGAATCTCTCAGGCAAAAGAACTCTTGCTTGACGCAACTCTGGAGAGAGTTTGTGAAAGCGGCAAACCACCAAAGGGGAAAGCTCGGCCATTTTATTGACCGGGTAAACTTTCAGGTGCAGGGACAGAGACTTCCATTAAAGGGAGTTCTCTGTCCTTTTTTTGATGAAAAAAAGAGGATCATACCGGGAGGCGATGAGATGGCGGATTTAAAGCGGACACCGCTTTTTGACTTATACAAAGAGCAGGGTGCAAAAACGATTGATTTCGGCGGCTGGGACTTGCCGGTGCAGTTTTCTTCTATTAAAGAAGAACATGAAGCTGTTCGCGAAAGAGCAGGCTTGTTCGATGTATCCCACATGGGGGAAATTGAAGTAACAGGCACAGGCAGCCTTGCGTTTCTTCAAAAAACAATGACAAACGATGTTGCTCTTTTGAAAGACGGAGGAGCACAGTATACCGCTATGTGCTATGAAGACGGCGGAACGGTGGATGACTTATTAATCTATAAAAAATCAGATGCGCATTATCTCCTTGTAGTGAATGCATCCAACATTGAAAAGGATTTTGAGTGGCTGAATTCCCAGCTGTTCGGGGACACGGAACTGCAGAATGTATCGTCAGATGTTGCCCAGCTCGCTATCCAGGGACCGCTTGCTGAGTCAATCCTTCAAAAACTCACGGATACAAATTTAAGTGAAATCAGGTTTTTTAAATTCAAAGATAACGTAAAAATTGCAGGAGCTGATGCTCTTGTGTCAAGAACAGGCTATACAGGTGAAGATGGTTTTGAGATTTACTGCGCCGCGTCTGAAGCACCTAAGCTTTGGAAGGCGATTTTGGAAGCCGGAAAAGAAGATGGTCTTCTGCCATGCGGACTCGGCGCCCGTGACACGCTTCGCTTTGAAGCGAACCTGCCGCTTTACGGCCAGGAACTTTCCAAAGACATTACACCGATAGAAGCAGGCATCGGGTTTGCGGTGAAACCGAACAAGGAAAGTGATTTCAACGGCAAAGCAGTATTAAAGGAACAAAAGGAAAACGGACCGGACCGAAAGCTTGCCGGAATTGAAATGATCGATAAAGGCATACCGCGATACGGCTATGAGGTGTTCGCAGGAGAAGAACAGATCGGGGAAATTACAACCGGCACACAGTCTCCTACACTTAAAAAGAATATCGGGTGGGCACTGCTTAAGAAAGAATTTGCTGAGCCCGGCACTGAAGTGTTTGTTCAAGTACGAAAGAAACGCTTAAAAGCAGTTGTCGTGCAGACGCCTTTTTATAAACGACCAAAAAAATAAACCGGGTTGAAAGGGGAATACATCCATGAAACATCGTTACTTGCCGATGACAGAGCAAGATCAGCAGGAGATGCTTCAAGCTGTCGGAGTAGCATCGATTGATGAGCTTTTTCAAGACATTCCTGAAAGCGTGCGATTTAAGGGCGAATACAGCATCAAGAAAGCGAAATCCGAAACAGAGCTAATGAAAGAGATGAGCGCGCTTGCTGCTAAAAATAAAGATTTAAGAAGCAACGCATCTTTCCTTGGAGCTGGTGTTTATGACCACTACATGCCGATCATTGTGGATCATGTGATTTCAAGATCAGAATTTTATACGGCCTACACGCCATATCAGCCTGAGATCTCACAGGGCGAGCTGCAGGCTATCTTCGAATTTCAGACGATGATCGCAGAGCTTACCGGCATGGATGCAGCCAACTCTTCTATGTACGATGGCGGAACGTCACTTGCTGAAGCGGCTATGCTTGCCTGCGGACAGACGAAAAAGAAGAAGGTCATTGTGTCAGGAGCCGTTCATCCTGAAAGCAGAGATGTGCTGAAAACGTATGCTAAAGGACAGTACATTGAGGTTGTAGAAGTGCCTGTCAAAAACGGCGTGACGGACCTTGATGCTTTGAAAGCAGAAATGTCTGATGATGTGGCGGCAGTTGTTGTTCAGTATCCTAACTTTTTCGGCCAGATTGAACCTCTTAAGGACATTGAGCCGATTGCCCATACAGGCAAAAGCATGTTTATCGTCTCTTCCAACCCGCTTGCACTTGGAGCATTGACACCACCGGGTGCATTCGGTGCCGACATTGTTGCTGGAGACGCGCAGCCGTTCGGGATTCCTACGGCATTTGGCGGCCCGCACTGCGGCTATTTTGCTGTCACACAGAAACTGATCCGCAAAGTGCCCGGCCGTCTTGTCGGACAGACAAAGGATGACCAGGGACGCAGAGGCTTTGTTCTGACGCTTCAGGCACGCGAACAGCATATCAGACGTGATAAAGCGACATCAAACATCTGTTCAAATCAGGCTTTGAATGCACTTGCAGCATCTGTTGCCATGACAGCGCTCGGAAGAAAAGGAGTCAAAGAAATGGCTCTGCAGAATATCCAGAAAGCAAACTATGCTAAAAAGGCATTTAAAGAAAAAGGATTCGACGTGCCGTTTGACGGACCAATCTTTAATGAGTTTGCCGTTAAATTAACTAAGCCCGTGAAAGAAGTGAATGCCCGCCTGATTGAAAAGGGCATCATCGGCGGCTTCGATCTCGGCAGCGTATATCCTGAGCTTGAAAATCACATGCTCGTAGCTGTAACAGAACTTCGCACGAAAGAAGAAATTGATGCATTCGTTGAGGAATTGGGGGATGGACATGAATAACGAGAATCAGCCATTGATTTTTGAACTGACTAAGCCTGGCAGAACAGGCTACAGCCTGCCTGAAATGGATATTCCAGAACGATCAGCAGATGAACTCATTCCCGCTGACTATCTCCGCACAGAGGAAGCTGAACTGCCGGAGGTATCAGAGCTTGATATCATGAGGCACTATACAGCTCTTTCAAAGCGCAATCATGGAGTGGACTCAGGCTTTTATCCGCTTGGTTCATGCACGATGAAGTATAACCCGAAGATAAATGAAAATGTTGCCCGCATGGCAGGGCTTGCCCATATCCATCCGCTTCAGGATGAGAGCACCGTACAGGGAGCCCTTGAGCTGATGTATGACCTGCAGGAGCATCTTGTAGAAATTACAGGAATGGATGAAGTCACGCTTCAGCCGGCAGCAGGTGCTCACGGAGAGTGGACCGGACTTATGATGATCCGTGCCTATCACGAAGCAAACGGCGACACCGGACGCACAAAGGTCATCGTACCTGATTCTGCCCACGGAACCAATCCTGCATCTGCCACGGTAGCGGGTTTTGAAACGGTTACTGTAAAATCAAACGAACACGGACTCGTCGATCTTGAAGATCTGAAGCGTGTGGTAGGAGATGATACCGCTGCGCTGATGCTGACAAATCCGAATACGCTGGGTCTTTTCGAGGAAAATATTCTGGACATGGCAAAGATCGTGCATGATGCAGGCGGCAAACTGTACTATGACGGAGCCAACCTGAACGCCGTACTAAGCAAGGCACGTCCCGGAGATATGGGATTTGACGTCGTTCACTTAAATCTCCATAAAACCTTTACCGGGCCGCATGGCGGGGGAGGACCGGGTTCAGGTCCTGTCGGTGTAAAAGCAGATCTTATTCCGTACCTTCCGAAGCCTGTTTTAGTGAAACGTGATGACAAATATGCATTTGACTATGACAGACCGCAGTCCATCGGAAGAGTCAAGCCGTTTTACGGCAACTTCGGAATCAATGTGCGTGCATATACGTATATCCGCACAATGGGTCCGGACGGATTAAAAGCTGTGACAGAGTATGCTGTTTTAAACGCAAACTACATGATGAGAAGACTTTCAGAAGCGTATGATCTGCCGTTTGACAGACACTGCAAGCATGAATTTGTTTTATCAGGGAAAACGCCAGAAAAAACTTGGCGTGCGCACGCTTGATATCGCGAAGCGCCTTCTGGATTTCGGCTACCACCCGCCGACGATCTACTTCCCGCTCAATGTTGAGGAGTGCATCATGATTGAACCGACGGAAACCGAGTCAAAAGAAACACTTGATTCATTTATTGATGCCATGCTTCAAATTGCGAAGGAAGCAGAGGAAAACCCTGAAATGGTTCAGGAAGCTCCTCATACTACCGTTGTTGGACGTCTTGATGAGACAACGGCAGCACGCAAGCCGATTCTCCGTTATCAGAAGCAATAAGAAAAAGGATTCGCCAAGTGGCGAATCCTTTTTGGTTATTTACAGAATGTTAAATTGTTCAGTGATGTGGACAACCTGATAAAGTCATCTGCGTCCAGCTCCAGCGCCTAAATCCTCTGTCAGAACAAATCCGTCAAAAAAGTCAAACCCGGACTTTTCTGCCGGATTCTTATCTGCCTATCGGATCTGATCACGGCGCTTCCGCTTTTGTTATTATTTTTTCGTTTTAATTCTTCCGCTCCAGCCTTTAAAGCCGCCTTTTAATGTGTAAAGGTCCGAATAGCCTTTTTTCTTAAGCATCTGAGCTGTGCGTCCGCTTCTTACTGTGTTTTGGCAATACAGATAAACAGGCTGGTCTTTGCGGATTTCTTTATGGCGCTGTCTCATTTGTGACATTGGGATGTTTCTTGCGCCAAGAATATGGCCGCCTTCAAATTCGTTCGGCTCGCGTACATCGATAAGCTGAGCCTTTCTGTATCCTGCACGGAATTCCTCTTCCGTTAATGTTTTCATAATTTTACGCTGGTAAAAATAAGAGAAGATAGTGTAGGCTGCAATTGCGCCGACTAAAATTAATAAGAAAACCCATGTTGTCAAGCTGACCCGACTCCTTTTTTATACCCTTTATGCGGGCTGGTTCATGTAAACCTCTGTTTATTGGACAAATATAATTATATAAGAGCAGGGTCAAATTGTCATCCATGAATCAGAGTTATTTATTTTCATCCGGTAATTCTTTTTGATAGACTATGATAGCGGAATGAATTTAACAAACAGCCTAAGCATGAAAAATGGGGTATGAACATGGAGAAAGAAATTTGGAGATTTATTGATTCGGGCAATTGCTCTCCTGCTTACAATATGGCGCTAGATGAGGTGCTGCTTGAGTGGAACAGCGAAGGGAACTTTCCGCCTGTAATCCGTTTTTACGGATGGAACCCTGCGACACTCTCTGTAGGTTATTTTCAGAAAGCGGAAAAAGAAATTGATCTTGAAGCTGTTAAACGGAACGGACTCGGCTTTGTGCGCAGGCCAACCGGCGGCAGGGGTGTCCTGCATGATCAAGAACTTACATACAGTGTCATTGTTTCAGAAGACCATCCTGAGATGCCGAAGACCGTTACAGAAGCATACCGTGTGATCTCAGAAGGAATTCTTCAGGGATTTAGAGAGCTTGGCCTAGATGCATATTTTGCTGTGCCAAGAACGGAGGAAGAGAAGCAGGGGCTTAAAAATCCGCGTTCAGCGGTTTGCTTTGATGCCCCATCCTGGTATGAGCTTGTCGTTGAAGGAAGGAAAGTGGCAGGCAGTGCCCAGACACGTCAAAAAGGCGTGATTCTCCAGCACGGCTCGATTCTGCTTGATCTTGATGAAGATCTTTTGTTCAGCCTGTTTAAGTACCCAAGTGACAGGGTAAAAGAACGAATGCAGAAGAACTTTAAAAATAAAGCAGTTGCAGTGAATGCTCTCAGAGAAACAAAAGTAACAATTGAAGAGGCAAAAGAGGCGTTTATAAGAGGGTTTGAAAAAGGGCTGAACATTAAGCTCGAACCGTATAAACTGACTGAAAAAGAACAGGCTGCAGCCATGAAACTGGCAGCTGAAAAATATGAATCGGATGAGTGGAATTATAAACGATAAGCGGCTGAAATAAGTCGCTTTCGTTTATTTTTATTTTTCTATTTATTTCTATGTGTTCCTTATTTTTCTAGGTTTCTGCTCTCTTTTAAATTTGCAACCGACAAATTACTTCAAAAAAAGTGATTTACAATCTCCTATCTTCTTTATTCTCTTTTTTTCACACTCAATTATGAAGTTTTCAATTTGACAAAATGACAACAGACTGACTTTTTATCCATATATAGTATTGTCGAACAAAAAAGAAACACTATATATTGATAAACGGATGGCTGTGTGATAAATTAAATCAAGTACAAAGATAATAGGGGAGTTGTTTGAATGACCGTTGCACTGAATGAAAATCTGAAACTTGATGTGGACAAGCTTAACCACGATATTTCACTTTTTCCCCAAGTTCATCCGATTACAGAAGATATGAAGCTTACACACAAAGGTGTATCCCGTTTAGTCATGCTTGACCGGTACACATTTAAAGACACTGAAAAGCTGACGCTATCCAAAGGCGATTTTGTCGTTCTGACAATTAAAGAAGATCCGAAATTCCCGGCAAGAGGCCTCGGGTACATCTTAGATATAGACTGGCAGGCAAAAATGGCGCATGTACAGGTGGAAGAAGAGTACCGCCTTTCACTTGAGAAGCCTGAAGAAGTAGAATCAGGAGTCATTCACCGCTCTCTTGACGTTATAGAAAAACCGCTTGAAGTATATTACGAACAAATAGCCAAACGGAATGCGACAGGTCTTGCATCTGTTGAGAAAACAGAAGAAAAACGCAAGGAATGGTTTGAGAAGTTCTATCATGAACTTGTCGGCCTGAACTTTGTTCCTGCAGGACGCGTGTTATACGGAGCGGGAGCGGGAACAGATGTGACGTATTTCAACTGCTACGTGATGCCGTTTGTGCAGGATTCACGCGAAGGCATTTCCGAACACCGCAAGCAGGTCATGGAAATCATGAGCCGCGGCGGAGGCGTCGGGACAAACGGTTCAACGCTGCGTCCGAGAAACACCCTTGCAAGAGGAGTCAACGGCAAATCATCAGGCTCCGTATCCTGGCTTGATGACATCGCGAAGCTGACTCATCTGGTTGAGCAGGGCGGATCCCGTTAAATACAAAGTCCACACGGCGGGATAAAAATCTCGTGAATTGCTGGAACACCCTAAAGCTTTTTCAGCCACAACGTGACTGGCAACAGTGAGCGTGAAGGCCTGAAAATGAAAAAGATGACACAATGGGCAATCAGCAGCGAAGCATCTTTGGAAACGGAGATGAACGTTCAGAGACTATTGAAAGCACCTGTAAGATGGTGCGAGTAAACCGGATTTAGTATCCGGGGCACGAGACAAAATCATACGGCTGATTTTGATGATAGAGTCCGATCTCATGTGAAAGCATGAGAGTCAGGCAGAAATGACCTGACCCCTCTTAATGGAGGAGTAACAACTTGCGTGGCGCACAAATGATCATGCTTGCCGACTGGCATCCTGACATTATTGAATTCATTATTTCCAAAATGCAGAATCCCCGTATCCTGCGTTACCTGATTGAAAATACAAATGATGAAACAATTAAGAAATACGCCCAGGAAAAGCTGAAGTTCAAGCCGCTTACACAGGACGAAGAAGCCATGTATCAGAGCATCGTCAATTACAAGCAGATTCCGGGCTACGGCGGATTTAACGAGAAAATCATTAAAGACGCTGAAGTGAAGCTTGCAGTCGGCGGAACTTATACAGTTCACAATTCCGAATTCCTTACAGGAGCCAACATCTCTGTCACGCTGACAAAGGATTTCATGGATGCTGTTGAAAAGGATGCCGATTACGAGCTGCGCTTCCCTGATGTTGAAAGCTACAATGCAGAGGAAATGAAGGCTTACAATGAAGACTGGCATAACCACGGTGATGTACGCGAGTGGGAAAAACTCGGCTACAAAGTGCGCACATACCGTACGATCAAGGCGAAAGAACTTTGGAACCTGATCAACATCTGCGCAACATACTCTGCAGAGCCGGGCATTTTCTTCATTGATAACGCCAATGACATGACAAACGCTAAAGCATATGGACAGAAGGTAGTTGCAACGAATCCTTGCGGGGAACAGCCTCTCGCACCATATTCTGTCTGCAACCTTGCTGCCGTAAATCTTGCAGAAATGGCAGACAAAGAAACGAAAACAGTTAATTTCGAAAAACTGAAAAGAACGGTTGAAGTCGGTGTTCGCATGCAGGATAACGTAATCGATGCAACGCCGTACTTCCTTGACGAAAATAAAAAACAGGCACTAGGCGAACGCCGTGTAGGTCTTGGTGTTATGGGACTTCACGACCTTCTGATCTACTGTGAAACACAGTACGGTTCTGAAGAAGGCAACGAGCTGATTGACAAAGTCTTTGAAACAATCGCTGTCACGGCTTATAAAGCATCTGTAGAGCTTGCAAAAGAAAAAGGCAGCTTCCCGTTCTTGACTGGCGAAACGGCTGAAGAAACGAACAGACTGCGCCAGGCATTTACTGAGACCGGCTTTATGAGCAAAATGCCGACTGATATCCGGGAAGATATCAAAGAATACGGTATCCGCAATTCACACTTGCTGACTGTTGCTCCCACGGGATCCACTGGAACGATGGTCGGAGTTTCAACCGGACTTGAACCATACTTCTCCTTCTCTTACTACAGAAGCGGAAGACTTGGCAAATTCATTGAAGTAAAAGCAGATATCGTACAGGAGTATCTGGATAAAAATCCTGATGCAGATCCGGAGAATCTTCCGGAATGGTTTATCTCAGCTATGGAACTGAGTGCAGAAGCGCATGCAGATGCACAATGCGTCATCCAGCGCTGGATTGACAGTTCAATCAGCAAAACGGTTAACGCTCCTAGAGGATATACGGTGGACCAGGTCCAAAAAGTGTATGAGCGTCTATATAAAGGCGGAGCAAAAGGCGGAACAGTCTACGTTGACGGAAGCCGGGACACTCAGGTCCTTACATTAAAAGCGGAGGAGAATACCTTCTCTGAAACAGAAGAAGCACCGAAAGAAAAAGGCAAAGTTGTTCTTGTGGATACAATCCAGGCTTTGCGCTCGACAAATGTAACAATCGGAAACGAAGTGGGCAATACATGCCCTGTATGCCGCGAAGGTACAGTTGAAGACATTGGCGGTTGCAACACATGCACAAGCTGCGGTGCACAGCTGAAGTGCGGATTATAAGAAACGGAAGAGCCGGGACATCCGGCTCTTTTCTTGTGCTTCTCCCGCAAGCTTTCTTGTCATGACCTGCAAACTAGTGTACACTTGTAATGATTTCCTATGTTTTGAACGTTTTTTTGGAGGGGACCGCATGCCAACACCAAGTATGGAAGATTATATTGAACAAATCTACATTTTAATAGAAGAAAAAGGATATGCCCGTGTTTCAGATATCGCGGAAGCATTATCCGTTCATCCCTCCTCAGTGACAAAGATGGTCCAAAAACTAGACAAAGATGAATATCTCATATACGAAAAATACCGTGGACTTATTTTGACGCCTAAGGGCAAGAAGATCGGAATAGCGCCTTGTCTACCGTCACGAGCTGCTTGAGCAGTTCATGCGTTTGATCGGCGTGGATGAAGAAAAGATTTACAACGATGTTGAAGGCATTGAGCATCACCTCAGCTGGAATGCCATTGACCGTATTGGAGATCTCGTGCAATTTTTTGAAAGTGATGAAGCGCGTGTAGATACCCTGCGTGCAATCCAAAAACAAAATGAACAGGATAATGAGTCCTGAAAAAACGAAAGCAGCTGCTTTCGTTTTTTTCTTGCGCAAAATTGGAAAAGGTCTATTTCCTCGGCCTTCATCTTACACTATAAGGATAGGATAGGATAGGATAGGAGAAGAGGGGAGGAGCTTCTGTGTACATTGATGGTGTCTTCTCTGGCGGCGGCATAAAAGGGTTTGCGCTGATTGGAGCCTATCAGGCAATTGAACAGCGAGGGCTGCAGTTTGTAAGAGTGGCAGGCACCAGCGCGGGTTCGATTGTGGCATCCTTTATCGCAGCAGGATACAAAAGTGATGAAATTATCCGAATGATGGACGATATGGAGCTTGGAAAGTTTCTTGAGAAAAACCCTTCCATTCTTCCATTTAAATTGATGAAATGGCTTAACCTCTATTGGCGCCTCGGTCTGTACAAAGGCGGGAAGCTTGAGGAATGGATCGCAGCCAGGCTGAAGGAAAGGGGAGTTTCCACCTTTGGTGATTTGAGGCCCGGATCTTTAAAAATTGTAGCCTCTGATCTTACAAACGGCAGGATTATTGTGCTGCCTGATGATCTCCCCAGGTACGGACTTGTTCCCGAGCGGTTTTCAGTTGCCCGCGCTGTGCTGATGAGCTGCAGTCTTCCGTATTTCTTTGAGCCTGTTAAGCTGACGAGTGCTGAAGGGACGAACATAGTGGTAGACGGGGGAGTTTTAAGTAACTTTCCAATCTGGCTTTTCAAGGAAAAGGCGAGGCCTGTAATTGGAATCAAGCTCAGTCCGAGAGATGAAGAAAGGCCGAGGAATCAGATTAAAAATGCGATTGAAATGTACGGAGCGCTGTTTGAAACGATGAAAGATGCCCATGATGCCAGGCATATATCAAGCAGGCATGAGAGAAACATCATTTTTCTTCCGGTAGAAAGCATTCTCACGACAGAATTTGATCTCTCAGAACAAAAAAAACTAGCTCTGATTGAGCTAGGAAGAAGCCGGACGGAACAGTTTCTCAAACGGTGGACTTATTAAGGCGAAAAGAAAAGCAGGTCAGAAAAAAGCCCTGCTTTTCTTTTTGCCTTTTCTGCCTTCAATCACGGTCAGGTGTGAAGCCTGCTTCTTTTTAAGAGCGCTTGTTTTGCTGCTCTTTTTTGGAGCCGACACACTTTTCAAATGGGAGCTGCTCTGATTGCGGTCGCTGAAACGCCTTTTGGACTGTTTAGCAGCTTTGGAATAAGAGGAAGAGTCTTTTCCCATTCTTTGTTTTGTAAAGTAACGGACAACAAAATAGATGATGGCTAGAACAGCAGCAAACACGAGCATTTCTCTGAAGAGGAAGCCAGGCCTGCTGATGAGAGTCACTAAAAACCCGATTCCTCCCAGAGCTAACACAATCATCACAAATGGATTCATTCGATTTTTCATGAGTCCACCTCCCAAGATGAAAATGAGTTAATGAAGTTTTAGCTTATACAATTTGTTCTGTTTTTATACCTTCTTCTGTTTCTTTTTCCAGGCGGAGCATTTCATTGAAGCTTGCAATTGCGACTTCGGTCTGTTCGTTGTCAGGCTCTTTTGTGGTTAAAAGCTGAAGGCATAAGCCCGGGTACCCAAGCCATTTCAGGACAGGCACGTCTCTCAGCTTGTTTGTAAACTGCAGCACTTCAAATGAAATGCCGATCACAACGGGAATTAGGGCAAGTCTGTTCAGAACGCGCACATAAAGCGGTTCAGTCGGAACGAGCATGTAGACAAAAACTCCGACAATCACGGTGAAAAGAAGGAAGCTGCTTCCGCATCTGTAATGAAGGCGGCTGTTGCTCTGAACGTTCTCAACTGTGAGCGGCATACCGTTTTCATAACAGTTAATGACTTTATGCTCTGCCCCGTGATACTGGAATACACGCTTGATCAGCGGAGTAAAGGATATCGCGTAAATATAGGCAAGCAGGAGAATAAGTTTGAAAAGACCTTCAATCAGGATCTGTGACAAATCCGATGAAAAAACAGGTCTTGTAAGCTCTGCAAGAAAAAGCGGGACGAGTGTAAAGATGAATTTTCCGAATAAAAAGGACAGAACCCCAATTGCTGCAACACCGAGTATCATCGTCAGCTTTGATTCTTTTTTCGGCTCGTTCAGCTGCTCGTCATCTTCTGGATCAAGGTCGTACCTGTCTGTTGAAAAGTTGAGATGTTTCGTACCATTTGCGCTTGCTTCTATGATTGCTGCGATCCCGCGGATAAATGGTATTTTTTTAAGGGCTGTCAGTGTGCTGTTTGATTTTCTCGGCAGCCGGAAATAATCAATTTCCTTGTTTTTCCGTCTGATGGCTGTAACGTAGTGATGCTTGCCGCCAAACATGACGCCCTCTACTACTGCTTGCCCGCCATATGCGGGCTTGTTCTGCTTTGACATTTTTCACCAACCTACCTATCTATTCTCTTTTTGAGCGGATTTTAAACAAAACGGAAGAGAATGTTATGTTTATATTCTACATAAAAACAGGATAAACCTCTAGGCAGTTGTATTTTATTCTTCATTTTATGCAGGCCGGAAAGGTTCGATGTGAAAGTACGTATGTAGTATATCCTTTTACCGGCCAGTTAGACATTTTCTGCATCAATTTTCGGGATGACTGTACATACTAGGAGAAGGAGGTGTACATATGACAGATGATTTTCAGTCTAATTCTGCTGGAATGAAAGATGAACAGGATGAAAAGCAGGGCGAGGGTCTCCCGTTTATCGCAAGAGCTATGATTACCGGATTTGCAGGAGGTATTTTCTGGAGTTTAATCGGCTATTTGGCTTATGTGCTGAACATGACAGAAATCAGTCCGAACATGCTGCTGCAGCCGTTTCTGCTTGGTGACTGGAAAAACGGCACGATCGGAAATTTTGCGGGAGTATTGGTCATCGGATTCCTTTCTGTAGGAACGGCACTCGTCTATTACTTAGTTTTAAAAAGGTTTTCGTCTATTTTCGTCGGCATGATATATGGAGCGGCTTTATGGGCGCTTGTCTTTTTCCTCTTGAATCCGATCTTTCCAAACGTCAAAACAGTCTTTGAACTCGAGCGCCTGACAACGGTTACGATGATATGTTTATACATTTTATATGGGGTCTTTATCGGGTATTCCATTTCCTTTGAACAAAATGAGCTTCAATCGAAAAAAAAGGGCAGCGCTTCCACGTAACAATGGAGGTAACGCACAATGAAGTATGGTAGAATGTTCTAAAATGAACATTCTATTTTTTGTCGGCTTTTTATTCATGCGGCTTTTGAGAGCGTTTTTGACGAAAACATCTGTCACATGAAGAAGAGTCCTCATAGTGCTTGGAGGTCGAAAGATGAGACACTATATGGTAATTAACGGCCCAAATCTAAATCGCCTTGGGTTGCGTGAACCTGATATTTATGGAAGCAAAACGCTGACAGATCTTGAGCGTGAGCTGATGGTTTTTGCTGAAAAGCAGGGGTTTCAGGTCACTTGCTTTCAGTCCAATCATGAAGGGGACCTGATTGATGCCATTCATGGATCAGATGGCCACTACGATGGCATTGTGCTGAATCCGGGGGCGTTTACCCACTACAGCTATGCATTGAGAGATGCCATTGCAAGCGTTCCTCTTCCTGTGATTGAAGTGCATATCTCCAATGTTCACAGCCGGGAGCCGTTCAGGCATCAGTCTGTCACTGCGCCGGTCACTGCCGGACAGGTGGTCGGACTCGGATTTCAGGGGTACCAATTTGCCCTGCAGGCAATACATACAAAGATAGGGGAGAAACAGCATGCTGAAGATTGAGAAATTAAGAAAAAGGCTTAAGGAGCTTGATGTTGACGGACTTCTTATTGCAAGCGACTATAACAGACGGTACATGACCGGTTTTACAGGCTCATCGGGTGTCGCGCTCATTTCTCTGTCAGGAGCCGTATTTATCACGGACTTCAGGTATACAGAGCAGGCAGCCAAGCAGGTTGAAGGCTATGACATTGTTCAGCACAAGGGGCCGATTCTTGACGAAGTGGCTGCACAGGCAGAAAAGCTTTCAATCAAGCGTCTTGGCTTTGAACAGGATCATTTATCCTTTGCAACGTATTCCGCTTATGCTTCCAAACTGAAGGGAATTGAGTTTGTTCCGGTGTCTGAGGCGGTGGAAAAGTTACGCTTGATTAAGTCTGCAGCAGAGATTAAGATATTAAAGGAAGCTGCGGAGATCGCCGATGCTGCATTTAAGCATATTCTTACAGTAGTACAGCCCGGCATGAAGGAAATTGAGGTTTCAAACGAACTTGAATTCTTTATGAGAAAGCAGGGCGCTGTTTCTTCATCATTTGATATCATAGTCGCATCCGGCCACAGGTCAGCTCTTCCGCACGGTGTGGCAAGTGAAAAAGAAATTGAAAAGGGCGATTTTGTAACCTTCGACTTTGGAGCATACTACAAAGGATATTGTTCAGATATTACACGCACGATTGCAGTCGGCAATCCAAGTGATGAGCTGAAGAAAATCTATTCCATTGTTCTTGAAGCCCAGCTGCGCGGCATGAATGGTATTAAAGCAGGTATGACCGGAAAAGAAGCTGATGCTTTGACAAGGGATTATATTTCAGAGAACGGCTATGGCGAGTATTTTGGCCATTCAACCGGACACGGCCTTGGAATGGAAGTTCACGAAAGTCCGTCATTATCCGCAAAATCAGAAACGGTTCTTGAGCCGGGCATGATTGTTACAGTAGAGCCGGGAATTTATGTTCCTAAGCTTGGCGGAGTCAGGATCGAGGACGATACAGTGGTTAAGGAAGACGGCAATGAATCTCTGACACACTCCCCTAAAGAGCTTATTATCTTATAAAAAGCTTCCGGAAGGCTAAAAAGTGTTATTTACATAGGAGGAACAAATATGATTTCAGTTAATGATTTTCGTACGGGCTTAACAATCGAGGTAGATAACGGCATTTGGCTCGTTATGGATTTCCAGCATGTAAAACCGGGAAAGGGCGCTGCATTCGTACGCTCTAAACTGCGCAACCTCCGTACTGGAGCTGTTCAGGAAAAAACGTTCCGTGCTGGTGAAAAAGTAGCAAAAGCTCAAATTGAAAACCGCAAAATGCAGTATCTTTATGCAAATGGCGACCAGCATGTGTTCATGGACAATGAGTCTTATGATCAAGTGGAACTGCCTGAAGCTTCAATCGAGTATGAACTTAAATTCCTTAAGGAAAACATGGAAGTATCCATCATGATGTTCGGCAGCGAAACGCTTGGTGTTGAGCTTCCTAACACAGTGGAACTTGAAGTTATCGAAACAGAGCCTGGCATTAAAGGTGATACAGCTTCCGGCGGAACAAAGCCTGCTAAAGTGCAGACAGGACTGATCGTCAACGTCCCGTTCTTCGTTAACGAAGGAGACGTTCTGATTATCAACACAACAGACAGCTCATACGTGTCACGCGCGTAACCAGCATAAAAAAACTCCATCTCATCAGATGGAGTTTTTTTTGTTTATTCATTCATCAAAAATTCTCGGGTGTGTATATTTTTATAAAGTTTTCTTCTTGCAGCTTCAGCGACTAGATCCTCTGTCAGAACAAATCCGCCTTAAAAGTCTAGCCTGGACTTTTCTGTCGCATTCTTATCTGCCTATCGGATCTGTTCAAGGCGCCTGCGCTTTTGTTCCTTCCTCAATCATTGTCTGCGCCTGGAAAGTACGCGGCTCCTGCTCTCTTTTTTTCCCCGCTTTGAAAAGAAGTGCGGCCGGCAATAGTATGTATACGGCAATCCCGATGGCCCACTGCAAATAGTGATAGACCTCATAAGCTTCTATTCCAAATCCCATGACACATCCCCCTTTGTACCTATTATTATAAAGTCTGAAAATTCTGTCAAGAATTCTTTTTGTCTAAACGGCCTTTTTCTCTCATAGACTGGACTATAACTCCGTTTGCGGGCTCCGGTTTCGTTCTTTTGGGAATGGACAAGCGAAAATCCGCAGCTTTGTGATTAGAAGAATAGGGGAGGAAGAAGATGAAGCATTTTCTTGCCGGTCTGGATCCTGCTGTCAGATCCATGGCCCTTTTGAGGCTGCTGTCTGCAAGCATTGAAATGACGGCTGCTGTTTTGATGCTTGTCTTTAATGATGTGCGGAAGGCTGTACTGATCAACTCCATGCTGGCTATTGTCGGGCCGGTCATTTTTATTTTGACAATGACGATCGGCATTTTCCAAATTGCAGAACAGCTGTCTTATGCAAAACTGATTTTCATCTCAATCGGCGTAGCCTTTATCTTAATTGGCGTTTATAAATGAGGTCACAGTCATAATGTGTCCAAGCCTGCATACACATAGGAGTATTAAGAGACTATGCAAGGAGGAAGCCATGTGAATGAGATTACAGCTATGCTTCCTGAGCCGATCAGTCAGCATATACTGGACCTTCCGCAGCATGTGCTGCAGCAAATGGAAGAGATTCGCATCAGAATTTCAAAGCGGGTTGAAGTGACAGCGGCGGGAAAACCTGTTTTCCTGTCATACATCGCTACACATCAGGACGGAATTTCTCTTCTGAGCGAATTGAGCCAGTACAGCATCTACGCACTTGAAGAAGAGCTTAAACGCGGCTTTATCACCATTCAGGGCGGCCATCGTGTAGGGCTTTCGGGGCGGGTCATTACAGAGAACGGACGTGTAAAAGCCATCCGGAATGTCACGTCTTTCAACATTCGTGTGGCGCGTCAAAAACGCGGGATTGCTGACCGGTTCATCCCTTGCTGCTACAGCGGAGAGTGGCTGAATACCATGATTATCGGCCCGCCTCAGACTGGTAAAACGACGATGCTCCGCGACTTTGCACGAATCATGAGTACAGGTCATGGACAGATTCCATCAAGAAAAGTAGGGATTGTAGATGAGCGCTCAGAGATTGCAGGATGCATAAACGGCATCCCCCAGCACGAGTTCGGCGAAAGAGTGGACGTGCTTGATGCATGTCCGAAAGCAGAAGGCATGATGATGATGATCCGCTCTATGAGTCCCGATGTTCTCGTCGTGGATGAGGCGGGGAGAATGGAAGATACAGAAGCGATTCTTGAGGCTGTTCATGCGGGTGTCGGACTGTTTATATCCGTTCACGGATGCTCTCTTGAGGATATTAAAATGCGGCCGACTATTGCTCCTCTATTAAACCATCATGTTTTTAAGAGATTCATAGAGCTGTCAAGAGTGAGCGGCCCCGGAACGGTTCAGAGAGTCATTGATGCACAAGGGCGGATTGTCAGAACGGAAGAAGGTGTCCCGCTATGCTGAAGCTGCTTGGAGCTGTATTTATCCTGCTTGCTACAACATGGGCCGGCTTTGAAACGGCAAAACACATCAGTGAACGCCCTCGCCAGCTGAGACAGCTGAAGGTTGCTCTGCAGGCGCTCGAAGCTGAAATTATGTATGCACATACCCCATTAAAAGAAGCAGCCGCCACCCTTTCAAAGCAAATGCCAAAGCCGCTTTCCTGGTTTTTTGAGGTATTTTCAAAGCGTCTGTCTGCAGGGCATACAAGCGTCAGGGCAGCCTGGGAAAACAGCATGCAGGAAGTGTGGAGGATGACTGCCTTTAAACAGGGAGAGTACGAGATTATGAAGCAGTTTGGCGAAACACTCGGCCAGCATGATCTGATCTCGCAGCAGAAACATATTCGCCTCGCACTTGCCCATCTTGAAAGAGAGGAAGCAGATGCACTCGACAGACAGAGCCGCTATGAAAAGATGCTGAAAAGCCTCGGATTCTTATCTGGTTTATTGCTGGTTATTTTATTGATGTAGCAGTCAGGAGGATTACATGCAATGGGAGTAGATGTAAATATCATTTTTCAAATAGCGGGCATCGGAATTGTCGTCGCTTTTCTTCACACAATCCTTGATCAGATGGGCAAAAAAGAGTATGCGCAATGGGTCACGCTCCTGGGCTTTATTTATATTCTGTTTATGGTGGCTTCCATTGTGGAAGATTTGTTTCAGAAAATTAAATCAGTCTTCCTTTTTCAGGGATAGGGGGGCTCAGCCATTGAAATTATCCAGATTGTCGGACTTGGTTTAGTTGCTACCTTTCTCGCGCTGATTGTAAAAGAACAAAAGCCCACATATGCATTCATGCTCGTGGTTTTTGTCGGCTGCGTCATATTTCTGTTTTTAGTTGACGGCGTTGCTCAGATCATCACCATGATTGAAAAAATTGCGCTCAATGCAAACATCAACATGATGTATGTGGAGACGATCCTGAAAATTATCGGAATTGCCTATATTGCCGAATTTGGCGCACAGATTACAAAGGATGCAGGTCAGGGAGCCATTGCTTCGAAAATTGAGCTTGGCGGAAAAATCATTATTCTTGCGATGGCCGTTCCGATCCTGACTGTCATAATTGAAACCATCATCGGCCTGATACCGGCGTGATGGATAAGGGGTGAGAGTTATTAAAAAGGGAATCGCAGCTGTCTTTTTTCTTTTCTTTTTTTCATTTCCGGCACTTGTACAAGCTTCTCCCCCTCCGCCGCAGCAGGAATTGGTTGATCAGCAGATAGACAAGCTTGGGATCCAGGAAATTAAAACGTTCTGGGACGACATTATGACAGAATACGGAGGGTATCTTCCTGAAAGCCAAAAAGGAAGTCTGCTTCAATTTTTAAACGGTGAGAAAGAATTATCCTTTAAAGAATGGTCAAAAGCTTTCCTTAGCTACATTTTCCATGAAATCATTGCAAACGGAAAACTGCTCGGGACATTGATTATGCTTACGATCTTCAGCATGCTGCTGCAGCTCCTTCAGGACGCGTTCAGTCAGAGCACAGTCAGCAAAGTCGCTTATGCTCTCGTTTACATGGTTTTAATGATCATCGCTCTGAACAGCTTTCATATTGCCATTGAATATACTGTTGAAGCGATCCGGACGATGTCAAGCTTCATACTCGCACTCATTCCGCTTCTTCTTGCTTTGATGGCGGCTTCCGGAGGGCTGATATCAGCCGCCTTTTTTCACCCGGTCATCCTTTTCCTCATGAATACAAGCGGAGTGCTGATTGAGAAAATTGTTCTGCCGCTATTGTTTCTCTCCGCCTTGCTGAGCATTGTCAGCACGCTCACAGATCAGTATAAAGTCACCCAGCTAGCCCAGCTTTTAAGAAACATAGGGATCGGGCTGCTTGGTACGTTCTTGACGGTATTTCTCGGAGTGATTTCCGTTCAGGGGGCATCAGCTGCCGTTTCTGACGGGATGGCCATCCGCACGGCCAAGTTTGTCACAGGAAACTTTATACCTGTCCTCGGGCGGATGTTTACCGATGCAACCGATACGGTCATCAGCGCTTCTGTTCTTCTGAAGAACACAGTGGGCATTCTCGGTGTGGCGATTCTGCTGTTTATCGCCGCTTTCCCGGCGATAAAAGTGCTGACTCTGGCCTTTATTTATAAATTTACAGCTGCACTGCTTCAGCCCCTTGGCGGCGGTCCGATCATCAAATGCCTGGATATCATCAGCAAAAGTGTCATCTATATTTTTGCGGCGCTTGCCATCGTGTCACTGATGTTTTTCCTCAGTCTTACAGTCATTATTGCGGCTGGCAATATAACCATGATGGTTCGTTAGGAGGGAGTCAGCATGTCATTTCTGACAGAGTGGATTGCAAACATTATTCTTTTCATCATGCTGGCTGTCATACTGGATCTGCTTTTGCCGAACTCGGCCATGCAAAAGTACGCCAAAATGGTGATCAGCCTTCTGCTAATCGTGATTATCCTGTCGCCGATCTTTAAGCTCTTGTCCGCCGATATCCCGGCAATGGTCCAGGAAGCCGGCATCGGCAGCTATTCATCTGCAAAAGAAGCAGAAATAAAAAAATCCATAGATTCACAAAAAAAAGAAATACAAGCCTCAAATGATGCATATATTTTAGAAAACATGGCTGTCCAATTAAAAACGCAGGCAAAAGAGGAGCTGGTGAAAAGCTATGATCTAGCGATAAAAGACATCCGTCTATCTGCAGAAGCGCCTTTTGAAAAAATAGAAACCAGTCTGCAGAGCATTGAAGTAACGCTTCAGGCCGGCGCAAAAGAAACCGGAGCCGTTGAAGCCGTACAGCCGGTTGACATCAGCGGTACTAATAGGGGAGAGGAAGATTCCATTGCTTCTGAACCTGAGATTAAAACTTATTTAGCCAGTATCTGGGGAGTCGACCCTGAGAAGATTTCCTTGAAAATGGAAGGAGGGGAGGGCAGCACAGATGAATAGTCCCAAACAAATGCTAGAAAAATTGAAAACACTGCTAAACTCTGAAAACGGCAAAAAACCGAACAAGTACCACTACCTCCTGATCGCGCTTGCGCTTGGCATCGGATTTATGCTCGTAAGCAATCTGTTGTCCGGTCAGACGGCCATGCCTGACGTATCTCAAGTATCCGGGTTGTCTTCTACATCTGCAAAAGACGAAGAAGTGTTTAAACCAGCTGATGAAGGCGGGGGCTCAGGTTCGATCGAGAAATATGAGCAAGAATACGAGAATCAATTAAAAGAAGCGCTTGATTCCATGTCCGGAATAAACAATGCCATGGTCGTTGTCAACGTAGAAGCGACTTCCGAGCAAATTCTTGAGAGAAACAGCGTGAGCCAGAATCAGACAACTGAAGAGACAGATCCTCAGGGCGGCAAGCGGACAGTGGAAGATGGTTCAACAGAAGAATCCGTTGTTATTATCCGAAAGGGAGATCAGGAGACACCCATCATCCTGCAGACGAAAAAACCGGAAATCAGGGGTGTGCTTGTGGTAGCTGAGGGTGCTGACAACATTCAAATAAAAAAATCAATCGTTGAGGCTGTAACGAGAGTGCTTGGAGTTCCAAGCCACCGCGTAGCAGTAGCGGCGAAAAAAGGGAAATAGAGGAGGATTCTTGAATGATGCTGAAAAAACAAACGGTTTGGTTATTGACAATGTTAAGCTTGGTGGTTGTGCTTTCAGTGTACTACATCACGACACCTGAAGAAATCAAAAATGATGTGGCTATGACAGGTGCTGAAAAAGCAGAAAAAGCGGAAGCTGCGAAAGAAGCAAAGAAGGATGGAGAGGCTGAAGTGACAGTTGAAGAAGCAGAAGAAGGAACGGTTGTTTCTGTTTCAAATGATGAACTTTTTGCAACGATACGCATGCAGCTTGAAGATTCCCGAAACGCCAAGAAAGAAAGCCTTGAAGACGTTGTAGCAAGCAAAGAGGCGAGTGCTGCAGAAAAAAGCGCTGCCCGTGATGAAATGAATGCCATTGACGAAGCAGTTGCCAACGAGGAAATCCTTGAGACGTTCATCAAATCAAACGGCTACGATGATGCCCTTGTTAGAATTGAAGGCGAAAAAGTCAAAGTAACAGTAAAAGCGAAAGAAAGTTCGGCTTCAGAAGCCAACAAAATCATCCAGCTAGTCAGCGGCGAGATGAAAGGCATGGAAGATGTAGCTGTTACGCTTGAACCTTCAAATCAATAATCGTAAAACCCCGCGTCCATGGCGCGGGGTTTTGTCTTTTACCTGCCTGTCATTTCAAAATTTTCAATTATCCCTTATAATTGAAAAGAACAGTTTATTTTAAGATCACCGGGGGCGGGCAAGAATACATATTGAATTTAAGGACTCAAATGTCGTAAGATAGACATAGGACTTCGTTTTAGTACTAGGCTATAAGAAAAGCGTAAACAGCCGTTTAGCTCCGGGAGTCAGAAAAGGAATCGGCGGGAAAGGCGCTTTTTGCCTTTTTCGACGATTCTGTTCTGACAGAGGAGCTGGCTGTTGAAGCTGGACAATGCGACAAGCGGAAGCACCCGTTTAGCTCCGGGAGTCAGATAAGAAATCACCCGAAAAGTCCGGGTTTGACTTTTTGGGGGATTTTGTTCTGACAGAGGAGCTGGGTGCTGGAGCTAGACAATGCGAAAAGCGGAAGCACCCGTTTTATCTCCGGCAGTCAGATAAGAAATCACCGGAAAAGTCCGGTTTTGCCTTTTTCGACGATTCTGTTCTGACAGAGGAGCTGGCTGTTGAAGCTGGACAATGCGAAAAGCGGAAGCACCCGTTCAGCTCCGATAGGCAGACAAGAAATCACCCGAAGAGTACGGGTAATGCTTTTTTGGCGTTTTTCTGTCATAGTCCATTATCCTTAAATGAAGCTTTGCCTTGCTTAAAACGCGGAAACACAATCATCAAGAATTTGAATAGGGGTGCCAGCAGATGTTGAAAATACAAGAAATCAGAGAACTGATCAAGCTTGTTGACCAGTCTTCAATCGACGAATTTACGTATGAACATGAAGGATCTAAAATTAAATTAAAGAAACGCATGGAAGAGCTTGAGAAAGCAGCTGTGCAGACAGCTCCTGTACAAGCAGCTCCTCAAATGCCAGCAGTACAGCCGGCTGCGGCTCCTGCAGCCCTTCAGGAAGTAAAAGAAGTGCCAAAGGAAGAAGCGAAGGCTCCTGCCCAGGAAGAAAATCTACATAAAATCACTTCGCCGATGGTCGGCACATTCTATGCAGCCTCATCTCCTGAAACAGACAACTATGTGAGCGTTGGCTCAAAGGTAACAAATGATTCGGTTGTCTGCATCGTGGAAGCGATGAAGCTGTTTAACGAAATTGAAGCAGAAGTAAAAGGCGAGATCGTGGAAATCCTGGCTGAAAATGGACAGCTAGTAGAATACGGACAGCCTTTATTCCTTGTCAGACCAGAGTAAGGAGAGAAACTATGATTAAGAAATTGCTTATAGCAAACAGAGGAGAAATTGCGGTACGGATCATTCGGGCCTGCAAAGAACTGGGTATTGAGACGGTTGCCGTCTTTTCAGAAGCAGACAGAGATTCTTTGCACGTTCAGCTCGCTGATGAAGCTTATTGTGTCGGACCGACAGCTTCAAAAGACAGCTATCTGAATTTCACAAATATCATCAGCGTGGCAAAACTTACAGGTAGTGAAGCCATTCATCCGGGTTACGGATTCCTGGCGGAAAATGCTGATTTTGCAGAGCTGTGCGAAGAGTGCAACATCATCTTCGTCGGACCAAGCGCAGATGCGATTTCTAAAATGGGAACAAAGGACGTTGCCAGGGAAACGATGAGAAAAGCCGGTGTTCCGATTGTTCCGGGATCTCAAGGCATCATCAAGGATACGGGCGATGCTGTTTCACTTGCCAATGACATCGGATACCCTGTCATTATTAAAGCAACGGCAGGCGGAGGCGGAAAAGGAATCCGTGTTGCAAAAACAGAACAGGATCTGATCAAAGGCATCCAAATCACCCAGCAGGAAGCTGCCACTGCATTTGGAAATCCCGGTGTCTATATTGAGAAGTATATCGAGGATTTCAGACACGTGGAGATTCAGGTCATGGCCGACTCTCTCGGCAATGTGATCCATTTAGGAGAAAGAGACTGCTCCATTCAGCGCAGACTTCAAAAACTGGTTGAAGAAACTCCGTCTCCTGCCCTTTCAGCTGAAATGCGCGAGACGATGGGAAGAGCTGCAGTTAAAGCTGCTGAAGCCGTCAATTATACCGGAGCAGGCACAGTCGAATTTATTTTCGATCACATCGAAGATAAGTTTTACTTCATGGAGATGAACACGCGGATTCAGGTTGAGCATCCTGTCACGGAAATGGTCACAGGCATCGACCTGATCAAGGAGCAAATCATGGTTGCTTCAGGCAAAGAACTTTCTGTAAAGCAGGAAGATGTTGTCTTTAACGGCTGGTCAATCGAATGCCGCATCAATGCAGAGAACCCGGAGAAGAATTTTATGCCCTCTCCTGGTAAAATAGAAATGTACTTGCCGCCCGGTGGCCTTGGTGTTAGAGTAGACTCAGCAGCATACCCTGGTTATTCTATTCCTCCTTATTACGACTCCATGATTGCCAAATTGATCACTTATGGAGCAACCCGCGAGGAAGCGATTGCGAGAATGAAACGGGCGCTGAGTGAATTTGTTATCGAGGGGATCTCAACAACGATTCCTTTCCATCAAAAACTGCTTGAACACGAAACGTTTGTTTCCGGAGATTTTAATACGAAGTTCTTAGAAATCCATAAGGTTATGGAATCTTAAAAATACACGGAGGTGCTGACTCTTGAAAGAAAACAGGCTGCTTGAAATGACCCATGAAGAAAATGGTCTCGGCAAAGTTGAAATTGCCCCGGAAGTCATTGAAGTGATTGCCGGAATCGCTGCATCTGAAGTAGAAGGCGTTGCACAAATGCGCGGAAACTTCGCTTCAGGCGTTGTAGAACGCCTCGGCAAGAAAAACCACGGCAAAGGCGTAAAGGTTGATCTTTCTGAAGACGGAATCACAATTGATGTCTACTGCGTCATGATGTTCGGGGTTTCCATTCCGACTGTCGCCCAGCGTATCCAGGACAACACACGCCAGGCGCTGTTCAACATGACCGCTCTTGAAATCAACGAGATAAATATCCATGTAGTCGGAATTCAGTTCGAAACAAAATCACAGGAAATTGAAATCGACCAGGAAATGTAAAGCCAGAGGAGTTCTTCCTTTGGCTTTTTTTCTTAAAAAGTTTGGAAGAAGGATATTTTCGAATGGAGTATCAAATTGTAATGCATACAAACCGAGTGGACTGTAGCGGAAGGCACTTGACTCCTTGTCTAGCTGCAGCGCCCAACTCCTCTGTCAGAACAAAATCCCCCAAAAAGTCAAACCCGGACTTTTCGGGTGATTTCTTATCTGACTCCCGGAGCAAAACGGGCGCTTCCGCTTTTCTTCGGGATGAAGAGGGCACGGGAGACCCCGCAAGCGAAGCGAAGAGGCTCCAGGCGCTCCCCGCGGAAAGCAAGTGACTGGAGCGAAAGGGAACGGGTATTACTTCAGGCAGCCATTTAATAAATTGCCATATTCCAGACTGAATAGAGCGAAGATTCCACAAACTACGAATGTTTTAAAGAGAAGGCAGTTTTTTATTCGTTATTTGGCCGAAAAACAACAACTGCAGTGTGCTTCTGTCCGTAAAATATGGTATGATCGTTCTATGACATTTCGACATTTTTGTACATAAAGGAGCAAGTAAGAATGAAACGAAGATTAGCAAGAGAAAAAGCACTTCAGGCACTCTTTCAGATAGACGTAAGCGAGATTGATCCAAAGGAAGCTATGAATCATGCCCTGGACGGAGAACAGATGGATGAATTCATGACGGCACTCGTTCTTGGGACAGTGGAACATACAGAAGAAATTGATGAGCAAATTAAGCCTCACCTCGTAAACTGGAAGCTTGAACGGCTTGCAAACGTTGACCGCTCTGTTCTTCGTTTAGCTGTTTTTGAAATGATGTTTATGGAGGAAATTCCTCTTAACGTTACCCTTGACGAAGCCATCGAACTCGCCAAAACGTTCGGGGATGATCAATCGCCGAAATTTATCAACGGAGTCCTCTCAAACATTAAATCAGCACTCGACAGATAACACTGTCAAACACCACCTGAGGAGGAACAAAACAATGACAGCTTCAATCATCAGCGGAAAAGAATTGGCACAGGAAAAACGCAGACAGCTTGCCGAGGAAGTAAAAGGATTAAAAGAACAGGGAATTACTCCTGGATTAACGATTATTCTTGTCGGTGACAACCCCGCATCTCTTTCCTATATTAAAGGGAAACAGAAAGCGTCCGAAGAAATCGGGGTTGCTTTTAAACTTGAACATTTTTCAGAAAAGATGACGGAAGAAGAACTGCTTAATGTGATTGATACCTACAATGAGGACGACAGCTGCCATGGCATACTTGTACAGCTGCCTCTGCCTGAGCACATCAGCGAAAAAGCAGTCATTGAAAAAATTTCTCCTGAAAAGGACGTTGACGGATTCCATCCTCTTAATGTCGGACAAATGATGGTCGGACAGGACACTTTTCTTCCATGTACCCCTGCAGGAATCGTGGAAATGATTAAATCTGCCGGGATTGAAATTTCAGGAAAGCATGTCGTTGTTGTCGGAAGAAGCAACATTGTCGGAAAACCTGCCGGCATCCTGCTGCTTAATGAGCATGCGACAGTAACGTACTGCCATTCAAGAACGCCAAACTTAAAAGAAATGACCCGTCAGGCAGATATTCTGATTGCTGCTGTTGGAAAAGCGAACTTCATTACAGGAGACCATCTTAAAGAAGGCGCAGCTGTCATTGATGTCGGAGTCAACAGACTGGACACCGGAAAGCTGTGCGGAGATGTTGTCTTTGAGGATGCAATGAACAAAGCCAGCCATATTACTCCTGTTCCAGGCGGCGTTGGTCCGATGACAATCACTATGCTTGCGCATAACGTTGTAAAATCAGCCAAAAAATCTGCTGTTAAACAGCCTTCCAAGTAAGATAAAGGAGTTCAGGCGGATGAGTGAAATCAAACATGTGACGGTAACCGCCCTCACAAAATACATCAAGCGGAAGTTTGATGCCGATCCGCATTTAAAGGATATTTGGGTCAAAGGCGAGCTTTCCAACTTTAAAATGCACAGCCGCGGCCACATGTATTTCACATTGAAGGATGAGGGAGCGCGTATTGCGGCTGTTATGTTTGCAGGCCAGAACGCTTCCTTAAAATTCATGCCGGAAAACGGGATGAAGGTGCTGCTGCGCTGTGAAATTTCCGTGTACGAACCAAGCGGAAATTATCAGGTCTATGTAAAAGAAATGCAGCCTGACGGCATCGGAAGTCTGTATCTTGCTTATGAAGAGCTGAAAAAGAAGCTTGAAAAGGAAGGGCTTTTTGACGAAAGGCACAAACAGCCGATCCCGAAATATCCTTCTGAAATAGGTGTCATTACATCACCTACAGGCGCTGCTGTGCGTGATATTTTAACAACAATCAAACGCCGCTACCCGTCTGCAAAGGTAATCATTATTCCTGCCCTTGTACAGGGAATAAACGCAGGTCCGTCTGTTGTGAAAGCAATCCGGCAGGCAAACAGCCTAGGAACACTTGATGTGATTATTGCAGGCAGGGGCGGAGGTTCCATAGAAGAACTTTGGGCGTTCAACGAAGAAATCGTCGCGCGTGAAGTATTCAGCTCAAAAGTGCCGATTATCTCGGCTGTCGGACATGAGACGGATTACACAATTGCCGATTTTGTCGCTGATTTGCGCGCGCCGACGCCGACAGGTGCTGCGGAGCTTGCTGTTCCCCATTATGCAGATCTTCTTGAGAGAACGGCAAACAAAAAGACCAGGCTTTTGAGAGCGATGCAGGAAAAGCTTACGGCGAAGAAAGAGCAGCTTGCCTATTACCAGAAATCATATGCGTTTAAATACCCGAAGCAGCTGTATCAGCAAAAAGAGCAGCAGCTTGATGTTCTCGTTGAATCCCTGCAAAAGGAGAGCATCCGCAACATCCAGATGAAAAAAGAACGGTTTGCAGCATTGAGCAGCCGTTTGCTCAGGGTTCATCCGGATGAAAAGATCAGCCGCGAAAAAGAACGCCACCAGCAGCTTGTCAAAAAAATGACGCGTGATATGTCTGTGCTTCTGAAACAAAAACAGGCTGCGTTCGGGGCAATGGCTGCAAATCTTAATGCACTCAGCCCCCTTAAAATCATGGACCGGGGCTACAGTATTGCTTATAAAGATGACAGGCTCGTAAAAAGCATTTCGCAGGTGAAAAAAGGCGACGGTCTGAACATTCATCTGCAGGACGGACAAGTCATCTGCCAAGTTACAGGAGTGGAGGAGCGAAAGTCACATGAGTGAAAAAAAAGAGGTTACGTTTGAACAGGCTATGGAAGAGCTTGAGGAAATTGTGGAAAAGCTTGAAGAAGGCGATGTTCCGCTGGAAAAAGCGATTGCCTACTTTCAGGACGGCATGAAGCTGTCAAAGCTTTGCCACGATAAGCTTCAATCGGTTGAAAAGCAAATGGACCTTATTCTCCGCGAAGACGGGGAGCTTGCGCCGTTTGACCTTCAGGAGGAAGAATGATGAACCTCAGCCAGTTTCTTTCTTCGAGAAAAGAAATGATTGAAGCAAGGCTGCCTGAGTACATCAGCAGCCTTCATGCTCCCGCTGTTATTAAAGAGGCAATGTCCTATTCCCTGACAGCAGGAGGCAAGCGTCTGCGTCCCGCGCTGGTTCTCGCGGTTCTCAGAGCTTTCGGAAAAGAAGAAGAAATGGGCATTCCTGCTGCATGCGCGGTTGAAATGATCCATACTTATTCTCTCATTCATGATGACCTCCCGGCGATGGACAATGATGATTTGCGAAGAGGCAAACCGACAAACCATAAAGTGTTTGGCGAAGCAATGGCGATTCTTGCGGGTGACGGTCTATTGACACACAGCTTCGGCGTCATATCAGACCAGCAGGACATATCTGCAGAAATGCGTCTGTCTTTAATCAGTGAACTTGTGCGCGCATCGGGTGCAGAAGGGATGGTTGGAGGGCAGGTCGCTGATATGCAGGGTGAGGGGAAAACTCTTTCCCTTACGGAGCTCGAATACATACATGAGCATAAAACAGCAAAGCTTCTTGGCTTTTCCATCATGGCAGGAGCAATCCTTGCAGAAGCAGAAGCGGATGAAAAAGAAATGCTCAGAACGTTTTCCTATCATTTAGGTATCGCTTTTCAAATCCAGGATGATATTCTGGATATTGAAGGACAGCAGGCCAAGATCGGCAAGCCTGTCGGTTCAGATGAAGGAAATCAAAAAACAACCTATCCTGCTCTTCTCACCCTCGAGGGAGCAAAAGAAAAGCTTGCAGGCCATATTGCACAAGCAAAAGGCATCCTTTCAGAAATGAAGATAGATTCGTCTCTTCTAGAGGAGCTTTGCGATCTGATTGCTTCAAGAGACCATTAAAAAACGCGACGCCAGGTCGCGTTTTTTTATTGGAAAAGGGATAATAAATTATATAAGGCTACCGCATGAAAAAGATAACCTCGTCCAGCGCCCAGATCCTCTGTCAGAACAAATCCGGCAAAAAAGGCGGGACCCGGACTTTTCTGCCGGATTCTTATCTGCCTGTCGGAGCGGGTCTTGGCGCTTCCGCTTTTGTTATAAACCTACGTCAAATTGAGGTTTTTCATACGGTATGGTATACTATCACCATATTTTATACATATCTTAAGCAGACAGCGCGGTAAAGACTGCAAATAAAGCGATAATTAAACAATGGCGCCGTTATCACTTGCTGTGTTAGCGGCTCTTTTTTAGCAAAAGACCTTGAAAATGAACTGAAAGCGAGTGATCCATTTGGATCTATTATCCATTAAAGACCCGTCCTTCCTTAAGAAGCTTTCAAACCCTGAACTAGAACAGCTGGGTGCGGAAATCCGCAAATTTTTGATTGAAAAGCTTTCTGTAACAGGAGGGCACATCGGACCGAATTTAGGTGTGGTTGAATTGACAATTGCCTTACATAAAATCTTCGACAGTCCGAATGATAAATTTCTGTGGGACGTTGGCCATCAGTCTTATGTACATAAAATTCTGACAGGCCGTGCGTGCGAATTCGATACAATCAGACAGTACCAGGGATTGTGCGGATTCCCAAAACGCAACGAAAGCGAACATGACGTCTGGGAAACCGGCCACAGCTCGACTTCTCTTTCTGCTGCTATGGGAATGGCAATTGCAAGAGACTTAAAAGGCACAAAGGATCACATTGTGCCGATTATCGGAGATGGGGCGCTGACAGGCGGAATGGCACTTGAGGCCCTGAATCATATCGGTCATGAGCAAAAGGACATGATCATCATCTTGAATGACAACGAAATGTCCATCGCGCCAAACGTCGGTGCTCTGCACAACGTTCTTGGAAAGCTTCGGACAGCAGGAAAATATCAATGGGTGAAAGATGAACTCGAATATATCCTGAAGAAGATCCCTGCTGTAGGCGGCAAGCTTGCTTCCACTGCAGAACGCGTGAAAGACAGTCTTAAATACATGCTTGTATCAGGCATCTTTTTCGAGGAGCTCGGCATTACTTATCTAGGTCCTGTCGACGGACATAACTATGATGACCTTTTTGAAAATCTGCAGTATGCGAAGAAGACGAAAGGTCCTGTGCTGCTGCACGTCATTACGAAAAAAGGGAAGGGCTATCAGCCTGCTGAAACCGATAAAATCGGCACTTGGCACGGAACAGGGCCGTATAAAATTGAAACAGGCGACTTTGTGAAAGGGGAGGCAGCCGGTCCGGCATGGAGCGCTTTAGTCAGTGAAACAGTGCGCAAACTTGCCCGGGAAGACAAGCGGATTGTTGCCGTTACTCCTGCCATGCCTGTCGGCTCCAAGCTTGAGAAGTTCGCAGCGGAATTTCCTGACCGCATGTTTGATGTGGGCATCGCCGAACAGCATGCAACGACAATGGCCGCGGGTCTTGCAGCCCAGGATATGAAGCCTTTTCTTGCCATTTACTCAACGTTCCTACAAAGAGCGTACGATCAGGTCGTGCATGATATTTGCCGCCAGAATTTGAACGTTTTCATCGGGATCGACCGCTCAGGCCTGGTTGGTGCAGACGGCGAAACGCATCAGGGTGTTTTTGACATTGCTTTCCTGAGACACTTGCCGAACATTGTCCTGATGATGCCGAAAGATGAGAATGAAGGCCAGCACATGGTTAATACGGCCATCAAATACAATGACGGGCCGATTGCCCTGAGATATCCGCGCGGAAACGGCATCGGAGTCAAGATGGACGCCGAACTGAAGGAGATTCCAATAGGCACATGGGAAGTGATCAGACCTGGAACCGATGCTGTGATCCTGACCTTTGGAACGACCATTGAAATGGCGCTTGAAGCTGCTGAAAGCCTCGCCAATAAAGACCTTTCTGTAAGAGTGGTCAACGCAAGGTTCATCAAACCTCTTGATGAGAGCATGCTGTCAGAGATTTTTGAAGAAAAGCTTCCTGTTCTTACTATAGAAGAAGCTGTCCTTCAAGGAGGATTCGGCAGTGCCGTTCTGGAATTCGCGCAGGAAAACGGCTATTCAGATGCTGTCATTGACAGAATGGGAATCCCGGATCGTTTTATCGAACACGGGAGTGTAGGCAAGCTGCTTGATGAGATCGGGATGACAGCGGCGCATGCAGAAGACCGGATCATCAGCATTTCAAAAGAGAAAGAGAAAAGGGTTTAATGAATGAGTTCAAAAAAAGAAAGAATTGATATCCTCCTTGTAGAAAGAGGGTTAATTGAAACAAGAGAAAAAGCGAAGCGGGCCATTATGGCAGGGCTTGTGTATGCAAATGAAGAGAGAGTGGAAAAACCGGGTGAAAAGGTCGACACTTCTCTAAAGCTTACTGTAAAAGGAAATGTCATGCCGTACGTCAGCCGCGGTGGCTTAAAGCTTGAAAAAGCATTGAAAGAATTTGACTTAACGGTAGAGGGCAAAATTCTTTTGGACATTGGATCATCAACCGGAGGTTTTACAGACTGTGCCCTCCAAAACGGGGCAAAAAGCTCCTATGCGCTTGATGTCGGGTATAACCAGCTTGCATGGAAGCTCCGACAGGATGAACGGGTGACGGTGATGGAACGGACGAATTTCCGTTATTCAGAGCCTGCTGATTTTACAGAAGGTCTGCCTGAAGTTGCATCCATTGATGTGTCGTTTATTTCTTTGAGGCTGATTCTCCCTGCACTTAAGAAAATATTAGTCGCAGGGGGAGACTGCATCGCGCTCGTCAAACCTCAGTTTGAAGCAGGCAAAGAGCTTGTAGGCAAAAAGGGCATCGTCAGAGAACCGAAAACACACAGACTGGTGCTTGAAGATATTACCCAATTCGCTCTCAAAGAGGGCTATGACTGTGTCAATCTTTCCTACTCTCCCATTACAGGCGGAGACGGAAACATTGAATTTCTGCTGCATCTGAAGAACGCCATGGACCAGCCTGGTGAAAACCTGCTGCCGGAGAGCATTGATGCAGTAGTCGAAAAAGCACACAGTGAACTGAAAACAAAGAAACAGGAACAGGAATAACGCTGCTGCCGTTATTCCTGTTTGTTCTGCCGGCAGAAATGCAAATGCTTCTGACATTTCTGAGTATACTACCAGTAAATCAATGAACCGCCTGAACATGCAGGCTGACAAAAACATGTACATTTTTAGCGATTTCATATAACATATTCAGTATAATCATACAGTTAACAAGGGGTGCCCAATGAATAAAGGTCAACGACACATTAAAATCCGCGAGCTGATCACACATAATGAAGTGGAAACGCAGGATGAACTGGTGGACATGCTTAAGGAAGCTGCCTTTAATGTCACTCAGGCTACAGTCTCAAGAGACATTAAAGAGCTGCACCTGGTAAAGGTCCCGATGCTTGATGGGCGGTATAAATACAGCCTCCCTGCAGATCAGCGCTTTAACCCGCTTCAGAAACTGAAACGGGCGCTAATGGATGCCTTTGTAAAAATTGATTCAGCAGGCCATAACATTATTATGAAAACACTTCCCGGCAATGCAAATGCCATAGGAGCACTTATCGACAACCTGGATTGGAATGAAATATTAGGGACAATCTGCGGAGATGATACGATCTTAATTATCTGCAGAACACCAGATGATACCGAAACCATCTCCAAACGATTCCTGGATATGCTTTAAAGAATGAAATGGAAGGGGGATTCGGCCCTGTGTTAGCAGAACTTTCCATAAAGAACTTTGCCATAATCGAAGCACTGACTGTCTCTTTTGAAAAAGGGCTTACCGTCCTTACCGGAGAAACAGGAGCTGGAAAATCCATTATTATAGATGCCGTTCATTTGCTGGTAGGAGGAAGAGGATCATCTGAATTTGTCCGCTACGGAGAAAAAAGGGCTGAACTTGAAGGTCTTTTTTTGCTGGATGATGACGCTCATCCGGTCCTTGACAGATGCCAGGAATTTGGGATCGATACAAGTGACGGGATGATTGTCCTGAGACGTGATATTTCAGCAGCCGGCAAGAGTATTTGCCGTGTGAACGGAAAGCTTGTGACCATCGGAATTCTCAGGGAAATCGGCCAGCTCATGATTGATATTCACGGCCAGCATGATAATCAGGAGCTGATGAATGAAGAAAATCACTGGAAGCTGCTCGATCAGTACGGTTCGTCAAAAATAAACCATGCCCTTTCGTCATACAGAGAGATTTACACTACATATGCTTCGCTGCAAAAGAAAATCAAACAGCTTTCTGAAAACGAACAAGAAATGGCCCACAGGCTTGATCTTATTCAGTTTCAGCTCGAAGAAATTGAAAAAGCTGATTTGAAACTAAAAGAAGACGAACAGCTCATGGAAGAAAAAAATGAAATCTCCAACTTTGAAAAGGTTTATGAATCCCTGCAGAACAGCTATAATTCCCTTCACGGCGAACAGCGGGGACTCGACTATATCGGCCATTCCATGAGCCACCTTGAAGAAGTGTCTTCAATTAATGACTCATTGAAAGAAATGTCAGAAACCGTCTCCAACTGCTACTACATGCTTGAAGATCTGTCGTTTCAGATCCGCAGTGAACTTGATAGGCTTGAGTTTGACCCGGAGCGGCTGAATGAAATTGAAGCAAGGCTTGCGGAGATTACGCATCTGAAGAGAAAGTACGGTCAGAGTGTAGAGGAAATCCTTGAATATGCAGCGGGAATCGAAGAAGAGATTGATACGATTCAAAACCGCGACAGCCACCTTTATAAACTGAAAAACGAACTTGATTCGGTTACGAAGGATCTGGTGATTGAAGCTTCGAACCTGACGGCTGTCCGCAGAAAAAGTGCTGCCGAGCTGATAAAAAACATCCAGCAGGAGCTTAAAGAACTTTATATGGAAAAAACAAAGTTTGAAGTTGTGTTCGGCGTCCGCAAGGGTCATGCAGACAGTGTCCAAATAGACGGTGTCCCTGCAAAATTCACTGAAAACGGAGTAGATGAAACAGAATTTTATCTATCTACAAATCCGGGTGAACCCCTTAAACCGCTTTCCAAAATTGCGTCCGGGGGAGAGCTTTCAAGAATCATGCTCGCGATGAAAAGCATTTTCTCCAAGCATCAGGGTGTGACGTCCATCATTTTTGATGAGGTCGATACTGGAGTGAGCGGGAGAGTGGCCCAGGCCATCGCAGAAAAGATCTATAAGGTTTCTGTCGGGTCCCAGGTGCTCTGCATCACTCACCTGCCTCAGGTGGCTGCCATGGCTGATACGCATCTTTTCATCTCCAAAGAGACGGTTAAAGGCCGCACGAAAACAAGTGTCAAACCTCTTCTCGAGGAAGAAAAGATAAAAGAAGTCGGCCGGATGATTGCAGGTGTTGAAGTAACGGATTTGACGAAACAGCACGCCAAAGAATTGCTTGCTCTTGCAGAAGCTGCAAAGAGTTTCTAAATACTGCCCACCTCGGCAGTATTTTTTTTGCCTGCAAAAAAACACCTCATGACCTGTCCTGCGGCATTATACGCCAAAACAGCAACATTTTCTTTTTATATCAGTTATAAATGCTCCTCCAAAAGGCAAAATTAATGAATGTAGCCGATGTATTGGTGTGGTAGGAGCGAGGAGAGTGTGTATAGTTGGGCTCAGATAAAATAAGAAAAATAATTGGTTGTATTCTCCTTGTTTCTTTAATGAGTTTAGGATTTGTAAAACCTGTTAAAGAATACATTCTATTGCCAAATTCTTTAACTGTATTCGAAAATCAGCAATTATCAATGCAGACATCCCTGCAGGCTGATGCAGCTGCGGCGGATTCAGAGCAGGTATTTTCCATTAAAACAGGGAGTGAATCCCTTCAAATTGAAGGCAGGCAAAGCGGAGTCGGAGAAATCGTATTTGACCTTGCCGGCATTCCGATAAAAAAAGTGGACGTTAAAGTCCTTGAAGATTTCCGGGTGATTCCGGGCGGCCAGTCAATAGGCGTCAAACTGAATTCACTTGGCGTGCTTGTTGTCGGACATCATCAAATTAAAACATCCGGAGGAAAAAAATCCCCCGGGGAAATAGCCGGAGTGCAAGTCGGTGATATGATCACGAAAATTAACGGCACCACAGTTGAGAGCATGAGTGATGTGACGCCGTTTATTCAGGATTCTGGAAAGACCGGCAAGCCTCTTGACTTAGTGATCTCGAGGGACAACAAAGAGCTTAAGACAAAGCTTGTTCCGGTAAAAGATGAAAATGAAGGCGCATACCGGATCGGCCTTTATATCAGAGATTCAGCAGCGGGAATCGGGACGATGACCTTTTATGATCCTAAATCAAAGAAATACGGCGCTTTAGGCCATGTTATTTCCGATATGGATACAAAAAAACCAATAGTTGTACAGGACGGACAGGTTGTCAGATCGACTGTCACATCCATTGAAAAAGGAAGCAACGGGAATCCCGGAGAGAAGCTTGCCAGATTTTCAAGCGACAGACAGATTATTGGGGACATTACACGCAACAGTCCATTCGGTATTTTCGGCAGGCTGAACGGAGATATGACAAATGGTCTTTATGACCAGCCTATGCCAATTGCCCTTTCAAATGAGGTAAAAGAAGGTCCTGCGCATATTCTGACGGTTGTAGACGGTGACAGAGTAGAGGAGTTTGATGTACAGGTGGTCAGTTCCACTCCTCAGAAGTTCCCGGCAATAAAAGGGATGGTCATAAAAATTACAGATCCAAAACTGCTTGAGAAATCAGGCGGGATTGTTCAGGGGATGAGCGGAAGTCCGATTATCCAAAATGGCAAAGTGATTGGCGCCGTTACACACGTGTTTGTAAACGATCCGACTTCAGGGTATGGTGTTCATATCGAGTGGATGCTGAGTGAAGCGGGAATTGATATCTATACGCAAGGTGCAAAGAAAGCAAGCTAAAAGGGCAGCTGTTGAGAGGTGATTCTTGACAGCTCTTTTTTATGTCTTTCTTTATTCCCGTTTTTTCGGTAGAATAGAGGGAAGAAGATTATTCGACAAAACTGTTTAACTTTGGAAGCGATTGGTTGCGGGAATCGTCGAAAATGTGAGGAAACTGGAGAAAAAATTAGATATTTCATTTTTTTGGTATTTTTTAAAATAATTAGAGGAATTTATGTTGCATTGTCGAAATTCTCATTTAGAATAAACAATAGAGATGCTAACCGGTTAAGGCGGAGAAATGAAGACTGAGGAGGAACTTTAGTGAAGAAGATAAAAGTATGTGTCGTTGATGATAATCGTGAGTTGGTCGGCCTTTTAGATGAGTTTATATCGAGCCAGGATGACATGGAAGTACTGGGAATCGCCTATAACGGGCAGGAATGTCTGAACATGCTGAAGGACAAAGATCCTGATGTCCTTGTACTGGATATTATTATGCCGCATCTTGACGGCCTTGCTGTCCTTGAAAAAGTCAGGGAGATGGAAAAATCCAAACAGCCGAATGTCATCATGCTGACAGCGTTCGGACAGGAAGATGTCACGAAAAAAGCTGTCGACCTTGGTGCATCTTACTTCATCTTAAAACCGTTCGACATGGAAAACCTTGTCAGCCACATTCGCCAGGTAAGCGGAAAATCCGCTCCTATTCTTTCCAGATCCAGTTCCTCACTCAGATCCCAGCCTGAAAACAAAGGCAAGAACCTTGATGCGAACATTACCAGCATCATTCATGAAATCGGTGTACCTGCTCATATTAAAGGGTATCTGTACTTAAGGGAAGCCATTTCAATGGTTTATAACGATATTGAGCTTCTCGGTTCGATTACAAAAGTTCTCTATCCTGACATTGCAAAAAAATACAACACAACGGCAAGCCGTGTCGAGCGTGCGATCCGCCATGCGATTGAAGTGGCCTGGAGCCGCGGAAACATCGAGTCTATCTCATCTCTTTTCGGCTACACGGTGAGCATGTCAAAAGCAAAACCGACAAATTCAGAATTTATCGCAATGGTTGCCGATAAACTTCGACTTGAGCATAAGGCTTCCTGAGAAGGAAAGAAGCTTTAAATAAAGAAAGAACCCGCTTTCGCCTGAAAGGGGTTCTTTTCATTTAAGCATCATTTCTCTTTTTTCTCGAGTTCGGCAAGCTTTGCAAGCAGAATGTGCTGAGGCATATGCATCAGCTGTTCAACCGGAACATTCAGTGCTTCGCTTAATTTTACAGCCGTATCAGCTGAAATTGGCAGTGGTCTCATGGGAAATCCTCCTTTATTCTATTTTAAGCGGGTGAGAAAGGCAATGACGATAATATTTGGCCACCGGGGTGCAGCCGGCACGCATCCTGAAAATACGATGCCGTCTTTTCAGGCGGCCATTGACCTTGGTGCAGACGGAATTGAGCTGGATGTGCATCTTTCAAAAGACGGCATTCCCGTTGTGATCCATGATGAAACGGTTGACCGAACCACAAACGGCACCGGCTATGTAAAAGATTTGACGTATTCAGAGCTTCAGCAGCTTGATGCGTGCTATTTGTTTCCTGAGTGGAGCGGAAAAGCATCTGTGCCGTCTCTTGAGCAAGTGGCAGAATGGATCAGACCGCTGAATGGCAAGCTGAATATTGAACTTAAAAATGACCGGATCCATTACGGGCAAATCGAAGAAAAAGTTATCAGCATCATTGAAAAGTACACCTTAGAGAGCCGCGTTATCCTTTCTTCGTTTAATCATGACAGCTTAGTAAAATGTTATCACATTTCACCTCATATTGAACGAGGGGCTCTGATTCACGAAAGGCTGTATCAGCCTTGGGCATATGCAAAAACCATCCCTGCAGCTTCCGTGCACCCCTACTATCTGTCGGCTGATCAAACAATGGTTGCGGAAAGTCAGGCGCACGGAATCATGGTCAGACCTTATACGGTCAACGATGAACAAATGATGAAGGACCTAATGAATGCCGGCTGTGCAGGTTTCTTCACGGATTACCCTGAAATGGCTGTTCGGATAAGAAAATCATTAGATACTGTTTAAATGATTGGATGAAGCGCACAGGTTGACTGGGCGCTTCCGCTTTTCTACCTCTGAAACCTCTTCTGAACCTTTTTCCTCTTTGAGTCTCTGCGGAAGATGAATCCTGCGACAAAGCTTAATCCTCCTATAAACAAAAGCAGTCCTCCTATGAACTGCATCCATAATGCCGGAAATGGCGGCTGAAGAATGCCAAACAGCATATCGCGCATGAGTTTGATGCCATAGCCTGCCAAAACGCCAGGTATGACCATTATAATCAGAGCAACTATCCTCATATTTCCCCTTGTCCTTTCCCTGTTCTTTCTAAATTGTCAAGTGAATGAGCCTTTTTGTCAAGTGAGCAAAAGTGGATGTTGAAATCGTGCAATTTTTTGCATAAATGGAACTGTTCGAGTACACTAATGAGGGAATGGGATAGGCTTTTTATATGAAGTATTTTTTGATTTTATAAAAAACAAGGGGATAGATTGATGCAAAAAGTGCTGCTGGTTGGTGCGGGCAAAGGCGGGACTGCACTCCTTAAAATGCTGCTTGAGATCAAAGCGATGGAAATTATGGCTGTTGTTGATATCGATTCAAAAGCACCGGGTATCGAATATGCCAAAAAAATAGGAATTCTGACCAGCTCAGACTGGAAGCCGCTTCTGTCTGATCAGATTAACATTGTCATAGAAGCAACGGGGAGTTCTGAAGTGTTTGAAGAACTGCTTCAGCAAAGAAGCAGGAGCACAGTCATCATACCGGGCAGCGTGGCTCATATCATAACAAATCTGATTAATCAGAAAGAAGATCTGATTACAGCTCTTCAAGAAATTACATATAAGCATGAAACCATTTTTGACGCAACGAATGACGGCATGATTGTCATCGACGACAAAGAGAGGCTCATTCTTTTTAATAAAATGGCCGAAGAAATGACAGGCTTAAAAAAGGAGGATGTCATCGGCAGGCTTGTCAGGGAAGTCATGCCATCAAGCAAACTGCCGAGAATTCTCCAAACGAAGGAAGTTGAAATGAACCAGGAGCAGGTTCTTGAGAACGGCCTGAAAATAATTACAACCCGAATCCCGATTTTTGATCACTCGGGCACTCTGATTGGTGCGCTTTCGCTTTTTAAAGATATAACGGAAATTGTGAATCTTGCTGAAGAGATGACGAACCTGAAAGAAATTCAGACCATGCTTCAGGCGATTATTCAGTCTTCGGATGAAGCGATTTCTGTGGTGGACGAAGAAGGGAGAGGCATCATGATTAATCCTGCCTACTCCCGCATGACCGGCCTGACTGAGGGCGAGGTCCTCGGAATGCCTGCTACAGCGGACATCTCAGAGGGTGAGAGCATGCATATGAAAGTACTTGAAACAAGAAGGCCTGTCCGCGGAGCGAGAATGAAAGTCGGCCCTTCTAAAAAAGACGTCATCGTCAATGTAGCCCCGATTATCGTCGACGGCAAATTAAAGGGAAGCGTCGGCGTCATACACGATATGTCTGAGATTCAGACGCTGACTACAGAATTAAACCGGGCAAGGCAAATTATCAGAACCCTCGAAGCGAAATATTCCTTTGAAGACATTGTCGGAGAAAGTGAAGAAATCAAGCTTGCGATTGAACAGGCAAAACTTGGGGCAAAAACACCTGCAACTGTACTCCTGAGGGGAGAATCGGGGACGGGAAAAGAGCTATTTGCACACGCTATACATAATGCGAGCGACAGAAAATACAAAAAATTTATTAAAGTAAACTGTGCAGCTATTTCAGAAACCCTGCTTGAAAGTGAATTGTTCGGCTACGAAGAAGGAGCATTTTCAGGCGCAAAACGCGGAGGCAAGCGCGGGTTTTTTGAAGAGGCGAATAACGGAAGCATCTTCCTTGATGAAATCGGTGAACTGTCAGCCAGTGTACAGGCAAAGCTGCTTCGCGTTCTTCAGGAAAAAGAAATTGTCAGAGTAGGGTCGGCGAAATCGATTTCCATCAATGTAAGGGTAATTGCCGCGACAAACATCAATATTGAAAAAGCCTTGTCTGACGGTACGTTCAGGGAGGATCTATATTACAGATTAAACAGGTACCCAATATCCATTCCTCCGCTGCGGAACAGGAAAAGTGACATTCCCATGCTTGCCGAACACCTGATCAGAAAGCTGAATCAGGATTATGGACGGAGCATTGAAGGAATTGATGAATCTGCAGCAGCGGCACTGATGGGATACAGCTGGCCGGGTAATGTGAGAGAGCTTGAAAATGTTATCGGAAGAGCAATGATCTTTATGCATTATCATGAACTGAGAATCACAGCCCGCCATCTGCCTGAACTAATCCAGAGTTCTGAAAAAGAAAGACATACCGGGAATGTCCTTATAGAAGATTCCGGAAATATCACGCTGGCCGAAGCTGTAGAAGAAGTTGAAAAAAACCTGATACAGAACGCACTTATTAAACACGGCTATAACCGGACAAAAACCGCTGCTTCATTAGGTGTTTCATTAAGAAACCTGTATTATAAGATGGAGAAATACGGAATTGAAAAATAATGCATGCAATATCTTGCGTGATATGCAATATTTTGCACGGTAATAAAATGACAGATGAAGCGGTTTCACGTTTTTTCATTTGGCACGCTTCTTGCATTATAAATAATCGGGTGCTGTGATTACATCAAGAAAGGGTTGAACGATACATGACATTAGACGACCTGCTGGAAAAAGCGGCACAGCTGGAAAATAAGACGGTTGCTGTTGCAGCGGCAGAAGATGGCGAAGTTCTTGAAGCTGTGAAGCTTGCTCTAGAACGGGAAATGGCTGATTTTATGCTGTTTGGCAACAAAGAAGTCATTGAAACAATGCTTCTTGAAAAACAAATGGATTCCAGAAGAGTCACAATCCATCACGCAAGATCCGCCGAACAGGCTTCAGAAGCAGCCGTAAAAGCCGTTTTTCAAAATGAAGCGGATGTCCTTATGAAAGGGAATGTTCCGACTGCTGTGATTTTAAAAGCTGTGCTGAACAAAGAGTTCGGTCTCCGCACGGGAAACATCCTTTCACACGTGGCCGTTTTTGATGTGCCAGGCTACGACCGGTACACCATCGTGACAGATGCTGCTATGAACGTTGCGCCGGATCTTCAGCAAAAAAAGCAGATTCTTGAAAACTCCGTGACGGTAGCTAGGAAAATTGGCATTGAGATGCCGAAAGTTGCACCGCTTGCAGCGGTTGAAGTCATCAACCCGGCCATGCAGGCCACACTTGATGCTGCTGCACTAACGCAGATGAACACCCGCGGGCAAATCAAACATTGTCTTGTAGACGGACCGCTTGCTCTTGATAACGCCGTTTCCATTGAAGCTGCGGAGCATAAGGGCATAAAGAGCGGGGCTGCGGGACAGGCGGATATTTTATTGGTACCAACCATTGAAGTTGGCAATGTTTTATATAAATCACTTATTTATTTCGCAGGGGCAAAGGTTGGGGCTGTCATTGCAGGAGCAAAAGCGCCAATCGTACTGACAAGCCGTGCAGATTCAGCTGAAAGCAAGCTTTATTCACTGGCGCTTGCCATTTGCACAAGCTGAGAACAGAAAAAGCAAAAATGATACCACTAGGAGGATTTACAGATGGAAATTTTCAAATACATGGAACTATACGACTATGAGCAGTTGGTTTTCTGCCAGGATAAACAATCAGGACTAAAAGCGATCATTGCCATTCACGATACAACGCTTGGACCGGCTCTTGGCGGAACGCGCATGTGGACATATGCTTCTGAAGCGGATGCCATTGAAGATGCCCTTCGTCTTGCACGTGGCATGACTTACAAAAATGCTGCAGCAGGACTTAACCTTGGCGGCGGGAAAACGGTCATCATCGGAGACCCTAGAAAAGATAAGAATGAAGAAATGTTCCGTGCATTCGGACGCTATATTCAAGGGCTGAACGGCCGTTATATTACAGCAGAAGATGTAGGGACTACAGTAGAAGATATGGACCTGATTCATGAGGAAACAGATTACGTAACAGGTATTTCTCCTGCATTCGGCTCTTCAGGCAACCCGTCTCCTGTCACTGCATTCGGTGTATACCGCGGAATGAAAGCAGCAGCTAAAGCAGCATTCGGAACAGATTCACTGGAAGGGAAAACAGTAGCTGTACAAGGTGTTGGAAATGTTGCCTTTAACCTTTGCAGACATCTTCATGAAGAAGGTGCGCAGCTTATCGTAACAGACATCCATAAAGAAGCGGTTCAAAGAGCCGTTGAAGCATTTGGAGCAAAAGCTGTCGATCCTGATGAGATTTATTCTGTTGACTGTGACATTTATGCACCATGTGCACTTGGAGCGACAATTAACGATGATACTATTCCGCAAATTAAAGCAAAAGTCATTGCAGGTGCTGCGAACAATCAGCTGAAAGAAACGCGCCACGGCGATACGATTCATGAAATGGGCATCGCTTATGCACCTGATTATGTCATCAATGCCGGCGGAGTTATCAATGTAGCTGACGAACTTCTTGGATACAACAGCGAAAGAGCGATGAAAAAAGTAGAAGGCATCTACCAGAACATTGAGCGTGTATTTGAAATTGCAAAGCGTGACGGCATTCCTACTTATATGGCAGCTGACCGTCTGGCAGAAGAGCGGATTGAAAGAATGAGAAACTCACGCAGCCAGTTCCTGCAAAACGGCCACCATATCTTAAGCCGCCGCTAATTTGGAAATACAAGGAGAAGGAGCTGCTTGATCAGATCCTTCTCTTACCTGGAGGTTATGAAAGTTGCAAGAAAAAGAATATCGAATACTCGTCATCAACCCTGGTTCAACTTCTACGAAAATTGGTGTATTTGATAATGAGCGTTCTATTTTTGAAAAAACAATCCGTCATGATGCAGAAAAGATTCAATCTTTCTCTCAAATCATTGATCAATACGAATTTAGAAAACAAACGATTCTTGAGACGCTTGATGAAGAAGGCATTAATATCTCTAAATTAAGCGCCGTCTGCGGAAGAGGCGGACTGCTTCGTCCGATTGAAGGCGGAACGTATCATGTCAATGAGCAGATGCTTCAAGATCTCCGGATAGGCTATGCAGGCCAGCATGCCTCAAATCTTGGAGGAATCATTGCCTATGAAATAGCGGGAGGCCTTAATATCCCTGCATTCATTGTGGATCCTGTCGTTGTAGATGAAATGGAACCGATTGCAAAAGTATCAGGCGTTGCTTCAATCGAAAGGAAAAGTATTTTTCACGCACTGAACCAGAAATCAGTTGCCAGAAAAGTGGCCAGGCAGTACGGGAAATCGTATGGAGAAATGAACCTGATCGTCGCTCACATGGGCGGCGGGATTACAGTAGGTGTCCATAAGCAGGGAAGAGTGATTGATGTGAACAACGGTCTTCATGGTGACGGACCGTTCAGCCCTGAAAGAGCGGGTACGGTTCCTGCAGGAGATCTTGTCAGCCTGTGTTTTTCAGGGGACTACTACCGCGAGGAAATAATGAAAATGCTTGTCGGCCGCGGAGGCCTTGTGGGCTACCTTGGAACAAATGACGGACAAAAGGTTGAACGCATGATTGCAGCAGGTGACGAGCGGGCAAAACTGGTTTTTGATGCAATGGCGTATCAAATCGGCAAAGAAATCGGTGCTGCAAGTGCAGTCCTCAAAGGCAAAGTAGATGCCATTATCCTTACCGGAGGCCTCGCATACGGGAAGAGGTTTGTAAAAGAAATCTCGTCTTATATTGACTGGATTGCAGACATTACAGTATTCCCGGGTGAAAATGAGCTGCAGGCTTTAACAGAAGGTGCACTGCGCGTCCTTCGGGGAGAAGAAGAGCCGAAGGAATATCCTAACCCTTCACTTGTAAGTGCGAAACCGCTCAGCAGAGGCTGAGCACAAAATAGATCTTCTTTTTAAGAGAGGAGCATGACCCTATGGCAACTGAATATGATCTCGTGATTGTCGGCGGAGGCACAGGCGGCTATGTCGCAGCCATCCGTGCAAGCCAGCTCGGCTTAAAAACAGCTATTGTTGAAAAAGGGAAGCTTGGCGGCACATGTCTGCATGCAGGCTGCATACCAAGCAAAGCATTGCTTAGAAGCGCGGAGGTTTTTGCAACAGCTAAGCGAAGCGAAGAATTCGGCGTCATTACTTCCGGAGTCGAGCTTGATTTTGCCAAAGTGCAGGAACGGAAGCAGTCCATTATCGATACACTACATAATGGAGTGCAGCATTTAATGAAACAGGGGAAAATTGATGTATACGAAGGAACGGGCAGAATCCTTGGACCGTCGATTTTTTCTCCTATGCCTGGAACCATCTCCGTAGAAATGAACAACGGGGAGGAAAATGAAATGCTGATCCCGAAGAATGTGATTGTCTCTACAGGCTCAAGACCGCGCAGCCTTCCCGGCCTTGAAATTGACGGAGAAGCAGTCCTTACTTCAGATGAGGCATTAAACCTTCCGTCTTTGCCGAAGTCCATCATCATTGTCGGCGGAGGCGTGATCGGCATTGAGTGGGCGTCCATGCTTTCTGATTTCGGCCTTGACGTAACGGTCCTTGAATATGCAGACAGAATACTCCCTACAGAAGATGCGGATATTTCAAAAGAAATGCAGCGCCTGCTGAAGAAAAAGGGCGTCACGGTCGTGACAGGTGCAAAGGTGCTTTCTGAAACACTTGAAAAAGGAGAAGCAGTCTCCATATCTGCAGAGCATAAAGGAGAAGTAAAAACCTTCTCGGCAGAAAAAATTCTTGTATCCGTCGGCCGTCAGGCAAATGTTGAAGGTATTGGCCTTGAGAACACCGACATTCAGATTGAAAACGGATTTATCAAGACAAACGCATTTATGCAGACGAAGGAATCACATATCTACGCAATCGGGGATGTAATCGGCGGCATGCAGCTTGCTCATGTAGCTTCACACGAAGGCATTACCGCCGTTGAACACATTGCCGGGAAAAATCCTTCTGCCATCACGTACAGAAACGTATCAAGATGTGTCTACAGCACACCTGAAATCGCAAGTGTGGGCTACACGGAAGCAGAAGCAAAAGATGCCGGTTTTGACGTGAAGACAGGGAAATTTTCTTTCCGTGCAATCGGCAAAGCGCTTGTTTTTGGAGAGTCGGACGGGTTTGTCAAATTAGTTGCAGATGTTAAAACAAATGACCTTCTTGGCGTTCATATGATCGGACCGCACGTGACAGATATGATTTCAGAGGCCGGTCTTGCCATGGTGCTGGATGCAACCCCGTGGGAAATCGGGCACACGATCCATCCGCATCCTACGCTTTCTGAAGCAATCGGCGAAGCTGCTCTTGCAGTGGATGGCAGCGCAATACATTCTTAAGGGGAACGACTTCCCTTACATACTGATTTTTAGGAGGCAGCAAAATGGCTGAAAATCGTCATCAAACTCTTGGTCTGACAGATCAGGATGTTCTTGAAATGTATGAAACTATGGTTATGGCCCGTAAAATTGATGAGCGCATGTGGCTGTTGAACCGTTCAGGAAAAATTCCGTTTGTCATCTCTTGTCAGGGTCAGGAAGCGGCACAGGTTGGAGCTGCTTTTGCCCTTGACCGCAAGAAAGATTACGCACTTCCTTACTACAGAGATATGGGCGTTGTTCTTGCATTTGGCATGACAGCCAAGCAATTGATGCTTTCAGGGTTTGCAAAAGCGGAAGACCCGAACTCAGGCGGACGCCAGATGCCCGGTCACTTTGGACAAAAAGTAAACCGCATCGTAACAGGTTCTTCTCCTGTAACCACGCAGGTGCCGCATGCTGTCGGCATTGCTCTTGCAGGAAGAATGGAGAAAAAGGACATCGTGACGTTCGTAACATTCGGAGAAGGCTCATCCAATCAGGGTGACTTCCATGAAGGTGCAAACTTTGCAAGTGTTCATAAACTTCCGGTTATTTTCATGTGCGAAAACAACAAATACGCGATCAGTGTGCCGTATGAGAAGCAAGTGGCGTGCGAAAAAATCTCCGACCGTGCAGTTGGATACGGCATGCCTGGCGTGACAGTGGACGGAAACGATCCGCTTGAAGTTTATGCAGCGGTGAAGGAAGCAGCAGACAGAGGACGCCGCGGTGAGGGGCCGACTCTTGTTGAGGCCGTTTCATACCGTCTGACACCTCATTCAAGTGATGATGATGACCGTTCATACCGCGGTCAGGAAGAGGTATCTGAAGCGAAGAAAAAGGATCCGATTTTAACGTTTGCCTCTTATTTGAAGGAGACAGGCGTCCTGACAGAAGAAAAGGAAAAAGAGATCCTTGATCAGATTATGAAGGTTGTCAATGAAGCGACGGATTACGCTGAAAATGCACCGTATGCAGAAGCGGAATCAGCACTCAAATACGTATACGCAGAGTAAGGGGGAAGTACAATGCCAGTCATTTCTTATATAGATGCAGTAACAATGGCCATTCGCGAAGAAATGGAACGCGACCCGAAGGTGTTTGTCCTTGGCGAAGATGTCGGCAGAAAAGGCGGAGTCTTTAAAGCTACAGCAGGACTCTACGATAAATTTGGAGAAGAACGCGTCATTGATACGCCGCTTGCAGAATCTGCGATTGCCGGAGTAGGTATCGGAGCGGCCATGTATGGCATGAGACCGATTGCCGAAATGCAATTTGCTGATTTTATCATGCCGGCTGTCAACCAGATCGTATCAGAAGCGGCGAAAATCAGATACCGTTCCAATAATGACTGGAACTGTCCGATTACCATTCGTGCCCCTTACGGCGGCGGAGTGCATGGCGCTCTGTATCATTCCCAGTCAGTTGAAGCTCTTTTTGCCAATACACCGGGTCTGAAAATTGTGATGCCGTCAACTCCTTATGATGTAAAAGGATTGCTGAAGGCAGCCATCAGAGACGAAGATCCTGTTCTTTTCTTTGAACATAAGCGGGCTTACCGTCTAATCAAAGGGGAAGTCCCTGAGGATGATTATGTCCTGCCGATCGGGAAAGCGGATGTGAAACGGGAAGGCGAAGATATCACGATCATCACTTATGGCCTTTGCGTTCATTTCGCCCTTCAGGCTGCGGAAAAGCTTGCCCAGGACGGCATTTCAGCTCATATTCTTGATTTGCGCACAGTCTATCCGCTCGATAAAGAAGCGATTATTGAAGCGGCATCAAAAACAGGCAAAGTCCTTCTTGTCACTGAAGACAATAAAGAAGGAAGCATCATGAGTGAAGTGTCAGCGATCATCGCTGAAAACTGCCTGTTCGATCTGGATGCTCCAATCATGCGTCTTGCAGGTCCTGATGTTCCTGCGATGCCTTATGCCCCGACAATGGAAAAGCATTTTATGATCAACCCTGACAAAGTCGAAGCAGCCATGCGGAAGCTTGCGGAGTTTTAAGAAACGTTCTAGTTGAGGAGGGAACTTTCATGGCAGTTGAACAGATGACCATGCCCCAGCTTGGGGAGAGTGTAACAGAAGGCACCATCAGCAAATGGCTCGTATCCGTTGGAGATACCGTTAATAAGTACGACCCGATTGCAGAGGTTATGACAGACAAAGTAAATGCAGAGGTCCCGTCCTCTTTTTCAGGCGTCATCAAGGAACTGACAGCTGAAGAGGGAGACACGCTTGCTGTAGGAGAAATTATCTGCAAAGTAGAAGTCGGAGGCAGTGCAGAAACAGAAGCACCGGCTCAAGCTGAAACACCTGCAGCTGAAAAATCAGTTCAGGAGCCAGCACAGGAACAGGAACAGGATCAGTCTAATAAAAAGAGATATTCACCAGCTGTCCTTCGCCTTGCCCAGGAGAATGACATTGATCTTTCCCAAGTGAACGGCACAGGGGCAGGCGGCAGAATCACAAGAAAAGATGTTCAGCAGCTGATCGAAAGCGGAAATATCCCTAAAGCTGCAGAAGCAGGCAAGCAGGCTCCGGCTGCCGCAGAGAAGCAGGCGCCTTCAGCACAGAAGGAAACCACGGCAGCTCCTGCTCCGGCCAAACCTGCTCCGGGTACATCTGTCTCCGCGCAGCCGGGAGACGTGGAAATTCCGGTTACCGGCATCCGCAAAGCCATTGCAGCGAACATGCTTCGCAGCAAGCATGAAGCTCCGCACGCCTGGACGATGATGGAAGTGGATGCAACGAATCTCGTTGAATACCGCAACAGTCTTAAAAACGAATTCAAACAAAAAGAAGGCTTTAACCTGACGTTCTTTGCCTTCTTCGTCAAAGCAGTTGCCCAGGCACTGAAAGAATTCCCGCAAATCAATTCCATGTGGGCTGGCGACAGCATCATCCAGAAAAAAGATATCAACATCTCGATTGCAGTCGCAACAGATGATGCGCTTTTCGTCCCTGTCATCAAACATGCGGACGAAAAAACCATCAAAGGCATAGCACGCGAAATATCAGAGCTTGCAGGAAAAGTCCGTGCCGGCAAACTTTCTGCAGACGATATGAAAGGCGGCACCTTTACGGTCAACAACACAGGCTCATTCGGCTCTGTCCAGTCCATGGGCATTATCAATTACCCGCAGGCTGCCATCCTTCAGGTCGAATCCATTGTAAAGCGCCCGGTTGTCATGAACAACGGCATGATCGCTGTAAGAGACATGGTCAACCTCTGCATGTCCCTAGATCACCGCGTACTCGACGGATTGATATGCGGAAGATTTTTGGCGCGGGTGAAAGAAATCATCGAACAAACATCAAAAGAAACAACATCGATCTATTAAAAAATAAGCAGGCAGGAAAACTTCGGTTTTTCCTGCCTGTTTTTTTGTTTTGAGAAGGGGGAGGCCAGCAGGGTTCTTTTGCAGCACTTTGAAGTGGCTAGGAAGCCTGTAAAGAGTTCTAACCTGGGTTTAACAACATTTTGCAGATGTTAGAAAGTCCGGAAAGTGTTCTAAATGTGTTTTAACAACACTTTGCAGTGACCAGAGAGCCCGGAAAGAGTTCTAACCTGTCTTTAGCAACATTTTGCAGAGGCCAGAAAGCCCAGAAAGAGTTCTAATCTGGCTTTAACAACATTTTGCAATGGACAAAGAGCCCGGAAAGTGCTCTAACCTGGCTTTAACAACACTTTGCAGAGGCCAAAAAGCCAGCAAAGTGTTCCACCCCCCAACCCCTCCACCAAACCACCCTACAAAAAAAGTGCTCCAACAGCAAAAGCTGCAGAACACTTTTTAAATAACCGCTTTTGGAACCAGCATCCGAAAATGCTTATGCAGAATGCGGATGGATTCGGGAGTGGAGGAGTAGACTTCTCCGTCGGTGTCGCAGTTCATTTCGTCCTCCGTTTCAATTTTCATGATGCTAGTCCGGTAATGCTGGAGCTGTGAATCGAGATGATCCCAGTCGATGCTGTCTTTCATGGTGAAGATTTCTTTTAATACCGTGAAGCTAGCCTCTTTTATAATAAAGATATCTGCAAGGCCGTCATCTATTTGTATATCAGGGTAAGGAAGCTCGTTTGTTCCGATCATCCGTCCGTTTGCAAGCAGGACCATGATGGCTTCATCTTCTATGACTCTGTCATCAAGCTCCAGTTTAAAGGTAAATGGCTTCATGCTTTTGATTGTTCTGAGTGCGCTTAGAAAGTAGCTGACTCTGCCAAGCAGTGCTTTTTCTGTGTCGTTAATATTTTCAGATGTTTCGGCGATCAGGCCGATGCCCCAGAAATTGAGGAAATAACCGCTTGTGGATTCGGCTGCATCTACTCCGCGCACTTCGCCTTCAAACATGCTTTCTGCAGCTTTTCTCAGGTTTTGTGGAATGCCCAGTGTTCTGGAAAAATCGTTGCAGGTGCCTCCTGGAAGGATGGCAATGACCGGTCTGTTTACAAGTCCGCCAAGACCGTTTATGCACTCATGAACGGTTCCGTCACCCCCAAGAATGATGACAATATCACTTTCTTCGCCATGTTCCCGGCAGAATTCCAGGGCATCCAGAGGTTTTTTCGTCTGCAGCAGCAACAGCTGCTCCACATGCTGCGAGATAATGGGAACGCAAACGCCAAGCGTCTTTTCCGCATCTTTTTGACCGGCATTGCCATTGTAGATAAGAATGCCCTTTTTAAATTCAGCCATAAAAAAACCCCTTACGAGCAAAAGTCATTTAAAAGTTAAAAAGATCTCCGACTGCCTTAAACACAGCACGGAGCAAATAATAGATGATGCGGAAAGGAAGAAGGATCAGCAATTCGGCCAGTTCAAGGAGATCGAACAGGAAATCAAGCCATTTGCTGCTTCTTTTTTTCCGCTTCTTTTTTAATCCGAATGGTCTCTTCTTCATTAAATTATCCTCTCTTCTGTTAAATGAAACATCTTTCTTCCTATACGTTTCAAAACAAGCTCTGGTTTCAATTATGAATTACATTTGCTGACTTCTGCAAGGTGTACTAAAATAAAAGAAACTAAGTTTTTATTATTTTCAAAAATGTAAACGCATTCTTTTGCGTCGAGGGGGTGTGCTTCCTTCAGGGAAGCGGGAGAATGAAGCAAAGAATCAGCAGGGAAAGATATGATTTTGAAAAAGCAACTGAACAAATGTGGGTGGAAGAAGCAGAAAGAGCGCTGAAAGGAAAAAGCATTGAGACCCTTTCAAGAAAAACATATGAAGGAATTACACTGCGTCCTGTTTATACAGAGCAAAACAGCCGGGGTGCGCATCAGATTCCAGGGCATCAGGAGAAGCAAAACGGCTGGGAAGTGAGCCAAAAACTTCAGAAATCAAAAACGCCTGAAGAACTGAAAGCGGAAATTCATGAGGCGCTGAAATGCGGGCAGGATGCCATTCATCTTGAGGATGTCTCTTTTCTCAATACATATGAAGATATTCAAATTGCGTTTGAAAACACTGATTTAAGTGTAACCCCGTTTCACATTTCGCTTAAAGAAAACATCGGATTTTTTCCGATTTTCACAGCCTTCCTGAAAAACCGGAATGGAAGCGGCCGGTTTGCTTTTGATCCGCTTGGGGAGTGGATTGAGAGCGGGGGAAGCCATATGCCGCTTTCAGAAAAACTGGATGCTGCGGCTGATATGATGAAGGCGCTGGAAGAAGCAAACCTGCCGGACGTCAAAACCATCCTTTTGGACGGGCAGATCTACCGGAATGCCGGAGCTTCTGCAAAAGAGGAGCTTGCTTATACTTTCGCCAATGCCATTGACCTGTTTAATGCATTAAAAGAACGGGGTGTGCCTGTTGATGTGATTGCCGGCAGAACGGCATTTTCATTTTCGGCAGCGGCGCCGTTCTTTATGGAAATTGCCAAGTTCAGAGCAGCTAAGAAACTGTGGGCTGCTGTTTTAAGCGGGTTTGGTACAGATCCTCTGAAGTTCCCGATTGATCTGCATGCGTCCACATCAATCATCACGAAAACGAGACACGATATTCACGTTAATATGCTGAGGGCAGCGACAGAAGCATTTTCTGCTGCTGTCGGTGGAGTCAGCAGCCTGTCAATTTCTCCATTTGATGAAGTGCTTGGCAAGCCCGGCAAAACCGGAGAACGGGTGGCGAGAAATACGCACTACGTGCTGAAAGAAGAAAGCCTTCTTTCAAAGGTGCAGGACCCTGCAGCCGGCTCATGGTACATTGAAGAACTGACAAGTGAGCTTGCAGAGCAATCATGGAAGGAAATTCAGGCAATTGAAACGCTTGGAGGGTTTGCAGAGGCTGCAAAGACCGAGTATATCCAGAACCATTTAAGCAGTCTGCTTGAGAAGCGCCTGGAGGATATCAGCAAACGGACCGTGCAGCTGATTGGAACGAACGTTTATGCCAATCTTCAGGAATCAGCTAACGAGGCAAAGGCAAAAGAAAGAGTGAATCCTGGGAAAAGCACAACCAATTCTGCGCCTGACATTGCGAAATGGATACAGGAAGCTTATACATTCAAAGCAACAGAAATCAATAGCCTGATGTACAGGGATGAACTTCAGGACGGGGTAAAACCGCTGCTTCAAAAGAGGCTTTCCGAGCCGTTTGAAGAGCTCAGGGCTGCTTCGTCAAGATTTAAAAAAGAAACAGGAAGCTTTCCTTTCATCCATGTGGTCGTGCTTGGTAATCCGATTGATTATAAAGCAAGACTTGATTTTACAGCAGGCCTGCTTGCTGCAGGAGGCGTGGAAGCAAAAATCACGGCCATGGATGAGGCAGAGGCAGAAAAGCCTGTCATCTTATGCGGAACAGACGAAGAATACGGATTGCTGGACGTAAAAAGCCTGTCGGAAAAACATCCGCTCTTCCTTGCAGGGCGTTTTAAGACCGAATATGCTTCTGCCCTGTACCAGGGGATGAATGTGCATGAGTTTTTAAAAAATCTTCATAGTTATTTGGGGGTGAAGTAAATGAGCCGGATCAGTTTTGCAAATGTAGAATGGTCTGAACAAAAGAGTGCAGAAAGACAGACAGCCTCCACAGAAGCGTTTCTGTCAAACGAAGGGATTCCGCTTAAACCAGTCTATACAAAAGAAGACAGAAAAGAGATGCCGTTTTTGGACAGCTATCCGGGCATTGCTCCTTTTCTAAGAGGCCCGTATTCCACGATGTATGTGAACCGACCGTGGACAATCAGGCAGTATGCTGGTTTTTCAACCGCTGAAGACAGCAACGCGTTTTACCGCCGGAATCTTGCCATGGGGCAAAAAGGCCTCTCGGTTGCCTTTGACCTTGCCACGCACAGAGGATATGATTCTGACCATCCAAGAGTCGAAGGAGATGTCGGGAAAGCGGGAGTTGCCATTGACTCAATCCTGGATATGAAAATTCTCTTTCAGGACATTCCGCTCGATCAGATGTCAGTGTCGATGACAATGAACGGGGCTGTGCTTCCGATTATGGCCTTTTATATTGTGACAGCGGAAGAACAGGGGGTCTCTAAAGAGAAGCTTGCAGGTACAATTCAGAATGATATTTTAAAAGAGTACATGGTGAGAAATACGTACATTTACCCTCCTGATACATCCATGAGAATCATAGGGGATATTTTTGAGTACACCGCAAAGCATATGCCGAAGTTCAACAGCATCAGTATTTCTGGCTATCATATGCAGGAAGCTGGGGCAACGGCGGATATAGAGCTTGCTTACACGCTTGCCGACGGACTTGAATATATCCGTACGGGGTTGAAAGCCGGTCTTACCATCGATCAGTTTGCGCCGAGGCTTTCGTTCTTCTGGGCAATCGGCATGAATTATTTTATGGAAGTGGCCAAAATGAGAGCGGCGAGATTAATGTGGGCGCAGATTGTGAAACAGTTTGAGCCGAAAAACCCGAAATCACTCGCGCTCCGGACACACTCCCAGACATCCGGCTGGAGCCTGACTGCGCAGGACCCATTTAACAATGTCATCCGGACATGCCTTGAAGCACATGCCGCTGCCATGGGCCATACCCAGTCTCTGCATACAAATGCGCTTGACGAGGCGATTGCCCTGCCTACTGATTTCTCTGCGAGGATTGCTAGGAATACTCAGCTTTATCTTCAGGCGGAATCAGGCATCTGCGATGTGATTGACCCGTGGGGAGGATCCCATTATGTGGAGTCACTGACTAAGCAGCTGATGGATAAGGCATGGGAACACATTGAAGAGGTTGAAAATCTCGGGGGTATGGCAAAAGCGATCGAGACCGGTCTTCCTAAAATGAAAATAGAAGAAGCTGCCGCAAAACGCCAGGCGAAAATTGACTCAGGATCAGAAACGATAATCGGCGTGAATAAATTTCAAGTCGAGGAAGAGGATCCGATAGAAATTCTTTCTATTGATAATACCGAGGTAAGGCGCAAGCAGATTGAGAGACTTCAAGTGCTTAAGGCATCGCGTGATCAGATGGAGGTGGATCAAGCGCTTCAGGCTCTCACAGAAGCCGTTAAGACGGGAGAGGGGAACCTCCTTGAGCTTTCGGTGGAAGCGGCGCGGGCCAGAGCCACTCTCGGTGAAATTTCAGATGCTGTTGAAAAAGCGTCTAAGCGCCATCAGGCAGTGATCCGGTCAATCAGCGGCGTGTACAGTTCAGAGTTTTCAAATGAAGAAGAAATTGAAAGCGTCAGAAGGATGACCGATGAATTTTCACAGCTGGAAGGAAGAAGGCCCCGTATTCTGATTGCGAAAATGGGTCAGGACGGACATGACCGCGGAGCGAAGGTAGTCGCCACCGCTTATGCAGATTTAGGCTTTGACGTTGACATCGGCCCTTTATTTCAGACTCCTGCAGAAACGGCGGCACAGGCTGTTGAAAATGATGTGCATATCGTCGGGATGAGCTCGCTTGCAGCCGGACACAAAACCCTTCTGCCGCAGCTTGTTCAGGAACTGAAGGCTTTGGGAAGAGAAGATATCATGGTCATCGTCGGCGGCGTGATTCCGTATCAGGATTACGACTTCCTTCTGAGCAACGGTGCTTCTGCTATTTTCGGTCCTGGAACGGTGATTCCGAATGCTGCAAAAATCATGCTTGAAAAAGTGTATGAACGTCTTGGCTATGAGGCAGCAGAAGAATGACCGACGCTCCTAAACGAAGAAAAAAGGCAGGAGAAGCTGAAAAGAGTGCAAACGAGTATGCAGACGGCGTGCTAAGCGGAAATAAAGTCGCGGTTGCCCAAGCCATTACGCTCGTAGAAAGCAATGCGGAAAAGCACTTCGAAACGGCCCAGGAGATGATTGAAGTGCTGCAGCAGCGGACAAGCAAGTCCGTCCGGATCGGGATTACAGGCGTACCTGGGGCCGGAAAAAGCACTTTCATAGATGCCTTCGGAACGTATTTGTGCACAAAGGGCCATAGAGTGGCTGTACTTGCTGTCGACCCGAGCAGCAAGGTGTCCAAAGGCAGCATTCTTGGAGATAAAACGAGAATGGATCGGCTGTCCAGAAATCCGGATGCCTTTATCCGCTCTTCCCCGTCTGGCGGAACCCTGGGGGGAGTAACCAGAAAAACGAGAGAATCTATCATTGTCTGCGAAGCGGCTGGCTATGACGTGATCCTGGTCGAAACAGTGGGTGTCGGCCAGGGGGAATTTGCAATCAGAGGCATGGTTGATTTTTTCCTTCTCCTCGTCCTTACCGGTGCAGGTGACGAGCTTCAGACGATGAAAAAGGGGATTATGGAGCTGCCGGACCTGGTTGTCGTCAATAAAGCGGATGGAGATAACGTAAAGAATGCAGAGAGAGCAAGACATGAATATAATCAGATTCTTCACTTTCTGACATCCTACACAAGAGGATGGGAAACAAAGGCTGTCACGGCTTCTGCCATTCAGGAAAAAGGAATTGAAGAAATCTGGGACACGGTTACGGCTTTTCTGGACATAACAAAGAAAAGCGGCGTGTTTGAAAAAAGAAGACAGCTTCAGCAAAAAGAGTGGCTCTATGAGATGATTCAGGAACAGCTGAAGCATCACTTTTTTCAGCATCCTTCGATTAAAGGAACGATGCCTGTCCTCGAACAGGAGGTCATCAGCGGAAAACGCCCGGTTTCTGGAAGTGTCAAAGAGCTGATTGCAGCCTTTTTAGAAAGGTGAGTCTTGCATTACAGTAGTTTTTTTCAAAATCTGCTGGTAGAATAGATGTATAGTGTGTATAAAGGAGATGCAACCAATGAATATTGATTTTAATATGTTTATGAACGATGTCGTTGCTCAGGCAAGAAAAGAGATTACGGCTGCAGGCTATACAGAGCTGAAAACACCTGAAGACGTTGAAGAAACGTTCAAAAAAGAGGGAACAACGCTTGTTATGATCAACTCCGTCTGCGGATGTGCCGGTGGAATTGCAAGACCGGCAGCTGCGCATTCCGTGCATTATGATAAACGTCCTGACCGACTTGTAACGGTTTTTGCCGGACAAGATAAACAAGCGACTGCATACGCCCGAGACTTTTTTACGGGGTATCCGCCATCATCTCCGTCTTTCGCCCTGCTAAAAGATGGAAAACTCATGACTATGGTCGAGCGCCACGAAATTGAAGGACATGACCCGATGAGTGTTGTAGCAAAGCTTCAGGAAGCATTTGACCAATATTGCGAAGAAATCTAAACTGCCGCTTATGCGGCAGTTTTTTTGTGTGTAATTATATTTTTCCATAGTTTAACATTCTTTCTTACTATAATAATCTTGCATAAAAATAAATTATTAAAAGATATATTGCATAATTATAAGTCTGTGTTAAAATACATTTATTCGGATATTTATTCGTGAAAAAAGTCTTGTAAATTATTATTCTATAGAAGATAATATTATTAAATTTAGAATTTTAAGAAAATAACGAGGGGGAAGTAGAAATGAAGAAGTTTGCACTATTTTTGATTTCGATTTTGGTGATTGGAGTTCTTGCTGCCTGCGGTTCTTCGGAAACATCAGGCAAAGAGGAGAAAAAAGTCCTAAAAATGGCAACATCAGCCGATTATCCTCCATTTGAGTACATTGACACAGCAAAAGGAAGCGAAATTATCGGGTTTGACATCGATCTTGCAAAAGCAATCGGCAAAGAGCTTGGCTATGAAATTGAAGTTCAGGACATGGATTTCACAGGATTGATCCCTGCGCTTCAGGCCAACAAAGCTGACCTGGTTCTTGCAGGAATGACGCCTACTGAAGAACGTAAAAAGAGCGTTGATTTCTCAGACGTTTACTACACGGCAAAGCACATGATTGTGACTAAAAAGGGCAGCGGCATCAAGTCAGTTGAAGACCTTGAAGGCAAGACAGTAGGTGTACAGCTTGCATCCATTCAAGAAGGCAAAGCAGAAGAAATTGCTGAAACAGTGAACATCAAAGTAGAAAACCGCAACAGAATCCCTGAGCTGATCCAGGAAATGAAAGCCGGCCGCTTTGATGCAGCGATTATCGAAGATACTGTAGCAAAAGGCTACTTCAAAAATGACAAAGAGCTTGAAGGCACAGTCATTGAAGACGGTGAAACAGAAGAAGCAGGTTCAGCAATCGCATTCCCGAAAGACAGCAAATATGCTGAGGAATTCAACAAAGTGCTGAACGAAATGAAAGAAAACGGCGAACTTGAAAAGCTTGTCTTGAAATGGTTCGGCGGAGAAGAATAAGCAGTCCATTCAGGAAAACGTTCAACACAAGAATGTTGAACGTTTTTTTGTTTAACATGAGAAAGGAGTGTCGAAATCAATGAATCTGGATTTTCCGGCGATAGCGCCCTCGATACCGTTTATCCTTCAGGGGATTCCGGTAACACTTAAGATTGTCGGCCTTTCTGCACTGCTCGGTTTTACACTGGCTGTCATTCTTGCTCTCTTTAAAATCAGCAGAATCAAGCCGCTGATGTGGTTTGCGGATGCATACACATCCATTTTCCGCGGTACACCGCTTATCCTGCAATTATTGATTATTTACTACGGTGCGCCTCAGATACTGGGATTTGAAATTGATCCATATCCGGCTGCAGTCGCAACATTCGCTCTTAACTCAGGAGCCTATATTTCAGAAGTAATAAGAGCAGGCATTATGGCCATTGATAAAGGACAGCGTGAAGCGGCAATGGCCCTTGGAGTTCCTTATTCAAAGATGATGAAAGACATTATTTTCCCGCAGGCCATTAAAAACATTCTGCCTGCTTTAATGAACGAATTTATCACCCTTACAAAAGAATCAGCCATCGTGACGATTATCGGAGTACAGGATATTATGAGAAGCTCCTACATAGTCGGCGGCCAGACGTACCGTTATTTCGAGCCGATCTTGATTGCCGGACTCATCTATTACGTCATGGTCATTATTTTAACGGTTCTTGGCAAACTTGTTGAAAGGAGAATGGCGCGCAGTGATTAAAGTGGACAACCTTCATAAATCATTCGGAAAATTAGAAGTGCTGAAAGGCATCTCAACACACATTGCAGAAAAAGAAGTTGTGGCCATCATCGGCCCGTCCGGTTCAGGAAAATCCACCTTTTTACGGTGCATGAACAGGCTTGAGGATCCGACAAGCGGCCATATCTATATTAAAGATCAGGATATTACTAATCCGAAAACAGACATCAACAAAGTCCGCCAGAATGTCGGAATGGTGTTTCAGCACTTTCACTTGTTCCCTCATAAAACGGTTCTTGAGAATTTAACGTATGCTCCTCTTACCGTTAAAGGAACTTCTAAAAAAGAAGCAGAAGAACAGGGACATGAACTGCTTAAGAAAGTCGGGCTCGCTGAAAAAGCGCATGAATATCCAAACCGACTCTCCGGCGGACAGAAACAGCGTGTTGCTATTGCAAGAGCACTCGCGATGAATCCTGAAGTGATGCTGTTCGATGAACCGACATCCGCTCTTGATCCTGAAATGGTCAAGGAAGTTCTCGAGGTCATGAAGAACCTCGCATTTTCAGGCATGACGATGGCGATCGTCACGCACGAGATGGGCTTTGCCAGAGAAGTTGCAGACAGGGTTCTTTTCCTTGATGAAGGAAGACTTGTAGAAGATGCTGCGCCAAAAGAGTTCTTTTCGAATCCAAAAACACAGCGTGCTCAAAACTTTCTTGAAAAAATGCTATAATAGCTTTTTAGAAAAAGATGATCATCATGATCATCTTTTTTATCTTTGTGCCTTCAATTGGGCACCGTATGAAAAAAGGATATGAAACCTCATATCACATGAAACGCAAGGGGAAGACACATGTTTAAAATTGGTTACCGCACACTCAAAACAGCACTTGGTGCAGCCATCGCCATCAGTCTTGCCGAGCTTTTCGGACTGCAGAATTTTGCATCCGCGGGCATCCTGACGATTCTATGCATCCAGGTGACGAAGAAAAAATCGCTTCAGACCTCATGGGCACGTTTTTTTGCCTGCCTGATCGCCATCTTATTTTCCTTTGTCTTTTTTGAAGGAATCGGCTATCATCCGTTAGTGATCGGCCTGCTGCTCTTATTTTTTATTCCAGTAACCGTTCTTTTAAAAGCGAAAGAAGGAATTGTCACAAGCTCGGTCATTATTCTCCATCTCTATACAGCCTCGCACATTACGTTTGATCTGGTCTTGAATGAGATTGCTCTGATTGCAACCGGCATAGGAGTAGCGCTTATCATGAACCTTTACATGCCGAGTGTAGATAAAAAGCTGAAAGAATATCAGCTGGAAATTGAGGACCGCCTCTCGAAAATCTTCCTTGAGATTGAGGAATACCTGCTTTCGCATGACAGTTCGTGGGATGGAAAGGAAATTACAGAAACAGCCGCCATCATCAACGAAGCAAAAACGCTCGCGTTCAGAGATGTAGAAAATCATTTTATGAGACATGAAAACCTCTACTATCATTATTTTAAAATGAGGGAAAAACAGTTTGAAATCATTGAGAGGGTACTCCCAATCATTGCCTCAATCAAAGTAACGGTCGATCAGGCGGAGATTGTGGCGGACTTTATCCGGGAAGTGAGAGAAGCGATCCACCCCGGCAACACCGCTCACAAATTTCTTGTAAAGCTTGCTGAGATGAGAAGAATGTTCGAAGAAATGCCGCTCCCGGAAACCCGGGAAGAATTCGAGGCACGGGCCGCGCTCTTGCATTTTGTCCGTGAGATGGAACAATATCTTGTGATAAAAAGTCAATTTAAAGGCATGTCCCGCAAGAATGAAATGAAGCCTGCAGGAGCATCATAATTCAAAAAGGGTGATAGACTTTGAAAATGCTGTTCCTGCTCATAATGTTCCTGTCTCCGCTTTGGCCGCTCGGACAAAATCCGTCAGTCGGCGATCCGTACCTCATCATTAATAAGCAGACGAACGAACTTGCTTACATTGATAACGGGCAGATTATTAAAACCTTTGATGTGGCAACAGGAAAAAACGATGATCTGACGCCTGAGGGAGAATTTACAATCACAGTTAAAGCGGCAGAGCCCTATTACCGGAAAAAAGATATCCCCGGCGGAGATCCGAAAAATCCTCTTGGCACAAGGTGGATCGGCTTTGACGCCGAAAACACAGATGGACGGATATACGGCATCCACGGCACAAACAACGAGGATTCCATCGGATCCTTCGTCACTCAAGGCTGTGTTCGCATGTACAACGAAGAAGTCGAGATCCTCTTTGAACACATTCCGGTTGGAACCAAAGTGTTTATCACAAAAAACGGCAAGTCCTTTGAAGAGATTGCAGCTGAAAAAGGGGCAATTAAAAAAGGTGATTCCTGAGAGGGAATCACCTTTTTTTGCGTCCTTTAATCTGACTTTCGGAGCTGAACGGTCGGCTTCGCTTTTCGCATTGTCCAGCTCCATCGCCTAACTCCTCGGCCAGAACGTCTTCGCCGCAAAAAGCAAAACCGGCTTTTTGCGGCGAAGCCTTTTCTGCCCTTCGGAGCTGAGCAAGGCGATTCCGCTTTTCGTGGTGTCCAGCTCCGCCTCCCAGCCCTTCCGTCAGAACAAAATCCCCCAAAAAGTCAAGCCCGGACTTTTCGGGTGATTTCTTTTCTGCCTGTCAGGGCTAAACGGTCGGCTCCGCTTTTCTTATTGTCCAGTGCCATCGCCCAACTCCTCTATCAGAACGGAACCGTCGGCAAAGGCAAAAAGCGCCTTTACCGCCGTTTCCTTATCTGACTCCCGGAGCTAATCGGGCGATTCCGCTTTTCTTATTAGAACCACATACTCATCCCAGCTAAAAGAGTAGTTGCCAGCATGACGAAGAGCATGAGATAGATAATGACTTTTTGAAATCGTTTAGACATGTCTTTCACTCCATTTCAGAGGGTTTGTCCTTCTATTCTAACGCGGATAGGAGGTACGGACAAGGGAGGAGATATGAACAAAGATGGACATTTTTGCCCGAAAAAGAAGGAATTTCGTCGATTGGCAAAGAAGTATGTCATGTTCACGATGTTAAGCGTTTTCATCATGAGGAGGGGAAGAAATGGTCAAAAAGGTCGATCACATTGGGGTAGCCGTCCATTCAATTGAAGCGGTGCTTCCTTTTTATCAGGAAACACTCGGGTTAAAGCTTGAAGGAATGGAAACGGTAGAAGAACAGGGAGTCAAAGTGGCTTTTCTGAAAGCAGGAGAAACGAAAATCGAGCTGCTTGAGCCGGTTTCAAAAGAAAGTGCTGTAGCCAGGTTCATTGAAAAGCGCGGAGAAGGCATACATCATTTGGCTTTGGCAGTAGATGATATAGGAATGAGGATTCGTGAATTGAAAGAACACGGAATCAAAATGATAGATGAGACTCCAAGAAACGGTGCAGGCGGTGCCTCCATTGCTTTCCTGCATCCTAAAGCTGCAAATGGAGTGCTGGTTGAACTATGTGAAAAGAAAGGAGGAACGATATCATGAACATCGATATCTTTGATAAAATCAACGAGCTGTATGACCGGAGACGGGAAGTTGAGATGGGCGGCGGGGATGAGCGCATTGAAAAGCAGCACGAAAAGGGCAAGCTGACTGCACGGGAGAGAATAGACCTTTTGGTTGATGAAGGCACGTTCGTTGAAATGAATCCCTTCATTGAGCACCGCTGCAATGATTTCGGGCTGAGCGGGAAAAAAGGACCGGGCGACGGTGTCGTTACCGGCTATGGTAAAGTAAACGGCCGTCCGATTTATTTGTTCTCACAGGACTTCACGGTTTTTGGGGGAGCACTCGGAGAAATGCACGCCAAAAAGATTGCTGCAGTCATGGATCTTGCCGTAAAAAGCGGAACGCCGTTCGTCGGCCTGAATGACTCCGGAGGTGCCAGGATTCAGGAAGGTGTGGTATCATTAGATGGCTACGGGCAGATCTTTTACCGGAATACCATCTATTCGGGAGTCATTCCGCAAATATCTGTCATTCTCGGCCCCTGTGCCGGGGGAGCCGTATATTCTCCGGCAATCACCGATTTTGTGTTCATGGTCGAGAAAACAAGCCAAATGTTCATTACAGGGCCTAAGGTCATTGAGACCGTGACCGGAGAAAAAATCAGCTCGGAGGATCTGGGCGGGGCCAAAGTACATAATACGATCAGCGGGAATGCCCATTTTTCCGGACAGACGGAGGAAGAAGTGCTTTCCCAGGTGCGAAAATTACTTACATATTTGCCGCAGAACAACCAGGAAAAAACGCCGGTTTTGCCGCATGAAGAAGAGTCTGACTACAGGCCGAATCTGACGGACTGCATCCCGTTTGATGCTCTTAGACCCTATGATGTCAGGGTGGTTATTGAGGAAGTCGCGGATGCAGGATCTTTTTACGAGGTTCAAAAAGACTTTGCCAAAAACATTGTTGTCGGGTTTGCGCGCATTAAAGGAGAGGTTGTGGGCCTTGTCTGCAATCAGCCCAAATATATGGCAGGCGGGCTTGATATTGATTCATCCGATAAAGCATCCAGATTCATTCGCTTCTGCGATTCATTCCAGATTCCGCTTATTACATTTGAAGATGTAACAGGCTTTTTCCCGGGAATTAAACAGGAGCACGGGGGAATTATCCGCCACGGGGCAAAAATCTTATATGCATACTCAGAGGCGACGGTGCCAAAGCTTACGGTCATTCTCCGCAAAGCATACGGCGGAGCATATGTGGCGCTGAACAGCAAGTCGATCGGAGCGGATCTGGTTTTTGCATGGCCGAATGCCGAGATCGCTGTTATGGGTCCTCAGGGTGCTGCGAATATTATTTTTGCCAGAGAGATTGAAAACAGCGAGAATCCGGAAGAAACGCGGGCAGCCAAAATAGAGGAGTACCGCGAAAAATTCGCCAATCCTTATGTTGCAGCAAGCCAAGGGATGGTCGATGACGTGATTGACCCCCGCGATACAAGAATAAAGCTTATTCAGGCTCTCGAGATGCTGCGCACAAAGCAAGAGCAGCGTCCTGCCAAAAAACATGGAAACATTCCGCTTTAAGCCTAGGAGGAAACAAACATGATTAATCAAGAACGTTTAGTGAATGAGTTTTTAGAGCTTGTTCAAATTGATTCTGAAACAAAATTCGAAACAAAAATCGCCAAAGTCCTGACTGAAAAGTTTGAAGCACTTGGCGTGCGCGTTGAAGAAGATGATACAACAAGTATTACTGGACATGGTGCGGGCAACCTGATCTGCACGCTGGATGCTGTGCAGGACGGCATTGATCCGATTTATTTTACATCCCATATGGACACGGTCGTTCCGGGAAAAGGAATAAAACCTTCTATTAAAGACGGATACATTGTAACAGACGGCACAACGATTCTTGGGGCAGATGACAAAACGGGATTATCAGCCATGCTTGAAGCTGTGCGTGTGCTGAAAGAAAACAACATCGCTCACGGGAAAATTGAATTCATCATCACAGTTGGAGAAGAATCCGGTCTAGTAGGCGCAAAAGCGTTGGACGGATCTAAAGTGACGGCTAAATTCGGATATGCCCTTGATAGTGACGGAAAAGTAGGAACCATTATTGTGGCTGCTCCGACACAGGCAAAAGTGAGAGCGTCTATTTTCGGCAAGACCGCCCACGCAGGCGTTGCACCGGAAAAGGGCATTTCTGCGATTACAATTGCTTCAAAAGCGATTGCAAAAATGCCGCTTGGAAGAATTGATCATGAAACAACAGCAAACATCGGCCGATTCGAAGGAGGCACGCAAACAAACATTGTGTGCGACCAAGTGAATATCCTGGCTGAAGCGAGATCACTCGTTCCTGAAAAAATGGAAGCCCAAACAGCTAAAATGAAAGAAGCGTTCGAAAGTGCGGCGGCTGAAATGGGAGGCCGTGCAGAAGTTGAAATCGAAGTGATGTATCCTGGCTTTAAGTTTGGAGAGGGAGATCACGTTGTAGAAGTGGCAAAGCGCGCGGCAGCAAACATCGGCCGTACAAGCGAACTTCAGACAAGCGGCGGCGGAAGTGACGCAAACGTAATTGCCGGCTTTGACATCCCGACTGTCAACCTTGCTGTCGGATACGAAGACATCCACACTACAAATGAGAAGATGCCAATTGAAGAACTTGTCAAAACAGCCGAGCTTGTGGTATCAATAATTAAAGAAGTAGCTAAAAGCGAATAATTGAAAAAATGGCAGGCACATAGATTGTGTCTGCTGTTTTACATCATAGAAAGAGGTGCAGATCATGGGAAGAAGAGAAAAGGCAACATTTGCAGGAGGCTGTTTTTGGTGCATGGTGAAGCCGTTCGACGAACAGCCGGGAATTATTGAAGTCGTTTCGGGCTATACGGGGGGAACACTTGAAAATCCTTCATATGAACAAATCAAAACAGGTGAAACAGGACACAGGGAAGCGGTTGAAATTACCTTTGATCCGGATGTCTTTTCCTATGACACCCTGCTTGAACTCTATTGGCCGCAGATTGATCCGACAGATGACGGCGGCCAGTTCTTCGACCGCGGCAGCCAGTATCGCACTGCCATTTTCTATCACACAGAAGAGCAAAAGCTGAAGGCTGAAAAAACAAAGCAGGAAATTGACGCAAGCGGACGCTTTCAAAAGCCTGTCGTGACAGAGATCCTGCCTGCTTCCCCATTTTATCCGGCAGAAGAATACCATCAGAAGTTCTATGCGAAAAACCCTGAAAAATACAAGCAGGAACGAGAAGAATCCGGAAGAGAAGAGTTTATCCGGAACAACTGGAAGAAATAAAGCAAGCAAGCCCTCTGTTCATCTGGACGGAGGGCTTTATCGATGTTCGGCTCTGTGTTTGTATAAGGTCTGCAATGGGTATTTTCCATATTAAGGAGAGTGATCACAATGAATACATTTAATGAAAGTGCCATTGCATCTTACGTGAGAACAAGAGCCGAAGAAAACTGCAAACTCCTCCAGGAGAACATGGAAGAGCTGGAAAGAGGAAAAATCCTCGGCAGAATGGAAGCCTACAATGAATTTCTGGAGCGGTTTGGATTTGATAAGGTAGAGTGCAAGTAATCAGGGGCAAGCAGAGCACATCATTCTTGTAAGGGATGGTGTGTTTTTGAATTTCGGGAACGCGAGTCAATTTAAAGTGAGAATCGTACCCTCGTAAATCAAGAAACGATGTGGGAGGGTAAGCAAAGAGGCGAATCCTACCCTCGGAAACTGAGAAACGATGTGGGAGGGTAAGCAAAGAGGCGAATCCTACCCTCGGAAACTGAGAAACGATGTGGGAGGGTAAGCAAAGAGGCGAATCCTACCCTCGGAAACTGAGAAACGATGTTGGAGGGTAAGCAAAGAGGCGAATCCTACCCTCGGAAACTGAGAAACGATGTGGGTGTAAGCAAATGGATGAATCGTCCCCTCGGAAACTGAGAAACGATGTGGGTGGGTAAGCAAATGGATGAATCGTCCCCTCGGAAACCGAGAAACGATGTGGGAGGGTAAGCAAAGAGGCGAATCCTACCCTCGGAAACTGAGAAACGATGTGGGAGGGTAAGCAAATATATAAACCGTGTTCTGCTTAAAGTCTATAAAAATCAAGAGGAGTATAACATGAAACATTTTTTTCTGGGGTTTTTAATTTCAGGGTTTGGATCATTTATCCTGATCGTATTGGGCCTTGCGCTCTTTACTGAATTTTATCCTAATGAGGACCCGTCCGTAGGTGCAGGAGTTGGATTTGCAGTGGCAATCGGTTTCGTGTTTTCAGCACCGGTTGCTGCCATGATCGGGATTGTTGGAGGAGTGCTTACATATGGTTTCAAGGAGTACAATAAGAACTAACAAAACCCCCGGAACATTTTCCGGGGGCTCAACTTATTTATGCACTTGCTTTCATAACTTCATCCGCTTTAATCCGGTTGTACTGGCCTTCGGATTTTGACATCACAATGGCAGCGAGTGTATTGCCGACAAGGTTGACGACTGTGCGGGCCATATCCATGATGCGGTCAACACCTGCAATGAAGGCAAGTCCTTCTGCAGGAATTCCAATCGTTCCGAGAGTGGCAAGCAGCACGACAAAGGATGTTCCAGGAACGGCAGCCATCCCTTTAGACGTAACCATCAAGACTAAGATCAGCGTTAATTGCTGAACGATCGTTAATTCAATGCCGTAGACCTGTGCGAGGAACAAGGCAGCGATGGCCTGATAAAGCACTGATCCGTCAAGGTTAAAAGTGTATCCGATCGGAACGACGAAAGACACAATTCCTTTAGGGCATCCCATTTTTTCAAGCTTTTCCATGATGCGGGGAAGGACGGTTTCAGAGCTTGACGTACTAAATGCAAGCAGCAGCTCGTCCTTAATGTAGCGCAGCAGCATAAAGATATTGACGCCCGCCCATTTTGCCACTGCACCCAGCACGACAATCAGGAAGAAAATCAGTGCAGCGTATACTAATAGAACCAATTTTCCAAGAGACAGCAGTGAATCAATTCCAAATTTCGAAACGGTTACTCCAATCAGGGCAAACACGCCGAGTGGAGCCACTTTCATTACGAGATTTACGACGTGGAACATCGCGTGTGAAACACCGTCAAAGAATTGCAGGACGGGCTTTCCGCGTTCTCCAATGGCTGCTACGCCAAGGCCGAAGAGGACGGAGAAAAAGATGATGGCAAGCATATCGCCTTCTACGACGGATTTAAAGAAGTTCGTCGGCACAATATGAAGGAACGTTTCGGCAACCGATTTTTCACTTTGCTCCTCAGATGTGTCGACATACTGCTGGATATCTGTCTTTTGGGCAGATTCAAGGTCAACACCCTGTCCCGGCTGAAAGACGTTTGCAAGCAATACACCGAGGACAATCGCTACGGTTGTAATGATTTCAAAATAGAGAATGGTTTTTCCGCCGAGTCTTCCAACGTGTTTTCCATTCCCGGCACCCGCAACTCCAACAATCAGACTGGAGATAACAATCGGAATCACGATCATTTTGATCAAACGGAGAAACAAGTCACCAAGCGGCTGCAGCACGGCTGCAAGGCGAGGGTCATTAAACCAGACGACACCAACTAAAATACCTAAAATCAAACCAATGAAAATTTGGGAAGCCAGTCCCAAACGAAATTTCTTCATAGATGAACCTCCTCTTTGATGTAAGAATTCTGAAAATACAAAAAAAGACCAATCTAAAGTAAGAAAGGTCTTTAATACACAATTAAAGTCTTTCTCCCAATAAAGCATACGAGGTTAACTGTCGGATTCGGGATTGAGAGTTCCCTTCCATTTACGGATTCACCCCAAGGTAAGAGCCTTACCAAATGCATGATTCCCCCGCTCTGAAAAGATTAAGCTTATTATGAAGTTTGTCTGTTTATAAAATCACACAAGATATAATTTACTCTGAATGCAGACAAGTTGTCAATTGTTTTTTACTAGCATTCAGCCTGGACAATACGCTCAGTTGGTACTTTTAATTAGGGTTATGGTAAACTTTTAACATAAAAGAGCCTTGAAAGAAGTTGAATGGAAATGAACGGACGAAGCGGTCCAAGAGTGATTCTCCATGTGGATATGAACAGTTTTTACGCATCAGTTGAGATGGCGTTTGAGCCTGAGCTGAGGGGGAAACCCCTCGCCATTGCCGGAAATGTGGAAGAACGGAAGGGAATTGTTGTCACGTGCAGCTATGAGGCAAGAGCAAGAGGAGTGAAAACAACAATGCCGCTGTGGCAGGCGAAGCGCCATTGTCCCGAACTGATTGTCAGGAAGCCGAATTTTGACCGGTACCGGAAGGCATCAAGAGCAATGTTCGACCTGTTAAGAGAATTTACCGAGCTGGTTGAGCCTGTCTCTATTGATGAAGGGTATATGGATTTGACGGAATATCTGAAGGAAGGCAATCCGCTTCAAGTGGCAAAAACGATTCAGCAGCGATTGCTTGAAGAGCTGCTTCTGCCATCAAGTATTGGCATTGCCCCGAATAAGTTCCTTGCCAAGATGGCTTCCAATATGAAAAAGCCACTGGGCATCACCGTCCTCAGAAAACGGGAGCTTCACGAGACACTGTGGCCGCTTCCAGCAGGCGAGATGCACGGAGTGGGAGAAAAAACGGCAGAAAAACTCCGCACCATTGGCATTCAGACGATCAAAGATCTGGCTGAAGCCGATCCGATTTCATTGAAACAGCTCCTGGGCATTAACGGTGAACGGCTGAAAAAAAGGGCAAACGGTATAGACAGCAGGGAAGTCAACCCGGACAGCATCCATGATTTTAAGAGCATTGGGAATTCTACCACTCTCTCCAAAGATTCAAGTGATGTTCGCGTCCTGTACGATACTCTGAACCGCCTTTCCCAGTCCGTCAGCATGCGGATGAAACGGAAAGAGGTGCTTGGAACAAAGATCTTTATTACGATTCGCTACTCAGACAGAAGCACATTTACCCGCAGCCGGACAGTCAATAATCCACTTGGTGAAAAGGAAGAGCTGTACACTCACGCAAAAGAGATTTTTGACAGGCACTGGACGGGAGATCCCGTACGTTTGCTTGGGGTTACGTGCCAGGACCTTGTGCCAAAAGGAGCTGCCTATAAACAGCTGGATCTGTTTTCTTTTCAGGAGGATGCAAAAAAAGAGCCTCTATTTAAAACGATTGAGGACATTCAGAAAAAATTTGGAGAAAGTGTCATTAAACGCGGGATGAAAGCGGTCCACCTGGAAGATGATAAAACAAGCGGGACAAGTTTCAATAAAGATTTTTTAAGGGAATGAGACAAGGCGCTTTCCTTGATAAAAGCAAGGGCACTGTGTTATTTTACAGAAGGAATGCATATTCATGCGAACAACGATATTTGGGACAGAAAGGGAGTATAAACATGTCTAAACAGCAAATTGGCGTTATCGGTTTGGCCGTCATGGGCAAAAACCTCGCTCTTAATATAGAAAGCCGCGGCTATTCGGTGGCCGTTTATAACCGTTCTTCAGATAAAACAGAAGAAATGCTGAAAGAACACAGCGGCAAGAACCTGACAGGTACATACAGCATTGAAGAATTTGTTCAGTCTCTTGAAACACCGCGCAAAATTCTTCTTATGGTAAAAGCCGGTTTTGCAACAGATGCAACAATCGAGCAGCTTCTTCCACATCTTGATAAAGGCGATATTCTGATCGACGGCGGAAATACGCTGTACACAGATACACAGCGCAGAAACAAAGAGCTTGCTGAAAGCGGCATTCACTTTATCGGCACCGGCGTTTCAGGCGGAGAGGAAGGAGCCCTTAAAGGACCTTCGATCATGCCTGGCGGACAAAAGGAAGCATTTGAGCTTGTAAAGCCGATTTTTGAAGCGATATCTGCAAAAGTGGACGGAGATCCATGTACAACTTATATCGGTCCGGACGGTGCCGGCCATTATGTGAAAATGGTGCATAACGGCATTGAGTACGGCGATATGCAGCTGATTTCAGAAGCGTATTTCATCCTTAAAAATGTTCTTGGCCTATCTGCACAGGAACTGCATGAAGTATTTGCCGAGTGGAATAAAGGCGAGCTTGACAGCTATCTGATTGAAATCACGGCTGACATTTTCACAAAAACAGATGATGAAACAGGCAAGCCGCTTGTTGATGTGATTCTTGATACAGCAGGACAAAAAGGAACTGGAAAATGGACAAGCAAAAGTGCCCTTGATTTAGGTGTTCCGCTTCCGATTATTACGGAATCCGTGTTTGCCCGCTTCATCTCTGCCATGAAAGATGAGCGTGTAAAAGCGAGCGGCATTCTTTCGGGTCCTTCTGTTACACCATTTGAAGGCGACAAAAAAGAACTGATTGAAGTTGTCCGCAAAGCGCTTTATATGAGTAAAATCTGCTCGTATGCACAAGGTTTTGCCCAAATGAGAGCAGCTTCTGAGGAATACAACTGGGATCTTCAGTACGGCGACATCGCGATGATTTTCAGAGGCGGATGCATCATCCGTGCAGCCTTCCTTCAAAAAATCAAAGATGCGTATGACCGCGACGGCGAGCTTGCGAATCTTCTGCTTGACCCTTACTTCAAAGAGATCGCAGAAAGCTACCAGGGAGCTCTACGCAAAGTGCTGACAGTTGCTATTGAGCAGGGTGTTCCGGTACCAAGCTTCTCGGCTGCCCTTTCCTATTACGACAGCTACCGCACGGCTACATTGCCTGCCAACCTTATTCAGGCGCAGCGCGACTACTTCGGAGCGCACACTTACCAGCGTACAGACAAAGAAGGCATTTTCCATACAGAATGGATGTCTAAGTAAAAACAGAACACGGGGCCTTGTGCTCCGTGTTTTTTACTGTTTCTAAACCGGTGAATCGGGGTAAAATGTTACGGATAAGAAAAGAACGGGGTGAATAATGATGCTTTATTTATTGGCAATTTTACTGCCGCCTGTGGCTGTGCTGTTTGTCGGCAGACCGTTTCAGGCACTGCTTAACCTGATTTTAACACTCATTTTTTATCTTCCTGGAGCCATACACGCCGTGCTCGTCGTGAAGGATGCAAAGGATGAAAAGCGGATGAAAAAGTACGGAGTGAGGTAACTTAAAAAAAATGCTGACTTTGCAGGAAATTAGCCCGCCTCTAAAGAAGTAGAGTGCGGGCTTAGTTTAGTTTGAAAATTGTTTGGCAAATGAAAACGAATCATGCTATGATAATAGCGAACAAATGTTCTTATTAAAATTATGACGATGAGGTGTAACATGATCACATCAGTAAATCCTTACATTGTAACAAATGGAAATGGTCAAGAGGCAGTGAAGTTTTATGTAGATGCTTTGGATGCTGAACTGATTTCAATTCAGACATTTGGAGAAATGCCCGAAGATCCTAATCATCCAATCCCTGCTGATGCAAAGGACCGTGTGATGAATGCACAGTTTAAGACAGGCAATACAATCATGATGCTGTCAGATACGTTTCCTGGTATGCCTTATACTCTCGGTTCACAGCTTTCCATAGCGATGCATATTGATTCGGCAGACGCAGCCAAGGATGTATTTGAAAAGCTTTCAGCAGGCGGAACAGTCACAATGCCCCTTCAGGAAACATTTTGGAGTCCGGCTTACGGACAGGTTAAAGACAAATATGGTGTTGAATGGCAAGTATCTGCTGTTAAAGAAAACAAATACTAAACCTAAAAGAAAACCCTTCTTGGTTAAGAAGGGTTTTCTTCTTTATACAGGAATGATTAAAGCAAATCGTTTGACTGTACAGGCTGTAAGAGTATATATTTCTTTAGGTATACGAAATAATAAACTGAAGGCGGGATAGTGTGTCAACGAAAATAGAAGAAAGACCGCCGGCAGTTCCTGGCTTAAAACATGAAAATAAAATTGTCTGGCTCTGGAGCTTAACAGTCTGGCTTGTCGTCATGAATACGACCATGTTTAACGTGGCGCTGCCGAGCGTACTGAGTGATCTGAGTCTCTCATCTGCTACAGCTTCATGGATTGTCTCCGGATATTCCATTGCTTTTGCCATTTCGACGCTGACTTACAGCAGACTGTCGGATTTCATTCCCATTTCGAGGCTTCTCGCAATCGGACTTGCGATGCTTGGTGCAGCCTCTGTCATTGGATTTTTCTCTGAAAGTTTTTATCTTCTCTTGTTTGCCCGGGTTCTCCAGGCTGCAGGAGCGGGAGCTGTACCGGGACTTGCCATGGTTCTTGCCGGAAAATATATTCCGATTTCAAGAAGAGGAAAGGCGATGTCGCTGATTTCTTCTGCCGCATCGCTTGGTTTTGGACTTGGTCCGGTCATCGGTGGAGCCATTACCACCTATCTTGGATGGAATTATCTATTTGTGATCACGGCATTTGTTGTACTGTTTCTACCGGTTTTCAAGAAGCTTCTCCCAAAAGAAGATGTACAGAAGGTGCACTTTGATTCTGCCGGCGGATTGCTGACAGGTCTTGGAGTAACAGGCCTGCTGCTCTTTTTATCCACCTTGTCTGTGCCGCTTCTGATCGGTTCGCTTGCGGTCCTGTATCTCTTGTGGAGGCATGTCCATAAAGTAAGCATGCCGTTTGTGCAGCCTTCGCTGTTCAAAAACAGACAGTATGTAAAGCTTGCCGCATCCGCCTTTGCAGGATTTATCCTGCACTTTTCAGCACTCTTTATGATGCCGATGATCTTAACGGAACTTTATGAAAAAGATCCTGCCGCCATTGGACTGATCATTTTTCCCGGTGCCATACTCTCGGCAGTTGCAGCACAGTTTATTGGCCGGCTGATTGACAAATTCGGAAATATTCCGCTTATCTCCTTTGGTCATGTGATGCTGCTGATTTCACTGCTGATTTTGTCTTTATTCGCAGGATTATCACCATATGCCATTATGATTGCATACATGTTCATGAGCACAGGCTTCTCAAGCCTGACGTCGAGCATTGCCAATGAGGCATCCCGAATTCTTCCTGAAGATGAAATTGGATCAGGCATGGGACTCATGCAGCTGATCCAGTTTTTCGGCGGTGCCTTCGGAGTCGCGCTGTCAGGTTTATTGATAGGATGGCAGCAGAATGTCCCGGCTGCATCTGTTTATACGAACATCTTTTGGGGAATGACGCTGCTGATCGGAGCTTCAAGCGTGCTTTTCTTATCGTATGTTCGAAAAGATAGAAAACTGCAGCACAGCTGAATAGATAACAGCAGCGAGGATGAACGAGTGATGAGTTTTTAAAAAACAAATAGCAAAATAAAAAGAAATCCAATTTATATATAAATTGGATTTTTTTTTATTTATTAACATAAACGTTTTATTGCTCATTTAACAGGTGGAATTAAATCCTAACCAGCTAGAAACTGCTGGTTAGAAGATAGGTGCCCAAGAATATGCTAAAATTGGAATTAGCTTGGACCAATGATGATGCTGAATGTAAAAACCTTACTTAATCCAATCTTATTACAACTTTGCTTTGTATTTAGAACACATGAGTTTGCAATTCCAGCTCACCGGCTAGTAATAGCTAAAAGGTTTCTACTATTTATTTATATCGAGGTCAGGGGGAGAAACAGAATGAACTGGTACTTAGATAATGTCTATGACCTGAACAAAGAATCACCGTATACATTTTATGTCCCTAGTTTAGAAGTGTTGGACAAATTAAAAGTTGGTGATTATGTAAAGGTAATCTTCGTCACTGAGAAGGCTGAGGATGATGGATATAGAGGAGAGAGAATGTGGGTTCAAATTACCAGCATAAACGGAAAAAGATTTAAAGGCAAGCTGGATAATGAACCACATCGTTTGCCATTGAAAATAGGCAATGAGATTTCATTTGGAGTTGAGAATATTTGCGCTACGGAATATCAAGACCCAGCTTCATCCAACTGGGATTTTTATTTTGACAGCTTAGTTACAGTTAGCGAAGATGTACTTGAAAAAAGAGAATATAACTTTTTGCTGAGGGATCATCCAAACGGTGAAGAAGATTTTGGCTGGTCTATATTCAGTGGCTACGAAGATAATGACTATCTAAGTGATTCAGAAAACTTTCACATTGTCTCTATTGGAGTAATCTTGAATTTCGATGATTCCATATTAGAATTTATTCATGATTCACCTTTGTGTGCTTATGAAAGAAATGATAAAGGAGAATTTTATAAGATTGATGACTACGATTGGGACGGTTATTTAAATGGTAATTAAACAGGAGTGAATTCAGCTTCTTTTTGCTGAATAATCTATGTCATGCATCCTTAATTGTGTTCTCATAATCGTAATCCTGCCGTCATTAACAGAGATGGATCTTCATTTGTGGCGTCATTCAGCGAAGTGTCACCTCTGAAGCTTTCAAAATTATCTGCATTTAAAGTGGTCAATATGTGATAATAGTAAGTGGAAAATCACAATGATTGCGTGGAGGTTGATGTGGAATCTAAAATAGATTTTTATGAAAGAGAATCAAGGGTGTTCCAGCCGGCACGTCACTTTCATTTGTGCATGGAAGAAATGAAGGACACCTCGCAGTATGGTGCTGACATCGCTGAAAAATGGCTGGATGTGTTTACCCGCATCCTGGCTAAAGAAGAATATCCTGTTGTCCATCCAATTGGCCAAGAAACGTTTTCACTGTATGCGGTATATGAAACAGGAGTATTTGAATACGCTCTAGACATAGATGGAGCAACATCATATATAATTAAAAATGGACTTAAAGCAGAAATTTTTGAGCCGTCCCGCATCATCCATGCAGTTGATCAAGGGAATGTAAACACTGATCCTGCTCGGATAAAGCCCAATCACAAAAATCCTGTCATGATCCTTCAAAACAGTTTGCTGACAAACGGCAAGCCCTATTGCATAAACGGAAACCACCGTCTGACTGAAGCTTATAAATCAGGATGTCAGCCTATACAGGTTTATGTATTCAGAGAGATGGAAGCAGTTCCTCTTTTTTATGACACACTTAGTAAAGCCGCTTATTTCCTAGAGATTGACCGCAGGCAAATTGCCGGGGACCTGCCCGCAGGAATAAATGCGAAGTCTCCTATGGTCAATTACTTTCTGGGATAAAGACAAAGAAGGGTTCATTCAGAAAGGATGAGTTCCATTGTAATCACACTTTCACTTACTACTTAAACATATTTTAAGACAAGTGAAGGTGATTGACAGGTGAAAAACCATTCGTTTCATTTTTTGTGGATTGGCCAGGGTTTTGCCAATGCTGCAGATGTATTCTACATCGTAGCCTTGTTAAGTTACATGTATTTCGTCTCAGGCTCAATCGCAATGACAGCAGCTGTTCCGTTTGCTGTAACGCTGTCAAGGTTCGCAGGCGGGGTGACAGCTCCGTTCATTATTGACCGATTCTCTTATAAAACCATTCTTGTATACTCTCAACTGATTAAGACGTTGTTCTTACTCATGCTTGCTGTTTGCTTAACTCTGTTTCCGGGGGAAAGGATCCTTACGGTTTTTCCTCTAATTTCAGTCATAGCTTTTTTCGACGGGTGGGCTGTGCCGATCAGAAATTCGCTCATTCCGTATTTAGTTCCAGAGGACCGCATCGTCCGCGTGAATGGATTTATGGCGGTTGTAGATCAACTTGTTCAGCTTGGGAGCTGGCCGCTTGGAAGTATCGCGGTTTCGCTTGTCGGCGGAAAAGAAGTATTATATTTCTCTGTGCTGCTTTTTGCCGGATCAACCATTATGATGTCATTCATACAGATGCCGCATATCAATGAAGGCAGAAACGAAAAGGAAGGAAAAACGAAGTGGAGTTCCATGCAGGAGGGCTGGAAAGCGATTTGGAAAACCCCGTCCCTGCGGGTCATTTCTGTCGTTGATTTCTTCGATTCTATAGCACAAGTCGTATGGATTGCTGCTGTTCTACTTGTTTATGTGGAAGAAGTGCTGAGCAAAGGTGAAGCATGGTGGGGGTATTTGAACTCAGCATACTTTGCCGGTTTGATTTTAGGCGGGCTTTTATGTATAAGATTTGAATCCATTCTAAAAAAGTCTATTCGCTATGCAATCATTGCAGGTTCAACAGCCGGGGGGATCTTAACCCTTTTGTTCGGCTTCACAACAGCGGGGACCGCACCGCTTCTGATTTCATTCCTTGTGGGAATAGGGAGTGAAATCAAGTTGATCGGACAAATCACGCTTATACAAAATCACTCAGAAAAAAAGCTTCTGCCGAAAGTGTTTGCAGCCAGAGACGCTATCTTAACTGGTGTTTTCGGCATTTCCAGTCTGCTGTACGGCATGATAGCTGAAGCTTACGGCATTACCATCCTGTTTGTGCTGTCTTCCGTTATATTGATTGGTACAGGGGTGTATTCTTTTACTTTGAGAAAGTATGTAAGATTTATAGAACCTGATAAGACTATTTCCTCTTCCTTCCTTTAAGGGTAATAATGAATTAAAAAAGATGATTTCATTATGAAATCATCTTTTTTGGTCTTTTTATGCCAGCAGGCCGTCAGCCTCAAGCTGCTCGTTCTGATCAATCAAAGTCTCTTTAAGGCTTCTGTAAGTCATGCCCAATTCATTTATGCTTTTTCTGTTATCAAAGCGGGCGTTTACTCCAACGTTTTTGTTGACATACTTCCGAGTCAGACCTACTTTAGGTGCAATCAGCCAGATGAGCGGTTTTGGCACTTCTCGTTTAGGAAGAGGATAGTGATTTGGGCGGTTCTCTTCAAATATCCGTGCCATATCAAGCAGGGAGGCCTCTTCATTTGAAATCAGGTATCTGCCCTTTGCAGATTCTGTGAAGGCTGCAAGCACATGGGCTTTTGCGACATCGCGCACATCAACGGTTCCGTTGATTAAGTTGGGAACACCGCTTTTAAATCCGCCTTTCAGAAGGTCGAGAATCGTACTGATGCTCGTTGAATCTGACCGTTTAGAAAGCGAAGGACCAAGAACAAAGGTTGGGTTAATAGTGACTAAATCAAAATGCTGCTTGTCCGCCATTTCCCAGGCCGCCTTTTCAGCGAGTGTTTTTGAGTAGCTGTATGGCTGATGGGAAACACTGCTTGTTGTGTTCCAATCCTTTTCATTAAACGAGGACTTGCCCTCCTTATCCGCATTATCCCCAAAAATGGCCACTGCACTGCTCGTAAGGACAACCCGTTTCACTTCAGGTGAACGTCTGACAGACTCCAGAACGTTTTTCGTGCCTTCCAAAGCCGGTTCAATCAAGTCCTTTTGAGCATCTTTAAATCCGCTGATGAAAAAAGGAGAAGCGGTATGAAAAACATATTCAGAGCCTTTCACGGCTTCATCAAAGCTTCCTTTTTTCAGTAAATCCGCCTCATAGACTGTCAGTTTTCCGGCAGATTGTTTCTCCGCATCCAGGAGATGCTGGTATTTTTCTGTCTTCGCTGCATCGCGGACAGTAATTCTTACATTATGGCCGCCATCAAGCAGCTCTTTAACGACCCAGGCTGCAACATAGCCGGTTCCGCCTGTGACAAGTACGGTTTTCTTCATTACTAAGATCATCCTTCCAACTACTATATGTTTAAGTGTTTAAACATATAGTAATATTTGTAGGTGGTTCTGTCAACGAATATGATTAAAGCCAGCTCAGCAAAAACAGTATGAGTGAGTTTATGGTAGTATATAAGTGTAATGATTACCCAGAGGTGACACCCATACTAGTTTCTATGGTGTTTAAGGAATAAGGAACAATTTGAAATGCAGTTAAAAAATACTCAAAGAGAAAGGGTGAGAGACATGAGTGCACTTTTAACTCTTCTTGGAGATATTTTTTCAGCTATAGCAGCATCCTTTTTGAATAAAGAAAACAAACATAATAAGAATAATAAATGAATTTCAAGTAACAGAAGAAGGCTTTCCGGTAAAGCCTTCTTTTTTATAGAAAAGATGTTGTTAATCTTGTTGCGATTTGAAATAATTGGAATTGGATGGAGGTAAATCGATTGGTGAAGAGAACAGAAGTAATGCTTGACGGGGAAATGGATGAACAAGAAATGATACACCAAGTATCTTTATACTATAAGAAGTGCTGCTTCATATATGCAATCATCCCAGATTATGAAGCAGAACTTTTAAAAACACTCTCTGCAAATTTCATCTCAGTTAAAACCATTTCGTTATCCCGTTTTTTTAAAGGGGATACTGGTAAGGTGGGGTACGTAAAGGACCTTAACAAACAATTTATCTATGAATTTTATTTGCGGTCAACAACGATGGACTATATTGTCTTTTCTGAAACAGATGTGAAAACTTAATAAGCGCGATGATTTTTATAACCTATTTGAGTTAAATGAAATCCCTCATATCACAATAGGTCCGGATGGCCAGTGGTTAAACGTTATGGAGTATAAATAGGTTCTGGAGACTGACGTTTTAATCATCAGTACACTGGACTGGCACTATAGAAGAAGCTGAATAAAAGGCCTCTAAATCGAGGCCAAATCATTATTTCTGCTCAGATAACTGTTCGCCTGTCAGTATTTCAAACAGTTCTGCCGACTTGTTTTTGTCTAATTGAATATATTTACTTTCAGCATCAATGACGAGTTCTACTTTGTCTTTATTTGGACTTACCCATAGTTCAAATAAAGCCACTTTGGCTTCTGGATTTGGGAAAGAAAATTGGAAGTCAGCAGGACGTGCCATATCTACTTTTACCTTTTCCCAATCAGCATCATCTACGATTTCTTCCGCTTTTTTTACTTTTTCATTATCTGTAATGACTTTGAAATCCTCGTATTTATTTTCATCACCAATACGCTGTAGAACTTCAATGCTTTCAGCTGCTGTACCGTTTGAACAACCTGCTGCAAACAGTGGAATTACTGCCATTAAAAATAGTAATAGCTTCATTTTTTTCAAGTTCAACCTCTCCTTTTAACATAATCAGACGTATATATCAAAAAAAAGTTTCAAATTCTTCCATCACCTATTATGGGCTATTTTTTAAATCCAACGATTTTTAAAGAAACAGCGTTCTATCTAAATTATATGAAGGGTTAACATGATGAGGGAGGATTTGGCTGCAGCGGCTTAGAATTATGAAAGAGGAATAAGAGAAGCCAACAAAACAGGAGAATGAACAATGAAACGGAGAAATCCTTTTGCAATCAAAATCGAGAATCAATGCTGGCTTTGCAATGATGAATATGACGAACAAGACTTATGTTCTCACGGTGAAATTTTCTTGAGTGTTCATGATACGATTATTACACAATCGTGTGTGAACGAAGAATGGGGAATCAGTGAGTCCGCTTTGGCACTGCTGAGAACTCTTGAAAATGATTATTGCTGCGACCCTGAACATGATAAAGGCCTGATCTTCCACGGATGCGGGGCGATCCTGATGATGGGCTGCCCCATTACTATCCATTGGAGCGTCAAACATTTGGACGATCACGTAATTTTATCGGATTTTGTTAAAATTACTACAACCAATCCGGCTACGGGGAGTATCTATTATCCAGGGGCAGAAGTGAAAATAAGCAACGTCGATTATAAAGACCAGATTGTCTCTTTTGCCCTTCAGGCGAAAGAATTGTTTAATCATTCGAAAGAAAAACAGATTTCTGATGACTACGATAAAGAATTGTATGAAGAATTTTGGACTGAATACAACCAGCTGTTAAACAGGAATATGAAATTGTGACGTTTTTAAGTTTCTCTGTTTTTATGCAATAAAAAAAACACCGCTTAAAGCGGTGCGATTGTACATATTCATCGTTGAACTTTTTGATTTAATCAACCATATCCGTAATTGGCCACCAATGGAAACCGTCTTTTTCAAGCAGTTCATCAGCGGCTTTGGGACCCATTGAGCCGGCTGCGTAGTTAGGGAATTCTGCTTTGTGCGTTTCCCAAGCTTTGGAGATGGTGTCCACATAGCTCCATGAGAGGGACACTTCATCCCAGTGAGTGAAGTTGGTGGCATCTCCGCGCAAGCCGTCGTAGATGAGCTTTTCATAGGCTTCAGGCGTGTTGAACTGATCAACGCAGTTGCTGCAGTAGTCAAGCTTGATCGGCTTGACGTAAGAGCCGCCGCCTGCTTCTTTAGCATTCAGGTGAAGCGTGATGCCTTCATCAGGCTGAATGTGAATGACAAGCAGGTTCGGATGCTTGCTGTCTACGTCGTTTGAGTAAAGGTTCATCGGCAGGTCTTTGAACTGTACAACAATCTTCGTTGATTTTGCCGTCATGCGCTTTCCTGTGCGGATATAGAAAGGCACGCCAGCCCATCTGAAGTTGTCGATCATCAGCTTGCCGGCAACATATGTTTCTGTGTTGGATTCAGGATCTACATTGCTTTCTTCGCGGTAGCCGGGAACAGATACGTCTTCTGATTCGCCTTTGCCGTATTGTCCGCGTACGAAGTAATCAGGCACGTCCTTCTCTGTAAGAGGGCGGAGTGCGCGCATCACTTTCACTTTTTCAGAGCGGATCTCGTCTGTTTCAAGCTTGATCGGCGGCTCCATCGCAAGAAGGGCGACCATCTGCATTAAGTGATTTTGAACCATATCACGAAGCGCACCTGAATTTTCATAATAGCGTCCGCGGTCTTCTACACCCAGAACTTCGCTTGAAGTTACCTGAATGTTAGAGATATAGCGGTTGTTCCAAACCGACTCAAACAAAGCATTTGAGAAGCGGATGACTTCGATATTCTGCACCATCTGTTTTCCGAGATAGTGGTCAATGCGGTAAATTTGATCTTCAGAGAAAGCTTCGCGGATTTCATCGTTCAGCTCCTGTGCTGAAGGCAGGTCGTGTCCGAACGGCTTTTCAATGACAAGTCGGCTCCAGCCTTCTGTCGCTGTCAGCCCTTCGCTTTTTAAATTCCGGGCAATCGTTCCGAAAAATTCCGGCGCCATCGCCATGTAGAACATTCTGTTTCCAGGGATGCCGTATTTGCCGTCAAGGTCTGAAAGCATTCCTTTCAGCTCAAGGTAGGAAGATGGATTTGTCACATCAAATGGATGATAGTAAAAATGGGATGCAAATTCATCGAGTTCAGATGACTGCTTAATCGATGACTGAATCGAGTCGCTGACATTTGAGCGGAATTCTTCATTCGTCCACGGTCTCCTGCCCACGCCTACAACAGCGAAGTCACTGTCGATTTTTTTGCTGCGGTGCAAACGGTAGATGGAGGGGAAAAGCTTGCGCTTGGCAAGATCTCCTGTTGCTCCGAAAATTACGATTACTGCTTTTGGTTTATGTTCCGTATTCATGTATTGAACCTCACTTTGTATCAGCGGATTTATTAATAATGATATGTAACCTGTTCAAGTACTTAATTTTAATGCTAACCATGAAGTAAATCAAACATTTAAGATCAATTTCCTACATAAGTAGTATGAACCATTTCTATTGTATCCATAAAACGGAAATGAAAATGATTACAAGTAAAAGAAGAGATCGTCAAGAATGAAGATTTTTAGTACGATACAGAGGAAGATACTAGAAATAATCGGGGGTGTCTGTATGAGTTTCATCTTTGAGAATGTTAGAAAAATATACCGTACAGGTGAAGTAGAGGTGCCTGCATTAAATGACGTGAGCATTGCCTGCGGAAAAGGAGAAATCATTGTCATTCTAGGACCATCCGGCTCCGGGAAATCCACCTTTCTGAACGTGGCCGGAGGCATTGACAGAGCGGACGGGGGACAGGTCACCGTCCAGGGAGAAAACCTTCATGAAATGAACGACAGGCAGCTAACGCTTTTCAGAAGAAAGCATGCGGGCTTTATTTTTCAGTCCTATAATCTTATTTCTGCACTGACTGTCAGGGAAAATGTTGAAACCGGCGCCGACATCAGCGATGATCCTCTTTCCCCTGAAGAAATCCTGGATAAGGTCGGAATGAGTGAACACCAGCACAAATTTCCCCATCAATTAAGCGGGGGAGAGCAGCAGAGAACAGCCATTGCACGGGCAATCGTAAAAAATCCAAGTATCTTGTTCTGCGATGAGCCGACAGGAGCTCTTGATGAAGAGACCGGGAAAAAAATTCTTTCGCTTATTCAGGAAATCAACCGCATATACGGTACAACCATTCTAATGATCACCCATAATCCAGGCATTGCCGATATGGCCCATACCGTTATGAAAATGAAAAGCGGAAAAATCATTGAAACCATTAAAAATGGGGCTCCAATACCTGCAGAGCAGGTGAAATGGGTATGAAAATCAAGGCCATGGCTCTGCGCACCATCAGGCAAAAGCCGCTGCAGTTTGGAGGTTCGGCGCTCCTTCTTGCGGTTGCCGTCATGCTTTTTGTAACGCTCTCAAGCACAATGGCACTGATGGATTCGAGCAATCAGCTGTTCAGAGAAAAATATAAGCAGGAGGATTTTCAATTTACAGCAGGAGAACGGCTGTCTGAGGATCAGCTCGGATCCTTTGGAAAGGAATTTGACGTAACAATCCAGGCCCGCCAATGGCAGGATATTGAATGGAAGGAGGGAGTTACTGCCCGGATTCTTTCCATTCAGCAAGGAATCAATGAACCGTATGTGGTAAAGGGCCGTTTGCCTGATGAAAAGAATGAAGCAGCCATAACCGCTTCTTTTGCAGATGCACACGGCCTGAAAGTGGGAGACAGCTGGGACGCCGGAGGGGAAACCTACAAAATCACAGCCCATGTTAATCTTCCGGACTATATTTACGGCGTACAAAACGAGAATGACCTGATGGCTGATCCGAAGACATTCGGTGTCGTCCTGATGGCCAAGGAGGATTTTCCTGGGGGAAATCAGCAGCCCGTCTATTATTCCGGTAGATTCTTTGAAAACGGCGATTCTCTAAGCAGTCTGAAAAAGGCCGTTTCAGAAACAGTTCCTGTCCTGAAATGGACCGATGCAAAAGACAACGTCAGAATTTCATACATTGACGCAGAAATTGAGTCCAATCAGTCATTTGGAAGTGTTATTCCAGTTTTTATTGGACTGCTTGCGCTGTTTATGGTTGTCTTAATGCTAAAACGGCAAATAGACGTCCAGTCCACTCAAATTGGAACCCTTCTTGCACTCGGGTATACGAGAAAAGAAGTCACGTTCTCCTTTATGATGTATCCTTTGATCATTTCCATTGCCGGCACGGTACTCGGCATAGCGTCGGGACTGATTGCAGCGGGGCCGCTGACAGAGCTCTACACCGCTTTTTACAATCTTCCCATCTTAAACCGGCTTGCCTTTGATCCGGTGACTCTGATTGCTGGATTTGCCGTGCCCATTTCCGTTCTTTGTCTGGCCGGTTTCCTGACAATCAGGAAAAAAGTCAACAAACCGCCGCTCCAACTGCTGCATTCAAGACCGTCTTTTTCAAGAAAAGGAGCGATAAAGCTCCCATTGAAATGGAGCTTTAAAAGAAGGTTCCGTCTGAAGATGCTGCTCAGCAGTCCATCCAAGAGCCTTGTACTCTTTACAGGAATTCTCTTCTCTTCCTTATTAGTCACCTTTGGATTCATTTCCATGAATTCAATGAACGTGCTCATGAAAAAGACATATGAAGATGCTTATCGCTATAACTATGCGGTCCATTATCAGGAAGTAAAAACGGAGCCTGCTCAGGCAGAGGAAAGTCCGTTTTCTGCATCAGAAGCCATAATTAAAGGAGAAGACGGCAGAAAAGACGTTAAAACGCAGCTCATCGGTATGGATCCCTCAACGCCAATGCTGAAACTGATTGACAGCAGCGGGACGGAGCTGAACGGCACGCTTCCTGATGGGGCAGTCGTAACGCAGGCTTTGGCTGCAGTTGAAGGTCTTAATGCCGGAGATTCCATCACGATTCAAAATCCCTGGACCGATCAGGAGCAATCCGTCACCGTCACTGGAGTGGCAGATATTTTCATCGGTCATGCCATCTACATGGAGCGAGGGGACGTGAACCGCTTTCTGAGCATTGAAGAAGATGCATATGTCGGAAAATGGACGCTTAAAAAGGAGTCTGGCGAAGCAATCGCTGCGATTGAAGACAAAAATGCCATGAAAAAAGGCATGGAACAGCTCCTTGAGCCGACCAACTATTCGGCAGCAGTCATCGGGGTCTTCGCATTCTTGATCGGACTCCTCATCATATACCTGATCACCAGCATGATGATGGATGAGCACACCGTGAACATTTCCCTGCTGAAAGTCATGGGCTATGACCGAAAAGAAATTTCATCCCTGCTTCTGAATGTCTATACTCCGGTCGTCATAGCGGGATACGTACTCGGTGTTCCCCTCGCATTTATCAGCTATAAAGGACTGATGGCATCCGTTTCGGAATCAACGGGATTTTCCCTTCCCATCGAACCTGACTATCTGATGACAGCCGCCGGTTTTGTCATCATCTATGCATCATATGTAATCTCCCTGCAGCTCTCAAAGCGAAAAATCAGCCGCATTCCGCTGCAGGAAGTGCTGAAGCGCCAGGAGTAGTTGGATTGTTATTGCCCTGGAAATTTGAGGCCGGTGAGAGCAGAGGAACGAATGGGATAAAAGTTCATAGAAGAGACGCCATGAAATACACCAATTAGCAGTGTCTAAGGAGTTCCGTTTGCGGCGCGAAAACTCTAAATAGCACATTAAATGCAGGTTGATTCGATTAGAATTTAACCTGCTATTTTTTTATTGCAAGGTTTATAACCTTCTTTGAAGAGGAAAAGTTCCCTGCTTAAAGACAAAAGCTATTAGTGATTATGAAACTTAGCGTTCAAATTGAAGCTATGAATTCTCCAACTCTATGGGATTTTTATGATAGTATTATAAATAATGGATATACCATTAAAAGGAAGATTTGAGAAGTGCACTTCTAGAAAAAGAAAAGTAACTTCTAAAAGAATCAGCAAATTGCAGGCTAATTGGACTTTATTGGAATGAATCTCAAACAACAGTATTAACTATGAACAGGGGCCTTTTCATGATTAAAGATTCAAAAATGAGAAAAATTCAGCAAAAATATAGAAATGATATCGAATTAAAAAGCAGTGAGCAGAAAAGTGGAGTTGAAGCAGTACTTATTATTTTTTCATTCATTTTCCTATTATACCTGGTGACTAAATTTACAGTTACAGAATTTGAGGGTATTCAACCAATCCAAGCTAATGATGTTGAGGCAAACTGGATGGAAGTCACTGTAGAAATTGATGATGCCTTAAAAAAGAATAATGATGAATATACCGGGATAGCAATAGACTTTAATCCTGAACCTTTAAAAATAATCATCAAGACTTCATTGAAAAAAACTAATCTGCAGGGTGATGAAAATCTAAATACAGTTATTAGTGCAGCTAATGAATATGTCGTATCAAATAATCTACCTGCTCTATTACAAGCAACTGATACTTATGAAATTATCGTACTATCAAAAAATAAAGAAGAAATAGCACGTAAAGAGTTTGATAACCAGGGGAGGTAAAATTTTATGGAGTTTAAAAAAGCATTTGCCTTCGGATACATGGTATTTTTGATGATCCTTGCGTTTATTTACTTCATCATTCCCTCAGAAAATACGTGGATTGCAATTATCATACTGTGTATACTCTTCGGGATCTATCAAGTAGTTATTGCTAATGCGTTAAAACAAAAATAAACAATTTATCTCAGCTCAACTGAGAACTGGTAATTTTGTTTTGTGAAAAACTCCGTTTATAGCGGTATGAATTAATGTGCAAAGCCATTCGCAGTGCCAAATACAGTGTGATTTCAGGTTTTCTCTCACAAAACGCAACAATTAAATTTCCTTGCTGGCTATGCAGCGACATTAAATTCAGCAGATGGTCATAAAGTCGAACCTTAAATTATCAGAAAAATGAAACTTTTACCGCCTTTTTACGTAAATTAAACTACTTTCATTTGGTTTGCAATTGTTTTATGAGGGAGGCCTAGTTTGAAAAAAAGAGACTATTCAATTATCGCTTTGGTCATATTTTTAGCAATGATGATCATCAATAATCTAAACATGGGGAATGAGGCAGAGATACTTCAAAAGGAAAAAGACAATCTGACAGAGCAGGTTGCAGCTTTTAAAGAGGACGAAGAAAAAAAATCTGTTGCATTGGAAGAGACATTAAAAGAAAATGAACGATTAAAAAATGATGCTGACGACCTTAAAAAAGAAATTGATCGCTTGAAATCACCAGTTTTGTATCAAGATTTCTTAGAAGCTGTTCGGACAGTCGAAGCGTATAAAAGGGAAGATTCATTTAATAAGGCAAAAGATTATTTTGGATTTTCATTAAATGGGGGGTTCTCACCTCTAGACAGAGCAGGGAATTGTCCTTGCAGTATTCATTTCGGGACCGGTAGCATTGACTGGGAACCAAATTCGGTGCTCGATCTTAAGAAGATGGGGACAGAAGGAGAAAAAATACTACTTACCTATCAAACAGGAGAAATGATAAAGGAGGATTATCAATTTGTCATGACGAAGACTGAAGGATTTAATGATAAGACTCTTAAGTGGAAGATCGAAGAAATTAATCCAATCAAGAGGTAGCGTATTTGTATCCATTTACAGCAGGCTGCACCGCTGTGAGAAGGGAGAATCTTATGAAGAAACTATTTATTACCGTCCTTATATTAGGAGTATTGTCTGGATGCACGAATTCATTTATAAACCTTTCAGGGCAAAGCAAAAGCTGGACCGGAAAATACACAGCAACTATGGATGGAAATGAAGAGCATGGCAGCTATGAATTTCATTTTAAGGACGGAAATGAGAGCACTTAATTTAACGCTCTTGACATAAACATAGGCGACGGAAAGACGACCCAATCAGAAAAAAATGTTAAAGCCGCTACGATTACTCTGTCTTCCAACTGCAGAGGATGTTCTTTAACAGGAAAAGGGGAAAAGCAGAAGGTGACAATTAAATGGGACGATCTGAATGAGGAAACCTTCTATTTGCAAGAGAAGTAAGTTTGACGAGCGAATTGATATGAAAGTTTACTTTGGAGGTCCGACAATTGAATAGGAACAGAAGAGGTATAAGAAGAAACTCATTTAAAGAGAAATGCAGGGAATTTGGATTTGAAATTCTGTTTGAAGTGGTTTGGAATATCATCACGTTTATTCCGAGATTGCTGTTTCGTTTTGTGAAAAGTATTTTTGATCATAATTAACAGTTATTGTACAGCTGCGATGGGATATATAAATATAAGATGAGGAGGCCAGTATGAAGATAAGAAATTCAACTATTACCGGTGAACATATATTCTTGCGGGAAATGAGACAAGAAGATTGGTCAGGTGTTCACCAATACGCTTCTCAAGAAAGGGCATGCGCTTTTCAGCCATGGGGCCCGAATACAGAAGAAGAGACGAAAACTTTCGTCAGCCAAATCGTTGAAGACTCCAGAATAGATAAAAGAACAAGATATGCTTTTGCCATCATTAACAAAAAAGACAAGAAAATGATAGGTGCAGCGGAACTAAACATAAGTGACTGGGAAAACAGGGCGGGGGAAATTTCATACATAGTGAATCCGGATTACTGGGGCAAGGGAGTTGCAGCCGAAGCGGCCAATTTACTAATCAAATTAGGTTTTAAAGAGTTTCGTCTTCATCGGATATATGCTACCTGTGATCCTGAAAATACAGGGTCGTTTCGCGTTATGGAGAAGGCTGGAATGAAAAAAGAAGGCCGAATCCGTGATCATCTAAAGTTGAAAGATAGATGGAGAGATTCATTGCTTTACAGTGTATTAGAATATGAATGGTTAGAATAATGCCCGACTCCATGGGCTGGTTATTTGTGTACAATGAGATGTTTGTACAGAACAAACTAATTGATTTTATCAGGATGAAGAAATAAACAGCCCTTTATTCCTAAAGAGGCTGTTTTTTTCATGCATTCGTTATTTTTTCATCTCCTGGTAATATACCTCAAGAAGCTTTTCGACTGGAATATCGTCAATTGTCATACCTGCTATATCACAATCTGCGATGCGCATGTTTTTCAGGCTGCTGTTCGTAATGGTCGTTCCCTGAAGGTCACATCTTTCAAAAGAGATTGGTTCTTCATCATCTCCGAGGTTTGTATCCATAAAGCGGGCTCCTGCAAGAGTGACTAATCTCATTTTGCTGTAAGAAAGGTTTAAATCCGCGAAAAATGAATGTCTGAAATTAATATTCTGAAATTTTGAGTGACTGAGGTTACAGTTGCTGATATGAGTATTCATTAAATTGCTGTTACTAAAGGAACTGCCTTCTGCGTTTACTTGATAGAACTCTGTTTGACTCATATTGCAGTTTTCATATTGAGTTTTCGAAAAATCTTGATTCTCTGTCAGCCTTTCTATATCTGCAGAACTTTCTCTTCTCTTTATATAACAGTATTCATCTTCTGTTTTGAAAGTGGTTCGATACCCCATCTTCTCGTAAAAATGGTGGTTATTCACTTGTCTGCTGGATGTCTCAAGGTCCCATGTTCTTACGGCCGGAAATTCCTCTTCCATTAACTCAATGACCTTTGAGCCAATTTTTTTTCCCTGATAATCGGGGGCCAGGAAGATCCGGTCTAATCTGCCGAAAGATTTACCCGTTATACTCACGATGATGCCGCCAACAATATGGCTGTTATAGATGATTTTAAAGTAAATCAATTCTTCAATCATATATTTTGTCATTTCAACTGAAGAATATCCAGGAGGCTGGATGTTGTAATCAATCATTTCCTGATTTGGAAGCCATCTTCTTGCTTCTTCATCAAATGCAGTTTTCATTATGTCTGTTAGCATTGCTGCATCTGATATGACTGCTCTTTCGATTGTTATCACTGTTTTATTCTCCCTTTTTCCAAATAGAAATAAATTCTGTTCAACTATAAAAATCTTTAAGTTTGCAGGCTGCCAAGTATATAATATCATGAAAAGTAAACGTTACCATATATTTAAAATTAAGTGGAATATTAGAAATGAGCAGATACATCTTTCATAGTTTGTTATTGTTTGGCCAAGTGATGATGCCATTGATTATTATAAGAAAAATGGGTATGCACATTGTGTAGAGCCGATGGAATATTTTCCTTCTTAAGTGAACGATTTAGTTCTTACGTTTGCCTTTGTTCATCGACAGAAATCGATGGCTGGGGCAAACGATAAGCCTCTAACTGTACTTGGATTTCACTCTATGATAATAGCCAAAAGATAAAAGAACGGTTCCTATGACAGCAGCTGTTGAAATGTAAACGCCATCCCAATCCTCCGAACTCCCTGCCAGGATCCAGACCTCATATGTGATAAAGATGAGTGATAAGACAATGACAATTCCCGACAGCATGGAACGGGCAATTTGTTTTGCTTCTGCAAGAGTCGTCTTTGGATTTGTTTTTTCACCTGAAACCATTTTACGGACTGCAAACAGCAAAACGAAAAGTCCCGCAGTAAGCAATAGAACATGCATCATATCTAAATCTCCTTTCTTCATTACTATTGGAAAATACTGATAAGATGAGTTTATCATAGGAAGGCTGAATTCAGATATATAAATTAGACCTCTCTGTTGAAAGAAATAAATGTTTCTTGAATGAAAAAAGGTGTTGTTACTGGTGTATCTATTTGGAATAATTAGTATGGATCAGGCGGATGAAGAGGATGCCTTGCCTGACTGCGGCCTCAAGAGAATGAAAGAGCTCGAGAGTTCCTGATTCATAGAAACTACATACAAAGGAAAGATAGATGATGAAATTCATTAAACGATTTATTTTAAACCGGCCTGCTGAAAAGCGGCTGGCATATTTTTACGGAATGATTGCAACAGATGAGCAGGTGTGGCTGCTTAAGGACGAGAATGGAGAATTGGTTCTAATTGAAGATGAACTTGGAGAGTATCCATTTTTACTGCCGGTTTGGCCAAGTCGAAGCTTTGCCGAGATGGAGGCAGCGCATGTCAATAAATCAGCCGCAGCATTCAACATGCCGCTTTCGGAATTTCTAGAAGAACTGCTGGTGGATATTGAAAAAGACGGGGGAGCTGCAGCCATTTTTCCAAACGAAAAGAATACGAGCATACAAAATCGTGACGAGATAAAGGAAATGCTCACCCGTATTTAATGGTCATCTAATTTGCTTCTGACAGGAGCGTCAATCAAGAAGGATTGGCGCTTTTTATGGCGAACTGTATTGGAATATTTGTATAAGGAGCCCTGTTCTATGAAAAAACTGTTAGCTGCAGCATTGCTCTTACTAAGCTGCTCTGTCTACATCCTGTTTAAACTGCTTCAAAGCCAACTGCACCTCCCCCATTTCTCCGCAGACGCCGTCAATCCCATAAGCTTTGAATGGAACAGCATTAATATCGACACCAAGTTTCAGGTGGGAGAACCCGGGTCTGTTTACCGAATCTGGTTAACGCCCATATACGTAATCGCAGGCTTGTCACTTATACTAATGTTTTTGCCATTGAAGAAGAGAAAAAGCAAAGTCTGAACATTCTCCTGTAGCCAGCTGAATTGAAGCATAGGCCGTCAGCTGCCTGATGAACAGCTTTCGCTATAGAGGGAAATAAGAAAGGGGAGGAACACAATGAAGAAAGATAAAAGTAAAATCAATACGGATGACGGCTGGAACCGTACTGTTTTCGGCAGTCCAACAATTGGCGGTTTTGCCGTCATCGGATTAATTGCCGTTTATATCGGATATCAATGGTTAGCCGGGTGATTGGCTGTTAATGAGGTGATTTTTATTTTACAAGTGGATAAGAAACCATGGCTGTTCATCAGTTCATTGATTTTGACAGTTTTCCTGTCATTTATTCCTGGCATAGGATACCGGGAGGAAGGAAACTACCGGTTTTTTGGAATGCCGGCTCAATGGCTTGGGTACTACGGAGACGACAAATCAGCTTCGAAATCTGGGGTTTTCTGTTGAATGTATGTATCATGTATTGGCTTTTATTTGGTGTCGTCAAACTGGTAAGTGGAAGATCTTCATGAAGATGATTTCCTGTTAAAAAGACGGATTTTATAAAGATGGAACGAATAAATCAAATGAGGTGTCTCACATAGAAAAAGTGCCGGCAAATACTCTCCTTAAGATTGAAGAGGATCTTAAGAAAAACGATTTAGGGAAAGCCAGGGACAGACTGCATGGATTAATTGCAACGTACCCTGATGAATTAGAGCTCCGCAGAAAATTAGGGGATATTTACTATGCATTGAAGTACCCGTCAATGGCAGGACGCTACTGGTATTTGGAAAAGAATAAAACACCTGAGATGCAGCATGCCTGTATTGAATTCGAAAAATCGATGGGTAATGATCCTTTTCAGGTTGTAAGAGCTTTAAAGTTTAAAGGTGATAAAGAAATAGTAAAAGATCTGGAATTCAGTGAGAATTTTTCACCTGTACAAAAAAAAGTAACTGAAAAACTGCTGGAGGAACCTGAGGATTCAGTGTTTGATAAACTGCTTGTTGCCGGCTGTCTTACAGTCTTAGTAGGTACCGTTCTATTTGCTGTTTTAGGAGTGTATTCATTTTTGAAATGGCTTTTCTAGCAATGGGAAATATATGAGGATAAAAGATAGGAGCGGATATTTTGTCAAAAGGATTGATTCACCACATTGAAATATATGTATCAGATCTAAAAAGATCTATTGAATTCTGGGGTTGTTTTCTTGAAGAACTGGGTTACAGCAAGTATCAGGAATGGGACCAGGGGCAGAGCTGGAAAATTGAAGATACTTACCTTGTCTTCGTACAAACACAGGAACAATATATGGACGTTTCTTTTAATAGGTGCCGAGTTGGCCTAAACCATCTGGCCTTTCACTCAAGTTCACGAGAGCACGTAGATGAAATGACAAGTAAATTAAAGTCGAAAGGGATTCCTATCCTTTATCCGGATAAACACCCATTCGCAGGTGGTAATGGACATTATGCCGTGTATTTTGAAGATCCTGATCGAATAAAAGTGGAACTTGTAGCGCCTTAAATCTTTCCTTCATAAGAAGGAAAAAGTCATATATTAATTAGCTTACATATCTAGTGCTATATAGATTGGCCAGCAACCGATCGTGAATACAATGATTGTTGAAATCGATGGATTTTATCATCAAATACTGATTACAGGAAAGAAATGTTCAAAACAAGAATTAAGACAGATGTATGTATGTGCAAAACAAATGACTGTTGATGTTTGTGATCTGCCCAGCATCTTTTGCAGAATAAATAAATTTGACATCGTCCCTTTTGAGGAAAATACTCAAGTGGATTTTGTAATTGATACAGATACGGACAGGATATATACTCCTTCATACTGAGCAAAGTCTACAAACAGCAGTCATCAACTTGGAGGAATGAGTTTTGGGACCAGCTTTTTCTCGTGTATTAATTAAAGATACAAGAAATAATATATTAGTTGTTCAGGACAGAGCGGATGACTGGAACTTCCCGGGCGGAAAGCAAGAAGCTGGTGAAACTCCTTTAGAATGTGCGAAACGAGAAGTAAAAGAAGAGATTGGAATAGATGTTAGTGATCTGATTGAGATTTGTAATGGATTCTTTTATTTCGGAGATATCAAATGGCACGGCTACTTTTATTTTGCAAATACCGCTAGTGGAATTCCCGCTATTAATGAAGTAGATAAGATTATAGGGATTCAATTTATTAATGATTTAAAATCAGTAAAATTCCATTCAGAATTATCACGGATAATTGATCAAATGTCTGGAAGTAAGCAGCTTGAAACAAGTACAACCACTTGGAACTAGAATATTCATTAAGAGGGCGTTAACCAAGAAGAGATTAACGCTTTTTTATTTCGAAGAAAGTAGGTGCAATATGCCATCAGGGAGATTGAAAATGATATCTGCTCTAAGGAACAATGTAGTTACCACACTTAGAGAAAAAGGTTTTAAAGGCTCCTTTCCTCATTTTCGACGAATCACTGATAAAAAAATAGATTTACTTACTTTCCAATTTGACAAGTACGGTGGTGGTTTTGTTGTTGAAGTTGCAAAGTGTTCTCCAAAAGGCCTTACTCATCACTGGGGCGAGAAAGTTCCGCCGAACAAAGTAACAGCACACGATGTACATCCCGATGATCGATTAAGGTTAAACGATGGACCAGATGATTGGTTTAGGTACGATCTAGCTAACGCTCCTGAGAGTATTTATGAAAAGGTCGCAATTGAGGTCTTGAATCATTTAGATGAAGCTGAAGCATATTGGGATAATAGCAAATAATTAATTTCTATCATTGACTCGCTGAATAAAAGTCTCCTAAGAACTATCGGTTTATAAGTTCAAAACAGAAAATATAAATTGGAACTTGTAGGTGAATTAGCATCAGAATTAGTCAGTAATGGACTTATATTGAGGAATTAGACAGGAGAGAATCAGAAATAGATACAATACATAATTTTTAGGAGCTGGCTTTTGATGTTGAAAAATGTTTGTAGATGCAAATTGACAAATTCATTTAAACTTGAAGCGGATTATGGGGCTGATCCAATTTGGTGCACCATATGTGGATGGAATCTTGACATTGATGAATTTCCATTGAAGGATGATCTTAAGAATGACTTATTTCAATGGGTTGAACAATACAAGAAAATTTCAGCTAATGAACATAATGCAATCGGGCAAAACCTGACTGAAAAGGTAAAAGAAGAATTGGGTTCTGAATATAGGATGATGTTTATTCCTCAGCATTACTAAAGTACAGTGTAAGAAACCTCTTATCCTACCGATGGTGCCCATAATAGCAAATTGTGTTAATCAATTAGAAAAGAATCGGGCGATGAATAATTGATGTATTAGAATAAGGAGAGTAAGAATGCGCGCAGCAATAGAAATGGAATTAGGAAAAATAAAAGGTTTGAAATTACAGTATGCAGGAAGAGCCTCCAACCTATTTTGGCTGGGGTTTGGTGAAATGGTTCAAATTATTAGGAGAGGTCAGATAGAAGAAATAGCAGAATATGCCTTACATATCCAATGTTCGTGGCGGATTACATCAGATAACAAAATTGTTATAGCTGCTCGCGATTTCTATTCTCCAAACTCGAAGTGGGACGGCCTTATTGAGGATTTCGATTGGGACATTCAAGGTAATAATCGATTTGATGAACGAATTAAATCTTTTATTAACGATAATGAACCAATAATCGTAGAAGAAATTGAAGTAGATGATATCGGGGGATTCTCGGTTATTTTATCAAGTGCTTATAAGTTAGAAACGTTTCCAGACAGTTCAGAAGAAGATGAGCATTGGAGGTTTTTTAATTCAAAAGAAAAAAGCCCTCACTTTGTTGTTTCCGGAGAAGGGATTGAAAGAATTTAATGCTCCGCAATCGGGAAATTGCAATCCAGTGCGATACAACTTTCGCAGAGACTTAACATTCAAGGAATAAAATTAGATTGGAAGGTTTTATGAAGAGAGAATATACACAAACATATACATACTTTGGAATAGAGAGCAATGGATGGATCAGCTCTAAAGGATTAGTTGGAAACAAAAATGGAATTTTTGATCCTAATGAAATCACAGATGAATTAGGGATCCAACCTTTTAGTTCCTGGAAGAAAGGTGATAAAAGAAGAGATTGCTCCGAATATCTTTTTTCATCTTGGGCTGCAGAAAGATCTGATAAAGACATTTTGGATGTCGAAGCACAATGTTTAGATACAATAAAGAATTTAAGAAATAAAATATCAGTGCTGCAGAATTTCAAGGAAAAATACGATTTAAATTACATATTGATGGTTGTACCGAGTATTTACGGTGAGGAAAAGCCTCACATTGCCTTCAACGAAGAGATTATCGAGTTTTGTTATTTGACAGGAACGACAATTAACTTTGATACGTACATTTATCATATTACGATTGGTGATCGAATTCTTGATTTTATCCATAGAATGAAGAAGATGATTTTTGGCATGAAAGCAAGGTAAGAGTTATTCCACAGTCGGGGACAATTCAGGAAGATCCAACCAGATTGGTTCCTCCAAAAGGATTAATACAAAGAGACGTATTTCTCTCATACAGAATGGAGGGGTTATCATTTTTAATAAAATGTTAGGAATTCAGGAGATTGATGATAAAAAAGTCAGGATAAACAACAGAGAAGCGGTCAGGGCTGTAATTATCCAAAACAATAAAATCCTTATGGTTCATTCAAATCTTGGAGACTATAAATTTCCAGGTGGTGGAGTAGAAAAGAATGAAAGTCATGCAGAAGGTCTAATGCGTGAGGTAGCAGAAGAGACAGGCTATTTAAACGGTTCATTTGGAGACAAAATGGGCGTTGTCATTGAAAGACATTTAGATGATTATGATAATGAATCTATCTTTCAAATGACTTCACATTATTATCTGTGTGAATTAACAGACGAGAAGGTCATTGGCCAACAGTTAGAGGATTACGAGTCTGAACAAGAATATACGCCTAAATGGGTAAAGCTTGAAGATGCGATAGAACAAAACCAAATCATTTTAAATCAATGTGAGAAGAACGTATGGATACACCGTGAAAATTTTGTTTTGACGGAATTAAAAAAATTAATGAATTAGTATAAGATTTGTTGTATCTTCTGCAGTTTGGGCGTTTTATGCAAAACGTCCAAACTATGAATAAGAATACTTAAACCCAACCCTTCAAACAAATGTGCGAATATCTTTTTTCAAGCACTCTCAACCCTTCGTCTGTAAGAAAAAACAGGATTGAGCACAGAACAGCATAATACATAAAATCTTCACTGATAAAGTAAAACAAAAACCCTCCTAATAAATGCAGGAATCCCGAAGCAAAAGCGCGTACAAAATTATACGATATCTTCTTAGTAATAAGCTCTGCAAGGATGGAAATTGGAAGCCCATAGGCTGTACAACCAATTATGCAGATGGCAAATACAATCAAACTTGAAAACAAAATAGATGGATCCAATTCAAAATTAGTAAAACCACCTGTATAAAAATATCCAGTATACATCATAGCAGAAATGACTACGACTATACATTTTCTATAAAAGCAGACTAACCGCTCCACTATTAACACTCCTTTTAAGCTTCAATTTATGATAGTTATTTCTAATGGTACCATATATTAACAGCAATTATTGATGGAACTTTAATTAATCTTGTTGGTTAATCTTTAAAAGAAAAAAGACTAGAATCCAAAGTGTTTTTTGGAATATAGAGTGGAGAATGAAACAAGACAAAAGATTGAGACATTTAGAATCTGGAGGAACTTTAAAGATAGAGGGAATTTCCTTTTCCAAATAGAATAATTTTTGAACGGGAATTTTAATGAAAAATGATAAATGGTGGTCTAAAATATGAAAAAGAATTTTCCTAGGAAAATACATATTATAGGTTCAGTAGGTAGTGGGAAAACAACGTTAGCAAGGGATTTATCCTCTAAATTGAATTTCCCATTCTATGAATTAGATAACGTCATTTGGATAAGGCATAACTCTGGTGATATAAGAAGAACTGAAGTAGAAAGAGATGAATATTTGAAAACTATTATTGATTCTGAAGCTTGGATTATAGAAGGGGTTCATAATGAAGAATGGGTTTCTAATAGCTTTCATAAAGCTGAATTAATCATCTTCTTAGATACAAATTATTCAGTGAGAACGTATCGAATTGTAAAGCGGTTCCTCTTACAGCAACTCAGATTAGAAAAGTCAAATTATAAACCTACATTTAAAATATTTTTAAAGATGTTTAAGTGGAATAGACATTTTGAAGAGGTGGGAAAACCAAATTTCTATAATAAATTCGGCAAATATAGTAACAAAATTTTAGTTGTAACTAATATGAGTGATATTGAGAATTACTTGAAATAGCAAAGGTCGCCGCGATATTATCCATAGAAAAGCAAAGAAAAGTGGAGAAAAGCAAAAAGAGGAATTTTCAATCAAAATAGTAGTAGTAGTTGCACAAGACCGAAATGGGAATATGATTGCTCGCAAAGCAGGTACTGGTCGGGTTAAATACGAAGAAATTGATGCAGTGATAGGGGAATTCATTCTTCCATCTGCATTGCTGTGCACTAATACTGCGATGAATGATAAAAAGTTTGCAAGGATAAGGGTTTGCTGCACGAAATCATTGCGATTCTTTAAGCACCCAAGGTATTTCTATTTCAAAATCCATCTGAAGAGTTGGACTGGAAAATCCATCAGGAACGAATTGTAAATCGTTTGAAAAAACAAAAGTGAAACGACCTATTTCAGATACATTGTTATTATTCCAACTGTTGGTGTTCACAGGTCTTCCCTTTATTATTTTGCCGACGATATGGTAGCAGCCGCTGTATAAGTGCAGACCCTTTTCATTGGGACCAAATTCTGATAAATGAACACACTTAGAAGGGTTAATACCTAGACTATTTAAGAATTTCAACTCTAAATTAGATGATGATTTCATAACTTCATAATAGTTCAAACAATCTAAGCATTGGCATAATATCCAATTATTGTTGTACTGCTTTTTAGTTGCATCAACATCCACTTCAATAATCCAATTATGGACTTCAACTTTTTGAAACAATTTCACCACTCCTTGAACTTATCCAAAATGACAACGATAAAGTACTAAGATTATATTCCTTATTTATAAGTCCTGCACATTAACGGATTAAGCCATATGCATAAACAATACCATAAAATTAAAATATCTTTAACGGAGGCGTTTGCAGATTCGTAAAGGGTTGTTGAATATGGATATATTGCTAATTGTGACAGGGAGGAAAGAGATATGAAATCAAAAGAAGTCGGCAAATTCTTAGGTTCAGACTGACGACACCATAGACATTTATAAAGAACTTAAAGAAGAGGTTCTATTATTCCAAAGAGGCCAACAATTAGAACAGAAATAAAACCGTCATCTAATAATATGAATTTCAAAAATGAATATATACCACTCTGACGTGATCCTTATGAGATTGCGTTTTTTTATTTGCGGCATTTAAGAATAAATTAAGAAATGCATAAGAAATCATTTCGAATTGTTCCTTACAATGAGTTCTAGTCAGCCGATAAGGCGACGAAAACTACTGATTGAAAAGGAGTTTATCGCATGGCAAAAAAAGCAGGTTATTACTCGGTTTTATCTCATCTTTGGATTCAGTGGATCATATTGGGGAGCATCTTGCTTAATACGTTTATGGTCTATCCGAATATTTTTCATAACGTACCGGAAACATTGGAATCATCCATGGATTGGATGGAAGCCGCAAGCCCCCATACTTATTTTCCACCGTTGGGATTTGCGAGTATCCTGACTGGTGTTCTGGCAGGGATTTTTGTGTGGAAGGTGAAACCGGCAAGAAAATGGGTACTCTTCAGCCTGCTGGCCATTCTATTAGAAGGGGCAGCTTCCATTCTTTTTGAGTGGCCCCGGAATGAGATTATGTTTATTGAAGGTGCTGACGTTCATTCTGCAGAATTTCTAAAGCAAACGGTGAAGGAATTTAAGATCGTACATTGGTTCAGGGTTATGTGCAATATATTTGGATCACTGTTCATCTTCGTAGGATTTATTAAGTTTGATCGTTTTATGACAGCAAAAGGAAATAACTAAATCATAGAAACGATTGCCGGACAGTGTGTTTTTTGAAGCTGGATAAACGTCCGGCTTTACCAGCACAAGAACTGAAAATATGAGTGTGAATGAGGAGGTGTCATAGAGGTGTCCTTAAAGAAAAGGCTGATTCTATCTAATATCGGTATGGTTATCATCCCGATTCTCGCTTTAATCATTGTCGAACTCGCTGCCGGGTATTTGTTTTTTTATGTGCTCGAAAGAAAGCCGGAAGGGGAGGACATGCAAGTCTTTCAAACCTTTCGTTTCGCAGCAATGATTGTGATACTGGCCATCACCAGCGGAATCCTGACCTATTCTCTTTCCAGAAGTATTCTTGATCCGATTGAGAAATTATCCACGACGGCGAAAAAGATCAGTGAAGGCGACCTCAATCACAGCTGTGCTTCAGATCAGAAGCATGAATTGGGGCAGCTGTCCAATACCTTTGAAGACATGCGGTTGAAACTGAAGAAAGCGGCAGCGGTTCAACAACAGTACGAGCTGAACCGACAGGAGCTCATTGCCAGTATTTCGCACGATCTAAAGACTCCCTTAACCTCGATAAAAGGATATGTGAGCGGCATTCAGGATGGAGTGGCGGGCACTCCTGAGAAACTGAACCGTTATCTTTCCAAAATTGAAAAAAACGCACATGAGATGGACGTCCTCATCGATGAACTGTTTCTCTATTCCAAGCTGGACCTTGAACAAATTCCATTTGCGTTTGAGAACGTAAAACTGGACGATTATTTTCATGATTTCATTGAGGAACTTTCGTTAACACTTGAACAGGAACAGGGGAAAGCGGTTCTGATCTATGATCCTCTTCAATCTTATAGTGTGGAAGCGGACAGGGAAAAATTAAACAGGGTCGTTATGAATATCAGCCAAAACAGTCTGAAGTACATGGATAAATCAGTGAAAGACATCCAGATTATCCTGAGTGGAAGGGGAAAGGAAGTTCAGGTGGAAATCAAAGATAATGGGAGCGGAATCCGGAAAAAGAATATTGATCATATTTTTGACAGCTTCTACCGGACAGACGAATCAAGAAATTCGTCTACTGGAGGCACTGGTCTCGGACTGTCGATAGCCAAAAAAATCATCGAAAAACACGGAGGGAAAATCTGGGCAGCGAGTGAACCGGGAGTGGGGACGAGTATTTATTTTACACTGAAAAAGGTGAATGAGCGTGAAGAAAATATTGATTATTGAAGACGAGACGGATATTGCTGAACTGGAAAGGGATTATTTAGAAGTGAACGGGTTTGACAGTGATATCGCTTCTACCGGGGAGGAAGGGCTGCACCTGGCAAGGACTCATTCGTACAATCTTATATTACTTGATTTAATGCTGCCGGGTATAGATGGGCTCGAGTTATGCAAAAAACTTCGGGACTTTCTGGATATTCCGATTCTCATGGTGACCGCCAGAAAAGAAGACATTGATAAAATCAGGGGATTCGACCGCGGGGCAGATGATTATATTGTAAAGCCCTTCACACCAAGTGAATTGGTTGCTCGCGTAAAAGCACATATTTCAAGATATGACCGGCTAATCAAGCGGGATTCCCTGAAAAATGAAATTGAGATTAAAAACCTGAGGGTGGACCTAGATTCCCGCAGAGTATACGTCGACAATAAAGAAAAAGCATTTACCGCAAAAGAGTTCGATTTATTGGTGTTCATGGCGATCCACCCTGAAAGAGTCTTCACGAAGGAACACCTATTCGAGAGGATCTGGGGATATGACTCTCTTGGGGACATCACGACGGTCACCGTCCACATCAGGAAAATCCGGGAGAAAATTGAGCAGGATCCATCTGCACCTAAGTTTATTGAAACCATTTGGGGAGTAGGGTACAGATTTAAAAAAGAATAGAAATACAATAAAAGGAAATGTAAAGACGGCTCATCTCTACTCGTTGAAGGAATAATGAGCATCTTTCTCGAAATCAATAATTAGTAGTGTATTAAATTAACTTTTGGATATGGAGTGAAGAAAATGATACGCAGTCTGGGTCAAGTAATGGTATATGTTAAAAATCAAGATCAAGCTAAGGATTTTTGGGTGGAAAAAGCAGGTTTTACCGTTATTGCAGACGAAGATAACAAACAAGGCATGAGATGGATCGAAGTAGCTCCGGAAGGGGGAGGAACAAGTATCGTGCTTCATAATAAAGACTTCATTGCTCAAATGGAACCTGAACTGAATCTCGGTACTCCTTCTCTCATGTTCTTTACAGACAACGTGGACCGTTTGTATGACGACTTAAAGAATAAAGGTGTGAAGGTCGGTGAGATTGTAGACTTACCATCCGGAAAACTATTAAACTTTGCCGATAATGAAGAAAATTATTTTGCCGTACAGGAAAGGCAGTAATGAAAGAAGCAACCTTGGAGTACGCCAAATTAGAAATATGATTTTGGCATGAAAGCAAGGTAAGTGCTATTTCAAAATACGGAGCGGCTGCAGCAAATGGATCGCCTTTTCTTAGTGGAAAATTGGGCGAGGGGGATAGAGTTTGTGGACAATGGCAATGAGCATAACAACATTCCAGTGTGGGCTTTTGAAAGAATTGAGATAGAAAAGCCAGACCCTGATTGGAAGGCCAAAGGTATTCGGGAAAGAGAAGAGCTTTACAATGTACTTTCAGCTTTTAATGTAAAACAAGTAGAGCATATTGGCAGTACAGCAGTTCCTAACTTGCCCGCTAAACCAATTATCGACTTAATGGCCTCTGTTCCATCATTGGAACTTATCAGCGAAATAGTGGAAAATCTAGCTTTACACCATTGGCATTATGTACCTCCTAAATTAGACAAACAGCCTTGGAGAAGATTTTTCGTGAAAGTGAAGAACGACAAACGAGTAGCACATTTGCAGTTGATGCAAGAAGGGGAAGAACGTTTGGAAAAACTCCTCATATTTAGAGATAAATTAAGAATTGACGCACACCTGGCAAATGAATACGCTGCAATGAAAAGTCAGTTAGCACGAGAATTTAAGGATGACCGTGAAAGATATACAGAAGCTAAAACAGAATTTATTAATAAGGTGTTATTTAGTTAAAAGTGGCGTTAGCCGAAAAGAATCGTTGCAATTGAATTTTATTAATCTTTTGGAGCTGCTGTATGGAAATAACCGATACAATTATTGATGTTTTAGATAGTGAAGGATTGTTAAGGAAAGCTGACATAGAGTTAAAGCAGATGAATAGTGGCACTACCAGTGGAGTCTTATATACTCTTTTATTTGATAAAAACCCTGCATATGTTATAAAAATAGATGATCAGAAAATCATAAGTTCAACTAAAGATTTCCTGCTGGCATACCAAGAAATTAGTGTATTACCTGATGTCATTTATGCGGATGAAAATGACAAATACATAGTTTACACTTACATCCTCGGAGAAACTCACAACAACCGAGGTTCTAAGAAAGAATGGATGACGAATTTAACCCGAAGTTTATTTACTAAATACTACAAGGTAAATGATGATATTTCTTGGGGCAGGGTTAATGGAAAATATAGAAGTACCTGGTCAGATTTTAACAGCATTAGTTTCCAGCTTGCTCAAGAAAGCATAGGAAATCACCTGCCTAATGAAGACCACAGAAGAGTCGAACGGTTAGTAGAGAAACTTAGAGATTTTCATAATGAAGAAGAAAAATATTATCTTCACGGAGATACAGGGGTTCATAATTTCATCTATTATTCAAATAAACTAGTGGGGGTTATAGATCCTTCACCTTTAATTGGTCCAAGGATTTATGATTTTACGTATGCGTTCTGCTCATCTCCAGATAGCCTTAATATAGAAACGCTGCTGCCATTATTTGCACTTTGGAAAGAAAATACACCTTTCACAGAAGAACGCCTTATAGATGAGGTGATTTTTCAACTGTATACCCGTATTGGTGTATGCATTAAAGTACATCCTCATGACTTAAGAAACTATATGAATGCTTGGAGTGAATGGAGGAAGTATCTTAATTGACCTGAAAATTAGTATATAGGATGAGTATTATTGAGCAATAGGGGCAACTATTGCATAAGATTAACCCCATTATTTAACAATGAAATTCGCAAATCTTCATAGTTTATTATTACACTAAGTAAATCCCGAATGAAGGTGAAAATGATTTTGAGGAGAGGTATTTTGAAAACCGTTAGAGCTGCTAAAAATGAGGATATGAGTTCGATTTTTATGATGGGTTATGATGCCTGGGGTGGAAAACTTGCTGTTCAGGATTATATGAATACATGTAAAGAATCTAGCAAGTACAAAAGTGGAGTATGGTATGTGCTGGTTGATACAGATACTAACGAGCTGCTAAGCTCGCTCATAATATATACGTTAAATCCTTCTAAAGACTTGATAGTTAAAGGGTTTGGATCTATAGCTACCCCTCCAGAATTAAGGGGGAAAGGTTATGCATCTCAGCTCATAAAAGAGACTATAAAAGAATTAGAAGAGAAAGAACAATGCAATTTGATTTTTCTGTACAGTGACATTGATCGTAATTTCTATAATAAAATGAATTTCAAAGCACTACCAGCTACTCAGCAAAAATATAAAAATAGTGTTTGTATGTATTACTCCACTGGATTAGAAATGGAGAATATGTCTTATGAAGTACCTGACTATTTTTAGAACATATTTAAAAATGAAAGTAAGTGAAATGTATGTTATTTCAAAATGGAAAACTGATCGTCCGTGAACTAGATTTAAAAGATAATTATTTGTTAGCAAAATGGCTTTCAAACTCATTCGTTTTAGAATATTACGAAGGCAGGGACAATCCATTTGATTTGGAAAGGGTTAATAATAAATTTTATAACCGCGAGACTGGTGTCACTCGCTGTGTGATTGAATACGACGGAGTAGAAATTGGATACATACAATATTACCTTTTAGATGAGCAGTCCATTAAAACATACGGTTATGATGGAATAGAAAATATTTATGGAACTGACCAATTTATTGGAGAAATTGACTATTGGAATAAAGGGATTGGAAAGCTTCTTGTGAATTCAATGGTAAAATTTCTAGTAGAACAAAAACATGCTGATAGAGTAGTCATGGATCCACAAACCTGGAATGAGAGGGCCATTAAGTGTTATGAAAAATGTGGTTTTAAAAAAGTGAAACTTCTTCCTGAACATGAATTTCACGAGGGACAATATCGTGATTGTTGGCTGATTGAGTATAAAAATCTAGTTAGTATTCATGAAACAATTGTGGATTTAATGGAATAAGAAAGAGAACTCCTTTTTTAAATTGGAGTTCCTTTTTTTATTTTCCCGATCTGTTACGAAATCTAAGACGTATAAGGCCATTTCCATCTATAAAGTGACTAAGCTAACTTCACTTGTACATCAAAAGCAGTATAGTCATTCCTCCAAACAGCTGAAGCCTTTTCTTTTTAAAACAATTAAGCTGGAATTAATAGCTGAACGAATTATTGAAGGGAGATCATAATGAATTTATTTCATTATCACTGGTGGACGCATAAAACAGAAGAGATGGAAAACTTTTACGTGAAATTAGGCTTTAAGGTCACTATAAGAGTAGGCAGGTTGAAAGGTAAGTTTGAAGCTTTTAACCCTCCGCTGCAATGGAATGATTTTAGACATGAGGATATCAAGTTTAGAATTATCGAAATGGTAAAAGGGCAAACAAATATTACATTTGGCAATGGTATTCGTGACATTTTTGATCATTTCGGATTTTTAGTGGATTCAGCTGAATATGATCAGATCATTTATAGCGCAAAAGATCTGGGGTGGGAAGTGAATGAAGATGTACGGAGAACGTTTATCTCTACCCCTTGGAAAGTGAAAGTAGAAGTACAAAAAAGAAGAGATGTTGTTCAAGAGGAAAATCATACACAAATTGACCAGATGGAAATACACTTACCATTCTCCAATAACAACCCTTCATTATTCAATACGCTTTTTGGTCAGAAAACAATTCAGAAAAACTCAGAGGTAGTAATCATCGGGAACGACGATTGGACGATAAAGTTTGTAGATTCCACTGTGACACGTTTACATTCTGTTTCATTTAACTCGGATCGTCTTTCTCTAATGCAGCAGACCCGGTCAATACCTGCCTAATTGGGCATGATTCAGACTAATATTGAAGCCTTTCTTTTCGTTAAGTGTAATCATAATAAAAAGGGGGAGACTAGATGAATTATGTACAAGTTCGTGTAGCTAGACCAACAAACAACTTACAGGAAATCGTTCAGTTTTATGGAGAAGGATTAGGGTTGAAACAAATCGGGCAATTTCAAAATCATGAAGGCTATGACGGGGTTATGTTTGGTATTCCGGATGCATCCTACCATTTAGAATTTACCCAGCACATAGATGGAAGTCCTTGCCCAGCTCCAACAAAAGATAATTTACTTGTTTTCTATATTCCTGTTCAAGATGAAATTCAGCGTTTACATAGCCATTTGACAACAATGGGCTACAAGGAGGTCGAACCTGAAAATCCTTACTGGAAAGAGTCTGGTGTTACGATTGAAGATCCAGATGGCTGGCGTATCGTTTTAATGTGTACTAAAGGAATTTAGTTGAAGTTTTTTATAAAAAAACAAAGGAACTTCTAAGTTTGAAGTTCCTTACATATAACAACTTCACAATTCTTGCTAAATCATGCCCACACAAAATTAACGAATTCTAGCCTTGCGAAATCCATTTAACACATTGAATGCCGCAGACAGTATATAAATGATTATCGCGCTTCCGACAAGCCATGTTTGAAATTGCACAGCTGTAGTGTTGAATAAATTACTCATATACGTGATAAATTCTTGGGTCATTACCTTCGGGTTGCTTAGTATGACAAGGAATACAATTGTTCCGATAAGTTCAAGAGCAGCAGTAAAGATAGCCATTCTTTTTGTCCATTGCCCTTTGATTAGTTTATATAGAGATAACGCTATTTCGAGGGCAATGATAACGAGAACTATCGGCCAATACTGAAGCAATATTTCTTGATTAAAGGCTGGTATCAAGAATTTGAGACCCGCTTCTCCGCCTTTATAGATACCCAAAAGATGATTGGAATGAAAGTATAGGGCTGCCCAAATCGCCGTCCACATTAAATATCCAAACACTTCGAGTTTCGTAATGGCTTTTTTCTTAGGGATATATGGAATGTTCTTCAGATCATCAGGTGTCCATTTTTTCAAACTTGCGGATAATGGCTGCTGGTCTTTTCCTTTATCTGTTCTTTCGATAATGACGAAAACAAGGGTAAGCCAGAAAAAAGTGTGGATGCTAACTTCGATCATTTTCCAAATACCGAAACCAGTTATAGCTAAAACCGCATCAATGATTGATTCTCCGCGGGGGAACCCTATCACATATTCTGCTATAACCGTTATCAGGGAAATAGCAGCACCAATAGGCAAGATCATTTTCAATAAAGAGACATACACATCAAAATAGCGCGGTCCAATAAGATGCATAGGCTGATCCCGGTATCCGCTGGCCAGTGCCGCCGGATTCCCTAATTTTTCAAGAACTCCATGTGCATCCTCTTCAGTGTAATCATCAGGCAGCATATCCTCAATCGTTGACCGCAGCTCAAGGGCAATATCCTGACGGTTCTTTTCAGGCAGCCTGCGAGTGACTTCATGGATATAAACCTCAATCACATTCATCTTCGTTCTCTCCTTTTACCAAACGATAAAGTTCTTTCGAATTTTTTAACCATTCTTGTTTCAGCTGCAAAAAGATTTCCAGTCCGTATTCGCTTAATACGTAATATTTACGGGGCCTGCTTTCGGATGTGTCCCAGCTGCTCGTGACTAATTCCTGTTTTTCTAAACGGCGAAGCAATGGATATAAGGTGCTTTGATCGATGTTTATGCCTGATTCCTCCAGTAACTGTACAAGTGAATAGCCATATTGTGGTGACCGTAATTGACTTAAAACGGCCAATGTCAGCGTTCCTCTCCTAAGCTCTGTCGATAATGAATTCAATAACGTGCTCATTCACCCACCTCGTTTTTAAATACTGTATGACACACACTATTTGTCTTATGCTATGTGACATACACTATTGTGGTTACAGGAATAATGGAAAATAGTCAGTTGATTTAAGTGGAAAAACTGCGTTTCAGGCCGGAAATCGTGCCTTGGATGGTGCTTGAAATGCAAAAAAGCGCTGATCCTTGATATAGGAAAGCGCTTGGGGATGAAAAATATTCGGAGGCTAATGTATTCTAAAAGCATTATCCTTGGATGTCTTTAATACTTCTACCGCCCAAGAAAGCATGCCCTGTTTTCAGTTTTGCAACAGTCTTAAACCCATATTTCTGATATACTTTTTCAATTTTTTCGTTAATCGGAAATACCCAGAGTTTCTCCAGACCCTGTCTGGCAACCTCTGTCTGTATGTAACGAATCAATTCGCCGATTAAACCATTGCCCCTGTATTCTTTCAGAGTGGCTACGCTTTCCATCCTTGCCTGCTGACCACTGATAAACAGACAGGCTGTTGCACAGGCCGCGCCATTAAAGCGGAGGATATAGTGTACAAAGCTTGGATGGTTAAATTCTTCATCAAAAGCCTTTTCCCTGACGGCTTTGCCCCCAAATTCGGTAATGCTGCACTCTATGTCCAATGCTTCAGAATAATTGTCTTTTGTGACCACTTCAATAGTAACTGCCTGATCCATTTCTTTCTTCGAAATTACTTGATCCCACAATTGGACAGGACTGATTAATTCTTCAAATCCAAATTGATTCAATTTCAGCAGGTTGACCAATTCCTGTTGAGCTTCCAAGTTGTAGATGTAAAACCTCGGAATGATTTTTTTAGATTGGTAGAAATTCATGACTTCATCAATCACTCGTTGAGGCTGTTCACAAACCTGATCGATATGAGCATGGTTTGCATCGTAATAGGAAGGCTGATTTTCATTGCAGAAAATAGATCCCCAATCCGTGTCTGTCCTGGTAGTGAAGGTTTCCAGATAGGCAAAATCCAGTTTTAAAATATCTTGTATGTTTGTCATAGTAGTTACCCCTGTATCTTAATATAGTTGTTGATGAATAACCAAATCATAGCATACTGCTTCTTATTGCTTAGCATTCTCCTTAATATAGGAGGGTTTAGCACAATGACATGACGTGGGTGTTTACGTCATGTCAAAAAAATAATAGAGTGCATGATTATAAAAATCGGTCCGCATGTTTAGGGACCGATCATTTTAGTAAATTCAAAACCCCTCCACCTCTAAACTTCCCGTACTTCTGTACCCGAAAAGCGATCATGCGGCAGGACGGCTCCTTCTTTGGCTTCAAACGTTTTCCGGTTTTTTATGTAATCAAGTGTACTTACTGTATCCCTGTAGCCCATGCGCTTGATGATTTGGCGGGAAGTCGGTTTTGACCCATCCTCATTTTCAAGAACAAGCCCCATTTTTTTGTAGCCGGCGGTTTGACCGCTTTTGCGTAGCTGTGCGTACTCGAGTGTCCACATGACAATAGTCGGTGTGATCAGCGTATGTACTGCTTCGCTTTTGACTTTTTTGCGCAGGAAATACTCAACTCCAGCTGTTACAGCGCTTGAGATCGCCAAGTCTATTAGAATCGCTTTTGTCCGTTTTTTTGTTAATGATTTCACCAATGTTCCTCCTCTGTTTTTGATTGCTAGTACTTATACGAATTAAGAACAGGTAAGTTTCAATTGGGTGAAAAATACATGTCTTTTCCCATCTAAATTCTTTCCAATCTTCATCTTTTTCCCGTTTTCATGTATTCTAGAATTACTAGAAAGCGGATGAGGTGAAGCTTCATGGATTTGCTGTTTTTGGGAACAGGTGCCGGGATGCCGGCAAAAGCGAGAAACGTTACGTCGGTTGCGCTACGGCTGCTTGAGGAGCGGCAGGCGGTCTGGCTGTTTGACTGCGGGGAGGCCACGCAGCATCAGATCCTGCATACAAGCATTAAACCGAGAAAAATAGAGAAGATTTTCATCACCCATATGCACGGGGATCATATTTACGGACTTCCAGGGCTGCTTGGAAGCCGTTCGTTTCAGGGAGGGGAAGAACCGCTTGTGATTTATGGTCCATCGGGCATAAAAGACTATGTGGAAGTTTCTCTGAAGTTAAGTTATACGCATTTAAAATATCCGCTTGAAATCGTGGAATTTGAAGACGGGACTGTTTTTGAAGACAGCCAGTTTAAAGTAGAGGCCAAGAGGCTTTCCCATGGGGTGCCGTCCTACGGCTACCGGATCACGGAAAAGGATCTGCCCGGCATGCTCATGGTGGATAAGCTGAAAGAAGCGGGTGTTCAGCCAGGACCGCTCTACAAGAAATTGAAAGAAGGAGAAACGGTCACGCTTGAGGACGGACGGACCTTGCACGGGCAGGACTTTCTCGGCGCTCCTAAAAAAGGAAGAGTCGTTACGATACTTGGTGATACAAGAACTTGCCCTCAGGTAGAGGAGCTTGCGGCAAATGCCGACCTTCTTGTGCATGAATCCACGTTCGGCAAGGATGATGAACAGCTTGCGTATGAGTATTTTCATTCATCCACTACTCAGGCTGCCCGAGCTGCACTGAATGCAGGAGTGAAAAAATTGGTTCTGACACATATTAGCGCCCGGTATCAGAATGAGGATCAGCTTACTCTCCTAAGCGAAGCATCTGCTATTTTCCCGAATACTTCTGTTGCAGAAGATTTTTCATGTTTTGAGGTGGAGAGACATGACAGCTAAACACCTCTATTTGGTCCGCCACTGCCAGGCGCATGGTCAGGAGGTTTCGGCCTCTCTGACTGAAGAGGGGTTTCGGCAGGCTGAAAGGCTCGTTTCTTTTTTTGAAGGGAAGAAAATAGACCGGATTTTCTCCAGTCCGTTTCGCCGTGCCATCCAGACCACTGAGCCTCTTGCTGCTGCGCGGGGACTTGAAATTGAACGGGATGACAGACTGGCAGAGCGGGTCATGAGCGGAACAGATATGGCAGACTGGAAAGAGAAATTGAAGGAAACGTTTGATGATTTTTCCCTCGCTTTTGACGGAGGAGAATCAAATGAATCAGGCATGAAGCGGGTAAGCTCCCTCATTGGCGACTTGCTGGCAGCTGAGGAGAGGCACCTCGTTTTAGTCAGCCATGGAAATCTGTCTGCGCTTTTGCTTAGGTTCTTTGAAGAGAGCTATGGATATGACCACATGATGAAGATGAGCAATCCGGATGTTTTCCATATTGAACGAAATGAAGATGAAACAAAGATCTGCCGGATATGGAGTTGACAACTTCGGGCAGAGGAGATAAAATGTTCTTATCAAATCGTAATTATTACGTTTTATTAATTGGGAGGTACATTCATGAGAGTTAACGTTACACTTCAATGCACAGAATCAGGGGATCGCAATTACATTACAACTAAGAACAAACGCAACAATCCTGACCGTCTGGAGCTGAAAAAATATTCTCCGCGCCTTAAAAAAGTAACGGTGCACCGCGAAACAAAGTAAGAATTCACAGGGAACTCATCGGAATATGATGAAGTTCCTTTTTTCTTGCCTGGAATTAGCGAAATCCCTCGCATGATTTCTCCTTGACTCAAAAGGAATACAGCACAAAGACCTAGAATATTAAAAGGTAAGAAGACAGAAAGAGAAGGGGGAATAGGATGAATAAATACCGCATTTATTTAGGCTTGTTCATTTGTTTTGGCCTGGCATTTGTGATCTGGTCCATGACAGAAATCTCTCACTCCTACGACGAACCCCTTGAAGCTCTCAAACAGACGAAGCAGGATATGGAAGTCATCATTCCAGCCTACAATATCAACGACGAAGCCCTCTATTTCTTCATTGATGAAAACGATCAGCTCGGTACGGCATTTATGAAACAAGGTATTTACGGGTGGAAGGCAGGCGCGATTTCAGCCAGCCCCCAGCAAGAAATGAAGGCGGATCAAAAGCTCATTGACTACCATGTGTACAATAATTCCATGATATACGGTCTTCTTTCTGACACCGAAGGAGCACTTGAAGTGAACGTAAACGGTGCACCGGCACGGACACTTGAAATTGGTGCCATGCTCGAGCAGGAAGTAGCGCAAAAACATAACCTCAAGGATAAAATCCTATGGTATTACCAGCAGAAAGATCCGATGCCTGAAGGTGTGAAAACGCTGAAAAACAGTGTCATTGTTCTGAATAAAAAAGGATTTTAGCGCTGAAGCTTCCAAGGCTTCTTTTTTTTGGCCGCATACTGACTTGTTTTGAGGGCAGCTGGATGAGGGTACACTTCATCACAAAAGGTTTTTTTACTTAGATGAAAGGAGTGCTGCCCAATGCCAGAAGGCCCGGAAATCCGGCGTGCAGCCGACCAGATTGAAAAAGCTCTTCTTCCGCTGCCGGTAGGAGAGGTGTCCTTTGCATTTGACCATCTGAAAGATTACGAACCTCTTTTTGAAGGGGCGCGAGTGGAAAAAGTAGAGACAAAAGGAAAAGCGATGCTGATCCGCTTCAACAACGGCTTCACCATCTATTCCCACAACCAGCTTTACGGGAAATGGGTTGTCCGAAATGCCTATACATATCCTAAAACAAACCGGATTCTCAGACTCGCCATTCACAACGAGAAAAAATCGGCTCTACTGTACAGCGCCTCTGACATTGAGGTTCTCAGAGACAGTGAAGTGCCGGCTCATCCGTTCATCTGCAAAGCAGGTCCTGATGTCCTGAACGACGACATCACGCCTGAGGATCTATTTTACCGTTTCATGGACAAGCGCTTTTTCCGAAGAAGATGGTCAGCTCTGCTTTTAGATCAGGGCTTTGTCGCCGGAATCGGAAACTACCTGCGAAGCGAAATCCTGTATGCGGCAAAAATCCACCCCGACATGAGACCCGTCGACTGCACAGAGGAACAGCTCCGCGCAGCTGCCGAGGCCATCATCCGCATCACAGTCCAATCTTACAGGCACAAGGGAATTACAAATGACCTGGAGCTTGCTGAAAAACTCAAAAAGCAGGGAGAAAAAAGATCCCAGTACCGCCACTGGGTTTTCAACCGCGAAGGAAGGCCCTGCCGCAAAGACGGAACGGAAATTGTGAAGATCATCGCTTCATCCAGGCGGCTGTATTACTGCCCGGAGTGTCAGAAGAGTGGAGGATGAGTGAAGAAACCGCATGAAAATAGGGTTACAGGGTGCGAAACAAGCATCCTGTTTTTTTATATGGTGTTTTGTCCAGCTGTGATTGTGTTTTCTGTTAAGTTAATGAGTTTAATAGGCAAGTTAATTTGCGAAACTTGCGCAGCTGATTTTGCTGATTCAGTTGTAAGATAATTTTCTTCATAAGTGGAGACTTACACTGGCAAAGTATAATGAACGGTACGAAACAATTATCCATTCTATACAAAGAAATAAGTATATCTAGGTTATTTTAACCATATATCTAAAGTGAAGAGCGGCTTTCATGCTGGTCTTTTTAATTTTCTCTAAAATTTTTAGGTAATAAGAATTAAAAAAATGGAAATATTGGGTTATTTCATAGTATGATTAAATTGTTCTTAATAAGGGATAGGGGAGAGGTTGTCTATGAGTAAAAGAAATATTGTTTCTTTGATTGCAGTTGGTGGGTTGGCTCTTGGATTAACTGCAGGTAGCGTTAGTGCCCAAGGCAATAAATTTGAGCTTTCGAAAAAAACGAATGAAACTCAATTGCAAAAGGAGAAACCATTATCTCAAGATCTTATTAATTCCCGTGGTTTTGAAGAATTAGAGAAAGATATAAAAAACTCTGAATCTCACTTGCAAAAAACCCTGGCAAAAATGGGGATGATGTCCACTTCATCTGCAAGTAATGATGAGGATTATATTTTAGAAGCAGAGTATAACGATACCTTTAATACTGCAAATTCAAGTTCCTATGATAAGCCAACAATTGGGCAATTGCTTCCTTTGAATGATGTCGATTTCCACAAGGTAGTGGTCCCGGTAAATGGTGTATTGCTTCTAGCTGGTACTACAAATTCATATGCTATTGATCTGGGCTTTTTTGCAACTCAAAAAGATTTCGTTAACAGTGACAAACTGGTTTATATAGGCACGGAAGTTGAGGATGGGGTTGTTTATCAGGCATATCAGGCCAAAGGTGGTACATACTATGCTGCCGTCTTAGATATGGACAATGAGTATTATGACGACAATACTGAAGAAGACTTATATGCGATTGCCACTGGATTTGTAGACAATGTCCCTCCAAATGCACCTACAGTAAACAGAGTTGATAACAATGACGTATCTGTAACTGGCAAAGGAGAATCAGGCGCCACCATTACTGTTAAAAACGGAAGCACTGTACTAGGATCTGCTAAAGCAGCATCAAATGGCAGTTATTCAGTAAAAATAGCTGCACAAAAAACGGGTGCCAAATTAACTGTGACAGCTAAAGATAAAGCTGGAAACTTAAGTGTAACTGTGAATACCACGGTGGTAGATGGTACTCCTCCGAGTAAGCCCACAGTGAATAAGGTTGATAATAATGATAAAGTAGTAACAGGTAAAGCCGAGGCGAATTCTACAGTTACTGTTAAAAGAGGGAGTTCGGTATTGGGAACTACGAAAGCTGCATCCAATGGAACTTTCTCAATAACCATACCTGTTCAAGGAGCTGGCACCAAACTTGATGTGACTGCCAAGGACAGCGCCGGAAATGTTAGTCAGCCAACTTCAGTTAAAGTAGCTGATGTAATTGCCCCTACAAAGCCGACTGTAAATAAGGTAGACAGTAATGACAAAGTTGTAACTGGTAAAGCAGAGTACAATTCAACAATTACTGTAAAGAATGGAAAAACTGTACTTGGAACAAGTAAAACTCCGAAAAGTGGATCATTTTCTGTCTCTATACCTGTCCAAAAAGCAGGAGTAAAGCTAACTGTTACTGCTAAAGACGGCGCAGGCAATGTTAGCTCTCCATCCAGCGTTACAGTAATCAAGCATTAGAATTGAGAATAATTTATACTAATAATAAAAAAGAGTAGCTTTATAGCTGCTCTTTCTGTCATTAACGAAGGAGTTAAAGTACTCCCTGAGACGCCTGGTTTGCAGAGTGATTGTTTCACCGGCATTTGCGCCATCAAGCAATGCTTTCGTATTAAATTTTGTTTAAGTTGCTATATTGTCGATTTGAGCAAAAAGCTCTTCTAGTTCAGATTGAATTTTTTAGAGTCATCAGTAGTCAAAGTATCATAAGCTACTTGAGTAGTTAGCTCAGTCATACACTGTAGCATTGGATGGTGAGTGAGATGAAGGTTTACCAAAAGGATTTTTCAGAAGCTTTTTTAACCACTATCATAACTATTGAAACCGCAATGAAGAGACTGATAGAAAGGTTGCTGGTTGAAAACAAGACTGTTTTTGCAGAAAAAAACCTGAATCTGCATGGTGAGTTCTATAGAGAAGGAAACGATCCTTTTCTACCTGACTACAGTTCATCTGTATCGATTGGCGTTTCTGAAGAGAGCGGAGAACTTATTGATTTACATACGATTAAAATATGGGAGTGCCATCGGTCTTTTTTAGGAATGACTACCTCAAAGAAGATTCTGGGAGTACCATAAGTGGTGAGCTGCTTGATGAAAGAGTGGAAGAAGTTGAAAGTGAGTTAGTAGAGTATATGAGTGATTTTTTAGAAGAGTTTCTGCCATCCCTATAGAAACAAGGTGAACTATGAGTGACATCATCAGCTATTACAATACTTTTGATGAATGGGGCCGGCTTGAACGCGAGCCGGTCGAGTTTCAAGTGAACTGGCACTATTTAAAAAAATATCTTCCGAGTGCCGGGCATATTCTTGACAATGGCGCGGGACCAGGTAAATATTCAATGGTGCTAGCTGCAGATGGATATAGCGTGACGCTGACCGATTTAACTCCGAAACTGGTAAAAATGGCTGAGGATAAAGCACAAGAATTCCATTTAGCCGGGCAGTTTGAGGGTTTCCATGTGGCAGATGCGAGAGATTTGAACATGTTAAAAGATGAGCAGTTTGACTCAGCCTTAATGCTTGGCCCCATGTATCATTTGCAGGAAGAAAACGACCGGATCAAAGCTGTAAGGGAGTTATACCGCGTAACAAAGCAGGATGGATTAGTGTTTGTAGCTTTTATGCCAAGAATCAGACACATCCTCACGTCCCTCTTGTTTCCCGACAACTGGAGACCTAACGATAATATGGACAGCATCACTCAGTTCTCGCAAACCGGATGCTTTAATCACGCTGATAAGGGCAGGTTCACAGGTGCTTATTATTTTGAGATTGCCGACATCAAGCCCTTTATGGAAGCCCATGGATTTGAAACGCTTGAGTTAATAGGATCTAATGCGGGTGCTATTTTATCAAAAGAAAACTGGACTTACTGGCATGATAAAGGGGAGGAAGAGGTTCAGAAACTAATTGAGTTAATCAAACAGAAAGCAGCGGATCCTTCTATTTTGGGGATATCTTCGCATTTGCTTTATATCGGGAGGAAGAGGTAGGGGAAAGAGTAAAAATACTATCATTCATCAAAAAAGCATTTCCATTTACGTCCATTTAGTGTAAAATTACACTAAAAAAGGATGCGAAATGAAATTATTAGAAGTAATCATGCCGCCAGTTGCTGTGTATCTTGTGATTTGTTTGTTTGGACTCCTTATACCCTCTGGAAGTCCGGAGGGTTCTGGATATGACACAGTGGGCTGGACTTTAATTGTTGTCCAGGTTTATGCTGTCCCTGGGTTTCTGATTGCACTGATGGTATCGCTCTTTGCGAACAGAAATAAGAAAACTGCTGGCTAAAAAGGATTTGTGGCTGACAACAGAAAGCATATATTAATAAAAAACCTGATAGATTTTACCGAAGCGTGTGTCCGGAGAAGGGTTCATGCTTCTTTTTGTTGAATACACTCTTGAAAACAACAGACGGCTGGAGGACATGGGAATTGACGATTCTTGAACTGCTTGGCATTTTTACTGTAGTGTATGTGATCAGGTATTTATTTGATTCAAATTACAAGCAGAGAAAAAAGAAATGGATTGTTTTTGATATTTTGCTTACAGCCTTGCTTGCTTTGATGGTTCAGGAAATCTATGTTTTCTTTTTCAATTAATAAATGAAGCTTAGACTTGCTTAAGGAAGGATCCAATATGTCTCATACATTTGTTTTAGAAATTGATTTATCCCAGTGGCATCAGAATCAAAAGGGGACATTCTTTTCCCGGGTGAGCCAGATCTTGCCTGCCCATGATTTTGAATATTTCAGAAAAGCCGTTACGAAGAAAAAAAAGGTTTACCGCGCGGAAGATTTTGAATATGACAGAATGCTGCTAATGAAAGCAATCATTGAACTGGTAAGTGCCGGTGCTGACTATACGGTTTACAAAGAAACACAAGATCAGAAATGGACTATCAGTCTCACAGACTTGGAAAAAGAAATTAAAGAATTTAAAACTGCACTGGGCCTTCCTCATTTTACTTATCATCCAGATGTGTATGAAAGCGGATCTTTGTCTTTTTATCATGATACATGCGAGGTATGCAGTCAGGAAGGCTATATCTTTCATGAAGGAGCATACGGAGAAGACGATTTGGATGTGATTTGTGTTCATTGCATTGCATCAGGAAGAGCCGGGGACGAGTATGAGGTTTTCTTTAATCAGCCCTATGCAGCTACATTTGACGATGATTTAAAGGTGAAGGAGCTGCATATGCGGACCCCTTCCATCCGGTCCTGGCAGGAAATTTCCTGGCTTGAACACTGCCATGACTTTTGCGCTTATAAAGGAGCTTCAAACTGGCGTACTATCAGTCACCTGGAGGAGGAACTGCAGCAGGATTTACTGCTGGAAGCTGATAAGTACGATTATCAAGTAGATGAATTAAAGAAAGCGATGAATTCATACATGACCGTCCATCTTTTTGCATGTCTTCATTGCGGGAAACACCGGATTACGACTGATATGTCATAAGGGAGAAATAATAAAGGGATAGGAAATCGCCCACAAATAATGAAAACAAGGAGGTGCGTCGTTTTGTCAAATACTTCAAACGAAGAATTGCTCACTGGAGGCAACGTGTCCAGTGTATACCGCTCAGGACAGACAGTAAGACGTGAATGCAAGTCAAATAGCAGAAAGATTCATTCACTACTAAGGCATCTGGAACACAAAGGATATAAGTATGCTCCCAAATATCTCGGTATCGATGAAAAAGGCAGAGAGATTCTGACCTTTATTGAAGGTGAAGCCGGACATTATCCGCTGAAAAAGTACATGTGGTCAGATGCTGTTTTGCAAGAAACAGCTGAAATGCTAAGGCTCTATCATGATGCTGTCAGTGATTTTCCAATCGACAGCAGCTGGAAACCGCTTGATAACACTCCTCAGCCATATGAAGTACTTTGTCACAATGATTTTGCGGTATATAACATCATTTTTAATAACCAGCGTCCAATCGGAATCATTGATTTTGATGTCGCTGGACCTGGTCCGCGAATTTGGGACATTGCATACACTCTTTATACATGCGTCCCGCTAAGCAGATTTTATCTCTCAGAAAAAGGGGATAAGGTTTATTATCAAGCATCGGAGCATGCCAGCAGGATTAAGCGGAGAATAAATTTGTTCTTTGATTCTTACGGAAAGACGTTTGAAGAAGATGTTCTGGATATCGTTCTGCTGCGAATTGAAGGCTTGTGCAAAACGATTGAAAGAGAAGCAGGTGAAGATCCTGCTTTTCAGAAAATGATTGAAGAAGGCCATCTTGAACATTATCAAAAAGATCTTTCATTTATATCAAATCATAGGAATGATTGGGAATAATTCATTTTCGACCTGAAAGCGGGGGTTGGCATGCTAAAGCGGAAATACGGAGATTACAGGGACTGGAAACGAGTTGTACAAAAAAGGTTTGCAAGTGCGATAATTTGTTCTAAAGAGTTTATAGGGCATGTAACCTTAATCAAAATTGTCCAAGTAACCGAACCTCTAATTAAAAACTATGGAGAATCGAGTGTTTGTATTGCAGATAAAGGCTACAAATGGCTTCAGTACTTCCCAAAAACGAAAATTTTTCGCTTACTGTCATGTTTGATTCCTGCGGAAAGGTGACACAGTGGTATATAGATATATGTAAAGAAATTGGGGCAGAAAAGAATGTGCCGTGGTTAGATGACTTGTTCATTGACATTGTGGTTCTTCCATCGGGAGAAGTGTTTCAGTTGGATACAGAAGAGCTGGAAGAAGCCCGCAAACAGGGAGATATTGACCAGGAGCTTTATGAACTAGCCCGGTATGAAGCTCATCGAATAACAAAGAGAATACATAACAATGAATTCCCTCTATTAAATTTATTGAATGAACATAAATTTTTGCTCGAACAAAAACTCAGCTAGTAGCGTTGCGTTATAAAAATATGAAAGGACGTGCAAAAACAATGGATGTCAAAACGGTTATGCAGGAGCTTGAATCTCTCGGCAAGGAGCGTACCAAAAAAATGTACCTGTCAAATGGTGCTCAGGAACCTCTTTTTGGTGTGGCAACTGGAGCGATGAAACCAATCGCCAAGCAAATTAAAATCAATCAGGCACTGGCAGAAGAGCTGTATGCCACAGGGAATTATGATGCGATGTATTTTGCCGGGATTATTGCAGATCCAAAGGCCATGACGGAGGATGATTTTGAACGCTGGATCGATGCCGCATATTTTTATATGCTGTCGGACTATGTGGTGGCTGTGACTCTATCTGAATCAGATATTGCGCAGGATGTGGCAGATAAGTGGATTGCGAGCGGGGAAGAGCTCAAAATGTCGGCAGGCTGGAGCTGCTACTGCTGGCTGCTCGGAAACCGCAAGGATCATGAATTTTCCGAGAGCAAGATCGCTGCGATGCTTGATGGGGTGAAAACCACCATTCATGATTCGCCGGAACGAGCGAAATATGCCATGAATCAATTTGTTTATACGGTCGGGATTTCGTATGTGCCGCTGAGTGAAAAAGCAGTTGAGACTGCTAAGGCAATAGGAACAGTTGAAATAAGGCGGGACACGAAAAAAAGCACTGCTCTGAACGCTTTCGAAAATATTCAAAAGGATCTGGATAAAGGCCGGCTTGGGTTTAAGCGGAAGTATGTGAGGTGTTAGATGAGAGCCGGGGAAGAATTGAAGACCTTCAGCTTATTCCCCATCTTGACAGGATTGATTTATAATAGAGGCATGGAGCTACTATTTTGACTGGAGTGTTCGTTTGATGAGTGTAACAATTAATGACATTGCCAAGCTGGCCGGAGTTGCAAAGAGTACGGTATCCCGTTATCTCAATGGGGGGCATGTTAGTGAAAAGACGAAAGAAAAGATTCGCCGGGTGATTGATTCAACAAAATATGAACCTAATTCATTTGCACAAAGCCTGAAGGCAAAGAAAACAAATTTTATTGGCGTTATCGCACCGACCCTTGATTCCTTTGTCACGTCAACTGTTCTGATGGCTATTGATGAAGAACTGAAAAAACGTGATTTTACAACACTGATCATTAGTACAAGCAAGCACGTTGACAGGGAAATCGAGAGTCTGATCAGTCTTTCCAGGCAGAAGGTTGACGGGATCATTTTGATTGCAACAGGAGTTACTGAAAAACATATCGAGACGATTCATTCTATCCGCATTCCCGTGCTGATCGTTGCCCAGGAAGTGGAGGAGGTTGCAAGCATCATCAATGATGATTATCACGCAGGGTTTATGATGGGGCAGTATATCGGAGATAAAGGACACCAATCCGTTGCATATATTGGTGTAACAGAAAAGGATATCGCTGTTGGACAAAAAAGAAAACAGGGTGTCTTAGCGGGGCTTGATGATGCAGGTGTAAAGAACACAGAAGTCTTTCACTCAGAGTTTAATTTTCAGGATGCCGCTGAAGTAACGCTTAAGATGCTTGAAAGCTTTGAACCCACGGCTATTATTTGCGCCACAGACACGATTGCATTTGGGGCGATGAAAGCTTTATCGAAATTGGGAAAAAACGTGCCAAATGATATGTCGCTTGCAGGTTTTGGAGGATATTCCATTTCAGAAGTCATTCATCCGGCGCTGTCTACAATCCGGTTTAACAACGAAGAAACCGGCGTAATGGCAGCAAACACAATTATTCAGATGACTGAGGGAAAAGAAGTGCCGCAGCTGCAGATTTCCGGCTTTACTCTTGTAGAAGGTGAGAGTGTTAAAAGAATACAGGGCTGTTAACGTTTGCAGAAAAGGCTTGCAAGAAGAATGAATCTGTATTAAAATGGTCTTGTGGAACCGGTTCCTTATCAATGGTGAGGAACACTCTTTTGCTTGTAACTGGAACCGGTTCCTCTTTTAATAAAGGGAGGAATTCAAAAGTGGCTAAAACATCAATCAAGTCTAAATACCTGCCCACTGTTAAGGAGATCATCCGTTTAATAGGCGGAAAAGAAAATATTCAGGGTGCTGCACATTGTGCAACAAGACTGCGTATTGTGCTTCACGATAACGAGAAAGCAGACATAAATGAAATCGGCAAATTGGATCATGTAAAAGGGTCTTTTATGGCCGGAGACCAGCTTCAGATTATTATCGGAGCCGGAACGGTCAATGATGTATACGCTGTCTTTACTGAAGAAGCGGGTGTGCAGGGGATGTCTCTTGGAGATGTGAAACAGCAGACTGCCGGGAAGCAGAATGCGTTTCAACGAGGAATCAAGGCATTATCGGATGTATTTGTAGAAATTATTCCAGGGCTGCTTGCCGCTGCTTTACTGATGGGGGTTACAGGACTGCTGAGCCAAAAAGGAATTTTCGGGGCACAGTCTGTCGTTGAAATGTATCCGCAGATTGCAGGCTTTAACCGCTTCATCTCCATTATGTCAACGGGGATCTTTACAATTCTGCCTTTACTGGTCGTTTACTCGGCTACTAAACGTTTCGGCGGTAATCCTGTACTTGGTTTAGTGCTTGGTGCCATTATGCTTCACCCAGATCTTGCGAATGCCTACGCTGTAGGAAATGGATCTGTTAAACCGGAAATAATCAGCATTTTCGGATTGAAGGTTTCTCTGGTAGCCTTCCAGGGCGGTATTATTATTGCCCTGATGATGGGACTTGTCATTGCGAAGCTTGATCAGTTTTTCAACAGAAAAGTTCCAGATATTATTAAACTGTTTTTAGCCCCATTTTTGACCATTGTCGTGGCAGGATTCCTTCTGTTCACTGTAGTTGGCCCTTTTGGCAGGATTCTTTCCGAAGGAATAACAAATGGGCTGATGTGGTCGGTTGATAATCTGGGTATCTTTGGCTTCATGCTGTTTGCCGGCATCCAGCAGGTGATTGTTATCACAGGTCTGCACCATGTCATCGGAGCTGTTGAAGCGCAGTTGATTGCGGACACAGGCTCTAACTTTATTATGCCGCTTATGTCTGTTGCTCTAATGGGTCAGGGCGGAGCTGTTCTGGGCTACACTCTTGGTCTTTGGAAAAGTGATAAGGCCCGCCAGATCGGCGTCTCTGCCTTTGCTTCTACGCTTTTCGGCATCTCAGAACCTGCTCTGTTCGGAGTGAATGTCAGATATAAATTCCCGCTGATTATGGGCTGCATCGGCGGCGCTGCCGGAGGAGCCTATGTCTACCTGACCGGCATCAAAGCTCTTGGCTTCGGGGCCACGGCCGTACCCGGTTTTGCAATCGTTGCAGCACAGGGCGGTGGTCATTTAAATTACATTATCGCAAACCTTCTGGCTCTTGCCACGGGTGCGGTACTGACACTTATTTATCTTAAAGTGAAAAAACCTGTTTTAGACTAAACATTCACGATAAATCGGGGAGAGGAGCACATCCTCTCCTCAAAGCTTTTACAGGAGGGAACAGTATGTCACGCTATACGGAACCAAAGTACAGAACTATTTTTGAAGCAAAGGAAAACGAACTCGGGCAATTAAAAAAGAAATCTGCAGATTCCGGCTGGAAGCCTGCCTTTCATATTCATCCACAGTACGGATTAATCAATGACCCGAACGGCTTAGCTTATTTTAACGGAGAATTTCATGTGTTTTATCAATGGTATCCTTTTGGAGCCATGCACGGGATGAAACATTGGGCACACGTAAAGTCGGCAGACCTGATAAACTGGGAGCGTCTTCCTGTCGCAATTGTTCCGGTTGAGGATTACGAATCACACGGGGCTTATTCAGGTGCATCACTTGAAGTGGATGGCAGGCTTTACTTGTATTACACGGGAAATATTAAGTACGGGCCGGAGGAAAGATCGGCTAATCAGTGCCTTGCTGTCATGGAAAAGGATGGTTCCATTCACAAGTACGAGCACAACCCGATTATTAAAGGAGTACCTGAAGGGTATACGGGGCATGTACGCGATCCTAAAGTATTCAAACGCGGCAATAAATTTTATATGCTTCTTGGCGCCCAAAGATCAGATCAGACGGGAGCCGTTATTGTCTATGATTCGGATAATGCCGTTGACTGGTCCTTTAAAGGGGAGCTTACAATTGAGGCTGATCTGCCTGAAACGGTATATATGCTCGAATGCCCGGATTACTTTGAACTTGACGGCCGCGATGTTCTGATTGTTTCCCCTCAAGGGCTTAAGGCTGACGGTCATGATTACCAAAATCTTTATAATGTGATGTATATGATTGGACATCTTGACCTTGAAGCATTGACGTTTAAGGTCACCCATTATCAGGAAGTCGAAAAGGGCTTTGATTTCTATGCTCCCCAAACGTTTGAGGGCAAAAATGGCGAGCGTCTGCTTCTTGCCTGGGCTGGAATGGGGGAGATGGATTACCCCAGCGATCGAGAGTCATGGGCGCATTGTCTGACGATTCCGCGTGAGCTTTCGATTGAGAACGTAAAATTAATTCAGCAGCCAGCTGAAGCAGTGGAGCAATTGAGAAGAAATACGGTGTCTGATTGTTTCACTTTAGACAGAGACAGCCGGGAAATTGAGAATGAATCAGTTCAATATGAACTCGAAATGGAATTCTCTGAAATGCATGGAGAGCATATTCGTTTAGAACTTTTCTCATCAGAAACAGAAGGATTGGTGCTGACTATTGACAGAACCAGTCAGACGGTAAGCTTAAACCGTGAGAAATTCAACGAATCATTTGGCGGTGATTACGGCTTTATTCGAAGTGCGGAACTGGGCGCAGCTGATGTGGTTAAAGCCCGGATATTTGCGGATCGAAGCATAGTCGAAATTTTTCTTAATGACGGTGAAACTGTGTTCACATCGCGCGTCTTCCCGGACAGTCAATCTAACGGCATCAGAGTGTTCAGTGACGGCAGTCTGACTGTAACCTATGCAAAACATGAGTTGTTACGTGGAATTTCTATTTAGGAGGCATGATAATGGGTGAACTATTTTCGATTGGTGAAGTATTAATTGATTTCATTCCTCAGGAGCGCGGTGCATCTCTTAAAGAAGTGGTTACCTTCGAGAGGGCCCCGGGAGGCGCTCCTGCCAACGTAGCAGCTGCAGTTGCAAAATACGGAGGAGAAGCCTCGATGATTACCCAGGTCGGAGCGGATGCTTTTGGTGATTATCTGATCGATGAGCTCGAAAAAGCAGGAGTAAAAACAGATAAAATACAAAGAACAAACAAAGCCAATACGGGACTTGCCTTTGTATCCTTAACTGAAAACGGTGAGCGGGAATTTTCTTTTTACCGTAATCCCTCAGCCGATCTGCTGTTTTCACCAGAAGATATAAGAGATGAGTGGTTTTCAGCAGGTGACGTTCTTCATTTCTGTTCGGTCGATCTGATTGACAGTCCAATGAAGCTGGCCCATAAAAGGGCAATAGAACGTATGAAGAATCATGGCGGATTAATCAGTTTCGATCCCAATGTCAGACTGCCCCTTTGGGAACGTCCTGAAGATTGCCGTGCAGCCATCCTGGAATTTCTTCCTTCGGCGCATCTTGTGAAAATTTCAGACGAAGAGCTGGAATTTATAACAGGAATCCGCGACACAGATGAGGCCGTACAATCTGTTTTTACGGGTGATGTACAGGCTGTTGTATACACAAAAGGTGCTGATGGTGCAGATCTTTACATGAAGAATGGACGTAAATGGGAGACCGGCTCATACAAGGTGAACGTTCAGGATACGACAGGTGCCGGAGATGCATTTATTGGCGGCTTCTTGTACAAGCTGCTGGGAGCAGGCGCAACTCCGGACAATCTTGAAACCATTCTGCAGAAAGAATACCTTGAAATTCTTCAGTTTGCCCATGCCAGCGGCGCACTTACGGCTGCAGGCAAGGGGGCAATTTCCGCTCTTCCATCTAAGACGGAAATCATGGCGCTGATTGAAAAGAATAAATAAAGCAACCAAAAAAGCAGCCGTCCGGCTGCTTTTTGATTGTACCGGCTCTAAATAACCGGATATTCTAAGATTATATCCTGAATGTGAAATTACAGCACGTCACCGGCAGACTGCCACTTGCCAATTTCCTCACCCATTTTCACTGGTCCCGTCTTTCCGGTAAAATTCAAACGTCCTTTTGGAACACAGATCACAACAGTTGAACCGAATGAGAAGTAGCCAAACGGGTCGCCGCGGCGAACATTGGGCTGATGATTGGTTCTTTCAATAGAGTTAACATTCAGAGCACCGACCATCACTTGTGCAAATGGAGCTCCGTCCACGCTGAATTTCGTCACTAAACGGTAATTTCTCGTCAAAGGGCGGAGTCCGTATTTTAATCCGATTGTATTAACGGGCGCTGCTTCTTTCCCCAATGTATATACTTCTTCGACCTTTGCATCCATTGGAACATGAACCCGGTGGTAGTCAGTGGGACTTAAATAAAAGATCAGCACTTGTCCGCCTGAATATACCTCGGCTTCGCTTTTAGACCCAAGCAGCTCTTCCACTGTATATTCCTGTCCTTTCACAACGAACCTGCTTTCAGGCGTCAGGTGGTCAACAACCGATAAGACACTGTCACTTGGACTGACGAACGAATCCTGTCCTTCTGCAATCGGACGGACATCCGGTTTTAATTCACGGGTGAAAAGATCATGAAGAGATTCGTAGTCCTGCAGACTTTTGCCTGCTTCCTGCATATTTAATTTATACAGTCTTGAAAATGAACCTGTGAAAGGTTTACTTGCTTTAGATTGCGCAAACCTTTTGAGTAATTTTGCAGCGGCTGGATGGCCGTTTAATTCAAACACTTTACGATAAAATCGGGTTAACATTGTCAGTCAGCACTTCCTTTGATAGTCTTGGGCTCCGGTAAAAGCATTTGAATCAGAGTAACCTTCTCGTTCTCCGGGGAAGGTTTATTGGATAGAAAACGGCTGAGGAGTTCATTCATGCTTTTAGATAAATCCTCAACTTCCTCCTTTGTCAGGTGGAGATCTACTTGACTGTATCCAAATGGATCATTGGACAAGTCAGGATCGGCTAGCAGATAGCTTTTGGCCTGGCCGGTCACGTTGGATAAAAAGGTCATAAACATGTTCAGGTGGTCTTCGCCGGACATACTTGTCAGCTCTTCCAAAGACACCACTGGGTTTTGTTTTTCAATCGCATACGTCCGCTCAACGGCGCCTCTTATTTTCCGTTCTTCTTTTACAAAAATAATCTTATTTTCCTTCAGAATATTTAAATGGCGGTAAAGAGTTGCCTGGGGAATATCGGAGAGCCATTCCTTCAGCTGACTCACAGTTGCATCATTCCTGGAAAGCTGCTGAATAATTTGTATTCGGACCGGATGCAGGATTAAATCCATCTTGGCCTTAGTCACTGTTCTCACCCTTCATTGTTATTGTTATTAGTAATGATAATAATAGAAAGCTGAGAGATTGTCAAACATCTTTTAGATTAATGGCTAACATAATGAGGAAGTACTGTTATAGATTTGGATAATTATGCTAAAGTAGAGTGAGAACTGTTAAAAAAGGCTGTATGCTGATAGTGGATGCCTGAGAAATGATGGATCTAACCAATATGAAAACCAGTTTACGTTCTGCTTGTCAAGATAAGCAAAACGTTTTAGCACCTTCTTAAAAGTACACTATCTAAACCTGGAGGAAAGATGCAGAGTTTTACTTATCACCCGCCAAAAGTCAAAAATTCAACTAAAATAGTTAACGTAAAAGATAGTAATGGTGAAATCGTATGCAGCTTTAAACGGACATATAATAACATGTTCAGAAGAATGGCTGATATCTTTTTAGATCATAATTTTTTTGTGCAGTTCGATGTATTTACAGAAAGCGGAGAACCAAAATACCAGGGGAATAAGGTGCCGCTATGGGGAAGAACACAGTATAAAATAGTTAATTTAGATAATCAGGAGGAATATAATGTATCGTACAGTAGTTGGCAAACAATATCTCCCGAATTGCTAATTAAATGCACATCTGGTGATGAATTCACTGTAAAGAAAGAGTTAATGGATTGGGCAAAAGTTTACTGTGATGGTAAGGAAGCTGCAAGGTGGAAAATGAAAACAACGGAACTCTTTAAAACTTATTTGGAAATTGAAGAACATTCTCCTATAAAGGAACCTGAATTCTTCATATGTCTTTTCCAATGTATTTTTTATATCGGAGATTAATGAACCTAACCCTTCAAAGTCTATGAATACTTTTACTCAATAAATGGGTGATTTTTTTCACTTTGACTTTCCCTGTATATTATTTGAATTTAGCAGAGCCTAAATGATTAAAGTAGAACCGTAAACACAGGAGGGATACAAGTGGAGTTCAGAGGAGCCAGTGCCTATAATCAGCAGGATTTTTTTGAACAGTACATGAGCAGAAGGAACAGACACGACAGTCCCAATAATGCCATTGAAAGTCCTATCATTCATGAATTAATCGGGGATATTAGGGACAAAAATATTTTGGATTTAGGGTGTGGCGATGCCAGGTTTGGTAATGAGCTTTTACACCATGGGGCTAAACACTACACAGGTGTAGAAGGTTCGGAGCAAATGGCTGAAGCAGCGCGATCCAATCTGATTGGACAAAACGGAACTATTATCTGCGAAGCGATTGAATCACAAAGTTTTCCTGAAGAAACGTTTGATCTTGTAACGTCCCGGTTTGTCCTGCATTACATCTCGGATCTTCGCAAGCTATTTCAAGATATCCATCAAACACTTAAAGAAAACGGCAAATTCGTCTTCAGCGTACAGCATCCGCTTACAACTTCTGCTTTTGCAAGTAAAGAGCATGGGGATAAACGCGGCAGCTGGCTTGTTGATGACTATTTCCTTGAAGGAGAAAGAAAAGAACCGTGGATTAACCAAACTGTCGTAAAGTATCACCGGACAATCGAACATTATTTTTCAGCACTTAGACGGGCTGGTTTTATAGTGCTGGATCTGAGTGAAGGCACTCCTAAAAGGGAGCATTTCAGCAGTGAAGAAGAATTTTTAAGAAGGCGGCGGATTCCGGTAGTCTTGGTTTTTTCTTGTGTAAAAGATAATGGATGATAGGAAGATGAACATAAGATTAGTTTCTAGACAAGACTTGAAGCAAGTTTTGCATATGTACAATCAAGTTACAGCCGACTTGCACAAAAAGGGAATAAACCAATGGGAGTAACCCTGGTGTGCAGAAAAGCTTTTAAGCAAAATTAAGAACCATGAAATGTACGTACTAGTAGATGACTCAATGGTAATTGGTGCCTTTTGTATAGAAGAAATCAATCATATTCTGCCAGTATCTATTTAAGTCAACTAGCTATTCTGCCTGCACATCAGGGAAAAGGGATTGCCTTATACATCACAGAATTTGCTTGTTCTTACGCCATGTCAGTAAAGAAAAAGATTTATTTGGACTGCTGGGCGGGAAATGAAAAACTGAAAAATTTCTATTTGAAAGCTGGCTTTGATTTTCAGGGCGATTTGCCTGAAGGGGACTATTCGATCAGCATTTTCACGTTCGGCTAATGGTTTTCAACATTTACTGGAAGGTGTGTGTCATGAAGCATTTTATAGATGATTTTGCTGGAGCAATCTCTGATTTCCTTAAGAGTATCTTTAAAAGTATCTGTTACTTTTTAGCGGGAATGCTGATCGTCGGCATACCTCTTTATGGAATTGTATTTTTTATTCGTTTTTTTTATTAGATTAAGCGCGTTACTGAAGGGTTGAAGGTATGAATCATTTAACAGAGAGCATCATAAATTGGACTGCAAACTCAAATAAAAGAATTGTAATAGGCATTTCAGGCCATGGAGCCGCTGGAAAAACAACCTTCGCAGATAAACTCCTGGATGCACTGAAGAAAGAAGATACCAATTACCTGAATACGGATCCATACATAATTAGTTCAGGTGTTAGAAAGCATGCACGGATTGAATACAGCTATGGGAATGAAAATCATGCCTATAAAATGACAGCCTGCCACCCGGACGCTCATCATCTGCCTTCATTGGAAAGAGATGTACAAATGATCAGGCAGGGAGTGGATTTCCTTACAATCGATGCTCCTTATTCAAAAAGTTTGTTGATTGATTCAAAGAAAAGGATATCTATTGTTGAGGGTATGGCTGTTGCTTTCACGAACCCGGTACTCTATGATTTAAACATCTATTTTTATACGGATGACGAAACAGAACTCGCCAGAAGAATGAACCGGGATGTTCTTGAACGTGGAACGAATAAAAAGTACTTGCTCTTTTCCCATAATCAGCGCCGGATACAGTACAAGTTGTTTATGCATCCTTACAGCGAGCGGTTTGATATTATAATCAAATCTTCAGACCAAGGGGAAGTCATAGAGAAAAATAGTTTTGAGTTTTAAGGATAGGAGATGCAACATGCTCGGATTACCCAAAGGTGAAGTTTTCTTAGTACCGTGGACGAACAAATGGATAACTGAATTTGAAACAGAAAAGCAGCGCATTCAAGCTTTGATTGGTCCATACGTCCATCGCGTTCATCATATTGGAAGTACAGCCATCGAAGGCCTTTGTGCAAAGCCAATCATTGACATAGCTATAGAAATACATGATTTCTCAGACGGAGAAAAGTGTGCACCCGCACTAGAGAAAATAGGTTACTCCTACAGGGGCACAAACGTTTTACCGGAAAGGCATTACTTCAATAAAGGAGAACCGAGAACACATCAGATCCATATGTACGAAACAGGTAATAGATACTTGGCAGAACAGCTCAGATTCAGAGATTGCTTGAGAAGGAACGAGCAGCACAGACAGGAATATGAACAGCTGAAGCTTGCATTAGCAAGCTCAAATTCGAATGATAAACATAAATATGCAGATGAAAAAACGGAATTTGTTAAGGCGATTCTAGAAATGTAGAATCGGTATTTCTCCTGAGCAAATTTTTAAAAAAAGACATGAGAGGCCAAATCATTCGAAATCAGTGTCAAATTAAGTCTTAATCTTACTGATTATGCTAAAAGATTCTGGAAAAATATGAATTAGATAGATAAAATGAAAAATGCAGGAAGAAAACGGATATGTTTTCTGCCTGCATTTTTTATGATGAAAAATAAAATTTTTAAAACTATTTATAGTGGCTTTACGAATATACAGGTGAACGATGAAAGTGATGTGATGCAGCGGTGGATTTTGAGGGCAGATGGATTAGGAAGATACAGCAGCATGCCCATGAAGAAAGTGCCAATAAATTGATCAAGAAATACTACAAAGAAATGTTCGCGTTTGTGTACAGACAATTTTTTGACGAACAAATGGCACAGGATTTGACACAGGAAATTTTTATCCGCGCGCTGCAGTCCATTTCGCATTTTGATGGAAACAAAGCTTCATTTCGCACATGGCTTTATCGAATTGCGTCTAATCATTGCATTGATTATTTCCGCTCGAGATCGTATCAGGCTGGCCAGCAAACGGTATATGTAGAGGAAATTGAAATGGAAGGGTCAGACAGTGTTGTAGAGCAGCTCTCTACAAAAGAGGACATACAGCTTGTGAATGAACTGCTCCAAAGATTTGATGTGAAAGATCAGCAAATTGTCCGCTTTAAATTGTTTTTAGAACTGACATTTCATGAGATTGCAGGGCTGCTGGTTCTGTCTGAATCAACGGTGAAAACAAAGTATTATGCCATTTTAAAGAAGCTGAGAAAGGAGATTGAGAATCATGGCAACGGATAAGAGTAAATGGTCAATTCCCTATCCTTCTGATGAAGACATCAATAAACAGGTAGCACTGATTGTAAAACAGGGTCTCCCGAAAAAACAAAATTTAATACTTTCAATTGCTGAAATAAGACGTCAAATGGGCTGGCAGTATCTTTTCATTAATCGGGGTGAGGCATTATTCAGCGGCTGTTTAATGATTATTGTATTGGCATATTTGTTTTTAGTAAGTAATGAAGCTGCTAATCAAGCACCTGACTTTTATGGAATGCTTTTTATTCTGTCTCCATTGTCTTTTCTAAGCTTCATGGCATATGGCTACTATCACAAGAAAGTAAATGACACTTTTGAATTAGAGATGACCATGAAATATACGGTCTATCAACTGTTAGTTGTTAGAATGCTTGTGTTCAGCAGCATGGCTATCTTTGTTAACATTACAGTTGTTTTCATTCTGTCCTATAAAGTGGATCTCAATGTCCTGCGTGGAATCCTGGTGTCAATGACCGGTTTGTTTGTCTTTTCAGCCGGGCTGCTGTTCGTTTTAAGATCAGGACATTTCTTGAAACGCAGTGTTTTATTTATAGCCGCATGGGTCCTGGTCAATACAGTTTTATTTCTTTTATCAGGGAAAGAGTATGGAGCGGTGCTCAATACTCTGCCAATGATCTCTTATGGCGTTATTCTGCTGGTGAGCTTCTGGATCTATCTGATTTCTTTGAAACACGTATTTAATCGAAGACACGAGGAGGCTTTGGCATGTTAGAGCTAAAGGATTTAGGAAAACGATATGGTGATTTTACAGCGCTTAATGCCGTTCATTTAACATTTGATCAGGGTATTTTCGGATTGCTGTCGCCAAATGGCGCCGGTAAGACGACGTTGATTAAAATGCTGGTTACCCTTATTCAGCCCACAAGCGGAACCATCCTGTATAAGGGTGAGTCAATTGAATCGCTTGGAGAGTCTTACCGCGAGCTAATAGGCTACTTGCCGCAGCAATTCGGTTATTACAAACACAAGACACCAAAACAATACCTGACGTATTTAGCAGCGCTAAAAGGAATGGATAGAAAATCTGCAGGACAGCGCATCGACGAAGTACTTGAGATGGTGGCACTTTCAGAAGTGAAAAATAAAAAAATGAAGAAATTTTCAGGCGGAATGATACAGCGTGTCGGTATTGCGCAAGCATTGCTGAACGATCCGAAGATTCTTATCCTCGATGAGCCGACAGCAGGGTTAGATCCGAAAGAACGTGCGCGTTTTCGTCATTTATTATCTGAATTGGCCCGAAACCGCATCATCATTATTTCCACACACATTGTATCGGATATTGAATCCATCGCAAATGAAATCATCATGATTAAAAATAAAGAGCTGCTGCATAAGGCTTCTGTTTCGGAGATTTGTGAAACCCTTGCTGGAAAAGTGTTTGAGACGTCCATGTCATTTGATGATTTTTCATCATTCCGAAAAACATATTTAACCCTGCAGGAAAAGCAGGAGCATGGGGCAATGCTGGTCAGATTTGTTGCAGATGAACAGGCTGACCCGGCGTGGAAACCGGTTCATCCGCAACTGGAAGATGTCTTTTTGGTTGAATATGCAAATGAAAGCACGGGCGGGTAATCAACATGCAAATCACCTGGATGGAAATGAAAAAAGCGTTATGTTCACCCGTCATCCTTTGTTTGCTGGGGTTATTTATTTCGTTTAATCTCTTTACCATTTACAGTGGCGCTGACTATAAGGCTGAGTTAAAGGTTGTAAATCATATTGTAGAAGAATACGGACTGACTTTTGATGATTCCATTTTGAACACGATGCAGGAACATGTAAATGAAGATGTACGTAAAGTTGATTCTAGCTATCAAGATGCCGATGCATTCTTAAAAGCTATGACGTTTGAACAATACTCAATGGCGAGTAAAGAAGAGCAGCAGGAAATCGACCGTATCGGTCTGATGCAGATGTACATAGGGCTGGGGAAAAGTCTGGACGGACGCTATTCGGAACTTGACGCCGGTCAAATGCGAGACTCGATGGTTAAAGGGCTTAGTTTAAGCGGGATAACACAAAAAGCCGTAACGGCTGAATATAAAAAGCTGGATACGCGTCTTGAGAAAATGAAGGAAAACGCAGAATATAAGCAGTGGTTTTTTGCCGGGGATTATCGCATGCATACTGAATTATTTCGAAACCTATTGAAAAATACGGCTCTTGAGGGTGTCATGCTCGTTGTGCTGCTGACAGCGCTTATCGCAAATTACGAGTTTGAAAATTGCTCGCAGTTAGTTGCGTATACGACAAAAAGAGGACGGCACTTAATCTGGAATAAGCTTGCGGCAAGTCTGCTGAGCACGTTGCTTTTGATCGTTCCATTATTCGGTATAAGCCTACTGGCATACTTTCAATTTTATGATTATTCGGGGCTTTGGCATTCGCTGATTAGCAGCGGTCTGAACTGGGAATACAAATTTCCGTATATTACACGGTGGCCAATAGAGTTTCACCATTATTTATGGATGGCAATTGCCATTCTATCATTCATATTGATAATCGTGTCTTTACTGACTTTTGCATTAAGCATAGTTATAAAAAATAGCTATATGACATGGATCGTCATGATTTTGCTGCTGGTCAGTATGTTTGTGATCCCGTCTTTTTTTGCCGGAATGCCACTGGTTCTGATTTTGATGAATTTCAATTTGACGCTGTTATTGGTAAACCCTCATATGTATTTTTCTGGAGTTTCCAGCTTAACGATGTTTGAGCACTATGAAATCGTTACATTAACAAGCTGGTTTGCGGCAGGCGTTGTTTTCAGCACTCTGGCGATGAGGCGTTTTTATAGAAAGGATATCGTTTAATATGCAATTATTCTGGATGGAAATGAAAAAAATCTTTTCCTGGAAAATCATCACTCTCCTTCTATTTGCAAATGCAGTTTTGTATTTCCTGCTCTTTGAATTTCATATTCAGTATTTTCCGAATGGACGCCCTGCACTTGACCATTTCACCTTAGAGCAGCAGATCATTCCAAAGTATGGGCCAGATGTGAATGAGCGGGAATTTGCAGACTTTGTTAAGCAATACGAAAAGAAAGTGGAGGACGCTGATACATACTTGCAGAATGACCCAAAAGCGAAAGCCACAGGGCTTACGTCTTTTGAAGCTTTTGAAAATGCAGATGACAACAATCAAAAACAAATGGACTATCACGATTTAGTCTTCTTTGAACGGAATGAAGACCTCTTCTGGGAGCTGCAGGCTATGGAATACACCATAAATGAGCTTTACAAATACCGGACTGCCTCTTTGGAATTAAAAAAAGAGGGAACAACTGGTGCTCTGAAGAAGCATATTGAAGAGATCATGCGTGATGAAAAGTATTCATTCTATACGAGTACAGTATTAGATAACTTTATAAACGTAAAAAAGAATATGGCGATTATCCTTTTCATTAGCATAGCAATCTTACTTTCTCCCATCTTTTTGAGAGATAAACTGACAGCTGTGGAACTGCTTCAATACAGTTCGAAAAAAGGGAGAGAAATCTACAAAACGAAGTGGCTGGCCGGATTAGCAAGTTCAGTATTGCTTACAACGCTTTTACTAGGTGTTTACTTGTCCATTTACGCTGCAAATCAAACAGCGTCACATTTTGACTTGCCTTTATATGCAATGAACAACCTTTACTCATGGTATGACCTTACGTTTTGGCAGTATATCATATTGTCAGTGCTCGCCATATTTTTAGTTTCTATCCTGCTCGGTATTTTAACAATGACGATTTCAACGATTGTGTCTCATACAATCGGACTTATCGGCGTGCAAATCGTGACTGTTTTTGTGATGATAGCTGTAGTGACAAGGTTTTTGATTGGTGACATAGTGAGTCTTAGGCAGCCGATTTGGTTGGTGCCGTTAGGGTATGTACTGTTTTTTGGAGCGGTGATTGTCTTCATGTTGGCTATATGGAAGAGAGAGATGAAGAGGGATATAGTGTAAGTGTTTGATTTAGAGGCACATATCTTATGGATGTATAGTAGAAAGGACGGTTACTGTAAATGGTAATCGTTTTTTATTTTGCGTCATAATAAGTAAATTACAGGAAACAAAAGACTTTTTGTCGAATTTAGTTGCTGATGATTTATAGAATTAGGTTTATGCTGTTTGCTCATTTCGAGGTGACTATAAAAATGAAAATGTATATTTTTATTGCAGCTTTCTTTGTCATATTCCTACTGGAAGGTTGTACCAATCGTGAAGTTATGTTTAAAGACCTCTTTGATAGTGATCCTAAACGAATTCATAAAATTACAATCACCAATGGTGCAAACGGTGAACGGAGAGCATTAAATTCATCTAGAGAAGTAAACGATTTTTTCAATGAGTTAGAGAATGTCACTTTTAAAAAAAGTGACACAGACAAAGGTGAAATTTCTGGATTCCTTTATGCTGCCGCTTTTTATGAAAAGGGGAGTGATGAACCTTTCTTCACTATGTCAACAAATCTAGTCAATGAACATGTTTATGAACCTAATAAAAATCTGGATGATTTGTTTCATAGGCATTTTATGAACGGAGAAGTTGAAGACTGATTTTAAAAAGGTAAGCTCCAATCCATAATACAGAGGGAATATAAGTAAGGGATGATCAAAATGCATAATGATGAAATTAACACCGTATCGAAGCTTCCAGCTAATGTCAGATATGAGTATTTTATAAAAAAAGTCACTGATTATGAAGAGGTCTGGAGTTTGTTCAACGATGGCTGGGCCACTTCAAGGGATGAAGATGGGAACTTATTCATTCCGTTTTTCCCCAAAAAGGAATTCGCAGAAATCAGTGCTGAAAAAGAGTGGGCATCGTATAAAGCAAGATCAATCAGCTTAGATGATTTTATCGAGAAGTGGCTAACAGGTATGAAAAAGGATGGCATTATACCATCTATATTCCCCTCAGAAAACGATAGGGTAGCTGTAAGTATAGATGTATTGTTTAAGGATCTTGAAACGGAATTGGAAAACTATTAAGTAAGCGGGAAATAAAAATTTTCCGGGGTGAAACATGCTGTTGAGAGAAATTGATTTAGATTTGCCTTTTACTGAAAATGAAGGTTTCATCCAGCATCTTATTCTTAACGAGGGGATGGAAAAGCAAGCGGCCATTGAATGTGACTATGATACAAACTGGAAGAAAAAGCGGATGGTGTTTCGAAACGAAATGCGCTGCATAGCAGCAATGTATATGAGAATCTTGGGAAGATTTGAAACACTGGAAACCAAGAAGATCATAATAAACTGTGTGCAGGCATGCAAACAGGAATTACCTATTATCACGGTAGATGGTTTTTCAGAAGTAGAAGTAGAAGCAGATCTATCAGGCTACTTCTCCCTAAAAAAAGAACAAAAGAAAAAGGTTCTTTTGGAAAAATTGCATGAAGGGATGCTGAAAACTGCTCTACATTATCATTGGCAGTCGGAACGTTTCGATTATGTTTACTTGAAAATGGTGGAAGATCAACTCGATAATGTGTACATATGGACAAAAAAATCTTCCCCGAGCAGAAAATATCAGGCTGAAATTCACTGCAGGCACGAACTGGATGTTTTCGAGATTTCCCTGACAATCATATCCAAAGGCGATTCCCGTGTGGTAAAAAAGGAAGTGCTGATACAAGAGGTGCCGAATGAATTTTTGTTTGTTCCTCATTTGGGAAGGTTGAGTTGGGTGTCTGAATCTGAGCTGTGTTTTTTCAATCGTAGTGGTTCACGAAAGATAGCTGTGAAAATTTAGTGCATATATGCAAAGGAGAACAAAGATGAAATTTTTCACCGATGAGGTTAACAACTTCGACGGGTATATCAAACAATTGGAGCAACTGAGACCTCGGCTGTCTGAAAATGTATTTGCGTTTTTAATGGGCGATACTTTTCATGACGCTCATATATATTCAATTCAAGTAAGAAATGGCTTTAATCCATATAAGGGAGATGAAGAGAAGGATCCCACTAGTATAGAAGCTCATGTCCTTCACGCAGACGGAGAGCGGTATCTAATTAAGTGGACCGGAGTAAGCCGGTTTCTTATGGACTTTGATATTACCAGAAATACATATATAGATAGTGATGAAATTGTATGCGATGGACAAAGAGGATTGGATGACTGGATAGTAGATGAGGTAACCGCTTATGATGATGCATATCTTTCGCACGAAATTGTGCTTGCATCAGATGCCAGGCTAATCATTCGATTTTTATCTCTAGAAATTGACAAGGCCAGTTAATTCATTCATATAATCCGTCCTATTTGTATCCGTCTCGTTTGGGTATAAATATTGTCTTTTCGTTATTATTCTTTTTCACTCTTTTCGTCTCTTTCCTGATTTAGCCTGGACAAACTGAATACTGGTCAAATTAGTAGTAAATGTCAAATGGAATTTTCAAACACTCAGGATAGGAGAATGTATGTGAATGAAACGGAAGCATTTCTAAATACGGCATCAGAATACTGCCATCTGATAGAAAATTTCACCTTATCCTCGGAGTCAGAAAAGGCCATCACTCTGCTCAGAACGATTTCATCATTGTATGCAGCAGCACTAAGACTTCCCGAAGCGGACCATGGAGAAGAGGAGATTGCGGTGTTTGAGTTTGCTTTGCCAGATATCCATCTTGGAGATATGGCCAATTATTGGGCCTTGTTTGATCCATACACGGATGAAGAACCTGTTGCATGCAGTTTAAATGATGATCTTCAAGATATTTACAGAGATATAAAGGGAGGTATTCTGCTGTTTCAAAACGATAAAAGGCCGGAAGCAACATGGCATTGGAAATTCACCTTTGAGTCTCATTGGGGTCAGCATGCATTGCAGGCTATGCGTGCGCTGCATGGGGCAGTAGGGACAGAACGATAAGTGGTCAACAGCAAAACTCATGCAGAGGTACCAGGCACTGGAACTACTGAACTTGGTGAATTCGAAGATGCACAGACTGGAATGACAGTTCCAAATACATGCAATATCAGGTGAAGATAAGGCATATTTCAAGGTTCATCACGTTGGTAATTAATACTTTGATAAGAATGGGCAGTTTCCTTCAAGGGGTTAGAGGTGTTTTGATAAAAATGTTAACAAACAAAATCAATGAAATTTTAGAAGAATATGATTTTACTGACAGTATAATAACTGATATGAGATGGGAGAAGAGTTTATTAGATTTTTCAATAACGATTGATTATAATTTTAAGCTTCCAAAAAATGAAATGAAAACTAAAGATTTAAAATTAATTTTTAAAAACTGTACTACTTTAAATTTAAATTTGGCTAGAAACTTATTTGATCATATTGAACCTAATCAAACAAATTTTTATAGTTGGTTTACGATAGTGAAATATCACTTTATAGAACAAGATAAAGATTACAAAATTGAATTATATACATACGAGTTTGCTATACCATCTATTTCAATAACATGTCACTCTATAGAATTACATAGATATTAATAAATTTCTCCAAAGTGAATGTATATTTTGAGGGAAATGAGGAGATTAGTATGACTTCGATAAGTGAAAAAGATATTCTATTGTTAAATAGCGACACGTATTTTAGTAAATTGATTGAAATCATTGAGTCTGTTCCCAGCAGAAAAAGAACGATCTCTATTAATACTCAAGAGCGAGACAAAAATTTTCGCGATGTATTGATGCATCTTTATGAATGGCATGCCATGCTTGAGAGATGGTACCGGGAAGGTATGAATGGGGATCAGCCTTTTATGCCGGCACCAGGTTATAAGTGGAGCAGCATAAAACTTCTCAACATGAAAATCTGGGAAGGGTATCAGGATGTAACGCTTAATCAAGCCGTTAAGAAAGTAAGGTTAAGCCATGGGAGAGTAATGGACTTAATCAACTTACATACAAATGAAGAAATCATGACAAAAAAATACTATAAGTGGACAAAAACAAGTAATCTTTACAGCTATTTCGAAGCAAACACGTCCAGTCATTACATTTGGGCAATAAAAAAATGCGAAGTTATTGCAACTTGTATTCAAGAACGGGAAATGGAAAGGTCTGTAAAGTGATTGTTCATGGGTTCCAACGTTAAAGGAGATTATTAAACTAATAAAGGGGCAGAAACATGAAAAGAATTCTTGCTGCAGACATTGCAGACTTAGATAGGTTAGTAGACATAGACAGTGAGGTTATTGGCAACGCAAGCAGGCGGGGAATGATCAAACGTGCTATCGAGAATGGGCAGTGCCTTCTTGCAAAAGAAGAAGAGGAGATTGCGGGGTTCCTCATTCATGATACCAGCTTTTTTGAGTGTGCGTTTATCTCCCTTGTTATTGTGGCCCCGTCCAAGAGGCGAAGGGGATTTGCAAGTTTGCTCATGGATGAGATGGTAAAGTCATCCGCAACAGAGAAGGTTTTTTCTTCAACGAATCAATCGAATGCAGATATGCATAAAGTCTTCCTTTCAAATGGGTTCATTGAAAGCGGCATTGTGGAGAATTTGGATGATGGAGATCCGGAAGTGATTTATTTTAAATCTAAGCCGTTATCTTCAGATTGCCAGATTGTAAAATAAGGGGGATTTTTCATGAAAGTTGTGCCTGAACATTTTGGGAGATTGTTTTTGGACGGGGAGTTTGCAGCTGTCTATTCTCAGACAACGGAAGAATTTAAAGAAATAGCCACACTTGAGGAATTTATTGATCTTGGAGAATCATTTAATGAAGGTGTTGAAGCGTATCACCTTGAAATTAGCACGAGTTTGCACAAAGACATGACCCAGTATGTATGGCTGGACAATTTAAAGAAAAAGGCAATCATTGTTTTTTTCGATAAAGATCATCGAATTCACGGGCTGCGCCTGGCTCCGTTCATATCTTTTCCTGAAAGCGATATGCAGTTTACACAGAATACCTACTGTATGCCGATTCAAGCAGAATGGTTTGTATTTTGGGGCGGGACGAATGAATTTATCAATTATCACTACGCCTATGAAAATCAAAGGTATGCATATGACCTTGTGATGATGAGAGACGGACAAACGTATCGGAATTCTCCTGACAGTCTCCAACATTATTACGCATTCAATCAAGAGGTAACAGCACCTGCAGATGGGAGAGTCGTGAAAGTAATTGACGGCTTTCCAGATAATCCGATTGGTGAACGTAATGAAGACCAGCCTGAAGGAAACTGCGTCATCATTGAACATGAAAATCAGGAATACAGTATGCTTGCCCACTTGAAAGCAGATTCCGTTTCAGTAGCTGAGGGGGAATGTATCAAGCAGGGAGACTTGGTGGGTCTTTGTGGGAATTCAGGCAATTCAACCGAGCCCCATATTCATTTTCAAGTAATGGACTCCCCGGATTACACGACAGGCAGATCCATTCGTATTCGTTTTCAGGACGAGGGTGATCCGGTTCAGGGAGATTTTGTGGGGAATTAAAACATTTTACGACAATAAGGAGACCTTCATGCAAGAAATGAATCCGCACAACAACTTCGAAGAGTACGACGAACCAGCTCTCTATGACGGGGAAAACGATTCTTATACAAGCGACATTCCATTATTGTTGAAATGGGCATCGCTGAAAAAAGGAGCAATAATCGATATTGCCTGCGGTACAGGGAGAGCCACTATTCCTTTAGCAAGGCAAGGTCATCGCGTAACTGGAGTGGACGTACATAAAGGAATGCTGGTCGAGGCAAGGAAAAAGTCTTCGGACCTAGGTCTTGAAATCAATTGGGTTCAGCAGGACTGTATGGATTTGAACCTTGAAACCACAGCGGATCTCATCTATACCGTTGGAAACTCTTTTCAGCATTTTCTTACCAACGAAGAACAGGATAAGCTATTGGCTTCAGTCAGCCGGCATTTAGATCCTGATGGCATCTTTATTTTTGGAACCAGATTCCCGGGGCCAGAAGAGCTGATTTCAACGACGACGGAGGAATTTTGGAAAACTTATGAGGATGAAGTAAGTAAGCTGCAAGTAGACGTTTATTGTCTATCCTCTTATGATGCGATCACCCAAATCCAGCATAATACAACAATAAGAAAGTATAAGAATGCCGCGGGAGAAGTTGTGAAAGAGAAAAAGACAGCAATCTCCCTGCGCTATGTGTTCCCAAGGGAAATGGAGAGGCTGCTGACCATGAACGGGTTCAAGATTTTAAGCGTGTATGGGGATTGGCATGAAAATCCTTTGACAGGCCGAAGTAAAGAAATGGTATATGTTTGTCAAAAAGCAGGGGGGCAATAAGCCAGTCCCTGCTTTTTAAAATGGACAAATTATCTCAACGGGTCTGTTTTTTTCTCATAAGAGTCTCTCTTATTTACATATACTGCTGATAATGCCCTTATGATTAACTGGCCAGTCAGGAAAACAAAACCCGTGAATACGATAGCAAATTCCACTCCAAAAGGATTAAACCATGAGGGGTTCGGGGGAGTTAAAAATCTCATCCCTAATCCTGCAGATAAAAGAATTGAAATTAGGTTTGCCAGCAAAAAATACAAAAGACTGATAGTTCTTGATAATGCTCCTGTAAGTACTGTTAGTAACAGCAGCAAGATTATAAATAGATAAGCATTGCTTGCATCTTTTTCGAATTGCATGATTTCAAAGTAATGAAATAAGTAAGGTACCGGAATGAGTACGAGTATATACCATAAATACTTTATAATAATACCTCCTAATCGAATGTAAACTCAGTTTATCATTCATTTAACCATTGTCATATCCTTTTGGGGGTTGCTAAAGCTTCGTTCATAACGAACGGTGTTTTTTTAAATACAAAAAAACACCGCCAAAAGCGGTGCTGAATTGAATTTCTTTCATTGCAAAAAGGCTTACCACCCGCGCGCATACTGCTTAGGCGCTTCAATCTCAACGCCAAGTTCAGCTGCTGCAGTCCGCGGCCAGTATGGGTCACGGAGCAGGGCACGTGCAATGAAGATAAGGTCTGCGCGGCCGTTGCCAAGGATCTCTTCAGCCTGTGTTCCGGTTGTGATCAGGCCTACAGCTCCAGTATCGATGCCGGCACCTTCGCGGATGCGCTCTGCAAATTTCACCTGGTAGCCGGGGAAGACTTTGATGTCTGCCGGAACAAGGGCACCTGAGCTGACATCAATCAGATCGACTCCCTGTTCTTTCATCCATGAGCAGTAATCCACGTAATCTTCTACGTTAAGTCCTTCAGGATTGTAGTCTGTTGCAGAGACCCTTACAAACAGCGGTCCGTCCCAGACTTCCTTGACAGCATCGATGATTTCTTTCAGGAAGCGGTAGCGGTTTTCTTTGGTGCCGCCGTATTCGTCTGTCCGCTTGTTGGAAAGCGGCGAGAGGAACTGGTTGATTAAGTATCCGTGTGCGCCGTGAAGCTCGATGATATCAAATCCCGCTTTTTTCGCACGGATTGCTCCGTCTTTAAAAGCTTGAATGGTTTCTTTGATTTTTTCTGTTGTCATCTCGACAGGTGTTTTGCTTTTTTCATTAAATGCAAGGGCGGATGGTGAGACAATCTCGCCATCAAGGACCGCTTTTCTTCCGGCGTGTGCAAGCTGGATTGCCGTTTTGGCGCCATTTTCTTTCATGCCGTCAACTAATTTTTTCAGGCCTTCGATATGGTCATCGCTCCAAATGCCAAGATCCTGCGGAGAGATTCTGCCCTGAGGCGTAACAGATGTCGCTTCAATCATGATCAGCCCCGTACCGCCGATGGCGCGGCTAATGTAATGGGTCATATGAAAATCCTCGACCATTCCGCCTTCGCGGTGTGATGAGTACATGCACATCGGAGACATGACGATCCGGTTTTTAAGTGTGACGTTTTTTACGGTGTATGGTGTAAATAAGTGATTCTTCATGTTAATTGCCTCCCTGAGTGAAATTCAATAAAAAAAGTATATCAGCTTTGCGGTAAGACTTCATGTAAGTTGCCTGACGATGGAGCATTGAGTGAATGCATCCCTATAATCAGGAGCGCTGAAGATATAGGGTAACAAAAAGGAAAAATGCATCCTTATTATCAGGGGCGCCGAAAATATGGGGTAGCAAAAAGTAATAATGCTATCCCATAAATGCGAGTTCTGAAAATATGGGGTAACAAAAAGTGAAAATGCTATCCCATAATCGCGAGCACCAAAAATATAGGGTGCCAAAAAGCGAAAATGCATCCCTATAATCAGAAGCTCAAAAAAATATAGGATACCAAAACTGCAAACCCACTCCTCCAAATCCTCTCCCCATAACCAAAATGACCCTCTTTTAAAAATTGTGAAAATTCTTTAGAATAGAGTCAGCATCTATTTTAGGAGGTCTCATCATGACAGCAAAATGGCAATCGAAAGAGCAGCTGACAGAGCTTTTAACAGGACTAGTGAATCTTGCGAGCATCACGGGATCAAAGGATGAGATCGCCCTTGCCCAGCATCTTTATTATGTGCTGAATGATTTTCCTTATTTCAAAGAACATCCGGATCATGTGAAACTGCATCCGCTTGAAGACGGCCGCTATTTTCTGACGGCTCTTGTTAAAAGTAAGAAAGAAACAGAAGATACGGTGATCCTGATGAGCCATTTTGATGTGGTGGATGTGAAGGATTACGGCCATCTTGAGCATCTTGCTTTCCGGCCGCACGAGCTGACAAAGGAACTTGCGAACTCGGCGAATCTTCTCCCGCAGCCGGTGAAAGAGGATCTTGAAACAGGCGACTGGCTGTTTGGCAGGGGAACGATGGATATGAAGGCAGGACTGACGGTTCAGCTCGGCATGCTTGAGCAGGCTATGAACGGTGAGTTTGAAGGAAATTTACTCTTGCTGACGGTTCCTGATGAAGAAGTAAATTCAGCAGGGATGCTCGGGGCTGTGCCTGTTCTTCAAAAGCTGAAACAAAAGCACGGTCTTTCCTACACGGCCTGCGTCAATTCAGAGCCGATGTTTTCGAGGTATCCAAATGATGAGAATTTTTATGTTTACAGCGGGTCGATCGGAAAAGTGCTTGCGGGATTTTACTGCAGCGGGGTGGAAACCCATGTAGGGGAGCCCTTTTCTGGACTGAACGCGAACTTAATCATTTCCGAGCTGAACAGGCTGCTTGAGCTGAATGAAAACTATTCGGAAAAGGCCGGCGGAGAAGTGACGCCGCCGCCGATGAACCTTATGCAAAAGGATCTCAAAGAGGAGTATTCGGTGCAGATTCCGCATGAAGCCGTTTCGCTGTTTAACATCTTAACGATGAAACGCAGCATGCTTGAATTGCACGGGATGCTTATGAATACCGCCTCTGCCGCAGCGCGCAGAGTGGAGAAGTTTTATGATGAAAAAGCCAGTCATTACAGCAAGTCTGTCGGCTACACGCCTGCATCCTACCGGGTAACGGTCATGTCTTATGACGAACTGCTTGCCTACGCCATTCAAAAGGTCGGCGAGGAAGAAGTCAACAGGCACATAGGGTACTTGAAAGCCAACCGTGGTGATCTTGATGACCGTCATTTTACGAATAAGATCGTTTCCGGTCTGTCTGGATTGTGCAAGGAGCTTGCTCCTTTAATTGTTGTGTTCTACAGTCCGCCGTTTTATCCGTCTGTTTCATCAAAAGAGGACGCGTTTATCCAGGAGGTACTGTCGGATGTGCAAAGCTATGCCGGCAGCAAATTCGGAATCTCTCTTGTGAATCAGGAGTACTTTGCGGGCCTGTCGGATCTGAGCTTTCTACAGCTGCGTGACAGTGAGGAGTCGATCCGCGAGCTTACGGCCAATATGCCGATCTACGGGGATCACTATAAGCTGCCGCTGGATGAAATAAAAGCGCTGAACATTCCTGTTTTAAACGTCGGTCCTTACGGAAAGGATCCGCACAAGTGGACAGAGCGCCTTCATCTGCCGTACTCCTTTGAAACGTGTCCGGAGCTTCTGAACTATACTTTGAAACAAATCTTTAAAAAAGCAGACAGTGATGAACTGCATCAGGCTTGAGCTGAAAAATTCGAGGGGACTTACCCTCATCGGCCATTTATATGAAGCAGCTTCCCGCAGACTTGTCATCATGTGCCACGGGTTTACGTCGGACAAGTCATCGCGTGGCCGGTTCGACCGGTTTGCCGCTGTCTTCCAGTCGCTCGGATGGAACGTGCTTGCCTTTGATTTCAGCGGCTGCGGCGAGAGTGATGACGATACGCTGACAATGGCAAAAGAAAAGGATGATCTTCAGTCGGTTATTGAATACGCAAAACAACGCGGCTTTCATTCGATTGTCCTTTATGGCCACAGCCTCGGAAGCAGAATCTGCCTGATGGGTTATTCAAACGAAGTGTGCACGATGATTCTGACTGGTGCGTCAACAGGCCCCCACACGTACGACTGGAATGACCACTTCACAGTTGAGCAAATGAGAGAGCTGCATGAAACAGGAGTTATTACAGAGCACCTTTCGTCAGGTCCGCGGAAAAAAATCATCATCGATCAGCAGATGCTGCTTGATTTTGAACAGGGGAATCAGGAGGAGCTGCTGGCGGCCGTTGCCTGTCCGGTTCTGATCATACACGGGAATGCGGACGAAGAAGAAAGAACGCTTTTAGAGACGTCTAAGAGGGGAATGAAGTGGCTGCCCCAAGGCTCAAAACTTGAGGTGATTGATGGAGCTTCGCACAGTTTTATGGAGCATCTTGATGAAGTAGAAAAGCTTGCTGTAGAGTGGCTATGCAGTCAGATAGACGGGTGAGGGAGAAGAACAGAATGTTCATCGTAAACGCAGAAGGAGCCGTTTTTAAAGAAAACAAATGGCTCATCATTGAACGCAGTATGAGGGAAGAGCACGCCCCAGGGCTGCTTTCCCTGCCAGGCGGAAAAGCCGAAAAAGAAGGCGCTGCAATGGATATACTCGAAAAGACGGTCAAACGGGAAGTGGAAGAGGAGACAGGTGTTGTGGTTAAGGATGAAGTCCAATATGTTCATAGTGCATCGTTCGAGTCAGATGACGGCTTTCCTGTCGTGAACATCGTGTTTTTATGCGAATATAAAAGCGGGACGGCCCATCCGAAAAGCGAGGAGGAAGTTTCGGCTGTTGCCTGGATGACGGCGGAGGAAATTTTTGCTCATTCGAATGCACCTGTGTGGCTGAAAACCAGTATCCGTCTTGCAGAACGCAAAAAAGCGGCAGGCGTCATCCTTTAACGGGATGGCGTCCGGCCGCTTTTTTTAATATCGGGTCAGACTTTCATTTGCTTTTACAGTAAGCAAAGAAGATCTGCCGCTGTTTTTAATCAGACTGTGTCTCTTCAGCCAGTTGTCCACCGATTTCAGGTCGTACATGATTTCTGTGTTTCCAGAGCTGTAAGGACTGATATCATACTGTCCGACAATTCGTCCGCCAAGCAGGATCGCCGGGTGGTTAGGAAGGGAAGATAGGGCATCAATGTATTTTTTGACGTTCGGAAGATGATATACGATAGATACTGAAAGGCAAATCACTTCCGGTTTCCAGAGTTCTGCTTTCTTAATGGCGTACTCCAGCGGAAGATTTGGTCCTAAGTAATGGGTTTCCCAGCCCTGCTGATCAAACAGGCTGTTGACCATCTTCAGTCCGAGATAATGCTGCTCGCCTTCCACGCAAAGCAGCATGGCCTTGTTTCTGTTTTCTGACTCGGGATACTGTTCCGGTGGATACAGGGTTGAAAGGATAAAATCGCACACAACACTTGCAAGGTGTTCATCTGCAACCGTAATCTCATTATTTTCCCATAAGTCCCCGACATGCTGCATGGCGGGGGTAAACAACTCTTCAAACAGTTGGATCCGTGACAGGTGACTGTGGTCCTTAACCAGCTGAACAGCGGCTGTTTCATTGCCGTCAAGCAGCAGGTTTGCAAACTCAAAAGCTGCTGAACTCTTCATACAGAGCACCCCATTTCTCTTTATTTCTCGTTCATTAGTGCATCTGTGCCGGCTTTAAGGTAAGCCAGGTAGGCAGACACTCTCTCCTGATCCTGAATCTCCATTTCAAGGAGCACTTCTTTCAAGTAATCATAGTTATCAATCAAATGCTGCGTCTTCATGCCGTGTTTGACAAGAATGCCGTTCAGCCAGATGGCATAGTCCGCAAACACCTGGGCATTTTCCAGGTCATAGGCGGTTTGAAGGTGCTTAAGATGATGATGATTATCTTCTCTGCATTTCTCTTTGCCTTTTTCTCCGAATCTCTCAAGAAGGGACGGCTCATTTTGATAGATTTTCTCGGTTGCTTCATATACAATCTGATCCGCAGGGAAAAAGCTCATCGCGCGACCACCTTGTATTGTTTTACCTTTGGAATGACAGCAGCGAGTTCCTGATCCGGATACTTCTTTTCAAGGTCATGAATCTTTTTGAAATCCTCGCTTTTGACCCAGTTCATGTAATCTTCTTTTCTTTCAAATAGCAGCTGCACGGTTAATTCTCCCGGCCGCTTATCATTTTGCAGAAGCAGAAAATCAACAAATCCGTCTGCTTCATCTACCATTCTTGAACGGTTCTGATATATGGAAATGACTTCTTCGGCCTTTGCATCCGGCACATCGAAGGTCGAAAAAACTGTATACATGCAACCACCTGTCTGTAAATGTGACGTTCCTTTTTAACTTCAACAAGGCTGAGATATTTCCTGCACCTTATCTTGTCAAGTATGCTCTTTTTGAGCGTTTTTTGCAAACAATTCACCCATTTCGGCAGAGCGTTCCGTCGCTGTTTTCACACATTCTCTTAATGCTTTTTTAACGGCATAGTGCTCAAGCCTTGCAATGCCGGCCTCTGTCGTGCCCCCAGGACTTGTTACTTCTTTTCTGAGAAGTTCCGGCTGTTTTCCTGAATGCAGGAGCATTTCGGCCGCTCCGAGGAGAGTCTGGGCAATAAGTGCTTTTGCCGTGTGTGCTTCAATGCCATTATCGGCTGCAGCTGCTTCCAGTGCCTCTGCTAAGTAATAGATGTAGGCAGGTCCGCTCCCTGAAAGGCCTGTAACCGCATCGAGCTGGTTTTCTGAAACGTGCACGACCGTACCGATCGCGCGGAACAGTTCGGATGCTGCATCCAGTTCCGCCTGGCTGACTTCCGGTGTGCAGGCAAGGGCGGTAGCCGATTTCCGGATGGCAGCTGATGTATTTGGCATAGCCCTGATTACGGACAGTTTTTTTCCGAAAAGCTCCTGGATCGTTTCCGTAGAAATTCCCGCAAGGACAGAAATAATTAATTGGCTGCCTGTCACATGCTCCCGTATGCTTTCAATCCCTGCTCTGACATCTTTCGGCTTCATGGCAAGAATGATGATATCGGCATGTTTGACAGCTTCGCGCTTGTCTCTTGTGACTGAGACTCCGTAGGACTCTTTTAAAAATGAAAGGCGTTCATCATTTGAATGGTTCGTGACAACTAGTTGGCCAGGGAGGCAGACACCGTCGCTGATTAACCCGTTGATGATGGCTTCGGCTATAGCTCCTGCACCTGTAAATGCGATGTTTTTCATCTTTTTCCTCCTGGAATTTTTTTCAAAATAAAAACCGCCTCGTCCAGTAAAAAAAGGACGAAACGGTTTCCGCGGTACCACCTTCATTGAGCGACGTGAATCACTCCAGCTTATGCTCCCGTATCGAGGGGCAGCGTCAGGTTTGCCTGAAAGCTCACAGGGCAGGTTCGACTGGCAAGAGGATGATGAAACCTTTCAGCCGGCGGGTTTCATTCTCTGTTCATCATTGCGGATCTACTATTCCTGTTCACAGCTCATTACGTTATTTATTTTGCAGCATTCGCGCGTTAAAGCATATTAGTTGTTCATCATTATGCGAGGTTGGACAGGCGTTTGTCAAGGAGTATTTTTTCAATAATGACCGGTGAATTATTTGAAAATAATGACACGTTTGCAGGGAACGTGTAAAATAGGCTTAATAATAGGTGAATAAGCATTCATTTTACATGTATTGAATATAGTAGACATATATAAAAATAACAAAATGAGGACGATGGTATGAAACTAAAATCAGATTACATAATCCCTATCACCCTCCCGACGCCTTTTCCTGTGGGGGATGTGAACGTTTATCTTGTAAAAGGAGACCGCCTTACCCTGATTGATGCCGGCCCGAAAACACCTGAGGCATTTGCCGCTCTCACGTCCCAGATGAAGGATGCCGGGTACCGGCCGGAGGACATCGAACAGGTGATTTTGACCCACCACCATCCGGATCATGTCGGGCTGCTCGATTATCTGCCCGAGTCTGCTGAAGTGATCGGTCACCGCTACAATGCTCCGTGGATCAGCCAGGACCAGGTATTTATGGAAGAGCAAAAGACCTTTTTTCTGAAGCTGTTTGCCGAGTTGGGCGTTGAAGAAAAGCAGCTTCCTTACCTTGCGAGATTTGTATCGAATCTAAAATATTCATGCAAACGGGAGCTCTCATCAGACCTTAGAGAAGGAGATCCTGTTCCGGGAATGAACGGGTGGCACGTCATTGAGACACCGGGGCATGCGCAGACGCATATCGCGCTTTACAGGGCTGAGGATGGCATGATGTTTGGAGGGGACCATATCCTGAAGCATATATCGGCAAATCCGTTATTGGAACCGTCGATGGAAGGCGGGGCGCGGCCGAAACCGCAGCTGCAGTTTAATGAATCCTTTGAGGCTCTTTTGAAAATCCCGCTCTCAAGTGTGCATTCCGGGCATGGTGAAACTGTCGCAAATCCGCACGAACTGATACAATATCGGTTGAAAAGACAAAAAGAACGCGCCTATGAAGTGCTGTCGTTTTTAAAAGAAAAGCCGATGACAGCGTTTGAAGTATCCGAAAGGCTGTTTCCGCGTCTTTATCAGAAGCAGATGATGCTCACGATGTCAGAAACGGTGGGACAGCTGGATTATCTGGAAGTTATGGGGGAAATTAAGGGTCAAATGGAAGGGGTACACATCCTTTACTCTTGCTGAGGTGAACGAAATGAATCAAAAACTGAAAGACCGCTATGTCGTCATTACCGGCGCATCAGGCGGGATCGGCGAAAAAATGGCCGCACTCGCAGCGGCAAGCGGCGCACATCCAATCCTGATTGCAAGACGGGCTGACCTGCTTGCGGCAGCAGCAAAACGAATCTCTGATCAATATGGCGTCACCTGCACGTATTATCCGCTGGACGTAAGCGACCTGGACGCTGTTGCACAGACGTTCGCCCGGATTTTAGACAGTGTTCCCCAGATTGATGTGCTTGTGAACAACGCCGGTTTCGGCATCTTTAACACAGTGGAAGAAGCAACGCTGGATGAAATGACCTCCATGTTTGAGGTTAACGTATTCGGACTGATCGCCTGCACCAAAATGGTCCTGCCGGGGATGAGAGCACGGAACGACGGCCATATCATCAACATTGCCTCACAGGCCGGAAAGCTCGCAACACCGAAATCAAGCCTGTACTCAGCCACAAAGCATGCGGTTCTCGGCTTCACGAACAGCCTCCGGATGGAGCTTGCCGGCACCGGCATTCACGTCACATCCGTCAATCCGGGACCGATCCAGACGAATTTTTTCAACATTGCAGATCAGAGCGGAACGTACGTGAAAAATGTTCAGCGCTTTATGCTTGATCCTGATAAAGTATCTGAAAAAATTGTCAGCGCCATGATGACCGAAAAGCGCGAAATCAACCTTCCCGGCTGGATGAATGCCGGCAGCAGCTTTTATCAGCTCATGCCGCGCGTGTTTGAAAAGCTCGCGGGAAAAGCACTATCAAGAAAATAAAGACAAAAAACAGCCCTGCTCTCATGAGCAGGGCTGTTTTTTGAGGGGAAAACTCATACTTTACCAGTGTTTACCTCATACTACGTGTAATAATCTGTTACCAGGAGGTGAAGGCCGGACATGAATGGACCAACCAATGAAACAAAGAAGCTTCAGCAAATTCAGAAGGAACAGGGCGAGCTCGAGCAATTTGCAGGTGAGGAAATCCGGGAAAATGCCTGTGAAAACATGGAGCGCTTATCCGCCATATTCGGAAAAAGCGCTGATTTGAAGACATTGGTTTATGAACAGGAGGCCTTCACATTCGGCATCGCCTATCTTGACGGAATCATCAATAAACATCAGCTTGAAGAAACGGTCATTGAACCGCTCATTGTCCATCAGCAATCTTTGAAAGCCGGGGGTGCAGACAGAGAGACCCTGATTGAGAATCTTATTTCTCCTGCTGCGGTGCTTTCAGCAGCCTTTCATTACAAGCAGCTGCTCGAATCACTGTTAAACGGCAGCGTTCTTCTATTCATTGACGGCCTGAAAGTAGCGTATACCATTCCTTTGGAATACTGGCCTTACAGGTCAATTGAAGAGCCTCAGACTCAAACGATGGTAAAAGGGCCGAGAGAAGGCTTTATTGAGTCTCTTCAAATTAACATGACACTGCTGAGGAGGAGAATTGCCACGCCGTCCCTGCATTTTCTTCCGCGCACAATCGGGAATGTGACAAGAACGAAACTTCTTGTCTGTTATATGGAAAAGCTTGTAGACCGTGATGTTCTCAATAAACTGCTTGTAAAAATAGACAAAATCAAAACCGACAAGGTCTTTGATACGGGCATGCTGGAGGAGTTATTGGAGGAGAAGCGGTTTACCCCGTTTCCCGCTTTTCAGTCGACAGAAAGGCCGGATGTTGCAGCAGCCGCCATTGCCGAGGGCAAGGTGGTCATTATGATGGAGGGAACGCCTTTTGCCATTATTGTACCGGCCACTTTCTGGTCCTTTTTTCAGGCAGCCGAGGATTATTACAATCACTTTGACCTGGCGACCTTTATTCGCTTCATCCGGCTGATTTCATACATCATTGCCCTTGCGCTGCCGGCGTCCTATATTGCGGTAACCACCTTCCATCAGGAACTGATTCCTCCGAATCTTCTGGTCAGTCTCGCAGCCCAGAGAGAGGGCGTTCCGTTTCCCGCCTTTCTCGAGGCCCTTCTGATGGAGCTGATCTTTGAGATATTAAGAGAAGCTGGAATTCGGATGCCAAGGCCGATCGGTTCTGCGGTTTCCATTGTCGGCGCAATTGTCATTGGGGAATCCGCCGTTGCTGCAGGGCTTGTGTCGCCAGCAATTGTTATTGTCGTCTCCCTGACAGCTATTGCGAGTTTTGTATCTCCTTACTATTCTTTCAGCGGAACAGGAAGGCTGCTCCGGTTTATTCTGATGATTCTTGCCTCAACACTTGGAATTTACGGGATGATTATGTTTATGATTGCACTTGCTATTCATCTGAGTTCGCTGCAGACCTTCGGTGTGCCGTACTTTGAACCTTTCGCTCCTTTTAAAGCGGAGAAACAAAAAGACAGCTTTCTGCGGTTTCCTCTCTGGTGGACGCAGACAGCTTTCTACTTAAAGTACAGAAGAAAACTGGAAAGCGGGAAACCGAAATGAAAGCATACCTTGTATTTTTCCTCCTTCTTTTTCTTATAACCGGCTGCGGCCGGACAGAGCTGAATGATCTTATTGTTGTATCGGGAATCGGAATTGATAAGAGCGGGGAGGGGCTGCTGATGCACTTTCAGGTCATCAATCCAAGCGGTACGGCTGCTTCGCAGAGCGGTGCGCCTAGCGGCGGATCGGGAGGCCCGGTGTACACGTATTCTTTTGAGGGGAAAAATGCGAGCGAAATTCTGCAAAAGGCTAAAAACACTATTTCGCGGAAACTCTATTTCTCCCATGTATCTACCATTGTCGTGAGTGAGCGTTTTGCAGCCGAAGAGGGCCTTCTGCCGGTACTTGAATTTACCGAACGGTTTTATCAGATCAGAAGGAACGTCAATTTTCTGATTGCCAAAGATGCGGATTCCTCCTCCATTTTGAAAATGTATACGCCCATCCAGAAGATGCCGGCATTATCGCTTGAATCACGGATTCCAAACACAAAAAGTTCAATGGGTTTCAGAGCCGGAATCACATTAAAATACATTTTAAAATGGTTTTCCAATCCTCATCAGGAGCCCTTCATTTTCGGAGTGGAAAAACAGCAAAATCAAAAGGCAGCCAGCAAAACGGAAGATTTGTCCAGCATCGATGGAAATCCGAACAGCTTTACGATTACCGGTCTGGCATTATTTAAAAAAGACAAGCTGATTGACTGGCTCACATATGATGAATCACGTTCGCTCGGACTGATGAAGGGACTTGTGTCAGGGCCGTCTGTCTACACGATTGATTGTCCGAATGCGAAATCCGGTTCCATCATTCTTGTTGCGCAGCATATGAAAGGCTCCCTATCATATGTAAAAGCAGATGTCCCGTCTTTTCAGACCCACATCCGCATCAAGGGCTTCGTCCAGGAAGCATCCTGCAGCAAGTCCCTCGACAATTCCGGGCAGATTAAACAAATTGAGAAACTGGCAGAAAAGAAAATCAGCGGGGAACTTCAAGCTGTATTTGAAAAGATAAAAGAAAACAGCACCGATTCTTTCGGCTTGAGACGGATCATTTTTGAAGCCGATCCTCAACTGTTTAAAAAGTGGGAGCCAAGATGGGACGAACTGTACCAGGAGGCCAGACTGAGTACAGATGTTACATTCACGATTGAAAATACAGGGTTAAGGATGAAGAGCATGTATGAAGACAACTAATCGCCGTTTTGTACTTGTCCTTTCTGTCTTTTGGCTTTTTACTCTGGCCTATACAGCGGATTATATGATGAAGATTGGCCTGTTCCAGTTTGCCGACTGGACCAGGGCCGTCTTCAGCCCGGTTATCCGGTTCATCCTTGGAGGTATGCAATGAATCACAAACTTACTGAGGCGCAGCTCTTTCTGCTTAATATCAGCTTTGTAACAGGCAGTTCGATCCTGATGGCACCGGGACTGACGGCAGCCTATGCCAGAAATGACGCGTGGCTGTCCATGCTTTTCGCTTTGGGTGCAGGACTGCTGCTGAACGTTTTTTTTCTGCTCTGTCTGAAGCAGTTCCATTATGCCTCCATATTTTCTGTCATGGAGCAGGCGGCAGGCCGTTATGCAGGGACAGTAATAAACATCATCATTATTTTTTATTCTCTTCACTTAGCAGCCTATGTCGTCAGGAACCTGAGCAACTTTATGACTACCTCTATCAGCCCTGAGGCAAGCAGCTTCACGTTTCAGGCTGCCATTATTTTAATTTCGCTTTATTCGGTCTATTTTGGGGCCAACAACCTGGCAAGGGTTAATCAGTTTTATGCGCCGATCGTCATGATGCTTCTCTTTTTTTCCTTTATTTTGGTCATCAATCAGTTCGATTTCTCCAATCTGAAACCTGTTCTTTACCGGGGAATAAAACCTGTTTGGAGCGGAGCCTATACGACAATCGGCTTCCCCTTTCTTGAAATGCTGCTCCTTTTTTCTCTCACTGGCTATATGAGCAAGAAAAAAAACATTCCCGCGGCCTATCTTTTTTCCCTGTTTACAGGAGGAATCATCCTTGTGCTGATTGTGCTGTTCAGCATTGGCATTCAGGGCTACGATCTCGTTCAGAGACAAACCTATTCAACCTTTGAACTTATGCGGGATATTGACATCATTGACCTGCTTGAACGGGTGGAAGTGCTGATCGGGATTGCCTGGATTTTTGGGATTTTTGTGAAAATCACAATTTGCTTTTTATGCGCCATGCTTGGCTTTCAGTCCATCTCCAGGCACCCTACCTACCGCCCTTTCTTATTGCCGGCAGGAGTTTTCGTTTTCGTGCTCTCAAATGGCATCCATGAAAATATTATCAGCTTTTCGGATTTCGTCTCAAGCTATTGGACGATTTGGTGGTTCGCCCTGTACCTCCTGTTAACCCTTACAATGATTGCCGGGATTCTTTTTAAGCGCCATACAAAAACGCTGAATTAAATGGACCCGGCGTGCCATTTAATTCAGCTCCTGATTTGTGACATAGCCGTACACGGTATCTTCCACAGCCTCAAACCATTCGGATCCTTCCGTTTCTCTCTGTTCCCTTACTTTTGCAACAAGCTCAGCCGCTTCCTCTTCACTGAGCCTGCCATCCATCTCATACTGCTCAAAAGATTGCTGAATCATCTTCCAAATCCATTTCTCGTTCATAGTTCACCTCGTTTGTATCCTGATTATATGAGGGTTTCCGGAGAATGCCAAGCTGAGATTTTTTGTCCGGCTTACGGGTGTTAGGGGAGGTCCGGCTTTTTAGTGTCCTCCATTTTTGATTTTTGGGTTTTGGGGGTAGGATACCGATGAATTCTTTTCTGTCCTTCGGAGCTAAACAAGGCGATTCCGCTTTTCGTGTTGTCCAGCTCCATCGCTCAACTCCTCTGTCAGAACGGAATCGCCGGTAAAGGCAAAAGGCGCCTTTTCCGGCGATTCCTTTTCTGACTCCCGGAGCTAAACGAGCGATTCCGCATTTCGTGTTGTCCAGCTCCGCCTCCTAGTCCTTCTGTCAGAACAAAATCCCCCAAAAAGTCAAACCCGGACTTTTCGCGTGATTTCTTATCTGACTGAAAGGATTGAACAGTCGGCTCCGCTTTTCGTGTTGTCCAGCTCCATCGCTCAACTCCTCTGTCAGAATGGAATCGCCGGTAAAGGCAAAAGGCGCCTTTTCCGTCGATTCCTTTTCTGTCCTTCGGAGCTAAACAAGGCGATTCCGCTTTTCGTGTTGTCCAGCTCCGCCTCCTAGTCCTTCTGTCAGAACAAAATCCCCCAAAAAGTCAAACCCGGACTTTTCGGGTGATTTCTTATCTGACTGCCAGGCCTGAACAGTCGGCTCCGCTTTTCGCAGAAAAAACTACCATTGAAATCGAACGTATATTCGCTTACTATTAGCATATACTGAATGGGAACATATATTCTGTTGTGAGGAGTAAGAACGATGATTGAGGATTACAGTCAATTTCCAAAACGAAAGATTCTGTGCATTGATATGAAGAGCTTTTATGCCAGCTGTGCCGCGGTTCTGGAAGGTCTTGACCCGCTTACGTGCCATTTGGCGGTGGTTGGTGACACAGAAAGGCAAGGGAGTATTGTTCTGGCAGCTTCGCCCTGTCTGAAAAAAGATTTTGGCATCAAGACCGGATCCCGTCTGTTCGAAATTCCGAAAGATTCCCGCATTCGGATTGTTAACGCAAAAATGGCTTCTTTTGTCCGTATTTCGACTGAACTGACGCGCCTTTTTCACCGGTATGTCCCGAAGGATGCCATCCACACGTACAGCGTCGACGAAAGCTTCATCCAGGTTGACGGAGTGGAGGGTATCTGGGGAGATGCGTGGGAGGTTGCTGCAAAAATCAGAGATGATATGGACCGTGAATTTTCGCTGCCGTGTGCAATCGGCATCGGACCCAACATGCTGCTTTCGAAAATCTGCCTTGATCTTGAGGCGAAGAAAAAGGGCATTGCGGAATGGACGTACGACGATGTGAAAGAAAAACTGTGGAAGGTGCAGCCGCTCCGGGAAATGTGGGGCATCGGCAGCAGAGTTGAAAAAACGCTGAACCGGATGGGTATTTTCAACGTAGGGCAGCTTGCCGCCCATCCGCTTGAAGTGCTTGAGAAAAAGTTCGGAATTATGGGCAACCAGCTTTATTACCATGCATGGGGCGTTGATCTCTCTGAAATTGGTGCGCCGATTCTGCAGGGGCAGATCAGCTTCGGGAAGAGCCAGATTCTCATGCGGGATTATCCTGATCCGGAAGAAGTAAAGCACGTGATTCTTGAAATGTGCGAAGAAGTCGCAAGAAGGGCGCGCACGCACAGGAAAGCAGGCAGAACGATCAGTCTCGGCATCGGCTACAGCCATGATGAGCTTGGGGGCGGATTTCACCGCTCCCGGACGATGGACCGGCCGACCAACATCACCATGGAGCTCTACGAAACATGCCTCGCCTTATTTGAACAATTTTACGCACATAAAACCGTCCGGAAAATTTCGATTGCCCTCTCCAACATTGAAGATGATTCCGAAATGCAGCTCGATTTATTCCAGCCAAACCGCGAAAAAGAACAGATCCTTGGCTATGTCATGGACTCCATCCGCGGGAAATACGGACCCAATGCCCTGCTGCGGGCCGTTTCCTATACAAACGCAGGCACAGCAAGGCACCGCGCCAAGCTTGTCGGCGGACACAAAGCGTAAAAGGAGGGATACTCATGATTCGGGATCGGGGCAATATCAAATGGACATCCATGATGCTGCCTGAGCATGTAAAAATCTTAAGAGAACTTGAAATTGAACAGGGCTATAAAACGAAGCCCGCAGTAGACGAACAGCAGCTCGAGCATTTTAACGAAATCATCAGCCTCGCCATGGAGGAGAACCGCGAGCTTGCGTTCACCTACTACGAACATCACGATTTTCACGTGCTCAAAGGCCGTGTACACTACGTAGATCCGATCCGCGGATGCCTGCGGATCATCGGCGGAGACCACACGCGCGTTGATCTGCCAATCGAAAAAATAACGGATATAGGGGAGAAGGAGTGAGGTGAAGGCGGGCGGAGGATGCCTGCCTTTTCTTGCGAAGATGTGAGAATGGGCGTGATCATACTGATCATGCTCTTTTTGTTGTATCGAGTTATAATCCTGTTTTAAAACACTTTGCAGGCGTTTGAGATGGGGAAAAGTGTTGTAATGGGATTTTAAGAACACTTTGGAGATGGGAGAGACGGGAGAAAGTGTTGTAATCGGATTTTAAGAACACTTTAGGAATGGGAGGGGCGAGAGAAAGTGTTGTAATTGGTTTTTAAGAACACTTTGAGAATGGAAGAAGCGGGTGTAAGTGTTGTAATCGAGCTTTAAGAACACTTTGGAGATGGGAGAGGCGGGAGAAAGTGTTGTAATCGGTTTTTAAGAACACTTTGGAGAAGGGAGAGCCAAGGGGAAAGTGCTGTAATCCTGTCTTAAGAACTTTGGAGGCTCCGCCGGAAAAAGCAAACCCTGCTCTTTCCGGTGGATTTTTTTAACCTTCTGAACTAAACGGCCGCCTCCGACCTCCTACTCCGCCCTAACCACCGACTGAAACACGCCCTTATGCGAACCGTCGCAAAACGGCATTTTTTTGGAGAGTCCGCAGCGGCAGAGAGAGAAGCTCTGTTTGGTCTGGAAGACGTTTCCTTCTGCGTCGATGAGTTCGATGTCTCCTGTTATGCGCAGGGAGCCGTTGTCGTTTACTTTGATTACGGGTTTGGTCATCTTATCACTCCTTCTATATTTAGACGTTATTCGGCTGGGGCATGGGGTATGACAGGCAAGCCTCGGTGCGCATCTGACCGAGTTGTGATAAAATGTCCCTAAGCAACCTGAAACGAGGAGACATGACGTATGGAAATTAAATGGACAGACCGTGCCATGAAAAAAATAGAAGGCAGTGTGCAGGCTCACTCCGATAAACAAGTGAAGCTCAAATATGATACGGACGGCTGCGGATGCGTGGTCAGCGGAGTGACTGCACTCTGGCTTGTTGATGAAAAAGACGGGGATGATGTTCAGATTGAGACGAACGCATATCCGGTTCTGGTTGAAAAATCAAAGATGGTGTTTCTGGATGAAAAGATGACAATTGATTTTAACGAGACAGCGAACAGCTACATGCTGACATGTCCTTCGCAAATCTTGAATCCGCGCATGAGTCTGACTGTAAAGTGAGGTGGAGAGAAAGATGAAGGACCGCTTAACAACTCTTAAAAACATCGCATTAAATAAAACATGGGTTTCGTTTTTGAACAGCAACCATCCGTACACCCTGCTTCACTGGTCGATCGGCGGAGTGTTTGAGGAAAAGAAGGATGTCTGGCTGCTTCAGGATGAAATGACATTTGAAGCACAGGAATTTGCCACAATTGATGAAGCAATTGCCTGGCTTGATGAACATATGCATGACATTACGGACGTGCTTGGATAAACCCCAAAAAGCCCTGATTCAGTTGGAATCAGGGCTTTTTTACGTTTTATACAGTTGCTTCCTGTTCTTTCATTTCTTCATAAAATTCATCAATGATCCGTTCATATTCCTCGCGGTTTTCGGTGTAGGACATGGCGTGGGCGCCTTTTTCAGCAAAGTACAGCTTTTTCATCCCGGATTTTTTCTCGAACAGCTGCTGGGTCATCGCTGACGGTATGTAATCGTCGTCTTTGCTGTGGATAAACAGAACAGGATGCTGAATTCTGTCCATCACCGCAATCGGTGAAACGTCCTGGATGGTGTACCCGTCCCGCAGTTTCAGAAACCGCCTTGCAATCGGCATCACAAGGTAGCCGGGAAGCTTGAAGTCGGATTTCAGACGGTATAGCAGCTGCTCTTGAAGATCTGAAAACGGACAGTCGGCAATATAGTAATCAGCACCGTCTTCTACGAGTCCTGCATAAAGCAGCGTCGTGACGGCGCCCATGGATTCCCCGTGAATGCCGAGGTGCAGGTCATCGCCGACACGGTCCTTCAGCCAATGCACGACAGACTGAAGGTCGTATTTTTCATAGTGCCCGAAGCTTGTTGTTTTACCGCCTGTTTCTCCATGCCTTCTGTGATCATAGATCAGCACATTGATTCCCCGTTTTAAAAACAGCTTCATGTACTTGACCGAGTTAATCCGGTTCATGGTAACTCCGTGGCAGATAATGACATAGGAGGAGGTGCTGTGGGGGGCAATCAGATGGCCCCTGATGTCATATCCGAACTGGGACGGGATGGACACTTCAATTTTGTTGTAGGCTTCATACTCGCTTTCGTCGTAATGGCCGTCTTTTGTTTCGCGGTCAATAATTTCTTTGTCTGACTTCTTTCGCATGTACATCATCTGGTTGGTGAAAAAGAATCCTACGACAAAGATATAGGAGAGGATGATGCCTGCTCCGATCAGCCACTTTTTCATCTGCATTCTTCCTTCCGCTGTATAATACATCCATTTTATCACGAAGAAGGAAAAGGAGAAAAACAAAAGCAGCAAGCACATGGGGCTTGCTGCCGCGTTATTGTTCCGAGTTTTGGCGTTTTGTCGGATGTACAGCCTTTTCCATTTCTTCAAAAGCCATCGTTTGCTTTGGCGTATCTGCATTCGGCTTGCCTTTTTGGCTCTTAGATGCCTTTTCGTTTGTCATGATATCCGCTCCTTTCTGTCATCTAAGATGTGAAATAAGAGGGAGAAATATACATGGAGGTGAAACAACTTGTCCGTTCGCTCCGTATAGATAAAAAGGAGAGTGACTGTAATGAAATTAACAGGAATCGGTATAGCTGTTTCAAGCGCTGCAGGCTTCATCAGCTATACAGCTGGAGATCTGCAGCTGCTGTTTATCGTGATGTGCGGGATCTCGCTTATCTGTTTTGGCATCTCGGGTTTTATGACCTATGCTTTTCTTGGAGGAGAGGCTATGCACGCAAATTTCCAATCAGAAATAGCCGTGCATAGAAAAACAAGGACAGATTGGGCAAAGGACTTATTTCTTGCAGGTCTGCCAAGCTTCGGGGCGGCTGTTATATCCACTGCTGTTTTATTCAGTTAAGAAGCGTTTTTGACCGTTTGCTGAGCTGATACTGTTTGCTTTGAACACTTCCTGAGAGATGCGGCTCGATTACCTCAACTGCTTTCAGAAGCTGGCTCATGTCAATGCCTGTTTCGATATTCAGAGCCTGCAGCATATGCAGCACGTCCTCTGTTGCAGCATTTCCTGTAGCACCGGGTGCGAAAGGACAGCCGCCGAGTCCGCCTGCAGAAGTGTCAAACCTGTCGACGCCTGCCTGCAGCGCTGCGTATATGTTGGCAAGCGCCATGCCTCTTGTATCATGGAAATGGGCCGTAATCAGCACGTCCGGCAGCGCTTTTTTCAGCCGTGAAAAAAGCTCATGCACCTCAAGTGGATTTGCCATGCCAATGGTGTCAGCCACACTTAAGTCATCAACTCCCGCATCTGCAAACTGTCTGCAAAGATCAACAACGGCATCCTCTTCTATTTTTCCTTCATACGGGCAATAAAAAGAAGTCGAAATACACGCCCTCACAAAAAAGTCTTCTTCTTTGAGCGAGCGGATCAGCGGCAGAAGCTTCTGCATGCTTTCTTCTGTTGTCGCGTTAATATTCTTTTGATTGAAGGTGCTGCTGACTCCCACAAAAAAAGCCACGTCTTTGCAGTTTGCTTCTTTTGCACGCGCAATCCCTTTTTCGTTCGGAGTCAGAACAAGGTTTCTGTTCTCATCGGAACAATAGGTGATGATGTCTCCAGCATCTTTCAGCTGGGGAACCCACTTTGGCGAGACAAAAGAGGTCAGTTCCATTTCTTTGAATCCTGCCTTTTTAAGTTCTTTAATAAACTGAATTTTAACGTCTGTCGGAATTTCATTTTTTTCATTTTGCAGCCCGTCGCGGGGACCGACCTCAATTAATGTCGCCTGTTTTGGCAGATTCATAGGAAGCACCAGCCTTTCGGATTTTTGAGTACCTTCAATTTCTGGTTTTCAGGTTTTGAGGGTGTGAATTGGGATTTTGCGTACCCTCAATTTTGGATTTTTAGATTTTGATGGTACGAATCGGAATTTTGCGTACCCTCAATTTTGGATATTGAGGTTTTGATGGTACGAATTGGGATTTTGCGTACCCTCAATTTTGGATATTGAGGTTTTTGTGGTACGAATCGGCATTTTGCATACCCTCAAATTTTGATTTTGAGGTTTTGAGGGTACGATTCCGCAATTTGCGTACCCTCAATTTCGGATTTTGAGGTTTTTGTGGTACGAATCGGCATTTTGCATACCCTCAAATTTTGATTTTGAGGTTTTGAGGGTACGATTCCGCAATTTGCGTACCCTCAATTTTGGATTTTAAGGTTTTGAGGGTACGAATCGGGATTTTGCTTGCCCTCAATTTTGAATCTTTAGGTTTTGAGGGTACGAATCGGCATTTTGCGTACCCTCAAATTCAGGTTTTTAGGTTTTGAGGGTACGATTCCGCTTTTCTCATTGTCCAGCTCCATCGCCCAGCTCCTCCGTCAGAACAAAATCCCCCAAAAAGTCAAACCCGGACTTTTCGGGTGATTTCTTTTCTGCCTGTCGGAGCTAAACGGACGATTCCGCTTTTCGTATTGTCCAGCTCCGCCTCCTAGTCCTTCTGTCAGAACAAAATCCCCGAAAAAGTCAAAACCGGACTTTTCCGGTGATTTCTTATCTGACTGCCAGGCCTGAACAGTCGGCTCCGCTTTTCTGATGTAAGGGTTTACATATTCCCATATTAATAGTTTACTAAGAGTGTATGCAACTGAAAGCTGAATTTTGAAAAGATTGCAGGAATTTATCAGGATTTAGCGAAACCAATGGATAAAGCCATGACAAAGGGGATGAGTGTAGTATGAGCAGCAATGAAGTAGTCATCGTGAGTGCTGTCCGCACGGCAATCGGGAGTTTCGGAGGAGCGCTTAAGGGTGTGTCTGCACCGGAGCTTGGAGCGATTGTGATTAAGGATGCTCTTGAAAAAGCGGGTTTAAAGGGCGAGCAGGTTGATGAAGTTATTATGGGGAATGTGCTGCAGGCGGGACTTGGGCAAAATCCGGCGCGCCAGGCGGCTATGAAAGCGGGTCTTCCTGAAAATGTGCCTTCTATGACCATTAACAAAGTGTGCGGATCCGGTTTGAAAACGGTCCATCTTGCTGCACAGGCGATTTTATCGGGTGATGCAGAGATTGTGGTTGCAGGCGGTATGGAAAATATGAGCCAGGCGCCTTACATATTGAAAAATGCGCGGGACGGATTTAAGATGGGCGATCAGAAGCTGATTGATACAATGGTTTCTGACGGTCTGACGTGTGCGTTCAATAATTATCATATGGGTGTGACAGCAGAGAATTTATGCGATAAATACGAGATTACTAGAGAAGAGCAGGATGAGTTTGCAGCGTGGAGCCAGCAAAAAGCGGTGAAGGCGATCGAGTCCGGTACGTTTAAATCGGAGATTACGCCTGTCGTCATTCCTCAGCGAAAAGGGGATGCTGTTACGTTTGATACAGATGAGTTCCCGCGAGCCGGCACAACGGCAGAGAAGCTCGGCGGACTTCGTGCTGCGTTTAAAAAAGAAGGATCCGTAACGGCAGGAAATGCGTCCGGCATTAATGACGGTGCGGCAGCTGTCGTTGTCATGAGCAGAAAAAAAGCAGAAGAGCTTGGCATTCAGCCGCTTGTTAAAATCACAGCCAATGGAAATGCAGGCGTAGACCCAAGCATTATGGGGATTGGACCTGTAGCAGCTGTTCAAAAAGCTTTCCAAAAAAGCGGGCTGACAATGAATGACATGGACCTTGTCGAAGCGAACGAAGCGTTTGCGGCCCAGTCGATTGCCGTTGACCGCGAACTTCATTTTGAGAAAGAAAAACTGAATGTAAACGGCGGCGCCATTGCTCTCGGACATCCAATCGGAGCAAGCGGCACGCGCATTTTGGTCACGCTGATTCACGAAATGAAGCGCAGAAATGCAAAGCACGGCCTTGCCACCCTTTGCATCGGCGGCGGTCAGGGTGTTGCGACAATCGTTGAAAATCTTTCATTGGAGGGATAAATGATGAAGAAGATCTATACATCTTTTACAGAAGCGGTAAGCGAGATTAAAGATGGTTCCACTCTGATGGTCGGCGGTTTCGGTCTGTGCGGCATTCCTGAAAACCTCATCCTTGCCCTTGTTGAAACAGGCGTAAAGGATCTTACGATTATTTCAAACAACTGCGGTGTAGACGACTGGGGCCTCGGGCTTCTTTTGAAAAATAAGCAAATCAAAAAGATGATCAGCTCGTATGTCGGCGAGAACAAGGAATTTGAACGCCAGGTGCTCTCGGGCGAGATTGAAGTCGAGCTTGTTCCTCAAGGGACGCTTGCTGAAAAAATCCGCGCAGGCGGAGCAGGCATTCCTGCATTCTATACGCCTGCAGGAGTGGGAACGCCGATTGCTGAAGGAAAAGAAACGCGGAACTTCAACGGGAAAGAATACTTGCTTGAAGAAGCGCTGACAGCAAATTTCAGCCTTGTACGCGCGAGCAAAGCCGATAAAATGGGCAACCTGCTTTATAACAAAACGGCTCAGAACTTTAATCCGATGATTGCAGCGGCCGGGAAAGTCACGATTGCTGAAGTGGAAGAGATGGTGGAGACGGGGAGCATTCAGCCGGATGGAATTCATACACCGGGCATTTACGTTCAGGCACTCATTCTCGGAGAGCAGCAGAAGCGCATTGAGCGTCTGACTGTACAAAAGACAGGATGACAGGAGGCAAAGCTATGATCCAAAACAAAGCAGAAGTCCGCGAGAAAATTGCCAAAAGGGCGGAACAGGAAATTGAGAACGGTTTCTACGTCAACCTCGGTATCGGCATGCCGACACTGGTCGCCAATTATATCAGTGAAAACAAAGAAGTTGTGCTGCAGTCAGAAAACGGCCTTCTCGGCATCGGTCCGTATCCGAAAGAGGGAGATGTCGATCCTGATTTAATCAATGCGGGAAAGGAAACTGTCACAGCAATTCCTGGATCCGCTTACTTTGACAGTGCAGAATCATTTGCAATGATCCGCGGAGGACACGTAAATGTGGCTATTCTAGGCGGCATGGAAGTGTCAGAAAGCGGAGATCTTGCTAACTGGATGATTCCGGGCAAAATGATTAAAGGGATGGGCGGCGCGATGGACCTCGTTCATGGAGCGCAGCGCATCATTGTCATTATGGAGCATGTGAATAAAAACGGCGAACCGAAGATCCTGAACACGTGCACACTGCCGCTGACAGGCAAGGGTGTTGTGAACCGGATCATAACGGATCAGGCTGTCATTGATGTCACAGAACTCGGCCTCAAACTGAAAGAAGTCGCAAAAGGCTATACAGTGGAGGATATAAAGCACTCCACTGAACCTGAGCTGATCGTCGGCGACGATGTTATCCTGGACGCCTATTAATCAGTCAAATCCCTTTCTAACATCGCCTTTTCTTGTATATAATGTGTGTATATAGGAGTGATCATCATGGCGAAAAAACAGAAAAAACATCAAAAGGCACAGCCGAAAAAAACAGACGACGCGTCCCTCAACCTGAAGGACCGCCTCGATTCCGGCCTGTTCGAACAGCTATCCGGAATGAAAAAAGGACTGCTTGAAGAACAGGAACAAAAGCAGGAGCAGGAACGCCTGCAGAAGCTTAAGGAAAAGAAAGAAAAAGAGAAAAACAAAAGCTTTGAAGAACTGCTCAACGATAGTCAGTTGAAGTGGTCGGATTATAAATAGAAAAATGCCTTCGCAGATGCGGAGGCATTTTTCTGTCGTTCATGGAAGATTGAAACGCAGTATACAAAAATAGCCTTCCTGAACGGAAGGCTAAAAGGGGGATATGTATCTTTTGAAATCCCCTTCATCCACCATCAGCATACTTAAAAGCTCAGAAAAGCACAATCTTATGGCATTAGCCGTAACAAAATGTTCAAAGATCTATGACGATTTCCTGACATGTTAGTTCATTCTTCTGAACTCACCGGGACTTTTGCCAAGCTGCTGTTTGAAGCGTTTATGAAAATGAGACAGACTCTTGTAGCCGCACGAATCAGAAATGAAGGAAACGCTGTGGTCTGAGGTCAGCAGCAGCTCCTTGGCTTTTACAAGACGCTTCATTTCCAGAAAAGCAGGGAGTGTAAAACCTGTCGTCTTTTTAAATGTTCTGCTGAAATGGGCAGGGCTTACCAATGCTTGATCGGCAAGGACGGTGAGGGACAGATGGGAATTCGTATAGTGAGAGTCAATGTAATTCAGGACATCCTTCATCCACCAGTCCCTTTTATCCGGTATGTGCCCGTTTTTCGCATGTTCAAAGTGCGTATTCATTCTGCTGATTTGAAGGAGCATCCAGTGAAGCAGGAGAATCACTGCGCTGCGGTTTCCTTTTTCAGCGCTGCCATATTCATCATCCATCATGACAAGCAGCTTTTCAAATTCCTTCATCCGCTCCGCTGAAAGACGCAGCTTAAACCGGCCGCTGCGAATAAGGTCATGAAATGGCCCAAGATAGGAAAAAGAATCTCCTACTTCAGCTATCTGAATAAGCATGGGGTGAAAGAGAATGACTGAGCATGTATAAGGGGCTGTTTTTTCAGCGGATGCCTTATGAATGACATCCCCCGGAATCAAATAAAGATCATTTTTCTCCATATTAAAAAAATGCTTATCAATTAAAAAGGACCCTTTTCCGTCGTGAACAAAAACAAGTTCATACCAGTTATGAAAATGATAAAAAGGTACATTCTCACCTGGATTCCCAGTTAATTTTGGGAGGTACACAAGGGGGAAAAGCGGGTCATATTCGTGCCGTTCCTTTACTGCTTTCATCATAATCTGTCCAATCTCTTTTTTATTAGAATAGCAAAGAAAAACGGACTTTGCTCATGAATGCTTCTTTTCATCAAAAAATCGCACATTGGCAGCAAAAAAAGCAAACTTTATGCGCTTTCATTCTTTTATGATCATTGTAGAGACAAAGTCTGCAAGACAATTTATAAAGAAAGAGGGATCGCAATGACAGAGAAAACCAAGCAGGAGCTGCCGGATTTAAAGGGAGAATACGAGCTTTCAAAAGAGCAGATTGCAGCATATCAGGAGGATGGGCATATTTGTCTTAGAGCAGTTGCTTCAGAAGAGGAAGTTGCATCCTACAGGGACGCTGTCCAACAATCTGTGCAGCGCCACGCAGAGAAGCTTGCGCCATTGGAAGAAAGGGATACGTATGGAAAAGCGTTTATTCAGGTCATGAATGTGTGGGAGCATTCGGAGGATGTGAAGAAATTCGTCATGGCAGAAAGATTTGCCAAAATTGCAGCCGACCTTCTCGGTGCAGACGGAGTAAGGATATATCATGATCAGGCGCTTTACAAAGAACCGGGCGGGGGACACACACCCTGGCATCAGGATCAGACATACTGGCCTGTCGACACGGAGAAGACGATCACTATGTGGATGCCGCTTGTGGATGTGACAGATCAAATGGGCTCCATGAGTTTTGCTTCAGGCTCCCATAAACAAGGATACATCAGCAAGCTCGGCATTTCTGATGAATCTCACCGGACACTCGGTGAGTATATTGACCAAAATGATTATAAGAAGGTGACTTATGGCGCCATGAACGCAGGGGACGCCACATTTCACTATGGATGGACGCTGCACAGCGCACCGGGAAATCCGTCGGACTCAACCCGTGAAGTGATGACCGTCATTTACATGGCAGACGGAACAAGAGTTGCTGAAATAGACAATGAAGCAAGAGCAAATGACTTAAAACAATGGATGCCCGGGCTTGTTACCGGGGATGTTGTGAACAGTCCTCTTAACCCGCTTGTTTATCATAAAACGAAAAAAGCAGATGAGAAATGACGGCAGAGTTAATCAGCATAAAGTCGCTTTGGGGAATGCCTGAACCTTTAGAAACACAATTTCAGCGTATTTACGATGCCGGCTATAAAGGAATTGAATGCCCGCTGCCGGACAGCGGAAAAAGGTCCGAATTAAAGGAGCTTCTGCATCAGTACGGGTTTGTTTATGTCGCGCAGATCTTTGCGGACGACAGCAAAAGCTTTGAGGACCAGGTTCAAAAAGCCGCTGAATTAAACCCGCTGCTGATCAATTCCCAAAGCGGCAAAGACTCCATGCCGTTTGACAGGCAGCTGGATTTTTTCCGGAGGGCAGTGGAGGTCGAAAAGGGGATTGGCCTTCCTGTTGCGCACGAAACACACAGGGGAAGAGCAATGTACAGCCCTTGGACAACAGAACGGCTTCTAAACGAGATAGAGGATCTCAAGCTTACTGCCGATTTCAGCCACTGGGTATGTGTGTGCGAGTCACTGCTTGAAGAGCATGCAGAATGTCTCGAGCTTGCGGCAGGCAGAACCATCCACGTGCATACGAGAACCGGCCATGCGCAGGGGCCGCAGGTGCCTGACCCGAGAGATCCGGTCTGGCGGAAAGAACACGATGCCCATTTGAAATGGTGGCGGTCGATCTTTACCCGTCATCAACGCGCGGGAACCGATTTAACCTTTACGCCTGAATACGGTCCGCCGGGCTATATGCCGACAGTTCCTTACACACAGGATCCGGTAAGCGATTTGTGGGAGATCTGCCTCTGGAAAAAACAGGTTATAGAGAGCGAATGGGCAAAAAAAGACCTGCTTGAAGAACAAGAGCAAAAACAGTAACAGGAACGCCTGCAGAAGCTGAAGGAAAAGAAAGAAGAAGAGAAAAAAACTACAGCTTTGAAGAATTGCTTAGTGATAGTAATTTAAAGTGGTCGGATTATAAATAAGAAATGCCTCCGCTTAAGTTTAAGTTGTGAAGGGAAAACTGAAAATACGAAAAGCAGCAGGTTAATTCGCATGTGAATTTAGCCTGCTATTTTTTGGTTGCTTTTCAAAAGTAAATGGATATAATATACATTAATAGATAATAAAATCATTGATAAAGAGAGTAATTATTTGTGGAAAATAAGCGAGTCAGGGATGGTGTAAGCCTGTCATGAAGCAAGTAATGAACCGGACTTTTGAGATGCTTTCCTGAAATCAGTAGGGGGAGCCGGGGAAACACCTCGTTACTAATAGTGAGTGGTTTTTTAATTTTAAAAAACAAGTAGAGTGGTACCACGGGAATATAAAGCTCCCGTCTCTTTTTTAAGAGACGGGAGCTTTTTTATTTTGGAGGAGGAAACTTATGGACTTTAAAATTATTTATGCAGACATATTATTTAAGGTGTTGAATGGTCAGCTTGAAAAGAACAAAATCATCCTGATGATAGAAAAACCGAAATTTGAGAACATGGGAGATCTGTCATTTCCTTGTTTTGAATTGGCAAAAAGCTTTCGAAAATCACCTCAAAACATCGCACTTGAGATTGCTGCAGAAATTGATGCATCAATCTTTGAAAAGGCAGAAGCAGTTAGTGGATATGTGAATGTATTTCTCGATAAGCAAAAGGTTTCATCTATTGTGCTAAAAGAAATTCTGTCTGAAAAGAATCACTATGGGAATTTAAACCTTGGAAACAACGAGGTTATTACAATTGACTTTTCATCACCTAATATCGCGAAACCTTTTTCAATGGGACATTTACGTTCAACGGTTATCGGCAATTCTCTGGCTCTTATAGCAGAAAAATGCGGTTATTCACCAGTGAGAATTAACCATTTAGGAGACTGGGGTACTCAATTTGGCAAGTTAATTGTTGCTTATAAACGATGGGGGAAAGAAGAAGAAGTAAAGAATCAGCCTATAAAAGAGCTGCTGAAATTGTATGTGAAGTTCCATGAAGAAGCAGAAAAGGATCCTAAGCTTGAGAATGAAGCGCGAGCGTGGTTCAAAAACCTGGAAAATTCAGATCCTGAAGCCATTCAACTATGGGAATGGTTTCGGGAGGAATCATTAAAGGAGTTTTCAAAAATATATGATTTAATGGGGATAGAATTTGACTCCTATCATGGGGAAGCGTTTTATAATGACAAGATGGACAGGGTCGTTCAACTTCTTGAGGACATGAACCTGGCAGAGGAGTCTGAAGGCGCTCAAGTTGTTCCGCTCAAAGAGTTACCGCCATGCCTGATAAAAAAAAGAGATGGAACAACCCTTTATGCTACCCGCGATTTAGCGGCAGCCATTTATCGTCAGGAAACCTATCATTTCGAAAAATCTTTATACGTAGTAGGCAACGAGCAAACCCTTCACTTTAAACAACTGTTCGCTGTGTTAGATAAGATGGGATACCAATGGCAGATGAAGCACGTGCCTTTTGGCATGATGTTAAAGGACGGAAAAAAGATGTCTACCCGTAAAGGAAAAGTTGTATTGCTTGAAGAGGTTTTAGATAACGCAATTAAATTAGTATCGGACCAAATTAACAAGAAAAATCCAAATCTTATTTCTAAGGTGGAAGTTGCCCGTCAGGTAGGGACGGGGGCGGTTATCTTTCAAGACTTGAAAAATTACCGTCAAAACGATATCGAATTTTCCTTTGAAGACATGTTGAAATTTGAGGGTGAAACCGGGCCATACGTTCAATATACGCATGCTCGGGCTTCTTCCCTTTTAAGAAAAGGGGCCTTCTTCAAGAATCACGAAGCCGTAAGCATAAGAGATATCGAAGCTTGGCCTATTATTACGACCTTACGATCATTCAAGGACGTTATTAAAAGAGCAATGGAAGAATACGACCCATCCCTTGTTGCAAAATATGTGATTGAACTGGCAAGGGCATTTAATAAATATTATGCATCAATCCGAATTTTAGATGACAGCCATTTAAAACAGGAAAGGCTGACACTTGTTTGTGCAGTTACAATAGTCCTTAAAGAAGGGCTGCGTTTATTGGGGATGAAAGCTCCGGAGGAAATGTAATAGGAATTCAATTTATTTAAGCCCTATTCTAGTCGCTGTTAATTAAGAATAAAGATGGCGGAATAAAATAGTCTTCTCTAAAGCTTTTTATTACCTGCCTAATAAGTTTCTCCAAGATGTTGGTGGTAAAATAAGGATAAAAAATATCAAATCAAAGGATTGAAAAATTTCAGTTCATAAACAACGGCAGAAAGAGTGATTCACTCTCTCTGCCGTTATTCGTTCCAATTGAAATCCTCAGCGATGCGCCTCATACTTATCAAACTTCGTCAATGCTTGCAGCGCAACAAATTCTTCACCAGAGAGCGGGCGTGCCTCTGCAGCGCGGCAGTTTGCCTGAACCTGTTCGATTTTGCTTGCGCCGGGAACGATGGTTCCGACTGTCTGCTGTTTCAAGCAGTACTGGATGGCCGTTTCGGTCATGGAAAGTCCGCTTTCTGCAGCGATTTGCGGAAGCAGTCTGCGCAGGTCTTCTTCGCTGTATGATAGGTAGCCTTTTTCATTCAGCTTTGTTTCCCAGTTGTCTGTAAGCAGTCCCTTGGCCATTGGACCGCGGCCGATGACGCTGACCCCATGGTCGTTTAGAAGGGGAAACCATTCTTCTGGACGGCGGTCAAGAAGGCTGTATTGCATCATGACAGAGACGATGGAGGATTTCTCCAGGTACTGTTTAATGACATTTGGACGAATGGAGGAGATGCCGTAGTAGCGGATCAATCCCTCTTTTTTCAATTCCTCGAAAGCCTCGATGGTTTCATCGATATTATCTTCGATTGTGCCTCCGTGGAGCTGGTAAAGGTCGATGTAATCTGTTTTCAGGCGTTTCAGACTGTGTTTGACGGCTTCTTTTATGTAGCTTTTAGAAGCGTCCCACGTCCAGCCGTCTTTTGCTTCGTTCCAGCGGTTGCCCGCTTTTGTGGCGAGAATGATTTCTTTTCGTTTCTTTTTCAGGGCAGCTCCGACAAACTCTTCATTCAGGCCGAAATCGTATAGATCGGCCGTGTCAAAATAGTTGATGCCTTCATGAAGCGCTGCATCGATGATGGATTCTGCCTGCTCCTTGTCAGTGCCAAGGGACATGCAGCCGAGTCCGACTTCACTTACCAGTAAATCAGATGTGCCAAGCTGTCTTTTTTTCATGCGTCTCACTCCTGCCTGATAGTCTTTCTTCTGACATTAGTACAAGAAGGAGGAAAAAGCAATTGTGACGCTTATTTGTCCTTTGTCCACTGTTCAATTGTTTCATATTTTCTGCTGTATTCCTTCAGCTTCTCCCGGACTTCCCAGGCTTTGCCGACCAGCACGATGCCCTTTTCAAGAAGGTAGATCTTCATGTTTATTCGCCTCGCTTCCCGTGTAGTGGATATCAGTATGTCCATTAAAGCGGTGTTTCAGGCGGTGCCTCTGATGCTTGTTAAGAATGTGGTAGAATATATGTATTCATGAGAATTTGTAGAACGCGGAGGTACGGAAATGAACCACTTAAAGGAAACCACTAAAACATCAGAAAAATTATTTTCAGGACGCATTATTGATTTATACCTGGAAGAGGTGGAACTGCCTAACGGAAAAACAAGCACGCGTGAAATTATCAAGCATCCAGGTGCTGTCGCTGTCCTTGCACTGACGAAAGACAAAAAGCTTGTGATGGTTCAGCAGTACCGAAAAGCCATGGAGCGGGTGCTTGTTGAGATTCCTGCAGGCAAGCTTGAAAAAGGAGAGCTTCCGGAAGTGACGGCAAAGCGTGAGCTTGAGGAAGAAACAGGCTATACAACACAATCGCTGCAGCATCTGATTTCTTTTTATACATCTCCGGGATTTGCCGATGAACTTGTGCATGTTTACTACACGGATGACCTGCACGTACTTGAAGAGAAGGCAGAGCTTGATGAGGACGAGTTTGTCGATGTGCTGGAGGTGACGCTTGAAGAGGCGCAGCAGCTGATTGATGAGCAGCGGATTTTTGATGCGAAAACCGCCTATGCAGTTCAATATCTGCAGTTAAAGCAGGCTCTTCAAAGATAGCATGAACGATTATTATGCGGACTTACATATTCATATAGGCCGGACTTCTTCCGGAAAGCCTGTAAAAATAACGGCTTCTAAGCAGCTTACGCTTGAAAACATTTTAATAGAAGCAAGCGGGCACAAAGGGATGGACATCATAGGAGTCATAGACTGTCACGTTCCTGAAGTACTTTTGACGCTTGAAAACGGTATTGGGGAAGGGAAATGGAGCGAGCTTCAGCAGGGCGGCATCAGGTTTGAAAAAACGACTCTTCTTCTTGGCTGTGAAATAGAAGTGTATGATTCTCACTGCAAAGGTCCGCTGCATGTTCTGGTGTTCATGCCGACAATCGAGAGAATGAAGGACTTTTCCTATTGGCTCGGCAGCCGAGTGAAAAATCTGACGCTGAGTACACAGAGAATGTACGGGGAAGCCAAAACGCTGCAGAAGAAAGTAAGGGAGCTTGACGGGCTTTTTATCCCAGCCCATATCTTCACTCCGCATAAAAGTCTGTATGGAAGCGGAGTCCGTGCATCACTTGGAGAGGTTCTGGATCCTGAACTGATTGACGCCGTTGAGCTTGGCCTGAGTTCAGACACAGAGATGGCATCGAAGGTTACCCAGCTTGACAAGTATCCGTTTTTGACCAATTCGGATGCTCATTCGACGGCCAAAATCGGAAGAGAATATCAGAAGCTCAAGCTTGCCGAACCGTCATTTGAAGAGGTCCGGATGGCGCTGAAAGAGGAAGGGAACCGCAGGATTGCATCCAACCACGGGCTGAATCCGCTGCTTGGAAAGTATTACAGAACCGTCTGTGAGACATGCGGTGCTGCAAAAGAAGGACATGAACAGGCATGCAAAAACTGCGGCAGTTCCCGGTTTACAAAAGGCGTCAGCACCCGCTTGTCTGAACTGGCGGACAGAAGGGCCGGAAGCGGCAGGGAGCGCCCGCCTTATCTGCACCAGGTTCCGCTGCAGTTTATCCCCGGCATTGGCCAGAAAACACTGGAAAAACTGAAGACTGCATTCGGAACGGAAATGACAATCCTGAATGTGGTTTCAAAGGAACGTCTCGAGAACGTACTTCCTGCTAAAACAGCAGCATACATACTTGCTGCAAGGGAAGGCAGGCTTGGGGCCGAACCAGGCGGAGGCGGGATTTACGGCAGGGTTTCTAGAGTGTAAATGAGGTAGGGACATAAATAAAAAAGGGTGAATTTGAGTGTGAACTAGTCAAATTCATCCTCTTTCATTTTTCTTATATTGCTTTGAGATTTGCTACCAGATCCCTATAACGAACTATTAACCTTCTTTATACGGTATAATTAACGGCCGGAGCAAAAATAGCATAAGATTCACTCGCGGTCGTACGGTATAATCTACAGCTGATGTGTAAATAGCATAAGGTAGACGCCTTTTTTGTAGGGATTTTCAGCTTTGAATCAATTCAGCGCACAAAGAATCAATTTTTCGATTAGTGTGAACTGTTCTATGTTTTGTCCCAGCCTCTCTTGCGTTAAAAGATTTTAGCAAACACACACGTATCTCTGAGAGTACGCCCGTCTGCAGAAACATCGTCCTGTCTAAGGATGCCTTCCAGCTGATAACCGAGTTTTTCAGGGATGCGGCGGCTTTTTGTGTTCTCCGGATCGCACCTGATTTCCACACGTTTGGCGCCGAATTCTCTGGCGGCAAAGGCAGTCAGTGCTTCAACAGCCTCAGTCATATATCCTTTTCCGGAGTGCTTTGTTGAGATCCAGTAGCCGATTTCCACTTTCGGAACATCCCAGTCCATGCGGTGGAAGCCGGTGCTTCCTATAAACTCGCCGGTGATCCGATCAAAAATAAGAAGACGCAGATCCTCCCGCAGCATGAATTTAGCACAGGATTCCCTAATATTTGCTTCCGTGTCTTCGATGGTCTGGGTTTTCTGGGCAAACGGCATCCATGGCTTTAACTCCTCAAGCGATTCGTTTACGGCGGCGTTCACTGCCTTGCCGTCACCTGGACGCGGAGCGCGGATCAGGAGTCTGTCTGTTGTCAGTTCATTCGGAAAATCAAGTAAGATTGGTCGTTTCATAGGAACACCGCCTTGTCAGTTTTAAGAATTATAACCTTTTTGGAAAATAATGCAATAGGGGCTTGTCATAGTTTCTACCGTTTTTTCATACAATCTAGTAAGTGAAAAACCGGGAGGAAGAAATGATGCGCAAACATCCATTAAAAGCAATGATGATCCAGCATATGAAAGAACGCTCGTCGCTCTACCTGTTTGTTTTTGTATTGTTTTTGATGGGGGTTATTTTCGGGGCGGTCATCGTCAACAGCATGAACTTTACTCAAAAGGAAGATTTGTATTTTTATTTAAGCCGCTTTTTCGGACAAGTTTCTGAAGGGAAAGTGGCAAGCTCGGTGGAAATGCTGCAGCAGAGTTTTTTTCATAATCTGAAATATTTGGGCCTGATGTGGGTGCTCGGCATTTCAATCATAGGTTTGCCGGTGATTCTGATTATGTTATTCTTAAAGGGAATTGTCGTTGGCTTTACTGTCGGTTTTCTGGTCAATCAAATGGGCTGGCAGGGCTTTTTGCTTTCATTTGTTTCGGTTATGCCGCAGAATATGATTTTAATACCGGCATTTATTATTATGGGTACGACAGCCATCTCGTTTTCTCTTAAAATTGTAAAGCAGCTCTTGAATAAAAAATCAAATTTGTCAGAGTCGCCGTTTTCGATGTTCGCGCGGTACGCAGCATTCTTTGTAGGTATTGCTGTGCTGACTGCCGCCGCATCAGGGCTTGAGGCATATGCGTCGCCTGTATTAATGAAAAATGTCATTGAGATTGTATCTAAATAGAATGATTTTTATCTAATAATCATTTTATTTATTAGATTGGAATGATTTTCGTTGGACACATCCCTTTCTTTTGATATAATGGATGAGGAACGCGGCGAGGGAGGAATGTGTGTATGGAAAGCAGAATTGAGCGGATAAAAAAGCAGTTGCATTCATCCAGCTACAAGCTGACTCCTCAGCGCGAAGCTACTGTCAGAGTACTGCTTGAGCGCGAAGAAGATCACTTGAGTGCTGAAGATGTTTACCTCCTCGTTAAGGAAAAAGCGCCAGAGATTGGTTTAGCAACTGTTTATCGTACGTTGGAGCTACTTACAGAACTTAAAATTGTCGATAAAATAAACTTTGGAGACGGCGTATCGCGCTATGATTTGAGAAAAGAAGGCGCAGCGCACTTTCATCATCATCTTGTCTGCATTGAATGCGGCGCGGTCGCTGAAATAGAAGAAGATCTTCTTGAGGATGTAGAACAGATTGTTGAGCGGGACTTTCAATTTAAAATTAAAGATCACCGTCTGACCTTTCACGGCATTTGCCGCCGGTGTCAGGAGAAAGAACAGAAGGATGAAGAGCAGGAGTAAACCTTTCCTAATTATTGGAGAGGTTTTTTTGCGTTTTTTCGTATAAAGTTTGTCCTTTTTGGCATATGTTTAGGTAAGATGCCGGGTTCTTAAGGAGGCAATGCGAGTGAGAGCAGCACGGACCATGTTTGATATGATCAAAGTGTTTATTTTGTTTACCGGATTTACGATTCTTTTCTATTATGCTATCATTTGGGTTAACTTAGAGTATGAAGAAATGCACCGCTATGACCAGCCCGAGGGTGCAGCGCTTAAGGTCACCAAGATGGTGGCCGATGAAGAGGAGCACTGGCTGAACAGGCTGCTTTTCTTTTACTTAAACGGGGAGTAGAGGAAATTGAAAGATCAAATTCAGGATTTCATGCATTACCTGGTGGTGGAGCGGGGGCTTTCCCACAATACCATTGTTTCGTATGAACGTGATTTAAAAAGCTACCATCACTATTTGACTGAAAAAGAAGAGCTTTCGTCTTTTCAGGACGTGACGCGACTTTCAATTATCCATTTCTTAAAATCCTTAAAGGAAGCGGGAAAATCAAGCAAAACGATCGCCCGGCACACTGCTTCCATCCGCAGCTTTCACCAGTTTCTTTTAAGAGAAAAGGCCGCAGACCACGATCCTACTGTACATATTGAATCTCCCCAGGTCGAACGGACCCTTCCTAAAGTGCTTTCACTGACAGAAGTTGAAAAACTGCTTGATACGCCAAAACTTACTTCGCCGTTTGGCTACAGGGATAAAGCCATGCTTGAGCTGCTTTACGCGACAGGCATACGGGTGAGTGAGATGATTAACCTTGATATAACCGACGTGCATCTAACGATGGGTTTTGTCCGCTGCATCGGAAAAGGCAATAAAGAGCGGATTGTTCCGATTGGAAGAACCGCTGCAGAAGCGCTTGAGACGTACATCGACAGGGGAAGAACAAAGCTTGCATCGAAGAAAAACCAGACAGATGCCCTGTTTTTAAACCATCACGGAAACAGAATGACACGCCAGGGCTACTGGAAGAATCTGAAGAAGCTTGCTCTTGAAGCAGGCATCAGCAAAGAGCTTACGCCGCATACTCTCCGCCATTCGTTTGCAACGCATCTTCTAGAAAATGGAGCAGATCTCCGGGCAGTGCAGGAAATGCTTGGCCATGCAGATATCTCCACAACTCAAATTTACACACACGTTTCAAAGACAAGACTGAAAGACGTCTACAGACAATATCATCCAAGAGCATAAGCCATCCTTAGGGGTGGCTTTTTATCATTTTTTTGCCAAAAAGGTTTTCGAACAAATAAAACAAGGAAAAAGAAAGATAATGATTGTCAGAATCCGTGAAAACGGTTTATACTTTAGATGTCAGACTTCTGACCAATGAAAACGCGTAAATCAATCTTCATCGATTTGGAAATGGTAGTAAAGAGCAACTTTAAGTCATAAGGAGGATCTACATGTCTGATTATACATATAAAAGAGTTTTTCTGATCGTCATGGATTCAGTCGGCATCGGGGAAGCACCGGATGCAGCTGATTTTGGCGACAAAGGCTCCCACACACTCGGCCACATTGCAGAGCATATGAAAGGCCTTAACATGCCGAACATGGCAAAGCTTGGACTGAGCAACATAGAAGAAATCGAAGGAATTCCTGCTCAGGAAAAACCGCAGGCATTCTATACAAAAATGAAGGAAGCTTCAAACGGCAAGGATACGATGACTGGTCACTGGGAAATCATGGGCCTTCGTATTGATACACCGTTTAAAGTGTTTCCGGACGGTTTTCCTGATGAACTGATTTCTGCTATAGAAGAAAAAACAGGCAGAAAAGTGATTGGAAACAAGCCTGCATCGGGAACGGAGATTCTGGATGAACTCGGCGAAGAGCATATGAAAACCGGAGCGCTGATTGTCTACACATCTGCGGATTCAGTTCTTCAGATTGCGGCTCATGAGGACATCATACCGATTGAAGAGCAGCTAAAAATCTGTGAAATGGCACGCGAGATGACCCTTGATGAAAAGTATATGGTCGGACGCGTCATTGCCCGTCCTTTTGTCGGAAATCCGGGAGATTTCAAGCGTACGGCAAACCGCCACGACTATGCGCTGAAGCCATTTGAGCGCACAGTTATGAATGAGCTTCAGGACGGCGGGCTCGACGTCATTGCCATCGGCAAAATTTCGGATATTTATGACGGTGAAGGCATTACAGATGCGCTCCGCACGAAATCCAATATGGACGGAATGGATAAAATCGTTCAGACGGCAGACCGTGATTTTACTGGCTTAAGCTTTGTAAACCTTGTTGATTTTGATGCGCTGTTCGGGCACAGAAGAGATCCTGAGGGATATGGACGTGCACTTGAAGAATATGATGCACGCCTGCCTGAATTAATGTCCAAATTAAATGAAGATGACCTGCTCATCATTACGGCTGACCACGGAAATGACCCTGTTCATCATGGGACAGACCATACACGTGAATATGTTCCGCTTTTGGTGTACAGCCCGCGCATGAAGCAGGGCACGGAACTGCCTGTCCGCGAAACATTTGCTGATATCGGCGCAACGATTGCCGACAATTTTAAAGTGACTATGCCAAAGCATGGAAAAAGCTTTTTGAGCGAATTGAAAAACTAAGGGGGAACGTGACATGCTGCAAGAAATCAAACAGTCTGCAGAATTCATGAAGGAAAAAATAAAAAATCTTCCTGAGATCGGTCTGATTCTTGGATCTGGTCTTGGTGTTCTGGCGGATGAAATCGAAAATCCGGTTAAAATTCCATATGAGGACATTCCAAACTTTCCGGTATCCACTGTTGAGGGTCATGCCGGACAGCTTGTATTCGGAACGCTCAAAGGAGCAAACGTTGCTGCTATGCAGGGCCGTTTCCACTTTTACGAAGGCTATGACATGAAAAAAGTGACGTTCCCTGTTCGTGTTTTAAAGGAAATGGGCGTAAAAACGATTATCGTCACTAATGCAGCAGGCGGGGTGAATGAATCATTTCAACCCGGTGATTTAATGATTATCTCTGATCATATCAATAATATGGGGACTAGCCCGTTAATCGGACCAAATGATTCAGACCTTGGCGTGCGTTTCCCTGACATGTCCCAGGCCTATAGCCGCAAACTGAGAACTCTTGCTAAAGATGCTGCCGCAGAGCTTGGGATCAAAGTACAGGAAGGCGTGTATGTTGGAAATACAGGACCTGCTTATGAAACACCTGCAGAAGTTCGTCTCGCGAGAGTGCTTGGCGGCGATGCGGTCGGCATGTCTACTGTGCCTGAAGTTATTGTAGCGAACCATGCAGGAATGAACGTGCTTGGCATTTCCTGTATTTCAAACATGGCTGCCGGTATTCTGGACCAGCCGCTTTCACATGACGAAGTAATGGAAACAACAGAAATGGTAAAAGCGAACTTCCTGAATTTAGTGAAGAAGATCGTTTCAGATATTCACAGCGAGGTGGAGAAAAAATGAGAATTGTTGACTTAATTGAAAAAAAACGTGACGGAAAAGAACTGACAAATGAAGAAATCAGCTTTATCATCAAAGGCTATACAAACGGTGACATTCCTGACTATCAAATGAGTGCTCTTACAATGGCGATCTTTTTTAAAGGCATGACAAAAGAAGAGCGCGCAAACTTAACGATGGAAATGGTTCATTCAGGCGACACGATTGACCTCAGCAAGATTGAAGGCATCAAGGTTGATAAGCACAGCACAGGCGGAGTCGGCGATACAACGACACTTGTTCTTGGACCTCTTGTCGCTGCAGTCGGCGTGCCGGTTGCGAAAATGTCAGGACGCGGTCTTGGCCACACTGGCGGAACGATTGATAAACTTGAAGCCGTACCTGGATTCCACGTTGAAATTGAAAACGAAGAGTTCATTAAGCTTGTAAACCAAAACAAAATCGCGGTTATCGGCCAGAGCGGCAACTTAACTCCTGCTGATAAAAAGCTTTACGCTCTTCGTGACGTAACAGCTACTGTTGACAGCATTCCGCTGATTGCAAGCTCCATTATGAGCAAAAAAATTGCAGCAGGCGCAGATGCAATTGTTCTTGATGTAAAAACAGGCGCAGGCGCATTTATGAAAGACCTTGATGATGCAAGAGAGCTTGCACAGGCAATGGTTGAGATCGGAAATGCAGTCGGACGCAAAACGATGGCCGTTATTTCTGATATGAGCCAGCCGCTTGGCTACGCAATCGGAAATGCCCTTGAAATCAAAGAAGCGATTGATACGTTAAAAGGAGAAGGTCCGGAAGATCTTCACGAGCTGTGCTTAACTCTTGGAAGCTACATGGTATTCCTTGCAGAAAAAGCGTCATCACTTGAAGAAGCGCGCAGCATGCTTGAAGAAGTGATTCAAAACGGAAAAGCTCTTGAAACGCTCAAAGTTTTCCTTGAAGCACAGGGGGGAGACGGTTCAGTTGTTGATGACCCGAGCAAAATGCCGCAGGCAAAATACAAGGTTGAACTTCCTGCAAAAGAAGACGGCTATGTATCTGAAATCGTAGCAGATTCTGTAGGGGTTGCTGCGATGTGGCTTGGAGCCGGACGCGCTACGAAAGAATCTGAAATCGACCTTGCAGTCGGTCTGATGCTGAACAAAAAAATTGGAGAGGCCGTCAAAAAAGGCGATTCTCTAGTGACTATTTACAGCAACCAGGAAGATGTGGAGCAAGTAAAAGCAAAGCTTTATGAGAGCATCAAAGTGTCACAGCAGTCAGTGGAAGCACCGCCGCTTGTGCATGATACAGTAAAAGAATAAGAACAGCCAGAGCCGGGATGAACTCCCGGCTTTTTGCATGCAAAAATTTTGGTATCCATAAGTATATTTTTTCATCACATGGAAAAAATGGGAAGTATATGAATGGAGGGCTTGGAGATGAAACGTCTACTATCAACCGCAGTGCTCAGCACCATGATATTGACCATTGCAACACCTGCTTTTGCAGAAGAAGGCTCAGTCCAGCTTGCGGATAAAGCAAAATCGGCTGTGCTGATCGAACGCGACACCGGCAACATTCTCTATGATAAAAACAGTGATGAAAAGCTTCCTCCGGCGAGCATGACAAAAATTATGACCATGCTGCTGATTATGGAAGAGATCGATAAAGGGCAGCTGAAAATGGACGAAAAAGTCCGCACAAGCGAATACGCCGCTTCCATGGGCGGATCCCAGATTTTTCTTGAACCGGGAGAAGAGATGACTGTTCATGAAATGCTTAAAGGAATTGCAATTGCATCCGGAAATGATGCGTCTGTTGCCATGGCCGAGCGCATTTCCGGCTCAGAAGATGCATTTGTAGAAAAAATGAACAAACGCGTGAAAGCGCTTGGACTGAAGAATACAGCTTTTCAAAATCCAACAGGCCTGCCTGAAAAAGGTCATTACAGCACAGCACATGACATGGCCGTGATGGCGAAAGAACTGCTGAAGTTTGAAAAAATCACACAATACACCGGATCTTATGAAGACTACCTTCGCGAAGATACCGATAAAAAATTCTGGCTCGTCAACACGAACCGCCTTGTAAAATTTTATAAAGGCGTCGACGGTGTGAAAACAGGCTTTACAAATGAAGCAAAATACTGCCTGACTGCCACTGCCAAAAAAGACAACATGCGTGTCATTGCCGTTGTTATGGGAGCACCGACTCCAAAAGACAGAAATGCACAAGTGACAAAAATGCTTGATTACGCATTCAGCCAATATGAAACGCACCCTCTGTTCAAACGGAACGAAGTCGTTGCAAAAATGAAGATCAGCAAAGGAAACAGCAAAACGCTAAATCTTGTCACATCTGAACCGATTTCAGTACTGACGAAAAAAGGCGGAAGTGTAAAAGATGTCACTCAGGAAGTTGTCATGAAACAAAATCTTCAGGCGCCGCTTAAAAAAGGCGATGAGCTTGGAAAATTGATTCTGAAAAAAGACAGCAAAACCGTTGTTGAAAGCCCTCTTGTAGCAGAAGGCGATATCGAGCAGGCCGGCTGGTGGACACTCTTTAAACGAGTTCTTTCAGACTTTACGAAATCAGGCTGAAAACAGAAACTGGCTAATGTTGGCGAATAGGCACTAGTTTTGTCACAGGGCAGGAAAAAAGCGTCAAAACCTCGAAACTGACTATATCCGGAATTTAGGGAGGAATAGGGATGAGTCTAGCAGTAGAGCTTGATGTCAAACAATCTGTCCTGTGCATTCGTCTGATCGGTGAACTCGATCATCATACCGCGGAAGAACTGCGCCAGAAAGTGACAGACATTCTTGCATCTGAAAATGTTCAGCATATCGTACTGAACCTTGAGCACCTGTCTTTTATGGACAGTTCAGGGCTTGGCGTCATTTTGGGAAGATACAAACAAGTGAAGCAAATCGGCGGGGAAATGGTTGTCTGTGCCATATCGCCGGCAGTCAAACGCCTGTTTGATATGTCAGGCCTGTTTAAAATCATCCGTCTGGAATCGTCTGAAGAAAGAGCGCTCGTCACATTGGGGGTGGCATCATGAGAAATGAGATGAACCTTCAATTTTCCGCGCTCAGCCAGAACGAATCCTTTGCACGGGTGACAGTTGCGGCATTTATTGCCCAGCTTGACCCGACACTTGATGAACTGACTGAAATCAAAACGGTCGTATCTGAGGCGGTCACAAACGCCATCATTCACGGCTATGACAACGACCCAAGCGGAATTGTCTATATTTCTGTCACACTGGAAGACAGCATTGTCAAACTGTCCATCCGCGATGAGGGTATGGGAATCAGCGATGTAGAAGAAGCAAGACAGCCTCTTTATACAACTAAGCCGGAACTTGAACGGTCAGGAATGGGCTTTACCATCATGGAAAACTTCATGGATGAAGTGGAAATTGAATCGTCAAAATCCCGCGGAACATCGGTAAAGCTTACAAAACACTTATCGAAAAGCAAAGCTTTAGTAAACTAAGGAGACTTGCTATGGATGTGGAGGTCAAGAACGATATCTCGAAAACTCAGCTTAAGGACCATGAAGTAAAGGAACTGATCAAACGCAGCCAGGAAGGCGATCAGACGGCAAGAGATACGATTGTTGAAAAAAACATGCGCTTAGTGTGGTCTGTCGTTCAAAGATTCCTGAACAGGGGCTATGAAGCAGATGACCTGTTTCAAATTGGCTGTATCGGCCTTTTAAAATCGGTTGATAAATTTGACCTGTCCTACGACGTTAAATTTTCAACCTATGCGGTTCCGATGATTATCGGCGAAATTCAGCGCTTTATCCGGGATGACGGCACAGTAAAGGTGAGCCGCTCTCTAAAAGAACTGGGCAACAAAATCAGAAGAGCAAAAGATGATTTATCAAAATCGCTCGGCAAAATGCCGACTGTCTCTGAGATCGCAGACTACCTTGAGATCACACCTGAAGAAGTCGTTCTTGCACAGGAAGCCGTACGCGCGCCATCCTCCATCCACGAAACCGTCTACGAAAACGATGGCGACCCAATCACCCTTCTCGATCAAATCGCTGACTCGGGCGAGACGAAGTGGTTTGACAAAATCGTCCTGAAAGATGCCATAAAAGAACTCGATGAGCGGGAAAAGCTGATCGTGTATCTCAGATACTACAAAGACCAGACCCAATCAGAAGTGGCCGAACGCCTCGGCATCTCACAGGTGCAGGTATCCCGGCTCGAAAAAAAGATCCTCCAGCAGATGAAAGACCGGATGGATCAATAATTTTTCAAAAAGACATATCATGCGATGTGTCTTTTTTGAGTTTTCGAAAATACTAAGTGAGATGGATTGAGGTTGAGGTGGCAGCAGGCTGTGAACGATACCCGGATTTTGAGAGTTGGTAGTAAAACCTGAAAAGTTGGTAGTAATTCAACGAATGTTGGTAATTGCAGCTGAGTAGTTGGCAGTAAATCAGGAGAAGCTGGTAGCAAATGCGGAAATCTGATTGCTGACGGGGCGCTTGCGGCACAGGATCGGACATTGAATTGATTGCCGACTGCAGGAACCGCAAAATCGGAAGATAATCGGAAATCTGCAGCCGTATTATTGCCAATCTGCTTCAAAATTTTAAAGGTTGGTTGTAAAAATCGGAAAGTTGGCTGTATTTCACGAAAGTTGGTAGTTGCAGCAGAGAAGTTGGTAGTAAATCAGGAGAAGCTGGTAGTAAATGCGGAAACCTGATTGCTGTCAGACTGCCGGCAGCACACAATCGTGCAATTGATCGCTTATTTGAAGCTGTATTTCAAACTTAATTCGAATTTTCCTTTAAATCGCATCACCATTTCCCCCTCCAGCCGCATTTTCGCGCACAGCCCCGAGTACTCCCTTAATAAAAACTCCTTTGGTAATTAATGGCCCGCTGCAAGTTGCATGATATAAATTCTTCCAATGCATACTACAGGTACAATCCTATTTTCAGGAAGTGAATGTGATGGAAAAAACGGTATACATCCGGCTGCGTCACAGAGTGCAGGTCCGTCCTGACGATTGTATTACCGTCTCAAAAATTGCTCAGATTGTGGCTGAAGAGGAGCTCCGGACCCGGATATCAACTCTTGTTGTTCACAGGGTAGAGCCGAGTGATAAGAATATCGTCGTGATTGATGTCATGCGGGTGCTTGCAGAGGTACATAAGACAGACCCGGATATTGATGTTCAGGCTGTTGGGCCTGCGCAGACAATTGTGGAGATTGTGTTTCAGAAAAAATCGTATTCGCCTGTTTTGTTCGCGCTTGTCTGGATTCTGCTCTTTGTCGGAGCTGCGCTTGCGATTATGAATTTTCATGAAGATGTCAGCATGCAGCTTGTGCATAAACGGCTGTATACGATTATTACGGGAAAAACGTCTGAGCATCCGCTTCTTCTGCAAATCCCATATTCGATCGGACTCGGTCTTGGGATGATTCTGTTTTTCAATCATCTCTTTAAAAAGAGAATTAATGAAGAGCCCAGTCCGCTTGAGGTCGAGATGTTCAATTATCAGCTCGACATGGATATGTATGTGTCCATGAAAGAAAACAAAGAAAGCATGAAAAAAATTGATGATCATTAACCTTCTGATCACGATGCTGATCGGGCTTGCAGGGGGTCTTGCTGTAGGGTCGGGGTTTGTCGCATTTTTAGCGGTTCTCGGGATCATTCCCCGTCTCACCCAGCTGACGAAAACCGTCGATATGATTCAGGCGTACGAGTGGGCCATTGTAGCCGGGGCCATTACAGGGGGATGGGTCAGCTTAAGGGATTCGAAACTGTTCTTGCCGGAGTTTTTTCTTTTGCCCGTCGGCTTAATCAACGGGATCTTTATCGGCATGCTTGCCGCAGCGCTCACTGAAGTACTGAATGTTTTTCCGATTCTCGCAAAAAGAATCGGGATTGCCGACAAGATTGTCATTCTCTTAATGGCGATTGTGTTTGGAAAAGTGGCAGGGTCCCTGTTTCACTGGATCTATTTCGTCTATCAATAATTCCGGGAGGAGAAAACATGGCAAATTTAAAGGACGATTACAAAAACAAGGTAAAGACGTATCAGCCGAAGCCGCCGTATTTTTTGAACTGCCTGAAGGCTTTTTTAGTGGGAGGTCTGATCTGCACGCTTGGCCAGGCCATATCAAACATGTATATTCACTTCTTTAATTTTACGGAAAAAACCGCCGGAAACCCTACGGTCGCAACACTTATATTAATTTCAGCTCTCCTTACGGGTTTTGGCATCTACGACAGGATCGGCCAGTTTGCAGGAGCCGGTTCAGCCGTGCCTGTTACCGGCTTTGCCAATTCTATGACAAGTGCGGCCCTTGAGCACAGAAGTGAAGGGATTGTGCTCGGAGTTGCGACAAACATGTTTAAGCTTGCCGGGTCGGTCATTGTTTTCGGTGTTGTGGCAGCGTACGTGGTAGGGATTATCAGATATGTTTACGGACTGGCATTTTAAAAAGAAGGAGGGGCTATAAAAAATGAGATTAACCGGTAAGCAGACGTGGGTTTTTGAAAATCCTGTTTATGTTCAGTCAAGCGGAACGGCTGTCGGGCCAAAAGAAGCAGATGGACCGCTCGGCAGCGGATTTGATAAAACATATGACAATCTCCACTGCAATGAGGACAACTGGGAACTTGCGGAACGGCGGCTGATGGAGGATGCGATCGTTTTTGCCCTGAAGAAAGGAAATTTCACAAAGGAAGACATTGATTTTTTCCTTGCAGGAGATCTCCTCAATCAGAACGTGACAGCAAACTATACAGCAAGGCATAACAAGATCCCTTTTCTCTGCATGTTTGGAGCATGCTCAACCTCCATGGAAACACTGGCTGTGAGTTCGGCGCTAGTTGACGGGGGATTTGCAAACAGGGTGTTAGCCGCTACGAGCAGCCATAACGCAACAGCAGAGCGGCAGTTCAGGTACCCTACCGAATATGGCGGTCAAAAGCCGAAAACAGCACAGTCCACCATTTCAGGTTCAGGAGCCGTCATTGTCAGCCGCGACGAGAGTGACATCAGAATTACGTCAGCGACCATCGGCAGTGTGGCAGACCTTGGAATAACGGATCCCTTTGATATGGGATCTGCGATGGCACCAGCGGCTGCGGATACCATTGCGCAGCACTTTAAAGACTTAAACGTATCTCCAGCCGAGTACGATTTGATTGCAACGGGCGATCTGGCTTCTGTTGGCAGCCCGATCTTGAAGGATCTTTTAAAAGAAGAAGGATTTGACGTCTATGCCAATCATAACGACTGCGGCATTATGATTTACCGGCCTGACCAGAACGTGTTTGCAGGGGGCAGCGGCTGCGGATGTTCGGCTGTTGTCACGTATAGCCATCTTTTTAACGAAATGAGAAACGGCAATTTGAAAAAAGTGATGGTGGTCGCAACGGGCGCTCTCTTAAGCCCGACGATGATTCAGCAAAAAGAATCCATTCCGACAATTGCTCATGCAGTTGTTTTCGAGAGAGTGGACAGGGGTGGGAACAATACATGGAATACTTAATTGCGTTTGCGGTAGGCGGGGCCATATGTGTCATCGGCCAGATTCTCCTTGATTTTGCAAAGCTTACACCGGCACATGTTATGAGTACGTTCGTCGTGTCAGGTGCGATTCTTGACGGCTTCGGCATTTATGATAATTTTATAAAATTTGCAGGAGCAGGCGCCACCGTTCCGATTACAAGCTTCGGCCATTCCCTTTTGCACGGGGCAATGAAGCAGGCGGAGGAACACGGCATTATCGGGATCGGAATCGGTATTTTCGAACTGACATCTGCAGGGATCTCAGCTGCTATTGTGTTTGCTTTTTTCGTGGCACTTATTTTTAAGCCGAAAGGATAAGATCATCCTATGACAGAGACAAGAAGGGTCATTATCGTGACAGATGGAGATGTGTATGCGGCCAAAACGATTGCTTATGCGGCAAAGAAAGTCGGCGGCAGATGCATTTCCCAGTCTAAAGGAAATCCCACTTTTTTGACAGGTCCGGAGATTGTGAAGCTAATCTTAAAAACCCCATATGACCCTGTCTTTGTCATGTTTGATGATTGCGGTCTTTTAGAGGAAGGTCCGGGTGAAAGAGCGCTTATACATGTGGCGGAGCATCCTCAAATTGAAGTGCTTGGGGTCATCGCCGTTGCAGCGAAAACGCACGGATCTGAATGGACGAATATTGATGTATCCATCGACCGGGACGGACAGATTTCCGAATATGGGGTCGATAAAAGCGGCATAAGAGAATTTGAAGTTGGAAAAATGACGGGAGACACCGTTTATTGCCTGGACAGACTGAATGTGCCGATTATCGTCGGAATCGGCGACATTGGAAAAATGTCCCGAAAAGACAGCGTTGACCGCGGTTCTCCAATCACCATGAAAGCAGTTGAATTAATCCTGGAAAGGAGCGGTATGGCAGATGAGCGAAAAAAAAGCAGAACAGAAGACGAAAATTTCATCTAAACTATCCGTCAATGAAAACTATTTTAAAAACCATGTCGGGTTAAATCAAAGCTTTGACCTGGGTGTCCGGAAAATTTTTGTCCTGGGCGTAGAGGTCAATATGTACTACGTGACAGGCCTTTGTGATACTTCTTTTCTGATTCCGATTTTAAAAGAACTCGTCGAAATCAATGACTTTGAGTTTGAACGGATGAAAGTCAATGAAATTATCGAAAATAGGCTTGCCCATCAGCAGGTGCAAAAGCTTAAAACGATGGATGAAGCAGTCGATCAGGTCCTTTCCGGATTAGTTGTCTTCATGATTGAAGGCTTTGATTACGGAATTGTCGTTGATGTGCGGAGCTATCCCGGCAGAAACCCTGAAGAACCGGATACAGAAAAAGTGGTCCGGGGTTCAAGAGACGGTTTTGTTGAAAATATCATTGTGAACACTGCTTTGATGCGCAGAAGAATCCGGGATGAAGGCTTGCGTTTTTCGATGATGAAAATCGGTGAACGCTCGAAAACGGATGTATGCTTGTGCTACATAGAAGATGTTGCAGACCCCGATATGGTTGACGTGGTAAAAAAAGAGCTTGAGACCATTAAGATAGACGGACTTACGATGTCAGATAAAACGGTGGAAGAATTCCTGGTGAAACAGGGATATAATCCGTTTCCTCTTGTCAGGTACACAGAGCGGGCTGATGTTGCGGCCAATCATTTGCTTGAAGGGCATGTATTAATTATTGTTGATACATCTCCAAGTGTGATCATTACGCCAACCACGTACTTTCATCATGTTCAGCACGCGGAAGAATACCGCCAGGCCCCTGCTGTCGGAACGTTTTTAAGATGGGTGAGGTTTCTCGGCATCATAGGATCGATTTTTATCGTCCCTCTATGGTTTGCTTATGTGCTTGAACCATCGCTTTTGCCTGAAGCAATCAATTACATTGGTCCTAATGAAAAGAAAAATATTCCGATAGTCGTACAGCTGTTTCTCGCTGATCTGGGAATCGAATTTTTAAGGATGGCGGCCATTCATACTCCGACCGCATTATCTGTTGCCATGGGCTTAATTGCGGCAGCTCTCATCGGACAGATTGCCATTGATGTCGGACTTTTTGTTCCCGAGGTCATTCTCTACGTGGCGATCGCTGCCATCGGGACATTTGCAACACCAAGTTATGAGCTCAGCATTGCCAATAAAATGGTGAGGCTGGTACTCCTTGTGGCGGTTGCACTGTTTCACGCAGAAGGACTTGTCGTCGGGACTACCTTGATTTTCTTATACTTGGCGAGCATCAGATCGTTGAACACGCCATATCTATGGCCGTTCCTTCCATTTAACGCCAAAGCTCTGTGGCAGGTTTTCATCCGTACATCGGTGCCAGGGGCAAAGGTCAGACCAAGCATCGTACACCCCCAGAATATCAGGAAACAGCCGCGCTAAAAGGATTGAAAGTGCAGGGATTTTGTGATATTGTAAGCTTAATTTACCTGAAGGACCAGAAGTGCGGAACAGCTGTTCACCCAAAAGGTAGCAGCTGTTCTTTTGTCCTTTTACGGAATGAAAGAGGGATGCTAAATTGTTCTTACACGGAAGCAGCAAAGTCAACGAGCAGAATCACCTTGAAATCGGGGGAGTAGATGCAACTGAACTTGCATCTAAATATGGTACACCTCTTTATATTTACGATGTCGCGCTTATTCGCGAACGTGCGAGAAGCTTTAAACATACATTTGAAAAACTTGGCGTGAAGGCGCAGGTTGCCTATGCAAGCAAAGCGTTTTCATCCGTTGCCATGTTTCAGCTGGTCGAAGTAGAAGGACTTTCCCTTGATGTCGTATCAGGAGGAGAGCTTTATACAGCTGTAACAGCAGGCTTTCCGGCAGACAGAATTCATTTCCACGGCAATAATAAAAGCAGAGAAGAGCTGGAAATGGCGATCAAGCTGAACATAGGCTGCGTTGTTGTTGACAATTTCAGAGAAATCGAGCTTATTAAAGAAATTGCCGCTCAGGTAAAAACGACTGTGCCCGTTCTATTGAGGGTAACTCCAGGTGTTGAAGCGCATACACATGACTACATTACGACCGGACAGGAAGATTCAAAATTTGGCTTTGACCTTCAAAACGGCCAGGTAGAACGCGCGATGGAAAGTGTTCTTTCATCAGATGCATTCGATCTTCTCGGCTATCACTGCCATATTGGTTCACAGATCTTCGATGCAACGGGTTTCGTTCTGGCTGCTGAAAAAATCTTCACTAAAGTGACGTACTGGAAAGAAACGTTTCAGTATGAACCGAAAGTGGTCAATCTAGGCGGCGGATTCGGCATCCGCTATACAGAAGAAGATGAGCCGATGCCGGCAACGTATTATGTTGAAAAAATCGTTGAAAGCATCAAGCAGCAGGTGAAGGAAAGCGGGATTGCCATGCCTGAGATCTGGATTGAACCGGGCCGTTCGCTTGTAGGTGACGCCGGCACAACCATTTATTCCATCGGCTCAGAAAAAGTGGTGCCGAATGTCCGCAAATATGTCTCTGTCGACGGCGGCATGAGCGACAACATCCGTCCTGCCCTTTACCAGGCAAAATACGAAGCAGCCCTTGCGAACCGCATGAATGATCCAAAGGATGACTCGGTTTCCATCGCCGGCAAATGCTGCGAGAGCGGGGACATGCTTATTTGGGATCTTCCTCTGCCTCAAGCAAATCCCGATGATCTGCTGGCAGTCTTCTGCACAGGTGCATACGGATACTCCATGGCAAACAACTACAACCGCATTCCGCGTCCGCCGGTTGTTTTTGCAGAAAATGGAGAAGCACAGCTTGTCATTAAAAGAGAAACGTATCAGGATCTGGTCGCACTGGATCTGCCGTTAAAATCAAAAGTGTCTCAATGCTGATAGATTGAAAAAACCGCTTCCGGTTGGGGGCGGCTTTTTTTTATTTTGGAGGGAGGAAAAAGGCTGGGCTAAACAGTGAAAGCACCTCTATAAATGTGGGGAATACTAAGCCGCTCTCAATTAGAAAAAAGCAAATAAAAATCACACTGACGCTGAACTTTTCTCTCTGAGTTAAATACCGTTTGTCCTCATTACATAGAACGTTTTTAGTTGGTATCCTCATTCAACCTTAAAAGGACAATTAAATATCAAGCTTACGGGTACCAATCCATTTCACCATTTCAGGTTCCCGATGTGAAAAGAATAAACTTTCTTTCGTATCCAGGGCAGCAATTTGCTCCATATCCTCCTTGTTTAATTCAAAGTCAAAGATATTGAAGTTTTCAATGATTCTTTCCTTATGGACAGACTTCGGAATCGCAGCAACTCTTCTTTGGGTCAGCCAGCGTAAAGCCACCTGAGCGACGGATTTATTGTACTTTTCAGCAATCGATACCAAAATTTCATTTTGGAAGAAGTTGTTTTTTCCTTCGGCAAATGGTCCCCAAGACTCAATTTGAACATTATTCTCTTTCATAAATTTGTGACTTTCAATTTGTTGATTGAAAACATGTGTTTCGACTTGATTGACGGCAGGAACCACTTCATTATGAATGATTAAATCAATTAGGCGGTCTGAATGGAAGTTGCTTACTCCGATTGCTCTAATCTTCCCGGTGCGGTACAATTCTTCCATTGCTCTCCATGAACCATGTACATCGCCGAACGGCTGATGAATCAAATACAAATCTAAGTAGTCCAATTGAAGTCTTTCAAGTGAATTGGCAAATGCTTTCTTTGTTCTTTCATAACCAGCATCCTGAACCCAGAGTTTTGTGGTGATGAACAATTCCTCTCTCGGCACTCCACTTCGTTTAATTGCTTTGCCAACTGCTTCTTCATTTAGGTAAGAGGCAGCAGTATCAATTAGACGATAACCCGCCATTATCGCATCGTAAACAGCTTGTTCACATTCTCTTTCATCTTGAATCTGAAATACGCCAAAACCGAGTATCGGCATTTCAACGCCATTATTTAAAGTTACTTTTTGCATATTTTTTCTCCCTCTCTTTTTGTAAATAGTAATTTTGATTACAATACATGATTTGCTGTTTCCGTTATTCTTAGATCGGTAACTTTGTTAATACATAACTATATTAACCGAAAAAGGTTAAACTTCCTTTGTCTAATCATCGCAATTCATTGCCTGATCCTCTCAAAAACATATTTTTATGTTTTATAATAGAGATAATAACGACAAGTAGAACTAGGAGGATATTATGTCTGAACCAACGTATAGACAGCAATTTGAGCTTTGCGAACTCATTGAGCGTCAAACTGATAAGGACGGTGCACACATGACTGCAGTTCCATCTTTATATTTTGCGCGTTACTCTACTATTACTAAACCAAAATTCGGAGTGTACAAACCCTCCTTATGTATTGTGGCTCAAGGAGCAAAAGAAGTCTTATTATCAGAGGAGCGTTTCCGGTATAGTCCTGTTGATTATCTAATTTCTTCTGTTAATCTTCCTGTTACAGCGCAAGTAACGGAAGCAACTTTTGAAGTTCCTTATTTGGCTGTTATTCTTAACTTTACTCCCAGTGAAATTCTATCTGTTTTACGAGAATCTCGGATGGAAGTATATAAAAGGGAAAATCCTAAGCGGGGAATGTATGTCAGCAAAATGGATACATCTTTGCTGGACACAGTAATCAGATTAGTCCGTTTGCTGAATCATCCAAAAGATATCCCTGTACTTGCACCTCTCATTACTAAAGAGATAATCTATAGGATTCTGCAAGGAGAGCACGGAGCTGCGCTAGGTCAAATTGCAATAAAGGGAAGCTCAGCAAATTTAATCAGCGATGTAATTGAACATATTTTGATTAATTATGAGAAGTCTTTAAAGATTGAGGAACTGGCGGAAATAGCTAACATGAGTGTTTCATCCCTGCACAGGCACTTTAAAGAAGTTACTGCTATGAGTCCTATTCAATTCCAAAAGCGATTGAGACTACAAGAAGCTCGACACCTGTTACTATCCGAATCAATAGATGCGACTGAAGCAGCATTTCGGGTAGGCTATGAAAGCCCATCACAATTCAGCCGTGAATATTCTCGTATGTTTGGTTTACCGCCAAAGGAAGATAGTAACCGCCTCAAGGAGACTTATGAGCATGGCGTTGGATCTGAATAAATACAGCCGATTTTATGAAATGCATATTCTGGTTCTACATCTTGTAAGGTTTTTAGGGTAATCAGACTCTTTATCTCAAAGCCTATTTCCGTATTTCCGGAATATTCCGCTATTACGGAATGGAATGAGACGCATTTCCGAAATTGCGGAAAAAATCATCCTTTTAAAATTGAATTTTCAATCTTATAGTAACTAACAAGCCAAGCGGTCACTGAATTTAAGTCAATTTTCCGAATTTTTTATGAAGAAAGGCTATGTTGGCACGCATCTTGCAAGTTATAACTGTGAGCTGGTCATTTGGATGGGTAGCGCAAGCGGGCAGGGGTACCTAATTTGTAAGCGCTTTCCATTAAAGGGTCTGCTTATGCAGAAGAACACTTAGGCTAAGGGGGATGTTTGTGGAAATCATTATTATTTTATTGTCGCTGAGTTTATTGATGTTTGTGGCATACCGGGGATTTTCGGTTATTTTGTTTGCTCCGATCTGTGCACTGTTTGCCGTGCTGCTGACAGATCCGAGTTATGTCCTGCCGTTTTTCTCCAATGTGTTTATGGAAAAAATGGTCGGGTTCATTAAACTTTACTTTCCTGTGTTCCTGCTTGGGGCCATTTTTGGGAAAGTTGTTGAAATGTCAGGCCTTGCTGAATCGATTGCCAAGACGATTGTCAAACTTGTCGGTGCAAAGAGAGCCATTCTTGCCATCGTTCTGATGGGTGCGATTTTAACGTACAGCGGCGTCAGTCTGTTTGTTGTTGTGTTTGCCGTCTATCCATTTGCGAAGAACCTTTTCATCCAGGCAGACATTCCAAAACGCCTGATTCCGGGAACGATTGCTCTCGGTGCCTTTACTTTTACAATGGATGCCCTTCCAGGTACTCCGCAGATTCAAAACGTAATCCCGACTACTTTCTTCAAAACAGATATTTATGCAGCGCCAGTTCTTGGGATTATTGGTGCCATCTTCGTCCTGGCGTTTGGTATGTGGTATTTGGAATCCAGACGCAAAAAAACTGAGAAAGCCGGAGAAGGATATGCCGGATTTCATTCAGAGACGGCTGCCGGGCTTGATCCTGAGATCGTCCGCGAAAAGGAAGAGGCGACATTATCGGCTGGAACTGAACCGAGTGTGGCGCGCCAGATTTTGGCTTTTGTGCCGCTGATTCTTGTTGGAGTCATGAATAAATTTTTCACAGTTTCATTTCCAAAATGGTATCCGAACGGATTTGATTTTTCTGCCATCGGGCTTGAAGCGTTCGGAAAAATCGAACTGCCGTCTGTTGTAGCCATCTGGTCTGTTGAACTTGCGCTGTTAATTGGAATCATTGCTACGATTGCTTTTGACTGGAAAGCTGTAACCGCCAACATTAAAGAAGGTCTGAATGCCGGTATCGGCGGTGCCCTGCTTGCAGCTATGAATACAGGCGCTGAGTACGGGTTCGGCGGCGTTATTGCTGCATTGCCTGGATTTAAAGCAGTAAGCAACGGAATTTCTTCTACTTTCACAGATCCGCTCGTAAACGGTGCGGTTACGACGACGACACTTGCAGGTATTACCGGCTCTGCATCAGGCGGTATGGGAATTGCGCTTAGCGCGATGTCTGATAAGTACCTTGAGGCGATTGAAAAGTTCAATATTCCTCCTGAGGTTATGCACAGGGTCATTTCGATGGCATCCGGCGGTATGGATACGCTTCCTCACAATGGAGCGGTTATCACGCTTCTTGCTGTTACCGGATTGACTCACAGACAATCCTACCGTGATATTTTTGCCATTACGATTATTAAAACAGTTGCCGTGTTTGTCATCATCGGAATTTACAGCCTATTCGGTCTAGTATAAAAAAACATCGGGGAAAGAGAGGGAACAGTGATGGGGAAAGGGAAAGTGCTCGATTCATTTGAACAGGCAATAGAAAAAATAGAAGACGGTGCAACATTGGTCGTTGGAGGCTTCGGCCTCTGCGGCATTCCGGAAAAAGCGATTCTGGCATTAAGAGATAAAGGGGTAAAAGACCTGACAGTTGTCAGCAATAACTGCGGAGTGGATGACTGGGGTCTCGGCCTTCTTCTCGCCAACAAACAAATTAAGAAAATGATGTCCTCTTATGTAGGGGAAAACAAAATTTTTGAACGACAGTATTTAAGCGGCGAACTGGAAGTGGAACTGATTCCGCAGGGAACGCTCGCCGAGAGAATGAGAGCGGGCGGTGCAGGCATTCCGGGTTTTTATACAGCCACAGGGGTGGGAACAAAGGTCGCAGAAGGAAAAGAACATAAGAATTTTGACGGCCGGACCTATATTCTTGAAAGAGGGATTGTCGGTGATTTTGCCCTCGTAAAAGCGTGGAAAGCAGATACCCTCGGCAATTTGGTCTTCCGGAAAACATCAAGGAATTTTAACCCGGTAGCTGCAATGGCAGGGAAAATAACGATTGCAGAAGTGGAAGAAATTGTAGAAGCAGGCGAACTGGATCCGGACGAAATTCATACACCGGGCATCTATGTCCAGCATGTATTGCTTGGATCAAACTATGAAAAGCGCATTGAACGCCTGACTGTGCGCCAGGCATAAGGGGGAGGCAAAAACATGAATGACAGCAGACGGAAAATGGTGCAGAGAGCAGTAAAAGAAATTCAGGACGGAATGAACGTGAATCTCGGAATCGGAATGCCGACGCTTGTGGCTAACGAAATTCCGGATGATTACAATGTTCTTTTGCAATCAGAGAATGGCCTCCTTGGAATCGGTCCTTACCCGGTTTCCGGAACAGAAGACCCAGACCTGATCAACGCAGGAAAAGAAACGGTGACAAGTGTACCTGGAGCTTCCTACTTCGACAGTGCCGAATCCTTCGCCATGATCCGCGGAGGGCATATTGACCTTGCTATTCTTGGGGGCATGGAGGTATCTGAAGAGGGGGACCTTGCCAACTGGATGATCCCGGGGAAAATGGTAAAAGGAATGGGCGGTGCCATGGATCTTGTAAACGGCGCAAAAAGAATCATTGTCATTATGGAGCATGTGAATAAATACGGCGAATCCAAGGTGAAGAAGGAATGCAGCCTTCCGCTGACAGGGAAGCATGTAGTCAACCGCCTCATTACAGATCTTGCGGTCTTTGATTTTGCGGATGGTGCGATGGAGCTTGTCGAACTGCAGGACGGAGTGACCATTGAAGAGGTAAAAGAGAAAACAGAGGCCGCGTTTACGGTCAACCAATCATTGATGACCGCCCATTAAGGCGAGCTACAGACAGAAAGGAACATGGCGATGAACCAATTACTCAGCGGAAAAACAGCGCTGATCACAGGCGCTGCAGGCGGGATCGGCTTTGAAATAGCAAAAGAGTATGCAAGAGAAGGTGCTGCGGTCGTAATTTCAGATATTAATAGAGAAGCAGCAGAAGCAGCGGCATCAAAGCTGAAGGGTGAAGGATTTGAATCCATTGCGGCAGCGTGCGATGTAACAAAGGAAGACGAGATGATTGGAGCAATCGAAACCGTCCAAAAGCAATATGGACGACTGGATATTCTGGTCAACAATGCAGGACTGCAGCACGTTTCTCCAATTGACGAATTTCCGACTGACCGGTTTGAATTTCTGATTAAAGTCATGCTGACAGCTCCGTTTGTCGCAACAAAGCATGCTTTCCCGATCATGAAAAAACAAAAATTCGGCAGAATCATCAACATGGCATCCATAAACGGAGTCATCGGTTTTGCTGGAAAAGCGGCATATAACAGCGCCAAGCATGGTGTCATCGGATTAACAAAAGTAGCGGCGCTTGAAGGGGCAGAACATGGCATTACCGTAAACGCACTTTGCCCAGGCTACGTGGATACACCGCTTGTGCGCAATCAGCTCGCAGACCTTGCAAAAACAAGAAATGTAGAGCTCGAACGCGTGCTCGAGCAGGTCATCTATCCGCTTGTTCCCCAAAAGAGACTGCTCGCTGTTCAGGAAATTGCGGATTATGCCGTCTTCCTTGCAAGCGACAAAGCGAAAGGAATAACTGGTCAGGCAGCGATTCTTGACGGCGGGTATACGGTTCAATAAGAGTGAAAAAAAGACAGCGTGCCATGCTGTCTTTTTTATATGCTGAATCTCTTAATCTATTGATTTTTGTCAATGCGTCCGTGTAAGATGAACATAAAATGTAAACGGTTTATAGAAAGGAAAGAGGTGGAGAGAATGAAAGGGCTCATGGAAAAGCTTCCTGCAGACTGGATCGAAGAGGTCGTCAACTTAGCAGCTGAATGCATGGTAGTAGTGGATCATGAGGGGACAGTTCTTTATCTCAACTCTGCCTATTGTGAATTCTTACATGTGAATGCGGAAGAATCAATCGGAAAGCCTGTTCAGGATGTGATTGAAAACACGAGAATGCAGATTGTGGCCAAAACCGGACAGGCTGAGGTGGCGTCCATTCATCCTATTAAGGGAAGCGAAATGATTGCAAACCGTTATCCTCTCTATGTAAAAGGCGAACTCGTTGGCGCGGTGGGAACGGTCATGTTCCGCAATGCGCAGGAATGGATTGACTATTCAAAGAAAATTCAGCCGATCATGGAAGAGTTAAACTATTATAAAAGAAAATTTGAAAAAGAGCTCTTCAGCAAATATCATTTCGGGGATCTTGTGGGAAACAGTCCGAAATTCACGGAAGCAAAAAGGTTGGCAGAAAGAGTTTCAGACAGTCAGTCAGCCGTGCTCCTCCTGGGAGCGTCCGGAACCGGAAAAGAACTGTTTGCGCATGCCATCCATCAGACAAGCGGCAGAAAATTTGCCCCATTTATGAGAGTGAACTGTGCATCCATCCCCGAGCACCTTTTTGAATCGGAAATCTTCGGGTATGAAGAAGGCTCCTTTACCGGTGCTAAAAGAGGAGGAAAAAAAGGGAAATTTGAGCTCGCGCACGGGGGCACGATTTTTCTCGACGAGATTGGTGACCTTCCCCTGCAGATGCAAAGCAAGCTGCTTCGCGTACTGCAGGAAAAAGAGATTGAACGCATCGGCGGCAGGGGGCCTGTTCAAATTGATGTCAGGGTCATTGCCGCTACCCACAGGAATCTGGAGAAGATGGTTTTGGGCGGAGAATTCAGAGAGGACCTCTACTACAGGCTGAATGTCATAAAAATTGAGATTCCCTCCCTTGCAGACAGAAAGGAAGACATTGTTCCAATCTCAAGAGTTCTTTTGAAAAAACTCGAGACGAAATTTCACAGATATGGCTTGGATTTATCAGAAGAAGCGATGCATGATCTTGAACGGCATACATGGCCCGGAAACATCCGGGAACTTGAAAACGTGCTCGAACGGGCTGTAAATGTGCTCGACGGACAAATCATCTTACCTGAACATCTGCCTCTTTATCTTCAGAAAGAAGAACACAGCCAGAGCATGCCATACACTGCCGGCTTGCCGCTGCAGCCAGTAAACAGAAACACGTTCGAAGGTCCTGTGAAACCGCTAAAGAGCATTGTAGCTGATGCTGAGAAGGGAGCCATTCTCCATGCTTTATCAGAAGCAAAAGGAAACAAATTGGAGGCGGCAAAGCTTCTTGGCATTGGGAAAACAAGCTTTTATGAAAAATGCAGAGAATATGAAATCAGATAAAAAACAGCCTGCAGAAATAGTTTCTGCAGGCTGTTTGCGTCAGGCATTATCTTTATTGCTGAAAATAGCGATGATCGCATCCCAAAGAGCAATAAAAAACTCTTTCAGCTGATCAAGGAAGTTTTGGCCTTCCTCTGAATCTATGAATTTTGAAATCTTGTCTTTTGCCTGATCAAGCTGCTGTCCTACTTGATTCCAGTCGATGTTGACGTCTTTCATTTTATTGAACAAAGCAACAAGGCTGTTGATCTCTTCTTCAGACAGCGTAATGCCAAGGTCGTTTGCTGATGTTTCAATCAGTTCGCGGAACTCGGCATCTGTCTCAGGAACTCCGTTGTTCGCGATTTCTTCTTTAATTTTAGCCATAAGTGCACTGGCGTTTTCCTGTCCGACTTTGTCGCCTAGCTCAGCTGTTTTGACAAGTTCTTCGTTCGCCACCTGTTTCACATCTTCCGGAATAGCCTCATCTGAACTTACTTCATAAGCTTTCAGCAAACCTGTCAAAGCTGCTGTGCCGGATACCTCAAACGGTGCTGAAACCTGGATGGAAGCATCTTTTACGCCCGCTGTCATCAGGGCGTTCAAATACATTTCATCCGTTACCCAATTGACATTTTTCGTATTGACTTCAAGCCCTGCGCCGCTCTCTTCAATCGTAATGGCTGAAGAGGAAATCGCTCTCGTCCCAATTTGCGCCTTCGGAATATAGTTTCCGAGATATTTATGTTCTTCTTCGTTTGTCACTTCTATGACTTGAGCACTGTCATCCGCTCCCATTTCAGAAAGCATGGAATCCTTCTGTGCTTCTGTTAAGTTCTTTCCAAGTGTAATAATTTTGTCTCCGGGTGCTGCATCGGCAAGTCCCATTGACGGAAAAGCAAGCAGTGCCAGTGAGAATGCAGTAATCATTATCTTTTTCAAAAAAAGACCTCCTTCTTTATGACAGCAATCTTCATTATAATCTGTTTATCGGTTTGGCGACAGGTTTTTTCAGGAAAACAGCGAACTGTTTGGCTTTATGAAACGTTATATAGTAGAATGAATAACGTTCAGTCTATTAGACGAAAAAAAGATGCAGGAGGTTTCATACATATGAAAAAAGGTCAAATCACAATGGAAAACGGCGATCAAATGGTGATCGAATTTTATCCTGAAGCAGCACCTAAAACAGTAGAAAACTTTGAAAAGCTTGCTAACGAAGGCTTCTACAACGGCGTAACATTCCACCGCGTTATCCCTGGCTTCGTTGCACAAGGCGGAGATCCAACTGGAACTGGCGCAGGCGGCCCTGGCTACTCAATCAAATGTGAAACAGCAGGAAACCCTCACAAGCACGTTGCCGGAGCTCTTTCAATGGCGCATGCAGGAAAAGACACAGGCGGAAGCCAATTCTTCATCGTTCACGAGCCTCAGCCTCATTTGAACGGCGTCCATACTGTATTCGGACAAGTTGTTGAAGGACTAGACAACGTCTACAAAATCAAACAGGGCGATGCAATGAAAGAAGTTAAAGTCTGGGAAGAATAAGATAGATGGAAAGCTGTCCTTATGCGGGCGGCTTTTTTTGTTTGCATTTGTGCACGGGTGAATGTCCCGGATTGTTTGGTCCAAACAACTAATTAAGTTATGTGGATTGACAGATAACTTGATTTTCATGATTTGCCGGAATCTTCTTCTTATCATACGATGGCGGAAAAGGAGGAATGCATTTGAAAGATCTTCGAGAATCAAAAGAGCTGCTGATGTACCGGAAGCTGAATGCCCGAAAGGCTTTAGATGCTGAAGAAGCAGTGCACTTTCTTAACCTTGAAAAAGGGTTTGAAGGGGAAAGACAGTTTGAGGCGTGGCTGAAACTTCATCAGGGGAACGGAATCATTCTGAGTGATTTGCTGCTTGAAACCAATCAAACAACCTATCAGATCGATTCCTTGTACATTTCGCCGCAAAAAATCTATTTGTTTGAAGTAAAGAACTTCGAAGGAGATTATCACCTGGATAAAGATAAGTGGCTATCTCCTGTGAAAAAAGAAGTCAAAAACCCTTTGCTGCAGCTGCATAGAAACGAAACCCTCTTTCGAATTCTGCTTCAGGAACACCGTTTTCAGCTGCCTGTAGAAGCAATCCTGGTTTTTATCAATCCCCGCTTTCACCTCTATCAGGCATCGTCCACACACCCCATCATATTCCATTCCCAGCTGGACCGTTTTGCAAAAACACTAAAAAAGAATAGTGCCGCCCCGCTTAAAGCCATTCACTCGAAGCTTGCGGAGAAGCTTTTGACACTTCATCAGGAGGAATCCCGTTTTGAGCGGCTGCCTGAGTATCGATATGACGAGCTTGAGAAGGGGGTGGGGTGCGGGTTTTGCGGGTCAATCTACTCTACTTTCCAAAACTCCAAGTTTCATTGCTCCAATTGTGAATTCGCGGAATCTCATTTTCCAGCCATCCTGCGTGCGATAGAAGAATTTCAGTTTCTCTTTCCTGAAAGAAAGCTTACTGTTGAGCAGGTTTGGGAATGGTGTCATTTGGTAAAATCAAAAAAGACCATCAGGAAGATCTTAACCAATCATTTTTTACAGACAGGTAATGGCAGAGCAATTCATTATGTGCCACGTGAAAAAGTGTAAATTTAGTTAAATCCTCCTCCGCAAAGCGGAAAAAACAGGTGAGCTGGGTAAGCAAAGGGAAGAATCTTACCCCGCAAAGAGGAAAAAGCGGGCGAGCTGGGTAAGCAAAGGGAGGAATCTTACCCAGCAAAGCGGAAAAAACGGGTAAGCAGGGTAAGCAAAGGGAGGAATCTTACCCCGCAAAGCGGAAAAAACGGGTCAACTGGGTAAGCAAAGGGAGGAATCTAACCCCGCAAAGCGGAAAAAACGGGTAAGCAGGGTAAGTAAAGGGAGGAATCTTACCCAGCAAAGCGAAAAAAACGGGTAAGCAGGGTAAGCAAAGAGAGGAATCTTACCCAGCAAAGCGGAAAAAACGGGTCAACTGGGTAAGCAAAGGGAGAAATCTTACCCCGCAAAGCGGAAAAAACGGGTCAACTGGGTAAGCAAAGGGAGGAATCTTACCCAGCAAAGCGGAAAAAACGGGTCAACTGGGTAAGCAAAGGGAAGAATCTTACCCCGCAAAGAGAAAAAAGCGGGCGAGCTGGGTAAGCAAAGGGAGGAATCTTACCCAGCAAAGCGGAAAAAACAGGTAAGCAGGGTAAGCAAAGGGAGGAATCTTACCCAGCAAAGCGGAAAAAACGGGTCAACTGGGTAAGCAAAGGGAGGAATCTTACCCCGCAAAGCGGAAAAAACGGGTCAACTGGGTAAGCAAAGCTAGGAATCTTACCCAGCAAAGCGGAAAAAGCGGGTGAGCAGGGTAAGCAAAGGGAGGAATCTTACCCCCGCAAAGCGGAAAAAACGGGTCAACTGGGTAAGCAAAGGAAGGAATCTTACCCCGCAAAGCGGAAAAAGCGGGTGAGCAGGGTAAGCAAAGGGAGGAATCTTACCCAGCAAAGCGGAAAAAACAGGTGAGCAGGGTAAGTAAACGCATAAAACGTACTCTCAAAAAACCAGTATCCTTTTCTAAGCTGAAAATTCAATCTCCAATCAGAAAACCCCGGAATTAAATCGTTGCAATCTTCCGCATATCCGGATAAGATGATAGAAAGGAACAATTTCATACTCATTGTTTTCCTTCGGGGCAGGGTGAAATTCCCAACCGGCGGTGATAAAGCAGATGCTTTTCAGTCCGTGACCCGGCTGCACATGGTGCAGGCGGTGGATCCAGTGAAATTCTGGAGCCGACAGTATAGTCTGGATGGGAGAAGGAACACAGTGTTGACGTGCGGGTATTATTTTTCTGAAAAAACAGAGGAATGGTACTCTTGTTTGGCATGCAAATGTGACCAATAATCCCTGACAAGCCCCCAGGTATCAAACCTGCGGGCTTTTTTGCATTCAAAAAGAAAGGGGATATGGTTTTGGAAGATCGCGAGTATATGATGACGGCTCTTCGCCTGGCAGAACAGGGAATCGGGCAGACGTCGCCCAATCCTCATGTTGGTGCGGCTGTGGTGAAAGACGGCAGGATTGTCGGTCTTGGCGCACATCTTAAAGCGGGTGAGCCGCACGCAGAAGTTCATGCGATCAGGATGGCGGGTGCTGAGGCTGAAGGGTCGACTGTTTATGTGACACTTGAGCCCTGCAGTCATCACGGGAAGACGCCGCCTTGTGCGGATCTGCTTATTCAGTCCAAAGTGAAAAGAGTGGTTGTGGCTGTTGAAGACCCGAATCCCGCAGTTGCCGGCAGAGGAATAAGGAAACTCCGTGATGCCGGAATTGAAGTGGAGCTTGGCGTCTTGAAAGAAGAAGCTGAAGAGCTGAACAAAATATTTTTCCATTATATTCAAAATAAACGTCCGTTTGTTACGCTGAAGTGGGCTGGGAGTCTTGACGGCAAAACAGCCACTGTAACGGGAGAGAGCAAATGGATTACCGGGGAAGAGGCAAGGAAAGATGTCCACTCCTACAGAGAGAGGCATGATGCCATCCTTACCGGTATTGAAACAGTTATAAAAGATAATCCGTCTTTAACATGCAGGACGGAACATGCTAAAAAGCAGCCTGTCCGAATTGTGCTTGATACGCATCTGAGAATTCCGGAAAAAGCCGCCGTGCTGAATGACGGTCTTGCGGAAACGTGGCTGATCGCCGGCAGCGGTGCATCTGCTGAAAAGATAAGCCTGCTTGAAAAGAAAGCCAAAGTGATAAAAATGAACACGCCGTCCATAAGAATTGAGGAATTGCTGCAGACCCTCGGTGAGATGGGAGTGACGTCATTATTTGTTGAAGGCGGCGCAACGGTACATGGAAGTTTTATTGAAAGCGGCATGTTCAATGAAGTCATCAGCTATACGGCTCCCGTTCTGATTGGAGGGGAAGGTGCCCCGTCTCTTGCAGGAGGAACAGGGATTAAGGAAATTAGTAAAGTGGTCCGACTGAAAATTCAGTCAGCTGAGCTGATTGGAGAAGATCTGAAGCTTGTCTGCGTGAAAAAGGAGGGGTAAAGCGAAATGTTTACAGGAATTATTGAAGAAATCGGCACGATCGGCAGCATGAGCGGAAGCGATAAAGCCATTGAAATGACCATTCATGCATCAAAAGTTTTGGAAGATGTGAGGCTTGGGGACAGTATATCAGTGAACGGCGTGTGCCTGACGGTAACAAAGTTCACATCCACCTCCTTTACAGTGGATGTAATGCCTGAAACCGTGAAAGCTACCTCGCTGAATGCCCTGAAACAGGGATCAAACGTAAATCTTGAGCGGGCGATGGCGGCAGGAGGAAGGTTCGGCGGGCATTTTGTCACCGGACATGTGGATGGAACAGGTACGATTATCCGCAAACGGCCGTCTGCAAATGCGGTTTATTACGATATAAAAACGAGCAGGGACCTGACTTCATCACTTGTGATGAAAGGCTCAATCGCCATTGATGGAATCAGCCTGACGATTTTCGGCCTTGAGAATGAACAAGTAACTGTGTCCATCATCCCGCATACTCTCTCTGAAACCGTTCTTGGAGGCAAAGAGGCAGGGGACGTTGTTAACATCGAATGTGACATGCTCGGCAAGTATGTGAAGAAATTCATTGATCAGTCACAGGGATCTTCATCGATTACACCTGATTTTTTAAAAGAAAACGGATTTTACTAGAATGGAGGATACACCATGGCATTTCATTCCATAAGTGAGGCAATTGAGGATTTGAAAAACGGCAGGGTTGTGATTGTCGTAGATGATGAAGACCGTGAAAACGAAGGAGATTTTGTAGCCCTTGCAGACCATGCTACTCCTGAAGTGATCAATTTCATGATTAAACACGGCAGAGGACTTGTCTGTGTGCCGCTGTCAGCAGAATACGCGGAAAAGTTTCAGTTTCATCCGATGGTCAGCGACAATACGGACCCGCATGGAACGGCGTTTACAGTGAGTATTGACTATAAAACCACTAAAACAGGGATAAGCGCTTCTGAACGATCAGATACGATAAAAGCGATTTTAAATGAAGATGCCGTTCCATCCGACTTTAAACGTCCGGGTCATATTTTTCCGCTTGTAGCGAAGCAGGGAGGCGTGCTGAGACGGGCAGGACATACAGAAGCTGCTGTTGATCTTGCGAGGCTCTCTGGTGCAAGCCCGGCAGGCGTCATCTGTGAAATTATTAAAGAAGACGGAGAAATGGCACGGGTTCCGGATTTAATGGAAATTGCCGAGCACCACGGTTTAAAAATGATCACCATTAAAGATCTGATTCACTACCGCAATGTGTCTGATGCTCTTGTAAAAAGAGAAGCGGATATTAAGCTTCCAACTGAGTTCGGCATGTTCAGAGCGGTCGGATATTCAAACGTTCTTGACGGCAAAGAGCATATCGCTCTTGTAAAAGGAGAAATTTCTCCTGATCAGCCAACTCTTGTGCGCGTCCATTCAGAATGTCTCACAGGTGATGTTTTCGGGTCAAACCGCTGCGACTGCGGACCCCAGCTCCATGCAGCGCTTGCCCAGATTGAAGAAGCCGGAAGCGGGATTCTTTTATATATGAGACAGGAAGGCAGAGGGATCGGCCTTTTAAATAAGATGAAAGCCTATGCCCTTCAGGAAGAAGGCTATGATACAGTCGAAGCCAATCATAAGCTTGGATTTGCCGATGATCTGAGGGATTACGGAATTGGTGCCCAGATTTTAAAAGATCTTGGCGTGGCAGAGATGAAGCTTCTGACGAACAATCCGAGAAAAATCGCAGGGCTTGAAGGGTACGGACTGACAGTTGTGGACCGTATACCGATTCAAATGCCTTCAAAAGAAGAAAATGAAGGCTATATGCAAACGAAAAAAGGAAAGCTTGGACATTTACTTAACCTATAATATTGGAGGAAACAGTCATGAAAACATACGAAGGTAATTTAGTCGGATCAGGATTAAAAGTAGCGGTTATCGTAGGGAGATTTAATGAATTCATTACAAGCAAGCTTTTGAGCGGGGCAACAGACGCACTGAAGCGCCACGGCGTAGAGGAAGAGAACGTTGAAATCGCATGGGTGCCTGGCGCATTTGAAATTCCGCTGGTTGCCAAAAAAATGGCCGCTTCAAACAAATATGATGCAGTGATCACACTTGGAACGGTCATAAGAGGATCTACGACTCATTATGACTATGTCTGCAATGAGGCGGCTAAAGGAGTGTCGCAGGCATCCATGTCAACAGGCGTTCCGGTGATTTTCGGTGTCCTGACGACTGAATCGATTGAACAGGCGATTGAGCGTGCCGGCACAAAAGCTGGGAATAAAGGCTATGAAGCAGCTGTTGCGGCCATCGAAATGGCGAATTTAATGCGCACATTGGATTAATTTCGCTGAAAAGTGTTTAAAAAGCCCGGAAAACTGTTTATAATGTTCTGAGAGTGATTCTTGCCTGATCCGGGATCTGCTTAGGTGAACGGATGAAACATGGACCGAACATCAGTCTGATGACAGGCTTTCATTTTTTGTTTTTGCTTTCTCTAATCGGAAGGTTATTTCGTTAATGAGGGGTTCATATGTTAATTCGCTATAAGAAAAGCTTTGAAAAAATTGCCATGGGTCTTTTGTCTTTTATGCCAAATGAAAAAGATTTAAAGCATTTGCAGCAGACAATGAAACAGTATGAAACAGATGAATTCTGGCAGCTGTTTCTATGGAAAGAAGACGATGATATCATCGGCACAATCGGAGTCGTGCATGAGGACGATGACCGCGTGAAGATTCAGCATGTAAGTGTGAACCCTTCTCACCGTCATCAGGGAATCGGCAGAAAAATGGTGGCGGCATTAAAAGAACAGTACAAAACAAAAACAGTGGTTCCGGATGAACGGACAAAAGCTTTTTTCGAAAAGTGCACGGAACCGGACTGCTAGCTGCAGACTTTCAGGACGTTGGGCAGGGACAGTATTAGTACCTGCTTTTAAAAAAACAGATGAAGCATATGCTTCATCTGTTTTTTTTCTTTTGCAGAAGACTTCTGTTCCGTTCTGCAATAACATCCGATCTGTCCCTCGTGGAATGTCTGTGAACGAGGGAGGCATCGGTAAGATTGCTTGGGTTTCCCCACGTCATGCCGTTTTCTTTACAGTGTGACTTCGCCTGCTTCAGAAGCTCTTCATCAGAAACCGGAAGACTGATGCTTTCATATGGCCGCTTTTGTTCGATTGCGAGAGATGTTTTTCTCATCAGCTCAAGAAGAGATTCGGGGTGCAGACCGAGTGAAGCAACCGCATCTTTTTCCTGCGAACAAATGGAAATGGCATTTTTAATCATCCGCTCTGCCCCGTTCCAGTTTTCCCTTCTGTAATGATAAAGCCCGACCGCAAGCTGAATGAGTCCGACCCAGTATGCCTTGCGCTTTCCGGGAGGATCTTCCTTCCAGTGTTCTTCAAGCACTTCATGGCATTCAAAATAGTCGCGGTCTCCGTGGAAGTGAACTAAATAATCTAAATAGGCTTCAGGATACAGATAACATCACCCTCACATCAGAAAATATGTATCTTCAGTTTAGCATAAAGGGGCATCGATCATGAAGAAATGAAACACAAAAGGTGCTCATTAGCCTGAGCACCAGAATGTTGCGGTCTTTAATAGGCGCTGATTAGTACAGCCAAGCAGCTCCAACGATAATTAACAAAATGAACAATACAACGATCAGCGCAAATCCAGAACCGTAGCCAAAACCTTTATCTCCCATTACTAATTCCTCCTTAAGAACTTTCGAATTTACATTGGTATCTTATGCAGGGCGCATTGATGTGTATGGGCGAATATCCCGGTTCTGGACTTTTTTCTCATTGTTCTCTGAATCACCTAAAATAGTAATGGAGATTGATCACATTATGTTCTATACTAAAGGGTAGTCTGCTTAAGCGGTACAGAATGAAGTGGTGGGATGAACGTGCAGTACAAAGTGAAAATCGATGCATTTGAAGGGCCGCTGGATCTTCTCCTGCATTTAATCAATACACTTGAGATTGATATTTATGATATACCGGTTGCTGAAATAACCGAGCAGTATATGCTCTATATACATACAATGAAAGAACTTCAGCTTGATGTGGCGTCTGAGTATCTGGTAATGGCAGCAACGCTTTTGTCCATTAAAAGTGGAATGCTTCTTCCAAAACATGAAGAAGAGCTTGAAGAGGATGACTTTGGGTTTGAACCTGAAGAAGATCCGCGCGACGAACTGATGAGAAGACTGATTGAATACCGTAAGTACAAAGAAGCTGCAGATGATTTAAGACACATGGAAGAAGAACGGTCAAAGGTTTTTACAAAGCCGCCCAGTGACCTTAGCGCATATGCCGCTGAGCCTGCTGCAGGATCAGATCCGGTGAATGTCACCATTTATGATATGCTAGGGGCTTTCCAGAAGATGATGCGCAGAAAAAAATTGCAGAAGCCACTGCAGACGAAAATCGCCAGACAGGAAATTCCGATTGAGAAGCGGATGGATGAGATACTTGATGAATTCAGGCGAAATCCCCGCAGACGCAAATTTACCGAGCTGTTTCCCTCAGACCAGAAGGATCATCTAGTGGTAACCTTTCTAGCCATCTTGGAATTGATGAAAAACAACAGCATCATGATCGAACAGGAAGAAAATTTTTCAGATATTTATATTCTGGGGAGGGTTTAAAGCCTTGGAGAAATGGAAATCCATTATGGAAGCCCTGCTGTTTGCTGCAGGTGATGAGGGGCTTTCAAAGAAACAGCTCACAGCCGTGCTTGAGATTGAAGAAGAGGTTGTAGCAGAAGCGATAGAAGAACTTCAAAAAGAGTATAAGAAAAAGCAGCGGGGCATTGAATTGATTGAAGTCGCAGGTGTTTATCAGCTGACAACGAAGAAAAAGCATGCCGCTTATTTAAAGAAACTGGTTGAAACACCAAACCACAGCTCCCTGTCACAGGCAGCACTTGAAATTCTTGCAATCGTAGCCTACAGACAGCCGATTACAAGAGCTGAAATTGAAGAGATAAGAGGAGTCAAGTCCGAGCGGCCCCTTCAGACACTCACAGCCAAGGTTCTTGTGAAAGAAGTCGGACGGGCGGAAGGAACAGGACGGGCCATTCTCTATGGAACGACCAAGGAATTTCTCGAGCATTTCGGCCTGAAGAACATTAAGGAGCTTCCTCCACTTCCCGAAAAAGAAGACGACGAGGCTTTCGGAGAAGAAGCAGATCTCTTTTTTGAAAATTTCAATCAGACATTTGAAGAAATCAAATAATTTACACAATTGAAGCAGAACCTGTGGTAAAATAGGGTACAACGGAACAAAGGACACTCTTTGTTCCGTTTTTTGAATCTAAATCAGGAGGGCAATCAGGTGTACATAACCATGTGCAGAGGCTATGAGTTAGAAAAAGAGATGCCGAATACATCCGAGGATTTTTTTAACCGCTCTGAAATCACGATTGTCACAGGTAAAACCGAAAAAACGTTTCACGTCCTGTATGTCAGGTACTTTGAAGAGGTGTTTGCCGGTCAAAACCCTGCCCTTTTCAAAGATGCGGCAATAAAGGATGTATTGGCGTTAATTTGCATTATTCAAAATGAATCGCTCTTAAAGCGGAAACGATTTTATGTAAATGAACAGGATGTTTTCCTAAAGTACTTGGATGGAATCAATCTTCAGCAGGCCCTGGAGATTCCGGCTCACGTAAAAGAGCATGGCAGGATCAGCCTCTTGGATGCTGCTGAAAAAATAAAAATGACAGTACATAAAGAAATCTAAACAAACGGAAGGGAAGTGTCTCAAGTGGGAAATGCCATTGTAAAAGCACAAACAGAACAAGTGGAACGTTTTTTGGGGAATGTCGTAAATGAGCTGAATACGTTTTTAAACCATGCGACAATCTCATCCTTTTTAAACGAGGAAGCGGGAGGAGAAGAGGAGTATTATGAAGATCTTTTCCGCAATCTGAGAAGGCTGTCCGTTTACTGCGAGGAAGGGCTTGAAGCGTGCAGAATCGTGCTTCAGAATGAGCCTTTCAGGAAGCCTGCTGCCGAAAAGGCGCTTTATAAAATTTATCATCAGTGCATTGAAGAGTTTTATAATCCGAAAAATGATGTGTGGTATGAAGACAGCAGGTCCGCCTATACAGGCAAAAACGCCATCAAATACCGCCATGCTGCACCGGCAACCCTTCAAACGATGATTGCTTCACTCGAAAGCGGCTTTCAGGAAATCCGCGAAGAGCTTGAATACTACGAAACCGATTACCGTACAAAAATGATTCAATCCAAATAAACGATGTGAGCAGCTGTCCAGTGGGCAGCTGTTTTTTTGGTTTGCGGTATTGTTATGAGGTGCGGGCACGGTAATCGCACCCTCGGAAACCGAGAAACGATTTGAGAGGGTAAGCAACGGCTTGAATCGTAGCCTCGGAAACCGAAAAACGATTTGAGAGTGTAAGCAACGTGGCGAATCGTACCTTCGGAAACCGAGAAACGATCAGGGAGTGTAAGCAACGTCTTGACTCGTACCCTCGGAAACCGAGAAACAATCTGGGAGGGTAAGCAACGGCCTGACTCGTACCCTCGGAAACCGAAAAACGATTTGGTAGGGTAAGCAACGTGGCAAATCGTACCCTCGGAAACCGAAAAACGATCTGGGAGGGTAAGCAACGTCCTGAATCGTAGCCTCGGAAACCGAAAAACGATTTGAGAGGGTAAGCAACGTCCTGAATCGTACCCTCGGTAACTGAGAAACGATCTGCGAGGGTAAGCAACGTCGTGAATTGTACCCTCGGAAACCGAAAAACGATTTGAGAGGGTAAGCAACGTCCTGAATCGTACCCTCGGAAACCGAAAAACGATTTGAGAGGGTAAGCAACGTCCTGAATCGTACCCTCGGTAACTGAGAAACGATCTGCGAGGGTAAGCAACGTCGTGAATTGTACCCTCGGAAACCGAAAAACGATTTGAGAGGGTAAGCAACCGCACGAATCGTACCCTCCCAAGCTGTAATTCGATTTCAGAGGACTAGCATCAAACTTCAGTATCACAACACTTTTCATCCAAAAGAAGAAATTATTCCTTCATAACCTTTGTCCACCCGCATAAACTTGTACAAAACGATCAAAGGACGTGGGGGCTGTGCGGCAATGGAAACAGATCGCAGTGACCGCACTTGTTTGCCTTTTGCTTATTTCGGGTCTGCCGCATAAGGCTGATGCGATGGGCGTCAGTGCAAGAAGTGCTGTACTGCTTGAACAGGAATCAGGAAGAATCCTTTTTGAAAAAGATGCCCATACAAAACGGAGGATTGCGAGCATTACTAAAATTATGACTGCCATTCTTGCGATTGAATCCGGGAAGATGGATGAAAAGGCAACGGTCAGCAATCGAGCGATACATACTGAAGGGTCGGCGGTCTACCTTCAGGAGGGTGAGAAGATTAAGCTTGAGGACCTTGTGTACGGCCTGATGCTCCGTTCCGGAAATGATGCGGCTGTCGCCATAGCAGAGCATGTCGGGGGAAGTGTTGAAGGGTTTGTCCATATGATGAACCAGAAGGCAGCGGAAATCGGCATGATGAATACGGAGTTTGCGAATCCGCATGGTCTGGATGATCATGAAAATCATTATTCAACTGCCTATGATATGGCGATCCTGACAAGGTATGCCATGGAAAACCCGATGTATCAGAAAATATCAGGAACTAAGGTGCACCGTGCCCCTAATCCGAATGAGCAGTGGGACCGGGTGTGGAGAAATAAAAATAAACTGCTGACAAGTCTTTATGAGTACAGCACCGGCGGGAAAACGGGGTATACGAAACGGGCGAAGCGGACGCTTGTGTCAACTGCTTCTAAAGAGGGCATGAACCTTGTGGCTGTTACGATTGATGCTTCTGATGACTGGAATGATCATATTGCCATGTTCAATATGGCATACAGAGATTATGATCTTTTTAAAGTGAAAGAGTCTGGAACGCTGAAAGATATTCAGGAGAAAATCTATAAGAACCGGCTGTTCATCAAAAGAGATGTGTACTATCCGCTGAACGATGAGGAGGAGGATGAAATCAGAATCGACATCACGCTCATCAAACCGGATAAAAAATGGGATAAGCCGGAAGATGTGCCGAATGTCGTCGGGAAAATGTCCGTTATTGTAGAAGATGAACGTGTCGATGAGGTGCCCATTTACTATGATAATGGCCTGACCAACAAACCGAATGCCCCTCTTTGGGAAAAATTCCGGAAGCTATTCTTTATCGGAGCGGGCTACAGCGGACATGATTAACATCATATGGGTGGGGTTGACCGTCATCGGAATAGTGTTTGCCATGGTGAACGGCACGATGGAAGAAGTGAACGCTGCGGTTTTTAAAGGGGCAAAAGACGCTGTTACCATCAGTATCGGCTTGATCAGTGTGCTTGTGTTCTGGCTTGGTCTGATGAAGGTGGCGGAAAAAGCCGGACTGCTTGAAAAATTGAGCAATTTGTTTAAGCCGCTTGTTAAAAGACTCTTTCCGGAGATTCCTCCTGAACACCCGGCAATGGGCTACATTCTGTCGAACATGATGGCGAACCTTTTCGGACTCGGCAATGCAGCCACACCTCTTGGCATTAAAGCGATGGAGCAGATGAAAAAGCTGAATGGGAATAAGCCTGATGCAAGCAGGTCGATGATTACGTTTCTCGCGCTGAACACATCAAGCATTACGCTGATTCCAACGACAGTCATTGCGGTGAGGATGACATACGGGTCAAAGTCACCCACTGATATTGTTGGGCCGACACTGCTTGCAACCATTATTTCCGCCATTGGCGCCATTCTGATAGACCGCTATTTCTACCATAGAAGAATGCGGAAGGAGAGGAGATAGGAATGGGGCTTGTCAGCATCATATCTCTATGGATGATTCCCCTGATGATCGGGTTCATTCTTGTTTACGGCACGTTTAAGAAAGTGCCGACCTATGAAACGTTTGTTGAAGGCGGCAAGGAAGGAATTGAAATTGCCTTTTCTATTATTCCTTATTTAGTGGGAATGCTCGTAGCCATCACCATTTTTCGCGCATCTGGTGCGCTTGAATTTTTCGTCGGGATGATGAAACCCGCACTGGATGCAATCGGTGTGCCGAGTGAAATTGTACCGCTCGCTTTTATCCGGCCGATTTCAGGGACTGCCGCTCTTGGCATGACGACAGATTTGATTGCAGCCTACGGACCGGATTCTTTTATCGGAAGGCTGGCTGCCGTCATGCAGGGAAGCACGGATACAACGCTCTACATCCTGACGGTTTACTTCGGGGCGGTCGGTGTGAAAAAAATGGGGGATGCGCTGAAAGTGGGGCTCCTCGCAGACTTGCTGGGGATTGCGGCTGCTATCTTTATTGTGATGCTTGCTTTTTAATGGCATAGAATACAAGTCTTCCTCATCCGGAAGGCTTTTTTATATGCCTGTTTCGGCAGTTATGAAGATTTTTGAGCAGGCGCATCATTTTTGTGAGATAATAAGGCTTCGTGCATGCCACGAGAACTTGTCTAATCAAATTTTTAGCAGTAAGATGTTAACGAGGTGAAAAGAATGGAACGTTTGCAAAAAGTGATAGCTCACGCAGGCCTTGCATCAAGAAGGAAAGCGGAAGAGCTTATATTAGAAGGAAAAGTTACAGTGAATGGCAAAACCGTCCGGGAGCTTGGGATAAAAGTATCCGGAAATGACCGTGTTGAGGTTGCCGGAGTTCCTGTTGAAAAAGAAGAACCTGTGTATTTTATTCTTTACAAACCGCGCGGAGTGGTCTCGACTGCTTCTGACGATAAAGGAAGAAAAACGGTGACAGATTTCTTCCAGCATATTAAAGAGCGCATCTATCCCGTTGGAAGGCTTGATTATGATACGTCCGGCCTTGTCATCATGACTAATGACGGCGAATTTGCCAATTTGATGATGCACCCCAAGAGCGAAGTTGAAAAAACCTATGTGGCAAAAATCAAAGGCATTCCTCCGCGTGAAACGCTGAGATCGCTTGAAAAAGGAATCATGCTTGAAGACGGGAAAACGGCTCCTGCAAAGGTGAAGTTTGTATCTCTTGATAAAAAGAAGCAGACAAGCATTGTGGAACTGACCATCCATGAAGGCAGAAACAGACAGGTGCGCCGCATGTTTGAAGCGATCGGACACCCTGTTCTAAAGCTTAAGCGCGAAACATACGGCTTCCTTGACCTGAAGGGACTGAAAACAGGCGATGCCCGCGAGCTTTCCCCGCATGAGGTGAAACAGCTCAGATCCCTTGCCAAATTTGGAAAGTAAGCGCCTTAATTTTCACATAAACTTCAAATTATCAGGAAAATGTTCCAAAAAAACAGTGATATAATGAGTTGAAATGTATGAGGATATGGGAGAGTTTTCAATGAAGAAAAAAAGACGTCTGATCATGAGATCCATTATCCTCGCCCTGCTTGCCGGGGCGCTGGGATATACGTTATACACAAATTTTTTCTCAAGCAAAGAAAAGGTGAAGGTTGGCAGCGAGGCGCCTGATTTCGTATTAACAGACCTGAAAGGGGAAAAGCACCAGCTTTCTGATTACAAAGGAAAAGGTGTTTTTCTGAATTTCTGGGGAACATGGTGCGAGCCGTGCAAACGCGAGATGCCCTATATGCAGAACCAGTATGATTATTATTCAGACCAGGGCGTTGAAATTCTCGCAGTGAACATTGAAGAATCAAACGTTGCCGTGCAGAGCTTTATGGAAACATATGATTTATCTTTTCCCGTAGTCCTTGATAAAGACTCACAGGTGCTTGAGGCATATGGAGTTGTCCCGCTTCCGACTACATTTCTCATTGACAAAAATGGAGTAGTGAAAGAAATTATCACTGGCCAGATGAATGAGCGGATGGTCAGGGATTATATGGAATCAATCAAGCCGTAAACGGGGAGTTTTCATCATGAATGAAGTGAAATGCTTATGCGGCCACAGCAATCCGCATGGAACGGTTCTCTGCGAATCCTGCGGCCGTCCTATTCAGGAAAAGGAGAACGGAAGCAAGCTGCTTGATATGAAGTATGACGGCAGTGCAAGACGGTCCCAGACCTATAAAAGAACCCCGGTCGACAAGATCTGGAATTTCTTTTCTTCCGTAAAAGTCGGGATTTGGATTATCGTCCTGATTTTAATAGCGTCAGCGATCGGCACCATTCTTCCTCAAGTGATGTACATACCGCCGAATGTGACGCCTAAAGATTTCTACCGGGAAGAATACGGCGTAATCGGCCAGCTTTATTATCAGCTTGGATTTCATGAACTTTTCAGCTCGTGGTGGTATATCGTCCTGATCGGGGCACTGGCAGCTTCGCTTGTCATTGCAAGCCTTGACAGATTCGTACCGCTTTACAGGGCGCTGAAAAAGCAGGGCGTCACACGCCATGAAAGTTTTATGAGAAGACAGCGACTGTTCAGCGAGACACCGTCTGTCACAGACGCAGATGCGCAGCTGAAAATGGTGAAAGAAAAGCTTGAGAGAAAACGCTATCATGTCAGAGAAGAGAACGGCAGCCTTCTGGCTGAAAAAAACCGTTTTTCAAGATGGGGACCCTATGTCAACCACATCGGTCTGATCATCTTTTTGTTTGGAGCAATGCTCAGGTTCGTGCCGGGCATGTATGTGGATGATGTCTTGTGGATCCGCGAAGGAGAAACAAAGGTCATCCCTGGAACAGACGGCAAGTATTTTCTGAAAAGCGATCAGTTCATTATGGAAACCTACCAGAAAGAAAGCGAAGATGAAGTATTTGAAAACGCGATTACTAGAGTAGGAGACGGCAGTGTAGCCAAAAACTATCAGACAAACGTCACCTTATTTGAACGAAAAGGGGAAGCGCTCGTTGGCGCAGATCCTGAGCTTGAGAAAGTAAAGGATGAGCAGATTAAAGTAAATCAGCCGTTAAAGCATGATTCGTATGCTCTTTATCAAGTTGACTTCAAACTGAACGAATTAAACAAGATGAAATTCAGTCTGATAGACAAAGAGACGGAAGAAAGCTACGGTGAGCTTGCCATTGATCTGCTGGATCCGAAAAAACAGTACGACCTTGGAAATGGCTATAAAGTTGAAGTCGCAAGCTACCTTCCTGATTTTTATTTCAACAGCGAGGGAGAGCCGGCAACGAAAACAAGAATACCGGATAACCCGGCATTTGTTTTTAAAATGATTTCTCCTGATAAACCTGAGGGCGAAACGAGTTTTGTTGCGATTCAGCAGACGATTGAGCCTAATGAGGATAATCAGATGAAGATGAAGTTTGAAGGAGTCGAAACGAAAAACCTTTCTGCTCTTACGGTAAGAAAAGACAATACCCTCTGGTTCCTTGGACTTGGCGGAGCCATTTTCATGATCGGTGTCACTCAGGGCATGTACTGGAATCACCGCCGCATTTGGATCAGGCGGAACGGGGATGCCATTCTCCTTGCAGGCCATACCAATAAAAACTGGTACGGTATTAAAAAGGAAATGGAAGCTGTGCTTGAAGGAACAGTGATTGAAAAGCCGGCTGACCAGTCAGATGAGAAATAAAGCGATGAGGAGGAAAAGGTGTGGCGGCTTTAAGCAGTAATTTGCTATTTGCAGCATTCTTTCTATACCTGGCTGCAACCTTTCTTTTTGCAGGAGCAATCCGCGACAAGAGAAAAGAATATAAAAAGCCCACGAAATGGGCGGCTGCAGGCATTGGGGTAACAATCGCCGGGTTTGCAGCACAGACCGGCTATTTTATCACAAGATGGATGGCTTCCGGGCATGCTCCTGTCAGCAATCTTTTTGAGTTTACAACGTTTTTCGGCATGATGCTTGTTCTGGCATTTATTGTCCTCTATTTTATTTATAAAGTATCGGTTCTTGGATTGTTTACACTACCTGTTGCTTTACTTCTGATTGCCTATGCAAGCATGTTTCCAACAGACATATCTCCCCTGATTCCGGCTTTGCAGAGCAGCTGGCTTCACATCCATGTGACCACTGCAGCTCTTGGACAGGCAATCCTTGCGATCAGTTTTATTGCGGGAGTCATTTATCTGATTCGTACAGTCGATCAGTCCGTGAGATCCAAAAAGACATTCTGGCTTGAAGCGGTCATGTATGCGCTTGTTGCCACGATTGCGTTTATAGCGATTACCAGCACATTCAGATTCATGGATTATGAGGCTGTTTATAAGTGGACGGATAAGAACGAACAGGAAGCAGAAATGGTCTATAACCTTCCTGCTTTAGTAGGTCCCCATAAAGGCGAACTGCTGACAGAAGGAAAAATGGAAGCTGCTGTTGAAGTTCCGGCCCTGATTTCAGCACGAAAACTGAATACAGTGATCTGGTCGCTTGGAACAGGATTGCTGCTGTACGGTGCGCTGCGCCTGATTTTAAGAAAGCGGATATCCGCCTTTTTGCAGCCGCTGACGAAAAACGTCAATCTGGACCTTGTCGATGAAATTGGCTACCGTTCTGTGACAATCGGTTTTCCGGTATTCACATTAGGCGCGCTGATTTTCGCCATGATCTGGGCGCAGATTGCATGGACCCGTTTTTGGGGCTGGGATCCAAAAGAGGTCTGGGCACTGATTACGTGGCTGTTTTATGCGGCATATCTCCATCTGCGGCTTTCAAAAGGCTGGCAGGGAGAAAAATCAGCCTGGCTTGCTGTAATCGGTTTTGCTATTATCATGTTTAACTTGATTTTTGTGAACCTTGTCATTGCCGGATTGCATTCTTACGCTTAAAATACGTTTAAAAAGAGCCTTCACTCCTATAAAGTGAAGGTTTTTTGGTAAAATAGGAAGTAATCATTCTTTCGGTGCCTATGATTCCGAATAAGAGAGGAAAATGCACAATGGAAACCAATCCAAATTATAAAATACTTGTTGTAGATGATGAAGACAGGATCAGAAGACTGCTGAAGATGTACCTTGAACGTGAAAATTATCAAATAGAAGAAGCCGACAACGGAAGCGACGCGCTGGAAATGGCGCTTGCAGAAGAATATGATCTGATACTGCTTGATTTAATGATGCCGGGCATTGACGGCATTGAGGTATGCAGACAGCTGCGCCTGAAAAAAGCGACCCCGATCATCATGCTGACGGCAAAAGGGGAAGAAGTGAACAGAGTTCAGGGCTTTGAGGTCGGAACGGATGACTATATCGTAAAGCCATTTAGCCCGAGAGAGGTTGTTTTGAGAGTGAAAGCTCTGCTGAGACGCTCTTCGACGACTTCTTTCCTTAAAACAGAGACAAAGGCCAAAAATGTGATTGTCTTCCCGCATCTTTCCATTGACCATGATGCCCATCGTGTTCTTGCTGATGGAAAAGAAGTCAGCTTAACGCCTAAAGAGTATGAGCTGCTTTATTTTCTTGCGAAAACGCCTGACAAAGTGTATGACCGTGAGAAGCTTTTGAAAGAAGTGTGGCAGTATGAGTTTTTCGGAGACTTGAGAACGGTTGATACACATGTTAAGCGTCTTAGAGAGAAACTCAGCAAAGTTTCACCCGATGCTGCCTCGATGATAGTTACGGTCTGGGGTGTCGGCTACAAGTTTGAGGCAGGCAGTGAATGATGTTCTGGAAAAGCGTAGTCGGTAAACTTTGGTTTACCATTCTGCTTCTTGTATCATTCGTCTTGTTTGTCCTGACCGTTCTGCTGCTCCAGTTTATTGAAAGCTTTCATGTTGATGAAGCTGAAAATGAACTGACGCAGCTGGCCAATAAAGTGTCTGTTATTTTGGAAAACCATGAAGACCAGGAGCTAGCAAGGTCCATCACCTGGGAGCTTGCGGATGAACTGACAAGCATTGTGATAGCCGAGAACGTAAATGAATACTGGTTTTCACCAAAAAAGTATGATAACACACCAACCTTCAGCATGGAGGACATCCGCGCTGACAGAGAGCTGTCAAAGGTGTTTCAGGATCAGAAAAATGTAAGCAAGCTCACCCGGCTGCCTGAAGAACAGCAAAAAAACTCCGGAAACAAGGAGGAAGTGCTTGTAGTCGGTGTTCCCTATAAAACAAGCGACGGCAAAGACGGAGCCGTTTTTATGTCACAGTCCCTGCAGGCCGTTCAAAAGACGACCGAGCACACGACAAAATATATTCTTCTTGCAGCAGGTATAGCCATCATTCTGACAACGGTTTTTGCCTTCTTCCTGTCTACTAGAATTACCTATCCATTGAGAAAAATGAGAGAGGCGACACAAGAGCTGACACGCGGCAATTTTGATACAAAAGTTCCTATTTTGAGCCACGATGAAATCGGTGAGCTCGCCATTGCGTTCAATCAGATGGGGAGACAGCTGAAGTTTAACATCAACGCTCTTAATCAGGAGAAAGAGCACTTAACGAGCATTCTGAGCAGTATGGCAGACGGAGTTATCACACTTAATATTGATGGAACCATTCTTGTGACCAATCCCCCTGCGGAACGCTTCCTGCAGTCATGGTACTATGAACAAAAAATGCAGATAAACGAGGGGGAAGAAATTCCTCCGGAAGCAAAAGAATTGTTCCAGCGGGTTGTCAATACAGAAAGAGAGCATATCGTTGAAGTAACTCTTCAGGGAAGAAGCTGGGTGCTTGTCATGAGCCCTCTTTACAATCAGTCTTACGTCCGGGGGGCGGTAGCCGTGCTTCGGGACATGACAGAAGAGCGCCGCCTTGATAAATTGCGCAAAGACTTTATCGCAAACGTCAGCCATGAACTGAGAACGCCGATTGCCATGCTCCAGGGGTATTCTGAAGCAATTGTGGACGATATTGCAAGCTCGGATGAGGAGAAAAAAGAGATTGCCCAGGTTATTTACGATGAATCGCTCAGAATGGGCCGGCTTGTCAATGACCTGCTCGATCTTGCCCGGATGGAAGCGGGGCATATCACCCTCAATCTTGAGAGCATTTCCATTTATGAATTTATTGAAAAAATCAACCGCAAGTTCCAGGGACTTGCGAGGGAAAAAGATATTACGCTCACCTCCAGTTTTGCACTCGACGAACCTGAGTTTGTTCTGGATCCGGATAAAATTGAACAGGTTCTGACGAATCTAGTGGATAACGCAATCAGGCATACTCTTGAGGGCGGTACAGTCGAAATGGCCGTGCAGTCCGTTGCGGCCGGGATAAAGGTTGATGTGAAGGATACAGGCACAGGAATTGTCGAAGAAGATCTGCCGTTTGTTTTTGAACGCTTCTATAAAGCAGATAAGGCGAGGACGAGAGGCCGCTCCGGAACAGGCCTTGGTCTTGCGATTGCCAAGAACATTGTCGATGCTCATTCAGGTTCGATTAATGTGCACAGCAAAGTAAATGAAGGAACCACATTCAGTTTCTATCTGCCTCGAAAAAACGTTTTTCCTGATAGAATGTGACGAATATTCTTGTTTCATACGAAACACCTGTTGATGCCGCATGTCGTTTTAGGTACAATAAAAGCTGGATATAAAAGTGAATACGAAAAGAAACTGGTGCAAACTTTGCTTAATAGGGAATCAGGTGAGATGCCTGAACTGTCCCCGCAACTGTAAGTGCAGACAATACCTGCTTTTAGACCACTGTCAGAATGACTGATTCAGACGGGAAGGTGCAGGCTTGAGGATGAAGCACGAGTCAGTAGACCTGCCGGGTTCTTTCAAACGTTACTATTCTTCGGGGATTTGAGCATAGAAACGGCACAGTTATGGCACCAGTGCCTGCAGTTTCTTCTATGCCGTTTTTAAAAGCCCATCTTCTAACAGATGGGCTTTTTGCTATTCCAATACATACACAACAACAAGAGGAGAGATGGATCATGAACAAATTTTACAGCTTTCTCGCAGTGCTTCTTCTTGCACTGATGAGCGCCTGCGGAAATGCGGCAGAGGAAAATAAAACAGAAGAAGCAAAACCTGCTGCTGAAAGCGAAGAGCAGGCGGAGGAACTGAAAGCCTCTGTCACGCTGACTAAAAATGAGATGGCGGAGAAAGTAGAATCGAAAGAAGTAGTTTTTGAAGAAGGCCAGAGCCTTATGGATGCAATGAAGAGCCAGTTTGAAGTAGAAGAGTCAGGCGGCTTTATCAGCGGAATCGACGGCATTAAGGCGAGTGAATCCGACAAAACGTACTGGCATTTAATTGTGAATGGGGAAGATGCCATGACAGGAGCAAATGACATTAAGCTGAAAGACGGCGATAAGATTGAATTTGATCTGCGGAATTATGAATAAGTGTGAGAAACAATGACAACGAGAAGAATCAGTCTTCTGTCTTTGCTTATTGCCTTGTCCGTTGTAGGCAGGCTGACTTTTCAGTTCATTCCGAATGTGCAGCCGATGACAGCTGTCATACTTATAACCGCCATCCTTCTCGGTCCGGTAAATGGAATGATTGTCGCCGTCCTGGGCTGTTTTCTCAGCAACCTTTTACTTGGCATGGGCATGTGGACAATCTGGCAGATGCTTGCCTGGGGGACCTTGGCTCTAATCTTCGGCCTGCTTGGAAAAGCGGTTAAAAGAAACAGACTTCTCGTTTTTACCCCGGCAGCCGTTCTTGCGGGATATCTTTTTGGATTCATCGTTTCTCTGAATATGTTTGTCCTGACAGAAAATGGACTTGCCTACTATCTTGCAGGAATCCCGTTTGATACGATGCATGCAGCAGGAAACGGCATTTTCTTTCTCGTGCTGTACCCGGTCATGCAAAAAACGTTTCAGTATTATCTCTATAAAAACGATTATGGCGTTACACTTCAATAAAATAATGGCAGAATAAGAGAGAGACTTTCTTTTTAGCTTAGGCAAGACAGTCTGAGAACAAAGGACAGGAGCTGCTGAATATGAATTTGTATACTAGAACCGGCGATAAAGGGAAAACAAGCATTATTGGAGGCCGGGTCGATAAGGATGATCTGAGGGTAGAAGCCTACGGAACAATCGATGAGGTAAACTCTTTTACCGGTCTTGCCATGACATGGATGAACGATGAAAACCTAAAAGACATGAAACAGGAATTTGAAAAAATCCAGCATGAACTTTTTGACTGCGGAAGCGATCTTGCTGTCATCCACGGCAAACAAAAGCATCCCTATAAAACAACACCTGACATGATTGAGTTTCTGGAAACGCGCATTGATGCGTACACTGCAGAATCCCCTCCGCTCGAGCGGTTCATTCTTCCAGGAGGGACAGAGGCTGCTGCTGCCATCCATGTGGCAAGGACCGTAGCAAGAAGGGCTGAGCGGTGTATTGTTTCGCTCAAAAAAGAAACGGAAATCAATGAGCATGTTTTAACGTACATGAACAGACTTTCCGATTATTTCTTTGCGGCAGCGAGAGCGGCAAATGCCAGACTCGGTTCAAAAGATGTGGAGTATGAAAGAAGTGCTATCGTATTTACTAAAAAGAAAGAGTCATAATTTCTTTGAAAAGGAAGGCGGAAACTGCCTTCCTTTTTTTATTCAATCCCGATATAGTAAAAGATGTGTAACTTTTTATTCTTCATTCCGACTAATGTATTGATTGGAGGTTCGTTCATGGAAGAGGCCTTTCAAAGAATTTATGAAAAATATCACAGCGATCTTTTCCAGTTCTTGTTTTATATGGTGAAGAATCGTGAACAGGCCGAGGACCTCGTTCAGGAAGTGTATATACGAATATTGAAATCACACAGCAGTTTTGAAGGACGGAGCAGTGAAAAAACCTGGATCCTCTCCATTGCAAGACATGTTGCCATCGATTATTTCCGCAAACAGAAAACACTCAAACAGCGCATCTTTGAAGCGTTTGACTGGGACCGTGAGCAAATACGGGATCAGCAGCCGCTTCCGGAGGAAATCGCTGCCTTAAATGAAGAGATGCAGATGGTTTACCGGACGCTTGATGCATGCACAGTCGATCAGAAGGCTGTCATTATCTTAAGGTATATTCAGGGAATGTCCATTGCGGATACCGCAGCAGCCCTGGGATTTACGGAAAGCAAAGTGAAAACGACCCAGCACAGAGCGCTGAAAGCTCTGAAAAATAAATTGTCTGAACACTCGATCAGGAAGGAGGGAATAGTAAAGGGATGAATCAATCAAAATGGAACGATGAGCAGATTACAGACAAACTTCAAGCAATGCCGGATATCAAAGACCGGCGCTCGCAGCAGCAAATTTACACCCGTTTGCAGGAACGTATGCACAAAAAGCAAGTTCAGTGGAAAACGCCGGCTCTTGCAAGCTTTGCCGCCTTTTTTATTCTTTTAATCCTTTCACCCTTTTTCCTTCAGAACTTCCAAATGAGTGAAAGCAAATTTGAAGACAGTGCGGATAAAGCAGCCGAAAGCGGCCAGACGCCGAAAGAGAACGCAGACATGAAATTAGAAGCAAAGTCTTCACCAGAGACTGAGAAAAAGTCATTTGTAGCAAGGACAAAGGGCAATCAGACAATTGTAACGGTTGCCTATCCCGATCTTCAGGTTCAAAACACGATACCGCTCAGCTTTCAGTTCGATTCCTCTGACTCCTACATGACTCTTTTTGAAACGGCGTTGTCTTCATTTGACCCGGGGAGCGCTGGACTGAGTCCTTCTCCGCTATCAGGAACAAAGCTCTCGTATGAGACAGGAGAAGACCGGATGTCTGTTGATATAAAAGGCAATGCATATGCTGCTTCCAGCTCAGAAACGGAAAACAGACTCTTTACCGAGGGACTTGAAGAATCTTTCCGCTGGCAGGATGCCTTGCAGGCTGACTATTTCACCGGCAGTGAAAAGGGAGCGGAAATCGGAGCGTATGGCTATCAGGATAAGCTGACATTCACAAAGTTCAAAAAGAAAGCCTATTTCCTGTATCAGGAGAGCCTTGACTCACCTAAACTCCTGGCGCCTTCCCTTCTATCCTTTAACAAGCTGACAGATGCCCTGACGGCTATGAAGGAAAAAGGAACACTCGGGTTAAAACCGGTGATCGAAGAAACAGTTGTCATCGATGAAATAATAGAATCAGATAATAGAGTAACCATTGAATTTACAGACGCCTCAACAATTGATGATAACGAAACAGACACACTGATGCTCGAAGCGATATTGATGACCGCTAAAGATTTCGGCTACGAGAGTGTAAAATTCGAAGGAATCGAAGCCGGCAGAATTGGTGAAATGGACGTAACACAGGCCGTGCCCGTTCCGTTCTCGCCAAACCCCGTTGATCTTGAAGAATAGAAGGAAAAACCCGCAGCATGATGCTTGCGGGTTTTTTGCCGTTATGAAAAGAAGCAGGAGGGTGCTGTGATTTTATTTATGGCTTTAGATTTATCTGGATGGCAGATGGGATATTTGTGATATTATTGTAAATATTGGTTATTTCGTTAGAGGAGTTAATTTAAATATTGTCTAATATCAAAGGAACAAAAAAGTGAGGATTTTATCATGATGTCTAAAGAGATGTATATAAAAGTATGTGACTTTTTAATGTTTGCTAACTTGTTTGGAGAAAAAAAGGGGAAACCAACCGTTGTTATGGATGCCGGGTATGGGGATTATTCAAAAGGGTGGAATGCCATAATTTCCGAAGTTTCTTTGCTGACAGAAGTTATTGTATTTGATAGAGCAGGTCTAGGCAGAAGCGAACCAAGTACTAATCCCAGGAATAGCAGAGAGATGGTAAAGGAACTGAAAGAACTTTTAGATAAACTGAATATAATTCCTCCATATATACTTGTAGGACACTCTTTTGGGGGAGTAAATGCACGGTTATTTGCGAGTAAATACCCTGAGAATGTATGTGGGCTGCTTCTAGTAGACTCTACTCCGGAGGATTACCGAGAAAGATTTCTTCCAACGATGTCCGAAGATTTTCAAGAAGCATACAATAAGCAATTTGTTCACGAAGGTAATTATGAAGAATTTATGCAAAGTTTAAATCAATTAAAAGAAGACCAAAAGAAATTAAACATTCCTTTAATAGTCCTTTCTGCCGGCAAAAAAAATCACTATACACCCAAGTCACAAGATTTATGGAATACAATGCAAGAAGAACTTCTTCAAATATCTTCTATCAGTGAATTTATGATTGCTGAAGATAGTACACATTATATACAAAATGATGAACCTGTATTAGTAGTAGATGCCATTAAAAGACTAATTGAAAATCTTAAGGCAGGAGTGATGTAGTAAATGTAATTTGATTTAGGTAAAGGAGTATTAAATATGTTTTTTAAACAGAAAAATACGGCTTCTGAAGATGATGTAAATAGAAAGTACAAAGTGAGATTTATTAGAATTTCAATAGTTGGATTATTGGTAATGGCTTTTTTAGGATATGGAGTTTACTGGGCCTTTTATGATATGAACAGGCTGCCGACAGGATCATATCTTACTGAAGTTAAATCACCGGATGGGAAGTACACCTTAAAAGCATATATCACAAATGGAGGAGCAACCACTTCTTATTCACTTCGAGGTGAATTAGTATTTAATAAAGAAAACAAATCTAAAAATATATATTGGAATTATCGTGAAAACTCTGCAAATATTACTTGGACAGACAATGATACTGTAGTAATAAACGGTCATACATTAAAGGTTCCCAGTGGCAAATATGATTTTAGACATCAATAGATTGCGGCACATAAGTACATACCTCTTTTACGAAAGATTATATTTATTGAAGCAATAAAAAGGATTTGGTTATAGATGACAAAGATGTTTTCAACAGATGCGTTCTCTTATTTCGAATTTATATTAAAAGAAGTGGAATATCGTTTACCAAGCATATGTGTAGACTTAGAAGTTCATAATCGGGGATTTACAGCATCTTTACCAAATGTCTGGATTGAATTATCAAGCATTGAAAAATTTTTGGGTGAAAGCAAAGATCTTTCTTTTATAGATACATTTCAGCATGCTTTTACAAGTATGAGCCCTGAAGAAGTGATTATTAATGCGAATAAGGTAAGTCCTTCAATTTGTCAAATCAGATATACATTCAATAAAACGTATTATTCAAGTGATCTTAATCCGGTTCTTGAATCTATACAACAAAAAGGTTCATTTGAACTGGAAGTATATAAAATAGAAGAATCAAGAAAAGCCCTCTTAGAAATTAGTGACCTATTTCATTAAATTCATTTTTTGATATTTAACAATCGGAGGCGATTTCTGCACAATGTGATCGCCTCTTCATAGTAAGGAATCGGAAGGGATTGAGTAGTATGGGGGGGTTTAGGAATATGAAGAAATTCATTGTGATTATAGCTCTAAGCATAATAATAGTATTTGTTGGACTTTATTCTTTTCTCAAAATCAATTCTCCATTGGTCAGTGGTACAGTTGGTTCAACACAAGATAATAAAGCAGTTGTTGTTGCAATAGGGAATGAGGGGTTTGGAAAGCTGAAGATTAATGAAGTTCTAGTAAATAATTACAACGAACCTATAAAGCTTAAAATACAGGTCACGAATCCCCTTAAAGGTTTTGTTATATCTAATACGTTTGACGAAAACGAATTTGGCATTAGTAATATCGAAACTATCGACATTGAGTCCGACACATCTCCAATAACCCAACTAGAAAAGATGAATGATGGAACGGCAACTAAAAATGATAAAAGTTATGGAATAAGTGTTGTACATAATGAACCCATAGAAAGTTTGCATATAACATATAGTTACTTTGGATTGAAGTTTGAAGAAACGGTATCTGTTGATAATCCTTAAATGGCTGGATTGTTACCTCCTAATGCCTATGCTATGGATATGGATGGTGTGACTATGATTTATTTTAAAGATGCTCCTGATACAATGGTCATCACAACAAAAGAAATAATAGATGGAACAAAACCTGTATTGTATGTGTCGCACGATAAAGAAGATGGTATGTGGCAATTTTTTGATGGGTCAATGAAATTTGATATAGACTGCGCAAGAATAGTTTCTCTTGAAGAAATGCTGGAGATTGATAATTCCCTTGCTTCAATTGGGGATTTACCTCTTGGTTGGATAGCGGAGAGAGACAATAGAAAGGCATTTTGGAAAAGGGTTGAAAAAGAATAAAACTATTTACATTCTTAAGCTATCGAAGGCTCCAATTGAATAACTAATGAACTCAGTTCAAAAATGAACTGAGTTTTTATACTGCAAAAACCTCAGCTAAATGCGGTGCAAATCTTGATTTAATCTAGATTGTCCCAAGTACTTAACCATTGGAACCGTCACAGTTTATATATCAAGGTTTTTAAACTATATATTCCTGACTGAAGTAGAATCACCACTCACCAGTGGACTGAAGCGGAAGGCACTTGACTCCTGCGGGATGAAGAGGGCACGGGAGACCCCGCAGGCTGGCCGAGGAGGCTCCCGGCACTCCCCGCGGAAAGCAAGTGACTGGAGCGCAAGGAAACGGGTATCACTTCAAACCAACAATCATCACAAAGTCAGGCTCCCTTTAAAGATTAGAGAAGAATAATTAGGCCTTATCTAACAGAATGCTGTAAGAATAACCCTCACCCAAAACCCCCCTCTTCACACAACTTTAACGTATGAATTGGCAAAGACTGCATAATACTAGTATTGGTCATTTTTTGACAAATGAACAAACTAGGGGGAACTCATGTTAGATTTGCTGAGAAGGTTATCCATTGCTCTGATTGTCGGAATTTGCGTCATGCTGCTCTTTGTCGGAGGAACACTCGCAAAAGCAGAAAGTCCAGCTGAAGACAAAAGCTGGATTCATCCCGTCAAGGGCACAATAACAGACACATTTGGAACAAGAAGCGGAAAACATAAAGGAATTGATATTGCAGCACCTGAAGGAACGGCCATTTCCGCTGTACAGTCAGGAACAGTGACAAAATCCTATCTTTCGAATACATATGGCCATGTCGTCTTTATTTCTCACCCTGAAGGATATGAAACGGTCTATGCCCATCTGAGCAAAAGGACCGTTTCAGAAGGTGAACAAGTAGCAAGGGGCCAAAAAATCGGTGTGATCGGCAACACGGGTGTATCCAGAGGGACTCACCTGCATTTTGAAGTACATAAAGGAAAATGGACATACGACAAAAAACAGGCTGTAGATCCATTTATCATGGTGGCAGCCCACTCTATTGAAGCCGTTCCCGCGACTGCACAGCCTGCTGCCGAAGATGGATCTGTCACTGTCCAAAAAGGGGACACGCTGTGGGGGATTGCCAAAAGAAATGGACTGAGCGTAGATGGACTGAAGAAAATAAACGGCCTTGTATCTGACCGTCTATACGCAGGACAGAAGCTGATGATTGAGCAAAGAATGGCTTCCGTCAGCCAGTACACCGTTAAAAAAGGGGACACCCTGTATTCGATAGCAGAACAGCTTCAAATCACTGTTCAGCAGCTGAAGCAAGAAAATGACCTGTCATCTGAAGCTATTTTTCCTGCCCAAACCTTGAAAATCACACATTCTTCAGCTTCTTCTAAATAAACTGAAAATACATTGTCACACTTTCCAAAAAGCGATATAATAGGACAAAACTTCGCGGAGGGAGCAGACAATGCGCACCGACTATCACAATCATCTCGAAAGAGGCACTCTGACGCTTGATTATTTAAAGGAATTTACAGATGAAGCTGCCGCTAAAGGCATACAGCATTTCGGCATTTCCGAACATGCCTATCATTTTTATCAGACAAAAAACATTTTGAGCAACCCATGGGTAGACGAGAGGCGCTACTATGATATGAAGGACTACGTGTCTCTTTTTCACGAAGCATGGAATCAGGGAATTGATGTGAAAATGTCAATTGAAATGGACTATACACCAGGCAGGCATGCTGAAATGAAATCGTTTATTGATACATATGATTTTGATTATGTGATCGGTTCCATCCACTGGGTGGATGACTTTGGAATTGACCTGAAGGAATATTTGCATGAATGGGACAAGCGTGATGTAAAAGAAGTGTATGAGCACTATTTCAATCAGGTCGTAACCCTTGCCCAGTCGAATCTGTTTGACATCGTCGGCCACCTGGACCTTGTCAAAATTTTTAAATATGTCCCGGATGACGAAGAGTTTCTAATGAAGCAGTATGACCGGGCGACAGATGCTCTTGCCAAGTCCAAGACATGCGTTGAGATCAGCACTGCAGGGCTCAGAAAGCCTGTCGGCGAACTGTATCCTGATGAAAGGCTGTTAAAGCTATGCCATCAAAAGCAAATTCCAATCGTCCTGTCTTCGGATGCACATGTCCCAGGTGATGTCGGTGCCGATTATGACCAGGCTGTGGCTCTTGCAAAGAGAGTTGGATACACATCGCTGATGACATTTTCAAAAGGCGAGCGCAAAGAAGTTCCATTAGATTGAAGAAGGAGACTGCAGGCTGATGCCCGCGGTCTTTTTTACTTGAAAAAACATGTCTGATTTAAAAATTTCAGCCGATGCCTATCCCTTTTCCCGGATTTAGTAGTAAAATGGAAGTCTACATCTTAATTTTCGGGAGACATACATGTCAAAAATGAAAAAGGTTTTATATTTCTATGTTTTACTAAGCGTCGTGTGGGTATTTGGCACAGACCACTTGATTGCACTGCTTGATTATGACATATACACGTTTATTGTGATTTCAAAAATAAAAGCTGTTTTTTTTATTGCAGCCACTTTTATCTTCATAAAATACCTGATCAGCAAGAATGAACAGTTTCAAGAGCTTGAGCGGGAAAAAGAAAAGCTGCTGTCGCTTATTAATTCAATGGTGGACTTTGTAAACTTTAAAGACGGAGAAGGCCGCTGGATTGAGGTAAATACGTTCGGGCTGAATCTGTTTGACCTGCAGGGAGTGGACTACAAGGGAAAGCGGGACAGGGATCTTGCTGAATACACGGAATTCTACAGAGACGCGCTGCTTTATTGCGAGGAATCGGACGAGCAGACCTGGATGAGCGGATCGGTCAGCAGAAGTGAAGAACAGATTCCGCAGCCGGATGGAAGCTTTAAAACCTTCGATACGATTAAGGTCCCGCTGTTCAATGATGACGGTTCGAGAAAGGCCCTTGTCGTCATCGGACGGGACATCACCCAGATGAAAGAAGCGGAGAACCGCCTTCAAAAAGCAGAAAAGCTGAGTGTCGTCGGTGGCCTTGCCGCAAGCGTTGCACACGAGATAAGAAATCCGCTCACCTCTTTAAAAGGATTTGTTCAGCTGATGAACAAAAACGACAGTGTGAATAAACTGTACTATGAGATTATGGAAAATGAGCTAGACCGAATCAATGAGATTGTCGGAGAGCTCCTTGTTCTCGCAAAGCCTCAAAACATCCGCTTTACGAAAACAAATGTAAGCAAGCTGATGTGCAGTGTCATTTCTCTGCTTGAATCACAGGCGAATATGTACGGGGTGAATATTGTGTTTCAATCAGACGCGGGGATGAAGGAAATTGACTGCGAACCGAATCAGCTGAAGCAGGTTTTTATCAATATTATAAAAAACTCTATTGAAGCAGGATCAAAAACGATTTCCATCTCTCTTTTTGAAGAAGGCGGATCAGCGCGCATCATGATTGAAGATGACGGGGAAGGCATGGAAGAGGAGAGGCTGAAACGCCTTGGAGAGCCGTTTTATTCCGTTAAAGAAAAAGGAACAGGGCTCGGCCTTACGGTCAGCTACAGAATCATCCAGTCGCATGGCGGCACCATCACGTATTCAAGCAAGGTGGGAGAGGGCACTAAAGTTGTCATTGACCTGCCTGTAAAAAGAACGTAAAACGAGCAAGCAGATGATCTGCTTGCTCGTTTTTGCTTAATCCTACAGTTCAATAGGTTTTATGGATACAATGTCGTCGATGTCAGAAAGGGTTTTAATAAGGGAATCATCAAGCTTGCGGTCGAACGACAGCATCATGATGGCTTCTCCGCCTGCATTTTTCCGGCCCACCTGCATCGTTGCAATGTTGACTTCGTGATCTCCTAGAATTCTTCCCACCCGTCCGATGACTCCGGGCTTATCTGTATGCTGAATATAAATAAGATGACCTGCCGGATAGAAATCAATGTTAAAGGAATTGATGCCGACAATCCGTTCGCCGTAATGCGGAATATGTGTTCCTTTTATTTCAAACGTAGTCTGGTCCCCGTGAATGGATACCGTAATACAGTTTTCGTATCCTGACTGATTCGAAGTGATTTTTTCGCTGAAGCTGATGCCGCGCTCTTTGGCGATCATGCCTGCGTTTACTTCGTTTACATTTGATGCAACGCGCGGAGTCAGGAATCCTGCAATCAGGCTTTTTGTCACAAACGACGTTTCAAGCTCTGCAACAGACCCTTCGTATTTAATGGAAATATCATGAACAGGCTCTTTCATGCACTGGGAAACGATATTGCCCATATTCTTGGCGAGCCTGTAAAATGGCTGGATTTTTTCGAATACTTCCTTAGTCAGAGCCGGAAGGTTTACTGATGTTGTAACGATTTTCCCATCAAGGAAATGGAGCACATCCTGTGCAACCTGCGCGGCTACATTCAGCTGCGCTTCTTTTGTTGAGGCCCCTAAATGAGGTGTGGCAATGACATTGTCAAATTTCAATAGCGGATGATTTTCCGGAGGCTCTGTTTCAAATACATCCAGGGCGACACCGGCAATATGGCCGTTTTCAAGATAAGGGATGATTGCTTTCTCGTCTATAATTCCGCCACGTGCACAATTGAGCAAATAAACGCCTTTTTTTGTTTTCGGCAGAGATTCAGCACCAATCAGGCCTCTTGTCTCTTTAGTAAGCGGTGTATGTACGGTGATAATGTCCGCCTGTGTCAGAACTTCATCCAATGTGGCGCTTTTAACAGATATTTTGGCTGCGCGGTCGCGGGTTAAAAACGGATCAAATACAATCACATTTACCCCGAAGGCCTGTGCACGCTTGGCAATTTCAGTTCCGATTCTGCCAAGTCCCACGATTCCGAGCGTTTTTCCGAAAAGCTCCGTGCCGACAAATGCATTCCGGTTCCATTCATTGGATTTAACAGATACAGTTGCCTGAGGAATATGACGAAGGAGAGATGTCATCATGGCAAATGTATGTTCAGCTGTCGAGATGGTATTTCCGTCCGGTGCATTAATGACGACAACACCGTGCTTTGTAGCAGCATCAAGATCAATGTTATCGATTCCAACACCGGCCCTGGCAATAATTTTAAGAGAGGTCATTTTTCCAATTAGTTCGTCTGTGACTTTTGTGGCACTGCGCACCAGTAAAGCATGAAATGTATGAAGCTCATCTTCTGCTTCGGCAGCTTTTTTCTGGACAACTTCGACGTGTTCTGCTTCGAGTAAAGGCTGCAGACCGTCTGCACTCATTGAATCTGAAACAAGAATTCGGTACATGTTTATCCCCCTAAGTACATCTAGTAAATATCAGATAATTTATCATATTACGATTATTGTGTCAATAACATTAACGCGGTACAACGATAAAGACATTTGCTGGAAGATGTTTCGTAAGCAAATGTATTCACAAATTGAAACAGATGCAGTATACTTATCTCGAAAACAAAATAACATGATCTATCTTCGGGGCAGGGTGAAATTCCCGACCGGCGGTAAGGAAAGAGTTAGTTTCCAAAGCCCGCGAGCCGTCCTTGTGATGGCAGGATCTGGTGAGATTCCAGAGCCGACAGTAAAGTCTGGATGGGAGAAGATGGAGGTTCTGGCGTTTAAAATGAAGATTTTAACCGTTTATTTGACCTTGATTAAATTCTCCCCATAGTGAATCGTCACTTGGGGTTTTCTATTTGTCAGGGAAAAACAGGACGTATCCTTTCTTTCCGGATGGATCGAAAAAGGAGAGAAGCAGCAATGCAGCAAAGTAAAGTCAAAAAGCAGGTATCGATTGCGATGCTTGCCAGTGTAGGGTTTGTGTTAATGATTTTTAATTTCCCGATTGGTTTTTCAAGCTTTCTGGAGCTTGATTTTGGGGACGTGCCGGCCATTATTGCAGCCATTCTTTACGGACCTGGCGCAGGAATTATGGTCGAGGCGCTGAAGAACATTCTTCACTATATCATCATGGGAAATGCAGCTGGAGTGCCTGTCGGGCAGCTGGCTAACTTCACCGCCGGTGTTCTTTATATTCTGCCGGCATCCTATCTGTACAGAAGAATGAACAGCATGAAAGGTCTTGCAATCGGTCTTTCAGCAGGAACTGTCCTCATGGCAGGTGCTATGAGCGTCCTGAACTACTACTTGTTTATTCCTGCCTACACGTGGTTCCTGAATGCACCGGCAATGGCAGCGCCTGAGCTTAAAGCGCTGATTGTTAGTGGTATTCTGCCGTTTAACTTAATTAAAGGAATTGCGATGGGCTTTGTGTTTATGGCGATATTCGCCAAGCTGAAAACATGGGTTCATGCTCAAAACGACTATAAACGGGCTGCTTAAGCCCATTAAAAAACCCTCCGCAGATGCGGAGGGTTTTCGTATGCTATTCAAATTTCAATGCGTCGCCGTCAAATGACTCATCAGCAATTTTAATGGAATCAGTCGGGCAGCCCTCATATGCATCCATCATGTCTTCTTCAAGAATTTCAGGAACTTCAACAATTCCCTGGTTATCATCAAGGGTTACAAATGCAATCCCCTCATCATCATAATCATAAATGTCCGGTGCAGCAGCTCCGCAAGCACCGCAAGCAATGCACGTATCTTTGTCAACAATTGTATACTTTGCCATCAAAAAAACCTCCTCTGAATTGGTTACACTCTATGATATGGTACTGTCATTCATTTGTCAGTGCATAAGAAATGAAAGTCTGAACGAGTGCGTACCTCTTTATATTTATACATTGTAAATCTGTTTATAAAACTTTTCAATAGTAAAGTACATTGAGAATGCTTATCATATAAGGGTTTCTAGTATTTAAGGTACCCTTTGAACGCAACTTTAAACGCCTTTTTTTATACAGAATCTGTTACAATGAACATATATCGAATCGTGTCAAAAAGTGCAGGGTGATGACCATGACAGATACTTATATGGAGTGTATTTACTTGGAATGCCTTGATGGGTTCAGAGGCGAACGGACTGCATCTGCGGTCTTTCATCTGCTGAAAGGGAAAAAATCTTCCCAGACCATTCAGGACAGCAAGCTTTTCGGTTTGTCCCGCCTCTTCGGAATGTTTCCCGATCTTTCAAGAAAAGAATTTGATGCAGCCATCGTGGGACTAGTAAAGAAAGGGTGGCTGCTTCCCGGTGAAGGCGATGTCTGCCGGCCGAATCCTGATGCCGTCATTCATAAAGAAAATAGGTTAAAGGAAAAGCCGCTTCCCGAAGATTTGGACGGCACCCTCTATTCGCAGGCAGGTGTGCATTTTTGGAAGCGGACCGTCCTTCTTGCGCAGGTGCTTTCTCATGCAGCAGCCGGGAGTGCGCGCTATCTGCCTGTGATAAAAGACGAGAAAGTGCAGCGATGGGTGAAATCCTATCTTAAAGGGATGCCATTCTCAAAAGAAGAGCTTGCCTTCAGCATGTATCAGGAGATGCAGGCATTTCTGAAGCAGGCTGACAATACAGCGGCCGCTATGTGGGTGTATCAATTAAGTTCCAAAAGCAGAATCGGCTTCACCTACCAGCAGCTTGCCGAGAAGTTTAATGACGATGAAGTTTACATCAGGCTCAAGTTCTGGGGGCTTGTTCACCGTTTTTTAAAGGAATCAACGAAAAATGTTCACGCCTATCCGATACTGCATGCCGTTTCAAAAGATTTGACAAAAAGCGATTCTCTGACTGAATCTGCTTCCAAAACACTTCATTTGATCCGCTCAGGAAAGTCGGTTGAAACGATTTCTGACATCAGGCGTTTAAAAAGAAGCACGATAGAAGACCACATTGTCGAGATCTCATTAAATGACCCAGGTTTTGATATCTCAATGTTTCTTGAAGAAGAGGGGCTTGCTTTGATTACACGCAAGATTCATGACCTGAATACCCATCAGCTGAGAATCGTAAAAGAGGCTTTAGATAACCGGTTCAGCTATTTTCAGATCAGGCTTGCCTACACAAGGACCTAGGAGGATGCTATGAACGTTCAGCAGGCATTGTCCCGCTATTTTGGATATGATCACTTTCGGGAAGGGCAGGAAACGATCGTACGGGATGTCCTCTCAGGCCGGGATGTCCTTGCCATGCTTCCGACCGGAGGGGGAAAGTCGCTGTGCTATCAGCTTCCAGGCTATCTTCTTGAGGGGACCGTTCTGATTATTTCCCCCCTGCTCTCGCTTATGGAAGACCAGGTGCAGCAAATTCGCCTGCGGGGTGAAAAAAGAGTGATTGGTCTAAATGGCTCTCTTCCATATCTTGAAAGGCAGAGGGCTCTTTCTCATTTAAATCAGTACAGGTTTATCTTTGCTTCACCGGAAATCCTTCAGTCTGAAGCGGTTCTTTCCGCGCTAGCTGAAGTCAAAATATCCTTATTTGCTGTCGATGAAGCACACTGCATCTCCCAGTGGGGCCATGATTTCAGGCCGGACTACTCGAAATTGGGCGAACTTAGAGAACGCCTCGGCAATCCCCCTTGTCTTGCCCTGACGGCGACGGCAACAAAAGAGGTTTTAGCAGACATTGAACAATCACTGAACATGACAAAACCAATCAGGCACGTCTATTCAGTGAACAGAAGCAACATCAGCATCAAAATTGAGGAATACTCATCTCTGGAAGATAAACTTCAGCGGGTTCTTGAGCTGGTGCGGACCCTTGAGGGACCCGGAATTATTTATTGTGCAAGCAGAAAGTGGACAGAAAGCATATCGCTGTTTTTACAGGCTGAAGGCATTAAAAACACAGCTTTCTATCACGGAGGCATGGACCCGGAACAGCGGACGCTGATTCAGCATCAGTTTTTATACGGACAGCTGGATGCTGTATGCTGTACGAACGCATTCGGGATGGGAGTAAACAAAGCGGATGTGCGGTATGTGATTCATTTTCATTTTCCGGCTCAAATGGAATCCTATGTTCAGGAAATCGGCAGGGCGGGAAGAGACGGGCTGCCAAGTGCTGCCGTCGCACTGATTGGAAAAGGAGACCGCGATCTCCCTTTATCCATGATCGATTCTGAGTTTTGCACCTACAGCCAGCTCCATGAATGCATGTATGCCATGTCATCCGGAATGGCCCCCGAAGATGCGTTTAACAGGGCGGGGATCAATGAAATTCAGGGCAGGTTTATCCTTCATCATTTACCATCATTTGAAAATGGGATTCACGGTTCTGAACAGAAAGCTGTCGACTGGATTTTTTCCCGCATTGAAAACCGGCGCCGATTGAAACTGGAAAAGCTTGACGGCGTCTTGCACTGGCTGTCTTCACCGGAGTGCAGAAGAAAAGGGATATTGGCATACTTCGGGGAAGAAACATTTCAAAAACAGGAATTCTGCTGTGACAGATGCGGTGTGAGCCTGTCTTTTCTAAAACAGGAACAGTCAAAGAAAAGGACGGATGACCAGCTGCCTGACTGGGAAACAGAATTAAAGGCTGTATTTGGCCAGAACGAGTGATAGCATGGTAAAGCGTCAAAATGATCTTGTTAAAAGCATGAGTGACAGTCAGCTGCTGAAGCAGCTTTACTTTACTCAAATTTTACTACTTACAATTTCCGCTGTTTTGAGTATGATATTATTTAACGGCGTGTCAGATTTTGCGGGCTTGTGGAAGCCTGACACCGGCCAGATCCTTCTTATTGGGGGACTGACAGCAGGAGCTGTTCTTATATTTGACTGGATCATCATGAAGACGATGCCTGAAGATATGTATGATGACGGCGGAATCAATGAAAAAATGTTCAGGAACCGCTCTGTTCCCCACATCATTTTTCTGTGCCTGCTGATTTCTTTTACAGAAGAAGTGCTTTTCAGAGGAATTCTGCAGACACATTTCGGGTTTTGGGCAGCGAGCCTCATTTTTGCAGTTCTCCATTTCAGATACTTGTCAAAATGGCTGCTTTTTTGCATGGTGGTGCTGATCAGCCTGCTGCTCGGATACGTGTATGAGCAGACTGGGAACTTATTTGTAACGGTATTTGCCCATTTTTTAATAGATTTAGTGTTTGCCATTCAAATTCGCTTGAATCACATAAGACGGAGGTGACAAGATGAGCAGAATGGAAAGAGCGGCTTTAGCCAAAAAAGCAAAAATTGAAGACGTGAAATCCCGGACCGGGAGCTATCCTTCACGAAGCGAGATTCACAAAAAGAAAGAGAAAAAAAAGTCACCCTATAAATATCCGGCAGTCAGTTTGCTTGCCATTTTCTTTTTTCTTCTTCCCATCGGGTTTTACTACACCATTTCGTATTTTGATGAACGCAGCAAAACGGTTGATGGTGAAAATATTTCCGATTATGAAGACGTGCTGATAAAATACGGCGATGATGAAGAGCAGGAAACAGAGGACCAATCAAGCCTGGCCCCTGATGAAAGCGATTCTGCTGCCGGCTCAGAGGATCAAACCGAAAAAACAGATACAATGACAGCCTCTGCAGATCTTTCTGCCGGCAAAGACCTTCAGGAGAAAGAGCCTGATAAAAAGCCGGAACCTCAGCCGAAAATAGAGCCAAAGCCGGAGCCGGCAGCCGCATCTGAACCAAATGAGAACTACAGGATTGTTGAACATACCGTTGGACCTGAGGATAACCTGTACCGCATATCCGTTAAATACTACGGGGGACGATCTGGAGAGGACCTGATCAAACAATGGAATCAATTAAGCGGAGACAGTGTGTACGAAGGACAAGTCCTGAAAATACCGCTTAAACAGTAAAACGCATGCAAAAAAACGCATGTGTTTTTTTGTACATGCATTTCATAAGGAGGCGGACAACATCATATAGTTTAATAGACAATTTGTTCGATCGGGAGATGTGATGCATGTGGAAAAGCAAATACTGGAGCTTGGCGGGTCGACAGATCAGGCAACAAGGGAAATGCTGCAGAGCGTGCTGAATAAAAAAAGAAAGTACGAAAGGTATAAAAAGAACTGTTTTAAGTGGCAGATGTTTACACTATTTGGCGGATTAGTGTATTTCCTGTATTTTTATCAGTTTATTGTCGTTCCCAATGGAAGCAATATCGAGTATATGCTTGGAGAGCTGGTCGGCAGCGTTCTGCATTTTTTCATCGTGCTGCTGCTTGGGTCAGGCTATGCAACAGCCCGTTATTATAAGAAAAAAGAAGAAAAATATGAAAAGGAATACCATGGCCTCCGCACAGAAATCATCCGCAAAAGTTCAGAGCTATGGCCGCAGCCGTATCATTGGAAAAAAAGAGGAGAGGTTTATGACATGATGAAGAAGCATTATGACATCAATCTTTATTTCGAAAGCAAATAATTGCATGAATCATAAAGGAATTTGACAGATAAAAGCGAATGTATGCTAAAACGTTAATGGGGTGATGCGATGTTTGTCAAAAGCACAATGATACCGAAAAACCGGACGGTACATGCAGAAGCAGGCGATTCATTAAAAACAGTTCTTGAAAAATTGGAGCATCATAAGATTGACGGTGTTCCTGTCCTAAAAGGGGCAGCATACATAGGCATTGTCACGAGATTTCATCTTTATGAAGAGTTTTTCCAGTCAGAATTGAAAAAAGAAGCCTTTCTTTCTGAAAAAAAGGCTGAGGACATTGCTGTACACACTGACGTTTATCTTGAAGGCGAAGAAATTTTTGAAAATACACTCCTGCAGCTGAAGGATTATCCCCTGATTGCTGTAGTCGGCGAGGAAAAAGAATTCCTCGGAATCGTGACGCGTTATGATGTGCTTGAACAATTTCAAAGTGCTTTTGGAATGAACAAAAAGGGTGTAAGAATTGCTTTTACATCTGTGGAAACAGAAGGCAGGATTGCGAGGCTGACTGAACTTGCGAGACAATTTCATGAAGATATTATTTCTCTGGTTACGTTTGATGAAACAGAGAGCATGGTCAGAAGAATCGTCATGAAAATTGAGAAAAAGGACAATATAGACAGGTTCATTGAACGAATTGAAAAAGCCGGCTTCCGGATTCTGGACATTCACGAAGATGAATAAAGCTCCCTTCCCTGCATATAAAGATGTGGGGGAGGGGTTTTTTTGTTCAGTTTGCTGCTGCGCCTTATCGCAGGCTTTGCTGCCGGGAGTGTGTCCTGCTTCTTTCTTCCGGTTCGTCTGCCTTTTCATTTTCCTGAATTCATTATGGGGCTTGCCCTGTTTCCGGGCAGATCCTTTTTGGGCATGGTTTTTTTTACGGTCTCCTTTATTCTTCACGCATCCTTGCTTAAAGAAGCTGTTATGAATGGAAGGAAGCTAGTAAAATCGGCAGTTTCCTTTTGTGTTTTTTTGAATTTTGCCCTATTAGCCCAAATTGGCATCTGGCAAACAGCCGGAATAGCCTGTGTTACCGCCATCTACAGTCTCTCATCCTATTTCCTGCACAGACAGCACCCGAAAAGAGCGCATTGAAAGAAACCTGCCCCGTTATATCAGAAAATACCAGAAAACAGACTATTCAACTGTTATACAAAGTTTACACAAGGTGTTTAATCCTATATACTTTGATTACAGTGATTTTTGTAATTGGAGGATTTGATATGTCCAGTCAAGAAGGCAAATACAACATAAAGGCAGTCTCCAAAATGCTTGGAATCCAGCCGGGAACCCTTAGAGCCTGGGAAAGACGCTATAACATGATTGCACCGGTCAGAAATGATTCCGGCCACCGCTTATATACAGAAGAACACATAAAAATTTTAAAATGGCTGATCACAAAGGTGAATAAAGGGTTTACGATCAGCCAGGCTGTCAATCTTCTTGAACACAGCGAACTGCCTTCAGAAGACCCTGTCAGCGTCTCAGCTGCACCTGATGTCGACCGGTCGATGGATTTAACGGAGGAGCTTCTGACTGCGCTGCTGTCTTTTGATGAAAACACCGCTCATGAGCTGCTTAACAGAGCCTTCAGCCTTTACTCGATTGATAAAGTGCTTATCGATATCCTCGGAACGCTGCTTGTTAAAATAGGAGATCTGTGGGAGAACGGGAAAATTACATCTGCCCATGAGCATTTTGCTTCCTCTTTTCTCAGATCAAGAATCGGCATCATCCTTCATACTCTTCCGGTAAACGGACTGCTTCCCAAAGTGGTATCCGTGTGCGGACCGGGTGAATGGCATGAACTTGGCCTGTTGATTTTCACCCTCTATCTGCGGAGAAAAGGGTTTGAGGTCATTTATTTAGGGACAAGCATTGCAGACGGAGATATAGATATTGTTCTGGGTGAAGTGAACCCGAAATTTCTTTTCTACTCCTGCACCCTGCAGGAAAATGTTGAAAAGACAATTGCATCTGCAGATGAACTCAGAGGAAAGCATGAACATCTGATTATTGGACTTGGAGGAAACGGCTTTAATAAGGTTTCAAGAGATGTCATGAAGCCATATGAGAGCATGTTTGTCGGCAATACAAAACAAGAGTGGGACACCTGGCTGAAAGAACGCCTGTCTGTCTGAAACATTTTGCTTGTCTAAACCTGTCCGGCCGGTGTAAACTTGCTGAAAATCAGGCGAACCATCCCGCCTGCAATTCATATGATAAAGAAAAAAGTACGTTCTGACGGCAGGAGGGTAAGGGATGCGGCTAGAGCGATTGAACTATAACAAGATCAAAATCTTCTTAACCATAGATGATTTAATGGACAGAGGACTGACAAAAGAAGACTTGTGGAAAGACTCTCTGAAAGTGCATCAGCTTTTCAGGGAAATGATGGACGAAGCAAGTGAGGAGCTTGGATTTGAAGCGAGCGGCCCAATTGCCGTAGAGGTTTATTCTCTTCAGGCGCAAGGCATGGTGATCATCGTCACCAAAAACCATGAAGAAGAAGAATCAGATGAAGATTATGCGGATGACTATATTGAAATGCAGGTGAAGCTGGATCAGAATTGCGACATTGTGTATGAATTTAATGATTTTGAAGACATTATCCAGCTGACAAATGCTCTTTATTCACAGGGTCTGAAGGAAGGAACAGTCTACTCATATCAAAACCGTTTTTTTCTTATACTCGATGAACACCAGCCAATACATGTCGATACGCTTGTATCCATTATCGCAGAATACGGCAATCCGTCGATGATTTCCATCCATTACTTACATGAGTACGGCAAGTGCCTGCTTGAAGACTTCGCTGTTGAAAAGCTGTATTCCTATTACTGGAAGAAAAACCCGCAGTCTTAATTAGACTTCGGGTTCTTCTTTAAATAAAAATGTCTTACTATTCAAAGCTTTCGAACTTTATTTATGTGTTTAAACCCTGTTTTATCCATATCCGCCACTTCATTGAAATCGCTTACAAAAATACGTTTTCTTTTCGCTATTTCTACTTTGCAGAAAAGGGCCAAAGGTGTATACTATGTCATGAAAGGTGGACATTCCACCCATCCTGAAGAGACAGTAGGAGGTTTACTGCGATGGTAGCCGAAAAGAGCACCAATCATAAACGAGAAAAGCATGATGTGCTGAAATCAACACAAACGGTGATACATAAAGCCCTTGAGAAACTGGGTTATCCTGAAGAAGTGTATGAATTACTAAAAGAACCGATGAGAATGATGACGGTAAAAATACCTGTTCGAATGGATGATGGTTCAGTTAAAATTTTTACTGGCTATCGCGCGCAGCATAATGATGCAGTAGGGCCTACAAAGGGCGGAATCCGTTTCCATCCTGGCGTAACCGAAACTGAAGTTAAAGCGCTGTCAATCTGGATGAGTCTGAAGTGCGGAATTGTTGACTTGCCATACGGCGGAGGAAAAGGCGGAATCGTCTGCGATCCCCGCGATATGTCATTCCGTGAACTCGAGCGGCTCAGCCGCGGCTATGTAAGAGCAATCAGCCAGATTGTCGGTCCGACAAAAGATATTCCGGCACCGGATGTTTTTACTAATTCACAGATTATGGCCTGGATGATGGATGAATACAGCCGCATCGATGAATTTAACTCTCCGGGATTTATTACAGGAAAACCTCTTGTACTTGGCGGTTCGCACGGACGTGAATCAGCTACAGCTAAAGGTGTTACGATCTGTATTCATGAAGCTGCAAAGAAGAAGGGCATTGAGCTGAAAGGGGCGCGGGTTGTCGTTCAGGGCTTCGGCAATGCGGGAAGCTACCTTGCGAAATTCATGCATGATGCAGGAGCCAAAGTCATTGGAATCTCCGATGCGTACGGCGGTCTTCACGATCCTGATGGTCTTGATATCGACTACCTTCTTGACCGCAGAGACAGTTTTGGTACAGTGACAAAGTTATTTAATGATACGATTACAAATAAAGAGCTGCTTGAGCTGGATTGCGACATTCTTGTACCTGCAGCGATTGAAAACCAGATTACAGAAGAAAACGCCCATCTCATCCGCGCAAGCATCGTTGTTGAGGCGGCAAACGGACCAACAACGATTGAAGGTACTCAAATTCTGACTGACCGCGGCATTCTGCTCGTTCCTGATGTGCTTGCAAGTGCTGGCGGAGTTACGGTTTCATACTTTGAGTGGGTTCAGAATAATCAGGGCTACTACTGGACGGAAGAAGAAGTTGAGGAAAAGCTCGAAAAAGTTATGGTCAAATCCTTCAATAATATCTACGAAGCGTCACAGACAAGACGCGTCGATATGCGCCTTGCTGCCTACATGGTGGGTGTCCGCAAAATGGCGGAAGCATCAAGGTTCAGAGGCTGGATTTAAGTTAATTGTTTGCAACTGTTCAAAAAATCTCCTATCATTACCGGTAGGAGATTTTTTTTGCATGTAGAAAAAGTAGAAATTCAGAAATTCAGGAGTGAACATGGTGAAAAAAGAAGAGGTCATCATTATCGGAGGAGGTCCATGCGGACTTGCGGCGGCACTTGCTTTAAAAGAAAAAGGGATCGATGCCCTTATTATAGAAAAAGGAAATATTGTCAATTCCATTTATCATTATCCTACACACCAGACTTTTTTCAGTACAGCTGAGAAGCTGGAAATAGGAGACATTCCGTTTATTACTGAAAACAGGAAGCCGTACAGAATTCAGGCGCTTGCCTATTACCGTGATGTAGTAAGGCGCAGCAGTCTGAGAATTCATGCTTTTGAAAAGGTGACAGGCGTCACGAAGGAAGGTCAGTCCTTTATTGTTTCAACATCAAAGGATACATACAATGCAGATTACGTCATTGTCGCAACGGGATATTATGATCATCCTAACTATATGAACATTGAGGGTGAGGATCTTCCAAAGGTGTTTCATTACTTTAAAGAGGGTCATCCTTTTTTTGATAAGGATGTCGTTGTTGTGGGCGGAAAAAACTCAAGCGTCGATGCGGCGCTTGAACTGGTGCACTCAGGGGCGAGAGTCACGGTTATTTACAGGGGCCAAACGTATTCGCCGAGTGTTAAGCCTTGGATTCTACCTGAATTTGAAGCGCTTGTCAGAAACGGAACCATTAAAATGGAATTTCATTCACTCTTAAAGCGGATAACAGAGGATGCAGTTGTCTATGAAAAAGACTGCAAAGAAGAAGTGACGATCCGAAATGATTTTGTCTTTGCGATGACAGGCTATCATCCGGATCATTCTTTCTTGACCAAAATGGGTGTGGACATTGATCCCGCTACAGGACGTCCTGCTTTTTCAGAAGAAACAATGGAAACAAATGAAGCTGGCATTTATATTGCGGGCGTCATCGCTGCAGGCAATAACGCGAATGAAATTTTTATAGAAAACGGCCGTTTCCATGGCGGACTGATTGCAGAGGATATCGCAGCAAAAAAAGACATCACTTGATGAGGTGATGTCTTTTTTTTTTGCATCTTATTTTAGAAAGAGAAAATCTCCTGAATTTCACTTGCATCCTGTGTCGTTTCAAGAGCGATCATGAGTTTCAGGCGGGCTTTTTGCCCGTTAAGGCCGTTGCTGAAGATGATTCCTGCTTCTTTCAGTGTTTTTCCTCCGCCTTCGTAAGAATATATGTCCTGTACGATTCCGTTAAAGCATCTTGAAACAATGACGATTTTAACGCCTGCCTTCATCAGCATGGCAAGTGAAGGCATCAAGGTTGGCGGCAGGTTGCCCTGTCCGAGCGCCTCAATGACAAGACCGTCAGGCTTCACTTCGGCAATTGCCTTCAGGATGGTGTCGTCCATTCCTGCATAAGCTTTGAGAAGCATAACCTGTTTCGTGAGATGATCGGCTTTAAGATGAGTGCGGTTTACAGGTTTATGATGAAAGGATACTCCGCGCTTGTTGACAATTCCAATCGGTCCGTACTGGGGACTTTGGAAGGTGGCTACATTGCTGGTATGGGTCTTGGTCGCATTTTTTGCTGAGTGCACCTCATCATTCATCACCACAAGCACGCCCATATCTGCAGCTTCAGTGCTTGCAGCAACTTGAATAGATGACACGAGATTATAAAGCCCGTCCGATCCCAGCTCATTGCTGGATCGCATAGCGCCTGTTATGACAACGGGGATCTTCACATTCAGGGTCAGGTCAAGAAAGTATGCGGTTTCTTCCAGTGTATCTGTTCCGTGTGTAATGACAATTCCATCTATTTGATCTTTTTGACATGCTTTTTCGATCGTTTCCTTAAGTTCGAGCATTTCTTTTGGCGTGATGTGCGGCGACGGCAGATAAAAAAGTTCCTTTGAAGTTATCACAATATCGTTAAACGTAAGCAAATGCTTAAGCAGCGGATTGGATTCGCCCTGCTTTACCTCGCCGGTTGTTTCATCCTCGCTCATCGAAATGGTTCCGCCTGTATGGATGACAAAAATATGTTTCATAAGCCCCTCCGGTTGTTCAATATCTTTTCTCTCAATTCATTTTCAATTTTACGATAACATGATACCATTATAAATAGAAGAATTTTGAAGAAAGAAGGCCTGCGGATGATTGCCATTATTTCTGCCGGCATAGCCCCTGGCTTAGCCATTTTAAGTTACTTTTATTTAAAAGACCAATATGAAGCAGAGCCCATTTACATGGTGTTCCGGTCATTTGCATTCGGGGCGCTGCTTGTTTTTCCGATCATGTTTATTCAGTATGTGCTTGAGACGGAACAGATCATTGATTCTAAGGTGCTCCTGGCTTTTTTCTCGAGCGGACTTCTGGAAGAATTTTTCAAATGGTTTATTTTGTTTGTCACCATCTATCCGCATGTTCATTTTGATGAACATTACGACGGCATTGTGTACGGGGTCGCTTCATCACTGGGCTTTGCTACACTTGAAAATATTTTATACTTAATCGGAAACGGACTTGAATTTGCCGTCGGCCGCGCGCTTCTGCCGGTTTCCAGCCATGCATTATTTGGAGTGATTATGGGCTATTACATGGGAAAAGGAAAGTTTTCCGGGCTCTCGGAAAAAAGAAAGTGGATTCTTTTTTCGTTAATGGTTCCCGTCATTTTGCATGGATTGTATGACTATATCCTTGTTGCACACAAGCTCTGGCCGCTTTATATGGTGCCATTTATGCTTTGTCTCTGGTGGTTTTCCCTTCATAAAGCAAAAAAAGCGAGAATGATTAAACATAACAAGTATGCAGTCGCTTTAAAACAATAAAATACGGATCCGAAAAAGCAATCCTGCGGCAGGATTGCTTTTTTTTGCGCATTGCGCCACCTGCGGAAAGTGCGGTTCAGCTTCAGGATTACAGCTGAACTGCCATTTCCATTTTACCTCCAAATGAACAGAACTTTTAAACATGCTGTATAAAATACCAATTAGTACAAAAAATACGTTGTAAGGAAATTCATCAATCATGAGGAGGCAGCAGCATGCAGAAAAAACGTTTCATTTGGATGACGGCGGGTGCAGTGATGATTGCCCTTGTTTTTCAATTAACGATTTTCAATCAAAATGAAGCCCATGCGTTTTCGGATCAAGTGATTCAAAAAGGCGCTGTTGGCGATGATGTTGTGGAACTGCAGGCAAGATTGCAGTACAACGGCTATTATAATGGTTCAATTGACGGGGTGTATGGGTGGAGCACATACTGGGCGGTGCGCAATTTTCAATATGAATTTGGACTGAAAGAGATTGATGGTCTGGTCGGAGAAGCAACGAAGCATAAATTGTCACAGACTACAAAATACTACCGTGATTTTGTCCACAGACAGCTGAACAAAGGTAAAGATTTCACTCATTATGGCGGCGTGCCGCTCGACAGACAGGTTGCTCCTTCAAAAGAATATAAGGCGAAGCTTAAAGCGACCTACGGAAAAAAAGGCGGCCAAAAAGCGCCTGCAGGCCAGGCGCAGCAAAAGCAGCAGCCAAAAGCGCAGGCACCTCAGCAGAAGCAGCAGGCACAGCCAAAGAAGCAGGCTCAGCCTAAATCACAAAGCAAAGCAAAAACAACGGCAGTCAATATGCCGGAAGGATTTTCACAAAATGATATTCAGCTGATGGCTAATGCAGTATACGGGGAAGCGCGCGGCGAACCTTATATCGGACAGGTTGCGGTTGCAGCGGTTATCATCAACCGTGTTGACAGTGCAACCTTCCCGAATACCGTGTCCGGTGTTATTTTTGAACCGCGGGCGTTCACAGCTGTAGCTGACGGCCAGATTTGGCTGACCCCAAACGACACAGCTAAAAAAGCAGTCATGGATGCGATCAACGGATGGGATCCGACTGAAGGGGCCATTTACTACTTTAACCCTGATACAGCTACAAGCGGATGGATTTGGGGACGTCCTCAAATTAAACAGATTGGAAAGCACATATTCTGTAATTAAGAGGTGAACAAAATGATCAGAGGGATTTTGATCGCAATACTTACAATTGGTGTCGTCGGAACGGCTTATTGGGGTTATAAAGAGCATCAGGAGAAAAATGCCGTGCTGATACATGCAGAAAACAATTATCAGAGGGCTTTCCATGACCTGACCTATCAAGTGGATCAGCTGCATGATAAAATCGGCGCAACTCTTGCCATGAATTCAAGAAAGTCACTTTCTCCCGGTCTTGTTGAAGTCTGGAGAATCACATCAGAAGCACATTCAGACGTTGGCCAGCTTCCGCTGACTCTGCTGCCGTTCAATAAAACAGAAGAATTTCTGGCAAGCATTTCTGACTTCAGCTACCGCACAGCTGTCAGAGACCTTGACAAAGAACCGCTTTCAGATCAGGAATACGCAACTTTAAAGCAGCTGTATGCGAAATCAGAAGATATTCAAAAAGAGCTGCGGAACGTTCAGCATATGGTTATTGATAATAATCTGCGCTGGATGGATGTAGAGCTGGCACTTGCTGCAGGCGAAGAAAAGCAGGATAACACGATTATTAACGGATTCAAAACGGTTGAAAAAAATGTGAATGCGTACTCAAGCACAGACTTTGACCCATCTTTTACTTCGGTAAAAAAAGAAGAGGAAGGCTTTAATCATTTAAAAGGTAAAGTCATTACTGAAAAAGAAGTTCCGGGAATTGTCGAAAAATTTGTTCCCGGCTCTACGGGAGATATGAAAGTTACTCCAAACGGAAAAGGATCTCCCCTTGAATTTTACAGTGTATCGGTCAATGACCCTAATAAGAAATCGGAGATCTATCTTGATATCACGAAAAAAGGCGGATATCCTATCTGGCTCCTTCAGAACCGCCAAGTCGCAGAACCGAAAATCAGCCTCAATGAGGCATCAAATAATGCGGCCAAATTTTTGAAAGATCAGGGTTTTTCAGATCTTATTCTTTACGAAAGCGCACAGTTTGAGAACATCGGAATCTTTTCCTTTGTTTCCGTCTATGAAAACGTAAGGCTGTACCCGGATGCAATCCGCATGAAAGTGGCGCTTGATGACGGCAAAGTAATCGGTTTTTCCGCAAGGGATTATCTTGCCTCTCACAGAAAACGAGACATTCCAAAGGCAAAGCTAAGCACAGAGCAGGCTAAAGGCTTTGTGAATCCGAACCTGATGATTCAGGAAGACAGACTCGCCATCATCACAAATGAGCTTGGTGAAGAAGTTCTCTGCTATGAGTTTTTGGGAACGATGGAGAATGACACGTACCGGATCTTTGTGAACGCTGAAGATGGTTCAGAAGAAAAGGTTGAAAAACTGGATAACTCCGAACCGATTTATCAGGAAATTTAGGAGAACTTTTTTCAGAAGGAAAAGCAGAATAAGGCTTTTCCTTTTTTTTATTACATGATTTAATAAAAGAAGAGAGAATGAAAGAGTGTGATCATGTGCTGGCAATTGGAGATACACTGTATATTGAAGTGCAGGGCGGGGATACGGCAAGATTAAGATGCCGGGTAGTCGATCTAAAGGACCGGGTCTTATATACCGATTATCCGATTAACGATCAAACAGGCAAAACGTCCTTTCTTTTAAATGGAACAGAAATAAACGCCTTTTTTTCTCAGCATGGGCAGGCGTATTTGTTTCAGTCTGTTCTGCTTCACAGAAAAAAAGAAACGATTCCTATGCTTGCTTTTACTCTTCCTGAACAGAATGACTTTACAAAAGTGCAAAGACGAGAATATGTAAGAGTTGAAACAGATGCCGATGCCGCTATTCACTCTGTATCTGATGCTTTTAAGCCTTTTACAGGTTCAACCGTGGATTTAAGTGCAGGCGGAGCCGCCGTGAAGGTGCCTGCAAATGCTGGGCTTAATGAAAATGATCAAGTATGGATGTGGCTTTCTCTCCATTTCCAAAACGGCAGTATCCAATACGCGAAAGTTCAGGCGAAGGTAAAAAATGCCGGCAAATCCGGAATAGCGGCCCTGGAATTTACTGACCTGACAGAAACTGACCGGAAACAGCTGCTGCAGTATTGCTTCGACCAGGAGCTTCTTTTGAAGAAAAAGAATGCCGCAGCCGAATAAGACCCGTGCTCCTGCACCATACTAATGGTAAAAACGGAGTTTGATAAGCAGATGAAACGGGCAGAGAGAATACTCTTTAAATTAATCATGATCCATCTGATATTGCTCCTATGCGCGCAGGCTGCCCTGACAAATCCTGGTTTGCAGCCTCACATCTCGCGTGTGGTACAATATGAAGGTGTAAACAAACTGACAATCAGCGAATGGCTTGAAACGTTCAAACAATCCAGTGTGCAGGACAAGTAAACCTGCATTCTTTTTTGTTTGTTCTAAAAAGCCTGCCAGATCGGCTTAAGCTCAGAATCTGGCAAACTACCCGAGGAGGAACTATGGAACGTACTATTTCTATTGCAATTGACGGCCCTGCTGCTGCGGGCAAAAGTACAGTTGCGAAAATTTTGGCAGAAGATTATTCATATTTATATATTGATACGGGAGCTATGTACAGAGCACTCACATATAAGGTTCTTATGAAAAATGAAGACCTTGAAGATGAAGCAGCTGTTAAAGAAATTCTTTCAGATGCACATATTGAACTAGTTCCAAGTGAAAGTGGCCAGCTTGTATATGTGAATGGGGAAAATGTCACAGAGCAAATCCGTTCACATGAAGTGACTAATTCTGTATCCATTGCGGCCAAGCATGCATCTGTGCGCGAAGAAATGGTGAAACGCCAGCAGGATATGGCTAAAAACGGAAGAGTTGTCATGGACGGCAGGGATATCGGGACGCACGTGCTGCCGAATGCGGAAGTGAAAATTTTCCTTCGCGCTTCTGTTACAGAGCGCGCAAAAAGAAGGCATGAAGAAAATCTTTCTAAAGGCTTCACCTCGGATCTTGCGCAGCTCGAACTTGAAATCGAAAGAAGAGACAAGCTTGATTCAGAAAGAGAAGTAGCTCCGCTGAAAAAAGCAGAGGATGCAGTAGAAATCGATACTACCTCTCTCTCAATTCAGGGAGTTGTAGATGAAATCAAAAAAATTGTCCAAGAGAGGCTTTGATGCGGATGAGTTTTTATCAATTTGCCAAGGGTGTTGTCGCGTCGGTTTTTTTTCCGCTTTACAGGATTGAAATTCACGGGAAAGAACACTTTCCAAAAGACGGCGCTGTCCTTCTCTGTTCAAACCATATTGACAATCTTGATCCCCCAACCGTTGGAATCTGCGCGCCGAGACAGGTGCATTTTATGGCAAAAGAAGAATTGTTTCAGGTGCCGGTTCTTGGGGGTATAGTTAGGAAAGTCGGCTCTTTTCCAGTTAAAAGAGGAATGAGCGACAGGGAAGCCATCAGGAAAGGGCTGAATGTCCTGAAAGACGGCGGAGTGCTCGGCCTGTTTCCGGAAGGAACGCGGAGCAAGGACGGCAAGCTTGGAAAAGGACTGGCCGGAGCAGGTTTCTTTGCGCTGAAATCAGACGCCAGCATTGTCCCGTGTGCCATTATCGGCACCTACAAGCCTTTTCAGAAAGTAAGGGTTTATTTCGGTCCTCCGATCGATTTTGCTCCGCTCCGTGAGAAGAAAACGTCCGCAGATGAGGCTACAGAACTGATTATGTCGAAAATTGCTGAATTGCTCGAAAAACATCAATCTTAAGAGTCTAACTACTTGACAAAATGTAGCATTTATTAGAAGTTAGTAAAAAGAGTATTTTCACTTTATTCTAAAAAGTGATTTCATACATATCCAACTAAGTCGTGGGTTGTGACCAAGGAGGTAATTGGAATGGTTGAAGACATGAATGATGTAGAAGTAAAAACACCGGAAGTCGGTGATGTCCTGAAAGGGATCGTTACCAAAGTAGAAGACAAACAGGTAATTGTTGAAATTGACGGCGTAAAGCATACAGGCATAATTCCAATCAGTGAATTGTCCAGTCTGCACGTTGAAAAAGCTTCCGATGTTGTAAGTGAAAATGAGGAATTGCAGCTGAAAGTAACAAAAGTCGAGGATGAAGCCCTCATCCTTTCAAAAAGAGCGATAGATGCAGATCTTGCCTGGGATCAGCTTCAGGCTAAATTTGAATCAAAAGAAGTGTTTGACGCGGAAGTGAAAGACGTTGTCAAAGGCGGTCTTGTTGTAGACCTCGGCGTCAGAGGATTCATACCGGCGTCTTTAGTGGAATCACATTTTGTTGAAGATTTTTCTGATTACAGAGGCAAAACGCTTTCTCTTATGGTCGTTGAAATTGACCGTGAGAAAAACCGCGTCATTCTGTCTCACCGTGCGGTCGTAGAAAAAGAGCAGGGTGAGAAAAAACAGCAGCGCCTTGACATGATCAAAGCGGGAGAAGTGCTGGAAGGCACTGTTCAGCGCCTGACTGATTTCGGTGCTTTCGTTGATATCGGCGGAATTGACGGCCTTGTTCACATTTCACAGCTTTCGCATAATCACGTTGACAAGCCTTCTGAAGTTGTTGAAGAAGGGCAGAAGGTCCAAGTTAAAGTCCTGTCTGTCGACCGTGACAACGAGCGGATTTCTCTTTCCATCAAAGAAACCCTGCCGGGACCTTGGGAAAATATCACAAGCCAGGTGAAAGCGGGAGACGTTGTTGAGGGTACAGTAAAACGTCTTGTTTCTTTTGGAGCTTTCGTTGAAATTCTTCCTGGGGTAGAAGGCCTTGTCCATATCTCCCAGATCTCAAACAAGCACATCGGCACACCTCATGAAGTGCTGTCTGAAAACGAGAGCGTTCAGGTCAAAGTGCTTGATGTCAACGAGAACGAACAGCGCATTTCCCTCAGCATCCGGGAGCTTGAGGAACCTGAAAAAGCGGACGAAGAAGACTACCGCAATTATCAGGCAAAGGAAGAATCATCCGGCTTCCAGCTTGGTGAAATGATCGGTGATCAATTAAACAAACTAAAAAAGTAAACGGTGATGACTGTGAGCAGAGCTAAGCGAAAGATTGACCATATTCAACATGCTTTAAAAACAGGGCAAAAACGTGATAATGGATTCAGCGATATCCTGTTTCTTCATCAAAGCTTGCCTGATACAGCTGTTCATCACATTGATATGCATACTGAAATTGGCGGACTTGTCTTAAGTTCGCCAATTTTTATCAATGCGATGACAGGCGGAGGCGGTTCTGAAACAGTTAAGATCAATGAAGCATTATCATCTGCAGCTGCTGAATGCAGGATACCGGTTGCAGTCGGATCGCAAATGTCGGCGATAAGGAATCCTTCTGAGCGGGAATCTTATGAAATTGTCCGCAAGGTGAACCAAAAAGGCATCCTGTTTGCCAACCTAGGCAGCGAGGCAACGCCTGACCAGGCAAAAACAGCGATTGACATGATAGAAGCAAATGCTCTTCAAATCCATCTTAACGTTGTCCAGGAACTTGTGATGCCAGAAGGAGACCGTGACTTTTCAGGGGCTTTAACCCGCATCGCTGCTATTGCAGATGCTGTGGATGTACCCGTCTTCGTAAAAGAAGTGGGCTTCGGCATAAACCGTGAGGCAGCTTCAAGACTTGCGGATGCAGGTGTTAAAGCCATTGATGTTGGCGGCTATGGCGGAACGAACTTTGCCAGAATCGAAAATGAGCGGAGAAGCAGGCTTCTTGAAAGCTTTAATGATTGGGGCATTCCAACGGCGGCGTCAATCGCAGAGATTGCGTCATCTGTGAAAGGTGTTTCCATCATTGGTTCAGGAGGCATTCAGGATGCGATGGATATCGCTAAAGCTGTCGCTCTCGGTGCCTCTGGAGCCGGCATGGCAGGCTTCTTTTTAAAGATCCTGATTGAAGACGGCTATGAAGCACTCGTTCATGAAATTAAAAATGTTCAGGAAGAATTGAGAATGATCATGGCTGCCCTTGGTGCTGAAAGCGTCAAACAGCTACAGGAAGCGCCGGTCATTATATCCGGGTTTACCCACCATTACCTTTCCGAACGGAATGTAGATACAAAAGCATGGAGCAATCGAATGATCAGGAAATAAAGTAATCCGCATCTCTAAGCAGAGATGCGGATTTTTTGCGTTTTTGAAGATTATTTATTCCGAGCTCTCGATTCTTCCGGACTTTCAAGTGATGTAGCGCCTTTATAAGTTAACGATTGATCTCTGTCAGATTCCACTCGTCTGCTTTGCTTCAGTTTCTTTTCCTGTCTGTCGCGTCCCATGTTTTTCCCTCCTTTTATGGCTTAGTATGACTCAATGCCGCTTGCTTCATCAGCAAAATTTTTGCCGGTATTTTGGATTAAAGAATTAAGAATGCAGCCATACTGGTAGAAATAGGAGTGAGAAGAGTGGAGAACGTATTTTACTATTGGATTTTGTGGGGAGCATGGATCATAGCGGTGTTTTTTATGAAAAAATCTGCAAATCGCACCTTTCTTTCATTTTTGATGCTGACATTCATCATAACAGGAGAAATGACTGCACAGGTCGCTCCATTTACGGTCAGTGTGCCGTTCGTTCTGACCTTACTGTCGGGGTATTATCTTATATCGAAGTCACCTAGAAAGCTCTATTCTTTTTTGTCAGTGATGACGATGTCTGCGGCTTATGCAGCTGTTCACTTAGTGGAACTGTTTGATCCGGTCTGGTTTGCGGTGGACAGGTTTTATGTCGTGACCGGTCTTATAAGTATATTAGCGATTTATCTTGGGAAAAGTATCCATGAACGTTTAGGCTTCTTATTTGTGGCAATGGCTCATGGAGATGTCCTGTTCTTTGGGATCTTAAGCAGGTTTTACAGCGGCCTTGCCATTGGATCCTATGACTACATGAATATGGCGGCTGTCAGTCTGCTGGCTGTCTGCGCGTGGACATACGTGGAAGCGGCAATGGCTGCCTTGAATCAAACTCTGCAGAAAGCAGCAAGGGGGAAGCAGGCATAGGATGAATGAATATACGTTACCAATCATTTTTGGTGTAGCATTTGGTGTTTTTACAAGACTGTATATGCTTCGGACTGATTACAGGCAGTATCCCACCTATCTTCACGGAAAAATCATTCATGTGGCGCTTGGAGTCATAGCAGCCGGTCTTGGCACAATTGCGATTCCGGCAATCATGGAAGAAGAATTTACCGCCATCACGTTTTTAACCCTTGCAGCTTCACAGTTCAGGGAAGTAAGAAACATGGAGCGAAATACATTAACAGAGCTTGACGGCTATGAACTTGTGCCGCGCGGTGCTACTTATATTGAAGGAATTGCCGTCGCATTTGAAAGCCGGAATTATCTTGTGATTTTTACATCTCTTCTTGTAACGCTTTTCTACATAGTGCTCAATGTATGGGCAGCAATTGCAGCTGGAGTGGTTTGTCTGCTCGTCTCAAAAAAACTGATGGCAGGAAGCAAGCTTAAAGACATTGTGGACATTGCATATGTAGCGCCTCACTTTGAAGGGGCCGGACTTTATGTAGATAATATTTATATTATGAACATCGGGGTTCCAGACAAACAGGAAGCTGTCTTAAAATACGGCATGGGCTTTGTGCTGACTCCAAAAAATTACAACGCCCGAAATACAATTGCCAATCTGGGTCAGAGGCAGGCAATCCTTCATGATGTGTCTACAGCCCTCGGCGTCCATCGCGATTCCGGAGAGCCTTCACTTGTTCCGCTGGCGAAAAGAGACCTTGATGACGGCCGTCTTGGCGTTTTTGTCCTTCCGCAGGGCGGAGACAGAGAGCTTGCAAAAACCGTCATTGGCGAGGTACCTACCCTTGAGAATGCCATTCGCATGCCAAGTGAGTCAAAAGCAAATAATGAAGGCAGGTCGGTCAAGTGAACACAGCTCTTGAAAAGTATATACTCGCTGCAGTGACGACCAACCCGGCGAAGGTAGCAGGAGGGACGGCTGTCTTTATTGTGAAAGACAAAGAAGAAATGGATTTTTTCGCAAAGAATCTTGAAGCCATCCTGGATGGCATTGCCCATGGAATCGGCGAGGATCTTTACATAATTGTCAAGCATTGAGTTGTACAACATGCTAATCTCTGCTAATATATAAAAGTTAAGCCCTTCCTAAAAGAGAAGGGTTTCTTTCATGAAGGCTCTTCCCCGAGTCTTGTTATCATGGTCAGAAAGGCTGCAATGTACAGCCTGAGTTTTTTGAAAAAGCTTATTGTACAGAAAATGAGACTGATGCTGCCTGTTTAACATAAATACGTAAATTGTAAGCTGAAAGGAAAGATCGCTATGGCTAAACCCGTAATTGCAATTGTTGGACGCCCGAACGTCGGCAAATCAACGATTTTTAACCGGATTGTCGGAGAACGTGTATCTATCGTTGAAGACATCCCAGGAGTAACACGTGACAGAATTTACAGTTCAGGAGAATGGCTGAACTACCAGTTTAATGTGATTGATACAGGCGGTATTGACATTGGCGACGAACCGTTTCTGGCACAGATCCGCCAGCAGGCTGAAATCGCGATTGATGAAGCTGACGTCATCATCTTTATGACGAACGGCCGCGAAGGTGTTACAGCTGCAGATGAAGAAGTCGCAAAAATTCTTTACCGCAGCAAAAAACCTGTCGTTCTTGCTGTAAACAAAGTTGATAACCCTGATATGAGAGCGAGTGTTTATGACTTTTATGCGCTTGGATTCGGCGAGCCGTTTCCGATCTCAGGATCTCACGGCCTGGGCCTGGGTGATTTGCTTGATGCCGTGGCAGAGCATTTCAAAAACCTTGTTACAGAAGAATATGATGAGGAAACAATTAAGTTTTCCCTTATCGGGCGCCCGAATGTCGGGAAGTCTTCCCTTGTCAATGCCCTGCTTGGTGAAGAGCGTGTTATCGTCAGCAACATTGCCGGCACTACGCGTGATGCGGTCGATACAAGCTACCGCTACGAAGGACAGGACTTCGTAATCATCGACACAGCTGGAATGAGGAAAAAAGGGAAAGTATATGAATCAACGGAAAAATACAGCGTGCTTCGCGCCCTTAAGGCCATTGACCGCTCGGATGTCGTTCTTGTCGTCATAGACGGAGAAGAGGGCATTATCGAGCAGGATAAGCGCATTGCGGGCTATGCTCATGAAGCAGGCCGTGCCGTTGTCATTGTAGTAAACAAATGGGATGCTGTTGAGAAAGATGAAAAAACGATGAAGGACTTTGAAGTGAAGATCAGAGATCACTTCCAGTTCCTTGATTATGCTCCGATTGTTTTTCTTTCGGCGAAAACAACACGCCGCATTCATACACTGCTTCCGCAAATTGTGCGTGCAAGTGAAAACCACGCTCTGCGCGTTCAGACCACTGTATTGAACGATGTCATCATGGATGCAGTCGCCATGAACCCGGCGCCGACAGATAAAGGCAAGCGACTGAAAATTTACTACGCTACTCAGGTTGCGGTCAAGCCGCCTGCGTTTGCTATTTTTGTCAATGAACCCGAATTGATGCATTTTTCTTATGAGCGCTTCCTTCAGAACCGCATCAGGGATGCATTTGGATTTGAAGGCACACCGATCAAGATCTTTACACGGGCCAGAAAATAATAGAGGTGAATGAAGATGCAGCGAATTGCCGTTCTTGGCGCGGGAAGCTGGGGCACTGCTCTAAGCCTTGTTCTCGCAGACAATCAGCACGATGTAAGATTATGGGGTCACCGCAAGGAGTTAATTCAGGAAATTAATGAAACGCATAAAAATCAAAAGTATCTACCTGATATAGAGCTTTCAAATAACATCAAGGGCTGCACTGATTTAAGAGAAACCCTTCAGGATGTGCAGATTGCCGTTCTCGCCGTTCCTACAAAAGCCATACGGGAAGTTCTTCAGGATGTCATCAAAGTAATCAGCCATAAGCTGACAATCGTTCACGTAAGCAAAGGAATAGAGCCTGACAGTCTTCTGCGCATTTCTGAGATTATTAAAGAAGAAGTTCCTGAAGATCTCCTTCAGGACGTCGTCGTTCTGTCCGGGCCAAGCCATGCTGAAGAAGTCGGGCTAAGGCAGCCGACGACTGTTACATCTTCATCTGATAACCTTGCAGCTGCCGAGCTTGTACAGGACCTGTTTATGAACCAGCATTTCAGAGTGTACACGAACCCTGATGTCATAGGGGTGGAAATCGGCGGTGCGCTTAAAAATATTATTGCTCTTGCAGCAGGCATTACAGACGGACTTGGATATGGGGATAACGCAAAAGCGGCTCTTATCACAAGAGGGCTTGCTGAGATCGCCCGCCTCGGAAGCATCATGGGAGGCAATCCTCTTACGTTTTCAGGACTGACAGGGATCGGGGATCTGATTGTAACATGCACAAGCGTTCATTCGAGAAACTGGAGAGCGGGGAATCTGCTCGGCAAAGGCCAGAAGCTTGAAGATGTTCTTGAAAACATGGGCATGGTCGTAGAAGGCGTGCGCACAACAAAAGCGGCTTACCAGCTGGCTCAAAAATTTGATGTGAAAATGCCGATCACAGAAGCGCTCTATGCCGTTCTTTTTAACGGGAAAGAAGTGAAGGACGCTGTGGACTCGCTGATGGCGAGAGTGAAAACACATGAAATGGAAGATCTTGTGAATATCAGCGAAAATCGCTGCTGACCTTGTGGCACATGGGTTTGGGGCTGCATACTATACCTTGAGTTTGTGAAGCCTATTCATCAACCTCATGAAAACGGACCACTAGGTGCAATTACGTGAAACATGAAAGCATTGAACTGTATACTTACGTATCCTTTTTGGCGAATTTCTCAGTGAAATTAGGCATTAGAGGATGCAAATGCTCTGATATTCGCATAAAATGCATCGTAGTAAATCATGAGTTGTTCTAAACAATGGGTACCGATTAGTCAGGTGCAAACGCATGACCGAAGTAGAGCTGCCCCCTCTTTACTTCGGTTTTTTTGCGTTCTGAATAGTTTGAAGGCTGAATGTATCCTGGTGAAGCAATTGCCTTTGAACCAGACAATTCCGCTTTTTGAAATATATGCTATAATATGTTCGAAACGATAGGGAGGTAAAACAAGAAATGAGTCCAGCGTTAATGAAAATGTGGATTGCGCTTGCATCGATGGGATTTATGTTTATCGCCATTCTCGCAATCTATTTAAGCAGATTTAAAATGAAAGGGTTTTTAAAGGGCGCATTTGCCGCAATCGCCTACTTTTTTATGATTCTTGCAGGACTTCTGATCTTTTTTGTTGTGTTCAGCGGACCCGTCAATGAATAAGGAATTCACTACATAAAGGAAGATTTTCATGAAAAAGCCTGTTATTTTTGCAACCGTTTTTACCATGCTTATGCTATTATCCGGCTGTCTTTACCCTGAGGAGCAGCTGAATCAGAATCAGGTCCCATATGAGGATCAGATTGCAGCCGTGCAGAATTCAGTCGACAGGTTCAGAGAAGATTCAGGAGGCCTTCTTCCCATCAAAACGCGTGATATGACAACGCCAGTCTATCAAAAATACCCTGTAGACTTCAGCCAGATTGCTCCCAAATATATGGCTGAACCGCCGGGAACTTCTTATGAAAACGGCGGCGTGTACGTGTATGTGCTTGTTGATGTAGAGGACAATCCGACTGTTAAGCTGATTGATCTCAGAATGTCAGAGACGATCCGTGATATTAAAACAAGGCTGAATGTGTATAAAGCTTCAAACGGATATCCTCCATATAAGGATGTAGTCGCTGAAAACGTGTTCACTCTGGATTATAAGAAACTCGGCTACAAAGAAGCACCTCAAGCTGTCAGCCCTTACTCAGGAGAGTCACTGCCGTTTGTGATTGACAATAAAGGCGAAGTATATGCTGATTACCGGATTGACCTGTACAAAAAGCTGAACGAAGGCAAGGAAGAATACAAAGCTGGAGAAGATATCCGGAATGTCCTTGTGAACGACTCTCCATTTGTTCCTGCTTTTTCATTGCCTTATACAGTTAATGAAAAAAATGAACCTGTCTTTTTGAATAATTAAGTCATGAACCCTTCTTTCGGGAAATAAACTCTGAAAGAAGGGTTTTTCATTTATAAAAAAACCTGTTCATAAAATGAACCAAGAAAAAAATTTCAGATCACTGTCATAAAGAAATAGGACAACGTCATAAATATATAGTGTCCTAAACACGAAAAAGCAGACGGTCAATAACCCAAGAAGCCTATGATCGGGAGGGGATCACTTGGAAAAGGTAGATATTTTCAAAGATATCGCAGAGCGCACAGGCGGCGATATTTATCTTGGAGTAGTAGGAGCAGTAAGAACAGGCAAATCTACATTTATCAAAAAATTCATGGAGCAGGTTGTGCTTCCGAATATTGATAACGAGTCAGACCGGGCACGCGCGCAGGATGAGCTGCCGCAAAGTGCTGCAGGCAAAACCATCATGACAACAGAGCCTAAATTTGTCCCTAATCAAGCGGTTTCGATCCATGTTGAAGAGGGGCTTGACGTTAATATCAGACTGGTGGACTGTGTCGGGTACACGGTTCCCGGAGCAAAAGGATATGAAGATGAAAACGGCCCGAGAATGATCAATACGCCTTGGTACGAAGAACCGATTCCGTTTCATGAAGCAGCTGAAATCGGAACAAGAAAAGTGATTCAGGAGCACTCCACAATTGGCGTCGTTATTACAACAGACGGTTCAATCGGAGAGATTCCAAGAAGAGATTATGTAGAAGCAGAAGAACGTGTGATTGAAGAGCTGAAAGAAGTAGGCAAACCGTTCATTATGATCATCAACACGGTCCAGCCGTATCATCCTGAGTCGGAAACGCTCCGGAGACAGCTCAGTGAGAAGTATGATATTCCTGTGCTGGCCATGAGTGTGGAGAGCATCCGCGAAACAGATGTCATGAACGTTCTCCGCGAAGCGCTTTATGAATTCCCTGTGCTTGAGGTGAATGTTAATCTCCCGAGCTGGGTAATGGTTCTGCGCGACAACCACTGGCTGCGCGAAAGCTACCAGGAGGCTGTAAAAGATACCGTTCAGGATATTAAAAGACTGAGAGATGTGGACAGAGTCGTCGGCTATTTCAGTGAATACGACTTTATCGACCGCGCAAGCCTTGCCGGAATTGAGATGGGTCAGGGAATTGCTGAAATTGACCTCTATGCTCCGGATGATTTATATGATCAGATTCTAAAAGAAGTCGTCGGTGTTGAGATAAGAGGGAAGGATCATCTCCTTCAGCTCATGCAGGATTTTGCCTATGCAAAAGCTGAATACGATCAAGTCGCAGATGCTCTCAGAATGGTAAAACAGACCGGCTACGGCATAGCTGCACCGGCTCTCAGCGACATGAGCCTTGATGAGCCTGAAATCATCAGGCAGGGTGCAAGGTTTGGAGTGCGCCTGAAAGCAGTTGCCCCTTCCATCCATATGATTAAGGTGGATGTTGAGTCTGAATTTGCGCCGATTATCGGTACAGAGAAGCAGAGTGAGGAATTAGTCCGGTACTTGATGCAGGACTTCGAAGACAATCCGCTGTCGATCTGGAACTCTGATATCTTCGGACGCAGCCTGAGCTCTATCGTTAGAGAAGGCATCCAGGCAAAGCTGTCACTCATGCCTGAGAATGCAAGATACAAACTGAAAGAGACGCTTGAACGCATTATTAACGAGGGATCAGGCGGATTAATCGCGATTATTCTATAAGCATTCCCAAAATGACGGCCACTTTCGGTGGCTGTCTTTTTGTCTTTAATAATAGTTTTCAGCCAGATGACAAAGTGGTTACAAAAATGTATTTCAGTAAAATATTCGCTTTCGTACCCCCTTATATGCAATCATGTTCGGCGTATGTTATTACATATTTTAAAATAGTATTTGCTTCTCCTATCATTTTTTTGTAAAATAGAGTCCCGGCAAGAATGCACGTTCGCCTGGGGTGGCCTCAATGCCTGATTTATAAAGGTTTTCTTGAGGTTTCTCCTTGCTTAGCGAAACCTGATGTGTTAATCTACTATCAGAAATTATTTTCTGCATTGGTGCAATCTTCCTGGAAACCCACTATTCATGCGGAAAAACATTGAATTTCAGGCGTTAATCGGATAAGATTAGCGTGTTCACAGTAAAATGCGTTTCTATCATGTATAGATTTCGCAGAATCTGTGAAGAAATGAATTTAACAGAATGGATTTATGCTGAATCTGACAACAAACTTTGGGAGGAGGTGAAAGGCATGAATAAAACAGAACTAATCAACGCGGTAGCAGAAGCTAGCGAACTGTCTAAGAAAGATGCAACGAAAGCGGTTGATGCTGTTTTCGATACACTTTTGGATGCACTTAAAAACGGTGATAAAGTACAATTGATCGGTTTTGGTAACTTCGAAGTACGTGAGCGCGCGGCTCGTAAAGGACGCAACCCTCAAACTGGAGAAGAGATCGAAATCGCAGCAAGCAAAGTGCCTGCGTTCAAACCAGGTAAAGCTCTTAAAGATGCTGTAGCCGGTAAATAATGTGCTCTTACCCGTGTATGATGCATAAAATACATACACAACAAATGGACAGCCCCTTTTATAGGGGCTTTTCCTTTGTGCTGAGAAAGATGAAGAAGCCTGCAGAAAGTTTATGCTGACAGAGCAAACGTGCATCATTCTTTGCTTTTAATCTTTCACCTGTGCTAGAATCTGTATCAAATAACTTGTTACCGGGAGGAAAAGTATGGGGCAAATCAACACACAGCAGATTGAAGAGGCGGTCAGGCTGATCCTTGAAGCAATAGGTGAGGATCCTAACCGCGAAGGGCTGCTTGATACTCCGAAACGAGTCGCAAAAATGTACTCGGAAGTATTTTCAGGACTTAACGAGGATCCAAAGGAACATTTTAAAACCGTGTTCGGAGAGGATCATGAAGAACTCGTTTTAGTAAAAGATATCCCTTTTCACTCCATGTGCGAGCATCATCTCGTCCCTTTCTTCGGAAAAGCGCATATCGCATACATACCCAAAGGCGGAAAAGTAACCGGTCTGAGCAAGCTTGCAAGAGCAGTTGAAGCCGTTTGCAGAAGACCTCAGCTGCAGGAGAGAATCACGTCAACTATTGCGGAAAGCATCGTCGATTCCCTTGAGCCGCACGGCGTTATGGTTGTCGTCGAAGCAGAACATATGTGCATGACAATGAGAGGCGTCAAAAAGCCGGGGAGCAAAACGATCACATCAGCTGTCAGAGGCGTCTTTACAAATGATGCTGCTGCCAGAGCAGAAGTTCTTTCATTTATAAAAGAATAAGCAACTACATAAAAACGGGGGTGAACCTGCTTGAAAGAAAATACAAATGATTTCCTTGTGATTAAAGCAATCGAAGACGGAGTAAACGTAATCGGGCTTACGCGGGGGTCGGATACCCGCTTTCATCATTCTGAAAAACTTGATAAAGGCGAAGTAATGATTGCGCAATTTACAGAACACACATCTGCCATTAAAATCAGGGGCAAAGCGCTTATTCAGACAGGCCACGGAGAAATAGAGAGCGATTCCAGAAGATAATACTCCGCCCGGCGCACTTATGGTATAATAATCAGTACTAAGCATGACGAACGTTGTTGCTATTGCTGGCTTTCCGAAAAAATTTCTTACGTGGGGACAAGGGTGATTCATTTGCAAGACATCTATGTACAATTAGCTAAAATCAAAGACGCATTACATGTAAAACTCACTCATCCATTTTTAGCGAAATATATACCTTCTCCAATGATTGATGAAGATAAATTGCTTCTCTTTTATGCTCTGTTTGATCAGACGGATCTTCCGGAGGAAAAGAAAGAAAATTACATCATTACTGCGATGCTTGTGCAAATTGCCCTTGATACTCATGATGAAGTCTCAACGTCTGCTCATCTCAGGCAGGAAGAGTTCAAGCAAAGACAGCTTATTGTTCTTGCAGGGGATTATTTCAGCGGACTCTATTACGCGCTTCTTTCTGAAATGCAGGATATCGGAATGATTCGGACGTTAGCAACGGCAATAAAAGAAATCAATGAACACAAAATCCGTCTTTACGAACAATCGGCGGCTGATTTTGATTCATTTACAGCAAGCCTGCTTAAAGTGGAAACCTCCCTGTTTGAGCATGTGTCAGACTATATTCAGGCCGGCATATTCTCAAGGCTTACGACTGCGTTTCTTTCATACAAACGGCTCCTGCTTGAAAAAAGCAAATACAGCTCAGAATCTCATCACCGCACAGGTGATTCTGCCAAAAAGAAAAAGAATGCCGGTGCCATTGAATGGACGGGTGTCTATTTAAAAGAGTTCTGCAACCGTTATTTTGAAGAAACGGCAGCCTTGATCGAAAGCAGTTTTCAGCAGCCGTCTTCTCTTCAGAAGGTTCTCTTGGCGAGGCTGCAGTCTTTTAAGTATAATCAGGAGATGAGATACACTACGCTTGCGGAAGAAGGGTTATAACATGCAGCAGTCAAAAGAGGAAAGAGTACACTCTGTATTTGAGAAAATCTACAAGAACTATGACAAAATGAATTCCGTTATCAGCTTTCAGCGCCATATAGCATGGCGCAGGGAAACGATGAAGCGAATGAACGTAAAAAGGGGAGCGGCGGCCCTTGATGTATGCTGCGGGACGGCGGACTGGACGATTGCCATGGCAGATGCTGTCGGTCCTGAAGGCAGGGCGGTCGGTCTTGATTTCAGCAACAATATGCTGAAGATCGGAAGAGAAAAAATCAAAGCCCATTCAAACATTGAACTGATTCATGGAAATGCGATGGAGCTGCCTTTTGCTGACAATACCTTTGATTATGTCACAATCGGATTTGGCCTCAGAAACGTTCCTGACTATATGACAGTCCTCAAAGAAATGCACCGTGTAGTCAAGCCGGGCGGGAAAGTCGTCTGCCTGGAAACCTCACAGCCGACGATGATAGGCTTTAAACAGGCATATTACGCTTATTTCAGGTTTGTCATGCCGCTGTTTGGAAAGCTGTTTGCCAAAAGCTATGATGAGTACTCATGGCTTCAGGAGTCTGCAAGAGACTTCCCGGGCATGAAGGAGCTTGCCCGGATGTTCAGGGATGCCGGCTTTAATGACGTGGAAGTAAAACCTTATACAGGCGGAGTTGCAGCGATGCATCTCGGTGTAAAGTAGAAAAGGACGGGTACTTATGCGGCCTGTAACACGGGTCTCACAGGAATTGCACTTATTTTTTTTCAGCACGCACAGGTTCATCCGGATTTAAAAATGCGAGTATTTAGGTGAATTGAATGAAATTTAAAATGGCGTATTCGTTTCTAAATGCAGATCTCGATCTGATCGAACAGGAACTTGAAAAAACGGTTAGCTCCACAGAGCCTCTGCTAAGCGAGGCAGGGCTGCATCTTCTTCAAGCAGGGGGAAAGCGGATTCGCCCTGTTTTTGTATTGCTTTCGGCCATGTTTGGCGAATATGATATTGAAAAAGTGAAAAAAGTGGCCATTGCACTTGAAATTATACATATGGCATCACTTGTGCACGATGACGTCATCGATGATGCTGAACTCAGACGCGGAAAACCTACGATTAAAGCGAAATGGGACAACCGCATTGCCATGTACACCGGAGATTATTTGTTTGCAAGATCACTTGAAATTATGACATCCCTCGAGAACGTTGCCGCCCACCAGATTCTCTCCAAAACCATTGTAGAAGTTTCGCTTGGCGAAATTGAGCAGATCAAAGACAAATATGACTATGAACAGAACCTGCGGGTCTACTTGAGACGCATTAAGCGGAAGACGGCTCTTTTGATTGCTGCAAGCTGCCAGCTAGGGGCGATCGCAGGAGGAGTGCCGGAATCTGTTCACAGAAAACTGTTTCTGTTTGGCTATTATGTCGGCATGTCTTTTCAGATTACAGATGACATCCTTGATTTTACTTCTACAGAAGAAGAACTCGGAAAACCGGTAGGGGGAGATCTGCTTCAGGGAAATATTACGCTTCCGGTTCTTTATGCAATGGAAGATGACGAACTGAAGCAAAAAATCAGCAAGGTGCACAGCAGAACGACGAAAGAGGAGATGGATGAAGTCATCCGTGCCATCATAGCGTCTGATGCGATCAGCCGGTCTGTAAAGGTCAGCGATATGTATCTTGAGAAGGGTTTCAAAATCCTGAGCGAGCTCCCAAGAAACAGAGCGAGATCAGCTCTTTCAAGCATTGCAAAATATATTGGAAAAAGAAAATTTTAATTTCATCCGCTCCATGCGATTGCGAAAATAGTGAAATAATGGTACGATTTCCATGGGCCATGAAAGCCCATACATAACAATCGCGGGGTGGAGAAATTAACATGGAAAAAACATTTATGATGGTCAAGCCTGATGGCGTTCAGCGTCAGCTTATCGGTAAAATCGTTTCCAGATTTGAAAGTAAGGGTTTACATTTGGTCGGGGCAAAATTGATGCAGATCCCTGTATCTCTTGCTGAACAGCACTACGGGGAACATAACGGCAAGCCATTCTTCGGTGAATTAGTTGAATTCATCACATCCGGACCAGTTTTCGCAATGGTTTGGGAAGGGGAAAATGTGATTGAAATTTCACGCACGATGATGGGGAAAACCAAACCAGCCGAAGCATTGCCGGGTACAATCAGAGGCGACTATGGTTTATTTGTCGGAAAGAACATCATTCATGGATCTGACTCTCCTGAGAGCGCAGAGCGCGAAATCGGCTTATTCTTCAAAGCTGAAGAGCTTGTAGAATACGATAAAGATATTCATACCTGGATCTACTGATCCGCATGAAAAGCCAGCAGAGATGCTGGCTTTTATTTATTTTCGACTAGAGCAAGCAGATAGAACCTCTTTCTGCTGCAGGACATTCCCTTTGGTGAATGGTTAGAGGAAAGGGGATGAATCGTTCCCTTTAAAACCGAAAAACGATATCGGAGGGTAAGCAACGGTCAGAATCGTACCCTGCAAAACCGAAAAACGATATCGGAGGGTAAGCAACGGTCAGAATCGTACCCTGCAAAACCGAAAAACGATGTCGGAGGGTTAGCAAAGTCCCGAATCGTACCCTGCAAAACCGAAAAATGATAACGGAGGGTAAGCAACGGTCAGAATCGCACCCTGCAAAACCGTAAAACGATATTGGAAGGTAAGCAGCGGTCAGAATCGTACCCTGCAAAACCGTAAAACGATATCGGAAGGTAAGCAACGGTCAGAATCGTACCCTGCAAAACTGTAAAACGATATCGGAGGGTAAGCAAGCCCGCGCCCTCCCCCCAGACAGCCAGTGAAAAGGAGCTGAGTACGCTTGAAACATCCATCCACCCTGATTTTTCAGATTTTTTAAAACTCATTTCACAAGTCGTTCTCCAAATCCGATATACTATACATAATGCATGTACAGAGGAGAAACGTTAATGGAATACGAGCAGTTTATAAACGAAATTAAAAGGATGACGGGGATTGATCTGTCGCTCTACAAGGAAGCACAGATGAAAAGAAGGTTAATTTCCCTCTACATAAAAAGAGGATGCAGCGGGTTTCGGGACTACAGTGAACGTCTGCGGAAAGAGCCGGAGCTGCTGGCCGAGCTGCTTGACAAAATGACGATAAACGTCACAGAATTTTACAGGAATAAAAAACAGTGGGAAATGCTTGAAACGAAGCTTCTTCCGGACATGATCAAAAAGCCCGGGACGCTGAAGGTGTGGAGTGCGGCCTGCTCAACCGGCGAAGAGCCCTATACGCTTGCCATGATTTTGTCAAAGTACGCTGCCCTGTCAGACATCCGCATTCTGGCAACAGATTTGGATGAAACGGTACTAAAAAGAGCGGAAGCGGGGGTTTTTCCTGAAAGAAGCCTGTCAGAGCTGCCTGACGGAATGAGGGGCAAATACTTTTCAGGAGATGGGACAGGCTATAAAATTAAGAATGACCTGAAAAAATCGGTGCAGTTCAGAAAGCATAATCTTCTCTCAGACCGTTATGAAAGCGGCTTTGATTTGATAATTTGCCGCAACGTTCTGATTTATTTTACAGAAGCGGCGAAAGAAACCATTTATGAAAAGTTCTCAAATGCGCTGAAACCGGGGGGAATCCTGTTTGTTGGAAGCACAGAGCAGATTTTTCATGCCCATACATATGGTCTGGAATCGGCAGGCACTTTTTTCTACAGAAAAAAACAACTGTAAATCTTTCTATTCATCCTTAGGAGGATATGATATAGTGTTACTTAAAAGCGTTAGTGCGATGAAGGGAGAGCTTTAGATGAGATACTTAACAGCAGGAGAATCACATGGTCCTCAGTTAACTGCAATTGTGGAAGGAGTGCCGGCAGGTCTTGCTATTACTGCCGAGGACATCAACCGCGATCTTGCGCGCAGACAAAAAGGACATGGCAGAGGAAGAAGAATGCAGATAGAAAAAGATGAGGTGCAGATAACAAGCGGAATCCGCCACGGAAAAGCGCTTGGCTCTCCAATTGCACTCGTTGTTGAAAATAATGATTGGAAGCATTGGACAAAGATTATGGGGATCGAGCCTTTAGAAGAAGGCGAGGAAAAGGAGATCAAGCGTCAGATCAGCCGCCCCCGTCCCGGTCATGCTGATTTGAACGGTGCCATTAAATACGGACACCGCGATATACGCAATGTGCTTGAGCGGTCTTCAGCCCGTGAAACAACGGTCAGAGTAGCTGTAGGCGCAGTCGCTAAAAGACTGCTTGCAGAACTTGGGATCAAAGTGGCAGGTCATGTTGTGGAAATCGGTTCTGTAAAAGCAGAAAAGACAGAATACTCTTCAATTGAAGAACTGCAGCGTGTAACAGAGGATTCGCCGGTCAGATGCCTCGATGAGGATGCTGCCGTTAAAATGATGCAGGCGATTGATGATGCCAAGAGCAACGGAGACTCAATCGGAGGCATTGTTGAAGTGATTGTTGAAGGGATGCCTGCAGGAGTAGGCAGCTACGTCCATTATGACCGCAAGCTTGATTCGAAAATTGCGGGTGCTATCATCAGCATCAATGCTTTCAAAGGCGTTGAGTTTGGAATGGGCTTTGAGGCTGCACGAAAATTCGGAAGCGAAGTGCATGATGAAATTACTTGGTCAAAAGAACAGGGCTACTCCCGCAAAACGAACCGTCTCGGAGGATTTGAAGGCGGAATGTCAACGGGCATGCCGATTGTGGTCAGAGGAGTCATGAAGCCGATTCCTACCCTTTACAAACCGCTGCAAAGTGTTGATATTGAAACAAAAGAGCCGTTTTCTGCAAGTATTGAACGTTCGGACAGCTGTGCAGTTCCTGCTGCAAGTGTTGTGGCTGAAGCGGTTGTCGCATGGGAAATTGCATCAGCCATAGTAGAACAATTCGGCTCTGACCGTATGGACGCCCTGCAAAAAGAAATTCAGGAAATTCGCGAGTACGCGAGGGAATTCTAATGAAACAGCTTGTTGTTGAAACCTCTGCAAGTTCCTACCCTGTTATTGTCGGGGCAGGTGTGATTGAAACAGAACTAATGAAACAGCTGGAGCGGTTAAACCCAAGCAGAATCCTGGTTATTGCCGATTCAGCTGTTCAGAATCTATACGGGGATAAGCTGATGCGGGCAGTCAGCTCATTCCCGTCCGATGTTTATGCCGTTCCGAGCGGAGAGGAAAGCAAGTCATTTCAAATGTATTATGACATTCAAACGTTTGCCCTGAAGCAAGGACTTGACAGAAAATCTCTCATTCTCGCATTCGGCGGAGGCGTTATTGGCGACCTTGCCGGCTTTGTCGCTGCTACCTATATGAGGGGCATTCCTTTTATCCAGCTTCCTACAACGCTGCTTGCCCATGACAGCGCTGTTGGCGGTAAAGTGGCCGTCAATCATCCGGAAGGGAAAAATATGATTGGTGCCTTTTATCAGCCTGAAGCTGTCATTTATGATCTTGATTTCCTTGAATCCCTGCCTGAAAGCGAACTGCGGTCAGGTTTTGCAGAAGTCATCAAGCATGGGCTGATAGGAAATGAAGAGTTATACAGATGGCTGAGTCGTGAGATACATGATGTGCGCAGAATCAATGATTCCATGCTGCAGCGGATGATCCTGCAAGGCATTTCTGTAAAGGCTGCTGTCGTTAAAGAAGATGAAAAGGAATCAGGAGTGAGGGCGCATCTGAATTTTGGCCACACCCTCGGTCATGCAATCGAATCAGGAGCAGGATACGGGAAGATCAGCCACGGCGACGCAGTCGCAGCAGGCATGCTCTTTGCTGTATGGCTGAGTAATCTCACTCTCTGCGCGGATCTTCCGTACGAAGAGATTAAATCGTGGTTTGGTGAGCTCGGGTTTCCAACAGCAGTTCCGAGCCATCTTGATACAGACCTGCTCATTAGCAAAATGATGAAAGATAAAAAAGCCAGCTCGGGAACCATCACAATGGTGCTTCTTCAGTCTATTGGTGAATGCAGAACGCAAGCCTTTGAAAAAGACCGTTTAAGATCCCTGCTGGAAAACTGGAGACAGGAGGGAACTGTATGATTCGGGGAATAAGAGGAGCTGCAACCGTTCAGCAAAACAATGAGCAGGAAATAATACAGGCAACAGAAGCGCTGCTTCTTGAGATGATCGATCTCAATCATGTGAAGGCTGAAGATGTGACGTCCGTCCTGTTTTCAACAACAGCGGATTTGACCACAGTGTTCCCTGCTAAAGCGTTACGGAATTTTGATGGCTGGGAATATGTTCCTGTTATGTGCATGCAGGAAATTCCGGTTGAAGGAAGCCTTGAGAAGTGCATCAGGGTCATGATGACGGCTGAAACACCGCTTAGCCAAAAGGAAGTCAAACATGTTTATCAGGGAAAAGCGACGGTTTTAAGGCCGGACCTTTCAGGAAAATAAACGTCACAGCTGGGAAGTCTTTCGTTGACACTATTCAAAAGCTGTATTAACATAGTTCACAAGAATAGAAATTAGAAGAGAGCTTCTAATATGTTCCAGTGCGGTAGTTGAGTTTAGAGATCAGGAAAACACAAGAGACACGATACATTTAGCAAGAGTTTAGTTTAGGGTAGCCGAGAATGAGTCAGTTTAGCTGAGGTATTTTTATATTTACGCTGCGGCATACGTCTACCCAAAAACAGGTCATCCTCGTTTTTGGGTTTTTCTGTTTACCGCGGGCAACCTTCTATAACCTCCTAAATACTTATTCTCCACACTGCTGGAGGAGTGAGTACAATGTTTCATACTGATTTTGCCTCATTTAAAGAGGACAGCGGACAGTTTCGGACGATCCCCGTCATCAAATCCTTTCAAGTTGACACCTTTACGCCGATACAGCTCTTTAAGGTGTTTGAGGATGAAGCAGTCTATCTGCTTGAAAGCAAAGACGCGGAATCATCCTGGTCACGCTATTCCTTTATCGGATTAAATCCATTTTTATTTATTGAAGAAGAAAAGAACCGTTACTGTGTCCGTTCCAAACAGCGGCAGACGCTGCATGAATCATCCTCTCTTAAAGAGATTTTCAAGTGGATGGACGCGTATTTAAAAGTGAAGGTCCCGGACCTCGATATTCCTTTTGCCGGCGGAGCAGTCGGATATCTCGGATATGATTCTGTCACGATGTTTGAACGGGTTCCGCAGCACAAACATCAGGATCTTTCCTTTAAAAAATGCCTGCTGTTTGTCTGTTCGACCATGATTGCCTATGATCATCAGGATAAGAAGCTTTCGTTTATCCAATATGAACGTCTTACCGGCAAGGAATCGGAAGAGGGAATACGCGCTGTCTACGGAATGGCAGAAGCGAAAATCAGCCAGCTGATCTCAAAGCTTGGCGAGAAAAGGGATTTTCACGACCTGATGCTTTCGCCTACGGATCAGGCATCCGTTTCTTTTGAGGGTGTCACTTCAAACTTCGAAAAAGCAGACTTCCTTGAAGCTGTTGAAAAAATCAAAGAATATATCCGCTCAGGCGATATTTTTCAGGGCGTTCTTTCTCAGCGGTTTGAAATCCCGGTAACGGCAGGAGGATTTGATCTCTACCGCATGCTCAGGGTCGTGAACCCTTCCCCTTATATGTTCTATATTAAGTTTGACGGCACAGAGCTGATCGGAAGTTCTCCTGAACGGCTGATCTACGTACAGAACGGATATTTGGAAATCCATCCGATTGCAGGCACAAGGAAGCGCGGGAAAACCGAGGAAGAAGATTTGCTTCTTGAAGAAGACCTTCGACAGGATGAAAAAGAAAAAGCAGAGCATTACATGCTGGTGGACCTTGCAAGAAACGATATAGGCAGAGTGGCCGAATACGGATCAGTTAAAACGCCTGTTCTAATGGAGCTTGGACGCTTTTCACATGTGATGCACCTGATATCAAAAGTAACCGGCCAGCTGAAAAGCAGCACACATCCGATTGATGCCCTGCTTTCTTCCTTTCCCGCCGGCACAGTGTCCGGTGCTCCCAAGGTTCGTGCCATGCAGATTCTGCAGGAGCTTGAGCCGACAGCGAGAAATGCATACGCCGGCTGCATAGCCTACATTGGATTTGACGGAAATATCGATTCCTGCATCACAATCAGAACAATCGCTCTTCAGGGAGGTAAGGCTTATGTACAGGCAGGAGCCGGAATTGTTGCCGACTCAAAGCCTGAGCTTGAGTGGAAGGAAACGAGAAACAAAGCAAGTGCGCTTATTAAAACGATCGAGCTTGCTGAAAAAGTGTTCGGACAGAAGGAGGGTGACGGGAATGAAAGCTTTGCTGAACAAATGCATTGAAGGCCACACGCTGTCTGAACAGGAAGCGATGAGTGCCATGAATCAGGTCATGGAAGGAAAAGCAACTCCTAGTCAGATAGCAAGCTTTATTTCCATTCTCAGATTCCGCGGGGAAACGGTCGATGAACTTGTCGGGTTTGCTAAAGCAATGAAGCAGCATATGACGCGGATTGAATATAAAGAAGATGTGATTGATACGTGCGGAACAGGCGGAGACGGCGCCTCAACCTTCAACATTTCAACTGCATCCGCCATTTTGGCATCCTCAATGGGCGTAAAAGTGGCAAAGCATGGGAACCGTGCTGTTTCGTCAAAGAGCGGCAGTGCAGATGTGCTTGAACAGCTCGGAATCATGATTCAAACCTCACCTGAGGAAGCGAAAAGAGCCCTCCATGAATATGATATGAGCTTTTTGTTCGCGCCGATCTATCACGCATCCATGAAGCATGCGGTAAATCCCCGGAAGGAAATCGGATTCAGGACTGTTTTTAACCTTCTTGGTCCTCTTGCCAATCCTGCAAATGCAAGACGGCAGGTGATGGGTGTCTTTTCGGCGGAATATGCTGAGAAAATTGCTCATGCCCTCAGGGAGCTTGGTTCTGAGCACGTTCTTCTTGTGACCGGGAGAGACGGTCTTGATGAATGCAGCATTACTGGCATAACAGATGTCGTAGAACTGAAAAACGGAAACATCACGCGTTATGAAATCACACCTGAAGAAATGGGTCTTGAAAAAGGGGAACTAAAAGACATTCAAGTGGAAAGCCCTTCTGAAAGCGCCGAATTAATTCTTTCCGTTTTCCAAGGCAGGAAAAAAGGGGCTGCAGCCAATATTGTTGCACTGAATGCGGGAGCTGCCCTTTACGTTGCAGGTAAGGCAGACAGTCTGAGAGAAGGAGCTGCGGCTGCTAAACAGGCGATTGAAAATGGTACGGCATACCGTCAGCTTGCACGGCTTCAGCGCAAAAAGGAGGAACAGTATGCTTAATCAGATTCTTGAGAAAAAACGGGAAGAAGTTCAATCCCTGAATATACCTGAAAGAAAGCACGTTTCAGAGAGGTCTTTTTACAGTGCCCTCAGACAATCTGCAAGAAAGCCAGCTCTGATAGCAGAAGTTAAGAAGGCTTCTCCCTCTAAAGGGATCATCAAAGAATCGTTTCATCCTGTTGAAATCGCAAAGGCATATGAAGCCGGAAAAGCAGACTGCCTGTCGGTATTGACGGATGAAACGTTCTTTCAGGGGCACAGAGATTATATCGCCCAAATAAAAGAGAAAGTCAGCCTTCCTGTATTGAGAAAAGATTTTATCATTGATCATAAACAAATCATTGAGTCCAGCCATATTGGCGCAGATGCTGTCCTGCTGATCGGTGAAGCGCTGGACCCGATTTTGCTTCATGAGCTTTATGTTCATGCGGGTGAACTGAATCTTGACGTCCTTGTGGAAGTGCATTCGCTGCCAGTGCTTGAAAAACTGCTGCCGCATTTCACGCCAAAGATTCTGGGAGTCAACAACAGGGATCTTACGACCTTTCAAACCGATATCCGTCAAATTGAAAAAATCAGTGAGGCAGTGCCTAAAGAGACGCTGCTCGTGAGCGAGAGCGGCATTTTCACGTTCAGCGACGTAGAAACCGTTAAAAGCAGGGGCGCTGACGCCATTCTGGTCGGAGAATCCCTGATGAGGGAAGAGAATCAGACGTCGGCCATTCAAAGGCTTTACGGTGAAACAGAATGAACAAGCCGCTCATTAAGATTTGCGGGAATCGCTCTCTTCACGATTTATCACTGACCGCGGCTTCATCCGCTGACTATCTGGGTCTGATTTTTGCAAAAAGCAAGAGGCGGGTTCAGACGGAGCAGGTAAAGGAGTGGCTGCAAAAGGTGGACCTGAGAGGGAAAAAGCTCGCAGCAGTGTTTGTAAATGCGCCAAATGAAGAAATTGAGAGCGTTCTGAGAGAACTTCCGATTGACGTTATCCAGCTCCACGGAAGCGAAACCCCTGATCAAGCAGGCGAAATCAAGCGCAGGTTCGGGGCGGAAGTCTGGAAGGCCCTTCCCCATAAAGAGGATACTCTCTCCCTTATGAGAGACTATGAAGATTCAGCCGATGGTTTTGTTATAGATTCAAAAGTTAAAGAGACGTTTGGCGGAACAGGGGAAACCTTCGACTGGTCGAGTGTCCCTGCCTATATAAAAGCAGCAGAAGAAATGAACAGGAAGATATTTATTGCAGGAGGAATCGGTCCTGACAACATTGACGGCCTGCTGGCATTGACGCCTGGTGGAATCGATCTGTCGAGCGGTATTGAACAGAATGAGAGAAAAGACGAGCTATTACTCAGAAGATTTGAAGAAAGGGTGAATCAGCATGTATCAATTTCCCGATGAGTTTGGCAGATATGGAGAATTCGGAGGAAAGTATGTTCCTGAAACGCTAATGCAGCCGCTGGCTGAACTTCAGGAGGCATTTGAGGAAGCCATTGCAGACAGCGGGTTTATGAACGAATACCGCCGCCTGCTTTCGGAATATTCCGGACGCCCGACGGCTTTGACCTATGCAGAAAACGTGTCGGAAAAGCTTGGCGGAGCAAAAATCTTCTTGAAAAGAGAGGATTTGAATCATACAGGCGCCCACAAAATCAATAACGCAATCGGCCAGGCGCTGCTTGCAAAAAAAATGGGGAAAACGAAGATCATAGCTGAAACAGGAGCAGGCCAGCACGGTGTTGCGGCTGCAACGGTAGCGGCAAAGTTTGGCCTCGAATGCAAAGTATTCATGGGACAGGAGGATGTCAGCAGACAGGAGCTGAACGTATTCCGGATGAAGCTGCTTGGCGCAGAGGTCATTCCTGTCCACAGCGGAAACAAAACGCTGAAGGATGCCACGAATGAAGCGATCCGCTACTGGGTGCAGCATTGCGAAGACCATTTTTATATGATCGGATCCGTTGTCGGTCCACACCCGTACCCGCAAATGGTCAGAGAGTTTCAGAGAGTTATAGGAGACGAGGCAAAAGAGCAGCTTCAAAGCAGGCTGAATACTCTTCCGGACAAAGTTGTGGCATGTGTCGGAGGGGGAAGCAATGCGATTGGCATGTTCGCTGCCTTTATTGATGAAGAAGTTGACCTTGTAGGTGTAGAGGCTGCAGGTAAAGGAACTGATACTGACCTTCACGCAGCAACGATTGCTAAAGGAACGAAGGGTGTCATCCACGGCTCTCTGACGTATCTGCTTCAGGATGAACACGGCCAGATTACGGAGCCGTATTCCATTTCGGCCGGGCTTGACTATCCGGGAATCGGTCCTGAGCATGCCCATCTTTCGTTAACAGGCCGTGTTTCCTATGAAAGTGTAACAGACGATGAAGCAATGTCAGCATTAACGTTCCTTGCGCAGGAGGAGGGAATTCTTCCTGCCATCGAAACAGCCCATGCGCTGGCAAAGGCGTTTGACCTTGCAAAGCAGATGAAACGGGATGAAACACTGATGATTTGTTTATCCGGACGCGGTGATAAGGACGTCCACACATTAATGGATTCTTTTGAAGGGGGCGGCAAGCATGAAGACACACCTGCAGAACCTGCTTTCACAAAATAAGAAGCTTTTCGTTCCGTTCATTACAGCGGGAGATCCAAACGGTGAGGCGACCATCGGACTTGCACTTGCCCTGCAGAAAGCCGGCGCCTCGGCTATTGAGCTTGGCATTCCCTATTCAGATCCGCTTGCAGACGGACCTGTTATTCAGCGGGCATCTCAAAGAGCTCTCGCAGAAGGAATGAATATTGTAAAAGCAATGGAACTCGTTCCGGTGATGAGAGAAAATGGTCTGACTATTCCAATCATTCTTTTTACGTATTATAATCCTGTGTTACAATTAGGAAAAGAATCCTTTTTTGCTTTAGCGGAGAAAAATACAATCGACGGACTGCTGATTCCGGACCTTCCTTTTGAAGAAAGCGGAGATCTGAGGGAATCATGCAGACAGCATGGGGTGACGTTCATTTCCATGGTGGCCCCGACTTCAAGCGGCCGGCTGAAAAAAATCGTCTCAAGTGCGGAAGGCTTTCTGTACTGCGTATCATCGCTCGGTGTAACGGGCTCGCGCAAAACCTTCGACAAGCGCATCTTTGATTTCCTTGAAGAAGTAAAACAGGAGGCGGATGTCCCTGTCCTAGTCGGCTTTGGCGTTTCCACGAGGCAGCATGTGGAAGAACTGACCAAAACGTGCGACGGAGTCGTTGTAGGCAGCGCCCTGATCGAAGAAGTGGAACGATTATCGCAAAAGCTCAAAGACCCGGATGCGCGGATTGCTGCTTTTGAAGAATTTCAGAAGAAAGCCGCTTCCTTTGTATTGCCCGCTGAAGTTGAAATCGGATCATAGAGCAGCATGCGAAGGCTTCCTTCGCGTTCAAAACAGAAGAGGTGTCTACTTATGCAAATTAAAGATCAGCTTACAAATCTAAAACCCTACCAGCCGGGCAAGCCCATTGAAGAAGTGAAGAGAGAATACAATCTGACTCATATCGTCAAGCTTGCTTCTAATGAAAATCCATACGGCAGCTCCGAAGCTGCCAAGGCAGCCATCCAGAATGAACTGAATCAGCTTGCCATCTATCCGGATGGCTACAGCGCCATGCTGCGCGAAAAGCTTGCTTCATTCCTGAACGTCAGCGAGTCTGAGCTGATTTTCGGAAATGGTTCAGATGAAATCGTTCAGATCATTTGCCGTGCGTTCTTGAAGCCGGGGACAAATACCGTTATGGCTACGCCAACTTTTCCCCAGTACCGTCATAATGCGGTGATTGAAGGAGCAGAGATCAGAGAAATTCCACTTGTGGACGGATACCATGATCTTGATGCGATGCTTGCGGCGATCGACCCGGAAACAAAGGTTGTCTGGCTGTGCTCGCCGAATAATCCGACGGGAACTTACATCAATGAACCGTCTCTTTCGGCTTTTCTTGAAAAAGTGCCGCAGCACGTGCTCGTCATTCTTGATGAAGCCTACTATGAATATGTGACAGCGGAGGATTTTCCGGAAACACTTCCGCTCATTAGAGAATTCAAAAATGTCATGATTCTCCGCACGTTTTCAAAAGCGTACGGACTTGCCGCCCTCCGCGTCGGGTATGGTGCAGCCAATCGTGAGCTGATTAAAAGCATTGAGCCTGCAAGAGAGCCGTTCAATACAAACCGCCTCGGACAGGCAGCCGCTCTTCATGCTTTGGATGACCAGGAATTTATTCTTCAGTGCAGAGAAAAGAATAAACAGGGACTAGAGCAATTCTATCAGTTCAGCGAAGAGCATGGGCTCAGCTACTATCCTTCAGAGGGCAATTTCATTCTGATCGATTTTAACAGAGACTCTGACGAAGTGTTTCAGGCTCTTCTTGAAAAAGGATACATTGTCCGTTCCGGCAAAGCGCTCGGATTTCCGACTTCTATCCGCATTACTGTCGGCACAAAAGAACAAAACGCGGAAATCATCAGCATCCTTGCCGAATTGATTTCTTAACCTAAAGAGGTGATGCTGTCACCTCTTTCTTCATACATAAAATCCGTAGGTGATAACAATGGATCAGCCAATAAAAAGAATACATCTGATCGGACTCGGTTTAATTGGAGGATCGATTGCGCTATCAGTAAAAAAGGAATTTCCTGATGCCTGGATTACCGGGTATGATATTAATCAAAGCCAGCTTGAGATTGCCAAAACACTTACCGTAATAGACGAGGCAGCCCGCAGCCAGTTTGAAGACATTGAAACAGCGGATTTAATCATTCTTGCGGCACCGGTGGAACAAACTCTTTCAATGATAGATACGTTAAGCGGCATGGAGCTGAAGAAGGACGTCATCATCACGGATGTGGGAAGCACCAAGCAGAAGATCACGGCCTGTGCAGCAGCAGCCTTTAAAGGCGATGTCCATTTTATCGGCGGACATCCGATGGCAGGCTCTCATAAATCAGGTGTCACTGCCGCACGAGCGCATCTTTTTGAGAATGCGTTTTATATTCTGACTCCCGCCAAAACAACGAGTGAGGACTCCATAAATAAACTGAAGAACATTCTAAAAGGAACAAATGCGCATTTTATTGAAATGACACCGGAAGTCCATGATGAAGTAACAGGAGTGATCAGCCACTTTCCCCATATCGTCGCAGCAAGCCTCGTTCATCAGGCTGGACGGTTTGAAGACACTCATCCTGTCATTAAAAGACTTGCAGCAGGAGGCTTCAGGGACATTACGAGAATCGCTTCAAGCAGTCCAGCTATGTGGAGGGACATTCTCCTGCATAATAAGGAGAAGCTCCTCACTCTGTTTGAAGACTGGGAACGGGAAATGAGCCGTGTGAAGCATATGGTGGAAGACCTGGACAGTTTCGCTCTCTTCTCTTATTTTAAAGATGCAAAGGACTACAGAGACGGACTTCCCGAAAGAGAAAAAGGCGCAATTCCTTCTTTTTATGATTTATATGTCGATGTTCCTGATTATCCAGGGGTTATCTCTGAGATTACCGGGTACCTTGCAATGGAGGAAATCAGCATTACGAATATCCGGATCATTGAAACACGCGAAGAAATTTACGGTGTCCTGAGACTGAGTTTTCAAACGGACATCGACCGTGAGCGAGCACAGAAGTGCATAGAAAAATATACAGATTACAAAACTTTTTTCAGTTAAGAGGTGCTGGTATGAAAAGCGAGAGAAAACTGCAGATAGCAGAAGGCCTCAAGGGCTCGATAGCTATACCCGGAGATAAATCCATTTCACACAGAGCGGTGATGTTCGGCGCGCTGGCAGAAGGGGAAACGGTGATCGACAACTTCCTGGCAGGGGCGGACTGTCTGTCTACAATCGCCTGCTTCAGGCAAATGGGCGTTGAAATTGAGCAAAACGGAACTCATGTCAGAGTAAACGGCAAGGGAATGGATGCTCTTAAGGAGCCTTCAGGCATTCTGGATGTGGGCAATTCCGGAACAACTACCCGGTTAATGCTTGGCATTCTTGCAGGACGGCCTTTTCATTCCTGCATCATTGGAGATGAATCTATTGCAAAACGGCCCATGACACGGGTGACGAATCCGCTCAGAGAAATGGGCGCTTCCATTGACGGCAGGGAGGAAGGCAATTATACGCCGATTTCCATCCGCGGAGGCAAACTGAAGGGGCTGAAGTATACGTCTCCTGTAGCAAGCGCACAGGTGAAATCAGCTATCCTGCTTGCAGGGCTTCAGGCGGATCAGGAAGTGACAAGCGTAACAGAGCCGCATAAATCACGTGACCACACAGAACGGATGCTTCGTGCGTTCGGTGCAGAGGTGCGGGAAGATGGACTGACTGCTGAGATTGTAGGCGGCCAGACATTAAAAGCTGCAAAAGTGGACGTGCCGGGAGATATTTCATCCGCAGCGTTTTTCCTGGCGGCGGGGGCAATTGTTCCAAACAGCAGGATCACTCTTGAAAATGTCGGTATTAATCCAACGAGAACAGGTATAATCGATGTTTTAAATAATATGGGCGCAGATCTGACAATTGAAGAAAAAGGTTCAAGCACCCATGAGCCTGTCGCGGATTTAACTATCTCAACTTCCTCATTAAAAGGAACGGTGATTTCAGGGGACCTGATCCCGCGTCTGATTGATGAAATCCCGATCATTGCCCTGCTTGCCACACAGGCAGAAGGCGAAACCATTATTAAAGATGCCAGTGAGCTGAAAGTGAAAGAAACAAACCGGATTGATACAGTCGTTCAGGAGCTTGGCAGGCTTGGAGCTGAAGTGATCCCGACAGATGACGGAATGATTATCCGCGGCAAACAAAAGCTGTCAGCTGAGAAAGCATCCGTTTCAAGCCATGGTGATCACAGAATCGGCATGATGCTTGCTGTTGCAGCCATGATAACAGAGGGTGAAGTCAGCCTTTCCGGACATGAAGCGATTGATGTTTCGTATCCTTCATTTTTTGAGCATGTGAATGAACTCTCAGGAAACTCTGCGGTTTAATCCACATACAGCCTGCGGAGAATCTCCGCAGGCATTTTTCATCGCTAAGGAAAGACTATTGATATCATGACAAAGTTATCCACGGCTAGCGTAAGCGCCTAGATCCTCTGTCAGAACAAATCCGACAAAAAAGTCGGGACCCGGACTTTTCCGTCGGATTCTTATCTGCCTATCGGATCTGATCAAAGCGCTTCCGCTTTTGTTAGCATATTTCCCTCTATATCCTCATAGCTTGTCTTAAGAAGATGACAAGGGAGGGATAAGCGGAAGTGGCCTATATAATTGAAGATGCAGTCATTATTAAGCATGCAGCAGCTGAAAAAACGTCCATTCTCGTACGGAACAACAAAATGGATTATATCCATTCTTCAGTTAAAAATATGGCCTATATGAAAATGGACGCTTCTCCGTATGTGATGACACCCGGGCACGTTATGCTTGATTTCTCCATAAACGGTCCTTATTCGGAAGCCAAACCCATTTTTAAGGACAAGCTCATAGCAGCCGGGTGTACAGCCGTCATAACGGTTGCCCGCGCCGAATATGAACGTGAATTATCAGATGCAGTCAGGAAAAAAAGACAAAGGATGATTAATTCCCCAATTGATTACTGCATCGGTGCAGCCATTCCGCTCAAAAGACTGACTCCATCCCTGCTAATTGCCTGCAAACGCCAGAAGATTCCTTTGCTTGTACTTGAGATTCAGCCCCAGGATGATCTTACAGGATTCCCGTGGGAGTGGATCCGCAGCAGCATCTACCAATTCCCGATGACGTTTCTGCCAAAATGGCCAGAACGTGCCTTGCAGGACAAGCAGCAAAAAACGTTCGAAGCTCTGATGAAAAAAACACCGCTTCTCAGCAAGTGTTGCCTGCCCGCCCGAGCATACCATTCTTGATAAAAACCTTCTGATGAAAATCGGCCTGTTTCCTGATAAAGGAGATATCCGCATCGGCGGCGAAGTTGACTATAACCTGTATGAGGGAAATGCATTCAATTCAGTTGAAGATTTGTCCTCAAGCGGGTATCATAGTCATATTCCTAAATTTACGGTTCATAAAGGACAGCTGCTGAAAGCCGGTGAAACGATTTTTTTAAAGCCGGGGTTTGGAGAAGAGCGCACCGTTGCCATGTCCGGCAGGTTTGCTGCTCAGGCTGTTCCGTAACTGGAATGGAAAGGGCGTTAAAGGTGAACAACACATTATCTGAAGCAATTGAACTGGTTGAATCGGGACAGGTTGAGGAAGGGCTTAAAAGGCTTTCCGGTCTCGAAAACAAACTGCACGATGAAGAAAAATTTCTGCTCGCAGAAAAATACTATCAGTGGGGGAATACAGATCAGGCACTCTCCATTATGGAGGATATGTATCTTCTCTATCCTGAAGAGTCTGAAGTAACCGTATTTCTTGCAGAAATCTATATCGACATGGATCAGGAAGAAAAAGCAATCGACCTCCTGAATACCATTCCTGAGACAGATCCTGCTTATGTACAGGCATTGATTCTCTCAGCAGACCTTTACCAGATGCAGGGTCTGAACGAAGTAAGCGAACAAAAGCTTCAAGCAGCAAAAAAATTAGTGCCTGATGAGCCGATTATCGATTTTGCACTCGGAGAGCTTTATTTTCATCAGGGGCATTACCATAAAGCCATTCCTTTTTTCAAAGACGTGCTTAAGGAACACAGTACCGTCACAGGTGTAAACGTTTATCAGAGATTGGCAGAATCCATCAGCGCAAGCGGCGAATTTGAAGAGGCTCTGCCTTTTTACGAAAAAGCAGCAGTTGAGCAGGTTGATCTGCACACGCTGTTTGGCTACGGGTTTACGGCCCTGCAGGCAAATTATCCGAAGACAGCGATTGAGCAGTTTCTGAAGCTGAAAGAACTGGATCACGAATATACATCGCTCTATCTTTTCCTTGCAAAGGCTTATGAGGCTGAAGGAATGCTCGGGGAAAGCCTTGATGCTGTTAAAGATGGACTTAAAGTAGACGAATACAATAAAGAGCTGTATGTATACGGCGGAAAAACTGCACTTAAAAACAATCAGCCGGATGAAGCTAAAGCATTGCTTCAGCAGGCGATTGCCATTGATCCGGGTCATGTGGAAGCGACCATCACCCTGACGAATATCTACATGCAGGAACAGCTTTATGAAGAGGTCATCGACTGTCTGAAAGAAGTCATGAGGTACGGTGAAGAAGATCCTCAATATGACCGCAAGCTTGCACGCGCCTATCATGAAACAGAACAATATTCGGATGCATTAAACCATTACCAGCGAGCATATAATTTCTTCAAGGAAGAACCAGACTTTTTAATGGAGTACGGGTATTATCTGCTTGAGGACGGAAACCGGACAGCTGCAAGGGAGATGTTCAGCAGGGCTTTAAAGCATGATCCTGCGAATGTCGAAATCGAAGAGATTTTGATGCAATTAGAAGATGATTTTTAACACTCGGCCGGAAGGAATTCACCTGGGATCTGTTGAACTTTTAAAGTAAGAATCTACAGTTAGCAGAGGAGGGAAATGCATATGATGGCCCCTGTATCTGTCATTGAGAAGAAGGATTTTATCAGGTGGTTTTTAAATCATTATCAGCTGAAAAGACGAGAATGTGTATGGATTCTGAATTATTTGATGAGTCATGATACTCTGATGGAAAAAGTTCATTTTGTCGAGCAGGCACAGTATTGTCCCCGCGGAATTATCATGTCAACCCACTGTGTAGAGGAAGTGCCGTTTCGTTTTTACAAAGAAAATGTCATGACTACGGATGCCGAAAAATCGTTCCATGACATTCGGTTAAATAAAGACGAGGATCTGTATATCCAGCTCAATTTCCGCTCATCTTATCAGTCTCCGAATTACGCAGCCGTGCTTGAGGCAAACCCGTTTATGCCGAAGCACCTCAATATTAATGAAAAAGACCGTGTAGTAGCTGAGAGAATTCTTGAAGAATCCATTCAGACGTTCCAAAAAGAAAAACTCCTTCAAATGATTGATGATGCGCTTGACCGCCAGGATAAAGAAGCATTCAACCATTTGACAGACAAATTGAAATGCCTCAGATAAGCTTGCCTGCTGCCGGAACTGCAGCTTTTGAGAAGAAACCTTCAGAAAAGGAGGTTTCTTTTTTTAGGCTTTTCAGCTTATTTTTATTCAGAATTTTCAATTGATTTTTCGGTCGAACCGTGACAAAATAAGGATGTTGATGAAACCGTTTACATAGACAGGCATTGGTCTCGAGTGCATCCGATTTCTTTATATGGCAAAGGGGGAAATGGAATGAGAAACAAATGGGGGAGATGGACGGCGGCTATAGCCATACTGGTCCTTCTCGCGAGCAGTGTGCTTGGAACGTGGCAGGGATTTGCCGCTTCGGCACCGGATGCAATAAAGGTTGACGGAAGCGGAGAAGACTGGTCTGAAATGCAACCGCTTGCATCATCTGGAACACCGGGATACGAGGGGTTTCAGATTGGGGATTTGCATATAACGAACGACAGCCGGTACCTCTATTTTTGGACAGAAGCAAAGAATGTTCCAAATTGGGGAAGCGACGGAATGTTTTTAAACCTTGCACTGAATGTGAATGAAGAAGATTCAAAAATAGAAGGCAATCCATGGGGAGCTCCTTTTGACTTTGGAGGCACAGAAGCCAAGCCGCAGTTTCATATTACTGTCAGAATAAAAAATGACAATGAACTTGCCGGAGCTGCTCTATACAGCTCGGAGGATCTGACGGCTCCAAAACTTTCAACCTGGGAAAACAGCAAAGGGGCACAATTTGCTGCTGATCGCACGAAAGGCTTTGAAGGGAAAATTCCGCTCAGTGAGCTTGGCCTGAAAAATGATGACTCGATCAGGGCCATTGCCGTTTTAAGCGGAAACAATCCGGCGGAGCATGGTGCATTTGATGTAAGTCCCGAAGCTGATGGGAATGTTCTTGCCGGCACCTGGAATGAATCAGGAAATTCAAACAGCCAGGCAGTATACAGCAGCAGCTACACAATAGGAGGAGTGGAGGAAGCTTCCCAGCTGGAAGTTTTGTCTTCCTCACCGGCTGAAGGGGAAGCTGATTTTAAACCTGAAGCCCCGCTGATTGTTACATTCAATGAACATGTGGCTGTGGAAAAGCAGGATGCTATAACACTATCAGAAAAAGACGGCAGTAATGTACAAGCAGCCGTAAAAACAGAAGGAAATCAGCTCAGCATCACAGCAGATCAGCTGAAAAAAGGACAGTCCTACACGCTGTCAGTAAAGAAAGATGCTGTAAAGGGACAGTCCACGAATACGTTTCTTCAGGAGGATTTTGTTCTTTCTTTTACAACCTCAAACATGATTGAACCTGCTAAAAGATCTATTCAATTTACCTATGTCAGGGAGGATGCAGACTACGCTGACTGGAACATCTGGACCTGGCAGACCGGACTGCAGGACGGTGAAAAGCTGTTTTCTGACATAACAGAACAAGGCGCCGTCTCGAAATTTGAGATCAGTTCAGATGCAACGGCTGTCGGTTTTGTCATCCGAAAAGGCCAGGACTGGGCTGTAAAAGATCCATTTGATGGGGACAGATACATCACTGCAGAAGCGGGACAAGCTCTCACAAAGGTAGTTGTTGAAAGCGGAAAAGGGGACTTTCATACCGTTCCGGCCGTAAAAGGCCCTGTTCTGTCAGAAGGAAAAGCGACCTTCTTTTACAGAGATCCCGAGCTGTTTGCGGATAATGCAATGGATACGGTTGAAAAAGTGAGCCTTAAAGTTGCAGGGAAGCAATATGAGATGACCTATGACGAGAAAAATGAGTACTTTTCCCATACAGTAGCCCTCCCTGGGGAAGGTACCTATGACTACAGTTATTTGGTCACTGTCAATGGGACAGAAACAGAAGTAAGAGACCCATATTTTGAAAAATCATCTGTAGACTACATTGTGCCGGATGTATCCATGAATGTGTCTGTTTCGCCGAAGGCCGTAACCTCAAATCAAAATGCTGTGCTGAGCCTTGATGTTGAAACAGATCAGGAGGTCAAATTTACCGAGCTGACAGCTGACGTTTCCGCACTTGGCGGACCACAGGCGATGAAAATTGATCTGCAGCTGATGGAAGCAACACTCTCAGTTGCGGATACCGTGACGGCAGGTGAAAAACAAATTCCTGTGACTGCTGTTGACCAATACGGGAATAAACATACTAAGACTGCATCCATCACAGTTAAACCGCGTGTTTCTAAAGGAGAAGGGGACTTTGACTGGGATGAAGCAAGAATCTATTTTATGCTGACAGACCGTTTTAATGACGGGGACAAAACAAACAACGATCCAAACGGGGAAGGCTATGACACGAGCCATTTAGAAACGTATCATGGCGGTGATTTTAAAGGAATTACAAACAAACTAGATTACCTTGAAGACCTTGGCATCAACACGATCTGGATCACTCCTGTCGTTGACAACATTGACTGGGACCTGCGCCATGACAAGAACGGGCATCAGTATGGCTATCATGGGTACTGGGCAAAGGACTTTTCAAAGCTTGATGAACATCTGGGCTCAATGGATGACCTGAATGAATTGCTTGATAAAGCACATGAAAAAAACATCAAAATTATGGTGGATGTTGTTCTTAACCATACAGGCTACGGTTTAAAAGAGACAGATGCAGGAAATGCGGGAATTTCAAACTATCCGACAGATGAGGACAGAAGCCGTTTCAGCGGCATGATCCGCAGCGGCGGAACGGACGTCATCAAAGGCGAGCTCGCCGGTTTGCCGGATCTGATGACAGAAGACCCTGCTGTCCGCAAACAAATAATAGACTGGCAGACAGCATGGGCTGCTCACCGGACTGAAAAGGGCAACGCCATTGACTACTTCCGTGTAGATACAGTCAAGCATGTCGAGGATACAACGTGGAAAACGTTTAAAAATGAACTGACGAAAATCAATCCTGATTTTAAACTGATCGGTGAATATTACGGAGGCAGCATCGGCAACACCGGGGGCTACCTAAACAGCGGCCAGATGGACTCTCTGCTTGATTTTAACTTTAAGTACGATGCGAGAGACTTCATCAATGGTGATGTAGAAGCAGTAGAAGCAAGACTCGAAGAACGCAATGGAAACCTGACAAGCTCTGCCACAATGGGACAATTTCTCAGCAGCCACGATGAGGATGGATTCCTTCTGACTCATGCAGGCGGTGACATCAGCAAGCAGAAAATTGCTGCAGCCCTTCAGATTACGGCAAAAGGACAGCCGGTCATCTATTACGGGGAGGAAATTGGACAGACGGGCAAGCATGCCGGGGACATGGACAAAGGCGAATATAATGAAAACCGGTACGATTTTGCCTGGGACAAAACAGAGAATAATGACCTGTTAACGCACTATCAGAAGCTGCTGAACATCCGTAAAGACTACTCAAAGGTCTTTTCAAAAGGAACCCGCGCAAAAATCGGGGGCAGCAACGATGAAGGCTACCTCGTGTTCACCAGATCATACGGCAAACAATCTGTTGCAGTCGGACTGAATACAACAGAAAAGGCTCAAAAAGTGACCGTATCTGTTCCGTTTAAAAAGAACACGAAAGTGATTGATCTTTACAGCGGAAAGGAATACAAAGTTTCTGCAGGCGGAAAAGTGACAGCAGACCTGCCTGAAAGGGAAGCGGGAGGCACCTTTATTCTGGCTGAAAAAAACAGTCAGCCAAAACCTCCTGGAAAAGACGAAAAACCTGACGGCGCCGTTCAGCCTGATGATAAGGATGGACAAGGAACCCCTCCGACTAAAGGAGGAGATGCTGGCGGCGGAAACGGCTCATCAGGCAGCACGTCATCTCCCGGTGCAGGAAAAGGACTTCCTGAAACAGCCACAGCGTCCTACAGCATCATGCTGATTGGAATCGTGCTGCTTGCAGCCGGCTTCAGCGGCTGGGTGCTGAAAAGGCGTTTTGTTAAACGGACTGTTTCATAGACTTGTAACAAAAAGAAGTGTCTCTGATTTTTATGCAGGGACACTTTTTTTATAAGTGGCTGGAGGCGGTAAATGTGCATCACCAAGTGCCTTACTTGCCACAAATAGCAAAATACATGCAAGAATTCCTCTTTTACTTGAAAAAACAGAACCGTTACTTGCTGGAAACGGGTGTTTACTAAAAAGGTTCCAGCTGCCTCCTGACTGGCAGTGTGCATCCACCATATATCTGCTGCCTGCTTGAAGATTAAAGGTCTCAAAGAAACGTAGAGATTTCAAATCTTCTTTTCCGATTCCTGCAAAACCTATATAATGAAAAGCAACACAACTTGAAGGAGCTGAAATGAATGAAATGGACAGCCGGGGACGCAGCGTCCTATCTGGAGTCGGCAGATTATGTGGATACGGCAGTCGTGCCGCTCATCCAGGCCAATTTCGGGACAGGCCTGAAGCATGCTGCTGCAGAGGGTGAATACGCTTTGCTGATTGCTGAAGACCTTGAAAGGCAGCTTAAAGGAAGAGTCTTCCTCATGCCGCCGATCTCTTATCTGAAAGAGACAGCTGAACATGCAGAAAATACGGTGCAGCAATGGTACAGTGAGCTTGAAAAGAGCTTCAGCCATATCTTTTTTATGACAAGTGATCCTCATTGGAAAACCAAAGAAGCTTTTTCAAACGGAAAAGTCATTTACCTTCCGCCGGTACCTATGGAGCATATGGATGAATCACTGAAGAGAAAGATGGTTGAGGATCAGGTCGGTCAAATTATGAACATTTTCTTACAATTTTGGAGAGGGAAATAAAAACCCTTACATATTTATTAAGTTCCAAAAAAGGATAATATTGACCTTACTGGAAGATTGATATATCATGAGATTGTCCTAGTTTTATATGGTTTTATCGTATGTCCTGACGGACTTCAGCTTAAGATAGAGGGGGGAAAATGATGAGCGAGAAAAAACATCGGGTATCAAGACGGCAATTTCTCAACTATACACTCACTGGTGTAGGCGGTTTCATGGCTGCGGGTATGCTAATGCCTATGGTACGTTTTGCGCTGGATCCGGTACTTGGCAAGGTCGAAGATCAGGATCTGGTTCAGGTTGTCAGTGTAGATGAAATTACAAATGAACCAACCCGTTTTAACTTTAAAATTAAACAGGTTGATGCTTGGTACAAATCTGAAGAGCCTAGGGCTGCCTGGGTTTACAAAAACGATAATGGGGATATTATAGCGCTTTCTCCTGTCTGCAAGCATTTGGGATGTACAGTTAACTGGAACAGTGATCCATCGAATCCAAACAAATTCTTCTGTCCATGCCACTACGGCCTGTATGATAAAGATGGCACGAATGTTCCTGGTACACCGCCGCTTGCTCCGCTTGATGTATACAAGAGTGAAGTGAAGGATGGATTCCTGTATCTTGGTTCGGCTAAACCGCGAAAGGAGGCGTAATAAGTGTTAAACAAAATTTATGACTGGGTTGATGAACGGCTTGATATTACGCCTATGTGGAGAGACATTGCTGACCATGAAGTGCCTGAGCACGTAAATCCGGCTCACCATTTTTCAGCTTTCGTATACTGCTTTGGCGGACTGACGTTCTTTGTAACGGTTATTCAGGTATTATCAGGCATGTTCCTGACAATGTATTATGTTCCCGACATTAAAAATGCATGGGAATCTGTTTATTATCTTCAAAATGAAGTCGCTTTCGGGCAAATCGTCCGCGGCATGCATCACTGGGGAGCAAGTCTAGTTATCGTCATGATGTTCCTACATACTCTCCGCGTATTCTTCCAGGGTGCATATAAGAAACCGCGCGAACTTAACTGGGTTGTCGGCGTACTGATTTTCTTCGTCATGCTTGGTCTTGGATTTACGGGCTATTTATTGCCTTGGGATATGAAAGCGCTATTTGCGACGAAAGTTGGTCTTCAAATCGCTGAAGCAACGCCGCTGATTGGTACTCAGGTCAAAACATTGCTTGCCGGCCATCCGGAAATCGTCGGTGCACAGACACTGACCCGTTTCTTTGCGATTCACGTGTTCTTCCTTCCAGCAGCGCTGTTTGGCTTAATGGGGGCTCACTTTATCATGATCCGCAAACAGGGTATATCCGGACCTCTGTAAAATACAAATGATGATCAGCCGCATAAGTATGCGGAACTGCCAAAGAAGGAGGGGAAATCAATGCATCGCGGAAAAGGGATGAAATTTGTTGGAGACTCTCGTGTTCCAGCTGAAAGAAAACCGAATATTCCAAAAGACTATTCAGAATTCCCGGGTAAAACGGAAGCGTTCTGGCCGAACTTCTTATTGAAAGAATGGCTGGTTGGAGCTGTGTTCCTGATTGGGTTCCTGTGTTTGACTGTGGCGCATCCGTCGCCGCTTGAACGTGTTGCAGATCCGACGGACACTGGTTACATTCCATTGCCTGACTGGTATTTCTTATTCTTATACCAATTGCTTAAGTACACGTATGCTGCAGGTCCATACACAGTGATCGGCGCATTTATCATGCCGGGTCTTGCATTTGGTGCATTGCTTCTTGCACCGTTTATTGACCGCGGGCCTGAGCGCAGACCTGCAAAACGCCCTGTTGCAGTCGGAATGATGCTTCTAGGCGTAGCGGCAACGATTTTCCTGACTTGGGAATCTGTTGCAACTCACGACTGGGAAGCAGCTGCTGAACAAGGAAAAATTAAAGCAGAAGCTGAGATTGACAAAGAATCAGATGGCTACAAAATCTTCACTGAACAAACATGTGTTTCATGTCACGGCGACAATTTAGCCGGCGGCGCAGCCGGTCCTTCACTGGTCGATACTGGCTTAAGTCCTGAAGAGGTTGCCAAGATCGCAGTAGAAGGTCAGGGCGGCATGCCTGCTGGCATCTTCAAAGGAACAGATGAAGAATTGAAAGTGCTTTCTGAGTTTGTCTCCAGTGTTACTGCAAAATAATCAGAAAAAGCTGACGAAATGTCAGCTTTTTTCTGCGTTGTGAACTACATATAAAGGAAGTTGAAACCATTATGAAATGGATGCACTATCTGCTTGTAAGACAGCCTTTTCTTTTTCTGATGTTTACGGTCAACTTATTTGGAACCATCTACGGGTATTACTGGTACAGATATCAGCTGTACGAAACGCCGGCCATTTTCCTGCCGTTTGTGCCGGACAGCCCGACGGCAAGTCTTTTTTTTACGATTGTCATGCTCGGCTTCCTTTTTAAGAGGAATCTCCCTTTAATTGAAGCTCTTGCCATTATTACGCTGTTTAAGTATGGAATATGGGCAGTTGTCATGAATTTGCTCGTATTGAATGAAACAGGGGTATTGGACCCTGTCGGCTACATGCTGATATTGTCCCATCTTGGCATGGCCGTTCAGGGGCTGCTTTATGCACCGTTTTACAGGTTTAAAGCCTGGCATCTTGCGGCAGCAGCTGTCTGGACACTGCATAATGAAATCATTGATTATGTGTTTGGGCAAATGCCGAAGTACAGTGTTTTGATGAACTATTTGCCTGAGATCGGGTATTTTACTTTCTGGCTTAGTCTTTTCTCTATTTTTCTGGCTTATTATTTTGTGGTCAGAAAAGATTCGTATAAGCTGGACCTCCTGAAATAGATTCTCTTTTATCAAAAAAGAAGGTCTATCCTTGTCCACTTTTTCATAGTTTTAAGTAGAAGCTGTGGGAGGGACAAGGATGAAAAAACGAATAGCCGCATTGGCAGTTTTTATGATCATGGCGATGGCTCTGCCGTTTTATTCTCTGGCTGATCATCGTGCAGGGCACATGGAAAGCAGCTGGGAAGATTTAAATAAACTCACGGATACAGCACTTCAGCTGACGAAACAAAACAGATTTGAAGAATCGCTTCAGCTTGTCAATTATTTTGGCAGAGAATTCGAGAAAACCATAAAAGGTAATAACGAAGTTTCAGCAAACGAGATCCGGACAATTTCGGCTTCTCAGCAGACGGCAGTTGACAAGCTGCAGGAAACAGCTTCCTCGCCTGATCAAAAAGTAAGAGCCCTGATCCGGCTCAGGCTCGTTGTCGATGCAGCTGCATCGGAGCATCAGCCTCTGTGGAGTTCAATGGAAGCGCCTGTTATGAGTGCCTTCACACAAGTGAAAGATGATGTGCAGGACGGAAATAATCAGGCTTTTGAACAGAACTGGGAGGAATTTGTCTCTCTTTATGAAACGGTTTATCCCAGCATGCTGATGGATCTTGATTCTGAGCAGCTTAAGAGAATTGAAGCCCACAAGTCAGTGGTGGAAGATTCATTTTTTGCAGAAATTCCTGTAGAATCACAAGTCAATCAGCTGACATTAATGGAGGAAGACTTGCAGAGCTTATTTGAACGAGTAAAAGAAGATGAAGCGGATCCGTCTCTCTGGTGGGTCATGATATCTACCGGAAGCATTATCTTTATGGCGCTTTCCTATACAGGGTGGAGAAAGTACAAAGGCGAAAAAGACAAAATGAATAGAGAACGTGACTTTAACAAGTAAGAGGCCTCGTGAACGAGGCCTCTTACTTGTTTTATATGAAGTTGGCGGGGCGATTCCGCTTTTCTTGTTGGCCAGCTCCATCGCCCAACTCCTCTGTCAGAACAAAATCCCCCAAAAAGTCAAACCCGGACTTTTCGGGGGATTTCTAATCTGACTCCCGGAGCTAACCAGCTGATTCCGCTTTTCTCGTTGTCCAGCTCCATCAGCCAACTCCTCTGCCAGAACAAAATCACCCAAAAAGTCAAACCCGGACTTTTCAGGTGATTTCTTATCTGACTCCCGGAGCTAACCGGCTGATTCCGCTTTTCTACCGCTGTATAGGATTCTTATCCGCATCGAGCGTGAATCCTTCTCCGAGGACGTCGTGGACGTCGCTGACGGCCACGAATGCGTGGGGGTCGACGGATGTGATGACGGCTTTGAGGCGGACGATTTCATTTTTTGCAACGACACAGTAAAGGATGTTCCGGTCCATTTTTGTATAGGATCCCATGCCTTTTAGAGTCGTGACGCCGCGGTCCATCTCCTGCATGATCTTTTCTGCGATTTCTTCGTTTTTCTCCGAGATGATTGTCGCTCCTTTTGCTGCATAGGCCCCTTCCTGCATAAAGTCGATCACTCTTGCGCCAATAAAGACTGCCACAAGGGTATACATTGCTTCTTTATAGGATAAGTAGGTAATGAGGGAAAGTGTAATGACGACAAAGTCAAAGATGAACATCGTTTTTCCCATGCTGATGCCTTTGTATTTATGTACCAGTCTTGCAATAATATCAACACCGCCGGTTGTGCCGCCGTATCTGAAAATGATGCCGAGGCCGACTCCGATAAAAACACCTGCAAATAATGAAGCAAGGGTCAAGTCATCTTTAAGCGGCATGAAGATTTGAAATCGCTGGAAGAGCCAAAGGAAGACAGACAGTGCAACCGTACCGATAATGGTATAGAGAAAGGTCGTCCTGCCGAGCAATTTCCAACCGATGAAAAAGATCGGGATGTTCAGCACCAGGTTGGATATCGAGGGGTCAATGTTAAAAAGAAAGTATAAAAGAAGGGTTATTCCGGTAAATCCGCCTTCAGCAAGATTGTTCTGCATGTTAAAATGAACTAGTCCGAATGCAAAAATCGCTGAACCGAGTAAAATAAAGAAAATATTCCGTATTTTCAATTGAAGAAACATGATGTCGATCATCCTCTTTTCTATGTACTTTGCGATAATAGTATAGATGATGGAAACAAAAGGTGCAATCACGCCTTTTGTACAAGCCGGAAAATTTGTCAAAATGTCCTGAACCCGCTAACATGAAGAAGAATGAAGAGGTGATTCTATGAGCCAAAAGACAATGAAAGACCTTCAAAAAGAAGTAGATGAGTACATCGGCCAGTTTAAAGAGGGATATTTCAGCCCGCTTGCGATGATGGCAAGGCTGACCGAAGAAATGGGAGAGCTTGCAAGGGAAATAAACCATACATACGGCGAAAAGCCGAAAAAGGATACAGAAAAAGAAAAGAAGATTGAAGAGGAAGCGGGAGATATTCTGTTTGTGCTGATCTGCCTTGCTAATTCTCTTCAAATCGATCTTGAAGAAGCGCATGATCTTGTCATGAAAAAATTCACAACAAGAGATAAAGACCGCTGGACAAAAAAAGAGTCATAAGGAGAAACAGCTATGGAACAGATTAAAGTTGTCATTGCAGGACCAAGAGGAAGAATGGGGAGAGAAGCGGTTAAGCTTGCTGAAGAAACGCCGCATTTTACTCTGGTAGGGGCAGTTGATCATAAATTCGGAGGCCAAACGCTTAAAGAAGCCGGTGATTTCAAAAGCGAAGCCCTTATTTATACGGATATAGAAGCATGCTTTCAGGAAACAAAGCCTGATGTGCTTATTGATTTAACCACACCTGAGATTGGGAAGATTCATACGAAGAAAGCTCTTGAATACGGGGTAAGGCCTGTAGTCGGCACAACCGGTTTTTCGGATGCTGACCTGAAAGAACTCGAGCAGCTGACAGAAGAAAAAGGCATCGGCGCCATTATTGCCCCAAACTTTGCAATCGGCGCAATCTTAATGATGAAATTTTCACAAATGGCCGCCAAGTATTTTGCGGATGTAGAAATTCTTGAGATGCACCACGATCAAAAGCTGGATGCACCTTCCGGGACGGGTTTGAAAACGGCAGAAATGATTTCTGCTGTCAGAGAAGAGAAAGAACAGGGCCATCCGGATGAGAAAGAGATATTAGATGGAGCCCGCGGTGCCAACTATAAAGGAATTCACGTGCACAGCATCCGTCTTCCGGGGCTTGTTGCCCATCAGGAAGTTCTGTTCGGGGGAGACGGACAGACACTTTCGATCCGCCACGATTCATTTAACCGCGCATCATTTATGTCGGGGGTAAAACTGTGCGTGGAACAGGTAATGAAGCTGGATCTTCTTGTATACGGCCTTGAAAATTTAATCGACTAAAGGGGAATGTCTGATGAATATCGCACTCATAGCTCATGATAAGAAAAAAAATGACCTTATTCAGTTTGCACTGGCCTACAAAGGCATCCTTGGAAAACATAAACTCTATGCGACCGGAACTACAGGTTTCAAAGTAACAGAGGCGACGGGCCTTGAAATACACAGATTCCAGTCCGGGCCGTTTGGCGGTGATCAGGAAATTGGCGCATGCATCGCAAACAATGCAATGGACATGGTCATTTTCTTCCGTGATCCCCTGACTGCCCAGCCTCATGAGCCTGATGTGTCCGCTTTAATCCGGCTGTGTGATGTTTATGCGGTTCCGCTTGCGACGAATATGGGAACAGCGGAAATTCTGATACATGGACTGGAGCGCGGTGATTTGAAATGGAGAGCAATAGTAAATGACAAAGAAATTGAAGATGACTATGGAAAAGAATAACCTTGATATCCTTGCATTCGGAGCTCATCCCGATGATGCCGAAATCGGGATGGGGGGAACTCTCGCTAAATACGCAGAGCAGGGGTACAGAGTGGGAATCTGCGATTTAACGGAGGCAGAACTTTCTTCAAACGGAACAGTTGCCATCAGGAAAAAAGAAGCGCAGCTTGCTTCAGACATACTGGGTCTGCAGGAACGGATTTTCCTTGACCTTCCTGACAGGGGACTTTATATGAACAAACAATACATAGATAAGATCATAACGGTTATCAGGCAGTATAAACCTAAGCTCGTATTTGCACCCTGGTTTCAGGACCGTCATCCTGATCACGGAAATTGTGCAAAGCTTGTAGAGGAAGCAAGCTTTTCTGCAGGTGTAAAAAATGTCCGTGATTCAAAATCACAGGCTCCTCACAGAGTAAGCCGCGTCTATTTTTATATGATCAACGGTTTTCACAAACCTGATTTTGTCGTTGATGTGACCGGTACGATGGAGAAAAAGCGATTGAGTCTGAATGCGTACGAAAGCCAGTTCGTTAAAGGGGAATCATCCGTTGATACTCCTCTTACGAACGGATACATAGAAAGTGTCGAGAGCCGTGAGCGGCTGTTTGGGAAAGAAGCGGGAGTTACTTATGCAGAGGGATTTTTCTCAAGGTCACCTCTATTGATTGATAAGGACCTGCTCGGTGAACACCTATGAAAAAGTTAAAAATCGGCATTACCTGCTATCCGTCTGTCGGCGGTTCTGGGGTAGTGGCAACCGAACTTGGAAAAAAACTGGCGGAAAAAGGACACAGTATTCATTTTGTCACAACCAGCAGGCCCTTCAGGCTTGATAAAATGTATCCCAATATCTTTTTTCATGAGGTGGAAGTGAATCAATACTCTGTCTTCAAGCACCCTCCTTATGATCTTGCGCTCGCAAGCAAGATGGCTGAAGTGGCGAAAAGGGAAGAGCTGGACTTGTTTCATGTTCATTATGCGGTGCCGCACGCAATTTGCGCCCATCTCGCAAAACAGATGACAGGTGACCATCTGAAAATCGTTACAACTCTGCACGGAACCGATATTACCGTCCTTGGCCATGATCTGTCCCTGTCCAATATGATCAAGTTCGGCATAGAAGCCTCAGATGCAGTGACGGCTGTGTCAAAGGCACTTGCTGATCAGACGTATGAGCTTCTTCATCCCGAGAAAGACATACAGACCGTTTACAACTTTATCGATGAACGCATTTACAAAAAGAAAGATGTGAATCATCTAAAAGCGGAATATGGCATAGCGGAGGATGAAAAAGTACTGATTCACGTTTCAAACTTCAGGCAGGTAAAAAGGGTGCAGGATGTGGTCAGGGTATTTGCACGCGTTTCCAAAGAAGTAAAGTCAAAGCTTCTTCTTGTCGGAGACGGACCGGAGATGACGTCTGTCTGCAAACTCGTGAAGGAACTCGGCATCAGTGAAAACGTTCTGTTTCTTGGAAAGCAGAATCACCTTGAAGAACTTTATTCCTTAAGTGATGTGAAGCTGCTCCTTTCACAGAAAGAAAGTTTTGGACTTGTCCTTCTTGAAGCGATGGCATGCGGGGTTCCCTGTGTGGCAGCCAATATTGGAGGCATTCCTGAAGTCGTTCAGGACGGCGTTTCCGGATACCTGTGCGATGTAGGTGATATTTCAGCTATAGCAGAAAAAACGATTTCGCTGTTAACGGATCATGAACTACATGAGCGAATGTCAAAGGAATCCGTTAAAATCGCACAAGTAACCTTTCATTCTGCCCATATTGTCAAACAGTATGAAACACTTTACTATCAACTGCTGGAATCAGGTGAGAAGGGTGAATAGAGAATTTCAGGAGGCGCTTCCTGTTCTTTCAAAGCTGAAAAAACACGGCTTTGAGGCTTATTTTGTCGGTGGCTCTGTCCGCGACCAGCTCCTCGGCAAACCGATTAAAGATGTCGATATCGCCTCATCCGCGACACCGGATCAGGTACAGCAGCTCTTTCACAAAACTATTGATATCGGCTCAGAGCACGGCACGGTAATCGTGATTGAAAACGGGATTCACTACGAAATCACAACGTTCCGGACAGAATCGGCGTATGAAGATAACCGCAGGCCAAGCGGAGTGACGTTTGTTTCCTCATTAAAAGAAGATTTAAAACGCCGTGATTTTACGATCAATGCTATGGCGATGGACGAGAACGGCAGCATCATCGATTATTTTAACGGCAGGGAAGACGTTGAAAAAAAACGGATAGCTACTGTAGGCAGTCCTGAGGAACGATTTTCAGAAGACGCTCTCAGGATGATGAGAGCGGTCCGTTTTGTCAGTCAGCTCGGCTTTTCTCTAAGCGAATGTACACATGAGGCCATTGTTCGTCATGTATCCCTGCTTCAGCATATATCGGCAGAACGCAAAACAGCCGAATTTGAAAAAACGATGGCAGGCTCTGGATGCAGCGAAGGCATGAGGCTGATTGCAGAGACGGGCATGAGTGACTACCTTCCTGGCTTAAAAGAAAAGAAGCAGCAGATTTTTCAAGCGGCCGAACTCCCTTTTTACTGCCTGAGTTCGAATGAAGAGCGCTGGACCGCCTTCCTCGACGTCATTGGAATAAGCGGCATTGAAGCTTTTCTGAAAAAATGGAAGCTTTCCAACAGGCAAATTGGGTCCATCAGGCAGAATCTTCTCTTCTTGGAGGAGCGCAGGCAGTCTGACTGGCCAAAGGTTAATCTGTACAGGGCAGGCCTGCAGTGTGCGCTGCAGACGGAAGCTGTATTCTGTCTGCTCAGCGGTCTGCCGTTCAGTGAATCAAAGATCCGCGAGATCAAAGAGCGTTATCATTCACTTCCTGTCCATTCAAAGAGGGAGCTGGCAGTGAACGGGAATGATTTGATGGCTATTGAAGGCCGGAATCCCGGACCGTGGCTGAGTGAGTATATGGAAAAAATAGAACTTGCCGTAGTTAATGGTCAGGTAGAAAACAGCAAGGAAGCGATTAAGGAGATGTTGAAATCGTGCAATCTGAATTAAGAACGCGATTGCTTCAGGCTTTTTCAGAAGCCGAGGGAGAATTTTTATCCGGACAGAAATTGAGTGAGACACTCGGATGCTCAAGAACGGCTGTCTGGAAGCATATTGAGGACTTGAGAAGCGAGGGCTATCAGCTTGAAGCGGTCCGAAAACGCGGCTACAGAATTACCCGCAAGCCGGACAAAATTACCGGGAATGAAATACAGCTCGGACTGAAAACGGAATTCATGGGCAGGCATATCCATTTCGAGGAAGTGGTGGCTTCTACACAAAAGATTGCCCATACTTTGGCAGGCGACGGCGCATTAGAAGGCACTCTTGTAGTAGCCGACCAGCAGACAGAAGGCAGGGGGCGGCTTGCAAGAGCATGGTATTCCCCGAAACAGACCGGCGTTTGGATGAGCATGATTCTGAAGCCTGAAATTCCGATCAATAAAACCCCGCAGCTGACACTGCTGACGGCGGTTGCGCTGATTCAGGCCATTGAAGATGTCACGGGACTGACTCCTGAAATTAAATGGCCGAATGATATCCTTATTAATGGCAGAAAAGCCGTCGGAATATTGACAGAGCTGCAGGCTGAAGCTGACAGGGTCCATTCTGTCATTATCGGGGTCGGCATCAATGTGAATCATACAAAGGAGCAATTTCCGGAAGAACTTCAGCATATTGCTACATCTTTAGCTGAAGAGACAGGGCAGCAGATTGACAGGGCAAAGCTGATACAGTCTGTCATGATCCGCTTTGAAAAGCTGTATAAGAGCTATCTCTCGCACGGATTTAAACCTGTCAAGCTTCTTTGGGAAAGCTACGCCATCAGCCTGAATAAACATCTGATTGCAAGAACTCTGCAGGGAACCCTGCGCGGCAGGGCTGCAGGAATCGATGATGAGGGCGTTCTTCTGCTTGAAACCGATGAAGGAAAGCTTGAAAAGATCTATTCTGCTGATATCGAAATCCAGTCATAAATACTTGGTATCCCCTTTTACTTTCTGGTATAATTCAAGGCGGGCAGTATCCTTTTTAAGGAATTGCACCTGAGGGCAATGAAAACCAGATTTTAATAGTTCTGCCTTGATCCGGAATTCGGACTGGGACAGAGGGATATCCAGCCAGATATGATGAGACCATCAATCCTTCTTCCTATTGGAGAAGGTTTTTTTGCGGTCAGCCATTTGCTGGTTACGAAATTCCTCTGCATCACATGGGAGGGAAAAAAATGAAAACGAGACTTGATTTTGTCAAAATGAAGCAGGGAAATGAACCGATCGTCATGCTCACTGCTTACGATTATCCTTCAGCCAGGCTTGCAGAAGAATCAGGTGTGGACATGATTTTAGTCGGTGACTCACTCGGCATGGTCGTGCTCGGATACGACTCAACTGTGCCTGTTACTGTCGCGGATATGATTCATCACACGAAAGCTGTCAAAAGAGGGGCGCCTTCCACGTTTATCGTGACTGACATGCCGTTTATGTCCTATCATGTCTCAAAAGAACAGACCCTTAAATATGCAGCGGAGATTATGCAGCAAAGCGGGGCACATGCTCTAAAGCTAGAAGGGGCAGATGGGGTGCTTCAAAATATTGAAGCGCTTACATGTGCGGGAGTGCCGGTAGTTGCCCATCTTGGCCTTACACCGCAGTCAGTAGGAGTGCTTGGAGGATATAAAGTTCAGGCAAAAGATGCAGAAAGTGCGAAAAAATTAATGCATGATGCAAAGCAGTGCGAGGAAGCGGGTGCGATTGCGCTTGTGCTTGAATGTGTACCGCGCCAGCTTGCATCAGAAATTTCAAATACATTATCCATTCCTGTCATCGGAATTGGGGCAGGAGCCTCAACCGACGGACAGGTCCTTGTCTACCACGATGTTCTTGGCTACGGTGTTGACCGGGTGCCAAAGTTTGTAAAACAGTACACTTCTGCCGGCAGCGAGATGAAGTCCGCTCTGACTGCTTATGTGCAGGAAGTGAAAAAGAGAGAATTTCCTGAAGAAAAACATACATTCACGATGAAAGACGAAGAACTTCAGGCGCTGTACGGGGGTACTGCTGCAAAATGAAAACTGTCACAACCATAAAAGAACTAAAGCAGATTATAAAAAATCATAAAAAAGAAAACCGGACCATTGGCTTCGTTCCAACGATGGGCTATCTTCACGAGGGCCACTTAAGCCTGATGAAAAAAGCACGGGAAGACAATGATCTGCTTGTCGTCAGCATTTTTGTCAATCCACTGCAGTTTGGAGAAAATGAGGATTTTGATTCGTATCCCCGGGATATGGAACGGGATTCTAATCTGACAAAAGGTGAGGGTGCAGACTATTTGTTTGCCCCCTCTGCAGCAGAAATGTATCCTGATGAACCATCTGTTGCAATGAAGGTCGTTAAGCGCACGAATGTCCTCTGCGGGAAATCAAGACCAGGTCATTTTGACGGTGTGGCTGAAATCCTGACCAGACTGTTTCATCTTGTTCAGCCGGACAGGGCATATTTTGGAATGAAGGATGCTCAGCAGGTTGCGGTGATCAGCGGACTGATTGAAGATTTTCATTTTCCTGTTGAGCTTGTTCCGGTTCAAACGGTCAGAGAACCGGACGGACTGGCCAAAAGTTCCCGCAATGTTAATTTGCTTGGAGAAGAAAGAGAACAGGCGCCTGAACTGTATAAAGCCTTGAACGAAGGTGCCGGGCTGCTTGCTTTAGGCCATTCTCCGGAACATGCGGCTGATTTTGTGAAAAAGAGGATTGAAGAAAGAACAACCGGCGAAGTTGACTATGTCGAGGTTTATTCCTATCCGGAACTGCAGCCTTTGCAGGAAGCAAAAGGAACCATCATTCTTGCAGCAGCTGTTAAATTCAGCAAGGCAAGATTGATCGATAATATTACGTTACAGCTATAGAGAAAGATTCAGGAGGAGATAGTGATGTTCCGCACCATGATGAAGGGTAAAATACACCGTGCAAGGGTGACAGAAGCCAATTTGAATTATGTAGGCAGCATTACGATCGATGAAGATATACTCGATGCAGTGGATATGCTTCCAAATGAGAAAGTCCAAATTGTAAATAACAATAATGGAGCCCGCTTTGAAACCTACATTATACCCGGGAAAAGAGGTTCCGGCACAGTTTGTCTGAACGGCGCTGCAGCGAGACTTGTTCAAGAAGGTGATGTTGTGATTATTTTAACTTATGCCATGATGTCAGAAGAAGAAGTCCGCACACACAAGCCGAAGGTTGCCATCATGAATGAAAACAATGAAATCGTGGAGATGCTGGGCCAGGAGCCGGCCTCAACCATCATGTAATGAACAAATAGCACCGATTTCAAAAAAATCCCCCAAAATCTTGGGGGATTTTGCATTATAAGTGGTAAAATAACGATATTGGTTTTTTGGATAGGGCTTTTATGAGCCCTGGTTAATTGAGGTGTAGCAAAGATGAAACAAAGATTTGTTGTAGTTGACGTGGAAACAACAGGTAATTCTCCGAAAAAGGGAGACCGGATTATACAGCTTGCTGCCGTTGTCATTGAAGAAGGAAAGATCATTGACCGCTTCTCAAGCTTTGTGAATCCGAAGAAAAAGATTCCCTCTTTTATTGAACAGCTGACAGGCATTACGACAGAAATGGTGGAACATGCCCCTGCATTTAAAGAGATTGCAGATAAAGTGTCATCGCTTTTGAACGATGCTTATTTTGTTGCACATAATGTTCATTTTGATCTTTCTTTCATTCAGGAGGAATTGAACCGGTGCGGAATCCAAATGTTTACAGGGCCGATTTTAGATACAGTTGAGCTTTCCCGGATTGTTTTTCCGAGTGCTGACAGCTACAAGCTTTCCGAGCTGTGCCGAGACCTTGGGATCCAGCACATGAATCCGCACAGGGGCGGACAGCGATGCTGAAGTAACGGGAGAACTGCTTATACATATTCTTTCCAGGCTTTCAAGCTTGCCGTCTGTTACTCTTCATTCCCTCAAAAGATTATCAGCATCTTTTATCAGCGATGCAGAGGAAATGCTTGAGGAGCTTCAAACAATGAGTGAGCTGAGGCTGAAAGAGGCGGGGGATATCGAGGTTTACCGGTCCGTTGCTGTCAGAAAAATGGCCGATATCGAGCAGAATCCGGATCAGTCCGGGACTGAAAAACTTCCTTTCAATGCGTTTGCAGAGAAGCTTATGAATGAAAATGGCTCTGTCGCAGCCCACTTTGTGCAATATGAAAAGCGCAGTGAACAGGTAAACATGATGAAAACGATTTATAAGTCATTTTCAAGCCATCAGCACAGTCTGATCGAAGCAGGGACAGGGACGGGGAAAACACTGGGCTATCTTGTTCCCGCTGTCTATTATGCTATGACTGAAAAGAAGAGGGTGCTAATCAGCACATATACGACAGCCCTTCAGCAGCAGGTGATGGAAAAAGAATATCCGCTTTTAAAACAGGCAGCCGGGCTGCCGTTTTCGATGGCTGTTCTTAAAGGGAAATCTCATTACCTTTGCTTAAGGAAATTTGAAAAGTACCTCCATGAAGAAGATATGAATTATGATAATCTTTTGACGAAAGCGCAGCTGCTTATTTGGCTGACCGAGACGGAAACAGGCGATGTGGATGAACTGAACCTGCCTTCAGGCGGGAAACTCCTATGGCAAAGGCTCCACTACGATCCTAAGCTGTCGGGTTCTCCCTCCAATCCTTGGAAGGAACGCTGTTTCTATACAAGAGCCTATAAGCGGGCAAATCAGGCTGATGTGATCATGACGAATCATTCGCTTTTGCTCTCAGCTGTTTCTTCTTCTTCAGACATGCTTGAAGGCATCGAGGAAGTCGTCATTGATGAGGCGCATCATTTTGAGCGGACAGCAAGTGAGCATTTAGGGAAAAGAATTCATTACCTGACTCTCCAATCCCTGACAAATCAGCTGGGCAACCTATACACTGACGGTCTGCTCCGCAAAACGCAGCAGCTTTCTAACAAAAAGAAATGGAGTGAACCATTTCTTGAAATCGACACGATTCTAAAGCAGCTTACAGAAGACAATCAGCTCCTGTTTACAACCCTTCACAGCTATGTGCTGCAGAATGAAAAGGACTCTTCATCAAACAGGATCTCCTGCCGCTTCAGGCATGATGAGAAAAAAAGCAGAAAGTGGCTGGCCATTTTAGAGCTTGCTGCCAGAGTGAAATTTCAGCTGCATGATGTGATGTCCATTATGAATAAACAGAAGAATGTTTTCAGCAAACTGGAAGAAAAAGAAGAATCGTTCGATCTTTATGAATACTGGGAAGTGATTGACCGGTTTAAGGCAGCATATAACAGCCTGGATTCCCTCTTCTTTAAGGACAGCCCGGGAGAAGTGAAGTGGATTGAGATTGAATCAAGGGGAGCGAGAAATGCAGTAAGTGTGTATTCACAGCCTGTTTCTGTGTCTGATCAGCTGGCTGACGGATTTTTTGCGAGTATGAAAAGCGCTGTTCTTACATCAGCCACTCTCACTGTAAACGGTACGTTTGATTATATGATTTCTGAGCTTGGGCTGAGTGATTTCTATCCTTCTGTCCACAAAATTGACTCACCTTTTGATTATAAGAAGCAGGCAATGCTGATGATTCCAACAGATTTCCCTTCTGTCCAGCATGTTACGCTTGATGAGTATACGGAAGCAATCGCCGGCAGGGTTTCTGAAATAGCCAAAGCGGCGTCAGGAAAGCTCCTTATCTTATTCAATGCCTATGATATGCTTAAAAAAACGCAGCAGCTGCTTAAAAATGATCAGAGCCTGGATGATTTTGTCATCATGGGGCAGGGCGGCGGCAGCATCACGAAGCTGACTAAAAACTTCCGTCAGTTTGAAAAGGCCATTCTTCTCGGAACCAGCACGTTTTGGGAAGGAATGGACTTTCCGGGCGATGAGCTGACAACGCTTGTGATTGTCAGGCTGCCGTTTTCTCCGCCTGATGATCCGAGAACAGCAGCCAAATGCGAGCAGCTGACGAAAGAAGGAAAGAATGCCTTTTATCATTATTCGCTTCCGGAAGCGGTCCTGAAGTTTAAGCAGGGATTTGGACGCCTGATCCGGACAGAAAACGACAAAGGCCTTCTGTTTGTTTTTGACAAAAGAATTATTGAAGCCAAGTACGGCAGGCATTTCATTGATTCTCTGCCTGAGATTGAAGTCGCTGTTGAGCCGATGAACCGTCTGCACAGAAAAATGGCGGACTGGAAAAACAGCAGAACGTAAAAAAGCCTGTGTGAGCGCACAGGCAATGGTGTGGGTAGGAGAAAATTTATTTTCACTAAATGATCATGATGCTGTTATAATGGGTACATAAAACAACATGTCGTTGTCTGTACTTTTATTGTGGCCGTTTGCGGCTGTGATATAAGTTACAATTTTTGTTTTTGCACTGGAGGTATAGACCATGGAAAGCAAGATTGAAATTCTGTCTACTGTAACCGTGGAGCATTCGGATGATCTCTATAAAATTGTCGACGGGCTGAACCGGACGCTGAAAAGAGAAAATCTGATGTTTGGGCTCGCTCTTGATCAGGAAGACAAAAATAAAGCTGTTTTCACGATATACAGAACGTAAGGATTTGAAACAATGGGGAGAAAAATAGCGATTGCATCCATTTCTGCAGGAATTTTGCTGCTTATTGCCGCGGCTGTATTTATGAATGTCTACAACACGGCTATGGCTCAGAAGAAGGATGGCCATGCAGAAGCCATTCAGAGAGCCGAACAAGAAACGGAGCTGAAAAAGGCAGAGAGTGCTGAAACCTTTAACGGCCTGGAACAATACATCGTCATTACAGGATCTGATGAGAGCGGAAAGCCCGTGTATGTATTTGTTCCTTCAGACAAAAAGAAAAAGCCTGTACTGAAGCTTGTGTCAGACGGCATTTCAGAAAAGGAAGCACTTGAAGCTGTCAGATCGGAACAAAACCCGCAAAAGCTGATTAGCGTGCAGCTTGGCATGGAGCGAAACGTTCCTGTCTGGGAAGTAAAGTATATTGATGATCAGAACAGGTATACATATGATCTTGTGCAATTTACAGACGGAGAAATCAGAAAGCATATTGCCATCAGGAAATAGGGGGACTATTAGTCATGAAACTAGCTGACAGAGTATCTGCATTAACACCATCAACCACTTTGGCCATTACTGCAAAAGCAAAAGAACTTAAAGCTGCAGGACATGACGTGATTGGCCTCGGTGCAGGCGAGCCTGATTTTAATACGCCGCAGCACATAATGGACGCTGCCGTAAACGCAATGAATGCCGGCCAGACAAAGTATACACCTGCAGGCGGCCTGGCCGAGCTGAAAAAAGAAATCATCAGCAAGTTTGAACGTGACCAGGGAATTGCCTATAAACCGGGAGAAGTGATTGTGTGCAGCGGCGCAAAGCATGCTCTGTACACCCTGTTTCAGGTTCTTTTAAATGAAGGTGATGAAGTCATCATCCCTGCACCATACTGGGTCAGCTACCCTGAGCAGGTTAAACTTGCCGACGGAGTGCCGGTTTATGTAGAGGCATCTGAAGAGAACCAATTTAAATTAACTCCTGAACAGCTGAAAGAAGCGATTACCGAGAAGACAAAAGCTGTCATCATTAACTCTCCGAGCAATCCGACGGGGATGCTCTATACGAAGGAAGAACTGGAAGCGCTTGGACAAATTTGCCTGGAGCATGATGTTCTGATTGTTTCCGATGAGATTTATGAAAAACTCATTTATGGAACTCATAAGCATGTTTCCATCGCTGAATTGTCAGAAGAGCTGAAAAATCAGACAATCATCATCAACGGTGTTTCCAAATCGCATTCGATGACAGGATGGAGAATCGGGTATGCAGCAGGCAATGAACAGATCATCAAAGCGATGACGAATCTTGCGAGCCACAGCACTTCTAACCCGACTTCCATTGCTCAATATGCCTCGATTGCTGCATACGCGGGATCACAGGAGCCTGTTGAGGAAATGCGGAAGGCGTTTGAAGAGAGGCTGAACATTATCTATGATAAGCTCGTTGCCATTCCGGGTATATCATGCCTGAAGCCTCAAGGTGCATTCTATTTATTCCCGAATGCAAGGCAGGCAGCTGAAATGACAGGCTTTGCATCAGTGGATGAATTTGTAGAAGCGCTGCTTGAAAAAGAAAAAGTTGCCATTGTTCCAGGGTCAGGTTTCGGATCCCCGGACAATGTGAGACTTTCTTATGCGACTTCTCTTGACGTCATTGAAGCGGCACTTGAGAGAATCGAACGGTTTGTAAAAGAAAACAGTTCAAACTAATGGGCAGATGGGCCGTCAATTGACGGTCCGCTCTTTTGTTTGGAGATGCCATAAGGTATAATAGGAAGCATGTACATATATTTTGATCTGCGGTTTTTTTGGAGGGACATAACGTGAAAACAACGATTAAAGAAGTAAGCAAATTTGTAGATAAAGAAGTAACAATCGGCGCATGGATCGCCAATAAGCGTTCTAGCGGCAAAATCGCTTTTCTGCAGCTGCGTGACGGAACTGGTTTCATTCAGGGCGTTGTCGTAAAGGCAGAAGTGGACGAGGCTGTGTTCCAGACAGCCAAATCAATTACACAGGAATCATCTATCTTTGTAACCGGAGTTGTGCGGGTGGACGAGCGCTCACCGTTCGGTTATGAGCTTGGGGTAACAGGCATTGAAGTCATTCATGAATCTGTTAATTATCCGATCACACCTAAAGAACACGGCACTGAGTTCCTGATGGACCACCGTCATTTATGGCTGAGATCAAAACGCCAGCATGCTGTGATGAAAATCAGAAACGAAATTATCCGTGCAACTTATGAATTTTTCAACAAAGAAGGATTTACAAAAGTAGATCCTCCAATCCTTACAGGAAGCGCGCCCGAGGGTACATCAGAGCTGTTTGCAACAAAATACTTTGATGAAGATGCCTACCTTTCACAAAGCGGCCAGCTGTATATGGAAGCAGCTGCAATGGCTCTTGGAAAAGTGTTCTCTTTCGGCCCGACATTCCGTGCAGAAAAATCAAAAACAAGACGCCACCTGATTGAATTCTGGATGATTGAGCCAGAGATGGCATTCTATGATTTTGAAGACAACCTTGTGGTTCAGGAAAACTACGTGTCATACGTTGTTCAGAGTGTCCTTGAAAACTGCAGTCTTGAACTGACGGTTCTTGGGCGCGATACAGAAAAGCTTCAGCAAATTAAAGCACCGTTCCCGCGCATTTCATACGATGATGCGATCAAATTCCTGAACGAAAAAGGCTTTGACGATATCAAGTGGGGTGATGATTTCGGCGCGCCGCATGAAACTGCCATTGCTGAAAGCTTTGATAAGCCGGTATTTATTACACATTACCCGACAGGCATTAAACCGTTCTACATGCAGCCTGCTCCGGACCGCGCCGACGTTGTCCTTTGTGCAGACCTGATTGCACCTGAAGGATACGGTGAAATCATCGGAGGATCACAGCGTATTCATGATCATGATCTGCTGAAACAGCGTATTGAAGAACATGATCTTTCACCAGAAGCGTATCAGTGGTACCTGCAGCTCCGTGAATTCGGATCAGTGCCGCATTCAGGCTTCGGGCTTGGGCTTGAGCGAACAGTAGCATGGATCAGCGGCGTTGAGCATGTACGTGAAACAATTCCGTTCCCTCGTCTGTTAAACAGACTTTATCCTTAATCAGCAAAACGGGCGAACATGAGTCTCTATAGAGGCTCATGTTTTGTTTTCCTGCCAGTATTGAATCCGGCGCTTTGCAGCTGCTCTTTCCTTCCGGTCCTGTCTGGAAATTGGTTTAAAAGACCATCGCCGTTTTACAGACCGGCCGTGTTATACTAAGTGAGGTGAGGTGACCCGTGATGAATAAAGAACAATTTACAGCCATGCAGGAACAGGGCTATTTGACTGTGCCTTCAGCGCTTATATCCAATTACTTCCGGTTAGGCCTCAAAGAAGAGGAGCTGGTTTTGCTTCTGCAGGTAAATCTGCATCTTCAAAACGGAAATCAGTTTCCTACACCGGACGAATTATCAAATTCCATGACCATCCAGACATCTGCCTGCACGTCTCTTTTAAGAAGTCTGCTGCAGAGAGGGTTTATTGATATTGAAGAATATGAGCAGGCTTCCATAAAATATGAACGTTATTCCCTAAAACCGCTTTGGGGCAAATTGTATGATGATTTGCTGAAAAAAGAGGAGGTTCAATCTGAGGAAAAGCAGGAACAGGAAAATATAAACCTGTATCCTGTATTTGAACGTGAATTTGGAAGGCCCCTGTCTCCATTTGAAGTCGAAACGCTGTCTATTTGGATGGATCAGGATTATCATGATCCCGTTATTATTAAAGCAGCCCTTAAAGAAGCGGTGATTTCGGGCAAACTGAACTTCAGATATATTGACAGGATTCTTTTTGAATGGAAAAAGAACGGCATCAGAACGATTGAACAGGCAAGAAGCTACGGGAAACGGTTCAGGCAGCATCAAGTGCAGCCGCAAAAACAGCCGGAGTCTGAAGAAGAGTACAAACGGAAAGTGCCTTTTTACAACTGGCTGGAAAGTTAAATGAAAATGAACAGGTGATGTTATGCTGAACAAGAAACAAATCAGAGAAGCACTGGATACGATCGGAGACATGTTTCCGGACGCCCACTGCGAATTAAATCACAGCAATCCATTTGAGCTTGTCATAGCAGTTGCTCTTTCTGCCCAGTGTACAGATGTCCTTGTAAACAAAGTGACGAAGAGCCTGTTTGAAAAATATAAGACACCGGAAGATTATCTTGCAGTTCCCATTGAAGAACTGCAAAATGACATCCGGTCCATCGGACTTTACAGAAATAAAGCTAAAAACATTCAAAAATTGTGCACGCTGCTTATCAATGAGTATGGCGGAAAAGTTCCTGAAGACCGTGATGAACTGACCAAGCTTCCCGGTGTAGGGAGGAAGACGGCAAATGTAGTCGTTTCCGTAGCTTTTGGCATACCTGCCATCGCTGTTGATACTCATGTGGAAAGGGTGAGCAAAAGGCTTGCGATCTGCAGGTGGAAAGATTCTGTTCTGGAAGTTGAAAAAACCCTGATGCGGAAAGTGCCTGAGGAAGAATGGTCTCTGACCCACCACAGACTGATCTTTTTCGGCAGATATCACTGCAGGGCCCAGGCGCCAAAATGCTCAGAATGTCCGCTTTTACATATGTGCAGGGAAGGGCAGAAGCGCATCAAAAAAGGGACGGTCAGAAATGTATAGCGGCAGTGTGCCCCGGGATTTTCTCCATGAGCCGTTCGGTCCTTTTGAAGAAGCTTTTCATAGTGAATTGGAACATGTGCTGGCCATTAATCCCTTTTACTATGACATCTGCCTGAAAGCAGGAGAGCAGGTGCTGTGGAGACCCTGGGTGCATGCAGATCAATCGGTTTCCGCCATTATGAAAAGGTGGGATGCACTTAAGGAAGTAATTGCATCCGGCTTCCGTTCCAGTCAGAAAAAAGCCTCAAGGAAAGACATGATTGACGGGGTCTCCCTATTCATTTGCTGTCTTTACTGGAGCAGCGGCAAACCGGTCGGGCATTTAGATCTCAGGAACACAGACTGGAATTCTTTTGACGTACAGCCAATGAATGTACATGAAAGACTGAACTATATCCTTATAAGGCCAGAACAGTATCATTCTTTTGTTCAGCTTGATCAGCTCTTTCAGGAGTGCGAAAAGCAGTTTTCAAAAATAATGACACTAAAAAAATACAAACAAAAAAACGCAGGAAAATCGGAATGATTTTCCTGCGTTTTTTGTTTTAGGTAGACCTGCATGTGCAGGTCTACTGTTTAACAGACGCTTGTGCTTTTCTTATCAATCATCATCATCATCATTATTTCCATTGTTTCCATTATTGCCATTTCCGTTCCCGTTGCCAGGCGGAAGCGGGATCAGAGGTTCAGCGGGCTCCTGAGGTGTTTCGCCTTCACCAGGAGGTGTTTCACCATCTCCAGGTCCGCCTTCACCAGGAGGCTGTTCCCCTTCGCCAGGAGGCTGCTCGCCTTCACCAGGCTCACCTTCACCCGGAAGTTCACCGCCAGGGAATTCTTCCTCAGGAGGCTGTTCACCTTCATCTGGCTCTTCTTCAGGCTCTTCCGGTTCTGCAGGCTCCTCTATGACTGCTTCAGGAATTTGTATTGCTGCTGCGGCAGAGTCGCTTCGGTTAGAACCGTCGTCATCGCTGACCGCTGCAATCTGGAATTTATACGTTGATCCAGGAACCGGGTTAGGGATGGCCATGCCGGTGTCTTTCGTCTGATTGATCACCTGGGCAGGACCTCCGTCAACGGACTGGCTGATCTCAAAGGTAACAGAGTCTTTCAGCTCCTCTTTGTAATCCCAGCTCAGTACAATCTGATTGGCTGTCTGATCATATTCCACTTTAAATCCTGATGGTTTAGCAAGACGCTTATACTGCTCGGAAACCTTTGTCGGCTCTGTGCCTTTTACAAAGTATTCACTGATTTTCCTGCTGTCAGGAGTATAGTCACTTGCAAGCTTCGGCGGGTTAGAGCCGTTTTCAACTGTAACTTTTACAACTGAGTTCGGTTTTTTGAAATCTTTGCCGTTTCCGCTTGATACTTCTGAGATCACTTCTTTAAAAAGTTTCTTCGCAATTTGCTGATCCGTTTTATTCAGATGCATTTTTTCATCATTTTTTGAATAACCGGTCCATACTGCAGCAGCGTATTCTGGAGTGTAGCCGACAAACCAGCTGTCTTTCGCACCGCCGGATGGAACGTTGTATCTTTCTTTATCCTCTTCAGAGAAGTTTGTCGTTCCTGTTTTTCCTGCAACTGTAACGCCGGGAACTCTTGCTGCTGTACCTGTTCCTTCTTCAACAACAGAAATCATCATGCTTGTTGTCATATAAGCGGTGTAATCACTCATTGCAGCTTCAGCTTCAGGAGAAAGATCAAATTCTGTTCCGTCGCTTAAGACAACTTTTGTTACGGCATGAGGCTCTGTGTAAATGCCGTTATTGCCGAACGCTGCAAATGCTCCGGCCATATGAAGAGGGGATACTCCCGTGTCAAATCCTCCAATAGAGTATGCTTCCGGGATTTCTTCTTCAAGCGGAATGCCAAGTCCTGCGGCAAAGTCACGGGCTTTGTCAATTCCGACTTCCTGCATAGCTTTCAGAGCTGGGATGTTACGCGATTGTGCCAGGGCGTCGCGGATGGACATCTGTCCTTTGTAGCTGCGGTCAAAGTTATTGATTTTGACGCCGTTTGAATAGGTATATGGTTCATCCTTAATTTGTTCATATGTGGACCACTTCAGATATTCAATGGCCGGACCGTAATCCAGGACAGGTTTAATAGTCGAACCCGGCTGTCTTCTCGTATCAATTGCGTAGTTGAAGTCTCCGACATTCTGGTTGCGTCCGCCGCCGATTGCGCGGATTTCGCCGGACTCTGTATCAATGAGCGTGATGCCTGCCTGGAAGTTGTCATCAGGGAAGCCGACATCATTTCCATTAAGAAGATCTTCTACGTATTTTTGTGCATCTGTATCGATTGTCGTATAGATTTTCGCACCTGCCGAGCTTACATCGATATCCGTTTTTTCTTTCACTTCTTCAATGACCTGCTCGACATACGCACTGTATGGATTTGATTTTTCTTTTTCAGGAACAACGGTAGACTGAACAGGAACTTTTTTCGCTTCTTCTGCTTCCTGCTCTGTAATAAAGCCTTGTTTCACCATCATATTCAGGACGATGTTTCGTCTTTTTTCAGCTGACTCGGGATTTTTTCTCGGGTCAAAGTTTGTCGGGCTCTGAGGGATCCCGGCAAGCATGGCTGCCTCGTGAAGCTCAAGGTCTTTCAGTTCTTTGCCGTAAAAGCCTTCAGCGGCTTTCCCGACTCCGTAATATTGAGGATGATAGTAAATTTTATTTAAATACATCTCAAGAATTTCATGCTTTGAGTACTTTTGCTCAAGCTGAAAAGCAAGCCATAGCTCCTGAACCTTGCGGGTAATCGTTTTTTCATGAGTGAAGAAAGAGTTTTTAATAACCTGCTGGGTGATCGTGCTTCCGCCCTGGGAACCGAATCCCTGTGTAACGTTGGCCACGACTGCACCGCCAAGGCGGATAACATCTACGCCGCTGTGTTCATAAAAGCGGGCGTCCTCCGTTGCAAGAACAGCTTCTTCAAGTACTTTAGGAATGTCATTGTAGGAAATATAGGTTCGCTTTTGAGCGCCTACTTCCGTAATTTCATTGCCTTCTTTATCGTAAATGGTGGATGAGTAGGAATCCTTCAGTTTCTTCTCATCAAGCTTCGGGGCTCCTGCTGCGATAACCGCAAACGTTACGCCGCCTGCAATCATGCCGATCAGTCCGATCGATATCAGGATAAACAGGATGCGTTTCCATAAGGACCCGCCGCCGGGTTTGTACGGTTTTTTCGATTTGCTTTTGCTTGTTTTACTTGTTTGCGCAAGGGCCCTGCGGCGCTCCTCGCGGCTTTTGTATTGATCTGACATTGCGTTTTTCCAACCTTTCATTACAAGATCCGCACTGCGGCGAATTAATGGAAATAAAGCTTTTCTAATATCTTAATATAATCAATTCTGGGCTGATAGCCAAGCGGTATCAAGTGGGACGATGCTTCAATTTCTTTTTTTGAGATGGACTTTCTGCCTCCGTTTTCTCTTCTTTCCCAAAAGGCAAATAGAACGGCTGCTTCCATCAAGTACACACTTCCGAAGGCAGACAGAATCACAAACGAAATGCCTCCATGGTCAATGACCATTTTCATATGGCGGATCTGATGCTCATGGAAATTCTTCAGCGGAAAAGACGTATCGCTCTGTGTTTCCTTCGCTTCAAAATCAATGTACTTTCCTTTATAGACCCCGTTATAGTCTGTTGTAGAGGATTGTTTAAAATAGGCCTCACGGATAACCGCTGCGCTCCTTTTCGGAAAATCAACATTTACAATCTGCACAGGAGTCGGCTTTTTATGAATGACGGCAATCGCTCTGTTTAAATAGAACTGATTGGTTTCATTCAAATCCTCTTCAAGAGTCATCCCTCTATTACTGTAGGATTCCTTAGCCTCACGCTTTTTAGCCGGAACAGCACCAGGATTGTACGTTTTTCCGTTAGGATAACGAAAAATCATTTCTTCCCTCCTCAGGTAAAACTACTACCTATCATATCAAAAAAATGAAAAAAGACATGGTGAAAAAGTTTCGATTTTGTTAACAGCCGCCGCGCGTAGTTCCGGATTCCCTGGGCAAGCTTAAAATAGGGAGGCGAATGCTGATGACAGGCGGCAGCCATATAGATGAAAAGAATATTATAGCACTTATAAAGAATACGGTGCGCAAAAAAAATTACGACAACATTTCGCGCACACAAAGCTATCAGGACTTTTTTCTCCGTCACCCCGAAATCAGATGGTCCTTTCTTGCAAGCATGGTCTCGCGGAATGCAGGCTACTGTATGACGGATTTGAAGGGCGTTTGGTTTCAAAAATTATTGGACGAGAAAACAAGTAAAGCCCTCTTTCTAACCTATGAGGATGCCAACTGGCTGATTTTTTCGGATGCGTATCCGCAGCTGATGATTTATGAATGGTCAAAAACAGCAGGGAAACCCCTGTTCCACCTTCTTGATGTGTTTTATGTTTCTGCCTTTATGAAAAAAGAATGGAACTTGTTTTGGGAAAGAGGGGACAGGGAGCGGCTGCTCACTTCTCTCATCATAAATGAACAGCATCTTATCCAGAAACCCGTTATAGAGGGACCTGTCTTTAAACGAAAAGTATTCGGAACACCGTTTTTTCTTTTTCAGGATCTGTTTCACTTCAGCACGGTCATTTTTCCCGGAGAGGGCGGCAGACTTTACGGATTCTCCGTACATGATTTCAGAAAGCTGAAAAGCAGAATCCGGCTCGGACGTTCACTTGCATGGCTTCTTTTTCATCCTGATTATTACGGTGAGTTTTTGACTTTCGCAGTCAGGACGATCCATACCGGCTCAAGAGCAGATTATGAGCCGATGAGCAGGCAGCGGATGACCCCGTATTTAAGAACGGCCTTTCCTTTCGTTTCCCATCAATTAGACGAAAAGAAACGAAAATGGTTTCATGGCCAGCAGCTTGCCAGGTGGTACAGACCGATACCGGAGCCTCAAACGATCGATCTGACAGACTGGCTTGTAAAAAAGGAGAATCAGCTGCACGCTCTGGCCCTGGCTAATGAGTATGTAAAGGCGAAGAGAAAGAAGACATAAAAAAATCCCCTATGCAAAGGGGATTTTTGATTTCATACATTTTGCAGGACCGAACAGTCGGCTCCGCTTTTCGCATTGTCTAGCTCCATCGCCTAACTCCTCGGACAGAACAGCTCCGCCGCAAAAAGCAAACCCGGCTTTTTCCGTCGCATCCTTTTCTGACCTTCGGAGCTGACCAAGGCGATTCCGCTTTTCGCATTGTCCAGCTCCGCCTCCTAGTCCTTCCGTCAGAACAAAATCACCCAAAAAGTCAAGACCGGACTTTCCGGGTGATTTCTTATCTGCCTGTCAGGCCTGACCAGTCGGCTCCGCATTTCGCATTGTCTAGCTCCATCGCCTAACTCCTCGGACAGAACGGCTCCGCCGCAAAAAGCAAACCCGGCTTTTTCCGTCGGATCCTTTTCTGTCCTTCGGAGCTGAGCAAGGCGATTCCGCTTTTCGCATTGTCCAGCTCCGCCTCCTAGTCCTTCCGTCAGAACAAAATCACCCAAAAAGTCAAGACCGGACTTTCCGGGTGATTTCTTATCTGCCTGTCAGGCCTGACCAGTCGGCTCCGCATTTCGATTTACGTAGAAGGCCTGTTTGGCCCACCAAGCTTTTTGTCGAGGTCATTTTTTGACGGGGCTTGCTGCTGCTCTTTTTGTGTGTTCTTTTTGTTTTCTTTTGCCATGTTAGACACCTCCTGAGTGTAGTGTTTGCATGGGAATCGATTTCATGCAGCTTGTCGCGGGGAGATGTCGAAAAAACAGTAATATCCAATCATTTCTTCTTTCTTTGCCGAAAGTGAACTAGTTTTGTCATCCATGAAGGGAGGAGCGTTTTGGCCCGCGAATAATACGAGTAGATTGAAAGGAGGAGTTAGGATGGAACACCTCGTGCCGAAAATGGTTGTGGAAAGACTTTTAATGGAACTCGATGAAGAGATGACGAAATTAGAACTTGCCATACAAAAGAGAGTATCGGAAACCATTTTGCAGAGCGAAGAAGATCTTCAGCGCAGCATAAAGAGCATTTCAGTGAAGACGGAAGAAACGGTTTTGCAGGCAAATGGAGAAGAAAGCAGGGAAGATCCCACATCCCGGGTAAAACCAAGCTACCGGCTCAGTTATTAGCAGGAATCTGGCTTTTCATGCTTATGTCTGGTAAGATACCCCAGAGAGGGGTTACAGCATGAAAACGACAATTCTTGAAAATTCCGAAAAGCTTCTATATATAACGGACGAATGTGTCCGCCGTTTTGAGAATGACAGTAAAAAGAAAGAGGACGTTGATTTTTTTCACGAAGTAAAGCCTGCTTTTGAGGATGCGATGAAAGTAATGAGCGAGTGGAAAAGAGACGTGCTTGCATGGAGAGATGAAGCAAAACCAAAATATTTGTTTCCGGCTCAAATTGATTCAGCTGAAGAAAATTTTGAGCAGCTTGTGCTTCAGTCGTTTTACAAAGATTCCAAAGCCATCCGATTTAAGAACATGAAACAGTCCATTGACTATACAATTGAATCTGTTATGGACCGCCTGGAGGCACACAGCTCCTTACAATGAGGGGCTTTTTATTTTGCCTTAAGACCTCAGGCTGCAGATACACAGACAGGATCATGGCAGAATTTTTCTCGGGTAAAAAGGGTGTCCGGAATATTCCGGACACCCTTCATGACGTTTATTCGTCTATTTCACGCGCTTCCTGAAACGTTACAGCGCGGTCTCCTTCGCTTGCGACAGGTTCAATTGCATATTCAACATCTTTAGAATGTTTAGCAGCGGCAGGCTGTCCCTTTTTTGACAGTGTTAAATCCTGTCCTTTTTTCTTATGGTTGAAATGATTGCCTCTTCCCATCATAATGACCTCCATAATCGAAATGGTGAATCCTTCTTAATATGTTTCAGGTGGGGTGCTGCTATGTATGGAAAATAACACAATAAAAAGAGAGGGTGTCCCCTCTCAATCATCAATTGCTTATCTTTTCTAATTCTGACGCTTCAAGGTACATGACAGCAGTCCTGTATTCGCTGATGGTCATCTCACCCTTGATATAAAGCGTTTTGATAAAATTCATTAATTCGCTGATGCTGGTCGGTTCATACTTCTTTGTTTCTAAAAAAGCGGATTGTATGCTCTGCAGATTCATCGTGTATCTCCTCCCATTCCCTTGCCTTAATGGTATCACGGGAAATTTTTATCTCGATTTTTCAAATAATTTAAACTTCCGACAAGAGTTGACAATTTCTTTTAGACACGCACAGCAGCCTTTTCTTCTGCATATGTATGAAATAGCCCATTATGCTGAAAGGAGTTCTGTTATGTATTCTCAAGAAATGAGTTCGTTTAAAAACCGCAGAAGAAAAAAAGAAGAGAGAATCAGCTATTACTATCCATATGAGGGCTATACACCATATGAAAATCCTGCATATTTGCCTCAAAGTCAGCATACCTATCAGCAAGTGCAGCAAAATCAAGCCTTCTATCAGCAGTCCCAGATGCCGTCATACGGCTATCAGACACAGGGGTTTATGATGCAGCAGCCCCAGCAGAACATGATGCCGCAGGCAATGTATGCAAATCCATACCCAAAACCGGTACCTGCAGCTAAAAATCAGCAGGGAGGCATTTCTACAGTGATGTCCCAGTTTAAAAAGCCGGATGGACAGATGGATTTCAACAAAGTAATGGATACGGCAGGGCAGATGATGGGAGCTGTTAATCAGATGAGTTCTCTTGTAAAAGGGGTCACATCAATGTTTAAAGTTTAGGCTGCATGAAAGCTGATAAACGAGGTGGATAAGCATGGTTACTGCAGCGCTCTCAGGTCTGTTTGATCAGATTAATGTTCATCCCCAGCTCGTGATTGTCGTTCCGGCCCTCATGATTTTAGGGTATGCTTTAAAACGGACTCCTAATGTGCAGGACTGGATGATTGTTTGGATCCTGCTCGGAGCTGGCATTATCGCAAGTATTTTCACACTGGGTTTTTCAGTCAGCAGCATTGCCAACGGATTTATCGCGGCAGGAGCGGCCATCACCACTCATCAGGCGTATAAACAATCTGTTCTCGAACGAAATGGGGACGGCGAAAACAAAGACGCATAACCTTATGCGTCTTTGCCTGCTGTTCACTTCTTTTCATTTAGTCTTTCTGCCAGCCTCTTTTTAACTTCAGAATAGGACAAGCCTGAAGCGGCATTAAGTTTTTTAACTTCCTCTGCATTCGTAGTGCTGAATGATTGAAGTCCGGTATCTTTTCTCATTACAGCAGTTCCTCATAAACGTCATTCAGCTGATTCATCCTGACATAGTCCTGCTCACCCATCGCATGCTTTATTTCATACGGGAGCATTTTATTTAAGAACATCTGCTCTTTTTCAGAAAGCATTCTGATGAATTGCTTTTCGTCTGTAAATGATTCCCTGGAGAGCTTGAAATAAATGTGCCTGCTTATTTCATGCTCCTCCAGATAATTGGAAAGGGCCTCTCTTAAAAAAAACAGTGACTGTTCCATCAGGACGGATCCTCAAAGAATTCTTTCACTTTTCTTGGATCACTGCCGGATGCGTATGGATTTTCCGCGGCAGCACCTTCATCCAGATTTGTTTTTATGACAAGCATCGGAGACCCGGATGGCTCTGCGCTGATTCTTTTTTCATGTTGCTTCATAAAAGCACCTCCTGTTAGTAGTTTTCATAAGCAGGGGGGATTTTATGGTGTTAAAATCTGGTCAGCTGAGCGGAAAGGATATGAGCAGGCATCCGTTATGAAAAGAGGCATCCACTTCATCCATCGTCGGCGCCTTAGGCAATAGAATGGTTTTTGTCACTTGTTTCCTCGTCTGCGAATAAGCAGATCCATTTATATGACTGAGATTTAATTCTTCCTTGTGGCTGACGGTCAGGGTCAGGCACAGGTCATGAAATTCAATTGTGATCTGCTCTTTTTTCATGCCGGGAAGCTCGGCTTTTACAAAATAGCGGTTATCCTTTTCCCATGAGGATATTTTCATATAAGCCGTATTCATCTGCTCCTGAAATACTTTCTCAAACTCCAGTACGTTCTGTTTGAATGAACTGTCTCCGAAGAACTGCTCCGCAAGTTCATATAATGGGTTGTGCTTTTTTTCACTCATCTGCCGTGTCTCCTTTTGAATGAGGATAGTGACTGCTTTTAGGCTAAAATATGCATGGCGCTGTAAATTGGTTGCTTGATTCAGGCGTTTTATGGTTAAATGATGATAATTATAAAGGGACGGGTGAAGTGAGAAGCGTTTAATTTCAGGGAGACAGGGGTATTTCTAAAGTAGAATTCAATGCAGAAAAGGAGCAATAGCCATGCTTAAAAAACTATTCGGCAGTAAAAAAACGGAAAAACAGACAGAAGAAACGGTATATGCACCATTAACAGGAAAGCTTTTGCAATTGGAAGAAGTTCCGGATCCTGTTTTCTCCCAGAAAATGATGGGCGACGGAATGGCGATCGAACCTTCAGAAGGCATCCTGGTGTCACCTGTTGAGGGAGAGATCATTCAGCTCTTCCACACAAAACATGCGATTGGCATCAGAAGCCAGACGGGAATGGAAATTCTTCTTCACATCGGCCTTGAAACAGTGGCGATGAACGGAGAAGGTTTTGAAGCGTTTGTCAAAGAAGGAGACAGCGTCAAGCCGGGTGATAAACTGATTTCGTTTGATCTTGATCTGATCAAAGAAAAAGCAGCAAGCACGATCACTCCAATCATCATCACAAATGGCGATATTGTAGAAAGCGTCCAGAAAGCGCCTGCAGGTCAGGTGAACGGCGGGAAAGATAAAGTATTTGATATTAAGGTTAAATAAGTACTGAACAAAGCAGGCATTGAGCCTGCTTTTTTTATGTTGTCGTCTGTTTTACTTAAAATCGAACATCTATTCTGTTAAAATGGAGAAAGAGGTGATCAGAGTGCGAAGAAAGCAATCACTGTCAGAAATTATTGATTTTTTAAAACGCGATGAAGAATTTAAAGAGCAGATTGTACATGCTCATACGATAGAACCAAGAGAAGCAAGAACAGCCGCTATGCCGTCTTCTGTTGACATCAGATTAAGAGAGGCGCTTGCAGCAAGAGGCATAGGGTCTCTTTATACCCATCAGGCTACAGCCTATGAGCTTGCACGCAGCAGAAAAAGCTTTGTTGCCGTCACTCCGACTGCTTCAGGAAAAACGCTCTGCTACAATCTTCCGGTTTTGCAGCAGATCGTTCAAGATGAAAGCAGCAGGGCGCTTTATTTGTTTCCTACCAAAGCACTTGCCCAGGACCAGAAAAGCGAATTGAATGAGCTGATTACAGAGCTTGGCGTTCCAATCAATTCATACACTTACGATGGAGACACTGCTCCGACAATCCGGAATGTCATCCGGAAGGCGGGTCACATTGTCATGACAAATCCTGATATGCTTCACTCAGCAATCTTGCCCCATCATACAAAATGGGTTTCCCTTTTTGAAAACTTGAAGTATATCATTATTGATGAACTTCATATTTACAGGGGAATATTCGGCAGCCATGTCGCAAATGTGATCCGCAGGCTAAAACGCATTTGCCGTTTTTACGGTAGCAATCCGGTCTTTATCTGCACATCAGCAACGATTGCCAATCCAAAGGAGCTTGCAGAAGAGCTGCTTGGGGAAGACGTAGTGCTCGTTGATGATAACGGTGCCCCCTCGGGGAAAAAGCACTTTCTTTTTTACAATCCTCCAATCGTCAACAAGCCGCTGAATATCCGGAAAAGCGCTACACTGGAAGTAAGAAAGATAGCATCCGAACTTCTTAAAAATAAAATTCAGACAATCGTATTTGCAAGGAGCAGGGTGCGTGTGGAGATTATTTTGACGTACTTGCAGGAGCTGATCAAAGGGGAGCTTGGAAAGAAGACGATACGCGGCTACAGGGGAGGATACCTGCCTAAACAAAGGCGCGAGATTGAAAAAGGGTTGAGGAACGGAGAGATCCTTGGCGTTGTCAGCACAAATGCCCTTGAACTCGGGGTTGATATTGGACAGCTTCAGGTCTGCATTATGACAGGCTATCCTGGAACCATCGCGAGTGCCTGGCAGCAGGCGGGCCGTGCCGGCAGAAGAAGCGGGGAAGCCCTGATTGTAATGGTGGCGGGATCGACCCCAATTGATCAGTACATCATTCAGCACCCGGATTATTTTTTCAGGCAGAATCCGGAAACGGCCATTATTAATCCTGACAATCTTATTGTTCTTGTGGATCATATTAAATGTGCAGCGTTTGAACTGCCTTTCAAAAAGGATGAATCATTCGGACAATTGGATATCGAGGAGATTCTGGAATTTCTGACAGAAGAGAAAGTTCTCTATTTTAATAGAGACAAATATCACTGGATGAACGATTCTTTCCCGGCCCACAACATCAGTCTGCGCTCGGCTTCGCAGGAAAATGTCGTCATCATTGACCAGTCGGATGTTGCAAACGTCAAAGTCATCGGGGAGATGGACAGATTCAGCGCCATGACCCTGCTTCATGATGAGGCGATCTACCTTCATCAGGGCATTCAGTATCAGGTGGAGATGCTCGACTGGGAAGAGAAAAAAGCCTTTGTAAGAGAAGTGGATGTCGATTATTTTACAGATGCAAATCTTGCCGTGCAGCTGAAAGTGCTTGAAGAAGACAAAACGAGAACAAAAGATACCCACCATCTAGGATACGGGGATGTTACGGTTCAGGCTATGGCGACCATTTTTAAAAAAATCAAGTTTGACACACATGAGAATATCGGATCGGGCCCCATCCACCTTCCGGAAGAAGAATTGCACACAAATGCTGCGTGGATCAGTCTTTCGGATGAACTTGCCGGAATGCTGAAGAAAGACAGGCTTGAAGAAGCCCTTCTCGGTCTGGCGCATGCCTTGAAGCATATTGTGCCGATCAGCGTCATGTGTGACCCGTCTGATATAAGCGTTGTTCCGCAAATGAAGGCGACGCATAATGACCAGCCTACCGTTTTTCTCTATGATAAGTATCCCGGAGGAGTCGGTCTTGCTGGGAAAGTATTTGAGACAATGGAAATCGTGCTCGGTGAAACGTATGCCATGATCAGCGGATGCCCCTGTGAAACAGGCTGTCCGTCGTGCACGGGCCTGGAAGGATCCGACCATCAAAAGAAGGATACCCTTTACTTATTAAACGGTCTTAAAGGAGCAGAAGATTCTTGTCGTTAAAAGGAAAGCTAAACCGGTTAAAATCACATATGTCACTGGAAGAGAAACCAGAGACTGTCAAAAGGGAGCCTGAAGGAGAAGTGCCGCACCTTTCAAAGTGGGAGTCACTTGATACAAAACCGTTCTGGTTTGATGGTGAGTACTGTCTTGTAAGGGAAAGGACATATGATCTTTCTTTTCAGCACGGCCTCTATCAGCTTGGTGAATTTCATAGAGCGGTTTCCCTGTGGAATGAGAGAGACAGCCTTCATCCGCTTTCTTCTAAAGAGCATCAATCGCAGGATCTCTTTTTCTTTGACACAGAAACGACAGGTCTTGGGGGCGGGGCGGGAAATACGATCTTTCTGCTTGGCCATGCGCAGGTGTTTGAGGATAAAGTTAAAGTCGTTCAGCATTTTCTGCCGAAACCGGGAAATGAAGTGGCGCTTTATCAAAGTTTTCTGAGCCGGGTCAATACGAAAACCCTTGTCACTTATAACGGTAAAGCCTTTGACTGGCCTCAGGTGAAAACGCGGCATACGCTGATTAAAGATCAGGTGCCGAAGCTTCCGTCCTTCGGCCATTTCGATCTTTTTCATGCTGCCAGAAGGCTTTGGAAAACGAGGCTTGAGTCGGTTAAATTGAGTCATGTCGAGAAGGAGATTCTTGGAATCGAGAGGGAGCATGATGTTCCGGGTTATCTTGCTCCCATGCTGTATTTCAGCTATGTTCAGTCAGAGGATCCAGATCACATCAGCGGTGTGCTGACTCATAATGAAATGGATATTCTTTCACTCATCACTCTCTACACGCATCTCACACACAGAATTTTGTTTCCCTCTGTCGAAGCAACCGGCATTGAGCAATATGAAGTCGCGCGCTGGCTGCTGTCGGCAGGCGAAAAGGCGGCAGCCTTCGACACATTTAAATCTGCAGCAGAATCAGGCTCAGAGAGGGAATTTGAAGCGAAATTCGAGATGGCGATGCAGCTGAAAAAGAACAATAAGATGGAAGAAGCACTGCCGATATTCCTCTCTTGTGCGGAAGGCGGAAGCTTGAAATATAAGATAAAGGCATCAGTTGAAGCGGCAAAGTATTATGAGCACAAGGCGAAAGATGCAAAAAAGGCCCTTTCATTTGCCACATCAGCATATCTTGCAGTAAAGGAAAAGGATCAGGCGCTGAAAACCGATTCACAAAAAGAGAAGGCAGAGCTTTTAAAAAGAATGAAACGGCTGGGGAATAAAATGGGGTAATTATTCCCCGGGGAACCGCATAATCCGCTCTTTTTCGCGTGAAATTTGTCGATATTGTGAAATTTTTAAGTTGGGCATTCAAGTAATTGTAGAACGGTGAAGATGCGTGTAAAATTAGGGACTGTAAACATTAATAACCGGGGTGAGCACGATCATGTACAAAGGCATCTTCTACTTGTTTTTCATCGTCTTATTTGCAACAGTCTTCATCTTTTCAAACTTCAAAGACAGTTTCTATGCATTCTTGTAAAAAATAGGTTATTGCATCAGTACATGTACACTCCTTGCTTCATAGACTATCACTGTAAGACAGATAAGAAATGAAGGAAAGGAGACAAACAAACATGATGCCAAATAACAACATGCCTCCGAATATGGTGGGCGGCGCTCAAATGGGGCCGAACATGCCGAATATGGTAGGCGGCGCTCAAATGAACATGCCAGCTCCAAATATGGTGGCAGGTGCACAAATGGGACCTAACATGCCAGCTCCAAATATGGTGGCCGGTGCTCAAATGCCGATGATGCCGATGGGACCTGTCAAAATGTGTCCGCCGATTGTTCATCCGACAAAGTGCTGCGTGCAGCATACTTTCTCTACTACAGTTGTTCCTCATATCCACCCGACTCACACAACTGTCGTTAACCACCAGAACATTCAGCACAAGCATTATTTCCCTCAAACAAATTCTATGGTAAACTCTGTTTCAAACCAACAATTCAACTGCGGCGGCGGAAGACCCCCTATGAGTCCTTACGGCCGTTAATACCTCACCTTAGGAGCTGATGAAACATGTCAGCTCCTATCTTCTTTGAAGGGAGACATACAAAATGAAGGTCATCACGGTATCCGGATACAAACCTTTTGAACTCGGCATCTTTAAAAATGATGACCCGGGAGTCGCCTACATAAAAAAAGCCATTGAAAAATCATTGCGGCCCCTTGCAGAAGAAGGACTCGAGTGGGTGCTGATCAGCGGCCAGCTCGGAATAGAGCTCTGGGCTGCAGAGGTTGTCTTTGATTTGCAGGTAGAGTATGATGAACTAAAGCTCGGCATTCTGACTCCATTTTTGGAGCAGGAAGAAAAATGGAATGAAGACAATAAAGAATATTACGAATACATTGTGTCATCGGCCGACTTTGTTGACAGCATCACAAAAAGAAAATATGATAATCCAAATCAGTTCAGAGTGAAAAATGAATTTTTTGTTTCAAAAAGTGAAGGACTCCTGCTGGTTTATGACGAAGAAAACCCTGGGTCTCCAAAATATTTGCTCGAGACGGCCAGAAAAAAGGCAGAGTCCCGCGAATACTCCATCATGACGATTTCTTTTGCAGATCTGCAGCTCATTGTGGAAGAAGAGCAAAGCAAGGATCATTTTTGGACAGGCGAATAACTGAAGAAAAATTGACAACTGCATCAGAACTATGAAAAAATATGAAAAGATGATTTCAGTGTGACGAGGTGAAAGAGATGCTTTCCGATAAAATTAAATTAACAGCGAAAGAAATCTTAGAAAAAGAATTTAAACAGGGAATGCGCGGCTACAAACAGGAAGACGTGGATAAGTTTCTTGATTTGATCATCAAGGATTATGAAACATTCCATCAGGAAATTGAAGAGCTTCAGCAGGAAAACCTGCGTCTGACAAAACAGCTTGAAGACTCATTCAACCGCAAGCAAGTTCAGCCTGTACAGACAAACACGACAAACTTTGATATTCTGAAACGTTTATCGAACCTTGAGAAGCACGTATTCGGAAGCAAGCTTTACGATTGATTTCCATTATTTGCTCTTGCAATCCTGTCTGTAATTAACTATACTAGTATTTGCTCTTAAAAAATAATAACGTTCAGGTAATCGCTGCAGTCTTTAGGGCTGTAGAGGAAAGTCCATGCTCGCACGGTGCTGAGATGCCCGTAGTGTTCGTGCCTAGCGAAGTCATAAGCTAGGGCAGCCGGGTGATCCGGCTGACGGCAGGGAAGGGGCCTAAGTCTTCGGATATGGCTCTGCTACCTTGAAAGTGCCACAGTGACGTAGTCCTCAGGGAAACCTGAGGAGTGGAACGCGGTAAACCCCTCGAGCGAGAAACCCAAATATAGGTAGGGGCACCTTCTCTTAGGAACTGAACAAGGAGAAGGCCGGAAGCTTTAAGCTTCCGTAGATAGATGATTACCACCGGAGTACGAGGTGATACCGGCCGTTTGCAGTACAAAGGGACAAAACATGGCTTACAGAACGTTATTTCAGGTAAACTTAACATGTTTAAAACAGGCTCTCTTCATAAGTGATGAGAGCTTTTCATTTATTTACATATAGAAAAGTGGAATCGCCTTGTTCAGCTCCGAAGGTCAGAAAAGGATCCGCCGGAAAAAGCCGGGTTTGCTTTTTTTGGCGGAGCCGTTCTGGCCGAGGAGTTAGGCGATGGAACTGGACAATGAGAAAAGCGGAATCGCCCGTTTTGCTCCGACAGGCAGGAAAGAAATCACCCGAAAAGTCCGGGTTTGACTTTTTGGGGGATTTTGTTCTGACGGAGGAGTTGGGCGGTGGAGCTGGACAATGAGAAAAGCGGAATCGCCCGCACGGTTACAGGAAGTTTGAGCTGCGTACACTATGCACAAAATAGAATGAAATAAAAATTGAAATAAAAATGGATCTGCAGGCTTATCCTGCAGTCTGATTTAGAAGGTGATGCAATGAGTAAGGTGACATTAATTGCAACAGCTGCCATGGGACTTGAGGCGCTTGTTGCCAAAGAAGTGCGGGATCTTGGATATGAATGCACGACCGACAACGGCAAAGTGACATTTGAGGCGGATCCAAAAGATATTCCCCGACTGAATTTATGGCTTCGCACAGCTGACCGCGTAAAGCTGAAAGTGGGCGAGTTTAAAGCCTACTCTTTTGACGATCTGTTTGAAAAAACAAAGGCTCTTGACTGGGGAGCAATTATTCCCCGCCAGGCAGAATTCCCAGTCACGGGAAAATCGGTAAAATCAAAGCTTTACAGTGTGCCTGACTGTCAGCGTATCGTGAAAAAGGCAATTGCCGAAAAACTGAAGCAGCAGTACAAGATTGCTTCAGAGTGGTACGAAGAATCAGGTCCGCTTTATAAAGTGGAAATTGCTCTATTAAAAGATACGGCGACCTTGACGATTGATACAAGCGGCGCAGGGCTTCACAAGCGCGGCTTCAGGCTTGACCAGGGAGGGGCGCCACTTAAGGAAACACTGGCTGCTGCTCTGGTGATGCTCACAAACTGGACGCCTGACCGTCCGTTTGTAGACCCTTTCTGCGGATCGGGCACGATTCCGATAGAAGCGGCATTAATCGGACAGAACATTGCCCCTGGTTTTAACCGGGAGTTTGTTTCCGAACAATGGGATATCATCGGCAATAGTCATTGGGACCAAGCACGCACAGAAGCAGAAGATCTTGCAAACTATGATCTGGAGCTCGATATTTCGGGCTATGACATTGACCACCGCATGATTTCGATTGCAGAGGAAAATGCGGATGAGGCTGGTCTTGGCGGCATTATTCAATTTAAACAAATGCAGGTCAGTGATTTCACGACCCGCAAAGAGTATGGCGTAATTGTCGGAAACCCGCCATACGGCGAACGTCTGGGAGAAAAAGAAGAAGTTGAGCAATTGTATAAAGGCATGGGACGGGCTCTGCTCCCTCATGAAACTTGGTCTGTCTACATGCTGACCTCCCATAAAGGCTTTGAAGATTTTTACGGCAGGCAGGCTACGAAAAAACGCAAGCTTTTTAACGGGTTTATCGAAACGGATTATTATCAGTATTGGGGAAAACGCCCGCCGAGAGAACGAAAAGAGGTATAGAAGTCTCGCTCCTTGAATACACTGAAAACAGTATTGATTTCTTTTCAAGGAGTGAGTGATTCTGGGCGGAAACAATGATTTTAATCTCATATCAAAGGCGTTGTCATCTACTTATTTGTCTCTAATTGAAAACGGAGATGAAGCGGCTGCGCATGCATCACTGAGCAGTGCAAGAGCTGATTTTCTAAAAGCAGTGGCACATGCTTCTGCGATTGACCAAAAGGTAATGATTGATACGCTGTACGACCGCTGAGATAGGCTTTCATATGATGAAAGCCTGTCTTTTTTCATGGCTCCTTAATTCAGGGGCATAGTCAGCTCACAGCAGTTGACGAACAGAATGACAAATGAGAAAATAGTTGTTTGAGTATAAATGATTGCGGGGGATCTGATACATGCCGACGTCACGTCTGCCATTTGCTGTTTCCAAAAATGAAACCTTCTATGAAGGGCTGAATAATTGGATCGGAGATGTATTTTACGATATTTTGCCTGAAAAAGGCTTTGAACTTAGAGATGAACAAATTTTTATGGCGTTTCAGCTTGAACGTGCATTCCGTGAAAAGAGTGTCATGTTTGCAGAAGCTGGCGTAGGAACGGGAAAAACACTGGTGTATCTGCTCTATGCGATCAGCTATGCACGCTACACCGGAAAACCGGCTGTTATTGCATGTGCGGATGAAACACTGATTGAACAGCTTGTTAAAAATGAAGGGGATATTGCAAAGCTCAGAAAACATCTGGATCTAACCATTGATGTGAGACTCGGAAAATCCCAGGATCAGTATTTGTGCCTGAAAAAACTGGATCAGACGATTCAGCGTACAGGTGATGACCTGTATCTTGATCTATTTGAGTCGCTTCCGGGCTTTGTCCATGAAAAAGCAGGTATGCAGTCTTTCTATCATTACGGAGACCGGAAAGAATATCCTAACCTGACAGATGAAGAGTGGAGCAATGTCAATTATGATTCTTTCCAGGACTGTCTGTCATGTGACCAAAGGCATCGCTGCGGGCTGACGCTTTCACGCGAGCACTACCGGAAAGCAACCGACCTGATTGTCTGCTCGCATGATTTCTACATGGAGCATATCTGGACATACGACTCAAGAAAGCGTGAAGGACAGCTGCCATTGCTGCCTGAGCACAGTTCGGTTGTTTTTGATGAAGGACATCTTCTTGAATATGCAGCCCAAAAAGCCCTTACCTACAGAGTGAAAAGCAGCACGCTTGCCATTTTGCTTGAAAGACTGCTTCAGAATGACATCAGAGAAGAATTTGCCCATTTAGTTGAAGACACGCTCGTCATCAACGAGGAATTTTTCGACAGCCTGCTTGAAGCATCGGAAGAAGTAAAAGGCTCACACCGCTCTAAGATTGTGATGAACGATACGCTGCGGAAACAGGGGCTTGAACTGCACAGGATGCTGGCTGAAATTGGAGAGGCCCTTGTATTTGAAGGGGAAATGTATACCATTGATTCCTACGAACTGAAGATTGTCGAGGAATATTTGGACAGCATGGAATTTTCCATTTCCCTTTTTAATAAACAAAAAGGTGCCATCCACTGGATTGAAAACGGGGAGCAGGATTTCTCCCTGATCATAATGCCAAGAACAGTGGAAGAAGTGTTGAGAGAGAAAGTATTTTCTCAGAAAAAGCCGTATATCTTCTCATCAGCGACACTGTCCAACCATGGATCGTTCGACTTTATTGCAGGCAGTCTTGGAATTAAAGACTATTTGTCATTGAACGTCGAATCGCCGTTTGATTATGAAGAAAACATGAAGATCTCACTGCTCGACGTGTCAGCGTCAGTTTCCCTCAATGAAGTAAAATGTGCGGAAACAATGAAAAGAATTGAACAATCAGGAGGCCGCGCGCTCGTCCTGTTTAACACGAGAGATGAACTTGACGTATTTAAACGTTATGCATCAGCCCACAAGGCAGACTATCGCTTCTTATTTGAAGGAGACCAGGAAATAAGCAAGCTTGTTTCTGAGTTCCAGAATAATGAGACATCTGTATTATGCGCCGTGCATCTGTGGGAAGGACTAGACATTCCAGGGGCATCCCTGTCGAACGTGATCATCTGGTCACTGCCGTTCCCTCCAAATGACCCGGTGTTTGAATCAAAACGGAGCAGCTCGGCCGATCCGTTCGCTGATGTGGATATGCCATATATGATGCTGAGACTGAAACAGGGCATTGGCCGCCTGATCAGAACCAGCACTGACAGCGGGGAGATTTCAATCTACCTCTCCACAAAGCAGGATCTGAGCGTACTTGAAGAGGTAAAATCCGTATTGCCTGTAACAGCTGAAGAACTGTAAGAGCGAGGGGAGAAGTCCCTTCGCTTTTTTTGTATGGAAAATGAGTCTGGAGAGCCCGAATCGTACCCTCGGAAACCGAGAAACGATTTGAGAGGGTAAGCAAACGCGTGAATCGTACCCCCGGAAACCGAGAAACGATGTGGGAGGGTAAGCAAGCGAGCGAATCGTACCCCCGGAAACCGCAAAACGATGTGGGAGGGTAAACAAGCGAGCGAATCGTACCCTCGGAAACCGCAAAACGATGTGGGAAGGTAAGCAAACGCGTGAATCGTACCCCCGGAAACTGAAAAACGATTCGGGAGGGTAAGCAAACGCGCGAATCGTACCCTCGGAAACCGAGAAACGATGTGGGAGGGTAAGCAAACGCGTGAATCGTACCCCCTGAAACCGAGAAACGATTCGGGAGGGTAAGCAAACGCGTGAATCGTACCCCCGGAAACCGAGAAACGATGTGGGAGGGTAAGCAAGCCCAGGAATCGTACCCCCGGAAACCGAGAAACGATGTGGGAGGGTAAGCAAACGCGTGAATCGTACCCCCGGAAACCGCAAAACGATGTGGGAGGGTAAGCAAGCGAGCGAATCGCACCCTCGGAAACCGCAAAACAATTTGAGAGGGTAAGCAAAAACCGGAATCATCCCTCCAATAACAAAAATAAAACCGACCCGTCAGTTTATAAAATCATTGACAAAGACCTTTTCTTTCCTTTAATCTAAAAATGTTAGAAAATTACTACTATTTTACATACCTAAATAAGGGGTGATCAGATTGACCATTCAATCCGTTGAAACGTCATTTTTAGAGTACCTGCAAAAGATGAAAAGCTATAATGAAGCCATTTCGCTCATGTTCTGGGATCTGCGCACAGGTGCACCGAAAAAAGCGATTGAACAGCGTTCACAGGCAATTGGCATTCTATCTACGGAAGTATTTCAAATGCAGACTTCTGATGAAATGAAATCCTATATTGATCAGATTCTGAGCGCGAAGGATGAGGTTTCGGAAATCACCTTCAAAGCAGCTCTTGAAAGTGAGAAAGAATACAAACTAAGCAAAGTGATTCCGCAGGAAGAATACAAAGAATACGTTATTCTTCAGTCCAAAGCAGAGTCTGTGTGGGAAGAAGCGAAGGAAAAATCGGATTTCAGCCTGTTTGCACCGTACTTGAAGAAGCTAGTTGACACCAACAAAAAGTTTCTGGAGTACTGGGGCTACAAAGAAAATAAATATGACACGTTCCTTGACCAGTATGAGCCGGGTGTAACCGTTGAGGTGCTTGACCGGGTTTTTGGTGAACTGAGAAGCCGCATTGTGCCGTTAGTAAAAAGCATTACGGAGTCACAGAACCAGCCGGAAACTCACTTTTTGTATGAACCGATTTCAAAAGACAAGCAGCGCCAGATCTCAGAGTTTTTCCTTAAAGAGCTCGGCTACGATTTTGAAGCGGGGCGCCTTGATGAGACGGTCCATCCATTTGCGATCAGTCTAAACCGCGGGGATGTGCGTGTTACAACAAAATATGCTGAAAAAGACTTCCGTACAGCGCTTTTCGGTACGATTCATGAATGCGGTCACGCGCTGTATGAGCAGAACATTTCAGAGGATCTTGAAGGAACCCTGCTGTGCGACGGTACATCCATGGGGATTCATGAGTCGCAGTCTCTTTTCTATGAGAAATTCATCGGCAAAAATCCTGGATTCTGGAACCGTTACTATGATTCGCTTAAGCAGTATGCTGACGGGCAGTTTGATGATGTAGCGCTCCATGACTTCTACCGTGCAGTCAACGAATCCAAGCCGTCACTTATCCGCATCGAGGCAGATGAACTGACGTATCCGCTTCACATCATGATCCGCTATGAAATTGAGAAGGGTTTATTTAATGATGAAATTGAAGTAGAGGATCTTCCGCGCATCTGGAATGAAAAATATACAGAGTACCTTGGCGTAACGCCATCAAATGACGCAGAAGGCGTGCTTCAGGACGTTCACTGGTCCGGCGGCATGTTCGGCTATTTCCCGTCCTATGCGCTTGGCTATATGTACGCCGCGCAATTTAAACATGCGATGCTGAAAGACTTGCCTGACTTTGACCAGCTTGTTGAAAACGGTGAGTTCGGCACAATTAAAAACTGGCTGACAGAAAAGATTCATCAGTACGGAAGAATGAAGCAGCCGCTTGAGATCCTCCATGATGTAACAGGAGAAGGCCTGAACGCCAAGTATTTAATTGATCATCTTGAGGCGAAGTACTCGAAACTGTATCAGCTTGAGCCAGCAAAATAATTAAGGGAACCGCACGAATTCCGTGCGGTTTTTTACATGAAAGTTTTTAGAGAAATACGAATAATCCAAAATGAAAATCGTGTCATTATTCGCTTTTTATTCTAATTCCTCTTCCCATAACGAATAAACCCTGTTATAATGCTACTATTCTAATAAAACGTGCACACTCATATAATCGCGGGGATATGGCCTGCAAGTTTCTACCGGATGACCGTTAATCATCTGACTATGAGTGAGCAGTGCTTTGTTTTGCAGCCTGCTTCTTTTAAGCGATCTTCTAAACGGCATTGTCTCACTCTATGAGACGATGCCGTTTTTTTATAGCTGGAGGGAAATAGGATGATTATGCTGCAGGAAAAAATCAAACGTGAAGGAAAGGTGCTTTCAGATCAGGTATTGAAAGTAGACTCCTTTTTAAATCATCAAATTGATCCATTTTTAATGAGAGAAGTAGGAAAAGAGTTTGCAGGAAGATTTAAAAACGAAGGCATTACGAAAATTCTTACCCTTGAATCCTCAGGAATTGCGCCATCGGTAATGACAGGGCTCGAGCTGAACGTGCCGGTTGTTTTTGCAAGGAAGCGCAGCTCTCTTACGTTAAAGGGCAAGCTTCTCACAGCAGCTGTTTATTCGTTTACGAAGCAGGAAGAAAACACGATCGCTGTTTCAGGCGAACATCTGAAAGAAACAGACCGTGTGCTCATCATTGACGATTTTCTGGCAAATGGCCAGGCTGCACTGGGACTTGCCGAAATTGTTAAGCAGTCCGGAGCAAAAATCGCGGGCATGGGCATTGTAATCGAAAAATCATTTCAGGACGGCGGGAAATTGCTTCGTGAAAAAGGCTTTCGCGTGGAATCTCTCGCACGAATCGAGTCTCTTGAAAACGGAACGGTGCAATTTCTTGAAGAAACGGAGGCCGTGCGATGAATAACAATTCCTTTAAAGTGTTCTCACTCGGCATTCAGCACGTTCTTGCCATGTACGCAGGTGCGATTATCGTGCCTCTGATTGTAGGCGGAGCCCTCGGATTAACGCCTGAACAGCTGACTTATCTTGTTTCCATTGATATTTTCATGTGCGGTCTTGCTACACTTCTTCAGGTGTGGAAAAACAAGTTTTTCGGCATCGGCCTTCCGGTTGTGCTCGGATGCACGTTTACAGCAGTTGGTCCAATGATCGCCATTGGGACGGAATACGGAATATCTTCTGTCTATGGTGCGATTTTAGTTTCAGGAATTTTCGTCATTCTGATTTCAACCGTGTTTGGCAAGCTGGCTGTATTCTTTCCGCCTGTTGTAACAGGATCTGTCGTCACGATTATCGGAATCACGCTGATTCCGGTTGCCATGAATAATATGGCGGGCGGACAGGGGGCCGCTGATTTTGGATCTCCGTCGAATCTTGCGCTTGCTTTTGGTGTTCTGCTGTTTATTATTCTGCTTTACAGATTTTTCACTGGTTTCATCCGCGCTGTTTCCATCCTGATCGGACTGATCGCTGGAACGGCAGCGGCTGCGTTTATGGGAAAGGTAGATTTGCAGCCTGTCTCTGAAGCAGGATGGTTTCAGATCGGCAAGCCGTTTTACTTTGGAACGCCGACGTTTGAGATTGCTCCGATTTTGACAATGATCCTTGTCGCAATCGTCAGTTTGGTAGAGTCAACCGGGGTTTACTATGCGCTTGGAGATCTCACGAAAAAGAACATCACTAAAGAGGATCTTGCGAAAGGGTACCGTGCAGAGGGTGTCGCTTACTTGCTTGGGGCAATCTTTAATGCTTTTCCTTATACAGCCTATTCTCAAAATGTAGGATTGATTTCTCTTTCGGGCGTTAAATCAAGGAATGTCATTTATACAGCAGCAGGAATGCTCATGGTGCTTGGACTTGTACCGAAAATTGCGGCCTTCACAACCATTATTCCTGAAGCCGTTCTTGGCGGGGCCATGATCGCCATGTTTGGAATGGTCATTGCTTACGGCATCAAGATGCTGAGCAGGGTAGAGTTTGCTTCACAGGAAAATTTGCTGATTATCGCGTGCTCTGTAGGAATGGGACTTGGAGTGACTGCCGTGCCTGATATGTTCGCCACTCTTCCCGAGTCTGTTAAAATCCTGACCAACAATGGCATTGTGGCAGGAAGCCTGACAGCCATTCTGCTGAATATTGTATTCAATGTTGTACGAAAAGAAGAAAAAAGCGAAGCCGTTCGTCTGAACGAAAAACATGCATCTTAATTCTTCTGATGCAAAATAATGTCCAAAAGAAAAGCCATACCCTGAACATCTTCAGGGTATGGCTTTTTTAATACATACTAAGAGCTTTTTTTGTAGCCGGGCCGACTATGCCGTCTGATGACAGCTTTTTGCTTTTTTGAAAAGACCTCACTGCTTTATCGGTATTGTTTCCGAAAATCCCGTCAATGCCGCGGGTGTTGAACCCTTTGGAGGTGAGAAGCTGCTGGAGATGTTTGACTTCGCTTCCCCGGCTTCCTTTTTTCAGATTTTGTCCCGTAAATCCGGATGGTTTAGATGATACGGCTTTGCTGCCGCTCACTTTAAATCCTTTTGATGAGGCAATGGCATCAAACGAACTGCCGGAAGATGTTATGATAACAGGTGTATTCATTTTCACCTGGCTGTACAGCCATTCCACTTCATTATCATACATTCTGATGCATCCGTTGCTGATGTACTGCCCGATGGAGCTTGGATTGTTGTTACCGTGTATGGCATACGTTGTGCCCCACGTGCCTCTGGCGTTGATGCCGAGCCAGCGGTTTCCAAGAGGGTTGCGCGAGTCACCGCCTGGAATGCCGAGCTTGTAGTAAGGTCTGTTCACAATCTTACTGACAACTTTAAAGGTTCCTTCAGGAGTGTAGGAGGGCTTTTTGCCGGTCGCCACTTTAAACACGCTGCTGAGCTTGCTGTTCTGATAAAATGCGAGCTGATTTTTAGACTTGTTAATAATAATAAAGTCACTTCCTGCTGCCTCTGTTTTGCTGATGCCTGCGCCGAAAAAGATAAACAGCGCGGCGGTGAAAATAACGAATAGTTTCTTCATGTGTCTCTCCTTTGATGTTAGTAATTGAAAGCAATTACTACATGATATGATGAGAGAAATCTATATATTTCCAGAAGGGGAAATTAAATCAATGGAGGGTTTACAATGAAAAAATGGGCATTTGTATCCGATTTTGACGGGACGATCTCTAAAAAAGATTTTTATCACCTTGTGATAGAGGAATTTTTCCCTGAAGGAGAAGCGCTGTTCAAGCAGTGGAAGCGGGGGGAGATGCTGGATATTGACTTTTTAAGCCGTGTCTTTTCCTCGATTCACCTTGAAGAGGAAGAGCTGATTAAAACCATTCTGACCTTGCCGCTTGACGATTATATCGGTCCATTTATTGAACGTGTCCAACAAAACGGCGGTGACTTTTATATTTTAAGTGCAGGAACAGATTATTATATTAAGCACATTTTTGACGCGCTTGGCGCCGAAAACGTTGAGATCATCTCAAATAAAGGCCATTTCAAAAGCAAAAACATCCATCTGGAAATTGATAAAAATGACTGGAGCTATTCCGAAAGATACGGAATTGATAAATCAAAAGTCATTCAGAAGCTGAAAGAAACTTATGATACGGTTTACTTTTACGGAGACAGCGAACCTGATTCCCATCCTGCAGCCTTTGCAGATGTAACCTTCGCAAAGGACGCGCTGTGCGGGCTCCTTGACAAAAAGGGAGTTGCCTACATTGAAGCAGACACGTTTTTAGATGTAGAAACGTATTTGCGCGGACGCGGAGTACTTGTCATTTGAAAAATCGGGAAACAGCCTGTATAATGTGTTACTTCTTGAGCGCAGAGATATACTAACGTCAAGGAGCTGAACTTCAATGATTACTCAAGATAACAAAAGGGTTTTTACTGCAAAAAATGGAGAAGAGGTTACATTGAGGCCTGTAAGGGTAGAGGATGCAGCTGACATTATCGAATCCGTACAGAGCATCATTGACTCGGGAACGTACATACAAAAAGAAAATCCGCGTTCCCTTGCAGAAGAAAAAGCCTTTATTCAAGAAATGAAAGAGAAAGATAACTTTTACCTCGGTGTTGAAATGCAGGGGAAAGTTGTCGGCATCGCAAGAGTTCTGCGGGGTGAGCTTCAAATGAAAAGACATACCGGTCTGTTCCGGACATGGATTTCAGATTCTGCACAGGGCCTTGGCATCGGCAAGGAAGTCATGAGTGCAACACTTGACTGGTGCAGAAAGAATAACCTTCACAAACTCTGTCTGACGGTTTTTGCTTCCAATGAAGTAGCGGTAAAGCTTTATGAAAAATACGGCTTTACAATTGAGGGAGTACAGCGTGAGCAGGCGGTTCTGAACGGGAAATACGATGATGAGATTCATATGGCCTACTTCTTTTAAAAATTTCCATCCATTCATGTCTGTTCAAACCAGCTTTTCGCGATATAATAAAAGAGCACAACAACAACTCCTTTAAAACGTTGCTTTTCCCTGATCGGGGAAGAGCTTTTTTTTATCCGAATTTACATAAATACCACCTTATTTGGAAAAAGTAACCTTTACCAGAAAAAAATGAGGTGGATGGGATGGCCTATCTTTTATCAGTCGGCAAGAGCATACCGGAAAACAGGATGCAGCAGGACGCGACTGTAGAATTTGCAAAAGAACTCTTTGAAGGGACGTTTAAAGATATTAACCGGCTGCTGCCTGCTTTTAAAAATGGCGACATAGAGTCACGGCAATTTGTTAAAGACATGAGCTGGTACAGGACTCAGCACACTTTTCAGGAAAAAAACAATACATACATTGAGGCGGCTGTAGCTCTTGGAACGGAGGCGATTATAAGCTGCCTGCAAAACCCCGTCTGTTTAAAAAGAGAGATTGGCTGTGAAGAAATTGACGCGATTTTCTTTGTATCGAGTACCGGGATTTCTACTCCGAGCATAGATGCCAAAATCATCAACAATCTCCCGTTTAAAGAGTCAGTGAAACGAGTGCCGATCTGGGGGCTCGGGTGTGCAGGCGGCGCATCAGGTCTGTCGAGGGCTCATGACTACTGCAAGGCTTATCCGGACGCGAAAGTCATTGTTGTCTGTGTCGAGCTCTGCAGCCTGACCTTTCAGCATGACGATCTGTCCAAAAGCAATTTTATCGGCACATCGCTGTTTGCAGACGGCGTTGCATGTACTCTTCTTGCGGGAGAAAACGCTGATATGGCTCATTTATCTGCTCTCTCTGTCCTTCCGAAAACACGGTCGACACGATCAGTGTTTATGAGAGATTCTGAAGATGTGATGGGGTGGGAAATTAAAAACAACGGATTCTATGTGATTTTTTCAAGAGATATTCCGTCTATTATCAGAAACTGGCTGAAGGGTACGGTGGAGAATTACCTTGCTGATGAGGGGGTTTCACTCAAAAGCATTCAGCATTTCCTCGCACATCCCGGAGGAAAGAAAGTGCTTGATGCGTATCAGGCAAGTCTCGGGTTCACCGAGGAGCAGCTGTCCGTCTCAAAAAATGTTTTAAGGCAGCACGGAAATATGTCGTCTGCAACGGTTATGTATGTGATTGATGAGTACATGACAAACAGCCGCGTCAACCCGGGGGATCTTGGCATCATCGCAGCGCTTGGCCCTGGATTTTGTGCAGAGCTGCTTTTAGCGGAATGGGAGCGGGTATCATGATCTTCGCCTTTTTCCTGATGATTATTATTCTTCAGCGACTGAGTGAGCTTGTGATGGCAAAGCGAAACGAAAAACGCTTGCTGGATCTGGGAGGGCAAGAACATGGCAGAAGTCACTATCCGTGGATTGTAGCGCTGCATAGCCTGTTTTTGCTCTCGTTCCTTCTTGAAGTGCTGCTTTTTAATAAACAGCTCTCCCCGCTATGGATGGTCATTCTTCCGATTATCGTGCTCACGCAGATTATCCGTTATTGGGCTGTGTTCAGTCTTGGGCCGTACTGGAATACGAAAATCATCATCGTCCCAGATCTTGAGGTTGTGGCAAGGGGACCGTACAAGTATATGAGGCATCCTAATTATCTGGTTGTTGCCGTTGAAATCCTGTTTCTGCCAATCCTTTTTCAGGCATATGCTACAGCTGTGATATTTACCCTGCTCAACGCAGTCATTCTGTCTATCAGAATCCCCGCTGAGGAAAAAGCCCTTGCCGAACATACGGCAGATTACGCTTCATCTTTTTCATGGAAAAAGAGATTTGTCCCCCGAAAACGGGAGGAATAACAGTTTTAGTCGTGCATAATCTAAGCATAGATGCCGCAAATAGAATGAATGAACCTCATCATTTTAAATCGTGTACATAAATCCCTGTTGAAAATGATTTTCATTCGTGGTAGAGTGAAGGTAATAATCATTCTCAGTGAAAAGGTTGTGTGAGACGATGGAAATGACACTCGTATTAGGAACGGTTTTGGCCTACAGCACACTGATTGGCTACATATTGAAAAAAGTGAATACTGCTTCTTAACCTCATGCTGCCTGATTCGGCAGTTTTTTTATGTCTTTTTTTCATACCTGCGATACGCTTTCAGCGAAGTTTTAAGAGAGGAATAGGCTCCTGCAGCAGCACTTCCGTGAAAGAATCCCATAAACAGCCCTGTTGAAAAGTGGCTGGGATGGCTGATGAACAGACCGATAAACAGCCCGGTGAGTCCCGCAGCAGAAGGGACAAATGGCGGAAGAATCTTAAAGATCAGCTTAACGATTTGCGTAATAACCACAACAGCAGGAACGGCAATGACCGCATCCCAGAAATTTGTATGGATAATCGGAAATTCTGTCATTTCTCTCCATCCTTTCTTTTTTTAGTATGAGAGAATGAGGCAAATAATATTTCTGTAAGCTTTATGTTTGACAAAATTCGCCGGATTCGATATTATTATCTCGAATTGAAGATATTCAATTTAGAGATTCTTAAATTATTGTTTTAATCACATGGATTTAATCAATAATAAAACGGGATCAAACTTTTAAAAAGGAAAGGTGACTAACATGTCAAAAGTTTTATACATCACTGCGCATCCGCACGACGATACAGCGTCTTTCAGTATGGCAGCAGGAAAAGCATTTCTAGATGAGTACAAAAAAGCAAATTCAGGCGATGAGGTTGTTCACATTGATCTTTATAAAGAAAACATTCCGCATATCGATGCAGATGTTTTCAGCGGCTGGGGAAAACTGCAGACCGGAAAAGGCTTTGAAGAACTTTCAGCTGAAGAAAAAGTTAAGGTTGGACGCCTGTCTGAGCTGAGCGAACAATTCATTTCAGCTGACAAATATGTTTTCGTAACACCACTTTGGAATTTCTCTTTCCCTCCTGTTATGAAAGCTTATCTTGACTCTGTGGCTGTTGCAGGCAAATCGTTCAAATATACAGAGCAGGGACCAGTCGGATTGCTGACAGACAAAAAGGCTCTTCACATTCAGGCGCGCGGAGGCATCTACTCAACAGGCCCTGCTGCTGAGATGGAAATGGGCCACCGCTACCTCGGCATCATGATGCAGTTCTTCGGTGTTCCTTCATTCGAAGGCCTGTTCATTGAAGGACATGCAGCAATGCCTGACAAAGCACAGCAAATCAAAGAAGACGGGATCGCACGCGCGAAAGATCTTGCACATACATTCTAAGACAGTAAAAAGAATCTCCAGCCGGGGGTTCTTTTTTTTATTAGAAAAGATTGACAGCAAACAGGAAATACCATTATTATATTATTAATAGATATATCATTAAACGATATATTGATACATGATATAAAGAGGTGATACATTGCCGAGGAATGCGATGATGGAAATGGAACAGCTTACAGATCCAGCTTATTACATTGTTTTATCTTTGCTTGAAGAAAAGCACGGATATCTCATTATGAAACATATCGAAGAACTGACAGACGGAGAATTTATAATAGGCCCTGCCACGCTTTATACGCTGACTAAAAAGCTGCTTGATGCTGAAATTATTTCGCTTTCTGCCAGTCAGAACGACAGACGGAAAGTTTACAAAGCAACGGAAAAGGGCCGGAAACTCCTGGAGCTCGAGATAGGCCGCAGACAGAGGATGGCTGCACATGGACTCCATGCTTTTAAGAAAAATAAGGAGGTCTGATCGATGGAAAAAAGAAGATATATGCCTTCAGCAGGTCTGGCTTTTGCAGAAGAACGGGAAATGAAAAAACTCAGTAAAATGGCCCAAAAGGGCTGGGTGCTTGAAAAATTCTCCTTTATGGGCTATACGCTTAAAAAATCCAATCCTCAGCATCTGATATACAGCCTTGACTATCAGAATGTAAAGGAAGATGAAGCTGAGGAGTATTATAACGTTTTCAGGGCTGCGGGCTGGGAGCCTGTTACATCAAGTGGAAGCGTCCATGTTTTTTCAGCAGAAGAGGGAACTCCGCCTATTCATACAGAGGATGAATCTAAAGCAGAAAAATATGCCGTGATGAAAAACTGGTTTGGATCGATTGCCTGTTTCCTCACGCTGCTTGCCATTGCGTCTGTCTTTTTAATGCAGGAGTCAGTCATTATCCAGCGGTTTATCTTTCCGGCATCACTTGCTCTGGCTGTTCCTGCAGCCCTGACGTTTATTACTCTGCAAATTCGGTATGCATCTGTTAGAAAGAACCTGTAAATCTGTGTTTGTGTGAGCTAAAAGAATGATTTTCCACATAAGTCCTCCAAGCAGGGCTTTTTTGTATTAGAATGTAGGGATGAACGTTAAAGGAGAGAAAGTACAGCATGGATGGAACATCACATATGGCGATAGGAGCGGCAGCAGGTTTCGGGGCTGCGAGCGCAGTCGGAGCAGATCTGGAAGCGACGCTCATTTTATCTGCGCTTGGAGGACTCACAGCCTTAATGCCTGATGCTGATATTGACGGCAAGCTTAGAAACAGACTGACATTTTCACATCATTTTATCCGCAGTGTCGCGCAGGTCGCGGGATTTCTAATGATTATGTACAGTTTTTTTCAAGGAAAGGGAAATGAAATCTGGACTGGCATGGGAGCAGGAGCGGCAATTATCGTGCTGTCTGCTTTTATCAGGCAGAGGCATATGCTGACGATGACAGGGGCGGGAATTGCTGCAGGAGGTTTCTCCCTGCAGGAAACATGGGTTATTCTGCTTGGTGTCTTTATGATCATAGCTTCTTTTGTCCCTCACAGAAGCTATACGCACAGTATTGCAGGGCTTTTGTTTTTCGCAGTTATAGCCTCACAATTTGAACAGGCAACAGGGCTTCAGGGAGCTTTTTATGCAGGTACTGCCGGGTATGCGAGTCATCTGATTGCAGATATGAAAATGCTGCCTTTTAACAGGCGCGGAGTTAAATTTTTTCTGCCGTTCTCATCGAAGGAGTTTTAAAGAACAAAAGCGCAAGCGCCAAGGCCCGCTCCGATAGGCAGATAAGAATCCGGCGGAAAAGTCCGGGTCCACCCTTTTTTGACGGATTTGTTCTGACAGAGGATTTAGGCTCTTCCGCTTGCCGAGGATTAATTTGCTATTTTTTATGACATTGAAAAAATGCAGTCCGCATCCGGACTGCATTTCTGATTTTAAAAGGTTCAGCCTGGCTGAATAATGACTTCATCGTGGTCAACGCTGCTGATGCCGTCAGTAAAGATTAGACGGGTAATAAATTTATAGGAAATATGGCTGTCTGTCGGCAGCAGGGAAGGAGGGAGCTCAAAAGAAAAATTCATTGTTTTTTCTTCCTGTGCTGAAATGACCGCGGATGAAAAAATGGTCTTTGTGTTGATTACCCGTTCCGTATCATTCTCTGCGTGTGTCTGCACGAGATCTGACTCCACTCTTTTAAGGCGCTGTTCAGCAACCCCGCCTTTTATAATGTATTCTCCTTTAATCATATCGCCAATGCAGTATGTATCTTTTCTAAGGACAAGATCGATTTTGGCAGATCCTACACCAAATTTGCACAGCACTTTTCCAAGTAACAAGAAAATACCCACCTTCCGGCCGAGCGGCCATCTGTTATCATTGATTATTTTACGTATTTATTGTAATTTTTCAACCATAATTTCAATAAAAGTTTGTCTTTTTTACGTCTCCGCAAGAGAAAAGTTTCAAAAACGGCTGTAACTGTTTAAAGATTCTTATAATAGGATGGGAAAAAGGGAAAAAATCAAGTAAAATAGCAATATACGCCAGACAAAGGGGTTTAGGGAATGAGTACGAAAACGTTAAAACAGCATCTGCTTCCCAGAACAGCTGCTGTATGGAACAAAATACAGGATGAACCTGAAACAGCCGATAAACTGATCGAGCTGTTCTATAAAATTCAAAAGAATACGAAGCACATTGCTTTTACAGGCCATTTTTCAGCAGGAAAATCAACGATGATCAATACGCTGCTCGGCGAAGAGGTTCTGCCGACAAGCCCGATTCCGACAAGTGCAAATGTCGTGCTGCTTCAAAAGGGTGAAAAATCTGTCATCCTGCATGACACGAAAGGAAACCTGATCAAGCTGAAGGGATCCTACTCCATTCAGCAAGTGAAGGACTACTGCAGGCAGGGCAGTGAGGTCTTAAAAATCGAGATAAAAGATGAGTATTTGTCCCTTCAGGAAAACGTTGTGATTATGGACACGCCTGGAATTGATTCCACGGACGCCGCTCACCGCATGGCGACTGAATCCGCTCTGCATCTCGCAGATTTAGTGTTTTATGTGACAGATTACAATCACGTTCAATCCGAAGAAAATGTGGCATTTGTCCACGAAATGATACATAAAGGCAAACAGATTTATTTAATTGTGAATCAAGTTGATAAACACAGGGAAGAGGAAGTAGCCTTCTCTGCATTCAGGGCTCAGATTGAAATGACGTTCGAAGCTTCGGGACTGCCTTCAGACCATGTTTTCTATACGTCACTTACGGCTTTAGACCATGAGCATAATCAGCTTTCTTCCGTGAAAAATCTTATCAGCCAAATGATCACTAAAGAGGGTCTTGTACAAGAGAATGCCCAAAACACGCTGATCTCATTAACTTCAGACTATCTCGGCCAGAAGGAAGAAGATCTTGAAATGAAGGATATTTCAGCAGATGAACTGCTCTCGCAAATCAGCAGTGTTCAAAAAGGACTGGACGCATCCCAAGCTGCATTTAAGACGCTTTCTGACAGCATCAGCTCTGTTTCAGCAGACTTGCGTGATCAGCTGGATTATATCCTTAAAAATGCCAATCTGATTCCATTTGAGACAAGATCAAAGGCTGAAAGGTTTATTGAAGCGTCACTGCCGGGATTTAAGGTGGGGCTGTTCTTCTCAAAAGCGAAAACAGCAGAAGAACAGAAAAAACGGGAAACGGAACTGTTTGAGGACATTTCAGGCCATTTGCAGTCTCAAATTGCCTGGCACGTGAATGAACTGCTGAAGAAAAAAGCAGCAGAGCATGAGATCAGCAGCCCTGATTTTTTGCAGAAGCTTCAGGATTTTTCAATCACAACAGATGCTGCCCTTTTGCACAGTTCCGTTCAAAAAGGGGCTACGGCCAACGCGCAGTATACGCTCACCTACTCCAATGATTTAAGTGAATCGGTAAAAAAAGAGACAAAAAAACAGGTGCTGCCTTTGATCGAACAGATGGAACAGCATGTGAAAGATCAAAACGATGCTCAGCTTCAAGCATTATTCTCAGACGTATCGAAACGAAAAGAGAAACTTGAAGCATTAAACGAACTGTACCGCAGACTGATTGGGTTTGAACAGCTGAAAAATGACGTGATGGAGCTTGCCTCACAGGAAAAGCTTCCTGAACTCGACCTTGCCGAGTGGATAAGGGAGCATCCGGAAAAAGCTGCCTCAGAAGGAACGCTTGAGCAAAAGAACGCCGTTAATCGGAAGGTTGAGAAGGAATCTGCTGAAAAGACACATGTTCAGGATCAAACGGCTGATCAGGCATTTTTTGCAGACCAGATCGCTGCAGCATCAAATGTACTGACCGGTATTCCGGGCTTTCAGCAGCTTTCAGCCTCCTTAAGGGCAAAAGCAGAGTCCCTTCAGAACAAGTCGTTTACTGTTGCCCTGTTTGGAGCATTCAGTGCAGGAAAATCTTCTTTTGCAAATGCGCTGCTTGGTGAAAAGCTTTTGCCTTCATCGCCAACACCGACAACGGCTGCAATTAATAAAATCAAACCTGTTACAAAGGATAAACCGCACGGGATGATTGAAGTGACATTTAAGACTGAACGTGCATTTCTGGAGGAGATTGCGGATGTTTTCTCTATAGAGGCAGTTTCAGCCGAGGATGCCCGCAAGAAACTTGCTGTTATGAAAGGGGACAGCGAGAGACTTAAGTCGCTTTTGCCCCTCTATCAAAAGGCATTGTCTGTGATCGGTACAATCAGCGGCAAAACGATTGCCGTAAACAGGGAAGAATATAAAGACTATGTGTCAAATGAGGAAAAAGCATGCACGGTTGAAGAAGTTGTCATTTATTTTGACAGCCCCCTGACGCAAAGCGGAATTACGATCGTCGATACTCCTGGAGCGGATTCGTTTAATTCAAGGCACACCGAAGTCGCATTCGATTACATTAAAAATGCAGACGCCATCTTGTTTGTCACCTATTATAATCATCCGTTTTCAAAAGGAGACAGAGAGTTTCTGAAGCAGCTTGGAAGGGTGAAAGACACCTTCTCGATGGATAAAATGTTTTTTATCATCAATGCCATTGACCTTGCAGGAAGCAAAGAAGAAATTGATCTGGTGAAAGATTATATCCGGGACCAGCTTTTGACTCACGAGATCAGGCATCCCCGCCTTTACGGGATATCAAGCATGCAGGAGCTTGCTAAAACGGCAGATCCTCTCCAATCTGAATTCGGGGTGATGAAAGAGGAATTCCATCACTTTATGAACCACGATCTTTCAGCTTCCATGATTCAGTCTGCAAAGCTTGAGCTTTCGATTGCAAAGCAGCAGCTGCAGTCGGTCCTTGATGCAGCAGACAGCAATCAGGAGAAAAGAGAACGGGAAATAAAGACGCTGACAGCTCAAAGAGAAAAGGTGCTGTCCATGCTGAATGCAGAAACGCAAAATCTCAGGGAGAAACAGCTGGAGCAGGAAGTGAAAGAGCAGCTGTTCTATGTGAAGCAGCGGACGATGCTCAGGTTTCCGGATCTGTTCAAAGAAGCCTTTCATCCGGGAGCATTTGGCGGTTCCAAATCCCCGAAAGAAGTATTGGACGAGTGCTATCAGGATCTTCTTGCTTCCCTTCAGTTTTATGTTCTGCAGGAATTGCAGGCCGTTACTCTGAGACTTGAGAAGTACGTGCACGGTCTTTTATCTGATGCATTTAAACAGGCGGCAAGAGAAATGCTGATGCACAACGGACAGCTCCGGACTTCCATGCCGGATTTACAAAAGATTGAAACGCCCAAAATCAGAACGTCTTTGAAAGAACATGTAACAAATGAAGAAAAACAGCCGCTGAAGAAATTTAAAAATACGAAGGCTTTTTTTGAGAAAAACGAGAAAAAGCAAATAAGTGAAGAGCTTCAGGAAAAGCTTGCTCATCCTGTTTCAATTCAGCTGACTGAGAGCGAAAATCAGTTTAAGGCTTATTATGGAGAAAAGCTGAGAGAAGCAAGCAAGGAGCTTACCGGGAATCTTGTCCTCCAGACAGAGTCATTTTATGAAGCGCTTCTGTCAGCATACACGCTTGAAGATGTCTCGGCCTATGAGCGGAGTAACGAGGTGCTTGAGAAGATTCTTTCTGCGGCAGGTGTCAAGTCATGAAGTCACCCTATCAGGTATGCGCAGCCTGCATACACTTTCACAGCTTCAGGGCTGAAGGGCGGATGGTTTACCGCTGCAGCCGGCTCGGATTTGAAACAAAACCTGATTATTCCTTTGACTGCTGGAGTCCAAAAGAATCAGTAAAAAAACTAATGGAAAAAAGAGGAGATCAACAAGATGAGCAACGTACATGAAGCCATTACGGCACACAGCAAAAAGCAAAATGCCATCGTAACAAAGTTTGCAGCATTAGAGGAGAAAAGAGAGGCGCTGATTGAGAAAGCGGTTCTGCACTGCAGACAATCCGAGCCTTTTTCAGTGAATGGAATAAATGAAGTCACAGCTGAAATCAATGAACTTGCTAAAGGGGGCATTATTCCAACGAGACAGCACGTTACAGAGGAAATGGTCAAAGAATATGTTCAAAGAAAGTTCGGCCAGGACAGCCAATAACTTCTTCGTGTCAGGCAGCTGCTCCCTGAAGATACTAAAGCTAACCTAACTGAAAAGAGGTGTCAGCTTTGGGAAAAACGAAAAAAGGGAATGCCAACGCACAGCGCAACAACAATGCCAAGGGCTATAATGAAGAATTCGCTTCATACGCAGAAACTGAAGTGAAAAAAATGAACAGCAAAAAAGAGAAATAACCAAACCTGGGAGATCTGAACAGAAATAGATTAGGGTGAATTTGAGTTAAAACTACTCAAATTCACCTTTTTTCATTCATGCTCTTTCGTACGGTGTAATCAGCGGCCTATTCTCAAGTGGAATAAGAAAGACGCTCTTTCGTACGGTATAACCAGCAGCCGGTTCTCAAATGGAATAAGAAAGACGCTCTTTCGTACGGTATAATCAGCAGCCGGTTCTCAAATGGAATAAGAAAGACGCTCTTTCGTACGGTATAATCAGCAGCCGGTGCTCAAATGGAATAGGAAAGACGGTCTTTTGTACGTTATAATCAGCAGCCGGTCCTCAAATGGAATAGGAAAGACGCTCTTTCGTACGGTATAATCAGCGGCCGGTCCTCAAATGGAATAGGAAAGACGCTCTTTCGTACGGTATAATCAGCGGCCGGTCCTCAAATGGAATAGGAAAGACGCTCTTCAGTACGTTATAATGAGCAGCCAATGTTCAGATAGCATAAGATACAAGTGTTTCCTGCGGAATAACCTCTGCGCTAATGTTTTGTCCCATCCTCTTTTCATGTTTTTCCCTTTCTTCCCGTGAACATAATTATGGTATGATAGAGACAGCGTATTTTTTAGAATAGGAGTTTGATCTCTATATGGATAATAAAAAAGAACATTTGCTGATCGTTGACGGCATGGCTCTCTTGTTCAGGGCTTTCTACGCCACAAGCGTTTACGGCAACTTTATGATAAACAGCAAGGGCGTGCCGACAAATGCAGTAAACGGCTTCCTGAAGCATCTGCTCGCATCCGTTAAACATTTTCAGCCGACACATGTCATCTGCTGCTGGGATATGGGCAGCAAAACATACAGATCTGAGCTTTTTGATCACTATAAAGCCAACCGTCCGGAAGCTCCTGTTGAAATGCTTCCCCAATTTGACCTTGCAAAAAAGGCTGCAGAAGCTTTTAACATTCCGAATGTCGGTCTTGCCGGGTATGAAGCGGATGACTGCATCGGGACCATTGCAAAGCTTTATTCTGCTGAAATGAATATTTCCATTCTGACGGGCGACCGTGATCTTCTTCAGCTGCTTGATGAAAGCATACAGGTCGTTCTAATGCAGAAAGGAATTGGCCAATATAAAGTGTATACGCCGGATTTCTTTACAGAAGAAACTGGCATTCTTCCAGCTCATCTTGTGGATGTAAAAGGACTGATGGGCGACAGCAGCGATAACTATCCCGGAGTTAAAGGCATCGGAGAGAAAACGGCCTACAAGCTGATTGCCAAATACAAGTCAATTGATGTTCTGCTTGAGCGGCTTGAAGAGCTGACGAACGCACAGCGATCAAAAATTGAGCAGGATTTGGACATGCTTCATCTCTCAAGACGGCTTGCAGAAATAGCGTGCGATGTACCTGTTGAATGCACCCTTGAAGAAGCTTTATTTGATGCAGAGCACAGCCGAGCTGCACGTTTAATTGAAGAAATGGAGCTTAGAGGACTGCATGGCTTTTTATCAGATGCATTGAATTCCAGAGAGGCAATGTGACCTCTCTTCTCTTTTACATAATCGGCCCCAAAACGGGAGCAAGCCCTTTGCTTTTGAACCCGTTTCCTTTATGATCCGAAGAAGATTGGAGTGACAAATCATGAAGAAAGCAATGATTGTCGGGGCAAGCGGCCTCATCGGCACGGAGCTGCTCGAGCTGCTGCTCTCATCAAAGCATTATTCAGAAGTGAAGACGGTTACAAGGAAAGCATTGGACCGCAAACATGATAAGCATAAGAACATTGTTGTTGACTTTGATCATCTTTCAGCCAGCAAACGTGAATTTGAGGTGGATGACCTCTTCTTATGTCTTGGCACAACCATGAAAAAAGCAAAATCAAAAGAAGCTTTCTATAAAGTTGATTTCGAATATTCAGTGGAGGCGGCAAAGCTTGCAAAACAGCAGGGAGTGAAACGGGTTCTGGCTGTCTCTGCAATAGGTGCTGACAGAGATTCGCTCTTTTACTATAACCGCGTAAAAGGACAAATGGAGGATGCACTCAGAAACCTCGGCCTCCCGTCAGTTATTCTGTTCAGGCCGTCCCTTCTGCTTGGAGACAGACAGGAATTCCGGATGGGGGAAAAACTGGGTGAGTGGCTTTTTAAACTTTTCGGTTTTGTCTTTATAGGCAAACTAAAATCGATGAAGCCTATACATGCGAAAACGGTTGCAAAAGCTATGCTGAAAGAAGCACAGAATAAAGATCCTCTGGTTATCACATTTCAATCTGATGAAATTAAGGATATTGGCTATTAGAACATGCTAAGGCGGGGTATGCTTGCTACATACGATACAATCAGTGACAGATTATTTGCAGCATTTACAGGATAAGGGGTTTCACTTTAAAGAAGATGCCCTCGGATTTATCGAATTCGGAAAGCACTATACAGGCGCAGAAGATAAGCTGGTCATAGCTGCAATCGAGCTGACATTAAAAGCGCAAAAAGAATTTGACGGCGCCTTTTTCGTCTCTCTTCTTGAAAGACTGACAAAAGAAAAGGCAAGAAACCGCAGCCAGGCGATGCGGGTAGCAAGGGAACTGAACATTTTAAACTGAAAAATCCCGGAGATCTCCGGGATTTTTTCAATGTGAAGCAATCGATTCTTTTTTTCGCGCAGGCTTCCATTCTGCCATCAGCATCGCAGAAAGAATAAGCACACAGCCGAAGATACCGGCTGAAGAGAGGCGCTCACCTGCGAAGAAATAGGCAGTCAGCGCTGCAAATACAGGCTCAGATGCGTAAATGAGGGCAACTCTGGATGCTGTCGTATACTGCTGAAGCTTTGTCTGAACAAAAAAAGCAAAAGCTGTTGCAAAAAAGGCTGTAATGAACAGGGCTAAAAGCACGTCCGCAGTCAGCATTTTTCCCGCATCCGGAACACTTTCAAAAAGGCCGGACGCTGAAAAACTCAGAACAGAAACAGTAAACAATTGGACGATGGTCAAAAGCCAGGCATCGTGCTGACCAGAGAACTTTCCCGTAAACAGAATATGCAGAGCAAAAGCAAGGGCGCAGCAGAAAACGAGCAAATCACCCTGGTTGAACGATGAAAAGCCGCTGAATGTCAGAAAATACAGACCTGCTGTGCCAACCGCCGCTGCGGCATAAACCGTTTTCCTTGCCGTTTCCTTAAGAATCCAGATGGAAAGCAGGGGAACAATCATTACGCTCAGACCCGTGATAAATCCTGCTTTAGAAGAAGTGGTATACAAAAGGCCGACTGTCTGGAAAGCGTAGCCGAGAAAGAGAAACACTCCCAATGTGACACCGGCGGCAACTGAACGTTTCGAAGGGACCAGACGCGTCATTTTCCTGCCAATTAGAGCAACAAACACGGCAGCAAGGAAAAACCGGACGCCGTTAAAAAAATGAGGGGGCATAAACTGAATCGCTTTTTGAACAATGACAAAAGTAGACCCCCATATGCATGCCACAAGAAGCAGGCTGATGTCGGCTGTGAGAGATGATTTAAGCTTCATCCGTCATCGCTTCCGTTCATCCGGATCGCTTTTCTCGCCAGCTCATCAGCAACCGTGTTCTGCTTACTTGGAATCCATTTAATGAAAAAGAGATCAAATCCGTTTTTCAGCTCCAGAACTCTCTCAAGCAGCGGAACAAAGGAAGGGTTCTTCACATACTCTTTTTCTACAGCCCGCTCAACAAGCTGGGAGTCAGTTCTTACGGAAATGATGGAAAAACCTTTCTCCAGGCAAATTTCAAGACTTTTTATCAATGCATGATACTCAGCTTCATGATTTGTCATTTTTCCAAGAGGCACTGCAAACTGCTCGCCCTTGCCATGTCCTTTTATGAAAATCCCTGCTCCGGAAGGGCCCGGGTCTCCGGCACTGGCACCATCCACATAAACTTCAATCATTTCTTCCTCTCCTCATTCAGCAGGTTTTATTCTTTTGGCTAGATAAGCAAATGGTGTATCAATAATAGCAACGACAAATTTAATCAGATAAGTCGTAATAAAAATCTGAATCCAGATGTCAAACGGATAGACGCCCAAAAAGGCGATTGACGTGAAGATGAGGGTGTCCAGAAGCTGGCTGATCATTGTGCTTCCGTTATTTCTGATCCACAGCAGCCTGTCAGAAGGAAACTTCCGTCTGAGCCATGAATAAATTGCCACATCTGCATACTGGCTGATAATAAAGGCTGCAAGGCTGCCGATGGCAATACGGGGAATCATATCAAAAATCGTCTTTAATGCCCCTTGTGCAATGTCCGTTTCATCAGGCTGGAACATGAGTACACCCTGCATAATAACTGTAAGGGAAATTAATGTTGCAAAACCCAGCCAGACGGCTTTTTTTGCTTCTTTTTCCCCGTATTTTTCATTGATGATGTCTGTTACTAAAAAGGCAGTACCATACATGATATTCCCCATCGTAGCCGTTAATCCGAAGATCTCGATCGTTTTGACTACCTGAAGGTTGGCTGCAACTGTCGAAAAACCGATCCAGACAAATAATCCGCTTTTGCCGAAAAGTTTATAAAATAGCAGAACAATGATAAAATTAATGAATGCAAATCCGATCCACAGTAATTCGTTTGGCATATAAAATCTCCTTGCTGATATAATTTAGGAAGGTTTTTTTTGGCTGTTTAGAAAATTATTACTGCGTCCAGCTCCAGCGCCTAAATCCTCTGTCAGAACAAATCCGTCAAAAAAGTCAAACCCGGACTTTTCCGCCGGATTCTTATCTGCCTATCGGATCTGACCAAGGCGCTTCCGCTTTTGTATTAAGCCGAATATGATTATAGCATATTGAATACAATTGCCGGTACAAGCAAGACTACTTATAACAAGGAACCATGAAGTCAGGAGTGAAAATGGTGAAATATCACATTCAATGGATGTATAAAACCCCGAAAAAGCAGAGCGTCCTGTTCAGCTCAGATGAAACGGATCTTGAGACTGCCATCAGCATAGGAGAAGATGCCGAAAAAACAGGGAGAGCCCAGACACTTGAATTTATTGATTCCAGAGGCACTTCATGGACACTCAAAGAACTTAAGAAACTTAAACTCGAAGTTGTGCATGAGCCAACTGATGTAGAAGCTTTTTTTGACGGAAATTATAATAAGCTGTCAAAAGAAGCGGGACTCGGCGCCGTGATTTACTATACAATAAACGGAAAACGATCAAGAATGAGATACAGCGAAAAAGCGGAAGCTCTTTCTAACAATGAAGCAGAATACATGGCCTTTTACTTCCTGGTCCAAAAGCTTGAAGAGCTTGGCGTGCAGCATCAGGACGTCACATTTAAAGGAGACTCCCAGGTCGTTCTCAATCAGCTTTCAGGAGAGTGGCCCTGCTATGAAGAAGCATACTCCCGCTGGCTTGATAAAATAGAAAAAGCACTCAAAAAGAGAAATATACGCCCAATCTGCGTTCCGGTCGCCAGAAAAGACAATGCCGAGGCAGACAAACTTGCAGGACAGGGCCTCAGCGGCATAAAGGTTGCAAGTGAATGGACGGCTGGTGATCAAGATGAATGAGAGAGACAAAAAACAAATCGTCCATGATATAGATGAGCTGAATGATACATACTGCTCAGACTGTCTTCTCAAAAAGCTCTTCAGAAAAGAACGCGGGAGAAAAGCGGCCCATGCATTTTGCATCGGAGAATGCACAGTAGGGCAAAAGATGAAGGAGTACGGCAAAAAACTTGTATAGAAAAACAGAGAAAAATCCGCTGAATTCAGCGGATTTTTTTATTTTTTCGCTTCATTGAGCTGATGCTCGCATTGCAGCAAAAGCTCTTGCTGATTGCTTAAAAACGGCTGATCAACGCCTGTCTCTCCGGCTGTCTGGTAAATGGCTTTTGCATCCTGCAAAGCTTTTTCTGCGTTCTGGATAGCTTCCGGATCCATGCTCATCGTTGCAGAGCCCGTCATTTTCTGTGCAGCAGCAACTGCCATTTCAAGCTGCTTTAAGTTGTTGAAACCGCTGATAAGACCTGTGTGATTAATTTGATCCAAGTCCTCACCTCCACATCTTTATCGTTCGACAACCTTCTTAAAATATACATCGAAAAAATAGGACGAAAGAAACTGGATGAAATTTCTCTAAAATAAAAATTCGTTAAAAAGAAGGAATTTGTTCTTTATTGAAGAATAACTGTAGATTAGGATGAACCTTTTTGACTATGCCGCAGGGGAGGGTGACAGCAATGAAGACAACAATCAAAATCAATGATGATATAAAGCAGGCTTTTTACGAAATATATGGCGATTTAGATATGCTTTTGTTCATGGCAAAAAACGGCAGCGTGTTTAATCAGTTTGAGGTAAAAAGAATCGAAGGGAAGCTGAAGCAAAACTTAAAGGCTGTGGAATTTTTAATTGTCAGCCAGGATTTAACGAAAGAAAGAGGCTGAGATATCTCAGCCTCTTTCTTGCATTCGTATATGATCAATTATAATGTACGTTTGTAATTATAGTTTCACTACGTTAGCAGCTTGTGGTCCACGGTTGCCTTCAACGATTTCGAAAGAAACTTCCTGTCCTTCTTCAAGAGACTTGTAGCCGTCTCCCTCGATAGCTGAGAAATGTACAAATACATCGTCTCCGCCTTCAACTTCGATAAAACCGAAACCTTTTTCGTTGTTGAACCATTTAACTTTACCGTTTTGCATAGTACTTTATCCTCCTAATACTGTAGCACAGGTGTTGCTACCTGGAAATATTTTATCAATCAGCGAATATGTATGCGCAAACAAAGTTTGGAAAAACGATGTTTCACTAACTATTAGCTAAATGATGCTTTTAATATACACTATTGGAAATTTGTCGTCAAGTTGCCTATAGATTTTTACGGAAATTTCAGATATTTTATTTATAGGTGGAATAACTTGTAAAGGGATGTGGGAAACGTGTACAAAACAAACATTGGAAACATGCAGGTTATTTTTAAAAAAGACCGAAAAATGAGCGATGACCGTTTTCTGCAGGCATGCAGCCAGCTCGAGACGCTTGAATCACTGCTTGACTTCGAGCATGAAAGACTGATTCTCATTAAAGATGCCCTTCAGAACACCATCATCGTGGAAAAAAAGAACACGCAAATCTGCACCATTTATCTGCACAGCTACATTACCAATGAAGAAATCATTAAGCTTGCTTAAAAAACAGTTCCCTTTTGGTCAAAAATGATTATAATATTTCTTTGTAGAATGAGGAGAGGGGAAAGAAAGATGCAGCAGAAGAAATTTGAAATTACAAGCGAGTCAGGCATACATGCACGTCCTGCAACATCTCTTGTCAATGCAGTCAACTCTTTTACAGCAGATGTGAACCTGGAAGCGAACGGACGCAAGGTTAACTTAAAATCAATTATGGGTGTTATGTCACTCGGCATTGGAAAAGGAACAACCATTACCGTATCAGCCGAAGGCGACGACGAAAAAGAAGCCATCGAAGCAGTAGAGCGTGTCATCATTGCAGAACAGCTTGGCGCCTGATCATGAAAATCTCCTGGAAACAGGAGATTTTTTTAATGGCAGGAGATACTATACCTGAATGGAGGCGAAATAGATGAAGGATAAAAAATACCCATCTTACCTTGGAAGTGAAGAAACAACACGCGCCAATGACGGCATCAATGAAGCATTCTATGACAACGGGGACAAAATGCAAGTCCCGCTCTATATGAACAATGAAACAGCGGCTATTACGATTGACAGAGGGAGAAATGAGCAGGCTGATCCTGAAAAGTAAAGTTGCATATAAATTAAATTGGTTTCAGCAAAAGAGAGGCGTCGCTCGGGTGAGTGGTGCCTCCAAACGGTTTTAACACGATGAAAAGTGGCATCACTCCGGTGAGTGACGCCACAAACAGGTTCCATGCGAGAAGAAAAGTGGCATCACACCGGTGAGTAGCGCCACAAACAGGTTCCATGCGAGAAGGAAAGTGGCATCACTCCAGTGAGTGACGCCACAAACAGGCTCCATGCAAGAAGGAAAGTGGCATCACTCCGGTGAGTGACGCCTCAAACAGGTTCCATGCGAGAAGAAAAGTGTGGCATCACACCGGTGAGTAGCGCCACAAACAGGTTCCATAAGGGAAGAAAAGTGGCATCACACCGGTGAGTGACGCCTCAAACAGGTTCCATGCGAGAAGAAAAGTGGCATCACACCGGTGAGTAGCGCCACAAACAGGTTCCATAAGGGAAGAAAAGTGGCATCACACCGGTGAGTAGCGCCACAAACAGGCATTATCCGCAAAGAAAAGTGGCATCACGCCTGTGAAAAGCGCCATAAAATAGAGTATGCAGAAAGAAAACCAGCTGCCGCGGCAGCTGGTTTCATCATCCTTATTTCCCGGAAGTCTTAGATTTCTGGTCTTTGTTGCGTTTGTTTCCCTTGCTGTTGTCTCCTGAAATGATTTCCTGGCCGAATTCTTCCTGGAAGTGTCCTTTTTCAGGGGAGTTGCCGTTTGCGCTGCCTTGTTTGTTGTATTTTTTTGTCATTGTGTTTTCCTCCTAAAATAGTGGAAGTGCGTCAAGGTTATTTGCTTTGCTGTTGTCAGGGTTGCTTCGGATGTATGTGCCGCCGCCTTTTCCTTTAAAGGTGCTGACACCTTCAATCATGCCGCTTCCTGCTTCAGCAAGCGCCTGTTCGTAGGAAAGAATTCTGCCGCCAGAGGTTTTAAAAGCGGACAGGTCGCCTTCGCTGTTTTTCTGAACAGCAATAAATGTTTCTTTCTCCATTGTAAGCACTCCTTTCACATGCAGAGAGAGATCTGCTCTTATTAGTCTTTATTCTTTGGTGACTTTTATTCGGCAGAGAGGAATTTGGTTGATTTCCTAGAACTCTATAAGGAATGCTGATAACTGGAGCTGATTCAAGTGGTAAATACATATGACTGGGAAAAAGAAGCAGAAAAGAAGTGGGACGAACGGGCTGTATTCTGGAATAAGAGCAGCAAGGATATGTGGGATACCGGAAGCAGGAGCACGGTTATCTCTTTTTTCAAAAAGTATGTACCAGAAGGATCGACTGTGATTGATATCGGCTGCGGGGACGGCTATGGGTCGTTCCTTTTAATGCAGGAGGGCATGAAGGTGACAGGAGCTGATTTGTCCCCCGAAATGATCAGGCTTGCAAAGCAGCATGAAAAAGAAGGCAGGCTTGTCTTCGAACAGGCAAATATCATGTCCCTGCCATTCAGTGAAGGACAGGCCGATGCGCTGCTGACGATTAATTGTCTTGAATGGACAGCAGATCCGCTTTCCGGATTACAGGAATTAAAGAGGGTTGTTAAAAAGGAAGGCTATTTGTGCATTGCGGTTCTTGGACCGACAGCGCATCCGAGAGAAAACAGCTACGAGAGGCTATATGGAAAAGATGTCATCTGCAACACTATGATGCCGTGGGAATTTGAAAGGCTGGCGCTTGAAAATGGCTGGGAATTGATTGACAGTCAGGGTGTATACAAACGGGGAGTGACAGAGGATATGGTCCATAAACTTTCTGCGGAATTAAAGCAGTCACTTTCATTTTTATGGCTGTTTATGCTTCAGAAAAAGGGAGAGGATAAGCGATGAACAGATACAGTATTCAAGAATTTGTGGAGAAAACAGAGCAGCAGGACAAAGGGGAGGGACTGTTCGAGCTTGAGACGGAGAGGCTGCTTGAGATCAATTTGAATGGCCAAGTCTGGACAAAAGCCGGAGCAATGGTCTCCTACCGCGGTCAGATCAAATATGAACGTGAAGGAATTCTTGAGCACGGCCTCGGGAAAATGTTTAAAAAGGCGCTTACAGGCGAGGGCACGGCTCTTATGAAAGCGACTGGAGCAGGAAAGCTGTATGTAGCTGACCAGGGAAAAAAGATTTCCATTATAAATCTGCAGGGAGAATCCATTTTTGTGAACGGCAATGACCTGCTTGCGTTTGAACCTTCCATCTCATGGGATATCAAAATGATGAGGAAGATTGCGGGCATGCTCTCAGGGGGACTTTTTAACGTGCGGCTTGAAGGCAGGGGAATGCTTGCGATTACCTCTCACTATGAACCGCTGACACTGATTGTCAAGCCGGGTGATCCGGTTTATACCGACCCGAATGCAACTGTCGCCTGGTCAGGGAGTTTGACTCCGGAGTTCGTTACCGATATCTCGCTGAAAACCTTATTCGGTAGAGGAAGCGGAGAGTCTATACAGATGAAGTTCGAAGGAGAAGGCTTTGTTGTGGTTCAGCCATTTGAAGAGGTCTATTACAGTCAAACGACATCAGGCTGACGCGGCCAAAATAATATAAAACAAACCCCCGGAATTCCGGGGGTTTTATCATGCGTCGAGACCTGCCGCCCCTGAGGAGTTCTGGGGAAGGAGGGTTTTATGCAGCTTTCCTGTCTGATGAATCCACCCTGTTTGTGATGAGAGGATCGCTCCGTTCCGGGCCAACAGGCAGACAGCCATGTAGGGATAATGATTTTTCGTCCGGAAACGGAGGTCAAAAAAGCGGACTTCATATCCGGATGGATTAGGAATGACAATACTGTGCACATGTTTTGAGTTTTTCAGGAAGTGCTGCACGTTTTGATCTTTTTCAGCAGCTGATATAAGCTCATGCTTTGTTTTTTCGAACGAATGAACCGGCCTGACCTGGCCTGAGCGCAGTTCACCTGAGGTAAAGCCTGTTTCTGTTTCGGACACAAATTGCCATACTGACCAGCGGATTGTAGGGACGACAGTCAAAACAGAAGACTCACGGAGTTCGCTTCTGATTCGTGCAAGAGCCCTTCTGGAACTGAAGAATCGTTCAATGACATAAACAAATATGATTGTGTAAATAACAGAAAAAGTAAGACCAGGGCTCTCTCCAGCGGCCCATAATGAAAAGCCGGCAATATGCAAAAAGACAATCAGCGGGTCAAACAGCGGGATGAAATTCAGGGACAGCCATCTTTTTGTGAATGGCCGTGCTGCCTGAGTGCCGTATGCGTTAAAAAGATCAAATAAGACGTGAACCAGCACCGCAGCGAACGTCCAGCCGGCAAGGTGCATCCAGCCCTGCCCCGATAAGGAAGGTGAAAAAATGAGAATAATGGCAGTGAGCAGAAAACTCCAAATAAACCATGCGGGCACAGAGTGAGATAACCCGCGGTGATGCTCGGTGTACATTCCGTTACCTTTAAAAACTCTGACCGCGTAATCAAAATCCGGTGCATTTGATCCAAGAACGGTGCCGGCCATTACAGCCGCAGCAAGTTCGGGATTCTGTCCGACAGCAGGGTCGATGTATGCGAATCCTGCAAGGCCGAAACCCATGATGATGTGCGTGCTTGTATCCATTTTTTTAGCCTCCGGGGGTGTATTCCCCTTCATCCGGAAGGTCTTATTGAGCCTTAATAAATTTGTTCTCTTTAAAAAGAGAAGCTTCTCTGAGTATATCTTCCATAATGGTTAAGGATGAGTTCGGATGGTGCAGACGCTTGATGTTGCGTTTCATTCTCTTAAGTTTCTTGTCGTCTTTCAACAGGCTGCTGACAGTTTCATACACTTCTTCTGAGCGGTTGACTACAACAGCTGCCTCGTTTTCTTCAAAAAAGAGCGCATTTTCCTTTTCCTGTCCGGGAACAGGTTTGAAAAGAATAACGGGAACACCGACAGCTGCGGCCTCGCTTAACGTGATGCCGCCTGGTTTTGTTACCATGCAGGATGCGACTCTGAACAGCTCATCGACTCTTTCAACGTAGCCAAGAAGCTTTAGGTTTCTTACATTTTTGCCGGTTATCGTTTCAAGGTTTTCTTTCAAAACCGCATTGTTTCCGCAAACGACGACCGTCTGCAGATCCTGGTCTTCAAGAAACGACTCGCACAGTTCTTTTACGTTTTTAAGAACACCGTGGGCGCCTGCCATGACAAGCAGAATTTTTTTATTGGGGTCAAGCCCGAATTTGCGGCAGATTTCATTTTTATCAAGATTTTCTTCAAATACGGAACGGATCGGGATGCCTGTCACCTTGACGGAAGCAGGATGAATGCCGAGGCTCATGACCTTTTCTTTCACCCGTTTGCTTGCCACATAATATTTATCTATGTTTTGGTGAACCCAGATTTTGTGAAGGCAGAAGTCAGTGAGCACATTAAAGGTTGGTATAATATGGCCAGTGCGTCTTCTGTACTCAGGCACGACGATAATCGGGAATGTATTGATGATCAGGTCGGGCTGCTCTTTTTCAATCAGTTCAAAAAGCCGTTTATTTCCGAGCTTGAAGTACAGCGTCAGCAGTTTCTTGTTGTAAATTTTATCGACGCCGTAATAAAACATACGGTAAAACTGTTTGCCGATTGTGAAGCTTTTTAAATAAAGGTATTGGGTGATTTCTGTAAAAACAGGGTTCGATTCAGCGTACAGATCAGAAACAACCACTTCCTCAATTCCCATGTCCTTGCATTGCTTAACAAGTGTTTTTGAGACTTGAACATGTCCGTTCCCGTATTTTGCGGTTAAAATTAACACTTTCGGTTTTTTTAACAATGCATTCACCTCAACTATAATCATAAACAGGACGCTTATGTTCCTGCTTTTAAAAGCGTATCACAGGAATATTTACAAAATATAAAGATTAGATAAAAATTAAATTAAATTCACCTTAATTTTAACAAATAAAGCCAATTTGTGTGATGTTTTTTTCCATTTCTCATTCCCACTCGTAAGGCGTTTCCTGATACACGCAGTAGTTCAGCCAGTTCGCAAAAAGGAGATGGGCATGGGATTTCCACTTTTGAACAGGTTTTTCAGACGGATCGTTATTTGGAAAATAAGAGGCCGGAACTGCCGTCTGGAGTCCTTTAGCCCGGTCCCGCTCATATTCCTGTTTCAGGGTAAGGAGATCATATTCCGGGTGGCCGGTCAAAAAGACGTGCTTTGCATCCTTTGACGCTACAAGACATACGCCTGCTTCTTTCGATTCGCTTATAATGTCTAGTTCTTCAACTGCCGCAATATCTTGTCTCTTTATATCCGTATGCCGGGAATGCGGCACATAGTAGTGATCATCGAATCCGCGGACAATTTTTACAGAATCATTACAAATGACATGTTCGAATACACCGAAGCATTTTTCTTCCAGACTATATTTATTTACGCCGTAGTGATAGTAAAGTCCTGCCTGAGCACCCCAGCATATATGAAGAGTGGACGTGACATGCTTGTTTGTCCATTCAAAGATTTCCTTTAGTTCGTTCCAGTAGGAAACCTCTTCAAAAGGAAGGTGCTCGATCGGGGCGCCTGTTACAATCATTCCGTCAAACTTTTTGTGGCGGATCTTTGAAAAAGTTGTGTAAAACTGCTGCAGATGCTCTTCCTTCGTTGTTTTGGATGTATGGGTTTCAGGCCTCATAAATGTAATGTTCAGCTGAAGAGGGGAATTTCCAAGAAGCCTCAGCAGCTGTACTTCTGTTTTCTGTTTTTCGGGCATAATATTCAGGATCACAATGTTCAGCGGTCTGATATCCTGCTGATACGCTCGCTTATCGTCCATGACGAAGATGTTTTCTTTTTCAAGAATTTCTTTTGCGGGAAGGTCAGATGGAATATTTATAGGCATGAATGAACCTCAACTTTCTGTACATTTCAGAGTTTTCTCTATTATAGAAAGTTTGGAATAATAATTCAATTTGCTTTTGTGTTACAATTGTGCGTGAAATCAATCTATTAAGCAGAAAGTAGGGCGCTGTGTGCTAAAAATGAAACATAAATCAGACATCGAAATCGCTCAGGAAGCTGCGATAAAACCAATACAGGAAATTGCGGGAAAACTTGATATTTTAGAAGATGAACTGGAGCAATACGGAAAATATAAAGCGAAACTGTCACTTGACCTTCTTAAAAGAAAGCAGGATGCTCCGGACGGGAAAATCATCCTTGTTACCGCCATTAATCCGACACCTGCCGGAGAAGGCAAATCGACGGTAACAGTGGGCCTTGGCCAGGCGCTGAATCTGCTTGGGAAAAAAGCAGTTATTGCTATGAGAGAGCCTTCACTCGGTCCGACGATGGGAATTAAGGGGGGAGCTGCAGGCGGGGGCTATTCACAAGTTATTCCGATGGAGGACATCAACCTGCATTTCACTGGAGACCTTCATGCCATTACAACGGCAAACAATGCTTTGTCAGCTTTACTTGACAATCATATTCATCAGGGAAATGAAAAAGGGATTGATCCAAGAAGGATTACGTGGAAGCGGGTCATGGATTTGAATGACCGGGCACTCCGAAATGTCATTGTCGGTCTTGGAGGCCCTGTTAACGGAACTCCGAGAGAGGATCATTTTGACATAACGGTCGCATCGGAAATTATGGCCATTCTCTGTCTTGCATCAGGTCTTGGCGATTTAAAGAAAAGACTTGCTGAGATCGTTGTAGGATTTACATACAGCAAGGAGCCGGTCACAGTCGGAGAGCTTGGATTCGAGGGAGCGCTTGCGCTCTTGCTGAAAGACGCCCTGAAGCCTAACCTCGTTCAGACGCTTGAACATACGCCCGCGATCATTCACGGCGGCCCGTTTGCAAATATCGCCCACGGCTGCAACAGCCTTCTCGGAACAAAAATGGCTGCCAAGCTTGGCGATTATGTTGTAACAGAAGCTGGATTTGGAGCAGATCTCGGCGCAGAGAAGTTTCTCCACATTAAAACACGGGCAGGAGGATTTGAACCTGCCGCAGTAGTCATCGTAGCGACCGTCCGGGCTCTTAAAATGCACGGCGGAGTAAATAAGGACCAGCTCCAGGAGCCTGATAAAGAAGCGATGCTTGCAGGAGCATCGAATCTTGCAAAACATATTGAATCCATCCAGCAGTTTGGGCTGCCATATACGGTTGCCATTAACCGTTTTACATCCGATGCCGATGAAGAAATCGATGCGCTCCTTACCTGGTGCGCAGACCATTCCCATCCTGCAGCTCTTTCCGAAGTATGGGGAAAAGGCGGCGCAGGTGGAATTGAACTTGCTGAAAAAGTCATTCAGACGATTGCAGAAAACAAAAATCAGTTTTCGCATTTGTATGAGCTTGCCGACAGTATTGAAGCCAAAGTTGAAAAAGTGGCAAAAACCGTTTACGGGGCAAAAGCGGTGGAATTTTCGTCAAAAGCCAAAAAGCAGCTTAAGGAGTTTGACGGGTACGGCTGGTCCCATCACCCTGTTTGTATGGCAAAAACCCAGTATTCACTTTCTGATCAGCCTGAACTGATCGGAAGGCCGGAAGATTTCACGCTTACGATTAGAGAGCTGAAGCCTTCAATTGGAGCGGGGTTCATCGTATGCTTAACAGGGGATATTATGACAATGCCCGGACTCCCGAAAAAGCCTGCGGCACTCGGCATGTCGGTAGATGCAGACGGGAAAGCGGCAGGGCTGTTCTGATGTTTGATCCGACTGCATTTGATAACTTAAAAACGGTTCTTGAAGGTGCTGTTTACGACGCGGATCTTGACGGCAGCATTTCAGTCACAGGCAGAAAGGATCTTGTAGACCTTGCGGCGATGTCAAGGGTGTATGAGATTCAATTTCAGCTGAAAGAATCAAAGGGTGCAGCTGCGGTATTCAGGCTCGCCATGAGCCTCCCGGAGCTTTCTGGGGAGCTGATGAAAACCAATGATGTACATTCGTGCGAGATTGGCCTCACTTTTCATGAAACAGCAGCAGAAGAGTATACGTTTGCTAAACGAATGATTGAAGAAGACTGGGGGGTCAACTTTAAAGTGCGTCATCAGGTGATGTATGATGTACCGTTTAAAGAGTACAGCCATGCTTATCACGTTCAGTTCGGGCGGAGCATAAGCGAGGATCATGTGGATGATCTGATGGCAATGACAGAGCATGCTATCACAACTCTCGAAAAAATAGTTGAAGGAGGAAGTTGATTTTGAGTATTTATGATCTTCATGTAAAAACAATTGGCGGCGATGATAAATCAATGGATGCATTCCGCGGAAAAGTGCTTGTGATTGTGAATACGGCGAGCAAATGCGGATTCACTCCGCAGTACAAAGCGCTGCAGGAACTTTACGAACGGTATCAGCCGGAGGGGCTTGAAATCCTTGGCTTTCCGTGCAATCAGTTTATGAGCCAGGAACCTGGGACAGAAGAAGACATTAAAAGCTTTTGCGAATTGAACTATGGCGTTTCTTTTACCAATGTTCGCTAAAGTCGATGTAAATGGCCCGAAGGCTCATCCGCTGTTTACCCATCTGACAAATGAAGCACCGGGCCTGCTCGGTTCAAAGGCTGTGAAATGGAATTTTACTAAGTTTCTCGTAGATCGTAACGGAAAAGCTGTTGAACGCTTTTCTCCCAATACAGACCCAAAAGAAATGGAAGAAACGATTCAGAAGCTGCTGCAGCAGTAAATTCGCCGGAAAGAAGCCAATAGAGGCTTCTTTTCGTTTATAAAGGAGGAATGAGCAGTGAAAATCATTGATGCCCATATTCACATTTCAGAGATTCAAAGCTTCAGGCAAACAGGGGATGACGTTTCTTTTGTGGATTATTCCCTGAAAGGGCTGCAGAAAGAATATGAAGATGCCGGAGTTGTAGCTGCCATTGCCATGGGTGTGACAGAAACAGCCGGCGGAGCTTTTCCGGATAAAGCTGCACAAACACCAATGGGAGTCGACCTTGATGGAAATGTGCCCAAGAATTTTTTCGTCTGTCAGGGAATTAATCCGTATAAGCTCAGCGAAGAAAACCTGCTGATGCTCGAGAAATCCCTCCAGCACCCCCAGACGGCCGGGATTAAAATTTATCTGGGATACTATCCTTTTTATGCCTATGACAAAGTGTACGGACCAGTTTATGAGCTTGCAGAAGCATTCAGCCTTCCGGTTGTTTTTCATACGGGCGATACCTATTCAGAGAGAGGTCTTCTCAAATACAGCCACCCTCTCACTCTTGATGAAGTGGCAGTTGAACACCGGAATATCCAGTTCATGATGGCGCATCTTGGAGACCCCTGGGTGCTTGACGGTGCTGAGGTCATTAACAAAAACCACAATATGCATGCTGATTTATCCGGACTGCTTGTCGGAACGGACAAGACCATTGCCGCCAAAAAGAATACGAGGTTCTTTGATCACCTCATTCATGCGCTTTCCTACTGCGATCACTACGACAGACTTTTATTTGGGACAGACTGGCCGCTAATAGGAATTAAGCCATACATTGACCTGTTCAGCGAACTGATTCCGGAGGAACATCACGGGCTCTTCTTCTACGATAACGCCCTGCGTCTATTTCCAAAATTAAATGAGTTTTTAATAGAGGAATCCTAAACTCTTTCGACTAATACTAAGAATAGGGGTTTGAAAGCTTAAAGAGAAAGGGGAATACGATGATGGGGAGAAAAATTGCATGGGTAACAGACAGCACGGCAAGCATTGATCAGGAAATCAGGGATCACCCCGACATATACTGGGTGCCTCTCCTTGTATGCATTAATGGAGAAGACTACTTGGACGGTGTGACTCTTGCACCGGAAGAATTATATCCGCTTCTTAAAAAACCTGAAAATGCCATTACCACATCACAGCCGCCGCCTGGCGCTTTTGCAGAGCTTTACAGGAAGCTTGCAGAAGACTATGACGAAGTGATTTCCATCCACCTGTCAAGTCTTCTCAGCGGTACCTACTCTTCTGCTGTTCAGGCAGCAGGCGAAGCAGAAATACCGGTTACGGTTATTGATTCGCTTATTTTGACTGAACCACTGACAAGGATTGTGAAAGCTGGCGTTCTCATGCACGAAAAAGGCATGGAGACGGAACAAATCGTTACAGAGCTTGAGAGTCTTAAGGAGAAACACCATACATACGTGCTGATCGGGGACCTTACAAGACTTCACAAGAGCGGAAGAATGACCGGAACTCAATATTATCTTGGAAGTCTTTTAAACATTCAGCCAATTATCCGCATTAAGTCAGGGTCGCTTTCTACCGAAGAAAAAGTCAGGTCTGAAAAGAAAGCGTTTCAGTATATAGCAGGTCAAATCAAAAAAGGCAGTCAAACACATTCAATCCGCGAAATTGCGGTGATGTTTACCTCAAAACGCGACAAGGCCGACCGCCTGCATGACACGCTTGTGAAAGAATTTCCCAAAATTCCGGTCAAGCTTGTGCCGCTTTGCACAACAATCGGTGTTCATACAGGCGAAGACGTAGCCGGCGTATCCTGGTTCCAAGAATAGGAAGTGTCTTAAATTGAAAGAAATTATTGAAAACATCGAACGCACCGTAAAGGATCGCCTGAAAAAAGAAGGCACAGGCCACGACTGGCACCATATTGAAAGAGTAAGAAGGACGGCTGTTAATCTAGCGAAAAAATACGCGTGCAGCCAATCTGTTGTTGAACTTTCTGCTCTCCTTCATGATGTGATTGACGAAAAGCTGTCAGATGATATCCGGATGAGTACCGAAGAAGTCGCAGCCCTGCTTGAAAGGGAAGGACTCGATCAGTCGTCTATCAGTGACATTCTGGCAGTTATTACTTCCATTTCATTTAAGGGGGGCAACAGGGAAAAGGTTTCTTCCATTGAAGCGCAGATCGTCCAGGATGCCGACAGGCTTGATGCTATGGGGGCAATAGGAATAGCAAGAGTCTTTTCCTACGGAGGATCAAAAGGCAGCCTCATTCATGATCCGGACATGCCTGTCAGGAGCAGCATGACTGAAAAAGAATACCGCTCGGATCGTTCTACGTCCATCAATCATTTTTACGAAAAACTCCTGAAGCTGAAAGATCTCATGAATACAGAGGAAGGAAGGGTTCTGGCCCTTCAGCGCCATCAATTTATGGTTGCCTATCTCAAGCAATTTTACCTTGAATGGGAAGGGCCCGGAAGGAACTCGTGACGTGCGGTTTCTCTAAATGGCAAGAGCAATTACAGCTATGTTAGAATGGATGCAGACACGAAACAAGGAGTGACATGGCTTGAATATTAAATCAATTGAACCGACACCGAGCCCAAATACGATGAAAGTCATTTTGGATGAGGAGCTGCCGGGCGGGAAAAGCAGCAATTATAAGCCTGAAACAGCTGAAGGTGCACCCGGCGTCATCCAGGAGATCCTCAAAGTGGAAGGCGTTAAAGGCGTATATCACGTGGCGGATTTCCTGGCAGTAGAACGCAATGCCAAATTCGACTGGAAAGAGATTCTTCCCAAAGTCCGTGCTGCATTCGGCGAAGAGACGGAAGATAAAGCTGATTCCAGCTCAAAAATCAATGATCATTTCGGCGAGGTCAATGTCCACGTTCAGATGTTCAGCGGCATCCCGATGCAGGTAAAGCTTTCTGACGGCGAGACAGAAAAGAGGTTCGGACTTCCCGAGCGTTTTCAAAAAGCTGTTCTTGCTGCGCAGCAGAACGCTGACAATGTTGTGCTTGAAAGAAAGTGGAAGGAACAGGGAGTAAGGTATGGCGACTTTGATGAAATTGGAAAAGACGTCACTGAAGAGCTGCAGGCAGCCTATACAGAAGAGCGGCTGACAAAGCTTACAGAAGCTCTTTTGAAAAAGGACAAGTCTGAACCGGTTCCAGCCCGCAAATCATACACGGTGACAGAGGACATGCTCGAGGATCCGGAATGGACAGTGCGCTATGCGCATCTTGAGCAAATGGATCCAAAGGAGAGCGATCTCCCTGTTTTAAATAAAGCATTATCAGATGAAAAGGCCTCAATCCGGAGACTTGCTGCTGTATATCTCGGCATGATCGAGGAGCCTTCTGTGCTTCCTTACCTGTATAAAGCCCTGAAAGACAAATCGGTTACCGTTCGCAGAACCGCCGGCGACTGCCTATCAGACATCGGTGACCCTGCAGCGATGGAAGAAATGATGCTTGCCCTTAAAGACAAAAACAAGCTCGTCAGATGGCGTGCAGCCATGTTCCTATATGAAGTCGGCGATGAGCGCTCATTGAGCGCACTAAAAGAGGCCGAAAACGATTCTGAATTCGAGGTCAGTCTTCAAGTGAAAATGGCCATTGAACGAATTGAAGGCGGAGAAGAGGCAAAAGGCTCCGTCTGGAAACAGATGACAGAAAGCAGACAGCAATAAGACGGCTGAAAGACTAAATCACTTAGTGGATTTAGTCTTTTTGCAGAGTTTTTTTCTAAGATGGAAAGACCCATTCTAAGACTTTGGCCATATTATTTTAGCGAGGTTTCTTAGCGATTGATGAAAAAACGATGGGGGAAAATCTCATATGCCGAATAAGACAAAAGAAGCATTTGACCGACTTGCAAGGATCTATGAAACCGAAACGGACAGTCTTTATAATACAGATTATGAAAGGCCTGCTATGATGGCTAATATTCCTGAAAACCTGAACGGCTCGAGTATTCTTGATGCCGGCTGTTCTGCCGGCTGGTATTCGGATCAGCTGCAAAAAAGAGGAGCGCAGGTGACGGGCGTTGATATCAGCCCCAATATGATTGAAGCGGCCATCAGGAAAACGGGAGGGCGTGCAAAAATGATCTGTCACGACCTCTCAGAGACTCTTCCTTTTGCTGATGCCTCATTTGACGGCATTGTGAGTTCACTTACGCTTCATTACTGTAAAGACTGGAAGCCTGTATTAAGCGAATTTTCCAGAGTTCTAAAACCATCAGGCTGGCTTCTTTTTTCCACTCACCATCCATTTATGGACTGGAAACTGTTTGAGTGCAAGAACTATTTCAGCGAAGAACTTTTGCATGATACCTGGAAAAAGTCAGGTCAGACATTTGATGTGAGTTTTTACAGAAAACCTCTGGAAAAAATCGTCACGGAAACGAGCCGTTTTTTTTCAATAGATGAACTGATTGAACTTAAGCCTGCTGAAAGTTTCTATGAAAAAAATCCTGCAAACTATGAATATTTAACGAATAACCCTCATTTTATAATGATTAGGGCAACTGCAAGATCATAAGAAGAGGACCAATTCCAAGAGGAGACGTTCGATGATTATTTTAAAAAGCGAAAGAGAAATCAGCCGGATGCACGAAGCGGGAAAGCTGCTTGCTTCGTGCCATAAAGAGGTTTCAAAGCTTTTGAAACCCGGTGTAACGACACTTGAGATTGATTCCTTCGTGGATAAGTACCTTGCCGACCACGGAGCGGTGCCTGAGCAGAAAGGCTATAAAGGCTACGAGTTTGCCACGTGTGCATCGATTAATGATGAAATCTGCCACGGCTTCCCGAGAAATCAGCCTTTAAAAGACGGTGATATTGTAACGGTCGATTTTGTCGTGAATGTAAACGGTGCTCTAGCAGACTCGGCGTGGACACATGCAGTAGGAAATGTATCTGATCAGGCGCTGAAATTAATGGATGTCACAAAAACGGCCATGTATAAAGGGATTGAGCAGGCAGTGATCGGCAACAGGCTTGGTGATATCGGCCACGCCATTCAAACATATGCAGAAGGTGAATCCTTTTCAGTGGTGAGAGATTTCACTGGTCACGGCATTGGACCGGCGATGCATGAGAAACCGACCGTGCTGCATTACGGAATGCCCGGAAAAGGCCTCAGACTCAGGGAAGGAATGGTCATTACCATTGAACCGATGGTGAATGAAGGAACATGGTATTCAAAAATGGACGACAACGGGTGGACTGCCCGGACAGTGGACGGAAAACTTTCAGCCCAATATGAGCATACTGTGGCCATTACGAAAGATGGGCCACTTATTTTGACAGAACATTAAGCGATTTCCAGATGGAGATCGTTATTTTTTTGCCTCTTAGAAAATCTATTTGAAGCAATTTTTAATAAATACAGATACTTGAAGTTATTGTGCTCTGTATAGTGCCTTTTAGATTCTGAGGGGAATAAAGCAGATAGGTAATGACCCTTCATGAAGATCAGCATGTTCTGAAGGGAACAAACCAAAGCGTTAGAACTTCTGGAATACAGTCTCAAGGGCATTACCATCTATCTAAGCTAAGGCACCCTTCCATCAAATCACATCACGTTATGGATCTGAAAAAACTTCAAGCTATTTTATTTTTGTAAATTATTCGAATATTGTTGAAATACGGCAGAATTCGGACTATAGTATATAACAATACCAATTTAATGGGGTGATGTAAGTGAGCAAAAAAGATTTGAGAATCAAGAGTAAAGTAATCAGCGACGATATGAAACGAATGCCGAATCGTGCCATGCTTCGTGCGGTTGGGTTGAAAGATGAAGATTTCCAGAAACCGATGATCGGCATCGCCTCTACATGGAGCGAAGTAACTCCATGTAATATACATATTGATAAACTTGCCCAGCTGGCTAAAAAAGGCGTAAACACTGCAGGCGGCGCAGGCATGATTTTCGGCACAATTACGGTTTCTGACGGCATTTCAATGGGTACAGAAGGCATGCGCTATTCACTGCCGAGCCGCGACGTGATTGCGGACTCTATTGAAACGGTAGTCGGAGCTGAAAATCTCGATGCATTTGTTGCCATTGGGGGCTGTGATAAAAACATGCCCGGATGCATGATCGCCATCGCACGCGCTGAAGTGCCGGCGGTATTCGTATATGGGGGCACGATTAAACCGGGCCGCTTAAATGATAAAGATATTGACATTGTATCTGCGTTTGAAGGCGTCGGAAAATTCAACAACGGAGACATCGACAAAGACGGTCTGCACCAAATTGAATGTCATGCATGCCCTGGCGCAGGTTCTTGCGGAGGCATGTACACGGCGAATACGATGGCATCTGCAATCGAAGCGATGGGAATGAGTCTGCCGGGCAGCTCTTCAAACCCGGCTGAAACAGAAATGAAGCAAAATGACTGTTATGAGGCTGGACAAGCCGTATACCGCATGCTTGAGCAGGATATTTACCCGAAAGACATCATGACGAAAAAAGCATTTGAAAATGCGATTACGGTCGTGATGGCGCTTGGAGGATCAACAAATGCCATTCTTCATCTCATGGCCATTGCCCATTCAATCAATGTAGAACTATCGCTTGAGGATTTTGAGCGTCTGCAGCGCAAAGTGCCTCATATAGCAGATTTGAAGCCGAGCGGAAAATATGTCATGCAGGATCTGCACGAAGCAGGCGGAGTACCTGCTGTTATGAAGCTTTTACTTGAAGCAGGGCTTCTGCACGGAGACTGTCTGACAGTAACAGGAAAAACAGTAGAAGAAAACCTGCGTGAAATGGAAGGCCTGAGAGAAGGACAGGACGTCATCTATCCTCTTGAGCAGGCATTGAGAAAAGACGGGCCGCTTGTGATTCTGAAAGGGAACTTATCGCCAAGCGGGGCGGTTGCAAAAGTTTCCGGTCTGAAAGTAACGAAAATGACAGGGCCTGCAAAGGTATTTGATACAGAGATTGAAGCGACAGAAGCTGTGATGTCAAACGAAGTGACCGCAGGTGATGTGCTTATTATCCGCTATGAGGGCCCTAAAGGCGGACCGGGTATGCCTGAGATGCTGTCCCTGTCATCCATCATTGTCGGCAAAGGCCTTGGAGAGAGCGTAGCACTGCTGACAGATGGCCGCTTTTCCGGCGGGACTCATGGTCTTGTAGTCGGGCACATTACGCCTGAAGCACAGGTCGGCGGACCGATTGCCCTTGTGAAAAATGGTGATCTTATTACGGTTGACAGCGATAAGCGTGAACTTCATCTGCATGTGTCGGATGAAGAGCTTGCTGAAAGAAAAGGTTCATGGAGCGCTCCTCCTCTCAGAAACCGCGGTGTCCTCGGCAAATATGCAAGAACCGTTTCCTGTGCATCACAGGGTGCGGTGACAGATGCATTTGAAGAGGCAAAAGAACCTGCCAAAACCCGCTGAGGGCCCGTCTGTTGAATTGTCATTCCACCTGTAGTATTCTTTTACTACATGCGAAGGCTTAGGAGGAATGACAAATGTCAATGGCATATGAAGAATACATGCGTCAAATGGTGAAACCAATGCGTGCAGAGCTTACAAATGCAGGGTTTCAGGAATTAACGGCTGAAGAAGATGTGAAAGCGTTTATGGAGAAGGCACAAGGCACGACTCTTGTAGTAGTCAACTCTGTCTGCGGCTGTGCAGCAGGACTTGCAAGACCGGCTGCAACTCAGGCGGTTATGCAGGCTGAAAATGCGCCGGACCACCTTGTGACGGTGTTTGCAGGGCAGGACAAAGAAGCTACGGCTGCAATGAGAGGCTACTTTGAAGGGTACGAACCATCTTCTCCCTCAATGGCGCTTTTAAAGGGAGATAAAGTTGTTCACTTTATCCCTCGTCATGAAATCGAAGGAAATACTATCGAGAACATTATGGAAAATCTTCTCAGCGCCTTTGACTCAGCTAAATAAGGATTATCGGGATGCCTGGAAGCAGGCATCCCTTTGTCATGACTTGAAAATGGCGCATCTGCAATCCAAGGGGTCCTGTCCAGAAGAAACGGGCACCCGCGCTTTAAATGGGAGGTGAAAGCCTGTGATTGTCACAACCGCCGGAAGGACGAATCCTTCGATGATCCGGCTTGCAGAAGGAATAGCAAATGACCTGAAGGCAGCTTATATCAGCCGGAAGAAACAGTCCGTACAGACGCTGTCAGAAGAGCACGGAGATGTGCTCGTGGTCGGAAAGAACAGGCTGGAATGGCATAAAAGAGGAGGAGCGGAGCCGTTTTTCTTTCATCCCAATTCAGCCATGTTCAGACTCAAGAGGCTTCAAAAAGGAGAGCATGATCCCCTTATTGTAGCAGCTGATCTGAAACCGGGTGACACGTTTTTGGATTGCACGCTTGGTCTTGGCTCTGACAGCATCACAGCAAGCTATGCAGTCGGATCAAAAGGGAACGTAACAGCAGCAGAAGCGAATCCGCTCGTAGCATATCTCGTAGAAAAAGGACTTGAAACGTGGGAAACGGGAGTGGATGAGTTTGATTACTGCATGCGGAGAATACAAGTCAAAAGCGGGAATCATCTTGATCTGCTGAAGGGACTGGATGCGAATTCTTTCGATGTCGTTTACTTCGATCCCATGTTTGAAGAAGCAATCACAGAATCTGATGGGATCGGACGATTGAGGTCGCTGAGCGAGTATTCTCCAATTGCGGAAGACACGATAAAGGAAGCCAAACGGGTTGCCGCAAAAAGGGTTGTTTTAAAGGATCATTGGAAAAGCCCGTCATTTGACGAGCTCGGCTTTCAGGTTTTATTAAAAGAAAATCAGCTAAATTTCATTATGGTGTGATAGAAACAAAAGATCTGTGAAAAATAGGATGAGGAGGTGCTCATCCAATGTCAAAACAAAAAAGCGATCCATCTAAATCACAGCTTGGTTCACCTGAAACTGAAGGACAGGGAACAACGGCTTCAGAAGCAGGAAGAAAACAATCTTCTGCATCCAAAAAGCAAAAGCGTTAAAACGAAAAAGCTCATGGCAGATGCCATGAGCTTTTTTCAGTCCGTAATTTCAGTGAAAATAAAATAAGCCAGTGTCACGAATGATGCAATAATAAAGACGGATTCCATTCTGATTCACTCCAAACACTCTAGGTTTTTATTTCCAGCTTCTCCTTTAGTTTAAACGTTTTCATTTGGATTTAAAACCATTAGAAGGTCGCTTTTTCAAAAAAATTCTATAAATAAAGAATTTATTTATGATAGAATAATAGTATTATAGGAAGACTTGGAGGAAGACACGGCATGATGAACAAATGGATGCGTAAAACGCTTGTCATCTTATTCACTATTGCAACCTTCGGAATGGTTGCTCCTCCGGCAGCCCTGACAGTTGAGGACCGCTCATCTGAAGATTCTTCCGTTAAATTAAATGCACCGCCAAAACCCGTATATGCTGATGAAACCGCTTACTGGCAGGTTCCGTCCAAAGAAGAGTACATTTCCTCTTTTTTAGAAGCGGCGGAAAACCAGTCTTTTCAGAAATTCGGAGACAAAATCGGAATGAAAATCGAGGATGAATTCAGGCAGATCATTCTTCCGAAAATGGAAGAAGCCATCAGGGAGTATGCTGAAGACTATTCGGATGAGGACATCAGGGATTTAGTGATTTCCAAAAAACCTGCTGATGGAAAAGGCGAAAAAATCTTTCACCTGTATAACAAAGAAACCGGTGAGGACATCTTAAGATTTCACGTTCGCCGCGACCACCCTCCAAAGCAGGGATACTGGTTTAACTTTCATTACCACACGCACCATGATTCTTTTCAGAAGCATCACGAACTTGGAAGCATCTACTGGAATCAGAATATGCCTCCAAACTGGATGACACATTAAAGGGGTGCAATGTCTAGTGGGCAAATACACGATTGATGAAATGGTGAAAACAACAAAAGAAATGCTGTATGACAGGGGCGTGGCGCTGACTGATATCGCAGAGATCGTCATGACGCTGCAGAAGAAATATATCCCTGATATTACACTTGAAGATTGTGTTGAAAACGTAGAGAGAGTTCTGAACAAGAGGGAAATTGTCCATGCCGTCCTCACGGGGCTGGCGCTGGATCAGCTGGCGGAGCAGAATCTGCTGCCGCAGCCGCTTCAGCATCTTGTTGAAACGGACGAACCGCTCTACGGCATCGATGAAATCATTCCGCTTTCCATCGTGAATGTGTACGGCTCCATAGGCTTGACCAATTTCGGATATCTGGACAAAGAAAAGTTCGGCATTATTAAAGCGCTTGATGAACATGGCGGAAACCGCGTCAATACCTTTCTCGATGATCTTGTGGCCGCACTTGCCGCAGCCGCAGCAAGCCGGATGGCTCATAGAGCACGGGACATAGCGGACGGCCGCGATGCAAAAGCCACAGTATAAAAAATGTGCACCTCTTAGGTGCATATTTTTTTTGAAACCTTTTCCGGGCTCATCCGTATTAAGTTAGGCAGACAGCTTAAAAGAGTCTTTTTCATGAAGAAAAGTGAAAATACTTAACAAGCAATCTATTTTTCAGTATAATGAAAAAGTTAATGTGAAGTTTAGGAGGAAATGGAAAATGGCAATTTTGGAAGGCATGCTTGAAACATACGCACTTTTTTTTGATTGGGATATGTGGGTTAAGGTACTTACAGATCCGGTTTCCTGGGGACTAATTGGAACACTGATTATTCTCGAAGGTCTTTTATCAGCAGATAATGCTCTGGTACTGGCTGTTATGGTTAGACATTTGCCTGAAGAACAGCGCAAAAAAGCTTTATTCTATGGTTTGCTCGGAGCATACATCTTCCGTTTCATCGCCATTGGCGTCGGGGTATTCCTGATCAAACTATGGTGGGTAAAAATATTAGGTGCAGCATATCTTGCATGGCTTGCAATTAAATATTTCATGGATAAACGAAAAGAAAATGCCGAAGGTGAAGAAGAGCACGGCGGAATCAATAAAAACGGCCTGCTTATCCGTCTTTTCGGTACGTTCTGGGGTACAGTTGTTGCAGTCGAATTAATGGATATCGCGTTCTCTGTAGACAGCGTTCTTGCGGCATTCGGCGTCAGCGAAGAAGTTTGGGTTCTTCTTCTTGGAGGAATTTTCGGCGTGCTTATGATGCGTGGAGTAGCCGGTGTATTCCTGAAACTGATTGACAAAGTACCTGAGCTTGAAACAACAGCCTACATTCTTATTGCTCTGATTGCAGTTAAAATGGGTCTGGCTGTAGCACACATTCACATTGAGCACTCTGTATTCTTCATCGTCATCCTTGTGATGTTTGCAGGTACATTCGCTCTAAACTATTTCCGCAAAAAATCAAGCCACAGCAACAGCACTGGCTTATAATCTTCAAAGTGAAAAGCTGCATTCGTGCGGCTTTTTTATTTGGTTTTTATCCCAAGAAGAGCATTGAAAACAGCGCAATCAATCCAATCGAAGTAAGACCGTCAAGGACCATGTAGCTCTTTAACGTCATGACTTCAATGACTTCTTCTGTCAGCTGCTGCCTTTCTCTGTATGGAATTCTCCGGTTTATTAGCATCCTCATCAAAATCACCTAATTTCCATGATAATTTCCATCATATGGCGGAATTGCCGTAAAAGTGACAGGACAGAGAATATGGGAAGGGTGTATTCAATATGTTACTATTTTCATAAGGATATAGAACGGATAAAGGAGGTATACATATGTGATGAAACGATATCTTATTTTGGCAAGCCTCTCCATTACAGCAGCGTTTGCCTTCTATTCCTATACATCCGTAAGTATCCCCTCCGGTCAGCTTCTGAAAGAACATCCTCTTATTCTGGAAACATCAGCGATACCTGCAGGCTCCCCGCTGAACGAAATGGTCTATTTGCCGGAACAAAGCATCAAGGAGCAGGAAGCAGAAAAGATGCTGAAAAACCTTCATCATATCCATCCTGCCATTCTCAATGCTGCAAAGGAGCAAGGTGTGGTCATTAAGCTGTTCGAAGGGAAATTGACCGAAGAAAAAGGGCTTAAGCATCTGGATGGATTAACACCAAAGGGGCGCAGTGAAGAAACAGGCTGGGAAAGCGTTCCGGGCATGACAGAGGATAACAGAGTGTACGTGAAGATCGGCATGAGCGAATACGGTATGGGACATGGATCGGTGTCACTTGAACTGCACGAATTTGCCCATGCTGCAGATCTCAACGTTTTCTCCCGGGTCAGAAGCAATCCGCTTTATTTGAATATATGGAAAAAAGAAGCCGGCATGCTGTTTTCTGACCAAACCTATTTCACAAGGTTTCCGGAAGAATATTTTGCCGAGATCTTTGCGATGTATTATCACAGCAGGGAGACAAGAATAAAGCTGAAAGAAATGGCGCCGCTTTCTCATCAGTTTATCGCAAATCTTTATAAATCAACGGTAGAAAACGGGACAGACTTCCGATACAATTATCACTAGTATGAAAACGAAGGAAGTGTCTTTAAATGAAGCAATATTTGGATTTATGCAAGCATGTTCTTTCAAATGGAACGGTGAAAGAAGACCGGACAGGCACCGGAACAATCAGTACGTTCGGTTACCAAATGAGATTCGACCTAAGCGAAGGATTCCCTCTTCTGACAACGAAAAAGCTTCACTTAAAATCCATTATTCACGAATTGATCTGGTTTTTGAGGGGAGATACGAACGTAAAGTATCTTCAGGATAACGGAGTGCGCATCTGGAACGAGTGGGCTGATGAAAATGGCGAACTCGGCCCTGTTTACGGACGCCAATGGCGCTCGTGGGAAGGTGCAGACGGGGAAACAGTGGATCAGATTGCAAAGCTGATTGATCAGATTAAAACCAACCCTGATTCAAGACGGCTGATCGTGAGCGCGTGGAACCCGGCAGATGTCGACAAGATGGCACTGCCGCCATGCCACTGTTTTTTTCAGTTTTATGTAAACGACGGAAAGCTATCGTGCCAGCTTTATCAGCGGTCAGCTGATGTCTTCCTCGGCGTACCGTTCAACATTGCCTCATACGCGCTGCTGACGATGATGGTGGCCCATGTGACGGACCTGGAGCCGGGTGAATTTGTTCATACCTTCGGGGATGTTCATATCTACAAAAATCACCTTGAACAGGTCGATCTGCAGCTGACGCGCGATGTCAGAAAGCTGCCGAAAATGAAGCTCAATCCGGACGTGAAATCGATCTTTGATTTTACATTTGAAGATTTCACACTTCAAGACTATGAACCTCATCCGCATATTAAAGGGGCTGTCAGCGTATGATTTCGATGATTGTCGCAATGGATGAAAATCATCTCATCGGACGCAACAATGATCTGCCGTGGCGAATACCCGCAGACCTCGCCTACTTTAAAAAGGTGACGCTCGGACATCCGGTCCTGATGGGGCGGAAAACCTTTGAATCAATCGGCAAACCTCTTCCGGGAAGAGAAAATATCATTCTGACACGGAATAGACAGTATTCTCAGGAAGGCACAAAGGTCATTCATGAGCTGGGTGATGTGCTAGGTGATCAGTCACTTAATGAGAAGAATCTGTTCATCATCGGCGGAGCAGAAATCTTCAAAGAATGCCTGCACCTTGCAGACAGGCTGTATATAACGAAGATTCATGATACGTTTGAAGGCGATACATTTTTCCCGGAATTTAAAGAAGAAAATTACCGTGTCATCAGCCGTGAAAAAGGGCCAAAAGACGAGAAGAATCCGTATGATTATGAATTTATTATTTATGAAACATCAAAAGCGTAAGCGCCAAGGCCCGCTCCGATAGGCAGAACAAATCCGGCGGAAAAGTCCTGGTTTGATTTTTTTGACGGATTTGTTCTGACAGAGGATCTAGGCGCTGGAGCTGGACGAAGATAACTTTGTTATTGTTATACACAGACTTTAATTCGTTATAATTTCAATAACAGTGAAAAAAGCCTCCCGTATAATAGGGAGGCTTCTTATCGGGACATCAGGAGGAACAATCAAATGATCAGAATGTTAGTGACGGTTTTGTACGGGATTGGCTATCTAATCTGCAGCCTGCCGGAACTCAGCCGTGTGAAAAAGCTTGACCCGCGCCTTTCCGTCGAAAAAAGAGACGAAGCGGCGCACACACTCCCTAAAAACTGGGCAGCATCGTTAATCAGGTCTTCAGGTTCTAAGGTGAAGGTAGAAGGAGAACATAACATGCCCGACGGTCCCGTCCTCATTGTGAGCAACCATCAAAGCAATTTTGATATACCGGTTTTAATGAGTTCGCTTAAAAAACCGGCAGGATTTCTCTCGAAAACAGAGGTGAAAAAACTGCCCCTTCTTCCCAAATGGATGGAAGTCATGAACTGTATTTTTGTTGACCGCAAAAATAAACGCCAGGCTCTGCTGTCTTTGAAAGAAGGAAGCGAAAAACTGAAAGAGGGCCACTCCCTGATTATTTTTCCGGAGGGAACAAGAAGCAAAGGGGACGATCTGGCCGAATTTAAAACAGGTGCTCTCCGAATGGCTGCAGGAGCGGGGGTTCCGATTGTGCCGGTTGCGATTGACGGAACGTATGACATTATGGAAAAACAGGGCGGATGGAGATTTAAGCCGTCCCAAGTCAAAGTCATTGTCTGCAAGCCGGTTCAGGCCGAGGACTATACAGGCCGTGACTTAAAAACAACGGCTGAAGAACTAAGGCAGACCATTGCAAAAACACTCAGGAATCCCTCCTGAGTGTTTTTTTTGAACGGAAATTTAAATGAACGGTACATCTGTGACATAAAACAAAACACAGAAGAACATAGCGGCACTGCCTGCAAGAACAAATCCGTGCCAGATTGCATGGTGGTAGGGGATCTTCCTCCATACGTAGAAGACAGCGCCGATTGTATAGAGCAGACCTCCTGCCAGCAGCAGTCCGAAGCCTTCAGGGCTTAAATAGGCATATAAAGGCTTAATCGCAACAATGATCAGCCAGCCCATCAGAATGTATGCAAGTGTTGAAAGGATGATAAATCGCTTTACAAAAAAGATCTTCAGCACAATGCCTGCAATCGCAAGACCCCATACAATGCCGAGCAGCGTAAATCCAAGCGTTCCACGGAGAGGAACAAGAAGAAATGGAGTATACGTTCCGGCGATCAGCAGATAGATGGCCGAGTGATCCAGTATTTCAAAGACATCCTTTGCCTTTCTGTGCGGAATGGCATGGAGAAGGGTAGAGAACAAGTAAAGCAGGATCATCGTTGCCCCAAAAATGGAAAAGCTGACAACGTGCCACGCATCTCCGTATTTAGCGGCAAAGATAATCAGGTAAACGAGAGCCGGGATGCTTAGAAGCACACCGATTCCATGGGTGATCGCATTTGCAATTTCTTCTTTAATCGAGTATTCCATCTTTAGCTGCCTCCTTTTGAATCGTTTCAAGGTTCTGACTCAGTGACTGAAGAAAATCAAGGCCTTCAAGCGTTATTTTAGTGCCTGCGCGGCCGCGGCCCTTTGTCACATACTCATTTCTTTCAAGAAAATCCAGTCTGTGCCTGACCTGCTGAGGTGTAAGCGGGTTTTTTGTCTGTTTGCTGCTGTCGGAGATGGTTCTCCTGCTGGCAGGGTCCCCGTCTTCATTTGAATCCCGGATCGACTCGAGAATAAACAGGTATTCCTGCTTATCCATCATCGTTAAGGGCTTATCTTTTGTCTTCTTGGGTTCTTTTTTGCTTTCCGTCTCCTTTGAAAGAAAGGGATCCTTCGGAAGATCATGCAGCTGAATGGATCTGCCGTCGCAAACCGTAAGCAAGTAGTCCATCGTGTTTCTGAGTTCAAGAATATTGCCGGGCCATGAATAGCCCAAAAGAATTTCACTGACCGTCTTATCAATGCGCACCTCATGCCCTCTTTCCTTTATAAAAAAGGCAGAGAGAAGCGGGATGTCCGTCTTTCGCTCGCTTAATGGAGGAAGTGTCAGTCGGAGCACATTCACATGATAATAAAAATCCTGACGAAGAGTTCCATTTTCTACAAGAGCTTTTAAATCCTGAGAAGAAGAAACAATGATCCGGATGTCTGACGGAACGGAAGGTGAAGACCCTGTTCTTTTTGTTTGCTTTGTCTGAAGGACTCTCAGAAGCTGAGCCTGAAGGTCCAGGCTTAAACCTGAGATTTCATGAAGGAAAACAGTTCCTCCATCTGCAGATTCGATCAGACCGCTCCTTTGATCTGAGCCGAAAAGCTCTTCATAAAGAGCAGCTTCAGAATATGTACTGCAGTTAACAGAAGCGTAAGGGCGGGAGGATCTCTCAGAAGCCAGATGTATCGCGTGTGCAAATGTTTGCTTGCCGCTTCCTACGGGGCCTTCAAGCATGACAGGCAGATCAGCCGCAGCCATTTTTTTGGCAAGTGATTTTTTTTCAATAAACAGAGGGTGTTCGCCGATTAATTTTTCAAGTGTCATATGTTTGCTCCTCGAATGTTCTAATTGGTTTCATTATAACACCCAATTGCAACTAAATGGAACCAATAAAAACATCTTTACAGAATATTAATAAAAATGCAAGCTATTGCTCCAGCGTTTTAAGATTTTCAAGCATGTATGTAAACTGCTTTGGATTTTCAAATTGAGATTCCGTCCAGTTCAGCCTGATCCACTCTTTCAGTTCCTGCACGGAGTTAAATACTTCCCCGCTCGTATCCTCTTTCCGGATCATATACCGGCCGTTATCTGCGTCTGCTGTGACCAGGCATGGAATGGCACTGCCTGCTGATTTCAGTTCAAATTCCATCATAAACCCTCCAATGTTAAATAATTGTGTGAATTTTTTAATAATAACTTTTAATTTTGAATATTCATGATATAATGTTTCAATTAAACTCCAGATGCAGAAAGGATTTTCCGAATGAAACAAATGATGAATCTTGAACCCGCACTTCATGTGGCTGACATCCTAAAGGCGCACCATTTGTTAAAGGATGTAATCGTCCACACGCCTCTCCAAAAAGACGAGCGTCTTTCTGAAAAATATGAGTGCAGCGTTTATTTGAAAAGAGAAGACCTTCAGATTGTCCGATCATTTAAATTAAGAGGGGCATACAACAAGATCAAGCAGCTCTCAGAACAGGAAACGGCTAACGGTATTGTTTGTGCAAGCGCCGGGAATCATGCACAGGGCGTTGCCTATTCCTGCAAACAGCTGAACATTCACGGCAAAATCTTTATGCCGTCAACCACGCCGAGGCAGAAGGTTTCACAGGTGGAGCTTTTTGGCCGCGGGCACATTGAAATCATTCTCACAGGCGACACGTTTGATGATTCTTACAAAAAAGCGAGAGAGTGCAGCGAGGCCGAAGGAAGATCCTTCATCCATCCGTTTGACGATCTCGACGTGATAGCAGGACAGGGTACGATTGCCCTTGAAATTTTGAATGACGCAGATGCTGAGATGGACTACGTGTTTGCGAGCATCGGGGGCGGCGGCCTGATCTCAGGCGTCGGCAGTTATTTTAAGCAGGTTTCCCCAGGCACGAAGATCATCGGCGTTGAGCCGGAGGGAGCTCCGTCATATGCGGAATCCATTTCAGCCGGCAAAGTGGTTGAGCTTGATAAAATTGATAAATTTGTAGACGGAGCTGCAGTAAAAAGAGTAGGAGACAGCAATTTTTCCATCTGCAGGTCCGTTGTGGATGACACGGTTCTTGTTCCGGAAGGCAAAGTGTGCACGACCATTCTCAGCCTCTACAATGAAAATGCGATCGTAGCGGAGCCTGCCGGTGCCCTGCCGATTGCCGCCCTGGACTTCTGCCGTGACCAGATTAAAGGAAAAAACATTGTCTGCATCGTAAGCGGAGGGAACAACGACATAGGACGGATGCAGGAAATGAAAGAGCGGTCGCTTATGTACGAAGGCCTGCAGCATTATTTTATTGTCAACTTCCCGCAGCGTGCAGGCGCACTCAGAGAATTTCTGGATGAAGTCCTCGGCCCGGATGATGACATTTCAAGATTTGAATATACAAAGAAAAACAACCGTGACAGCGGCCCTGCATTTGTAGGGATTGAACTGAAAAAAAGGGAAGATTACAGCGGCCTTATCGAAAGAATGAACCGCAAAGGATTCCCGTACACAGAAGTGAAAAAAGACAGCAGCCTGTTCCATCTTTTCATCTGAAAAATTTCATCCTTCCTGACACAATTAGACAGATTTCTTAAAGCCGTTGGGGTATAATATAAGAAACGGGTGAAAAAGAGGATTGATAACTTGTTATTCAAAAGCCTAGAGTTCAAGCTGTTAAATGGACATAAGGTAAAGATCACAGATATTCCAGTATTGGAGGAAGATAATCAATACCGATTTCTCGTTCAAAGCCGTCTGCAGTCCTTCCTGACAAAGATTACTGCAAAACCGAAACCAAACGCTGTTTACTCATTTAAAGACTACTTAAAAAGAACCGTCAAATGGACCGATTATGAAGCCATCTATCAGCCAGTCACATTAAAGCATAATGCATAGCACAAGAGCGCATGCCCCGGGCATGCGCTCTTTCATTTTGCCTGGGGGGAAGAGGAGTGTGCCATGCGATGCGGCATACAAGCCAGTGAATCTTCCCCTGCGAAACCGAGAAGCGATTTGAGAGAGTAAGTAAATGCTCGAATCGTACCCTCGGATATCGAATCTCGATTTGAGAGGGTAAGCAAATGCCCGAATCGTACCCTGGGATATCGAATCTCGATCTGGGAGGGTAAGCAAATGAGTAAATCGTACCCTCGGATATCGAATCGCGATCTGGGAGGGTAAGCAAATGCCCGAATCGTACCCTGGGATATCGAATCGCGATCTGGGAGGGTAAGCAAATGCCCGAATCGTACTCTGGGATATTGAATCGCGATCTGGGAGGGTAAGCAAATGCCCGAATCGTACCTTGGGATATTGAATCTCGATCTGGGAGGGGAAGCAAATGCCCGAATCGTACCCTCGGATAACGAATCTCGATTTGAGAGGGTAAGCTACGGAGAAAATCGTACCCTCGCAAACCATAAAACAATCTGAGAAGGTAATCAACCCACTGGACCTGCCTATGGAATCGCGCTGCGAGAGTTCATTTTATACAGATATTTGTCAGAAAAAACAAAGACTGGTATGATGAAAAAACAGTCTTTTGTGTACAGTAAAAAGTCTGAAGCCTGCAAAGTTGGCAGTTTCCATAAGTTTGTATGCGATTTCGATTGAAACATCTTTATTTGAATGTATAATACAAGGTAGCAAGAATAATAGGGAAGTGATACCGTTGACAAAAGTGAAAATTGTGACTGATTCAACCGGAGATTTGAGTCAGGACATTCTTGAGAAATATGAGATTAACGTTGTTCCGCTGACGATTGTGATAGATGGAAAATCGTACCTTGACCGTGTAGATATTCAGCCTGCTGAATTTATTGAAAAGATGAAAAAAGCGGACGAGCTCCCAAAAAGCTCGCAGCCGCCTGCAGGGAAGTTTGTGGAGATGTACGACAAGCTTGCATCTGACGGAAGCAGCATCATCTCTATTCACATGACAGGCGGTATGAGCGGGACTGTCCGTTCTGCAGAGAGTGCAGCCGGAATGACGGATGCAGATGTGACCGTTGTTGATTCTATGTTCATTTCAAGAGCGCTAAGCTTCCAGGTCATTGAAGCTGCTAAGATGGCACAGGACGGGGCTTCTAAAGAAGAAATTCTTGAGCGGTTGGAGGAAATCCGTCGCAACACAAGCCTATTTGTAACGGTTGACACGCTTGAGAACCTTGTAAAAGGAGGCCGTATCGGCAGAGGAAAAGCCATGATTGGATCCCTGCTGAACATCAAGCCGATTGCCTCTCTGGCAGATGGTGTATACACACCGGTTACAAAAGTGCGAAGCCATTCACAAATTGTTAAGTATCTTGCAAAACAATTTGCAGAGGATGTAAAAAACAAAACGGTTAAAGCTGTCGGAATCGTGCACGCGGATTCTCTGACACTTGCGACCAATTTAAAAAATGCCCTGCATGAAATGAACGCAGACTATCCAATTGATGTCCATTTCACAACGCCGGTTATCTCAACTCACACCGGTCCAGGAGCTATTGGTTTTATGTACTATGCTGAATAGATAAAGAGAAAAGGCGCATGAGCAATCGTGCGCCTTTTTTTGAAGATTCTGAAACTTTAACTCCAGACATCCGTATTAGTATTAATCTAATGAAAGAAGGTGAATCAAATATGCTTTGGCTGCTGATTCTTTCCCCGGTTTTCATCCTGTCGGCTCTTGCCATTTATTTCAGCAGAAAATCCGGAATGACACTTCCTGAGGATTCTAAACAGGATGAGCAATCCGGGTTTCTGTCCGGTTCAGGCTCAACTATGAATTCTTACGGTCCTCCAAATTAGGTTCCGCAACCCCAAAAAGACCCGGGAATATCACGATTCCCGGGTCTTGTCTCACATATGAGCTGCCTCTGCTTATACTCCGGGCAGTTTAGTATCCGTAGGCTCAGCATACCCTTCCTTATATTGCTCATCAATCATTTGCCGCACTTCTTTTACAGAGGTGCCTTTTTCGCGTTCGATAATGGCTTTGGCGGCAATCTCCAGGCACACACCGCATTTTGTGCCGTGGTCGTCCCAGACAATAGTGCCGTCTTCTTTCCGTTCATTAATAAAGCAGTCCCCGTTATCTTTGTGCCCGGCGGATTCGCCGCAGCCGCAATAGCATGGCATATAACTCAGCAGATCCTCATGTCTGGCTGCCGCTGCATAAAGAGTTTTGATTTCGTCAGGCTGCTTATCCAGAAATGCAGGGAGAACTTCCGCTGAAGGCGTTTCCTCGCGGATGTCTCCGCTGTTTTTAAATGATGAATGACTGCTGTGGTCTTCGTGGTTTTCGTTGCCGGCAGATTCCTGACAGCCTGAGAGAATAAGAGAACATGACAGAAAAGCGGTCATGAAGAATGGGATTTTCTTTTTCATTTCGGTCACCTGCTTTACTTGATTATCTTTACTCTAACACACTTCAGAAGAGGCGGTACTTCTAAACTTTTGAACAAATATTGAATTTCTTCTCATACAGTAAGAAAAAGGGGGGAAGAGATGGGAACGAAGAAGGTGCTGTTTTTTGGCGATTTTGGAGTGGACGATATCACGGCGCTGATGTTCAGTTATTTTGATGACGATACAGATATCATCGGCATTGTGGCAGACTACGGGAACGTTTCCAAGCAGACGGCTTTAAAAACAGCGCAATACTTGGCAAAGCTGTCAAAAACGGAAAACATTCCGCTTATTGGAGGCGCAGCAAGGCCCCTTACCGGAGAAATTCCTGTCTACTATCCGGAGATCCATGGCGAACAGGGGCTGGGACCCATCATACCGGAAGGAGAATTTCCGGTTGGCAATTTTGAAAACTTTGAAATGATCCGATCATTGATCACTCAATATAACTATGATGTCACAATCGTAAATGTAGGACGCCTTACGTCGCTGGCAACGGCATTTGTTTTATTTCCGAACATTGTCGGAAGGGTGAAAGATATCATTATTATGGGCGGCGCCTTTTTATATCCCGGCAATGTAACACCTGTTGCAGAAGCAAACTTCTACGGCGATCCTTCAGCAGCAAATCTTGTTTTGACCCTTGCGAATAAGGTCTCTATTTTCCCGCTGAATGTTACAAATTACGCAATCATTCCGGATGAGGTTATTCAGGAACTGGATCAATTCTACAAAGACACAAATAATCAGTTTGGCCAGATCTTGAAACCGATGATTGATTACTATACGAATTTTTATAAAACAAACAATCCGGATATCGCAGGCGGCCCGCTTCACGATCTTCTGGCATTCTGGGGCGCAGTCAGGGAAGATAAAATTACCTATGTGGAAAAACCGGTGAAGGTAATCGTAGAATCCGAGTATGCCAGGGGCCAGAGCATCGCTGATTTCAGGCCGTATAAAATGCTCGCAGACTACCCGGTGCACAGAATTGCCGTTAAATTTGATTACGGGGCATTTGTGTCTGATTTTCAAAAGATTATGAGAAAGGAATGAAATCCTTTTCATGCCAGGCATGTTTTGATACACTTTCCTTATTGAAAGATAAGGAAAGGTGAACCCGTGATGAAAAAATGGCTGTGGCTTATAGTATCTCTTACTCTCTTAACCGGGTGCGGATCCGGAGGCATTAAGGGGGCGCTCAATTATGAAATTGAAGATTTCTCCTATACAAATCAGGACGGGAAAAAAGTTGGACTGAGTGACCTGAAAGGTGACGTCTGGGTAGCGAATTTTATCTTTACAAGCTGTGACACCGTTTGTCCTCCAATGACTGCCCATATGACAGAACTCCAGAAACAGCTGAAAGCGGAGGGCCTTGATGACGTGAGGCTTGTTTCCTTCAGTGTTGATCCCGAAGTGGACACCCCTGAAAAACTGAAGGAATATGCAGGCAGGTACCCGCTGTCATTAGATAACTGGGATTTCCTTACCGGATATAACCAGAGCGACATAGACGCTTTTGCGAAAAACAGCTTTAAAACGATTGTTCAGAAGCCTGAAGGACAAGATCAGGTGATACATGGAACGGTGTTTTATTTAGTAGACCAAAACGGAAAAGTGATGAAGGACTATGACGGCGTGGAGAATGTGCCGTATGAGGAAATCATCGGGGATGCTAAAAAAATTCTTGACTGATGCCCGCACGAATGCGGGTATTTTTAATTTCCAGAATACATTGTATAGATTTCCACGCTGTAATTGTCAGCAAAAGCATGGTATAATCATAGGCTAAAAGAACGAGGAAAGGGGGATAACGACATGCGGAAATCGTTTTTAGTGCTGACAGGATTGTGTCTCATGCTTGCCGGATGTGACGTATTTTCTGCAAAGCCTGCTAATATGGCTATGAAACCTGAAGCAGCCGAGGACCCATTCATGAAGAAACCTATCCCCTCTGACTTTATCGAAAGCAATTTAAACGTGGTGGCAGTGGGAGACTCACTGACAGCAGGCGTCGGGGATGCAGATAATAACGGTGGATATGTCGGTGATGTCAGCGATCTTCTGCAGCTTGAAGAAGAGGTTTCTTCAGTAGATGTATCCAACTTCGGCGTCAGGGGACATAAAACAACGGATTTGTTAAAAGTACTTGGCAAACGGGATGTCATTGAAAAGCTGAGAGAAGCAGACATCATTCTGATGACAATCGGCGGAAATGATATCATGAAAGTTACCCGCAATCATATTATGGATCTACAGCTGGAGCCGTACAGAGAAGAACAGCCGCGTTTTGAGAAGCGGTTTGAAAAAATTTTAAAAACAATCCGCAGCGCAAATCCGGATGCCGTTATTGTATACACGGGACTTTACAACCCATTCAAATTCATGCTCCCTGAACTGAGCGAGATTGATACGATTGTCGAGGAATGGAATCAGGCGTCAAGCAAGATGATTATGGCGGACGGAAATGCTATATTTGTTCCGACAGAAGATTTGTTTGCAACCAGGTCTTTTGGCAAACTGCTGTATATAGATGAGTTTCACCCCAGTGAAACAGGGTATTCATTAATTGCAGACAGAGTTTATTCAAGTTTGTCTGAACAGAAAGAATAAGATTGGATGATGAACATGGGAAAATGGAAACTCGCATTTATCGTACTGCTCACATTAAATCTGGTATTTCTGCTGTTTTTGGCCGTATCTCCGTTTTTGCCCGCAGAACAGCCGAAAACAGAAACAGCAGATTTCAATGCCGGGGATACGATTCCTCTTACCGTCAGTTCTTCAAAGAACGACCTGAACCGCCTGATTAACTATTATCTGGTGAAAGAAGCAAAAGCAGAGGAACTGAATTACAAGGTTCTGCTTGAAAATAAAGTAAACCTGTATGGCTCGGTAAAGGCTTTTGGAAAAGATGTTGATTTAACGCTCTCATTTGAGCCGCAGGTGAATGAGAACGGCAACATGCTGTTAAAGGTTGAACGTCTTTCTATCGGCAGGCTTCCCATTCCGGTGCCCTATGTTATGAGCTATATTAAAAAGACATATCCGCTGCCTGAGTATGTTTACATTGATCCTAAACAGGAAAGTGTTACTGTCCAGATTACTGAATTGAAGTTAAAAAACAATCTCAAGGCCAAGGCAGAATCATTTAATCTGAAAAATGATGATATCCGGTTCAAGCTGTTTGTGCCGGCGGACTTCGAAAAGTAGCACTGTATCCTCAAGCGGATACGGTGCTTTTTTATTTTGAAAAAAATGAGTCAATTGACACCGGTCAGGCTGAGCTTCGGTCAACCGCATCAGTGATAGAAGGAATATACGGGGAGGAAGCTGTCCCACGTACCTTGTTATTAGGAAATTAGGCCTGCAATCATAAAGCTTCGACGCACGGACGAAAGTAGAGCGAAAAGAGCGAACCATGTATACTTAATAGAGATCCAGTCGAAATAAGGCGTCTGTACTCAGAAAAGGAGGCCGGACATGGAGTGTCATTATTGCGGTGAAAAAGAAATAGATCCACTTTCGAATTATTGTCCATATTGCGGAAAAAAAGTATTTATGAATGAGCAGGAATGGAAGCATTACCGGATATCCAAGCGTGCCCTGATTATTCTTCCAGCTGCAAGCATCGGGCTTGTTTGGATGCTTCTTACGGCAGCGGATAAGCATGAGGCTTCGATTAATGAAAAAGTGATTGCCTATCAGCAAAAAGCTGAAGATACAGCCCTTGCAGGTGAGTATGAGAAAGCACTTGTTTTTGCAGATAAAGGACTTGCCCTCAGAGAAGACTACCGGATTCTCGAACAGGAAAAAGAATTGATTCTCGGGGTTCTTCAGCATAAAGAAGACCTCCATCAGATCAATGCTCATATCCAAAAAGGAAATCTGGATCAGGCGGCAAAGCAAATAGCCGTGCTGTCAAAAACGTTCAGCGGACATTCATCCCCTCTGTATGCAAAACTTAAATCTGAGCTTGAACAGGCAGACAGAAATGTGACAGTGGCCGAAGTGAAAAAAGAAATAGAAACGGTTAACACGATTGAGGAGCTTTCTGAAAAGCTCAAGGAAGTGACTGTTTTAGATGCAGCTGAAGCAGGTAAAGTGAAAGAACAGATAAAGGCCAAAATGGTTCTGATCGGTTCATCAGCTGCAGAAGAAAATCTTGAAGAAAAGCAATTTAATGCAGCCATTGTGTCTGTAGATAAGGCCCTGCAATATGACGGGGACAATGAAAAACTTCTTTCCTTAAAGGAGAAGATTCTTTCTGAGCGGACCCATTTTGAACAGGCTGAACAGAACAGACTGAAACAGATAGCCATGGCAGCAAATGAGGAGAAGGAACGGACAGACAAAGTCCTGAAAGCGTCGAATCCCGCAGTGGAAGTAGACGAATTTGGTGATGCACATATTACCGGGAAAGTGAAAAACATTTCAGCTGCTCCCGTCCAGTCCATTACGATTTATTTTACTGTTAGGAATGGAGAAGGAACTCTTATTGAAAAGGGGAAAACAAATGTGTTTCCAAATGAACTTAAGCCTGGTGAAGAAGCTGATTACTCACATATCTCATATGGAGTGAAAGAAAAGGTTTCGTTTGCAATTGAACGCATGACATGGCATGCAGGTCAAAACACGATATCTAAGCACCAGTAAGAAAGGAACGTATATGAAAAAGAATTGGATTATCAGCATTTCGCTGTCACTCCTTATCTTTTCAGCAGGGGCAGCAGGATATGTTCAAATTAAAAGTGATGCTGCAGAAAAAATCTTTTCTGAACCTTCTATTCTGCGTGAATCAAAAAAGGAAGAAATGCAGCTTGATTTAAAGGAAATTATCAGGGAAACGCAGAAAAAAACAGTAATGGTTGAGCTTGAAGATGGAACAGTTGGGTCAGGATTTCTTTTCAACAAGGAAGGCGACATTCTCACAAATGCGCATGTGGTTGCCGGAACAGACGAAGTCAAAGTGAGAACGACGGATGCGAAAGGCTACGACGGGAAGGTTATTGGCATCAGCACTGAAACAGATGTTGCATTAGTAAGAGTGGAGGGGCTAAAAGGGCAAGAGCCGGTACGCATAGCAGAAAAATTTGATGCTGAACTGGGACAGGAAATTCTGGCTCTTGGAAGTCCCTTAGGGTTCCAAAACACGGTAACAACGGGTATTATCAGCGGAACAAACAGAGATTTTGATCTTCCTCCATACACGTATAAAGGCGTACATCAAATATCGGCACCTATTGCTCCGGGAAACAGCGGAGGGCCTCTTATTGACCGTAAAACCGGACATGTTATCGGCATGAACTCTGCGCGAATGGAAGAAGGGGAAATTGGCTTCAGCATACCGATTGAGGATATTTTGCCGCTCGCAAAAACATGGGCGCAAAATCCGATGCAGTCATTGCCTGCATATACAGGTCTTGACGATTCAGGGGAAATGAGTGAAAATAAAAAGTCAGAAACGGCCGATTATCTGGTCAGCTATTACATAGAGAGTCTTGACTTCCACGACTATGTAACGGCGTATTCTCTGCTTGGAAGCGAACTGCAGTCAGAATTGACCTATGAAGTATTTAAAGAGCAGTTTAACCGTTTTTCATCTATGTCAATTGAGACAATCACAACAGAAACATCCGGTGAGGAAATTATCGTGCATGCAGACATATCTGTGCAGCCAAAAACTGGCGGAAAGCCTTCGGAACAGATGTTAAAAGCTTCCTATACAGTGGCCTACGAAAACGAACAGGCCAAAATTATTGACCAGGAGATAAAAGAGGATAAGAGGTGAAAAGGTTGAAGGATCTTTTTTTGATGATCAGCGCAGCGGGGCTGATGATTTCTATGTATTTCGGGGGAATGGCGTACTTTGCCTATGCAGAGGAAAAGTACAATGAAGTATTTATGAACGTATCGTACTGTGCTGTATTCCTAAGTGCTTCGGTTTATACACTTCATTTAAAGGATGAAAAAAAGAAAGCTCAGAAAAATAATTAACGGACAAAGAGGAGGCTGTGAGCCTCCTTTTTGCTTATCGTAAAATTATTGTCCTTCTTCTTCAGTGCTTTCTTCCTCTTCAGGTGCTTCTTCAGTTGTTTCTTCCTCAGTTGTTTCTTCTTCAGTACCCTCTTCAGTAGTTGTTTCCTCTTCCGTGCCTTCTGTTTCTTCCATGTTGTCTTCTTCAGGTGCGTCCGTTTCTGTGTCGTTACAAGCAGTCATTAATGAGATAGCCAATAAAGAAGCCCCAACTTTTAATAGCATGTCTTTCTTCATTTTCTTTTTCCTCCCTTGTAACCTATCTGAATGAGATTTTTAACCTGCATTCCTGCTGGTCAACCTCATCATAATCGATTTGGGGAGGGAAAATAGAGATTTTACAGAAAATGAACATGCTTTTTACATTGGCTTATCATCTTTACATGACGTTAAACATTTTTATCCAATTGCAGCAAGTGCTTCGAGCTCAGGTGTCCCATTTGCAAAACCAACGGCAAAGATCGTATAGGCTGTATCATTTTTAAGCTGTACTTTTGGAACCGTCAGCACGACATTGTCTGTCCCGGCAACACGCACTTCAAGATCGTATTTTCCCTGAGGAACTTTCACGTTTTTGGTTGCCTGCGTAAATTGAACATTTTTAAAGAGGATATCCCCGTTTTTAACGGCAATATCAACGGCAGGTGCATCAGGTGAAAGATGGACAAATTTCACGCTTGCTTCACCAGCAGGCACAAACGTTTTATCCACAAATGGAAGCAGCCTGATGGAGTTCAGGTTTCCGGCGGCAGCGATTGTATACGTTATGCCTGGCAGGAGCATATACATTTCACTCAGAACCGGGCCGTTCGTCGTTCCTGCCTGGTAAACATCAACGCGGTACTGGCCGGTCGGAAGCTTCAGGTAGTCGCTGATTTCCTTGTACTTTACATTTTGAAGGGTCAGTTTGCCATTCACATAAATATCAACTGCCGGGGCATCAGGTGAAGCATGGATGACTCTTACCCGTGACATCCCAGGCTCAAGCTGGCCTCCCTGCGGAACTCGCGAGGCTGCCTGATATTGCATGCTGTACATCCATTTCTGCATCGCGTTCAAATGTTTCTGATAATACATGACATGCTTCTGCGGGTCTGTATATTTATAGTAGCAGGCAAGCAGGTCATACATCATGGCTTTTTCGGCATACTTATTCGGTTCGTTCATTAGCGCGCACTCCCATCTATTCATTCGTCATTAACATATGAAAGGAGATGGGTGATTGTCACAAAAAAGGGATGTGAATGTGGTTTTAATTTAATCTTTGAAGGGAAAATATAGGGTTGATGTCTAAATCCGGAGGTAGAATCGTATGGCAAATTATGAACAGAATATCGGAGACGTATCTTTATCTTATTCAGATGATGGCGAGGGCCATTGCATCGTGCTGCTTCACGGATTTTGCGGAAGCAGGGAATATTTTAACAAAATCATACCGGATATCTCGGAGAAGTACAGAGTCATCGCTTGTGACTTAAGAGGACACGGACATTCAAGCACAGTGAAGGATGAATTCAGCATCACGTCAATGGCGGATGATCTGGCCAAATTGTTTGACGTCCTTGAAATCGAGAAAGTCACAATGATTGGACATTCGCTTGGAGGATATATCACACTTGCATTTGCTGAAAAATATGCGCACATGCTCCATTCATACGGGCTATTGCATTCAACGGCGCTCCCGGATGATGAAAACGGGAAAGCGGGCCGGGAAAAAGGCATTGCGAGAATTGAACAAGAGGGAATAAAAGGGTTTATTGATGATTTAGTGCCGAAGCTGTTTGCTTCAGAAAATCAGGAGCCGTTCCATGCAGAAATGGAGACGGTGAGGCAGATTGGATATAAAACACCTGAAACCGGGGCAGCAGGCGCGCTGCACGCGATGAAAAACCGTCCTGACAGGCAAAAGGTCCTTCATAATGAAGACTTGCCTGTCCTGCTTATTGCCGGCAAAAAAGATCAGATTGTACCGCCTGAAAAAACCTTTTTGCATAGGGGGAACCATCTAACAGAAGTCATTCTTGAAAATAGCGGACACATGGGAATGATAGAGGAACCTGAAAAGGTGGTAAAAGTCATAGAGGAGTTTATTGAGAAGTCTGTTATAAAGGAGAGAAATGCATGAAATATACAGTCATTACAGGTGCCAGTTCAGGAATTGGGTACGAAGCGGCACTTGCGTTTGCCAGAAGAGGAAAACATCTGATTGTTGCTGCAAGAAGAGAGGATCAGCTTCTAGAATTAAAAAATCAGATACACAAAATAAACCCTGAGCTTGAAACAGTGATAAGACCTGTAGATTTATCTGTTCCGGAACATGCACGGTCTTTTTACGACAGTTTAAAGGAATATGACCTTGAAACATGGGTCAACAACGCAGGCTTTGGAAACTTTGCCTCTGTAGGGGAGCAGAACCTGGAAAAAATAGAGACCATGCTGCAGCTTAATATTCAGGCTCTGACGATTTTATCCACCCTGTTTGCAAGAGACTACTCATCCAGCGAGGGAGCTCAGCTTCTGAATATATCATCTGCAGGCGGCTATACCATTGTAGAAGGTGCTGTGACTTATTGCGCGACAAAATTTTATGTGAGTGCCTTTACTGAAGGAATGGCTCAGGAATTGAAAGGAAAAGGCGCAAAGATGCAGGCTAAAGTACTTGCCCCGGCAGCAACAGAAACAGAATTTGCAAAGCGCTCCATGGACCTTGAGGACTTCAGCTACAGTCAATCCATGCGGAAATTCCATACGGCACAGGAAATGGCTCAATTTCTCCTTGATTTATATGACAGCAGCAAAACAGTAGGTATTGTGGATGGAGAAAGCTATGAGTTTACGCTCAGAGATCCAATATTTTCTTATGCACAGAGAAAACAAAATGATTAAATGCACAAAAAAACGCTTATTTCTAAGCGTTTTTTTAGTTCTGGTTTAATTCGGCAAGCTTTACAAACGTCAGTTCATCTTCAATCAGTCCGCATACACCGCATTGTACTTTATAATGCGGCCCTCTATAGGCGAGATGGAACGGATCAAGGGCTTCCTGAGAAAATTCCTGAATGACATCGCCTGTCTGCGGATCCAGCTTAACAGACTTTGGCGTCTGTTCAATTAAATTAAAGCGCGTGCGGTTTGTTTTGCAGTTCGGGCATAAGTATGGTGCAGTCATAAAAGGACCTCCTTCTGTCGGTGAAGTTATTTTTTCCAGAAGGAGGCAGGACTATGTATCACGGTTTTGTCCGGTCGAGTTTTCCGAAAAGCTGAATCAGATTTTGCAGTTCATCATCGGTAAAACAGTCGAATCTTTCGGAAAAATACTCTGTCTTCTTTTTTTCCAGTTCACTTAAAACGGTCTGCCCGTCTTCGGTCAAATCGATCAGCGTAATTCTCCGGTCATTAGGGGACCTTTTCCGTGTAATTAACGCTTTCGAAAGCAGGGAGTCTGTTACCGCCGTTATATGGCTTGCGGAAACATCAAGCTCTTTTGCCAGGTTGGACGCATTTTGAGGACCATTTTCTTTTAATGACTTTAAAATAATAAATTCATTCCTTGAAAGAACGCTGCCGAGGACAACGTTTATCTCATTCCGCAGCTGGCGGAAAATGCTTCTCATGAGCGACTCTAAATCATACATTTTTTCTTCGCGTTTTTTCACTGCAAAACCTCCGGGGGAAACAGTTGAAATCAGACTGTTCATCTGCTTAAATAATTTTAATGTAAAGAAACGTGTCTGTCTTGTCAAGGAAAACCGTATCAGAGAGCAGAATTCTGGGATTATGAAATGGAAATGATATAATGATACTAAATTACGGACAATCCCGGCATTAAACGCAGTTCTGACTGCGTGGCCGGTGAAGTGACGGAACAGTGCAGGAGGAGGAAACAGGATGACTGAAAAAACATATGAACTCGCTACCTTTGCAGGAGGATGCTTCTGGTGCATGGTGCAGCCGTTTGATGAACTGCCGGGCATTGAAAAAATCGTTTCCGGCTATACAGGAGGCCATAAAGAAAATCCAACTTATGAAGAAGTCTGCAGTGAAACTACAGGCCACTATGAAGCTGTGCAAATCACATTTAATCCTGACATCTTTCCATATGAGCGCCTGCTTGAATTATACTGGCAGCAAATTGATCCGACAGATGCCGGAGGCCAATTCTTTGATCGCGGGGATTCCTACCGCACAGCTATTTTCTTCCATAATGAAAGGCAGCAGCAGCTTGCTGAAGAATCAAAACAAAAACTCGAAGCAAGCGGCCGCTTCAAAAAGCCCATTGTCACGGAAATATTGCCGGCAAAGCCTTTCTATGAAGCAGAGGAATACCACCAGGACTATTACCAAAAAAGCCCGGTTCGCTATAATCAGTACCGCAAAGGCTCAGGCCGCGATGCGTATATTAAAGAACACTGGAAAAAAAGCAGCCTGAAAGAAAAACTCACGCCGATCCAGTACGAAGTTACCCAGAACAACGGAACTGAGCGTCCTTTTCAGAATGAATACTACGACAATGAACAAGATGGCATTTACGTGGACATCGTCTCTGGAAAACCTCTTTTCAGTTCAACAGACAAATACGATGCAGGATGCGGCTGGCCGAGTTTTACGCGCCCGCTGTCAGATTATGAAATTGTCGAGAAAAAGGATTTTTCTCACTTTATGATCCGTACGGAAGTAAGAAGCAAATCTGCGGATTCTCATTTAGGACATGTGTTTAACGATGGGCCGGGTCCAAACGGCTTAAGATACTGCATAAATTCAGCTGCTCTCAGATTTGTTCCAAAGGAAGAACTTGAAAAAGAAGGGTACGGAAAATTTTTAGGGCTTTTCCAGTAAGGGAAGCTTTGCAGTAAAGTGCTTTAGAGTGACGAAAACCATCAGCAGCCGGAGCTGTCATTCTCCGGTCCTGATGGTTTTTTTGCGTCTTCAAAAGTCAGTTATGCATATAGAAGCAAAGGAAGCAGTTCTTCTATGAACGGAGCTGCAGCTATTTCATCATGAACTGCATAAAACGGCCGGTAGACAACATGAGATTCGAGAGGAACGAGCTTTCCGTTTTCTACTTCATCTTTGACCATCGAATGGGAAAGGAACGCCGCGCCAAGCCCTCTTACTGCCAGCTGTTTAATGAGATAGTGGCTGCCTGCCTCAATAACTTCAACAGGATTGATTCTCTCAGACAGAAGAAATTGATCAGCGTATTCTCTTGTGCCTGAACCTCTCTCTCTGAGGAGGAGAGGAGAATTCCTGATTGAAATGTGATGACTGGCATAAAACCTCAGTTCATCCCTGCTGATAACGTTCACTTTAAATGGCTCAAGTCCTCGTTTTCCTTCAACGAGGGCAAGGTCAAGCTTGTGCTGCTTAAGCCCGTCAACAATCTGTTCATGATTTTTGATGGTGAGCTGAAGGCGCACATGCGGATAGATGGTTTTAATTTTTTTAACAAAATCAGGCAGCAGGACGTCACTGACTGTATGCGTTGCTCCCAGTTTTAACAAAACCTCGTTGTTTTTCTCTTTTATCCGCTCGATGGTCATGCTGATCTCAAGCATTTTTTTCCCCTCTTCAAAAACGTGCCTTCCCGCATCCGTTAATTCAAATGGCCGGTTTGGTGCCGATCTTTTTATTAAACTTGTTCCGAGAAAGTCCTCCAGTTTCTTCAGGTGAATACTGATTGTAGGCTGTGACAGATTAAGAAATTCACTTGTCTTTGTAAAGTGGCGAAGCTGTACAAGCGTTACATAGGTTCGAATCCAATCTAGCTGCATGGTACCTCCATTAATTATAAAACGTAATAAACTACATTGTATTTATTTATTTCTATTATAAAGATGAGAGAGATACAATGAAAGAGAAAGGTTGTGACGTGAAATGGAAACCATTTTATTTCTCGCAGGGGGAGCAGCAATTGGTATCATGTCAGGATTTTTCGGTATTGGAGGAGGAATTATTCTTACACCGGTGCTGTTAATCCTTGGGTATGATCCAAGTCAAGCCGTCATTTTGTCTCTCATGCTGACATTGGGTTCAACGATAACTGGAACGATTACGCATTTCCGTCTTAAACATATACATGTCTCTTTAGCGGCAAGGCTTGGACTGTTCGGTATGATTGGGGCAGTTTCCACTGCCCCGGCAGTCCGCCTGCTCGAGGAGGTTCATTCAGCCTCAGCTGTCATTTCACTTGCTTATATCGGGATTTTAGGATGGTTTTCGTATCAATTTTTAAGGAGGGTGAAAGAGGTAAAGAAGCCGAAGAAGGGATCAGTTCCAATGATCGGACTTCTTACCGGTGCCGTTTCTTCACTGATGGGAGTCAGCGGAGGATTTGTTATGACTCCTCTGTTAAAGAATTTTAGAGATATTGAACTGAATAAGGCGATTGGAACAAGCATTGCGGCAGCCTCCATTATTGTCCTGTCAGGAATAGGCTCTTATTTATTCAGCGGAGCGGAACTGGATTACACACATGGCGCGCTGCTTATTGCAGGTGCTATGATCGGTACGCCGGCCGGTTCCATGCAGCTAAGAAAATTCCCTGAAGCTTATGTGAAAAAAATGCTCGGCCTTCTTTATCTGGTTGTTGCCGGAAGTGTTATCTTCACATTTATGTCAGTCCCTGCTGTTTCACTGGCCCTGATCGGCACAGCATGCATGATCTTTTTTGTCTTGCTGGTTTTTAAGTCTGCAAGGAGGGTTTTGGCTGCTGAGTAAAAGGAAGGGTATATGAATAGAAGATGGAAGACATTTTAACATTTCTCAGGACACTTTTTAATTTGAAAAGATAGATTTGTTTGAAAAGAATTGACAGAATGAAAGGTATCGGCGCCACAAACGAAGTGAAGACATGAAGAAAAGTGGCAGCACTCTTGGCAGTGGTGCCACAAATGAAGTGCAGTCATGCAAAAAGTGGCAGCATTCTGTGTAGTAGCGCCACAAACAAAGGAAAGACATGAAGAATAGTGGCAGCACTCTGGATAGTGATGCCACAAATGAAGTGCAGTCATGCGAAAAGTGGCAGCATTCTGAGTAGTGGCGCCACAATCGAAGGGAAGACATGAAGAAAAGTGGCAGCATTCTGTGTAGTAGCGCCACAAACAAAGGAAAGACATGAAGAAAAGTGGCAGCACTCTGGATAGTGATGCCACAAATGAACGGAAGACATAGAGAAAAGTGGCAGCACTCTGTGTAGTAGCACCACAAACGAATTGGATACATGAAGAAAAGTGGCAGCACTCTGAGTAGTGGCGCCACAATCGAAGGGAAGACATGAAGAAAAGTGGCAACACTCTGTATAGTGGCGCCACAAACGAAGTAAAGACATAAAGAAAAGTGGCAGCACTATGTGTAGTACCGCCACAAATGAAGCTGAAATACAGAGAAAACCCGAACTGATCAATGAGTTCGGGTTTTCGTACAGACGTTAATTATGCAAGTTCATACTTTATAACTCTAGCTTTCTTCTTTTAAAACCCCGGTCACAACCAGCCTCTCCAAATGCGTCTTCTTCTTCCGGTCAAATTCGCCTGTGCATGTAATCAGATTCAGCTTTCTCTGCTGACTGAACCCGAAAATAGCGGGAAGAGGAGCATCATCATACGGATACGAATTGATTTCCTGGACAACAAATGTCAGCGCTTCGCCATTCTCTCCGGAGACGATGATTTCATCTCCAGTGTTGATCTCTTTGAGATTAAAAAACACTGACGGGCCAGTTTTGTTGTCTACATGCCCTGCAATTACAGCGTTTCCCTGCTCGCCTGGCATTGCGCCGTTTTCGTACCATGCTGTGATTTCGTCATCTGAAGGAAGTTCCATAATCCCGCCTTCAGTCAGACCGGCAGATTCTACGCCTGCACTAATATTAAGGGAAGGGATAGAAATACGGTTTGGGCTGATTCCTTCTGTTTTAGTTTGCTGGACGGGTTTGGGCTTTGCCTCTGAAGTCTCAGCTGAAACGGAGACGGCAGAGGCTTGTTCTGCACGTGTTTCTTTTTTATCCGGTGAGGCGTTTTCGCCAGTCTGTGCACATCCGGCCAAAAGGAGAATCAGGGCTGCCGATTTAATGGCTGCTTGCTTTTTTCTTAATTCCATATGCCATCAAAGCACCTAATCCAAGGATAGCTGCTGCTGCGACTGGCAGGTAGTTTGTCTCAGCTTCAGATGTTCCGCCCATTCCTGTTTTCGGCATTTCAGAAGGCATCATCGCCGGATCAGCAAGAACAAGTGCTTCAAGAGCAGGCTCTCCGCCGGCAAGTCCAACTGCAATGACCGTGTAAGACATATTAGCCTTCAATTCAGTTCCTGCAAGGTCAAGGACTACATCTTCTGTTCCAGCGCCTCTTACTTCAAGATCATATGAGCCAGGGTCTACTTCCAAGTAATCTGTTACACCTTTAAATTCAGCTCCAGGGAAAAGGACGTCTCCGCCTTTAACAGCTACATCAACTGCAGGTGCATCAGGTGAAAAGTGGGCAACGCGCACTTTTGATTTTCCTTCTGTTACATTCAAATCGTCGTTAAGGACTTTTAGTTCAAGAGAATCAAGTGTGTTAATCGCTGCAGCTGTATAGGCTTTGCCTGCTTCAACTGTTAAGTCTGCTGAGATAACAGGCTCGCCGTCAGCAACTGTGCCAGCTGCGAAGATTTCAACCTTGTGGTCGCCTGCAGGAAGCATCATGTAGTCGGTTGCTGCTTTAAACTCAGCACCTTCAACAACTGTTTTGCCGTCGACAACAACATCAACTGCAGGAGCATCAGGAGAAGCGTGAACGATTCTGACCATTGCGTCATTCTCTGCTGCAGAAGCACCTGCTCCAAATGCCAATAATAAAACCATTGCTGCTACTACTGAAAAAATCTTTCTCATTTTTCCACTCCTCTTTTTTGTTTTTTTTTTGGACGTATGTCCTGAATTAAATATAAACAAAACTTATACAAGATGTATACAGTTTTGATGCGCTGAATGTGCTGAGGAAGTTTTTCCCGGTTTTTCTGATGCTGAATGTACAGAAAATCAAAGGAATTTAGCAGAAGATTTGGTATAATCGAAACATCATCTGAGAATAGGAGTGAATCACTTTGGCAGTCAAAGGATTTGAACATGTGGGAATACAAGTAAGAGATATTGAGAAATCGATTGAATTTTATCAGCAAGTTGCAGGTCTGCAACTGATTGACCGCTTTTTACATACAGATGGAAACATGAAACTGGCATTTTTAGGAGTGGAGGGGTCCATCATTGTTGAACTGATCGAAGGGTATAACCCTGATCTTCCTGCAGAAGGAAAGGTTCATCATGTTGCCCTTAAGGTAAGCGGAATTGAAGGAGAAGAGGAAAGGCTGAAGGAATTAGGAGCAGAGCTGATCTATGATGAAATAACAACTCTGCCGAATGGAGCGAAATATCTGTTCTTCAAAGGGCCAGACGGGGAATGGATTGAATATTTCGAACCGATGAATGAATAAGGCCGTCAATTTTGAAAAGGTGCTTGATGCCGCAGAAGATGAGTATTTGCAATTGTTCTGCAAGGTCAAAAAAACGGCCCTTTACAAAGCATATACAGACGATGCATTAAAAGCCATGTACAGTCATCATTTTGCCAAAATGACGACACCCTATCACCCAATTCTGTTAAAAGAAGTGCTTGAACACTCCAAATCAGCCCTGAACAGGAGTTTTGTCCATGTAAAGCTGCCGTTTAACAGCAGGGTAGACAAAAGGACCCGGTCTTATCTACATGAAGAAGAATATTACTGCGATCTGGACTTGTATTATTTTCATACGCTTGAAGAAATTGAATCATGTTCAAGGGTCATGACAAAGCTCGGAGAAGGAGATGTGCTGCAGGATGCATGTTTCGCTATGGAGCTGTACGATGCCCGCCATATAAGTGCTTCATTTGCAAAATCCAAGCTCCAGCGCAAAAAGCCGTACTATATGAAAAAGACTGTGCGTCTTTACGTCTGCTATGAAAAAGGCGTTCCAATCGGAAGTGCTGAATTGTATCTTTCGCCTGTAACAGGTCTTGCAAAGATTGAGGAAGTAGCCATTCTTGATGAATATCAGCGGATGGGCTATGGTTCTTCCTTCATGAAGTGCCTGCTGCAGGAGGCGGCGCAGCTCGGGGCAGAGTCTGCCTATCTTGTCACCATGAACGATGAGGGATCAAAAGCCTTTTATGAAAAGCTTGGTTTTGTGAAGGTGCTTGAACAGGAGAATGTTTTCAAAAATTTACTTTAAAAGCTTTTTAATAAAAATGGGCGAATGCACATACAGGACAGCCACCTACCTCATAATGTAAGGATGTAAAGAAAAACAAAATGAAGAGGTGTTTGATTCATGTACGGTTATGACTGCGGATGTTCATATCCTTCTTATCCGGTTCATTGCGGAGGCGGACTAGGAAGCAGCTTTGTATTGATTGTTGTTCTATTCATTTTGCTTATCATCGTCGGTTCTGCTTATATTTGCTAGTACCTGAAAAAGCCTCTGGAATGAGGCTTTTTCTCATTTATTGAACACTTTCAATCAATAAATCAATGAAAAAAGCAGAAAATATTTTCTGCTTTCCATACATCAGCTATTCAGCACTTTTTCCATCACGCTGCGCGTTTTAGGGCCATAGATTCCGTCATCGGCCAAATCAGGGAAGCGCTGCTGGAATTTCAGGACGGCGGCTTTTGTTTTTTCTCCGTAAATGCCGTCTTCAGTCAGTCCTGAACCGATATCATTCAATCCCTGCTGAAGTTTCAGGACATCGCTGCCTTTGCTTCCAAGCTTTAGTACAGTATTGGGCAGTCCGAAGGTATTGACGTCAATGGACAATGCTTTGTGAGTGTTTGGACCATACACGCCATCTGCCTTCAGGCCTTTTGCTTTCTGGTAGAAGAATACGGTATTGGTTGTTTTCGGTCCGAAAACGCCGTCTACAGTTAGTGAAGCTTCTGCTGCTTCGTTCAAGCCGCGCTGCAGAATTTTTACATTTTCTCCTCTAGCTCCTTCTTTCATAATACCTGATTCAGGTAGTGTGAAGATGTACGGCACATTTTCCTGTGCGCTTGCCTGAGGCACTGACATCCATAGAGCTGAGGCGGTTACGACTGATGCTGATACGACTTTCCATTTTTTCATTCTTTCTCCCCCTTTATTTCGTTTGACATGCATGAGACGAAGGGAAGAAAATCATTGTTTCATATAATTGTAAAAAAAGAGGGGAATTAACAAAAACAAACCGCCGGTCGGTCAAATTCTGAGCTTTATCTTCAAAAATCATCAAATCTGTGCGGAATATGTGCGCTCCACTTTTACCGTGGAGCGTTTTTTACTGTTCCGAGCATGTCCAATTCCGTTCATATCTGCCGGAAAACATGAATAGAATGTCAAGGAGACTGCATGTAAGAGTTTAGGAGGAAGGAGACACTGCACTTGATCGATACCATTTTTATCAGTCATGCGCACCGTGATGAGGCATATGTCAGAGAGCTTGTAAATCTGCTGACAATGATCAAGGTGCCGAATATTGTCTGCAGTTCGTATCCCGGCTATCACATTCCTAACGATGAGGATATTTATGATTATCTTCATCAAAAACTGAGCGGAAATTCGTGGGTTATCTATGTGCTGTCTGACCATTATTACAAGAGCCCTGCCTGCCTGAATGAAATGGGAGCCTGCTGGATCTTAAACAAAAAGTACACGGCAATCCTGACGCCTTCATTCGATTACAAAGAGATGAAGGGCGCAATCAATCCAAACCAGATTTCGTTCAAATTGAATGACCTGGACAGGCTTTATGAGTTTCTTGAAAACGCGAGAGATGTTTTTAAAATAGAAAAACAAACCGGCACATTTCTGGTGAAAATATGCGAGCAGGCAGTCAGTCACGTGAATCAGCTTGCTGATGATGAACGCAGAAACAGGAAAATGGCCGGCTGCAGACTTGAGGGCATCCGCCTGGATCCAGAAGACGGAAGGAAATTTCAGTTCAGGCTGAGACTTTCAAATCCTGAAGAATTTGATATCCGGGTCGATGTCATAAAAATTGAGGCAGCGGATGAAAACGGGGAAACCTTTTCGCAGACATTGCAGCCTGCGAATCTGAAGCTTTACAGCAAGGAAAATAAAATTGTTTTTCTTTCTGCGGAGATTGGTGATTCAAACTATGAGCCATACATCCATCAGAGAGAAATGGTTGATTTGAAGTTCAGCAGAGATGTCTGGTAGAGGGCTGCTGCTAGATAGGAGGGTAATGGATGAAAGTAGAATTAAGTGCCGAACAATCAGAGCTGAAAAACATGATTCAATCTAAGCTTGAGGAAATCCTTCACTTTCTTTCGCTGTCAAGAGAAGAAAGACAGGTTCAGTCGTACCGTCATATTGAGCAGGTTTATGACGAAATGGGAATAGCCGCCCACTCTCTTTATCTCTCCCTGAATCCAAAACCAAAACATTTGAAAAAAACAGTCCGGCTGCGCAAAATGACACCGGGAGATCCCCAGTTTTACCAGCACATCCGGCCTGTTCAGGAACTCCTGAATTATTTAAATAATCAGCAGGCGAATGATGAACCGTGTGATCAGACACTGGGCGAGACGTTTTATCTAAATGTGTTCACCCGCAAATGGGGCAAAAGCGACAAGTATACTCTGATCCGTAATGAGGAGGGATGGCTTGTCAGGCACTCATCCCAAACAGAACAGGGAGGAAGGGATGCTGAGCCTATCCTGAGCTACGTTCTCAGATATGATCAAGTTTCTTATCCGCGGAATTTGAGCACTATCATGGAGGATATCTGGTACCGTGCAGCCGAAGAAGGACTGCCGCGGGAAAAGGTTCAGGCAATGCTTCAGGAAGTCGCCGACTGGATTACGATGACAGAGCAGAACTATCCAAGTCATATCGCACTGGAAAATGAGGAGAAAGGGTATTTCTCGTAACCGGGAAAGGGGTAAACATGGGATATTTTATACAGACGGATGATGCTGTCAAGATCTTCGTTGAAGATGTGGGGCCAAGTGATGGCCAGGTGCTTTTTCTGATCCACGGCTGGCCTGTTGATCACAGGATGTACGAATATCAGCTGGATCAGCTTCCTAAGCTTGGTTTCAGGTGCGTTCTCATCGACCTGCGTGGATTTGGAAAATCAGACAAACCCTATACCGGTTATTCCTATGACCGGCTATCTGATGACGTTAAGGCCGTCATTGAAATCCTCCAGCTGAAAGACATTGCACTGGGCGGTTTTTCAATGGGCGGTGCCATTGCCATCAGGTATATGGCGAGGCATTCAGGTTACAGGGTCAGGAAGCTTGCCCTTTTTGGGGCAGCGGCTCCTTCCTTTACCAGGCGGCCTGACTATCCGCATGGAATGGCCAGATCTGAAGTCACCAAACTGATTCAGCAGACCTATACTGACAGACCGGACATGCTGACAGGATTCGGGCAGATTTTCTTCGCCAAGTACATTTCAGAAAGTTTTAAAAACTGGTTCCAGAGCCTTGGACTTGATGCGTCCGGACATGGGACGGCACAGACAGCCGAGTCTCTCCGTGATGAGGATTTGAGAGAGGATCTAAGAAAAATCACTGTTCCGGCAGCTATTTTCCACGGCATGAAAGATCAAATCTGTCCGTTTATATTCGCAGAGCTGATGCATAAAGGCATACTTGATTCTGAACTTATTCCGTTTAAATACAGCGGTCATGGCCTTTTCTATGATGAACTGGAAAAGTTCAACCGGGAACTCATTCGATTTTTGGAATAAATGCTATTGCTTCCCTTTCCGTCACACTTTATGATGAAGCTAGTGTACATAAAGGGGAGGCACAATGTTGAAACAGCACATCATTTTTTATACGGTTATCTTTCTAGGATGCTTTTTACTTGGATTTTTTGAAGCGCCTATTTACCTGATTGGATTACTGCTTACTCTGTCAATGGGTTGGTACATGTATGTCCAGATAAGTCCGGTCCTGTTTTCAAAGGATATCCGGAAGTCTGAATCCTATATTCTCAAGCATCAGAGTAATCCAATGTATCAGTTTTATTATGCTATCGCGAACAACCTGGATGCTGAAGCCGAAGAGGCTATGGGGAAATTCCAGGCAAAATATAAAAACTCAGAGCGCCGGGCGTTGATTCAAACGACTTATGCCTTATATAAACAGGAGCCATCCGAAGCGAAAAAACACGTCCATTTGATTAAATCTCCGGCATACAGGACCTATTATGAGGGACTGATTGCAGCTGAAAGCAGAAATTTCAAAGAAGCCAAAGAACATGCAGACAGGCTGCCGGAGGGCTGGATGAAAAACAGCATTCTTGCAGAAATGGCAGAAAAACAAGGGAGAAAGAGCGAAGCCAAAGAGCGCGCCGCAATCGCATTCGAGCAGACAAGAGGGCTTCAGCGGTATATCCTTTATAAAAATTTTGAAACGCATCTGGCTTCCTAGCCGGAAAAAACGACGCAGAAATGCGTCTTTTTTAATTTTAAAAAAGGAGAAAAAGCAGTGGCGCAGGAGAAATCTGCAGAATCCGGGAGAGTAGAATAAGATGAAAAACGAATATTCAGGGGGATGGGAATGCAAAGAGTAAGGAAAACGTTGGCCATAGAACCATGGACAAACATGCCTGAAACATGAAAAATTGGCATCACTGATCAGAGATTTTTCACATAAACTAAAAAAAACAGTTGAAATCATTTTCGTCACATTGTAAAATCATGTTAATTTAGAAAACGTGATGAAAAGGACACGAGCCATTTTTACCGGTTGCCAGAGAGGGAAGGACTGCTGGAAACTTCCCAACACGGAAAATGTGCTTACCGCCTTTGAACCGCACGGAGGAAATGCCGTGCCGCAGCCGCTGCGTTAAAGCACTGGAGCCGTTGTTTAGGAAAGTTTGGGTAAAGGTTTGCCCATCGATGCGGGCACTTACGCTTTTCTAATTCGGGAATCTGGGTGGAACCACGGGCAAAGCGCGCTCGTCCCTGTTATAGGGATGAGTGCGCTTTTTATATTTTAAAGGTTTCGAAAAGGACACGAGGTATGAACACCGCGCAACAGAGAGGGAAGGATGGCTGAGAACTTTCCGGCGCAGGAGCATGAACTTACCGCCTTTGAATAACCGTACGGAGGAAATGCCGTGCCGCAGCCGCTGCGTTAAAGCGCTGGAGCTGTTTTTAGAAAAGTATGGGTAAATGATCTAGCATCTTTGTCCAGCTTCAGTGCCCAACTCCTCTGCCAGAACAAAATCCGCCAAGAAGGCGGGAACCGGACTTTTCGCCGGATTTCGTATCTGTCTTTCGGAGCTGAACGGGTACTTACGCTTTTCTAATTCGGAAATCTGGGTGGAACCACGGGCAAAGCGCGCTCGTCCCTGCTATAGGGATGAGTGCGCTTTTTTATATTTCTGCGAAAGAAGGGATTATGATGGGAAATCAGAAAAAGGAAAAAAATCAGGAGGACATCAATTATTCTAGTGCACAGCTTCTCGCAAGGGCAGTCAGCAGACTGTATCCGGGAGCGGTCCTTGGAGGCGAGGCTTCTCATCAGCACGGTTTTTATGCAGAGCTTCTGCTTCCGCAAAGCATAAAAGAAAAAGAACTGAAAGACATTGAAGCGGAAATGGAGCGCATCTTAGGACAGGGTGAAAAGTGGGAGCATATTTCGTTATCCCGTGAAGAAGCCATCGCTTTATTTTCAGAAAAGGGAGAGTATTTAAAAGCAGAGCAGCTGTGTGAGATGGACGAGGAAAGTGTGATAGTTTGCAGACACGGGGAGTATATGAACATATCGAATGAACCCCTCTCCATCTCTGCCATTAAAGCTTTAAAACTTCATGCAGTTGCAGGCGCCTACTGGAAGGGTGACAAGTCAGGACATGTGCTTCAGCGGATAAGCGGTACAGCATTTGCAAGCAGAAAAGAAATGGTTTTGTTTGAAAAAGAACAGGAGGAACTAAAAAAACGGGATCACCGCAAGATTGGAAAAGAGATGGAGCTTTTCCTGTTTTCTGAAGAAGCACCCGGCATGCCCTTTTTCCTGCCAAACGGTCAAATTATGCGCAACGAGCTGCAGTCGCTGCTCCGGGAGGTTCAGGGTGCAGCAGGCTATCAGGAGGTTTCTTCCCCGTTTATGATGAATGAGCGGCTATGGAGACAATCCGGCCACTGGGATCATTATCACGAAAATATGTATTTTTCAGATGTTGATGAAGAAACATTTGCGCTTAAGCCGATGAACTGTCCGGGACACATGATCATGTTTAACCAGCAGCTTTTTTCCTACAGAGATCTGCCGGTCAGATATGCAGAATTCGGACAGGTGCACCGGCATGAGTACAGCGGCGCCCTGAATGGCCTGCTTAGAGTCCGGACTTTTTGTCAGGATGATGCTCATTTGTTCGTGCGTCCGGATCAAATACAGGATGAAGTAAAAAGTGTTCTTGGGATGATTGATTATGTCTACCGTACTTTGGGATTTGACTATTCGGTCGAGCTTTCAACTAGACCGGAAAATTCAATGGGAGAGGATGAACTATGGCAGGATGCGGAAGCGGCACTGCAGGGAGTGCTGGACGAGATGGGGATGCCTTACCGTATAAATGAAGGAGACGGAGCTTTTTACGGACCGAAGATTGATTTCCACATACAGGATGCCATGAAGAGAAGTCATCAATGTGCGACAGTACAGCTTGATTTTCAGATGCCTGTGAAGTTTGACTGCAGTTATATCAGCGAGAAAAATGAAAAAGAGCGGCCAGTCGTCATTCACCGCGCCATTGCAGGCTCTCTTGACAGATTTCTTGGAATTCTTATCGAACACTTTGCCGGTGTGTTTCCATTGTGGCTTGCCCCTGTTCAGGCTGTGATTCTTCCAGTTGCAGAAGTGCACCGCGGCTATGCAGAAGAAGTCAAAAATAAGCTTGCAGCAAAAGGCATTCGCGTTCAAATGGATGTAAGCGGAGAAAAGCTTGGTTATAAAATCAGAAAGGCGCAAAAAAGCAGGGTGCCTTACATGTTGATACTTGGTGATCAGGAAATGAGTGCGGGCCATGTTAATGTCAGGAAACACGGGGAGAAACAGTCTCTGACAATGGAGATTGAAGAGCTGGTGGATCATCTCAGGGAGAAGATTGAGAAGCGGGAATTGAGCTGAAATGATGATGCTTAAGCGGAAGCCGGCTGGCAGCGAATGCAATGAAGTTGGCAGTTATTCTGTCAAAGTCGGCAGTAAATGAATGAAAGTTGGCAGTAATTTAACCAAAGTTGGCAGTAAAACCGTGGTAGTTGGAAGTAAACCATGTTAGTAAGTGTTTTTCTTAAAGAGTTCTTCTTCACAAAAAGAAAAGAGAGCAATTTTGCTCTCTTTCTTACTTATCTTCAAGTTTTGCACTGATTAACCCAAGAACCACACCTAAAATACCTCCGCCAACAACTTCAAGAGGCTGGTGTCCCAGCACTTCTTTCAGTTCTTCTTCGCGTTTAATGTGTCCAAGTCCGGGAAGGTGCTCTGAAATAACGGCCATCTCTCCGTCAATGTCATTGATCAGTTTGGCAATTTCACCTGTATGCCGTCTGATGCCCTGTGCATCGTACATCACAATGATGCCGAAAATAACGGCAATCGCCGTTTCAATGGAAGTTGTTCCGTTTTTAGCTGCAACATAAGTGGAAAGAGCAGCAACGCCTGCTGAGTGGGAGCTCGGCATTCCGCCTGTCGTGACAATTTGCTTCACATCCCATTTTCCTGAAAGACGTTTGTACGTGAATATTTTTAATCCCTGAGCAATGGCAATAGCACCAACTGCTGTTATGATTCCTCGATTCATGCTCATCTTTTTGTCGTCACCTCTTGAATTAGTAGTCGGAAGCATTGATGTAGCATAAATACCCCTCGGGTGCTTTTCTAAACGTTAGTATCCGCAAATGGAGGTGAAATATTGCAAGCTCTCCCGGGAAAAATCAGCCATTGCAGAGGCACTGAAATAAAAAAAGCACACCAGTAACGGTGCGCTGATCAGTCTTTGACGATTTTAGACGGATTGTTGATTTTGTAAGGAACAGAAACGTCGAGCAGCATAGATTCATCTTCTACGTCTTTTCCTTTAGGCAATGTTTTTTTGACGATCTTCCCGTTAAAGTTCAGGATGTCGCCAGCTGCAAGCTCATATTTTTTCAGGGTTTTGCTGTGGGAGCACCAGGCAAGTCCGACTTCAAGGGCATCGTCACCCACAACCGCGACATCTTCGAGGATCACTACTTCGTCGTTTTCTTCATTAAAATGATTCCAGCTGAGCGCCAGCTGCTTCACTTTTGCCGTAAAATGCACCTTGTCATCAGGCAGGGCAAGCTTTGGCTGCTTAGCTTTTTTAGCGGCAGGCTTTTTGGGTTCTTCAGAGAGTTCAACCTGCTTGACGGCAGTAGCTTCGACTGGTTCTGAAGGAGACTCTAATGCAGTTTCATGTGTAATCTTAGAAGCGGCAGCATCAGGAGCAGGCTCTTTTATTTCCTTGCCGAAGTTTCCCGACTGCATTTCTTTCAAGTAAGCCGGATGAATGCACGACAGATTACCGTCTTGAAACTCGATGACAAGCGTTGTATGTGATGCACCGAAAGTCTGGTATCCTTTAATCGCAACAAGTCTCTGGTGTGTACGTTCTTTATACCAGTACTCCTTTTTTACGCGCAGTCCCCATTCTTTTACTTTTTCTTCATAGTCCGTTTCATTTTCAAATGTTTCATAATCTCCAGCAGGAGGGATATAGCCCGTTGTGTTGGCATCTTCAATATGCGGCAGAACGACAGCCATTTTAGCACATCCTTTCTTGCTCTATTGTACCTTCTCTTTTGTTTGAAAAAAAGGTATTGAAACTGTGCATTAAGAATCAGCAAGGTTCGTTTGAAAAAAATACTGAAATTTGGAGAAGATTCACAATTGAAGGAAAAAACAACTGATGAAAAGTGGTACGATATCATTACATAATTCTTCTATACGGGGTGGGTTAATGAATGCATGGAAAGTGCCGTCTCTGCTGATTACAGGAATCGGCATATCAAATTTGGGCAGCTGGATCTACCTGATTGCCATCAATTTATCTGTCTTAAACTTAACAGGCTCGGCAGCAGCGGTCGCAGGACTGTATATGATCAGGCCAATTGCCATGCTGATTACAAACACATGGGCAGGCAGTGTCATTGACCGGATGGATAAAAAGAAGCTGATGATTTTCACAGATATTTTCAGAGGCGGTATGGTGGCTGTCATCCCGTTTTTGGATTCACTTTGGTTTATTTATCTGGCTGTTCTGCTTATTAATATGGCAGGTTCTTTTTTTGGTCCAAGTTCTTCTGTATACATAACGAAAATGATTTCTTCTGAAAAGAGAAAGAGATTTAATTCCGTTATGGGGATGGCTAGTTCCGGAGCTTTTTTGACCGGTCCTGCTGTTGCAGGGTTTATGATTATGCATTTTGGAACAGACATTTGCATTTTTATCAATGCTGTATCCTTTATTGCCTGCGGATTAATTCTTTGTTTCCTGCCGAAGCTAGAGGAAGAGCCGTATCAATCGAATATACGCGGCAAATTTCAAACGATTGTCGATGATTGGAAAACTGTCTTTCAATTTGGGAAAAAGGCATCTTACTTTATGGCGGTATACGTTTTCTTTCAGGCAGCCATGCTGATTGGCTTTGCCCTTGATTCTCAGGAGGCAACCTTTATTAAGCAGCATCTTGAGCTTTCTGACAGGGATTATGGAATGATCGTCAGTCTGACAGGACTCGGTGCGCTCGCCGGCGCTGCCGCATCAGCAGCACTTGCTTCCAAAATGAAGCTTGGCTTCTATATGGGAACAGGCATGCTGATGACTTCTGCCGGGTATTTGTTTTTTTACAGCTCAAACGGATTTATGACAGCTACTCTGTCTTTTGTCTTTCTAGGCTTTTTTATGGCGTTCGCCAATTCGGGCTATGCGACTTTCTTTCAGATGAATGTTCCTGTCGCCATTATGGGCCGGTTTGGGAGCGCTGCTGATATGCTTCAGGGAATCGTACAGATTGTGCTGACGCTTCTTTTAGGATTATCAGCAGAATGGTTCACCCTGCAGACAGTCTGTCTCGTCTTTTCAGGTGCAAGCGTCCTGTTTGCAGCTGGTCTGCTTGTGGCAGTAATGATGCCTTCTAAGGCTTCTTATTTTGATGAAAAATCAAATCGCACAATCAATGCTTAATGGAAGCGGGCTCTGACACGTCAAAAACAATTTCTTATTCTGCTAAAGAGGTTTTTTCAAAAAAGGAACGATATCTTTCGTTTTCACTTCAAATTCCGCATGGTCACCCTGTGCATGGCTTACTCCAATGCTGATGCCTAAGGAATCTTCTGTCCAATAGCTGAAAACATCAGACTGATCGTTTTCTCCGATACGTTCAAGCTGATCTGCAGTTTGAAGTTTAGTAAGCAGGTCCTGATTCGATAATCCCTCAAGGTAACCTTGCAGGGCAGGGGATAGTGCCTTGCTTTTTTTCTTAAGCGTTTCAGCAAAAGCTTCGTTAAGGATTACGAGCTGATTTAATTTTACCCGCCTTCCATCAGTCAGCAGATAGGTTGATGTATAAAAATGATGAGAGGGATGGGCTGTGCCTGATACATTGCCGAGTCCATCATACTGTATACTCAGCAGTTCACGGTCCATTCTTTTTATCGTGTATTTGATGTCTAAAGTAAGTCCATCCGTCAGGACTCCATCCGGGTAATAGTGAAGGACCGTTAAGGCATCTTCTTTGATTTTCCTATTCAATGTTGCTTGGACCGCTGGGTTTTTCATACCGGATAGCTGGGGGTAGGAAATGGCAGTCTGGTCTTGATGATAGAAAATTTCTGTTAATTGATAATACTCATGAGTATTCGAAGAAACGGACTGTAAAGAATGTAGATCACTTGCAATCGGTTGGGGCAAAACAAAACATGCAAAAAGAGTGTAAAAGATAATCATGAGCTGCTCCTTCTCTATTAGTTGTTTTTTTCCTTATTTTTCTCTGTGGAGATGTGTTTATTCATAAGCTTCGTCCTGTAAAACAGCTGCTTTCTTTATCAAGGAGGCTGGCTGTTTTTTTAGTTTTAACAACAAAAATTTATTGATTTACAATAAATTAAGGGGTAATATATAGGAAAACACTGGAATGAGGTGCTATATGCAAAACGGATTTATCCTTATCTTAAAAGCCTCTGTGCTCCTGATAGGCGGGGTTGTTTTTGGTTTAAGTGTTTTGTGGCTTCCGGGGCTTGCTGAGTTGTCTGCTGAGCAATTTCCGGAGTTTGCCTATTTAAAAGGAATTGTACTTGCTGGAATTTATTTGACTGTCATCCCTTTTGCATTCGCTTTAAAGCAGACTGTGCATTTACTTTCGCTTATAGAGAAAAGGAAGGCTTTTTCAGAAGCGGCTTTAACATCTCTCCACAGAATTAAAGGATGCGCTTGGATAATTGCCTTTATATATGCGGGAGGGATACTGCTGTTTATGATCATTGGCATTCTTCATCCTAGTTTAGCCTTAATGGGGGGCACTGTTTTTCTCGCTTCACTCTCAATTGGCTTTTTTGCAGACGTACTTAATGCTCAGTTAGTCCATGCTCTCCAATATAAATACGAAAATGAAATGACGTTTTGAGGTCCTGTGCAATGACACTGATTATAGGTTTAGTTTTGATTATTTTGTTAGTATCAGGAATCCGCAAATGGAAGAAAAACAAACTGGCCGCACTATTGCTGTTCAGTCCCATATTCATCTGCATCCTATTTGTCAGTTTCTTTCTTTTTCATTCCGTTGATCGGGTAAAGCGGGATTCTCTTATTTTTGAAACATCCGCAGAAAACGGCAGGGTGCATATAAGCGGAAGCTGGTCAGAAAGGCTTGATTACTACCGTTTTCCAACTGATTATCTTATCTTCTATATTCCTGAAAATAAGAGTGCGGGCTCTGTTTCCCGCAGCCGGGCGGATTTGCATACCCAGATGGACTGGAAATACCTCGTTGAAGATGTTGAACATGCGATTAAAAGAGAAGGTTTTTCAGACCTGGAGCCTCAGATCTATGATGTGGGAACAGCGGAAGACTTTCACTTTTCATTTACTTTGCCTGATGGTGTTAAGCCGGAGGAATTGGAGATCTATTACGCGCACGTGAGGGAGGAGCCAATGGAGGCGCTGGAGTATTGGTTTAAGAAGGTGCCGATCCAATAAACGGAACATCAGGTCTGCAATGTATACTTGTATAACGGTTTGTACAGCTCATGTTTAATGAGCTGTTTTTTTATGGGGAATTTCAAATCCTGCAGCCGGTGCATAAAGGACTGCAGGATGAATTCCATTCTTGGGAATTACTAAGAAGATTGTAAGTAGCCTGTATATTTGAATGTAACTTATTTATATGATAAACTAATATTAAGTAACATTGGAGAGTGATAAAATGGAAACGGTAAGTGCAATCAGAAACGTAAATGACATTCAGGCAATAAAAGATTATCTTATACAGCAATCCGAAAGAGACTATCTTTTATTCGTTTTTGGCATTAATACAGGTTTAAAGGTGTCAGAATTGACTGCAGTAAAAAAGGATGATCTGCTGGATGAAAACGGAAATGTTGCAGAATTTTATCATTACTCCGATTTAGACGAAAGGAGGAGATCTGTTTATATTAATAAAAAACTCAGATTGGCAATCACCGAGTATCTGAAGAAGGCGAATTCCGATATGTGCTACTTGTTTCAATCCCGCAAATTCAAAAAGCCCATTACTAGGCAGCAGGCATACAGAATCATCCATGACGCTGCCGTTCATGCCGGGGTGAATGAGAAAATCGGAACCAATTCCCTGGCCAAAACGTTTGGCTACCACGCATACAAAAAAGGGGTCTCACTTGCCCTTCTGCAAAAGCATTTCCATCATGCAACACCGGCTGAAACCCTTAAGTTTTTAGGAATAAAAAAAGATGAACAGATTGTCACGCAAATCGATGTGAATCTTTAAAAATGGTCAGGAGGAATCCAGATGAAAATCAGAGAAAGCGAACTTCCCGGAATTGGATGCAAATTTGAGGTCATCACAAAAAATCAGGAAAAAGCGGTAATCGTCATCCATGATGACGGAAGAAGAGAAATCTATCATTTTGACGAAGATCATGAGGAAGTTGTTTCAACGATTGTATTCAGTGACTCAGAAGCAAGACAGATCGCGGCTATTCTTGGCGGCATGGCCTACAAGCCAAAAGCTCTTGAAACAATTGAAATGGCCTTTTCGGGACTTGTCATTGAATGGTTCAAAATCGAACCCGGGGCAGCTGCTGAAGGGAAAAGCATCGGCGAACTTGATATCCGCAACCATTTCAGTGTCACTGTGATTTCCATTTTGAAAAACAACATGAAAGAACTGCTGAATGCTGGCCCTGATGAGATTCTTGAAAAAGGGGACACGCTTGTCATTTCAGGGAAGAGAGAGGAAGTTAAACGTGTAATCAGCGAACTATTAACAAACCGGGGTGATTAAATGGATCATTTAGTATTTGAAGTTGGAACCGCATTACTGATTGTTGCAGCAGCCGCCCTGCTTGCAAATAAATTTAAGTTTTCTATTATTCCCTTTTTAATCGTGTTCGGCATGGTTGTAGGACCGCATGCACCTCATATAGGAGTAATTGATCTGAGATTTATTGAAAGTGAAGCGATTATCTCGTTTCTTGGAAGAATCGGTGTCCTGTTTTTGCTGTTTTATCTGGGGCTTGAGTTCTCTGTTAAGAAACTGATCAAATCAGGAAGATCGATTGTAACCGGCGGTACCATTTATATTGGCATCAATTTTACATTGGGCCTTCTATACGGCTTTATCAATGGGTTTACTCCGGTTGAAGTTTTGGTGTTTGCCGGAGTGATAACAATTTCCTCAAGTGCCATCGTGGCAAAAGTCCTTGTGGATTTAAGGCGGACAGGAAATAATGAGACAGAGCTGATTCTGGGAATTATTATGTTTGAAGATATTTTCCTCGCTGTGTATCTTTCTGTTGTTTCAGGTCTTGTACTGGGGGATGCTACATCGTTCAGCGGAGCGCTTATTTCCATTCTCACTGCACTTGGCTACATGCTTCTTTTCTTCATTGCAGCCAGAAAAGGTGCACCTCTGATCAACAAACTGATCAGTATTTCCTCTGATGAAGTATTCATCATCGTCATTTTCGCCTCCCTGTTCTTCGTGGCCGGTGTTTCAGAACTGATTCACGTAGCAGAAGCCATTGGCGCTCTTTTACTGGGACTTGTATTTTCTGAGACGGAGCACAGTGACAGAATTGAGCACCTGGTCGTTCCTTTCAGGGATTTCTTCGGCGCCATTTTCTTCTTCAGCTTTGGATTGAGTATTGATCCATTCTCCCTCGGCGGCGCTGTATGGCTTGCACTCGGTGCGGTCCTATTGACCATACTCGGAAACTTTATTGCCGGAATGATTGCCGGAAGGAGAGCGGGCTTGTCACATAAAGCGTCCACAAACATTGGTCTGACTATTGTATCAAGAGGCGAGTTTTCCATTATTGTAGCGAATCTTGGCATAGCCGGAGGTCTTACTCCGATGCTGAAGCCATTCTCAGCACTGTATGTTCTGATTCTGGCGATTATTGGACCTTTAATGACCAAAGAGTCAAAAAGAATTTACTTGTTCCTTAACAAAATCTTTAAGTGGGATAAAAAGAAGAAAGTGAATCATATGTAAAGGCGGAGAGACGGTAATTGGATGATTATCGTCTTTTTGTTGCTCACCAATGTTTTTTGAAATAGATTCCCTTAAAGGGAGGCAATCGCTATTCCCCGCCGCTGGAATAGCGATTGTCGCCCATTGTAACGTTTTTTTCCTCACCGGGGTTGTGAGATACGGTTTTTCTGTTCGTTCTTTTCCGGTCAATCAAGTAAGCCAGCCCTAATGTTCCAGCCAGCAAGCAAATGGTCCATCCCACTTTCATTCCTCCTTTAATCCTGGTCCCAATTTTCTTTGCCCCACACATGCATGTGCTGAAAAATCGGCATCAATGTATGTCCTTTGGATGTCATGGTATATTCTACTTTCGGAGGCATCGTATCATATTGCCTGCGTTCGATAAACCCATCTTCTTCAAGTTCTTTTAACTGCCGGCTTAATACCTTGTGGGTTACTCCTGTCAACAGCCTTCTGATTTCACTGTATCTAAGCGTCCCATCAGTCCCGAGATGCCAGAGGACAACCGTTTTCCATTTTCCCCCTATTTTATTTAGTGTATATTCAATGGAGCACTTTAATTTTCCTTCATTTGAGTTCAATTTGCTGCTTCCTTTCTTACTTCTATGATAGTAACTGACAAAAAAGTGCATACTTACATCATTGGAAATGATTCGTTACACTAATTCTGTAAGGAACTCTATCGTACAATTGAGGAGGAATATAATCAATGCTGACGTATCCAAGATCGTTTTCACATATCGGACTTTCTGTTCCTGACCTGGACCAGGCAGTCAAATTTTATACAGAGGTTTTCGGATGGTATGTCCTTATGGAACCGTCTAAAGTAGAAAACGATGACTCTGCAATCGGGCAAATGTGCAGGGACGTTTTCGGAAATGAGTGGGAAACATTCCGCATAGCCCATCTATCGACCGGAGACAAAATCGGAATTGAACTGTTTGAGTTTCCACACAATGAAAAACCTGAGAACAATTTTGAATACTGGAAAACGGGCATCTTTCATTTTTGCATCCAGGATCCTGATATCGAGGGCATGGTGCAGAAAATCATTGAACATGGCGGGAAGCAGCGCATGCCGATCCGGGAATATTATCCTGGTGAAAAGCCGTTCAAAATGGTTTATGTGGAAGATCCGTTCGGAAACATTTTTGAAATTTATACACACAGCTATGAGCTCACCTACTCAGAAGGAGCTTATTAACAAGCACTGAGGCACATCATTTAATATGATGTGTCTTTTTTTAAGATTGGATGGGTATTTATGTTAAAATTGGAAGTGTTAAGCGGAATTGGAGAGGGAACTGGAATGAGCGACTACATACAAACAATGCGAAATTTAATCGGCCATCAAACGTTATTAACTGTGGGCTGCGGAGCCATTATTGAAGATGAAAATGGCAGAATCCTTCTGCAGCAACGAACAGACCGCCAAGAATGGGGAATTCCCGGGGGATTGCTTGAACTCGGAGAGACCTTTGAAGAAACTGTCAAAAGAGAAGTGTACGAGGAAACAGGATTATCTGTGGAAGACCTGAATTTATTTGGCATTTATTCAGGGAAAAAGGGATTTGCAGAATACGAAAATGGAGACAGGGTTTACAGCGTGCAAGTCATCTTTGTCACAAAGAAGTTCTCGGGACAAATAAAACAAAATGAAGAGAGTAGTTTTTTTAGAGAAACACAACTTGCCAAATAAATTTAATCCGCATCAGCTTCCGTTTATCAAAGATTGGATACAAGGTGCAAAGGCACCGGTCATAAAATGAGTTAAAATAGCTGATCAGCATAATAATCTTGAAGTTTAGTATTGGAAGGAGCTAAGAGGGCTTTGAATTCAATTGCCTCAGCAGGATGTTTTTCAATCATTAAAAATAACGAAGGGAACATTCTATTAGTAAAACGCCGCGATTATCCAATCTGGGATCTGCCAGGGGGCAGGGCTGATCCGGGCGAACTCCTGGAGGAATGTGCGGTTAGAGAGGCAGAAGAGGAAACAGGGTGCTGCATTAAGATTGCAGCTAAAATAGGTGAATATCATTTGGCTTATGAAAATGATATGCAGCATATCTATGCAGCTGACCCTGTAGGCGGAAAGTTGTTTACAAAAGGACCTGAAACAGCTCAGACGGGCTGGTTTGATCCGAAAAAACTGCCGCTGCTTATGGTACCTAACCGAAAACGGCAAATCAGAAACTATCTGTCTGCAGAAGGCATGGTTAAGGAAACGGTAAAAACGATTTACATAGTAAGATTTTTAAGAGCAGTTGTACACAAACAATGATGAATCTATTAACATCTTATTGCAAGGATAAATGCCTTTATAAAAACGCACATTCGAGGAGAGATATGTCATGAACCCTAAGAAAGATACCGGATCCCAAAAACGCAAGAAACTTAAAACAATTTCTTTTGCAGCGGCAGGAATCATTCTTTTAGTTTGTATCATGGGATCAATTTATGAATGGTATGGGTATAACCAGGCAAAAAACAATTATCCTTCGAATGGACAAATGATTAAAATCGGGGATCGGTCCATACATACAGTGATCAGGGGAGAAAAATCTGATCTGCCGGCGATTGTCATTGAAACAGGTGCCGGACAGTGGTCATATGACTGGGATAACATTCAAGAGGAGCTGTCTAAATATACCCAAGTTCTTACCTACGACCGGGCAGGATACGGATATAGCGATTCTCCAGAGGATGGTTTTTCAGTCGAAACCACTATTCAGGATTTATATACTGTCTTGGAAGGAACAGAAATAAAGGGACCCATATTGTTAATTGGACATTCAGCAGGAGGCATTTATTCACGGCACTTCGCAGAAAAATATCCGGAAAAAGTAGCGGGCATGGTACTGGTAGATGCCAGAAATGAGTTTTTTGCCAAGCAGGCTGAGGCTTACAACGCTGTATTCTTCGAAACTCAAGACCAAACAGTGAATGGCCTTCTCGCTCGGATAGGGCTCGTCAGACTGTTAGGCGAGAAAATGTTTTCAGATAAAGCACCAGAATTTCTTTCTCCTGAGAAATATGTTCAAGTACACTGGGATGCTCCTTTCTTCAGTGTGATGAATGAAGAAATAAAGCAAATGAATATCCTTGAAAGAAAGCTTGCTGAGACAAGTCATCTAAGAGATAAACCTCTGGCAGTCATTACACCTGAAAAGCCAGATATGCAGGCAAAGGCGATGGGATTTACAGAACTGGAGGAAAATAAGTTTGAGGAAAAATGGCTGGAAGCGCAGCAAATGCTAACTTCTCTATCCAATAACAGCGAACTCATATTAATCTCTGACAGCAGCCATTCCATCATGCATGATCAGCCTGAAATTCTGGCTTCAGCCATATTGTCGGTTGCTGAAAAAATTAAAAATTAGTGCTTCATCGAAGGCCGACCGATTGATAAAATCGGTCTTTTTTCAATCCAAATGTATAAGTTTTGGCTTGGTATATGTTTTTCAAAAACAGATATCCAGCATTTCAAGAACCGCTTATTCATCTGTCTTATCTTAAGAATTCTTAAGAATTTCCCCGGGTAAAGGTTAAGGTTTGGTCTCTATCATAGAGATCATACTACTTGAACACGGAGTGATAACGATGAATTCTTTAGCCTTTTTATTAGAATATATAAATAAGCCCAGATCTACAGGTGCTCTGCTGCCTAGTTCCCCAAAGCTTGCAGAACACATGACAGCAGCTATTGATTTTCAGACAGCTGAGTATATTATAGAATATGGTCCTGGTACAGGCGTTTTTACAGAAAAGCTGATTCATAAAAGAAGAAATGGAACCCGTATTCTTTTAATTGAACAAAATGAAGTGTTTTGCAGGCTTCTTAAGGATAAATACGGCGATGTGAAAGATCTAGTCATTGTAAATGGATCTGCTGAGAACACTTCTTATTATATGAAGAAGTATGGGTTTAAAAGGGCAGACTATATCCTGTCAGGACTCCCTTTTGCGAGTATTCCGAGTGATGCAGCAGATTTGATCTTATCAGAAACGGCATCCATTCTTGGTGCCGAAGGGGAATTTATCACGTTTCAGTATACGCTGTTTAAAAAAGCTCTTTTTAAGAGGTATTTTTCTGCCATACGCGTATCGAGAGAATATCAGAACTTGCCGCCTGCCTATGTACTGGCGTGCACGAATGGCGAAAGGAATGAAAGCTTTGCCTTCAAACGTATTAGTCGTTGATGATGACAGAGAAATAAGAAAACTGATTACGATTTATCTTGAAAATGAGGGAATTCGTGCTGCAGGGGCGGAAACTGCTTCGGAAGCTATTACTATGCTTGAAAAAGAATCATTTGATTTAGTGATATTGGACATTATGATGCCGGAAATGAATGGAATTGAGGCATGCATGAGAATCCGCGAAGAAAGAAACATGCCCATCATTATGGTATCAGCAAAGTCTGCGGATATGGATAAAATTCATGGGCTTGCTTCCGGTGCAGATGATTATGTGACAAAGCCGTTTAATCCCCTTGAGCTGATGGCCAGAGTCAAGTCGCAGCTTAGAAGATTTACAAAATACAATGATCAGCAAAAGTCTGACGCACCTGTAATTGAACTTGACGGTCTAAATATCAATACAGACACACGGCAGGTCATGGCCAGAGGACGGGAGATAAGGCTGACTCCGAAAGAATTTGATATCCTCTCTTTGCTTGCCAGAAATAAAGGAACGGTCATGAGCATCAGGCAGATCTATGAATCTGTCTGGAATGAAGACTTTTTCAAATCAGACAGTACGGTAATGGTTCATATTACGAAAATCAGAGAAAAAATTGAGTTGGATCCTAAACAGCCAATTTATATAAAGACGATTTGGGGAGTTGGCTATAAGATATGATCCGGTTTTGGAATAAACTCAGTGTGAAGCTGTTTTTTGCTGTGGCTGTCAGTTTTATCGTCTCACTTGCAGGGATATCAGTCCTTTCGAATATCCTTGTAAGGTTTGTACTCGCTGAACCTATAGAAGAAATGAACATTCTTCTTTACAACGTTCTGGTTATCGTCATTTTTTCAAGTGCTATCATTCTTTTTATCATCAGCTTATGGCTGTTTATTAAGAAAAAAATAATCTTCCTGAATGAAATATCTGATGGGGTCCAGTCGATAGCCGGCGGAAACCTCAGTCATGTTATTGAAGTTAAGGGCAGGGACGAACTTGCAAGACTTGGAGAAAATATCAATCAGATGTCGAAAGAGCTTGAAGCGAGATTTCTTCGTGAGCGGGAGCTTGAAAAGAATAAAAATGAACTGATCACGAACATTTCGCATGATCTCCGAACACCTTTAACCTCAATAATTGGTTATCTTGATCTTCTGGAGAACAGGGGGAATTTGACTGAGCAGCAGGCAGCGGAATACCTGGCCATTCTCCGGTTTAAATCCCAGCGCCTCAAGCATTTACTGGACGAATTGTTTACGTATAACAAACTGACAAGTCCTGATATTCAGGTGAAGAAATATGAGGTGAATCTTGCAGGGATTATTAGACAGCTTGCCGGTGAATATATTCCGATTCTGGAGGACCGAAGCCTTAAAATGGAGGTAGACATTCCGGAAGAAGAAGTGACAGCCCCAGTTGATGTTGAACAGATCATCAGGGTTTTTGAAAACCTGCTGTCAAATGCAGTTAATTACAGTCTTAAACCGTCTGTCATACAACTGAGTCTTAAAACAAGAGGTCATCAGGCAGTATTCACTTTGGCAAACCGTGTAAACTCAAAGCCCGAAGGAAGCCTTGATACTCTATTTGAACGTTTTTACAGAGGAGATCAATCAAGAAAAGAGGATGGGGGAACAGGCCTAGGTTTAGCCATTGCAAGGCGAATTGCTGAACTGCATGGGGGACATTTAGAAGCGGACTATGAGGAAGGATGGCTGATATTTACATTGTCGCTTCCTCTAACTGGAGAACATGCATGAATAGACAAGGGTTTCTGCTTCAAGCAGAAACCCTTTTGCTGTTTTATGTGTTTTTTTCATGATAGGAAGAAATGCTCTCAATTGCTTTTTCAATGCTTGCGTCAAAATCAATGGCATCAAGCAGTGCAATTCCTTCAACTGTGACAAGAGTCAGGGCTGCCAGCCGTTCTTTTTGTTCCTCATTTTCCGCATCGAGAAGAAGAGCAAAGTAGTTTTGAAAGCCTTCACCTATTATTCTTGCTACAGAGAAGTACGGATTTTCTTTTTTGGATGCAAGCGCAATTAATTCCAGCCATAGTCTCATAAATGGTTTTACTTCCGGTTCCTTCATCAAATGGTACATATGTGGAACGAGCTTGCTGAACGGCATAGGATCTGCCGGCGATTTTTTTAGAATCGTAATCAGATTGTCGGATATGAGCGTCAGAACCTCTGTGAGAAGCTGTTCTTTATCGTGAAAATAATGGAGCAGCATTCTGTCGCTTGTCTCTGCTGCCTCTGCCAGATTTCGCAGGCTTGCTGAATGAAGCCCGTGATGAAGGATATATTCTGCCATTTTCGTCTTAAACGTTTGCTTGCGAAGTTCACCTTTTTTCATTGTATGTTCCTCATTGCTTTTATTGTGTAGTATATGCTACATTTTAATTATGTAGCAAGTGCTACATAATTTGATTCGGGGGGAAGAATAGTATGGGATTAAAAACAGAAAATAGTGAATTGAAGCGTTTATTCAGTAAACAGCAAACTGCCGTTTTGGTCGTGCTGGGTATGGCTTTTTGGTTTTGCGGAGCCATGGCCGTCAGATTTGGTTCGGACGTCGGTATGTTTGGAAAAACAGGGAGCGTATTTTCGTTTCTTATAGCATTGCCGGTATCCTGGATTTCTGTCTTGCTCATTATGAAAGCTGCAAAATTAAAGGCTGATCAAATCATACCCGGTGTAAGTCTTGGTCTTTTGACAGCCACATTTTTAGATGGAATTGTTCTAACGTGGGGAACGCAGTTGTACGGTACAGATGCTGGTCTGATCGGGCTTGGTGCAGCCTGGATTTTATGGGGAGCATTCACATTCCTTGCTTTTGCCTTTATTGAAGCCTGGCGCAGAGGCTTAAAGCTCGTTTAGCGGCTGAAAAAATGATCTGTCTCTTACAGGGATAGGTCATTTTTTTATGACGGTTATAGGAAAAGATACTAATAAAATCAGAAGTTTTTTGACAGTTCCTTGAATAGTTATTAAAATGGTTTTAATAACTATTTTAATAAAAGGAGACGGCAATGTTTACATTAGACATAAAAGACGGTCAATGGCTTAATGCTCCAGCAGAGTTTGAAATCATCAATCATAGCCTGACGTTTACTTCCATGCCATATACGGATTTCTGGCAGCGCACAAATTACGGCTATTTAGACTGGGCGGTAGCGGAAGAGGGAAAAACAAATGAACCAGCTATTTGGTACAGACTGACAAGAAAACATAACGATTTTCTCACAGAAGTTTCACGTGATGGAAATACGTTCAGTCAAATTCGAATGTCCCATTTATTCAAAGCGTCTCATGAAATCCAATTTGGATTATATGCCTGCAGCCCGAAAAATTCCTCATTCCAGACAGTGTTCTCATGCATGAAGCTCGAGCCATCCGTATGGTCAGGAGAGAACCATATATGACTCAAAGGGAAAAGAAGATACATCCAAGTCAGGTACTGATCCAAAACGCACAGACAAAACCTGCTTTATTGTTTCTGATGCTTCTTTATCTTGCATTTATAGCACTTGGCCTCCCTGATACCGGGCTTGGGGTGGCGTGGAACCAAATGAGGGAGGACTTTGGTGTGCCTCTTGAATACGCAGGATTTATAACGATGACAATCACGGTTTGTTCGGCCATCTCAGGGTTTGTAAACGGCTCGCTGCTGAATCGGTACGGTACAGGCAGGGTGACCGCTGTATCCTGTACAATGACAGCTCTTGCGATCCTGGGCTTTGCGGTAAGCGAATCCTACTGGCTGATTCTTCTTCTTGCGGTGCCGCTTGGGCTGGGTGCGGGGGCAGTTGATGCCGGTCTTAACAGCTATGCAGCTGAAAATCTATCATCTAAACATATGAACTGGCTTCACAGTTCATGGGGCATCGGTGCCACCTTAAGCCCTATCATTTTAACAGTTGGCATATCGAACTATGGAAGCTGGAAGGTTGGGTATGGCTTTATAGGAGTGGTCATTCTTTGTTTATCCCTGTCCTTCTTTATGACCCTGTCCTTTTGGAAGCAGACAAAGCAGGGCGGTGCATTAGAGGAAGACAGAGAGGACAAGCCATGGATTGGAGGGATTGCTCCGTATTTGTCTGTTTTGGCTTATATCGTTTATGTTGCCGTTGAGGGCGGACTGGGACTGTGGCTGAGTGCTTTGCTTGTAGAAAGCAGGGGGCTTAATCTCTCAGCAGCAGGATTTTTGACAGGAGGCTTTTTTGGAAGCATCATGATTGGCCGGTTTTTAATGGGGTTTATTGCTGACCGCCTGGGAAACCGTAAGCTGATTGTCCTCGGATTGGTGATTTCTGCCCTCGGCTCAGCTGCTTTTTTCTCTCAGCAGCACGCTTTTATTTATGGAACGGGAATCTTTCTTTTAGGTCTGGGATTTGCTCCGCTTTATCCGGCGATGATGCATGAAACATCAAAGCGCTTCGGGACCGTGCAGGCGAAAAAAGTCATTGGCTATCAAGTGGCGTTTTCCTATATCAGCCTGCTGACATTTGTCCCGCTGATTGGATATATCGCGAGCCGCACGACGCTTGAATTTATTCCGGTGTTTACTGCAATCACCGTAGCAGCCCTTGCTCTCATTATCAAAACATTAAATCAATTAACTTAAGAGGTGAAACGATGCCATCGCACGATTCAGCGCATCTCATAAAACGGGCAAATGAACAGCTTATTTTGAAAGAAATTGTTCAGCAGGAAACGTTTATTAAAAAAGATCTGGCTGCAAAGCTCGGTCTAAGTTTTCCTACCGTAAGCAAAATGCTGGATGATCTTGAAGAAAAAAACGTGATTATGCTTACAGGCATGGCTTCATCAAGCAACGGAAGGCGGGCTTCTATTTACGGAATTAACCCTGCTTATGGATCCATCCTTGTCCTGTATATTCAGTATTCACGCTTTTGGATTCTAGTCGCTAATGCCAAAAAAGACGTTCTTTTCAAAGAGGAGCGGACACTCGGGCAGGATTACCTGTCAACGATAAAAGCTATTATAAAAGAAATGAAAGCAAGATTCACAGATTTAAACGTCATCTCCATCGGTGTTCCGGCAGGGGTGATGGACGGTGAAATCAAATATATGAACTACTACGATGATCTGCAGGGACTTCATTTGAAAAAGATTCTGGAAGAAGAATTCCGCGTGCAGGTTACAGTGGAACGTGATGTGAATGCCATGCTGCAGGGGTGGGTGCTTGGAGCTGACGGCGAGAAATCTAAAAATGTATCGCTTTTAATCTTCACGGATGACGGTCCAGGTGCTGCTTCTCTTATTAATGGGAGAATCCTGAGGGGCTTTTCTGCTTTCGCAGGCGAAGTCGGATTTCTTCCAATCGGAGAGGGGGATACGCTGCAGGATAAAATGACACAGCCTCAAACACAAGAAGAATGTGTATATCATGCAGCCCACCTCATTTCGGTTATCAGCATCATGCTGAATCCGGAAACACTTATTTTATCCGGAGATGATTCAGTCCGAAAACTCATTCCGGACATTGTTGACGCATGCAAACAAAGGGTTCCCGAAGTAGCTGTGCCAAAGATCCAGTTTTCCGCAGACTATCACCAGCTCTACAGCGAAGGATTGCTAGAAGTGGGGAGAAACGCTCTGCTCGGAATTGAAACAGATCTATAATCGGCTGATAGAAAGAACGGAGACAGGGATGAGATCAGAACAATTTTGATGAATTCCTTGTAAGATAAAAAACAAGAACATGGTAACGGGTTTCCATATGAGATGCAAGCAACCAATTCACAGGGTAAATCACACTATTTCTCACATCAAAAAGGCTTAGAGGTTTTTTTCCTCTAAGCCTTTTTCTTTATTTCAATGAATCAGTGAAGTATATAAGGATAAATAATGCGCCGATAAGTCATTATTTTTTATCCTTCATTTCTAATAGTACAGGTGCTATATTCAGCAAGATTGAAGCAATTGTCAAAAACCATAAAGCCCTTTCCATTCCTGGTACTACATCCAATAAAGCTGACCAATCTTCCACTTTTACCCACTGGGACACTGCACTGTATTCAGCACAAAGTGTGAATGCTGTAAATGATAATCCTGCAGCCATAGCAAGTTTATAATCTTTTCCTGTTTTATATAAATAAAGATTTATTAGAGTTGCTGCAATGGCAATAAGTCCTAATAGTAACCACATTATTTTTTGCCTCCATTGAATTTTTATTTAAGGTGAACCATCTAATAGTTATATTAAAAGGTCCAGTTATCCTATTTTGAATTGATCTGTGCCAAGTATATGCCGAATCTATATATTAACATATTTTTCTAGTATTCTATGTGAAAGATAGTGCGTTTTGAATGGATATTTATTTGTTTGCACCCGTGAACTAAACCTGTTAAGACCATGTCACTGCTCTTTCTCTTGGAAAATATTTAGAAGATAAAGTGGAAATAAATGCTATAATAAAAGGAAATAAGTCTTTTATAAAAGTGCTGGGGGAATGTGACATGAACAAACGAGGTGCCGGTGTTTCTTTTTTGGCTATTTCCGCTTTTTTGCTGGCTGCAAAGTATATCAGCGCAGCCATGTTCGGGTCAGGGGTAACCACATGGGATGAAAAAATCTTTGATGCAATGATTAAAAGCGTGGGATTTACGCTGAACACATTCAGCATTCTGGCATTGATCGCAGGAATTCTCTATTTGCTTGCAGCTGAAAAAGAAGACTTAAATAAAAAAGCTTAGGGAGTATACATATGACCGCTGTGATTTTTGACATGGACGGAACACTTTTTCAAACCGATCTTATTTTGGAATGGGCTCTCGATGAAACGTTTGTACAGCTTAGAGAGCTTGGAAAATGGGAGAAAGAGACTCCCATTACTCTTTACAGAAAGATCATGGGTGTGCCTCTTCCAGTTGTATGGGAGACATTATTGCCGGATCATACGCAGGAAGACCGTGATTTTGCAGACAGCTATTTTCTCGATAAGCTGATTCTGGCCATACAAACTGATCGAGGTGCGCTATATCCTAACGCGAAGGAATTGCTGGAGAAGCTTACCTGTTCCGGATTTCAGCTGTTTATTGCAAGCAACGGGCTGACAGGTTACCTTCAGACGATCGTTGATCACTATGGTCTTGCGGAATGGATCACAGAAACCTTCAGCATCCAGCAGATTGATTCCCAAAACAAATCAAACCTCGTAAGGTCAATCCTGCATAAATACAATCTGAATGCAGGCGCTGTTGTCGGCGACAGATTGTCAGATATCCTTGCTGCGAAAGACAATCACCTAAAAGCAATCGGGTGCAGGTTTGACTTTTCCGACAGTGAAGAATTAGCGCAGGCTGATTTTGTGGTGGACGATTTAATGGAAGCAGATCAGATTTTAAATCGTTTATTTGTCAGAAATAACTGAGTGTATATACATGGGGAAATTTAAGTCTTAAGAACGCATGACATAAAGTGTTATGCGTTTTTTATACTGGATGAAAATGATAACGCTTAAATGGGGGGGTTTGGAGTGAAGACCGCTGATTATAAAACCAGATGGAATCTAGACACTCTTCTTACTGGGCCAGACCTGGAAAAGGTAAGCTTGTATATTGGTAATATAGAAGAAACAGTATCGCTTCTGGAATCAGTTTCTAAATCGGAAAGGGTGAATGAAAACACACTGACCGATTTTTCGAACAGCATCCGTCAAATTGAATCATTGGAATCATTTTATTATTGTCTGACAACAGAAAAAGTTGAGCCTTCTCTGTTAGCCGCTGTAAACGGCAGAATTTCAGCGCTGAAAACGAGACTTCTTCATATCCGATTTCTTCTGGAAGAAATCTTTTTGGACATTCCAGAGAAGCCGGTACATATGACTGAAAAAGGTTTTTTAATGAATCAATTAAGGCGGAGAAAGATCAATAGAGAAGAAGATAAGAATATTCATCTTGCCAGTGAATCATTAAGACGGCTTCAAAACGATTATGAACAGCTGAGAAATCATTTAGTAATAAACATAAATCCTGGTACTGGAGAAGAAACATTGACTTTTGGGGAAGCCATCCAAATGGCTATGTCCAATTCAGATTTGAAATTGAAAACCAAGGCATTTAAAAGCCTGAATGAATCACTGGAAAACCAGTCAGAAGAATTTTCGGCTATCTATGGCCAAATGGCTGAAGTACGATTGAAGGAATATGGGCTGAAACAGATCCATTTCCTTGAACAATCTCTCAAACAGAATGGAATATCGAACCGCTCACTGGGTGCAATGTGGACTGCGATCGATGACTGTTCAGCTGAACTTTCAGAGTATTTACTGGTAAAGGCGGAGGAAGCTAAAAAGGAGAAGCTCACGTGGCATGAGGCGATGACTTCAACACATGATGTACAGCTTGAATTTACTGTTTCTGACGCAGTAGCCGCTATTTCGAAGTCTCTAGAAAGGATTGACCGTGATATTCCTGAATTCATCCATCATGTGATCACCAATGGGTGGATGGATTTGGAAAAGCGGAAGGAAAAGCCGCCGGGGGGATTTTGTGCTCCGTTTCTTGCAGAAGGTGAGTCAAGGATCTCACTCACGTTTGACAACAGCTTAGAAAGTGCGAGAAGACTCTCTCATGAATTAGGCCATGCCTGGCATTTCAAGCAGATGAAAGCTGCTCCATCCCTGTATTTTGCCGACGAAACGTTTGAGATGACTTCTGCCGAAACGGCTTCCATCTTTTTTGAAACCGTATTTATTGATTACGTCATTGAAAACTCAAAAGATAGTCGAACAAAAAAAGCCATTCTCGGCTGGAAAATTGAGCGCAATTTAAATTATCTGATGTCAATCAGAGGGGCTTTTCTATTCGAAAAAAGCTTTTACGAGCTCAGTAAGACTGAAGACGTTAGTGCAGCGAAAGTGGAGCATCTTTCTTTGCAGTGCCAGGAAAAAGCGTATGGCAGTGCTTTGAGTGAATACGAACCTTTTGTGTGGATAAAATATGGGCAGTTTTATCAGGCAGATGTTCCTTTTTACAATTATCCTTATTCATTTGGTTTCTTATTGAGTGCAGGTCTATTGGAGAAATCAAAAACAGATGAGGATTTTGATGAAAAATTTCTGAAGTTTCTTGGTGAAACGGGAACACTTCCGCTTGAGCAGCTGGTAAAAAAACATTTTAAGATTGATCTTACAGAGCCAGAATTTTGGAAGAAATCCATGAAGAGTATGATAAAAGATATTTATCAATATAAAAAGTTACCCGTTCATTGATAATAGCTTAAACAGCCTCCGAAATAGGAGGCTGTTTCATTTCTTTACGTATTACTGATTCTTATAACCTGCTATTCCATAAAGCAGAATCTTTAATAGTGTTTCATGGTATTTAATTTCTTCCTGACTGGAAAAAAGAATACTGTTTTCGGACGAGATATCCTTTCGGTAAAGTTCAATCACTTTCATGATCATTTCATCCGGCAGCTCTTTCGAAAAAGCGCCTTCTGATTTAGCCTGCTGTATGAAATCTTTAATCAGCTCGTAAGTCCTGTAAAGAAATTCTTCTTCTATTAGTTTTTTCATACTTGGATCATTCATGATAAAAGAAATAAAATCAGGATGAAATTGACTGAGCAGTTCAGTTTTTGTAAAAACTAGCCTCGCTATCTTTTGATCAGCAGGGTCATTGGATTTTGTAATTTCTTCTGCCAGCTGTAATTGTGTTACCAGTACAGACCTGACTACTTCGAGCATCAAACCTTCTTTACTTCCAAAATAATTGTAAATGGTCACAACTGACACCTGTGCCTTTGCGGCGATTTCACGTATTGAAACTTTACTTGGAGAGTATTCTTTAAATAGCAGGAGAGCTGATTGGATAATCAGTTCTCTTTTTTTATCTGTTCTGGCTTTAAACCCGTCCATTTCTTCACCTCGAAAATATTATAACAAATTGTTGACTTTGTTTCAAAAAGTACTATACTAATTTTATATCTAATGAAACAAATTAGTTAAATTGTTTCAAAAAAAGGGAGGAAGCAGAAATGTCATTTGCAATCGAAGCAAAAGAATTAACTTATTCATATGACAACAAAAGCAATGCTGTAGATCAATTATCATTTCAAGTAAAGAAGGGAGAGGTATTTGGTTTCCTGGGACCGAGCGGCGCTGGGAAATCCACTACGATTAAATTGTTAACCAGACTGATTGCACCTCCACTTGGAAAAGTGTTTATTCTAGGGCAGGATATGTCAAAAGCAAATCATTCATTTTACAAAAAAATAGGAATTGCTTTTGAAAATGATGTGCTTTACCCTACATTGACCGGTTATGAGAACCTGATCTTTCATGCAGGGTTATACGGAACGGGAAAAAACGAGGTTTATGACATACTGAAAAAAATGGATCTCTATAAATCGAAAGATAAAAAAGCAGGCGAGTACTCGAAAGGAATGAAAACAAGACTCGTTCTGGCAAGAGCGCTTGTCACTAATCCTGAAATCCTGTTCATGGATGAGCCGACATCAGGTATGGACCCTGAAATTGCAGCCTATGTTCGCGAGGTGGTAAAGGATATGAATAGAAGAGGCACCACCATGTTCCTGACAACTCATGATATGAATGAAGCAGAAAAACTTTGTGACAGAATTGCCTTTTTCAATAATGGAAAGATTGTTGAACTCGATACTCCTGAAAACTATAAGAAGCGTTTTGGCAAGCAGACTGTGTCGATTGAACAAAGCGGAAAGAAGATAACTTTTTCTAAAGAGGATGATTTGACGAAACTGACCGAAATCATCAAAAGCAGGCACTTCGACAGCATTCATACCCAGGAAGCAAGCCTGGAAGAAATTTTTATTAAGGTTGTCGGCCGGGGGCTTAAGGGGGAAGCGTGATGCTGAAAATGGAATGGATTAAGCTTATTAGGAATAATATCGTCGCATTGATATTCGGCTACATCCTTTTAATGTCGCTTGGAATCAACATTCTTGCATTTGGATTTCGGGAAGTTTCATGGGTTGAAATGTGGCTTCCGGTTTTTACAATTTTCTATATCATTATTCTCATTGATCTCTTATTCTGGATGGCTGCTATGCAGATTTCAGAGGATATGGAAACTAATATGATTCAAGTTATGAGAACAAGCAGAAAGGTCGCACACTATTTTTTCAGTAAGCATGTTTTACTTTTGATGATCATTGTTGCAGCAGCTTTCCTTGCACTCATACCTACATTAAATCAAATTTCGTTTTTGCTGCAGTTCCTGTTTTTAACTCTCATTCTTTCGATCGTAATGATTGCAAGCGGGGTGCTTCTGGCGATGATTGTTAAAAAACAAAGTGTTGTGATGCTTGCCGGAAGTGTTGTCACAGGGTTCATATTTGCGGTTATGATTCGCCTCGTTTTGCCGATGTGGAATATTAAGCCTGTACCATTTAACCCATTTGAACCATTCATTGGGGCATACTATTCCATATATTTGCCGGAAGGGCCCTCTGCAGGTACTTATATCGAACTCACTATTTTTGCCGTAGTTTTTTACGTCATCAGTCTTATAATTTTTAAAAAAGTAACGTTCGAGAGAGGGTTCAGACTATGAAAACAGGATTCACAGCTTATATAAGAAAAGATTTTGCGCTTTCAAGAAGAAATATGCTCATTTGGCTTATTGTCTTTTTTCCAATCATTACGGCCTTTGGGGCTTCCGGCATAACAGAAACCTATTCGGATACTCCGAAAATTGTCGTTCTTGAAGAAGAAAAAAATCAATTTCGCATTCCGGATCAAGTTCAAGTTTTGATTTCAGCTAATCAGGAAGATTTAATTCAGGAGGTAAACGATCTTGATGCTAAGATTGGCTTTGTTGAAGGAAATCTGGTTACAGACGGCCGTGAACCGGCTGAAGCAGTCGAGAAAGCAAAGCTGATTCTTGAAGAAAAACCAATTGAATCAGACAGCCTGAGTTCCAGTCTATTTGAAAAAGTGTATGCTTTTAACCTTTATGGATCTTTTCTTTTCTTTGGCATCATCATTTTGTTCAGTCTGGTAGAAGAACGGAAGAATAAAACAACAGAGCTTCAAAATGTCCAGCCGGTACATCCGGCAGTACCAATTCTTTCTAAAATAACCATTGCCTCATTCATTACATTATTTGATTTTGTGATCTGCAGTTATTTATTAAAATTGCCTTTTGTATGGGAGTCAGCAAGCCTTATTATCCTCATTGGTATTTTGCTTGGGACCGTTCTTGGAATGGCAATGGCTTTTTACGCATCAACTGAAACGCAGGCACTTGCTATTTTAAAACCTGTTACACTTGTATTTTTAATGGCAATCCCCGGACTCGGATTCTTTTTAGAGGGAGAAATCATCCATAATATTGCGATGGCAGACCCATTCTACTGGCTGCTGCAGCTAGTCTATGGTTTGTATATAGATGACTTGAACTACACGTATGTATACTTGAGCCTCGGTTTATCAGCCGCAGCTTTGTGCTTCATTGCAGCCAACTGGCATAGGACGCCATATGGCATAAATAAGGCAAAACCATATTGAACGTAAAGAGGGTGAAAAATCATTTGCATTTCCCGTTTGCGCTCTCATGAACTTGGGTAAAGATGGAGGAATGAACACAAATTGCATTGTTTTTAGCGCCATCAGGAAATGGTTGTTCAGCAGACCTAGGAGGAAAACATGAACGTAAATAAATATAGGATTGAAGGCAATAAACAATTAAAATTAAGAGATTACTCTCCGGGCGAGGAGCATGATTTCTCAGAAAAAGAACTGCTGGAGAAGTTTATTCCTGAAAGCATAGACAGGCTGAAGGAATTGCACTGGCGCCTTCATGCGGAAGAGAAGAAAGGCATAATCGTTGTGCTGCAGGCCATGGATGCTGCAGGAAAAGATGAAGCCATCAGCTACATTTTTTCTAACTTAACCGCCCAGGGACTGAAAACGACTTCTTTTCAAAAGCCGTCGGACTCAGAGCAAAAGCATGACTATCTCTGGAGAATTCATAAGGCACTTCCTGCGAGAGGACAAATCGGGATTCTGAACCGTTCCCATTATGAAGAGGTTATAGCACCAAGAGTTCATGATCTGCTTGAGGAGGAGGCAGTACCGGATGAAAAAGAGAAAGAAGAAACATGGGCAGTCCGCTACAGACAAATCAATGACTTTGAGCGCTATTTAACGGAGAACGGCTTTGAAGTGGTGAAATTCTTCTTTCATATGTCAAAAGAAGAACAGAGGAACAGACTCCTCGAGCGGATGAAAAACCCGAAGAAGAACTGGGAATTCTCATTCAGCGATGTGGAGGAGCGAAAGCATTGGGACAGCTACCAGGACATTTTCGAAGACATGCTGAACCATACGTCAACGGAATACGCGCCTTGGCACATACTCCCTGCAGATGATGAATGGTATTCGCGCTACATCATTTCTGAAGTCATGATAAAATGCCTGGAAAAAATAGATCCGCAGTTCCCTGAAATTTCACAGGAGAACAGGGAGAAGCTGGAGCATTATATTGAGGTACTTGAAAATGAAAAAGAATGAATTTTAGTCAGGAATAGCTCGTCATCCATGTGACGGGCTTTTTTATGTTTTTCGTAGACTGTTTTTTGAAAATTGTTGTTGTTTTGATTTTAATAACAAATAACAAGTGGTAAAATAAGTAAGATTAACGATAAGATTTATTCCTAAAAGGGGGATGGTTATGAGAAAGTCAGGCATTATATCAATTACCGCTTTTTTAATTTCTTTGATCCTGTACGCATCTTGGTTTTTTAACGAAGATTTATTCTCAAATTCTGCAATGATTATAGCAGGTGTACTGCCGATAATAGGAATCATTACTGCCTTACTTACTCAGATAGCATCTCTTAAAATAGCGGGGCTGGTTGGGAATTCGTTTGTGCTTTTATGGGTTGTTGTAATCCCAATTGCTTCTACTTTATTTTGGAATACACCATGAAACGATAGAGTCACTTTTATTGAAGTGGCTTTTTATTATGCGTTTTTTACCATCTCAACAGTTGTAAATTACTTAAGACCATTCTTTCTATTAAGGATTGTTCTCGACGCCAATATCTGAAATAATTGGAAAAAACAAATGGTTTTGTTCAACAATGGGAAACTGAGAAACTGGGAGACTTATGAAATGAATACATCCACAGAGCAAAGGATGAAGAACCTATTGATGCTTTTTGCCATCGTCATTTTTGGAGGTTCAGCATTGACAACCCTGACAAATCCTCTTCCTGCAAATGAACGAATTGAATTTTTGTTGTTTTTAGGAATTAGTGCCGGGATATATTTTCTCTTTCTTGTTCTTTATTTTCTCGGCGGATTATGGCGCAGGCTGTTTTTTATCTTCTTACTCATCGCAGGCATAATGAGTGTGATTATGAGTTTTTATCTCGCAGTTTATTCATTAAACTGAATGGAAGGCATATAGGGGAGGGATCACTTTTTATGAATGGTTCATTTATGAAATTTGAAGAGAGGGATTCAAATCTGCCAAAATGGCGGGAAGAATTGATGGCTAAAATAGAGCAGGATCTTCTTCTCGATGATAGCGTGTCAGGAGTATTTTACGGGGGATCAATAGGAGCCGGAAATACAGATCTCTATTCAGATATCGACCTTCGTATTGTGGTTAAAGATGACGTGTTTGAGCAGTACCGGCAAAATAAAAAGAATAGGGCAGAAAGATGGGGACATGTTTTGTTTTTTGAAGATTTTCCGCAGGCAACTTACAGTATTGCTCACTTTGACTGTTTTATTAAAGTTGATTCCTTTTATTACAAGAGCAGTGACTTATCTCCTTCTGTGTGGTTAAGGGATATTGAAATAGTTAAAGATCATGAGGGTTTCCTGGAAGATCTTCGCAGCCATTCAAAACCGCTAAGATATAAGGCAAGTGAGGCTGAATTTGACATCTGGAGAAATAAGTTTTTTGCCTATGCACATGAAGCTTACCGGAGATGTATGAGGAATGAATTTTACTATGCTTTACACTGTTTGGACATGATGAGATGGTCGATTGCTGCCGGCTGGTATATGGAAAAGGGATATCCGCCAAATAATCCCGGAGACTGGGCTAAGCTTGAAGGGGTTAGGAGCAGACTCTCTGAACAACAAAAACTGCTGCTCAGCAGCTGGCACAGCAGCAGGGATAAGGAACAAATCCTTTACGTCCTTCATGCCATGCTTCCCGAATTCATTGCTCTGCATGAACGATTATGCGGAAATGGCCATTCAGGTTCAATATGCCGTACCCTTGATATGATCCGCTAACGTTAAAATGTCTAAAGGCTTTTTTGACAATCACCTTTTTTAAGTAGTCAAAAACACTGTCAACTCCAGTGAATAGTCATAACTTAGTACAAGAAGTAAGTTTAAAGGATTCGGGGGAACCGGAGTGACGGATAATCGGATAGTAAACGGTAATTTTAAAACAGGCGATCTTGCTCCCTGGACAGGATTTCATGCAGTCATTGCAAAAAGAAAAGGATTAGATGGCGTTCGTTTGCTTGGCGGAGATTTGAACAGTTATATTTCTCAATATGTAAAAGCTGAACCGGGGGAAAGTTTTGAACTGAATGCAGCACTGACAAATGGCGGAACCTTTAACAGCCCTCAGATAAGTGTATCCATTGCTTATTATAACGCGGCTTATAAACTGCTTGGACATGGGTTAATCAGAACAATTCCTTCAGGAAGACTCACAGATGAGAAAAGCAGATGGTGGGTTTGGATAGCATCACCTGCACCGCCTGAAACAGCACAGGCTATGGTAGTCATCAATAAATTGCCTCAATTAGGAGCACCCGATGTTATAGTCGAACATTTGGAGCTCTATCCAACTGGAGAAGGTGGTCCGAAAAACCTTCGCAAAGAAAAAACCGAATTTGTAAATATTTACAAGGAAATTCAGAAAAGAAATTATTAGCGGGCTGGTTTCTATAGCTGTTTTGGCGCTTCGATCAGAAGCGCTTTTTCTATTGTAAAGTAAGATGTATGCATCTTTTTTGACTTTTGATGAAAAGTCCTTTATAGTAGTTGACAGGTCAATAGTTGACTTATCAATTATATAAAGGCGGAGGATGCGATTGACTGACCACTGTAAAGAAGAAGAAGAGATTTTATACCGAGTGTTCGAAATCACAAAACAGACTATGAGCAAGTTTGAGAGCTGTACCGGCATTAGTCAGGCAAGGCTTGATATTCTTCATGAACTCTTTGATGTAGAAGAGATTAGTCAAAGAGAGCTTCAAAAAAGGGTTCGTATCGATCATGCTGCCGTAACAAGACATCTTAAACAGCTCGAAGAAAAAGGAATGGTTGTCCGCCGGAAAAATCCTGATGACAACAGGTTTACCTTTGTGAGTCTTTCAGCTGAAGGAAAGTCTAAAATTGTTGCATATTGCGCTGAAAAAAAGCGGTTTATCTCAAATGTAATGGCAGATTTTTCGGAAGAGGAGCGCAAAGCTCTTATGGGTATGCTATCCCGCATTAAAGAAAATGTTGAAAATATCACTAATTAGCATCAAGGAGGAAATTCATCATGAATACAACAAAAACAAATGATTACCAGCAAATTGTTAAAGGACGCAGATCCATCCGGGTATATGATCCGTCGGTAAAAATAAGCAAAGATGAAATGACTGAGATTCTTGAAGAAGCGACTCTTGCGCCGTCTTCGGTTAACCTTCAGCCGTGGCGCTTTGTTGTCATTGATTCGAAAGAAGGAAAAGAAACACTTGCACCGCTTGCAAAATTCAATCAAAGACAAGTTGAAACATCAGCAGCTGTTATAGCTGTATTTGCAGATATGAAAAGCGATGAGTATCTTGATGAAATCTACAGCACAGCTGTAGAAAAAGGCTTTATGCCGGCAGAGGTCCGCGATCAGCAAGTCGCAGCCATTAAAGGCTTCTTTGAAGTGATGACATTCGATCAGCTTAAGGAAATGAACTTAATTGATGCAGGACTTGTTTCTATGCAGCTTATGCTGACAGCAAGAGCTCACGGCTATGATACAAATCCGATCGGCGGCTTTGAAAAAGACCAGATTGCAGAAGCATATGGACTTGATAAAGAGCGCTATTATCCGGTTATGCTTCTCTCAATCGGAAAAGCAGCAGATGCAGGCTACCAGTCGGTAAGATTGCCTGTCGAAAAAATTACAGAGTGGAAGTAACCGAAAGGATGATGGAAAAATGATTATTATACATGCAGGTTTTAAAGTGTTAACTGAAAAAGAAGCTGACTTTCTAAACGAAATTCATCCGCTTGTTGCAGCTTCAAGAGAAGAAGAAGGCAATATTGCGTACGATCTGATGAAGGACACGGAAACAGATGGCGCGTACAAAATGATCGAGCTGTGGAAGGATGCAGAAGCAGTTGAACTGCACAACAGCAGCGAGCATTTTAAGGCGTTTTCAGGCAAAGCCATGCAGTTTTTTGCTGCACCGCCTGAGGTTAAAGTTTTCAATGGAGAAGAAATGAAAAAATAATGAAGAAGTGCCCATTTCAGTCAAATACTGAAGTGGGCTTTTTTTTTAAAAACGCCTAATACCTATCAATCTCTGAAAAACAATTGATTACAGTGCAGCTGACTTTTGTGAAAGCTGTGCAAAAAAAGAGTTGTAAACCGCTTTCAAAAAGAGTATACTTTCACTAAACCGATTTACTAAACCGATTTATTAAAAGGATAGGAGGCTGACCGCTACTTGATTATCGTTCCAATGAATGTTTTTGACAGAAAAGAAGTTTTAGAAAAAGGACAGCTGAATTTCATCCGGATAGCAGCTGAAGCAGGAGCAGACGGAATTGAGATACGCAAGGAGCTGCTTTCAGAACGTGACTCATTAACCTATCTGAAAGAAGAACTGGAGCGCCTTTCCATGTTTACGGTCTATTCTGCTCCGGCAGAGGTATGGAGGGAAGGGGGAATCTTAAATTCTTCTGAACTAGTAAAAGTGTTCGGAGAGGCTCTCGCAGTTGGCGCAAAATGGCTGAAACTTTCTCTCGGTCAATATTCACAAGGCGTTTCCGATCTTAAAGAACTGGACCTGTTTTTAAAGGAATATAAAGAATTGCAGCTTCTTATCGAAAATGATCAGACACCCTATGGAGGCAAAGTCGAGCGTCTGGCGGGCTTTTTTGAAAGCGCTTCGAATATGGGGATTTCAGTCAGGATGACATTTGACATCGGAAACTGGCACTTTACAGGTGAGGAGCCTGAATCAGCTTTCAGCAGATTACAAGAGCACATTTCCTATTTGCATCTAAAAGAAGTGGCATTAAGAGGGGGCGAGCTTCATCCATTCGAACTGTCAGCAGCAGAGCAGGCCGGGTGGAGGATGTTTCAAAACAGGACGGGGAAATCTGTCCCGGCTGCACTGGAATTTCCAATACATCCCCATGAAAGATTAAAAGAATTGATCGGTTTAGCAAAAGAAAATCAGTTGGAAGGATGAGAGGGCATGAAACCAATGGATGTTGTGACGTTTGGTGAAGCGATGGCGCTATTCATGGCTGATGAGCCGGGACCGCTTGATGAAGTAAAACATTTTACCCGTGAGCTTGCAGGCGCAGAAACGAATGTTGCAATCGGACTTGCCAGGCTGGGTCTCAATGCCGGATGGGCAAGTAAGGTCGGGGAAGATGCATTTGGCACCTACATTATGAAAAGGCTTGCAGAGGAAAAAGTGGATGTCGAGCATGTGTTGAAAGATTCACGGTATCCGACAGGGTTTCAGCTGAAGGAAAAAGTTCTGTCGGGTGACCCTTTCGTTCAGTCTTTCAGAAAGAGCTCGGCAGCAAGCTATATGAACGAAGAAGACTTCAGGCCTGAGTATTTCAGCCGTGCGGCACATTTACATATGACGGGCATTCCGCTTGCTGTTTCTTCCCATACCCGGTCATTTGCTGAAAAAACGCTGAAGCACATGAAAACACTTGGAAAAAGCATAACATTTGATCCGAATCTGCGGCCGGCATTATGGGCTTCCGAAGAGGAAATGATTGAAACCGTCAACAGAATGGCTGTTCAGTCAGATTATGTTCTTCCCGGTTTAGCGGAAGGAAAGCTTTTAACCGGTTTGAACAGCCCTGAGGAAATTGCGGCGTTTTATTTGAATGAAGGCGTAAAAGCAGTTGTCATCAAGCTTGGAGAAGACGGAGCCTATTATAAATCCTTTAAAGAAGAAGGGGTTGTCAGTCCCTTCCAGGTGGAAACTGTTGTCGATACCGTTGGGGCGGGAGACGGATTTGCAGTCGGGCTCATCAGCGGTCTGCTCGAAAACCTCAGCCTACACAATGCTGTTCTGCGGGGAAATGCGATTGGAGCACTTGCTGTTCAGTCCCAGGGAGACAATGATGGCTACCCTGACAGACATGCTTTATTTGACTATATGAATCAGACAATTTGAGGAGGACATTCCTATGAACCAGCCGCTTGCAAAGCAAAGATGGATCCGCTTAATACCTGTAGTCTTTATTACTTACAGCCTTGCTTACCTGGACAGGGCGAATTACGCTTTCGGGGCAGCGGGAGGCCTTGCAGAAGATCTGCAGATTACACCTGCCATTTCCTCCCTGCTTGGATCACTGTTTTTCCTGGGATACTTTTTCTTTCAGGTGCCCGGTGCACATTATGCGGAAAAAAAGAGTGCCAAGGTACTGATCTTCTGGTCGCTTATCGGGTGGGGAATACTTGCCACTCTGACCGGAATGGTGTCTAATGTCAACTACTTGTTCGCTATTCGTTTTTTGCTCGGAGTAGTTGAAAGTGCCGTTATGCCTGCGATGCTGGTCTTTTTAAGTCACTGGTTTACAAAAGCAGAGCGTTCAAGAGCCAATACGTTCCTGATTCTTGGCAATCCTGTGACGGTGCTTTGGATGTCAATTGTTTCAGGTTACCTTCTTGAAGCATACGGATGGAGATGGATGTTTATTATTGAAGGCCTTCCTGCAGTCATTTGGGCGTTTCTTTGGTGGAAACTAGTATTTGATCATCCTAAAGATGCGAAATGGCTGAATGCGAAAGAAAAAGCGGATCTTCAGTATGCTTTAGAGCAGGAGCAGCAGGGCATTAAGCCGGTTAAAAACTATAAAGAAGCGTTTAAATCAAAAGTTGTCATCTTACTTGCGGCACAATATGCTCTTTGGAGCGTCGGACTATACGGTTTTGTTATGTGGCTGCCTTCCATCATAAAAGCAGCTCCGAATATGAGCATTGTCCAAACAGGATGGCTTTCTGCTGTTCCATATGTGCTGGCCGTAGCTCTGATGCTGCTTGCTTCCCATTACTCAGATAAGCTTCAGAAACGGAAAGAGTTTGTCTGGCCATTTCTTTTCATTGGTGCCATTGCCTTTTACGCATCGTATTTAATCGGTCCTGATCATTTCTGGCTAAGTTTCGGTCTGCTTGTTCTGGCGGGCGGTGCCATGTACGCTCCGTACGGTCCGTTTTTTGCCATTATTCCGGAGATTCTTCCGAGGAATGTTGCCGGCGGCGCCATGGCCCTGATCAATTCCATGGGAGCACTGGGGTCATTTGTAGGTTCATATGTTGTGGGCTATTTGAACGGTTCTACAGGCGGATTTGGAGCTTCTTATCTATTTATGGCAGGGTCGCTGCTCATTTCAGCCATCTTAACCATTCTGGCAACAAAACAGTCCAGTAAAAAACAAATGAAGAACGGTGCATTAAACGTTTCATAATAAAAGGAGGCTACTGAAATGGGAGCAGCAGAAATCAGAAAACGCGGAGTTGTAGCAGTCATCAGAGGGGCTACGCCCGAATCGATTCTATCAATCGGAAAGGCTTTGAAAGCAGGAGGGGTAACGGCGCTTGAGATTACGATGGAAACACCGAAAGCCAGCAGTGTGATTGAGGCGGCAGCATCTCATTTTGGAAGTGATGTGCTTGTGGGAGCAGGAACCGTTCTGGATCCTGAAACAGCGCGCGCAGCCATTATGTCAGGGGCAAAATTCATCTTTTCCCCAACTGTCAAAAAAGAAACAATTGCCATGGCGAAAAGGTACGGAGTCATCAGCGTGCCCGGGGCCTTTACACCAACCGAAATACTGACGGCATTTGAATACGGAGCTGACCTGATTAAAGTGTTTCCGGCAGATTCAGTCGGACCAGGCTACTTGAAAAATATTGCCGGACCGCTTCCGCACATTCCGCTAATGCCGACAGGAGGGGTGGATCTCCACAACACAGGGGATTACATCAAAGCTGGCGCAATTGCAGTAGGAGCAGGCAGCACACTTGTCAATACAAAAGCCGAGCTTACTGATCAGGTTCTTTTTCAGATGACAGAGAAAGCTGCAGCCTTTATTGAAGAGGTGAACAAAGCCCGCAATACGGATAAATACGCGCAAGTCAGGGGAGGCTGAAACGTCTAAAGCAGTGGATTCCCCTTCTTCTATCAGATAGAATGAAGGGGAAGACATGTTTGAAAGAGTGATGACAATGGCACGTATAACAATGGCGGATGTTGCCAGAGAAGCTGGAGTGTCCAAAAGCACGGTCTCCCAGTTTATCAACAAGCGTTATGAATATATGGGAGAAGACACAAAAAAGAAAATAGAAGCAGCGATTAAGGACCTTGGCTATCAGCCGAATTATCTGGCCAGAAGCCTGAAGCAAAAACGCACGTCCATGATCGGCATTATCGTGGGAAACATTATGCACCGGCTGTCGACTGAAGTCAGCCGTTCGATTGAAGACTATTGCCATAAACATGATATACACGCTATTCTCTGCAATGCAGACGATGATCCGGAGAAAGAGCGGAAGTACATTGAAGTGCTCCATGCCAAGCAGGTGGATGGCCTGATCATTTTTCCGACAGGCAGAAATCTGGATTTGTATCAAAAATTGATCAAAGAGAACTATCCGGTCGTATTTATGGACCGCAGAGTGGAAGGGTTGGAAGCAAACTACGTGCTGGCAGCAAATGAAGCTGCAGCTGCTGAGTCCATCAGGCATCTGCTGGCCGGCGGGCACAGGGAAATCGCCATAGCAACCCAGCCGCTTGTCATCAGTCCGAGGATCGACAGACTAAACGGATACAAAGAAGCTCTTCGCGAGGCAGGCATTCCGCTTAAACAGGAATATATGATTCATGCAGAAAGAGAGCAGATGAAGACAGAACTTAAAAAGCTGTTTTCACTAAAGGATCCACCAACCGCGCTGTTTGCTGGAAACGACTTGGTCTTTATGGAAACTCTTGAATTTTTCAAAGACAATCAGCTGAAAATCGGAAAGGATGCGGCACTGGTCGTATTTGATAATATTCCGCTTGCCCATTTGGCTGAAACAGGAGTGACGACGATCGACCAGCCCGGTTACAGTATGGGACAGAGAGCTGCAGAACTGCTCCTGAAAAAAATCAATGGTGAACATGTTGCTCCTACAGAAGAAGTGTTTGACTGCGAATTAATCATAAGAGAATCTTCCTGATGATTCTCTTTTTTTAAACGGATTAACTAAACCGGTTTAGGAGGACGAAAAATGAAGATACAGCTCGCGCTGGACCGAATGACGATAGAAGAAGCGATAGAAACGGCATCCAAAGCTGCACCATATGTCGATATTCTTGAGACCGGAACGTCCCTTATAAAGGAATTTGGAATGACCAGCGTTCAAAAATTGAAAGAAGCTTTTCCGGACAAGCAGGTAGCAGCGGATATGAAAACTATGGACAACGCGGTATACGAGTGCGGTCTGTGCTTTGATGCGGGAGCTGACATAATGACAGTGATGGGGGCAAGTCCCATTCAAACAGTGGAAGCATGCGTAAAAGAGGCTGAAAAAAGAGGGAAACAGGTAATGATTGACCTGTTGAACACAACGGCAGAACAGCGGGAAGAACTTGCTGTATTTAAACATGCGGTTTTCTGCGAACATGTGAGCAAGGATGAACAGGAACTGACGGGAGCAAGACTTACCTTTACTGAAGGAAGGCTTAATACAGCTGCAGCAGGCGGACTGACTCCGGAATCCATCAGCAGGATGAATGAGCTTCCTGACATTCTCATCATAGGGTCGGCCATTACAAAAGCAGAAAACCCTGGTCTTGCAGCTGCAAACCTGAGAACCCTGATTCTTGAAAAGGAGGCAATGAAATGAGCGGAACGGACACGATTTTAAAAGAGATAGAGACTGTATTAGGCAAAATAGACGATGGTCAGCTGATTGCCATCGCAGAGGAATTAAACAAAAACAGGAGGATTTTTGTCACAGGAGAAGGTCGCTCGGGACTAATGGCAAAATCGTTTGCCATGCGCCTGATGCATCTGGGTGCAGAGGTGTATGCTGTCGGAGAAACGATCACACCAGGCATGTTGAATGATGATATGGTTGTTGCCGTATCCGGTTCAGGAAAAACGAAAAGTGTTCTGTGGACAGCTGAAAAAGCAAAGGAATTAGGCTGCTCCGTTCTGGCAGTCACAGCTGATTCTGAAGGTCCGCTTGCAGAAACAGCTTCCATGGTTCTCCATGCACCGGCAGCAACTAAATACCGCAAAGAAGGCGAACAGCCAACGGTTCAGCCTCTGGGTTCGTTATTCGATCAGTGTGTCCATCTTCTTTTTGACGCAATATGCCTGAAATACGCTGAACTTAAAAAGGTTTCGAATGAGCAGGCTTTTTTAAAGCACAGTAATGTGGAGTAAAAAAACGTAGATATTCATTTATGGGATCTTAATGTGAACCTGACGATAAATTATCGTCAGGTTCTTTCTGCATGATAAGTCTTATTTAATCAAAGTAACAAAATAAAAAGTAAAAACATTTAGTTATTTTGTATAAGTTTACTTTACTTTTATAAAAACCAAGTTTATAATTTGACTTAAGAGGTGTTGATGATGAAGAAAGATTTTGGGGATTCCATATCCAACAAGGTTTACGAGTACCGTGTACTAGCAAGAATGTCTCAGCAAGAATTGGCAGAGAAAGTCGGAGTTTCCAAACAAACCATTTTTGTAATGGAAAAAGGAAATTATGTACCCACAATGCTTTTGGCTTTCCGGATTGCCGATTTTTTTGATGTTGATGTAAACGAAATTTTTACTTATGAGAAAGGGAATGATGGAAATGATGTTTGATTATGTAACAAATACACTTTTTTCCCCACTAAAAGCATGGGTGGAACAATCAACTGCTAATTGGAACATGCTGATTGTTATTGGTTTTATACTTGTTTTTGTAGGTATAGGGCTTATATTCATACTTCGAAACAAAATAGGTAAGGAGGACGAAAGAACAAATCAAATATATTTAAAAAGTTCTCTTATCATGTTAAGTGGAATCATTTTGTGCGATATGTTTTTCCCGAAAGATTATATGTGGCAAATTTTCTTCTTATTTAAATATTCAATCGCCTTCATTGCTGCAGCTATATATCTTACCATTCGATATGTAAAAGATTTTTCAAACTGATGAACAATATAGGGGGATGGTAAGATGCATATTGATGCAATTACTAAGAAATACAAGGACGCTGTTGTTTTAAATGGGTTGTCTTTTTATTTCAAACAAGGGGAAATCGTCGGTTTAGTTGGCAATAATGGCGCTGGAAAAAGTACGCTGATGAAGATAATCGCTCAAACAATTCAGAAATTTGATGGATCAGTTAAAGACAATGATCACGTTGGATACTTGATTGAGGAACCTAAGCTATTTAGTAATAAGACTGGATTAGCACATTTATCTTATTTTTCAAAAATTTACGGGAACAAATTTAAACTTAGTGAATACGAAGAGCTTTTAAAGAGTTTACATATATTTGATGTATTGAATAAAAAAGTAAAGGAATATTCCTTGGGAATGAAGCAAAAGTTAGGAATAGTTATAAGTCTATTGAACAATCCGAAGTATGTTGTACTAGATGAGCCGACAAATGGTATGGATATCGAAACATCCATCCAAGTATTGCAACAATTGAAAAAAATGGCTAAGGAGCGGAGAATTGGTGTTTTGATATCCAGCCATAAGTTAGAAGATATTGAGAGCGTCTGTAATCGTGTCTTGTTTTTAGAAAATGGGAACATTCTTGAAGAAGAGCAATTAAATGACAAGAGCCAGTGCATATTAAAACTAGTTTTCGATCATCCTAGTGAATTAGCCGCTTTTATTGAACATCAAAAGTTTGGTATTATCATTTATTCGAGTGAAAAAACAATTGAAATTGAAACAACTTCAGAAAACGCTGATATTTTCCGTTTCTTAAATAAATTGGGGATAAAATTAGTTGATTTTACTAGTGAAAAGAAGACGCTTCGTAATGTCTATATGAAAAAACTTGGAGGTGAAGATCGTGGTATTGGATATTAAAAATTATGTTAATGAGAATTTAAGTGATTTATTAAAGAGGGGACATTTGATTGTCGGATTACTGGGAGCATTAGGCCCGGCAATACTCATAAGTTATCTCATCCTAATAGGAACTGCTGCATCGTTTAACATTAAGCATGTCTCGAACTTTTATTGTATGTTGGGAATGCTCGCTGCTGTATTACACCCCCTTTATTTTGTTAATAGAGACTATTTATCTAAGACAGTCTCATTGATTAACAACTCAAAACAAAACAGAAAAAACTATGTACTAGCAAATGTCGTAATTGCACTATGGGTCAGTTTCATATATGTGACAGTAGGGATTGCCTTACTTTTAGTTACAAAACAACTTGGGGTGTCTGGAGAGTTGAAGATTTCCTTCCTTCTGGGATTTTCTGCTAACGTGTTCCTTCTAGTGCTAACTTTTTTCTTGTTCGGATATTTTTTATTATTATATGGTGTCGTAAGTGGAGCAGTTTATGGTATTTTGACAGCGTCCCTGCTCTTTTTTCACAATATTTTGTCAAATGTGTTGGAGAGCATTGATAACGTATTTTTTTCAAACTTAGTTGAAAATTTCCCTGGTTATTTCTATCCAGTCATGGTTGCCTCAAATCCACTTTCTTCTCTGCAGTACTTGATTGGATGCTTGACATTGATTGTACTTTTCGTGCTAGTCCTTAAAAAAAGTGAAAAAATTGAAATTTAATTTAAATAAAGGACTGTGACATAACTATCTTCTAATAATCAAACCAGGAATCTTTATTCTTGATAGCACTTATCGGGGAGAAAGGAACCGCCAAACGAGGAATCACTGTTCTTGATGGCACTTAACAGGCAGACATGAACCATCAAACCAGGAATCTCTGTTGTTGATGGCACTTATCAGGCAGAAATGAACCATCAAACCTGGTATCTCTGCTGTTGATGGCACTTATCAGGCAGAAAGGAACCGCCAAACCTGGAATCTCTGTTGTTGATGCACTTATCAGGCAGAAATGAACCATCAAACCTGGTATCTCTGCTGTTGATGGCACTTATCAGGCAGAAAGGAACCATCAAACTCGCTATATCTGTTGTTGATGGCACTTATCAGGCAGAAAGGAACCACCAAACCTGGAATCTCTGTTGTTGATGGCACTTAACAGGCAGTAATGAACCATCAAACCAGGAATCTCTGTTGTTGATGGCACTTATCAGGCAGAAATGAACCATCAAACTCGCTATATCTGTTGTTGATGGCACTTATTAAGCAGAAAGGAACCATCAAACCTGGTATCTCTGCTGTAGATGGCACTTATCAGGCAGAAAGGAACCGCCAAACCAGTAATCTCTTTTGTTAATGGCACTTATCAAGCAGGAAGGAACTGCCATTACACTTAAGAATAGGTTTAGCTGGTGAAAATAGTAAACTGATAAAGGAGAGGGAAATAGTGAGTCCAGCATTCCAAATGAAAAGTCCGACCCCTATTTTTCGCATATTTGATGAAGAAAAAGCCAGAGAGTTCTATCTATCATTTCTGGAATTTAAAGTGGACTGGGAGCACCGTTTTGAAGAAGAACTGCCCCTCTATATGCAAATATCCTTCGGTGCTTGTATTCTTCATCTTTCAGAAAACTACGGGGACTGCTGTCCGGGGGCAGCGGTGAGAATTGAAGTCTCAGATATAGAGGCGCTTCATGCCAGCCTGACAGCCAAACAGTATAAATACGCAAGGCCTGGGATTGAAGAGACGCCATGGAATACCCGTGAAGTTCGTGTTGGGGATCCATTCGGAAACCGGATTGTGTTTTATGAGACTATGTAAAAAAACTGACTCCTGAGAGTCAGTTTTTTCTAGTTGTTTTCGTCTTCGCGGTCAAACCAGAGGAGCTCCTGATCTTCTTCATCGCCGTTGTAGTTTATGAGTATTTCTTCTCCGGCTTTGATGTCTTTGTAGGCGCTGAAAATAAACACGTGTTTTTCAAAGCTGATGTCATACGTGGCATTCGGTGTATAGGAGTGGTTGAAGAGCATTCCGTAGCCAAGGAGAATGCAGGTGTGGTTTTTGCCGTACTCGAATGCATAATCAGCTAATGTTGTTTTTTCAATGTGGGCATGCTCTGCGTTAGGGTAGGGGATTACCGGTGCTTCGTGGATAATCTCGCCTTTTTTAATGTCACGCGTTGCGAAAACGCCTCTATTAAATTCCCCGTCACTAAGGGAGGATGTTTTGATTTCAATCATTCTGTCACCTATTTCTCTTTCCTGCTGCGTTTTTGTACCTATCCTAGCTTGACAGTTAACTGGTAAAAAAGCAACTGTTTTAAGGAAATTCTTTTATCGTGTGAAGCGTGCATTTGGATTGTTAGTGTACATGTCCGGATTGTAAGAGAGAGTATTGGGACTGTCAAAAAACACATCTGGACTGTTAATCTGTTTGTAAGGAAAAAGTGCGCTATTCCTTGAATAAATTTTAAAAAAGCAATGGGAGGGATTCGAGATGAAAAACGTACATGTGTTTTCAGGCTGGCTCTACCAAAAAATCGGCTGGAAAACCGTGATTGCTGCATTAGCTGTCTTCATACTTTTTATGATTTTTGTCCTGCCGAATGCTGCAGAATCGAGCAAGGCGGCAACAGGCACAGGAGAATCGCCGGACGGGTCATACCTTTATTCCGCTCAAACTCTTTATGAAATAGCTGAAAGCTATGGTGAGAAGGGGAGGGACTATTACATTAAAGCAAGGTTCACGTTTGATGTCATCTGGCCTCTTGTTTATTTGTTTTTTCTTGCATCCGTTATCACTTTTTTCCTGCGCGGCCTCAAACCGCAGCTGTTAAAATTGGCTAATCTTCTTCCGTTTGGAGGAGCGCTCTTTGACTTTCTCGAAAACATCAGTGCTTCAGCTGTTATGGCAAGGTATCCTGCCAAAACGCCCGTTGCAGCAGAACTCACGCCTGTTTTTTCCTTTTTAAAGTGGTCGCTTATTTATGCCAGTTTTGGCTGTGTGTTTTTAAGCCTCATGATCTGGCTGTTTTTAAAAGCCAGAAAAAAACCGGACGCATGACGCGTCCGGTTTGGGCAATCAGCCAGTATTTCTAAGTCCTGCGGCAATGCCGTTAATTGTGAGCAGCACTTCGCTTAACAATTCTCCGGCATCTGATTCTTCATCCGTTTTGCGAAGCTTTGAAATGACATCCACCTGCAAAAAGCTCAGCGGGTCGACATAAGGGTTGCGGAGTCTGACAGATTCCTGGATGTTAGGAATGTGATCCATCAGTTCATTCTGGCCTGTAATCGCAAGAAGCGCATTTTTTGTCTGCACATACTCCGTTTCGATATCGTTGAAGATGCGTTCAGCAGCCTGTTTATTTTCTACCATCGCCAAGTATTCTCTTGCAGCCATCAAATCTGCTTTCAGAAGGGCCATTTGAAGATTATCAATGGTCGAACGGAAGAACGGCCATTTTTTGTACATTTGTTTTAAGTTATCAAGATTTCCTTCAGACAGTCCGGTGCCGGCTGCATACCAGGCAGGGAGAAGCTGTCTGCTTTGAGTCCAGGCAAATACCCATGGAATTGCGCGAAGATCTTCAAACCGTTCGCTGCCTTTTCTGCTCATTGGACGTGAGCCGATATTGAGGGCCCCAAGTTCCGGAAGCGGTGTTGCCTCTTTGAAATAGGTCAGGAAGTCAGGATCTTTAAAGACCAGCTCTTGATATTTGCTCAGGGATACAGATGAAATTTCATCCATTTCTTTTTCCCACTCCCCGGTCCGGACGTTGGACTGTTCGGCTTCTGATGAGACATGTGCTGCAGCTGTTATCAGTGTGGATGCCGCCTGTTCAAGACTGCGGTAGGCAATATCATACAAGCCGTAGCGGGAGGATAGAACTTCACCCTGCTCTGTAATTTTCACCCCGTCACCCAGTGTTTCAGCAGGCTGAGAAAGAAGACTTCTATTAAGCGGACCGCCGCCGCGTCCGAGTGAGCCGCCGCGTCCATGGAAAAATTTCAGCCTCACATTGTAATGCTTAGCCATGTCATGAATTTCCTGCTGCGCTTTGTAAAGCTTCCAGTTTGCGGTCAGCGTTCCGCCGTCTTTGCTGCCGTCTGAATAACCGAGCATGATTTCCTGCAGATTATTCTGTTCACTCAGGTGCTTTTGGTAAAAATCAAGCTGAAACAGCTGTTCCATAATTTTCGGTCCTGCCACCAGGTCGTCAATCGTCTCAAGCAGGGGAGCGACGTTCAGCCTGCTTTCGATTCTTCCATCCGGATGAAGCCTGTAGATGCCCGCTTCTTTTGCAAGCACCATCACTTCAAGAAGATCGCTTGCAGACTGGGTCATGCTGATTAAGTAAACTTCAATGGAACGTTTGCCGAATTCTTTATGGGCACGTCTGATCATATGGAAAACGTCCAGAACGTCCTGAGTTTCTTTTGTATAGTTCTCTTTAAACGAAACTAGAGGCCTCGGATCCTGAAGCACGTCCTGCAGCAGCTTCATTTTTTCTTCTTCTGTGAGACTTGAATAGTCTTCTGCAAGGTTAACAGAATGGAAAATCTCTTTGATGGCAGCCTCATGCTCTCCGCTGTGATTTCGGATATCAAGCGTTGCAAGGTGAAAACCGAACAGCTCCACTTGCCTGATCAGTTTTTGCAGGCTTTTCAGTTCGTACCCTTTCGGATGATGAAGCAGAACGCTCTGCTGAATCATTTTCAAATCTGTCAGCAGCTGATCAGAACGCCTGTAGCAGAAGGCCTGCTGCTGATCAAGTTTTTTCAGCATGATGGTCAGCTTGCAGCGGTAGATTTCATGCTCCACCTGCCATCTTTCTCCTTTGCTTAAAAGAGGCGTTTCCTCCTGCACGGACGCAAGCAGTTCATCGCTGACAGCAACCCGTTTGGTCGACTGGCTAAGGCGTTTTCTGAGGATTTTCAGCGATTCTCTGTACTTTCTGAGCGCGAGCGCTCTCTGTTTCGTCAAGGTTTTCCACGTAATCTCAGGTGTTACGTTAGGATTTCCGTCTCGGTCTCCGCCAATCCATGAACCAAAGCGGAGGAAATTAGGAACATGCCATTCCTGCCCAGGATAATTTTTAGACAGGCAAAGCTCCAGCTCCTGGTGAATTTGCGGAAGCACTTCAAAGAGTGTTTCATCAAAATAGTAAAGTCCGTTTGCGACTTCATCCATTACAGTAGGTTTACGGTCACGCAGTTCATCCGTCTGCCACAGAATAACCACTTCATTGAACAGTCTGTCCTCAAGTTCTGCACGCTCGCGTTCTGTGTGAATCGGCTGGTCAAGACTGTGCAGCAGGCCGGCAATGCGTTTATGAATTTCAAGAACACTGCGGCGTGTCGCTTCTGTCGGGTGGGCTGTAATAATCAGTTCAAGGGAGAGAGTTTTCAAAAGCTGCTGAATCACTTCTGATGAAACCCCGTTTTCCTTCAGCGAAGCTACAGCATGTTCAAGGGAGCCCGGCTGTTTGCCTGAGTCTTCCTGAAATTGATACTCGCGTCTTCTCCTGATGCGGTGATTTTGTTCTGCGATGTTCACCAGATGAAAATAAACAGCAAAAGCCCTGATCACCTGTTTTCTGAGCTCTGGGTCAAGTGTCGAAATCTCAGCTTTTAAGTCTGCGTATATGCTTTCATCCGCATGGCTGCGAAGTGATTTTGTCATTTCTCTAATCTTTTCTACCATTTCAAGCAGCGGATGACCGCCCTGGTGAACAAGGACATCTCCAAGCATATTCCCTAAAAACTTCACATCGCGCCTCAAAGCAGCATGATGATCGCGTTCCTTGATCGTTTCTGTTTTAGCTGTCATATTTAGCACCTCTTTACTGGAATGGATTCCATCTCTGATTAAAGATGTTTTTTGAAAATTAAAATAATGATAAGTTTACCATAAAACGTATAAAGATGCATAGTGTGAGGTTATCTGCCAATTCAATTTACTGAAAAAACTCGTCGCAGGTGGCTGGGAAATGTCTAAAAATAGACCGGAATCTGAGCTGATTTTTCATAATATGCCAAAAGTGACTATTAACCATGCCGGAAATATGCTATAAATTTCTAGTAATCGTTTTTTTTTGACAGGGGGAAATAGAATGCATCACGTTCGTATAGTAGAAGGCTTAACAGAACCCTCTGCTTACTTTGGAAAATTGAAAGAAGCTGAAGCCATTAAAGGATTTTACGCAAGATTTGCAGCCTTGATTGTGCTTAGCGTGCTTCTTGCAGCAGCAAGTGCGTACCTCGGTGTACATACTGAGGCCATTACTGCTTATCTTGATCTGATAAAAAGGGAGAAATTTGAGTTTGCCAAGCTGTTATTCGGCATCGGCGGCATCGTTGCTTCAATTACTGCTCCTCTTGTTATGGTTCTCTTTTTCACCTTCGTATTTAAAGTGTTTTATAGAGATATAGAGTGGGACAAGCTGATCACGCTTCAGCTGTTTCCGTTGTTTTTAATGACGATGGAAAAACTGCTGAACTTTCCGTTCTTTCATTTACTTGGCGTTCAGCGCGATTCCTCCCCATTTGGATTTGGCGTTCTGATTCAGCTTTTGACAGATCAGACCTTCGCCGTAACGTTAGTCAGCTTCATAACAGTGTTCCTTATATGGAGCGCATATGTGCAGATGATTGGACTGAAAATGCTTTCGGATAAATCATGGAAGCGTGCTGCAGGAACCGTAATCTTCTCAAACCTTCTCTACATTCTGCTTGTAGCTGTCTTTACAGTACTTGTGCAGGATATCGGGATTTCGCTTCAGGGGGACGTATGAAAAAACAAGCAGTGATCGGAATCATTTCTTTAGCCGTTGTATTTATAGCTGTTAATACAGCCGTTATTTTCACATCAGACAAAATCGAGAGATCTAAATCAATCAGTCAGTTTACAAAAGCGGAAACGGGGGACCTGCAGAAACTTCTTTTCACAAAAGGGGTGGTTGTTCCTGCTTCAGATTATAAGGTCATGTACAGCAAAGACCTTGGAACGCTTCAGGAAGTACTTGTCAGAAAAGGTGATGCCGTAGTGACAGGAGATCCTCTCATCACTTATGAAACCGGCCACCTGGACGCTGAAATGGAAGAACTGCAGGATCAAAATACGGATCTTAAGTCCAGAATATCCTCTGCAGAATCAGACCTGTCCGATTTGCAGGACGACTTAGATGAAGCAAGCGTTCCTGTTGAAGTGGAAGAAGGCGTCTATCTGGATGATTCCGCAGGCAAGAAAGCCATAAGCAGTCAAATTGGCGACAAGCAGGATCAAATTGACTACCTGAATCAGCAGATTGACAGTAACGAGCAGAAGATTACAAGACTGCAAGCTCAAAAAGAAGCTTATAATGTGACGAGCAAAATGGACGGGATTGTAACAGCCGTCAATCCTTTTCCTCAAAGCCCCGAAGATCCGATGATCGTCATTCAATCCAGTGAGCCCTTTCTAATAGAAGGCAAACTGTCCGAAAAAGACGCTGTGCAAGTAAAAGAGGGTCAAAAGGCGACTGCCGAAGCAGAAGCCCTTCCAAATACAGAAAAAGAAGCGATAATCAGGGAAGTGACGATGACGCCAATCGATAAGCCTTCTGTTGATCAGAACGAGAGTTATTATCCGTTTCTCGCTGAACTGATTGAACCCTCTGAAAACTGGCATCACGGATTTCATGTCGGCATGGACATCGTGCTTGAAGAGCGGAGCGGGGTCATCGTCATCGACGACACAGTGATGAAAAAACAAAAGGGTAACCAATACATTTATGTGCTGAAAAAAGGGAAACTCGAAAAAAGGAAGCTGGATCTCGGCCTGAAAATAAACAGCCGAAATGAAGTCCTTCAGGGTCTTGAAAAAGGCGAACGCATCGTCACAAAGCCATCTCCAGACCTTAAAAACAACATGAACGTATTTATCCCGATGAATCATCACTACCTTGAAAAGAAAACGCTGAAATCATTTACAAACGAACAGAAAATCAGGCTGATTATCAGCGGAATGGTGAAATGAAGGTGCTTTTGAAGCACTTTCTTTTTTTTGCGTCATTCTTTAACGCAACTTATTAAATCCTTTATCTGCCGTTAACAATTGATCATTACACTGGAAAGTGAATCTGATGAAGGAGATGAACATACGATGAAAAGATGGACAAGAACAGCACTTGCAGCCATGCTTTTAACCTCTGCAGGTGTTATGCCAGAGAGCAGTGCCTCGGCAGCGGACAGAGAGTTTGATCTCCAGGCTCACCGCGGGGGAATGGGACTGACAGTAGAATCGACCATTGCGTCATTTTCACACGCCTTAGAACTTGGCGTGAATACGCTGGAGCTCGATGTGCAAATCACAGAGGATCAACAGGCCGTTGTGACTCATGACCGAAAAATATCAGGCGGAAACTGCAGTGATACGGAACCTGCTTTTCCCGGTGATCCGGAATTTCCGTATGTGGGAAAATACATAAAAGATCTGACACTTGAACAAATACGGACAATGGACTGCGGCTCAGTGACCAAACCGCAATATCCGGGTCAACAAACAAGTCCCGGAGCGAAAATGCCGCTGCTTACTGAAGTGTTTGATTTAGTAGATTCCTATAAAGCAAAAAAAGTAAAAATGAACATTGAAACAAAAGTAGAGGCAGGAGCTCCTCATGAAACCGCTCCAAGAGAAGAATTTGTGCAGATTGTGGCAAAACAGGTCCGCGAGGCGGATATGCTGGACAGAGTGACGATTCAAAGCTTTGACTGGGGCTCCCTCATGAGAATGCGCGAGGTAGAGCCAAGCCTGCCGATCGTGGCTCTGACAAACGGCCCTCAATTTCTGCAGCCCGGACAGCCTGGGGCTTCGCCGTGGCTCGGCGGCATTGACATCGATGATTTTGACGGAGACCTTGTAGCCGCAGCCAAATCATTTGGAGCAGACGCCATCTCGCCTGTGCACGGCTTTCCGCAGAACGGAGCTGTTACAGAGGATGGGTATGAACCCTATGTGACAAAAGAAATGGTGGATCGTGCACACAATGCAGGAATGCAGGTTATTCCTTGGACAGTAAATGACTTTCCCACAATGAACAAACTCATTGAAGACGGTGTGGACGGGATGATTACAGACTATCCTGACCGTTTGCGGAGCGTCATGGAAGATCGCGGGTACAAGCTTCCGAAATCGTATAAGACGCCAAAAAATGAATGATGCACATTCGGCAGTCCTGAAGAATTGGGGCTGCTTTTTTCTGCGGTGTTTTGGGAAAGCAAGGGCAGGGAGGTGTGATTGTGTAAACCTTTGCAAGCCGCAGTGAACAGAAAGTAAACGGGAGAAGCGTAGCCTTTAGAACGTGAAAAAGAACCATGCCTATTATAACGAGCTGTTTTTAAAATTTTAGATGTATCCGAAGTAAAGATTGTTTGGGAGAGGCGCGATTCTGTGGAATCGCGTTTTATCTAGTGGATTCGTTGATGAATACCTCTTTTTCTAGCAAGATCTTAGGCATTTGTAAGGTGATTTGCGGTCCTGGACTATGTAAGTCAATTATATCCGTAACGGCACGGATGCGCTTATCCTGACGGGGTTCGTTACTACCGACAATCCGGCGAATACATCCAGCTTCAATCGAATTACAACCAACAATTCTTGCGTTACAACCAACTTTCCTTGTTTTACTACCAACCCCCTTTTTAACACATAAATACCTCTTTTTCTAGCAAGATCCTGAGCATTTGTCAGTTAATTTGCGGTCCTGGATTATGTAAGTCAACTAAATTCGTGACGGCACGAATCCGCACATCCGGGCAGGGTGCGTTACTACCGGTAATCCGACGAATACATCCAGCTTCATTCGATTTACTACGAACTATCATTGCATAACTACCAACCCCTCTTTTCAGTATTAGAGGGCAGTGAAAATGCATCCCTATAAAACAGAGTTCGTGAATTACAGGTGAAAAAAGTCACAAGAAGTCCATGTAACATGAAAAAGCAACCAGTTAAGGGAAATTATACAGATACTCTTTTTCATCTGCTGAGATTATACTATTCTAGTTGATCTCATACTATTTTACTAGGACTGGGGAAGAAGCCATGAAAATCATATTATCGTTCTTATTGACTATAGCTGCAAGCTTTTTTCTGGTGCCGGCAGGAGCATTTGCGATAGAACCGGATGAACCTGATTTCGAAGCGCATTTGAAAGAGATCGGATGGGAGAAAAAGGACTACTTAAACTATCTTCAAGGCAAAGGGTGGTCACTTGCTGATTTTGAATCGGCTGATGAACTGGGGACACCTCTTACTGTAGAATCAATTTTGGAAATGATGGATACATATGAATTGACCCGCGGGCAGCTGAACGAGCTGCTTAGTGAAAACGGTGACATCGAAGAGGGGCAGGATGTTCTGGAAGGGACGTATCTTATTTTTGCTGAAGATGTGGACATGTATGTTGATTTTTACATGAATGGATGGGAAGGAACGCCTATAGATGAGAAGAATCTGGCAGAACTTCTGGGCGTTTACGGATTCCAATCAAGAGAAGAACTTGAGCAGTTTTTAAGAGAACATGATGACTCAATCGAACACTATGAGTACATTGAAGATCTTGATTATTCGCTTGATTTTTATATTAACGGTTCCGAAGCGGAGGATGCCATTTCGGATCTGTTTTCTGAAATAGGGTTGACCCATGAAGAGATAGAAGCGATTTTCAACTTTCTTTCTACGTTGGAACTTGATGATCCTGTGATTGAAGAGGAAATGATTGAGCTCAGCGAGAGAATGATGGAATTTGAAGAGTTTGAGTCATTGAACGATCTGTCGGCTGAGCAAATGGCGGAGCTTCTGGACATTTTTAAAAGCATGCTTGATCTTCTGCAGATCAATTCAGATTATTATATAGTGAAGGACGGCAACATGAAGCCGGTATCTTTAAAAAGCATTCTTACAGTTAATGTAGAGAAAGGCTCCCGTCTGCTTATTAAACTTTCAAACCTGCAGGAGGAATTACTGGCAGATATTCTTGTAACGGCTGAAATGTTCGGTTCAGATTTGATTCAGGAAACAGGGGAAGATTTAATGAAAGCCAATCAAATCGTAAATGAACATCCAGCATATTCAAAACCTGTCAGTGAAAACAAGCCAATAAGCAAGACCGTAAAAGGCGGAGAGCTCCCTGAAACCTCAACCGGTGCTGCAGGATACGTACTTGCAGGTATGGCGCTGATTCTTGCAGGAAGCTGGTTTTTACGCAAATACAACATGCAATCCAGGCAGTCATGAAAAAAAGAAATCTCTTCCTGCTTGTTTCTGCTCTTCTAATAAGCAGCGGAATATGGCTTATGACCACAAATGCCGGCACCATGGCAAAGGGGTATTTTCTTTATAGAACCAGTTTAGAACCAAAGGCAGAGAATTTCCCGAAAAACAAAGCTGAAAAACAGACAGCTGCAGCTGAGAATCTTCTCTATCCCAAAAGACCTGAAGCAGGCGAGCAGATAGGTAATCTTTCCATTCCAAAGCTTGAAGCAAATCTCCCCATTTACCACGGAACAGCTGAAGAAGAATTAGAACAGGGAGTTGGTCACTACGCCGGAAGTGTACTGCCTGGTGAAAAGGACAACTCTGTTCTATCCGGCCACAGGGATACTGTCTTTCGAAATCTCGGAGAAGTTGGAAAAGGGGATCTTCTCATTGTGACCACATCTGCAGGAGAATTCACTTATAAAGTGAGGCAGGTCCGGATTGTTGACAAAGATGACCGCACCGTCATTGTGCCGAAACCAAAAGCAGTCCTTACGCTTTCAACCTGCTATCCGTTTGCCTTTACAGGTCCAGCACCTGAGCGTTATATCCTAATTGCAGACCTGCTTGCTGCAAAATAACATGTGAATGGCGCGCCTCCACGAAAAGGCGCGTCTTTTTTGCATTCCAACTGAACATAAAAGCTGAATGTATGGTATTGTTTAGGAGAATAAGGAGCAAAGGAGAATCCTCATGCTTACTATAAAAAAAATTCTCCGTTACTTAAAGGGCTCTGGGAGAGGGCGCTGACGAACGTCACCCGGAACTATGGAAATAAGAATTATATATTTTCTGCCTGCTAATTTGTAACGATATCCTTCTTAAAAACGTCATATGTTTGAGGGGGATTTACATGAAGAAACTCTTATTGGCAATTGTTTTGTTTCTATCCGGCTGCTCTATGGAGCCAAAATATCTGACCGAATTTTATACAGGAACGCTGGATGAAGTAACAAAAGCCGTCATCACAGACGGCAGTTCAGGATATAGAAAAACCATCAGCGATCAAAAAGAGATAAAAGAATTGATGAACAGGATGCAAAATGTCACCTTCATTCAAGAAGAGAATCAGGAGGACCGCTCAGGATTCAGGTATGCCATTGCATTCTTTGAAGGCGAAACACAAACGTTTCATTTCTCTTTAAATGAAGTAGATGGAACCTATTATCAAACAGAGCCTGATCTCTATCCTCTTATTGATGATTTTTATAAAAAGCTTCCAGAAGAAGAGGAAACTATTTTCCACTAGAACTTCAGAATTAGGGTGAAGATTGCCCGTTCGGCACACGCCAAGGACCAGTATACTGCGCTTCCGGTCTGAACAAAGTGTTGTTGTCTGCCTGCTCAAGAATATGTGCAGTCCAGCCGGTCATCCGGGCAGCAGTGAAGACCGGCGTAAAAAGATCAGCCTTCATGTTCATGGATTTCATGATGGCTGCAGCATAAAATTCAACATTTGTATATAACGCTCTTCCTGGTTTCAGCTCCGACAGAATGTTTATCGATGCTTCCTCCACTTTCAAAGAAAGATTCAGCCATTCATCATCTCCCGCTTCTGAAAGCAAAACCGCTTTCAGTGCTTCTGCCCGGGGATCCCGGGTTTTATAGCCTCTGTGCCCAAACCCCATTAACCGTTCTCCTCTGCACACTTTCTGCCTGATTAATTCTTCAATATCGCTGCTATTTGCCGCTTCAGCCAAAAAGGATAGAACCTCAGAAGGCGCTCCTCCGTGAAGAGGCCCTTTCATCGTGCCGATTGCAGATGTTACGGCTGAATGGAAGTCTGACATCGTTGATGCCGTGACCCTGGCAGAGAAAGCTGATGCTTGTTTCAGCTGCCGTTACTCCTTTTAAACCATGATAAATCATGAATATCTCCCCGCTGTTTATCAGGAGGGTATCCTCAAGCTTAACTCGTTTCAGCAGGGATATACTTCACACCTTTCACTTGCGATATCTCCCTTGATTGCAGATACGATTCTGCCGTTTGTATTAAAAAGATATACTTCCACGTATCCACAGGTCGAAATTTCCGTTAAAATAGTAGAATCGGCAGAAATTGAACATGCAGTGCTGAGTGAGAGCGCAGATCTTGGCCTGTTCTGCATGGACAGCTATCACAGTGAAATCACTTCGCAGATCCTTTACAGAGACAGGGTTATTCTTGCAGCTCCTCATGACGGTGCGGATTCAGAGAGTGCGCTGCCGCTTGACCCGGAAGAGCTCTTGACATCAAATTACCTACTCACACATAATCATCCTGTATACTGGGATTCTCTGTGCCGAGCCGTTAACATGATATTTCCCGGAGTACGGATGATGGAAGTCACTCAGATCCACATCCCATAACGTTTTATTGCAGAAGGGCTTGGCGTTTCCTTTCTTCCTGCCTCAATGGTGCGCAGAGAATTGCTTGAAGGAAGACTGCTTGAAGTGGACTGTCCATTTCTTCCATTGCCTGAAGCCTGTACATATGCCATTATGAAAGACGTTCATAAAAAACAAAAAGAATTTCTTGCTTTTTTAGCGCAATTCAGAATTTGAAGGAGGGCTTACGCCTGATGAAAAAAACGATTGTCTTTACAGGAGGCGGCTCTGCAGGCCACGTGACACCGAATATGGCCATTATTGATGAGCTTGACCGCAGTGCCTGGGACATCCAGTACATTGGTTCAAAAAAAGGAATCGAGAAGGAACTGATTGAAAATATCCAGATTCCGTACCACGGCATTTCAAGCGGGAAATTAAGACGCTACATTGACCTTGAAAACGTGAAGGACATCTTCCGGGTTATGAAGGGCTGCCTTGATGCCAGAAGAGTCTTAAAAAAGCTGAAGCCGACAGTTGTCTTCTCTAAAGGCGGCTTTGTTACCGTTCCGGTCATTATTGCAGCGAAATCTCTCAACATCCCGGTTTTCATCCACGAAAGTGATATGACACCAGGTCTAGCCAATAAAATTGCCCAGCGCTTTGCGACAAAAATTTTCACATCATTTGAAGAAACACTGGCCTATTTCCCTAAAGAAAAAACCGTATCGATCGGCTCTCCGATTCGCCGCGAAATGTTAAAGGGATCACCTGGCAAGGGAAGAGAACTTCTCGGCTTTGATGGAAGAAGACCAGTTCTAACAATCATGGGCGGAAGCCTTGGCGCCAGAAAAATCAACGAAACGGTAAGAGCGGCACTGCCTAAGCTGAAAGACTATCAGATCATCCATCTATGCGGAAAAGGAAACGTGGACGAATCCCTGATCGGCAACAAGGATTACAGACAGTTTGAATATGTACACGGCGAGCTTTCCCACTATCTTGCAGCCACTGACTACGTCATCACAAGAGGCGGCTCTAACTCAATCTTTGAGTTTTTGGCACTGAAGATCCCGATGCTGATCATCCCGCTGACAAGAAGCCAGAGCAGAGGAGACCAGATCATGAACGCCAAATCGTTTGAGAAAAAAGGCTATGCGATGATGCTCGAAGAAGAAAACCTGACAGAAGAATCTCTTCTTACCCATCTGGCCGATCTGAAAACGAACAAAGTTGACATGAAAGATACGATGAACAGGCTGAATAAAAAAGATGCGATCGGCATCCTTGTGGAAGAAATCAATAAGATTGGATAGCTGAACAAACACGTCATACAAATGGCGTGTTTTTTAACAGGGACGAGGGATGTTTTCATGAGTGAAAAAAAGCAAACCGGCGTTGACAAGCACAATCAGCTGGATAAACTCCCATTCAGCTTCAGCAGTACGAAAAACGGCAGCGTGTTTATAAACTATTTTCACAAGCAGGTAAAAACCTTAAAAGGAAAAGAAGCAGAGCAATTCCTGAAAAAGGTGGAGGCTGCAGCAGATGAAAAAGCAAAGCAGCTGATCATGGCTAAAATAACAGGGAATTTTAAACGGGGAAATGAAAAGGGGTAAGCCAAAAAAGGCCAAAGCCGTTTGATTTCAAAAAATTTTTTTACAGAGTAATTGAATGCTCAGCGAGGCAGCTGAGCATTTTTTTTCGGTTTCAGGCAAATGCGGCCACTATTTTTACATGATCAAAAACCAAGTCGCATCCAGAATCGTCTAAGTAAAGGAAAGGAGGGGGATAAATGGAAGAGTGGGCAGCAGATTTCATAGAAACAAAAGACTATGAAACTCTCATAGATGAAATTATGCACGAATACGGAACTGAAATTCTGAAGCTTGTTTACACTTACGTCCGAAATCAGCAGACAGCTGAAGACCTGACTCAGGACATATTTGTTAAATGCTACAGGTCGCTTCATACATATAACGGAAAATCGAAGCTCAGAACATGGTTATGGAGGATTGCAATCAATAAGTGCAAGGATTATTTAAAGAGCTGGGATTATAAACATATAACTCCGTCAAATGATCACTGGACAGATGCACCTTCAAGTGAGGAAACAGAATACGCCGTCATAAAAAAAGAAGAAGAGTCTGAGCTCTTTTCTGCTGTAATGAACCTTCCTGTAAATTACCGGGAGGTCATCTATCTTTATTATTTTGAAGAGCTTTCCATAGATGAAATCGCCAGGATAACAAGCTGTGCGCCAGGCACGGTAAAAACAAGAATGCGACGTTCAAAACAGCTTTTAAAAGCGGGCCTGAAGGAGGAATTGTAGGTGGAAGAACAATTAAGAAAGCTGAGTAAAAGTTCCGGGAACCAGAATTTTGACAAATTGACGTTTACAGAAAAACACAGAGCAGGCGTATGGAAACGCATCAGCAAACAGGAGAAATCACCATCCTGTCTCCTGAAAGATGTTCTGCAGCTTCTGATTCATGAGAAAACAGGGTATGAACTGAGCGTTCTTCTAAGAGCAAGAGGCAATTCTGTTTTTGATGAAAATGAGGGAGCCATCTACACCTTTCTTCACGAGCTTGAAAAAAAAGAATGGATTCAGGCGTCCTGGCATGGAAACCAATCAAAATTTTATGTGATTACTTCCCGGGGAAAGAAGATATTAAAGCGTGAAGAAAGAAAAGCCGCAGGTACTGAAATTTCCCTCAGTGAACTATTGGAGGGATAAAAATATGATAGAGACAAGGGATTCTTACCTTAGTAAAGTAAAAGAACAAATAAAGTCAAAAGATGCAAGAATGATGGTTGAAATGGAATTAAATGCTCATATAGAAAGCATAAAGGAAGACTGGGTGAAGAATGGTCTCACCGCAGATGAAGCAGAAACAAAAGCAATTGCTCAAATGGGGAATCCTGTAGGAATCGGAAAAGATATGAATAAAATTCACCGGCCAAAAACAGATTGGGTCCTGATTCTTTTATTCACATTTTGTATGGGAGCAGGATTTCTTCCGGTTTTTATTGGAGAGCAGGTTATGCTTATTAATAAAATCCTAATCTCTATAATCGGAGCAATCACTCTATTCGCGTTTATGATGGTCGACTACCGCAGATTGGAAAGGGTTGGCTGGGTTTTTTACATACTGGGAATAGGTTTTTTACTTGTGATACCACCTTTTGCAAACCAAATTATTAATGGGAGTTTATCCATACAGATTGGTTTCTTCAATTTGGAAAGTCTTATAAGCATCCCATTTCTTTTAGTGGGGTGGGCGTCTTTTCTGAATAACCTCAGATTAAAAGTTTGGCAAGCCATTCTTTTGTATATCGTGCCAATACTTCTTTTAGCCCAGCTGCCTGCTGTATCAACCGCTGTATTATATACGGTCATGGTCAGTGCAATGATTTGCTTCAGCAAGTTTTCAAAAAAGGTCATACTATCATTATTGACAGCGGGGAGTGTTCTCGCAGGCCTTTTACTTTTTTCCGTATTTGTCTTCTCATCACCTGAACGAAAAAGCCGTCTTGACGCTTTTCTTAATCCGGAAAAGCATTCACATGAAGGAGGTTTTCCCATCCTTTATATCAGAGACTTGATTCGGGATGCAGGCTGGTTTGGTCAGCCGCAAAATGAATTTCTAATGGGTGATTCACTGACAAATCTTGTCTTTGTTTCCATTACAGCAAGCTTCGGCTGGCTGGTTGCCGGCGCAATTGTCATCCTGCTCTTCCTTTTCAGCTTCCGTCTTGCGGTTTATGTGCCGAGGATGAAACATTCATTTGGAAGATTGCTGTTGGCAGGAGCAATCTCACTTTTTACGATGCAGGTTGCCGTCAATATTGGTATGGCTCTAGGGCTCCTTCCATTGATGACAATGTCTCTTCCGTTTATCAGCTATGGACTGATGCCTGTCCTTTTAAATTCAGCTCTAACCGGGATTGTGCTTAGTGTATATCGGCGAAAAGATCTTATAGGTTTCGAATCCAGGTAATTTAAAGAAAAGAATAAATCGATCGTGCGAAAAAATTCCAGTTGAAGAAACTGGAATTTTTTTATTGGGAAAATAGGCATAGCTGCAGTGCGGCTTTTTCAAATTAAAATATGTTCTAAAAGCAAATAGAGTGAATTCTATTCAAATTGAAGGCATGTTACTTTAAATAAACTATGTTCTAACGAAAACATTCTCTAAAAACTTGAATGCTGATTTAAAACACTAAGTTCAAAATAATGAACTAAAAAAACTATGTTCCAAATAATCATATTAGAAAGAAACAAACCAGTTGCCAAGAAAAGTTAAATCTATCACTTTCAACAAATTGGTTTACATAAGAAGGATACAATCAACAAGGGGATATTTTAATGAATCTCTACCAAGGAGTATGAGCATCATACTCTTTAGAGGGGAGGTGGAGACACATGCCAAACCGCAATGACAATAAGTTCAGAAAGATTGAGTCAGAAAGCCAGAAACAAGGAAAAACGCAGGAAGAATATGCTGCTGAGCTTGACAGCAACCGTGCAAAAAGCCAGCAAAAGAAGAAATAAGCTTTGGAAGGACTGCTGATGGCAGTCTTTTTTTATGGAGCGCTTACGGTTTGTTTTAAAGCGTTGAATGCCCAAAACCTTCTTCGAACAGTGCACCTTTCTATCAAAAAGGCAGCTGGAAGCTTTCTTGAGACAAAACAAAAGAGGCACCCCGGAGGGTCCCTCAATAATTTAGTATGTTATCGCATTTTTCTATCCTAAGCATGGAGAGGCATGGGTTTGAGAATCACTTTTATTGATTTTGGCATTTCGAAGTCTTCCTGTGCCTGTTTAAAATACCTGTACATCGCCTTGCTTCCGGCTGCATTGGCCGAGTGGATGGTAATGCGGTTTGCATAAAGATGATGCCTGACCATGTAATGTACCAGCATGAGCCCGTTTCTGGTCTTGCTGACCAGATCGTGATCAAGGGACAGATGGTCTACGCGATTAGTTTCTAAAAGCGCAATGCATTGGTCTATATCTTCCGCCAAAACATATCCGCTGGGGCAGGTCCGGTAATCATCCATAAAGACACTGATTGTCATGATGATTTCCTCCGATCTCATGTGACCTGACTTCAGTGTAACATACTTGCGTCTATTTAACAGGAGAAGAATTTCCATTCGAGTGAAAGAGACAAAGAAAGTCAAAAAGCCCGCCAATCTGCAGTAAAAGGTATAGTATCACCTTTTTTGCAAGGGAATTTATTCAAAATATATTGAATTATACATTCTAATTATTTAGAATGATAAGAAAGGAGTTGGAAAAAATATGAATCTGTTGAATACTTCATTTGAACGGTCATCATACGGTGTTCAGATTAAAACATCATTGCTGTTTGAAAGTGCTCTTGGCATCGCCATGATTACCTATCCAAAGCTTCATGATCAGCTTGAAATGAAGAGGGTGGAACTGGATGAGCTCAAGAAAAGCCTTTCGATTGAACTGACAGCAGAGCTGGACTACTGCCACGAGCACAACACGTGGAAAATGCTGCTTCAGCTGCTTCATGTTAAGGATTTCTCAAGTCCCGGTGAATTTTATCAGTTTTTAAGGTCACTTTCAGAGAGTGAGCTTAAGTATTACGCACTGCCTTTTGTGGATATCATGCAGGAAAATAACCGTCTTGCAGCTTCTAAAGGGGATAAGGAAGCTGAAAATGATTTGGTTCTGGCCTGCAAGGGACATGCCTTTTTTCCGCAAATGATTCATTTTGTATGCAGCAGCAGGCAAGCTGAACTGCTAAAACATCTTCATGCGCTATTGGATGGGTGGTATAACGAAGTCATTCTCCCTAAAAAAGAATGGACCAGCGGTGTTCTGGAACGGGATGTTTTTGAAAAGAGGCGCATCAGCAAATTGGAAAGTCCTCATAAAACGGTCCTGAAAGCTGCTGGAATTGATTATAAACCCGAACAGGGGATTGCCGATGTGATCTTAATTCCTCACGTGGCTTACAGACCCTGGACGATACAGGCAGACCTGCCTGCTGCAAAAGTTTTTTACTATCCTGTAAGCGACAGCAGTTTGATGAAGAGCACGGATCCTTTTGAACCGTCAGGGCAGCTTGTGCAGAAGCTGAAAGCAATTGGGGATGAAAAAAGGCTCAGGATCCTCAAACTTCTTGTTAAGAAAGAGCTGACTTTAAAAGAAGTGACAGCTCTTGTCGGAATGGGGAAAACGACCGTCCATCATCATTTGACCCTCTTAAAAGCAGCTGGACTTGTTCACGTAAAAGGCAGTGTTTATAAAGCAGCTGAAGACTCAATTAAAGGGATAGAAAAGGAAATCTTCACTTTTCTGCACAAGGAAACATGAAAGGGGTCAAGCTGCTTTTTTATAATCAGCTTCTGTCGGTCTTTGCAAGTACGTTCGGAACGTTCCTCCTGTCGTGGATTTTATATGAAGAGACCGGTTCAAAGCTTGCGATGGGAACCTTGTGGCTCGTCAGTATTTCGGGCCAGCTGATCGTTCAGTTTATAGCCGGACCCTATATAGACCGGTTTAAAAGAACATCAGTAATGAGAGGGTCAGAGGCGTTGAGAGCTTCCGTATACTTGATGCTTCTGATTTTAATTTCAGCAGGATTCAATGAAGAGGCCCTGCTATATGCGGCTGCTTTCTTAACCTCCATTACTGCATATGATCCTGCTGCTGCAGCTTTTGTTCCAAAGCTTGTGCAAAAGGAGGATTTGGTAAAAATAAATGCAGGAATTTCAGGCGGCGTGCAATTCATGAGGTTCTTGGCGCTTCCCGCATCAGGGTTTCTGGTATCTGTTTTAAATGATAAAAGTTCTCTTATTCTTGTTGTCAGTGCATTTTCTGTTTCCTTTATCATGATAGGTTTCTTAAGAGAAAAGCCTGCAGAATTTGAGAATAAATCACCATGGATAAAGAAATTCAAAGAAGGCACGCTCATTTACCGGAAACATAAAATACTCCTGTTCCTCGGCGGGCTTGTTTCCATCACTAGCTTTGGCGTGTTTGCTGCCCAGACCATGTATATTCCATTTGTCGCAGAGGTTCTGGGAGGGTCATCTTTTGAGTATGGCCTGTTTGCCGCTTCTTTTCCTCTTGGTTACATAGCCGGCAGTTTTGCGGCGTCCAGGATAAAAGTAAAGGAAACATCCATCTATCAAATCATGATGCTGGCACTGTTTATCGGAGGCTCTACTTACTTGGCACTTGGTGCTGCAGAGTCACTGGCAGCGGCGATGGTCATTGAAATCGCAGCAGGTGCAGCTATGCCGTTTTGGAATGTTTACAGCACTACGCTTTATCAAAAGCTTGTGCCGCAGTCCATTCTTGGGCAGGTTTTCTCAGTCAGGTTCCTCCTGACAAAAGGCAGCTGCGCCGCTTGGAATTGTTTACGGTACGGCATGTGCGTCCCAATTTGGCATAGAGGCACTCTTTCTTTCGATTGGTGCCATCATTTGCACAGTTTCGGGGGGAGGACTTCTTTATCTGGTATTCAGAAGGCGGTCAGCTCCACCACAAACTATAATAAAAGATTAATTATGCAACCGTTTTGTATTTATTTGTTGTAAAAAAACTGTAAACAACGGACAGACATACTTTACAATCTCTCAAAACTTCCTTAAAACTCATCCCATAGACTAGTACTTGTAAACAAAACATTCTATAGGAGGTTTTTTGATTGTTTAATAGGAAGATTGGAAAAATTGCTGTTCCGGTTGCAGTACTTTCAGCTGTAGTTGCGGCAAGTGTCATTGGAAATTTTCCAAATGCTAAGGCAAGTGAAGCGGAAGCTGCTGGAAAAAAACCGAATGAAATAAAAAACGTTATTTTCCTGGTCGGAGACGGAATGGGCGTATCCTATACATCAGCATACCGCTATCTAAAAGACGACCCTTCTACACCGCAGGCTGAGCGTACAGAATTTGATCAGCACCTTGTCGGCAATCAAATGACCTACCCTGAAGATCCTAAGGAAAATGTAACAGATTCAGCATCGGCTGCAACAGCGATGTCAACAGGATACAAGACATTCAACGCTGCAATTGGCGTAGACAATGACGGTACAGAGCTGAAAACCGTTTTAGAATCGGCAAAAGAAAAAGGAAAGGCGACAGGTCTTGTTGCTACGTCGGAAATCACTCATGCTACACCTGCTTCATTCGGTGCACATGATATGAACCGAAAAAACATGAACGCTATTGCAGATGATTATTACGATGAACTGATCAACGGCAAACATAAAGTGGATGTCATGCTGGGCGGAGGCTTAAGCAATTTTGAGCGAGCTGACCGCAATCTTGCAGAAGAATTCCAGAAAGACGGGTACAGCTATGTGACATCCAAAGAAGAAATGATGAAGGATAAAAATCAGCAGGTTCTTGGATTGTTTGCTGATGGAGGCCTTCCAAAAATGATTGACCGCGAAAAAGAAACACCTTCTCTTGAAGACATGACAAGTTCAGCTCTTTCAAGACTGAATCAAGATAAAGACGGGTTTTTCCTGATGGTCGAGGGAAGCCAGGTTGACTGGGCTGGACATGACAACGATATTGTAGGAGCTATGAGTGAAATGCAGGATTTTGAAAAAGCCTACAAAGCAGCGATTGAATTTGCCAAAAAGGACAAGCATACACTTGTTGTGGCTACTGCAGACCATTCAACAGGCGGTTATTCAATAGGAGCTGACGGCGATTACAACTGGTTTGGAGAGCCGATCAAAGCTGCAAAGCGCACACCTGACTTTATGGCAGCCCAAATCGTTGAAGAAGGCGCAGATCCTGAAAAAACGTTAAAGCAGTATATCGATCTTGAATTAACGGCTGAAGAAATCAATTCTGTCAAAGATGCAGCAGAAAAAGGCAAAGCAGACAAAGATAAAGGAATTCTCCGTGTTGATAATGCGATAGAAGCCATCTTTAATAAGCGCTCCAATACTGGCTGGACAACAGACGGACATACAGGTGAAGACGTTCCTGTCTTTGCTTACGGACCAGGGAAAGAATTGTTCGCAGGTCATAAAGACAACACAGATCACGCAGAAATCATCTTTGATATATTAGAAAAAAGCAAAAAGAAATAACCAGGCTGTATCATGACTCTGCTGCGAAAGCGGCGGAGTCTGTGATCATGCCGGCAGATTGGCAAATAGAGAAAGGGGACAACATGATGAAACATGCATGGCTTATGCTATCTTTGACAATCGTACTTTCTGCTTGTTCTGCACAGGCGACAGAACCTGACCAAAACGAGAAGAAACAGGAACAGAAGACTGAAACATCGGCATCATCACCCTCAAATCAAAATGCCACTGAAGACAGCTACGTGCCAAATCCCCAGATAACGGATGACCGTTCACTCCTTGAACCGGGTCAAACCGTGAAAGATGACAAAGGCGCAGCTGAGCTGAAAGCCATCAGCAGCCTGAATCAAACCTACAAAGCAGGGGATGTAGAACTGACGATAAAAGATGTGAAAATGATCGAGCATACACCTGCCTACAGCATGATTGATTTTTTTCACACATTCACCCATGAAGAAACGTTTGACATCATCAAAGCTGAGGTAGAGGTGAAAAACACGTCAGATCAGCCCGTCTACTTCTCTCCTGTTGCTATGCTAGAGACAGACAATGGTCAGCGAATTGACTGGGAATCAGATATTTACCTTGAGGATTTGAATGGAGAACTAGGCGCGAATCAGACAAAAAAGGGTAATATCGGATTTATTCTGAAACATTCCGAAGAGCCTGTTAAAAGTGTCACGCTGCTGACAAGCGATGTGCTGAATGCCGAACAGAAAACAGAGAGCAAAGCTCAGAAAATAACGGTTCCATTCAAATGAGACAATACGATGATGTATTGTCTCATTTGAATGGAAAAAAATTAATGAATGGTTGGTAAACGCATTCATTGCCTTTAGAACAGGGTTTGAAAAAACGTGCTTAAAAATGCTGAAAAAAGGAACTAGTCAATCAATTTTTTAGCTGTTATACTTTGAACTATTATTTTCATCATAGAACCTTCATTCTAAAGGAGTTTTTGTATGGCAAAGGAATTTTCGTCAAAACAGATCATGTTAATCAGTCTTATGCTCTTTTCCATGTTTTTTGGAGCAGGGAACTTAATCTTCCCGGCTTTTCTCGGACAGGCAGCAGGGGACAATCTCTGGCCTTCTCTTGCAGGCTTTATTCTTTCCGCGGTTGGTCTTCCGATTCTCGGGGTTATCGCGGTTGCTAAAGCAGGGAGCTTTCATGAATTAAATTCAAGGGTCCATCCGGTATTTGCTCTTATTTTTCCGTTTATAATTTACGTTTCGATCGGACCAGGACTCGCGATTCCAAGAGCCGGGAGCCTGGCCTTTGAAATGGGGGCAGCGCCTTTTCTTCCCGCTGAGGCTGCGGGTTCTCCTGCAGCGCTGTTCATTTATACAGCGGTCTTTTTTGGCTTAGTGTATTGGCTCAGCATGTCCCCGTCTAAGCTTGTAGACTTATTCGGCAAACTGCTTACGCCAATTGTGCTTACGCTGATTCTGGTTATTTTTGTGAAGTCTTTGATTACACCAATTGGAGAAAGTGGGCAGGCATCAGGCAATTATGGAACGAGTCCTGCTTTTCAGGGGTTTCTTGATGGATACTTGACGATGGACGCACTTGCAGCGCTTGCTTTCGGAATTGTAATTGCAACTGCTATCAGATCACAGGGTGTAACAAATGAAAAAGCACTGTCCCGTTATATGATGTATGCAGGAATTGGAGCAGGCTTGCTTTTAACCATTATCTACATTCTTCTTGGCACAATGGGTGCAGCGAGCGCATCTCTTGGAACATCTGAAAACGGCGCCCAGATTCTGACAAACATTATGACGAGCCTCTTCGGTACAAGCGGGAGCGTCATCCTTGGGCTTGTCTTTACATTGGCTTGTTTTTGCGTATCCATTGGCCTTGTTATATCGTGCAGCCAGTTTTTTGCAGGGGCTGTGCCTAGAGTGCCGTATAAGGTCTGGGTATTGATTTTATGTCTGGCAAGTACAGCCGTTGCAAATCTTGGACTAACGCAGATTTTGACGGTTTCTGTGCCGATACTGGGCATGATTTACCCAATCGCCATCGTCCTGATTATTCTTGCATTGGTTCATTCTTTCATCCAAAATAGCCCATACATTTATGCAACTTCGGTTCTTTTTACCGGCCTTTTCAGTCTGGCAGATACGATAAATAAAACGTTCCTCAGTGAAGCACTGACACCTGCCCTGAGCTTCCTTCCGCTTTACGGGGAAGGCATCGGCTGGCTTGTTCCGGCATTACTTGGAGCTGCTGCGGGGCTTGCTTTTGGAAAAAGAAAACCATCACGTGTTCCGGCTTAAAAATAATAATAAATCCATTCTGGGGTCTTCATAAATGAACGCTCCCAGGATGGAATTTCTTTTATAATCGCTTCATTCAGCTTCCGGCTGTTTTTTTTATCCTCTTCAATTTCAGCTGAAATGGTCTTGATGACTTCTGTGTCATAGATCAGGCAGCTTGCTTCATCATTTAAATAAAAGCTCCGCGGATCCCAGTTTGCTGTGCTGATATTCGCCGTTTCACCATCAATCAGCATCACTTTCCCATGAAAAAATCCTTTTGTATACAAATAAATATCAACGCCGCGTTTTAATAGTTTTTCCGTTTTCGGATAGCTAGGAGGCTTTGTAAACCATGCATCTGTGTGGTCAGGGACGAGGATCTCAACTTTGACGCCATTTTTCCGCGCATCAATAAGCGCATCCATCATCTCATTGTTTGGTATGAAATAGGGAGTTGCAATAACCAGCCGCTTTCTTGCACTTCTTATTAAAGATAGGAGTTCTTTTTCCCATTCTCCTCCGGTTGAGAAAAACAGCTGATATTCAGAACCGTCCGTTCGTAGAGGCTGATGTTTTTCAGGAAGCCTTTTCTGCCCGGTGTCTTCTTCCCAGTCCTTCAGAAATTGTTCCTCCACTTCATACGCTCCTTCACCGGCAATCCGCAGGTGATAGTCCCGCCAGTATCCAAAGCGTTTATCCTGGCCCAGATACTCTTCTCCCATATTAAATCCGCCTAAATAAGACACCTTGCCGTCAATGATGGCGAGCTTTCTGTGATTCCGGTGATTCATTCTGTAAAAAGGATGAGTGATGCCGTTTTTTCTGCTGAACGTGAAGTGCACACCGCTCGCTTCTAGACGTTTAATGAGTTTTCTTTTGATCTCTTTTCCGCCGATACGGTCGACTGAAAGCATAACATCTGTTCCGCTTTCGGCCTTTTTTTGAAGAAGGGACAAAAAATTCAGGCTGACAGGGTCGTCCCGAATGATAAAGAAATGAATATAAATGTAGTCTTGAGCTTCTTTAATATCTTGAAAGAGTGATTTATATAGGCTGTCACCTTCGGGAAACAGGGTCAAATCCCCGTGGTAGACGGGGGTCTTAATCATGCCGTGTTCATTGGTGTAATCTTTATATCCGCTTTTTACATCCCACTGCAGAACCAAAAGCGTGCAGATCATCAGTGTCATGCATAATCCAAACAAAATGATCATTTTTCTCAGCATAGAAAAACTCCCGGAACGTTATTATCTCTTAGGGTTTGATACTCTCCTGCTAAATAAAGAAGGGAATCTTTGGAATGTTCCTTTCATATCTTCTTCTCGCTTTGTTCATAGTTTATTCATATCTGCCCGTTATACTGGAATGTGTTCAGCAAAAGAAGGAAGAAAAAAAGTCAGGAGTTTTGATGATGAAAAATATACTTGCAAATAAACTTACTTATGCTTTTTTAATGACCGGTCTCCTCAGCGGCGGAATCGGCTGGGCAGTCGGTTCAGCAGAAAATGATGGGGCAGTAGCCAGTGTGAATGGCGAAAAAATCAGTCAGGACAGGCTTTTCGGCCTGCTTGCAGATCAGGGCGGAACGGAGCTTGTAGACTATTTAATTACAGAAGAAATCATTAATCAGGAGTCAGAAAAAAAGAAAATAACAGTATCTGATGCAGATGTTGACAAAGAGTATCAATCAATCGCGGAATCATACGGAGGGGAAGAGGCTTTTATCCAGCAGATCGAGGCTTCCGGCGGTTCAGCTGAGGCAGTCAAAGACGAATTGAAAACAAATTTAAAAATTGAAAAGCTGCTTGAACCTGAGATTGACATTACAGAAGAAGAGATGAAAACCTATTTTGAAGAAAACAAAGAAAGTCTTTCTGAGCCAGAACAGGTTAAAGCCAGTCATATCTTAGTGGAGGATGAGGCGACGGCAAAAGAAGTCAAAGGAAAGCTTGATGGAGGAGCTGATTTTGCAGAGCTTGCCAAAGAATATTCAACAGATACATCTAACAGCGGGAACGGCGGAGAGCTTGGCTACTTTGGAAAAGGTGAGATGACTGCCGCATTTGAAGAAAAAGCGTTCTCAATGAAAGAAGGGGAAATCAGCGATCCCGTAAAAACAGAATTTGGATATCACATAATCAAATTCGAAGACAAAAAAGCGGCAGTTCCGGCTGTATATGCTGAGAAAAAAGAGGAAATCAAAGAAGCTCTTTTTGATCAGAAAATGCAGACAGCCTACACCGGATGGATGGAAGAGAAAAAAGAAGAATATGAAATTGAGACTTCAATGGAGAGCTGAAAGAGAGGGGGGAAACCTCTCTTTTTTATGCATTTTTAATAAGTAAATAAAGCAGTACATGAATAAGCACAGCCGAGGCGATCATGTTTTTCCAATTAATGATGTAGCGGCTCCCTGAGGGCTGAATAACACCCATTGCTGCAATGGTCCAAAACCATTTACTGTCCCGCCATCTTTTTTTAGTCGAAACATCCTGATTCTCATCCATTCGTCTGTTTTCTCTTCTTGCCCACCATAAAACAACCAGGATATCTGCAATTGCTCCAGCTGTAACGGCGATAATGGCTGTTCGATCAGAGACTTCCCAAAGCGGCTTTTCCTCCCGCTTTTTTTCTTCTTCTCTTTTAGCTTCTTGTACCTTGATTTGCTCTGCAAATTCTCGTGCAAAATCAGTCTTCTGTTCTTTGACTGTGGTGAAATTAACGGCCATAATAATCAGGCATGCCATCAGAACTGCGTATAGAGCAAAAAAAGCTGCCGTTTTTTTCTTTGGAGTATCCATCATTCTTTTTAGCACGATCTTCTTCCTCCTAATGACTGGCTGTTTTAATCGTACCATTTAAATAAATGTAATAATTTGTATGAAATGAACATTTCGAGAACGTTTACACCAATTTGTTAACCTCAATAAAAATAAGTTGACATAAATCCTTGCTATTCTTTACCATGGAAGAGAACGACGAGATGGAGGGAATGCAATGAAATGGTCCGCACTGGCAAATGAAGTCATAAACGGCAAGGTATTAACAGAGGAAGAGTCACTTGAAATTTTAACAAGCGAAGATGATGAGATTCTGAGTCTTCTTCATGGAGCATTTTTGATCAGAAAGCATTATTACGGGAAAAAAGTAAAACTGAACATGATCGTAAACACGAAATCAGGACTTTGTCCTGAAAACTGCGGCTATTGCTCTCAGTCAAGCATATCAACCGCCCCTATTGAAAAGTACCGGATGATGAACAAGGAAAGCATTTTAGAAGGAGCAGAACGCGCCTATAATCTCAAGGTCGGAACCTATTGCATAGTTGCAAGCGGAAGAGGTCCTTCTGAAAAAGAACTGGACACAGTTGTATCTGCCGTAAAAGACATTAAAGATCAATTCGGTCTGAAGGTGTGTGCGTGCCTAGGGCTGTTGAAACCGGGACAGGCTGAACGGCTCAAAGAAGCCGGAGTCGACCGCTATAACCACAACATAAATACATCAAAAGAGCACCACGAATCGATTACAACATCGCATACATACGATAACCGCGTACAAACCATCGAAGCTGTAAAGGCGTCCGGCATTTCTCCATGTTCGGGCGTAATCATCGGCATGAGAGAAACAAAAAAAGATGTCGTCAATATGGCATTCAGCCTGCGCGCACTTGACGCAGACAGTATCCCTGTAAACTTTCTTCACGCCATTGACGGTACTCCGCTTGAAGGGACGGACGAACTTGACCCAAGGTATTGCCTGAAGGTGCTTGCACTCTTCCGCTACATCAATCCGACTAAAGAAATCCGTATTTCAGGCGGAAGAGAGGTCAATTTAAGATCCCTTCAGCCGCTTGGACTCTATGCAGCCAACTCAATCTTTGTGGGAGACTATTTAACGACCAGGGGACAAGAAAGCACGAGGGACCATGACATGCTGAAAGACCTCGGTTTTGAAGTGGAATTTGACTTTGGGAATCAGGAGGCTGTGACGGTCTGATTGCTGACTATTGGGCATGGGTGCTGAGAAAGAGCCATTCATGCAGGGCTGAGTGAGCTGAAGGGTCATAAGCATGCGTGAAATAACCCTTTACGCAGGGCAGAGTAAGCTTGAAGGGTCATAAACATACAACGCGGGAATCAAAACCCCGTTTTCAAATAAAAAAATCCGAACTTCATAACGAAAAGTTCGGATTTTTCTTTTGCATATATTAATAAGTGGATTCCGGAATTTCTTCATATTTTTCAGGATCGAGAGAGTAAACGGTGCCGTCAGTTACGCCGTTAATTACACCCATTAATCCGGTTTCAACTGTTTTAACTAGCATGCCTTTTTGTTTTTGACCAAAGTTTTGTGTTTGGCCTTTGACTTCAAAAAGAACGGTTCCGCTTCCGTTTAATGCAAAGGAGCCAAGTGCTGTTCCAGGAAGGTCGAGATCCTGCTGGTAGAGTGAAATGTTTGTAAATACGGAATCTCCTTTTGCCTGCAGGGCATCATAGACGGCAACATTCAGCTGTCTTGAAAAATCATAATCGTACCCATTAGCATATTGGGCATATTTTTCTCCTTCAGGAGTTGCCGGATCTGGTACAAATTGCGCGGAAATGGACATTGTAGCTACTTCACCTGTATCCCCGACATACGGGAATCCCTGATGATGCATGTCCATAAAGACATCCACTTTTCCGAATTCCGCCATCAGATCTTTATATACGTCTCTGACAGTTTGAGCCTCTGGCGTGATGTACCAGCCGGGTTTGTTGGAAGCTCCGGGAAAGTCTGAAGCAGCAGGTACATAATCTAAATCCGGGTGGAAGTCCCGGTTTACATCGAATCCCGGATTCGCTCCATAGTCATCACCCTGGAGAACCCTTGTATAGTAATTCCAGGAAGGGGTTGCTGAGCTTAATTGCGGGAAGCGCTCCGTCACCTCCGACCAGCTCAGGTCATTTCCGCGGCGGTCGAGCTCAGATGCATCTGCATTCATCATCGGAATGGCAACAATCGTAACCTCTTCACGTATTTTCTTAGCTGCCTCCGAATTGCTTGAGCCGATTTTTTGAAGGATGTTCAAAAGCGCTACTGTACCGGTCTTTTCATTGCCGTGAATTTCACTTTGAACAAGAAGCACTTTCTCTCCGGTGCCAACCCTGGCTGTGTAGATTTCACGTCCCTGGTTGGTATATCCGGCAACATCAACTGAAATTTTTCCTCCGCTTGTCTGTTCTAACTGTCTCAGTTTTTTCTGGAGCTCTGCATAGCTAATAAATCCTTGTGTCTCAAGCGTTTCTGCTGCAGCTGGTGAAGGCGGTGCGAAACTGCCTGGCTGCGGAAATAGGAGTGCAGCCGCCATCAATGCTGTACCTGCTGCTTTAACGAATGTTCTCTTCTTCAAATACGCTCACCTCTTCATTTTTTTGGTTCAACAATCAGAATTTTCTGCAATAAAAGAGGGGATTCCTTGTTTTTTGACAGAAATGGCGCTATAGGTTCAGAAAAATAGTGGATTTAAAAGGGATTGACAACCTTTTGCCTAGATTTGAGAAAGTTCTTTCGGCTTACGAAATAAATAGATGCGTACAAGAAGAAAAGTTTGTCTGAGCAAACTTTTTTAGACATTTGTTACTCTTGTTGAACCGCGAAAAAAGGTTGCTGTAGACTCACTCAAACCTTGACTGGTAAGATGTTCAAGGAATGAAAACGCGGAGGTTCAATAGATGGAACAACAAAAATATGCGGACTTAAAAAAAGGCGAGCGTGGAGCAATCATCAGCATTGCTGCATACCTGTGCTTATCGGCTCTTAAATTGCTTATTGGATATTCAGCGAACTCCGAGGCACTTAAAGCGGACGGGTTAAATAATGCGACAGACATCGTTGCTTCAGTCGCTGTGCTGATAGGGCTGCGGCTGTCACAAAAGCCTGCCGACAAGGATCATCCATACGGCCACTGGAAAGCGGAGACCGTTGCGTCGCTTGTCGCATCCTTCATCATGATGGCTGTCGGACTTCAAGTATTATACGGGGCTGTTTTGTCTGTGTTTGAAGGGAAACAGGAATCACCTGACATGATCTCGGCATGGACCGGTTTATTCTGTGCTGCCGTTATGTATCTTGTTTACCGCTACAATAAACGGCTTGGAGAAAAAATTAACAGCCAGGCAGTGACTGCGGCTGCGAAAGATAATTTGTCAGATGCATGGGTCAGTATCGGCATTGCTGTCGGCATTATCGGCTCGCAATTCTCCCTTCCATGGCTGGATCCGGCTGCAGCCGTCATCGTCGGATTACTGATCTGCAAAACGGCATGGGATATTTTCAGGGAAGCTTCGCACCATTTAACGGATGGATTTGACGAAGAGGAAATAGAAGCTTTTAAAGAAACGGCCCTCTCTCTGTACGGGGTAAAGGGGGTAAAGGAAATTAAGGCAAGAAATTATGGGAACAATACAGTTGTAGACATTGTGATCCTGGTGAATTCCACCCTTGATATCCGTGATGCCCATGATATTTCAACTAAAGTCGAAACGATTTTAATGAAGAAGCATGAAGTGTACAATGTACATGTACACGTTGAACCTAATTAACTGAAAGGAGGGTGTACAAGTGGATTCTGAACTCATGTCAAATTTTATACGCATAGGCCTTCCGCTTGTGGTGATGGCGGCTTCGGTCTTTCTTACAATGAAACTGCCTTATACCAGAAGATTTATACCGCCTGTGACACTCGCCATTTTAGCAGCTCTTGTATACGTCATTCCAACCTTTTTGCAGGGAAATGACAAGGATCTGAATGATGTGCTGGTGACGCTTTATTTTACAATGACACTTATGCTCAGCTGTGTGCTGAGTCTTATAGCTGCTTTGTTTTTCAAGAAAAAGAAGAAGTAGCGAAAAAGGCTCAGACATGCTGGGCCTTTTTTTGTTTACGGTTGTTTCAGTGCAGACCCATGTTCTTCTGTTTCCTCCAGCACCTGCCCAATAAAAGAAATGACAGAGCCGGCTGCTTGTATCCAGCTTCCAATCGCATCTAGAGACACTCCGTCAATGTCTGCACTTCGATTTTTATACTCCTGTATTCCGCTGACAGCCTGAAGGGAGTTGCCGGTAATCTGCAGTATGTTGCCGATAATCAGATAGATTTCAAACTGATTTGACGTATCCTGCAGCTCATCTCCAAGTGCAGTCGCCCCGCCAAGTGCCTGTATGAAATTTCCGTCAATGATCAGTTTCTGGCGAATTTCTTCTGAAGTGTTTAATAAAAGACCTGCGATGACTGTAACGTTCCCGGCAGACTGGATTTCGTTCCCTATTTTTTCAAGGGAGATCTCACCCTGACCATCTGCTTCAAGTGCATTGCCTGTCGCCTGCAGGACATTTCCCCATAAACTTAAATCGTTTCTTCTGTTTTCACTTAAAAAAGGAAATGGCGTGCTGCCTACAGCTGCAGTCACAGTTCCGATTGCGGCTATCGCCGCTCCGGTTATTTCTTTTATTTGATTTTCCACAAGAAATCAATCCTGTCATAAAGTTAAAGGCTTTCGTCTGAAGTTTTACCTTATCATATGCCATTAAAGAACTTTGGTCACATGCCTATATTCGAAGCAGTGCCCTGTCATTTCAGCTTTTTTGCCAGACTCATCTCATCCGGCCACTTTTTCTTAAGTGAATCAATAAACGTTTTCACAATCTTCTTATCTTCAATGACCGGCGAGTACAGGTAGGAAAGGGTCCTTGTAAACCGCTGATTTTCCATATGAATAATCGAAAGGTCTTTATTGGCAACATCCCGTTCAATGACGCTTTTTGAAAGAAAGGACAGGCCCGTTCCGTGCATAAGCGTTTCTTTTATTCCCTGATTGCTGCTGATGGTAAGCAGTGATTTTACTTTGAGGCCGTTCGTCCGTATAACATGGTTTAAATACTCTCGTGTACCGGAACCGACTTCGCGGGTAACCCACGGCTGATTGTGCAAATCAGCAAAAGTGACCTCTTTCTTTGAAGCGAGCTCATGATCCAGGGAGGCAACGATAAAAAGCTCATCCTGCATAAACGGGTGGACCGAAAGTTCACTCTCGTTCGTTTGACCTTCAATGAGACCAATATCGACACCATGCATGCGCACACTCTGTACAATTTCCTCTGTATTGCCGATCAGGACCTCCAGTTCAAGTTCCGGATAATCTTTTTGCAGATCAAGCAGCAGGGAAGGGAGGATATACTCTCCAATCGTAAAGCTTGCGCCAATCTTCAATTCCCCGCGGATGGCATTCTGGTGTTCGAGAATATCCTGTTTGGATTGTTCATATAAAGAAATCATTCGTTTTGCACGGTCATACAGGATTTCACCGGTTGGGGTAATCTGCAGAAACTTGGGAGACCGAAGAAAAAGCTTTGTCTGAAATTCTTTTTCAAGATTTTTGATATGTAGACTAACGCTCGGCTGGGACATGCGGAGCGTTTCTGCCGTTTTCGTAAAGTTTTTCACCTCTGCAAGAGTGACAAATGTTTTCAAAGCATCATAGGACAAAATAGAAAGCCACCTTATCATTAGAAATCTTAATAATCGTCATAAATTAAATGTATTTTACTAATTTTCTGTTTTCAGGTAAAGTAGAAATAGTATTTTTATCTATAGGTTTATTAAAGCAGAGTCATAAAACCGACTTTGCGTATAGGGTTAATTATATTGGCAGTTCTAAATTCGTTTGCGAGGTGGGTATCGTTGCAACTTCAGGTAAGTAACAGTCCGTTTAATCAGGAGCAGGCAGAGCTTCTTAACCGCCTTCTGCCAACATTATCAGAAACCCAGAAGATCTGGCTGACGGGATATTTGACAGCCGTACAGGCTGCTGGACCTATTGGCGTTCTGGCGCCCAAGGCAGGAGAGGCGGCACCTGTTCAAAGCGCATCCGTTTCAAAAGAAATAACGGTTCTCTATGGCTCACAGACGGGAAATGCTCAGAGTCTTGCTGAAAACGCAGCAAAAACACTGTCCGAACAAGGCTTTCAGGTAACCATTTCTTCTATGAACGATTATAAACCGAATCTACTGAAAAAAGAAAAAAACCTCTTGATTGTCGTCAGCACCCATGGTGAGGGAACACCTCCTGACAATGCTCTCTCATTCTATGAGTTTTTACATGGAAGAAGGGCACCTAAGCTTGAGGGCATGAATTTTTCCGTCCTGTCCCTGGGTGACAGTTCATATGAATTTTTCTGCCAGACCGGCAAAGATTTTGATCAGAAGCTTGAAGAACTGGGCGGAACGAGAATCTATCCGCGTACCGACTGCGATCTTGATTTTGATGAGCAGGCTGCAGAATGGATCAGCGGTGTGATTACTAGTTTAAAAGAGACGCAGGGGGACAATACGGCTCCTGCTGCTGAAGTGTCTGCTGAGTCAGCGCAGCCGTCTTCCTACTCGCGCACAAATCCATTCCGTGCTGAAGTCCTTGAAAACATCAATTTAAATGGCCGGGGGTCAAATAAAGAAACCCGTCACCTTGAATTGTCCCTTGAAGGCTCAGGTCTTACATATGAACCGGGAGACAGCCTTGGCATTTTCCCAGAAAATGATCCGGTGCTTGTTGATCTTTTGCTTGAAAAAACAGGATGGGATCCTGAAAGCAGTGTGACGATCAATAAACATGGAGATCGTCTGTCTTTGCGGAACGCCCTTTTGACTCATTTTGAAATTACCGTGCTTTCTAAGCCGCTGTTGGAAAAACTGGCAGGAATATCGGATCACAGCGGGCTTAAGGAACTTGTTTCACCTGGTAAAGAAGATCAGCTGAAAGTGTACATTGAAGGCCGCGACCTTGTTGATCTGATTGAAGACTTTGGCCCTTGGAGTGCTTCGGCAGAGGAGTTTGTTCATAACCTCCGCAAAATGCCGGCGCGCCTTTATTCTATTGCGAGCAGTCTGACGGCAAATCCAGATGAAGTGCACTTGACCATCGGGGCAGTCAGATATGAAACTCACGGACGAAAGCGCAGCGGGGTTTGCTCCATTTTAACAGCCGAGCGGCTTCAGCCCGGCGACACCCTGCCTGTTTACATACAGAAGAACCAGAATTTTAAGCTGTCTGAAAATCCTGACGTTCCAATCATTATGGTTGGACCCGGAACAGGCATCGCCCCGTTTCGTTCATTCATTCAAGAAAGAGAAGAAACAGGAGCAGGCGGGAAGTCATGGCTATTCTTTGGCGATCAGCACTTCGTCACAGACTTCCTTTATCAGACCGAATGGCAGAAGGCCCTTGAGAATGGAAGTTTGACACGGATGGATGTCGCTTTTTCAAGGGATACGGCAGAAAAAGTGTATGTTCAGCACCGTATGCTTGAGCAAAGCAAAGAGCTGTACGAATGGATTAAAGAAGGGGCTTATGTCTACATCTGCGGAGATGAAAAACACATGGCCCATGATGTTCACAGCACGCTTATCAGCATTATTGAAAATGAGGGCGGCATGAGCCGCGCGGCAGCGGAAGAAGTTCTTGCCGGCATGCAGCAGCAAAAACGCTATCAGCGTGACGTCTATTGAGAACGATTGAAAGGGGTATACCATCATGTCAAATAAAGTACTGAGTGCGCCTGAAGGCCCTCCAAGTGATGTAGAAGATATTAAACAGCGAAGCAATTATCTGCGCGGGACACTTTCAGAAGTGATGCAGGAACGCATTTCCGCCGGCATTCCTGACGATGATAATCGCCTGATGAAGCATCACGGCAGCTATCTTCAGGATGACCGCGATCTTCGGAACGAACGCCAGAAGCAAAAGCTTGAGCCTGCCTATCAGTTTATGCTCCGCGTCCGCATGGCAGGGGGAGTTGCAAGGCCGGATCAATGGCTGGTGATGGATGAGCTTGCCCAAAAATACGGAAACGGCACGCTTAAGCTGACAACACGCCAGACATTCCAGATGCACGGGATTCTGAAATGGAACATGAAAAAGACGATTCAGGAAATCCATGCTTCCATGCTGGATACGATTGCAGCCTGCGGAGATGTAAACAGAAACGTCATGTGCAATGTCAACCCTTATCAATCTGATCTTCATGCCGAGGTGTATGAACTTTCAAGAAAACTGAGCGATGATCTTCTGCCGCGCACAAGAGCCTATCATGAGATCTGGCTTGATGAAGAAAAGGTGGCAGGCACACCGGATGCAGAAGAAGTCGAGCCGATGTATGGCCCGCTTTATCTCCCGAGAAAATTTAAAATCGGGATTGCAGTACCGCCGTCAAATGATATTGATGTCTATTCGCAGGATCTTGGATTTATCGCGATTGTTGAAGATAATAAGCTTTCAGGCTTCAATGTTGTCATTGGCGGCGGCATGGGGATGTCACATGGTGATAAAGCAACCTACCCGCAGCTTGGAAAAGTAATCGGTTTTGTTGCACCGGATAGAATTGTTGATGTGGCTGAAAAGATTATTACCATTCAGCGTGATTACGGAAACAGGTCTGTCAGAAAATATGCCCGTTTCAAATATACGGTCGACCGCTTAGGTCTTCAAAATGTAAAAGAAGAACTTGAGAGCCGTCTTGGCTACAGTCTCGGCGCAGCAAAAGATTTCCGTTTTAACAGCAATGGCGACAGCTACGGCTGGGTAAAAGGCGGGAACGGCAAATGGCATTTCACGCTGTTTGTAGAAGGGGGCCGCATCGCAGACTTCGACGGATACCCGCTGATGACGGGCCTGCGCGAAATTGCAAAAGTGCTTAAAGGCGACATTCGTCTGACGCCAAATCAAAACCTGATCATTTCAAACGTTTCATCTCAGCAGAAGAAAAAAATAAATGACCTGATTGAAATGTACAACTTAACAGACGGCAAACACTATTCTGCACTGCGCCGCAGCTCCATTGCCTGCGTGGCCCTTCCAACTTGCGGACTTGCCATGGCAGAAGCAGAGCGATATTTGCCGAGATTGATTGATAAAATTGAAGAAATCGTGGATGAAAACGGACTGCGCAACGAAGAAATTACGATCCGCATGACAGGCTGCCCAAATGGATGTGCCCGCCATGCCCTAGGTGAAATTGCCTTTATCGGAAAAGCGCCAGGAAAATACAATATGTATCTCGGTGCCGCATTCGACGGCAGCCGCCTGAGCAAATTATACCGGGAAAACATCGGAGAAGAAGAAATTCTCAGCGAGCTTCGCGTCCTGATTGCACAATTTGCAAAAGAGCGGGAGCCGGGAGAACACTTTGGAGACTTTGTTGTCCGGACCGGCGTTGTACGTGCTGTGACAGACGGAACCAATTTTCACGATTGATGAAAAGACAGGGGAGACCCTGTCTTTTTTGCGTGAAAGAGGATGGAGCAGAGAGTTTTGGTGGGTCATCAAAATGGAAATAGAACCCAATAATTCAGTTGGACGGAAATACAGAGCACCAAAGAGGGTGAAATGCTGTCTTATAAATCGACCGGACTGAAATACAGGGCCACAAAAAGAGAAAATGCTGTCCTATAAATCGACCATACCAAACTAAAAGGCACCAAAAGAACATTTCCACAGTTGATCATCCCAAAATCAGCCACCAAAAAAAGCCTTCAGCAGAAGGCTTTTGCCAGACTCAGTCGTCTTTGCGGTCTTTATCGTTCATATCTTCCGGATCTTCAATTGGATCTTCAGGATCCGGATCTGCGTCTTTTTCATCGTCTTTCATCATTGTGTCGTCTTCTTCCATGCCTGGTGCAGGTTCATCTTCGTTGTTTTCATCCATTTGATTCTGCTCTTCTTCCTGCTGGTTTTCTGGCGGTGCCGGATCCTGGTCGTCATTTGCATTGCAGCCTGCCATCATAAACGCTGAAAAAAGGACACCCATGATGAGAATTAGCCATTTGTTTTTCATCGTAAACCTCCTGTATTGTTTATTCCCAAATAGATTGCCCCTAAAGCGGAATATTATTAGTGCATTTTAGTAACATAATGTTCACGTTTACAATGGTGCAAATGGCTGCAGCAGTGATACACTAAAAGTATAAAATTGGATGATTTTAGGGAGGAATGGATGATGGCTGCTTTTCACCAGCAATTAAAGCATTACCGCGAACAGAAGAATATGAGTCAGGAGGAGCTTGCTATTAAAGCGAGACTTGGGCGGCAGACCATTGAAAAGTATGAAGCAGGAGAAAAAATCCCTGACACGCAAACCATCTTAAAACTCTCTACCGTGCTGGATGTACCGGCTTCGGAATTAATCAGCAAAGAAGAACTTGCAAAAAAACAAAGCTGAAATACTATGACGGTGTCCTTCAAAATGAAGGACATTTTTTATATTCTGAAAAAAGATATTGTAAAAATTAGGATTAAAGTGTAAAATTACACTAAATACAGGAAGGTGAGGAGAAAAGATTGAAAGCTGCAAAGCTGATTTTGTATTTTGGGCTTATCCCATTTAGTTTATCACTGCTGGTGGTCATTTCCATGATGGCCATCGCTGTTTTTTCAATTGGAGGACTCGTCTTTGGGTATAGGTGGTTTAAAAATCGAGTGCAAGGACAAGAATTTCTCGCCTTTGTTCCGCTTGCTTATACAGCTTTGCTTTGGGCAATCTTTATGTGGATCAGCGGAGGCTTTTACGGACATGACAGCTGGGTAATCTATGGGATTTTGCACTTGCCGTATGCACCGGGATTTTTCATGTCAGCTTTTGCTGGTGAACTGAGTACTCTTTTTTGGGCTCCAATTGCATACGGATCGGCATTCAGCATCCCATGCATTCTTTTGATGCTGCGGAATCATCAAAACAATTTGCTTCCTGCTGCAAAAAAAGCATTTACTCTGTTTGCCGTTATTGTAATCAGCTTAAGTGCAGGCACTTACATAGATGCCGAAAGAAGCAAAAAAGTGCTTCCTACATACGGGTATGAACATGGAGGGGGCTATTCGACTACAGATTTGACGCCTTATGAAGTAACCAATCCTTATCACAAACTGCCTACTTTAAAAGGTGAGTCAACGTTCATCATTGAGAACTCAGATGAAATGCCGGTTCTTGACGGAGCTGAGGCAGCTTTTCCGGTTTATTCTGCTTTTGCGAACGCAGTCTACAAAAATGTCAGCAGCGTCATGACATCTGAGAAAGAGGTTGTCAGCTTTACGAACACGATCTATGCATATGAGCGGCTGCTTTCCGGAGAAGCTGATATTTACTTTGGTGCCGAGCCTTCTAAAGAGCAGCAGATGATGGCTGAAAAGGCCGGTAAAGAGCTTGTCATGACACCAATTGGGAAAGAAGCATTTGTTTTCTTTGTTCATCCAGACAATCCGGTGGAAAACCTGGATGTTGAACAAATACAGAAAATCTACTCAGGTGAAATCAACAATTGGGAAGACGCAGGAGGCAATAAGGAAGAAATCATGCCCTTTCAGCGCCCGAAAAATTCAGGAAGCCAAACGTTGCTTGAGAAAATTATGGGCAACACTCCCATTCAAAAACCGCTGAAAGAAGAGGTTGTACAGGGGATGGGGGGGATTATCGAACAAGTGGCAGATTACAGAAATGTTGAAAATGCCATCGGCTTTTCCTTCCGCTATTTTGCGACAGGGATGAGGAAAAATGAAGGTATCAAGCTCCTTGGAGTAAACGGGATCAAGCCGGATCCTGAAAACATCAGCAATGAAACCTATCCATTTACCGCTTCCCTTTATGCCATCACTCTTAAATCCAATCAGAGCAAACAGATTGAGCCATTCCTCCAATGGATGCAGGGGCCGCAGGGACAGGAACTGGTTAAAGAGGTTGGGTATGTAAAACTTACGGAACAATAAAGGTCAAAAAAGGGCATCTCCATGTAAAGGAGGTGCCTGCTGTGATATTGGCATCGTTTGCATGTCTCCCGGACAAGGAAAGAACCATCTTACAGCACGGTAAGGACATGTATTTACGATAGTATTGTATAATTGGGAATTAGAGGTATTTTCTATCGGGGGGATTATTGTGAAGCCGCTAAGTGTCAACATTAAAAATCGTATGGTTGATTATCAGATAACTGGATTAAGCTTGGCATCTATTGATCAGGGCCGTATAAGCAGCACCGAATGCTTCGGTTTGCTTGAAGCCGGAACAGATAAAATGGTCAAAAGGAATACGATTTTCAGTGCTTGTTCCATCAGTAAATTTGTGACATCAATGCTTGCGATGATCCTGACAGAACAAGGCATACTTGATTTAGATGAGGATGTAAATGACAGACTTGCTTCATGGAAAGTTCCTGGAAATAAATTTAATAATAAGAAAAAAGTGACGTTAAGAAATTTACTTTGTCACCAGTCTGGCGTGATTGATCCTCCAGATAGTTTTTCCGAACGAAATTCGATGACAGGCAGCCCTGAGACAGCAGAATTATTGGCAGGAAGGACTCCCTATTGTAAAGCTCCAATTGAACTGAAGTATGAACCTTGGAGCGACTTCAGCTATTCGGACGCAGGTTACTGCATTATACAGCTCGTAATAGAGGACGCTGCCGGCATACCTTTCACAAAGCTGGTACATGATTTTATTTTCCGTCCATTAAATATGTCTGACAGCACATTTGATCTACCTGTATCATCCGCAGATAAAGGGAATTTCTCATGCGGTCACAGCAAAAGCGGTGATCTTGTTGATGGGAAATATCCTGTTTATCCTTTTCCTGCAGCTTCAGGGCTGTGGACAACACCTGCAGATTTAGCTCTTTTAGTGATAGAACTAATGAACTCCATTAAAGGTGAAAGCAGCCTTAAGCTTTCTGCAAATAAAGCAATGGAAGTGATTGAATCCCAGGGATGCAAGGAATGGACTGGGCTTGGTGTTTTCCTGGATAAAAACCAAACGGGAATTGAAATCTCATCACTTGGCTGGGGAGCAGGTTTTCAATGTGTGATGGTGGCATATCCGTTACTAGGAAAAGGTTTAGTGATTATGACTAATACGGATACCGGTATACATCAACTGGAAGGGATAATCGGAGAAATCTGCAGGGATTGGGCTGTGAATTTTTAGAAAAATGAAACTTTTAATAAATCCGCTTCGTATATAAAGTCATTCAAAGACTGCGGGGTGCAAAATGAAAAAATACCTGTTTTTTGTTCTGTTGACAGTGATCATCGAGTCTTTATTGATAACCGGCACAATTGTTATATGGAACACCGCTTTTCCTGAAACCATGTTTTTCGGCTCCTTCATATTTCTGTTTATTTCTTTCATCATAAGCTCTTCGGGTGGATTCCTGTCCAATAACGCTGAGTTCTCCGTTTTTACAGCGATGGCAGGAAGCTATCAGCCAAGGCGCGAGGAAAGTTATTTGATTGTCAGCCCGTTCTTAGTAGGTTCTGGCCTGTTCTTTATTAGTTATTTTGTCATTTATTATTTTGTTTATTGAGTCAAAAAAACACCGCAAAAAGCGGTGCAAAGTGAATTTCTATTCAGCTTAAAGGTTTTTAGCTGCACGTGAGTAGAAGGTTTTTTTCAAACGGCCTTCATTAAAGTAACTGTGCATAAACATTCCGGCTATAATCAGGCCGATGCCGGCGAGGGTAATGCCTCCGGGAAAAGGACTTGAAAAAAGAACCATTTCTCCTGCAAGAACGAAGAGGACCTGGGTTGATTGGGTAGCTTCAACAGATGCAAGCTTGCCTTCATCATGGCGTGACCTGTCCGTAGCAATGAAAAAAAGTGTCGTTGCGATTACACCTGAACTGACGGCCACGATAAAGGATTGTACGACCTGAACGGATGAGGGAGGGCCGGTGAAAACATACCCGCATACAGCCAGGATGACCCAAAATGGAGTGCTTGCGAGTGTCATCCCGAGCACTCTTTGAAATGTATCCAGCCTACCTCCGCAAACCTCCATCATCTTCCTGTTCCCGAGCGGATAAGCAATCGCTGCTGCAGCCACCGGAAGAACACCCGCCAAAAGGGCCCAGCCTCCAGCTCCCGATGCATGCTTCATTTGGATGAGAACGACTCCTGAAAAAATGATGACAGAAAAGAGCAGAGCAGGCAGAGGGATTTTCCTCCTGCTTTTCACACCTCCCGTGCTTTCATAAAAAAGCGGGGCAAGCAATGTGCCGGCTACGATGGTCAGCTGCCATGTACCCGCTACAAGCCAGCCGGGCCCGTATGCAGCCGCAAATGTGATGGGTGCATAAAAAAGGACAAACCCTGTGAAGCTCCAAAGAACCCACTTAGAAGGCTGAGCCTTCATTTCAGTGAAAAGCTGTCTGCTGTTTTTTCTCAGAAAAACGATCAGAGCCAAAAACGGAATCATAAATAAAAACCTCAGCGATGAACTCCAGAGCCAGCTGCCGCCCGCAAGCTCCATGGACCTGTTCAAGATAAACGTTACAGCAAAAAACATGGAGGCAATGATGCCTGTTCCAATTTCTTTCATAGCTTCCCCCTATTAAAACGTGTGCCTCTATTATACAAATATCCAGACGGAAAATTCAGTTAATACGAAAGAAATATGTTACGATAGCAAAAACATGCTGAAAGGATGCTTCTAATGATAAATTACAATAACCGCCGTTTTGCGGCTGTATCAAACTCTGATAATGGGGAAGTTTCATCAAAGACGATTTTTATTTACAAGCAGGAAGGAAACATTCTGTCAGGGTCATATGAGGGAGGGGAAATCCTGAAAGGGTCGCTGATGGGGCTCGTAAAGGAAGACGGATCCCTTGAGTTCAGCTATCATCATATTAATGATAAGAATCAGATCAGGGGAGGCCGCTGCTTTTCTGCACCTGAAAAGCTGGCTGACGGAAGAATCCGTCTTATGGAAAGATGGCAGTGGACGGATGAGGAGCGGACTGAGGGAGAGTCTGTCATTGAAGAATTCCTTCCTTGTACACAAAATTTCTGAAAAATACAGTCTGACAATCTGCTTTATTTTCTGATATCCTCAGGCTTGAATCTATAACAGGAAAGGCTGATGAACGTGTTTATTCAATTTACGAAAGAACAGAAGATGATGATGATTGAAGATATACAGCGTTATTATTATCAGGAAAATGGAGATGAAATTGGTGAACTAGCAGCTGAAAATCTGCTCGAATTCATTAAAGAATCCATCGGTCCCCATTTTTATAATCATGCTGTCAAAGATGCGAAAAATCTTGTCGAACAGAGAATGCAGTCTATGGAGGAGGATTTGTACGCTCTTGAACGGTCTGTGAAAAGGTAGACGTTCAATCATAAATATTGCGAATTTCATCCTGTAATGCTATCTTTTATAGGATTATAGAAAAAAAGGTGGATTTGCATGAAGAATATTTTTTCACTAAATAAAACAGGCGCCATTTTCGCCATAATGGCATTTGCATTTATGCTTGCCGGCTGCGGCAGTTCTCAGGATAAACAGGAAGAAAAAACAGCCTGGGACACAATTAAAGAAGAAGGCAAGCTGAAAGTAGCAACTTCCGGCACTCTTTATCCTGCTTCCTATCATGATTCAGAAACAAATGAGCTGACTGGATTTGAAGTGGAAGTGGTCAAAGAAATGGCGAAACGCATGGATCTCGAAGCTGAATTTTCAGAAATGGCGTTTGACGGTATGCTGACTTCTGTTCAAAGCGGCAAAGTTGATCTTGCTGCAAATGATATTACGATGACTGATGAGCGGAAAGAAAAGTTCGACTTCTCAGTACCTTATAAACACTCATACGGGACAGCTATGGTACGGAAGGATGACCTTTCCGGCATAAAATCGCTAGAGGACCTGAAAGGGAAAAAAGCAGCAGGAGAAGCAACAACAACTTATATGGCTGTAGCCCGCGAGTACGGAGCTGAGGAAGTCATTTATGACAATGCAACAAATGATCAGTACTTGCGTGATGTGTCAACCGGAAGAACGGATGTCATTTTAAATGATTACTATCTCCAGCGCCTGGCTGTTGCTGCTTTTCCGGATTTGAACATCACCATTCATCCTGACATCAAATTCAATCCTGTAAGCCAGGGCATCATTATGAAAAAAGACAGTGACGAGCTGAAAAAAGAGATAGATGCCGTTCTGAACGAAATGCTTGAGGACGGAACGATCGCCAAAATCTCGAAGCAATTTTTTGATGGAGCAGATGTTTCAAAAGAAACAGATGCTGATTTTAAGTAGCGGCAGGTGACGGCAATGGATGCGATCCAATGGGAATACCTCTTTGACTGGGAGCTTGCCGTCAAGTCCTTTCCTTTTGTTATAAAAGGAATCTGGAACACGCTGCTTATTTCCCTTCTCAGCATGGGCATTGGCTTGGTGCTCGGTTTTTTTCTCGCATTAGGAAGAACGTCCAAGTCTCCTGTCCTAAGCTTGCCTGCGAGAATCTACATTTCATTTATGCGCGGCGTTCCGATTCTGGTGATTCTGTTTATCCTGTATTTCGGATTTCCGATTATCGGAATTGAATTTACAGCAGTAACCGCAGCGCTGATCGGCTTCAGTCTGAACAGTGCTGCCTATATGGCTGAAATCAATCGCTCAGCACTTGCATCTGTGGACAAGGGGCAGTGGGAAGCAGCTAGTTCTCTTGGAATGTCGTACTGGCAGACAATGAGAGGCATCATTCTCCCTCAAGCGTTTAGAATAGCGCTTCCGCCTCTGTCGAATGTGCTCCTCGATTTAACAAAAGCCTCATCTTTAGCAGCTATGATTACGGTGCCTGAGCTGTTCCAGCAGGCAAAAATTGTAGGAGGAAGAGAGCTTGATTATATGACGATGTATATTCTCGTCGCATTCATCTACTGGGGGATTTGCTCCCTGCTTACTCTGTTTCAAAATTATCTTGAGAGAAGATATGAATACCTGCTTTAATCAGAAACCAGATTGCTGCAAATGCGGCATCTGGTTTTTCTTTTTTTTTACATTCCTGAAAATGTTGAGCAGAGGTTTTCCATGCTATACTTATCGAAAGAGTCCACATTGTATCCTTTAGGAGGGTTTATTTGAAAACTGGCAAAGATCAATTGAAGTCAGGCTATTCTTCTCTCGGCACTGTCTCAAAAAAAATGTTTGCAATGATTTGTGACCGGCTGAATGTACCTGTTGCTTATGTGACGAAAAGAGGGCATACAGCTATAACCGTCCTTAGCTCCTACAACCATACAGAAGAAATTATTCCAGAAGGATACATTGTAGAATACAGCAGCACCTATTGCAGGCACATTATTGAAAATGGGATGATGACGACATCAAATCTCATGCAATACGGCATGACAAAGGACCTTTCTGTTACTGGGGACCTTAAGATGAAAGGGTTTTTAGGTGTCACCCTGAAAGATGTGAACGGAAACGTATTTGGGACGCTGTGTGTTATGGACAGGAATGAAAAAGAGTTCTCAAAAGAAGATGCTGAATACCTTTCTTCGATGGCTGAATTGCTCTCGCACATCATTGAGCTTGACCGAGCGAAATATGACCTTGGTTTTTTAAGTGTCCCCATTATCCCAATAACAGATGGTGTATCTATTCTCTCCCTCCAGGGAACGGTGGATGAAATCCGCTCAGAAAAAATCATCTCGGATGTGCTTGAAAATGCTTCTATTCACAGCATTTCCTGCTTCATCATTGATTTGTCAAAACTCTTCGTTCAGGACGATTTATTTTCAAATCTTCTTTTTACTCTGACAGAGGCATTAAAGTTAATTGGTACCGACACAATTATAACCGGAGTAACTGCCGATTTTGCAATCGAGCAGTACAGACACAGAAGCTTTGATCAGATCAAAGCTTCATTTGCAAAGGATATTAGCACTGCGCTTGAATCCATCGGGTATCAATTGACAGAAAAATAGGACCCGGCTTGGAATTTAAAAAGAATGGGGGATCGGGATGCAGCCGCCAAAACATATTGTTTCCGCAGCGACTATTGTACTTAATGAAAAGAGAGAAATCTTACTTATAAAAGGTCCGAAAAGAGGGTGGGAGATTCCCGGGGGACAAGTAGAAGAAGGCGAATCACTGAAAGCAGCAGCCATCAGAGAAACACAGGAAGAATCGGGAATCATCATCGAAGTGACGAAATTCTGCGGAATTTTTCAAAATGTAGACCGTTCAATCTGCAATACACTTTTTATGGGTAAGCCGGTTGGAGGAAAGCCCGAGACAAGTCCTGAGAGTTTAGAAGTGGGGTATTTTCCAATTGAGCAGGCCCTTGAAATGGTCACCTGGAAAAATTTCAGGCAGAGAATTGAATATTGTTTAAACGATGAAATACAGCCTTTTTATGTTGAATTTAAAGGAAGCGAGACAGAAGAGCTGATTGGAAAACTATGAGAGTCGGACAGCTGAAAAGACAGGAGATGAAAAAAATGATGGATTTGCATACATACGCGTCCTTCGATGCAACCGGTCTTGCAGAATTGGTTAAAAAAAGAGAGGTTTCCCCTCAGGAACTGGCAGATGCTGCATTTAAGCAGATTGAAAATGTCAATCCGCTAGTAAACGGTGTTGTCCGAACCAGGCAGGAGAAAGCACTGAAGGAAATACAGGAGCTGAAAGTGGATTCCCAGCCGTTTGCAGGAGTTCCGATGCTGCTGAAAGACATTTCACAGGCTGTTGAAGGAGAACCTCTGACTGCGGGTTCAAAGCTTTTGACAAACAATACAGCGAAAAGAGATTCCCATTTTGTCACGCGTTTAAGAAAAGCAGGTTTTACTTTGATCGGCCACACAAACACACCGGAATTCGGTTTGAGAAACATTACGGAACCTGAACTGCACGGTGCGACTAAAAATCCGTGGAACACAAAGTTTTCAGCCGGCGGTTCAAGCGGCGGTTCAGCGGCCGCTGTGGCATCAGGAATGGTGCCGATAGCCGGTGCCAGCGACGGCGGAGGCTCCATCCGGATTCCGGCCTCTTTTACCGGCCTTTTCGGATTAAAACCTACAAGAGGAAGAACTCCAGTCGGGCCAAGTGTGGGCAGGCAATGGCACGGGGCATCCATTGATTTTGTCCTGACAAAATCAGTGCGGGACAGTGCTGCGATGCTTGATCTTCTGCAGGTGATCCAGCCGGAAGCAGCCTTTCATACGCCTTTGTTTGAAGGGAAATATACGGACACTCTTAAATCAGGAATGAAAAAGCCGCTGCGGATTGCTTTTCAGACCCAGTCACCAGTTGGGACAAAAGTAAGCAGCGAAGCAGAAGAGGCCGTTCATCGCATGGCCGGCTGGCTTGAAAGTCAGGGGCACCAAGTAGAGGAACGCGGAAATGGTATAGACGGAGTCAGACTGATGGAGAATTATTATACGATGAACAATGGAGAGATGTCGGCAACGATTCTTGACTTGGAGAAGATGCTTGGGCGGCCGATTGCGGCAAATGACGTGGACATTGTGACCTGGGTTCTGAGTACGGCCGGGCATTCTGTAACAGCTGCCGAATTTTCTAAGAGTCTTGCAGAGTGGGATTTTGCAGCAGCTCAGATGGCCGCTTTCCATGAGACGTTTGATTTGTATCTGACACCTGCGACTGCCTTTGCCGCACCGGAAATTGGAGAATTAATGCAAAAGGAAGAAGAAATTCAGACGCTGCTGAAAATCAGCGAACGCCATAAGGACGAGCATCTTCCATTTGTCTATGACATGTTCCTGAAAAGCCTGACGTACACGCCGTTTACCCAGCTGGCCAATTTGACGGGACAGCCGGCAATGAGTGTGCCGACGCATATGACAAAACAAGGACTCCCGCTTGGAGTTCAGTTTATAGCGCCTAAAGGAAGAGAAGACTTGCTTGTTTCACTTGCAGGAGACATTGAACAAACGCAATTGTGGATTGGGATGGAAGGGAATCCGTTTTTTTGACCAGCAGAACTTAGAAATAGAGAGAAAAAGAAGGATAATTGTAAAAACATGGCGAATAATTCCGTATCAAAGAGACTGCTGTATGTCTGAATGCTGAAAAAACCTTTTAATATCCGCTCTGCCGGCATTTGTGAACAGTTAGAAAATGGAGATGCATCACAGTGGAAACATCATTTCCTGTTATTGAAACAGAGAGATTGCTTTTGAGAAAGGCTGTTCAAGAAGATGCAGCGGACATGCTCCGCTATTTGTCTGATGAAGAAGTTGTCCGGCATATGGGTCTGAATCCATTTACATCTTTACAGGACGTTTACGGCGAATTGGATTGGTACCGGGAAATTTTTCAAGAAGGCACTGGCATCAGATGGGCAATCTCTCTTAAAGAATCAGGCATCATGATTGGAAGCTGCGGCTTCTTAAACAGAAAACCAAACCATTTCCGCGCTGAAATTGGCTATGAATTAAGCCGAGAGTGTTGGAGAAAAGGGATTGCGGCTGAAGCTCTTCAGGCCATTATCAGCTACGGGTTTGATCATTTAAAGCTTGAACGAATCGAAGCCTTAATTGAACCTTCCAATTCACCTTCCATAAAGCTCGCGGAAAGGCAAGGGTTCATCAGGGAAGGCCTGCTTAGACATTATGAATACACTTGCGGGAAATTTGATGATTTGTATATGTATTCACTTTTAAAAATGGATTGGCGCAGTAAAGAAAATAGAACATCAGCCGATAATACCAAGAAAGATATCTAAGCAGGAGGGAAGCATATCCTATGGAAGAACAAAAGCATTGTCCTAAATGCAAGTGTGAGCAGCAGCACGAAGACAGCAAGTGTCTGGTGTGCGGACACAGCGTGATGGATTCCATTCTGGCTCTATACCCGGATAAACCCCTTAGAACAAGCAGCCGCAGAAGGCCTGTAAAGTCATCCCTTTTTAAGTGATGGCTTTTTTCTTGCATAAAAACACATAAAACAAGAAAAAGCATATTAGTTGATTTATATATATCTTACTTGTAAGATATATATATCGTACATGTTTTACAAACAGGTGGGACTTATGATCAATCTTTGAAGGAGAGGAATCATTTATGGCCATTACGTTGTTTACATCATGCAGCTGCTCATCCTGCAGAAAGACAAAGCTTTGGATGGAAGAGCACGATATTTTATATACAGAAAGAAATCTTTTAACTGAACCTCTGACAATGAAGGAACTTAAACAGATATTGCGTATGACAGAAGAAGGGACAGATGAAATTCTTTCAACCCGGTCGAAGCAGTTTCAGGAGCTTGACGTTAACCTCGATTCTTTGCACATGCACGAATTGCTTGAGCTTCTTAAGTCTAAACCAGGGTTGCTGCGGTGCCCGATTGTCATGGATGAAAAAAAATTTCTTGTAGGATTTAATGAAGATGAAATCCGCAAGTTTTTGCCAAGAAATATCAGGGCATACTTACTTAGACTGCTTGAAGCAAAAACGATGCTTCCAAATTAACTGGAGGAGTTTATACGGTGGAAGATTTTAAAGTGCCGGAAATGAGTGCAGAGAAGCTTAAGACAATCAAGAGAGAACTCACGCGCTTTATGATGTCCTACAAGTTTGCACTTGAAGAAATGAATACGAAAATAAATATTTTAAAACAGGAATTTCAGTATATTCACGATTACAGCCCTATTGAGCACGTAAGCTCGAGGCTAAAGTCGCCTGAAAGCATCATGAAAAAAATGCATCGTAAAAACTATGTTTTTTCACTGGAAGAAATCAGAAAAAATATGAAAGATATAGCGGGAATTCGTATAACATGCTCGTTTTTATCTGATATTTATCAGATCAGCGATATGATTCAAAACCAGAAAGACATCCATATCGTCGAATGCAAGGATTATATTAAGAACCCAAAGCCGAATGGCTACCAAAGCCGTCATTTATTGGCAGAAATTCCTGTTTTCATGTCTGACAGACAGGAGAATGTGATGGTTGAGGTTCAAATCCGAACGATAGCCATGGATTTCTGGGCAAGTCTTGAACATAAAATTTATTATAAATATAACCAGGCGATACCTGAACATTTGACTGATGAACTCAGAGAAGCGGCATTATCGGCAGCCGAGCTTGACCGGAAGATGGAAAGGCTGCACAATGAGATCACCGATTTGAAAAAAAACGGAGAAGAACAGCATCCTCTTGAGGAACAAATGCTGCTTCCTTTAGAACTGCTCGCTAAACTTAGGCAGACAAGAGTATAACGCATGCTGGAGATGACCCCTATGAATACGAAAAGAAACGAAAATATCGTCTCCCTGTTTGAGATTTTTGTTTCTCTGGAACGCAAATGGATGAATGACTGGAACCATGTGAATCAGGTGGGACTTTCCAAAACCCATATTCTGATTCTGCAGATTCTCGAGACAGAAGGGCTCAAGCGTCCTTCGCTGCTTGCAGAGCAGCTTCAGATAACGACGGGCGGAGTCACCGTACTGACAAGCAAGCTGATTAAAGACGGCTTTGTGCAAAAGTGCCAGAGCGAAAGGGACCGCAGAGCTTATAACCTTGAAATAACAGAGACAGGAAAGGAACTGCTCCATTCCGCAAGAAAGCAGATCAACCAGCAGATTGAAAACATGTTCGGCATGCTTTCAGATGAGGAAATTCAAAATTTGCGGGACATTTTCCACAAATGTCTGATGGGTCAATAAACAAAAAGCCGGAAAATTCCGGCTTTTTTGTTTATTATTCTTCCGATGCGCAGGATTCACACAGCCATAACTCTTCTTTTTCTGAAAACGTCAGCTTTTTGTGAAAAGAACACTCATCACAAAGGTCTTCTCTTTCATTTTCGTTAGTCATCCTAAAAGCCTCCTTCATTCAAAGTCCCCATCCGAGCAGAAGCCATATTAATACCTATGATTATGATGGTAAATATACCCCTCCTTAATGGAATGGAAACCTTCCCACATTTGTCCCTGTGCCGCTTTGCAGTGTACTAATAAGTGATGGATAGTAATTCGACAGATGAGATGTAAATGCCTTTCTTCAGAAAAAAATTTTTTTCAATCATCTGGATTGATTAAAAAAAATAGACAGCTTATATAAAAAAAGAACCCATTCAGGTTCTTTAAGTCAGCCGGCATTCCTTTCAGACACTCTTTCTTTGATAACGGAAGGCAAACGTGCCGGAGCGCGCTTTAATTCAAAAAGAATATACCAGAGTGAGAGGCCAAGGGCAATCGATGCAATCACATCATAGATCACATGCTGTTTTACAAACAACGTTGACAGAATAATCAAAACCCCCGTCAGCTGAGAGATAAATGCAACCATTCTGCCAAGCTTGAATTTTGGAAGAACGAGCATAATGATGAAGGTAGTCAGTACATGAATGCTTGGGAAGCAGTTAAACGGCTGGTCGTTCTGATAAATCACCGAAACAAGATGGATAAGGAAACCGTCTCCCGTCAGCTCTGGTCTCGGAACAGTTGACTGGAAGAAAAAATAAACACCGAAGCAGATTAATTCTCCTGCTGTCAGGGCAATTACAGTTTTCCAGTAAACAGCTGAATCTTTCCACCAGAAAAACAGGAGAAACCCAAACATATACACATACCAGATGATATAAGGAAGAATGAAAACCGGGACAAATGGAATATAAGCATCTGCCGGAGCGGTCATGTCAACCGCATCTGTCTGCCTTTCATTTAAAAATTCATACATCAGTCCGAGAAGGGGGAATACGAGAAACCCGGATAAGTCTCTTATTTTAAGAAAATAGTTTTTTGTCATAAGAAAACGCTCCTGCAATAAGTTTGATAAAAATGTTATACCCGGCCAAACGTCAAGTTAATCTGTCTCTAATTGGAAATCACAATCTTACTTTCTGCCAGATTATGAGTATAATGGAAGAAAGACAGAACATTCCTACTATACCTGCTGCGGTGAAAAAAAGGAATCTATTTTTTAAAAAGAGAGAGGGGGGAAACAAAATGAGGCTTCAGCCTGCAGAGGCAGCAATGAAAATTGTTGAAAAAAGGTTTCCTTCATGTTCCGCAGCTGTGCTTGCGGGAAGTGTAGTGAGAGGGGAAGGCACTCATACATCAGACTTGGATCTTGTCATATTTGACGCGAGCATTGAAGAGTCTTACAGAGAATCGTTTGTCGATTTCGGCTGGCCTGTAGAGGCATTTGTACATAATTTTTCATCTTATCGTTATTTTTTTGAGGAAGACTGCAAACGCGGAACACCATCAATGCCGAGAATGACAGCAGAAGGAATTGTGCTGAGGGGTGAGGAACTGCTTGCCCCGATTAAAAAGGAAGCATCAGCTCTGCTTGAAAAGGGTCCTGAGCCCCTGACACAAGAGGAAATTGACAGCAGACGCTATTTCATTACCGATGCTTTGGACGACTTTACCGGCTGTACAATTCGTGCGGAGGGCATTCATGTTGCAGGGAATCTTGCTGAACTCCTCCATCAATTTGTTTTGCTTACAAACGGAAGATTTATAGGCAAATCAAAATGGATACATAGATCGTTAAAACAATTTGACGACCAGATGGCTGAATCATTTTTTGACGCATTTGAGGATTACTACCGCCTTGGAGAAAAAGAGAGCGTAATCCGTCTGGCCGAGGACATTTTAAAGCCGTATGGAGGAAGATTTTTTGAAGGGTTTTCATTAGGGAAAAACGAATAAGAAGGGGATGGATCATTTTGAAGACCATCGTAAGGCATCCGGAGAAGAAAGACACAGAAGCATTAATGGGGCTGATGTATGAGTACATTGTAGATTTTTATCAATGTGAAAAACCTGCTGAAGACAAGCTGACAAAGCTCATTGAAACGCTTTTTAAAGGAGAAAGAGGTATTCAGTTTGTTGCAGAAGCAGGAAATAAACTTGTCGGGTTTGCAACCCTTTATTTCACGTACAGCACAACAAGAGCAAGCGAGATTGCAGTAATGAATGATCTATATGTAAAGGAAGAATTCAGGGGGAAAGGTGCTGCTGAACAGCTTTTTAAAAGCTGCCATACATACTCGGTGGAGCATCATTTTGCTGCGATGACGTGGGAGACCGCTGAAAGCAATATAAGGGCTCAGCGTTTTTATGCCAGAATGGGCGGGAAAAAAGGTGAATTCCTGACCTATTCCATATAAAAGTGCAGATAAAAACGCTTGGAGGATTTCCAAGCGTTTATTTGAAAAAATGCCTGCAAAGAGAATGGTAGACCATTCCGAGAAAAGCTGCTGTCATTATGACAAAAAAAGCCGTAACGACGCGTTCCCCTGTCTCCCCGTCTGCAAACAGGACTGATCCGCCTCCAAAATAGGCAAGCAGAATAAACATCGCGAAAAAGACACCGTGAAACAGCCACTTCAGCACAACCATCACCTGACCCTTCAATAAGATATGGTATGCAGGTGAGAAGAAATTTGTTTATGAACTAATGATAGCGCTTACAAAAAATACAGCCTTCTTTTGTGTGGATACTGAAGGCATCAGGCAGAAACAGGTTTGTCGATGGCTTTGATCGCTAATGAGAAATAACCGCTTTGTCTTCCACATATGTATTAATGAGCAAGATACATTAGAAGGTTGGGGTGAATGGCGGGGTGGAGAGGGACTATTTAATCAAACCCATGCTTGATGAGAGCTATAAAATAGTCAGCCATGGACAAGGTGTTTATCTCTTTGATACTGAAGGAAAAAAATACATGGACGCTTCTTCAGGAGCAGTTACATGTTCAATAGGCCACGGGGTACCGGAAATCATTGATAAAATGGGTAAGCAGGCAAATGCCGTTTCTTTTGTATACAGATCCCAGTTTTCAAGCCATGCAGCAGAAGGACTTGCAAAAAAGCTTTCAGAAATCACGCCGGGTGACCTTAACTGGACATTTCTTGTTAACAGCGGGTCAGAGGCAATTGAGACGGCTATGAAGACAGCCATTCAGTATTTTCAGGAGCAGAACCGTCCTCAAAAAACGAGGATCATATCGAGATGGATGAGCTACCACGGAATTACGTTAGGAGCCTTATCCCTTTCAGGCCATCCTGAAAGGCGGTTCCGCTTTCAGCAGCTGCTTGAGTCAAATCCGGAAGTTTCCCCGCCATACTGCTACCGGTGTCCATTTGGACTAAAGCCCGCATCCTGCAAAGCAAAATGTACAGGCGAACTTGAAACAGCAATCAGAAGGACCGGAGCAGAACATATAGCCGCATTTGTGGCAGAGCCTCTTGTAGGTGCAGCAGGAGCGGCGCTAACTCCCCCTGAAGGCTACTATGAGAAAATCCGGGATATTTGTGACAGGTATGATATCCTCCTGATTGCGGATGAAGTCATGACCGGCATTGGAAGAACAGGGAAAACTCTGGCAATAGAGCATTGGGGAGTATTACCGGATATTGTGGCCCTCGGCAAAGGAATGAGCGCAGGGTATGCCCCGATAGCGGCAACCCTTGTAAGCGACAAAGTGATGAGGCCGATTCAGCAGGGATCTAAACTGATCATGAGCGGACATACCTACAGTGCCAATCCACAATCTGCGGCAGCAAGTCTTGCTGTTTTGCATTACATCGAAAAAAACAGCCTGAATGACGCATCGGCGGAAAAAGGGAAAATACTGATGAAACAGCTTCAGAAATTGCAAAAAAAGACTTCCATCATTGGGGATGTCAGAGGGATGGGACTTATGATCGGCATTGAGTTTGTAGCAGACAAAGCGACAAAGAAGCCTTTTTCAAAAGCCTATCACCTGACAAGCCGCATTATTAAGAAAGCCCAGGCAAATGGACTTCTTGTTTATCCCGCTGCGGCAGGAATCGAAGGGGGAGACGGAGACGCCATTTTAATTGCTCCTCCGCTTACGATCAGTGAGGAAGAACTAAACGAGCTGGTCCGGCTATTTTCCAAAACCATTTCGGAGATAGAGGCTGAAGTCCTCCCGGTATAAAGGAGAATGTGTATGATTTCAAACGCTTTTCAGAAGATCAGGCAAATAGACGAAGTACTGTCCAAAGTAAAGGATGGCTGCACTCTCATGGCCGGAGGATTTGGAGGAGTAGGCACTCCTCCTACACTTGTAGATGCCATTCTTGAAAAAGGGGTTCGGGACCTTGAAATCATCTGTAATGATGCCGGTTTCCCCCATATCGGCATTGGAAGAATCGTCTCTTCGGGAAGAGTCCGAAAGCTGATTGCTTCACATATAGGATCAAATCCTATTGCAGGGGCTCTGATGTCAGAAGGGAAGCTGCATGTTGAGTTTTCTCCTCAAGGGACGCTTGCAGAGAGAATCCGCGCAGGAGGGATGGGCCTTGGCGGGATCCTGTGTGATGTGGGCATAGGCAGCGAGATTGCGGAAAGAGGAAAAGAAAAGTTAACCGTAAACGGGAAGACCTATTTGCTTGAAACGGCCCTGACGGCAGATGTAGCGATTATCTGCGGCAGGACAGCGGATGAGTTTGGGAATATTGTCTATGAAAAGAGTGCCCGAAACATGAATCCTTTGATGGCGATGGCAGGCGATTATACGATAGCAGAGGTGGACCAGATCGTAAGCTCAGGAGAACTCGACCCGGAAACGATTATTACGCAGGGCGTTTTTGTTCAGGCAATAGTCCAAAGTGAAGGGGTGAACTGGAAATGGGTATGGGAGCCGAAGTGAGAGAGAAAATTGCCAGAAGGGCTGCACTGGAAATTGAAAACGGCATGATTGTCAACCTCGGAATTGGCATTCCTTCGCTTGTACCAAATTTTTTAACAGGAAAGCCCCAGGTCATGATTCAGGCTGAAAACGGAATACTCGGTATAGGCCCGACACCTGCAGCGGGTGAAGAAGATGGCACTCTGTGCAATGCAGCAGGCTATCCGGTCACTGCAGGCAATTGGGCCTCTTACTTTGATTCTGCAGCGGCATTCGGCATGATCCGCAGGGGCTGCGTGGATATGACGATTTTAGGCTCTCTTCAAGTAAGCGGAAAAGGGGATCTTGCAAACTGGATTGTACCGGGAAAAAGAGTGCCTGGAATGGGAGGAGCCATGGAGCTTGCTGCAAAAGCCAAAAAAGTCATCGTTGTGATGAACCATGTGAATAAAAACGGTGAACCGAAAATACTTGAAGAGTGTACGCTGCCTCTCACTTCAAAACGATGTGTCAATATGATCATTACGGACATGGCCGTGCTCGAAGTGCAGCCGGGTGGTCTGAAGCTGCTTGAGGTCATGCCTCCTTTCACAGTGGAGGATGTGATCAAACACACAGGGGTGAAGCTTGAAACCTGAAATTTAGTGAAGAGGTGATGGAATGGAAGACTCACAAAAGCTAGTTTGCGCCTGGATCAATGACAACCGGCACCGCCACGTTAAGCTGCTGAAGAAAATGGTGGAACAGCGGAGTGTTCAGGGGAATGAAGCATCAGCACAGGCTGTCGTCCTTGAGAAGTGCCGGCAGCTCAGCCTGGACATCGATTTATGGGAACCCGGGGGGAAAGCATTAAAGCAGCATCCCCATTTTGTTGCGACAAGAACATCCTTTAAGGACAGCCCGAATATCGTTGGGGTGATGAAAGGAAAGGGCGGCGGCAAGTCTGTTATTTTAAACGGCCATGTAGATGTTGTTCCGGAAGGAGATCTGAAGCAGTGGGAAGTTGATCCGTATCAGGCAGCTGTTAAGGATAACCGTCTTTACGGGAGAGGGTCAACGGATATGAAAGGAGGGAATGTCTGTCTGTTAATGGCAATAGAAGCCATTAAAGCATCAGGCATTTCACTGAAGGGAGATGTGATTTTTCAAAGTGTGATAGAGGAAGAAAGCGGAGGAGCAGGAACACTTGCAGCTATACTGCGGGGCTATAAAGCGGATGCTGCGATTGTTCCGGAGCCTACTAAAATGAAAATCTTTCAAAAACAGCAGGGGTCCATGTGGTTCAGGCTTAAGATTAAAGGCCGCTCAGCACATGGCGGAACAAGATATGAAGGCGTGAGTGCCATTGAGAAGACCAGCCTCGTTGTTCAGCATGTGCTTGAGCTTGAACAAAAAAGAAATAAACGGATTACAGATCCTCTCTATCAGAAAATTCCCATTCCAGTTCCTATTAATATCGGTAAAATAGAAGGAGGCACATGGCCTTCATCGGTAGCTGATCTTGTGACACTTGAAGGCAGATGCGGAATTGCACCGAATGAGAACATTGAGGATGTACAGGCCGAATTTCAAGGATGGATAGACGAATTGTCATCTAAAGATGAATGGTTTAAAGAACATCCTGCTGAGCTTGAATGGTTCGGGGCAAGATGGCTGCCGAATGAAATTGACGGAACGCATCCGCTGACAGAGGCTTTGTCAAAAGCATATGTCGACATTCTGGAAAGAGAGCCTGTGGTTGAAGCATCCCCATGGGGGACGGATGCCGGTCTCCTTTCGCACGCCGGCGGCATACCCTCAATTGTCTTTGGTCCCGGAGAAACAGAAATGGCGCATTTTCCAAATGAATATATCGACATCGATCAGATGATCTCCTGCACAAAAGTGATTGCTGCGTTCTTATTAGACTGGTGCGAAGTGTCTGAGTGATGTTTTCAGGGCTTAGGAGAGGGGAAACAAGTACAGGAAAAGACTTACTAATAGAGGTGACCGGAAATGAAGCAGCATTTGTGGATCAATGGTAAATACGAAGAATCAGAAACATATGTGGAACTGACATCTCCCTACTCAAAAGAGAGGCTTGCAGAAGTCGCCATCGCAGACGGCAGCATGGTGAAAGCAGCCGTGGATGCTGCATTTGAAGCATTCTTTGAAATGAAGGAGCTTCCTGCGCACAAACGGGCAGATATTCTTAAACGAACAGCCGAGCTTCTAGCGGAACGGAAAGAGGAAGCGGCACAAATTATCTCAAAAGAGGCGGCAAAGCCGATCAAAACGGCACGGGCAGAGGTAGACCGCACAGTCATGACCTATACATTTGCGGCAGAAGAGGCAAGAAGACTCGACGGTGAGACGATCAGAATGGATGCAGCACCCGGAGGGGAAAACCGCACAGCCTATACGGTGCGGGAACCAATTGGCGTCATTGGTGCCATCACACCGTTTAACTTCCCAATGAATCTAGTGGCTCACAAGCTGGGTCCTGCATTTGCCTCAGGAAATACGGTTGTTTTAAAACCCGCAACCCAAACCCCTTTAAGTTCCTATTTTATTGGAGAACTTTTTCATGAAGCGGGTCTGCCTGCGGGCGCACTGAACATTGTCACAGGCAAGGGCAGCGAGGTAGGGAAGCATTTTACATCAGATGACCGGATAAAAGCCCTGACATTTACAGGCAGCCCAGAGGTAGGAAAAAAGCTGAAGCAGGAAGCCGGCATGAGAAAAACCCTTCTTGAGCTTGGCTCTAACTCGGCAGTAATCGTAAATGAAGATGCAAATGTTTCTGAAGTGGCAGCAAGATGCGTCACTGGAGCATTTGCATTTGCAGGGCAGGTATGTATCTCGGTGCAGCGTATTTATGTGCATGAGGACATATTTGATGAATTCGTGTCCCAGGCTGTTGAACAAACACGGAAATTGAAAGTCGGGAATCCGCTTGATGAGCAGACGGATGTATCCTCACTCATTTCAGGAGATGATGTGGATCGCGCCATCGCCTGGATTGAGGAAGCCGAAGCAGCAGGTGCAACGCGTGCGTGCGGAGGAAAAGAGTCAGAGAATCAGACAATCGAACCGGCCATTTTGCTGAATGTGCCTTCTGACACCAGTCTTTCCTGCCAGGAGGCATTCGCACCTGTTGCCATCATCAATTCCTTTCGGACATTTGATGAAGCCATTGAAGAAGTCAATAACTCCCGGTACGGACTTCAGGCAGGCGTATTTACAAACAGAGTGGACCTTGCATTTAAAGCGGCAAAAGATCTCCATGTCGGCGGGGTGATGATCAATGACATCCCGACGTTCCGCGTTGATCATATGCCGTACGGCGGCGTTAAAGACAGCGGGTTTGGAAGAGAAGGCATCAAATATGCAATGGAAGAACTGACCGAGTTGAAACTGATTTCATTCAATCATGCAAACATGTAATACAGCTGGGAAAAAAGAGTGAGTGCAATTCCTGCACTCTTTTTTTCTGGATTGAACAAAAGGGGGAGGAAAAGTGTGAACGAATATAAAACAGAGGAAAAAGAACTGAAAGGCAGGTCGTACAGGGCGACTGCGGTTTTTGACCATTTTAACAGCCGGATGAGAATTGATGATTACCGGGGAAATATGGAAGAACTACTCGCTGGTGCAGAAAAAGCAGCATTGGACAGCGGTTTCACCAAGCTCATTATTAAGGGGAAAAGCTCGGATATTCATGAGCTTTTAAAAAGACAGTATCAGCTTGAAGCAGTCATTAAAGGGTATTTCCACGGTGATCATGCCTGCTTCTTTACAAAATACTTCAGCGAGGACAGAAGAACGACGACTGAGTGGACGGAGCAGGACAGAATGATCAATGCCATTTATGAGAAAGAAAAAACGGCCTTTCCGGATACTTCAGGTTTTACCTTCCGAAAAGCAGAAAGAACAGATGCAGAAGGGCTTGCGTCTCTTTACAAAAAGGTATTTGAAGTGTATCCGACGCCGCTTCATTCTTCAGATTATATTGTGGAAACGATGAAAGAAGGGACGGTTTACTTTCTGGCTGAAAAAGATCAACAAATCGTCAGTGCAGCATCAGCGGAAATAAATTATTCCTATCATAATGCAGAGCTGACAGACTGTGCAACGCTTCCTGAAGCTAGACAGCACCGGCTGATGAGAACACTTTTGCTGAAGCTTGAAGACGTGCTCAGGAAAGAAGGCATTTACTGTGCCTATTCCATTGCAAGGGCAGCCTCTTTTGGGATGAATGCAGTTCTTTATCAGCTTGATTATGAATATACCGGCAGACTCACAAATAACTGCATCATCAGTACAAATCTTGAAAATATGAATGTCTGGTGCAAAGATTTGTCTGCCGAAAAGTGAGCGTTTGCTGCTGGAAAACCGGCACTAAGGGGGATTGCTATGGCGGACCAAACTAGAGATAAGCTCATCCATCATATTTTAGAGACAATTGATGAAGGCATTCATGCGGTTGATGAAAACGGGATGACGGTGTTCTACAATGAGATTGCAGCTTATCACGACGGACTGAAACCGGAAGAAGTCCTGGGAAAACATTTATTTGACGCCTTTCCATCTCTGTCAGAAGACACAAGCACACTTCTTAAGGCGATCAGGACGAAAAAGCCGATTTACCATCACACGCAGACCTACATAAATGTAAAAGGCGAAAAAATTGAAACGGTGAATACGAGTCTTCCTATTTTATCAGGAAACACTGTCATCGGAGCAGTCGAAATTGCAAAGGATTTTTCTGCCATCAAGCAGCTGACAGAGAGACTTGCAGACCTGCAGTCAAGAATATCGTCACCAGCTAAAGCAAAAGCGGTCAATGGAACCGTCTACAGGCTTGAGGACATTCTCACAGTCAGCAGCAATCTGCTTCATGTGAAAGAGCTGATAAAAAAGGTAGCAAGAACTTCTTCCAATCTGCTGGTCTACGGGGAAACGGGTACAGGGAAAGAACTTGTTGTTCAGGCGGTGCATAACGAATCTGCGAGAAGACAGGCGCCGTTCATTGCCCAAAACTGTGCCGCCCTTCCGGAAGCCCTTCTTGAAAGCCTTCTGTTTGGCACGGTGAAAGGAAGCTATACAGGCGCCGCAGACCGGGCAGGTTTATTTGAACTTTCCCACGGCGGCACTCTCTTTTTGGATGAACTTCAGTCGATGCCCATTAACCTTCAGGCAAAGCTTCTTCGCGTCATTGACGACGGGGCAATCAGAAGAATCGGCAGCAGCCGGGCGGTAAACGTTGATGTCAGAGTGGTTGCCGCCATGAATATCCTGCCTGAGCAATGTTTAAAAGAACATAAGATAAGAGAAGATCTTTATTTCAGGCTCAATGTGTTCGGGCTCAGCCTTCCTCCTCTCCGGGAAAGACCAGCTGACATCCCGCTCCTTGCGGCTGCTTTTATCAAAAAATACAATCAGGAATTTGGCAAACGGGTAACCGGCCTTTCAAAAGAGACTGAGAGCCTGCTGAGCAGTAAGCGCTGGCGGGGGAATGTGCGGGAACTCAAGCATTGCCTGGAATTTGCCATGAACATGTGTGATGAAGGGCAGATTCTGCCGAGCCACCTTCCTCCGTACTTAATGAATGAGGAAGAATCAGATGAAAGGGGCGGTTCCCTGCAAAGCAGGCTGTCAAAATATGAACGCGAGCTGATCCTTGATGCTATGCAGCAAACAAAAGGAAATGTCCTGAAAGCTGCAAAGCTTCTCGGCATTCCAAGACAAACCCTGCAGTACAAGCTCAAAAAATATCGTACTGACCAATATTCGGCACTGGAGTCAGAAGGATAGGGTGGGATTTGGATGGTTTATTCTTGACAGGTCAAAAAAACCGAAAAGAACAAAGCCGGATTTTCCGTGGATTTACTATCTGACTGAAAGGGTTGAACAGTCGGCTCCGCTTTTCTGGATTGTCCAGCTCCATCAGCCAACTCCTCTGTCAGAACAAAATCCCTGAAAAAGTCAAAACCGGACTATTCCGGGGATTTCTTATCTGACTGAAAGGGTTGAACAGTCGGCTCCGCTTTTCGAATTGTCTAGCTCCAGCGCTCAACTCCTCTGTCAGAACGGAACTGTCGGTAAAGGCAAAAAGCGCCTTTTCCGCCATTTCCTTATCTGACTCCCGGAGCTAAACGAGCGCTTCCGCTTTTCTAGATTGTCCAGCTCCATCAGCCAACTCCTCTGTCAGAACAAAATCGCCCAAAAAGGCAAACCCGGCCTTTCTGGTCGATTTCTTTTCTGCCTATCGGAGCTAAACGGCTGATTCCGCTTTTCTAGTCACCTTGGCACGCTTTTTGCATGTAATAGTGGTAAAGACCGAAATGGGGGAACTGCTGTGAAATACAACTTGTATAAGCCGAAACGCCATTGGAAAGATATTGAGCTGTGGAAAGATGTGACGGAAGAGCAATGGAATGACTGGCTGTGGCAGCTGACGAACACAATCCGGACACTCGGAGATTTGAAAAAAGTTGTGAACTTGACACCAGATGAAGAAGAAGGCGTCAAAATCTCTACGAAAACCATTCCTTTGAATATAACTCCATACTACGCGTGGCTGATGAACGAAGATGATCCGAGGTGCCCGATCCGCATGCAGTCGGTGCCGATTTCACAGGAGCTGAATAAAACCAAGTATGACCTGGAAGATCCGCTGCATGAAGATGAAGATTCTCCTGTACCCGGCCTGACCCACCGCTATCCGGACCGCGTTCTTTTCCTGGTGACAAATCAATGCTCCATGTATTGCCGTTACTGTACAAGAAGACGCTTTTCAGGACAAATCGGCATGGGAGTGCCAAAGAAGCAGCTTGACGATGCGATCGCTTATATTGCTCAAACACCGGAAGTGAGGGATGTTCTCATTTCAGGCGGTGACGGGCTTTTAATCAATGACACCATTTTAGAGTATATTTTAAAAAACTTGAGAGCTATTGATCATGTTGAAATTATCCGGATTGGAACGCGTGCTCCGGTCGTATTTCCGCAGCGCATTACTGAAAATCTCTGCAATATCCTGAAAAAATACCATCCGATCTGGCTGAATACCCATTTCAATACATCCATCGAAATTACAGAAGAGTCCAAAAAGGCCTGTGAGATGCTCGCTAATGCAGGTGTGCCTGTCGGCAATCAGGCAGTTATCCTTGCCGGCATCAATGACAGCGTTCAAATTATGAAAAAACTCATGCACGACCTCGTAAAAATCAGAGTCCGTCCGTATTACATTTACCAGTGTGATCTATCTGAAGGCATCGGCCATTTCCGTGCACCTGTTTCAAAAGGACTCGAAATTATTGAAGGCCTAAGAGGTCATACAAGCGGTTATGCCGTACCGACATTCGTAGTGGATGCACCGGGAGGCGGAGGGAAAATCGCTCTGCAGCCAAACTATCTGATTTCCCAAAGTCCGGGGAAAGTGGTTCTTCGAAATTTCGAGGGTGTGATCACAACGTATCCGGAGCCGGAGAATTATGTCCCGGGACTTGCTGAAGATTATTTCAATGAAATCTATCCGGACTCAGATTCGAAAAAATCATTGTCAGGCATTGCAGGTTTATATGAAGATGCACAGTTTAACCTGATTCCTGAGGGCATCGGACGCATCAGCCGAAGAAAAACGTTTGAAACCAATCCAGAGCATGCGAGCTTAAAGAACAAGCGGGAAAAGCGGGACGAATTAAAAGAGAAGAAATACCGTGCCCAGCTTTTAAAATCCGAAGATAAGAAGGCGGCGGAAAATGAGTGAGCGCTGCGAGTGGTGTGAATCGCAAAATGCCGTAAAAACAAGCAACCTTGTTCACTGGGAGCTGCCGGATGGATCACGCGCCATCGAAATTTCTGAAACGCCCTGTACGGAATGTCCGGATTGCGGCATCAGCTATCAGAGTGAGGATACAATCAATGAAATCGAAAATCAGCTCCTTCTGATCAATGTTAAAGAACTGCCAAACCGAGTGAATTTTGATGAGCTCATGAAATGGAAGCGCCATTTAAAGCGAAACTATTTTGACTTTACGTGAAACCTCAGACGATTCTGAGGTTTTCTTCTTGTCCAATCCGCGTTATAATAGGGGCACTTTACAAACCCAACGGAGGGGACCCGCATGAAATCTTTTTATCACTACCTGATGAAATACCGTCATCCGAAGCCTCAGGATGACATCAGCCGTTTTGCCAATGATGCTTACGATGATCACAGTTTCCCAAAATCATCCGACGATTACCATGAAATCAGCTCATATCTTGAGCTCAACGGCTCGTACTTGCCGGGTCTTGTCGTATTTGATGATGCCTGGGACTTGTATGAAATGGAAATCTTAAAAAAATCAGCACTTTGAGAGCAGTCCTGGCCAGGGCTGTTTTTTTGTTTTTTTATCTCAGAGAGAGGTGCTTTAACTTATATGCAGTGTAATTAAATATGGCATCTCTTAGCAGCGTATTGCCATATTTAGGTGATAATACGGGCAATAAATGGCGTCACTAAGGAGAGAAACACCACTTCATGATGCTGGCGGGATGGAAAAGTGGCGTCACTAAGGAGAGAAGCGCCACATCTTGATGCTGGCGGGGTAAAAAAGTGGCGTCACTAAGGACAGAAGCACCACTTTTTTATGCTGGCGGTGTGAAAAAGTGGCGTCATTAAGGAGAGAAGCGCCACATCTTGATGATGGCGGGACGAAAAAGTGGCATCACTCAAGGGAATTCGTTCACAATCGTGCTAGAAATAATAGGGGATGCATCTTTCTCCTTTGCAAGTATGCTTTATTCCTTGACAACTTTTCACCTCCGTCATATAGTTAATAAAGTTAATAGTTAAGTAAGTTAAGTATTAAATTGATTTGGAAAAACGGGAGGGGAACATGAATACACGTCAGGAGCTCACCTACGAATTTCTCTCGAATTACAGAAAGCTGAACAAGATGACCAGGGCACATTTGAATGAAATGCTTGAACCGATGCTGCCGTTTAATGAATTTATGGTGCTTAGGCTCGTGCATGAACAGGATCATCCGAATGTCAGCCGGATTGCAGATCTGCTGAGCGTTTCGTGCAGCCATATTACTTCAGTAAGTGAACGGCTGATAAAAAAAGGCTACTTAACACGTGGCAGGGCAAGCGACGACAGACGAGTTGTCCTTCTCCAGCTGACGGAAGAAGGCGAGAGAGTGGCGAAAACAGTAGAGGCGACCATCACAGAATACTTTCACCGGAAACTGGAAAACGTAACCGATGATGAAATGATTGTATTTAATCGCCTTTTAAAAAAATTATTAGAAGAAAACTAGAGGTGGAATCATGGAACATTTAAGTCACAAAGAAAAAATAACCATTATGATTGCCATCATTGCAGCAATGTTTTTTGCGGCAGTTAATCAGACAATTGTAGGGAATGCTCTTCCAAAAATCATTTCTGATCTTGGGGGGCTTGATTATTACAGCTGGGTATTTACGATTTACATGCTGACAAGTGCGATTACAACCATTCTTGTCGGAAAGCTTTCAGATATGTATGGAAGGAAACCGTTCATTATTATCGGGATCATCATTTTCTCTATTGGTGCCTTTCTTGCAGGTACATCAACTGACATTATTCAGCTGATCAGCTACCGCGGTATCCAGGGCTTTGGAGCAGGTATGATCATGTCGACTGCCTTTACGGCTGTAGGGGATTTATTTGCTCCAAGAGAACGGGGAAAATGGCAGGGAGCCATGAGTGCCGTGTTCGGGGTTTCAAGTGTATTCGGACCGACGCTCGGCGGATACATTGTCGATAACCTTGAATGGAAGTGGGTATTCTGGGTTTTCCTTCCGCTCGGAATTGTCGCGCTCGTACTTATCTGGAAGCTTTTCCCGTCCACGGAGAAAAAGCCTGGCCAAAAAGTTGATTACCTGGGATCGTTATTTCTTTCATCAGCCATTGTTGCAGCGCTTCTCGCGTTCTCCTGGGCAGGAACGAAATATGACTGGGGTTCAGCACAAATCCTTTCTCTTTTCGCGGCTGCAGCTGTGTCAGTGATCATTTTTATTTTAGTTGAAAGAAAAGCTGTTAGCCCGATTCTGCCGCTTGATCTGTTTAAAAACAGCATCTTTACCATTTCAAATATCATAGGGTTTGTCATTGGGGTCTCCATGTTCGGCGGTGTCATGTATGTTCCTTATTTCATTCAGGGCGTGCTCGGCTACTCGGCTACTCATTCAAGCTTCCTGACAATGTCCATGACGCTGGGCCTTGTGTTTGCAAGTGCTCTTGGCGGACAGATTATCTCTAAAACAGGGAAGTACAAATTGCAGGCGATCATCGGACTGTGCATTTCTGCAGCGGGCCTTTATCTGCTGTCAACCATGACGGTAGACACCTCGCAGTATTTGCTCGTATTTTACCTGACACTTGTCGGCTTTGGAATCGGAATCGGCATGACCGTGTTTACACTTACTGTGCAAAATGCAGTAGAACAGAAACTGCTTGGTGTTGCAACCGCATCCTCGCAGCTGTTCCGTTCAGTAGGGGGAACAGTTGGTGTTGCCATCATGGGCACACTTCTTAATTCTCGCATGCAGGATAAGATGGCTTCTATGGGCAGCGCAGGTGACACAAATCAGATGGCTGCATCGCCTGAACTTGCGGGAAAACTGGAATCTCTGCAAAACCCTCAGCTGCTGCTTGATCATGAGAAGCTTGACGGCTTAAAGAACACACTTCCTCCTGAAGCGGTGCCTTTCTTTGAAAATGTCATCCGTCAGCTGCAGGATTCACTCAGCTACGCATTATCCGGTGTTTTCATCTTTGTGACGATTACAATGGCGCTTGCGATTCTCTTAACCTTCTTTATTAAAGAAATTCCATTAAGAAGTGCAAAGGATCAGCCTTCAGTAAAAAAGGAAAAAACATTAAAAACCGGAGAACTGCAGGGCAGCGAAAACTAATGTAAACCAAGGTGCATGAGCACCTTGGTTTTTCCTGCGTGAAAAGGTATAAAACGGGGCAGTGGACATACATATAGAATTGAACATTCTATGACGTCTGTCCGCGAAGAGTGGTTTTTGCTAAAATCCTGCATTATAATGAAGAAAAAAGCTGATGGAGGAACACCTTATGCCTCAAACACCGATTGACCGTTTCAGATTTATGGGATTCATTGAAGGAGCTTCACTGCTTATCCTTCTGTTTATTGCCGTGCCGCTGAAGCACTTGGCGGGTATTCCAATGGCCGTTACGATTGTCGGCTCATTGCACGGATTCTTTTTTATTGCCTACCTCCTGATCATTGCATATACCACGTATAAAATCAGATGGTCTTTTGCCTGGGTATTCAGTGCAGTCGCTGTTGCATTCATTCCATTTGGAAATTTAGTTCTAGATTCAAGACTTAAAAAAGCTAATTTATAATCCAAAAAATAACCCAGTCACGGGTTATTTTTTTTGATCTTTCATAGTTGCATCTTTCGTCCCATGCCGGGAGATTTCAAAAGGAGTAAACTGAAAATGTTTAGTTTGCAGAAAATTCTAATAAAGGTGTGATTTCGTGAAGAGAAAAATGTTAACGGTTACATTGGCGGCATCACTGCTTGCCCCTGTTGTCCCTGTGACCAGCGAGCATGGAAGAGTGACGGCCGAACAAGAAGTTTCTATTCCTGGTGCACACGATTTAAAAGAGGTTTATTTTGACGGCGTAAATGAACATTTTTTAACAACTAAGAATCCTGTCCAGTATCAGCAGGCCACTCTTTTTGGGAATCTCGGACTGACGCCTTATCTTTGGGGCAGTGCGGCAGAGGAAACAGGCTGGCACCAAATGTACAATCCGGCCCCGGTCACAGGAACTCAGGTTACTGGAGCATTTGAGGATGCGAAGTTTGTGATTCGTATACCCGATTACTGGAACGGGAAACTGGTATCTGCGGGAATTCCGGCAACGCGCAATGAAACCTCGACAGATTTGCTCTTCAGTGATTTTGTATTAGAAAAAGGATACGCTTTTGCGGCCATTGATAAGGGAACTCAGGGGACAGCAGATCCTGCTGATCCATTTGCAAAAGCGAAAAATGCTCTCGCCAAAGAGGATGATTCAGTTGCCGAGTGGCACAAAAGGTACAGGCAGATAACGGCGGCAGCTCAAGCCTACCTCCAAACAAATTATGCGGACAAGCTCATCTCTCCTGAAGACAAGTCAAATGCTGCACATCACCTGATTAGAAAAAATCACCGCGTGCCTACATATGCAATCGGAATTTCAAATGGAGGGTATGTGGTCAGGTACGCGCTTGAGCATGACGGACGGCAGAAAAAAGAAGACAGGCTTTTTGATGGCGGCGTAGACTGGGAAGGCGTACTGTGGACAGAAAAGCAGCCCAACCTGATTTCCTCTTTGACAGCGGTTGTCAACCATGCCGAGCCTGCCATATACGGCAGCGGAAAAGAGAAAGAAAAAGCGGTTAAAGAGCTGTATAAAGCAGGGGTTCCAAAAGGATCCGAAGCATTGTGGAGCTATCATGACCAGGTGTACTGGTTTATTACCGCAAATATTTACCGCGACCACTTTGATCCCAATGCACCTGAACGCATTGACTGGAGAAATTACTTGAATTTTGTAAGCGAAATAAGGGACCGCAGCTATGACTCTATTTTTGAAAACTACCGCTACCCATCCCGCCCTAAAAGCGTGAAAGAAAACATTAAAGAGGTTGCAAATACGGGAGATATAGATGTTCCGCTTATCAGTTTCACGGGTACCCTTGACGCTCTGATTTTCCCTGACATTCATGCAAAGGGTTATGAGAAGCTTGTTAAAAAAGCAGGCAAGGAAAAGCTGCACCGCATGTACTACATCGAAAACGGCAATCACGTGGACAGCCTTGTCTGGAATGGTGCAACGGATCCAGATAAAAACCTCCAGCCGCTCTTGCCGTATGCCCATCAATCCTTTGATTTGCTTGTAGACTGGGTAGAGAATGGTGCAAAGCCTCCAGAAAGCAAGGACATTCAGACACCTGATAATCCAATAAAAGTGATTGATATCAAGACCGGAAAAGAGATAGATCCGTTTTAAAAATGAGAAATCCCGTTTCAGTACGGGATTTTTTTGATTTAATAGATAAGAGGTGAAAACAATGGCGTTTATTTTAGTTAAAGCTGTAATCGAGGATTCGGAAATGCTCCACAGTGGACAAGTCAGTGCTTTCAAACCGCTGCTCGAGAGATACAGGGACTTTGACACAAGCCCTGCGAATGAACCGATCTCTAAAGTTCGAAGCCGAATAAGGGAAGGACACTTTTATAAGGTGATGGCAGACGGCCAGTTTGCAGGAGCCATCAGAATTAAACGTGGTGAAGAAACTGAGAGCCATTGGATCAGCCCGATGTTTATTCTGCCGGAGTGGCAGGGACGCGGATTTGCCGCCAGGACCATTCAGCTTGCAGCAGAAAAATATCCAGAGGCAGGTAAATGGGAACTTGCGACTATTCTTGAGGAAGAGAAGAATTGCCGTGTTTATGAAAAAGCAGGTTTTACGCGAACTGGAGTAAAGAAAAAGCTGAATGATGCAGCCACACTGGTGTACTTTGAAAAAAAACGGTGAGCGTGCCTGATTCTTTTTCCGATGTATGAATAGCTGTGGATCATTTCTTTCTTTCCGTTCTAAATTTTCTGTCTTTAATTTACGGTGCCAAATCAGTATAATCCTGGTGTTGTCTGTGCTATTATTTAGGAATGCGAAATATATTGACAGATACACAGATAACTTAGGAGAGATAAAGTGAGTACATTAGTAAAAGCACCGCTGTGGACAAAGTCGTTTGTGATGCTCATGGTTGGAAATTTGTTTATTTTTATGTCGTTTCAGATGCTGATTCCGACGCTTCCGCCCTACATAAAGTCTCTTGGGGCCTCAGGTCTTGAAATCGGGCTTGTGACTGCACTGTTTTCAATAGGAGCTGTATTAAGCAGGCCGTTTATAGGTTATATGCTCGAATACAGGACACGCAAGCCGCTCGTGCTTGCCGGAGCTTTAGCCCTTCTTGCCATTACCATCGTATATCCGTTATCAAGCATGATTTTCATTTTTCTGCTTTTTCGGTTTGTTCATGGTCTTGCCTGGGGGTTTTCTACAACAGTAAACGGTACGGCTGCCGTAGATGTGATTCCGAAATCGCGTCTTGGTGAAGGCATGGGCTATTTTGGCCTGTCCGTTACGCTTGGAATGATTATTGCGCCAAGCCTTGGGATTTATCTTTTTGGCGTTACTTCATTTAACAACTTAATTTATATTTCATGTGCTCTTGGCCTGATTGCGTTTGGGCTGCTTGCAGCAGTCCGGTATCACACGCCCGAGTCGGTAAAAACGACTAAAAAGGAAGACTTGTCTTTTTCATATATGGGATCTCTAGTTGAAAAGTCTAGCTGGTATCCTGCATTCATTACGATGATTGCAACTTTTGGATATGGTTCAGTTGTCACATTCATCGTGATATTCGGTGAGGAGCGGGGGATAGACCAGATTTTTCTTTTTTACTTGTTTAATGCCATTATGGCATCTGTTTCAAGGCCGGTTTCAGGGAAATGGTTTGATCAGAATGGACCTAAGGGTTTAATTATTGTATGTTCGGCCTTAACCTTTGCAGGACTCTGGGTTCTGTCACTCTCCCATACAAATGCAGGAATAGCTGCCGCCGGAATTCTGTTTGGAATCGGCTTTGGTTCCCTGCTTCCGACGCTTCAGTCTTGGACGCTCTCCATGACCCCTGACAACAGAAGGGGAGTAGCGAACGGCATGTACTTTTCTGCGATCGATTTTGGAATCGGATTAAGCGGAATTGTCTTCGGAATTCTCGCCCAGTTTGTTGAAACGGCTGTGCTCTTCCAAATTTCGAGCATTTTTCTGCTTATTCCGGTGGTGTTGACGCTTCTTGAAGGAAAACTAAGCAAAAGAGAGCATTTGGTTTTAAAAGAGAATACGTGATAAAAAAGCAGGTCTGACCATCCAATCAGACCTGCTTTTTCGTCGATTATTTTTTTTGCTTCCATTCACGTGCAAGCATTCCGTAAACAGCATGATCCACAAAATGATCATAAAGCCATTCTGCCTCTCGGATAGTGCCTTCATGTTTATAACCGAGGCGTTCTGGAATGCTTCTGCTCTTCGTGTTTTCTGCTGCCGCCCTGATTTCAACTTTGTTCAGTCCGTATTCATTAAAAGCAATCTCTGTCAGTGCTTCGGCGACTTTTGTCATAATGCCGTTTCCTTGAAAATCTTTACCGAGCCAGTATCCGATATAGGCGGTTTTGTTTGGCCAGCTGATGGAATTGAATCCTGCTGTACCCGCTATTTTTCCTTTGTAAAGAATGACTGTGCTTAAGCTTTTATTATCGGCAAATCCACGGAGAGTGCCTTCAATAAATGCCTTTGTATCTTCTTCCTTGACTGTGAAATCAAGCCAGGGAAGCCATTCTTTCAGATGACTTCTGGATGAATCAGTGAGTTCGAACAATTCCTTTGAATCTCTGATTTCCGTTAATTTAAGTGAGAGTTCATCATTAATCTTATGTATAAACATTGAAATTCCCCCAATCTTTGTCTATTTATCTACTATACAGAAAAAGAAAAAGGCTGCCAATCCCGGCAGCCTTACTTAAATTACGCTTTTTTCTTTCTTGAACGGAGTTTATCAACCGTTATAAACAGGGCAGGCACAATCAGCAGGGTCAGGATCGTCGAGAAGAGAACCCCAGAAACGATGCTGATGGCGAGCGGTTTAAAGAGCGGATCGTTGCTGAATGCAACAGGCAGAAGGGCAACAAGCGCCGTGAATGCTGTCAGCAAAATCGGGCGGATTCTTGCGCGTCCGGCTTCAATAACAGCTTCGGCACGGTCGTAACCTGCTCTCATGCGCTGTTCGATAAATTCAAAGAGAACAACAGAGTTCCGGACGACGATTCCAGCAAGAGAAACGATTCCCATTGTGGCCATGAAGCTGAACGGTGTCTGAGTGACGAATAATCCTGCAACAGCACCGGCAACTGCAAGATAGACTGTTCCAAGCACCAGCATTGGAAGAGAAAGAGAGTTAAACTGAAAGGCAATCGTGATGTAGATCAGAACAAGTACAACTAAGAACAGAAGACTGATTTCAATGAAGAATTTCGTCTGATCGTCGTTTTCTCCGCCGAGAATCAGCGTATATCCTTCACTTGAATAGTTCTCCTTATAGTCATCTACGATGGATGCGACATCCTCTTTGAACGTTTCTGATTCACCAGGATATGCTTTAAGTGTAATCGTGCGTTCCCCGTTTTCACGCGGAATGGTCTGATACTGCTCTACTGTTTCTGTTTCAATAAATTGACTTAGAGGAGCCGTCTGAGGCACGGGACCTTCAGATTGAAGAGGAACCAGAATTTCATCCAGCTTGATGCCTTCTTCATGTACAGCAGGATCCTGTTTGATCAATAAGTCTATATTTTCACTGTTATTTTTGAAGGTTCCCATAGGTACGCCTTCAGTTACTAAACGAATCTGATCACTTACAAATTTCGGATCAAGGCCGCTTTCTGTTAATGCTGTGCGGTCAAGCTTATATTGAACAGAAGCAACAGGCTCTTTCACATTATCAATGATCAGTCCGCTGTCTGCATTTTTAATGTCAGAAGCGAGTTCGTTTTTAATCTCGTTCAGTTTGTTGAAATCCTCGCCGCTTAATTTCACGGTAACAGGTGCACCAGTTGGAGGACCCTGAACAATCGTTGTTAAGAAAATTTCGGCTTCAGGATATTTTTCCCTGAGTGTATCTGTATGTTCTTCAATAAATCCATCAGCTGTAACGGCTTCGTTGTCGATGCGTGTGACAATCTGTCCGGTATTTGGACCTGCATTTTCAACCGTTTCACTAAAGAGACCGGGTACTCCCGAGCCTGTAAAAATAGCTGTCTCTTCTGTTTCTTCAATAGCGAGAAGATCGGTTTCCATTTCTTCAAGGACAGTATTCGTTTCTTCGAGGGTATAATCTGTCGGCATTGTAACCGTAACAGTAATTTCTTTCTTGTTTGCTGACGGGAAAAACTCGAACGGGACAAAGAACGCCAGCAGGAAGATAAGCGTCGTTCCGATAATACCGGTTATTCCTATTAAAACCGGACGCTTAACAATTTTTTTAAGCAGCGTGTCAGCATAAAAATCAGACAGCTTCTTCAGTGGGCCTCCCAAAAAACCAGGCTCCTTTTCACTGACGCGGATTTTCCGCTTGTTCACGGCGTACTGGTAAACAGGCACCAGTGTAAGCGAAATAATCATGGAAGCGGCAACGGTCAGGATCAGCACAGATGGCAAAGAACGGATAAACGAACCATTTGCACCTGACAAAAGAGTAAGCGGCAGGAAAGCAAAGATTACGGCGAGTGTAGAAGTCACAATGGATCCCCAAACCTCTTTTACGCCATCTTTGGTTGCCTGCAGGGCATTTCCATTTTTCTGAAGCTTATATTGTCTTAAAATATTGTCATTGACGACAATCGCGTCATCAACAAGAATTCCCAGGGCAATGATCAGCCCAATGACCGAAATCTGATTCAAATCCACATCCAGAAACGGCAGCGGAAGGGTTCCGAGCGTAATGGAAAGCGGAATAGCAAGAGATACGATAAAGGCTCCGCTCAGAGTAAGCCCGAGGGTAGTAATTAGGATAACTGCAAGTACAGCAATGGCAGCCTCTTTGATCAATTCATCAAATATTTTATCTACATCCGCTTTTTGCGAGTAGTAGGTTTTCAGTTCCACATTGTCAGGAAGGCTGAGCTCGTCTTTTAATTCCTTATCGACCTTTTTAAAAGTGGCAGGAATATCAAGACCGGATTCGATGTTTACGGTGAATGAATAGGCAGGTTTGCCTTCAAAAGAAACGATATCTTCCTGCTTTTTTTCCGTCAGCACAAGGTTTGCCGCATCTCCGATTTTGACAGCTTCCTTAGTGATTGGAGACAGTACAGTTAGGTCTTCGATTTGATCAATATCCTTGAACTGATCGAGAGTCAGACGGATCGTTTCACCGTTTTGTGACGTTTCGCCAAGCGGTGTTGTCTTGTATTCGTTGTTGATGGCTTCAATAATGTTAGAAACATTCAGGCCATTTTCTGCAAGAGCTTCACTGTCAAGTTCCAGGACAGCCTCTTTTTCTTTGAATCCTTTTATGGTGACGCCTGATACGCCATCAAGGTCCTGAATCTTCTCTTTTAAACGGAGTATTTCTTCTTGGCTCTGTTTAAGTGTATCTGTGCTTTCTGCTGTAAACATGTACGATGCTACAGGCAGCCCTGTCTGAGCCTGTTTGACCTCAGGATCAAATGCTTGCTCAGGAAGTTTGGAAGCGGCATCCGATACTTTTTGCTTTAGGTCGGATGTGATTTTTTCTATATCCTCGTCATCTTCAACTTCAACTATGACATTTGAGAATTCTTTTGCCGAAACAGAATTCAGGCTCGCAACGCCATCAGAGTTATTAATGGCATCTTCAAGCACTTCTGTTACATCACTTTCAACGACCGCTGCTTCTGCACCCGGATAAACCGTTGAAATGGTTACGATGTTGGCCGAGAACTCGGGCAGTTCGCGTTTAGGAAGCTGATAAAATAAATAGCCTCCGACAAGAATAATAACGAAAAATAAAATGATGATTAATTTTCCGCGTTTGAGAAAGCTCTCGAACATAAATAAGTTCCTCCTTCAATTAGGTCAAATTTGACTATTTAAACTATAGCACACTTGAAGCGTGATTTTCATTTCCGAATGTGTTAAAAATTTGTGAACGGAAAGAAAGAAGATAAATGTAAACTTAAGATTACAAAAATTAATTTTTTGTAAATTTTTTTGTTGTTTCTAGCAGTCATTTTGATATGATGGAGTGAACATTATGTAATTATTTGATAAAGGTGAGTGTAGGATTGTCATATTTTAATAGGAATAAAAAAAGCATGTTTCTCTTTTTTACCATTGTCTTTACAATCAGCGGATTCTGGTTTTTGAAATCATTGTATTTCGTACATGAACTGGGAATGTCCCCGCACAAAAAGTTTATTCTCACAGCATCGGCTGGTCTGGCATTATGTCTGGCTGCCCTCCTTTCCACAGGCAGATCCATTGTAAAATTCACATCTGTCTTTCTCATTTATTTTTTACTCTCGCTTTTGCTGTATGCAGACGTGCTGTATGAACGTTATTATGACGGTATTCTGAATTTAAAGCTTGCAGGGCAGGCGGGTCAGCTTGGAGATGTTAAAGACTCTATTCTATCTTTGGTTTATCAGACCGACTATCTTTACTGGGCTGATGTTCCGGCAGTTGCTTCAGTTCTGATATTCTGTTACTGGCTGAAAACAGAGGAAGTGCGGAAATGGCAAAGCAGGGCAATTTTTGCAGCTGGTGCAGCTGCCCTTATTTTTACTTCTTTCTTCCCGTTTAAAGACACTTTTTCAGATCAGTACAAAGTTTCACTGACTGGAATTCTGCCTGCACATATTTATGACTTTAAACAAATGACTGTAAACGAAGCATTTGCCTATGAAACGTTTATTGGGGATAAAAAGAAGACTGAAAAGCTTCAGGCATATTTCAGGAAGAACTACGAACTGCAGAAGAAGTCACCTTATTTCGGCAGATTCAAAGGCAAAAATGTCATTATGGTCCAGGCAGAATCCCTTAACGTATTTCCCGTGGGACTGACCATTGACGGGGCAGAAATTACACCTAATTTGAATAAGCTGATTAAGGAGAGTCAGTATTATCCCAATACGTATCTTCAAATTGGCCGCGGAAATACGTCGGACGCCGAATTTGTAGCCAACAATTCAATCTACCCGATGGCGCCAAAAGGAGTTTACAATGCTTTTCCTGAAAACAAATTTCTTTCGCTTGGAAACATTCTGAAAAGCGGAGGCTATACAACAAGTGCCACCCACGGCAATATCCCGGCCTTCTGGAACAGGGAAGCAGCCTATGACAATCAAGGCTACGAAACGTTTTATCATAAAAATCATTCAAACATAGAATCTGATGAAATCATCGGAATGGGCATATCAGACGAGAGTATCTTCAGACAAATGACCGAAATCTATGCAAATGAAACGAAGCCATTCTATAGTTTTATTGTTTCCCTCACGAACCACAGACCGTTTGTTATGCCAGAGAAATACCGAGAACTTGAACTTCCGGCCAGATTTGACGGGACCAATACAGGGCATTATCTGCAGTCTGTCCATTATTTTGACAAAGCATTGGGTCTCTTTATTCAAGACCTCAAAGAAAAGGGGCTTTGGGACGAGTCCATTTTTGTCGTCTATGGTGACCATTACGGACCTCTCCCGATGGATGAAAAAGAGATTAATAACCTGCTTGGAGTTCCGTTTGATGAAAAAGCACAATTTAATATCCCTTTGATTATTCATCATCCGGATCAAAAAGAAGGCACTGTCAATGAAGTGACTGCCAGTCAGATGGATATTGCCCCGACAATCACTTCGCTTCTTGGAATTGAACAGCCGTTAATTCAATTCGGCAGGCCGCTGGACTCAGTTACAGAAGGCTTTGCGGGCTTTGCATATGAAACAACGAGATATTCATTTTATTCCGATAAGTATGATTATGCAGCTTCGCATACCGGCAACTTTAAATCAGGAAAATGCATAGATAACAGTTCAGGAAAAGTAACGGATGTTGAAGCATGCAGAGAAAACTATGAAAAACTTGTCCAGGATATTGAGTGGTCATCTATGTTCCTTGAAAATGACCTCCTTTTAGAGCTTTTCAATAACTATTGACTGTGACGCCAGATTGATGGGCAGCAAGAGGCCTTGAGCCGTCCAAAAACCGTGTATCCAAACAGATGCACGGTTTTTTATTTGAAAGGACGTTTTTAATAAAGGAAGGCTGAAATGCTTGAATGAATTTTTTTGAAAGCGCATTAAAAAGTGATTTACAAAATTTTCTATCAGTTTTATAATTTTATAGTTGCAAAAAAATACAGACAGCAAAGGGGGAACATCAGATTGATCGAAGTGCGGGATTTAAAAAAGGAATACAAGCTGGTAAAGAGAGATCCAGGTTTAAGAGGAGCAGTGAGAGCACTCTTTAAACGTACATACGTGACGAAAACAGCTGTCAAAGGAGTTACTTTCAAAATTGACCGCGGGGAAATGATTGGGTACATCGGTGCAAATGGTGCCGGAAAGTCAACAACCATCAAAATGCTGACGGGAATTTTGACACCATCTTCTGGGGAAGTAAAGGTTGGCGGAATTGTTCCCTATAAAAACAGAAAACAAAATGCAAAACAGATCGGTGCGGTTTTTGGCCAGCGGACACAGCTGTTCTGGGACATACCGGTATCTGAGTCGTTTGATCTGCTCAAACATATTTATGAAGTGCCTGAAGAGCAGTTTAAAGAAACACTTGATTTGTTCACAGAGGTCCTGCAGCTGAAACCGCTCCTTTCGATACCGGTAAGGCAGCTTTCGCTGGGGCAGAAAATGAGATGTGAGCTTGCAGCAGCATTTCTCCACAGACCGAATGTCGTCTATTTAGATGAACCGACAATCGGGCTTGATGTGGCAGTGAAGGTGCGGATCCGGAAATTTATCAAAGAGATGAATGCCCGGTTTGGAACGACGGTGCTTTTGACAACGCATGATATGCAGGATATTGAAGAGATCTGCAGCCGGATCATCATCATTGACAATGGTTCCATCTTATATGACGGCGGCCTTCATGAAATAAAAGACACGTTCGCGGCCAAGCGGGAAATCCACTTTGAAGTCGAAAATGTGCAATCGTTCTCATACCCGGCCGCTATAAAGGCCAGAACAGAGCTTAAAGTAGTCGATGAAGACCAGCAGCAAAAGGTCATCCTTGCATTTTCTCAAAAGGATGTGGCTGCTTCAGAAGTGATTTCTGCGGTTTTATCTGAAAATGACATTATTGATTTATCTTTAAACGATCCAAAAATCGAAACCATTGTAGAAGAAATTTATAACCGCGGACTATAGGGGGTTTTAGGAAATGACGAAATACCTGATGTTTGCAAAATCCCAAATGCAGATCAACACTGCATACTCCGCGTGGTATTGGGCTGGAACAGCATCATCCATCATGCGTCTGATGATCATGTTTTATTTTTGGCATGCCGTTTACGACGGAAAGGACACCATTCAGAACCTTACTCTGCAGGATATGCTGACGTATATTGTGGTGGCCATGTTTATTCAGGGGTATGTTTCCGGTGTTGGGAATGAGCTGGCACACGATATCAGGGACGGGAACATTGCCATTGAACTGATGAGGCCTTATGATGTGATTTTTAAACTGATATTCATGGATTTTGGCGGAAAGATCACACATTTTTTCAGGGAAACCCTGCCTTTGATGGTGATTGCCTTTTTGTTCATCGATCTGTCTCTTCCCGGCTCGGCGGAAGCGGCACTCCTGTTTATCATCAGCGCGGCACTTGGAGTCTGGATTGGCACGTTCTTTGATTTGATGATAGGCATCATTGCTTTTTGGACGGTAAACGTCTGGGGTCTGAGAGTCCTGAAAGAGGGAGTCATCACGTTTTTCTCCGGAGCTCTTGTTCCGATTACGCTTTTTCCCGGATGGCTTGAAACATTGAGCTCTTATTTGCCGTTTCAGGCGATGGTATTTACGCCTGTTTCTATATATACAGGTATTCTGAAAGGCAGTGATGCATATCTTGCTCTGCTGATTCAGCTTGGCTGGTGCTTCGGAATGTTTCTTATCATGAAACTGATTTGGTCCCAGGCGATCAAAAAAGTGACCATTTTCGGCGGGTAAGGGGGTAATACAATGCTCAAACGGTATACAAAGCTGTATTATATTTTTGCGAAAAATCACATTAAGGTCATGATGGAATACAGGGTGGATTTTTTCATTGGGGTGATCAGCGTGATGCTTCAGCAGTTCGCAAGCATCTTTTTTGTTAAAGTAGTGTTTGATCACATTGAGCAAATTAATGGCTGGACGTTTTATGAAATTCTTTTTATTTACGGAATTGCCGCAACGGGAAGGTCCCTGCATCATATATTCTTTGATAATTTATGGACGCTGGGGTGGCAATATGTAAGGCCGGGGCAGATGGACCGGCTTCTTATCAGGCCGATCAATCCCCTGTTTCATGTATGCGCAGACAGGCTGCAGCAGGATGGACTGGGTCAGCTTGTGATCGGGATACTTATTCTTGCAGCAGCCTTTCCGCAGCTGGATCTGGCATTCGGATTTGCCGATTGGCTGATGCTCGTTGTGATGATTGTTTCGAGCGGTTTGATTTACATTGCCATAAACCTGTTTTTTGCCACATTCTCCTTTTGGATGATCGACAGCCTGCCTATTGTATACGCTGTTTTTAATCTGAGTGAGTTTGCTAAATACCCGATGACGATCTACAACAAAACCATTCGTGTCTTTTTAACGTGGGTCATTCCGTACGGGTTTACGGCCTTTTATCCGGCGGCATGGTTCCTTGACAGAGAAGGGTATGCTTTTGTCGGGATTCTGTCCCCATTAGTCGGTTTAGTCAGCATCGCTCTTGCCTATGTTTTCTGGCTGTATGGATTGCGGGCTTACGCAAGTACCGGAACGTAAGGAAGGAAGCCGCCGGCACAGAAATACAGGGTGAATTTGACCACGTGCGGATCAAATTCACCCTTTTTTTGTCATCTGTTTGTTTTATAGCTGCTTTGTACGGTATAAAAGCGGCCGGTGTTCAGATAGCATAAGATTCACGTGTTATCGTACGTTATAATCTCCGGCATGTGTTCAAATAGCATAAGAATCACGCGTTATCGTACGTTATAATCTCCAACATGTGTTCAAATAGCATAAGAATCACGCGTTATCGTACGTTATAATCTCCGACAGGTGTTCAAATAGCATAAGAATCACGCGTTATCGTACGTTATAATCTCCAGCACGTGTTCAGGTAGCATAAGATTCACGCTCTTTCGAACGATACAATCAGCGGAGGCATTAATTTAGCGTATGGAGCATCTCAGTATAATTTTAAGATTCAACGCTCTCATGTATTGTCCGCGCCTCTTTTTTTCGCGGATAGACTTTCTATTAAAGTGAAATCTAATAAAAAACATGAGAGGTGAGGGCGTGGAAGAGTACCTTCAGTATCGTCCAGGTGGAGACAAATTTAGTCTGTTTTCTGCAGAGCACATATGGACGCTAGTTATCATATCTGTATTTATTCTTGGAATAATGCTGTTAAAAAAGAGCTGGATGCCTCATCAGCATCCCATCAGGCTGGCTCTGGCAGCTGTGCTGTTTATTGCGCTGATCACTCACCAGATATGGCTGCTGAGTGAACATGCGTGGTCTGCAGCATCTGCCCTGCCTTTGCATTTAAGTGATCTGTCCGTCATACTCGCTTTCATCATGCTCATAAACGGGCCGGAAAAACTCTTCCAGTTATTATATTTTGCAGGAATTGCAAGCTCTGTGCAGGCTCTTTTGACTCCGGACCTCGGCACCTATCATTTTCCGCACTTTCAGTACCTTGTCTTTTTTATCTCGCATGGGACTGTTATTCTGGCAGTGCTGGTCATGCTGATGGCTTTTTCCTATAAAATAACATTCCGGACAGTATGGGTATGCGTTCTGATTGTTAATTTGTATGCTGCCATCATTTTAGCCGTAAACAAGTGGCTGGGGTCAAACTATATGTTCCTTATGAAAAAGCCTGAGGGTGTGTCTTTGCTTAACGTGCTTGGCAAATGGCCGTGGTATTTAATCTGGGCGGAGCTCATCATGATTGTCAGTTTTCTGCTGCTGTTTTGGATGTATAAGAGAGGAAGACTGTATGACCAATCATAAGAAAAGCGGAGCCTAAAGGCTCCGCTTTTCTTATTGTCCAGCTGCGCCTCCTAGTCCTTCTGTCAGAACAAAATCCCCGAAAAAGTCAAAATCGGACTTTCCCGGTGATTTCTTATCTGACTGAAAGGATTGAACAGTCGGCTCCGCATTTCTTATTGTCTAGCTTCACCGCTCAGCTCCTCTGTCAGAACGGAACCGTCGGCAAAGGCAAAAAGCGCCTTTACCGCCGTTTCCTTATCTGACTCCCGGAGCTAAACGAGCGCTTCCGCTTTTCTTACTTATTCGTCTTATTAGGCTTCTTCTTCCCCGGGTTGCTGCTGCCCTGGTGCTCGCGGTTGTATTCGTCTTTTTGCTGTTTTTGCTGCAGGCTGTTCACGAAGTTTGATGTGTTTTCCACGGTGAGTCCTCCTTGAATTGATTTTTAGGTTCTTACTATTTCCTTCTTGATGAACATTCATGAGTCCAACTCGGAATCCTTTGCTGTTTTGCCCATTACTTATTTTGCGCTCCGGCATATACTATTTTATCTTTTATGAATCGCGGCAAAGGAGGATCAATCGTGAACAAAAAAATACCAAAGTACAAAGTCGGGGATATTGTCGTGATTGTTATGTACAGTACGGTCGGGACAGTGACGAACGTTCATCAGATCGATCAGCATTATCTTTACGAAGTGAACCACAGCGAGATTTTGTACTTTGAAAACGCGATACAGCTATACTCTGAGTACACCGGGAAGGTGATTGATTCAGAGAAGATTGAAATTGAGTTTCAATACCATATCGGGGATATTGTTCAAGTGAAGGGTTATGAAGAAGAGCTTTTCAAGGTGGTTGGATTCCGGACTGAAATCTGGAGATACACAGAAGATGGCTGGGAAGACATCATTTATGAACTGATGAGAATCAACGACGGGGAATGGCTTGAAGCATCCGAAGAAGAGCTTGTTTTCGTCATGGGGAAAAAGCAGGCAGGCACATTTGTCCAGCAGCTTAGCCTGATGCATATTGTTTCGCAGGAAACAAATGGGATTGAGCAGCTTCTGGCAAAAGAAAAGCTGCCTAAGCAGGAACTCCCCGCCAAGAAAGTCAAGCGCAGCAAACGTGATATCGTTGATGAACTTTTAGATATCTATAATGACTATTTATTTATGTATGAACTGTTTGGTGATCTGGAATACAAGGAAATGATGGATTTTATCATCGACAGTTTAAGAAAATATACGAACACTTAATGAAAAAGAGATATGAGAACGTAAATAAAAAACGGAATACATCCATAAAGCATGATCGTTTGAAGACATGCAATTATCTGTTTGTGAACGCATTCAAATCCTTCTCCGTCTAAAAATACAAGAATTTTATTCGTTTCCTGTTTTGCAGCAGCTTGTCCATTTTTCATTTTCAGCATCTCCTTTTCCTGTTGATCTATTTATTCCATCGTATGCACCGTGAAAAAAGAATATGAAAAGAAAAATGTTTGATTTGCAAGACATAGATGATACAAGTTGGACATATAAACAATTACTAAGGGGGCGATGTTGTGAAAGAAATTGAAGTAATCATTGATACCGAAGAAATGGCTGAATTCTTTTACAATGAGCTGACAAAGCGGGGATATGTTCCCTCGGAATCGGAGCTTGATACGATCGCGGATATTGCATTTGATTATCTTCTTGAAAAGTGCATTATTGACGAAGACCTGGAAGACGTTGATTAAACGGCGAGATTTCTCGCCGTTTTTTACATGCCGCGTTTTAAGAATGGTTTTGTCAGAAGCTTCATCGACCCCATTTTCAGGAGATCCATTTTTACGTTTTTTGTCATGTCCCTGTACGTTTTCTTCTTATCAAAGCAGTCAAAGCCAGACACCATCTCCGGATCCTTCAGCCAGTCAGGCCACAGGTAATATTTATGGGATACATCATTCCACACATCTGTCAGCTTCGGGCTGTATATTTTTTGACGTGGATCAGATGCAAACAGGTTCGGCCAGTAATCCTCCCGTGAGCCGGAATGGGGAAATGTTTTTGCAAATAAAAAAGCTGACGGGAAAACCGCAGGATGAAACAAGGTGCTGTAAAGGGATTTGCCAATGCTGATCCTTTCTTTCGGATCGATAAACTGTCCTATTTCAATTCCTGCCAGTGAAAAATGCTGATCATACCCTCTTTTTTTAAAGGGGAAAATAACGTTTGTAAAACCGCATCTTTCTTGAAGCAGATAAGGAATGGACTTTAATATGTCTGATGATTTTGATACAAGCTGCTGCTCAACATACTGCTGTTCATTCGTAATCAGCGCAAGGGTAAGCAAATCCGATTGCTTCGTTTCATAAAACTGCGCCCAGACTGGCTCCATAAATTTCGAAACATGTAAGGCGGGGAGCAGCCGGAACAAAGACTTTCCGCTTTTCTTGCTCTCCTCATAAAGCAGTAGCTGAGGATAAGCATCGTGGAAAATCAGGGCATTTGCAGATTCAAGAAAATGAAACAGAGAGTTTCGTTCATTTTCGGATAGAAAGTGGCTCACCAGACTGTTTTTCAAATCAGTCATGCTGTAGCCGCCGTTACGGGAAACCATGTGGGCTAAAAAAGCCCAATGAATCTCCGGATGTTTTATATAGAAGGAAAGATAAGCTTTTGTCCTCGTTACATTATTCAGGTTGTAAGATGCCGTAACAGCCCGGATGTTCCGGATGATCTTCGATTCTTCACCGTACACAATAGATGGACCCGGCTGATCAGCCATCAAGTAATCTTTAAATGCTTTTTTCTCTGCGTGATTCATAAGAGATGCGATCGTTGGTTTTTTAAATAGGGGGAGGAATGTCATTTGTGCCAGCTCCTAAAACCTTGCCTCTTACTTACATATGAAAAACCTGAAACTTTTGTTCTCGCGGAACGTATGAAAAGAGCAGGAACTTTTAACGAAAGAGGGATTGTCATGCTGAAAAAATTGATTAAATCGTTTCTCGGAAAAAAATCGCACCGCAGATACAGCAGCAGCGACCGAAGAAGCAGACCATACGGAAATCCTTCAAAATACGGCTATAAGCACTACAAACGCAAATCAAAATCGAGCAGATTTTCAGGATCCTACAGCAGCTGATGAAGAACCTTCTCCTAAAATACGGAGAGCGGCCACTAAAGGCCGGTGATGTAATTGATCATCGATATACCATACAGAAAGTTCTTGGAAAAGGAAGCTACGGCATCACATATCTTGCTTTAACAAAAAGAGATGAGCCGCTTGTGCTCAAACAGCTTAGGGCATATAAGGCTGCAACATACAGCGGCCTGTTGTCATTCAGGCTTGAAAAAGAACTGCTGGCAGAACTCAGCAGTCGGTATTTTCCGGCTTATTCAGGCTCATTTTTTTGGAACAACAAGCATTTCATTGCAATGGAGTATATGGGGGGAGATACGTTTGAAGATTTAATCTTCCTGAAAAAAGAATCATTCGGAGAGAAGGAATCTTTCCGTATTTTGTTGAAAGTAATAGAGGCTGTAGAGGTTCTTCATGCAAAAGGGATTGTGCACAGGGACTTGAGGATTCCAAATATCCTCTTGAAGCATGACTCCATCAGAATCATTGATTTCGGACTTGCGGCAAGAATTGGTGAGGGACCGGATCCGGCAGAATTGGGAAAGTCTTTTTCCCGTGAAAAAAGACTTTACAGAGAACGTTCTTTTCAAAGCGACTTTTATGCGCTTGGCCACTTTGTTCTTTTTCTGCTGTATTCGCAATATGTTCCTGTTACGAAAAAGAACAGAAGCTGGGAAGAAGAACTTGCAATAACTCAGCACTCAAAAGATACGATTAAACGGATGCTCAAGCTTCAGCAGCCATATGACAGGATTGAAGACCTGAAAGCTGATGTTTTGAAGTGTGCAGATGGGGGAGAAGAAAATGTCATTTTTTAATAAAATTTTATCAAGTGTAGGAATTGGGGCTGCAAAAGTGGATGCAAGACTTGCATCTGACAGGATTGCTCTTATGGATGAAGTAAAAGGCATCATTCATGTTCAGGGGGGAAATGTTGAACAGCAGATTGATGAGATTTATCTGTCCCTCCAAACAAGTTACTTAAAAGAGACAGATGATAAAAAGTATTATCAAAACGCCACAATCACCAAAATCAAAATCAATGAGCCATTTGTCATCATGGCAAATGAAGTGAAAGAAATACCGTTTGCGTTTCAGCTTCCTTCGGATACGCCGATTACTCTCGGTTCATCAAAAGTGTGGCTCGAAACAGGGCTGGATATTAAAGGGGCCGTTGATCCAAGTGATAAAGACCGGATTGAAGTCCTTCCACCCGCTATTGTTCAAACCGTATTTGCCGCTTTAAGAGATCTCGGATTCAATTTGCGCAAAGCAGAAAACGAGGCAGCTCCATATCATTTGAGAAAAAGGCTGCCGTTCATACAGGAATTTGAATTTTATCCGACTGCAGGTCCGTTCAGAGGGAAATTAGATGAACTGGAGGTCGTGATTTCAAATATCAGTCCGCAGGGAGTAGAGCTAATGCTTGAGATCGACAGGAGAGCAAGAGGTCTGGGAGGATTTTTGTCAGAAGCGCTTGAAATGGATGAGTCTCTTGTTAAAGTGATGATTCCAAATGCGGATCAGCAGGCCATCCGCAGAACATTGGAAGATGTTATCCATAGATACAGCTGATTTTAAAAGCGGCAAGTTCATCTTGCTGCTTTTTTTATTTGATGAAGACATTTTTTAACCAGACAGGTATCAGTTACTGCATAAGGTTTCAGGACAGTCAGAAAATGACCATGCCCGTTCGAATAGTATAGCGAAAAATCGGTCAGAAAAGAGAGAAATGAGGAGGATGCAGCATGATTTACGAAATAGAAATAGGCACGGATAAGGGAAAACTGTCATTAATAACCCTTGGAAAAGAAAAAGAAGAAGTCATTGAATGTCTGCAGACAGACCGCTTCTTTATCGGATACACCTATACTGGCCTTACATTCGGCCTTAATGCAAATGAAATCGTTTCATTTGATATTCAAAAGCGGGAAACACTGCCGTCAATGCTAGTTGAAGCATTAAAAGATGAGTACGGAGAAGGAATGACTGAAAAGTTTCCATTTTTGACTTCTTTGCTTTATGAAGAAGTGAACTAAACATATTGGCTAAGAAAGAGGGAAGGGATGGATAGATATGAACGAGAATCTCTGGATAAAAAAGTATACAGTCCTGGATAAAACAAGAGAGCAGCTGATTCAAGATCTGGAAATACCGGCTTCTTATTTTCCATACATAGATGCTGCAAAATTAAGGATTCAGGAAACGGGAAATAATGGACCCGTTTATGATGCAGGAGATCAATTTCTGCAGTTTTTGAAGGATGAGTATTATTCTTCGGAGGGCACAGCAGGCTGAGAGCACAGAAAGGCGTTTCCTATGAAGCGTCTTTTTGTATAAAAGAGGCCGGAACACAACAAAACGCTGTCTATGTATACCGGACATAAACAGCGTCTTATTTCAATCCAAACATATTCACTTTTAAGTTCGATCCTTTCTTACTAAAACCCATTCGCTGCTTTCCATCAATTGATTTGTTTCAATTAACATAGTGCACGATGAATCAGTTTATTCCCATTGCTCTTTAACTCAAGTCTAACGAATTGCGTTACCATCACACTTTTGAATCAGATTTCTTTTCTTACTAACTCATCCTGTTATATTGCTTTCCTGCTCTGGCTTCCCCGCATATCCACATGCGCCGAAAATAGTTTTCACCGGCTATTTTCCTGCGGCAGCATGATTACAATATGCTTCGCTAACGGCAGTCATTGGAATCATCCCCTTTAATAAGTCGGATTCACTGATATCCCGCATATCCACACATCTCAAAATCAGTTTTCACGGACTGATTTTTTCCGAGATGGGCTACTGATATGCTTCGCTGACCGTCTTCATTGGAATCACGCCTTCCCTTGATTGAGTAAATTCATCTTAACAAAGTCTTTACATAATTTAAAGATTCAGAATTATCTGTATAAGGCTTAATATAGTCATTTTACCTACCTCATCTCTCTCTCACTCGTTTTTTCGAAGTATTTCAGCTTTTTTCAAAAAAGCATAATTGGACAAAGTGATTGATTCAGCAGATAATCGTTGTTAGAATGAATGTAAAATTCTGACTAAAAAGAGGTGCTGCAATGATCACCGCACATCGGCCGTTTACAGAAGAGGATCTGGGTAAAACAGCTTTAACAGAAAGCTTTAAAATTGACTTGCGCACATATACAGATGAAGAGAAAGATGCGTTCTTTACGTCAAATGTCGTAAGTGACTGGTCGCAGCTCTCCTGGAAAGAGACAGGAAAACCTTATGAAGTTAAAACCGTATCAAAGGACCGGAAGGAATGGGAAAAAGAAAACGGGTTGTCCATGCCGGTGCACACATCTTGGGAATATTTCAATAAATCATTTCACGAGTGGTTCATAAAAGATGTGCCGGGAGAAATGGAGGAGCTCAGCCGGGAATTAAGGATGCATTTTTCTGCTTTTCGTCCTGCAGAGGTCAGGGAAGTACTCGGCCGGTCATTTAAACTAAGGCTCTGGAATTACATCCACAGGATGGAGGACGGCATTTGGGATCCTCGGGGAAAACGCGCATTGTTTGAAGGGCTGGATGTAAGCAAACCAAAAATACTGTTTCTCGGCGCGGCAGAAGGGTATGAGGGTATGCAGCTTGCAGCCATGTATCCTGGTGCAGAAGTGGTTATGGTGGATTATGATGCGTACTGCAGGGACAGCAGGTTTGCCGAATTTCCGGAGCATTATCCTTTTTTAGGTCAAAACCCTCAGACGGGCAGCCACAGAGTCTATTACAAAAATGACTTTAACATCACCTATTTGGTCGATGATATCCGCAATCTTTCCTTCGGCAAAGAATTCGACATTGTGATCAGCGTTGGAATGATTGAGCATTTCCCCGATGAGCAAAAGCCAGAAGCCATCGACTGGCACAGGAAGTTTTTAAAGGACGGCGGTTATGCCATTCTGACAACGCCAAGGGCACAGGCTAAATCAAAACTGTACTATCAGATTATGGCGGATGTCATGAATCATACGTACAGAGAATTAATGACGATTCAGCAAATGGGACTGTATATTTATGAAAGCGGTTTCGATATCCTGCGCCACGGCTTTATTAAAGTTCATAATGGTATAATCGCACGGCCAAGGTGAAGTTGAAAGATTCTGATTACAAGGCATACCTTTTATTTTCTCCCCAGGACCGATAAAATAGGAATTGACGGCTATTTTTACCAGAGGTGTGATTCTTATTTTTATCTTATACGCAGGACTCGGTTTACTGATTGGTGTTTTGTCTGGGTTCTTCGGCGTTGGAGGCGGATTTATCCTTACTCCGGTACTCCTGCTGCTCTCAGTTGATCCGATTACTGCCATCACCATAAGTTTGATGTATACAATCGGAACATCGGTTTCCGGTGTATTCGCACATTTGAAAATGAAAAATGTCAAATGGAAGGAGGCAGCCCTGATTGGCGCGAGCGGAGCGGCAGCTACACAGGCTGCCAATCCATTTGTTTTCTTTTTAAGTGATCATCAGTTGGATGAAACAGTGATTCCGCTTGCTTATGTTATTCTCCTTGGTTATTTTTCATGGAGTCTACTTCTCAGGAAGGATAAGAAAGCACCATCAGGCAGAAAAAAGGGCATGAAATTGCTGATTCTGGTGTTTACAGGCGCGACCGGAGGTTTTGTTTCAACTCTTCTAGGGGTTGGAGGGGGCTTTATACTTGTGCCGCTTTTGATTTCACTGTCCGGATTTAAACCGAGGGAAGCAGTGGGGACAAGTCTTATGAGTGTTCTTTTCATTGTTACGGCCGGTTTTATCACATATTTCGCAAAATCACCGATTAACCTGTCAGTTGGTGCCATGCTGATAGCAGGGGGACTTGCAGGTGCGCAGGCTGGAGCATACTTGACATCGAGGTTTGAACAGGCGGAGATCAGGACGCTTCTTGGAAGTTTGTACATCATTACCGCAATGAGCACCGGATTGAAGCTTGCTGGCCTTGAATATGTGGGGATGATTGTTCTTATTGTTTTTATAGGAGGACTCTATGTGAAAATGGGTCTTAAAATTGGAAAACAGCTTAAGGAAATCCGTTCAAGGTGAACGGATTTATTTGCTGTATGAAAAAGGAAAATCAGAATGACCCGCGTCTTTTTGAGAGACAGGCAGCATATTTATGGAAAGAATGGCTCCGGAACATATGAATGGATGCCCTTTTTTTCAGTAAAAATAAGAAGGCATCTATTTATGATATGGAGGAATGATTCATGGCACATAAACATCAGAACAGCGCTGAGCAAAAAGCAAAAAAACAAGCTCCGGGTCAATATAAAGAAGAATTCTCAACCGAAGTCGCACATAAACCCCAGCCTGCTCCAGGGCATAAGGAACATAAAAGAAACAAAATGAATTAAGCAGTCCGTGGGAGGGGAGAAGCCGTGAAAAAGATAGCCGCCTTTTTTCTCCTGTTTCTTTTACTTGCATGTATTTACAGGATAGATGGTGTTCAGCATGCTGAAAACTTCGTCGTCCAAAAGGCTGAAACATGGCGGTCAGAACCGGCAACTGCTGTATTTCTGGCAGTCAGCGATGCCGGTTCCATAAAAGCCGAATACCCTGTGCTTTTATTTGCAACCTTTCTTCTTTTGCTGAATAAAAACGTTCTAGCTCCTGTCTTTTTATGGATTGCGTTTTATTCTGCACGCTATCTCAACATCGGGCTTAAAGATCTGTTTGAAAGGGAAAGACCATCCTTTCATGCGGTCATTGATGCAGCACATTACAGTTTTCCAAGCGGCCATGCAATGAATTCCACCGTTTTCTATGGATTTATTTGCTACCTTTTGCTGGCAAACACATCAGCAGCGAGCCGTACAAAAAAGAAAAGGTTTTGGGCGGCTGTTTTTTTTATAGGATTTATTGGGTTAAGCAGAGTGTATTTAGGCGTTCATTATGCCATTGATGTAGCAGCAGGATTTTCTGCAGGCATTGTGGTGCTCTTAATACTGATCAGGCTGTATGAATGGATTAAAATGTTAATCGACAAAACTAGTGCAGCTTAGACGAAGGAATTAAGGCAGCAGTCACCTAATATGTAATATGGGGGTGGCATGTATGGGATTAAGTCTTTTTGCAGCGAGGCCTCAGACATATGAGGTTACCATCTTTCAAACGCCGGAATATGGACAAAAAAATGGATACAAAGAAGTATACAGGATGAATCTGGAGGCAGCGGGCCACATTGATGCCATGCATCACATCTTTTGCATGTTTAATGTGAAAGACAGAGTCCCAAAAGACTACAGGGCAAGGTTTATTGCCACAGGGGATATTTTGCTGATTGATGAGCCAAAGAGGGGACAGACCTTTTATAAGCTGTTTTCAGGCGGCTGGAAGAAAATAAGCAGAATGCAGGTAAGGTAAGGGCAGCGACAGTGGCTGCCCTTTCTTATTGATTTTCTTTATATGTGGTTTCCAGGACCGTTTTTGCGTTTTTTGGGGGAAGCTTCTTTTCCATGTGCATTATGCTCAGCTTCAATAGCTTCGGCCGGAATATGATTGTTTTTTTTCTGTCCATTGACTCTGTTTCGATGTTTTTTGCCCATCAGTATCCCTCCTTTTCCCACCTATTTTTCTCGAAATAAGCCGTTTTCACACCAGTAAATAAGTATCATGTATAGAATTGATAGGAATCCCGAAAAATGTAGAAAGGGAAAAGATTTTTTCAGCAGGATTATGGTATATTGAAAAAGCACCTTTTTTACATAGAAACTGGAGGTATGAAAATGAGTGTTCATATAGGAGCAAAACCAAATGAGATTGCGGAATCTATTCTGCTGCCTGGAGATCCGCTGCGCGCAAAATATATTGCGGAAACGTTTTTAGAAGATGCTGTCTGCTACAATGAAGTGCGCGGTATGTTAGGATACACAGGAACTTACAAAGGCGAAAGAATTTCCGTCCAGGGTACTGGCATGGGCGTGCCATCCATCGCGATTTATGTAAACGAACTGATTCAAAGCTATAACGTGCAAAAGCTGATCCGCGTTGGAACTTGCGGTGCGATTCAGCAGGATGTAAAGGTCCGTGACGTTATTCTTGCGATGAGCGCATCAACAGATTCGCAAATGAACAGATTGACATTTGGCGGAGTTGATTATGCTCCGACGGCTGACTTTGACCTTCTGCGCTTTGCTTATGAAGCAGGAAATGAAAAAGGCTTGAAATTGAAAGTAGGCAACGTGTTCACCGCCGATATGTTCTACAACGACAATTCAGAGCTTGAGAAATGGGCGAAATACGGCGTACTGGCCATCGAAATGGAATCCGCCGCCCTTTACACACTTGCTGCTAAATTTGGCCGCCAGGCACTTTCTGTTCTTACAGTAAGCGATCACATTCTTACTGGGGAAGAAACGACATCTGAAGAGCGTCAAACAACATTCAATGAAATGATGGAAATTGCGCTTGAAGCAGCGATCAAAAAGTAAAATAAATGTACAAAAAAAACGCGCGAAATTTTTTCGTGCGTTTTTCTCATTTTTCGACAAAATCTGTCACAAATGACAGATATAGTTTTCCTCATTTTAGGCAATAGTGATAAAATAAAAACTATGAAATGTCAAAATGCAGGTAAGGTGAATGAAATTGAGTGCAACTAAAAAAACAATGGCTGCTGTTTTGCCGCTGACACTGATGCTTTCAGCATGTTCCGGCTTGGATTTTTCCAAAAGCCTGAACCCTTTTAAAGAAGGACAGGCAAAGACACAGGAGCATCAAGAAAAAATAGAGCCGGAAAAAGAAGTTAAAGAAGAAATTATGACATTAGAAGAGCCGTTTTTCAATCAAATTAAGGAGGTTAATGGAAAGCAAACGATTGCGAACCCCGAGAACAGGATGGTACTCGTAAATAAAGAGTTCTCCCTGCCGGCTGACTACGAGCCTGCTGATCTGGTCTCCCCGAATGTTCCATTTTCTTTTGGCGATGCAGAGGTTCCGCAGCGCTATATTCGAAAAGAAGCAGCTGCAGCCCTTGAACGATTGTTCGCACAGGCAGCTTCAGAGGGAGTAGAATTATTTGCAGTCTCCGGTTACCGGTCATATGAACGCCAGACCGGCATCTTAAATGTAGAAAAGGAACGAAAAGGAGACACAACAGCACTTGAGACGGTTGCGCTTCCGGGCCAAAGCGAACATCAAACAGGACTTGCGATGGATATTACAAGCAAAAGCGCCGATATGGATATTACGGAAAAATTCGGAGATACTCCCGAAGGAAAATGGGTACAGGCGAACGCGCATAAATTCGGATTTATCATCCGCTATCAAAAAGGCAAAGAAGAGATCACAAAGTTCTCATATGAACCTTGGCATCTGCGTTATGTAGGGGTAAAAGAAGCGACAGAAATAGTTGAAAACCAGCTGACTCTTGAAGAATACTTTAAAAAAGTGAAGAAAATCTGATGAGCGGGCCTGAGCTCGACCGAATCAGACACGGACTGGATCTTTTGTTCATTGGCTTCAATCCAAGTCTGTATTCAGCAGAGGTCATGCATCATTATGCGGGCAAAAACAACCGTTTCTACCGGATTCTATATGAGGCGGGAATTACAGACAGACTGTTTTCCCCTTTTGAAGACAAGGATCTGCTTGACCAGGGAATCGGTTTCACAAACATTGTTCACCGTCCGACTAAAACGGCTGCTGAAATTACTCCAGGCGAATACAGAGCAGGCAGAGTGCAGCTGCTTAATAAGCTCCAAACCTATCAGCCCAAGCTTGCCTGTTTTGTTGGAAAAGGAGTTTACCTCGCATACAGCGGCAAGAAAAAAGCCGCTTGGGGCCTCCAGCCCGATCCGCTTGCCGTGGGTGTACTTGAATTTGCGGCACCATCTTCCAGCGGACTTGTCAGGATGAAAAACAGCGAAATTGTTGAAATATACAATGAAATCCCAATCATTATGAAGAAAAAGCAGGCCATCTCTGAAATGTGATGAACTGCTTTTTTAATTACCTTAATTTGTTTACCAGAACAGCAAACCGCCAAGAACAACACCTGTTACAAATGCCAGACCGATCCCGTATGGGTATCCGTAGCCTGGTCCGTATCCGCCATAATAGCCCATGCCGAAGCCGCCGCGTCCGCGTCCGCCAAGCGGCTGGATAAATACACGCTGTCTTGTAACATTTGTAATTCTTCCAACGTGCTGTCTGCCGAAACGATCGCTGATGCGTACTACCTGCCCGTTATATTGGCAGCATAGATTATAATGATTTTGCGACATTTTTTTTCCTCCCTTCACCTGCTTCACCATAAACTATGAAAAAACAGCAGGAAGGGTTTGTACGAATACCCCGGTGCCTTTATTTTACGCACCTGAAAATGCGAAATTGGACGGCGCGGTGAAAGATTTCCCTGAGGCTTTCATGCTTTGCAAGCATATCAAAATAGGTTTCTGGAATATTCTCCGACATATCAAATTCGGTTGTTGGTTCATTCTCTTCTATTAAAAAGTCTTCTTGAGATTTTACGGTTATGCTTGTGAATCCTGTGTTTTTAAAAAGATTGATCCACTCATTTTCAGTTAACAGCGATTTGAATCCATAAAACGCTTCAATTTCTTCTGCCATCAGCTTCTCGGCACTTTCCGATTTTACAATTTCAATGGCAAGAAGAATGCCTTCTTCTTTTAAAGCCCTGTATGCTTCCTTGATGGAAGTTTCTGCATCAGTAAAGCTTAAAACCGATTCGCAAAAAACATAATCAAATTTGCGGCTCTTAAAAGGCAGCTCCTCGAGCGATCCTTTGATGAGGCAGGAAGAATCGTTTAACCTTTTTGCTGCTTTTTGAAGCATGACAGGATCAGGATCAAGTCCTTTAACATCCTTAATCATGGACTTTAAAAACTGCATGGTCTGCCCCGTTCCGCATCCGGCATCAAGAACAGCTGCTGATTCGGGAATTATCTCAAGTTCAATGATTTCCTTTGTCAGCAAAAAACCCCCTGGGTGGGCGCCGCCAACGCCGAGCTGTGCTAGCAGATCCAGATAAGTCGGCATCTTCAACCACTCCTTTCTGATTAGGATATGATGGCTTTGCTTTTGGTGTGAGAAGGCATGCCGAAAGAATGGATTTTCATATATAGAGCATACTGTTTGAGGGAATCTGTTTCATGGTGATTTTAGTTGACGTTTTTCTCTCTGTTACTCATAATGATTACATAACGAGGGTGGTGTTACTTTGTCCAATAACAAACTGAAATTTTTGTTCGCAATCCTGCTGACGGCTGTCATCAGTGCCGGAATTACGTTTGCCGTAGTTCAAAAAGGCACAGGAGTAAGCGGGGCTGAGAGAACCGGCGATGATCCGTTTGAAAAGCTCTATTCTACATACGACACGCTTCAGGGCGAATTTTATCAGAATACTAATGAAGAAAAGCTTGTAGACGGAGCCATTAAAGGAATGCTTCAGTCACTTGGAGATCCATACTCAGCCTATATGGATCAGGAAGAAGCAAAAGGCTTCAATGAAAACATTTCATCCTCTTTTGAAGGAATCGGGGCAGAGGTTCAGGAATCTGACGGCAAAATCATGATTGTTTCCCCAATTAAAGGTTCCCCTGCTGAAAAGGCGGGACTTAAGCCAAAAGATAAAATTCTTAAAGTGGATGATAAAAGTGTGGAAGGAATGACAGTCAATGAAGCTGTCATGCTGATCCGCGGCGAAAAAGGGTCAAAGGTTCAGCTTGTCATTGAACGCGACGGAGTCGGACAGCTTGATTTTAATTTGACGAGAGATACCATTCCGCTCGAAACGGTTTACACGGAAGTAGAAGATGGTATCGGGAAAGTTCAGATTACCAAGTTTTCTGAAACAACCGGAAAAGAGCTCGCAGATGCATTAAACGAATTAAATGACCAAAACGTTAAGGGTCTTGTTCTCGATTTGCGTCAGAATCCTGGCGGACTGCTTGATCAAGCCATTGCCATGAGCGATATTTTCGTTCCAAAAGGCAAAACGATTATGCAGATTGAAAATAAGGATGGAACAAAAGAGGTTCAAAAATCACAAAACGATTCAGCCGTTAACGTACCTGTTGTCGTAGTCGTCGATAATGGAACAGCAAGTGCAGCTGAAATTATGGCAGGAGCCCTTAATCAGTCTGCAGGCATCCCGATTGTCGGAGAAAAAACGTTCGGCAAAGGAACGATTCAGACTGCCAAAAGCTTTGAAGACGGATCTTCTATTAAATACACGATCGCAAAATGGCTGACGCCGGATGGGTCCTGGATTCATGAAAAAGGGATAGAGCCCCAGCACAAAGCATCACTTCCGGCTTACGCCAATCTCCCATATCTAAATCCTGAAAAAGAACTGAAACAGGGAGACTCATCAGCAGAAGTAAAAGCAGCACAGCAGATGCTGCAGGCACTGGGCTATGAGGACATTAAAACAGAAGGATTCTTTGAGGAAACAACCAAAAAAGCAGTTACCAGGTTCCAGACTGAAAACAACCTCAGCCAAACAGGAACAATAAAAGGAGAAACCACCATTAAAATGCTGGAACTCCTGCAGGCAAAACTGAAGGAAAACGACACGCAGATGTCTAAAGCGCTTGAAGTGCTGAATGAACAAATGAAGTAAAGAAACGAATATGAAAAAGAGAAACCGGACTATTCATTAGTTCGGTTTTTTCTATGTGAAGAATTTTGCTGACTGACAGGGGTTGTGCTTCACTTGATGAAGGGGAGAAAGTGTTAAAGGAGGGGTTAACAGCATTTCGTCATGGTTTAGAACAGGAGAAAGTGTTCTGAGAAGGAGTTAGCAGCACTAAGTTATGGATTCGGCCAGCAGAAAGTGTTCTTAACTTGAGTTAGTAGCATTTTGTCAAGGCTCTGAACAAGAGAAAATGTTCTAAACCTGAGTTAGCAACACTTAGTTATGGATTCGGCCGGCAGAAAGTGTTCTTAACTTGAGTTAGCAGCACTTTGTCAGGCATTTGAAAAGCAGAAAGTGTTCTAAACTTGAGTTAGCAGCATTTAGTAATGGATTCTATCGGCAGAAAATGCTCTTAACCGAAGTTAGCAGCACTTTGTCAGGCATTTGAACACGAGAAAATGTTCTAAACCAGAGTTAACAACATTTAGTTATGTATTCTGCCGGCAGAAAGTGTTCTAAACCGAAGTTAGCAGCACTTTGTCAGGAATCCCAACCTCAGAAAGTGTTTTAAACCATAGCTCGCCAACTTAACCCTAACAAACTGCAAAAAACACGTTTTCTCCCTGTATTCATGGGTATATTACCTATAGAAACTGTTAATTGTTGACTTTTTTATGCGGTCAGCATATAATTAATTCGACTTCGAGATATATTACTTAAAGATAAAAATCGAACCGAAATGAGGAGAGACCGGAATGTCAAATGTAAAATTAGCCGTCATCTACTACAGTTCTACAGGTACAAATTACAAGCTTGCTTCATGGGCTGAAGAGGGAGCAAAGGAAGCGGGAGCAGAAGTAAAAGTGTTAAAAGTTCCTGAACTGGCTCCGCAGTCTGCGATTGAGTCCAATGAAGCATGGAAAGCGCATCTCGAAGCTACTCAGCATGTACCTGAAGTTACGCTTGACGATCTTGAATGGGCAGATGCCATCATCTTCAGCGTTCCGACCCGGTTTGGAAACGTACCTGCTCAAATGAAGCAGTTTCTTGATACAACTGGAGGACTATGGTTCCAGGGGAAGCTTGCTAATAAAGTAGTAAGTGCAATGGCATCGGCAAGTAATCCTCATGGCGGTCAGGAAGCAACCATCTTAAGCCTTTATACAACGATGTACCATTGGGGTGCAATTGTTGCTGCTCCGGGATACACAGACCAGGTTCTGTTCGAGGCTGGAGGAAATCCGTACGGCACTTCTGTTACAGCAGATCAGGACGGGAATTTAAAAGAGAATGTTGAACCGGCCGTTAAGCATCAGGCTAAGCGGACAGTTATGGTAGCTGATTCTATTAAAAAAGGAATGCAATAATTTTCAAAAATAAGGGGTTTGGCGTGCAGCCAGACCCTGTCATCATGGAAGGGGACACATCATGAAACATCTTTTTGAAAAAGGAAAGAACCGAAACAGAACTCTTCTGCTGCTTCACGGCACTGGCGGAGATGAAAATGATCTTATTCCGCTCGCCAAACATATTGATTCTGATGCAAATATACTCAGTGTAAGGGGAAACGTGCTCGAAAATGGCATGCCGAGGTTTTTTAAAAGACTGGCAGAAGGTGTATTTGATGAAGAAGATTTGATTTTCAGAACGAACGAACTGAATGCCTTTTTATCTGAAGCAGCAGAAACATATTCATTTGACCGTGCAGAAGTAACAGCAATCGGGTATTCGAATGGGGCAAATATAGCAGGGAGCCTGTTATTTCACTTTGAAAAGCCGTTAAAAGCTGCGATCCTCCATCATCCGATGGTGCCAAGACGTGGCGTAGCCATTCCTGAACTGAATGATATGCCAATTTTTATCGGGGCAGGCATGAACGATCCGATCTGCCGTCCTGAAGAAACAGAAGAGCTTTCGGATCTCTTGAAAGGTGCAGGGGGAAATGTCTTGGTGCACTGGGAAAACCACGGCCATCAGCTGACATCTTCTGAGGTGGAAGCAGCGGCTGCATGGTATAAGGAAAACTTGAAATGAAAAATGCCTGGATTCAAACAGAATCCAGGCATTTTTTCTTGTTACTGAGCCGTATAACCGCCATCAAGAAGCACGGCCTGTCCGGTCACGCCTTTCGCTTTATCACTTGCCAGGAAGACGGCATAATCGGCAATTTCATCAACTGAAAGCAGACGTTTTTGAGGAACGAGAGGGTAGATGACTTCTTCCAGCACCTTTTCCAGTTCCACGTTTCTTGTTTTGGCAAGATCCTGAAGCTGGTTGCGTACGAGAGGAGTGTCAACATATCCTGGGCAAAGGGCATTGACGGTAATGCCATCTGCAGCTCCTTCAAGCGCTGAAACCTTTGTAAGTCCGATGACTCCGTGTTTGGCTGAGTTGTAGGCAGCTTTTCCGGCAAATCCGATGACTCCGTTAATGGATGCCATGTTAATGATGCGTCCGTATTTTTGTTTTTTCATATGCGGAAAAACATGCTTTGTAGCAAGAAACGGTGCCGTCAGCATAATTTTGATCAACAGCTCAAATTTTTCTGTAGGGAATTCCTCAATTGGTGATACATATTGAAGACCTGCATTATTAATAAGGATGTGAAATGCGCCAAAATGGGCAACGGTGTCATCAATAGCCTTTTTGATTTCGTCTTCGTTTGTCACATCACATTTCAGGCCGAGTGTTTCATAGCCTTTTTGCGCAAGCTGTTCGGCCGCTTTTTTTACGCCTTCTTCATTTACATCTGTTAAAACAACTTTTGCTCCGTTTTCAGCAAATCGCTCGCCAACCTCATAGCCGATTCCCTGTGCAGCTCCTGTAATAAATACAACTTTATCCTTTAACATAGTCAACCGCTCCTTTATTCTTTAATATAATCCCATGGATGCAAGTGCAATTGCTGCAATGACAGCTATGATCGGAATGATTAGTCCTACTACGGCAACATCCAGGTAGGTTTGTTTGTGTTTGAGTCCTGTAACCGCAAGGAGTGTAAGCAGAGCTCCATTATGCGGAAGGATTGAGGCGCCGGAAGCAACTGCTGCAACCCTGTGAAAAGCTTCAGGGGAAATACCTGTGCTTTTGGCAAGTTCCATATATTGACTTCCCAGAGCCTCAAGAGCAATTCCCATTCCTCCGGAGGCTGAACCGGTTATACTGGCCAAAAGCTGAACGGCAATTGCCTCTGAAATAAGCGGATTCCCTTTCACTCCAAGAATTAGATCAGTAAGCTGTTCAAAGCTCGGTACAGCTGTCACTACTGCTCCGAAACCAACTGCAGCGCTTGTGTTGACAATGGCCATCACAGAACCTGCAGCTCCGCCGTTAATTGATTTGATAAACATCTTAAATTTAGTAATGGAAAGAAGCATGATGGATAAAATCCCAATGACAAGTGCAAGCAGAATATCCAATTTAAACACATTCAGAACGACTACAACAACAATCAGGGGGATAATCGAAAGATAGGCGTTTGGAAGCTGTGACGGATCAATGTCCTTTACTTCGTCGCCGCCATTGGGCTCTGTAAATTTCTCACCTTTGTTTTGGAGCTTTTTGCCTCGCCAGGCTAAATAGAAATAGCCTCCCGCAGCCATGATGAGACCGGAAACAATCCCCATAATCGGACCTGCGGTCGGAGTTGTGCCGAAATAATCGGTTGGAATGATATTTTGAATCTGCGGTGTTCCCGGCAGGGCAGTCATCGTAAAGGTAAATGCACCTAACACAATCGTTGCAGGTATCAGGTTTCTGGACACATCTGCAGAACGGAAAAGGGCGATTGCAAGCGGGTAGATGGCAAAAACGACGACAAACAGACTGACACCGCCGTATGTAAGAACGGCTGCTCCGACTAAAACGCCTAACACAGCTCGTTTCTTTCCGATGAACTGCGTGATTTTAAAGGCGACAGACTGCGCCATGCCGGTTTCTTCCATCAGTTTTCCGAATATAGCCCCAAGCAGGAAAATAGGAAACCATTTAAAGGTAAAATCGACAAACCCTTTCATATACGTTTCCGTATAGGCAGGAAGCAGGTCAACTCCTTCAAGGCCGGCTACAACTAAAGCAATAAGCGGCGCAATCCAGATGATGGACCAGCCAAGATAGGCAAGCGCCATCAGCAAAACCAATCCGATGATGATGTTTATCATGCTGCATTAGCTCCTTAAGTAGATTTATCTGACCTTACTTTCCCCAAAAGAAGCTGAAAAAAACGAAAAACCGGCAAGTTTTTATAACCGCCGGTCTTTTCCTTATAAAAATGTGCTTAGTTCATCAATGCTGATTCGCGAGCTTTGGTGAGCTGGCTTAGCTGCTTTTCCGATTGTAATCAGCATAACAGGAACGTAACGATCCTCAATTTTAAATGTTTCTGAAAGCTGAGATGCATTAAAGCCTCCGATAGCACAAGTGTCATACCCTTTTGCTTTAGCCGTCAGCATGAGCTGCATGGCTGCAAGAGACGCGTTGCTGAACGCTGCATCGCGTGCGAATACAGGATTTTGATATGCTCCGTGAATCTGCCCTGCCAATGTATCTTTAATTTCTTCTTTCATGAAACCTGCTGATACAAGAGGATTATATACTTTATCTGTGTTTTTGTTTGCTTCAAGGTCGCCGAGAATGGCAACTACAGCAGACGCTTCTGTGATCTGGCTTTGATTGTATGCAATTGGAAGAAGTCTTTCTTTCGATTCATCGCTGTGGAAAACCATGAACTTCCAGTGCTGCAGGTTCCATGCAGATGGAGCTTTTCCCGTCAGTTCCAGAATTTCTTTTAACTCGTCCTTGCTGATTTTTGCGGATGGATCATATTTGCGCACAGAACTGCGTTCAGACATAATAGATAAGATGCTTTCAGTTGTTGCTGCTGTCATGTGAAAAACCTCCAAAGTTGAATAAGTATTTTAAATAAGGTATAATATACAAAAAGTTACAAACTAACTTTTAGTAAGTGTTGATAGTAAAATCATAATATGGTGATGAATAGATGTCAAGAAATAAGCTGGTAAAGGAGATTCGCTATGGAATCTAACTTGTGCCCAAAAATGGAAAAAGCTTTCGGTTTTTTAGGCAAGCGGTGGACAGGCTTAATTGTCCACGTGCTGCTTGACGGACCTAAACGGTTTAAAGATCTGACAGATACTATTCCTAGTATTAGTCAAAAAATGCTTGTTGAAAGGCTGAAAGAACTGGAATCGGCTGGCATTGTCGAGAGAGTTGTCATCCCCGATACTCCTGTAAAAGTGACATATAAGCTCACAGAAATGGGCTATTCTCTTGAAAAGGTTATGGATGAGGTAAAAGAATGGGCGGATAAATACTGTCTTGGGGAGGAAATGAAATGAGCCGAACTGTTATCATTACCGGTGGAGCAAATGGAATTGGCGAGGAGCTTGTCAGGCAATATGCAGAAAAAGGAGACCGCGTTTTTCTGGCAGATTTTGACGCAGCAAAAGGGAAAGCCATTTCCGACAGCTCTGATAACATTCACTTTGTTCAAACAGATGTCAGAAAGATTGAAGATATTCAGATACTGGTGAAAACGGCTGTCCGTGAAACCGGCAAAATCGATATCCTTATAAACAATGCCGGTGTCTCCCGTTTTAAGCCATTTTACGAATTAACCATTGAAGACTGGGATGATGTGCTGAATACAAATTTAAGAAGTGTTTTTCTCGCTTCTCAGGAAGCTGCCAGAGTGATGAAAAAAAATGAAGCTGGCGGGTTTATTGTGAACATAGCATCGACAAGAGCGCAAATGTCTGAGCCGAATTCAGAGGCATATGCAGCGACAAAAGGAGGCATCGTGGCCATTACTCATGCGCTTGCCGCCTCGCTTGGCGATGACCGTATCAAAGTAAACTGCATCTCACCCGGCTGGATTGAGACAAAGGAATACGATCAGCTGAGATCTGTTGACCACGAGCAGCATTTATCTAAAAGGGTAGGAAAGCCTGCGGATATTGCGAAAGCCTGCTTTTATCTGACAGACCCCGAAAATGATTTCGTCACAGGAGCAAACCTGGTGGTCGACGGGGGCATGACCCGAAAAATGATCTATGAGCATTAAGGGACTGTGTTAAACAGTCTTTTTTTTATGTTCTTTTATAGAGAGTGAAATTGAAGGACTCTGTTTGCAATCAAGCAGGGCGGGTAATAGATAAGAAAAAATAACAGAAAGGAATGAAGAATATGCCATGGACAAAAGAGGATTATCCTCAATCAATGAAAAATTTACCCGCAAAGACGCGTGATAAAGCAATTGAAATTGGAAATGCACTGGTAGATGACGGGTACGATGAGGGCCGCGCCATACCGATTGCCGTGTCGCAGGCTGAAAAATGGGCTGACGGCAGCAGTTCGGATAATAGCAATTCAAAAGAAGAATATCATGTTGTTTCAGACGAACAAGGATGGATGGTTAAAAAAGAAGGCAGCAAGAGGGCAAGCTACAGATTTGACACCAAGCAGGAAGCTGTTGAAAAAGGCAGGGAGCTTGTTAAGAACAACGACTGTTCATTGGTTGTACACAAAATGGACGGCTCTGTTGAAAACACCGTAAACAGCAGATGATTATTTTCGTTTTTTTAAGACATGCGCCCACTCCAAAACCTTTTAGGTGAATACCCTTATAAGGTAAGCAATAAAGAGGAGGGGAATGCATGTACCCGTACTATCCAGCCAGAGGCTACCGAGGCGGAGGCAACAGAGGACCATTCTTTTTTGGATTTGGAGCGCCGCTTGTAGGAGGATTGCTAGGAGGATTTCTTGGCAGTGCCTTGTTTAACTATCCTAGACCCTATTATTATCCGCCACCGCCGCCGCCATTTTATGGAGGATACCCAGGACCGGGCGGCTATCCAGGCTATCCGGGAGGACCTTACCCGGGAGGGCCATACTGACGAAATCGATTCTGCAGATAAATAATGGACCAGAGAGCCTGTATTCTCTGGTCCATTATTGTGCAGTGATTTTAGTTTTCTGGCACAACATCAATTTCCGACATTTGAAGATCTTCATTTTTTTGCAGACGGATCTCCAGAACACCGTTTTTGTAGGAGGCTTTTGTGCCTTTTCTCCTGACAAGTGACGGCAGGATAATTTTCTCCTGCTTTCCATTCTCCGGGTAGTTCATAATAAAGAGCTGATTGCTGTTGTGCTGTATTCTGAGGGTTGAAGCCTGTTCTTCAGATGCGCTGATTTTTACAAAAATGTGATCGTTCGTTTCAAACAGTTCAGGCTTCCGGGAGACAGTCTGCTGTGTTTTTGCCGGCGCTACATTGCCCTGATAGGGAAATTGAGTTTGAAATCCTTCGCCAAAAACGTTGCCCATAATGGTTTGAATATAATCCTCCACATTTTTCGGGTTCATGTTTTTAAAGGCATCCGGCATCTGTCCGTCTGACTGATTGAAGGGGAATTTCTTATTCCAGGGAAACATGCTTGTCACGCCCTTTTTTGCAGGTATAGTTCACTATATGAATGATTCAGGGCAACGGTTAAGATTTTTTTCTTGTCGCAATCCTTGTTTCAGGATTATAATGGGCATGTTGCTTGTAAAGGAAGGTGCTGTAAAAATGAAGCAAAAACAATATGATGCATACCACACAGGCTTGATGCATACGGCACTCGCCTATTTTTTATGGGGGATTCTCCCTGTTTACTGGAAGCTGATTGAGCATGTTGGATCTGAGGAAATTCTGGCACACCGTGTTTTCTGGTCGTTCTTGTTCATGATGTTCCTCATTCAGATGAAAAAGCAGTGGGGACAGCTCGCAGATGTGATCAAACGCATGCTGAGAAAACCGCTCCTGCTCCTGTCTCTCGTTCTTTCGTCTGTACTGATCAGCATAAACTGGTATCTCTATATTTGGGCTGTGAACCACAACCATATTCTTGAAACGAGCCTCGGTTATTATATTAATCCTTTAATAAGCGTCCTCCTCGGAATGATTTTCCTGAAAGAGCGACTGAATAAGTGGCAATATGCTTCATTTGGCCTTGCAGCGGCAGGAGTGCTGTTTATGACGCTTCAGTACGGGAAGTTTCCATTTGTTGCTATTGTACTCGCTTTAAGTTTTGGTTTTTACGGCCTGACGAAAAAAGTAACCAAGCTTGATGCGTCGATCGGGCTTACACTTGAAACAATGATGGTGATGCCGGCAGCTCTGATCTATATTTTCTCGATTGCGGCAAAAGGCAATTCAGCCTTTTTTGACTGGTCGCCTGCAACAAATGCCTTTTTAATTGGAGCGGGCATCGTCACGGCTGTTCCGCTTTTGCTGTTTGCAAAAGGAGCACAGCACATTCCTTTATTCATGGTCGGTATTCTGCAGTATATCGCCCCGACAATTACACTGCTTCTCGGGGTGCTTGTTTACAATGAATCATTTTCTGGAACGGAAATGATTACTTTCTCACTCATTTGGTCTGCGCTTGTTCTGTTCTCTTTTTCACACGTGAAGGGAAGCGCATGGAAATGGAAGAAAAAGAAAACAATGGGATTGTAGGAAAGCCTGCCCTTGTGCGAGGCTTTTTTCTTTCATTGAAATGATTTTTAGGTATACAATAAGACATGCAGGAAGGGTTGAAGAAGATGAGTTTTGACAGAAGCTTGCTTGAAGCATACAGAAACCTTTGGTCAAACCGGAGTCTTGAGGCGTCATCAGACGAAATGAAGACTCTTTGTGACGCCATTGAAAGAGACCTTAAGGATGAACACACTCATCCCAGGCTCCGCAAAAAGCCGGAGCAGAAATTCTTTTCTGCTATGAAGCGCATTTCAGCATCCGGACTCAGTGATCAGGAGAAAATCGCCCTGATGGACCTGCATGTAAAAGTAGCAGAAGAACGGATAGTACTTACATAAAGGAGCAATCACATGGTCCCAATTTCCAAAGAAGATATTCAGAAATACCTGGATGTTTTAGTAAACAAAGAAGTTTATGTGCATCTTGAAACAACAACCGGCGCATATTCTGCCCATATGAATGAAAATAACATGACGGTCGTTGCTTTTATCCGAAATGCAAAAGTCTCGTTTAACCAGGCAAAAATTACAGGACAGGGCCCATACCGGGTCGGACTTAAAATGGATAATGGCTGGATTTATGCAGAAGGCCTGACAGACTGGGTATACAATGAAAACAATCAGCTGCTGATGGCTGGGCATGACCGCGACGGAAAGCTTGCCATCGCGCTTCAGATCAGCGAAACACCGTTTGCTGAGTAGAAGGAGAGAAGAAAAGATGAGAGAACATGTATTAGTTGTCCTGCCTCATCCCGATGATGAATCATTCGGCGTAGGGGGATTAATGTCGTTAAAACGAAAAGAAGGAATTCCGGTTACTTATGCTTGTGCAACACTCGGGCAAATGGGCCGGAATATGGGAAGTCCTCTCTTTGCCAACAGAGAAGTGCTGCCAGAGATCCGCAAAAAAGAATTGAAGGATGCATGTGATGCACTCAATGTGCAGGATTTAAGAATGCTTGGCCTTCGCGATAAAACGCTTGAATTTGAAGATATTGACACTTTTGCTGATATCATTGAAAACATTATCGATGAAGTAAAACCGACGCTTGTTGTGACATTTTATCCCGGTCATGGGGTTCATCCGGATCATGATGCAACTGGGGAAGCAGTCATTCATGCCCTGAAGAGAAAGCCGATTGAAGAAAGGCCGGAAACTTACTGCATCGCCATAACCCGCAACCGTACGGAGGTTCTTGGCGAGCATGATGTGACAATCGATATTACAAGTGTTGCTGACATGAAGCTGAACGCGCTGCGTGCTCACCGCAGCCAGACAGAGGGTATGCTGAAGCAAATGGAAGAGAAATTCAAAAACAAAGATCCTGAAGTTTCACAATGGATTGAGAAGGAAATCTTCTGGACATATAAATGGAATGACTAAAAACGAGTGCGGATTTCATTCCGCACTCGTTTTTCTGTACTTAGAATTTCAGAGTTTTCCCGTCCTCCGGCACAAAAACAGTGCTGCTGAGGTTTTTCTCTGTAATCAAACGGTTAAGCTCTCTTCGGGATAAAAGGCAGTGATTTAAAGACTCCATGTGCGAAACGACGATCTCAGCCTGAGGAGCTGCTTCCTTAACGGTAAAAATGTCCTCAGCTGTCATTGTAATCGGACCGCCTTCAAGGAACCTCGCTGCGCCACCGTTTACAACCACAACATCCGGCTGATGGAGATCAAGCGCTTCTTCAACCTCGCTGCACCAGACTGTATCTCCGGCAACATATAATGTCGGCTCTTTATCATTTTTAAAGACAATCCCCGAAACGGGTCCTGTCATTTTGGTGATGTCTCCTCTTCCGTGCTGTCCTGATGTCCGTATCAGCCTGATGCCTTCGAAAAGCTGAACATCATCAAACGCTGAACAATCAGTAAAGCCATATTTACGGATTTCTTCTGCATCTTCCGTACTCTGCGCGAGAATGGTCATGTCTTTAGACAAAGCTTCCGCAGCAGCTTGATCAAAATGATCAGGGTGCAAATGTGTAACAATAACGGCATCGGCTTGAGTGAGTTCTTCAACCGGTACAGGAAGATCAACAAGCGGATTTCTCACATCCTGATTTGGTGTGTCAGGGAACGGCGGCATTGCATGTTTTTCTGCGAAAAATGGGTCAATCAAAAAGGTTTTACCCGCATATTGGACTTTTAAAGTGGCGTTTCGTATTTGCTGAATGTACATTGTGTTCCTCCTTCTCAACTTTTCTTTCTTAGTATAAAATACATGCAGAAGGTAATACATAGATGAAATCAAGTCTTAAAGCCATTTGGCTTGATTATTGAAAGGATGTTTGCCGCATGCCGGATGCAACAGACCTTAAGATTATTGAGGAGCTAAGAAATAACGGAAGAATGACCATGAAAGAACTGGGCAAAAAAGTCCATTTGACTGGTCAGGCAGCATCAGCCAGAGTACTCAAGCTTGAAGAAGAGGGCATTATTGAAGGGTATACCATCAATGTAAATGACCAGAAAACAGGAAAAATGATTCATGCATTTATCAATGTTTTCACAAGAAACCATAACCATAAACCTCTGCTTGAGTTTATAGAAAAAAAGAATGTCGCCAAGCTGTATAAAATAAGCGGGGAAAGCTGTTACTTAATTGAATGCAAGTTCGATAAAAATGAGGACCTGGATGAATTTTTAAATGACTTGAATTTATATGCGAACTATAAACTTTCAATCGTCATCAGGTCCAGCTGATAAAAATGGTTTCCTGAAGATAGACAAAAACCCCCGGTGCACCCGGGGGTTTTGTTTTTTGTATAAGAGCTGTAATGTTCAGCCCCGCTGTCTTTTACCATAAACTCTGTTTTGAATGAACCATAGTCTGGCGGAGAGTGCTGCAGCAGCAGCTGCAAGTCCCGCAATCAGTCCAATCCAGTATCCGAAAGCCATGAAATCTGTGTTGTTTGCAAGGTAGTATCCCGTTGGCAGCCCTATCACCCAGTAAGAGACAAGAGCCATGATAAGCGTGACATTTACATCTTTATATCCCCTCAAGGCTCCCTGAATTGGAGCAGCAATCGCATCAGAAAGCTGAAAGAAGATGGCGTAGATTAAAAACTGCGCAGACAGGCCAACGACAATCCCGTCATTTGTGTAAATTCCGGCAATTTCACTTCTGAAGAAGTAGATGACTGCTGCTGTAAGCAATGACAGGATAACAGCAAGCACAATCCCGAGGTAACTGTATATTTTTGCATCTTTATAGCGTTTGGCGCCAACCTCAAACCCGACTACAATGGTAAGGGCCATTGAGATGCTGAGCGGCAGCATATACAGAAGGGAGGCAAAATTAATAGCGATTTGGTGAGAAGCAATGGTCACCGTGTCATAGTTGCTCATGAGCAGAGTGACAGCAGCGAAAATGCTTGTTTCAAAGAAAATCGCAATGCCGATAGGGATCCCGATTTTAAGCAGATCGAGCCATGCCTTGACAGAAGCCTTATACCACCTGCTGAAAATGCCGTAGTCTGCAAAGGGAACTTTTTTATAAACGACATAAACCGAGATCAGCATAATCGACCAGTACGTTATCGCTGATGCTACCCCTGCCCCCACACCTCCGAGAGCGGGAAATCCAAATTTACCGAAGATAAGCAGATAGTTAAAAACAACATTAATAGGAAGGGAAAGCAGAGTAATAAACATAGAGACTCTCGTAAAGCCAAGTGCGTCTATGAAGCAGCGCAGAACATTATATGAAAAAAGAGGAAGTATTCCAAAAGCCAGCGCTGCAAGATAGTACTTGGCTGTTTCCCGGACATGGTTTTCCAGGTTCATGGAATTCAGAATCGGATCAAGAGCAAAGAATCCCGCTATTGCAACTGCCGAGGCAAGGAGAACCGACAAATAGAGGCCCTGAATGACCGTGAAAGGAATTTTATCCTTTTGTTTGGCTCCTGCATACTGAGAGACGATAGGAGTGACAGCAAGCAAGATTCCGCTCAGTCCTGTATATACCGGAACCCATACGCTTGAACCGATTGCAACGCCTGCAAGATCTCCCGGGCTGACCTTTCCGGACATCGTCGTATCAAAAAAATTCATCGAATAAAGCGCTACTTGTGTAATTAAAATTGGAAGAAGAATATGGAAGAACTGTTTGCTTTTATCCCATAACGTATATGTTTGTTTCATGGCTGCTTTCTCCGTTTCTGTAGAGTAACGAAAGAATTATACCACGAAAAGAGAATGGCAAGTCACTATTTCGGTTTCTGTTCCACCTCTTTTTTTTGCGGCTTAAACATTTGATAGTAGAAGAAACTTAAAATGACAATACCCATTCCAGAGAACAAATATTGAACGATTTTCATTACAGTCACTATAGACCCTCCCAGAAAATTTTTATTAGTATTAACCGTTTTTGGGAATTTCTTGCATGAGATGACTCTTCGTTTCAAACACTAAAAAAGATTTGCCGGAGAGGAGAGTGCGGAGTGGAACAAGAACCGCTGGACCCGATTAAAAATCATATTTATCATCAGCTTGGCATGATCATAAAAGAATCAGAGCAGCTTATGTCATCGCTGCATGTGAAAAATTATTGCCTTCTTTGCGAACTCGATGAGCTGCATAAAACCTTCCAGCAGCTGCAGGCACAGGCATCGTCCTATTATCTACAGGCCTACTTGTCAGCATACACGCCGCACTATGAGGTGCTTTCCAAAGTCATCCAGGAGCTTGCAAAGCACAAGCACGGCGGATTAATCGTAATTGAACGGGAAAATCCGCTGCAGGGGCTTCTCCAAAACGGAGTTCAGATAAATGCAGAGCTCACAGCGTCACTTCTTGAGAGCATTTTTTATCCCGGAAATCCTCTTCATGACGGGGCAGTGCTTATTTCGGGCACAAGGATCGTTTCAGCAGCAAATGTGCTCCCTCTATCCATTAAAAATTCCGGAACAAAGATTGGGACAAGACACCGTGCGGCAATCGGCATAACAGAAAAAACAGATGCCATCGCTTTAGTTGTATCAGAGGAAACGGGGAAAATGTCCTTTGCGATTGACGGGGGGCTGTATCCGTTCAGCTCGGATTAAGGCTTTTCTTTTTTCAGAAAAAAGCATATAATATAGTTTTTAATTGACGAGCTTTGCCTTTATTCTTTGATTGAACTTTCATCATAGTAAGACAGCGCTCTTCAAAATTTGAGGAGGAGAATAGACATGAAAGACAGCAGCAAATCCCGTTCACTCCTGAATGATTACTTCAAGCTTGATGAACGGAATACATCCGTTAAGACGGAATTTCTGGCAGCTTTGACTACTTTTATGACTGTCAGTTATATCATTTTAGTCAACCCGATTATTCTGTCAGAAGCGGGGATGCCGAAAGAGGCAGCACTTGCGGGTACCATTTTGGCTATCGTCTTAACAACAATGCTCATGGGTCTATGGGCTAATTTGCCGATCGTCATCGGCCCGGGGATGGGGCTCAACGCCTTTTTTACATACACGGTGGTGCTTGGACAGGGCCTGTCGTGGGAAACAGCACTTGGCGCTGTGTTTATATCGGGACTCGTTTTCTTTTTGCTTTCGGTTACCGGGGTAAGTTCTAAAGTCGTTTCGGCTATCCCAAAAACGCTAAAAGCATCGATAACAGCCGGAATCGGCCTTTTTGTCGCGTTTATAGGCCTGAAAAACGGAGGAATTATTGTACCTGATGAATCTACTTATGTTGCACTGGGAAACATCGCGGATAAAGGTACATGGCTTTCACTTCTTGGACTTATTCTCGCTGCCGCTCTCGTTTCGAGAAACATTAAAGGCGGTTTGATCTTGAGCATTTTTGTCATTACCATTCTTTCAATGGCAACCGGCCACTCGCCTGTTCCGGCATCAGCTGGCGACATTTTTTCGACGGACTGGCCCTCTGTTGAACTGACGTTTTTAAAGCTCGATATTATGGCAGCCATCGGATACGGCATTTTCTCTGTCATTTTTTCATTCACGATTGTTGAACTTTTTGACACGCTCGCTACGTTAATCGGGCTGACGAAAAAAGCCGATCTGAACGATGAAAACGGTGAAACACCGCATATGAAGCGTGCCCTTACAACTGGTGCACTCGGCACAATGATAAGCGCCGTTTTCGGCAGCACAGCCATGAACACCTATATTGAAAATGCGACCGGAATCGCTGAAGGCGGAAGAACGGGTCTGAAAGCAGTCTTTGCCGCGCTGCTGTTTTTGCTGACACTGCTGTTCACACCGCTTATTCAGTTCATTCCAAATGCGGCAACTGCTCCTGTACTTGTCATCATCGGTGCCTTCATGCTGACAGAGCTAAAGGAAATTCGCTTTGATGATCTGACAGAATTGATACCTGCATTTTTAACAATTATTATGATGCCTCTTACATTCAGCATCGCAGAAGGGGTGGCTTTCGGATTTATTTCCTATACGCTGCTTAAAGTATTTACAGGCAGGGTGAGAGAGCTTCACTGGATGATGTATGTCATTACGGCTGCGTTCCTAATCAACTTTTATACAATGATTTAAAGGAGACCGAATAAGGTCTCTTTTTTTCGTATGAAAAGCAGCTTTTTTCGTGTGGCGAAATAAATCAGCCGGTGCTATAGTATAGATAGAGAAAATTCAGCTGGTTCAGCTAAGAAAACGGGGACAATATGATGTGGAAAAATAAAAATGTCTGGATTGTGCTCAGCGGGGAGTTCGTTGCCGGACTTGGACTTTGGTTCGGAATTATTGGAAACCTTGAATTCATGCAGAAAAATGTGCCATCCGACTTTATGAAATCGCTTATTCTGTTTACTGGTCTGCTTGCCGGAGTGCTGGTCGGTCCTTTGGCGGGAAGGCTGATTGACAGCTGTTCAAAAAAAACGGTGCTGATCTACTCCGGACTTGGGCGAATGGTAAGTGTCGTGTTTATGTTTATCGCAATCGGGCTTGATTCTCTTTTGTTTATGGTTCTGTTTATGATCAGCATTCAGCTGTCGGCTGCTTTTTATTTTCCTGCTTTGCAGGCTGTTATTCCGATTATCGTCAAGGATCAGGATCTGATACAGATGAACGGGGTGCATATGAACGTTGCGACCATTGCAAGGGTCATTGGAACGGCACTGGCAGGGGCACTGCTCGTCTTTATGAGTTTAACATCCATCTATGCTCTTTCTATGGCTGCCTATGCCATACTATTCGGAGCAACGTTCCTGCTTGATTTCGAGGAAGAGAAAAAAGAAAAGAACGGTACGGGAAGTTCGGGTTCCTTCAGAGAAGTGCTTCCGGTGCTGAAGGCCGCGCCTATAGCGATCACAGCGCTTGTCCTGACAATCATTCCAGTGTTATTTATCGGCGGTTTTAATCTAATGGTCATCAACATCAGCGAACTGCAGGACAGTACATCCATTAAAGGACTGCTGTATACGGTAGAGGGGATTGCTTTTATGATCGGCGCTTTTTTCGTGAAGAAAATTACGCACCTCTTTTCATCTGTTCACATGCTGTTTGTCTTTGCGCTCATCATCTCCATTGCTCATTTAAGTTTATTTTTCAGCGATATCATGTGGATGTCACTTGTTTCGTTTGGGGTATTCGGACTTGGTGTCGGCTGTTTCTTCCCGATTGTTTCAACCATCTTTCAGACAAAAATACCAAAAGAGTATCATGGACGCTTCTTTTCATTCAGGAATATGCTCGACCGGGTCATGTTTCAGATCGTATTGCTCGGTACTGGGCTGTTTCTTGATACGATTGGACTGCAATTTATGGTCCTTATATTCGGCACGCTCTCGCTCCTGCTCGTCATTTTGTACGGTATGAAGTATTTTCAGAGAAACGAGATTGCTGGTTTAAGTGAAAGCAAGTAAAAAGAGAGGGGATACCTCTCTTTTTTTTTCGGTTTATTTATTTCTGCATTTTTTGCAGACTGTTACCTTCTGCCCGTCCTGAAGGCTCGGGTAAAGGAGCTTTATACGCTGTGTTCCGCATACAGGACACGTTCCTCTGGCCCGTGATGCCATTCTCCATAAAGTCTTGCCTCTTGATCTTTTCGCCATCCAAAACACCCTGTTTCCTTTTAAATAGTATATGTACTTGAGACAGAAGGTGCTCCAGGGAAAAAAGCATCAGTATGTCATTTTACGGGGATTTTTCGGGATAAAATTGACATTTTCCGTCGTAAAAAGTAAGAAAATCATACTATTTTTAGAAATTTGTAGTAATTAATGCCCTAATCTATTAAAATAGTGAAGTAAGAAAAAAGGAGGTACATAGCAGAAGATGAAAAAGAAGATTCTCGGGTTGACTGCTTCAGCTGTCATAGGCTCAGGCCTCATTGGTTCTGCAGCTTCAGCAGCAAGTGTAACCATACAAAAAGGCGATTCGCTGTGGAAATTGTCACGTGACTATAAAACAACGATTCAAACAATTAAACAAACAAATAAATTAACGAGTGAAGTGATTTACCCTGGACAAGTCCTTCAAATCTCAGGTGCTCAAAATGCAAAACCGTCAGCCCCAAAACCTGCATCAGTAAAAAAGCCAGCGTCTGCCGCTGCATACACTGTGAAGTCAGGTGATTCACTCTGGGTTATTGCGTCAAAACATAAAGTATCGGTAAATGAACTAAAAAGCTGGAACAGCCTTAAATCAGATTTGATCCGGCCGGGTCAGGTTTTAAAAGTCAGCAAAGCATCATCAGCACCTGCACCGCAAGCTCCTGTGCAAAGTCCAAAACCAGCAGCCCAGACACCTCAAACGTCTACATATAAGGTTCAGCTTGGCGACTATCTTGGGAAAATTGCGAATAAGTTTGATTTAACGGTCTCTGAACTGAAAGCAATGAATAATCTGAAATCTGATACCATATATGCAGGACAGGTTCTCAAAGTTAAAGGTTCAGGAGCACAGCCGCCTAAAGAAGTGGAAGAAACAAAGCCATCTGCAAGCAGTAAAATAGATACAATGATTGCCGAAGCTAAAAAACACATCGGAGTTCCGTACCGCTGGGGCGGAAATACCCCGTCAGGTTTTGACTGCAGCGGCTATATGTACTATGTACTGAACAAAGTAACGTCCGTATCCCGCTTGAGCACTGCAGGCTACTGGGATATTATGACGTCTGTAAGCTCTCCGCAAAAAGGTGACTTCGTTTATTTCACTACTTATAAAGCAGGTCCATCCCATATGGGGATCTACCTTGGCAATGGTGAATTTATTCACGCAAGCTCATCGGGTGTAACGGTTTCGAAGATGGACAACTCCTACTGGAAAGCAAGGTACCTGGGAGCTAAAAGATATTTGAAATAAGAAGCCGCTGTGGTTCATGAAATCCGTTCCTTTTAAAAGAGGGAGCGGATTTTTTGTTTTTATTAATGTGATGTTTACAAAAGATGTTATATTTATGCATTTCAGCAATAAATTATGACCCTTCAGTATGGGGGAGAGTGTGTGAAGGGTCAAAAGCAGCCGTGATATGACCCTTTAGCATGGGGGAGAGCGAGTGAAGGGTCATAAGCAGCCGTGATATGACCCTTCAACATGAAAGAGAGTGAGTGAAAGGTCATAAATAGCCGTGATATGACCCTTTAGCATGAGGGAGAGCGAGTGAAGGGTCATAAGCAGCCGTGATATGACCCTTCAATATGGAAGAGAGTGAGTGAAAGGTCATAAGCAGCCGTGATATGACCCTTCAGTATGAAAGAGAGCGAGTGAAAGGTCATAAGCAGGCGATACATAACCCTCCAGCATAAAAGAAGCCATACAAAAGGTTCTCTCTATAACCCCGCACATCTCCAAAAAGAAAAAGCAAACACTTATGTTCACATAATCACTTCCTCCGTTTTAAATTTCCTCCATTATGCACAACCTACTAGAGAATTTTTGAAATGGAGGCTGAATCATGAAAAAACATATTGTATCAGCGGTTATACTGTCTGCTGTCACGGCGCTTAGCGGCTGCACAGCTTCAAGTGAAGAGTCAGCACCGGCGAGCGGGAGTGCTGCTGCTCCGGTTACAGCAGAAATGATTAACAGCGAGGGAATTAAAATTGGAACGGCTGTATTTACTGACACGGGAAAAGGCGTATCAATCAGGCTGAAGGCCGAAGGGCTGCCGCCCGGCATAAAAGCCATTCATATCCATGAAACCGGAAAGTGCGATAAACCGGATTTTAAAACTGCAGGAGGACATTTTAATCCGAAGAAAAAACAGCATGGATTCGATAATCCGAAAGGTTATCATGCAGGGGATCTTCCTAACATTGAAGTTAACGAGAAGGGGAAGGTGGATGTGGAACTGCAGACTGCAGATGTTACCTTGGTGCAGGGGAAAAAGAATTCCCTGCTTGATGAGGATGGAAGTTCGCTGATTATCCACGAGTCGAAAGACGATTATCAGACGGATCCGGCTGGAAATGCAGGAAACCGGATTGCCTGCGGAGCTATCGTGAACTGAATACAAAAAAGCTGATGAGAAAAAGTTCTCATCAGCTTTTGATTATTCTTCTTTTTCATCAGGACCCATGTAGCGGTACTGATTAGGATCAACTTTTTTAAAGCCTTCAGGAGTGTGGAAACGGAGAAGGTCACCGTAGACGATTTTATCTGAGATCGTCAGCTTTTTGTCTACCATTTCTTCCGTTTGTTTAATTTCTTCGTTCTCTTTTACAAGATCTCCTGTTTTTGTATCATAAAACTTGCCGTCAACAGAAGTGAATTCAGGAGTAACGAAATCACCGTTCCTGAACGGTACTACTTGCTGGTGGTCTTTTGACATCAAGTCTGTACCCATTTGGATATAGTCTTTTGTATCAACGCCAAGCAAGTTCAGAACAGTAGGACGAATATCAACTGTGCCGCCAAATTGGTGCTGCTGTCCGCCTTTTAAGCCAGGGGCATGAATGAAGAGCGGAACTCTCTGCAGCTGAGCGTGCTCAAAGCCGTTGATTTCTTTTCCCATTACTTGAGACATCGCTTTGTTATGATTTTCTGAAATTCCGTAGTGGTCACCGTACATGACGATCATTGTATTGTCATACATACCTGATTTCTTCAGGTCTTCAAAGAACTGCTGAAGAGATTCATCCATGTAGCGTGCCGTCTGGAAGTAGCGGTCAACTGACCCGTCTCCGGTTGTATGAGGGTCAATGGTAGCCTCATCTTCTTCAATCGGATAAGGGAAATGGTTCGTTAATGAAATGAACTTCGTGTAAAACGGCTGCTCCATTGATTTTAGGAGCGGAATGGACTCTTCAAAGAATGGTTTGTCTTTTAATCCGTAGTTCACAACATCTTCTTCTTTCATTGAGTAATACTCAGCGTCGAAGAATTGTTCATATCCCAGTGATTTATACATGACATCGCGATTCCAGAACGATTTGTAGTTGCCGTGGAATACGCCGGTTGAATAACCCTTTTGATCCATGATTGCCGGTGCTGCCTGATACGTGTTTTCAGCTTTTGTTGTAAAAACAGCTCCCTGCGGAAGAGGGTATAATGAGTTTTCTACCATAAACTCGGCGTCAGATGTTTTACCCTGGCCGGTTTGATGGAAGAAGTTATCAAAGTAAAGAGTATTTTTGTCTTTCGTCAGTGAGTTTAAGAACGGCGTTACTTCTTCGCCGTTAATTTTATAATCGATCGCAAAAGTCTGCAGCGATTCAAGTGAAATATAGATGACGTTCATGCCTTCAGCTTTGCCGAAATATTCAGGGTTTGGCTTGGCCTGTGTTGCTTTCGTATAGTTCAGTACTTCTGTAACGTCATTGCTGTCAGCAAGTGCGCGCTGAGCGGAAGACTTAGAACTTTGAATCGCATCATAAATTGTGTAGTTGTACATTCCAAGGTATTTCACAAGGTAGTTTCGGTCAAAAGTGCGTGTCAGCAATTGTGGACGGTCCATTTCAGCAAGAGCAAGATTTGCTCCGAACAGAACAAAAGCTGAAACGATCACGGTCGCTACTCTTTTGCCTTTCATTCGAACATTTTCAGGCTTAACAAATTTCCCGAATACTAGAACCATCAAAATGACAACATCCAGGAAGTACAGGACATCATATGGTTTAACAAGAGCTCCAAGACTTTGTCCAAGGTCGCCTGCATTCTTCGTCTGCGTCAAAGTTGGAACCGTAATAAAGTCATTAAAGAAACGGTAGTAGACAAGGTTCGCATATAAAAGGAAGGACATAAGGAAATCAATAATGATGATCCAGATAAACGCCTTTTTTCCTTTTGCAAAAAGTGCTAATCCAAGAAACAGCACAGCAGAGCTGATCGGGTTAACAAACAGCAGAAATTGCTGAATGGCATTATCAATGCCTAATGAAAATTCAGTTTGATAAGCAGCATAGGTTTTAATCCACAGCAGGACTACAGCGAAAATAAAAAAGCCAAGATGCTTATTTAAAAAACCCTTAGCAAATAATTTGTTCAATTTTTTTCACCTCTAGTAATCAAGTACTATCATTTTTAAAAATCGTTAGCAGTCGGTTTGAAAATGTTGAATTTGTTCAGCAAAAGATAAGAAAAATCATAACGCATTCCCTGTATAAAAGTCAACTTTCTTATAATTCAATCAATCTGAAATTCTATCATGTTTTATTTCAAAAATGTTTATAAATCATACATAAAGTCATACTGTGCAGCCAATAGTAAGCAGGGGAGTGATGGTGTATGAAAATGGCTTTTTTCGCTTTGCTGATTGCGCTGACTCAGCAGCCCGATCATGACAGTCTGATGATCAAAGACCAGACGGAGAGTATCGGGACAATTTCAAAGGAAGATCTGGCGCAGCTTACTGAAGAAATGTACATAATGGACGATGAAAAAATAAATCAGCTGTCAACGCGAATTGACAACGTGATGTACAAGCCCCCTGTAAATGCCCATCTAAGTAAATCAGGCGCGATTATACAGGAAAAAAAAGGCTACAGGCTGCACAAAGAAAAATTTCGTGAACTTTTATATTCCTTTTTTTACGGGAAAGGGCCGATGACGGTCCAGGCGCCAAAAATGGATTTATACCCCAGGGTGGACAGTGATCTTTTAAAAAGCATCCGTTCAGCACGGATCGGCAGCTATGCTACTTTTTTTAACAAACGAAATGTACAAAGATCAACAAACATAATCCTTGCTGCAGACGCCATTAATAATACAGTTGTTTTTCCGGGAGAAACCTTCTCGTTTAATGGTGTTGTAGGGAACAGAACGGCTGCAAAAGGCTATATGAAAGCTCCGATTATCATTAGAGGCGAGCTTGCGGAAGGAATTGGCGGCGGAATCTGCCAGGTTTCTTCTACCTTATTTAATGCGACAGACAATGCAGGCCTAAAAATAATTGAACGGTTTTCCCATTCCAGAAATGTTCCCTATGTGCCTAAGGGAAGGGATGCGACGGTCAGCTGGTATGGTCCTGATTTCAAGTTCACCAACAAGTACAGCGAGCCTGTTCTCATCATGGCTGCTGTTTACAGCTCAAGTGTGACGGTGACGATTTATTCCACAAAGGAAGTGCTCTACGAAAAGAGTGCAGAAAGGAAGAAGTAACGATTTGCGGCGGTTGATTTTGCCGGTCTGAAAAAGATGCTTCTGAAAGAATATGCCTGGACATATAGTTAGAAGACTCTTTTCTTAGGCAAGGTGATGCTTATCACACAGAAGATAGCCGCCATTATAATAGGAAGTTTGCTGATCGGCATAGGCATTAACGGGTTTCTTGTCCCTCACCATCTGATTGACGGCGGTGTGGATGGTGCGGCGCTTATTATGCATTATTACTTTGATTTTAAGACTGGATTATGCATTTTATTGTTCAGCATTCCGCTATGCATGTATGCCTGGTTTTATAAGCCGGCGTATTTTTACAGCAGCTTTCATGGTTTGCTCGTTTCCGCGTTCTTTATTGATCTGCTTGATCCTCTGAGGACGTCTTTTGATCTGCCAATCTTTTTAAGTTCATTAATAGGCGGATGCGTTATAGGAATAGGAATCGGGATTATGCTCAGAAATGATACAAGCACCGGGGGGACAGATCTGCTTGCACGGCTGATTTCAGACTATACTAGCTTAAATATCGGCATCGCAATCCTTTTAGTAGACGGGCTTGTCGTTCTTGCGGGATATAAAACACTGGAATTGAGGAGTTTTGTTTTTTCCTGTATAACCATCGCTGTGGTTGGGCTTGTTACTTCGATTGTCATGAAGCCGGAAGAATAGCAGAAAGCAGGTCCTGAGGGATCTGTTTTTGTTTTCAGACAGTTCAAATGTTTGATTTTTAAAGACCGCTGCGGTAAATCTATTGAGAGGGATGCATTTTCTTCAGCATAAGCGAAATTACACCAGTGGGAGGAGCAGATGCAATGAAACTTAGTATATTAGACCAGTCACCCATTTCAGAAGGGTTTACAGCCAAAGATGCGCTTGCACAATCCCTTCACCTTGTAAAAGAGGCTGAAAAGCTGGGCTATTGCCGGTATTGGTTTGCAGAACATCACAACACGAGCGGTCTTGCAAGCACAGCGCCGGAAATTTTGATGGCACATGCTGCCTCTCATACGGAACGGATAAAAGTCGGATCCGGGGGTGTGCTGCTCCCTCAGTACAGTCCGCTGAAAGTAGCTGAAACGTTTCGTACTCTTGAAACGCTTTTTCCAAACAGGATTGACCTTGGCATTGGACGTTCTCCGGGAGGCTCGGCAGAAACACGTCTTGCACTGACAGACGGCCTTCGAAAGAGCATGAACGAATTTCCAAGACAGCTAAAGGACTTACGGGGTTACTTAAGCAACGGCCTGCCGGAGGATCATGCTTTTTCTGGTGTACAGGCGATGCCGGATCCGCTGTCGCCCTCTCCGGATTTATGGCTGCTCGGAATATCGCACAGAGGAGCCAGAGTGGCAGCTGAACACGGGATGGCTTTTACATACGGGCACTTTATCAACCCGGTCGGCGGGAAAAAAGCTATGGAAGATTACAGAAAGCAGTTTAAGCCAGTGGGCCATTTAAAAGAACCGAAGACAAATTTCTGCATTTTTGCAGTCTGTGCTGAATCTCAGGAGAAGGCAGAGTATCTGGCAAGCAGTCAGGATGCCTGGCTGCTCCAGGTTGAAAGCGGGGGAGACACAAGAATCATTTCTCCGGATCAAGCCCGAAAGATAACGTTTGATGAGGATCAAAAGAGCAAAATACGAATGAACCGCAAGCGAATGCTGATCGGCACTCCGGAAAGGATAAAGGAGGACCTTCTGCGGATAGCGGATGACTATAATACAGATGAAGCCCTTATCCTGACCAACATTTACGATTTCAAAGAAAAACGTGAGTCGTACAGGCTGCTTGCAGAAGCATTTCAAACCGGAAGCTGCCGACTGGAGTCGAATTAGTTTCTTTTATCCTTCTTCCTTGTTAAAATAGAAACCAATCACACGCGCTTACTTTTTGTAAGTTTCTATAAATTCGTCTTTAAGATGTACTAGAAGGAGGACTTTTTATGTCCAATACAAAAAAAGATGTAAAGCTTTCAATTCTGGATCTTGCTCCTGTTGTAGAAGGGAGCACGCCATCAGGTGCTTTTAAAAACACACTGGATCTTGCCCAGCACGCGGAGAAGTGGGGATATAACCGTTTCTGGCTGGCAGAGCATCATAATATGGAAGGAATCGCAAGCTCTGCAACTGCTGTGCTGATCGGCCATGTTGCCGGAGGAACCTCGACCATACGTGTTGGGTCAGGCGGGATTATGCTGCCGAATCATTCGCCTCTTGTCATCGCAGAGCAATTTGGAACGCTTGAATCGCTTTACCCTGGAAGAATTGATCTTGGGCTTGGACGGGCTCCGGGAACTGACCAGTTAACAGCACGGGCACTGCGTAGAGAAAACATGAGCAATGGGGAAGATTTCCCTGAACAGCTTGATGAATTAAGAGAATACTTTAATCCGACAGAGGCAGCTCATGTTAAAGCTGTGCCGGGAAAAGGCCTGAATGTGCCAATTTGGCTTTTGGGTTCAAGCGGCTTCAGCGCACAGCTTGCAGGGAGACTTGGCCTGCCGTTTGCTTTTGCCAGTCATTTTTCTCCAGAGCAAACGGTGCCCGCAATGAATTTGTATAGAAGCAGCTTCAGGCCGTCAGAAGTCCTTGACGAACCTTACGCAATGGTGGGCGCCAACATCATCGCTGCTGATACAGATGAAAGAGCAGCCTATCTGGCGACTTCCATGCAGCAGCAGTTTTTGAATCTTGTCCGCAATCGTCCCGGAAAAATGCAGCCGCCGGTTGAAAATATGGAAGAGCTGTGGACGCCATATGAAAAAGCTGCCATTCATCAGCAGCTTGGTTCATCCATTGTCGGCAGTGAAAGCACGGTAAAAGAGAAACTTGAAACATTCATAGAAGTAACCGGCGCAAACGAAATTATGGTCAATGCCTCTATTTACGACCATCACGAACGCCTGCGGTCATTCGAGATTGTATCCGGACTGTTTCGCTGAATAAGCTTTTTTGAAACGAGGGTGAAGGGGTCTTCACCCTTATTTTTTTTCTTTTAGAAGCAGCAAACAAAGCGGACCCAGAACGGGAATAAAAGAATAGAAGGCTCTTCTGCCCATTTTGTATTCATGTTTAAGCACAAACCACGAAAGCCATGTTAAAACAAACAGGTCAGCTGTCATCACACTGACAAGCTGCGAAGATTGAAAGGCCTCTGAATATCTCTCTATTGACCCCATAAAGATGCCGAAAAGGTATAGACCGGCAGTAAGCACGGCAAGAATCAAAATCACCAACTTTGAATCACGAAGCCTTTTCGTTTTTTCTGAGAATTTCCTTTCTATATGCTTACGCTCTTTTCTCAAAAAGAAGTAAGGAAGCAGCGAAAAAGCTCCAAGGACAAATGAACCGAGAACAAACGGCCAGGCCGGAAGCTTACGGGTATCATTCGGCAAAATCAAAAGAGCAAAGATCATTGGGAAAATCCCTAAAAATGAAAACACCATAACAACGAGCGGATCTGCCTGTTCAAAAGAACCAGTCAAAAGGTGTTTCATGATATCATCTTCCTCGCCGCTCTTTCCCGGCGCAAAAAATACAGCATAAGCTATAAGAGCTGCCCACAAACTAAACATAGATTCACCTCTTTTTTATCATTTAATGTAGCACTTCCGACCAGCAATCCACCAGTTATAATCGGTTTTTTCTTTGAACGCGCTTGCAAAAGACAATCCCTTTGAGTCATGCGTTTTTTTCTAGTATACTGGGGCAGAGAAATTTGAACGAGAGAAGGGAACAACCTACAATGACCTTACAATTAGAAGCCATGAACCTTCCGCAGCAGCTTTTGGCAGTTATCAGGAAGCGGGCAGAATCCTATAAAAACAGCGGGGACTCATACTTGATCGGAACAGGAGGCTATATGCCTTCAGAGGATGCGGTCCTCTTTGATGCGATGATTGCCCTCTCGCTTGGGAAAAATGTTCTATTAAAAGGACCTACAGGCTCTGGAAAAACCAAGCTTGCCGAAACCCTTTCCAATTTGTTCGGACAGCCGATGCACAGCATCAACTGCAGTGTCGACCTTGATGCCGAGGCGCTCCTTGGCTATAAAACCATTTCGCAGGAGGGGGCGAAAACATCAATTGAGTTTATAGAGGGGCCTGTCATCCATGCGATGAAAAAAGGCCATCTACTTTATATAGATGAAATCAATATGGCGAAGCCTGAAACGCTTCCTATCTTAAACGGAGTGCTTGATTACCGTAAGATGATCACGAACCCGTTTACCGGGGAAGTCATCCGGGCCTCAGAAGGCTTTGGCACAGTTGCTGCCATTAATGAAGGGTATGTCGGCACGGTACCTCTGAATGAAGCACTCAAAAACCGTTTTGTTGTCATAGAAGTTCCGTATATTCAGGGAGACCAGCTGAAATCCGTTCTTCGCACACAGTCGAAATTGAAAGATGAAAAACTTCTGTCCCAATTTGTCACTTTGTCATCTGATTTACTCTTACAGGTGCAAAACGGACAAATTTCAGAAGAAGCCGCTTCAGTACGGGCCTTGATTGATACATGCGACCTTGCCGTCTATCTTCCGCCTTTGCGTGCGATCTCACGCGGAATTACTGAGAAACTTGAAGATGACAGGGAAAAGGCAGCGATCCGTAATATTGCAGAAACGCTGTTTGCATAAAGGGGATCTGTCATGAAATACATTAAATTCAATGATAAACGGGTAGATTCCTTTCTTTTTATGGAGCTGTCGGATCTTGCAAAAACACTGACACGCAGCGATGAGACAGAAGTTGAATTTGCCGTGCAGTCCTATTTTGACCCGTTCACTAAAAAAGTGCATATCAGCCATTTCTGGGACAATCGTCCCCGCAAGGATATGGTGAACGGACTGAAAAGCGATGTGTTTCTCCGGAGCATCGGCAGCAGCAGGTATACGGATTATCAAGCTGTTGATTCCTTTGTAAAAGCTGCACAGAACCTTTCGCTTTCAAGCTTTGCCAAGCAGCTTTTCGTCATGCTTGAGGATTTGCGCCTCGAGGAAGCCTGCAAAAGAGAAAGACCCGGCACTGTGCGTGTATTCGCGGCAAGAAGGGAAATGTACAGGCGGTTTTTTAAAAGCCAGCTGATTATAAATCAGGAACGGACCATTTTAACAGATGCACTTTACAACGCTTTCTATTTAAAAGCTACATCGGATTCACCCCTGGAGGTTTTTCCGTCACTAAGTGAGTCCATTGACCTTGCCGTTCCTTTTTTAGAAAGAGAGATCTTATCTTTTTACGAGGCAAAAGAAACAGCAGCCATCAGCAAAATTGTTCTCTCTGTCACAGAGGTGCTTGAGGATCTTCTCGAGGCTGATATGCTGAACATGTATTTTCATCTTCCGGTTCTTGACTATGCGGCGGCCGATGAGGCTATGACATTTGATGAAATGAAAAGAAAATCAAAACTTAAAAATGATGATATTCTCAAGCAAAAAAGAGAAGATGATGATGAGGATGTCTATGAAGACAAGCTTCCAACATGGCACCGGGAAACAAGCGAGGCAACGAAAAGTTTTCTTCAGTTTGATCTTGAGCAGGGAACGAAAACTGACCTGCTGGGTGAAGGTGTAAGGGAGGGGGATGATGGAGATCAGGCACTGGGAATGGTGCAGGGGTCATCCAAAAAGACAGCCCGAAACGATTATTCGCAGCTCGAAGCCCTGGAGAATGCAGAAAACAGGGAGGAAAAAGGCGGAAATGAAGCATTTGGCAAAGAAAACAAATATGCCTTTCCTGTTTTTACAGTTCCGGACTTGCCTTCTGCTGATGAACAGGTCTCCTACCGCGAGAAAAAAGAAATCATCGCTCCTTATCAAAAAAAATTAAAGCAAATGATTGAAAAAACCCTGGAACATAAAAAAATTTCCCCAAGAAGCGATTTGCATACAGGGAGATTGAGCAAGAAACTGCTGAAGCTTTTAACAGATGATAATCCTCGTCTGTTCTATAAGAAAAATCAGCCTTCGGCGCAGATTGATGCTGCCTTCTGCCTGCTCGTTGACTGCTCTGCTTCTATGTTTGACAAAATGGAGCAGACGAAGCTCGGGATTACACTGTTTCATGAAGCCCTTAAATCTGTATCTGTCGTCCATCAAGTAACCGGTTTTTGGGAAGATACAAATGAAGCCACCGAAACAAGCCAGCCAAACCACTTTAAGACGGTCATTGACTTTGGTTCGTCTCTTCAAAAAAAGAGGGGGCCGGAGATCCTCCAGCTGCAGCCGGAAGAGGATAATCGCGACGGCTATGCGATTCGCCATATGACCAAACAGCTGATGCAAAGAAGTGAGAGCCAAAAATTTATGCTAGTTTTCTCAGACGGTGAACCGGCCGCTTCAGGATATGAGCAGAACGGGATCATCGACACACATGAAGCGGTGCTTGAAGCCAGAAAGCGCGGAATTGAAGTGATAAATATTTTCCTTTCAAACGGCGAAATTGATGAGGGACAGCAGAAAACAATCCAGAACATATATGGAAAGTTCAGCATTGTTGTTCCTGATATTGACACGCTTCCGGAAGTCTTGTTTCCTGTTTTGAAAAAATTGCTTCAAAAAAGTATTCATGCCTGATAAGCGTCTCGCGATGAGGCGCTTTTTTCTTTCAAATATTATTATGAAATACTCAAATCTAAACAATATTCATCCTTGTATGGAGGGTCTGATCTGACGGGAAAGCATACAAAAGAAAGAACAGTCCAAAAATGCGGGTGCGGTTGGCTGTAAGAAAAGAAAATTGGTAAGAATATGGGGATTTTTGTCGGATGACAAGCTATTTTTTGGCAGTCAGTCGAAATTAAGGGCTGCGGTCTCATGAAGAATCATTATTAATTTTTGTTTTTCACTATTATTTTTAATTTTCTTATGATACTCCTTTGATAAAAAAGCCAGGGAGTGTTAAAATGGAAATGGAAGCGTTTTAATCCAAACCTATCATTCTTTGAATGAAAGGATAGTATATTACAATAATATCCAATTGGATCTGCGTGAAAGCAGATTCACTACCATTGCTGGGGGTAATGTAAGATGTCAGGAACAACAACAAAGCGCAAGATTCGACTTGAAGATTTTCATGGCCCGAACCTTGGCTATGTCCTGGAACTGTTTGATCAGTATAAACAGGATCCGGAATCGGTTGACGCCGAATTGCGAGAAATGTTTAACGGCTGGGATGAATCACCGCAGCAGGCAGCATCAGAGGCTGTTCCGGCTGCAGGGGGCGTGCCTAGTGCGGACAAGATGAAGAAGATTGCCTATGCAGTCAAGCTCGCTGATGATATCCGCACTTACGGACACTTAAACGCTTCTATTTATCCTTTTGAAAACCCTGGAAAAGAGTTTCTTAAGCTGAAGGATTACGGGCTTACAGAAGCAGATCTTGAAGAAATTCCAGCGTCGATTCTGTGTGCGGATGCACCGCAGGATGTGACGAACGGACTTCAGGCAATTACTTACTTAAAAGAAGTTTATACAAAAACCATTGCTTTTGAATTTTCCCATGTTCACCGTTTTGAAGAAAAATACTGGCTGAAAAAAATGGTTGAATCAGGAGAAATCTTCAAAAGCCACACAAACGAAAAGCGTCTTTCCATACTTCGCCGTCTTTCTGAAGTTGAAGGATTTGAAAAATTCCTTCACCGCACGTTTGTCGGACAGAAGCGGTTCTCAATTGAAGGGCTTGATATGCTTGTTCCGATGCTTGATGAACTTATCTCCAATGCAGTTCACGCAGGCACACACAATGTAAACATCGGAATGGCGCACAGAGGACGTCTGAATGTTCTTGCCCATGTCCTTAAAAAACCGTATGAAATTATTTTTTCGGAATTTCAGCATTCTCCAAACAAGGAGCTTGTGCCATCTGAAGGTTCTGTAGGCATTAACTATGGCTGGAGCGGAGATGTAAAATATCATCTTGGTGCTGACAGACAGATTACAGATGAAAGCACGAAGAGGGCGAGACTGACTCTAGCAAACAACCCAAGCCATCTGGAGTATGTTGATCCTATTGTCATGGGATATACGCGTGCCGCACAGGATAACCGCAAAACAGCCGGCTACCCAGAGCATGACGTAAAAGAATCTATGGCAATTATCATTCATGGGGATGCAGCGTTTCCTGGAGAAGGAATTGTAGCGGAGACACTGAACCTGAACTCGCTGAAAGGCTACCAGACAGGCGGATCCATTCACATTATTGCAAATAACATGATCGGCTTTACGACAGAAAGCATGGATTCAAGGTCGACTAAGTATGCAAGTGACCTTGCCAAAGGGTATGAAATTCCGATCGTTCACGTTAATGCAGATGATCCAGAGGCTTGCCTTGCAGCTGTTCTAATGGCGATTGAATACCGCAAACTGTTTAACCGCGACTTCCTGATTGACCTGATCGGCTACCGCCGCTTCGGCCACAACGAGATGGATGAGCCGATGACGACGCAGCCGCAGCTTTACGAAAAAATCCGCAAGCATCCTACTGCACGGGCTCTTTATGCGAAGAAGCTTGAAGAAGCAGGATATGCAACGAAAGAAAAAATTGAAGAAATTGATCAGCAAGTACTGGATAAATTCGATGCAGCGTACCAAAAAGTACCTTCTAAAAAAGTTACTCAGGTACATGATATAGAACTTCCTGAAATCGTTATCAACGGGCTGCCGGCTATTGAAACGGCTGTTGAGAAAGAAGCGCTGCTCAGAATTAATGATGAACTTGTAAAATGGCCGGAAGATTTTCATGTGTTTGATAAGCTTAAGCGCATTTTAGAGCGCCGGGCGAACATCTTTGCAGGTGAGCAAAAGGCTGACTGGGCTCTTGCTGAAACGCTTGCGTTTGCAACGATCCTTGAAGACGGAACACCGATCCGCCTCTCAGGACAGGATTCAGAGCGCGGCACATTCTCCCAAAGACATCTTGTCCTGCATGACAGCGAGACAGGCAATGTTTATGCACCGCTGCATAAACTAAGTAAATCAAACGTATCATTTGCCGTTCATAATAGTCCGCTTTCTGAGGGGTCTGTGCTCGGATTTGAATACGGATATAACGTCTTTGCTCCAGAAACACTTGTGCTCTGGGAAGCACAGTACGGAGATTTTGCCAATGCCGCCCAGGTATTCTTTGACCAGTTCATCTCTGCAGGCCGCGCAAAATGGGGACAAAAATCAGGTCTTGTGATGCTTCTTCCGCACGGGTACGAAGGACAGGGACCGGAGCATTCAAGTGCGAGACTTGAGCGCTATCTTCAGCTTGCAGCAGAAAACAACTGGACAGTTGCCAACCTGACTAGCGCAGCGCAATATTTCCATATTTTAAGAAGACAGGCAGCTCTGCTTAAACGCGAGGAAGTGCGTCCGCTTGTCATCATGACGCCAAAGAGCCTGCTGCGAAACGCACAGACTATTTCAACTATCGATGAAATGAGCGCTGGTGGATTCCGTTCGGTTATTGAACAGCCCGGACTCGGCCTGAACCATTCAGAAGTGAAGCGAATTGTCCTTTGCAGCGGAAAAATCGCGACAGACTTAACGGACAAACTGAACGCAATGGAAAACAAAGCTGACAGTATTCACCTTGTAAGAGTGGAAGAACTGTATCCTTTCCCGAAAAAAGAAATAGCAGCTATTTTGGGAAGATATGAAGCTCTTGAAGAGATTGTATGGGTACAGGAAGAGCCAATGAACATGGGTGCATGGACATACATTGAACCGGAACTCCGGGAAGTTTCGCCAGTACAGACAAAAGTGAAGTATATCGGCAGAAAGAGAAGATCTTCAACCGCAGAGGGAGATCCAAACGTTCATAAAAAAGATCAGGAACGCATCGTGACTGAAGCATTGACGTGGAAAAACGAAGGGAGAATTTAATCATGGCACAAGTAATCGTACCAGAATTAGCTGAATCCATCTCAGAAGGAACCATCGCACAATGGCTGAAACAGCCGGGAGACTACGTTGAAAAAGGGGAATATCTGGTTGAACTTGAAACCGATAAAGTAAACGTTGAACTGACAGCTGATTATTCTGGTGTGCTGAAAGATGTTGTTAAAGATTCAGGAGACACTGTTCAAGTGGGTGAAGTGATCGCTGAAATTGATGAAAACGGCGGAGCTTCTTCTGGCGAGGAACAAAAAACTCCTGAGGCAAAACCTGAAGAACCTAAACAAGAAGCGAAAACGGAAGAGCAGCCGAAACCGTCTGCACCTGTAAAGCAAGAACAGCAGGAAGCGAAGTCACAGCGTCCGATTGCTTCTCCGTCTGCCCGCAAGCTTGCGAGGGAAAAAGGGATTGACCTTTCCCAGGTTCCATCAGGAGATCCGCTTGGAAGATTGCGCAAGCATGATGTAGAGGCCTATTCGCCTGAAGCTAAGCCGCAGGCGCCAGCTGCTCCTAAACCTGAAGCGAAACCTGCTGTTACAGCAGATTCTTATGACAAGCCGGTAGAAATTGAGCGCATGTCAAGACGCAGACAAACGATCGCAAAACGTCTTGTAGAAGTTCAGCAGACAGCAGCGATGCTGACTACGTTTAATGAAGTGGACATGACTGCTGTTATGGACATCCGCAAGCGCCGTAAAGACAAATTCTTCGAACAGCACGATGTGCGTCTTGGATTTATGTCATTCTTTACAAAGGCAGTAATCGCAGCTCTTAAAAAATACCCGCTTCTCAACGCTGAGATTCAGGGAGATCAGCTGATCATCAAAAAATTCTATGATATCGGCATTGCTGTCTCTGCTCCTGAAGGCCTTGTCGTGCCTGTTGTCCGCGATGCAGACCGCAAATCATTCGCCCAAATCGAAGGGGATATCAGTGATCTTGCCGGTAAAGCACAGAAAAACAAGCTGACAATTGCTGACCTTTCAGGCGGCACATTCACGATTACAAACGGAGGCGTTTTCGGCTCCCTGATGTCGACACCAATTCTTAACGGACCGCAGGTTGGAATTTTGGGCATGCATAAAATCCAGCTTCGCCCTGTGGCAATCGATAAGGATACAATGGAAAACCGCCCAATGATGTACATTGCACTTTCCTACGATCACCGCATCGTTGACGGAAAAGAAGCCGTAAGCTTCCTTGCGACAATCAAAGACCTTCTTGAAGATCCAGAGTCGCTGCTGATTGAAGGGTAAAAAGAAAAGTGGAATCGCCCGGTTAGCTCCGGGAGTCAGATAAAGAAAATCCTCGAAGGCGCACTTTGCCTTTGGGGATTTTCTGTTCTGGCAGAGGAGTTGGGCGATGGAACTGGACACTAGAAAAGTGGAATCAGCCGTTTAGCTCCGATAGGCAGATAAGAAATCTCCGGAAAAGTCCGGTTTTGACTTTTTCGGGGATTTTGTTCTGACAGAGGAGTTGGCTGATGGAACTGGACACCAGAAAAGCGAAATCGCCTGTTCAGCACCATGCTGAACCCTGAAAATAAGGCATATAGACTCCACAAAAAAGAGCATCTGCAAAAGATGCTCTTTTTGTGTTCATTCTATTCTTTAACAGGAAACCAGCCAGGCGTGTTGATAATCGCCTGCCACAGCGGATCAGGAACAACAAGACGATCCTGCGCCTGTTTATCAAGCTGGGTTTCAATTTTATCTTCCTGTCCTTCTTCAATCTTTTGTACCCAGTCAGGGTCGATAATCAGCTCTCTGCCAAGTGCAACAAGAGGAACCCCGGTATTCATTGCTTTTACCGCGTCATCAGGGGTGTAAATGGACCCTACGCCAATAAGGGGAACGCTGTCGCCAACCCGTTCCTGAATAATTTCAAGCCTTGAGCGGGTATCATCAATTCCTCTTCTTGAAGCTGACCAGTATTCCATTAATGAAATATGAAGATAATCAAGATTCTTCTCTTTCAGGGCATCAACCAGTGCGAGCGTATCTTCCATCGTAATCCCAGGCGTTTCCGGTTCTTCAGGAGAAAATCTGTATCCTACAAGAAAGTTCTCTTTACCAAATTCGGCTGCTGCTTTTTTAACAGAATCAACTACAGCCAAAGGAAAGGCAAGTCTCTTCTCAAGTGAACCTCCGAATTCGTCTTCGCGCCGATTGCTGTGAGGCGATACGAACTGCTGAATCAGGTATCCATTTGCGCCGTGAATTTCAACGCCGTCAAATCCTGCCTGAATGGCGCGGCGTGTTGATTCTCCAAAGTCATCGATGATGGAGCGAATCTCATCTATTGTTAAAGCACGCGGCACAGGCGCCTCGCCAGATGGGTGTCCCTGCTCGGCCGGCACATCGCTTGCGCTCACAACATCTCCTCCTGGAACCAGTTCAGCGGGGACCATTCGTCCTCCGTGGAAGATTTGCATGATGGCTTTTGCGCCTTTTTCTTTAATGGCTGCAGCCAGCTGTTTTAAGGAAGGAATCATATCGTCAGTGTCACTTCCGAACTCTCCCGGGAAGCCCTTTCCGCTTGGAGTCACATACGCGCATGCAGTAATGACCATCCCGGGTCCGCCTGAACGGCGGCTGTAGTAATCCGTTTCTGCTTTTGTCACAGTGCCGTCATCGTTTGAGGAAAAATTTGTCATGGGGGCCATGACAATCCTGTTCTTTAACTGAACGCCATTCTTAAATGAAAATGGCTGAAGGAGCTGCTTATACTCTGAATTCATTATTCTCAACCTCCGTATGTTTTCGTTCATCTATCATCATACTTCCGCTTTCGCACAAAATCATTAAATCTGCTCATTAGAATTTGTTTCTGCCGATAAAATCATTCATGATAGAGTAACGGAGAGTGATCGTTATGACAAAAATCGAAGTGGAAATTATCCAGGGAAGAGGCACTTATTTTGACCTTGGCGTGAAGCAGGGAAAGATCCACAGGGGATCAAACCTTTTTGAAAATCATAAAAAGAGACGCGTGAAATCTGCAAAGTCCTACAGCACAGAATTAAAGGAGGCAAAACGCCTTATGGAATCTTTTTCCCCGGGTTTGTGGACGGAGCTTGAAGGGCTTTCAGAGGGAATGGAGTGGCCTCTTGCGGATGTCATCCATGAATACAGCGGCTATCAGGGAGACTGGAAAAAATCAGGTTGCAGCGCACTGATGCAGGATGGAATTTACGCGAGAAACTACGATTATCACCCAAAGACGTATGAAGGCAGGTTTTTAATCTGGCAGCCTGAAACCGCCTATGCAAGCATAGGGTTTGCGACGCGGATGATCGGACGCATGGACGGAATGAATGAAAAGGGTCTTGCAGTCGGCTATCACTTTGTGAACCGTCTCAAGCCGGGCGACGGGTTTATTTGCTGCAGCATTGCAAGAATGCTGCTCGATACGTGCAAATCAACCGAAGAAGCCATTTGGCTGCTGAAAGAAATCCCTCACCGCCACGCATTCAACTACTCCCTCTATGACTCGTCAGGGCATGGGGCTATTGCTGAAGCGTCAAGCAAAGGCGTTCAGGTGAAAAGAGGGCAAAAGCTTGCCTGCACCAATCATTTTGAATTGGGTGATAAACGTTCTGAAAATAGGAATCGTCTTGAAGAAACCATGCAAAGAAAGAAGAGGATAGAGGGGCGATTTCATACAGAGCTGAACCCGAAAGACGCTTTTGCTTTTTTCAACCGGACAGATGGTGCCATATTCAAAAAAGAGTACGGCAACTGGGCTGGAACTCTTCATACAGCTGTATATGTACCTGAAACACTCCAAGTCCTTATAGGCGCAGGGGGAGACAGGGAGCCGGTTTCAATTGACTTCAAAGATTGGCTGAACGGAAAGGACAGCTTCCTGAAAAGAATAAAAGGAACAATAGAGTCAGATTTAGAATTTCCCTACTAAAAAGCTTGTACACAGCGTTTGAGAGAGATGCTCCAGAGGGTACGGTACAAGAGCAAAGAAAGTTGGGGGAATGTATATGCAGCAAGTAATTGACATGATGAACCGGAACGAGGAGCTGCTTTTTCAGAGATGGGAAGGAAAGGTAGCCAGCCCGAATTTTTTAACGGAAGAGGATAAGCGGAGAACGTTCCAGATCATTTTCAGTCAAATCAGCCAATCGGAAAATGAGGCTGTTCATTTCTTTAAAGAATGGATTGACAGGCACTTCAGCGAAGAAGAGTGTTTAAAGTATTTGGTCACGTCCATTCAGCAGTTTAAACGAACAATTATTGATGCAATGGAGGATTCGGCCAGTGCAGATGAGCTTTATGAGAAAACGGACAGCTGGTTTGATCCGATGATTGCAGAGCTCGTTAAGATCTGCACGGACTGCTGGAATAAAGCATACAGAAAACAGGACAGCATGATTAATGAGCTTTCGGCACCGATTATCCCTATATCAAAAGATGTTTGCATCCTACCGTTAATCGGTGCGGTTCATGATGAACGCGCTGCCGTTATTACCGAAAATCTGCTGCACAGTGTGGAAACCTATCAATGCCGTTACGTCATTATTGAGATAACAGGGGTTCCCGTTGTTGATACATATGTGGCGAATCATCTGATTCAGGCAGCTGAAGCGGTAAAACTCCTCGGTGCACAGTGCATGATTGTCGGGATCAGGCCGGAGATCGCCCAGACCCTTATCAATCTTGGTGTTTCAATGGACAGTATTCAGACGTTTTCCAATTTGCAGACCGGCTTAAGATTCATTCAGATGAAAGAAAAATAAGGTCCTGGAAGGGGCCTTTAAATACGCCTTTAAGTTTACATAATAAAATTATTTTGCACTAATACGATGAAGGAATTTATTTCTTTTTGTCGAATAAGAACACGAAATGATTTTTTGAGGGGTGTACATAATGATTACTTTTAATCAGCCGGATGTCGAGCAATTTTTGAACGTGCTGTCCATTCAGGATTTCATCGTTTCACCTGATGGCAATCAGCTCGTTTTCAGTACAAATATCGGAGGCCATTACAATCTGTGGGCGATGGATCTTCCAAACCACTATCCATATCCTCTGACAACCGTAAATCAGGCATGCGGCAGTCTGGCTTATAACAGCCGGGCGGATTTTATCCTTGCAGGCTTTGACAGGGACGGGGATGAAAATACGCAGCTTTATGCCTTGTCCAAAAAGGGAGGTGCCCAGAGCCCGCTGCGTCTGGCTGAAGGCGAACGCCATATGCAGCCGTTTTTTTCAAAGGACGAAAAATCGCTGTATTACACATCAACTAAAAATGGCCATGAAAAAAACCTTGCAGTATACCGCTATGAAATTGATAGCGGAAAAGAGGAACTGATGCTCAAGGGCACAGATGCGCCCATTTATTTGCTTGCTGTGTCACCGCAAGAAACAAGCTTTGCCTTTATAAAGAATTTCAGCAATACGTCATCTCTCCTCTATGTTGGAAAAGACGGAGAAAACATACTAGCTGCACCGGAAAGCGAAGTCTCTTACACGCAGAATGATGCTGTATACATATCAGAGGATGACCTCTATTTTCTGACGAACTATGAATCAGACTTTTCCTATCTGGCAAAGTTTCACCTTCCGTCAAAGAGTTTTGCAAAGGTTCTGCAGCTTGAAGGCAAAGACTTCAGTACTCTGAAATATGATTCTTTTTCCGGCAAATTTTATATTATTGCAGAAAAAGGGGTCAAGGATGAGCTCTATAGCTTTGATCTGTCGGATCAGTCCTATGAGCAGCTTAACGTACCTGCCGACCGCATCAGCAAACTGCAAATCACAAAGGAAGGCAAGCTCTTCCTACTTGGACAGTCTGCCATTATGCCGCTGAATATCTTCAGCAGAACACCGTCACACTCATGGCAGCAAGTAACCAATCACGGTGTGCCTGGACTCTCACCGGAGGATCTGGTAAATCCGGAGACCGTAACATATCCTTCTTTCGACGGGATGGCCATTGAAGCTTCTCTTTACAGGGCACATTCTGAAGTAAGCAACCACCACATGATTATCTGGCCTCATGGCGGTCCTCAATCTGCTGAGACCAATGCATTCAGGGCTTTGTTTCAATATCTTCTGAAAAGCGGCTACAGCATTTTTGCACCCAATTTCAGAGGATCAACACGATATGGCCTTTCTTTTTCAAAATTGGTTGAAGGAGACTGGGGAAATGGGCCACGATTTGACATGACGGCCGGAATTGACTGGCTGATTGGGGAAGGGCTTGCTGATAAAGAGAAAATCTTTCTGATGGGCGGAAGCTATGGCGGCTATATGGCTCTGCTGCTGCACGGACGTCACGCTGACTACTTCAAAGCGGTAGTGGATATTTTCGGGCCGAGCGATCTTTTTTCGTTTATTGAGAGTGTACCGGAATTCTGGAAGCCGGCAATGGATCAGTGGGTAGGCAATCCTGAACGCGACCGTGAAAAACTGATTGATTTTTCACCGATTACTCATATTGACGGCATGACAAAGCCGATGCTCGTGATCCAAGGGGCAAACGATCCCCGTGTTGTCAAAGCAGAGTCTGATAAGATTGTAGAAGCATTGCGGCAAAAAGGAAGAAAGACAGAATATATAGTGCTTGAAAACGAAGGACATGGATTTTCAAAAAAAGAAAATGAGATTCTTGTATACAAAGCAATTGCTGATTTCTTGAATCAGCATCTCTAAAAAGCAGGTGTAGGAATGAATAACAGAAAAATGGCGATTGTCACCGGAGCAAGCAGACAATCAGGCATCGGGGCAGCCATATGCGTTGAGCTTGCTGAGGCAGGCATCGATATCTTTTTTACTTACTACAGACCCTATGATTCCGAGCAGCCGTGGGGTTCTTTGAAGGAAGACATAGAAAAACTGGAAGAGAGCATCGTTCAAAAGGGAGTCCGCTGCGCCAGCATGGAGCTTGATTTAACAGATCCAGCATCTTTTTCCATGCTGTTTGACAAGGCGGAGAGAACGCTTGGCGAGGCTGCCGTTCTTATTAACAATGCAGCCTATTCTGTCTATAGCGATGCAGAAACACTTACATCTGCTATTCTGGATCGTCACTATCTACTAAATGTGCGGGCTCCAATCATGCTGAGCACCGAGTTTGCGAAGAGATTTACAAGAGGACGGGGAGGAAGAGTGATCACCCTCACTTCCGGACAGTCGCTTGGCCCGATGCCCGGTGAGCTTGCTTATGCGGCAACAAAAGCATGTATACCAGACATGACAAAAACGCTGGCAGCTGAAATCGGCCATAAGGGGATCACAGTCAATGCCGTGAATCCCGGTCCGACAGATACTGGCTGGATGACGGATGAAATAAAGGCTTCTCTGCTTTTGAAATTTCCGGCGGGGAGAATCGGCAAGCCTGAGGATGCTGCCAGGCTTATTGCCTTTTTGGCAAGTGAGCAAAGCGAGTGGATCACCGGCCAGACGATACATTCAGAAGGCGGATTTATCCGATCATGAAAGAGGGGACTATCAAGATGACAGTCGTGAAACTGACAAAAGAGCATTACAAAGAAGCAATGAAACTATCAGAATATGCTTTTCAGTACAAAGTACCTGAGGAGAAGGTGGAAGAACGGCTGGATTTGATGGATAAACATCATCAGCTGTATGGTGTTTTTTCAGGAGAAGAGCTTGCAGCAAAGCTTCATTTGCTGCCTTTAGAGGTGTATATCGGAGGACGGACAGTAAAAATGGGCGGAGTCGCCGGTGTAGCGACATATCCTGAATACCGCAGAAGCGGGTTTGTCCGGGAAATGCTGACGGATCTGCTGGAAACGATGAAAAATGAAGGCTGTACGATTTCCATGCTTCATCCCTTTTCTGTTCCTTTTTACCGGAAATACGGGTGGGAACTTTTCAGCAGCCATTTAAAAGCATCTTTAAAATCTGAGAGTCTTGTCATGAAAAAACAGGTTCCTGGAACTGTAAAGCGTCATGCCGGAAAGGATGGTCATTCCGAAGAAATTGAGAAGGTTTATGATCAGTTTGCTTCGAGATTTTCAGGCATGCTGAAAAGGGAAACGAGATGGTGGCAGCAATCCATATACAGCGAAGATACCTATGCAGCAGTCTATTACAATGAAAGCGGTACGGCAGAAGGGTATCTCCTATATGAAGTGAAGGATTCCAAAATGACCGTGGAAGAGTTTGTTCCGCTGACACCTTCAGCGAGAACGGGTTTATGGAATTTTATCTGCCAGCATGACTCGATGATCAAAGACCTTGAAATCACCACGTTTGAAAGCGATCCTCTTTTCTATTCATTAAAAGAGCCAAGAATCAAAGCAGAAGTGACTCCTTACTTTATGGCAAGAATTGTAGATGCTGAAGCCTTTTTAAAAGACTATGAATTTGCTTCACAAGAACGCACAGTCCTTACGATCAAGGATGAACATGCTCCGTGGAATAATGGGACGTACGAGATCAGCGATGGAAACGTGACGAAAACAGACGCTGAGAAAGGCGAAATCAGCCTTTCCATTAATGCGCTGACAGCAGCATTACTTGGATATAAGCGGCCGTCGGATTTATATGAAATTGGGGAAATGGAAGGCAGTGAAGAGGCTGCAATCCGTCTCGAACGGCTGATTCCGGAGAGAAAATCGTTTTTCTATGATTTCTTTTAACAGGCACGACTCTGTAATAAAGGATTCTCATGAAAAGAAGGTCAACGACGCTGGCGGATAAAACATTGAGGACTTGTAAAAATGGCCACAATTATGTTAAAAGCTCGGATTGCCCAATTTGCCCTGTGTGCGAATCGGAGAGAGAGATTGAGAGTGATTTTCTTTCAAAGATAGGTGCACCTGCCAGAAGAGCTCTCGAACGGAACAATATTACCTCACTTCAGCGCCTGTCAGAGTATAGTGAATCGGATATTTTGAAACTGCATGGAGTGGGTCCGAGTACAATTCCAAAGTTAAGAGCCGCTTTGGAAGAGGCTGGTTTATCATTTAAGAGTACGAAATAACATATAGGTCAAGTGAAGTCTGACAGCGTAAGCAGCGTGCAAAAGAGGAGCCTTAAGGAAAAGGCTCCTTTTCTAATTCATTTTCAGGTAACGACTTAAAGCAAGCAGCGGAAAAATTCTGCCATAGCTGTGATAGCGAATGTAAAATTGTTTTGGCAGACCGATTCCGGTTGGATGTTCATCGCTTTGTTGATCAAATGGCAGCAGCAGACGGTTCACGGCAAGCTGAACGGCCTCATGCTCTTTATCGAGAACGGTGAGAAGGGCATCAAGTGCCCACGCAGTTTGAGATGGTGTGCTGTACCCAAGAGACACATAGGATTTAACCTCGCAGCTTCTGCAGGATTCTCCAAATCCTCCATCCTCATTTTGAATGCTGAGCAGCCAGGCCACGGCCTTCTGAATGGAGGCGTTGTTAGTAGATACACCTGCAGCTCTCATTCCTGTAATGGCTGCCCATGTGCCGTAAATGTAGCAGACTCCCCAGCGTCCATACCAGGAACCGTCTTTTTCCTGATTGCTTTTGAGCCAGTTGATTGCAGCTTTTGCTGAGGGATGATTTTTTTTAAGTCCGGCAAACGATCCCAAGTATTCAAGCACGCGCCCTGTGAGATCTGCTGTAGAAGGATCGGCTGCAGCATCGCCTGCATTTTCAAGAGGAAGCATGGCAGCCAAGGCACTGTCCGTATTTTTTTCAAATGCAGCAAAACCTCCGTCACGGTTTTGCATGGAAAGCAGCCAGGAGGTTCCTCTGTTCCAGCTGGAAAACATGATGGGATCATATACCGCTGCAGGTGTTAAGGCCCGGAGAGCTGCTGCGGTGTCATCGTTATCAGGATGATTGGTGTTGATGTCAGAAAATCCCCATCCGCCAGCTTCTGATTTAGAATTATGAACTGCCCAGTCAGCTTTTTTGGCGTGCTGTCTTTTCAGCAAGAAACGAGAAGCCGCAGCAATCATCGGATCCCGGCAGCTTACACCAGAAGCTTGAAGGCTGTAGCTGAGAAGGGCTGTGTCCCATAGAGTAGATGTCGAGTTTTCAAGAGTGGCAAGGCCGTCCTGTTCATAAATTAGTGATTTTAATCCTGATATGGCACGCTGGATTTGCGACGATTGCTCTTTATATCCGGTGGCAAGCAATCCGTAAATCATAAAAAAAGTGGCGCTTGCATAGCTGAAAAGGGTTCCGTCTGCTTCAACCCGGTCAAGGATGTATCTTTCTGCTGCCTGATATCCTGATTTGTGAAGATAGGCTGGATAGGCTGCGATAGAGCGGATCATCTGCAGGAAAAGATTTGGACGGGACCGCTCATCACGTTGAAGGGACAGCCAGTCGATTGATTTGGGTTTAGATGCATAAAGGTGTGAAAAGTCAGCTGTTTCAAGTCCCTTATGAATATACTTTTTATTCATGGCGAGAATCATCGGCATAAAATGAATTCTTGCATAAGAACTTAACTGGTACATACTGAAGGGGGAAGATGCCGGGAGCAGCAAATATGACAGCGGAAACCTGAATCGCTTCGGCCACGGATAAAGACCGTTGACTGCAAGCATCCATTTTGTCATAAAATGAACGTCAGACAGGCCGCCGTTTGCGAGAATGAATGTTTCTGCACGCTGAAGTTCAGGGCTTGCAGCGGTAAAGTGCCCTGAAATAACAAGCGCCGTGTAGGCCTGAACAGTTGCTGTCAGATTTCCTTCCTTTTCATCCTCATACAGTCTCCATACCCCGTCATGAGATTGAATCTTTATAAGCCTTCGGACAAGTTTTTCTATCAGCTGTTCATCCTGATCTCCAAGGGATCTGAGCGTAATAATCATAAAAGCATCAGTCATAGGTCCGCCCTCAAAACAGTAGCGAAAGGAACCATCCGTCCTTTGAACGCCTCTGAGTTCTGCAATCCGCTTTTGTACTTCATCTTCTGTCCGTCTAAATAGGTTCACATGTTTCACCTCATCTTCACCAGTCTATTCGGGGAAGTGAAGGTTATTACTCAGCGGGTGGCGGCACTTACATTTCTATAGTATAATGAGGTCAAAATGCGCAAAGGAGAATCACGGATGATTCATCAGGACTGGCTTAACAGAGAAACAATCAAAACGGTTACCTGCAAACATACAAATGCCGAGAAGTATATGGTCAACAGAGTGTTAACGGCGGGAAATACATATGAAGTGAAAAATGAAACAGAAGAATTTTACTTTGTGATCGACAATAATGGGAAAGTAAGCGGTTTTTACAAAGATTATTTCGAGGAAAAGTAAGAAGCAGCACCGTCTGGCTTGATCAGGCGGTGTTTTTTTATTGGCTTTTAACTTGAGTGCAAAATAAAAAACTGCCCGCTGAGGCAAAATGGCCTCAAGCGGGCAGGGGAGGATGAAAGCATTAACGCTGCAGATTGATCCAGACACTCTTTACTTCAGTATAATTATCAAGTGCATACGAGCCCATTTCCCGTCCAAGACCGGATTGTTTGTAGCCTCCAAAAGGAGAAGCGGCATCAAATGCGTTGTAGCAGTTAACCCAGACCGTTCCGGCTTTCAGTTTGCCTGCCACATAATGCGCGTTTGCAATGTCGCGCGTCCAGAGTCCTGCTGCCAGGCCGTATTCGCTCTGGTTGGCACGGTTGATCACTTCATCAAGATCATCATAAGGCATAGCAGCGATAACCGGACCGAAAATCTCTTCTCTTGCAATCGTCATTTCATCTTTCACGGCAGAGAAGATCGTTGGGGATACAAAGTATCCATTTTCAGATGGCGAGCTTCCGCCGGTCAGGATTTCGGCTCCTTCTTCGACGCCGCGCTGGATGTAGTTCAGCACGCGGTTCTGCTGTTCGTCAGATACGAGCGGCCCGATTTGCGTTTCCGGCTCGATTCCTGCTCCCTGACGGATGTTTTTCGCGTGCGACACCATATCTGCCACGACATTATCATAATGTTTTTTCTGAATAAAGACGCGGGATCCTGCGCAGCAGACTTGTCCCTGGTTAAACATAACGCCAGTCAGCGCACCTGGAACCGCTGCTGACAGGTCAGCATCCGGAAGAATGATGTTTGGAGATTTCCCTCCAAGCTCAAGTGTAACGCGCTTTAAGGATTTTGCCGCTTTTTCCATGATCATTTTTCCGACAGGGGTCGATCCAGTGAAGGCAATCTTATCAACATCAGGATGCATGACAAGAGCATCTCCTGCAGTCTCGCCGAATCCAGGTACAATATTCACAACACCTTCAGGGAAGCCGGCTTCTGCAATGAGCTCTGCCAGATACAAGGCAGAAAGCGGTGTTTGTTCAGCAGGCTTCAGGACCACTGTACATCCGGTTGCAAGAGCAGCACCAAGCTTCCACATCGCCATGAGCAGCGGGAAATTCCACGGGATGATCTGTCCGACAACCCCTAATGCCTCATGTCTTGTATAGTTGAAATATTGACCGCTGACAGGAATCGTCTGTCCGACAATTTTTGTTGACCAGCCGGCATAATAGCGCATATGCTCAATCGCGAGCGGAACATCAGCGTTAGTTGTTTCATTAATCGGTTTCCCGTTATCGAGTGTTTCAAGCTGGGCCAGCTCTTCTTTATTGGCTTCCATGAGATCAGCAAGCTTGTACATTAATCGGCTGCGCTCAGCCGCGCTCATTTTTGACCATGGACCGCTGTCAAATGCTTTTCTTGCGGCTTTAACAGCAAGATCGATGTCGGCTTTATCTCCTTCATACACGGAAGCAAGCGTTTCACCGGTTGCCGGGTTAGGTGTATTAAATGTCTTTTTAGAAACGCTTTCTACAAATTCCCCGTTTATAAACAGCTTTTTGTTTCCCTGCAGAAATTTCTCCAGTTTTTCTCCAGCCTTCAGTGTAGCTTGACTCATTTCATCAGCCTCCTAAATATTTGTGGTGAAAACCTATGTAGAAAATCGTGCTGAAGACCCGCCAACAAGATGCAGGTCATTGCCTGCTGTTGTGTAAGCGGTTACAAATAGAATAATATATCAAAAATTCAAAATTTACAATAAATAAGGGTTTTGTATTCGAATTTTTTTGAGTTTGAAAGTTATAAATAAATAGAAGAACCGGCATCTTATCAAAATTGCCGGTTCTTCTTTCTGAGAAATAAATAGAGCGGAAAGAGGGTTGAAAACTGTTCATATGATTCGTACTCAAACGTTTCAAAGAAGCCTCTGAGCTCATCTTCTTCAGCATCTTTGAGTATCCCGGATTTTTCAAGAGGGTATCTGTCTCTAAGATAGAGATCCCACACACCGTATTCAGCAAAAACATCTTCCATATATGACCCTCCTTTTTCTATCCAGTATAAAAAAGCGGCGCTATTTATAAACATGCTGTTTCAATCTTTCTTATTAGTGGAATGAACTAAGGCAGGCTGTGTTATTTTCTGCATAAGGGGAAATAATACTTTCAAATGTCCAAATAGCTGCACGACTACATAGTAGAAAGGGATATCATCATGATTGGAATTTTGCTTGCTTTAATTCCCGCCGTTGCGTGGGGAAGTCTTGTGCTTGTTAGTGTAAAACTTGGCGGTAATGCATACAGCCAAACACTTGGTATTACAATAGGAGCGTTTTTGTTTTCGGTTGTTATGTTCTTTTTTTCAAATCCTGATCTCACTCCGGTTGTATGGTCAATCGGAATTATCTCGGGTATTTTCTGGACGGTCGGGCAGCTGAATCAGCTTGCCAGTGTCAAGCATATCGGCGTATCCAAAACCGTGCCGATCTCAACAGGCATGCAGCTTATGGGGACGACACTGTTCGGCGTTCTGCTTTTTAAAGAATGGGATACAAAAATGACGGTTATCCTTGGAAGCCTAGCCATCCTCCTCATCATTACAGGAGTAGTGTTTACATCCATTGGCCAGAAGAATGAAGAAGGAGCCGGAAAGAGCCTGAAGCGTGGACTATTCATTCTGTTTATTTCCTCAATCGGGTACATCGGCTACGTTATTATTATCCGCTACTTTGAGATTGACGGCTGGGCAGCCATTTTGCCGCAGGCGATTGGGATGGTGCTTGCCGCTATTATTCTTACCGCGAGACATAAGCCTTTTGATAAATATGCACTGCGGAACATTCTGACAGGATTAATGTGGGCGGCAGGAAACCTGGGGCTGCTTCTCTCCCTTCCGAAAATCGGAGTTGCGACAAGCTTTTCTTTATCCCAGACAGGTATCATCATTTCAACACTGGGCGGAATCTTTCTGCTTGGTGAAAAAAAGACAAAAAAACAGATTGTGCTCGTTATTATCGGCTGTGTGCTGATTATCGGAGGCGGAGTGCTGCTTGGCTATACAAAAAGGTAAATGGAGGAATGCTGAATGTATGAAAGCTTAAAAGGAAAAGTTGCTGCTGTTACCGGTGCTTCATCCGGACTTGGAAAAGCCATTGCACAGCGCTTTGCAAAAGAGGGCGTAAAAGTCGTTGTCAACTACTTAACAGAAGACGATAAGCCCGACCTTGTCATCGAAGAGATCAAGGCAAACGGCGGTGAAGCTTCAAAAATCCAGGGTGACGTCTCACAGGAGCATGATGTGAAGCGTATTGTCCAGTTTGCAGTGGATACTTACGGCACACTTGATATAATGGTCAATAACGCAGGAATACAGGCTGAGATTCCCACTGAAGAACTGAGCCTTGAAAACTGGAATAAAGTCATACAGACAAACCTGACAGGATGCTTTTTAGGAAGCAGAGAAGCGATCAGGCATATGCTTGATCATAACATTAAAGGCTCTGTCATCAATATGTCATCTGTGCATCAGCAGATTCCCTGGCCACATTTTGCCCACTATGCAGCAAGCAAAGGCGGAATCAAGCTTTTAACTGAAACCCTTGCACTCGAATATGCTTCATCCGGCATCCGCGTCAACAATATCGCGCCGGGAGCAATAGATACACCAATCAATGCAGAAAAATTTGCGGATCCTGAGATTAAAAAAGATGTCATTGACCTCATCCCAATGGGATACATCGGCAAACCGGAAGAAATCGCTGCATGTGTGGCATTCCTTGCTTCATCAGAGGCAAGCTACGTAACAGGAATCACCCTCTATGCAGACGGCGGAATGACAAAATACCCGAGCTTTCAGGCTGGAAAAGGATAAAGGAGGGGTCAGTCCCCGCTGTGCATTAACGCACAGCGGGACTGACCCCTCAGCACGTTTATTCTTTTCAAAATGGTGGAAAAGGATATAATTGTGGAATACATACAGAAAAATAGTCTTCTAGGGGGAAGAGGCAAGTGAAGATGAGTTCATCGATTTTAGAGGATATGAATGTTTATTCTCTGCTGGACCGGATAGGGGAAGGGCTTATTTTTGCAGATGATGAGTACCGCATCATCTGGATGAATCATGCTGCAAAAGAGATTCTGTCAAAAGTGGGGCCGCTTGCAGGAATTACTGATCCGGAAGCATTTATCGGGTTTGATATCCGGCGCTTTCACGGGAAAAAACAAAATGACATCCTAAAAAACGGTCCGTTTCCGCACAGTGCCCAGATCAGGCTGTTTAACCGGTTCACAGCTAAAATCGTTGTGGACAAACTGAGCAATCTTCAAGGGGAACAGACAGGATTTGTCCTGACGTGGCGTGATGTAACAGAATATGAAGATGTGATAGAAGAGGGAAAAGCGCTGCTTGAGGAAATGTATACGCCAATCATCGGCACCGCACTCGACTCTGCTCTTTTGATCGCTCTGACAGGAACCCTGACAGAAGAAAGAATGGAAAAAATGAAAGAGAAGATCCTGAAGGAAGCCGCCGAGCGGAGAGCTGAATATATGATTTTTGACTTTACAGGCATTAGCGAGACATTTGATGAAACAATTGCTTTTCATCTTAATCAAATCGCAGAAGGCCTGCGGCTTATGGGGACCGTATCCATCTTTGCAGGGATGAACCCAAAGCTTGTGCAGCATATCACTCATCAGGGCTATATTTTGAATGTAAAAACGTTTCAGTCATTTAAGCAGGGGATTTTTTATATCTGGAAAGAAAAAGGGTACGCACTTCAAAAAATCACGAGCCAGCCTTCTTGATGGGGCTGATTTTCTCATTGTCTCCCACAAGTATTTTTGTTCATCCTGCATAATCAGTTCTCAATTGCAGAAAATAAAGGGAATAAAAATTTGGGAGGCATGCTGAATGAATAAGTTTCTAATGACAGGAACAGCCATTTTTTTCTCTGTTTTGATTGCCGCCGGCTGTGGAATGGATAATAACGCACGTGAAAACGACAACATCATGAACAATGAGCTTAAGAATGTCACTTATGATGAACAAACGAATGAAAACCGCGATAACCGCATGAATGTAGCTGACGATGCTGCAAAAAAAGTGGCAGATTTAGAAGAAATCAAATATGCGAATGTCATTGTTCTTGATAATACGGCTTATGCAGCAGTTATGCTTGAGGGAAATCCTAAAGGCAAACTGTCTGATGAATTAAAGAACAGAGTAGCTGATCAGGTACGATCAACAGACCGCAATTTGGACAATGTGTTTGTTTCGGAAAATCCTGACTTTTTTGACCGTGTAAAAGACTACGGCGATAAAATCCGAAACGGCGAACCGGTTTCAGGACTGGCAGATGAGTTCGGTGAAATGGTGAAGCGTATGTTTCCCCAGTCGAAATAACTAATTGTACGGGCCGCAGCCAGTCTGCGGTCTATTTTTTTGATAAAGGTTTTTATATCAATGAAACAGGGGATATAAAGAAAGCCATTATTCTGTTGTAGGGGGAGTTTTATTGTCAAGGTTTTCGTTTGCAGGCTATAAAAAGAAACGCCTGTTTGTCATCCTGCTAATTTTTATTATTTTAACAGGTACTGTTATGTATCAAAGCTATAAGCCTCTTCCCGAAGGTCTTTCATATGAAGGGGAAGTACGCAAGGTGGAGGATGTCGATTTTTTATATGACCTGACGTATCAGAAAGAAAACAGGGTCAAATCAGATCGGATGATATTTGATGCTGTGCTTAAAGCGATTGATGAAGCTGAAGAATTTGTTGTGATTGACTTATTTTTGTTTAACGGCTATTACAACAAGGGAGAATCCTATCCCGATATCAGTGCTCAGCTGACGGAGGCGCTGCTTCAAAAAAAGAAAGAAAACCCTGACATGCCGATTGTCTTTATTACAGACGAAATCAATACCTCATACGGGTCACACGAATCAAAGGAGCTTGAAGCTTTTAAGGATGCAGGCATAGATGTCGTTCTGTCGGATATGGAGCCTCTGCGAGATTCTAATCCGCTGTATTCCAGTGTCTGGAGAACGTTTTTTCAGTGGTTCGGCCAGTCAGGAAAAGGCTGGGTGGCCAATCCGTTTGGGGATACTGCCCCTGGTATGACGGTAAGGTCTTATTTAAAGCTTTTTAATGTAAAGGCAAATCACAGAAAAGCAGTCGCTACGGAGAAGACAGCCATTGTCTCATCCGCTAATCCTCACGATGCAAGCGGGTTTCATTCCAATACTGCTTTTCAGGTAAGCGGAAATGTCATTGCAGACGTGCTCGAATCTGAACAGGCTGTATCGGACTACTCCGGCGGACCCAAACTTCCTGAGTACACTGAAACGGAAAATGAGAAAGGGAATATCGGCGTGCAGGTGCTGACTGAAGGGAAAATTTACGAGCATTTGCTGTCGTCGATCAGGGCTGCAGAAAAACAGGATGTCATCTGGATGGGAATGTTTTATTTAGCTGACAGAAAAGTGATCAACTCACTCGTTGACGCATCTAACCGCGGTGTTGAGGTGAATATGATTCTTGATCCGAATCAAAATGCTTTCGGCCAGGAGAAAATAGGCCTGCCTAACCGTCCGGTTGCTGAAGAATTGATGGAAGATACGAAAAAGAAAGCGAAAATCAGATGGTATAACACAACAAATGAACAGTATCATCCGAAGCTTCTTTATATTAAAGGGAAAAATGAATCCACGATCATCAGCGGTTCGGCGAATTTCACCAAACGGAACCTTGATGACCTTAATCTTGAGAACGACTTGAAAATTACCGCCCCTCAGGATGAGGACGTTATGAAAGAAGTCGAAGCGTATTTCACAAAACTCTGGACGAATGACGGAGCTGAATATACCCTGAATGTTGAAAAATACAGAGATGACATGCCGGTATTCAAAAGGGGCATATATGCTCTGCAGAAATTTTTCAGGTTTACAACCTTCTAAACTCCGGGATTTGCCTCGGAGTTTTTTTTTTGCGAAAAAAATAATTATTTTAAAGGGAAAGTGAGGGGGTGAATCTAATACAAAGATTAGAGGTGATAATGGATGATGCTTAAAGAATACAAAGACCGTCGCACGTACATTGAAAAATCAGAACCGCTGCTTATGAAGCAGGAAGCGGAAAATAATTTGGCGCTGGGACTCCTGTCTGTTTTTAAAAAGACGGTTCCGGCTTCAGACGTATATACCGCTCTGATGGAAACAGAAGGGGCACCTGCGGCAGCGCTGCTTATGACGCCCCCTCACAATTTAATTCTTACATATAATAACGAACTAATCAGTGAAACGTTGATTGCTGAAATGGTCAGACAGCTGATATCAGCAGGGGTTTCTGTGCCGGGTGCTGTCGGTGAGAGGTACTGGACAGAAAGATTTGCCAAAGAGTGGGCCGAACAGGCGGGGATTAGAGCCGACATTGTGATGGAGCAAAAAATCTATCAGCTTCATGAGGTGCAGCCTGTCGCTGTCAGTGAAGGGACCTTTCAAAAAGCAAAACTTGAACACCTGCCGCTTTTAACAGAGTGGATGGCGGACTTTATGACGTTTACAAATGAGCCCCCTATCACGACTCTACAGGCAGCAGAAAGAATGAAGAAATTTCTCGCTGAGGACTCTATTTACATCTGGTCGGTTGACGGAATACCTGTTTCGATGGCAAAAAAATCGCGGTCAACTCAAAACGGCATAACGGTATCCCTTGTATACACTCCGGAAAAATTCAGGGGAAGAGGATATGCGAGCAGCTGCGTGTCCGCACTCAGCAGTGAGCTCTTGAAGGATTATTCATTCTGCACTCTATATACAGACTTATCAAATCCTACGTCAAACAGCATCTATCAGAAAATAGGCTACAAGCCGATCCAGGATTCTGTGATGATTTCATTTTCAAATCAAGGGGCAGTTTAAATGTTCCCGGTTCACTTTTATACTCAAGACTGCTTCTAAACAGCAGTCTTGGGTTTTTTTTGTTGGTGTGGAACGATGCCCAGTGTATCCCCGGATGCCAGCAGTAAAATGGATTCCTATAAATTGTTGTTGCAAAAATAGAGGGTACCATTTTAGTGAAATGCATCCATATTCAAAGTGCCAATAACGCGCTTCCCTATCTGCCTGCCAGGCCTGAACAGTCGGCTCCGCTTTTCTGGCGCATTCCATGGTTTCAATGTTTCCCAAATGTGGAAATGAAAGGTGAAAGGCGGTGGGAGGATGAAAACACAGGTTTTAGTCATTGGCGGGGGAGTTGGAGGGTTGACCGCTGCTTTAAAGCTTGCCAAGTGCGGGGTAGATGTCTGCGTGGTAGAACAGACAAAAGGCTCCCCGCATTTGTATAAAGGGGAGCTGCTTCAGCCGAAAAGTCTTGAAATCTTTGACGCTCTCGGTTTATCAGAGCCTGTTCTAAGATCAGGACACCGGATCAATGAAATTGAAATGAATGAAATGAAACGTAAGAAAGGTTCATATAGATTGCTTGGATCAGCTGTAATGCGTTACGGAATCATTGAGAGCAAGTTCAATTTTGCTTTGATGATCCCCCATGAAAAATTAAAGGAACTCCTGCTTGAAGAAGCCAAAAAGTTTCCTTCTTTCCATTACATACAGCCCGCGCGATTCAAGGCATTCAGTGATGATTCAACAGCGATTGTATCAATGGGAAAAGAGGAAGTGGAAATTCAGGCAGATTATTTTATCGGTGCTGAAGGAAGAAAATCAAGCGTCAGAAAAGCGATGAATGTCAGCCTGAATGAGCATGAATATGATCATCACTTTTTAACCGTCACATTCAAAAGGCCGGCTGACATGACGGAAGGAAAAATCATCTCTACACCTCATGCTTTTCTCGGACTCTTTCCCCTTCCTGACAATGAAGTCAGAACGGTCTACCTCATTCAGTCAGGTGCCTATCAGTCCCTTAAGGCAAAAGGCATTGAACATTTTCACAAGAAGTATATCGACTTGTGTCCTGAACTTGATGGCTATGTGACCGAACTTACGGAGTGGAAGAAGATCCAGCTGATGATTCCCGTTCATTTCCACGCAGATTCATATGTGTCGGGGAACATGGCGATTCTCGGAGATTCTGCGCACAGCGTGCATCCGATGGCAGGGGAAGGCATGAATCTTGCCATACAGGACGGAGATGTGCTCGGCGAACTGCTGTGCTGGATGTACAGGCATAATGAACTCAGTCAGGATAATTTAAAGTGGTATGAAAAAGTCCGCAAGTCAAGGGTGGATTTTATTTTAAGCCTCAGCCACCTGTCCGCGCTAGCGTATTCAAAGCCTTTCAGGTACTTTGGTTCACTCAGAAACAGAAGCCTCAAACAGATGACAGATGATGAAAAGCTTCATACAAAGCAAATGCTTAATATTTCGGGGCTTGGAATATGGAAGGAATCGTTTGTGGACAGGCTGATTCAGATCGGCCTGATGCCGGCGAGATCGATCCAGAATATTGAATTTTTGCATACCCGCTACATGTTCACGTATGAAAATGATTATCCGTGGGAAGCGAAAGGGAGGTACAGCCGTTGATGATTGCTGAATATGTAAGGCTTTACAAAGCGAGAAGCTGGATGAAGAAGAATTTGCCGTTTTTATACAGCTGGCACGCATATGTCGGGTATGAACTTGATCTGTTTGAAATTTTTAAATCTCCAAAAACGATCGAAGAGGTTGCAGCCAGTCATTCATTAGAAACAGAGATTCTTGAACGCTGGGTGGAAGTTGGGGTCTCTATTAAGTACCTTAAAAAGGTTTCAAGAAATAAATTTAAAACCTCAAGAAGCTTTATGCTGCCTGACAGCAAACGTGATCCAAAGTCTGTCGGCATTTTGCTGAAAGAAATGATGGAGCTGCACATCCCCGCGCTTTTGACATACCCGTCCATTATGAAAACAGACGAACGCCAGACCTTTGATCACAAACAGCACGGAGCGACTGTTGCAGAAACCTCTGCTATGCTGGAACAGCTTGCTTATCCTAAGCTTGTGCAGATTCTAAAGAAAAACAGCATCCATACGGTTGTGGATGTAGGCTGCGGACATGGGGGCTACATGCAGAAGCTGTCCAAGTCGTTTCCAGGTTTAAAATTAACAGGTGTTGAAGTGAACAAGGAAGTGGCTGAGGAAGCGGCCAATCGATGCAGTGAGCTTAAAAACATTTCAATTGATTGTATGGATATTGAAGAATGGTCGCCCGAAAATAAAGCAGACCTGATCATGATGAATAATCTGCTTCACTATCTCTCTCCAGAAAAACGTCCGAAAGTCATCAGCAGATTAAGCAGCTCTCTTTCTGCAAATGGAATGATTACGATTATAACGCCAATTCGAAAGCCAAAGCATGGAAAGCAATTTTCAAGTGTCTTTAATAGTTTTTTTACCGCTTTTGATAATTTGTACGCTCTTCCCACAAAAAGAGAACTGGATGCTCTTGCAAAACAGTCCGGCATGAAACTTCAAAGCCTGAAACCAATCATTCGTGAAGGCGGCTGGTATTTTGCCACTCTGGTCAATCATGCGGGCACAAAAGCCGACTAAATATGTTCGTTTAAAAAGGCCAACTGCTTTAAAGTTGGCCTTTTTTATCGAACCGAGAGGATGCAAGCGATATTGATTGATACTAATAGTTTTTGAGATTATACTTGGGATTGGATGTGATTACCACTTATCATACATATTAGTGACCATTTTATTTGGAGGTTTTTTATGAAATTAGCGAATAAGGCAGCACTTGTAACAGGAGCTTCCCGGGGTCTGGGAAAAGCTATTGCTATGGAGCTCGCTCGCCAGGGAGCTGAGGTTTACATAAATTATTCATCGTCTGAGCAGCAGGCGCTGGATGTGCTTTCACAGATAAGAGAGCAGGGGGGCAAAGCATTTCTTGCCCAGGGAGATCTTACTTCCGAGCAAGGGATTAAAAAGGCAGCCGCAGAAAGGACGTATGACATTCTGGTTAATAATGCCACAGGTCCCCAGCCGGAGCTGTCCTTGGAAGAGGCAACATGGAAAGACTACGAAGACCAGCTTGTTTTCTTTGTGAAAGCTCCGCTCCTTCTGCTTAAAGAGGTCCTTCCTGGAATGAAGCAAAAAAGAAACGGTTCAGTCATAAACATAGGCAGTGAAGTCATAGCTCTTGGAAACTCGCATTTTTCCAGTTATGTTACAGCAAAATCAGCCATGCTGGGGATGACCCGGTCATGGGCAAGTGAACTCGGAGAATACGGTATCCGGGTTAATTTAGTCAATCCGGGCTTTATTCCGGTAGAGCGTCATCGTGATGTAGGTGCAAAGGATATCGCTGCCTATCAATCAGGCGTTCCCCTGAATAGGATGGGAACACCTGAGGAGCTTGCGAGGACAGTTGCCTTTCTTGCGTCAGATGATTCAGCCTATATAACGGGACAAACGATTACAGTGAATGGCGGGAACACATTTGGCATTTAATCACGCAGATGTTTTTCTGTCATTCTGTCGATTTCCATTTTCACAGCTTGAAAGAACGCTTCAGTTTCGCTGACGTCTGCTAATTTGGCCTGCGCCAGTTTTTCGCTTCCTCCGCCTTTGCCGCTGAAATCTTTCAGGCACTCTCTAATGGTATTGCCGGCATGGATGCTGTTTTGTTGACTGAATAAAACAGCATGCTCACTCATAGAGCCAAGCAGAACAAATTCTTTTCCGCTACCATGGAATTTTGCTGCCAGTAATTGAAGATCTTTCAGTGATGCCCTTTCTTTTAGGACTGCTGCCAGTTTTCCAGGCTGGTCAGTGTTTATTTTTTCTGTAAGCAGTAAAGTATTCTCAGTTTTCAAAAATTCCAGTTCTTTATTAATCTGCTTCAGTTCTTGATTGATTGAATGGAGCTGCTCAGGGATTTCTTCCTGTGATGATTGAAAAAAGCGCGCTGTACGTTTAACAAGTTTATGTACTTCCTGAAACTCTGACAGGGCTCGTATGCCGCATTTAAAATGAAGTCTGATCCTGCCTTTTTGCTTTTCCGTTTTTATCAGCTTCATCAGGCCGATTTCACCTGTACCTGCGGTGTGTGTACCGCAGCACGCTGAGGTATCGATTCCGTCGATCTGTACAATGCGAAGGGGTCCATCCACGTCCGGAATCTTTCTTAACGGCAGGTTTTTAAGGTCATCTGCACCGGCAAAAAAGGTATGGATCTTTCGATTTTCAAAAATATAGTGATTGGCTTTGTTTTCAATTTCGGTCATTTGATCTTCAGATAGGTGCGGTGTATTCAGATCGATTGTGACGGTCTCTGCACCAAGATGGAAGCTTTCAGTTTCATAACCGTACAGCTCAAGGCAGACTGCCGACAGAAGGTGCTGTCCTGAGTGATGCTGCATGTGATCCATTCTGCGGGCGGCGTCAAGCAGGCAGTTTACAGACATGCCTTCAGGGTATTCAGAAACTATATGGTAAAGTTCATTCTCTACTTCTATTAAATCAAGAACTGGAATCGTTCCAATCGTTCCGCTATCTGAAGGCTGGCCGCCGCCTTCGGGATAAAAAGCAGTCTCTTTGAGGATAACAGCTCTTTGACCGTTTATTTTTGTGAAGCGGACAATCTCTGTCTGCCATTCAAATGTTTTTGGGGAAGTATAATAGAGTTTTTCAGTCATAAGCGTTAGTCCTTTCATCGTGGAATGTCTTACATTCTATCAAAAGCGGAGTGATTTTGCGTAAAGATTGTTAAGATTTCAGAAAAATTAGCTTTACGAAGGAATTGTTGTATCTACTTAACACGTTATGTGTTACGCTTAACCTAACAATCTCATATTGCGCAATCCCTTTTTCCGCTGTCCTTAGGCTGATAAAAACATACAAACGATTGGTAGGTGATTTATAATGAATCCCGTAGAAGAAATGAGTCAATTGTTTATTGATGGGGAACTTGGCCTTTCGTGGAGCTTATTGAACAGTCTGCTTGAAACGGATACGACAAGCACTGAGGTGTATGGCTTTTTATCAGATACTATGGACAATGTACTGGAACTCTGGGAGATGAATCGCGCAACAGTAGCAGATGAATATGTTGCAGCGGCTGTCTGCAAATCGATGATTGCAACCTATTACTACCAAAAAGTCGAAAAAATACATACAAACTCCTTTTTATCACTGCCTGCAGCAGTTAAGCCGCGTGTTATGCTGCTTTCTATGAGAAATGAAGATCATGCGGTCGGAAGCATTATGACTTCATTCTTGTTTAGAGAATTTGGCTGGGAAGCATGCTGCATCGAATCCAATGTGACCATTGATTACATTTGCCAGTATGCCGAACGCTGGAAGCCTGATGTGATTGCCTTCACAACTAGTCTTGTTTCAAATATTCCAGCGGTTATTGAATACGTCTCGCAATTGCAGAATCTGACTTTTTCTCCAACTGTCATGCTTGGAGGAAAACAGACAAGTGATTTTGATGTCGATTATTACTGCCCTCCAAACACCGTGGTGATTCAAAACATAGTTCAGCTTAAAAGCTGGCTTCAAAATACTAATTCAAGGACTGAACGCCATGGAAATGCAATTAATCGCAAGTAAATATGACAAAATCCCATTTCCTTACTTTCTGGTGGACAGAAAGCTGAATATTGTTTCAGTATCAAGATGCACGTTTACGATTTTCGATGAAGAATTAAACTTTCTTGATGTTGTAGGGATCGGAAGCAAGAAAAAAGCGGCTAAATTTATTCTCGACACGCCGTCGATTACGAAAATAGAGCTGAATTTAAAAACAAAGTCAAATCCGATGACACTTTTTGATGTCTATATTCAATATGAAGGGAAAAATTTCATTCATATTTTCTGCATAGACAAAGAGGAAAGTGTAGATCAGATTTATCAGGCAGTCAAAACGCTTGAAGGTGATTTGCTGTATGCGAACCTGAATCTTCTTGAAAAACAGGAACAGCTCGAAAAGTCCCTTCAGCAAATGAAGGAAATAGCCATCAAGCAGGACAGTCTGGCAACGGTAGGCCAGATAGCTGCAAGCATCGCCCATGAAATCCGAAATCCGCTCACGAGCGTGAAAGGTTTTCTGCAGCTCCTTAAGCCTCATTTAATTGAGATTGGAAAAGGACACTATGCGGACGTTGCCCTGGAAGAACTGAACCGCGCAAATGAGATTATCTATGAATTTCTTAATAATTCAAAAGCGCCGATAGAATCGAAACAGCCTGTGCTATTGAGCAAACTTCTCAATGATATTGTCCTGATCTGCAAAAGCGAAGCGATACTGGCAAATTGTGAATTAACGTGCAGCATCATTGATGAGGAAGTCTATCTGCATGTTGATATTAAACAGATGAAGCAAGTACTCCTGAACATGATGCGAAATGCAATGGAAGCTATTCAGATCAGCAAGCAGAAAAAAAGCGGTAACATATCTATTACGACGAGGCTTGACAGCGGCAAAATTGTGATTCAGGTGAAAGATAACGGAATCGGCATGAACCAGGATACCCTTAATTCTCTTTTTAAACCTTTCTTTACTACAAAAGAACAGGGAACCGGCATCGGACTCTCTGTCTGCATGGAAATCGTCAAAGCCAATAACGGGAATATTGATGTCATCAGCGAGGAAGGGTATGGATCTGCTTTCAGCATTACCCTGCCTGTTAAATAAGCAAAAACCGGATTGCGCCGCAATCCGGTTTTTTCGCACAACAAAACAAAGTGCATGATCAGTCAAAAAAAGAAATAAAATTCTATTTTAAGCGTATACTAGTTAAAAAAAGGAGTTATGCGCATGTACTTTGCTAAAAAGGGTGCTGAAGAGCCCGTTACGATCATCGAAGATACAACTGTATACGCTTGCGAATCCGAGTCCTGCAACGGCTGGATGAGAAAAGATTTTTCAACGGAAGATCTGTCATGTCCGATGTGCGGAAGCACGATGGCAGAAGAAGTGCGTGAACTTCCTCAAATTAAAATGGATTATAATCCTTTCAGTAAATAAGTGCAGGCTGCCTTTAACGGCAGCCTATTACTTTTGGTAAAGGTCAGGCAGGCAGTTTATCTTGCACGAAAGCAGAGCTGCAGCAAGATGGTCTGTTGACGAAAACTGCAAAAATTTGTTATAATGAAAAGACGCTATTCACTGGGTATAAAGAGTCATCACGTCAAGGGTACTTTTTATAAGCAGTGAATTTTTTTTTGTCATCACGTTTATGATTTTCTGTAAACATTGATAAGATCAGAGAGGAGAGTCATGAATGTACAGGAAAAAGCCTGAAGAAATTATTACCGAAGAAACGAAGGTGTGGATCTGCACATCAGACAGCTGTAAAGGATGGGTCAGAGACAACTTCAAAAGCAGCGAAAGCGAGATTCCGGTCTGCCCGCTTTGCAAGAGCGAAATGAAATCAAGCACGAAAGAACTTGAAGTCATTAATAACCATAAAAAATATTAAGAACTCCATAACGGAGTTTTTTTTATTTCAGCAAAAGTTGATTTTCACCAATTTCATAGCCAGAAAGAATGATCCCATGTAAAATAATAAGAAAAAACGTTAACTGGAGTGAGTTTAAGGTGCTAGATCAGGCAAAAGAACACTTGAAGCATTATTTCGGCTATTCCGCATTCAGGCCGGGACAGGAAGAAATCATTACAAATGTCCTTAATGGAAGGCATGCAGCAGGCATTATGCCCACTGGAGGCGGAAAGTCGATCTGCTACCAGATTCCGGCTCTGATCCTGCCGGGAATTACCCTCGTCATTTCTCCGCTTATCTCCTTAATGAAAGATCAAGTTGATTCACTTGAACAAGCAGGCATTAAAGCGACCTTCCTGAACAGCACCCTATCCCATTCGGAAACATCATCAAGGCTTGCAGACTTAAAAAATGGCCTCTATACCATTCTTTATATTGCTCCTGAAAGGCTCGAATCGCCGGTTTTTATGGAGCAGCTCGCGTCGATGGACGTTTCGCTTGTCGCTGTAGACGAAGCTCATTGTATTTCTCAGTGGGGCCATGATTTCCGCCCAAGCTATTTAAAAATAACGGATTTGAAAACATCCCTTCCTTCAAACCCTGTTTTTCTTGCGCTGACTGCAACCGCCACACCTCAGGTAAGGGAAGACATCTGCAGCACTCTCGGCATATTGAGTGAGCATACTACTGTAACTGGATTTGAAAGAGAAAACCTTTCGTTTCGCGTAAGCAGAGACGGGGACAGGCTTCCCTTTTTAGAGAAGTACATTGCCGGCCGCAGTGAAGATACAGGCATTATTTATACGGCCACTCGAAAGGTTGCAGATCAGCTGTATGAACGTCTCCTAAAGAAGGGCATCAGAGCGGGGAAATATCATGGAGGAATGAGCGATGCAAATAGGAGCATTGCCCAGGATCTATTTCTAAATGACGACGTTCAGGTCATGATTGCAACAAATGCATTCGGCATGGGCATCAATAAATCAAATGTGCGCTATGTCATCCACTTTCAAATGCCGAAAAATATGGAAAGCTACTACCAGGAAGCGGGAAGGGCAGGCCGTGACGGGCTTGAAAGTGAATGCATTCTTTTATTCTCTGCACAAGATGTTCAGGTTCAGCGCTATTTGATCGATCAGTCATCCTTTCATAAGGAAAGACAGCATTCTGAGCTCGTTAAACTGCATCAAATGCGTGATTTTTGCTACACGGAAGGCTGTCTTCAATCCTACATACTGACCTATTTCGGGGACGAAGCAGCTGAGCCATGCGGAAAATGCAGCAACTGCAAAGATGAGCGGACAAGCGAGGATGTATCAAAAGAAGCCCAAATGGTTTTATCTTGTATGATCCGCATGGGGCAGAAATTCGGGAAAACGATGATCAGCCAGGTGCTGACTGGTTCATCCAGCAAAAAAATCAGGGATTTTAACTTTCATGAACTGTCCACCTACGGGATCCTGAAACATAAAACAGCAAAAGAAGTCAGTGAATTTATTGATTTTCTGACCTCTGAACAGTATATTTCGATAACAGGCGGACAGTTTCCGGTGCTTATCATCGAGGAGAAGGGGCTGCAGGTTTTAAAAGGCCTGGAAACCGTTACTAGAAAAGAGCAAACTCGGATTGTTCAAAAGGCTCCTGATGACGAGCTTTTCCTTGTGCTCAAGGCTGTAAGGAAGCAGCTGGCTGAAGAAGAAAATGTTCCTCCGTTTGTCATCTTTTCAGATAAAACGCTGAAGGATATGAGTCTTCAGAAACCGGAAACGCCGGAAGCATTCCTCTCTGTCCAGGGAGTAGGAGAAGTGAAACAACAAAAATACGGCCGTATTTTTACAGATGCGATTTCAGCCTTTTTGAAGGATCTTCCTGAAAAAGAAGAGCCCGTGCGAGTAAAGAAAGAGCGGAAAGAATCTTCGCATCTTGATACATTGAAGCTTTATCAGGAAGGCTTATCTGTCAAAGAAATAGCCGGAAAAAGGGATTTGTCGCCATTAACAGTTGAAAATCATCTGCTGCGCTGCGCGAAGGAAGGTCTGGATATAGACACGGAAAGCTGGGTGCCCGATGAATATGCTGGCGAGATAGAAGCGGCGATTAACGAACACGGGACAGCTGTGCTGAAACCTATAAAAGAAAGTCTCCCAAGTGATGTGACCTATTTTATGATTAAAGCTGCCATTGTAAAAAGAGAGAGCATGAAAGAAGTGCAATGATCAAAAAAAGCTGACACCAGTCAGCTTTTTTTTGATCTATTTAAGAGAGAAAACTTTCTTCAAGTTCTTCAATCAGGGAACCTGCATAAGCGACTGCCTGTCTGATTGAGTCAGGGCTGGTCATGTCGACGCCTGCTTCTTTAAGGAGCTCAACCGGTTTTTTGCTTCCGCCGGATTTCAGGACGTTCAACCATCTGTCGACAGCAGGCTTTCCTTCATCCTCAATGAGTTGAGAGACAAGTGTTGAGGCTGTCAATCCTGCCGAATACGTGTACGGATATAAGCCCATGTAATAATGCGGCTGCCTCATCCATGTAAGCGATGCCCCCTCATCAAGTGTGACAGAATCTCCCCAGAAGGAGGAAAGGACATCTCTTTTATGGTTTGAAAGCATGTTCGCTGTAATTGGCTGTCCTTTTTCAGCGGCGTCATAAACCCGGCGCTGAAATTCGCCTTCCAGAAGGTGAGTCACAAAATTATGATAATAAGTCCCGAGAAGCTGCAGGATCACCCATCTTCTCATCCGCTTATCCTGAGTCTTTTTCAGCAGGTGTCTTCCAAGCAGCATTTCATTAAGGGTTGACGGCGCCTCGACGAAATACGTGGAAGGACGTGTATTCATGATCCGCTGATGCTTATTGGCCAGGTAGAAATGACCTGCATGGCCAAGCTCATGGGCAAGCACAAAAGCGCCTCTCATCGTATCCTGCCACGTCATTAAAATATAAGGGTGAACGCCATATGGACTTGAACAGAACGCGCCGGTTGATTTTCCGACGTTATCAGCAAGATCGACCCATCTCTCAGACAGCGCTTTTTTCATAATCTGAGTGTACTCAGGCCCCATCACTTCAAGTGCTTCAAGAATCAAGTCGCTTGCTTCCTGATAGGTTGTTTTTGGGCTGAATTCAGTGTCAAGAGGTGCCTTTAAGTCGCAAAAGCGCAGTTCATCAAGCTTCAGAACGCGCTTTTTAAGCGCAGCGAATCTCCTCATATGAGGTGCGAGTTCTGTCTGAATGATATCAAGCTGATTGTGGTACATCTCATTTGTGACATGCTGAGGTTTAAGCAGCATGTCGGTGACAGACGGATAGTTTCTGAGACGTGTTAAAGCTACCTGTTTTTTTACTTCTGCCGCATAGGCGGATGCGACTGTGTTTTTGTAGTTTTTAAGAGTAGAAACAAACGAGTCGTATGCCTTTCTCCTCACGTATGTATTAGATGAAAATTCATATCTGTCTTCATAAAGAGCGAATGAATTCGAAAGCAGATTGCCGTCTTCATCTTCGACAGATTCAAATGTCATATCTGCAAGCTTGGCATTCTGATAGATTTTGTACGGTGCCCCGTGTATCTCTCCGAGTGAAGCAAGAACTCTTTCTGTTTCTTCTGAAAGACGATGGGGTCTTAATTCGCCTAATTCCTGCAGTTTTCTTGAAAATGGCTGGAGCCTGTTTTCTTCTTTCATAAAAGCTTCAATTGTTTCTTCCGGAAGGCTGAGAAGTTCTGACTCAATGAAGGATGTTTTTCCCTGTACTCCTGACAGCAAGGCTGCAAACAGCGAGGAGTTTGCCTGGTTGTCAGGGCAGGTTCCATCTGCCGATTGAAGGAGGCTGATGTAGGTTCCCGCTCTGACAAGTTTTTTTGACAGATGTTCCTCTGCTTCAAGGCAGGCAAGAAGGGAGGCGGCTGAATTTCCCAGAGTGCCCTTATAAGCTGCAAGTTCAGCTGCATCATGTTCGATTGCGGCGAGTTCCTTTTCCCAGTCAGCCTGAGAATCATATAAATCTTCCAGATTCCAAGTCAGTGCTTCCGGCACTTCTGTTCTGGATAATCTTTTTTCGATCACTTTTTCCATATGGGTTCCTCCAATTTCCATCAACTTATTTCGTGCTACTAAATAAGTATACTGATTATTTTTAAAAATGAACAGATTATTCTGAATAAACAGAAGGAAAAAGGATGTTTCATAAAGAAATCATTAAGGGTATGTACGCAATATGACATTAATCTACAGGGAGGAATCATGATGACGATTCAAAGCACAAACGAAAACACGCTTCAACCAACAAACACAGCAGTTAAACCGGCTGTCACAGCAGCACCGGAAGTTAAAACAAAGTCGAAAGGCAGCAAGCTTGCTGCGGGTATTCTCGCTGGAGCAGTAATCGGCGGATTGGTCACATTGTTTGATAAAAATACGCGGAATCAAGTGAAAAAGTCAGCTGCCGGCATTAAAGATTCCTCTTCAGAGGTTTTCACACAAGTGAAAGAAAATCCAGGCGAAGTTAAAAATCAGGTTGTCACGCAGTTTAAATCCGCAGCAGATTCACTTAAAGATGCGATTAACGAGGCGAAACGCCTGTATGACCGCTTAAACGAAGACGTTCGGGGCAATGTCAACGATGTCATTCAAGCTTCGAACGAAACGCTGGCAACTGCCAAGGATGCCCAGCAGGATCTTGCATCCATCGGCTCCAAGGTAAAAGAAGCAGGTGCTGAACTGACAGGCGGGAATGAGTCTGATACAGAAAAAGCTCCTGAAACACCGCAAAACCAAACGTCAATCCCCGGCACAAATGCAGGGAAATTTTAAATAGACATGAGCTGCCTGATTTCAGGCAGTTCTTTTTTATGTAAAAACCCTTACCGCAAAGTTTGTTGCGGCAGAAGGTAACCTCCCTCAGCATCATTTCCTGAAAACTCAAACTTCTATGATAAAATATAAGAAAAAAGAGAAAGAAGGCATCAAACATGTATCTGCCATCATTTGATCTGAAAAATAAAACAGCATTGATTACCGGTGCAGGAAGGGGAATCGGCCGCGCACTTGCACTTGGGTATGCCGAGGCGGGGGCTGATGTGATTCTCCTCTCCAGAACAGAAGATGAGCTGCAGGCTGTTGCAGAAGAAATCAGGGCAAAAGGCCGAAAAGCCTATCCGCTTCCTGCAGACGTGACGAGCACGCAGAGTATTAAGAATGTATTTGCTGAGATTGAAGCACAGCAGCTGAATGTTGATATTCTCATAAACAACGCCGGTATGAATATCCGTTCAAAAGCGCTTGATGTGACAGAGTCTGAGTGGGAAACGATTGTAAATACAAATATGAAATCGGCTTTTTTTATGTCGCAAAAGGCAGCAGAATGGATGAAGAAAAACGGGAAAGGCGGAAGAATTATCAATATTTCATCCGTCGCAGGCAAGACAGCCCTCAGAACAGGTGTTGTGTATGCACAGACAAAAGCAGCCATGATTCAGATGACTAAGGTGCTTGCATTTGAATGGGGGCAGGATAACATCCAGGTGAACTCTATCGGGCCATGGTATTTCGAAACGCCCCTGACTGAAAAAATTCTGCACGATAAAGCGTATGTAGCTGATATTCTTGCAGTAACACCGCTGAAGCGGATCGGTCAGCTGCCTGAACTTGTGGGACCTGCCGTGTTCCTCGGCTCCGATGCAGCAAGCTACATAACCGGCCAGACGCTGTTCGTCGATGGTGGCATGACGATTCACGGTTTCTAATCATTTGCGGAAAATGCCGAAATTCAACTCAATTCATGAGATGTTGACTTTATTTTGGAACCTTTGTCGACTTGCAGGATTTTCCTTATCCCCGCCTCGAAAACGTAGGCAACAAAAAAATGAGAAAAGGCGGGGTTTTATATGTCTAAAAAGGTAAGTATTTCAAAGGTAGCTTCCATGCTGGGGGAATCCTCCTATATTTTGAAAATGTGGGAAGAAGAGTTTACATCCATTCTAGAAATAGAAAGGGATCATAAAAATGCCCGGGTGTACTCGCCTGAAAATATTGAAATGCTGAGAAAAATTAAACATATGAAGGATAGCCAGCTCGATCATGAGACAATCGTCCAAATGCTTGCTATGAACGGAAAAGGCGAAGCCGCTGCAGCCTCAGCTGCCGTTATGGATCCGGATGCAGAACTTTCTGCAAAGAAAAATATTAAAGTGGCGCTTGAAGAGATTTTCAGTTTGATTGAAGAAAAAGGAAAACAGGACATCAACATACTTGAACTGAAAATGGACCAGCTGGAGCTCTCATTAATCGAACAGCTCAAGAAAACGGTCAAGCAGGAGTTTGGCGAGCAGACAAAAACACAGTTTCAAACGTCAAAAGGCCAGTTTGCTGCCCTGCATCACAGATTGAATGAACAGTCCAAAACGCAGCTGAGTGCTGCCAAAGAGCAGATGGAAGAGCTGCAGCAAAAGCTCGAAGAACAGACGGATCTGCAGCTGAATGCCGCTAAAAACCAGTTTACGGCGATCCACCATAAGCTGAATGAGCAGTCTAAAGCACAAATGAAAACGGCCAAAACCCACTTCACAGCCCTCCAGAGCAAACTGAATGATCAGGCTAAATCCCAGCAGCAGACATCAAAAGGCCAGTTTGCTGCGCTGCAGACAAAGCTTGACGAGCAGAAGGAAGCTCAGTTCAATGCCGTAAAAGGCCAGTTTGCTGCTTTGAACACTAAGCTTAATGAACAGGCCAAAATACAGCTCCAGGCAGCAAAAGAACAATATGCTTCGCTTCATTCAAAGATGGATGAACAGACGAAAGTGCAGTTAGGCCAATTCTCCGGCCTTCAGAATAAAGTAAACGAACATGCAAAAACGCAGCTGACCATGTCAAAAAGCCAGTTTTCGGCCCTGAAGGAAAAACTCAGCGAAATGAAGGAAGTGCAGTTGCATGCTGCGGAAGGACATTATGCATCCCTTCATGATAAACTGAACGTAATCCATGAATCTGCCAGCAGCGAACGGGAAATGTTCCACGATGAGGTCAAGTATGAACGGGAGCTTGCCAAGCAGTACATTGAACAGAGAGAACAAAAATTTCTTGCGTTCGTACAGCAGCAAAAAGAAAAAGAGGAACGTGCAGACCGCAAATATGGCCTTTCGATGCTGAAGCAGTTTATGGGATTTGCTAAATAACCTTAACCTGCGGAGGATAACGATGAACACGAAATTAATCAGTCATTTTATGTCACACAGAGCTGTTACACTCGAACTGCTTTCCATTATGAGAAACGATGACCCGGACTTCAAGCCTTCCGAATCGTCTATGTCAACTGCAAAACTGGCTGTTCATATGGCAACTTCCATGTACAAATTTACGGCTGTTGCCAAAGCGGGAAGCTCTGAACCGCTTATGGAAAAAGAGGATGTCAGGGAACCAGACCCGCTTAAGGCTGTTAAGCTTTACACGGAGAAAACCGTCCAGCTCCTGGAATCCCTTACTGATGATGATCTTTCACGCGAGATTGATCTGACAAATGTTTTTGGATTCAAGACTACTGGTGCATCTCTTGTAAAGATGGGAATTGAGCACGAGGTAAACCACAAAGGCAACTTGTTTGTATATGCCCGTCTCCTCGGGCATACTGAACTTCCGCTGTATGTAAAAAAAGGATAACCAGAGCCTGCCGGCCAATTTCCAGCCGGCGGGCTCTTTTATTGCCTGCTCCCTGCAATGGACAGACATCCGCTTTCTTTTTCTGTTTCTGAGGTTTATACTTAGTGTAATAAAAGGAGGTGAATGCAGCACATGATGATGGAGTTTTCACACGAACTGACACCTTATTTGACCCTGATCAGCCTTTTCTTTACAGTAGCTGCGATCTTTGCCTGCGGCTATCTGCTGGATCAGTCCTTTAAAAAACACCCGTCTATGAAAATGGCAGAAAGACATGAGCATAAAGACAGACTGATTTCACAGCGGAGACAAAATGAAACAAATGCGGTCATTGTCTGGATCATCAGGCAGATGAGGCGGTATGATGCAGGAGATGATACTCCGTCAGGTTTCCTTCTTGAATCTTTCATAATCAATGAAAAACAAGGAGGATTTACATGGAAAAGAAATCTGCATTCATCTCTCGGAACGTATTCCTTGCACTGCTTGGATTAGGCCTGCTCATTATTCTTAGCGGCTGCCAGCAGGCAGGCTCAGGAGGCATACAGGAAATATCAAGCGTTACTCCGGGGTTTTTTAATCACTATTTTGTCTATCCATTTTCACTGCTATTAAAAACGTTTGCCGAATGGTTTCAGGGAAGCTACGGGCTTTCAATTATTCTCGTAACGTTAATGATCCGGTTCGTTCTTCTTCCATTTGCACTCAAACAGTCTAAAGATCAAATGCAAATGAAGGGGAAAATGGCAAAGGCTCAGCCTGAGCTGTCTGTCATTCAGGAAAAAATGAAAAAAGCAAAAGATGCCGAGACGAAAACGAAACTTCAGCAGGAGACGATGAAAGTGTATCAGAAGCACCAGATCAATCCGCTTGCTGCACTTGGCGGATGTCTGCCGCTTCTCATTCAGCTTCCGTTTTTGACAGGATTTTATTATGCCATTCAGAGAACGCCTGAAATCGCCCAGCATTCCTTTTTATGGTTTAACCTCGGCAGCCCGAATCTTGTCCTGACACTTCTCGCAGCAGGCATCTATTTTCTTCAGGCAAGAGTGTCGCTCGTCGGGCTTGAAGAAGCGCAGAAAAAACAAATGGCCATGTTCAGCTATCTGTCGCCTGTCATGATCGGCATGTTCTCGCTGACAGCACCGGCAGCTCTTCCGCTGTACTGGACCATCGGAGGGATGTTTGTGATTTTGCAGACTCTCCTGACAAAAAAATTGTTTCATGCGGACAGTACCAGAAACAGTAAAGCAGAAGCACCCGTTTAAACCTAAAACGACTATTCCTTCATGATAAAGACCGGAGACTTTGATCTCCGGTCTTTTTTCATCTTTTCAAAAAAGGATTTGGCCTTGAAAAGAAGAATGTATGTAGAAGACGATTAAAAAAGGGGTTATAGCAGATGAAGTCCGGCGTATTTGAAAAAACCATCACGAAAAAAATAGAGGCAAAGCTCTCTTATTTACTGAAGCTTCCTGAAGGATATGAAGAAGGGACCGGAGAAGTGCCGCTTGTTCTGTTTCTTCACGGGGCAGGCGAACGGGGCACAAATCCTGAAGACGTCAGAAAGATAGGGCTCCCGGAGGTGGCAGACCGAGAAGATTTTCCCTTCATCCTGCTCGCTCCTCAATGCCCGGTATCCACGGCAAGAAGGTCGAACTGGATCATGGAGCTCGACGGTGCTGCCGCTTTGCTGGAAGAGGTTGTGGAAAGCTACAGAGTCAATAAGAACCGGATTTATTTGACTGGCATGAGCATGGGGGCATATGGAGCTTTTGAACTCGCAGGAAGAATGCCGGAAACATTCGCAGCCCTTGCTGCTGTATGCGGAGGCGGCTGTCCGGAGAAAGCAGGCTTGCTGAAAGAGATTCCTGTCTGGATTTTTCACGGAGAAGACGATGATGTCATTCCAATTAAGGAAAGCCTGGATATGGTTAATGCCTTAAAGCAGGCAGGCGGCAATGTAGCATTCACATCTTATCCAGGAGTCAGGCATGATTCATGGGTCCAGGCATACAATGATCCTGAACTGTACAACTGGATGCTGAGCAAGAGCAAGGCTTAAATGAAATAGAAAAGGAGACGCTGGTAAACCAGTCGTCTCCTTGCGTATTGAGGCGAAGAACCACATGCCACATTCATGTGTGCGGGAATCCGCATGTTCTCCGGCTTACACAATTCAGCTCATCGCTTTAGTAATATACCATGCATAAGGAAAAGAAACAAGCATGATTTTTAAAAACACATCAGTGCAGGGGAGGCAGGGCTTCATGAATTTGAAAAAGTTCACTAAGGATTTTAAGGAATTTCCGCTGAGCGACGGCTGGAAGCTTGTGATGCACAAGGATTTCGAGTTGTTCAAAAGCAGGGAAAATTATGCAATTATCGATGCCGAAGCTGACGTCCTCTTAAAGTTTTACCTTGAGAGCCCGGAGGTCATGTGCTTTAAAAAAACCGTCTGGAACCTCGACTGCAAGCTGAATTGTGCATCAAAAGTACTGACTGTATTTAATGAGCCTGATCTATTTGATGAGTGAAGATAGGTGCCATTTAAAAAAACAGGTTGACATCAGCAGTCCTGAGATGTTTAAATTATCTATAAATTAATGGAGCGTAACGTTGATGGGAAACACAGTAATCACATTGTCCCTGTTTTAGAGAGCTGACGGAAGGTGAAAGTCAGTACACACAATGCGGATGAATTTCGGTCCCTGAGTTTTTGTTTCGACCTGACGGAAGGAATGAACGGGTTGTTCCGATATCGACTTAAGAGCCGGAGAGTATTGTATTCTCAACTAGGGTGGTACCGCGATGAACAGTCGCCCCTACATTCAGGGGGCGGCTTTTTTGCGTTTTCATTAATATAAAGACACAATCATGAGAGGTGCATAATGAGAGAACATCAGCAGTGGTCTTCAAAACTGGGATTTATATTAGCTGCAGCAGGTTCGGCAATCGGACTTGGGGCAATATGGAAATTCCCGTATATAGCGGGAGTCAGCGGCGGGGGAGCCTTCTTTTTTATATTCCTTCTCTTCACGTTATTGCTTGGCCTGCCATTGCTCCTGGCAGAATTTGCGGTTGGAAGAAGCACTCAGAAAGATGCGATCCAATCATATAAAGCAATCGCGCCGGGAACAAAATGGTTTTCTGTCGGGTATTTAGGAATGATCACCTGTTTTATTCTGCTGTCATTCTACAGTGTCATTGGAGGATGGATTCTTCTCTACCTCTTAAAAACACTGACAGGTGATTTAAACGGACTCAGTCAGGAGCAATATGGACAGCTGTTCGGCGAAACGATCACTGACCCTGTTTTAAGCGTCGGTGCACACCTTGTCTTCATGGCAATCACCATTGCGGTTGTAGCAAAAGGGGTACAAAAAGGGATTGAGCGCACTAGTAAATTTATGATGCCGGTCTTATTTCTTTTGTTTATCGTGCTGATTTTCCGATCGCTTACGCTCGACGGGGCGATGGAAGGAGTCCGCTTTTTGTTTCAGCCGGACTTTTCAAAATTAACGTCGGAAACCATTCTGGCAGCACTGGGACAATCCTTTTTCACCCTGAGTGTCGGTGTTTCCGTTATGGTAACGTACAGCTCTTATCTATCGAAAGAGTCCAATCTGCCTCAATCTGCGTTTTCGATTGTCGGAATGAACATTTTTATTGTTGTTCTTGCGGGACTTGCGATCTTTCCGGCCGTGTTTTCATTTGGCCTGAAGCCAGATGCCGGTCCGGTGCTGCTCTTTAACGTATTGCCGACCGTTTTTAATCAAATGGCATTTGGCATGGTATTTTTTGCAGCATTCCTCCTGCTTTTCCTGTTTGCATCTTTAACTTCGGCATTTTCCATGCTTGAAATTATTGTCTCTGTATTATCAAAAGGAGACGCTGAAAAACGGACGAAATGGTCCTGGACGATTGGACTTCTTATCTTTTTAGTAGGCATACCATCAGCTTTATCATTTGGAGTTTGGAGTGACGTAAGCATTTTCGGCAAAACCATTTTTGATGCGGCGGATTATCTGGTCAGTAATATTCTGATGCCTGTGGGGGCCCTGCATATTTCTATTTTTGTTCCGCTGAAAATGAAAAAATCAGCTCTTTATGAAGAGCTCTCTAAAGGATCTTCTTTATCCAAAGGACTGTTCAATGTGTGGTTCCTGCTCATGAGATACGTGGCGCCAATTGCCATTTTCCTGGTTTTGCTTGACGTAATGGGAGTTTGGAAGCTCTTATAAGTAATGGAAAGGACTCCGCTGCTGCGGGGTCCTTTTTGCGTATACTCAAGGGGAATTTAAGGAATATTAATCCATGACTAAATTGAAATTGAGGGACTGCGCATGTCGAAAATGGTTGCTCCTGAAAAAATTCCCCAATCTCTGCATGCCGGCAAATCGCTGATTTGTGAGAAGCTGGGTAACAGTTCGGATTTGAAATTTAAAGAAATGAAAAATAACGGATTTACTTTTTTAATCGTATATATCAGCACGATTGTTGAAAACAAACAGCTGGAGGAGCTGATTCTTCCATCACTTGCTTCATTTGATGCAGAAAAGGCCGAGGCAGCAGAGGATACCGTTGATTTCCTCATGGATCATGTTATTGCTCTGAAGGACACCAGGAAAATAACAAACATGAATGACGCGGTAAATGAGTTGCTTTTTGGCAATACGGTCATTCTTTTTGAAGGTCAGTCGAGCTGTATTACAGCCGGAACGGACAAGTTTCCTGAAAGGAGTATTTCAAATCCGAAAGCTCAGCGGACACTGAAAGGTCCAGACATTGGATTCAATGAAGATCTTTCTTCGAATACGGCTTTGATCAGAAAAATAATCAGAAATCCGGCACTCAGAATAGAGTCTCCAGAGATTGATTCAACTACTAAGATTTGCATCATTTACATGGAAGGAAAAGCTGACAAGGAAATTTTAAAAGAGCTGAAAAAGATGCTTTCCTCTATTAAAATGGACGTCATTCTTGATTCCAACTACCTTGAAGAGACCATGCAAAAGTCTTCAAACTCCATCTTCCCGCTAACACTTTCAACGGACAGACCGGACGTTGTCTGCAGTGAAATTATGGAAGGGAGAATTGCTCTCATCGTTGACGGGACACCGTTTGTGGTCACTTTGCCGACTGTGTTTGTGCAGCTGTTTCAGTCACCGGATGATTATTATTTTTTGACAAAAAAGATTATGGCAAAGAGACTTTCACGTATGTTAATCTACTGCGTTTCCATTCTTCTCCCAGCCCTTTATATTGCTTTTACGATTTATCATCCCGGTCTGATCCCGACAAATCTGCTTGTTGGAATTGTCACACAGAGGGAACTTGTGCCTGCTCCAACAGTTGTTGAGACGATCGTTTTTTATTTTCTGATCCTGATTATTACCGAAAGTTCGCTCAGGCTTCCTCAATCCGTTGTGTTTACGGTCACTGTTTTTGCAGCCATTGTACTCGGACAATCGGCAGTGGAAGCTTACCTTGTTCAGCCTTTTACGCTTGTTGTATTAAGTGCCTCTTACATCTTTTCAAGCATCATTCCGGTCTATTCTCTTGCGACCGTTTCTCAAAAGCTGACTGTTGTATTTATGTTTCTGGCATCCGTTTTAGGATTTTTCGGCATTATTGCAGGGATTTTGTATTACCTGCTTCAGTTATCTTCATCAAGATCATTCGGGGTGCCGTATCTTGCACCGTTTGCTCCTTTTAAGCCAGGAGATCAAAAGGATGCTGCATTCAGGGTTCCCATGTATGAACAGCTGAACAATAAGAAGACCTTTACTAAAGAAGAAAAAGATCAGCTGAAAAACAAGTAAGGAGGACACGATGAAGAAAAAAGCATGGGGACTTATATTTTTCGTCATTCTTACTCTTGGTTCCAGTGTGGTTATTTCAAAGAATGTAGAGGATACCCTGATTAAATCAATTTCCATCGTCAGTGCGATAGGAATTGATTCCAGTGAGGAAGGGTATGAAGTAACACTTCAGATGATCAATACCGCAGCTAAACCTGATTCAGTGGGAGAAGTTCCGGGTTCAATTATCTACCAGCAATCAGGCAGAACAATTTCTCAGGCAGTCAAAAATATCTTAAACCGTAATCCAAAGAAAATTTTTCTCGACAGCGCCGATTTGATTGTCATTGGAGAACAAACAGCAAGAGAAAAAGGAATTCATGAGATACTGGCCTTGTTTCTGACAGAATCTGAAATTTCCTCAAGCATAAAAATTATGGTGACAAAAGATTATCCGGCAAGCAAAATTATTAAGACTATTACCCCGGCTGAAAAGGTCTCATCTAAAAGAATCAATGACATTGTACACAGCAATGAATTAAATCTTGGATCTGTGGCAAGTGTATATCCTGTTAAAGTAATGAACGATCTTCTCAGAAATATAAAAGCAACAGCTCTTCCTTATGTTACGCTGAGCAGTGATCAGGAGATAGGTTCCTCACAAGAGAATATTTCTTCTCCTGAGCCGGAGGTTCTTTTAATCCTGAACGGAATGGCTTATTTCAAAAAGGACAAGCTTGCTGGTTATTTAAGCAGGGATGAGAGCAAGATTTTTCTTGGTATTACGAACGGTACAAAAAAAACGACGATTGAGGCGCAATGCGGAGCTGATGATCCAGGTTTTTTTACCGTACACATTAAAAAGTCAAAAACCAGTGTAAAGCCAGTCTACAGCAATGAAATGGTTTCATTTCAAGTCGAACGGAAGATGAAAGGGGAATTATTTGAAAGCACATGCAGACAGGATGATCTTCCTAATTTAGAATCTAAGACTGAAGAAGTCTTAAAAAGGGAGATGGCTGGACTGATTGCCAGAAGTCAGGAAGAAAACAATGACTTTCTTGGCTTTCTAAAAGAAGTCTACTTGAGAAACCCATATAAATTTCAGGAAATCAACAAGAAATGGAAAGAACTATATCCTGAGGTTCCGGTAGAAATAGAAGTGAACTTGGAGATTGAAGATATTGGAGATGTGAACCGGATACCGTAACCCTTTCAGGCAAAGGATGATGAATGATGAATCAGCAGATTACACCTTATCAAGTTTTTTCCTTAATGGTTCTTTTTCTATTAGGCAGTACAGTGGTAGTAGGGCTCAGCTTGGATGCTGAAGAAGAAGCCTGGCTTGTAAATATGATAGCCACGGCGGCAGGTATCGTCATTTATTTTTTGTATATATGGATTCTTCGCATCGATCCCAGGAGAAAAACCTTTACAGAGCTTTTGAAGACAAGTTTCGGCAAGTGGATAGGGACATGTTTCATTTGCCTGTACGCGGTCTACTTTCTTTATATCGGGATGAGAGTTGTGAAAGATTTTGAGTTTTTCATCAGCACGGTCCTTTTTTACAACATTGAAACATGGGTCATTGGTTTTGTCTTCATTCTGCTGGCAGGGTATGCGTGCATATTAGGATTAGAGGCGATTGCAAGAGTATCGGAATTGCTTTTTTTCGGAAGTATTATGATGATTGCGCTGACCACACTCATAACCATTTTGAACCCAATGTTCGAATGGACAAACGTTCTGCCTCTTATAAAGCCTGACTGGAGGTCTGTGATAGGATCTGTTTTTCCGGCAAAAATAACGTTTCCGTTCGGAGAACTCATTACATTCCTCATGATTTTTCCCGCTGTGAATGACCAGTCCTACTTGCTTAAAAGAGGATGGATGGCTGTTGTATTCAGCGGTCTCATTATCATTGCCATTACAGAATCCATTATCGGCATGCTCGGGGCGAAAATCGCGGTCTATTTTTCCTATCCCCTCATTAAATCAATTGAAACGATTGATTTGCTGGATTTTTTTCAGCACATCGAAATCCTGTCTGTCATTGTTTTTTTCTTTGTAGGTTTTATAAAAGTGGTGCTTCTCTGCTATGCCTCTATAAAAAGCCTGTCTGAGATTATGCCCCGGGTTAAAAATAATTATCTCGTATACGGGGTCCTTTCAGCTGGATTTGCATCCACCTTTTTTATGGATTCAAGTATAGTCGAGCATACGAAAACCGGTCTTGAAATCGTTCCAAAATATATACATCTGCCATTTCAATTCGGAATTCCGCTGCTGCTGCTTGCAATCCTTCTTCTCAAGATGATGCTTAAGAAAAAGAAGACGGCTGAACAAGAGAAATAGTTGCAAAATCTTCCTTGGAAGAGTAGACTTTGAAACAAAGTACATAACATAACGGGAGCTTGTGGAATCAGGCTGAGAGTGCGGCTAACTGCTGCAGACCGGATGAACCTGTTGGATAATGCCAGCGCAGGGAAATTATAGGGATACCTGTAAGCACTTTGCCGCGGCATAGTGCTTATTTATATTGGAGGGGAAACGATCATGTCCATTCAAGCAGAATTAATTTTGGAGAAAGTGAGAGAACAAAATCCGCTTGTGCACAACATAACAAATACAGTTGTCACAAATTTTACGGCAAACGGGCTTTTGGCTCTTGGGGCTTCTCCCGTCATGGCCTATGCCAAAGAAGAAGTGGCGGATATGGCTAAAATAGCGGGTGCAGTCGTACTGAACATCGGTACTTTGGATGAGAGAATAGTAGAGTCGATGCTGATTGCAGGGGCATCTGCCAATAAGCATGGCGTTCCGGTTATTTTAGATCCGGTTGGAGCAGGGGCAACACCTTACAGGACGGAAACGGTCAAAATGCTTGCCGAAACGCTGGACATTGCAGTGATCCGGGGCAATGCTGCAGAGGTAGCAAGTCTTGCCGGTGAAAACTGGGAGATAAAAGGGGTCGACTCAGGTGCAGGAGGGGCAGGAGATGCTTCATCACTTGCCGTTAAAGCTGCAAAGCAGCTGAACACCGTTGTTGTGATTACCGGAAAAACGGACTTTATTTCAGACGGTGAACGGCTTTTCAGCTGCAATAACGGCCACAAGCTTCAGACTAAAGTGACTGGAACAGGATGTTTGTTAAGCTCAGTTGTCGGAGCGTTTTGTGCAGTTGAAAAAGAGTATGTTTTTGCCGCTGCTGCCGCTGCCGCTGTCTATGGATGTGCTGCAGAAGCAGCAGTGGAAAGGCTGAACAGACATGAACCTGGCAGCTTTCAAATCGAGTTTTTAAATAAGCTTTATTATCTTGAGCCAAAAGCTTTGAGAGAACGCATGAAGCTTGAGGAGGTGCTTGCATGAGTGTTGCAAGAGCATTAACTATAGCAGGTTCTGACAGCGGCGGGGGCGCAGGAATACAGGCTGATTTAAAAACATTTCAGGAGCTCCGTGCATTTGGCATGTCGGCTATAACAGCAGTGACAGCTCAAAATACCCTTGGCGTGCACGGCGTGTACCCGCTTTCGGCAGAAGCGGTCATTAAGCAAATAGAAGCGATAGGTACAGATCTTGGAACAGATGCACTGAAAACAGGCATGCTTTTCAGCAGTGAAATCATTGAAGCTGTTTCTGCCCAGATTAAACGATTCGGCTGGGAAAAGGTTGTCGTTGATCCTGTTATGATTGCAAAAGGAGGTGCGTCACTCCTGCAGCAGGAAGCGATTGACTCTTTGATCACTCATCTCCTGCCTATCGCACTCGTTGTTACCCCGAACATTCCGGAGGCAGAGGTTCTCTCAGGCATAAAAATTGAAACGATTGAAGATCGGAAACGTGCTGCAGAAAAGCTGCATGCATTTGGAGCAGGATATGTGGTGATTAAAGGCGGGCACGCAGAGGAGACTGAGCAATTAATCGACATGCTCTATGACGGCAACGAATTTTTCTTTTTTGAGAACGAACGGATTCAAACTGTAAACACACATGGGACAGGGTGTACGTTTGCCGCTGCGATTACTGCCGAGCTTGCTAAGGGGAGCAGTGTTCCGGCTGCAGTTCAGCTTGCAGCCGATTTTATTCATGCCGCGATAAAAAAAGATCTCAAGCTTGGTAACGGACACGGTCCAACGAATCATTGGGCCTATCAGGAAAAAAGGACGGGACGATATGGAAAGCAGCATACTTAGGCAGAAACTGAACCTGTATTTTATCATGGGAAGCACCAATTGCCTGAAAGAACCTGAAGACGTGCTGCTCCAAACTATAAAAGGCGGAATCACGATGTTTCAATACCGTGAAAAAGGAAAAAATGCACGCACAGGAATGGATAAACGCGAACTTGCACGAAGTCTCCAAAAGATTTGCGCTTTGCATGCCGTTCCCTTTATTGTCAATGACGATATTGACCTTGCAGTCGAACTTGATGCTGACGGGGTGCATATTGGACAGGACGACGCTGATGCGGGGGAGGTGCGAAAAAGAATCGGGAGCAGGATTCTCGGCGTTTCTGCCCATACGATGGCAGAGGTGAAAAAGGCAATGAAAGATGGTGCGGATTACATTGGGGCAGGGCCCATATATCCAACTGCAACGAAGGAAGATGCTGAACCTGTAAAAGGGACCCTTTTGATTGAAGAAGTAAGAAAGGCGGGGATTTCCATTCCCATTGTCGGCATCGGCGGAATAACATCAGCCAATGCCCGTGCTGTTATAGAAGCAGGAGGGGACGGAGTTTCCGTGATTTCAGCTATTAGCCTGTCCGAAGATCCATGCAGAGCAGCGGAGAAATTACTAAAATCTGTTCATTAAAAAAACATCGGGCACATTCAATTTGATGTGCCCGATGTTTTGCTTATTTGGACTTTTTAACTAGTTGGACAGCATCCTTGGAAAGATAGAATCTGTCTTTCGTTTGAACCGTTACACTGTCGAGCTCAATTTCTTTGCCGTTCACAATGGCAAGATCTTTATTCACTGGAAATTCAGCTGTAGTTTTTCCTTTTTTCACTACTAGAACAGGGTTGTTTTTATCCTGAGCATTTACAAATACTTTTGCACCCATTGCTTCAAATGCCGTTTTTGCGTCAACAAACAGTTTTTTGTCGAGCTCTTTTAAATCAAAGCCCATGGCTGAAGCTGTAATATGGGCAATGTCAGTGTTCTCAACAAAGCCAATCGGTTTACCTGGTCCATACGAATACATGAATAAGTCTTCTCCAGTATGCCCGCCTGACGTAAAGCCAATGTTTGCACGTTCAGCAAGGAGCTCAACGAGCGTTTTTGCAAGATTCTTGCTGTCATTAATCGCTTGTGTTTCTTCAGCAGTCGGGTTCTTAATTCCGTAAAGTGCTGCCACTTCCAATTTGTTTGACTGATCAGGCTTTAACTGCTTCATAGCTCCTTCAAGAGTCAATTCTGCTTCTTTCAAAGGATCTATATACTCAGACACCGGGATGGAAGGGTAGTCTGCACTGGTATTCTGGTTGCCGATTGAAATACCGCTGTTGCCGTGATCAGAAAGAGCGATAACCATTGTATTTTTATCTTTTTTTGCAAAATCCAGCGCTTCTTTAACTGCTGCATCAAATGCCAGCGTATCGCTGATCATGCCGATCGGATCATTTGCATGGGCAGCCCAGTCCGGTTTGCTTCCTTCTACCATCAGGAAGAAACCGTCTTTATCTTTAGAAAGCGTGGAGATTCCCTTTTTCGTCATTTCTGCAAGAGTGGGCTCATTCGGATTTGTAGTCTCACGGTCCATATCATAGGCTAGAGCAGCTGGTGCGAACGCACCCCAAAGCTTGCTTGATCTCGAATTTAAAAGCTCCTCGCGGGATTCAATGATGTCATAGCCTCTGTCTTCTGCAACTTCAACCAGATTTTCTCCATCTTTCCGGCTGTTTTTGGCCGTTCCTGTTGTCAGAGAATCTTTTCCTCCTCCTAAAACAACATCAATATCCTGATAGATTTGCTGTTCGGCAATATTGTCATACTCTCCCCGGTGGGAAGCATGAGATGAAAAAGCAGCAGGTGTGGCGTGCTGAATTTCAGAAGTGGAGATAATTCCTGTTGCTTTGCCGCTTAACTTAGCACCTTCAAGCACATTCGCAACAGGCTTGTGGGGCTGATCGGCAATTGAACTGTCAAGTCCGGGCGATGAAACTGTTTCAGGCAGAACACCGACAAACTTATCATTTGATTTATTTCCGGTTGCCATAGCAGTGCCTGCTGGAGCAGAATCTGTAATCGCTGATTCTGCCGAATATGTACGAACCCCTCCGGTTAAGATTTCATCCATAGCAAGAGGACCGCCTTTATACCATCTTGATAGAGTAGTAGTCGATGAACTCACGCCATCCATGACAAGAACAATCACATTTTGCGCTTGCGGTTTAGCTTTCTTTGCTTCTGCTTTTTCATTGGCTGCCGTGAATCCCAGGGATCCCGCTGCGAGCGTGCCGGCAAGAGTGATGCCGAGGATTTTTTTGTTTAAAGTCATCATTTAGCCTCCCGAATATTTGATCTAACTTAAGAATATCGATAATACGTTAACCACGTATGAAAGGTTTGTAAAAGGAAAATAAACACATGATTACGGGAATGTAAAGGTGATGCATAAGGAGGGGGAGGAATCTCATAGGTTAAATAAAAAAAGATAATAATAATATTATGTTAACTAAACAGGATCATCTATAAGGCATCAGCCATGGGGGGCTATATTGTCCTAATGAAATATACAAACCAGAGTATTTGCAGGAAAATAGCTCCATTTTAAAAAATCAGCAAATCCTGCAATCTGGGCAGGATGAACTGAATCATCTAAACTCCATTGACATTGATAATCATTTTCAATTAATATTCACTTGTAATCAGATATTTTGAAGCGGCGGTCATGCCGTTTTTATTTTTAAATGAGAATGAGAATTATTATCATGTTGAAAAGGGTGATTATTTATGCTGACCAATGAGTTTTATTTAAACAGCCAAAACAAAAGAGAATCAAATGCAAGATCGTATCCGCGGAGAATACCAATCGCCATCAGTGAAGCGGAGGGGATTTATATAAAAGATGTTGAAAATAAAACTTACATAGACTGTCTGGCAGGGGCAGGAACGCTTGCCATTGGACATAATCATCCGGTAGTGATCCAAGCAATGGAGAACGTGATTAAAGGAAAACGGCCACTTCATACACTGGATCTGACAACTCCCATGAAGGAAGAGTTTGTTGAAGAGCTTTACAATACATTGCCGCCTTCATTTGCAGAACATGCAAAGATACAGTTTTGCGGACCTTCTGGATCAGATGCGATTGAAGCTGCGATGAAGCTTGTTAAAACAGCAACAGGCAGAGGAGGCATGCTTTCTTTTCAGGGCGGATACCACGGCATGACAAATGGCTCTCTCAGCCTGATGGGAAATCTTGGACCGAAATCCAGTATTCAAAATTTAATGCCTGATGTGCACTTCCTGCCGTATCCGTACTCTTACCGCTGTCCATTTGGCATTGGAGGAGAAGAAGGGGCCGCCGTTGGTTCAACCTTTATTGACCGGACGCTGAATGATCCTGAATCTGGAATTGTTAAGCCGGCCGGGATGGTCATGGAGATTGTGCAGGGGGAAGGCGGAGCCATACCTGCACCTGACGAATGGGTAAGAGAAGTGCGGAGGATTACTGCTGAACAGCAAATACCGCTTATTGTAGATGAAGTTCAGACAGGCTTTGGAAGAACCGGAAAAATGTTTGCTTTTGAGCATTCAGGGATTACACCAGATGCGGTGGTCTTGTCAAAAGCGATTGGCGGAACGCTTCCTTTAGCAGTGGTCGTCTATCATAAAGATCTGGATCAATGGGGCCCTGGCGCTCACTCCGGCACATTCCGCGGAAATCAGCTGGCCATTGCTGCAGGTACCGCAACGATGAAGTTTATCAAACAGGAAAAACTTGATGAACAGGCAGCCATACTTGGAGAATTTCTGATGCTTCGGTTAAAACAGATGAAACAGGAGCTCTCAAGTATTGGCGACGTGCGCGGTCTTGGACTCATGGTTGGTGCGGAAATCGTGGATAAAACGGATTCTGCTGATGCTTTGGGAAGCTATCCTGCACATCCTGAGCTTGCTAAACGAATTCAGGAGGAATGCTTTAAACGCGGACTGATCCTCGAGCTTGGCGGGCGCCACGGCAGCACTGTCAGATTCCTTCCGCCGCTGATTATCACAAAAGAACAGCTTGAGACGGTTTGCGGGCTTTTCTATGAAGCCGCTCTTGCAGCAGAAAAAGAATTCATTCCAAGTTTCGTATAAGGAGTACACCAATGACAACGATCTTACAAACTGCATTTGACCGGTATTTCCTGACCAACTCAAAGGAGAGTCTTGAAGAATATCAGTCAGTCATGAATCAAGCGATGGAAACACTGAAATCGGTTGTTCTTGAACAACCGCCTTTTAGTGGAGCAGAGCCGCAGCGAATAAAAGAGACACTTCAATCTCACTTTCCAAATGTGCATCCTAACGAGGCAATGAACTCTGAACTGCTTTTTCAGAAGCTTAACGCAGCTGTCGGGAAGCACAGTATTTCGGTCCATCATCCGTCATGTGCCGCCCACCTTCACTGTCCGCCCATGCTGCCGGGGCTTGCAGCAGAAGTGCTGATCTCAGGGTTAAACGTTTCGATGGATTCCTGGGATCAAAGCGGAGCCGCAACAATGGTGGAGCAAATGATGATGGATGGGCTGTGCCGCCTGTTTGGACTTCCAGAAGGGGACGGGGTCATGACAAGCGGGGGAACACAATCCAATCTGATGGGACTGATGCTTGCCAGAGAGCATGCCTGCATGAAGCTGTGGAACTGGGATGTCAAAAGGCAGGGCCTTCCGCCGGAACAGCACAGGCTGAAAATTCTCTGTTCAGATGCGGCACATTTCTCTGTGCAGCAGTCCGCCGCCGTTTTAGGACTCGGAGAAGATGCGGTCGTTCCGGTTAAAACCGATCATGCCCACAGAATGTGCATGAAGGACTTAGTCGAAAAACTCCAGGAGATGAGGACAGCAGGGGAGTATCCATTTGTCCTATTCGCAACAGCAGGAACAACGGATTTTGGAGCAATCGATCCTCTAAGGGAAATGAGCCGTGCCGCAAAACAATACGGCCTTTGGTTTCATGTGGATGCAGCTTATGGGGGAGGCCTCATCATGACAGAGCTGCATAAGCATAAATTAACCGGAATAGAAGAGGCCGACTCCATAACGGTCGATTTTCATAAAATGTTCTACCAGCCAATCAGCTGCGGAGCGTTTCTCGTCAAAGAACGAAGCTCATTTGCATATATGAAACGCCATGCAGACTACCTTAATCCAGAGGAAGACGATGTGCCGAACCTGGTCGGGAAATCTCTGCAGACGACAAGAAGGTTTGACGCCTTAAAACCATTTTTATCGTTTCAGCTTATCGGTAAAAACGAGTGGTCAGATATCATTTGCCGCACACTTTACCTTGCAAAAGAGGCATACTCGATGCTTAAGAGCGACGGAGCATTCACACCTGTGCATGAACCGGAGCTGAGCACGGTTGTTTTCAGATATACGGGTGAGGGCAGGTTTTCAAATGAAATAGAGGATCTCCTTAACAGCCGGATCAGGGACAGGCTGCTGAATGACGGCGAGGCGATTATTGCCCGTACAAAAGTGAATAACCGCGTCTGTCTCAAATTTACGCTATTAAACCCTCTATTAAAGACAAATCATCTCTCGCATTTACTGCAGCGAATAAAAGAAATTGGAAGATATGAATCGGGGAGGCTGAAGGATGAACAGAATAGAAGCTAGGAAAGCTGCAGAACAGGCTGCACTGCAAAGCTACTTGAATTGCTACATAAGAGAAACCGGAATGGGAAGATTCACAGAAGATGCACCATCAGAACTTGCAAATGTTCATTCAGGAAAATGGCTGCATCTTCCTCTCAAAAAGAGGCAGGAGGATTTGTACATACCTGCTGTTTATGTTTCAGAGACTGGCAGACATCTATTTCATGCTGTTTACTATCAATCTGAAAAAATGGACTTTCCTGCTTTTGCAGAAAAAAACGCTGGATGAATTGACCACAGGCGAGCAGGACGGGAAAAAGAACGATCTGCTTGAGCGTATTTCACAGAGCTGCAAGCTGATGACGGAATTTATTTACGAAAGATCTGCGGATGAAAAAGAGTTGTACAAGACTGATTTTCAATTTCTTGAGGCCGAGCAGGCACTGCTTTTCGGACACCTCCTGCACCCTGCGCCAAAAAGCAGGGAAGGAATGAACGATGAGGATATCAGGACCTATTCACCTGAACTGAAGGGGGCATTCCCGCTTCACTATTTCAGGGTTCCTGCCGATTTAATCTATTCCAGATCCCTGCTTCCGCATTCAGCCATTCGGCAAATAAAGAAGATGGTGAACGATGATCCGGAAATCTCAGAGGCGTTCAAAAGCAAGTACGCACAGGAAGACGGGCATGCTTTAATTCCGCTTCATCCATGGCAGGCTCACTATGTTATGGGGGATGCTAAAATTAGAAAGCTAGCAGATCAGGGCATTTTAGAAAATCTTGGGCAGCACGGCCGTTCTTACTTTGCAACTTCCTCATTAAGAACGGTTTATCATCCGGATGTCCCGTTCATGCTGAAGTTTTCACTGAACATCAAAATTACAAATTCAGTCCGAACTAATTTAATGAAGGAACTGGAACGGGGGGCTGAGGTGAAAGAATTGATGGAAACACGCCTCGGGCAGGAAATGGCCGATAAGTTTCCAAATTTCAGCTTTGTGCATGATCCTGCCTTTTTAACATTAAAACTGCCGGACAGAAACGAATCCGGTTTTGAGGTCATTCTTCGGGAAAATCCTTTTTACGGCGGGGACGCAAATCAGGCAGCTGCCGTTGTATCGTTATGCCAGGATGGACTGAAAAGAGGCTCATCCAGACTCTCAAGTGTAATCAGGAAAATGGCTGCCGAAGAAAACCGTCCGACAAACGAAGTGAGTGAAGACTGGCTGAAGAAATACCTCGCGATTTCCATGAAGCCTGTCCTGTGGCTGTATCTGGAGAAAGGCATTGCGCTTGAAGCTCATCAGCAAAACAGCATTGTGAAGCTGAAGGGAGGATATCCAGAGAGATTCTATTACAGGGATAATCAAGGGTTTTACTTCTGCGAATCCAAAAAAGAGATTCTTGAATCCTATCTTGCCGGAGCAGGGAAAAGAAGTGAAACCGTTTGTTCAGATGCAGTGGCAGATGAGAGGCTGAGCTATTATTTCTTTTTCAATCATTTGTTTGGTCTGGTCAATGCTTTCGGTACGGCGGGACTCGCAGACGAACGAAGACTGCTGAAGATCATTCGGGAGGAAATGGAAGACTGGGCTGTTCCAGAGGGCCATCCATCACAGCTGATCAAGAACTTTCTCGGAAAAGAAAATCTGCCATGCAAGGCGAACCTCATGACAGGCTACCACGATTTAGATGAGCTTGTCGGCCCGCTTGAAACGCAGTCTGTTTATGTGAAGGTACAGAATCCTCTTTTTACTAAGGAGGCAGTCGCATCACTATGATTGAGCAAATAACAGATACAGAGATAACATTCAGAGAAGCTGAATTTGAAACAGATACCGTCATGCTGCACAGATGGCATCATGAGCCGCACGTCATCCCTTACTGGAAGCAGAATTTTCCCTTCAGTCAGTATGCAAAGCATCTGAAGGCCCTGCTTTCTGATGAGCATCAAACGCTGTGGATCGGCGCAGTGAACGGGAACGAAATGAGCTACTTTGAAACATACTGGGCAATGGAAGATCCGATCAGCGAGTACTATGAGGCAGCTCCCTTTGACCAGGGCGTGCATCTGCTCTTTGGCGACCCTGCCTATCTTGGCAGGGGGCTCGCAGCGCCAATGCTTATGAACATCATGCAGAGAATGTTTTCAGACATGAGAACGGCTCGTATTGTCGCAGAGCCTGACATCCGCAACGAAAAAATGATTCATATTTTCGAAAAGTGCGGGTTTTCAGCCGAAAGAAAGCTTGATTTGCCTGATAAACAGGCGTTGTTTATGGTATGTACAAGAGAAGAATTTGAACGGAGGGTGAACGGTGATTTATGACGTAATTGGTGCAGGGCTGGGGCCGTTCAATCTTGGGATGGCAGCCCTGCTTGATGAAACAGAGGGTATTGAGGCCTTGTTTTTTGATCAAAAGCCCGGATTTTCATGGCATCAAGGTATGTTAATTGAAGGAACGACTCTGCAGGTCCCGTTCATGGCTGATGCCGTGACGATGGTGAATCCTGCAAGCAAATACAGTTTTCTGAATTACCTGCATGAGCAGAAACGCTTGTATCATTTTTACTTCCTGGAGTCATTTCATATTCCCCGCAGAGAATACAACCACTATCTTAAGTGGTTGTCGGAACAGCTTTCTTCCTGCCGGTTCGGCAAAAGAGTGATGGATGCAGCTGAACATCCTGCAGGCTATGAAGTGGTTGTTGAGGATGTTTTAACTGGAGAAAGAGAAACATTTTTAACAAAACATGTGGTGCTTGGAATGGGGAGTGCTCCTTCTATTCCGGACTGGACAGCTTCTGGAAACAGAAATCTTTATCATTCTTCTGAATTCATGGACAGACGAAAAGAAGACTTGGGAGCATCGGTTGCTGTAATCGGATCAGGCCAAAGCGCTGCTGAGATTTTTCTGGAGCTTCTGAGAGGTCAGGAAACCGGCGGATATAAGCTGAACTGGCTGACGAGAACGGATGGATTTTTCCCGATGGAGTACTCAAAACTCGGTCTTGAACATTTTTCTCCGGACTACACGGATTATTTTTATCAGCTGCCGCAGAATCTCAAGGATCAAATTGTGCCAGCGCAAGATTCTCTTTACAAAGGGATAAGCGCTGATACGATTGCAGAAATATATAACCTCCTGTATGAAAGGACAATTGCCGGAAGTAAGCCTGACGTACAGTTGCTTGCCAAAACGGCTGTGATGGATATTTCATGCAATGGGGAAGAACTCGAGCTTGCCTGCTATCAGCGCGAGCAGGCTGAATCGTTTGTTCTTTCAGCAGATACCGTTATTGCAGCCACAGGCTACAAAACCGTCTGGCCAAAAGCATTCAGCAGGCTTGCCGGAGCTATGAAATGGGACGAGGCCGGGCGCCCGGTCATTTCAAGGGACTATCAGGCTGAGATGAACACGCCTCGGGCTCTGCACAGTGTATTTATTCAAAACGGAGAGCTTCACACGCACGGAGTAGGAGCGCCTGACCTTGGCCTCGGAGCTTACAGAAACGCACATATCATTAATACCATCGCTGGAAAAGCCGTTTTTGATCTGTCTGACAAAAATGTGTTTCAGCACTTTGGAACAAAACATGTTGCCGGAAAAAAACAACTGGTTTAGGAGAGTGAGAGATATGGAAGCGAACATCAATAAGAAACATTGGTTAAAGGCCAATAAACGGCTGACCGCCAAAATGATTGCTGAGTTTTTATATGAAGATATGATTTCTGCTGTTCAATCGGAAGACTATTATTATCTTGAATGTTCAGGCGCCAAGAAAATCAGATTCAAAGCTGAAAAAAGATTAATGGACAGCTACTGGGTGAATCCGGAATCCATACAAGTCCAATCGGGTAATCAATGGCTTGGTGAGGTAAGTGCTGTTGAATTCCTGCTGCTGATCCAGCAGGATATTGGAATTAAGCCGTTTACGGCTGCTTATCTGATTGAGGAATACAAACGTACACTTCTTGCCGATGTTCACATAATGGCAAAGCAGGAACACCGGTCGACGGAATCCCTTCTTGAGCTGGGATATGCTGAACTGGAAGGAGAAATGACGGGCCATCCGTGGATTACATACAACAAAGGGCGAATCGGTTTTTCCTACTCTGATTACCTCCAATATGCCCCGGAACAAAAAAAGGCCGTGCAGCTGGACTGGATCGCTGTTTCCAAAGACAAAGGCACGTTTCATTCTATTGAAGAAGTTGACTATGAGCAATTAATAAAAGATGAAATTGGTTTGAATGCATGGGAAATGTTTAACCAGAATCTGAGCAGGGCAGGTGTTGAACCTGAAGAATATTTCTTCATGCCGGTGCACGAATGGCAGTGGAACCATATGATCGTGGCGCAGTTTGCTGAAGAGCTGGCTGAACAGAACATCATTTATCTCGGAAAAGGGGAGGTCGAATACCTGCCGCAGCAATCAATCCGTACCTTTGTCAACATGAATGACGAAAAAAAGCACCATGTAAAGCTGCCTATGAGTATATTAAATACTCTCGTATACAGAGGGCTCCCGTCAGAGAGAGTGGTTCTGGCTCCAGAGATCACCAAGCATATTAAGGGAATAAGGGATAATGACCCTTTTCTTCGGGATGTGTGCAGAGTGGTTCTGCCCGGTGAGATCGCAAGCATGAATTACGATCATCCGGATTATTCGACTGTGAACGGGGCACCTTATCAATTTCTTGAAATGCTCGGGGTGATCTGGAGAGAAAATCTCTGCTCATTTCTTGAAGAAGGGGAGCAGGCCATCACTCTTGCGGCCCTTTTATATGTCGGCGAAGACGGTAAATCTTATGCCCTTGAACTTGCTAAAAAGGCCGGCCTCACTGCAGAAGATTGGATCAAACAGCTGTTTGATGTGATCCTTCCGCCGCTGCTTCATTATTTGTATCAGTACGGAACCGTATTTTCACCTCACGGACAGAATACAGTGCTCATCCTTAAAGACAGTAAGCCGCACCGTGTGGCCGTAAAAGATTTTGTAGATGATGTAAACATCAGTGACCAGAAGCTGCCTGAACTGCAGCACATATCAGAAGAACTTAGAAGTGTATTAAGGAGCGAAGCTCCTGAAGGGCTCTGTCAGTTTATCTTTACCGGACTGTTCGTTTGCCACTTCAGATATCTTGCAGACATTCTTCACAGAAGCGGCAAGCTGAATGAATCCGATTTCTGGAGAATGCTCAGAGATGCCATTCTAGAGTATCAGGCAAAATTCCCTGAACTAAACGATCGGTTTGAATTGTTTGATCTTCTGAGGCCATCTTTTAAAAAACTTTGTCTGAATCGGAACCGCATGATTGATTATGGATACGGCGACGGCGACGACAGGCCTCACGCTTCTGAATTCGGCAGGGTAAATAATCCGCTTGCTTCAGGCAAACTTGCAGCAATTAAAAATTAACGAGAAGACGGCAGCATCAGTAAAAGATGTTGCCGTCTTTTTGTATACCTGCTTGAACACCCTCTTAAAACTTGCATAACACTTACAATTACATAAAATCACTTGTATAAACTTATAAATACTTGAATTTTTAATGCATAAAACTTATAATCACTTATATAAGGTGTAAGTGCAGTGTTATTTTACAAACATTTCTGAAAAGTGAGGTGTGTCATTTGTACCAGGAAGAACGCTTGATTTCGATATTGGACTATTTAAAAGAGCATAAGCGGATCACGGCTGATCAGATTTGTTCGCTTTATGATGTTTCAAAAGACACGGCAAGGCGCGATCTCGTGAAGCTTGAGGAGCAAAAGCTGATTATCCGGACGCGGGGCGGAGCCATCCTGCCGAGCTCTCATACTGAAATTAAAGATTATCAAAACCGCCTTGAAACGGTTTCTTACGAAAAAGAGCTGATCGGCAGAAAAGCAGCAAGCCTCATCCGGGAAGGAGACCGGATTATCCTTGACGCTTCCACTACTGTTCAGGCGTGCGCAGAATATATGGATGTCACGAATGCAGCTGTTATTACAAACTCAATCAATCAGGCAGATATTCTTTCAACAAAGCCCGGGATTCAAATTCATCTGCTTGGAGGAGAACTGCAGAAGGAGCACCGTTTTCTGTACGGATCATCTGTCGTTGAAAAACTTTCTAAATATCATGTGGATAAAGTATTTATTGGGGTCGTCGGCATTTCTGAAAGAGGCTTGTCTATAGCCCACGAGGAGGATGGAATGGTAAAGAGGAAGATGATCAGCCAGGCAAATCAGGTGATTGCCCTTGCCGATCATTCAAAGCTTGGAGTGACCGATTTTTTCCTCTATGCCGATCTGCATGAGATCGACCTTCTGATTACAGACAAAGAGCCGGATAAATCGTTTAGAGATCTGCTTGATAAAAACAATGTAGAGCTGCTTGTAGCAGAGGAGGAAACAACATGACAAAATTAATTGCGATTGACCTTGACGGTACACTTCTGAACAGTGAAAACAAAGTAAGTGCGGAAAATCTGAATGCGCTGAAAAAAGCGCAGGAAGAAGGGATAGAAGTGGTCATTGCAACAGGGAGAGCCCATTTTGATGTGATGGAAATTTTCAAAACGGCGAATGTGAAAACCTGGGTGATTGCTGCGAACGGCGCGACGATCCACCAGCCGGACGGAACCCTGTTTCATTCCCAGCCTATGGAAAAGGAATTGGCTGCAGAAGCATTGCAGTTTCTTGAAGAAAACGGCTATTACTACGAAGTTTTCGGAAATAAAGCGATCTTCACCCCGCAGCATGGAAGGGAGCTGCTGTCGATTGAAATAGACCGGATCAAAAGTGCAAATCCAGAAGCTGACCGCACAAAGCTTCTTCATGCTGCTTCCAAACAGTACAGCCAGTCGGGGTTTGTCTTTATTGAGAATTGCAAAGAAATTTTATATGAAGACATTTATAATATCCTTGCCTTTTCATTCCACCAGGAGAAGCTCGATGCTGGATGGGAGAGGTTTAAAGACCGTGAAAACCTCACCTTGGTCACGTCGGCAGACCATAACTTTGAACTTGAACATAAACTGGCCTCAAAAGGCATTGCTCTGAAGAAACTCGCCGGCCATTTAGGGATTGACCTTGCAAAAACCGCTGCAATTGGGGACAGCATGAATGATCAGTCGATGCTTGAGGCAGCAGGTAAAAGCATTGCTATGGGCAATGCGCGGCCTGAAATTAAAGCAATCTGTTCAGATATCACCCTCACGAATGATCAGGACGGAGTAGAGCTTGCAATTCGCCGGATATTGGCTAGACAAACGGTGAAATAAAAAGGGTCTTCATAGGATATAAGAAAAAGGAGTTCTTCAGGGAAGTGAAGAGCTCCTTTTCTAATTAAGCATAAAAACATGCTGAGGTATCTCATACTTGAACATTAGCCACCTGAATATGGTTTATATTTCTAAATTAAAGGGCATAAATTACTATTCTTCATAAGGGAGGAAAGTAGGGTGAGAGACCATCAGCTGCTGGCTTTAATTATTCAAAAGGAACAGGCCGCTTTGGAAGTTTTGTATGCCAGGTATGAAAAAATTCTTCTCAGAATCATTTATTCAGCAACCGACAATGCTGATGCGGCTGAACGAATACTCACAGACCTTTTTAGGGAAATATGGCAGTCTCCCCAGACATTTACCAGATCTCCGTTCGTCTCAACGGCTCTTATACAAGCCTGTAAAAGATTGCTGTACAGTTGCGACGGCAGGAAATCAGGCTGACAGAGAAGGAAGGTAGATTTGAAAAACAGACCCTTGACCAGGACCGCTTTTCACTTTGATGTACCCGTTCATCGAATGGACAATGCTGTAGGTTACCATCATCCCAAGACCTGTACCGTTTGATTTTGTTGAAAAGTAAGGTTCACCAAGACGCAGCACCTGATCCTCAGTCATGCCCTTTCCATGGTCTGTTATTGTGACTTTTACATATGAACCTTCTTTTTGCGTAGAAATATGAACCTGTCCTCCGTTGCTGTATGACTCAATGCTGTTTTTCAGCATGTTGATAAAGGATTGCTTTAACTTGAGGGAATCCCCGAGAACATACAGCTCTTCTTTGCTGAAATCTTCCTCTAACTGTACATTTTCCATCTGAGCGAGGGGTGTCAGTACATTCATGCAGTTCTTTAGTTCACTGTGTATAGAAATTGGGTGCTGATGCTCAGCCTCCGGTCTTGCAAAGGTTAAATAATCTTTAATGATATTTGTAGCACGGTCCAGTTCATCTAATGAGATTTTAATGTATTCGTCTCTTTTCTCCCTGCTGATTTCATCATCTCTGAGCAGCTGAAGAAAACCCTTTGTTGTTGTCAGGGGATTGCGCACTTCATGTGAAATGCTTGCTGCAAGATGGCTGACAACTTCCAGCTTTTCTGCTTTAATGACCCTTTTCAGCAGATGAAAATTCTGAATGATCGTTTCAAACAAAATCGTTCCAATAACCGCTGCAAAAATATGAAAGATGATCAGTTCCACATAATGCGACGGATGAAAAGCCGTTTTATACATCATCTCAATTTGGATAATGGAGAACAGCAGAGAGACCAGAACTAATGCAGCTACTAGACAGAGCTTTATTCTAAGCCTGCTTTTCAGATAATATGAAGACAGCATCGGGACTAACAGAACAAGTATTCCTGCCATGACAATTGTCGGATATATGCCGCTGCCGCCAATTATCACCCTTGTTCCGACTGTGACGATAAATAAAAAGATTCCAAGTGGGTATCCTCCATACAAAAGCCCCATAACATATGGAATTCGCCTGAAATCAAAGAAAAATTCTCCATCAATCATAAAGGGATACTGCATGCTGAAGACAATGGCAAGCGCAGGAAGAAGGGCAAACAGCCGCTTTTTCATTTTCTTGTTCGTTTCTTTTCTCATATACAATAATTGAATGATGAGAAGCGGAGACAAAACGAGCAAAAGATTTAACAATACATCCTTCATTTCCATGGGCACACACCTAATTCTCCAAATAGTGAAATTTCCTCTCTATTAAAATATATATCAAACGGAAAGAAAATGTTAGAATATTCTAATAGACTGGCTAAAATTTTTCCCGGGAGATGAGAAATGGCGATAAAGTTGCTGAAACAAGACCAGCTTCCACAGGCTGCCGCTTTTTTAGATAAAGATTATGATGTACACGCTTTGATTGCGGAGGATCTTAAAGATGAACAAATCCGGGTTTACGGTCAGTATTCAAGTGCTGAATTAACGGCTTTGCTTATCGTTTATCCTGAAAAAATATACTTCTGCAGTTCCGTCATTCCTCCGGATATTGAAGCTATTATTCCTTTCATTCAGGAAACCGGCATAAGGAGAATTTTTGGGAAACGAGAACTTATTGAGACATTTAAAAAGATTGTCAAAACCGAGATTGAAAGTGACTCTGTTATGATGAAATACGATAATAAAGCAGCCGGCAGCGTATCCGGCGAAGTCTGCAAGATCACAAGTCTTGAAGAATGCCGCAGACTATATCATCTGTTCATGCAGGTGGAAGAATATAAAATGGCTGGTCCAACTGAAGCTTTTTTTGCCGGTGAACAGTATGAAAGCATCCTCTCTGGAAAGCTTAGTGTGTATTACGTCGAGGAAAATGGCACGATGGCAGCAACTGCAGGAATTTATACAGAACACGAAAAGACTGCTGTTATTGCCGGCGTAGCCACTCCGCCAATATTCAGAAGAAAGGGATATGCATCAAAAGTCATAGAGAGAATCTGCCGTGATTACGGAACTGAAAGAGAGCTCTATTTATTTTACAATAATCCGGATGCAGAAAACCTTTATAAAAAGCTTGGATTTTATGAGACTGCCAAATGGAAAGTGATCGGAATTTCTTTCTGAATAATAAGAAATGTCTTGCAAGATTGAGAAACATCAGCTATTGTTAAAAACAATCACAAAAATATTCTGAATATGTTGACAAGCGATGGGTGCTGACGCGTTTACGCGGAAGCTTAAAAGGGAAGCCGGTGAAAATCCGGTGCGGTCGCGCCACTGTAATGGGGAGCATTCTGCACAAAGCCACTGTTCTGAAATGGAATGGGAAGGCAGCAGCATGCAGTGAACCAGAGCCAGGAGACCTGCCTTTCGTATGCACTTTAAGCCTACGCGCAATAGGGAGGGTGATGCGGTATGTTGAAACCTTTGTTGTGTCTCAACTCTAGTTAGCTGTGTCCATTAAACTCTCTTTTAAAAAGGAGAGTTTTTTTGCGTTTAGAGCTGAGAAACTATGAAAACGGGGGAACCGCAATGAAAATTAGAAATTCAAACCTTGGCTATCCGAGAATCGGCGAAAAAAGAGAATGGAAAAAGCTTCTTGAGGCGTTTTGGAGAGGAGATCTGACGGAGCAGGAGTTTCATTTGGATATGAAGAAAATCAGGCTCTCTCATTTGGTGAAACAGCGTGAGGCGGGGATTGACCTTGTGCCGGTCGGCGACTTCAGCTATTACGATCATGTACTTGATACGGCTGTTATGTTCGGCCTGATCCCGGAAAGATTCAGGGATCAGGACCCCTCATCACTTGAGACGTATTTTGCGATTGCCAGGGGCAGCAAAGACAAAGTCGCATCAGAGATGACAAAATGGTTTAACACAAACTACCATTACATCGTGCCTGAGCTTGACGGAACAGAGCCTCGCCTTATCCACAACCGCTTGCTTGAGCTATATAAAGAAGCAAGGGATGAGGCCGGGATTACGGGGAAACCGGTACTTATCGGGCCGCTTACTCTCACAGCCCTTTCAAAAGGAGAAAAGAAAGAAGAAATTCTTGAAAAACTCATCCCTTTATATGTTCAGGTTTTCAAGGAGCTTGAAGAAGAAGGAGCAGAGTGGATACAAATAGACGAACCAATTTTCGTTACATCAGCAGCGGATGCTGCCTTTATGAAAAAAACGAAGAAAATCTATGAAGCAATAAAAGAAGGCTTAGGCAGGGTAAAACTTCTGCTGCAAACCTACTTTGAATGTCCTGAACAATATGAACAGCTCATTCAGCTGCCTGTTGACGGCATAGGCCTGGATTTTGTTCATGACAGCGGCAAAACGCTGGAGCATTTGAGTGCATTCGGTTTTCCAAAGGACAAGGTGCTTGCGGCAGGAGTCATCGACGGTCGCAATATCTGGAAGGCAGAGCTTCAGAAAACAGTCAAACTGGTAAACCGAATTCTGGATGAGGTCGGAAGAGACCGGCTGATTCTTCAGCCTTCATGCAGTCTTATTCATGTGCCTGTAACAGCAGAGAGTGAAGGGAAGCTGCATCCCCTTGTTAAAAACGCACTGGCATTTGCAGATGAAAAGCTCCATGAAAACACCCTGCTGACAAAATTTTTAAATTTTGAAGAAGAGACCCTTTCAGCCTATGATAAGGGGATAGCAGATCTTGAGGCTTCAGACTTGAGAAACCGGCATTCTGTACATGCTTCTTATGATGAGTACAGCACTGTCAGAGTTGGAGCAGTTCAAAGAAAAGAGGCGCAGCAAAGAAAATTCAGCCTTCCGCTGCTTCCGACGACAACCATCGGAAGTTTTCCTCAAACGAAAGAAGTGCGTGCTGCAAGGCTGAAGTATAAAAAAGGAACTCTCTCAGAAGAGGACTATTATCAGTTTATTGAAGGTGAAATAAAAAAGTGGATTGATATCCAGGAAAACCTGGGGCTTGATGTCCTCGTTCACGGTGAGTTCGAGCGGACAGACATGGTCGAATATTTCGGTGAAAAGCTTGGAGGGATGACTGTCACCTCAAATGGGTGGGTGCAGTCATACGGTTCACGCTGCGTAAGGCCTCCTCTCATTTACGGGGACGTGTTTTTTAAGGAGCCGATGACATTAAAAGAAACCCTTTTTGCCCAAAAGCTGACTGACAAGCCTGTAAAAGGAATGCTGACCGGACCGGTTACAATCGTAAATTGGTCTTTTGTAAGATCTGACGTACCTGGAGCAGCCGTGTTAAATCAGCTCTCTCTCGCCGTGAGAGAAGAGGTTGAGGCATTAGAGAGCGCAGGAATCGGCATGATCCAGGTAGATGAACCCGCGCTTAGAGAAGGTCTTCCGCTTAAACAGGAAAAGAAGAAACAGTATTTGGACGAGGCCGTCACTGCTTTTAAAAGGTCAACAGCTTCTGTGAAACCTGAGACGCAAATCCATACACATATGTGTTATTCAAGCTTTGAAGACATGATCGAAGCAATTGATGCACTTGATGCAGATGTCATTTCCATTGAGACTTCAAGAAGCCACGGGGAACTGATTCGTTCTTTTGAAACATTCTCCTACAGTAAGGGAATTGGCCTCGGCGTATATGATATTCACAGTCCGCGCATCCCTTCAGAAAAGGAAATGATCCGAAATATTGAAAGGGCACTGCAGGTGCTCGATTCTGCCCAATTTTGGGTGAATCCTGACTGCGGCCTCAAAACAAGAGGGGAAAAAGAGGCCGTTGAGGCATTGAAGATTATGGTGAGAGCTGCGAAGGTCTGCAGAGAGAAAGCCGTTCAAGAGACAACCGTTTAATGAAAAAAGCCTGTCCAGTTTAAGGACAGGCTTTTTCTGCGTATTATCTTACACCTTTCATGTACGCTTGAATCTTTGGTGAAAGAATCAGCATGATTGCCCCTAAAAGAATGGCGAGTCCGCCGATAATTCCGAAGTAGGCAATTTCGGTTTCAGGTGTGTAATATTTTACGATTTGTGCGTTGATTGCTTGAGCCGATGCATTTGTCAGAAACCATAAACTCATGGTCTGCGCTGAGAAAGCAGCCGGAGCAAGCTTGGTTGTTGCTGATAATCCTACTGGGGACAGGCAAAGCTCTCCAAGAACAACAAGGAAGAAGCTGAGCACAAGCCACATTGGGTGAACAAGTGTATCTGTGCCGTTTGTATAAGCTGGAATAATCATGACCAGGAATGATAACCCGGCGAAGAAAAGTCCAAAAGCAAACTTTTTGGATGTCGACGGCTGACGGTTTCCAAGCTTAATCCAAAGCCACGCAAAAATCGGAGCCAATAGAACAACAAACAGCGGATTCAGCGACTGGAACCAGGATGACTGAATTTCAAAGTTTCCGAACGTCAGCTGTGTGCGTTTATCAGCATAAGCACCAAGAATGGTTGCACCCTGTTCCTGGATTGCCCAGAACATCATAGCAGCAATAAACAGAGGAATATATGCGATCAGGCGTGATCGCTCAACATCTGTTGATTTCGGGCTGCGGTACATCACAATAAAGTATGCTGCAGGAATCAAAATACCAAGAATACTGATCAAGAATGTAAAGCGGTCAATCGTCAGGTAACCTGTAGAAATGGATACAGCACCTAAAACAAGAATGACGGCAAGTCCAATCGCCAATCTGCCGAAAACGCTTTTTCTTTCAGCTGGAGTAAGCGGATTTGGAACACCCGTTCCGGCAAGTCCAAGGTTTTTCTTTTTCGTAAGCATGAACACAACAAGTCCAAGGAACATACCGACTGCTGCTACTCCGAATCCAAGGTGGAAATTGTATTTCTGTCCGAGAGTACCAACGATAAGCGGTGCAAGCAGACCGCCAAGGTTGATTCCCATGTAGAAAATACTGAAACCGGAATCGCGTCGGTTATCTTCTTTGCTGTAGAGATCACCCACAATATTCGAAATATTCGGCTTAAGCAAACCTGTTCCGATTACGATAAAGAACATAGAAACAAAAAATGCCGGAATGCTTCCTGGCAGAGCAAGAATAATATGGCCAAGCATAATGAGAACGCCGCCGTAAAAAACGGTTCTCGTATTGCCGAGCAACCGGTCGGAAATCCATCCTCCGATGATTCCAGACATATAAACCAATGATCCATAAATGGACATGATCGAAAGGGCAGTCGGCTGATCAAGACCCAGGCCGCCGTCTTTCATCGAGTAGTACATATAATACAGAAGTATTGCTCTCATCCCGTAGTAGGAAAAACGCTCCCAGAATTCTGTGAAGAAAAGGGTGAATAATCCTTTAGGATGACCGAAAAAACCTTTTTGCGGTACACTTTGTACAATTTTGTCTTTGTCAAGTGATGACATGTTACAAGAAGCCTCCTTTTTACCATGTATAATAATACTACTATTAAAATTGAATTGTCAAAAAAAATCGGCAAAATTGCTATTTATACTATTTTTCTGAAATAACTTAACATTCATGTCATTTGCGACAATTTTTTGTTTCATATAAAAATTGCGTAATCCTTCTATCATGTGAATATATGCACAAAACTCCAGTGGATTGCAGCGGAAGGAACTTGACTCCTGCGGGATGAAGAGGGCACTGAAGATCCCGCAAGTGCAGCGAGGAAGCTTCAGGCACTCCCCGCGGAAAGCAACGGGTAAAGTGCAAAAACAACAAATCTTGCGGAAGTAATAGTTAAAAAGATGCAATGACAAAAACAATCAAAAGAAGACAGAAAACTACTTTACAAACCGTCGGTCTGTTTTTATGATGAGTAAAGGGGGTGTCGGAAAATGAAGCAATTTGAAAGAAGATTACGCTCTGAAAAAGCTCTGCTCCATGCCGCATCAGAGCTTATAGACGAAGTCGGCTGCTCAAAAACGACTTTGTCCATGATTATGAACAGGACAGGCTTGTCCAAGGGGGCAATCTACCATTACATAAAAAGCAAAGATGATCTTCTGGCGATGGTGCTGGAGGAAAAAATACAAGAAACAAATGAAACCTTTTTAAAAAGAATGGGCAGCAGCGGGGAGGATATGATGGATCCGGCAAATGTCCTGGCTGAAAGTTTTTCTGCGATGAACGATCCCTCGGGCATTGTCAATCAGATTTTGCTGTACTTTACTGGACGGAACGACACTAAGACAGCACGGAATGCACTAAGAGCATTTGATCATTATATGGTAGAATTCTCAAGGTTCTGGATTCTGTCCGGACAAAAAAACGGCGTTATCTCTTCAGGAGTGGACGCCGGTCAGACAGCGGAGGTCCTTGTGGTCATGGCATCCGGTTTGAGAATGAGAAATATACACGGCGGCTCAGACTATGTATTTGAATTCGAACAGTTTCATGCCATGATGAAAAGGCTGTTTAAAGGGGAACCTGTTCTTGTCCATAAATAGAATGAGTATAATAATTTGCTATTTAAATAGAATATTTATAACACAAAAAAGAGAACCCGCGGGTTCTCTTTTTTAATTGAGAATTTCAATTTTTACCGTTTTACGGCCCCATTTGCGTGCTTCAGCACTGTTAGGCATCAGTACATCAATTTTATGATTTTTGATGGCGCCGCCTGTATCGCCTGCGATGGCTACCCCGTATCCTTCCACCCAGACTTTGCTGCCAAGCGGAATGATTTTCGGATCAACTGCAATCAGCTTCATATTGGCATTTTCTTTAATGTTAATGCCGATTGCCGTGAAGTCGCTTGCAGTATCTTCATGACTGTAAGCAGTAGCTGTAACATAGAAAACCTTGCTTTCATCCTGAACAGGCTTTTCCTGCACAGGTTTTTCAGCAGGCTTGGACACTGCCGGGACTGCTGCGGTCTGCTTCTTTGCCGGAGCAGCCTTTGCTGCTCTCGCTTTGCGCGCTTTCTCGGCTTCCGCACGTGCACTTGCTTCAGCTGCCTGTGCAGCCTCTTCTTTTTTCCGTTCTGCAAGGGCTTTAGCCGCACGTGCTTTTGCTGCATCCTGTTCTTTTTTAATGTTTGTCTCAATCGCTTTCACCTGTGACTGCAGGACGCTTTTTTCCTGCTCTGCAAGGGTTACCTCGGCTGAGATTTTTTCATATTCGCTTTTAAGTGAAGCCATTTGCGTCTGTCTTTGAAGGAGAGCTTCCTCAAGCTTGGCGCCGCTTGATGCAAGTGCCAGCTGCTGTTCTTTCAGCAGGGCTTCCTGCTTGTCGATCTCTTTTTTGTCTTCCTCAATTTGCTTCAGGTCGGCTTCCTGCTGTTCAAGAATATCATTGTCTGCATGCAAGAGTGTTGCAACAGCACCGATGCGCTCGAAAAAGTTTGAAAAACTTTCTGCATTTACAAGCGTATGTATAACGATATCGGCATGATCATTTTCCTGAAGAGCAGTAAGCCTGGCGTACATGATTTCTTCGCGGTTTATTACTTTATCCTGAAGTGCGACAATTTCTATTTTCTTTTCCTCAATTAATTCGTTTGTTTCCTGGATTTTTTTCTGGATGGAAGCGTAATCGTTCTCATTTTTTTTGACTAAAGCTTCCGTATTTGCAAGTTCGTGTTCCATTTTCTGTACAGCGGTATGTACTGCTTGCTTTTGTTTCTCTTTCCTGTCAAGAGCTTCACTGTTTTCATTCAGCTGCTTTTCAGCCTGTTTAAGTGAACCCCCGCTTGTTTGCGCAAAGGCAGGGCTATAGGATGATAAAGCGACAAATCCTGCAGAAAGCGCGGCAATCATACGTATCGAGACTTTCATAAAACAACCCCTTTCTGTTTATAGTTATATCATAAAATCGGGGTCTTTTAGATTACAAATCTGTTAAATCATTCATAATGCGACAAAAACAAGAAAAAAACCTCCGGCGAAATCGCCAAAGGCTGTCGATTATTTCTGCCATGCAAGGAGAGTCTGATCCTTTGGAAGAAGGAATGCGAGAATCCCCAAAAGAGGCAGGGCTGCGGTGCCTGTCATGACAGAAGCTAACGAAAATGCATCGATTAATGAGCCTAAAGCCACTGACCCAATGGCACCCATTCCAAAAGCAAGACCTACAGTCAGCCCCGACATCGTACCGATCTTACCGGGCACAAGCTCCTGGGCATAAACAACCGTAACTGAAAAACTCGAGCTGAGTATAAACCCGATCAGCGCAATGAGCACATAGGCTGTTTTTGGACCGGCAAATGGCAGCAGCAAAGCAAACGGAGCAGAGGCAATCAGTGAGCAAAGGATAATGTTCCGTTTGCCGAACCTGTCAGCGAGAGGACCCCCTGCAAATGTTCCGAGTGCTCCCATGACGAGAAAAACAAAAATATAAACCTGTGATTCTGCAATACTTAAATGGTATTTCTCAATAGCATAGAACGTATAGAAGTTTGATATGGCACTTCCATACCAGGATCTTGCAAAAACAAGAAAAACGATAACGGCCAAAGCTGAGAGGACGCCTTTTGACAGCCGGCCACTATTTTTCGCCGTTCCATTTTTCTTCTCAGCTTTTCGAATGAAGGCAAGCTTTGCCGAATACCAGCGTGCAATATAAAGGAGAAACAGGACGGCAAGAGCAGCAGCAATGGTAAACCAGATGGCGCCAAACTGGCCGAAGGGAACCAGAATCAAAGCGGTAATGAGCGGTGCTGCAGAAGAGCCTGTGTTGCCTCCCACCTGATAAATAGACTGGGCAAGACCTCTGCGCTCTCCTGCTGCCAAATAAGCAACTCTCGAGCCTTCAGGGTGGAAGACAGCAGAACCGAGTCCAATAAAGAAAACGCTGAGCAGAATAAGCGGAAAAGAAGGAGCAAATGCAAGCCCCAGAATTCCGAGCAAACTGCATGCTAACCCTGCCGGCAGGGCATAAGGCATCGGCTTTTTATCTGTGTACCAGCCGACCACAGGCTGCAGAACAGAAGATACCATGTTAAGGGTAAACGCGATCAGGCCGAGCTGAGTAAAGGTAAGGCCCATTGATTTTTCAAGCACCGGGAACATCGCGGGGATAACAGACTGAATGGCGTCATTCAGCAGGTGACATAAGCCGATGATGAACAAAATGTTGTAAACAGTCGTTGAAGGTTTAGGTGCGTGTTTATTTACAGCAGCAGCGCTTTGCATGTTACAAGTCCCTTCTTTGTAAAATAGTTCGATTGACGAAATGTATTTTACCATATACAGCAGGGATTGATATCAAAAAATTGAAAAGAATCAAAAGAAATCCTTGATTGTTCGCTTAAAAGGAGTAAAATAGATTTAAAATTCAGGCAGTTATGGATTCTATAGAAGTATGATCAGCACAGCTGAACTATAAAACTTTAGGGGATGTTCGCGTGAAAGTAGTGAAGTTTGGAGGCAGCTCGCTTGCATCAGGCGAGCAGGTGAAAAAGGTTTTTGACATTGTGTTGTCGGATGCAGACCGAAAGATTGTAGTTGTATCTGCGCCGGGAAAACGTTTTGCAGATGACCGCAAAGTGACGGATCTATTGATTGAGCTTGGAGACAGACATCTGAAGGGGCTTGAAACAGCAGAAATTCTTGCTGCGGTTGTTCTAAGGTATGCTCAAATTGCTGAGGAGCTGGGACTCTCAGGTGAAATCGTTTCCAGCATCAAAACTCATTTGCTTGAACTTCTTCATAATGACCATATAAATGAAGCGAGATACATAGATGCCATTAAAGCGAGCGGGGAGGACTGCAATGCCAGGCTGATTGCTGCTTATTTTCAGAGCAGGGGAGTGCAGGCAGCATATGTAGATCCAAAAGTTGCGGGTCTTCTTGTCGAAGAAACGAAAGGAACAGCTCTTGTTCTAAAAGAGGCCTACACTAATCTCAGGTCGCTTTCTGAATGGCCCGGCATTCTTATTTTCCCGGGATTTTTCGGCTTCAACGAGGCAGGCGAAGTTGTTACTTTCTCCCGCAGCGGCTCGGATATAACAGGTTCTATCCTTGCAAACGGAACCGGAGCAGCCTTGTATGAAAATTTCACAGATGTGGATGCAGTATACTCTGTTAACCCGAATACCGTTCCAAACCCAAAGGAGATCCGCGAGCTGACATACAGGGAGATGCGCGAACTGTCCTATGCGGGATTTTCCGTATTTCATGACGAAGCATTAATTCCTGCCTTTGAAGCCGGCATTCCGGTTCAAATCAAGAATACAAACAATCCTGCTGCTCCGGGCACACGCATCGTAAATGAGCGCAAAAATACGAACGGGCCTGTTATCGGAATAGCAAGCGATGATGATTTTTGCAGTATTTATGTGAACAAATATTTAATGAACAAAGAAATCGGTTTTGGCCGGAAACTGCTCTCAATCCTGGAAGACTTTGGCCTTACCTATGAACACAGTCCGTCCGGCATTGATGATTTAAGTATTATCCTGAGGCAAAAGCAGATGACTCCGGACACTGAAAAACAAATTCTCGAACGGATCCAGGCAGATCTTCTGCCAGACGAAGTGAAGGTTGAACACAATCTGTCCCTGATCATGATGGTAGGGGAAGGCATGCGCCGCAATATCGGCACTGCGGCACGAGCTTCAAAGGCTCTTGCTGATGCAGGCGTCAATATTGAAATGATCAATCAGGGATCGTCTGAGGTCAGCATGATGTTCGGTGTAAAAGAAGCGCAGGAAAAAAGGGCTGTCCAGGCTCTGTATGAAGAATTTTTTGCAAGGGTATTAGCTTAGCAAAGAAAGCACTGCACAGTTTCGGGCAGTGCTTTTCACTGTGCGCGTAGCATCTTTCAAAAAGGCTGTTTTCGTAAAGATTGTTGCTATACCATAAGGCTATAACAAATAAAACTCGCATAAGAAAACTGCGAGTTTTTGTTGTTTAAGGAATTGCTTATTCCTAAAGCACCCCTTTAGTTTAAGTGTAATTTTTCACAAACTTATTAATTAAATAGTTACATCTATTTTTTTTCAATCGCCATACGCAAGTTCGAGATAACTCCAATAAGCAAAACTAACGAACAAACCATTTTTTCAAAAGGTGTTCCAAACAATTGTTGTATAAAGCCAAAAGACCAAAGTACAACAAAAAACCAGTATATAACGGTTATTCCTCTTTTGTATTTATATAGTTTAATTCTACCAACAATCAACGTAAAAACTACTCCAATAATAGAAATAACGATATTTATAACAGTTATTGGCAGCTGTTCAGCGAATGATTCAGACCTTCCACCATTAACCCATGTGAATGGAACACTTTTGCTTATAATAAGAAAGTGGATCAAGATCGTCAAAGAGTAAAAAATAATTCCCATAAATACAGCAGTTTTCATATTAAGTTTCCTGAGCTTTTCTAAAATGAAATCACCTCATTTTTATTCCTTTTTCAATTTTATTAATCCAGTAGTATACTATTCCTATATCTTTTACCATTTGACAGGTAGCTGAAAGTAAGATTTCGAAGAGTTATCAAAAAACACCATGCATCTTCCTGATGAATTTCTGGAAATACACCCACTCTCCATGACGAAAAATGAAAAATCATGTATAGTTAATAGTTCACACAGGCAGGCTCAAAATAGAGTCCTGCTTCTTTGTATGAACGGAGAGAAACAAACATGATGACAACAAAACAGTACATAAAAGAATGGCTTCAGGCCATCGGGATTGAAATCGGCTACCTGAAAAAATACGGCAGTACAAAATACAGAGTCATAAACGGGCATCTGCTTTCTTCCGGAGATGCTTTTACTTATTATTTTGAAGGTACAGGGAAAATCAATGCTCCCGTCGGCTCGTCGGTAAAACTTGAATGGGACGGCGTGAAACATAACGGACGTGTACTCTCTTCTGAAGGAACAAGCATCATTCTTTCATTTGAACGGACATTCGGCGACCTGATTCCGGAAGCTTTTCTTTTTCACGACCCGTGGGAGCTGCTTGAAGAACTCGCAGGTCGAGTTGAAGAGATGAAAAAAAGCAAGCAAAAGCGCGCTAGAATAAAAAAACTTATGGATCCTTCCATGCCCGCAAATCATCCTGAAACGGCCAAAAATGCGGTTCATGAGCTGCTGCAACGGGCAATCTGCAACCCCATTACGTTCGTCTGGGGGCCTCCGGGAACAGGAAAAACCTATACGCTTGCGAGAACAGCGGCGAATCTCTATTTTAAAGGCAAACGAATACTGATTTTGTCCCACAGCAATAATGCTGTTGACGTTCTGATGAATGAGCTTGCACAATTCGTCCTGAAGCGGGAAAAATTTAAAGCGGGAGAAATTGTCCGCTACGGATCCGGAAGCGGCTATGCATTTAAAGTCCCTCTGACAGTAAGTGACCTGCTTGCAGAACAATCTCCGGCCATTGCGGCGGAACGGCAGAACCTTCTCAGCGAAAGGAAACTTTTAAAATCGGATTTGTCCCATTCTTTCAGTAAAAGAGATTCAAATGCTCTTCTTGATCTGGAAACGAAAATCAGCAGGGTGCTTGAGAAGATCCGCAGACAGGAAACCGAGTTTGCAAAAGAAGCCAAAATTATCGGCACCACGTTTGCCAAAGCAGCAAGTGACCCTGCCATTTATGAAACCGACTATGATGCAGTGTTTGTTGATGAAGCGAGTATGGCATATGTTCCGCAGGCTGCATTTGCTGCTTCCCTTGGAAAACGGACGATTCTGTGCGGAGACTTTAAACAGCTTCCGCCAATCGCTTCATCGCGCCACGAACTGACTGAAAAATGGCTAAAAGAAGATATCTTTGTTAGATCCGGTGTTTCAGACATAAGCGGTGGCCTTCATCCCCATATGCTGCTCTTGAACGAACAGAGAAGAATGCATCCGGAAATATCATCGTTTACAAACAGGTATATTTATCAGAATAAAGTAGGAGACCATTCCGATGTACTAAACAGGCGGAGCAGTCTTTCAGAACTTGCTCCGTTCCCGGGAAGGGCATCGATCCTCCTTGATGCCAGCTTCACAGGGCAATATTGTCTAAAAGAACGGACATCTCACTCAAAATTTAACCTCTGGCATCTTCTGCTTTCTTTTCAAAGCATTCATGAAGCCGTCCTATCGGGAGCAAAGTCAGTCGGATACGCAGCTCCATATAGAGCCCAGACCCATTTGATGCAGCTGCTTCTTGATGATCTTTATCAGGCTGAAGTGCAGCATGCGGATATTTTGGCAGCTACCGTTCATAAATTTCAGGGCAGCGAGCGGGATGTGATGATTTTTGACAGTGTCGACAGCTTTCCTGAAAAGAAAGCTGGCATGCTGCTGACCGGCAAAGACAGCTCGAGACTGATAAACGTTGCCATTACAAGGACAAAAGGAAAGTTTATTCATGTAAGTGACACACAATTTCTTCGCGAAAAAGTGTATACAGGAAAGACCATTAGACAGCTTATGGATCATCAAATAAAAGAAGGACAGACTGTTGCCCATCAGCAAATCGGAACCTGGATCAAAAACCAGCACCCCATGCTCAGGTGGATACACGCTCTGAAACTCCAACCTGTTTTTACGGATATTCAGAAAGCCCGCAGAAAAATTGTGCTCAGCATTCCTGCATCGGTAAGGGTAAACGCAGACTGGGAAGAACAGCTGAACAAGACCGATGCTGCTGTCACATTCATTTCTTCTGTAAAACAGCCGATAAAAGGGAACTGGGTTCAGGAAGACCTCCCGTTTCCGTTCATAGCCATTGATGACACGGTTATGTGGATTGGACAGCCTTTTGAAGGTGCCGGACGCATAAAGCCGCCATATGTAGCTGCAAGACTTCAATCTGAAAAAACAGTCAGGCAAATACTTGCGCAATTGCCGCTCTGAAGCAGGAACAACGCTGTTTGAATAGAATTTCACCTAACAAGGGGTGAAGCTATGTCTTATCAACTATCATTGGCAGATGTTTCGAAAAAACCAGTATTTGAAAATCTGTTGCAGTTTTACTTATACGATTTCAGCAAGTTTAACGATGCGGCAGTCAATCATAACGGATTATTTAATCCGTATGCCTATTTGGAGAAGTACTGGGTTGAAGAAGGAAGATTTCCGTATTTGATCCGGCAAAACGGCGAGTATGCCGGATTTGCCCTCGTAAGATTTGATGTGTCCGATAACGTGTTTTCGATAGCGGAATTTTTCATTTTAAAAAAGTTCAGAAGAAATTCCCTGGGTACGGCTGTTGCACATAACTTATTCAGGATTCATCAGGGGAAATGGGAAGTTACTCAGATCGAAAGAAACGTGCCGGCCAGGAGATTTTGGGAAAAGACCATTTCCATGTCAGCGGACGGAGAGTATACAAACATTTCTTCAGATGGCCTGCAGATTCAAACCTTTTACTCCGGCCACAAGGAGGGGGCACAGTGAATACGTTCAGATCCCCGTCAATCATCATTACAGGTGAAGGATCCTTTCAAAAGGTCATTGAACTGGTTCAACAGCATCAGGCGGAGAAAGTGCATCTCTTTGCAGATCCGGTGCTGATCAGGTTAAATGTGCTGAAACCACTCGCGGAGGCATTTGAAGAAAAAAAGATTGAACTTGAAATCTTTTCTGACATTCAGCCTGAACCGACTGCTGCAGCCGGAAACCGGGCAAAAGCAGCACTTGCTGCCTCAAGCGCTGACCTTGTTATCGGAATAGGGGGCGGCAGCTGTCTTGATCTTGCCAAAGCGGCTGCGGTTTTATCAAGCCATGAAGGTGCCGTCGAGGATTACCTGAATCTGACGGGAACAAAATCACTGTCAAATAAAGGACTTCCTAAACTATTAATTCCTACGACTTCAGGAACCGGGGCGGAAATGACGGACATTGCCGTTTTCTCCCTTGAAGATTCAAAGGATGTCATCTCACATCCTTATCTCCTTGCAGATGCAGTCATCATTGATCCCGAGCTCACCTACAGTCTCCCGCCAAGGGCCACGGCTTCAAGCGGGATTGATGCCCTTACACATGCCATAGAATCGTATCTGTCCGTCCATGCTGATGTTCTGACAGATACTCTTGCGCTGGAGGCTGCAGGTAAAATTGCTGCGAGTCTTCGGAAAGCTGTGCTTAATGGTTCTGATCAAGAAGCAAGAAACAGCATGTCCTGGGGAAGCATGCTTGCCGGGTTAAGCTTTTTTAATGCAGGTGTAGCAGGAGTGCACGCGCTGGCTTATCCTTTAGGCGGACTTTTTAAAATGCCCCACGGAGAATCAAATGCCGTCCTTCTGCCATATGTAATGGATGAGATCAGGGACTCCTGCTGCGGAAAAATGGCCATTTTAGCAGGGAGACTCGGAATTGAAAAAAACGGCCGGACAGATGAAGAACTTGCCCGCCTTGCTGTTCTTGAAATGAAGCACCTGATACAGGACACAGGTCTTCCTCTGAGCTTAAGAGAGTATGGAATAAAAGAAGAAGATCTTGACAGACTTGCTGACAATGGAGCCAAACAGACGAGACTGCTTTCTAGAAGTCCAAAGCCATTGTCACGTGATGACATTAAGCGGATTTATACCGCTGCCTTTCATGGTAATCTTAAAGCAGAAGGGGTGTCAGGACGTGTTTCATACAGTGATTGAACCGAGAGTATCGGAAACCGACGGTGTAGGGCATATCAACAATACCGTCATACCTGTGTGGTTTGAAGCGGGGAGAAACGGCCTTTTCCAGTTATTCAATCCTGGTCATTCTTTCAGCGACTGGAAAATGATTATAATCAACATGAATGTTGAATTTAAAAACCAGCTTTATTTTGGAAAAAAGGCAGACGTATGCTGCTGGATCAAACGGATCGGAAACTCAAGCCTGGAATTATATGAAGAAATCCACCAGGATGGTACACTTTGCGCAAAAGGAACCGCTGTTTATGTCCACTACAATTTGAATGAAAAACAATCTGAATCCATTCCAAGTGACATCAGATATGCTCTTGAGAAGCACCTCTATGAAAATTAGAGGGCTTTTTTTGAATTCAGACTTGTTTTTTCTGAAATTTCAAAATAAACTAGTAACATACCAACTGGTTAGTATTTTTAAGAAACGGAGTGAATGGCATGCATTTGCGTTTAACAGAAGAGCAGCGAATGGTTCAGAAAACAATCAGGAAATTTGTAGAGAATGAATTAATGCCTCTTGAGAATACGGTTTTAAGAAATGAACTGGAAGGACGCCCAAGCTTATCGAGAGAACAATTGGAAGAGCTTCAGCAAAAAGCCAAAAAGGCGGGGTTCTGGGGGATTAACACACCGGAAGAGTACGGCGGTGTCAACCTAGGCCAAATGATGCTTGCCATCGTTCAAATGGAAGTTTCAAAAACGTTCGTTCCTTTCAGATTCGGAGGATCAGCCGATAATATTCTTTACTACGCAAACGAAGAACAAAAAGAAAAATACCTGCTTCCAACGATTAATGGCGATAAAAAATCATGTTTTGCGATGACCGAACCTGCAGCAGGCTCTGACACCCGCAATATCCGCATGACGGCCGTCAAAGACGGAAACGAATGGGTGCTGAACGGAGAAAAAACGTTCATCACAGGCGGAAATGAAGCCGACTTTGTCATGGTTATTGCGATTACCGACAAAGAAAAACACTGTGCAACAGGCCGTGATGGGGTGACTTGCTTTATTGTTGACAGAGATATGGGATGGAAGTCTGAATACATTCACACAATGGGTGAGTGGGGACCTGCAGCCCTGATCTTTGACAACGTGCGCGTTCCGGAAGAAAACATTCTGGGAGAACTTCATGGGGGCTATAAGCTCGGCCTAGAATGGATTGGATTTGCAAGATGGATTGTAGGCGCGACGGCAGTAGGCGCAGCAGAACGGCTGCTGCAAATGGCCATCGACTATTCAAAAGAGCGCGAAACCTTCGGACGCCCGATCGCAGACCGCCAGGCAATCCAGTGGCAAATCGCGGACTCAGCAACTGAAATCGAAGCAGCCAAATGGCTCGTGCTCAATGCTGCGTTCACACTGGATCAGGGCGAAGACAACAGGCACCTGGCATCCATGGCTAAACTCTACGGCTCCAACATGGGCAACAGAGTTGTCGACCGCGTCCTTCAAATCCACGGCGGAATGGGCTACACACGAGAGCTGCCGATCGAACGCTGGTACCGCGAAGCCCGACTTTGGAGAATCTATGACGGAACAGATGAAATCCAGCGCCTGATCCTCTCAAGGAACCTGATCAAAGGAAACGTAAAGATCGGCCAATTCATTTAAAAGGAGACGGTCAAATGTATAAACACTTAATTGGAAGCGCTTCCGATAAAGTGAATAACACGGTCGAATCTGGAGCCATACGCAGATTTGCCCTGGCAATCGGCGATGACAATCCGCTTTATACTGACACTGATGCAGGTGAAAAGTCAGCTTTCAAACGGAATATCGCACCGGTAACCTTTCCCGTCACCCTGAACTACGGCACAATCGAAGACTTGAATTTGCCTTCAAAAGGTTTGATCCACGGTGAACAGACCTTTCACTACGAGCGCCCTCTTTACGCCGGCGAAAAAATCTGGTGCTCTTCCAAACTATCAAACTGCAAAGAACGGTCTGGCAGTGGAGGAAGCATGGTCATCCTTACATTTGAAAGAACGGGAGAAACGGAAAAAGGAGAAGTCATCTTCACAATGACGCAGTCAGTCATCATGACGGAAGCTGCCAGAAAGGGGATGACCGTATGACAATCGCTGAACTCCGGCCGGGCGCAAAAATAGGAAGCATCACACTTCCTCCCGTCGACAGACTCACTCTCATAAAATATGCCGGCGCATCCGGCGACTACAATCCCATCCACACCATTGACGAAGAAGCAGAAAAAGCAGGACTCCCGGGGATTATAGCCCACGGCATGTGGACAATGGGCAGCCTCGGGAAGCTGTTCTCGCCATACCTCGGAGAATGGTTTATGGAGGATTATTCGGTCCGCTTTAAGGGGATGGTGTTTTTGGGGGATGTGCTTACTTTGGAAGCAGCTGCAGAAGAAATGAATGGAGATACTGCTTCATTTTTAGTAAGTGCGAGGAATCAGAACGGGGAGGAGGTTGTGAGCGGGAAGGTGAGGATGAAGAAATGGTAGACAGGAGGCCTCTTATCAAACCGGATAAGAGGCTCTTTTTAATCAGGTTTTTTTTCATCCATAAAATCAAGGATCTGCTTTTTTCCATTTTTCCACTTTTGAAATTTGACATACTCCTGAAAATCCTTGAATTGTTCTTTGCTTAAACCTTCAGCGATGGCTTTATTGAGCAGTTCTTTCCATTCATCGTCAATATCGTTTGCATCATTTTCCTTATCCTGACCGAGGAAATATTCTGTTTCAACCTCCAGTGTTGCAGCAATTTTTTGCAGAAACTGCAAAGAGGGGTTCTTTTGAATATTCCTTTCAATATAGCTCAGATAGGACTTTGATACACCTGCAAAGATCGGCCAACTCACTTATTGAATACCCTTTTTGCAGTCTGAGTTCTCTAATTTGATCACCAAGCATTACATATCTCCTTAATCAGTCTCGGCTGATAGATTCAGAATCCGACTTTTTCTTTATAGAAAACGAATTTGTTCTATATAAAAGATTATAGTTCTATGATAGAATGAGTTTTATAGAGAAAGCAAGTGAATTTTGTTCTTTTTAACGAAAATAAGCATATTTGCTCCTCTACTTCACCGAATGCAGGAGAAAAGAAAGAGTCTCGAACGGAGCTGATAAAAATACAGCCATATGCTTGACATGTTCTTTATAAAGAACTACAATGAGAGCATAAATCAGACAAACGTACATTATCCATATTCTTTGTTCATTATTTAGAACTCATAAGGCTGAAAGGTGGAACCCATGAAAAATCACACTTTCCATGATGAACCTCTTAAAACAGGGAAAGAGAAAGAAATTGATTTAAAGGAAATTTTCAATGTGATGAAAAGAAGGATTTGGATGATTGCTGTAGTAACGGCTCTGACTACTTTTCTTGGGGCATTTTACAGTCTTTTTTATACGAATCCGCTTTATGCAACGTCAACCCGTATAGCTGTTAATACGACTCCTGATACACTTAACACCCTGAATGTTATTATCAGGGACCCCGCCGTTCTGGAAAAGGTTTCTGCGAAACTTGGTCTGGACCGTTCCGGGGAAGCTCTCAGCGGACAAATCAATGTGGAGACAATCGGCGCCTCACAGGTTATTAATCTTTCAGTTGTAGATCCTGATCCTGATACTGCCGCAAAAATCGCCAATACAACAGCTGTCACTTTCAAGGATGAAATTCCTGATTTCCTAGTTATCGACGGAATGAAAGTTTTGGCTGAAGCTAAGCCGAACTATTATCCGATTAATGAAGATCATTCCCGCTACATCCTGCTCGGTGCAGCTGCTGGTTTAATTCTTTCGGTAGGACTTGTTTTTCTGCTCGATTCACTTGATGACAGCATACGAAGCAAAAAGGATGCAGAGGAAATATTTGATGCGCCGGTTCTCGGCGCTGTCTCAATAATTTCAAAGCGCAATACAGCAAAAAGTAATGTAAAGAAGAAGCAGGCAAGGAGTGAAGGCTTTGGTGCAAAATCTTTTTAACAGGGTTTCCAAACGAAAAAAAAGCTTGATTGCATACATGAATCCAAACAGTGTGATCGCAGATCAGTACAGAACCATTATCACTAACCTGCAGTTTTCATCCATCGACGAGTCTTTCCGGTCTTTGCTGTTTACATCTCCAGGTTACGGCGAAGGTAAAACAACGACCGTCGCAAACGTGGCGGTTTCACTTGCCCTGCAAGGTGAGAAGGTAGTGCTTGTAGACGGGGATTTAAGGAAACCTTCCATGCACGAATTATTTAAATTAGACAATGATAAAGGGCTGTCAAACGTCCTGATTGGAAATGCAGTCCTGAAAGAAACCATTCACCATACAGAAATTGGCCGTCTCGATGTATTAACAAGCGGCACAGTTCCGCATAATCCGTCTGAACTGATTGCTTCTCAGGCAATGAGAGATCTGATGACAGCTTTGCTCAAACAGTACGACTATCTTTTAATAGACTGCCCGCCTCTGCTGGATGCGGTTGATGGTAAAATACTGGCTAATGAATGCGACGGCGTGGTGCTGATTGTGCACAACGGGAAAACCCATAAAGAAAAAGCAGCCGAAGCAAATAAAATTCTTACATCAGCAAGAGCGACTTTGCTGGGCATCGTTTTAAATGAATGCAAGTAAATTTTTTTAATCTCCATGTTCTTTATAAAGAATGCGGTGATGTCTCCTGGCCGTTATCAACGGAGGCACTCGGTTACGCTGTGGGCTGATAAGCCTTAGACGCGAGTCGTCGCTGGCGTGATGTGAGGAGGGGTTAAATGCCCCAATTATGTAGATTTAACCGGAGTGTACCCTTTGGGAACGCTCCGCTTAAATCTATATGACCGAAAAGGAGAGGTTCAAATGGAATCAATTGAACTCCAGCCTGAATTTGTCATTAAGCCAATGCTGAATGGAGATGGGACTATCAAAGCTCCTGTTATGAAAAAAGCGAACAGCATTCATCTCATTCTCGCTAAAAAAAATCAAAAGGAGGAGTAGCGGATGACCTATCATAGAAGATTATCTCTTATGGTGTTTATTGATTCTTTGATTGTCCTTTCTGCCGTTTTTTTCAGCAGATTCCTCCTAGACATGTTCGTGTGGACACTGCCGCTGGTTTTAAGTTCACTGACCCTGTTTGTCTGCCATCATCTCTTTTCATTCCGTTTCAAGCTTTATAACAAAGCATGGGAATATGCAAGCGTAGGGGAACTGAACATAATTTTTAAGACTGTTACACTTTCGGTCGCTGCAGCAGGAATGGTGCAGGTGACTGCTGAAGCTGGTATTGATTTCAGACTCCTCGCAGCAACATGGATGATCCATTTGCTTCTTATTGGAGGTTCAAGGTTTTTGTGGAGAATGCTCAGAGATACATACATTTTTAAAACGAGTACTAGAAAAAGAACGATGATCATTGGAGCCGGTTCAGCCGGTACAATGGTAGCAAGGCAATTGCTGAAAAACCCGGAATCTGAGCTATATCCTGCAGCATTTATTGATGATAATGCGGTAAAACACAAACTCGACATTATGGGGATTCCGGTTGTAGGAAATGTAGCGTCAATTGAACAGAAAGTAATGGAACTTCAAATTGACACCATTGTAATAGCAATCCCGTCATTAAAGAAAAAAGAACTGAGAAACATTTTCAATGAATGTCTTAAGACAAAGGCAGAAACACAAATCATCCCAATGCTTGAGGATTTGATTTCCGGGAAGGTATCTGTGAATCAAATCAGGGAAGTGAGAGTGGAAGACTTACTTGGCAGAAAGCCGGTTGAGCTGAATATTGAAAGTATTTCAGAGAAGGTATCAGGAAAAACAGTCCTGGTTACAGGAGCAGGGGGGTCGATTGGATCCGAAATCTGCAGACAGATCCTTCCTTTTAAACCGGAAAAACTGGTGCTTTTAGGACACGGGGAAAATAGCATCTATACGATTGAAATGGAATTGCTCAATGAAGCTGAAGCAAACGGAATTGTAATTGCCACTGAAATTGCAGACCTTCAGGATGAAAAGAAAATGCATGACATCATGATGGCTCATAAACCGAATATCGTTTACCACGCTGCCGCTCATAAACACGTACCTCTTATGGAACGCAATCCTGACGAAGCAGTGAAAAATAACATAATAGGAACCAGAAATGCTGCAAATGCCGCAAGCTGGGCCAACGTCGATACCTTTGTTATGGTTTCAACGGATAAAGCAGTCAATCCAACCAGTGTAATGGGAGCAACAAAAAAGCTGGCAGAAATGCTTGTTCAGCATTTCGACCGCATTAGCAGCACAAAATTTGTAGCCGTCCGGTTTGGAAATGTACTTGGAAGCAGAGGGAGTGTTATTCCCCTTTTTAAAAAGCAGATTGAAAGAGGGGGGCCAGTCACAATCACGCACCCCGACATGGTCAGATATTTCATGACAATCCCTGAAGCGTCAAGACTTGTGCTTCAGGCCGGAGCTCTTGCTAAGGGGGGAGAAATCTTTGTACTGGATATGGGCGAGCCAGTAAAAATTATTGACCTGGCAAAAAACCTCATAAAAATGTCCGGGCATTCTTTAGATGATATTGAAATCGAGATAACGGGGATGAGACCTGGAGAAAAATTATTTGAAGAGCTTTTGAAAGATGAGGAAGTTCACGAGCAGCAGGTCTATCCTAAAATCTACATTGGAAAAACAGCAGCTCTGTATATCGATGAGATCAATGAAATCATTTGCTCATATTCAGATATGACAAAAGAAGATCTTCGGATGAAACTGCTGGAACTTGCAAACAGCCCTGTGAAACCAGAAACACTGCTGCCAATATCCAGCTGAATGAACTTGAGGAAAGACCTGTATGTTGGTTCTATGTCTAAACAGGTGGTGATGAAATGCATCATAAAATACTGTTCACTGCAACTGTAGATTATCATTTTAAGAGCTTCCATCTTCCTGTATTGAAATGGTTCAGGGATATGGGATGGGAAGTACATGTAGCAGCTAACGGAAACATAAATCTTCCCTATACGGAAAAAAAATTCAATCTTCCCATTCAGAGATCACCATTTAACAGAATGAATATGGAAGCATACAAACAGTTAAAACAGCTGATTGATACTCAGCAATACTCAATTGTTCACTGCCATACTCCTGTGGGCGGTGTTTTAACAAGACTTGCAGCCATGGAAGCCAGAAAAAAAGGGACCAAAGTGATTTACACGGCGCACGGATTCCATTTCTGTAAAGGGGCCCCACTCTTAAACTGGCTCACATATTATCCAGTCGAAAAATGGCTTTCCTCTAAAACAGACTGCCTCCTCACAATTAATGAAGAAGATCACAGACTTGCTCGTGAGCATAAATTTAAAGCAGAAGCAATCGAGCATATTCATGGAGTGGGGGTTGATATTGAAAAATACAGCCCTCTTTCCTCTGCAGATAAAGAGATCAGGAGACAGGCGTACAGGTACAAAAAAAACGACTTTCTTCTCTTCTACGCTGCAGAATTCAATAAAAACAAAAATCAAAAGCTTCTCCTAAAGGCGATGTGTCTACTCAAAGACAAACTTCCGAATGCAAAGCTGCTGCTTGCAGGGGAAGGAAGTCTTTTAGAAGAATGCAAACAGTTCGCTGCTGCAAATGGCATACAGGAAATGGTTCATTTCCTGGGATTCAGAAAAGACATTGCAGACATCCTCCCCATGTGTGATGTGGGAGTAGCTTCCAGCTTGCGGGAGGGTCTTCCTGTCAACATTATGGAGGCAATGGCATGCGGCCTGCCAATTGTCGCAACGGATAACAGAGGGCATCGAGAGCTTGTGGAGAGCGGGGTGAATGGATTTACCATTTCTGACCAAAATGAGTTTTCATTTTTTGAAAGATTGGCTGAACTAAGCAACAGCAAAGTCCTGAGAGATCAATTTGGAGAAATGAGCAGAATGAAGCTTATGAAATATGATACATCATCTGTGATCCGTGAGCTTGAGTTAATCTATAACACTTACATTCAGAGGGAAAAAAATGAATCCGAAAATCAGTATAATCGTGCCTATATATAATGTAGAAAAATATCTGTCAAGGTGTCTTGAAAGCTTGCTAAATCAAATGTTTACAGATGCAGAGATTATTTGCATCAATGATGGTTCGACAGATCTAAGCGGGAAGATTCTAGATGATTTTCAAAACAAACATCCTGAGCTGATCGTCATGAACAAAAGAAACAACGGTGTTTCAGAAGCAAGGAATGATGGATTGAGGATAGCTAAAGGAGAATATATTGGATTTGTTGATCCAGATGACTGGATTCATCCCTCAATGTATCACGAACTTTACCAAACGGCTGTAAAAGAAAATGCTGACATTGTGATGTGTTCGTATGTGCGGGAATTTGGAACTCACTCGAATGTGAAAAAATTCCCATGTCAGCCAGTCGTCGCATATCGGGACTCTGAGGTTCAGTCGATTTTTCTGAAGCGACTTATAGGCCCCACGGATAAAGAGGCTGCTTATCCTGAGAATCTTGATTCATGGGGAACTGTTTGGTCCAAATTGTACAAAGCTGAGCTGATAAAAAACCACCATCTTTATTTTACAGATTTAAAGCTAATCGGCAGCAATGAAGATACTCTTTTTAACATGCATGCTGTCTATCACGCTGATTCTATCGTCTTTTTCAATAAACCGCTGTATCACTATTGGCGTGCAAATGAATCTTCAGTTACCACTAAGTATAATTCTAAATTAACCGGACAGTTTCTAACTCTTTATCAAATAATGGAAAATTTTATTGAAGAAAAAGAGTTGGGGAACGAGTACACAGCTGTTCTGAAAAATCGAATCAGCTTAAATACTCTTGGACTAGGCTTAAATACAATCAGCAAATCGAACAAAAGTTCATTTGCTGAAAGATCAGGCCAGCTGAAAGAAATCATAAGCAATGATCAGATTAAACGTGCGCTATGGCAATTCAACACTTCACACTGTTCCGCTGCCTGGAAGACGTTTTTTTTCTTTGCCAAAAATGGATTTGTTCCAGGTTTATTCTTGATGCTTACATCAATAGAATTTTTGAGGAAAACGGTGCGATAGGGGGAGAAGAATGAATCCGATGAGAGTGCTTCAAGTGGTGACCATCATGAATCGCGGCGGGCTTGAAACCATGCTGATGAATTACTATCGAAAGATGGACCGAAGTAAAATCCAATTTGATTTTATGGTCCACCGCACAGAAAGAGGGCACTACGATGATGAAATAGAAGAGCTTGGGGGACAGATTTTCAGGATGCCGGCAATAAAGCCAGGCAATTACAGCACCTATTTCCTTCTATTAAAAAATTTTTTTTCAAAACAGAGAGACTACAAGGTCGTTCACGCCCACAATAATGAAAACAGCAGTTTTGTCCTCAAGGCTGCCAAAGAGGTGAATATTCCCTGCAGAATCGCTCATAGCCATTTAAGCGATCTTGGATTCGACTATAAATTTCCTTTTAGACTATATGCAAGATACTGCATGAAAGAGGCACCTACACATTACTTTGCTTGTTCTAAGAAAGCCGGAAGCTGGCTTTTCGGTGAAAGAGATGATATCACGGTCATGAATAATGCAGTGGATGCAGAGGATTTTAAATTTGATCCTGATAAAAGAAAAAAAATAAGAGAAGATCTGAATTTGAAAAATGAAATGGTAATTGGACACATAGGAAGGTTCAACAGACAGAAAAATCATCCATTTCTTATCGATATATTCAAAGAGATCTGCAGGAAAGAGCCGGATGTCGTTTTACTGCTTGCGGGTGAAGGCGGTTTAAGAAAAGAAATGGAAGAGAAAGTTTTGAAACTTGGCCTGTCTAAAAACGTTCTGTTTCTTGGTGTAAGGGAGGACATATCTTCATTAATGCAGGCAATGGACATTTTTCTGTTTCCTTCACTTTTTGAAGGTCTCCCTGTTGTACTGATTGAAGCCCAGGCCTCCGGACTGCCTGTCATTGCATCCTCTGCTATTACGAAAGAGACAAATGTCACGGGCAAAATTTCTTTTGCCGACTTGAAAGAATCAGCTGAAAAGTGGGCAGATAAGATACTTACATCGAATCTGGATCGTGGTGATTGTACTTCTATACTTCGAGAAAAAGGCTATGACACATCAAGCATGTCCATTTGGCTGGCAGATTTCTATGCGGATAAATCCAAAAGAACCGCGGGGGTATTACTTTGAAGCCGTTATTAACAGTTTTTACGCCTTCTTTTAATCGTGCTTATATTCTTCATAAATGCTATGAAAGTTTAAAAAGGCAAACATGCAAAGATTTTATCTGGATGATCATAGATGACGGATCTACAGACGAAACAAGAGATTTGGTGAAAGGGTGGATGGAAGAGGGGCCGGTTCCGATTACGTATCACTATCAAAAAAATCTCGGCATGCATGGTGCACATAATGCAGCATACGAAAGAATTGAAACAGAGTTAAATGTTTGTATAGACTCTGATGACTATATGTCTGATGACGCTGTGGAACGAATTGTTTCTTTTTGGAAGGAACATGGGAACAGCGGTTTTGCCGGAATCGTCGGCCTGGACGCTGCACCGTCCGGGGACATTATCGGAACAGTCATGCCGATGGGGCTGCACCATTCGACATTGATTGATCTTTACTCCAAATATAAGGTGAAAGGAGATAAAAAACTCGTATACAGAACTGATTTAATGAAGAAAACACCTCCATATCCTATTTTTGCAGGAGAAACATATTGCCCGCTAAGCTATAAATATTTGCTGATTGACCAGATGCATCCCTTGCTGGTGATGAACGAAGTATTGTGCCATGTAGAGTATTTACCCGATGGCTCTAGTCTGAACATGATAAAGCAATACAAAAAAAATCCCCATGGATTTGCTTTTTTCCGGAAAGCCGGCATGAAGTATTCCCGGAATTTTAAAGATAGGTTTAGAGAATCAGTGCATTATGTATCAAGCAGCCTGCTGATTAAAAACAAGAAATTCTTGCAGGAATCACCAAGAAAAATGACAACATTAGCAGCCATACCGGCTGGTATAGGTTTGTTTTTGTTCCTGAAATCTTCTGACCGTTAAAAAGCTGTCAAAACGTACAAGCTGAGTGAAAGGAATATAAGTATGACTGTTATGTGGTTGAATTTGGGGGTTGTCTATCTATTCTCGTTTTTTGGACGATATTTCGGTACGCCGGCAAAGGTGGACTATACGTACATTAGACCCAACAGAATCTTCGTTGCTCTGGCAGCCATTTCTTTAATTGCAGTAGCAGGTCTTCAAAATAATATTGGAGACACCTTTTTTTATATGAATTCATTCGAAGAAAATGAGTTATCCTGGAGCACGATTGATTACAGCGGAGATTTTGGGTTTAATATTTATCAAATGTTTTTACAGCAACTTTCATCAGATCCTCAAATTCTTATCTTTACAACTGCACTCATTACAAATCTTTTGATTGTAATCGTTCTATTAAATTACTCGAGAATGATTGAGTTGAGCATATACGTGTATATAGCTTCAGGAATGTTTACAACATCTATGAACGGAATAAGACAATTTCTTGCAGCTGCAGTTGTTTTCACTGCAACGAAATACATTTTAAACGGACAATTTAAAAAATTTCTTTTTATCATTCTCTTTGCTTCAACAGTCCATAAAAGTGCACTGATCATGGTTCCTATTTACTTTATCGTCAGAAGAGAAGCCTGGACACAGGTAACATTCATCCTGCTTGGTGCTGCAGTAATGATTGTTGTGGGGTTTAACGAATTTTCAACTCTTCTTTTTTCTGCCATCAGCAATACACAATACGCACAATACAGCGAGTTTCAAGAGGGCGGTGCTAGCATCGTACGTGTATTTGTTAATGCTGTACCTGTTATGATTGCTTTTTTGGGCAGGGATAAATTGCGGAAAATCTGGCCGTACAGTGACATAATCGTCAATTTATCCATTATCAGCGTTCTTTTTATGATTATCGCTACTCAAAACTGGATATTCGCAAGGTTTAATATATACTTTGGTCTTTATAATTTAATTTTGCTGTCCTGGCTCGTGAAATTGTTTAAAAGAAAATACGAAAGAGTTATCTATTATGGAATTCTCATTTGCTATATGCTGTACTTCTACTATGAGCACGTGATAGGGCTTGGCTTAAATTACGGCAGTGATTATTTAAACTTCTAACCTTTGGATTGCCGCATTGGCAGAGAGGAGTATGGAGATGATAGGCGATGAAGCAGGACAAACGGTTTTTATTCCTAGGCTGATTCACTATTGCTGGTTTGGAAAAAAAGAAAAACCTGGAATTGTGAGAAAATGCATACAAAGCTGGAAAAAGAATTTGATTGGTTATGAAATAAAAGAATGGAATGAAGAGACCTTTGACATACAGGCAAATTTGTATGTGAAAGAAGCTTATGAAGCCGGGAAGTATGCGTTTGTCAGCGATTATGTGAGAGTATTTGCTCTGTATCATCATGGGGGAATTTATTTGGATACAGATGTTGAAGTCATCAAGCCGTTTGATGAGAAAATGCTTTCCCATACATCATTCTGGGGTTTTGAGCAGGAAAATTTTATAGCTACCAGTACAATTGGGGCTGTAAGGGGAAACCAGTTTATAAAAGAATTTTTAGACTCATACGAAAATAAATTGTTTCTTAAGAAAGACGGGTCTTATGACAGTTTAACAAACGTAGCAGCAGTCACCGAGTTATTGAAAAGAAAAAGCCTCCTGCTGAACGGTGAATTTCAAATCATTGAGGATATTGGTGCTTTTTATCCGCAGACTTATTTTTCACCATACGATTATATTAACAGCAGAAAATTCATCACTGGGAACACGTATACAATCCATTACTTCTATAAGAGCTGGCTCCCGTTCAGAGCGCGGATGAAAAGTTATTTAAAAGTATGTGCATCTAAACTGATCGGCGGAAATAATATTGCCAGAATAAGAGACGTCATGAAATGAAAGGGGGGATCTGTATGGATAACGTCCTGATAGCCAATTATGATATGGAAATTGGGGGCGTAGAAAGAAGTTTAATTAATTTACTGAATCATTTTGATTATACAAGGTTTAATGTTGACCTGATGCTATACAGCCACAAAGGCGATTTACTGGATTCACTTCCTGATAAAGTGAACTTATTAAGTGAAATGCCTGATTACACTTCCTTTCGAAAACCAGTCAAACATTTAATAAATGAAAGGAAATATCTTCTGGCAGCAGGCAGAGTTAAGGCAAAACTAATTGCCGATTTAAGACGCAGGACGAAAAAAATGAGTGAATCAGGATATATTCAAATGCAGCTTATGTGGAAATATTCATTAAAACACCTTCCTAAACTAGATAAATACTATGATACGGCTATCAGCTATCTATGGCCGCATGATTTCGTGGCATTTAAAGTAAATGCCCGAAAAAAAGTAGCTTGGATCCATACAGATTATTCTAAGATTGACACAGATATTGAAGAAGACTTAAAGGTGTGGAAAGAATTTGATCACCTTGTGGCTGTTTCTGCAGAATGTAAAAATGCCTTCTTATCTAAATATCCTCAGCTATCACGTAGAGTGATGGTCGTCGAAAATACAAATTCTCCTGATTTTATTAAACATATGTCCAAAGAAGAAGTAGTCAACCCGCTGCTGACCGATCCCCGCTTTAAAATTGTTACGGTTGCCAGACTGTCCTATGCCAAGGGCATCGACTTGGCGGTAGAAACGCTAAGAGTGCTAAGGGAAAAGGGAAATCGGAATATTTCCTGGTATATTGTCGGTTACGGAGGCGAGGAAGAAAAACTGAAGAAATTGATTCAGTTGTACGATTTAGGAGATTCATTTATTTTGCTCGGAAAGAAATGCAATCCATATCCCTACATTCGATCAGCTGATTTATATGTTCAGCCCTCTCGTTATGAAGGAAAAGCGGTGACTGTGCTTGAGGCTCAAATCTTATCAAAGCCTGTGATGATATCAAATTATCCTACTGCAGCGGCTCAGTTGACAGATGGCGAAGATGGATATATTACGGAGGCCTCCATTAAAGGACTTGTTAAAGGAATTGAAAGACTAATAGATGACCAGCCTTTGAGAGAACGCCTGTCAGCGAACTGCATGACTAGGGACTACAGTAAAAAGGAAGAAGTAGAAAAGCTCTATAAAATGATGTCTCAATAATAAGTTGAGGAGTACGAAATGATCTCAATAATCATGCCGGTATACAATGTAGAATCTTATCTCGACTCATGTCTGCAAAGCATATTCAGCCAGTCTTACAGTAATATTGAAGTGATCGTTGTGAACGACGGATCAACCGATCAATCCCTGAAGATAATTAATGATTACAAATCCGCCCATAATAATTTGATCCTGATTAATCAGAACAATCAGGGAATTTCTGTAGCGAGAAATGCGGCACTTGAAATTGCGAAGGGCGACTACATTTTGTTTATAGACTCAGATGATTTTCTTGAAAAAGATATGCTTGAATTAATGATAAAGAAAATATCGGAAGATAAGAGTGATATGGTGATTTGCGGTCACAGCGAAGTAACCACTTCACATCCCAAAAAGATAAATAACGTATCTTTAAAGGTAAAACCTGAAAGGGTATATTCGGGGATGGAAGTAGCGGATATGATCATAAATTGCCAATTGATGGGTGTGGTTTGGAATAAGCTAATAAAAAAGTCCGTCATTGAACAGCATAAACTGTACTTTGAACCGAATAGGTATACTCAGGACTGGTTCCCAATCTTCAGGCTGATTACAAAATGCACTGCAATCTCTTTTGTAAATAAACCTCTATATAACTATTTAATTAGAAATGGCTCCATTACGTCTAAAAAAGGATGGAAACGTCTCGAAGATTATTCCTACGCTGTCCTTACAATTTTAAACTATATTGATCGCAAACAGCTGCCTCTCAGCAATAAGAGCCTCAATACGTTCAAAGTGATTACAATGGAAAAAATCATAAAAATGTATTTCAATGCACATTTGACCAAAGAAAAGCGCATTTACAGTGAATTTGCAGCGAGCAGATATTCCTTTATCCATGCCACATTATTAAGTATTTTTTATAGCAATCGAATGGATGTCAGAAGCAAGCTCAATCTATTGCTGTGGAAAACAAAATTGTTTCACCACATCCATTTTTAGGGGCAAAAAAGAGGATCTAAACACAAGTCGCTTATTCTTCAAAACACACCTATAAAAAGATAGATGGAAGGGTAGTTGAATGTCTGCGAACAAAAAAAACGTGAAGATTGGAATCATTTCTTCATATGGAATTTTACTTTTAGAATTAGCTGCTGGTGTATTGTTTACACCTTATATTATTAAATCATTAGGGCAGTCGGAATATGGTATCTATTCTTTAATCGGAGCACTTATTGCCAGTATAGCCGTTTTGGATTTCGGTTTTGGGAATGCTGTTACAAGATATGTCTCGCAGTACTTAGCTGAGAAAAAAAAGGAAAAGGTTGACCGTTTCATCAGTCTTTCGTTTTATATATATACGGCACTGGCCTTGATTGTCTGTTTAGCAGGAACTGTGATGTATTTTATGTTTGATGGAATCTTTGGAAACTCACTTTCTGCCGAGGAATTAAATACGGCGAAACTATTGTTGGCAGTTCTGCTGTTTAACATCTTTATCTCCTTCTATATTGGAGCCATCAATGCCTACATACAGGCATTTGAGAGGTTCCCCTTTATTAACTTGATCAGTTTCTTCAGAATAATAGCCAGATTGGTAGTTGTCTTTGTGTTACTGAACTTGGGGTATAAATCAGTTGCAATTGTCATCGTTGATACGGTCTTAAATATATGTTACCGGCTTGATCTATTTTTATTTCTCAAGAAAACACTTAAACTTTAAGATTAAATTATCATCTATTAATAAAGATCTGTTAAAAGAGGTTTTAAGTTATTCCGTGTTCATTTTCGTAGGGAATCTGGCTGACATGATGATTTGGAGAGTTGGTTTGTTGATAATAGGGGCAACTCTTGGCTCAAAAGAAGTGGCTGTCTTTGCAGTTGGCATTACAATCATCAGTTACTTTCAGTATATATCAGGGGTGATAAACAGCAAACTGTTTCCGATGGTAACAAAGATGGTGACAAATGGTGCCGATAACAATGAACTAACACACTTTTCAATTAGGATTGGCAGATTACAATTTTATTTAATGGGAGCCATCCTGTCGTTATATTATGTTTACGGAAAAGACTTTATTCAGCTTTGGGTTGGGCCTGATTACGTGATGTCATGGAATATTAGTTTTATCTTGATGTTTGCGATGATTGTTCAAACTGTTCAGTACAGCTGTGTATTAATACTAAGAGCAAAAAAAGCAGATGGAATCAGGGCATTTCTCCAACTGGGAATTTTCGGATTGGGAGCGCTCGGAGGCTTTTTCCTGATTCAAAACTATGGTGTAGTCGGAATGGCTTATGGATTAGCTATTGCCATGATTGTATTAAATTGGATTATCGTTAACATAATTTACATTCACGTATTTAAATTCAAATTCAGGACATACGTTGCGAGGGTCTCACCCGTTGCAGTCATTCATTTTCTTATGATTACGATAGGCATTGTATTGAAAGATTTCCTTCCAGCTGCCTCATGGTTTTCTTTTTTAATGAATGTGACTGTTCTTTTATCTTTATATATCCTGTCATTTTGGGTGTTCGGTCTGAGCCGCAGGGAAAGGGAAAAATGGAAAATCCGCGCAGGAAGCCTGTTCACAGGAAAACGAAAGATTTCAGCAGGTGAAAACCTGTAATACGGCAGCCTCTCTTAACCATTTTCCATTAGGAATGACTGTCAGTTTCCTGTAAATGTCAGTCAATAAAAGCAAGTTAGAAATAAATATATGACTTCACAATAGAGGGTGATCTAATGAAACGATTCACAGATATCATAGCTTCAATAATATTGCTCCTTTTATTTTTATTTCCACTATTGATTATTTCCATCGGTGTCAAAGTTGATTTGGGTTCACCTGTCATATTAAAGCAAAAAAGACCTGGTTTTCGAAACAAGCCATTTTCTCTTTTAAAGTTCCGTACTATGACGGAACAGAAAGATGAAAATGGCTTTTTATTATCAGATGATGAAAGGTTAACCTCTTTTGGAAGGTTTTTGAGGAAATACAGCCTTGACGAATTGCCGCAGCTTTTCAATGTGCTTAAAGGAGAACTGAGTCTGGTCGGTCCGAGACCATTGCTGATGGAATATTTGCCTCTATATACAGATGAGCAGGCAAAAAGGCACTTAGTTAAACCAGGTATCACTGGATGGGCTCAGGTGAATGGACGAAATGCCCTTTCATGGGAGCAGAAATTTGAACTTGATGTTTGGTATGTTAATAATCGCACATACCTGCTGGATGTCAAAATTATACTGATGACGCTAAAAAAAGTACTTAAATCAGAAGGAATTAATCAGCCCGGTTTTGCAACTGCGCAGAAATTCAAGGGTGCCGGCAGTGAATAAACCAATTCTTACAGTAATTGGTGACGGGGGACACAGCAGAGTGATACGTGACATCATTCAAAAACTGAATACCTATCAGCTTGGCGGTGTTTTAGATGATAAAACGGAAGATAGAAAGGAAATTGATGGGGTGTATTACGGGAAACTATCCGATTACGCATACCTCACAAAAAAATTTCCTGAAGGGTATTTTTTTGTTGCTGTTGGAGATAACCGTGTGCGGGCAAAAATCGTAAATCACTTAGCCATTGATCATAATCAATATGCTACACTGATCCATCCCTCTGCATTAATTAGCCCAACTTCAGAGATAGGGCCCGGAACTGTTGTGATGCCTGGCAGCATTATCAATGCCAATACGAAAATAGGAAGTCACTGCATTGCAAATTCAGGCACTATTATTGAGCATGACAACCATATTCAAGACTTTGTTCATGTCTCTCCCAATGCGACTCTGACTGGCGGTGTAACAATAAAAACCGGTGCGCATATAGGGGCCTCAGCTACTATTATTCCTAATAGGACTGTAGGAGAATGGGCCATAATCGGGGCGGGGTCTGTTGTAATTCATGATATTGAGAGCAATACAAAAGCAGCAGGCAATCCGGCTAGGTATCTATCGAAAGATAAGAAGGAGAACTGTCATGAAAAAAAGAATATTTTTGTCACCTCCTCACATGAGCGGGAATGAACTGAAATACATTAACGATGCATTTGAAAGCAATTGGCTTGCACCGCTCGGTCCGAACGTAGATTTTTTTGAACAGGAAATCGCAGATTATTCCGGCTCTAAAGGAGCGGTAGCTTTAAGCTCAGGAACTGCGGCTATTCACCTTGCTCTCAAATTACTCGGAGTTGAAAAAAACGATACAGTCTTCTGCTCCTCGCTTACTTTTGTAGCCAGTGCAAATCCTATTTTGTACGAAGGTGCTCATCCTGTGTTTATAGATTCAGAACCTGAAAGCTGGAATATGTCTCCGAAGGCATTAGCACAAGCTTTCAAAGTAGCAGAAAAGACCATGAACATCCCAAAAGCTGTCATTGTTGTTAATTTATATGGCCAAAGTGCAAAAATGGACGAGATCAGCACGATATGCAACTATTATGATGTTCCAATAATCGAAGACGCAGCAGAGTCCCTCGGTTCAAGTTATAAAGGGAAAAAAAGCGGCACGTTCGGACACTTTGGCATTTATTCATTTAATGGCAATAAAATCATCAGCACTTCCGGAGGCGGCATGCTTGTCTCCAATCACACTGAGCAGCTTGAAAAAGCCAGGTTTTTTGCCTCTCAGGCCAGAGATGAAGCTCCCTATTACGAACACAGCCACATTGGATATAATTACCGCATGAGCAATCTTTTAGCCGGGGTGGGGCGTGGTCAGCTTGAAGTATTGGATGATCGGGTCAGGTCGCGAAGAGAAATTTTTTCAGCATACAGAGACCAGCTGCAAAGTCTTCCGGGTATTCAGTTTATGCCAGAATTAGCCGACTCTGTCTCAAATAGATGGCTGACGGCGCTGACACTGGATAAACAGGAATTCGGCCTGAATTCGTCGGAACTGATTCAGCTTCTGGAGAAGGAAAACATAGAGGCTCGACACGTATGGAAGCCGCTTCATATGCAGCCGTTGTTTAAGGACGCTCCATTTTATTCCCACCATGAAGACAAAGCAGTATCTGAAGATTTATTCTTAAGAGGAGTATGTCTTCCATCGGGTTCGAGTATGACACATGATGAACAGGAAATGATTATCACCTGCATTAAATCAGCTGTTCGAACAGCTGATTCAATAGCCGGCTGAAAAACGACTAGATTTGAACCTCTGGATCTGCATCCAATACCTGTATAAAAGTGTTTTTAATGATTCTTTTGACTCTGTTAGAATAGGACCTTTTTATTATAAAAATCCCTGATATACATTGTTTCGTCCAATCAGCTTGAAATAGTCAAACATAGTTTATACAAACTACACTATTTTGAAAGGATAGTTTGTATGTATACTATTGAACTTGCCAGGTGGAATATCAGCCAGGGATTGCCCGTTAAACCATATACAAATGCCGATTATTTAAAAGCAGATGCAAATATACTGGGGATAAACAATGCATTGGCGTTCGCAAAAAACAATGGATACAGCGGTGCGGTTTTACCTAAAGGAAACTACGCTATCTGTTATCCGAGAGTCATTAAGATGATCAGCAATTTCATCTTCGATTTAAATGGATCAACTCTTAAAGTGATTTTTGATTCAGACCGAAAATCACCTTTTGATTCCAGAAAAAGTGCCGATTTTTATAACTTCAAGGGAAACAGCATTGAATTTGAAAACGTAACAGATGCTCATCTAAAAGGCGGCACGATCATCGGATGCAGGGAAGACCGCAGTTTTGTAAATCCTGAGGAAAGAAGGATGGAGCATTCGTACGGAGTGGTATTCGCCAAGAGTACTAAATATTCTTCATTAAAAAACTGCACAGTAAGAGATTATATGGGTGACAATGTTACTTTTACTAGTTCATCATTCAAAGAGCTGGCAGGTATTAATTTTGGATTCACGTTAAATAGTTTAGAGTACACGACAGGAAAGCCTGTTGCATCAGCGGATTCTTTGACGTCAGCTTTTATTCCCATCCCAACGGATGTAACTTTCAGTTCATTTCTTATTGCAGGAGCTGGATATACGAGATTGACAGCTTTAGCCACTAAGGAAGCAGACGTCTTTTTCTACAGGGCAGACAATTCCTTTATTGGAGTGCTGAAAAGAAGAAAGATTTATCAGGACATCTCGATTCCGGCAGCTGCATCAAAGATGAGATTCGTCTTTTTCAATGAAACGAATCCAGCAAAAAATATGCAAATTACGCTGAAATTCGGCTTGATCCCCCATCACAATCTAGTTGAACAAAATGAAATTTTTAACGGGCATAGAGGCGGGATTACACTGGGGGGAAGCTATAATGCTATTCAATACAATACGATTCGGGATAATGGAAAGGCAAGCAGCAGCTTCCTGGACGGCAAACCGACCTTTAATGACTCTACGAGATATGGAATCAACCAGGAAGATTCATACGGAGACAGCAATTACATTAGAAATAATTTAATTTATGGTAGCAATAACGGGATCTTGGCTGGCTGTTATACCATTTTTATAGAAAACAACCACATCTACAATATGGATGGAATCGGCATCAATCTGTACAGTTTATCATTTGCAAATATCAAGGGGAACTTTATTTATAATTGTTCCACAAATATAGGATTAATGTCGTCCAATTTTGATCATGCGTTTGTTAATATTCTGGAGAACAGTTTCAAGGGAGGCAATTTTTCTTTTGGCAACAACTCTTCCTATCAAATAAATTTTACAGACAATAATTTAGTAGACGTTCCTGCTATTCATATGGGAACGAGCAGGGTGAACAATACTTTTAAAAACAATCGATTAAAGTATGTGCATATGGCAGGTGCTTTTTCGATCACTGCATATAAACTTGAAGATTGCATAATTGATTCGGCGATATTAAGAGATTGTACGTCTAAAGTATATGAGTTCAAAAATTGTACTTTTAATAACTTGAAAATTACGATTCAGACAATAAATGGAACATCTGAAGATGAGGCAGCAAACATTCAAGAATCATCCTTTTTCAACTGTCTATTGACTAATTTGATTTTCGGCACAAAAAATAGAGAGCTGAATCTGTACAATTGCAAATTAGTTGATACTGTCACGAAGGTAGGAAATATAAACACTCCCGGCTATAAAGCAGATATTTATTTGGAAAACTGCGAGATCAGTTCAAACTCACTGACTTACTTTTTTGCGACAGACCTCAACCAGCCAAGCGGATCAATAAAGGTGACTAACAGTAAAATTTCAATTAAAAACCCTTCTTTTTCCTATTTAACTCATCATGACAAACCGGTTGTTGCTTCAGTGTTCACATTGTTCCTCAAAAATTTGAATATAACCTACTCAGGCGGAGGAACAAAGACGATTGCCTACTACAATAATGTGAAACCTATAAAAAATATGATCTTTTCAGAGAACAAAGTCTCTAATATTCTATTTCCTGCTGCAGACCCTGGCATCTTCGTTAGCTATGATATAGAGAATACCTTTAAAACAACAGTAAATCTCACACCAGAAGGAAATAGCTACACTGCTGCAATAAACCATAATTTAGGTTCATCAGAGTTATTCATTCAGTGTATAGCTCAGGGTAACCAGCTTGTTCATCCAGTTATAACAATTGTATCACCAAATGTGCTGCAAATAAAATATCACCTACAGACTCCTTTGTTTGTAACTGTAAAAAAAATCTGATCAGTAACAGCAAACTCACATTAAAAAGGTGAGTTTTTTTCTGTTGGATGTTGAAAAAACATTCACTAATAATTGAATAAATAGAGATTATTCAGGTAAGATGGATGAAAATGTTCTTTATAAAGAACTATTTCACTAAGCAGTCTTCCTGTTTTTATTTAAAAAGCATAATCTAAAGGAGCGATACAATGAAAATTCTTGTTTCAGGCGGCGCAGGCTATATAGGGTCGCATACCTGTGTAGAACTGCTGCTTTCAGGTCACGAAATTGTAGTAGTAGATAATTTAAGTAACTCCAATGAGAGCTCACTAGAAAGAGTAAAGGATATTACAGGAAAAGATTTGATTTTTATCAAAGAAGATATAACGGATGAGACTAGGATGGAAAAAATATTTCTCGAGCATCATTTTGATGCTGTCATTCACTTTGCAGGGCATAAAGCAGTCGGTGAATCTGTATCTGTGCCTTTAAATTACTACCATAATAATATCTCAGGATCCTTAACTTTATTTAAATTGATGAAGAAATACGAGATCAGAAAACTAGTTTTCAGTTCTTCAGCCACTGTATACGGATCCAATAATAAAGTTCCTTTGAAGGAGGATATGCCGCTGAGTGCTTCAAATCCCTATGGAAGAACAAAGCTGTTTATTGAAGAAATGCTTAGAGATATTTATTCAGCGGATCATAAATGGAGCATTGCTATACTTCGCTATTTTAATCCTGTAGGAGCACATCCAAGCGGCTTGCTCGGTGAGAATCCAAAAGGTACTCCCAACAATCTATTTCCTTATGTGACCCAGGTTGCGGCAGGTAAAAGAGAGTCTCTGTCCATTTTCGGAAGTGATTATGATACTAAGGACGGTACAGGTATCAGAGATTATATTCATGTAGCTGACCTTGCTGCAGGACATTTAAATGCTTTGGAAGCTGTTGCTTCTTCAAATGGACTAGAGGTGTTTAATCTTGGGACTGGACAGGGCTACAGTGTTCTTGATATTGTTCAGATGTTTGAAAAGGTTTCAGGCAAAAAGATACCTTTCCAATTGTCGGAACGCAGAAAGGGAGACGCTGCTGTCAGCTACGCTGATTGTTCTAAAGCAAGCATCTTACTCCAATGGAATGCAAAAAAAAGCTTAGAAGATATGTGCAGAGATTCATGGAACTGGCAAATGAACCAGACAGAAACGTATCTGGATAAAGAATTGCAAATAATTTGATTAATCCTGTAAAATCTTGTTGCAATTAGACCATTAGTAATGTATCGTTCTTAATATAGAATGATTTCATGTGACTGTTCGCTTAGAAGAGGCATATTCGTAGGAGTGACGCTATGAGCGCCATAGTTGGAATAGTGGACCTTCATAACAAGGGTGTTCGTTATGAAGAAGCGGAAAAGATGATGAATGTACTCAGCAAATTCCCTTCTGATGATATCAGGCTCTGGCATAAGGAACATGTATTCTTTGGCTGTCATGCACAATGGATTACACCTGAAGCAGCCGGAGAGGTACTTCCTTTTTATGATTCTGTTTCCGGATTAGCCATAACGGCCGATGCCATCATCGACAACAGAACAGAATTAATTGAGATGCTGTCTGAAGATCGGACTTCTACAGGCATAACAGACAGCCAGCTGATCCTGATGGCGTATAGAAAATGGGGAGAAGACGCCCCTAAGTACATAATTGGAGACTTCGCATTCGTCATATGGGATGCTCATAAAAACAAGGTATTCGCTGCACGTGATTTCTCCGGTTCCAGAACATTGTATTACTTCAATAATTCGAGGAAATTTGTTTTCAGCACGATTATTGAACCTTTGTTCTCAGCTGGGCAGAAAAAAGAAGTGAACGAGAAGTGGATGGCAGAATTTGTCGCGATACCTGTGACCAGCGATTCAAGCACTGCAGAAGAGACGGTTTACAAGGAAGTGTTTCAAGTTCCTCCGGGCCATTCTTTATCTATAAAAAACGGTGTGATGAAGGTGAAGAGGTATCATTGGTTTGACTACTCTCATAAATTACACTTAGCTTCAAATGGTGAATATGAAGAAGCGTTCAGAGACGTGTTCAAGCGGGCGGTAGTAGACAGGACCAGAACAAGAAAGGGTGTAGGGGCACAGCTGAGCGGGGGACTGGACTCAGGAACGGTCGTCAGTTTTGCAGCACGTGCTCTACTTGAAAAAAAGCAGACTTTGCAGACATTCAGCTATGTTCCTGTTGATGGATTCTCTGACTGGACGCACAGGTACAGAGTTGCCGATGAACGGCCTCATATAAAATCGACGGTCGATTACGTCGGCAATATAAATGATCAATATTTAAGTTTTCCGCAAAGCAATCCGTACTCAGAAATAGATGAATGGCTGGATATTATGGAGATGCCGTACAAATTTTTTGAGAATTCGTTTTGGCTTAAAGGAATCTATGAACAGGCAGCTTCCCAGAATATTGGGATCCTGCTGAATGGGCAGAGAGGGAATTGGACCATATCGTTTGGGCCTGCCCTGGATCATTATGCAAGACTGTTAAAAAAATTTAACTTTTTCGTTCTTTATAAAGAAATAAAAATGTACAGCCAGTATATCGGCGTCAATCAAAAAAGAATAATGAAATTCGTTAGAAAAAAAGCGTTTCCTTCTGTTTCAAAATGGATTGATCGTGATGCTGCTGAAGGTTTTCCCATTTGGATTAATCCGCAGTTTGCAGAAAAAAATGATGTTTTCAGCCATTTAAATGAAAAAGGAATCGATGTTACTGGAGTCGGAATTACAGATGCCTATCAAATGAAAAGGCTTCAATTTGAGCAGTCTCATATTTGGGCCTTAAACGGCACCATCGGCACGAAATTGTCGCTCAGACATGCTCTATGGGAGAGAGATCCCACGAATGATCTTCGGGTTGTTCAGTTTTGTCTTTCTGTTCCTGATAATCAATATGTTCAAAATGGACGGGACAGATCATTGGTGCGCCGTGCAACAAACGGCTGGCTTCCCGATGAGATCAGACTGAATCAAAAATCAAGAGGTGTGCAGGGCGCCGACGGTGTGCACCGTATGGAAGCTGAATGGGAGAGCTTCATTCAAGAAGTAAATCATGCCCTTAATGCACCTATGATTGTGTCGATGCTAAACCAGCCTTTATTGAAGGACTATCTTAAGAAAATTTCCAGTGAATTTAAGCCGGGCTTAATTTTCGAATTTGAGTTCAGGGTCCTTATGAGATGTCTGATTCTATACCGGTTTCTTACACGATTTGAAGGGAGGTGATTGTATGAAAACTTGGCAGACTCCGGCACTTGAAGTGCTTGATGTAAGTCTGACGATGGCAGGACCAGGTCTGAAAACGCCTGATGCTGTTCAGCCGGATACAGATGAAACAGTTCACTACAGTTAATTCCAATACTTAAATTGAAAAGATACCCTTATCTAATCAAAATGGGGGTATCTTTTTAAAAATATACCATTTATTTCATTTTTGGGAGTTGTTTGCTTGACTACAATTCAAATAAAAACCAGCAGGTACAGCGGTTTCGGCTTTATTATCCAGTCTGATATACAATTGAGGGAGCTCACCGTATTCCCGGATTCTGAACCATCCTTCCACATTCTGATTGAAAAAAGAGAGTTGAGCTCTTTATGGCAAGAGCATTCTGTCAGCGGCCGTTCTTTTGTTATCAATGAGAATTTTGTCATGTTTCATATTAAAACGGTAGGAATCTTCTTTGTTTCTAAGGGGAACGAGATTTTCTATTCGCCTGAAAATGATGCAGATGATGATCTGATCAGACTGTATTTGCTCGGTTCATGCATGGGGGCCATTCTGTTGCAAAGAAGGATTCTTCCGCTTCATGGAAGTGCGTTTGCTTCTGAAGGAAAAGCATATGCCATAGTCGGGGATTCCGGTGCGGGAAAATCCACGCTTGCTTCCGCTTTAATAAATAGAGGCTGCACATTGCTGACAGATGATGTTATTCCTGTAACGTTTCATTCAAATGGAATTCCATATGTAACCCCAGCTTATCCCCATCAGAAGCTCTGGCTTAACAGCCTGGATGCTTTCGGCATGAATGCAGAAAAATACAGAAAGATTTTCAACAGAGAAACAAAATATTCTGTTCCCGTGGTGGATCAATTTGAATCGGCTTCGCTGCCTTTGGCCGGGGTATTTGAGTTAACTAAAACAGAAGGCACAGAGATCCTGATCAGGCCACTGAGTAAATTGCACTGTCTGCAAACTTTATTTAAGCATACGTACCGGAACTTTTATCTTGCCAGCATGAATCTAACAGAATGGCATTTTGCCACATCGGCATCTTTAGCCGAAAAAATAATGATGTTTCAGCTTGAAAGGCCTGAGAATCCATTTACAGCACCTGAGCTTGCTGATCAAATTTTAGTCGAAATTACTGGAGGCGTTTCGTTATGAGTACAGCTGCAATTACTACTACCCATTTTACAGTAAGCCAGACTGAGGGAAACTTAGTAAGCAATATGAATGGTGAGAAAGTCATGTTAAGCGTTAAAAATGGGAGATATTATAATTTAGGGGAAATGGGCGGCATCATCTGGGATCTTATCAAAAAACCAATCCCGTTTTCGAATCTGATCGAACTGCTGACAGCGCAATACCAGGTAGAGAAGGAACTTTGCGAGAATCAGGTTTTATCATTTTTAGAGGAATTAAACAAAGAAAATCTGGTGAAGATTAATCTGGATTAAGAAAGGATCAGAGAATAGTTGAGAAAGTTATTGCTTTTTCATGGTATGGACAGAAAAACAAAATTCCTGCTTGCGGAGTCTTTTTATTATTTGGGAATCGGACGCCTCCTGAAGTGCCTGCCGTTTGCAAAGGTGGCTCCATCACTTGGAAATCACATGGAAGAAACCGGCTATGAATCAATTGATTCTCATCAAAAGACAGTCAAGCACATATCTCATGCAATTTACTTGATGAGCAACTATACATTTTGGGAAAGCCAGTGTCTTGTTAAAGCCATTGCTGCAATGAAAATGCTGGAAAAGCGGGGGATTGGCAGCACAATGTATCTTGGAACGGGCAGGGATGAAAACGGCAAACTTTCAGCCCACGCATGGTTGAGAAGCGGTCCATACATCGTAACGGGTGCAGAAGGAATGGAAAAATTTACTGTAGTCGCTAAATTTGCAAAGAACATGGAGGGATTGAATGATGAAACTGGAATTATCGAAAGTACCGAGAGAGTTAAAAGTCATTCTTGAACTCTTAAAAGATCAGGAGGAGGGGCAATTAGCAGAAAAAAGCATCAATTTATTTCATAAGCTGGATTGGTCTGTTTTTGTAAGTTTATGTGTACATCATCGAGTATACCCGCTAATCTATCCCCGTCTCAAAGAGCTTCCAAGCACGATTGTGCCGGAGGATGTTCTTTCATTCTTTGAAATAAAATTCAGGAACAACACTTTTCATATGCTTTATCTATCTTCGGTAATGGAAGAATTGAGCCAAAATCTGCTGGATGAGAAAATACGTGTTCTTTTCCTGAAGGGACCTGTTATCGCACATGACCTGTATGGTGATCTCTCCCTGAGAACATCGAGTGACCTTGATTTTATTGTACCGTTTGACAAACTGGGCCAGACAGAAACAGTACTGCAGCGGATGGGCTTTGTAAAGGACGAATACATTAAAACGATTCTGGGTGATTGGAAATGGAGGCATCATCATTTCACTTATTTTCATCCCGATAAGAAAATTAAAGCAGAAATTCACTGGCGACTGCACCCGGGACCAGGGCGGGAACCAGGATTTGAACACCTTTGGATGAATAAAAGAAGAAGTTCATTATCTGAATCTCAGCTGTACTTTTTAGGAAAAGAAGACTTATTTTCATTCCTTGTCAAACATGGCGGAAGACATGGGTGGTCAAGGCTGAGGTGGCTGACAGACATTCAGCGGATTCTAAAACAGGATGTAAACTGGAAAGCGGCGGAAGGCTTGCTCAATTCATTTCATTCTTTAAAAGAAGGGAAGCAGGCAGTATTGTTAGCTGTACATTTACTGGATGCATCCATACCTGCTGACCTTGATGTCAGGGTGGATGCAGGAAGAGAACTTAAGAGTGCCCAATCAGCCATTTTTTATCTGGAAAACAAAGTTAATCTTCATACCTGTCCATTACCTGAGGAAATCAGTTCTTATCACGCTGCGTATTTATTTTCGCTGATGTCTTGGGAGCAAAAATTCATGCATCTCGCAAGTTTTTTATTTCCATTTCCAGAAGATGCAGAAACATTGCGGCTGCCTTTAAAATATCATTCCCTTTATTATATTCTGCATCCTTTTCTTTGGACATGGAGGAAAGCGGTAAAAGAAACAGGTTATCTCAAGGGGCAGAAATCATGAATCTTATCCTCTATTTTTTAATGCAAATTCACTCTTTCTCAGGCAGGCGTCTTTATATCAATTTGCTTGCAACCGTGCTAATCAGTTTACTGGACGGAATCGGTGTTTTGCTGCTGATCCCAATGATCAGCTTTACCGGTCTTATAGAGCTTAATCTCAAAAACACGCCATTCACTTCATTTTTTTCGTATTTCAGCAATTTGCCGGACAACACAGGGTTACCACTCGTTCTCTTTCTGTTTGTGACAATCTCTGTGCTGCAGAATCTCCTGCACAGAAAGATTTCCATTGAAAATGTGAAAATTCAGCATGGATTCTTTCGGCATTTGAGAATAAAAACGTACCAGTCTTTGCTTCGGGCAAACTGGAGCTTTTTTCTGAAAAACAGAAAATCAGACTTGATAAACATTCTTACTGCCGAGATCGCCCGCTCTAACGCAGGCACCCACTCGCTGCTGCAATTTTTGGCCTCTCTCTTTTTTACGATGATACAAATTGGTTTTGCTCTTATCCTTTCCCCAAGCATTACTGTCTTTTTATTAATTTGCGGTGCAGCGGTAGTCTTTTTAAACCGGAGATTTTTAAAATCTTCACTGGCTCTTGGCAGAAAAAATTACACGCTTGGAAAAGAATATTTGGCAGGGATTACAGACCAGATCAACGGGATAAAGGACATAAAAAGCAATACGCTTGAACATGCAAAAATGAACTGGTTCAGCTCAATTACACTTGGTATGAAGAATGAACAAATTGAGTATTCCACACTTAAGGCAACTTCACAATTTTATTACAAAGCAGCATCTTCAATCTTAATTGCAGCTTTCATTTTTATTTCAGTAAACCTGTTTCATGCACAGGCAGGACAGCTCATGCTCATTATAGTGATTTTTTCAAGGTTGTGGCCAAGAGTTGCGGGAATCCAAAGTTCGCTTGAACAAATTGCAGCAATGCTTCCTGCCTTTCAAGCTGTCAAAAATCTTCAGGATGAGTGTGCAAAAGCGGAAGAACAACCAGATCCAGCTAGTGAGCTGAACAATCCCATGATATTAAGAAATGAGATGGAACTAAGGGAGGTATCCTTCCGTTATTCAGGCAGCAGAGAGTACGCATTGAAAAACATCTCCTTGACGATTCCCATCAATAAAATGACAGCTGTTGCCGGAAGGTCAGGTGCAGGGAAAAGTACGTTAATTGATATTCTTATGGGCTTGAATACTCCTGAACACGGGGAATTTTTGGTGGACGGAACGAAGCTGACACCTTCAAATGCCAAAGCTTTGCGCAAGTCTGTAAGTTATGTGCCGCAGGAGCCGTTTTTATTTAATGGCTCCATCCGGGAAAATCTGCAGATGGTGGCAGAAAATGCCGGGGACAGCGAGCTTTGGGACGCACTTCGTTTTTCATCTGCGGCCGATTTTGTCAAAAATCTTCCCAACGGCCTTGATACGGAATTAGGTGACAGAGGAGTCAGGCTTTCAGGGGGAGAGAGACAGAGAATCGTATTGGCGAGAGCCATTTTAAGAAAACCGTCTATTTTAGTTTTAGATGAAGCAACCAGTGCGCTTGATACAGAAAATGAAGCAAGCATTCAGGAAGCTATTGATCGTCTTAAAGGACAAATGACCATTGTGGTGATTGCTCACAGACTCTCAACAATCAGAAATGCAGATCAAGTAATTGTATTGGAAGATGGGGAGGTTGTTCAGCAAGGCTCGTATCAACAACTTGCAAATGACAAAAAAACGATTTTTGGGAACCTTGTCAACCGTCAGCAGGAAGCTACGCTTTCAGTCAAATAACATTATAGTTGAAAGGAGGTGATACTTATGAAAGAACTATGGAAAATCCCAGCTTTAGAGATGCTCGATGTTTCTAATACATTTAAAGGGTGGGAACCGCCTGATAAGGGTGATCCAGATTGCCCACCGGAATTAGACAGCTGAAATAAGATAGAAAAAGCCCTGATTCTGAGAGGACAAGGGCTTTTTTTGCCAGTACATTTACTATTTTGAGGTGATGAGTTGAAACGTCCTATCATAGAAAAAGTCAATAATGAAACACAGCAGCAAGAGTTTGAGAACACGTGGGAGTTTCTCTGTTCAAAGATGGGATGGTTTAACGATCCTTATTCTGATCAGGGTGTGAGGTATTTAATTGTTCTAGAGGAAAACAATAACCGTGAAATTATTGGAACCATTGAGTTTATACCCTATCACCCCAATAATCCCTATAGCACGGTAGAAGGAAAGACCGAAAAATCCTTTTCAGTTATACCTGAGTTTAATAACAACTACAAGAGAATTTGGGAGATTGATAAACTTTGTATAAAACAAGAGTATCAAAGAAAGGGTTATTTTCATTTACTTTTATATGTTTTTTACTATCATGCCAGGCAGTACAGCCCAAGGTACTATATTGCTCTGATCGAAAAGAAGTTTTTTAGGATGTTAAAAATCTCCTTTGGACTTCACATAGTCAAAGTCGGGGAGGAGCTAATTGGACCAGATACCTCACTTGTTCCAGTAACATTTAATATAGAGAGACTAATGAATAACAAGATGATAGTTGACGGCCTTTTAAAAAATGACAAGGTACCAGTCTATAAACCCCCTACAAGTTTTTTGCATTTACTTAGAATTACCTCAAAAAAGTTCGCTGCATATTTAAGATGAAGGGATTGTATTAGAAGATAATCAATCTCTTTTTCCATTCAAAAAATCTCCTTTGGATTCCCCATGTGAAATTCTACTAAATAATAAAACTCCACAAAAGTTTGACCATTCAATCGAACATCTGCTACATTAGATCATATAATCGAATCTTTGGAGGCATGTTCCTTGAATCGTTACCCGTGCTCTGTGTTTATTATGGATATTAGAAATTCTTCTTTAGAAGGCAAAGGAAATGAACTATCTGCTTATTTGAGTAAAATCACTTCCTGGCTGATGCAATGGACCGGAAATCAGGCGATTGTCAAGCATCGAAGGGGAGATGAGGTGATTTTTATATCGGAGGGATATGCTGCGGCGTACGCGGCTGCACACTTTCTAAGTATCTGCTGGACGAAGGTTGAGCACCCGCCATACTTTGGTCTGTCGTTTGGCGAGATTGACAGCAATGTTGCGGATCTTAATGTAGAAACGTGGATACATCCGCTGATGAAGCAAGCCAGAGAGGCGAATGATGATCTGAAACGTGAAGGTGCAGGGAGAGCCCAGTTTGCATTCCGCTTACGTGATGATCTGTATGAAACACAGCTGCTACTCAATTCTCTGCTGGAAGTCAGGCATACGCTCGTTAAGGACCAGACGGACCTCCAGAAACAAGTGTATGCACTTGTGGAAATTTACCGTCAGCAGCGGAAGGCTGCGTCGATGCTGAGCAAGTCGCCATCGACAATTTCAAGCCATTTTAAGAAGGGAAAAGGGGATGAGCTGGTAATGATATTCAATACTATTACCGCCGTTCTTGATTCTCTTCAGCAAAAGGGATTCGATGAGCAGTCCAGTGACAAGCTGATTGCATTGATTCGCTCAAGCTTGCAGAGTTCGTCAGCCGAATGGTTTTCGAAAAGGGAGGGAGATGGGAGCGTATGATTGTACTTAGTCTTATTCTGGCCCATTTAACGGCTGACTTTCTGCTTCAGACTGATGAAATGGTCAGGGAAAAGCGGAAGTATTTAAAAAAGCATTTGCTTCATCATGCGTTTATCCTCCTGGCTGTTTTGCTTTGTTTCTGGCTGACCGAATTCGAGATGGTAAATCCGCTGAAAAATGTTGTTCTGCCATTGGTTTTCATAATTGGAACTCATGGTGTGATAGATTTTCTTAAGCTGAAACTGCTGGATAGGACGACTGACAAGCAAAATATGAAAAACCTTCTCTATTTTCTTGGTGATCAGTTTTTGCATCTTGTTATGATTGTGTTAGCATGCCACTTCTTTTTAAATGTATCGTACAGCGCAATTGCCCAAAAAGGAATCATGCTGATAACGGAGAAATCTTCACTCAGTGTACCGAATGCCCTTTTATTTATTGCCATTATCCTAATTGTTACTACTAGTGTAAGCGGGCATGTCATCCGTATGGTGCTAGGGACACTTCCGGCGCAGCTGCTTTCGTTTGAAGGGCGCTATGCATTCAAGAATGAGAGAAAAGAAGACAAGATGAATGCAGCAGGCGGACTGACGGAGGAGTATACGTATTTCACATTTAATAAACATGATCTGTCCAGAGGAAAGCTGATCGGATATATTGAAAGGCTGCTTGTACTGATTTTGACGTTTTACAGTGCATATCCCGCCATCGGTTTCATTGTGACGGCGAAATCGATCGCCCGCTTTAAGCAGATGGATGACCGAAACTGGGCGGAGTATTTTCTTCTCGGGACTTTAACTTCGATGTTTCTGGGCATAGCTTTGGGGCTGCTTTTGAGGGAAGTGCTGCTTTAAAACGAGGGGGGAAAAGATGAAACAGATTATTGCGATGGGCGGGGGTGGGTTTTCCATGGAGCCTGATAATTTGTTGTTGGATCACTATATTCTGAATCAGTCACTGAAGCCGAATCCGAAAATATGTTTCGTGTCCACAGCAAGTGGAGATCAGGATGGATATATTCAACGGTTTTATCATGCTTTTCATTCTATGGCATGTAAACCTGATCACTTGGCATTATTTGATCCGCACTTTAAGGATATTGAGGATTTCGTCATGTCCCAGGATATCTTGTACGTGGGCGGGGGAAGTACCCGGAATCTGCTTGTTTTATGGAAAGAATGGGGACTCGATCTTCTATTTAAAAGAGCATATGAAAACGGCACGGTCCTTGCAGGGCTTAGTGCTGGAGCGAATTGCTGGTTTGAAGAGGGATTGACTGATCCTTTAAATGCTCCGCTGTACAAAATAAATGGACTGGGATTTATCAAAGGGAGTATTTGTCCTCATTATGATGGCGAGGAAAAGAGAAGACCGTCATTTCATAAACTTGTACGTTCTGGCAGTATGATAGCTGGGTTTGGCATGGAAGATGGGGCAGCCGTGCATTTTAAAGACGGACAAGTTTATAAATGCATCAGTTCGAGGCCTAATGCCAAGGTCTATTTTTTGGAGGAAAACGCAGGCAGAATCCATGAGGAACCTCTGCAAATGATGTACCTGGGCGGTCTGCCATGATTAACCCGATTGCAGAGTTCCGGATTTAATGAGGATTTTTAGTAAGCAGGAAATAGATGCATCTTTTTTAAAGCTGTGCTAATACTAACCAAAAAGAGCAAGGGCAGGGTTATTTAATGGAAAAAAAGTTGCTGAAAGGCCTTTTTGGTTTGTGCGTGGTATTATTTCCTTTTGCAATGAAACGATCAGCTCTAAAAGAAGTGCTGATTATCTTTCTCGGGAAAGGCGTCATCTCGACACTAATGGATGTGTTTTATGTCAGGACAAAGCGAATTGCCTATCCTGTCAGGCCATTACCGCATATTTATAAAACCAATATTTTATATGATTTTCTCTTTTTCCCGCTGCTGAGTGTTTTTTGGATCAGACAGTGCTATAAAGACAGGCTGCCGATGGTTCTGCTGAAAAGCCTTACTTGGAGTGTGCCGATGTCTATAGGACAGTGGTATTTGGAAAAGACGACGAACCTATTTCACTGGAAAAGGTGGACGATTTTTCATACGTTCGGCTGTGTAACTTTTACACTTCTTGCAATTCGGGGACTTATTGAAATGGTGAAACGAAACGAACATAAATCTCCAATAGAAGAAATGGGATCTTAAGACCCTGTTTTCTTAAAGCTAAAAACATCTGTGATGACACAGATGTTTTTTATATGCATCAATAGTACATATATATACTTGATAACTATTTAATGATAGGTTTTTTTTGAATAAAAATTCATTTTCTTTTAACTAGTAGTTGTAAAATTCAGAATTTATCTTATAATTACCTATATGATAGGTATACAGGATTGAAAGGGGATGAAGGCGTTTATTAAAAAACAGCTTGTACATGAATTGGTTGCTGATGAAATTAAGCAATATATTAGAACTCACAGCATCCAAAAAGGGGATAAGCTCCCATCAATGGGAGAGCTTGCAGAAATGTTCAGAGTAAGCCGGACGAGTATCAGAGAAGCTCTGAGACAGCTTGAAGCCGTTCACTTCGTTGAGATTATCAATGGAAAAGGAATTTTAGTAAAAGATGCTGATTTTCATCACCTTCAGACACGAATTAAAATTGAATGCGATCTGGAGTATCTATTGAATCTATGTGATGTGAGAAGGGGGCTTGAGGGCAGGGCAATTGAACTTGCAGTCAAAAAGATAACAGAAGTGCAGCTGGAGAAAATGGAACATAATCTCATGATCTTTAAAAAAGTCAAAATCCTGACTGCTGAATCTGTTCAGGCTGATTATCTTTTTCATCAAACTTTATATGAAGCTTCACATAATCCTGTCCTGACAAAAATGATCATTACTGTATACAATGATTTTTACGAATTTTGGGAAAAGCATGCAGACTTGTCGTCTTTTTTTGAAGATACCTATCAGTTTCATGAAGACCTATTTCATTGGATAAGAGAGAAGGATGGATATAGAGCTAAGGAAGCCTTTCAACTTATGGTGGATGTGCTGGAAGCAAAGATAAGAGAACTACTATAGAGAAACGGGGTAGAGGGATGGGACAAAACAGGGATAATCAAAAGGTTGCAAAAAAAGCGTTAGTTGCAAGTTTAATAGGAAGTTCAATTGAATGGTACGATTATTTTCTTTATGGAACAATCGCAGCTCTGATTTTCAGCAAGCTGTATTTTCCGTCTGGAGATCCGGTTGTCGGTTTGATGCTTGCGTATACGTCATTTGCATTGCCATTCTTTATCCGTCCGCTTGGAGGAATAATTTTCAGTCATATAGGGGATAAAATTGGACGGAAAAAGACACTCGTTATGACACTGTCACTTATGGGCGGTGCCACAGTTCTTATTGGCCTTCTGCCTACATATGAATCAATCGGTATTTGGGCTCCAATCTTATTAATCCTTCTTCGCCTTGTTCAGGGGCTTGGTATTGGAGGCGAGTGGGGTGGTGCATTGCTGCTTGCAACCGAATATGCACCTCCAAAAAAGAGAGGGTTTTTCGGAAGTATTCCTCAAATGGGTGTTACAATCGGCCTTCTTCTTGGTACGCTCTCGATTTCAGTCATGACGCTTCTGCCTAATGATCAATTTGAAGCCTGGGGATGGCGGGTACCATTTGTTCTAAGTGCCTTATTAGTACTTCTTGGTTTATGGATCCGAAACGGCATAGATGAAACACCTGCATTTAAAGAAGCTAAAGAGTCAGGCACCATTTCGAAAGTTCCTCTGGTTGACACGTTTAAATATCATTGGAAGGAAGTTTTAATTGCTGTAGGTGCTAAGGTTGTCGAAACAGCTCCGTTTTATATATTCGGCACGTTCATCATTTCATATGCAACATCGAATTTGAATTTTGACCGAAGTGATACCTTAAATGCTGTCACAATTGCAACGTTCGTCACAACGATTATGATTCCTTTTATGGGCAAGCTTTCTGACAAAGTTGGTCGAAAACCTCTATATATTGGGGGCACTATTGGTATGATTCTATATGCATTCCCATATTTTTACTTATTGTCACTTGATTCAGTATTCTGGTTGACAGTGGCTACTGTTATCGGCCTTGGCATTATATGGGCTCCTATTACTGCTGTTTTAGGTACGATGTTTTCTGAAATCTTCTCAACAAGCGTGCGCTATACAGGAGTAACAGTCGGTTATCAGCTGGGTGCAGCCCTTGCCGGAGGAACAGCGCCTCTGATTGCAACTGCCTTACTCAGCGCTTATAACAATTCATTTATTCCTGTTGCCATCTATATGATTGCGGCTGCAATTATCTCACTTACAGCTGTTTTGTTTACCAAGGAAACAAGACCTGTGGAAACGGATGGAGAACCTCAATCAAAGGCAGTATAAATGGAAAATCAGGGAGGCAATCATCCATGCTTGTGCTAAATGAAGCGTCAATAAAGAAAATTTATTCTATGAAGGATTGTTTAAAGGATACGGAGCAGGCATTTAGATACTATCAATCAAAGCAGACAAAAGCTCCTGTCAGGATGTCAGTTTCATATCCGGAAGCGGAGGCAGAAACTCTTTACATGCCGTCATTCATTGAAGCAGAGAAATACATGTCTGTAAAAGTGGTCAGTATTTTCCCGAAAAATGCAGAGGAAGGCAGAGATGTGCTACAAAGCGTGATTTTGCTTACAGATGCGGTAACTGGAGAACATAAAGCCATAATGGGAGCGAGTTACCTTACAGTACTGCGGACAGGTGCATCAAGCGGTGCAGCCACTAAATATCTGTCAAGAAAGAACTCGAAAATTCTGGCGGTTATTGGATGCGGCGCACAGTCAATTGGACAGATTCAAGCTGTTATGTCTGTCAGGGAGATCAATGAAATCATTCTTTATAACCGGACGTCTGGCAAAGCTGAAGCATTAAGAGAAATCCTGCTTGAGCTTTATCCTGATTGTCAGGTTTATATTGAAGGAAATCCAGATGCAGCTGTTCATAGAGCTGATATTGTTAATTGCAGTACAAAATCCTCTGTGCCGCTGTTCAACGGAGACATCATTAAACCTGGTACTCACATCAATGCGATAGGCTCCTACCTCCCTCATATGCAGGAAGTAGACTCTAAGACATTAAATAAGAGCAGTAAAATTGTTGTTGATACAATTGAAGGGGTTTTACAAGAAGCGGGTGATTTTCTTATTCCTATAGCAAATAATGAGTGGCAGCCCCAGTCGATTTATGGAGAAATCAGTGAAATCATCTGCAGTGAAAAACCGGGCCGGACAGATGAGGATGAGATCACATTTTATAAATCAGTTGGAATTGGCTATTTAGATACGATGGCTGCTATCAGCATTTATAAAAAAGCAATAAAATCCGGATTAGGCCAAGAGATAAATTTATAGAGAGCATGAAAATAGACCCTTGTACAACAAGGGTCTATTTACTGTTTACTGGTTACCGCCCTTTTTTTCTCTCCCAGTCATACAAAAGTAAAATTCGGATTAACTGAATGATTTCATCTTATGATAGAATGTAAATTGTAAAGATTTAAGAATAGTAGAAACTTTAGCCCTGTTTTTTTATAGTCAAAGGGATGGAGATCTTACATATGATTTTTTGCAAGAATCAGGGGTGCTTTTACATGACAGCTACAGATGAATTAATCCGGTTTCTCGATGAAAACATCTCAACTTTTATTTCTGCATGGCGGCAGAAAATTACCATTTCAGATGATGATCTGCATCAGGAAGAGGTAGAAAAAAACGGGATGAAAATGTACGAGCTTGTGAAAAAGACGATTGTTCAGCCGCTGAGTTCGGATGAAATCGATGTTCTTGCCAGCAAGGTCGCACTTGAAAGAGTAGAAGCTAATGTTAATATCGGCGATTTTATCAATAATGTTAACCTTGGCCGCCGCGAGGTTATCCGCTACATTGTGAGTTCCGGCATTTCCAGGGAAGAACTTCAGCCTTTTATCGAAGAAATTAACATCCTTTTTGATCAATTTTCGTATTTTTCCGTAAAGAAGTACACGGAGGTAAAAGAAGAAATTCTGCAGGATAAGATCTCATTTATCGATCAGAGCCATAAAGAGCGCCTGACGATTCTCGGGCAGATGTCTTCAAGTTTTGTACATGAGTTCCGTAATCCGCTGACGGCTGTAAAAGGATTTATTAAACTAATGCAAAGCGATCATCCGAATCTGAAATACCTTGACATCATCAGCCATGAAGTTGACCAGCTGAACTTCCGCGTGTCTCAGTTTCTGCATGCTTCCAAAAAAGAAACGATTGAAAGCAAGCGCGAAAAGTTAAAACTTGGAGAGCTTTTTGATGAGGTGCTCGCCTTTATGTATCCCAGTCTGCTGGACGGGAGCGTTAAAGTGCAGGAGGGTCCTAAGAAAAATTCTTCTATTTATGCAAGCAGAGATGAACTGAGACAGGTGTTTTTAAATCTGATGCTCAATTCCATTGACGCTCTTCAGAAGGTTAACGCCAACAGAACGATAACCATTGATTTTAAAGAAGACAGCAGCACGGCATACGTACATATTTCAAATAACGGACCGATGATTCCCCAAAAACAGATTGAAACGATTTTTGAGCCCTTTTTTACAACGAAAGAACTGGGCACAGGGATCGGCCTGTATATTTGCAGGAAAATCATCGAAAGCCACGGCGGCACCATTTCTTGCCTGTCGGATGAGAGGACGACAACCTTTACGATTGCTCTCCCTATAAGTACTTCATAATTGGCCTGAATCTCTTCAGGCTTATTTTAGGTTTGTGACGAGCTTCGATGTAATGACTGCCATGAACAAAGTGCTTGCAATAAAACCCGTCAGCATTTCAGAAGCAGCGGCTATGTTTGAGATAAGACCAATGGAGGAAATATCCCCAAAGCCAGTGGTTGTAAAGGTCGTTATGCTGTAATATAAAAAATCATTGCCGGACAAATGGTCACCTGAGAATTTAAAGGCTTTGTCACCGAAAAATCCATAAATTTGAAAATAAAGATTCGCGTATGATGTTACGATAAGCATGAGAAGAAGACCTGAACCAATAAAAATGCTCTGCAGCCTTTCTTCCGTTTTTGGTACAGCCACGATAAATTCAAACAGGAAATAAAAACAGACAGCAAGGACAGCTGTAGTGAGAGTGATCATGATTATACTGGAAGCAGTGATTTCAAAAATGGACTCAACGACGAGCAGGCTGATCATCAGAACGTTTAGGATTAGATAAAGAAAGAGCTTTTTTTTAGTAAAATCATATTTCGAAAACATGAAATCCCTCTAATTTCCGTCATGTTCATTATTTTCCCCCCGCATTGTCATCTGATGCAGTCAGATTGTCAGTACCTTCTGCTTGTAAGTTCTTCTCTCATGCTTAATAATATTTATATCTTTGTTTTTGACATCACTAAGGAAAAGGAGATGAACTCCATGCAGCTTAGAGTTTCGGCCGTTCAGTATGATCTGCGCACAATTCACTCATTTAAGGAATTTGCAGATCAGGTTGAGCACTATATTAAAACCGCAGAGGAATTTGGAACGGATTTTGTTCTTTTTCCCGAATTTTTCACTACTCAGCTTATGTCTATCGGCAATGCTGAGGGACAGGTACTGTCAATTGATGAACTTCCTGATTATACAGAACAGTATCTGGAGCTTTTTAAAGGTCTCGCAGCAAGTACAGGCATGCATATCATCGGCGGGACACATGTAATCAAAAAAGAAGGGCGCCTTTATAATGTTGCTCATCTGTTTTATCCGGACGGACGGGTGGCAGAGCAGGCAAAGCTCCACATCACGCCGACTGAAGTTCATGAATGGGATATGACGCCGGGTGACGAACTCCAGGTGTTTGAAACGGACAAAGGGACCATTGCCATGCTGACGTGCTATGACATTGAATTTCCTGAAATCGTGCGGATCGCAAAAGCGAAAGGTGCTGATGTGATTTTCTGCCCTTCATGTACAGACGACCGCCACGGATTTCACCGCGTCCGCTATACAAGCCATGCCCGCGCGATTGAAAATCAGGTGTACGTTGTGACGACCGGTACTGTCGGCTCGCTGCCGACTGTCGATTTCATGAGAGGGAATTTCGGTCAGGCTGCCATCATCACACCGAATGATGTGCCGTTCCCTCCAAAGGGGCTGGCTGCAGAAGGCGAAATTAATCAGCCGATGATCGTAACCGCTGACCTCGATTTAGAGCTTCTTTATAAAGTGCGTGCAAGCGGATCGGTTACAACCTGGCGCGACCGCCGCACCGATTTATATCCCGATTGGGAAGCCAAGCAGGGGGACCGTACGCTGCTGTAAGGAGGAGAATCCTTGTACAGAAAAGAATTTTTTGTTTTCGAAGACAGTGTTCCTGTTAAAGCAGTTGTAAGAAGCTATGAAAAAAATGACTTTGATTCACTGATTCAGATTCAAAAGGAAAGTTTTCCGCCGCCGTTTCCGCCTGATCTATGGTGGAAAAAGGAACAGCTTGAGCAGCATGTGCATTTGTTTCCGGAAGGCGCTCTCTGTATAGAAGCAGATGGAGAAATCGCAGGATCAATGACAGCTCTGCGCGTACACTTTGATCCTGCCCGCCCCCATCATACTTGGGAAGACATAACCGACAGCGGCTATATCACCCGAAGCCATAAGCCGGACGGAGATACGCTCTATGTTGTTGATATTAGCGTCAGGCCAAAGTTCAGAAAGCTGGGTCTTGGGAAATGGCTTATGTTTTCCATGTATGAAACGGTTGTGAAGCTTAACTTGAAGCGGCTGGTTGGCGGAGGAAGAATGCCGGGTTACAGACAGCACTCAGATCATCTCACTCCTGATGAGTATTTAGAGGAAGTAGTGAAAGGGAACCTGAAAGACCCCGTCCTGACGTTTCTGCTTAGATGCGGAAGAACTCCGCTCTCTGTCATCCCTGACTATCTTGAAGATGATGAATCATGTAACTTTGCCGCCCTGATGGAATGGAAAAATCCATTTAATAGGTAGGCGAGGCTGCTTAAAATCCCAGGTTCAGTCCTGGGTTTTTTTATTCAATCAATCAGGTATTTTAATGTTCTGACTATGAGCAATCCGGTTTACAAATGATTGTAGACGCGTTATGGTAATAGCACATGTTATTCCGACTAAATTTATATGAAAAGGAGTTTTAAATATGGCTGAAACAGCAATTCATTCACCTTCACGGGCTAAAACCACCGTTGTATCTGAAATGAAGCCTGTTCAAAAACCGCTCGTTGCGGCGGGATTGCTTGCAGCAGTTCTATTATTTGCAGCCATTTTACTGGCAGCGGGAGGTACACAGAGCGTTCTGTATATAATCGGATTGCTTCTTGGTGCAACTTTGCTTCATGCACGATTCGGCTTTACTTCTGCCTTTAGACGACTCGTTTCTGTAGGGAATGTTCAGGGTCTTCAGGCTCATATGCTGATGCTCGCCATAGCATCCGTCTTATTTGCCGTCATATTAAGCACAGGTTTCAGTTTTACAGGAACAGCCCCGGCAGGATACGTATCTCCTGTAGGGGTAAGTGTTATCGTAGGCGCATTTATGTTCGGCATTGGCATGCAGCTGGGCAACGGCTGTGCTTCAGGAACGCTCTATTCAGTGGGCGGCGGATCATCATCCATGATTCTGACCCTTGTATCCTTTATTGCAGGATCTGTTATTGGAGCCTACCATTTTACTTTCTGGATGGAAGATATGCCGGCCCTTCCGCCGGTCTCTCTAGCAACATCCACGGGTCTCGGCTATGGCGGTGCACTGATCGTCCAGATTGCTGTATTTGCTCTTATTTACTGGATCACCATACAGATTGCCAAAAAGAAAAATCCGCCTATGATGAAACAGCTTCCTACCGTAAAGGGCTGGAAAAAGATTCTCCGCGGATCATGGCCGCTATTTGCAGCAGCGATCATTCTTGCGCTGCTTAATGCATTGACACTGTCTATCAGGGGAAACCCTTGGGGCATAACATCAGCTTTTGCCCTTTGGGGTGGAAAAGCATTGATGGCCGCAGGAATTGACGTTTCATCATGGGGTTATTTCACCGGTGCAAACGGAGCAGCATTAACAAAAACCGTTCTTGCGGATTCAACAAGCGTAATGAATTTCGGCATCATCCTTGGCGCATTTATTTCTGCAGCCGCGCAAGGAACGTTTAAGCCGGGAAAAATTAAACCTGGTGTAGCAGGTGCATCCATTATCGGCGGCCTGCTTATGGGCTATGGCGCCCGTCTTGCTTTCGGCTGCAACATCGGTGCCTATTTTGGAGGAATTGCTTCATTCAGTCTTCATGGATGGGTTTGGATGGTCATGGCTATGCTTGGAACATTCCTCGCCTTATTTATCCGGCCGATTTTCGGACTGAAAAACCCTAAACCAACAGATTCTATTTGCTGAGAACTCTCATTCCTGAGAGTTCTTTTTTAGTGCAATCGATCTAATGTGGATAAGCCTGAAGACTTTTTCATTTACGAAACCGCTTTCTTCCATTACGATACTAAAGAAGACTACAAAGGAGGAAATACATATGACGTATCAAGCTAATTCCGATCGCTATGAATCGATGACGTATAACCGCTGCGGGAATTCCGGGTTGCTGCTGCCTGCAATCTCGCTTGGGCTTTGGCATAATTTCGGCGGAGTGGACTCTTTTGAAAACGGACGTGCCATGCTGCGCAGGGCTTTTGACCTTGGGATTACTCATTTTGATCTTGCCAATAATTACGGGCCGCCGCCTGGTTCTGCTGAAGAAATGTTCGGACAGCTTATGAAAACGGACTTCGCGCCATACAGAGATGAACTGGTTATTTCATCTAAGGCCGGGTACCGGATGTGGGACGGACCGTACGGGGAATGGGGTTCAAAGAAATATCTGATTTCAAGTCTTGATCAAAGCTTAAAGAGAATGGGACTGGACTACGTAGATATTTTTTATTCTCACCGGCCGGATCCTCATACGCCGCTAGAAGAAACAATGGGAGCACTCGATCAGATTGTCCGTCAGGGAAAAGCCCTGTACGTCGGAATATCAAGTTATTCTGCTGAGCAGACAGAGGAAGCGGTGAAAATCCTGAACCGTCTTGGAACACCGCTATTAATTCACCAGCCAAGCTATTCCATGCTGAACCGCTGGATTGAAGAAGGATTGCAGGATGTGCTGCAGGAAAATAAGGTAGGTTCGATTGCATTTTGTCCGCTTGAGCAAGGTCTGCTCACAAACAAATACGTCGGAGGCGTTCCTCAGGAATCACGCGCTGCAAAAGCAACAGGAGCACTTCAGGAAGATCGCGTAACAGAAGAGCTTGTAGGAAAAATTAAGAAGTTGAACGAACTGGCTGCAAAACGCGGACAGAATCTTGCACAAATGGCATTGGCATGGGTGCTCAGGGAAGGGCGTGTAACTTCTGCCTTGATCGGAGCGAGCAAAGTGAGCCAGATTGAAGAAAATGTGGCAGCTCTGAATCATCTTGAATTTACTAAAGACGAGCTCTCACAGATTGAAAGCATTTTGTCAGAATAGTATTAGACAGCCTTGCAAGCTTTGCAGGGCTTTCTTTATCCGTTTTTATAAAAAAATTCAGCGTCTAAAAAAGGATTTTTAGTGCGGAAGACTAATTAGTCAATATAATGACAGTTTTTTTTATATCAACTATAAGTGAAGGCTGGTGATTGTTTTGAATGAGATCAGAGTTGGAATGGTTGGGTATAAGTTTATGGGAAAGGCTCACAGTCTAGGTTATCGAAATGTGCCGTTTTTCTTTCCTGACAGATCAAAGCCTGTTCTGAAGGCAATCGCAGGAAGGAACGAAGAAGGTGTTATGAAAGCTGCTAAAGAACTTGGGTTTGAGAGCTATGAAACAGATTGGAGAGAATTAATCAAGCGAGATGACATTGATTTAATTGATATAGTGACTCCAAATCATTCTCATGCTGAAATTGCCATAGCTGCCGCAGAAGCAGGAAAACATGTCATTTGCGAGAAGCCTCTTGCTCTAAATGCGGAGGAAGCTGAGAGAATGCTTGCAGCCGCTGAAAAAAACGGTGTTGTTCATATGATTTCCCATAATTACCGCTTTGCTCCTGCCGTTCAATATGCCAAAAAGCTGATTGAAGAGGGCAGGCTCGGAAAAATCTATCATGTCAGGGCTACCTATTTGCAGGACTGGCTCATGGATCCTGATTTCCCGATTGCATGGAGGCTGAAAAAAGAAATAACAGGATCTGGAGCCCTCGGTGATATTGGTGCACACATCATTGATCTTACAAGGTTTTTAGTAGGAGAAATGATAGAAGTCGTTGGGGCTATGGAAACCTTTATAAAAGAAAGGCCAATTGAAAATGAGCCTGGAAAAACGGGCATAGTGGATGTAGACGATGCTGCTTCATTTATTGCAAGATTTGAAAACGGTGCGATGGGGGTTTTTGAAGCAACACGTTTTGCAGCCGGCAGCAGAAACCGCAATTGTTTTGAAATTAATGGCGAATATGGATCGATTAAATGGGACCTTGAAAATATGAACAACCTTCATGTTTATTTATCGGAAGATGACGAAGGCCTGCAGGGCTTCAGGGTCATCAATTGCACAGAGGAAGTGCATCCGTTTGCTGATGCTTACTGGCCGGCCGGTCATATTATTGGATATGAGCATACGTTCGTCAATTTAATATCCGAACTAATGGAAGCGATTTCAAAAAAGAAATCCCAAAAACCTGATTTCTTTGACGGCCTGCAAAATCAGCTCATTCTTGATGCGATTGAACAATCAGCCATAGATAAAAAGTGGATAAGCATCCCGCAGAGGGCTAAACAGATCCGGGTGTAATCTTTCAGTAAAAATTTCTTTTCTTACCCGAATAAAGTTGTTATATTGAATATAACAACCATAGAAAGGTGACGATATGACAACTTTTAACCCTCTTTATCTGAAGGTGTATCAATCTCTATTGAATCAAATAAAAAGCGGCACCCTTAAACATGGAGAGAAAGTTCCCTCTGAGAAAGAATTGGCAGAGCAATTTGAAGTGAGCAGAATTACATCAAAAAAAGCACTCGATCTCTTATCAGAAGAACATTATATTGAAAGAATTCAGGGGAAGGGTTCGTTTGTTACGTATGCCGGCTCGGGGAAGGATGCTGCACCTCCTCCTGAACGCATAAGTCAGACCCGCAAATTGATCGGCTTTATTCTCCCCGGGTTTGATGAAAGCTACGGAATGGATCTTGTCAAAGGGATTGAAAAACATTGCAGTGACTATGGTTTTACGGTTTTGTTCAAATTGAGCTACGGGAAAAAAGAAGTAGAGGAACGAGCTGTTAATGAATTTCTTGACATAGGGGCAGAGGGCCTGATTGTTTTTCCTGTTCATGGTGAGCATGTGAACAACAAATTGCTTGAACTTGTTTCAAGAAACTTTCCCGTTGTTCTCATTGACCGTTTTATTAAAGGGATACCTGCCTCATTTGTCTGCACGGACCATCAAAAAGCAGCTGGAGAGCTCACTGCTCATCTCTTTGACCTGGGTCATAAAGAAATTGGCTTTTTGTCTCCGCCGCCGGATGGTACGACAGCCATTGAAGAACGCATCATGGGATTTCAGCTTGCGCATTCTGAGTTTGGAATTAAGCTTAACAGAGAATATATTCTGACCGAAATAAAAAACAGCATGCCTGTTCACAGTGCAGGCAATCCAGACATTTTTAAGGAAGACATTCTTAAACTTGATTCTTATTTTGCAAAGCACAAAAACCTTACAGCTGTGGCGGCATGCGAGCATTCAATTGCAGAACTGGCGGTTGAAAGACTGCGTGCAGCAGGCAGAAAAGTTCCTGAAGATATTTCTGTCGTCTGCTTTGATTCTCCCGGCAACGGCCGAATTCATTTCACACATATTAAGCAGGATGAATGGACAATATCCTTTAATGCGGTAAATCTTCTGATGGAAAAGATGTCTGATCACAAGTTTGCAGTTCAGCATATCTTTGTTCCTCACAAAGTTGTTGAGGGTGAAACAGAAAAACCAATGCATCGCGTTACGTACTAGGCCTGAATATGCAGGCCTATTTTTTTATTTTTATAAAATTCGGAAAAATAGGTTGACTTATAAATTATCAACCAATTAATATATTAACTATAAAACATATCAACATGACAAGTCATTATGTTATTTGTAAGCGCTTTTATAACTTTGGAGGGAGGTTATGTTCACAGTTTTCCATTCATTTAAAACAGGGGGAGTTTTGATGAAGTGTGTAAAAAGTTTACTTACAGTAGTAATGATTTGTTTTTTGCTTGTCGCAGCAGGCTGCAGCTCTGAATCATCTTCTAATAAAAGTGGAGACGGAAAAACGACCATCACATTTTGGCATCCGATGACAGATATTACAGGTGATGCTGTAAATGAGGTTGTGAAAGCATTTGAAAAAAAACATCCGGATATTAAAGTCAAGTCTGTTTACATTGCCAACCAGGGTGAAGGATCCAACGAAAAACTCCTGTCCTCTATTGCGGGTGGAAATCCCCCGGATGTTGCCTATTTTGACCGTTTTGAAATTGCTTCGTGGGCCGCACAGGGTTCACTTGAAGATTTAAGTGATCTTGCTGCAAAAGATAAGATAACGAAAGACCAGTTCTACCCATTTGCATGGGAAGAAGCGTCATATGAAAATAAACTTTACGGACTGCCGACCACTACAGATTCAAGGCTCGTCTACTACAATAAAAAGCATTTCGAAAAAGCCGGGCTTGATCCGGAAAATCCTCCAAAAACAATTGCGGAACTCGAAGATGCAGCAGAAAAATTGACGATTAAAGACGGAAAACGCTTTTCCCAAATCGGTTTCATTCCATGGCTTGATCAAGGCTGGTTCTATGGATGGGGCTGGGCTTTCGGCGGCGATTTCTATGATCCTGAAACAAAAGAAGTAACAGCTGACGATCCGAAAAATGTTGAAGCGCTTCAATGGATTGCCGATTATGCAAAGAAATACAACATTGAAGACATTACAGCCTTTACGAATTCACAGGGGACAGGCGCGATGGATCCGTTCTTAACAGAGCAGATCAGCATGAAAATCAGCGGACCCTGGACGGTCTCGGCTATTAATAAATTCAAGCCGGATCTTGAATACGGCGTATTCCCGATACCAACTCCGACAGGCGATAACTACTCGACTTGGTCAGGAGGCTGGTCTGTCGTCATCCCTAAAGGAGCAAAAGAGAAAGAAGCAGCCTGGGAATTCCTTAAGTTCTTCAGCGGAGAAGAAGGGCAGAAAATCTTCAGCGGCATTGCCAAAGATTTCTCAATTAAAGATTCTGTCAATGAAGAATTAGGTTATAAAGATGACCCGATTCTAAATGAGTTTGTTGAGATCCTGCCATCGAGCAATCACAGACCAGTTATGACTCAGGGAACTCTTTACTGGAATGAATTAGCGAGTGCCGTGGAAAATGCAACACGGGGGAATGGCGAGCCTGATGAACTTCTTAAAAAAGTAAATGAAAAAGTGGAGAAAGCATTGAAATAAAAGGCCTGGGGGATTCTTGCTCCAAAGAATCCCCTCTGTTAAGGAGGGAAGTAAGAATGCAGCAGCCCGAACTGAGCACATCGGTTACCGCTAATAAGACAGCAGCTGTTAAAAAGAAAAAATGGAGAAATAAAACATCCTTGTACGGCTGGCTCTTTGTCACCCCATGGCTTCTTGGTCTTATTATTTTTTACGCTTTTCCTTTACTGTCTTCCATCTATTTCAGTTTTACGACTTACAGCATTCTTCAGCCCGGCGAGTTCGTCGGCCTTCAAAATTACAAGGATTTGATGAATGATGATTTGTTTTGGAAAGCTGTAGCCAATACGATTTATTTCGCCGCTTTATATGTTCCGTTAAGCATTATTTTCGGAGTATGTCTTGCCATGGTACTGAATTTGAAGATCAGAGGCATGACCGTATACAGAACGATTTTTTTCCTCCCGACTCTGGTGCCTCAAGTAGCGCTTGCTGTTTTGTGGATGTGGCTGCTTAATCCGCAGTTCGGGCTTGTCAACGGAATGCTTGACCTCTTTGGCATACAAGGTCCTGCATGGCTAGGAAGCGAAACATGGTCAAAACCTTCCATAGTGATCATGTCATTATGGGGCATCGGTCAGGCAGTTGTCATTTATCTTGCGGGACTGACAGATATTTCGGAAGACTATTACGATGCTGCAGAAGTGGACGGTGCGAACTGGTTTCAAAAGACCGTGCATATCACGCTTCCGCTTTTAACGCCTGTTATCTTTTTTAACCTTGTAATGGGTGTCATCGGTGCTTTCCAGCAGTTTGCTTTGCCTTATGCTCTAACCGGAGGGCAGGGAACTCCGGCAAATTCTCTGACGTTCTATGTCATGTATCTCTATGACAATGGATTTAAATTTTTCAAAATGGGCTATGCATCTGCCATGGCATGGATCTTGTTTGCCATCATCATGCTTCTGACAGCTGTTATTTTTTCCACCTCAAAACGCTGGGTTCACTATCAGGGCAAATAAGGAGGGAATGAAATGAAGAAAAGAACGTCAAAAAGCATTTTTGCTCATACCGTGCTGATTATCATGTCTGTCTTTTTCCTGGTGCCGTTTATCTGGATGCTGTCGACCTCTCTCAAGGATCAGACTCAGATTTTCACGTTCCCTCCTGAATGGCTGCCATCGCCGCTTAAATGGAGCAACTATGGGGATGCAATTGAGTATATTCCGTTTTTTACTTATTTGAAAAATACGGTTGTCATCACAGTCTTCAGCACTATTGGGGCAGTTATTACGTGTCCGCTTGTTGCGTATGGATTTGCAAAGCTTAAGTTTAAAGGAAGCAATGCGCTTTTTATTATCACGATTGCGGTGATGATGATTCCAGGTCAGGTGACTATGATCCCTTTGTTTATCTTATTTGAAAAGCTGGGGTGGGTGGGAAGTCCGCTGCCTTTAATTGTTCCGGTCTTTTTCGGGGTACCTTTTTACATATTCCTCCTCAGGCAGTTCTTTCTCGGACTTCCTGATACGCTTATGGACGCAGCAAGAATTGACGGAGCAGGCGAGTTCAGAATCTACTGGCAAATTATGCTGCCGCTTGCAAAACCAGCGGTTCTCTCAGTCGGATTGTTTCAGTTCATGGGCATCTGGACAGATTTCCTCGGTCCGCTCCTGTATTTGACAGATGAAGCTTCTTATACCCTGTCGCTTGGTCTGCAGCAATTCCAAAGCCAGCGGGGAACAGAGTGGGGATTAATGATGGCTGTGTCGACATTAATGACGCTGCCGATTATCCTGCTGTTTTTCTTTCTTCAAAAAACGTTTATTAAAGGAATCACCTTCAGCGGCATTAAAGGATAAAACACATTTACAAATAGAAAGGAATGGTTAAGTATGATGAAGAATAAAATCGGCATGAGAATTCCTCCGCATTTCACAGCAGAAGGACTGGAGTACACAGCGAAATGGGCAAAAGAAAACGGGATCGGCGTTCTTGATCTTCCTTATTTAGATCAAGATGTTCAAACCATTCTGTCCGATTTTGGTCTTGAAGCGGGCTCCATTGATGGAAGAGGAGCAGTAGGCGGTACAGCCTTGCTCAGCGAAGATGAAGAAAAACGCGCTCAGGCTGTACTTGCCTTAAAAAATCAATTTCAGGAAATCTCTTCATTAGGCGGAAAAGTGGTTTTTATGTGTCTCGTTCCTGAAAACAGTCTTCAGCCTGTCAGCCGCTCGCTTGAGATTTGGAAACAGACGTTTCCTGAAGTGGTAAAGCACGCAGAGAAAAACGATTTATACATCACGCTTGAAGGATGGCCGGGTCCTGCACCGCTTTTCCCGACACTGGGCGCTACTCCTGAAGTTCTCAGGTATATGTTTAAAGAAGTCCCTTCAAACCATTTCGGAATTAATTATGACCCGTCCCATTTGGTCAGGCTCGGAATTGATCCTCTGAAATTCCTGGAAGAGTTCGGCTCAAAGGTGCTGTATTGCCATGGGAAAGATACATTACTTCTCCAGCAGCAACAGTATGCTGCCGGACACTTGCCTTCCGTTTTTGGCGCTAAGTATGATTTTTCAGAAGGGCCGTGGAGATACACAATTCCTGGCGAAGGTGAAGTTGACTGGAAAAAAACAGCTGCAAAACTTGAACAGCTTGGATACGCGGGACCTGTCAGCATAGAGCTTGAAGATCACAACTACTGGGGGTCGCTTGCTAAAGAGCAAGAGGGAATCAAAAAAGCTAAAGATTATTTAGAAACAGTTTTTCAGAAAGAAAAAACGGAGGGAATCGCTAATGTCAACCATTAAAATTGGAATTATCGGAAGCGGCGGAATTGCCGTCCTTCATGCAAAAGCCTATCAGCAAATGAAAGATGTAACCATTGCAGCAGTAGCTGATGTAGTTCCAGGAAAAGCGCAGGAATTTATTCAGATGCTTGGAATTGAAGGTGCTCAAGCGTTTGACAATCACCTGGATCTGCTGGAGCTTGATCTTGATGGTGTAAGTGTCTGTACACCAAACGTCACACATCACCGAACAAGCATTGATTCGCTGCTCGCCGGCAAACATGTTTTAGTTGAAAAACCGCTCGCAGTCACTCTCCAGCAATCGATTGACATGGTTGAAACAGCACGCCGTACGGGGAAAATGCTATCGGTTGGATTTCAGCCGCGCTATGATCCAAATATGAAAAACATTAAAGAAATCATTCAATCCGGCCAGCTCGGGGATGTGTACTACATACAGACTGGCGGCGGAAGAAGAAGAGGCATGCCTGGCGGAACTTTTATAAATAAAGATCTTGCCGGTGCAGGAGCCATGGCTGATATTGGCTGCTATTCACTAGACCTTGCCTTGCATGCACTGAATTATCCTAAGCCGCTGACCGTTTCAGCCTACACATCCAATCATTTCGGAACAAATCCACTCTATCATCATGAAGCAGATCGATTTGAAGTAGAAGATTTTGGTGTGGCGATGGTCAGACTTGAAGGCGGAAAAGTGCTGAACTTCAAAATTTCCTGGGCGATGCATATGGATTCACTCGGCCCGACGCTGTTTCTCGGCAAAGATGCGGGACTCAAACTTACACCTGCAGGAACGGGACCGTGGAGCGGTGTGTGGGACGGCGGTATAGGGAGCATTTCCATGTTCCATGATATAGCCGGTCAGCATGCTGAGACGACAATCCCGGTAATTGACCACAAGATTGATATTTTCCATGAAAAAGTAAGAGACTTCGTAGCAGCGATCATTGAGCAGCGTCCTGCCCCGATCCCGGCAGAGGAAATTTTAATTAACCAGGCGATTATCGATGGCATTCTGCGCTCCTCTGAACAGGGGCGGGAAGTGGAGATTAAGGTTCCTGTGTTTGCTTAATTAGGTGCACCCCTCACCAAGTGGAGGGGTGTTTTTTGATGTTCTTGATGGTGGCAATAGGATGTTTAGGTCCATCAAATGTGGGAACTCTGTTCTTGATGGCACTTATGCAGCAGAATGGAACCATCAAAACTGAAATCTGTGTTCTTGGTGGCATTTATCCAGCGGAATGGAACCATCAAAACTAGAATCTGAGTTCTTGGTGGTACTTATCCAGCAGTAAGGAACCATCAAAACTGGAATGTGTGTTCTTGGTGGCACTTATCTAGGTGAAAGGAACCATCAAAACTAGAATCTGAGTACTTGGTGGCACTTATCCAGCGGAAAGGAACCATCAAAACTGAAATCTGAGTTCTTGGTGGCACTTATCCAGCGGAAAGGAACCATCAAAACTAGAGTCTGTGTTCTTGGTGGCACTTATCTAGGTGAAAGGAACCATCAAAACTGGAATCTGTGTTCTTGGTGGCACTTATCCAGCAGAATGGAACCATCAAAACTGAAATCTGAGTTCTTGGTGGCACTTATCTAGGTGAAAGAAACCATCAAAACTGGAATCAGTGTTTTTGATGGCACTTATCCAGCAGTTCAGAACCACCAAAACTGAAATCTCTTTTCTTGGTGGCACTTATCCAGCAGTTCAGAACCACCAAAACTGAAATCTCTTTTCTTGATGGCACATATCCAGCAGTTCAGAACCACCAATACTGAAATCTCTTTTCTTGATGGCACTTATCCAGCAGTTCAGAACCATCAAAACCCTAATCTGTATTCTTGATAGCACTTATCCCGCAGTCTAAAACCACCAAAATCAAATTCTCTGTCCTTGACGGCACTATTCAAACAGCGTCAAGCCGAACATGACAGTTCTTAACGCACAATCCATCACAAACCTTATCATTTGATAATTTTTTTCGAGGCAAGCATACTTAATCATAAATGATGCGAAGGAGTGAACGAAATGAAAGCAATAGGTCTGTACAAGTATTTGCCGATTGAACATGAGGAAAGCCTGATTGATCTGGAAATGGAAACACCAAAGCCGCAGGGCAGAGATTTGCTTGTGGAGGTTAAAGCCATTTCTGTTAACCCGGTTGATACGAAGGTCCGTGCGCCAAAGGATCAAACAGAAGAAACGCCTAAAATTCTTGGATGGGATGCGAGCGGAATCGTCGTCGAATGCGGTCCAGACTGCAAGGATTTTAAACCAGGAGATGAAGTGTATTATGCGGGCAGTATTACAAGACAGGGTTCTTACAGTGAATTTCAGCTGGTTGATGAACGGATAACTGGTAGAAAGCCCGCTAATCTCTCGTTTCCGGAAGCGGCAGCTCTTCCTTTAACTGCCATTACAGCCTATGAAGGCCTTTTTGACAGAATGGGGATTGATCCAGATAACCACAGCAGAAATCAGCAGAAATCCGTGCTGATTATTGGCGGGGCGGGCGGAGTCGGCTCAATAGCTGTTCAGCTGGCAAAATGGGCAGGGCTTCATGTCATTGCAACCGCATCACGCGAAGAAACGGTGAAATGGGTAAAGGAACATGGAGCAGATGCTGTGATTAACCATCATCACCCGATGAAAAGTCAGATTCAGGATCTCGGCCTCGCTGACCCTGACTATATTTTCTGCCTTAACAACACAGACTTGCACTGGGAAGGAATGAGTGAAATCATTAAGCCCCAGGGAACGGTCTGCTCGATTGTGGAAAATAAAGAGCCTCTTGACTTGAATCTTCTTAAAAACAAGAGTGCTGCATTTGTATGGGAGTTTATGTTCACTAGAGCGATGTTTGAAACAGAAGATATGGATCAGCAGCAGGTCCTCTTGAACAGAATCAGCAAACTGATCGAAGAAGGGGCATTAAAAACAACAGTGAACGAAACATTAAGCCCTATAAATGCCGATAACCTGAAAAAAGCTCATGAAAAGATTGAATCCGGAAATACAATTGGAAAAATCGTTCTTCAAGATTTCTAAAACAGCCTTAGGGCTGTTTTTTCAGTAAATTCAAAAAATAATTGAAGTCTGTCGAATTGAGTGTTTTAATAGAGTTATAACTTGTCTGATATGTGATATCCGAAAAGGAAGGAGGGGTGAACCGTGCAAATTGAAAAGATTGTCACAAAGAAGGTTTCTGAAACGGTGAGCGAGCAGCTGGAACACATGATTGCTTCAGGGGCGATTTCTCCCGGTGAGAAACTTCCTTCTGTGAGAGAGCTCTGCGATCAGTTCGGGGTAGGACGCTCTGCAGTCCGTGATGCAATAACTGTTTTAAAAGGAAAGGGTTTAGTTACCGTGAAGCAGGGGGAAGGCACCTATGTAACCCCTTTTGACTCTTCCAGGATCTTTAATCAGAACCTCTACTTTTCTGACCCGAAAAAGGTGACTGAGCTTTTTCAAGTACGAAAAATCGTGGAGACAGGAATGGCCGAAATGGCTGCAGGCAACAGGAGCGAACGTGATCTTGCTGAGATGAAGCATATATTGGATTCACCCGGAGATTCACCATGGGAAGATGATTACCGTTTTCATTCGGCGATTGCAAAAGCGACGGGCAATCCGCTTCTGATGCAGTTTGTTACCTTCATTTCAGAAACGATTAAACACTCAATGATTGACTTTCACCGGTTTATACAAAACAGCCCGGAAACCGTCAAAACGATTTCCGCACACCACGAGCAAATCTTCGAGAGCATTTCTTCAGGACATTCCAGTCAGGCAAAAGCCTGCATGCTGGAACATTTAACATTCGTAGAATCCATCCTTCATAAGAGTCTGCACCAGAACCAATCCTCATAGACTGACAGCAGAATAACCTGATTCCAATCCTGTTTGCTGCAATGACTTATTTATTGAAGGAGGAAGGTTCATGCCGGCAGACTTAACGGCCATCTTGCCAGATGAAAAAGTGCTCCATAAAACAGAATGGAACCACTTGCTTGGAAATAACGGCGACATCACCGTTTTTCCTACAACAGAGGAAGAAATTTCAGAAGTCGTCCGTTACGCAAGTGACCATGGAAAAAAGATCTCCATTATCGGCGGCGGAACGAAGAGGGGATTTGGCGGATTATCAGATTCGGCAGACATACAGCTCTCTTTGTCCAATTACAAGGGGATAACAGAACATACGCCTGGAGATATGACCGTGACAGTTAGAGCAGGTACGCCGTTTAAAGAACTGCAAAGCTTTCTGGCACAATTCGGACAGATGGTGTCACTTGATCCATCCTGGCCGGAACATGCAACAATCGGCGGAATTGTCGCCGCAAATGAAAGCGGTCCCAAAAGGCTTGGATACGGATCGGCACGGGATTCTGTCATCGGGCTCCGCATCGTTTATCCAGACGGGAAAGTCATACGCTCCGGAGGCAGGGTCGTAAAAAACGTGGCAGGCTACGATATGAACAAGCTGTTCGTTGGATCAATGGGGACGTTGGGCGTTCTATCAGAAGTTACATTAAAACTAAGGCCGCTCCCTGCCTGTCAAAGCCTTGTGCTGCTTTCATATCCAGAAGAAATGCAGGAAGCGATGAGAACGTTTTCCGTACAGCTGCTCGATTCAGCGCTTGAACCTGTTGCACTGGAACTATTAAATCCTGCTTTATCCAAACGCTTAACTGGACAGAAAATGAATACACTGGCTGTGAGCTTTGAAGATTTCGAGCCTTCTGTCCGCTATCAGGAAGAAGTTCTGAAAAAAATGGTTCCAGAACATGTGCAGATGGTCATTTTCCCTGAAGTTGAGACAGTGAAATTCTGGGAACGCTTTTACACAGCTGCTCCAAATGCTTATACGCGCAAGCCAGGTTCAGTTACAGAGGCATCACTTAAGGTCGGGCTTAAAAACCTGGATGTATTTAATCTTATGGAGATTGTGGCAAAATCAGCAGGCACTTCACCTGAAGCCCACGGAGGCTTAGGACACGGATTGTCAAAAGTTCATTTGCGAGGCAGCAGCCAGGATGTGCTTGCCATGATTGAAGCGGTCAGAGCTTTAGCAAAGGATCTCGGCGGCTACGCCATCGTTACCCATTTGCCTTATGCCATGCGCCACAAAACAGAGGTATGGGGCGAAAAACCGGATTATTTTTTCCTCATTGAAGGCATTAAAAAAGCGGTTGATCCTTATTCTGTTTTAAATGATAAACGCTATTTGGGAGGAATCTGACGTGAGTATAAGAGAAAGCGATCTGAAGCAGGGCGCTCCTTCATGTGCAGATGCCACTCTCAGCAACTACCTTTGGAAAGATCATCCGGATGAGAGCAAATGGGCAGACTGCGTGCACTGCGGAATGTGTCTTGAATCGTGTCCTACTTATGAAATTACCGGCCAGGAACAGCATTCGCCGCGGGGCAGGGTGCATCTAATAAAATCAGTGGCAGACGGCAAACTTGAAGTCAATGAACAGTTTATGGATCCGGTGTTTGCATGTCTTGACTGCCGGGCTTGCACGACTGCCTGTCCTGCAGACGTTGATGTCGGCGGTCTCATTGAAGAAGCAAGAGGGCAGATTCGCCAGGCCATGCCGCTTACAGGTGCGAAAGGAGCTGTAAGTCATTTCTTTCTGAAAGGCCTGTTCCCTCATCAAAACAGGCTTCATGCTGTCGGAAGCCTTTTGAAGTTTTACCAGAAAAGCGGCTTACAGAAAGCGGTCCGGAAGACAGGAATGCTTAACGTTATGCCAAAACATCTTGCAGAAATGGAAGCCATCATGCCTGAGATCAAACAGCCGGTACGGTCAAAATACAAAAAGCAGCCGGTGGTACAAGCTGAAGGAACCCCAAAAGCTGATGTCGCCTTTCTGACAGGCTGTGTTATGGATGTGATGTTTGGAGACATCAATCAATCAACGGTCAATGTGTTAACCCGTAACGGAAACAATGTGGCGATTCCGCAAAATCAGACGTGCTGCGGAGCTCTTCATGTGCATGCGGGCGACAGGGACACGGGCAGAAAGCTTGCCAAACAGAACATTGAAGCGTTTAAAGATGCCGACACTGTTGTCGTGAATGCCGCAGGCTGCGGCTGTATGCTGAAGGAATACGGCGAGCTTTTCAGGGAAGTAGACACAGAATGGCATGAAAAAGCAGAAGCTTTTGCAGAGAAAGTAGTGGATGTTTCTAAATACTTGCATGATTCGGGATATGAAAAGCCGAAAGCAGAACTGAACACGAGAATTACGTATCACGATGCATGCCACCTGGCACACGGGCAAGGGGTGCGAGAAGAGCCGCGAGACTTGCTTTTAAACATCCCTGGAGTAGAGATGGTGCACATGCCGAATGCCGACAGATGCTGCGGAAGTGCCGGAATCTACAATATTACAAACCCTGAAATGGCAGGTGCGGTCCTTGAGAGCAAGATGGAGCATGTACCTGAAGATGTTGAAATGATCTCCATGGGCAACCCGGGCTGCATGCTGCAAATGGCAATGGGCGTTCAGAAATACGGAAGAAGCCAAAAGGTCGTACACACCGTGCAGCTTCTAGACTGGGCGTATCAAAAAGAAAAACTCGAGGGGGAGTAAGCAATGGCCGTCAAAAAAATCCGGACAAAGGACAAACATATTGTCAGCCTCGCTTCTCTTGTTGGAGGCCCCGGCAATATTCTTTACCAGAAGGAAGATTTGATCGCCTATGACTGCGACGGATTTACGATCCACAAGCATTTGCCAAAAGCGGTTGTCTTCCCAAAAAATACGGAGGAAGTTGCGGCTGTTGTCAAATACTGCTCCATGAACAAGCTTCCGTTTTTAGCAAGAGGAGCGGGCACGGGTCTAAGCGGAGGCGCCATCCCGATTAACGGAGAAGTGATTATCAGCCTTGTGAAAATGAAAAAGCTGATCAGCGTTGATCTTGAAAACAGAAGAGCAGTCGTTGAACCGGGCTTTGTAAATCTCAAACTGACAAACTCAATTGCAGATAGGGGCTACTATTATGCTCCGGACCCGTCCAGCCAGTATTGCTGCACAATAGGCGGCAATGTAGCGGAAAATGCAGGAGGTGCCCACTGCCTGAAGTACGGTGTAACAACGAATCACATCCTCGGCCTCCAAGTGGTCCTTCCTAACGGTGACATTACGGAGATTGGGAGCAGCGGGATACCGGATACCCCTGGCTATGACCTGCTTGGTTTGCTGACAGGCTCAGAAGGAACGCTTGGAATTGTGACAAAAATAACGGTCCGAATCCTGAAAAATCCAGAAGCCAAACAGACGGTTCTTGCCTATTTCGACCGGGTGGAAGACGGCAGCGCTGCCGTTTCAGATATTATTTCCGCAGGCATCGTGCCGGCAGCGCTTGAAATGATGGACAAAACAGCAATCGAAGGGGTAGAGGCGGCTGCGTTTCCAGTCGGCCACCCGAAAGATATTGAAACAGTCCTTTTAATAGAAGTAGACGGCATTTCAGCCGGGATTGAAGATCAGATTGCCCAGATACTCGCCGTTTGCTCAAAATGGAACGTTCGTGAGGTGAAGGCCGCACAGAGCGAAGCTGAGCGCGCACGCTGGTGGGCAAACCGGAAGACAGGATTTGGGGCAATGGGGGCAATCTCACCGGATTATCTTGTTCAAGATGGCGTTATCCCGAGAAGCAAATTACCTGAAGTTCTTGAAAAGATTAATGAAATCAGCCTGGAATCCGGCCTGCGGATCGCCAACATCTTTCATGCCGGTGACGGAAACCTTCATCCGCTCGTTTTGTTTGATTCAAGAATTCCGGGGCAGACAGAGCTTGCGCTTGAAGCGGGAAGCGCCTGTCTTCAGGTTTGTGCAGATGCAGGGGGGACCATCACCGGAGAGCATGGCGTCGGCATTGAAAAGCGGGAGGAAATGAGATTTGTTTTTACAGATGAAGAAATTGCCGCCCAGACAGACATTAGGTCCGTCTTTAATCCTGAGAATCTGTTAAATGCAGGAAAGCTTTTTCCGAGCCCGGGAAGGTGTGCTGAAGTGAAAAAAGAGATGAAAGAAATGAAAACAGCGGGAGTTTAATAGAACGGCAAATGATTATTTAACAGAATGTTCTAACATCTATTGAAAGGGCTATCCCAGTCATGCTATGATTTTTTTAGCATAATAGAAAACATCGTTGCGCAATACGAAACAATGAACCGGATATCAAAGGAGGAGAAATCATGGAAGGGTACGTTCAAAAGGGGAATTTAAAAGTCGCTGAGGTGCTGTATGAATTCATTCAAAAAGAAGCACTTCCTCAGACAGGAGTGGAAGAAGAGGCGTTTTGGAAAGGCTTTGAAAACATCATCGATGAGCTGACTCCGAAAAACCGCGAGCTTCTTAACGTCCGTGATGAGATTCAGCACAAAATCAATGCCTGGCACAGAGAGAACGGCAAAGAAGCTGACTTTGAGACATATAAAGCGTTTTTGCATGAGATTGGATACCTGGAACCTAACGCACCTGATTTTAAAATTGCTACTGAAAATGTGGATGATGAAATTGCTTCACAGGCTGGGCCGCAGCTGGTCGTTCCTGTAAACAACGCTAGGTATGCCATTAATGCAGCCAATGCCCGCTGGGGAAGCCTGTATGATGCTCTTTATGGAACAGATGCCATCAGTGAAGAAGGCGGCGCACACAGAGAAGGCGGCTACAATCCCGTCCGCGGCGAAAAAGTGATTGCGTTCGGCCGGAATTTCCTTGATGAAACCGTGCCGCTTGCAAACGGCTCTCATAGAGACGCAGCGGAATACGCCATTTCAGACGGCAAGCTGCTTGTCACATTGAGCAATGGAACAAAAACGTCGCTTGCTGATTCTGAAAAACTTGCAGGCTATCAGGGGAATGCCGATTCACCGTCTGCTGTTCTGTTGAAAAATAACGGTCTGCATTTTGAAATCCAGATTGACAGAAGCCATTCCATCGGTAAAACGGATATGGCCGGCGTGAAGGATATTCTTCTTGAGGCTGCTCTCACTACGATTATGGACTGCGAGGATTCCGTAACGGCAGTTGACGCAGAAGATAAAGTCCTTGTTTACCGCAACTGGCACGGACTGATGACCGGAAATCTTTCTGCCAGCTTCAAAAAGGGCAGCAAAACGATGACGCGCACCCTGAATCCTGACCGCACGTATTCATCCCTAAGCGGGGAAGAATTTACTTTGCCCGGCAGATCACTCATGTTTGTCCGGAACGTCGGACACCTCATGACGAATAATGCGATTCTCGACGGCAGCGGGAATGAAATTCAGGAAGGTATTCTTGACTGTGTAATGACGGGTCTGCTTGCAAAGCATTCGCTTTTAGGAACCGGAACCTACCAAAACTCCTCAAAAGGGTCCGTTTATATCGTAAAGCCGAAAATGCACGGGTCAAAAGAAGCGGCGTTTGCAAACGAACTGTTTAACCGCACAGAAGATCTTCTTGGACTGGAGCGGCATACGCTTAAAATCGGCGTGATGGATGAAGAAAGACGCACCTCGCTTAACCTTAAGGCGGCCATACGCGAGGTAAAAGACCGGATTGCCTTTATTAATACCGGATTCCTTGACCGTACCGGCGACGAGATTCATACTTCAATGGAAGCTGGCCCGATGATTCCTAAAAATGAAATGAAGTCTTCTGTCTGGCTGACCGGCTATGAAAAGTCGAATGTCTTCACAGGCCTTGAGAGCGGTTTTCAGGGCAAGGCACAAATTGGGAAAGGCATGTGGGCAATGCCTGATCTGATGAAAGATATGCTGGACCAGAAAATCGGGCATTTGAAAGCAGGAGCGAATACAGCATGGGTTCCTTCACCGACTGCCGCCACTCTGCATGCCCTTCATTACCATCAGGTAAATGTGACCGACGTGCAAAATCAGCTGAAGGAAGAAGCAAGGGATCTGCGTGATGATATTCTGAGAGTTCCTGTAGCTGAACAGGCAAACTGGAGCAAAGAGCAGATCCAGCAGGAGCTTGACAATAATGCACAGGGAATCCTGGGCTATGTTGTGCGCTGGGTAGAGCAGGGAGTGGGATGTTCAAAAGTGCCTGATTACTACAATGTTGGATTAATGGAAGACCGGGCTACACTGCGGATTTCAAGCCAGCATCTTGCCAACTGGCTGCACCACGGAATTTGCTCAAAAGTGCAGGTTCAGGAAACGCTTGAGCGCATGGCAAAAGTCGTTGACAAACAAAACGCAGGTGATCCACTGTATATGCCGATGGCTCCGGATTACAAAAACTCTGTTGCTTTCCAGGCCGCTTGTGACCTTGTGTTTGAAGGATATGACCAGCCGAACGGATATACAGAACCGATTCTTCACCGCCGCCGTCTTGAGGCAAAAGCGAAATTTGCCGTTAAAAACTAAAATGAAAGCGGGGCAGCAAGCCCCGCTTCTCTCACAGAAAGGAGCATCACCATGAAATTTGTTCGTTATAAGTCTGACTCTGCTGTTTGCCAAGGCGTTTTGCTTGATTCAGAAATAAAAGAAATAAGCGGGAACCTATTTTCAGAGTGGGAGTATACTGGCCGTGTTTTGAATGTATCAGAAGTACAGCTGCTTGCACCGCTTCGGCCAAATCAAATCATCGGCATCGGCGCAAACTTTGTCGCGGGTAAGCAGGATTTGCCTGAAGTCCTTCCTGACATCCCCGTTTTCTTTTTCAAGCCGGTTTCATCTGTCATCGGTCCTGATGAAAAAATTGTGATTCCGGCCGGTGCGGAGGAAGTAAAGTTTGAATCTGAACTTGCCGTTGTTATTGGAAAAGAAGCAAAGAACCTGTCAGAAGATGAGGTACTCGACTATGTTTTCGGCTATACAGTCGGCAATGATGTGACAGCGCCTGCTTTTTTTCACGGTGACGGACACTGGACGATTGGGAAATCGTTTGATACTTTTACACCTCTTGGCCCTGTCATTGAAACGGAGCTGGATCCGTTTGCAATAAATGTACAAGCCAGATTGAACGGGGAATTGAAGCAGGACAGCCCGCTGGATTTAATGATCATTCCCATCAGAAAAATGATTTCGTACCTCTCAAATGTTATGACGCTAAATGAGGGGGATGTGATTTTAACCGGCAGTCCGGTTGGGGCAGAATTTGTAAAAGCGGGATCCGTCATTGAGTGCAGCATAGAGGGTATCGGCACACTGAGAAATTCATTCTCTGAAGCCCGCGAGAGTGTAAAAAGCTGAAATTTCTGTCATCGCAACGAAAACGCGCATCCGGGGTGAACAGTATGGAAAGGGAAAACATGGTGAAGTCAGTCGGCAGGGCACTGGACGTTATTGCGCTTATCAGCATGAAAAAAAGCGGTCTTGGCGTAACGGAAATCGCCGGGCAGATGGATATTAACAAGAGCTCTGTCTACCGGATTCTTGCGACCTTAGTGCAATACGGATATGCCGAACAGAACGAGGAGACCGGCAAGTACAGGCTTGGCTATAAATTTCTTGAAATCAGCACAAAGCTGCTTGATTCCATTGATTTAAGAGCAGAAGCGAAAACTCACCTCATGAAGCTCGAGCAGGAAACAAACGAGGTGATCCACCTTGTCGTATATGATCAGGGTGAAGTGGTCTATATTGAAAAGCTTGACGGCAGTGAAACGCTGAGAATGCACTCTAAGGTCGGCAAGCGTGCACCTATGCACTGCACGTCTGTCGGAAAAGCCATTCTTGCCCATCTTCCTGCAGAAACGATCCAGGATATCCTCGACCGGAAAGGCCTGCCTGTTCATACGCCGAATACAATCATTAACAGGGATGATTTTCTTCAGGAGCTTTGCAGAGTAAAGAAAAAAGGAATCGCTCTGGATCTGGAAGAAAATGAATCCAGCATTACCTGTATTGCAGCTCCGATTTTTGACCATTCAGGTCAGGTCATCGCTGCTTTCAGCATTTCCGGACCAACAATAAGAATGTCTGAGGACAGGCTGAAAGGTCTTGAGCCAAGAATAATTGAGACCGGAAAACTGATTTCAGCAAGATTAGGTTTTGAGAAGTAAGCATAAGATTGCCTGTTTTTTTACTATAGCAAAAACGGGCCCTTTTTTTGCCCTGAAATATTTGTGTTAATTTTCTAACTATTATTGTAATTAAGCGTCCAGTTTGTATAATAGATGTGAGGCGGCAGTTGTTATATAACAATTTTAAGTATTGTTATATAACATGTTGCACCCTCGCAAACGAAGTGAAATTGTGTTGCGCAATACAATACAGAGAAGGGGGAATATCAGTGAGCACGGGTATGCTGGGACTATTATCACTTTTGCCGATTTTAGTAGTAGGAATTTTTCTTGTAGGGTTAAGATGGCCGGCAAGCAAAGCAATGCCCATTTCGTACATAACAGCCATTGCGCTTGCCTTGTTCGTGTGGAAGGTTCCCGGAGCAACAGTTGCAGCAGCATCTGTCAATGGACTGGTTGTCGCAGGAACACTTCTTTACATCATTTTCGGTGCCATTCTGCTTTTAAACACACTTCAGGAAAGCGGCGGAATAAAAACGATTCGGCAGGGATTCACAGATATTTCGACTGACAGACGGATCCAGGTGATCATCATAGCATGGCTGTTCGGATCGTTTATCGAGGGAGCATCCGGATTTGGCACGCCTGCAGCAGTTGCAGTGCCGCTTATGGTCGGCCTCGGTTTTCCTGCAATGGCAGCGGTTATTGCAGGTATGGTCATCCAGAGTACACCCGTTTCATTCGGTGCAGTCGGAACACCAATGCTTGTGGGTGTACAAACTGGACTTTCTGCAGACACATCCATAACAGGAGACTTTCTCGCTCTTGTTACCGCAATTGGAGGACAAGTTGCTATTCTTCATATGATAGCAGGTACGCTGATTCCGCTGTTTGTCGTTGCACTAATGACAAGATATTTTGGAAAAAACAAATCGTTTGCTGAAGGATTAAAGGTCTGGAAATTTGCCCTTTTCTCTGCGTTTGCCATGACCATTCCATATGTCATTACCGCCAATACTCTCGGTCCTGAGTTTCCTTCCATGATCGGAGGTCTGACCGGTCTTGCCATCGTGGTCTTTGCAGCGAAAAAAGGGTTTCTCATGCCTCCAAAAGAAGAAGCATGGGATTTTGAGGCGAAATCAAAGTGGGATCCTGAGTGGAGCGGATCACTTGAAATCAAGGATATTTCACACAAAAGCGGAAGCATGAGCATGATGATGGCCTGGGCTCCATATGTTCTGGTAGGTCTTTTTCTGGTCATCTCAAGATTAAAAACGCTCCCTGTCATGGGCTGGCTGCAGTCATGGGTCGTTTCGTTTCCCAACATGTTCGGCTCTGAAGTCAGCGCGAGCTTTCAGCCGCTTTATCTTCCGGGTACGATTTTTATCCTTGTATCCCTCATCACGTACTTTTTGCACGGTATGAATGGAAGCGCATACAAAAATGCATGGTCACAATCAGCCAAAACAACTCTCGCCGCATCTACTGCGCTTATATTCACTGTGCCGATGGTGCAGGTATTTATCAATTCAGGCGGCGGGGCTGCAGGATTTGATAAAATGCCGATTGAACTTGCAAATGGTGCAGCTGCCATTGCAGGGGAATTCTGGCCGTTCTTTGCTACTTTTATCGGAGGAATCGGGGCGTTCATTGCCGGAAGCAACACAGTCAGCAACATGATGTTCAGTCTTTTTCAATACGATGTAGGTTCAAAAATCGGTGTGGATCCAACATGGATCGTAGCGCTTCAGGCAGTCGGAGGTGCAGCTGGGAACATGATCTGCGTACATAACGTAGTCGCTGCATCTGCCGTTGTCGGCTTGTTTGGAAAAGAAGGGCTAGTCATCAGAAAAACAATCTTCCCATTTACGTATTACGCGCTTTTATCAGGGGCGGTTGGATATTCAATCGTCTGGTATTCGCAAAAAGGCATTTTCAACTTAGGATCCTATGTGGCAGTCGCCATCGCTATGGCAGCCATTTATATCGTGGCAACGGGGCAAAAGCGCGCTGCGGAGCTATCTGGCAGCAAAACGCTGAAATTATAAACAATCAGAAAGCTGCCGAACTCAGGCAGCTTTCGCTTTTCCTTCGTTAAGCCCTCGACGTTCATGTATACTAAAAGTAAGAAAATTCTTGCAAAAGAGGTGGCGAACCAGTGAAAGTATCATTGTTTATCACGTGCCTTGCAGATGTCTTTTATTCAAATGTAGGAAAAAACACGGTCGAACTTCTTGAAAAGCAAGGATGCGAGGTTGATTTTCCGGCTGCACAAACGTGCTGCGGTCAGCCTGCTTATAACAGCGGCTATCATAAAGAAACACGGGAAGTCGCCAAGCATATGATCTCGGTATTTGATGCATCTGATTATGTTGTCGGTCCATCAGGCTCATGTGTGGCCATGCTGCATGAGTATGAGGAGCTTTTCAAGGAGGATCCTCTATGGAGAGACCGTGCCCGCCAATTATCAAAGAAATCCTATGAACTGACTCAGTTTTTAGTAGAGGTTTTGAAAATAGAAGATGTAAATGCCAGTTTCCCTGCAAATGCGACGTATCACAAATCCTGCCACATGACCCGCCTGCTCGGCGTGAAAGACGCACCGGACAAGCTGCTGCAGCATGTAGACGGCCTTGAAGTGACGCCTCTTCCAAACAGTCAGGACTGCTGCGGATTCGGAGGCACATTTTCTGTGAAAATGGTTCCGATTTCAGAACAGATGGTGGATGAGAAAGTCACTCATATTCAGGAAACCGGCGCTGATGTTCTGATTGGAGCCGATTGCGGCTGTCTGATGAACATCGGCGGAAGAATCAACCGAAAAGGCATTCCTATTAAAGTCATGCACATAGCCGAAGTGCTGAACAGCGGGGTGAAGTAATATGCCGATGAAAATAGGCAATGACTCCTTTTTCAACCGGGTTGAAAGCGGCGTCAGCAATCCGTTTATGAGAAAAGCGGTCGCTTCAGCCCAGGAGAGGATGCAGGGGAGAAGGCTGCAGGCAACAGAAGAGCTCGGTAACTGGGAAGAATGGAGAAACCTTGGGGAAGAGATCCGCACGCATACTCTTCAAAACCTTGACTATTATTTAGAGCAATTGAGCGAGAATGTATCAAAAAGGGGCGGTCACGTATTTTTTGCTTCTACGAAAGAAGAAGCAAACGAATATGTAACTAAAATAGCCCGTGAAAAAAAGGCGAAAAAAATCGTGAAGTCCAAATCCATGGTCACAGAGGAAATCCATCTGAATGAAGCACTTGAAAAAGCTGGCTGCGAGGTTATAGAGACGGACCTTGGAGAATACATCCTGCAGCTTGATGATCATGATCCGCCTTCGCATATCGTTGTGCCTGCCCTGCACAAAAACAAGGAGCAAATCCGTGACACGTTTAAAGAAAAACGGGGGTACGACAAAACCGAGATGCCGGAAGAGCTCGCCCTGTTTGCAAGAGAACAGCTGCGGAAGGATTTCCTGAGCGCCGATCTTGGAATAACAGGATGCAATTTCGCCGTGGCGGAATCAGGCTCTATCTGTCTTGTCACGAACGAAGGAAATGCCGGCCTTGTCACGGCACTGCCGAAAACCCAGATTACAGTCATGGGAATGGAGCGCATTGTCCCGACTTTTGAGGAGCTGGATGTGCTTGTGAGTCTCCTTTGCCGCAGTGCTGTCGGTCAAAAACTGACAAGCTATATTACGAATTTGACAGGGCCAAGAGATGACGGTGATGCAGACGGACCTGAGGAGTTTCACCTTGTCATTGTAGACAACGGCAGATCTGCTATTCTCGGAACTGAGTTTCAGAGTGCGCTTCACTGCATAAGATGTGCGGCATGTGTCAATGTATGCCCGGTTTACCGCCATATTGGAGGACATTCGTATGGATCGATCTATGCTGGCCCGATTGGAGCTGTCCTGTCGCCGCTGCTCGGGGGGTATGACGATTATAAGGAACTTCCTTATGCTTCCTCGCTTTGTGCAGCCTGCACGGATGCCTGTCCTGTGAAAATACCGCTTCATGAGCTTTTAATCAAACATAGAAGAAAAATGGTAGAAGAAGACGGCAGATCAGCGTTCGGTGAAAAGCTTGCCATGAAAGGCTATCAGCTCGCAGCTAGTTCCCCGGGCATCTACGGCGCCGGAACGAAATCCGCATCTGCTGTTATGACTCCATTTACAAGCTCGGGCATGGTCAAAAAAGGACCGGGTCCAATCAAGCCATGGACGGATGTGAGAGATTTTCCGGCACCAAGCAAAGAAAGATTCAGAGACTGGATGAAAAAGAGGGAGGCGAAACCGGATGAACGCGGGGACAATTGAGAACCGGGACTCTTTTCTTGAGAACGTTGCAGTGAAGCTTGGCAGGAGCAGAAAATCTTCTGGCGTGACGAAACCTGAATGGCAGAGGAATCCCCAATGGGATGTATACAGAAACAGCAGCCAAAGAGAGCTTGCCGGCGTTCTGAAAAAACAATGTCTGCTTATTCATACGCAGTATATGGAAACGGACAAAGAAGGTCTTTTTGAAAAAGTGCTGCATGTGATAATTGACTACGGCGCAAAGTCAGCAGTCATTCCCAAGGATCCCCGCTTTGAAGCATTAGGCGAGAACTATATGGCTTTGTGGAAGGAGAAGGGGACCTGCGTTCATGAATGGAACCATGAACTTGCTGAGGAAAATATCACCGCTTGCGAACGGGCTGACATCGGAATTGCTTTCAGCGATCTTACACTTGCTGAATCAGGAACGGTTGTCCATTTCAGCAGCAGGGATAAAGGCAGATCGATCCATCTTCTTCCAAAGACCTATTTATGTATTGTGCCCCTGAGCACTCTCGTACCAAGACTGACTCAAGCGGCAGAACATGTCCGTTCCATGCTGAAAAAAGGAGAGCACCTTGCGTCATGTGCGGACTTTATAACGGGCCCGAGCAACAGTGCAGATATTGAACTGAATTTGATCGTCGGTGTGCACGGACCAATTAAAGCATCGTACATTGTCGTAAAAGATATGTAAACGAACCCCCGTCTGCTTTGGCAGGCGGGGGTTCTTGTATTTATTCGGATGATTAAACCTTTCTGCCGTCTCCAAGTCTAAATAACGTTTCCGAATCAGGAAGTGTTTTCGTCACATTTCTTGTATCAAAGATCAGTGCCGCATGCTGAGCGAGCAGATCAAGCGGAATCTGTGTATGATCCGTTAAGATGACAACAATATCGTACTCTTTTAAACTGTTCTCTGATACTTCCGCACTCTTAAATTCTTTTCCGTGAATGGACATGACCGGAATAAAAGGATCATGGTAGGATACATCGGTACCGGATTCGGCAAATTTTTCAAAAACTTCAACAGCTGTAGAGTCTCTGATATCAGCCACATCTTTTTTATACGTAACCCCGTAAAGAAGAATTTTCGGATGCTGTTTTCCCTTAAGCAGCTTTTTCGTGCGTTCTGCCACATAGGTGACCATTTGATCATTCACTTGATCGGACAATGAAATGAATTCGCTGCTTTTCTGTGACTGCTGAAGCTTCCACTGCAGATAAAGCGGATCAACCGGAATACAGTGGCCTCCAATTCCCGGTCCCGGATAAAATGGGGTATACCCGTATGGCTTAGTCGAAGCAGCATCAATCACTTCCCAGATGCTGATGCCAAGATCGTCACATAAAACCGCCATTTCATTCATAAATGAAATATTAATGAAGCGAAACGTATTTTCAAGAAGCTTTGTCAATTCTGCTGCTTCTGCCGATGAAACAAGAACCACCTGATCGTACACTTGTGAATAAAGGTCAAAGGCCGCTTTTTGGCATGCCGGTGTTGTGCCGCCCACCACTTTTGGAATCTGCGTCACTGCATACTGTTTATTTCCCGGGTCGATCCGTTCCGGCGAATTGGCCACAAAGAAATCATTGCCTGCTTTCATGCCGTCCCGCTCAAGCATCGGCAAAAGCACATCTTTTGTCGTTCCCGGGAATGTCGAGCTTTCTAAAATAACGAGCTGCCCTCTTTGAAGCCGTTTGCTGATCTCAAGTCCGGCGCTCTCAACATATTTCAAGTCGGGGTTTTTATCTTTCAATGGTGTCGGAACACATACAATAATCGATTCCACACTCTTCATGATGTCAAAATCACTGGTCGGAATAAAATTCTTTTGTTCGACTGCATCTTTCAGGCGCTCATGACTGACATCGTCAATGTAGCTGACTTTATTCGTTAATGAGGCAATTTTTCTTCCGTCCACATCGATCCCGTATACTTGAAATCCTTTTTCCGCCAATGTAACAGATAGGGGCAGGCCAACGAAACCTAAACCTATGACTGCAAGTTTACCTTTGTATTTATCTGCCACTTTCAAATCTCCTCGCATTATCTTGGTAGTTTAGTCTCGTTATGGTATGCACAATCTTTTTATCCGCCATAGACAGTCAACCAGATGCAAAAAAAGGGCACTGTCCTGTAAAAAGTACGTGCATGCCCTGAAGCAATTAGTCACATGCCGTATCACCTGACTTCTTTTCTTCATACATTAATCCTGATGGTTGTGAACTTGAAATCCATGAAAGAAGGAGCCGTATATGATTAATCTGGTAGATTTGCAGAGGCAGTTTCAGGCGATAAAAGAGGAAGTTTTTAAAGAAATTGAGAAAGTGTATGATTCCGGCCAGTATATACTCGGTCCGAAGGTGCTTGAGCTCGAAACAAAGATTGCAGAAAAACTCGGCGTATCAGATGCCATAGCAGTAGGAAACGGAACAGATGCACTCGTTATGGTGCTTGACGCGCTTGGCATCGGAGCAGGGGATGAAGTGATTACCTCTCCGTTTACGTTTTTTGCAAGTGCGGAAGCTATATCGCGTGTAGGCGCAACACCGGTGTTTGCTGATGTAGACCCGAATACCTTCAACCTTGATCCCGGTAAAACGGCAAAGGCAATAACTGAAAAAACAAAAGCCATCATTCCCGTGCATATTTTTGGCCAGCCTGCTGATATGGATGAAATGAATGCTCTTGCAAAAAAGCACGGACTTTATGTTATTGAAGACGCCTGTCAGGCATTTGGCGCGTACTACAAAGGAAAAAGAGCGGGAAGTCTTGCGGATGTTGCCTGTTTTTCATTTTTTCCAACTAAAAATCTCGGGACAATCGGTGACGGCGGCATTATTACCACTTCAAATCCTGAGCTTGCAGCATCTTTGAGAAAACTGAGAATGCACGGAACTTCAAAGAAATACTATCATGATGCCATTGGGTACAACAGCAGACTCGATGAAATTCATGCCGCCATCCTGCTTGTCGTTCTTGAGAAGATTGACGAGTGGAACAGCAAACGGCAGGAGTTTGCAGAACAATACCGGACAGAGCTTTCGTCACTGAGCGGACTGACATGTCCTAAAGCATCTGCAGACAGAAGCCATATTTATCATCTCTTCTGCCTGCAGTCGGATAAAAGGGATGACTGCCTGCAAGTCCTGAAGGATAATCAAATCGCATCAGGTGTTTACTATCCGCAGTGTCTTCACTTGCAGGAAGTTTACCGGTCTCTGGGCTACAGAAAAGGAGATTTCCCGGAAGCGGAAAATCTTTCGAACACCCTTTTTGCCGTGCCGATGCATCCTTTCTTATATAAAGAAGAGCAGGAAAAAATCGTTCAGACTCTTAAAACCGTTTTAGGCGGAGATCAATCATGACGGTTTCATTCGGACTGATCGGCTGCGGTTTTATTTCAAAACGCCATGTGAACGCCATCGCCGGCTGCTCCGGAGCCTCACTTGCAGCGGTAAGTGATCTTAAAGAAGACAGGATGAGAGAAGCGATTGCAGATTATAAACAGGCGGTAGGGCAGGATAAAGAGGTCACAGCGTATACGTACTATACAGAAATGCTTTTAAATGAAGACATTGATGTGATTGTTATTACAGTCATCTCAAGTCTTCATGCCAAAATGGCAATGGAGGCACTGAATGCAAATAAACACGTCATATTGGAAAAACCTATGGCATTATCTATAAAAGAAGCTGATTCCATTATTGAGTTAAGCAAAAAAAAGCAAAAGCGGGTGATGGTCTGCCATCAGCTCAGATTCCTTCCTCTGCTGTCCAAGATGAAAGAGGTCATTGATGCCGGTCAGATTGGAACCCCCTATTACGCGATCGCTTCAATCAGAATTAACCGCTCCAGGGAGTATTATGAATCTGCCCCGTGGAGAGGAACGTGGAAGCATGATGGAGGAATGCTTTTAAATCAGGGTATTCACCTGATTGATCTTATGCAATGGTTTTTGGGGGAGGCAAAGTCGGTTTCGGGGGAAATTCTTCATAAAAACCTGTCCAAAGAAACAGAAGATGCCGCGATCGGCATCGTGACATTTGATAACGGCGCTAAAGGAGTCATAGAGGCAAACGTCATTTCGCAGCCGTCGAATATTGGGTATGCCCTTTCTGTTTTCGGGGAAAAAGGAACACTCTCTGTAGAGGGTCCCTCTCTAAGCAGGGTTTCCAGGTGGCACGCGGAGGGAAGTGAACTTGATATTCAGGAGGTTGAAGCTTTTTCAAAATCGTTTGATGAACAGCTGGCCATGTACAAAAACCTGATTGAATCGCTGAATGATCCGGATGCAGAGCCGCTGATTTCAGGGCCGGAGGGGAAAAAAGCGCTTGAAATCATTTTTGGTCTTTATGAGTCCGCCCTGACTGCAAAGCCTGTCCATCTGCCAATGAACGACTTCTCCACGTTATCGATGTTAAAAGAAAAGAGGGATTGACATGTTCGGAAATGTCCTTATTACAGGCGGAGCAGGTTTTCTTGGATCACAGCTCGTAAAAACCCTGCTGCCAACTTCGAACCATCTCTATATTATTGATAATTTATCGACAGGCACTGTTTCGGCCATCCCCGACAGTGACAAAATCACGTTTTACAAAGCATGCATAACCGATGAAAAAGTACTGGATGACATTCTTCCAAAAGTCGATTACATTTTTCACTTTGCCTGTAAAAATCTAGTCCTGTCAGTGGACAATATTTATTCTGATTTTCACACGAATGTTCTTGGCGGCTTTACCCTTTTGAGAAAAGCAAAGGAGCTGTCACCGCAGCTGAAGAGATTTGTCTATGCATCTACAGCGTCAGTTTACGGAAATGCCGAGATTTTCCCTACACCTGAAACGTACTACAATATTAAACTGCCATACTCAGCCAGTAAATTTACCACCGAACATTATTGCGATGTCTATTTCAATCTGTACCAGCTGCCGGTTGCAACTCTTCGTTTTTCAAATGTATACGGACCCGGACAGCTGATATCAAATCCATATTGCGGCGTCATCGCGAAATTTTTTGATGCAGCCGAAAAGAATGAGCCTTTTGACATTTTTGGAGACGGAAAACAGACCCGGGACTTTACGTACGTTGACGATGCCATGGATGCGACGATTCTTGCGGCTGTTTCGGATGTTGCTCTTGGCGAAAAATACAATGTGGGCACCGGAATCGAAACCAGCATTCTGCAGCTTTCAGCCAGTGTGAAAGAAGCAGCGGGAAAAGACACTCTCGGAAATGCATTCTCTCCGAAACGAAATGTGGATGTCGTTCAGAGACGGTGCATGGATACCGGTAAGATTGAAAGGGAGCTCGGTTGGAGGAACCGCCATTCGCTCATTGAAGGTCTTACGAAAACGCATGAATGGCTGAAAGGATCGTGAATCATGAACATTTTTCATGGAACGACTGAAATTGCCGGGCAAATGGGTATTTTAAGCTCAGCCCTTGAGAAAAAAGGATATCATTCACTCGGGTACAACACATTTCACTCATATCTCGGGTACAAGGATTATTTAGTGAACACGGATGAAGCCTATCTGGAGAAAAATCAGGACCAGCTGATCGCAGATTATGATCTTTTTCATTTCCACTACAATACGACCATGTGCAAATCTTACAGCGATCTTGAAAAAATTCATGCCCTGGGAAAGAAAATGGTTATGCATCACTGGGGAAACGACGTGCGTTTTCATGAACAGGCAAAAGAAAAAAATCCATTTGCCTATACGGGGGATTCACCGCCTAACGAAGTGATGCATGAACGATTAACAAAAGTTTCATCGTTTATTTCAGAGGCGATTGTACAGGATTATGAAGTTTATGAGTACGTTAAAGAGTATTATCAAAAAGTGCATGTGCTGCCGATTGCCATTGATCTCACTCATTTTAAACCTGCCTACCCGTCAAAGGACAAAAAAGTTCCGCTCATTCTTCACGCGCCGACAAATCCCGATTTTAAAGGGACCCGACATGTTGAAGCTGCCATTGAAAAGCTCCGGGAGACCTATGAATTCACGTATAAGCGAATCGAAAAAATGAATCACGACGAAGTCATCTCCCTGTACAAAGAAGCAGATATCATTGTGGATCAGATTCTCTGCGGCTCCTACGGCCTGTTAAGTGTAGAATCAATGGCGCTCGGCAAGCCGGTGGTCACGTTTATAAGACCGGATCTTGTTCCGACGTTTCCGGACACACTCCCAATTGTTAACGCCAATCCCGAAACAGTCTATCATGCAGTTGAACGCCTGCTGAAATTCCCGGAACTGAGAGAAGACATTGGCCGTCAGGGGCGAAAATATGTGGAAGAAAACCACTGCAAGCATGTGGTTGTTGATGAACTGATTAAAATCTATCAGAACTTATAAGGCGACTGGAACAAAATGTTTGTGGTCAATTTTTATGGATTTACACATAAGGATAGGGAGCGATTACCCGTAAAGTGGCAGCACTCGGTGGAATGACGCCACAAATGCGTATTCTGTCATCTGAAAAGTGGCAGCACTCGGAGGAATGTCGCCACAAATGCGTATTCTGTCACCTGAAAGTGGCAACACTCGAGGAATAGTGCCACAATTGAAAAAGCTCGCATCCGCAATGGGGCGAGCCTTTTGTATAGTAGAAATCCTGCCAAATGAGCGCTATTTCATATGTTTCTCAAGCTGCTGTCTTTTGTTCCAGCATCTTTTTCACTCAAAAAAGCCGCTCATTTCAGCGGCTTTTGTTCTGTCTTTATTTGTACGGCATACCTGGGTAGGAAGTCCATGTGTACGTTTTGTTTAAAAAGGAAGCGATATGCCCGTAAATGGTCCGGTTTTCTGTAAAAATACCTTTCATCGTCTGTTTTGGAAAATGATAGACTACAACAGCATCATTCGTCATATACAGTGCCCGTATGCCCCAATTTAAATAGTCGAGGATATGGGTGTCGTTAAATGTCATGCCTTTCCCGAAAAGAACTTGCACGCCTGTATGATAAAACTGTGCAAAATTGGAGGAATGAATGATCCAGTTGTAATCCAGATGTGTGTTTCCATAATAGTTGGCATGAACACACGCTGCATCGAACCCAAGCTCTCTGCATTTAATTGCGCCGTAAGAGCCGAGAAACGGAAGCCAGAAGGAATATACCTTCTTCTCTTTCGTATAACTGGTGAAACCTGTGACGACAGGTTCATCAATTTCCTGAATGGATCCTCTCTGCCACAAAAACCCTTTAAACTCCAGGTTAGGCAAGCCGGCTTTTTCTTTCTCCCATCTGGAGAGGAACTGATCCATCCACCATTTTACGGCATAAAGCCGGTCTTCGTTTAAAGAGAAGTCTAGTTTCTTTCCATTTATCGAGCCAAAATCTGTCTGCAGGTGAGAAGGATATGGAACGCCTGCCCAAATTTCTGTCTTTTCAAGAGCAGCCTGATTTAAAGCATAGAAATTTGCATCCTTTTTAAAAAAGTGTTCAATGGCAAGTTTCCAGTCTGTCAGATCAGCCTGCTCCCCAAAGCCTGTAAACATCGGATGGATATAATGGTCTTTTCTGAAAGAAACAGGATTAAAGATAAAACTTTTGAATAAAGATTGAGGTGTAGCAGGATTTTCCTGATTCACCTGATAAAATGCTAACTCATCTGCCGTCCAGTCTGTTCTGTCATGAATTGAAATACCCCCGCACGGAAGCATGCAAATCGATTTGTGGATGGATAGCTCACTGGCCATTAAATATCCAGACAACGTGCAATCACTCCTTTTAGTGTCATTCCTGTACAGCATATGGCGCTTTACTATAAAAGGTTATGTGTGAAAACCTCATTTTTATAACCTTTCTTTCACGGAGGGAATAAGATATGCGAGAAGGAGTGTTGCAAATGAAGATTGTCCATTGCCCAACTGAAATTGCCGGACAGATGGGTACACTTTGTAATGAATTGCGGAAAAAAGGGTATGAAACCGCTGGATTCAACTGGTTTCACAGCTATATCAATTATCATCATAAACATGTTGTAAACACCGATTTATTTGAATTGAAAAACGTCATTTCAGACATCGTCGCAACGGCAGATATTCTGCACTTTCATAACGGAAATACATTTCTCACAGGAAATTATGACCTGCCGAGTCTTGCTGAAACTGGTAAAAAACTGATTATGCAGCACTGGGGATCAGATGTGAGGACGGCAGGAAACGTAAAAAAATACAATCCCTATCCGCTGCCTGCCGGATATTATTCGGATGAAAAAATTCACGAGCATCTTGCTTTCAATTCAAAATACATTAAGACAGCCATCGTTCAGGACGGCGAAATGGTGAATCATGTGGCTGATTTTTACGAAAAAGTGTATATCATGCCTTTAGCCTGCAACCTTGATAAGTTCAGTCCAAGATATCCCGGAGAAAACAAAGTGCCTGTCATCATTCATGCACCTACAAACAAGGAATTTAAAGGGTCGGAGTATGTCGAAGCAGCGATTGATAAAATGAAGGGCAAGGTGCCGTTTGAGTATCAGATGGTTGAAAAGAAAAGTCATAAAGAAGCTCTTGCCATGTACAGCCAGTCAGACATCATCGTTGACCAGATCATGTGCGGATCTTACGGAATGCTGAGTGTTGAAGGGATGGCAATGGGCAAAGCCGTAGTAGCGTTCGTGCGTGATGACGTGAAAGAAAAATTCCCAAGTGATCTTCCTATTGTCATTGCAAATCCGGATAACCTCGATCAGGTTTTGACTGATTTATTAAGGGATAGGGACCGCTTAAAAGAGATAGGAAAAGCCAGCAGAAAATATGTTGAAAAATATCACGCCAGCAGCGTTGTAGCTGACTATCTCATTGAAATTTACAAATCACTGTAAGGGGCTGTTGCAGTAAAATGCTAGATAAAAACATAAAAATAATGCATGCTCCTGTTGAGATTGCGGGGCAGGTTGGCCTGATCAGCTCCCAGCTAAGAAAATACGGCTATCAATCCGGTGCGTATAATTTTTTTATCAGTTACTTGAACTACAAGCAAACGTTTAATACGGACGCTTTTGAGTTAATGCAGATTTTCGAAAACTCGTTTGATCACTTTGATATTTACCATCTGCACAACGGCTACTCCTTTATGGACAGCTATAAAGATCTTAAGTTATTAAAAAATGCAGGAAAGAAAATCATCATGCATCACAGAGGAAATGACGTAAGAGCCCCTGAACGTGCAAGAAAAGGTGATAATTATGTCAATCCCTATGTTAATACGGAATCTTCCCATGATGCAGAAAAAATTCATTCAAGTTTGCAGCTGTTTGCAGAAGTTGCAGACGCTGCAATTGTTCAGGACCATGAATTATTTGAGTATGTGAAAGATTACTATCATGCCCGGAATAAGAAAGTATATATCCTTCCAAGACTGATTGAAACGGAAAAGTATATTCCCGCATATCCCGGCAAAACAAATAAACCCCTTATTGTTCATGCCCCGACTCTGCCGAAATTTAAAGGGACGGAACAGATAGAACAGACAATAGACAGATTAAAAGACAAGTATTCCTTTGAGTATGTCAGAGTGGAAAAGATGAGCCACGAAGAAGCCGTGGCGGTATACAAACGGGCTGATATCGTTATTGATCAGATTCTATGCGGGGCGTACGGTAATCTGAGTGTGGAGGCAATGGCACTGGGCAAACCGGTCGTCTGCTATATCAGGCCAGATATAAAAGAAAATCTTCCGGAAAGCCTGCCTATTGTGTCAGCTAATCCGGATACGCTTTACGATGAACTATCAAAACTCCTGGATAATCCCGATACGTTTAAGAACCTTGGTGCAGAAGGCAGAAAGTTTGTGGAACACTATCATGATGTTTCTGTTGTCATGCCGGGTCTTCTAACGATTTACAAAGACGTTTTATAAGAAAGGAGTGGCAGTATGATACATCCCACAGCAAAAATCGGGAAAAATGTCGTGCTCGGACAGAATGTCGTCATCGAAGAAAACGCAGAGATTGGCGATGATGCAGAGATCGGCCATCATGTCATCATTAAAAAAGATACAAAAATAGGAAACAGGGTGCAGGTCGGGGACTTATCCGTTCTCGGAAAAACAACCTCGAAAAATAAAAAGATGGCAAGAAAACCCGGTGCTGCCCTTACACCGCTTGTTATAGAGGACGATGTGAGAATTGGATGCAATACTGTGCTGTACAGAAATCTACTTTTGAAGCAGGGAGCCTTTGTCGGAGATCTTTCAAGCATACGGGAGAAAGTAGTGGTTGGAGTAGATTCCATTATCGGCAGAAATGTAATTGTAGAAACGAACACTCTCATTGGCAGCAGAGTAACTGTTCAGACCGGCTGCTATGTGACCGCAGACATGATCATTGAAGATGAGGTGTTTCTCGGTCCATGTGTTTCAACCTCCAATGACAAATACATGGGCGAGGGAAATTATCCCTATAAAGGTCCGGTTATTAAGAAAGGCGCAAAAATCGGCAACAACGCGACTCTTCTTCCGGGTATTACAATTAATGAGAACGCCATTATCGGTGCAGGTGCAACTGTCACTAAAGATGTAGAGGCAGGGAAAACAGCAGTAGGAAATCCGGCACGAGTGATCAAATAAAAGGTAACCCCTGCTGACATCAGCAGGGGTTATTTATCACATCCTGGTAAACGTGATGAATGAGCGGGCAAACTGCCGCAGAGTCATGATATTTCTCTGCATATAGCCGGCTTTTTCTGCCTGTCTCTGGGAAACTGTCAATGTTCTGAAGCAGGCTTGCAATAACGGCTTCAATTGTATCAGGGTTCGCAGAAATAACGGGCAGATCTTTAGGATAGTGCTGCTGCATCTCATCTGAAATGTAACAAACCACAGGCTTCCCAAGAGCCATGGATTCAACACTGAAAAGACCGTAGCTCCCGATATGAAGCTGGTCAATGATCACATCTGCTCTCTCATATATTTTTTTCGCTTCCTGATGACTCATGCCCTGAACAAGCTGAAACTGAAAGGTGTATTTATCCTTCAGCTTTTCGACTGCCTTGAGTATAAAGGCGGTTCCTTTAATGAAAGGAGAGGTTGGCGCATGGACAATGAGCGGCGGTTCATTCTGTTTCCTTATTGAAACAGGCTGATAAGATTGCAGATCAATAGCTGATGGTATGATATGGACATGTTCGTAATAATCTTTCACATAAGGAAAGAGTTCGTAGTCCGGAATGATGCAATGATTGATTTGAGAAGACAGGGTCTTTAGTTTCTGATGAATTCCTATCTCATTTTTATCTTTCACCAGCGCATAGGGATTCGATTTCAACGCCTCAGAGTGCAGCCTTACATCACTTCCCCAATGATGCATAACCATCGATTTGCCTGCATCTTTAAGCATTGAAAAATCAGAATAATCAAATGTGAGGGTAGTTCCGAAGTGAAAATGAAAGAGATCATAGATTGCTGTGAATTCTTCCGTAAGCTTTCGGAGCTTTCTATTAAGTTCAGGGGTGCTCCGCTGATTTCTCAAATCCCAGGTGTAATCATTCTGATAATTTAAGTAGTAAGGATAATAGTTCAGAGAATCACTGGATACACCGATTGTTCTTAATCCTGCTGTGAGAACATTCATTTGATTGGCGATTTCAATTGATCCATGCAGAATACGCAGGTCCGGTTTGCTTCGTTTAGGGAAATGAAGATCGATCAGTTCTGCAAAATATTTTTCTTCCGGAAATTCCACGTTTCCTCTCCACAGCCAAAGCCACGATTGAGGATTCTGTCCCCTGGCGGAAGCAGCTGCTGCATTCAGCAGAAATTCCCTTCCTTTATTCTTCTTTTGGCCGTCACCTTCTAAGACAGCCTCGTTAATAGACAAAACGTTTAATTTTGTCAGGATGTCTTCGTGAAGACTTTTCATTAGGCTCCTCCTTCTGAATCTGGTGTTTTTATATGTATATGCGCAAAAAAGAAACAATTGTTTAATGAGATTCGAGCAGGGAATTTTCTCATGCCCTCCATTACAACAGCAGCAGGGACACTTCTCTTTTCAAAATGCTTTTCAAAAATGGATACTTGCCTTAACACTCCATATGCATGCAGACATAAAATGATCGAGAATTATTCTGAGATTGGAGGACAAATTTTTACAATTGTAAATCGAATAATTAATGGCGGATTTGAAACAGGCATTCTGTCTCCGTGGACGGGACAGAATGCGGTAATTAGTTCTGCCCAGGCCCACAGCGGCATTTATTCAGCTCTCCTGCTTGGCGGGACTGCAAACTCTTTTATTTTTCAAAGAGTTGATGTAAGTCCTGGAGAGACGTTTGAACTCATTGTCTCCTTAGCAAAAAACGGAGCACTGCCGAACGGGCCAATTACTATTTCAGTCGCTTACTATACGGCCGCAAATGCATTTTTAGGATATGGGGTTATTACAAATATCACAGCCAATAATGTGCCGACAGCTGCAAATGATACATGGCTTGAAGTCTATCAGACAACAGCTCCTGCACCGCCGGGGACAGCATATGCTCTTGTACTGATTAATAAACTGCCGCAGGCAAATTCAGCAGATATCTTTGTTGATGATGTGGCGCTTTTAAGTTCAGTAGGAGGGGCTACGGGAGCCACGGGAGCAACAGGACCGGCTGGTGTAACAGGTGCTACTGGGGCGACTGGAGCAACAGGTGCGGGAGTTACAGGTGCAACAGGTGCAACAGGACCTGCCGGCGTAACAGGAGCTACGGGTGCAGGGGTTACAGGTGCGACAGGAGCAACTGGAGCTACAGGACCGGCTGGCGTAACAGGTGCAACTGGAGTTACTGGAGCTACTGGCATAACAGGAGCAACTGGAGTTACTGGAGTTACTGGCGTAACAGGAGCAACTGGAGTTACTGGAGCGACGGGCGTAACAGGAGCAACTGGAGTTACTGGAGCTACTGGCGTAACAGGAGCAACTGGAGTTACTGGAGCTACTGGCATAACAGGTGCAACTGGAGTTACTGGAGCTACTGGCGTAACAGGAGCAACTGGAGTTACTGGAGCTACTGGCGTAACAGGAGCAACTGGAGTTACTGGAGCGACGGGCGTAACAGGTGCAACAGGGGCTACTGGGGCTACTGGAGCAACAGGTGCGGGGGTTACAGGAGCAACAGGGGCTACGGGTGCAACAGGACCTGCTGGCGTAACAGGAGCTACGGGTGCAACAGGAGCTACCGGTGCGGGGGTTACAGGTGCAACTGGGGCTACTGGGGCTACTGGTGCAACAGGACCTGCCGGTGTAACAGGAGCTACGGGTGCAGGGGTAACAGGTGCAACAGGGGCTACAGGAGCTACAGGAGCTACGGGTGCAACAGGACCTGCCGGTGTAACAGGAGCTACGGGTGCAGGGGTTACAGGTGCAACAGGGGCTACAGGAGCTACAGGTGCAACAGGACCTGCTGGCGTAACAGGAGCTACGGGGGCTACAGGACCTGCTGGCCCAACCGGGGCCACAGGTGCCACGGGACCAACAGGACCCGCTCAGCCGGTAAGTTCTTCGATCTTTGATACTCAGCAGACAGCTGCAATCCCTATCACAGTTGGAGTTGAAACAACCGTTACTTCAATTACATTATCCGTAACGGCTGGAAACAAACTGAAAGTTGATAACAACGTTCAATTGGCTTTTGTAACTACTGCCAACTGGAATATTGTCTATAATATGAGGATCAGAAGAGACGGAGTCCTTATAGAAGAGCTGACGACTTCACGTTCTGGAAGCCCGGCAGGCACGCAAAGATTTCTAAATGCCAATACGCTGGTAGATACTGCACCTGCTACAAATGCAAGCAGGACTTATACAGTGAGTATTTTAGTAACCACTGCATCAAGTGTAACCAGTATTAATGCCGAGACAAGAACACAGAACATCATCAGATTCGTTTAATTACGCTTATTGTCGTTAAACCCTGGAAGGCTGCAGGTAAATCGAAGCGATTTGATAAACCTGCAGCCTTTTCCATGTCTTAAATGTTCAATAAAAATGAAACGTTTCTAAATAAAATGGGATCATGTCCATTTCAAATAAAAACTTTTCACATAGCATGTTATGTACAATTTTTGTACCTTTTAAATATGAATGACGATTGGAGGTTTAGTAGTGTCTATTGAAAATTTAATTGTAAACGGCGGTTTTGAGACGGGATCACTTGCGCCATGGGTATCACTTAATGCGTCAGTTTCCACTTCTTTTCCGCACAGCGGCTTTAGGTCTGTCAGGCTTCTTGGCGGCAACGTAAATGCGTTTGTCTATCAGCTTGTCACTGTTGCTGAAGGAGATAGCTTTGAAATGGTCGTTTCCCTCACAAAATCAGGAGCTTTGCCTTCCCCGCCCATGACTCTGGCCGTAAATTATTATGATGCATCTTTTACATTCCTGGGATATGGATTGATCACAAACATTGCAGCAAATGCTATCCCGCTAGCAGAAAACGATACGTGGATTGAAGTGTACCAGACCACTTCCGCTGCCCCTGCAGGAGCAGTTCAGGCTTTGGTTCTCGTTAACAAGCTTCCATTGGCAGGTTCTGCAGATGTTTATGCGGATGATATTTCATTGATCGGTACACTTGCATCTGGAGCGACAGGAGCGACTGGTCCTGCAGGAGCTACAGGCGCAACTGGAGCTACAGGCGCAACTGGAGTAACAGGCGCAACAGGAGCGACAGGTGCAACTGGAGCCACAGGAGTAACAGGCGCAACTGGAGCTACAGGCGCAACTGGAGTAACAGGCGCAACAGGAGCGACAGGTGCAACTGGAGCCACAGGAGTAACAGGCGCAACTGGAGCCACAGGTGCCACAGGAGCAACTGGAGTAACAGGAGCCACAGGAGCAACTGGAGTAACAGGAGCCACAGGAGTAACAGGCGCAACTGGAGCTACAGGAGCTACAGGAGCTACAGGCGCAACAGGAGTTACTGGTGCAACAGGAGCCACGGGAGTAACAGGAGCTACAGGTGTTACTGGCGCAACTGGAGCCACGGGAGTAACAGGAGCTACAGGAGCTACAGGTGTTACTGGCGCAACTGGAGCCACGGGTGCAACAGGAGTTACTGGTGCAACTGGAGCCACGGGAGTAACAGGAGCTACAGGAGCTACAGGTGTTACTGGCGCAACTGGAGCCACGGGTGCAACAGGAGTTACTGGTGCAACTGGAGCCACGGGAGTAACAGGAGCTACAGGAGCTACAGGTGTTACTGGCGCAACTGGAGCCACGGGTGCAACAGGAGTTACTGGTGCAACTGGAGTCACGGGAGTAACAGGAGCAACAGGAGCGACTGGAGTAACAGGCGCAACTGGAGCTACAGGTGCAACTGGAGCCACGGGAGTAACAGGAGCTACAGGAGCTACAGGTGTTACTGGCGCAACTGGAGCCACGGGTGCAACAGGAGTTACTGGTGCAACTGGAGTCACGGGAGTAACAGGAGCCACAGGAGCGACTGGAGTAACAGGCGCAACTGGAGCTACAGGTGCAACTGGAGCCACGGGAGTAACAGGAGCTACAGGAGCTACAGGTGTTACTGGCGCAACTGGAGCCACGGGTGCAACAGGAGTTACTGGTGCAACTGGAGTCACGGGAGTAACAGGAGCGACTGGAGTAACAGGCGCAACAGGAGTTACTGGTGCAACTGGAGCCACGGGAGTAACAGGAGCTACAGGCGCAACTGGAGCCACGGGTGCAACAGGAGTTACTGGTGCAACTGGAGCCACAGGTGCAACTGGAACATTTGATCCTGATGCGACGATTGTTGACGTTGGTCCAAATGTAAACTCCCAATTTGACGAACTCAGAACAGCTGAGAGAACGCCTATCATTGAATTAACTTCTGTTTACGGGGTTTCAACTCTTAGAGACACAGTTACGACGACCGGAACTGGTACGGTCACAAATAATGCCACTGAATATCTTGTTAGTACAGCAGCCAATGGGGCTGACAGCGCCATCCTTGACAGTGCTGAAAGAGGAAGGTATGAATCAGGCTACGCCGGAGAAGCTGGCATCGGTGTAAGGCTTCCAGCACCTCCAACAGGAACGCAAAGGGTTAGCTGGGGTTACTTTGATGGTCAAAATGGCTATTATTTTGGGCAGGATACAACAAACGGTATTTTTGTGGCAATCCGAAGAGCGGGTGTTGACACGTTCATTCCGCAAACTAGCTGGAACGTTGATCCACTGGACGGCACAGGACCAAGCGGGGCAACGCTTAATCTCGCTGACGGGAATATTTTTCAGATTGTGTATACCTGGTATGGGTACGGGGTTGTAGAGTTCAGAGTGGTCATTCCAGACCCTGTAACATTAGCACAGGAAGTTATAACGGTAAACCGGTTTACTCCTGTTGGCCAGACCAGCCTTGCTGATCCTAATCTGCCTTTAAGAGCCCAGGTTTCAAATAACGGTACCGCTTCGCCACTTACTCTTTTTGTAGGAGGAAGGCAATACAGTATTTTAGGCAGCTATAATCCTATATTCAGAGTTACATCAGAGAGAAGGACGGTGACTGCAACCGGAACGCTAACACCTATTATTTCTTTCCAGAGAAAGCCGATTTTCCCAGCAGGATCAGCCCGGGTAAACTCTGTAAGCGTAAAACTTGAAGGAATCGACCTTGTCACATCTGATGATATTTACTATCAGATTATATTAGATGGCACGATTAACGGGACATTCACCAACTTTCCTACAGCAAATACAAACATCCCGACAAATGAAACAGCACTGCTTGTTAATAATACACTTACAACTATTACCGGGGGGCAGGTTATTCTTCAGGGACTTGCGGCCGGCGTTTCCGGATCAAGCAGAGTTCTTGCTTCAGCCCTTCTCCTGGATTTTGAGCTTCCTGATACGTCGACAGTAACACTTGCAGTAGCGAATCTCCTTGGTGGAAGCAATTCTGTAACCGCTACATTCAGGGTGACAGAAGAATGGTAAAAGTAAATAAAGAAAGGGGGATTTCATATGGCTGATATTAGAATCAGCAATGTTGGCCCTGATGTCAGTTCCCAGTTCAGCGAGCTGATGACTGCCCAGAAAACGTCCATCATTGAGCTAACTTCCACCTATGGTTTATCAGATCTAAGGGATATTGTTACAACCGCGGGTACAGGTACGGTAACGAATAATGCTACCGAATTTGTTTTAACCACCACTGGAGCTGCAGATTCAGCCATTCTGGACAGTGCAGAAAGAGGAAGATATGAGCCGGGGTATGCTTGTGAATCAGGGATTGCTGTCAGGCAGCCTGTAGCTCCTGTTGGTAACCAGACTGCGCAGTGGGGACTTTACGACTCACAGAATGGTGCTTTTTTCGGCAACAGCAGTACGAATATATATGTAGGGATAAGAAGAGCGGGAACAGATACTCTTATCCCCCAGGCATCTTGGAATGTAGATCCGTTAAACGGAACTGGTCCAAGCGGAGTAACCCTCGATTTGGCTGACGGCAACATCTTTTTGATAGTCTTCACCTGGTATGGATACGGCGTCATTGAATTCCGGGTAGTCGTGCCTAATCCGGTTACACTTGCGCAGGAAGTTATAACCGTACACCGTTTTGATCCAACGGGGCAGACCAGTTTCACGGACCCGAATCTGCCGCTTAGGGCTGAAGTTGAAAATAACGGTACTGCTGCGCCATTTAACTTGTTTGTTGGCGGAAGGCAGTACAGTATTATTGGGAAATTTGAACCTGTCTTTAGGAATACGTCAGAGCGGAGAACCGTCACAAATATTACGACAACTCTGACTCCCTTAATTTCCTTCACGCGAAAACCGGTTTTTCCGGCTGGTTCAGGCAGACCAAATTCGGTTCAGGTTTTATTTGAATCGGCTGAGATCATTACAAATGTAGATTTGGCATTTCAAGTCATTATAGGTGGTACGGTGAATGGCACTTTCACAACTTTTCCAACTGCAACGACCAATATCCCAAATAACGAAACAGCCCTTTTAGTCAACACTACTTCTACAACAATAACCGGGGGAGAAGTTGTTTTTCAGGGGCTTGCAGCTGCATCAGGGTCTTCTTCAACACGTGTATTGACTACAGAACTTCTATTAGACACAGAACTGCCGGATAATGAAATTGTTACACTTGCTGTTGCTTCACTTGCCGGACCTGGAACAAATACTGTTACAGCCATGTTCAGAGTAACAGAGAACTGGTAAAGGAAAGAATAATCTGCAGAATGTTCATCTGCAGGTTATTTTTTTGCCCATTTTCATATTTCTAGTCCAACGACTATATCACTCTCCTGAGAGATTCATAGAATAAAGAGATAGAAAAGACTCTATTTCTACAGGAGGGAACTAAGTGACGCTTGTCAATAGAATTACCAACAGCAGCTTTGAAACCGGAAGCTTCAGCAGCTGGATTCCATTCAATGCAAGTATAACAAGGGAATTTTCACACAGCGGTTATTTTTCAGCACGCCTTTCAGGAGATTTCCAAAACGGATATGTATATCAGATTGTGGAGGCAAATCCAGGAGAGCGTTTCGAATTAAAGGTTTCTTTAGCAAGAACAGGATTTGATTTCAGTGCTCCTATTACATTGTCAGTAGCTTTTTATGATGCAGAATTTACATTTATTCAATATGGACTGATTACAGTCATTGAACAAGACAGTATTCCGTTTATCGATACAGATAATTGGAATGAAATTTATCAGCTGACAGATCTGGCTCCACTCGGGACTGCACAGGCTTTAGTCCTTGTAGATAATCTGCCGAGAGTATCATCATCTGATGTTCTTGTGGACGATATCTTCTTAACAACAGTTGACGGATTGTTTGGACCAACTGGAAGAGGAGCAACCGGATCACCGGGCGTGACAGGTGCTCCAGGCGCAACAGGTGCTCCGGGCGTGACAGGTGCTCCAGGCGTGACAGGTGCTCCAGGCGCAACAGGTGCTCCAGGTGCAACAGGTGCTCCGGGCGCAACGGGTGCTCCAGGCGCAACAGGTGCTCCAGGCGCAACAGGTGCTCCGGGCACAACAGGTGCTCCAGGCGTAACAGGTGCTCCAGGCGCAACAGGCTCTCCAGGCGTGACAGGTGCTCCAGGCGCAACAGGTGCTCCGGGCGTAACAGGTGCTCCGGGCGTAACAGGTGCTCCGGGTGTGACAGGTGCTCCGGGCGCAACAGGCTCTCCAGGCGTAACAGGCGCTCCGGGCGCAACAGGTGCTCCAGGCGCAACGGGTGCTCCGGGCGTGACAGGTGCTCCGGGCGTAACAGGCGCTCCGGGTGCAACAGGTGCAACAGGTGCAACAGGTGCAACAGGTGCAACAGGCGTGACAGGTGCTCCAGGTGTAACAGGTGCTCCGGGCGCAACAGGTGCTCCGGGCGTAACAGGTGCTCCGGGCACAACAGGTGCTCCGGGCGCAACAGGTGCTCCAGGCGTGACAGGTGCTCCGGGCGCAACGGGTGCTCCAGGCGTGACAGGTGCTCCGGGCGCAACGGGTGCTCCAGGCGTGACAGGTGCTCCGGGCGCAACGGGTGCTCCAGGCGCAACAGGTGCTCCGGGTGTAACAGGTGCTCCGGGCGTAACAGGTGCTCCGGGTCCTACAGGTGCTCCGGGACCGACTGGATCCAGTATTACTTCAAGCTCAATGTACGCAGCAAATACAGAAGGAACTATAATTGCCATAGTACTTGGAGGAACGAATATTCCGCTTGGCAGCATTCAGAATCTGGATGGATTTGCTGTAGACGCAACTGATTCTGTATTTACGGTCCCTGAATCAGGAAGATACTATATCAGCTATCAGATCAACGCAACTGCGGGACTGCTTGCCAGCTCAAGAATTGTAAACAGCGGAACTCCGGTACCGGGTACAATTATTACACCTGCCGTTGGACTGAATCAGTACAATAGTTCTTCTATAGTTGACCTGACAGCTGGAGATTTGATTTCCCTTCAATTCTTCGGATTGCTCGGAGCTGCGACTCTGCTTGGAGACGGTTCAACAGGTGCAGCTTTAACGATTATTCGCGTAGAGTAGTTTCAGGAAAAACATTTAGTCCGTATGCCATTGCATGCGGATTTTTTTAGATTAAGGCTATGATACAATCCTTTTTCATAATTCGACATATTATGTCATGTAGAAACGATAACAATCAAGAATCGAGGGGAACAATTGAGTATTCAAAACAAAATCGTAAACGGCGGGTTTGAAACAGGTTCATTCCCTCCCTGGAGTGCAACCGGGGCTTCCATCACTGGATTATTTTCACACAGCGGCTCATTTGCAGCGAGTTTTTCCGGAGGTACAGTAAATGCTTTTATCTCACAATTTGTATCAGCTGCACCTACAGAACGATTCGAGTTTTTAGTGTCACTCGCTAAAAATGGGCCACAGCCAAGTCCGCCTGTTTCAATCACTGTAGCCTATTACACGGCGGGATTTGCATTTCTTGGATACGGCCTGATCACATCAATTCCATCTAACCGCCTACCGAATGTACAGACCGGAACGTGGCTTGAGGTGTATCAGACAACCTCAGCTGCACCTGCAGGCACTGCTCAGGCGCTTGTTATTATAAACAAGCTGCCTCAGGCTGGCAGTGCTGCAATCCTTGCAGATGATGTTGCGCTTTTAACGATAGAGCCTTTAACCGGGCCAACGGGCGCAACAGGTCCAGCGGGTGCAACAGGTCCGGCAGGCGCAACAGGTCCGGCGGGCGTAACAGGTCCGGCGGGCGCAACAGGTCCGGCAGGCGCAACAGGTCCGGCGGGTGCAACAGGTCCGGCAGGCGCTACGGGTCCGGCGGGCGCAACAGGTCCGGCAGGCGCAACAGGTCCGGCGGGTGCAACAGGTCCGGCAGGCGCTACGGGTCCGGCGGGTGCAACAGGTCCAACCGGTTCAACAGGTCCTGGCATATTTGAATGGGGACAGGAATCAATCATCTGGGCTGATTCTAATGCAACTGGGCCTGGAAACGGAACACCGTCCAATCCGTACACATCATTACAGGCTGCCATAACAGCGGCCACTTCCAGTCCGTTTGCCGTATCACTGGGGATGAGAGCAAGGCTTATCATCTTGATAGCAGCGAATTCATCCTTCAATGAAGACGTGGTTATCCCGCCTGCACGTCATGTGCAGCTTCTTGGATTGGGTCCATGGCAGCTTGGAGATTCGACGCTGGCGAATTTTGCGTCTTCCGTTCCGAGGAACATTACGGTTCAGACAAGTCAGGCAGCTGAAGATTTCTACTTGAATCAGGGTCCAGCCTTCAGTGCGCGGCCCGTAACGGTTGTCGGTACATTTGACAACGGCACATCTGTCAGCACGCATACCAATTACACAGATGGAGCGATTATAAGCGGAAATGTGATTTTTCAAAATGTTTCTTTAGGTGATCCGTTTACGACGATTGAGTTTCAGATGCACAATGCGAATGTCGTCGGGGGAATTGTCCAGTCGGGGCATCAGGGCCAGCTAAACACCTATATGTACAACAGCCAGATCAGTACAATGATCCACGACGGACTCCGGCTACAGAGAATGCTGGACAGCAGAATTAACAGTACTGTAAATATTGCAGTGTATTCCGAAATTACAAATTCTTTCATTAATGGGAATTTCACTGTTGGCAGTTCTGTATCTGACGTGCCTCCTGCAGGGATTTTCAGCAGCCAGTTCGGAACCATTACATGGACGGGGCCTCTCGTTCTTGATACTTCTTCAAACTATTATTTTGTAAACAGCGGATCAACTTTAACCGGAGCGAAAACAATCCTGTTCAGCGTCTCATAGCAGGAGAGAAAGGATTCATCATTTTGATGAATCTTTTTTTAATTCCGGTTAAAGTACAAACTCCTGCAGTCATAAAATCAAAATGGTGACGTTCATTGAAGGAAAAGGAGAGATGATATGGTAACCATAAGCTTGTGCATGATCGTAAAAAATGAAGAAGAGGTTCTGGCCAGGTGTCTGGATTGTGTAAAAGATATCGTGGATGAAATTAATATTGTTGATACAGGCTCAACGGACAAAACAATTGAGATTGCCAAACAATATACAGACCGTATTTTTCATCATGAATGGACGGGGTTTGCCCCGGCAAGAAACGAATCATTCAGACATGCTACGAAAGACTATATTTTTTATCTGGATGCTGATGACATTTTGTCGGAAGAGGATCAGGAAAAACTGAGAAAATTAAAGGAAACACTTGATCCTGCAGTTGATTCTGTTTCCATGTTTTATAATGCCGGCACAGATGAGTTCGGCAATGTGACACTCCGGTACAGACGAAACAGACTTGTGAAAACGTCTAAAAACTACAGGTGGGAGGGAGACGTTCATAATTATTTGAACGTCACCGGCAACATCATCAATTCCGATATCGCCATTACCCATAAAAAAACAGGGCATGCGGTCGGCCGGAATCTGAATATCTATAAGATGAAAATTGAACGCGGAGACGAATTCGGGGCACGAGATTATTTTTATTACGGAAATGAGCTGCGGGAGAACGGACATTACGCGGAAGCGATTGAAAGCTATACGAAAAACATAAATATGAAGGAAGGATGGATTGAAGATAAGGTATACGCGTGTATTAACAGAGCGGACTGCTACCGGTTTTTAGGAGACCTGGATCAGGAGCTGAAATCTCTTTTTGAATCGTTTAGTTTTTCAAAAACACCGAGATCAGAAACTTGCAGCCGCATAGGGTACAATCTTCAGCGCAAAAAAGAGTTCAGAGCAGCTATTTACTGGTATCAACGGGCAACAGAGGAAGTGCCGGATGAAAACAGATGGAGCTTCAGCTATCCTGCGTATTCAACATGGTATCCCCATCTTCAGATGTGTGTCTGTTATGACAGGCTGGGGGAGACGGAAAAAGCGTATTATCACAATGAAGAAGCAAGGAAATACCGTCCTGAAGACAAGAGTGTTCTAAGCAATAAAGCATATTTTGAGAAAAAACTCGGAAAATAAGCAAAGAAAAAAGCCTCTTGGGGCTTTTTTCTTTGTTTAAAACAGTTTAGGGATTCCTGTAAAGAGCGAATATCCGCCCATGACCGCCATCGTTATGACAATGACAATACCAAAGACTGTCAGCCATATTGGATGCTTATAGTCTCCCACAAGCTTTACCCGGTGAGCGGCGATCAGCATCACTCCCAATGCGAGGGGAAGAATCAGGCCGTTTAAAGAACCTGCAAGGATAAGAATTTTTACCGGTTCGCCAATACTGACAAACACGGCTGTAGAAACAGCGATAAAGCCGACAATAAACCATTTGCTGTGTTTCTCTATTACGGGACTGAATGTCCGAATAAAGGAAACAGACGTGTAAGCTGCACCGACTACAGATGTGACGGCTGCTGCCCACATGATGACACCGAACATTTTATAGCCGATGTTGCCTGCAGCATGTTTAAATACAGATGCCGGGGGATTGGCAGGGTCAAGCTGCAAGCCCTGCGAAACAATGCCAAGCGTTGCAAGGAAAAGGAAAATTCTCATTAGAGATGCAATGCCGATGGCAGAGATTGAGCTCTTTGTTACTTGGGGCAGGGCAGCCTGCCCCTTAATTCCTGCTTCTAAAAGCCGGTGTCCGCCCGCAAACGTTATATATCCGCCAACCGTTCCTCCGACCAGTGTAACAATGGCCAGAAAATCTATTTCATCCGGCACAAATGTTTTTACGGCTGCTTCGCCTAGAGGAGGCTGGGCCGAAAACATCACATATACGGTCAGGGCAATCATAATAAACCCCATAGCCTGTGCGAAGCGGTCCATGACTTTGCCCGCTTCTTTCACAAGGAAAATTCCGATGGCGACAATTCCGCTGAGCAGAGCGCCGAGTTCTGGCGAAACGCCGAAGATCACGTTCGTTCCAAGACCTGCACCGCCAATGTTGCCGATATTAAAAGCAAGTCCGCCCAGGATGATAAGGATGGAAAGAAAAGTGCCAAGACCGGGAAGAACAGCATTTGCAATCTCCTGAGCCGGCTTTTCGGAAACGGCAATAATTCGCCAGATGTTAAGCTGTGCGCCGATGTCAATTAAAATAGACATTAAAATAACAAAGCCAAAACTTGCTGCAAGCGTCTGAGTAAAATGAGTAGTCTGGGTTAAAAAGCCAGGACCGATAGCTGATGTTGCCATCAGGAATGCTGCGCCCATCAGCAAACTAAAATTCGATTGTTTTTTCATGGCTGTACCTCCAAAATCTTATGATAGAACGTCTTTTGTGCTCAAAATGCTGATGCCTGACTCTAAAAGTCTTGCTTTTATGTAACGCGCAAATTCAAGTGCCTGTGTTCCGTCACCGTGAATGCAGATTGTATCTGCTTTAAGGGAAACAGTATTTCCTGCAGCAGAAATCACAGTCCCGTCCTGAACCATTTGGATGACCTGATCTGCTGCTGATTCATGGTCCGTTATTAGTGCGCGGGGATCTTTTCTCGAAGTAAGAGTGCCGTCATCCTGATAGGTCCTGTCAGCGAAGACTTCATTTGCCGTCTTCAGTCCAAGTCTTTCCCCGGCTTTTACCAGCTCACTTCCGGAAAGTCCGTAAAGAATCAGATCATGGTTTACTTTATAAACAGCTTCAGCTATCGCTTCAGAAATAAGGCGATTAACAGAAGCCATGTTATAAAGTGCCCCGTGCGGCTTAACATGATGCATTCTACCGCCTTCTGAAGCGGTAAAAGCAGCAAGTGATCCGATTTGATAGACGACCAGATCATATATTTCCTGCGGCGTTAAATCCATGTTTCTTCTTCCGAAACCGGCAAGATCCTGAAAACCGGGATGTGCTCCAATCGCCACGTTTTTCTGAAGAGCAAGCTGTACAGTCTTTCTCATTGTGGATGGATCGCCTGCATGAAAACCGCATGCTATGTTTGCCGACGTGATAAATCCGAGAATGTCTTCATCGCTTCCGATGGTGTATGCACCAAAGCTTTCTCCCATGTCACAGTTAATATCTACTTTCCGCATAGTCTCATCTCCCAGCATGTAATTTCAGATGAAGTCCTTCTTTTAAATGATGCAGCATTTTTTCACTTTCAAGCAATTGCTTCTGGGCTTCATCTATAGAGATTTCTTTAAAGTGAATCGTATCTCCAGGCTTGAATTGGGCGAGGTATGGAAGATCAATCGATGCTGCCTGTCCGATTTTCGCATAGCCTCCGGTCGTTTGCCTGTCTGCAAGCAGGATGATTGGATTTCCATCCGCCGGAACCTGAATGGTGCCGAAGCTGACGGCTTCAGAAACCATTTCTTCTTTTTTCTTTAATTGGAGTTTCGGTCCTTCCAAGCGATAGCCCATTCTGTCTGATTGCGGAGTGATCTTGAACGGTTCAGAAAACAGTGCTTTTTTGCTTTCGTCTGAAAAATCACCGTATTGCCTTCCTTTCACCAGCTGTACTTTTTCTTCTTCTCTGACAAAAGGATGAAATTCGGGAGATACGGACCAGTCAAGTTCTGTATAAGGCTCTCTTTGCTGGAGCTGTGAGAACCAGAAGTCAGCAAACGGTGATCTTCCGCCAATTTCGACTACATCCCCCGTTTCCAGCGCCCTGCCGTCAACTCCGCCGATTCCTGCCCTTAAGTAGGTTGATTTGCTTCCCATGATTTTTTGAGCAAGATAACCGCCAGCGGCAGCAAGATAGGCTCTGCAGCCTTTTTTTACATGTCCAAAAGAGAGAATGCTTCCTTTTCTGATTAAAACAGGTCTCCACATTTTTACAGGCCTGCTGTCAATGGTGGGGGATAGATCTCCGCCGCATATACTGATCAGTGCATCGTCCTGAAACTCAAACCGCGCACCGATCATCGTCATTTCAATGACTGCCTCATGTTCATCATTTCCAACGAGGAGATTGGCAATCCGGTGGGAGAGGGTATCCATTGATCCGCTTACAATGACTCCGTATTTTTGATAGCCATAGCGTCCGAGGTCCTGCACGGTTGTAAGAAGACCCGGCTTTTTAACAAGCATGGTCATGGTCTCTTCTCCTTTTCATCCTTGAATTGTTCAGCTGTAATTGGTTTAAATGTGATCATATCTCCTGCTTTTAGTAGACTCGGAGATTCACTTTCAGGCTGAAAAAGCGGGAGGGGAGTCTGTCCGATGAGCTGCCATCCTCCTGGCGTTTCAATCGGATAAATGCCTGTTTGGTTCCCTGCAATTCCTACTGAACCTGCAGGAATCTTCGTTCTCGGAGTATTTTTTCTCGGTGCGGCAATTTTTTCTGACATTCCTCCGATGTAGGGAAAACCAGGAGCGAAGCCGATCATGTAGACTAAATATTCTGTTCCAGAATGGATTCTGATGACTTCATCCTGAGTCAGGCTGTTATGTTCTGCAACGAATGCCAGATCAGGGCCAAACTCGCCTCCGTAGCAAACAGGGATTTCAACCTTTCTTCCTTCAGCTGGTTGAAGCGTGCTTATGTTTCTTAATGTGTCTTTTATGTAGTCTGTTACCGTTTCGTGGGGAAGCGCTTTTTTCGTATGGCTGTAAACTTTGACAGGGTCATAAAGGATGGCAACCGTAGTAAAAGCAGGAATACACTCAATCATCCAGTCGGGCGATTGTTTTTCAAAAAATGAGAACACCTGCTGAACATGCTCGTGCACTTTTTGATCAATCGTTTTACCAAACTCAATGAGCATCGTACTGTCTCCCATATGATTCACTGTATAATCCATTTCTGCACCTCCTGAATTCTTTTTTGCAGATGTCATTCATCTTATAATAAGAAAGAAAACATTTCAAATCTGCCGCTGCAATCGGGTTTGACAAAAGAGACGCTGTGACATACATTAGAAATAGCTTTTATTTAAATTTTCCATACCATCATCCTCAAAAAAGGGGTTTTGTTATATGTTAGGTGCCGTTCTTAACTAATCCGTAATTTCATACGGTCTTTCAGGTAGCGCCAGCGCTCAAAATGTTGTAATTTGAAGCGCTTATTTAATCATGCGCATGAAGGATAAGTTAAGAACAAATCATAGCATATGAGAGGGACCTGCTCAGGGCTGTGTCTATTTGCACAGTTTTTTCTTTTTTCCAGTAAAGGATGAGAGCAGTATGGAAAATGAAAGCATTCCATTAACCATTTCAGCCGCAATGAACAGGTTTGTTCATTGCGGCTTTTTTGTGTTCATTTACTATTTGGAGGTTAACCCATTGAATCAACATACATTTGACATATTGAATTTTGAAACGATTAAGGAAACGGCCGCTTCTTTTGCCATGACAGAGTCCGGGAGAATAAGAATCAGGGGCTTGCAGCCGCTTTTTCATGCAAAGCAAATACGGGCGCTGCTGGCGGAAACGGATGAAGCCTGCACCATTTTGGAAAAGAGCTCAAGTGTGCCGGTTTCAGGGCTTGAAGGAATAGAAGGAATCACAGGCATGCTGCACAAAGGAACACCGCTGATGCCCCATCATTTAACGCAGCTTCTTTCTTTTATTGAAGATTGCCTGAAAATGAAAAGGTTTATGAAGGACAAAGAAACGCTGGCACCACGAGTTGCCTCTTATGTTTACGGAATTGAAGAACTGCCGGATCTGGCTGCTGAAATTACGCGCTGCATCCGCAACGGAATGGTGGATGATCTTGCAAGCAAAGACCTTTCAAAAGTGAGAAAGCAGCTTGCAATCGCACTTGACAGACTGAAAGAAAAGCTGAACAGCATGGTGAAATCGCCAAAATACAAAACCTACTTGCAGGACAGCACCATCAGTGAACGCGGAGGGAGGCTCTGCCTTTCTGTGAAAAGAGAGTATAAAGGCAAAATTAGGGGTTCGATCCTGGATACATCTGCTTCAGGATCAACCATTTACCTTGAGCCTGAAGAAGCGGGAGCGCTGCAGGATCAAATCGATTTTTTAGCAGCTCAGGAGGATGTTGAAACAGAAAAAGTGCTGAGCTACTTAACGGGACTTGCAGAAGCCAGTGAAAAAGAGCTGCAGCAGTCCATTGAAGTCATGGTGCATTATGATGCTCTGTTTGCAAAGGCAAAGTACAGCAGATCAATTGACGGGGCATCTCCGTCTATCAATGAAGAGAAGGTCATTTCACTTATTCATGCCAAACATCCGTTGCTTGGCTCTGGTGCTGTTTCCCTTACAATTGAAATAGGGAGTGAATTTCAGTCTCTTGTCATCACCGGTCCCAATACGGGCGGAAAAACGGTCGTTCTGAAAACAGTCGGCCTGCTCGTTTTAATGGCTCAGTCGGGCTTTCACATTCCTGCAAAAAAAGACAGTTCAATCGGTATCTGCAGACAGATTCTGCTTGATATCGGGGACGGGCAGAGCATCGAGCAGAACTTGAGCACGTTCAGCTCTCACATGACCAATATTATTTCGATTTTAAAGCAGACAAACGAATACACACTTGTTCTCCTTGATGAACTTGGATCAGGAACAGATCCAGGAGAGGGAATGGGTCTTGCCCAGGTCATCCTGGAGAAAATTCATCAGAAAGGCGCGACATTGCTTGCGACAACGCACTACAGTGAAATCAAAGAATTTGCTGACACCACCGATGGATTTATGAATGGATCTATGGAATTTGATCTGGAGACTCTTAAACCCACATACCGCTTGAAGATCGGCCAGGGGGGAGAAAGCCAGGCTTTTTCCATAGCACTCCGCCTCGGCATGCATCCCGAGCTGATTGAAAAAGCCCATCAGATCACATACAAGGAAGCGAAAAAGTATGCAAAGGATAGATACGATCTTTTAGAACGGAAAGAGCTTGAAAAACAAATTTCCGTAGTGAAGCACAGGCCAAAGCGTACAAAGACAGATGAAGCGGTTCTTGAAACCTTCAGTCAGGGAGACAATGTACAGATTAAGGCGACCGGGGACTTCGCGATCGTTCACAGCGGACCAGATAAAGCCGGAAACTATACGGTTTTTGTAAAGGGCGAAAAACAAACCATCAATCACAAACGCATTCAGCTCCACATTGCCGCAAAAGAGCTGTATCCGGAAGATTATGATTTTGACATCCTCTTTGAAAGTGCAGAAAACCGAAAAAAGGCCGCGCAAATGAAAAAGAGGCATTCGGATGTGACGATTTTCAGGGATGAGTGAGAGTGCTGGATCGACGGCATTAAAAATCAGGAGGAGTGCTGTAAACTCGGGTTAACAGCACAAGTTGAGTGAAGTCAACCTAGTGCAGCATACTCGGGTTATCAGCACAAACTCGGTTGAGTAAAGTTAGCTTAGTGTTGCAAACTCGGGTTAACAGCACAAACTCGGTTGAGCGAATGGAACTTAGTGTTGCAAACTCGGGTTAACAGCACAAACTCAGTTGAGTGAAGTCAACTTAGTGCAACAGACTAGGTTTAGCAGCACAAACTCGGTTGAGCGAAGTCAGCTTAGTGCTGCAAACTCGGGTTAACAGCACAAACTCAATTGAGCTAAGTCAACTTAGTGCTTCAGACTCAGATTAACAGCACAAACTCGGTCCAGGGACGTCACGTAAGTGCTTCAAACTACAGCAGCTTTCAACCAAAAAGAAGAGGGGCATCATTGCCCCTCTTCTTCCATTTCCTCTTTGTCTTCATCAACGACATCGCTGTCGGTTTCTTCATTCACTTCTTCTTCCATTTCATTGTCCATTTCTTCCTGTTCGCTGTCGCTGCATGCGGCAAGTCCGCTCAGCATAATGGCGAGAGTCATTCCTGCAGCAAGTCCTTTTTTCTTCCAGCTCATAAGAGTTCCTCCTCAATCTGTTGTTAGTACTCTCTATTTACCCTGGATGATCTTTCCTAAACAGCCTTTTTATTGAAGTATGTATAATGGAATGCCTGAGCGGCGGTTTCCATTATGGTTCAGAAGTCAGGGCATCAGCAGCAAGTAAAGCTCCTGTTGCCTGCAAATATCCGCCAAACCAGCCGAGCGTCCGGCCTTTTTCAGGCAGTTCCTTTAAAAAATAGACGCCGCTGACAGCGTCAATGAAAGCTCCGCCGGCAATCAGCACATATCCTGCGGTCAGCTGTTCTTTAAAGAGCCGATCCAGGGCGTAAGAAGCAGCAATGGCTTCTGCAGCGGCGCCGATTGACTGAACAGTATTCCCAATCACATCAAGTTGATAACCTTCCCGAAGATCGCCTGACAAGAGAGGGACTCTCGCCGCAGCATTTGCAGAATTGCCGGCAGCCTGCACCCATGCGCCAAAAGCACTTAGACGGTTTTGGGGTTCACCGGATCTGACAGCAGCCTGAAGTGCGTTGCCTGATGCTTCAACGGCGTTTCCTGCTCCGGTTGCCTTAAGTGCAGCGCGTTCAGACCCTGTAAGGGCAATGGTTTCACCCGAAGCATTCAGGAGGGTGCCGGCCACAATCAGCCAGGCGCCGAAAACATCAATGTTCTTTTTTTCTTCATTCATGCTTTCCCCTCATTTCGAACAGATTTACTGTATTCTATGAGGGAATCCCCGAGTGTTGAGTCCTGAATTTATCTTCCGCACGTAAACATCATTTTCAGCTTCATAATTCTATACATAAATGCAGCGTTGCGGCCTTTTTCCGTTTCCCGGTTTATTTTAGGCCGGAGGCATTCTATAAAAGCACGGTCGCAATCACAGGATGAACGCCCGCTGTCGAGGCACAGATCATGCTTCTGGCAGCATGCATCCACATCATTGATCGGCATACCCGGTCCGCTGCACCCTGGGCCGCACCATCTGTACTCCGGAAAAATACAGCGGGACCTTCTTTGTCTTTGTCTCTGATTTGACACGGTTTACATCTCCTTATCTATCTTATCTATTACTATTTATATGAGAATTGAGCTCATAAGGCATTGGCAATCATCACGCTTTTCGAAAATAGAAATGAAAAAGTGGCCGTTTGCTGAATGGCAAAGTGGGTATTATAAAAACGTATGTGCATCAGAGATTCAGCGAAGAAAGGGGAAAATGCCTGTGTCTGAGCAGAGAGTCCAGCTCCACGAATTCAACAATCTGACGAAATCGCTTAGCTTTAACATGTATGACATTTGCTATACGAAAACAAAAGAAGAACGGGAAGCCTACATAAACTATATAGACGAGCAGTATAATGCCGAAAGACTGACAAAGATTTTAAAGAATGTGACAGATATTATCGGCGCTCATGTCCTGAATATTGCCCAGCAGAATTATGTGCCTCAGGGTGCAAGTGTGACCATTCTTGTATCTGAAGGACCGGTCGTTGAAGTGCCTGAAGAGTCCTATGCGGAATCTCCGGGACCGCTGCCTGATTCTGTGGTGATGCAGCTTGATAAGAGCCACATAACGGTTCATACGTATCCTGAATATCATCCGAATGAAGGCATCAGTACCTTCAGAGCAGATATTGACGTATCTACATGCGGAGAAATTTCACCGCTTAAAGCCCTGAACTACCTGATTCATTCGTTTGATACGGATATTATGACAATGGATTACCGGGTAAGAGGGTTCACGCGCGACATCAATGGGGAAAAGCTGTTTATCGACCATGACATTAATTCCATTCAGAACTACATACCTGAATCGGTAAAAGAGGCGTACGACATGATTGACGTGAACGTGTACCCCCAGAATATTTTTCATACGAAATGCAAACTGAAGGAGTTTGACCTGAACAACTATTTGTTTGGCTACACGAAGGACAAGCTGACGAAAAACGAACGGAACGAGATAACAGACAGACTGAAAATTGAAATGGATGAAATCTTTTACGGAAAAAATATGAAGCCGTTTAAAGGATAATACTTCAGGGGTTTCCTAAAAAGGAGACCCCTTTCTGCTTTTCAATTGCAGGCTGTTGGATTATCATTAGGTCAAAGAATGGCAGGGAATGGGGGGACAAAGCATGAAGCCGGTAACGGAAATCAGAAGCATTATGAAACTGTCTGGCGGCAGTGCGGCTCAGGCGGAAGATGAGATTGTGACGGAATATCCCCTCACTGTTAAACTGAACGGGGAAGAAGCTGTCACAATGGTCAGCTCTCCCGAATTTCTCGAAGATATGGTGATCGGGTATTTGGCATCTGAAGGCTTTATTTCAAAGCTTGAAGACATAAAGGAGATATGGATTCAGGAAAAAGAAGGATTTGCCCACGTCACCCTTTCTAAAGAAAACCGCATCATCCACATGCAGAACAAACGCTATCTTACCTCGTGCTGCGGCATGAGCAGGCCGGGCTTTGTTTTTGTCAACGATGCGAGAGTCGTAAAACCTCTCAAACCAACTACAGCGATTCATGCGGATGCGTGCTTTTCCCTGATGAATGAACTGCAGCGCACTGCGGACATTTTTCAAAGCACAGGAGGCGTTCACAATGCAGCGCTTTGCGATGAAAACGGCATAATCGTAAGCAGAATGGATATTGGCAGGCACAATGCCCTTGATAAGCTTTACGGCTATTGCTTAAAAAACGCCATCAGCACAAGAGGGAAAATTCTTGTTTTCAGCGGAAGAATATCCTCTGAAATTCTTCTCAAAACCGCAAAAATCGGCTGTGAAATCGTGCTTTCAAAATCAGCTCCGACAACGCTTGCACTTAATCTGGCTGAGGAGCTTGGGATTACAGCCGTTGGATTTATCCGGAACTGTTCATTAAATATATATACACATTCCAATAGAATTAAGATTTTATAGAAGGGAGGAAAATTAATGATCCTGGATTCACTGGACAGGCCGTTAAGAGATTTGCGCATATCTGTTACAGACAGATGCAATTTCCGCTGCAGCTACTGCATGCCGGAACATCTTTTCGGAAAAGATTATCCTTTTCTATCATCTGACCGCATTCTCACATTTGAAGAGATTCATAGACTGGCTGAGATCTTTGCTTCACTCGGCACGCAGAAAATCCGCCTTACAGGAGGCGAGCCTCTTCTTAGAAGAGAACTTCCGGTACTGATTGCCATGCTTAGAAATGTCGACGGAATAGACGACATCGGACTGACCACAAACGGGTCATTATTGAAAACGTTTGCCTCGGAGCTTGCTGAAGCAGGATTAAAGAGAGTAACGGTGAGTCTTGATGCGCTGAATCCAGATCTCTTTTTATCCATGAATGGCAAGAGAGGTGAAGCAGCCCAGGTACTGGGAGGAATTGAGGCAGCGGCAGGAGCCGGCCTTTCGGTGAAAATAAACATGGTTGTCCAAAAAGGTGTAAATGAGACGGAAATTCTGCCCATGGCTTCTTTTTTTAAAGAAAAAGGACACACGCTGAGGTTCATCGAATATATGGATGTCGGCAATGCAAACGGGTGGGAGCTCTCTCAAGTGGCATCAAAGCAGGAAATACTGCAGGTGATTGAGGATAAATACCCTCTTAAAGCGATACCGCCGGCATATCCGGGCGAGGTTGCCTCAAGGTATGAATACATGGACGGTTCCGGTGAGATTGGCGTCATTTCATCAGTGACGGATTCTTTTTGTTCCACGTGCTCCAGGGCCAGAATTTCAGCTGAGGGAACTCTTTACACATGCTTGTTTGCTTCAAAAGGCCATGACTTAAGATCTTTGCTTCGTTCAAATATAGATGACGCAATGCTAAAAGCAGAGATTGCGAATGTCTGGAATCTCCGCCATGACCGTTATTCAGATGAACGGATGAATAAAAAAGAAGCCAGACAAAAGATTGAAATGTCCCATATAGGAGGGTAGCCATGATCGAAATAAGAACCCCAATCCCAGTCTCAGAAGCTGTAAGTCTAGTAATGGCTCATGCCATTCGCGGCGGCGCGGAACATATTCCTCTTGAGGAGTCTTACGGCCGATTTCTCGCACAAGATCTCATTGCAGATCATGATGTTCCGCCGTTTGACCGCTCCCCCTATGATGGATATGCTGTCAGATCTGTTGATACAGCAGGACTCTCAGGAGAAAAGAGAGCAGCCTTTCAAGTTGTTGGAGAAATCGGTGCCGGATCTGTCTTTGAAGGGGAAATCGGATACATGCAGGCAGTAAGAATTATGACCGGCGCCAAGCTGCCTGAAGGGGCTGATGCCGTTGTGATGCTCGAGCTGACAAAACCTCTTGATGGGTCAAAAGTGGAATTAAAGAGAGAGATGAAGCAGGGCGAAAACATTTCATTCCGGGGAGAAGATACGAGGAGCGGTACAGTCCTTGCTGAAAAGGGCTCTTTCATTACACCGGGACTATCAGCCCTTCTGGCAGCGTTCGGGTATGCAAAAGTTCCCGCTGCTAAAAAACCGGTTATTGGCGTTCTTACAACAGGGAGCGAGCTTCTGAACCCTGATGAACCCCTCGAGGACGGAAAAATCCGCAACAGCAATACATATATGCTCCTCTCCCAAATTAAACGGGCAGGAGGAGAACCTCTTTACCTTGGCAAATTCAGCGATGACCTTGATCAATGCACAGATGCCGTTCAGCACGCCCTCTTAAAAGTGGATGTGCTGCTGACGACAGGCGGTGTTTCAGTCGGTGACTATGATTATTTGCCTGATATTTATAAAAGAATTGGCGCATCCGTCCTTTTTAATAAGATTGCCATGAGGCCCGGAAGCGTAACGACTGTGGCTGAACATCGCGGGAAACTCCTCTTTGGTCTTTCGGGAAATCCTTCAGCCTGTTTCGTCGGTTTTGAACTGTTTGTCAGGCCCGTGATCAGGTTCTGCTGCTTCAGCAGAAAGCCCCACATCAGAAAAGAAAAAGCCGTTTTAGGAACGCATTTTGAGAAAGCAAATCCCTTTACAAGATTTGTTCGCGGAACCATCGTTTATGAAGACGGAGTTATAAAAGCCGTGCCGTCAGGATTCGATAAGTCAAGTGCCGTATCTTCGCTGGCTGATGCGAATGCCCTGATCGTGCTTCCGGGCGGAACAAGAGGATATAAAGCAGGAATGATGACGGACATTCTTTTGCTGGACGATCAAAAGGGAAGTGAATGGCCTTGGGTGAACAACGCGCCATCCTGCAGATAACAGGCTTTCAGAATTCAGGAAAGACCGCCGTGATGCAACAGCTGATCAAAAAGGCACACAATGAAGGCTATAAGGCTGGGACAATCAAACATCATGGCCACGGCGGAACTCCTGATCAGATCGTGAAAGAAAAGGACAGCGGGAAGCATTTAATGGCCGGCTCAAAGCTTGCAGGAGTTGAAGGAGGCGGCGTTCTTCAGCTGTCGCTTGGATCTGGATCATGGACGCTTGAAGAACTGCTGAAGATCTACAGCATGCTTGATTTGGATCTCATTTTAGTTGAAGGCTATAAACATGAACTGTATCCAAAAGCAGTGTGCATACGAAACGAACAGGACCTGAGTCTCCTTGAACTAAATGGAATTGTTTGTGTCATTGCGGATAAGAAGGAAATGGTTCATACAAGTGTTCCTGTTTTCAGTTTTCATGATGAGGAGCATCTCTATTTGGATTTTTTAATGAAGGTTGTGAAAAAACAGTATGAATCAAAGTCTATTTGAACTAACAGAAAAGCCGATATCAGCAGAAGAAACGGCAAACAAAGTAGCAAACCGAAATGCCGGTGCCATTACCCTATTTATCGGAACGGTTCGCGAAATGACAAATGGAAAGAGAACGCTGTTTCTGGAATACCAGGCATATAAGCCGATGGCAGAAAAAATGCTCATGCAAATCGGAAAAGAAATAAGTGAAAAATGGCCGGGGACAGCAGCAGCCATTACACACAGAACCGGCAGGCTCGAGATTTCAGAAGCGGCTGTCGTCATTGCCGTTTCATCCCCTCACCGAAAGGCCGCCTATGAAGCCAATGAATATGCGATTGAGCGGATAAAAGAAATCGTCCCTATTTGGAAAAAAGAGCATTGGGATGACGGTACGGAATGGATCGGGAACCAGCTTGAGACTGTTTCCTATCCGGAAGGCAAAACGGGGAAAGGAGAGCTTGCATGATTACCATTCTTTTTTTCGCCCATCTTGGGGACCAGGCCGGAGAAAGCAGCGTTCAAATGCAGGCTGCCGGCATGACTGCAGGTGAAATGAAAGAGGTTCTCTCTGAAACATACAGGCTTAAGGGCATTCATACGGCGATGATTGCAGTGAATGAAGAATTTGCAGATGACAGCACCGTGCTGCATGATGGAGATACGATCGCCTTTATACCGCCTGTGAGCGGCGGGTAAACCCGGGAACATGCCCGGGTTTCGTTTACCTTTATTCAGTAAGCGCTTTCAGATAATTGCCGAAAAGGAATTCAAACGATGGAAAAAGAAATACAGAGAGAGAGGTTTCTTAGAAAGGAGAGGTTCTTTTGTCTGAAAAACAGTTTATTCAAGTGAATAAGCGGAAGGTTTATGCTGATGAAAACCAATCAGCACTTCAGCTGTTAAAAAGTCAGGGGACAGACGTTCCTTCCGTTTGCTACCACGAGAGTCTTGGGCCGATTGAGACGTGCGACACATGCCTTATTAAAGTGAACGGTGAATTTAGAAGAGCCTGTTCAACTGAGATACATCCTGGAGATGTACTGGATACAGAATCTCCCGAGGTGAAAGAGGCACAGCTCATCGCGATGGACAGAATCCTGCAAAATCATGAATTGTACTGCACGGTTTGCGACTACAACAACGGCGGATGCGATATACATAATACGGTAAAAGCGATGAAAATCAATCATCAGAGCATTCCTTTTACTCAGAAACCTTACAAAGAAGATATGTCCAATCCATTTTACAGATATGATCCTGATCAGTGCATTCTGTGTGGAAGATGTGTGGAAGCGTGCCAGAACGTTCAAGTAACAGAAACGCTTTCCATTGACTGGGAGCGAGAGAAGCCCCGTGTCATTTGGGACAACGGTGTTCCCATTAATGAATCTTCATGCGTCTCCTGCGGCCACTGCTCAACTGTGTGTCCGTGCAATGCCATGATGGAAAAAGGCATGCTGGGGGAAGCTGGTTATCTGACTGGAATCAGCAAACAGACGCTCCGTCCCATGATTGAACTGACGAAAAATGTGGAAACCGGCTACGGCTCTATTCTCGCCATTTCGGATATGGAATCTGCTATGAGGGATGAGAACATCAAGAAAACAAAAACGGTTTGCACCTATTGCGGAGTCGGATGCAGCTTTGACATTTGGACAAAAGACCGCAAGATCCTTAAAGTGGAACCCCATCCGGATGCTCCTGCAAACGGAATCTCCACATGCATCAAAGGAAAGTTCGGCTGGGATTTTGTAAACAGTGAAGAAAGGCTGACAAAACCCTTGATCCGAGAAGGAAACCACTTCAGAGAAGCAGAATGGGAAGAAGCTCTGTCCCTGATTGAAAAAAAATTCACTGAAATTAAAAGTGAGTACGGTCCGGATGCTCTGAGCTTCATCAGCTCTTCCAAATGTACGAATGAAGAATCGTATCTGATGCAAAAGCTTGCAAGAGCGGTCATCGGGACGAATAACATTGATAACTGTTCCAGGTACTGTCAGACTCCGGCCACAATGGGACTTTTCCGCACAGTCGGGTACGGCGGCGACTCTGGAACAATCAAAGACATTGAAGGGGCAGAACTGGTCCTGATCATCGGCTCAAACACATCTGAATCGCATCCTGTATTATCAACCAGGGTTAAGCGGGCCAACAAGATGAACAGTCAAAAGCTGATCGTGGCGGATCTCAGAAAGCATGAAATGGCAGAGCGGTCTGATCTGTTTATCCAGCCTGCTTCCGGAACGGATCTTGTGTGGCTTTCAGCTGTAACAAATTACATGATTGAACAGGGATGGGAAGACCGCCAGTTTCTTAAAAATAGAGTCAATGGATTTGAAGACTACCTCTCAAGCATCAAGAAATTCACGCTTGATGAAGCAGAAAAGCTTTCAGGAATTCCGAAAGAGCAGATGATTCGAATCGCAAAAATGATTCACGAAGCGGAAAGCACGGTTGTCCTCTGGGCCATGGGCGTGACGCAGCACTCAGGCGGAAGTGATACAAGCACGGCCATTTCAAATCTGCTTCTTGTAACGGGCAATTATGGCAGACCTCATACCGGCGCGTATCCGCTGAGAGGCCATAACAATGTCCAGGGGGCAAGCGACTTCGGCAGCATGCCTGACCGGCTGCCGTCCTACGAAAAAATAACGGACGATACTGTCAGAGAAAAGTACGAGAGAGCCTGGAGAGTGAAACTTCCTGCCGAGCCAGGCCTCAACAATCATGAAATGGTTGCCGGCATTCATCACGGCAGTGTAAAAGCGATGTATTTAAAAGGGGAAGAAATGGGTGTAGTGGACTCTAATATGAACTATGTTCATGCTGCTTATGAAAAGCTCGACTTTTTTGTTGTGCAGGATTTATTTCTTTCAAAAACGGCTGAATTTGCAGATGTTGTCCTGCCGGCAAGTCCAAGTCTTGAAAAAGAAGGGACCTTCACAAACACAGAAAGGAGAGTTCAAAGACTCTACGAAGTGCTGGAACCTCTCGGAGATTCTAAACCTGACTGGAAGATCATTATGGATGTTGCCAATCAGCTTGGCGCAGGCTGGACCTATGATCACCCTTCAGACATTATGGCAGAAGCAGCACAGCTTGCTCCTCTTTTTGCAGGAGTCACTTACGAACGTCTTGAAGGCTACAGCAGTCTTGTCTGGCCGGTAAAGCCGGACGGTACAGATACACCCGTCCTCTTTTTGGATGAGTTTCCTTTTCCGGACGGCAAGGCGCGCCTTCATCCGGTGGAATGGACAAGACCGGTTGAATTTGACGAAGAATTTGACATCCATGTAAACAACGGCCGTCTGCTGGAACATTTCCATGAAGGCAATATGACATACAAATCCGAAGGGATTACATCCAAAACACCGCGGACCTTCCTTGAAGTTTCACCAGAGCTCGCTTTGGAGCGGGGAATAAAAGACGGCTCTCTTGTAAGACTCATTTCACCGTATGGAAAGGTGAAAGTGCAGTGCATCGTAACAGAAAGGGTGAAGGGGAAAGAAGTTTACTTGCCGATGAATGACTCCGGGGAGGCGGCGATCAATCTGATTACGAGCAGCTATGCCGATAAAGATACAGATACCCCTGCCTATAAAGAAGTGAAGGCCAAGCTTGAAGTTCTTGAGACAGAAGGAGTGAATCCTCTGCCGCGGACAAACTTCCGTTTTGGCCATCCAAATCCGCAAAGAGGCGTTGAAGTTGAACGAAAGTGGAAACGAAAAGATTACGTGTTTCCGGGAGATCTTGTTCAAAAGGAGGGGAAAAGCAGTGGCAAAAGCGACTAAGACCATTGTCCGGCAGGAAATATCGGACGAAGAAAAAAGAAGCCGGGATTTAAGAGAAATCGAAGATGCCTTGATCACTCATAAAGAAGTGATCAAGGACACACTTGAAATCCTTGATCATATGCAGGATAAGGGCATTCTCTCGCTCATGAAAGGACTTTTTGGCCAGGGGGACAAAATCCTGGACATACTTGTAAAAACCGCTGACAACAAAGAAACAGCCAATACCATAAAAAATCTGCTTCTGATGACTGGTGTTTTGGGCATGATTAACGTCAAACAGCTTGAGCCGTTCTTAATGAAAGTGAACTCCGGAATTGCAAGAGTGGCTGTAAACAAAGAAACGAACGAAAAAACGGGCTATTTCGATCTCGCGAAATCTCTCAAAGACCCTGAAGTGAACCGGGCAGTTACCCTGCTCCTTACCTTTTTAAAGGGAATGGGGGAAGAAACGCAGCATGTAGAGAAAGGGACCAGGAGCAAAGAGGATCAGGCACGGTATAAAGATCAGACATTGGAATAAAGGTATTTGAGACAGGAGGGTTTTTCCTGTCTTTTTTGATTGAGAAAGCCGGCTCTGGGCATTCTAACAAAGATATAATGCCACATTCTTCACAGGAAATTTTTCTTATTAATAAGGATAATTTTGGATGAAAATGGTATAATTTACACAAAAAAGGCAGGAGTGGTCATCCATATGGATCAAAAACCAATGCATTACGACGGAAGCATTCAGGCAGAAAATGAAAATGGAGCTGCAGGTGCTGCAGAAGATCTGCAAATTACCGATGAAATGAGAAAAAATCTTGGATTTAATCCATACTTTATTGAAAAAAATGAATAGACAGCAAGGACTTGATCATTCAATCAAGTCCTTTTCTTTTATAAATTCTTACTAATTGAACCATGTTCTAAATAATCAGTAAGGGTTTAAATAAAGGAACTAAAAAGACAAAAAAGCTATCAGCAAAAGAACACCGGGAGAAACATTCTTCTTAAACTATGTTCCAAATAATCAATGATAAATATAAACACGTCTCGAAATTTCAATATAACCTTCATTCTAATCTCGCCCAAGTGTTTAAAAGGGTCAAAAGTCTTATTTTTCCTATAGATGCAGGAATTTCTTATAAAACATTGAATAGTTAGAACATGTAAAACTGTAAAAGGAGATGTCTTCAATGGGCGAGAAGAGAAGTGCCAGCGGGTTTTTGCTGAAGCAAAGAGCCTTTTTAAAGCTTTATATGATTCGAATGACAGAGCAGGACAGACTCTACGGCCTGAAGCTTCTTGATGTTCTGCGCGATGAGTTCAGAATTTACGGATACAGGCCAAATCATTCAGAGGTTTACAAGTCCCTGCACGAACTGATCGAAGACGGCATTTTAAAGCAGGTCAAGCGGAAAAAAGAGGGGATGAAGCTTCAGGAGGTCGTGTATTATCAATTCGAGGATTACGAAAAAGCAAAGCTATATAAAAAGCAGCTGAAAACAGAGCTTGACAGATGCCAAAAACTGCTCGGAAAAGCACTTCAGGATAATTACACATAAGAGAGAATCCGCGAGAGGATTCTCTCTTTGTTTCATCTTGTCTGCTGTTGGGTTATGATAAGAAGTGAATTGGAAGTAATGGAGGATATGAACTATGCTGCAAAGTAAAATGAAAACGTATATCCAGCATCTGATTGATGAAAAACCGGATGCGATTGGAATCTATACCACCGAAAAAATGTATGCAGAAAAGAACGGTTTTCTGCCAGAGCACGTGAAACTTGAGGAACCTGATCTTCCCCGTTTTGCAGAAGCGTACCTTGAGCGCGTAAACAAGGAAACAGAGGAGCTGATCTCTGCTGAGAACCCTGAAACCTTCCTTAAGGAAAAAGGTTCATATGTAAGAGTGAACAAATCGGAATTCATCTATATTGAGTCTGACTGGTTTGACTACGTCGGGGCAGAAAACATTTCTTTTGAGCATGATGACGTGTTTTCAACTTATAAGTTCCTGCTTGGTTTAAAATATAAAAAGGCTAAAGGAACAGCGCTAAAAGAAGACTTCTTGCAAAAGGCCGGGGGTAATTCTGAAAAATTCGAGGTTCTTTTCAATGATAAGGACGGAATGTGGGATGTTAATTTTGACTGCAGCTTGCTCGCGGACTTCAGCGAAGAAGATGCACTTGAGGAAATTTTTGAAAAGCTTTACAGCTTTCTTTTTCAGCTTGCAGAAGCATTAGAAAAAAATGAATAGATAAACTTTGTTAAAACCTGCAGCCATGCAGGTTTTTTCTTTTCATTGTTCAATAAAATTCAGTTCAATTGTCATTTACTGTTCATCTTCCGTTCATATTCGATTTATAAACTATGGATGTCGAGATGAGATGGGAGGAAATGAAAGATGAATATTGCTTGGAAAGAAATCAAGAAAAATAAAGTAAGGTTTTTTATTTTAGGTTCAATTGTTTTTCTCGTTAGTTTATTAACATTTATCATATCTGGTTTGGCAAATGGATTATCGCAAGACAATGCTGCCCTCATTAAAGATTTGCCAAAAGGGCATTTTTATATGAATAAAGACGCAGAAGAAACTTATAACCTATCAAAAATAGACAGTGATATACAAAAAGAAATACTAAACAAACAAAAAGATGCTGTGGCATTTTCTATTCAAATGGGTTTTCTAAATGACATGGATGATAAACAGCAAAGCGTCGCCTTTGTTACATCCACTGATTCAAAGTTATTTAGTAATGTTGAAGATGGAGAAATAATTTTAGATAGCTCATTGAAGAATAAAGGTATAAAAGTTGGAGATGCCTTAACTAATCATCAATTTAATGGCGAGTTTATCGTAAAGGGTTTTGTTGATCAAAAGAAATATAGCCATACCCCAGTTGCTTATATAAACATGAAGAATTATCAAGAAATGTATCGAGTGATGGAAATGCAATTGATTTTTATGCCAGGAGGAGATTCTTCACAAGAAGTTACTGGCTTACAATCATTTTCAACCAAAGATTTCCTCGATACAATTCCAAGTTATAATGCAGAACAGATGTCTTTAAATATGATTGTGTGGTTTTTGGTTGTCATTAGCGGAATGTTGTTTGCTATCTTTTTCTACATGATGAACGTTCAAAAAATTGGTTTATACGGTATTTTAAAAGCAATCGGTATGAAAACAAGCAGACTATTTAAAATGATGTGGACACAAATGCTTTTTATTACAATCATTGCACTTACTTTGTCTATTACACTCAGTCAAGTTTTTAATATGGCTGCACCTGAAGGAATGCCTTTCCATTTAACCTTTGAAGCAACAGTACAATTATCTGTCATTTTCCTGATTATCGGTTTTATTGGAGCTACACTCTCAGGTATGCAAATCCAAAAAATCGAACCTTTACAAGCAATACAGCAAGGAGAGGCTTAATATGACAATATTTACACTTGATGAAGTAAGAAAAACATTTACTAATGGTGAAGTAGAGGAAGAAATACTAAAAGGAATTAACCTGTCTCTTAAAGAAGGAGAGGTAACAGCATTAGTGGGTGCCTCAGGATCTGGTAAAAGTACACTCCTTACAATAGCTGCAGGACTGCAGCCTGCATCAAATGGGCACGTTATATTTGATGGTAAGAATATGACTGCCATGAGTTCTGAACAGGTTCGAAAAATACGGGCAAGCAAATTTGGTTTTGTCTTTCAGTTTGCTCATCTTGTTCCTTTTCTCACAGTTGAAGAACAACTCATGCTGATGCTGGAGGTTTCTGAATCAAAATTAAGGAAACATGAACAAAAAAGAGAAGTTAATAGGATCCTAAAACTAGTTGCAATGGATCATCGGAAAAATGCTTATCCATCTTCATTATCGGGTGGGGAGAAACAGCGAGTTGCAATTGCTCGTGCAATGATCCATAAACCTAAAATTCTCTTCGCAGATGAACCAACTGCAAGCCTGGATTCAAAAAGGTCTAAGGACGTTATGTCGTTAATTCGAGAGTTAACTAAAACATTAAATATTACTACATTGATGGTTACCCATGATGCAGAGATGCTTTCATACGTTGACCATGTCATCAAAATGAGTGATGGAATGGTTTTGCAAAACGGAAATTGAAAGCTGGAGGACACATTAATTTAAGTAAAATGTAAATGAACAGCCTGCATATTTCTACGGGGCTGTTTATTTGTTATTATTTACTGAATGTACATTTAATGGTAAAAACTAATATTTTGATTAAATTATAAATAGGGGAATACAAAATGACAACCATTCTAATTGTAGATGACGATATCAATATTTTACAGCTGGTAAATATCCACTTATCCGAAGCTGGATATAAAGTATTTCAAGCAAAAGACGGTACTGAAGCGTTAGGAGTTCTTAATAGAGAAACATGTGATTTAGCAGTAGTGGACGTGATGATGCCTTTTATGGATGGTTATGCATTAACAAGGGAGATTCGAAGGGATTATGATCTACCAGTGATCCTTTTAACAGCCAAGAATCAAATTGAGGATAAAGAAGAAGGATTTAAATCAGGGACGGATGATTATCTGGTCAAGCCATTTGAACCAAAAGAATTACACTTTAGAATTGAAGCTTTATTGCGACGATATGATAAACACTCAGATGAATTTATCATTCGCTTAGGAAATACAACGATAAATAAAAAAAACTATGAGGTTCAGATTGGGGATCGAACGATTCTTTTACCCTTAAAGGAATTCGAACTACTGTATTTTCTGGCTCTCCATTCTATGCAAGTATTTTCTCGTGATCACCTAATAGAACATATTTGGGGTTTGGATTATGAAGGGGATGAACGAACTGTTGATGTTCATGTGAAAAGGTTAAGGGAACGTTTTTCTAAATTGACGGATGATTTTCAAATTAAAACAGTGCGTGGAGTTGGATATGCGCTGGAGGCAAATCGCAGATGAAATCTCTATATGTGAAGTTTGTTGTCATTACTATTGGAATTATGATTTTTAGCGGAATCTTTGCTTTTTTACTCTCCAATACGTATTATCAACAAAAATTAAAACCTTACAATGATCAAAAAAATACAAAAATCGCATTAGATATTGCTGAATTTGCCGAGAACCATCCCGATATAAATCTTAAAGATTATTTGGATAATATCTCTTCCACTGGGTATCAAATTTTCTTGGTTGACAATTTTGGAAATGAATATTATTTTGGTGCACCTTTTAGGGAAAATACTCTGTCTAATTCCGCTAAAGAACAAGTATTAAACGGTGATATTTTTCATGGCATTCTAAATTTTCCACAGGAAACATTCGTCACTGGTTTTTTTGCAAACGAATTGAAGAATACGATTGGTGTACCGTTAACTCATAATAAGGAAAAGTATGCTCTCTTCCTTAGACCGGATATTAAACTCCTTTTTAACGAGATGCATATTTTATTTGCGTGGATGCTTGCATTAATGATTAGTATCAGTATCGTTATGGTTCTTTTTACTGCAAAATATTTAGTGAATCCAATCTCAAAACTTACAACAGCCACAAAGTCACTGTCTAATGGGGATTTTAATGTTGACCTTGATATTACTCGTCATGATGAGTTAGGAGAGCTTTCACGCAGTTTTTTACGAATGGCAAGTAAACTGGAACAAATGGATGATATGAGGAAAGAGTTCATTTCAAATATTTCTCATGATATACAGTCACCGCTATCCAATATAAAAGGATATACAAACCTATTGGAAAGTCAATCAATAAGTCCAGAAGAAAAAAGCAATTACATTTCTATCATCAATGGAGAAATTAAAAGGCTCTCTACATTAACGAAACAATTACTACTTCTTGCTTCGTTAGATCGCGATGAGGATATCATGAAAAGAAAGCCTTTTAATGTTGGGGAGCAAATGAAGGAACTGGTGAAAAGCTATCAGTGGCAAATGGGTGAAAAAGGTATAACGCTCGGTTTTACATTACCAAATGTGGAAATCGTCGGGGACCCTTCTTTACTTCATACGGTTTGGGATAATCTGTTAACCAATGCCATCAAATACAATAAATCAAATGGCAGTATTGACATATCGATTGAAGAGAAAGAAAAATCTGTATTGGTAACCTTTGAAGATACGGGGATCGGGTTGAATGATGAAGAGAAAGAAAAAATTTTTGATCGTTTTTATCGAGTAGATACCGCACGGACGCGTTCAGTTGAGGGAACAGGATTGGGACTATCCATTGTTGCTGCTATTGTTAAACTGCATGGTGGACTGATTCATGTGAAGAGTATGGAATATGAAGGAACGATCTTTGTTGTTGAATTGCCTTTAAGGTAGTATTATCTTTTATTTATTTCATGCATGATCATTCAAATCACTCGGCAAGCGAAAGCGCCTAGATTCTCTGTAAGAACAAATCCGAACTTTTATTCCCGATTCATATCTGCCTATTGAATTTGAGCAAGGCGCTTCCACTTTTGATTTTAGGCGTTCACCCATCCGTCTCTGTTACATATGTTAACAGAAAAGGTGAGAGGATGATTGGATGAGCAGAAAACCGCTTCATTACTTCCCCTGCGGCAATACAGCGAAGGGCTACTACAGTCTGTATGAATCCGTACTGGAGGGCATAAATCAGGTGTTCTTATTAGAAGGCGGGTCAAGAAGGGCAAGGTCTTTATGTATGCAGTCTGTCAGTGAAACTCTGACAGCGAACGGGGAATCACTCGATATCCTCCACTGTCCATTTCATCCGGATTGGCTGGAAGGGCTGCTTATAACCAATAGGGGAATTGCTCTTTTAGATTGCGACGTGTCAGAAATCAGGAAATTTGTTTCTGCCGATGCCATCCAGGTGATTGTTATGGAGACTGAAAACAGCCAATTGCTGTCTGCAGATCGCAAAGGCGGACTTACAGCAAGAGTGGCTGCTGAATATGAAAAAGCATATGCAGCTTTTGCTGCCTCCCTAAAAGCTCATGATGATATAGAGGATATATATATTTCACAAATGGACTTTTCAGAAGCAGATCAATTGGCACAGCGTTTGATTCAAACCTTTTACGGAGAACAGACTGCAGGTAAAAACGCAGTGGTCAAACACCGTTTTTTGGGAGCAGCCACCCCGGATGGAGCGGTAGATTTTGTCCCAAATCTGACAGCACACATAGATAAGCTCTATTTTATAAAAGGCAGAGCAGGATCTGGAAAATCAACGATGCTGAAAAAGATTGCCGCTGCAGGAGCAGACAAAGGGTTCGACGTGGAAATTTATCACTGCGGTTTTGACCCGAACAGTCTTGATATGGTCATTTTACGCGAGCTTGGACTTGCGATTTTTGACAGTACGGCCCCGCATGAATATGAACCGGAAAAAGAGTCGGATGAAATAGTCGATATGTATGATTTGTGCATTGCACCAGGAACGGATGAGGCTTTTTCTGCTGAAATTGACCGAACGACTCAAGCCTATAAAGACAAAATGAAAGATGGAATATCGTATCTTTCTAAAGCTAAAAGTCTGCTTGAGGAGCTTGAGAGAGGAAAGGGCTGTGCGGCTGAAGGACAATTCGAGAGGGTCTGCAGCATCATCGTTTCTGAAATGACCGGATAAGAAAGACCTGGAGCCCTTTAACAGCTCCAGGTTTTTTGGTTATTGAAATGGAAAGCAGTCGCCCATAAAACCGTTCTTTAAAACGAATTATTTAGAAACATGCTTCAGGAGGGTCATAATATGGGCAAACAACAAACAGAACAGGAAGTAAGAGAGCTCGTCATGACTGCCTCACGTTCAGATAAAACAAAGGATGAATTCAGAGTCTTTCTTCAATGGAAAAAACTGCAGTCTGAAGTAAAAAAACAAGCTGATGAAACGTTTAGATCCCTGATGAAATAATCGGGATCTTTTTTATCCTTTTTTTCTTTTTGCGATTTCTTCTGTCACGATAAAAGCCAAGTCATCATTTCCGAACAGTGACAGGACGCCAAGCAGGGTATGATCCGCTATTTCTCCTGCTTCCTCTTTCGGGACAGTGAGCTCGATTGCCTGTTTTAATTCGGCATTTTCAATTTGGTCAGGGTATGCACGCGCATACAGCTCTGCAGGATCCAGATCATTGTTTACGCACCACTGCGCAAAGACAAGGACCATCATTTGCTCATCCCGCTGATAGTTGCGGATGATTTGTTCTTGCGTTTCTTTCGAATTCACATTCATGCTCCTAACTGTTAAATATTCTCCATCACTCATCATATCACATGCAGAAGCCTCATAAGGATAAGTTTTCAGAGCATAGGAATGTAATAAGGCTCAAAAGAGGGAGGAATGCCGCCTGAATCTGTCAGAAAGAATCACCTTTATCCTGGATGGCGTAAAAACAGCTACAGAGGAAGAGCTTTATAAAGCTCTGATTCAATTAAACATTCACAAAGAGGAGCTGATGCCTCTCATAAAAGACGACAGGAGCAAACCCTATTACAGAAAACTTCTTTATAAAAATGAACAGCTTGAACTGCTTGTTATGAACTGGTCTGACCTTGAGTGTGCTCCTCATGACCACGGGCATTCATTCGGGTGGATACAGGTCATAAGCGGTGTGTCCAAAAATACAGTGTATAAGGTAAAAGGCGAAGCACTTCCTTATGAACTCTTCACTGAACTAAAAAGAGAAGGAAAGACTTTTTTTGCACCAAAATTCGGCATACACAAAATGGCTGAGGCCGGCAATACCGGATTGATTACCCTTCATCTGTACGCACCGCCTATCACGGGCATGAAAGTGTACGATTTAGAGAAGTGCGCAGCCTGTGTGGTTTCGGATGACTGCGGAGCATGGTGGCCGGATGACCTCAGGCAACAAGTGAAAGAAATAAAGCTTAAGAGCGCTGCAGACTGAGTCTGCAGCGTTTCATTTTGGGTATAACTATAAAGAGGTGATTAAACATGAGAGTTTTCTTCCATACAGCTGTTCTTTTTCTAACTGGATTCTTCCTGTATGCTGCTTGGACAGGCTTTATAGAAAAAGAATTAACGGTTAACACGCTCAGTGGAGAAATCATGGAAAAAATCCGGGAAGATTCAATTACAGAAACTGGAATAAACGTTCAAAAAAAGGCTGTGTATATGATAAGGTTATCAACCGGGAAGGTGTTTGCCGTTTCGTCATCTGTTTTTGAACGGGTTGAAAAAGGAGAAAACGTGCAGTTTGCTGAAAAAGACAGCCATTTTTACCTGATTGACGGCCGTAAAATCATTTATTAAAAACGGTAGCAATCATATGCGCCAATATGAGATAATACATAAGTTGTTTTAAAAACAAGAATATAGGAAGTGTAATTTATGATAAAAATCGATATACCAAGATCAGACGTTGTACTGACAAGAAACCCCGTAAAAGGACAGCCTGTAGAAGCTCCTCTTAGCAGCGAATACGGCTTTACAGATTACAACAGAATTCCCCGCGATAAAGGCGGAATTTTTATGTTCTTTAATATTAATGATGAGCTTTTGTTTGTAGGAAAAGCACGCAAGCTTAGACAGCGCATTAAAAAGCATTTTGAGGATCAGGTTTCTCCGATCAAAGATCACCGCGATGAAGTGCACGAAATTGCTGTTTGCATCGTTGAAAGCCCAATGGAACGCGAAATTTACGAAACGTATCTGATCAATGAGCTTCAGGCGAAATATAATGTTGAGAAGGTTTTTTATAAATAAGGAAAACAGACATCCGGCGGAGCTGGATGTTTTTTTATTTTTAAGAAAATAAAGATAGGCGATTTCAGGAGATTGTCTTATGATAATAGAAGATCAACTATTTAGTGAGGCGAAATATCTTTATGGTCACTTATTTCCGGGGTTTTAAAACAGACTACGGCTCTTACAGCAGAAACGTTAAATTGGCCATTATGGCTAACATTCTCATTCAGATTGGAATGGGTATTTTTATGACCCTATATAACCTGTACTTGAAGGACCTTGGGTACAGTGAACAGACCAATGGAAACGTCATTGCTCTGACTGCACTTGCTCAGACACTCTTTCTTGTTCCTGCAGGTTTTCTTAGTGATCGAAAGGGAAGGAAGAACATGATGGCTGTCGGGGCCGCTCTTTCTGCTGTTCTGATGATCGGAAGGTCTGTTTTGGAATGGGAGCTTCTTTTGCTTGTCTTCGCTTTTGGCAGCGGTGTCTTTATGTCTTTCATTCAGGTTTCCATGATTCCTTGGCTCGCTGAAAATTCAACTGAAAAAGAAAGAAGCAAGCTTTTCAGTTTTCATTTTGCCGTTATGATGGCAGCCAGCGTCATCGGCAATCTTGCGGGCGGAGTCCTGACCGACCTCTTTACATTTGCGGGCATAAATTCCACAGACAGCTTGAGACTGACCCTGCTGATTGGAAATGCTGTTTACCTGGCCGGACTCTTTCCTGTCATTCTTATGAAAGAAGAAAGAAAATGCCAGAGTCCTAAAAAGCAAAAAGAAACAGGGGACGGCAATCAAAAGTGGAAGCTGGTCATCCTCTTTGTTGGCGCACAGGCCATCATCGGGATTGGGTCAGGTTTAGTCATACCGTACTTAAATCTGTATTTTGCAGACCGGTTTGACATTTCCTTTTCTGCCATCGGAATCATCCTTTCGCTCGGTCAAGGCGCAACAGCGGTCGCGATGCTGATTGGACCTGCCATTGTCAGCAAAATGGGAGAAGTTAAGGCGGTTGTCCTGCTGCAGCTGCTGTCCCTGCCATTTTTGCTGATCACAGGCTTTACAACAAACATTTATCTTGCCGTCATCGGATTCCTATTCCGCCAGGCGCTGATGAACGCAGGCAATCCGATTCAAACCTCCCTCATGATGAGAAAAGTGCCGGATCATCAGAAAGGAATCGCAAATTCTTTAAGCCAGATGGCTTTTTCATTCGGCTGGGCGGCGATGGGTCCTGTGTCTGCTTATGTTGTCGCCGAATATGGCTCCTATTGGGGATATGCCAATGTTTTCAGCCTGACCGGCATCATATACCTGGCAGGCGCCATTTACTTTTACATCGTGTTTAAGGAAGAAAAAACAACTGTGGTTCAAAAAAGAGCTGCTGTCTGAGCTGTATTTCTGCAAGTAAGAAATGGTATAATAAAATGCATGCAAGAAGAATGCTTGAAAGGGGTTCAAAAACATGGAACCAATTGAAATTGGAGAAATCTTCACAATTAGCGACGAGAACAACCAGGAGCACGAGGTAGAGGTGCTTGGCGTGCTGACTGTAGAAGGTTCAGAATACGTTGCAGTAGGGTTTGTGGAAGAAATTCAGGAAGACACAGATGAAGATATCGATATTTACTTCTTAAAGGTAGATGATGAAGGCGATTTTTCTGCGATTGAAACAGACGAAGAATTCGACAAAGTGTCGTCTGCATTTGACCAAATGATGGAAGAAGAAGAGTCAAACTAATACATACCCGGAGCCGTCTGCTTGAGTGCAGGCGGTTTTTTTATGCGAAAAAAGTCGGAATAGCTCAGGCAAAAAGAATCATTTTTACTGTGAAAACAACTATACTGACATAAATAATTCTCGGAGTATTCTAGTTGTCCAACAAGAAGATATTGGTATTTTCCAACATTTTTTCTATTCTTATTTTGACGTAAGCTTTAAAAACAGGTAAAAAGTCACAATAAACAAAATAAATCAAATATTGACATAATTCCCATCATTTCTTACTATTACATTATAATTCAATATTTACATAAATATGGATTAAATAAAAACAGGGGAGGCTGTCAGGATGAAGAAAATTAAAATCAAAAAAGTTGAAAAGCTGGTTGCTCTTGTAAACCATCACGCGTAATGAATAAAAGGCTTTAGGACAAGCATCAGAGTCCCTAAAGCCTTTTTTAGTATAAGGGAGCTGAAAAACAGATGAAACCTGTCTTAAAAACCATTTATACGCCAATCATCGTATTTGAAGGCAAAGTTCAGATCGGCAAAGAGGATGGCAATCTTGAACTTGAGGATCTTGATGGAAGTGTCCAGCACCTGCTGAACCTGATGGACGGTACAAGAAATACCATTGAGCTGGCAAATGAAATGAACATAGATCATGCAGATATACTTGAAATACTGAATGACCTGGATGAATATGGACTTGTTGAAGATGCTTCAGCAATCGAATACACATGTCTAAGTGAAAATGAACTGGAAAGGTACAGATCAAATCTCAACTACTTTTCCAATTTTTCAACCTTGAAGAGAAGCAGATTCACTTACCAGGAGACCTTAAAAAATACAACGGTTGCCTTGCTTGGACTCGGAGGCTTTAGTTTAACAGCAGCTGCACTTGCAGGGATGGGAACCGGCAGAATTATAGGGCTTGATTATGATTCGGTTGAACTCAGCAACCTTAACCGCCAGTTCCTGTACTGTGAGGACGACATTGGGAAACTTAAAACAGAGGCTTCAAGCAATCGCTTAAAAAAGATTAACAGTGAAATTGATGTTGATGTACATAATGTGAAAATTGAAGATGCAAAAAGTCTGCTGCCGGTAATAAAGGAAGCGGATATTGTCATTAACGGGATCGATCAGCCAAGCATTTTATCTACAAGATGGGTGAATTTTGCCTGTGTCAAATTAGGCAAGCCTTACATTCTTGGAGGCATTGGACACACGAGTATTATTCTCCAAAAATATGTTCCTGGTGAAGAAAACGGGTGCTTTGATTGCTATTTGATGAACAGTTTACGGGAAGCACCAGAATTTATCCACCAGCTGAAAGCGGTATACGGAGCTTCTTTTCAAAAGAGAAACACAGCTTTTGCTCCTAATATTGCCATGATTACTGGTCTGGTAACAAATGAACTGGCTAAACAAATTGCGGGATATGAAAGAGCCGAGAATCAATCTTCGTCTCTTGAAATCAGCAGTCTATCATTTGAACGATTATCTGAAAATCTATGGAAAAAAGCAGCGGCCTGTCCGACGTGCAATGGCCATATGAACTCAGATGAGCCTGCAGAACTGAATATAATTCTGGAATTATCTAAAGAAAGCAGGGTCTGAATGAATATAACATTAGATTCTAAAGTAACGGCAAAGCTTTCTGTTCAGGCAGACGGAGAAGAATTTACAGTCGGAGACCCAGTCAGCGGTACATTTATCCGGGTCCCGTATGAAGCTGTTCACATCATTCATATGCTGGACGGTGTCAGAACGCTGAACGAAATTTCTGAACAGCTGAGAAAAGAACAAATGGATGCGGATGTTTTAGATTTTGTCGAAACTCTGCATGAGCTTGAGTTGATCTATTCGATTGACGGGAAGGTCTTTTTAATTCCGCCTGATGAAAAACCTGTCAGCAGATCTCTTTCTGCTGCAGCTTCCTTCATTTTTCATCCGATCAGTCAAGTATGTTATGTCCTGTTTTTTCTTCTCAGTATTGGTATGATTGCAGGTATTCCTGAATTGCGTCCTGACTACAAAGATTTTTGGGTTGCAGAAGCAACAGGGCTAAGTCTTTTGTTATTATTTTTCATTTCCTGGCCGCTGACCATTCTTCATGAACTGGGCCATTATTTAGCTGCTTTAAGACTTGGTATACCGGTTAAATTTAATTTGAGTCTGAGATTTTACTGGCTTGTGGTCGAAGCAGATATGACAGGGCTCTGGTCAGTTTCCAAGCAGAAAAGGTATTTGCCCTATGCTGCAGGAATGGCTATTGATTCTTTTCTTCTTTTTTTATCATTAGCCGGTCAGATGGCGGCTGCAGGATTTGCCTTGAAGCTTTTGAAAATGATTACGCTGCTTCTTGTGATGAGATTTGCCTGGCAGCTTTTAATTTTTCTGCGGACAGATATTTATTTTCTGATCATGAACAAACTTAACATGCCAAGCCTCCATGGATATGCAAAAGAAATAATCACGGGGTATATGCGGAAAAAAGATCGTGCCGAAAGCCTGAAAGAAGAATTATCCGAAAAAGAAATGTCCTATGTTAAAAGCTTTGCATCATGTTACCTTATTGGCGGCATCATTGCAGCAGGACTACTGTTCTTGTATAGTCTGCCAGGGCTTTACACGCTGCTGAAGCAGACAATGGTGCAGCTTTCCGTCTATTCTTTAAACAGCTGGCTATTCTGGGACGGCATCATTACACTGGCTGTCTTATCTGTAAATGCTGTGATTTGGGGCATTGGTGCAGTAAGTAAATATAAAGGAAGCAAAACGAGTACACTACCTATTAGCTCAAATGAAGCGACTTAAACATGCAAAGAGCCACTTGCATGTTTTTTTCATTGGTCTGGCAGCATGATTATTTATGAAAATCGAATTAAAATCACCTTTTCAAAGAATTGTTTTTCGTTTTTCCTTTCTTTATAGTACAATCAATTAATGGAAAAAAAGATAAGGAAGTGTAGCAAAGAATGAAAGAACGTGTGATTACAGGCATCATTATCTTAATTCTGTTCATGATTCCCTTTTATGTAGGGGCATTCTGGTTTACTTATTTGGCACTGATTTTGGCCATTATCGCCTTTCATGAATTAACGACCATTATAAAAATCAGAAAGTACGGCACGAAGTATTTTGTGGGAATTATCGGGATTATCCTTTTGTTCCTGCCGCTGCTGCCGTTTCTGAATGTGACATTTGAAATCATTCAGATTAAAGTGCTGCTGGCACTGGTATTGTTTTTCTTAACCTCAACAATCTTTAACATTGAATATTCCATTGAAAAAGCAGGCACACTCCTGATTGGTGTCCTGTACATCGGATTTGGATTTGTGTTTTTAGCTGAGGCAAGAATTGATGAAGGCTTAATTTGGACCCTCGCCGTACTGATTTCTATCTGGGCAACGGATTCAGGCGCGTATTTCGTCGGGAGAAAATTCGGCAAACGAAAACTTGCGCCAAATGTGAGCCCGAATAAAACCATTGAAGGGTCTGTCGGAGGAATTATCATTGCTCTGATCATAGGTTTGGTTATGCAGGCAAGTTTCCATCCATTTGCATCTTACGGAGAAACGCTTATGCTGATTTTCGTCGTGTCCATTGCCGGTCAGGTAGGAGATCTCGTCGAATCTGCTTTGAAACGTCACTTTAAAGTGAAGGATTCCGGAAAGCTATTGCCGGGTCATGGCGGTATTCTGGATCGTCTTGACAGCTGGATCTTTGTTTTCATCGGGTTGAAGCTGGTTGGACTGATCTAAAAAAGCTATAAAAATAGAAATCCCCCAAGAAGTCGAGTTTGACTTTTTGGGGGATTTCTTTATCTACTCTTTCAATGCACCCGTAATTGGATAATCCGCTAAATCGATTTCGGGTTCTAAACCAAGAGCAAGTCTTGCAAGCTCAAGCCCAAGGTAAGGACCCATCGTCAGTCCGGATGCGCCTAAACCATTTGCAGCAATGAGACCGGTCCAGTCAGGAATCCGCCCGATAACAGGCAAAAACCCAGGGGTAAACGGTCTGAATCCGGTTCTTGCTTCAAGAAATGTGCCTTCTTCGAGTCCTGGAGCGACAGTCACGGCTTTAGAAAAAACATCAAGCATTCCTCCCGCTGTCACTCGCGTATCATAGCCGCTCACATCATCCTCATGCGTGGCGCCTGCCACAATCCTTCCATCATCAAATGCCAGAAGATAATGATTGGCAGGGGGCATAAGAACCGGCCAGTCTGAAGTCTGCTCTGTTTCCATTTTAAAATGAGCAATCTGTGCTTTCTGATAGGTAACCTGAAAATGGATGCCAAGAGGCTGAAGCAGCTCATTTGCCCAGGCACCCGCACAGACAATGACTTCATCCGCTTCAATTTCTTTTCCATTCACACTGGCACCTGAAACCCGGCCACGCTGAAAAATAAGGGCCGCCTCGCCTTCAATCAGCTCTGCACCATTTTTCCGGGCAGCACGGATTAACGCATCCCTCAGAGCTCTGCCATCTACCCGTGCGGCTCCTTCTACAAGAACAGATAAATACTCATCTGACAGGAGAGGGAACATTTCTTTTGTTTCTTCTTTCGTCAGTGGTGTAATGTCTCCAATTTCTGGAGCATCCTGTTTTCTTTTTTCCGTACGCACCATGATTTTTTCAATTTTCTCCGGGTCCTGCTGAAGTATGAGAGCGCCGACCCGCTTATAGCCAGTGCTGGTTTCACCGTCCTGTTTGAGCGCACTAATCAGCTCGGGATAATAGCGGGCGCCCTTTTTGACAAGCTGATACCAGGCTTTATTTCGTCTTTGTGAAACCCAGGGGCAGACAATGCCGGCCGCTGCGTCTGTCGCCTGACCTGCGTCTTTGCGGTCAATCACGGTCACCTGCGCTCCAAGTTTTGATAAATGATAAGCTGCGGAAGCACCCAAAATGCCGGCCCCGATCACAGCAATTTTCTTCATATGTATCTCATCCTTTGCGTCAATTCCACTTATGTACCTATCTCATTATAAAAGAGCATAGGATAAAGTATCAAATCTGATGAAAGCGGGGTGCAGCATGTATCAAGCTGACTATACTGCGATTATTTCACCATTTTTGCCTGCAGGTGCTTATGTGCTTGAAATAACAGAACCTGCGATGCGCAAGGCGGTGCTCGCTGCTGATTTTGATGGCGATCATGCTCTGGAGGTGGCAGCAGCCTACAGATTCCAAAACGATGATTATGTGCTCATATTGAAACATGGAGCACAAGGCTGGTTTCCAGCAGGTCACTTTCAAGGAAAAAGTCGCTATTTCATGGACTTTTACAAAGAAGAAGCAAGATTTGTAGCTGCAGAGGCAGTCGGGGATGTCACAGGAGACGGCATACAGGATACCGTTTTTTTGACGGCATCACAGACTCCTGACAGCCCATTTCTGCAGAACATCACTCTTCAGATTAGAAACGGAGCAACTGGGCAGGTTGAGAAAATCCCGCTCAAAGAAAATGCAGGATATGACCCGACCGTATTTTTAGGAGATTTTACGGGAGATAAAAAAGACGATATCCTCGTCATCATTAATACCGGAGGAAGCGGAGGCCTCATTTATGCTTATATATACACCTATGAAAAAGGACAATATAAACTGATATTTGATGATGAATCATTCAACAAATCAAACACCTATACCGTTACTTACCTTGATCAGTTTAAAGCAAGGGTGACAAGCGCAAATCCCCCGAAAAAATACCTGCTCGATCTCCAGTATAAAGGAAAAGAGTATTTGAGCGAAATCTATAACAGCGACGGGACACTGAAAGAGCCTGTTGAAGGGTGGGTCGCGCCGCTTTCGGGACTGTACCCGGTTGACTTTGAACGCGACGGCATTTTCGAACTGGACACCTATCAGAACATTGCAGGCAGATACAGTGCTGATGGTCTGGGGTACATGATGAATGTTCTGAAATGGGATGGCACATCTTTTAAAACAGACCGGCAGAGCATTGCTGTGTTTGGGGAAGAAACATAAGAAAAGCGGAACAGGCTGTAAAGATACGACAGTTAGATAAATATTGCAGCACTTACGTGACTTTCTGTACCCGAGTTTCTGTTGTTAAACGATGTTTGCAACACTTACGTGACTTCCTGCACCGGAGTTTGTGCTGTTAAACCAGCTTTGCACCACTTACATGCCTTTCTGTACCCGAGTTTCTGTTGTTAAACGATGTTTACAACACTTACGTGACTTCCTGCACCGGAGTTTGTGTTGTTAAACCACCTTTACAGCACTAACGTTACGTCCTGCAAGCTAATTTGTGCTGCTAAACCAGCCATGCATGACCGCAGCACTTAGCTGACTCGGCCGTTTAGCTAAAAAAAGAGAGCTGAATTTTTATCAGCTCTCTTTTAAAGTATTAATCCACAACAATATAAGCAATCATCGGTGCACCCTGGCCATGGCGGGAGTGCGTATCACAAATTAGACGGTAGGTTCCTTCTTCATCAAATTTTAAAGGGATGACCGCTTTTTCCCCTTTTTTGACCACGCCTTTTATGTCTGTTCCTTCGATCCTGAAGGGATGCTCCGCTCCATTTACTCCGTGGATGGTCAACGTAACGTTTTCACCTTTCTGAATCGTAATGGAGCCTGGATCAAAACGGTACGCTTCAATTTTTCGACCGTCATCTGTTTTAGATGTGAATTCTCCGGTCACCATATGGATTTCTGCCTTCTCATCTGTATGCTGTGCGGAAAGGACCTCAGCTGCATCTTGATTCAGATAAAACCAGCTTCCGGAACCAATGAGAGCAAACAAAACAGCAGCAATCACAATCCATTTCTTTTTTATGACGATAAATTTCATAGTTTCCCTCCCAGAGCAGTATTTACCATACTATATGCCCGTCCGGGGGAAACTTGTCTGCTGTTTTTCAAGCGCAAAAAAGGATGTCTCGCAGCAGACATCCTTTTTGTTAATCTTCTGTTAAAAATTCAGGTGAGAACAAATTATATGCATCTTCTTCCTCATCCATTTCCCGATCAGCTTCAGAGTATGTTCTCCTCCTGCGGTTCAGCTCTCTGAATTCAGCTTCGAGGAAATCAGCCTGTTCGTGTGAGAGTTTGATTGTCACTTCATTTTTATTATCATCTGCTGCTTTAAGCAGAACATAACTGTCTGCAAAATGCCTCAGCGTCACATTGCTTAATGTTATTTGCATTTTATCAAGTTCATACCTTGCTTTCATGAAAAAAAGACCTCCAGTGGCCGATATTGGTTATCTCTTTTAGTTTATCGGTTTCATCTGAAAAGCACAATAGACCGGCGGGAAATGGACAAAGTGTAAGAACTTCAATGGAATCCTTTTACATTTAGAAAAATGAAAAATGCTCTGATATCCTATAGTATTAAGACAGAATATTCTATCACTTTTACAGGAGGGTCATACATGCCTGAACAGACACTGACCATCAATAAAACCCGATTAGAAGAAAGAATTCATACACTCGCTGAAATCGGAAAGATTGGCGAAACCGGGGTTTCGAGGCTTGCCTTGTCAAAGGAAGATAAACTTGCAGTTGAAACAGTCAAAGGCTGGATGGAGGAAGCAGGCCTTACAGCACGGATTGATCACTTTGGAAATCTGATCGGCAGACTCGAGGGGAAAAGAGCTGAAGCACCTGTCCTTATGCTCGGGTCCCATATTGATTCACAGCCGTATGGCGGAAGATTTGATGGAGTCATCGGTGTTCTTGGGGCAATCGAAGCCGTCCAGACATTGCAGGAGAACTCGTTTATTCCCGAAATGCCAATCGAAGTTGCTGCTTTTTGTGATGAAGAGGGAGCACGCTTTAATAAAGGGTTATTTGGTGTGAGAGGGATTCTCGGCAAACTTGAAGAAGGAGAACTTGACCGGAAAGATAAAAACGGCATGACACGGAGGGATGCACTGCTTTCATTCGGATGTGATCCCGAGCGCTTTAAGGAGTCAGAGTACGCCTCCGGAAGCATTTCAGCCTATCTTGAGCTGCACATTGAACAGGGACCGGTTCTTGAGGCGAAGGATGCACCCATTGGCATTGTAACGGGCATCTCGGGCCCATTGTGGCTGACAGTTGAGCTTGAAGGCTTTGCAGGCCACGCCGGTTCTGTGCCCATGCATATGAGACAGGATGCTTTAGTGGGAGCGGCAAAGGTCATCGTTGCCCTGAATGATCTCGCTTCAGAAGATCCATCTGCACCTACTGTCGGAACCGTCGGGAGCTTAAAGGTTTTTCCTGATTCACGTAACATCATACCTGAAAAAGTGATGTTTACAGTGGACCTCAGGGATATTCAAATGGAAAGGAGAAATATCATAGAAAATCAGTTGAGAAAACGGCTGCATCTGATCTGCGAGGATCACGGACTGACATATACCGTATCTGAAGACACAAACAGTGAACCGCGCTATTGCTCGGAAGACATTATGGATATTATGAGGGCAGCGAGCAAAGAGATCGGTCTGAATGCGCCTGAACTGATGAGCGGACCGTTTCATGATGCGCTCGCGATGTCTTATGAATGTGACTACGGGATGATTTTTGTCCGCTGCAAGGACGGCATCAGCCATAATCCGAAAGAATATTCAACGATGGAAGATATTTCGCTTGGAACAGAGCTGCTGTACAGGACAGCCTTAAAAATGGCAGTGAAATAACCAAAGCAGTCTATTTTTCTTTTTGACTAAACATTCTGAACCCATCATAATCAAGGCTATACTCTTGATGGGATGGTGGATGGAATTGAAAAAGAAAACAGCTGTATCCTGGAGCGGAGGGAAAGACGGATGCATGGCCCTTCATAAACTTGCAGCCGAGGGGCATGAAATCGCATGCCTTATAACGACGGTTCCGGCTGAAACAGGAAGAACATTCGGGCACGGAGAGAAAATAGATGCGATCAAACAGCAAAGTCTTGCTCTTGAAATACCAGTGCATTTTATATCATGCACCTATGAAAGCTATACGGATCACTTTATCGGTGCGCTGAAAGAGTTGAAGGAGCAATACTCCTTTACAGCTATTGCTTTCGGCGACCTTTATTTGGACGAGCACCGGGAGTGGGGAGAAAAAGCTTCGGCCGAAGCAGGTCTTGAACCGCTTTACCCTTTATGGATGGAAAAAGAGAACGCTATACTTGCACTTCAGCAGTTTGCAGACAGCGGATATAAAGCCGCTGTAATCAGAGTAAGGGATGACAAACTCGATCCATCCTGGCTCGGAATGGAGGTTAATCAGCCATTCATCGACCGCGCCTTAAATACAGACATCTGTCCGATGGGAGAGGCTGGTGAATACCATACATTCGTCTATGACGGGCCACTGTTTACAAAAAAAATCGACATTACGTTCGGGAACGTTCTTCAACTGGAAACGACAAAAAGACTCGAGCTTGAAAAAACCAAATTAAGAGAAAAAACGACAAATTAAAAAAATCTTGATGACTTTTCCAGTTTTATAGATTACAATGAACAAAAAATATGATTCTTTTAAAGTGCCTGAATACTCAGGATAATAGGGAAGCCGGTGGAAATCCGGCGCAGCCCCCGCTACTGTAAGCGCAGATTGAACTGAATCGCCACTGACTCTAATGTCGGGAAGGCTCAGTATTAAGATGAAGCGCAAGCCAGGAGACCTGCTTTAATTGATTTTTGCTTGTTTTTCGGTGGGAAGAACGAGTCAGGACCCCTGTATGCGTTACTTCACTATGCTTATTTAGGCCTTGACTGTCTTCAGTCAGGGCCTTTTTATATTGGTTAAAAAGATGGGAGATGGATGTATGGCGATGAAAAACGAAAAAGGAAGAGTGCTTGTCTACACAGGCAATGGAAAAGGAAAAACGACAGCTGCAATCGGTCTTGCTGTGCGGGCTGCCGGAAGACAAATGAGCGTTTCCATTCTGCAATTTATTAAATCTCCTGAGCGGACATACGGCGAGAGAACAATTTTAAATGCTTTGCCCGGAGTCAGTATTCAGCAGCTCGGTGCCGGATTTACCTGGACCAAAACACCTGAGATTCACCGGGAAGCTTTAAAACAGGCTTGGATAACAGCGAAAGAAACCATTCTGAGCGGGGAAAGCGATGTTGTCATTCTTGACGAAATCAATAATGCCCTTGCCATTCAGACCTTTCCTGTGGACGATGTTCTTCCTCTTGAAGACGTCATTTTGACCATTCAAAACCGTCCCCCTCATGTCCACCTTGTCCTGACAGGCAGAAACGCCAAAAGAGAAATCAGGGAAATAGCTGATCTCGTCTCTGTGATCGATGTTGAAAAGCATTATTACGATGAAGGTGTCGACGCCATATATGGAATTGAATATTAAAGAAAATGGGAAGAAAAAGGCGCTCAGACTCATGATCCAGGGGACTCATTCGGATGCGGGCAAAAGCATTCTGACAACCGCACTGTGCAGGATTTTCAAGCAGGACGGGTATAAAACCGCTCCCTTTAAATCACAGAACATGGCACTGAACTCATACATAACTAAAGACGGCAAAGAAATCGGCAGAGCCCAGGGAGTTCAGGCAGAAGCAGCAGGAATTGAAGCTGACACGGATATGAACCCAATTTTAATTAAACCTTCAGGGGAGATGGAATCTCAGGTGGTTTTTCACGGCAGACCATTTGCTGTCATGAACGCCGCAGTCTACCGGGAAGACTTTTTCAGACTTGGACTTGAAGCGATTAAAAAATCGTTGCACAAGCTGCTGACGAACTATGACGCGGTTGTTATCGAAGGGGCGGGTTCACCTGCTGAAGTTAATTTAAATAACAGGGAGCTCGTCAACATGCGCGTTGCAGAGATTGCTGATGCACCTGTTTTACTAGTGGGAGACATTGATAGAGGGGGTGTTTTTGCAAGCCTTGTCGGAACGCTTCAGCTCCTTCAGGAAAAAGACCGAAAACGGGTTGCCGGAGTCGTTATTAATAAATTCAGGGGAGATCTCACCCTGCTTGAACCGGGGCTCCAATGGTTTGAGGAGTACACGGGAATACCCGTTGTTGGTGTTGTCCCGTATATACCAGATCTTGAAATCGATGGTGAAGACTCCCTCGTCCTCAATCAGTACTCCCGAGGCACAAATCTTGAGGGAGATTTGGATGTCGCAGTTCTTGCATACCCAAGACTGTCTAATTTTACGGATATTGATCCTCTGAGACTGGAAGCTGATGTGAATATCCGGTATGTCCGAAAAGCATCAGAATTCGGCCGGCCGGATCTGATTATTCTTCCAGGCAGTAAAAATACAGCTGAAGATTTGCGATTTCTAAAGGGGACCGGCCTTTTTGACAGAGTGCTGTCTGCTTACAAAAATGGCACCCAAATCATGGGGATATGCGGCGGGTATCAGATGATGGGAGAAAAACTGTCTGATCCAGAAGGCGTTGAATCCGGTATTAGAGAACAGGACGGGCTTGCCATTTTCCCTGTTTCAACTGTCCTGTATGCGGATAAGAAAACCGTTCAGACGGAAGGACCTTGTGCCGTCCCGGGATATGAGGGTTTTTCTCTTTCAGGTTACGAGATACACATGGGACAAACTTTGCTGTCTGATGACCCATCACCATTTTCAATCCAAAAAGGGACCGGTGAAGGGTACGCAAAAGAAAACGCAATGGGAACCTACTTGCACGATGTGTTTCACAATGATGCATTCAGATGGCGCTTTTTGAACAGGCTCCGCAGCAAGAAAGGGCTGCAGCCGATTGAGCGCTCGCTCTACTTTCGCGAATTGAAAGAAAGAGAATTTGACAGACTTGCAGATCATGTAAGAGCTGCACTGGATTTAGATAAAATCTATGAAATCATGAAAAGGAGGTGAAAAAATGATAGATGTTTATCAGATTATTGATGCAATTAAACCAGTAAACAAAGCGAAAGGACAGGAGGCAGAAGCTTATATACAAACGCTGACTAAACCTGTAAACAGTTTAGGAGAAATAGAGCGTTTGGCTGTTCAACTGGCTGAAATGACGGGAGAGGTAAAACCCGATATTTCCCCTCCAGGCGTGATTGTCTTTGCTGCCGACCACGGGGTTGCTGAAGAAGGAATATCTGCTTATCCCCAGGAAGTGACAGGGCAAATGGTCAGGAATTTCTTAACGGGCGGAGCTGCGATTAATGTGTTCACAAAACGTGTAAAAGGGTTTCTTGAAATCGTTGACGCAGGCGTCAAAACAGATATACCCGGTGTCAGAGCGGAGAAAATCGGATACGGCACAAAAAATTTCGCAGCTGAACCTGCTATGTCGCGAAAAGATGCACTAAGGAGCATTCAAATGGGAATGACCCTTGCGGAAGAAACCATTGAAAAGGGTGCAAAGTTGCTGATTCTCGGTGAAATGGGCATTGGCAACACAACGTCAAGCAGTGCCATAGCAGCTGCACTTACCGGAATCAATCCTGAACATCTGACTGGAAGAGGCACAGGAATTAAGTCGAAGCAAATTGCGTTCAAGTCCGAAATCATTCGCAGGGCGCTCGAGCTTCACAGGCCGGATCCAAGTGACCCGATTGATGTTCTTTCAAAGGTTGGAGGATTTGAAATCGGCGCCATGACAGGAGCCATGCTGTATGCTGCTTACCGCAGAATCCCTGTGCTCCTGGACGGTTTTATATGCACCACAGCAGCCCTTTTAGCTGCACACATATGTGAACATGCAAAAGACTATATGATTGCCGGCCACTTATCCGTTGAACCCGGTCATCTCCTGATTTTGAATAAACTCGGAAAAAAACCGCTTGTATCAATGGGTCTTCGGCTTGGGGAAGGGACTGGAGCTGTTCTTGTCTTTCCTTTTGTCCAGGCAGCTTCAGACATGATAAAAGGAATGGCCACCTTTGATGCAGCAGGTGTTTCAAAAGAACATAGGTAAGAAAAAAGTCAAATAAAGGCGGAAAAATCTATGAAATCGACTACATATTTTACCCGAATAAGCCTGATCCTGGTGCTTCTTGCAGGAATCCTCACAGGATGTGCACAGGGAGATCAAACAAAGCCTGCTAGCGGTCAGACGGAACAGGCTGAAAAACAAGATGCCTCCTATCCAGTTACGGTCACAGATGATGCAGGAAACGAAATAACGCTTGAAGAAAAGCCGGAGAAAATCGTCTCCCTGCTTCCAAGCACGACGGAAATCCTTTTCGCTCTCGGACTTCAAGATGAAATTGCCGGAGTATCCGATTATGACAATTACCCAAAAGAAGCTGCACAAAAAGAAAAAGTCGGTGCTCAGGACATGAATGCAGAAAAAATCATTGCCCTTCAGCCTGATCTTGCTTTTCTGCAGGAGTACCATGCACAAAATCACGGCGAAATCATCAAGCAGTTTGAAGCTGCCGGCATAAAGGTTTTTATCGTTGGTTCACAGACTTCATTTGATCAGGTTTACACGGCGATCAGAACGATTGGAAAAGCAACAAACACTTTGGACGAGGCAGACAGGATCATAAAAGACATGGAAGAGAAAGTTGCTTCCATAAAAGAAAAAGCCAAAGAAGTAAAAAACCCAAAACGCGTCTGGATTGAAGTGTCGCCTCAGCCTGAAATCTACACGACAGGCAAAGGAACCTTCATGAACGAAATGCTTGAAATGATCGGCGCAGAAAACGTTGCAGCTTCTGAAGAAGGCTGGGTCAAAATGGATGAGGAGAAAATCGTCAGCAGCAATCCGGACACCATTATCACAACGTATGGCTACTATGTTGAAAACCCTGCAGAGCAAGTCCTTTCAAGAAGCGGGTGGAACTCCATTAAAGCCGTACAGTCGAAACAGGTATTTGATGTAAACAGTGACCTGGTTACCCGTCCGGGACCGCGTCTTGCGGATGGAGCTGAAGAGCTTGGCAGACTTATCTATCCAGACATCTTCAAAAAATAAAAAATGGCTCTTAATGATTGGTGCTGTCTGCTTTGCAGCATGCAGCATCCTGTTAGGGGTTTTGGCCGGGGCGGTTCAAGTAACCGTCCCTGATATTTTAACTATTCTTGCCGGCAAGATCTTTCATGTACCGCTGTATGACGGGGAGCAGAGCACAGAAATGATCATCTGGGAAATCAGGTTTTCAAGGGTGATGCTTGCCTTTTTTGTTGGAGCCTCCCTTTCTTTGGCGGGAGCCGCTTTCCAGGGACTGCTGCAGAACCCGCTTGCAGATCCGTATACAATCGGTGTATCGTCAGGTGCTTCGCTTGGGGCAGTTATCATTATCTTTTTCCAGATTCAGCTGACATTCTTAGGCAGTTACACGCTCCCGGTAATCGCTGTCCTTTTCGGAATGATTACCCTGCTCATTGTTTTTGCTCTCACACAGCTGGCAAGCGGAAAGCTGACGAATGAAACGATTATCCTTGCGGGCATTATTGTCTCTTCCTTTATCAGCGCCTTTATCTCACTGCTGATTGCCCTCGTTCCGCGTGAGGACATCAGTCAAATTCTCTATTGGATCATGGGAAGTGTCTCTATGAGAGGATGGGGACATGTCCAGCTGATTTTCCCCTTTTTTGTGATAGGCGCACTGATGATCCTCTATCATTACAGGGAGCTGAACAACCTGGCACTTGGTGAGCAGTCTGCACAGTTTGCAGGAATGAATGTAAAAAGGAAGAAAACGATCATTCTAATAGCCGCGTCGATTCTTACAGGGAGCGCCGTTGCGGTTTCAGGAGCCATCAGCTTTGTCGGTCTTGTCATTCCTCATCTCGTGAGACTGCTTGCAGGGCCAAACCACCGGCACGTTCTCCCGCTGTCTATGCTGATTGGCGGCGGATATCTGGTGCTTGCAGATTTGCTTGCAAGATCCATCATTTCACCGAAGGAGCTGCCAATCGGTGTGATCACAGCCCTGATCGGCTCACCGATCTTTACTTTTTTGCTGGTGAAAAACCGGAAGCAAAAGCACGGATGAGAAAGGAGGAGGCACTATGCTGCAAGTTAAAAACCTTTCAGGAGGCTATGATGTCAGAAGAACAGTCATCCATGATCTTTCCTTCACCATTAAGAAAGGTGATTTCCTGGCGCTGGCAGGACCAAACGGAAGCGGAAAGACGACTGTGATCCGCTTAATCATGGGAGCGCTGCCTGTAAGTCATGGCGACATCTTTTTAGATGGAAAAAAGCTTTCATCCTACTCGCAAAAAGAACTTGCCAGAAAAACAGCCGTCATGACGCAGGAAAATCAATCAGGGCTTGATTTCACAGCAGAGGAAATCGTGATGCTCGGGAGATACCCTCATCAAAAAGGCATGTTTTTTAAAGAACATTCTGATGCAGACAGGAAAGCGGCTGAAAAAGCGATGAAACAGACGGCTGTCTGGCAGTACAGAAAAAGACCTTTTCAGGCATTAAGCGGCGGAGAAAAACAGCGTGTGCTTCTTGCAAAAGCTCTCGCACAGGAGCCTGAGCTTCTGCTGCTCGATGAGCCCACAAACCATCTGGATATGAAACATACAAAAGAGCTTCTTGAACTTCTGAAAACCCTGCAGAAGGAAATGAATCTGACCATCCTGGCCATCCTTCATGACTTGAATCTTGCCTCGCTTTATGCGGATCAAATTGCCTTGCTGGACCGGGGTATGCTTGCAGGATGCTACACTGGACTGAAAAAAGAAAATGAGCAAACGTTCTCTGACGTTTATGACCTTTCTCTTCACTTTTCGTCCCATCCGGCCGCTCCAAAGCAGCATATTACTTTATCGCCGGATTACCTGCAAGGAAAACAGAGCGATTTGCTTTCAGCGCTGCATATTGAACAGGGAAACCCTTCAATCATTACGATGGAACAGCCATTTCGAATGCTGACAGCAGGGCCAAACGGCAGCGGCCTGCACTGGTCCAGCCGACTGGCATTAAGCGCCGGTCAGAAAGAAACAGACGGACAGCTTTTCCTGTGGTCACTTGGAAACAACATTTTCATTTGCAATCATAACAGGGTCCCTGATCACTTTATCAAAAATGATTCGATGCACACGTTTTACATGATCCTTTCCTATTCGGACAGCATGCTGACTGCTGCCCTTTTAACAGATGCTGCAGTCAGCGACAGCGGTCTTATGAATCTTACTCTTAAGCTGAATGCGGGGATAACTAGACTGTCACCGGACGCAGTGCCTGAACTTGCGGCAGGAGCCTATAGCAGCAGCAAACCGGATGATCCTTCCGTCATGCAGGCTGCTGATGCGTTGATCATGAAAGCCTTGAAAAGACTGGAGAATTCCCTTGCAGCCATTTGCTGAACATACTCTATTACTGGTGGCAGGGAGTGTGCTGCTGGACTTGATAATTGGCGATCCAAAATGGCTGCCTCATCCGGTCATTTTTTTCGGAAAAGTGATTCGTTTAGCAGAAGGGATTCTTAATAAAGGCGACAAGAGAAAAAGAAAAGGAATCCTGCTTGCTGTTTGTCTGCCGGCAGCGGTTTTTATCACTTCATTATTGCTTTTAAAGTGGCTTTATTCCATCCACTACGCAGCAGGCTTGTGTGCAGAGGTTTATTTGATTTCTACAACTTTGGCGATCAAAGGACTGAAGAAAGCTGCACTGGAGGTTTACACGCCTCTTGCTGCAGGCAATCTTTCAGAAGCGCGAAAAAAACTGAGCGAGATCGTGGGTAGAGATACCGCCGATTTGCCCTCCGGTGAAATCACAAGGGGAGCTGCGGAAACAGTAGCCGAAAACACAGTTGATGCTATCATAAGTCCGCTCGTATTTGCCATTGTTGGCGGAGCACCGCTTGCCCTTGCCTACAGGGCAGTAAATACACTGGATTCTATGGTTGGCTACAAAAATGAGCGATACCGTGATTTTGGCTTTGGTTCCGCAAGACTTGATGATCTTATGAATCTTTTTCCTGCAAGGCTTTGCGCCTTATGCATGTGGGTAGGCAGTTTTTTTGTCAGGGGAATGAAAAGAAGAAATGGCTGGCAGATCACATGGAGGGATGCCAAAAAGCATCCAAGTCCTAACAGCGGCTGGCCGGAGGCGATGACTGCAGGACTGCTCGGCATTCAGCTTGGGGGAACAAATACGTATTCAGGAACGGTTTCACATCGTGCAAAGCTCGGTGATGCACAGTCGAGTCTCTTACCGGTCCATATCAAACAATCAATACATATCATGAACGGTGCCTGGATTGTGTTACTTGCAATCTATCTTTGCTTGTTCATGTTAAGGAGGATATACTATGTGGCCGCAGCATGGGGGTAATTCATCTGCCATTCAGAATCTGCTGACAATGAAAGGAATCGAAGCGGGCAGTAACATGCTTGATTTCAGCGCCAATCTAAACCCGCTTGGCATCCCTGATACCGTCCTGCAATCCATGCAGAACAGCCTCCTTCAAAAAATCACAGTTTATCCTGATCCTTCTTATACAGAGGAAAGAGGAATGCTGGCTTCTTTTGAAGGCGTGAAGATGGAAAGAATTTGGCTTACTAACGGCGGTGCGGAAGCTATTTTTTTAGTTGCACAGTTATTTAAAGGGAAACGTGCCGGTATCTTTCAGCCGGCCTTCAGCGAGTATGAGCGGGCATGCAGGATCCATCAGCTTCACATAAAACACTTCAGCTATGAGGATCTAAAAGATTCTGAAGCTTTCATCCAGGATACCGACCTATTATTTCTATGCCGCCCAAACAATCCTACAGGAGAGATGGTTCCTGAAGATAAGATTGTCAGATTGCTTGAAACAGCAAAACAGACTGGTCAATATGCAGTCATTGATGAAGCTTTTGTCCATTTTTCGGACTCTAGTCTTGCTCATTTACTGGGAGCATTTCCAAACCTCATCCTCTTGAGATCATTGACCAAAATCTTTGCCGTGCCGGGCATCCGGCTTGGTTATGTGCTTGCACATGAGCAAATCATACGAAAGCTTGCGTCCCTTTCAGTCCCTTGGAGCGTTAATTCTATAGCTCTTTCCGTCATACATGCGCTGCCGGAAACAAAGGACTTTCTGATTGCAGCAAAAGAATGGCTGAGGGAGGAATGGCAGTTTTTAAGAGGTGAACTCCTGGAGATGAAGTTTCAGGTGTCTGATACAGAAGTAAATTTCTATTTGCTCCGAGATCCGCTTCTTCAAGATCATGAACCTCTTCTGCTGTTTCTTGCAGGAGAAGGAATTCTGGCAAGGCACACGGTTAATTTCCCGCTGATTGAAGGGAGCGCTCTTCGGCTCGCTGTCCGGACGAGAGAGGAAAACATGCTTTTACTTAAAGCGTTAAGAAAATGGAGAAATACGTCATGTTGACATTTATTTCAGGAGGAGCCCGGTCAGGTAAAAGCAGGCTCGCAGAACAAATGGCAGCGGACGCCGCAGGGGACAGGAAGCCATTTTATATAGCCACTGCCATGAAAAGCGAAATGCCAGAACGCATTTTCATTCATCAGCTGGACAGAGGAAACAGGTGGATAACAATCGAAGAGCCGCTGCACATAGACGTTGCAGCCGGAAATCTTCCTGATTCAGCTGTTGTTTTAATTGACTGTCTGACAGTCTGGACAAGCAATGTCATGTTTTCAGAGCATTTGTCTATTGAGGAGACAGCAGCCCGTTTCAACAACCTGCTGAGCATTTCTAAAAGAAAGAACCTTAATCTGTATCTAGTATCAAATGATGTAAATGAAGGAATTCCTTTAAAAAACAAAGGAATAGATCACTATATTCAATGTCTTGAGTCGGTTCATAAACTAGCCGTCCATGCGGCGGATGATGTTTATGAAGTCCTATGCGGCCTTCCGGTTGTCTGGAAAAAAGATGGTCAATACCCTGAAGGGATCTGGGGAGGAAATAATCAATGAAACAAGTCTTTCATGGAGGAATTCTTGCTCTGCAGTTTTTGACGAGAATACCGCTCAAGATCGAGTGCGGCACGGATGAAAAAACACTAAAGTGGGCTTTGCGTTTTTTTCCTGGTTCGGGGCTAGTCATAGGAGCCTGCATGTTTGTGCTTTTTCAGCTGCTGAATGATATCCTGCCCGCTTCCATGTTGGCGCTCCTGCTGATTAGTGTCTGGGTATATCTATCAGGCGGCCTTCATCTTGATGGCGTCATGGATGTTGCAGACGCAGCTGGATCAAATGGTAATGTTGAGAAGAAGAGAGAGATTTTAAAAGATTCACGTGCAGGCAGTTTTGCCGTGCTGGCCGTGATTTTTTTATTGGGCTGGAAACTGTTGATTGTGCACAATTTGCTTCCCCTGGACCAAACAGGCATGTATCTGATTGTCATTCCCATGCTTTCACGATTTCAGGTCCTTATGCATCTGTATGGGTTTAAAGCTTTTCAGACTGGCGGAATGGCATCCTTCTGGAAACAGCATCTTTCAATGAAAGAACTGATCATTGCCGCATGCTGGCTCCTTCCATTTATGGCGTTCAATTGGATAGTCGGCCTGATGTTTCTGCTGCAGATTCTCTTTTGTTTTCTTTTCGGCCGGTGGTCACAAAAGCAGTTTGACGGAATAAACGGAGACACTGCAGGTGCCTCTATTGAGGGGGCAGAAATTTGGAATCTAAGCGTACTGTACAGCTTTTTCTTATTCGGCATGGTTTGACGCAATGGAATGCTGAAAGAAAGTATTTAGGACACAGCGATATTCCGGTGAATAGCCGTTCTCTGGAGGACTATTTTCCATTAAAAAATGTTCTGCATCAATACGGCACTCGAAAGGTGTATTCAAGCGACCTCCTCAGATGCCGGGAAACAGCAGCCTTTCTTTTTCCCAGCCAGCCGGTAACATATGATGCCCGCCTCAGAGAACTCCATTTCGGGGAGTGGGAAGGGAGGACGTATGAAGAATTGAAACATTGCAGCATATATTCCTCCTGGCTCGACAACTGGGAAAGCACCGGCCCTCCAGGCGGAGAAACAGGCATTTCATTTCAGGAGAGAGTATCGTCTTTTTTAAGAGAATTTCTTGAAGGAGAACTTGATTCAGCAGTAATTGTCACACACGGAGGAGTGATCAGACAAATTGTCTCTTCTTTTCTGAACACACCGGAATTCTGGCACATCTCAGCACCATTTGGTAAAGCAGTCATTTTAAATGCTGAAGAAAGGGAGGAGGGATGGACGTGCATCTCATTATCGGAGGAGCCTGCAGCGGGAAAAGAGCATTTGTGAAAAGCAGATGGCCCCATGCAGCATGGATTACGGCTTACAGCGGAGATCATATGCCTGATTGGAAAAAGGTCGATGATGGTCCTCTTGTTCTTGAAGGCTTTGAACAATGGATTGAGAAAGAGGATCTGACCGATTTAAAGGAAGTTAGAACACAATACAGCGGATTTTTAAATGAACTGCTTGAACGGAAACAGGAAACGATCATCATCATGCTTGAAGTCGGTAAAGGGATTGTGCCGGTCTCAGAGAACGAAAGACGTTTGAGAGACGTGATCGGATGGATCCAGCAGGATGCCGCTGCGATATGCACGGATGTTCACAGCGTGTGCCATGGACTTGTAAAGAAGGTAAAATAAGGGCTTTGTCCCTTTTTTTATTTTGAAAAATTTAGTATCTAAACGTTATGAGTTTCGTATATAATCTTCATTGTGATTATTCTTTATAAATTCTTAAAGGGGATTAAGACCGGAGCACGAATAAGTATGACGTCACTTGTCTTAGCTTCTGCAGAAACGGAAATCATGTAAAAGACTTACATTAAGCTTGAAAGGCATGATATGTATGGAAAACAGTTTGACTGAAGCCATGCCGGCAAAAGGCACGCCTTCAGGAAATTTATTCAAAAACCGGATCGTTCTTGCGATCATGGGATCCAACTTCCTGCTGCAGCTCGGAATCTGGATACGGAACTTTGCCATTTTACTGTATGTAACAGAGCTTACGAATAACGATCCTGTCTATGTGTCGCTTATTTCCATTGCCGAGTTTGCACCAATCTTTATTTTTTCCATCATCGGCGGAACGTTTGCTGACAGATGGAAACCGAAGCTGACGATGGTCTGGTGTGACGTGCTGTCCGCTGTATCGATCTTTGTTGTTTTATTAACTCTTGTATACGGGTCATGGCACGCGATTTTCTTTGCAACGCTCGTATCCGCCATCCTGTCACAGTTTTCAATGCCATCGGCGATGAGACTGCTCAAACAGCACGTTCCTGAAGACCAGCTGCAGTCAGCAATGGCTATTTTCCAATCACTGATGGCTGTTTTTATGGTAATCGGTCCTGTCATTGGCACCATTGTGTACCAATCATACGGCATTTACACATCCATTATTGTCATGGGCGTCATGTTTCTGCTGTCCGCTGCTGTTCTGACGTTTTTGCCCCGCGATCTTGAAAAAGTCAAATCAGATGACGAAACAAGCTTTAAAAAGGAACTTGCAGACGGATTCCGTTATGTCATCGGCAAAAAAGTTCTGACGACAATGGGCGGAGTGTTTGCGGTTTGCGGTCTTGCTGTCGGCTTGATTTCGCCGCTGATGATTTTTATTACGATTGAAAATCTCGGTCTGACGAAAGACTACCTGCAGTGGCTGATTATGGCCAATGGAATCGGGATGCTTGCCGGAGGGGGAATTGTCATTGCCTTCTCAAAGAAAATTTCACCGCAAAAGCTGCTTGCTTTAGGTATTTTCTCAAGCATGATTTTCACCATCAGCATCGGCTGGTCCACAAGCTTTCCGCTGACAATCGGCCTGCAGCTGCTTAACGGATTTTTCTTCCCGTGCATTCACATCGGCATCAACACGCTGATCCTAAAAAATACAGATGAAGCATTTGTCGGCCGAGTCAATGGGGTTCTCAACCCGCTCTTCATGGGGATGATGGTTGCAGGCATGTCGCTGTCGGGACTATTAAAAACTCCGCTGACGCTTTCAGGCGTTTATACTGTATCCGGCATTTTGTTCCTGCTTGGCACGATGCTGATCATGCCGCTGTTCAAATTGAAGGATGAGAACGTGATTGCCCAGCAGACCGTTCAAGTTAAAGAAAGCTGATTCTGTCTCTAAAAAACTCTCTGTTCATGGAGAGTTTTTTTATTTATGGAATTTGTGCAGGAATTCGTTTATGCGGCACGAAAGAGAGTAGTGTATGCAATAAAAAGGAGGAATTTCCATGTCAGTAAATAAGAGTGCCGCTACTGTTGCTTCAAGAGTTGAGGGGAAAGAACTTATTATTGAAAGAATGTTTAACGCTCCAAGAGAACTTGTTTTCAGAGCATACGCCGAACCTGATCTGCTTGCAGCCTGGTGGGGGTCCTAAAGGGTGGAGTACTGCAAACAAACGGTTTGAATTTGAGCCTGGCGGCGTCTGGCATTACTGCATGCGCTGCGAAGACAAAGACCAGGGTGACTTTTACGGCATGGAATCATGGGGAATTGCCACCTACAAAGAAATTTCGGTTCCTGAGAAAATTGTTTATGTGGATGCATTTTCAGATGAAACAGGCGTGGTTTCAGAGCAAATGCCGGAAATGGTGATTACGATGGTCTTCGAAGATCATGGTGACACAACAAAACTAGTCGTCAAATCAGAATTTGCAACTGAGGAAGAACTTAAAAAGGTGACAGAAATGGGCGTAGTAGAAGGAATGTCATCACAATTTGAGTGTCTTGACGAACTGCTCGCTACATTGAAATAAACAGTGAGAAAAGCTGCTTCTGCGGCTTTTTTCTTGTTTAAGAAATTATAAAGAATAATAGGCTGTGGTTAACATAACAAAGTTATCATCGTCCAGCTCCAGCGCCTAGATCCTCTGTCAGAACAAATCCGTCAAAAAAGTCAAAACCGGACTTTTTTGACGGATTCTTATCTGCCTATCGGATCTGACCAAGGCGCTTGCGCTTTTGTTCTTTCCATCCCTTTCCTTTTAGGGTGTATACTTATAGCAAAACAAATAAGGAGAAACAGCAATGAGAGAACAGATTCTTGAGATTTTACATGATATAGAGGAAACAAACGACGTTAAAGTCCTCTACGCCTGTGAATCAGGCAGCAGAGCATGGGGATTTCCTTCAAAGGACAGCGATTACGACGTGCGGTTTCTGTACATACACAAACCAGAGCATTACTTAAGCATTGACCCGGTCGGAGTAGGTTCCAACCGTGATGTGATAGAAAGACCCATCAATGATCTGCTCGATGTTTCAGGGTGGGATCTGACAAAAGCGCTGAAGCTATTCAGAAAATCCAATCCGCCGCTCATGGAATGGATGAAGTCTCCGATTGTATACTATCGTGCCTATTCAGCCCTTGAGCGCATGGCTGAGATCCAGGACAGCGTTTTTACCCCGCAGTCTGCGATGTACCATTATTTGAACATGGCAAGCGGGAACTACAGGGACTATCTGCAGGGAAGCACCGTTAAAATCAAAAAGTACTTCTATGTGCTTCGCCCGGTGCTTGCAGCCAAATGGATTGAGGAAAAGAATGAGTTTCCGCCGATGAAATTCCAGACACTCCTTGAATTGCTGCCTGAAAGTCCTCTTAAGCAGGAGATACACACCCTGCTTGCAAGAAAAATAAAAGGAGACGAACTTGATAAAGAACCTAGAATAGATGTGATCAATTCGTTCCTTGATGCAGAGATAACCCGGCTGAAGCTCGCTGCAGAACAATGGAAGACAGTCAAGAAGGATCCCACTGCACAATTGAATGAACTTTTCAGGGATATGCTGAAAGAAGTTTGGGATAAGCGATGAAAAGCTCCTTTAAAGGAGCTTTTTCTTTTGTTTACATAGAAAAGTGCTAAAAATAGACATGCAGAACAAATGTTCGATATAATAAAAATGAACCGAAAACCATTTGTACTGGAGGCTGTTATTCCGTGTCAGCATCTAAAAACAGGAAATGTTTGCTTGAAAGCGAAGAAGTAATCAGGCTTTACAAAGATGGTAAGAGCACCTCGGAAATTGCCAAACTGGCAGGTGTTACAGCAGGGAGCATACGTAATATCCTTTCAAAACATGGGGTAGAAATGCGGCCGAGGGGGAGCTGGAAGAGGAAGTACAGTTTAGATGAAGGTTACTTTAAGAAATGGACACCCAATATGGCCTATATTCTCGGGTTTATACTGGCAGATGGTACGATTGCAAAGGGAACACAAAGCGTTATCATCGCTCAAAAAGAAAGCGAAATACTCGAAAGAATTAAAAAGGAACTTAAAACAATTCAACCTCTTTATAAAAATGAAAAAACCGGTGTTTTTCTTCTTAACCTCAACAGCAAAATCTTAAAAAGAGATTTAATTGAACTTCACGGAGTAACTTCAAAAAAGTCATTGACCATTGATTTTCCTGATGTTCCCGAAGAATACATGCCGCATTTTATTAGAGGTTATTTCGATGGTGACGGCAACATCTATTCCAGAGGGTATATGGTTAGTTTTGTAGGGGGTTCACTTCCTTTTATGGAGAAATTGAAAGAAGTTTTTATCAAAGTGGGATTTGATCCTTACTTAGTTCAAAAAGATAAACATGTAAGACTTTATATAAGTGGAAGAAAAACGATCAAACTATTTTATGAGTACATTTACAATTGCAGTGACATTCACCTTAAACGTAAGTTTGATCTTTTCCCAGACAAAGATCTTGATGCTGCTGAATTAACAGACGCTCCATTAAAAGTGAACAAAAAAGCCGTCCAAGACAGAAAACAAAAGTTTATTGAAGCTTACAGAAATTCAAGCTCACTTGATAAAGCATGCAGTATTTGCGGGATAAGCAAGACAACTTATACTCAATGGATAAAAAAAGACAAGAACTTCAAAGATCAACTATAAAGCACGGGAGATTATGATTTGGCTATCAAAAGATCAGAGCTACCATCTAAATTAGAGGTAGCTCTTTTTACATTTGAAATAAATTAGTATGGATTAACTTTATCCCAGGGGCAGGAGGGTTTGAGTCTTAAAGTCTAATATCTCACTTACTTTTTCTCAGTATACATAATATAAATTATAGACAGCTGTATTATAAGAGTCATTTCCAGTCTCAAATAACAAGTAAACTTAAGTAAATGAGACAGAAAGAAAAAATAACGTCTTAGACACACTGTATCTGCCGCACGTATTTCACTATAGATTAGTAAGATTTTTTCTGCAGATCACTGAAATATTTCTATTTTAGCTGCTCATATATATTTACGCATTTTTGCAGCTGTTGTTTTATTTTCGTTAGATTTAAGCTCTTGATTATGCACGTTACTCATTGAACTAATTCCAAGACTCTCTTCTTTAATTCCAGCTCAGTTTACATAACGTTTTTATGAGTGAATAATTTCTTCTGGTCCTTTTTACAACTTGCTGACGCTTTTAAACTAATGGTTATCATCTCTTATGGCTGGAGTTTAATTAGAATGATTATTTAGAACATTGTTTTATTAGTTTTAATATTCCACTCATTTCCAGCTGTTTTCTCTGCTAGAGTAAAAAACCGGCCTCTTTTCTGCAGAGAGCCGGTTTACCATCTTATTTTCTTGGATCAACATAATCAGGATAATCCGTAATGATTCCGTCTACACCCATCTCAAGCAGAAAATCGGCAGTTTCCTGTGTGCGAACAGTCCAGGATTGGATTTTCATGCCCTTTTCATGAACATTTGCTACTAAATCCTTTGAAACGATGCCGTAGTTTGGATTAAAGTAATCTGCATATGTGCTGAATTCATTCAGTGCCGTATCAGTTGTATGAAGAATCGAAGATGTCAGCACACCGATTGGTACTTTAGGCAGCAGGGAATCCATCTTTTTCATCGAGTCAAAATTAAACGACTGAACAATGATTTTTTCATTTTGAGGCTTGTCCATGTTGCGTTCCTGAAGCTCTTCAGCCACTTTTTCCTCGATTCCCGGATAAAGCTCAGGTGCTTTCAGCTCAATCAGAATGCCGGTTTTGCCTCTGTAGCGGTCAAGAATATCATCAAATGTAGGGATTTTTTCTCCGGTAAATTCTTTGCCTTTCCAGCTGCCTGCATCAAGTTTGCTGAGGTCATCATATGTAAGATCCTTTACTTTGCCGCTTCCGTCTGTCGTCCGGTCCACTGTGGTGTCATGAATGATCACGAGCTCGCCGTCCTTGCTCTGCTGAACATCGATTTCAATATAATCCGCTTTCATCTCTACCGCTTTATCAAAGGCTGCAAGTGTATTTTCCGGAGCATAGCCTGAAGCCCCCCTGTGTGCTACATTTTCCACTTTCACCGCTGAAGCATCTGCTGCTGACGGCTGCAATAACGGTGCTCCAAGCAATATGATGGCCATTCCCGCTCCGGCTGCCCAAGTTTTCATCATTTCATCGTCTCCTCTGTCTTCATTTGTAAGAACAGCTTCAGTTTACTGGATGAATATGTATCCAATGTGAAATTGAGATGTCAGAATGTTATCAATCATGTGAATCATTCTGGGAAATTTATCATGCCTTTCTTTACATACAAGTATTGGTAATCTATTACCGGTTCTCAGCATGTTAGACTCATGACAGAGGAGTGAACACGATGATGAAACATCTGCTATTGCTGTTTTCCCTTCCGTTTCTGCTCAGTCTTGACCCGCTGGTATATGATACACACTATCAAGCAAGCTATCAGTCTCCAGAAGGGATTATGTTTCTAAGCTACAGCGATAAATGGGATGAAGAAAAGTTAAAAGAACTTTATAAGGAATTGATTCAAAATAAACATGGAAAAGAGATATCTCTTCTTCAGGAAGTGCGTATTCAAGGAGATTCTTTAAACGGATCAGCGACAAAAGGAAGGTTTCACGCTCTAACAGACACAATTACCCTTTATGAGGGAGACACATATACAGATGTCTCCTCCTACAGAGATACTCTCTCACATGAATATGGGCATCATTTTGCCTATCACTATATAAAAAGCCATCACTTTCCGTTCTCTGAGTGGAGTAAACTTAGAGGCATTGAAAATGCCCCTGTACGGTGGGATGCTTTTTGGAACTATTCTGATGCAGATCATATGTGGTATCCTCAGGAAATCATGGCTGATGACTATGTGATGTTGTACGGTTCAGGGAGAAAAACAGACAAAAACGAAATCCTCTCAAGCAATGAACCCTTCTATCAAATGACACAGCATGAGAACAAGGAGCTTCCTAATGTGCTTGAAAATAAGGAGCTGATTGATTATCTTGAAAAAGAAACAGGCGTAAAGGCTGACCGGGGCAGAATTCTTACAGGACCCCAATTAAAAAAGATTCAAAAAGATAAAATTACCTTTGCTGCTACCGGTCAATCACAGGTTGCCATTAAAGCAGACATCACCTATTTCCAGGATGGGGTTGAACTGGCATCGGATGAGAAGCTGTTTATTGTCTCTAATAAAGGTGCTGAAACGTTTACTATCCCGCTAACTGATGCTGCATCAAGCCTTGAAGTTACTTTTAAAATACTTGATTTACAGACCTCTGCCGGTTTTGAAACGCCGCCTGAGAAGTTCCATATAGACAGCCTGCTGTCGAAAGGACAGTAGGCACACAAAAAAATCCCTCTCCATATCGAGAGGGATTTTATCTTTTATACTAGCACCTCTTGTTCAATCTGCTTCAGACCGTAAAAATAACCTTTTCTCTCCATGAGTTCTGCATAGGATCCCTTTTCAAGAATGCGTCCTTGATCCATAACGATGATCTGATCCATCTTCTCAAGTCCTGTCAGTCGGTGACTGACGAGGATGAGTGTATTGCCGCCGGCATACTTAAATAAGGTTTCTTGAATGCTCTGCTCTGACAGGAGATCCATTGAAGCTGTTGGTTCATCAAGCAGCCACAGACCCGCTTTTTTCAGCAGGATTCTTGCAATGGCAAGCTTCTGTTTTTCGCCGCCTGACAGGTTATCGCCTTTTTCAAGAACAGGATCATCAAGCCGTTTGTTCTCGAGTCCTGCCTCCTTCAGTGCGTGTATCAGCTCTAAGTCCTCTGTTTCTTCTTTAACAGCGATCAGCAAATTTTCACGGATAGTCCCATAGAAAAAGTGGTTATCCTGCAGAACAATATTGCAGCTATCCCACATGCTCTCACTGCTGATGTCGGAAAGCGGCTTTTCATTCAAAATAATTTCTCCAGCTTCCGGTTCATACATTTTTATTAACAGCATAAGCAGCGTGGATTTTCCTGAACCGGATGGTCCGACAACAGCCGTTTTTGAACCTTGCGGAAACGTGACAGTAACACCACTTAGACCGGAGCCCGCTGTGCCGTAAGAATAATGAACATTCTTTACGTGAATAGAGAACCCATCCTTTGTGATGTCAGCCTGCTTCTTTTCTTCCTGTATGACCGGCTCTTCCGGGAGTGAGTACAATCTTTTAGAAGCACGCCTGCTCTCTTCGTAAAAAACTGGAAAAGCAGACATCGGAACAGCAAACTCAAATACATTGAGAGAAATCATCACCAGCATGGCAAGATACAGACCGTTCAGCTCACCCGCTGCTGCCTGGTAAGCCCCGAGTGCTAAAATTCCGCAGTTTATAATGACCGTAATCGCCGTGTTAATCGATTGTGTCTGATTCACCCTGTTATCTAATTGCGCCTGTCTATCGGCAAGCATATCAGACAGCCTGCGAAGCTTTTCTTCTTTTTCTGCCGTCTGTCCATAGATCTTTAAATCTCTGTATCCATAGTAAAATTCAGCCGCTTCTGATGAGAAAAGGCTTCTCATGTCCCGGACTGAGTCATCGATTTTTTTTTGAAGAAATGCAAAGTATGCCGGGATCACCATTCCTGTCAGCACCATACCAGCTAAAAGCATCATGGCAATGGGGACGGAGTAAAACGATACAAATGCAATCGTGCTTAAAAAGACAAACAGAAAGACGACCGGCGGATAAAATACCCTCAGGAAAAAGTTCTGAAGGTTCTCTACATCCCCGACTATTCTTGAAAGCAGGTCGCCGCTCCGGTACGTATTGAAGATCCTAGGGACCATTGGTTCCAGCTTTTCATAAAAGGAGGCGCGCACATCCTTCAAAATGGTAAAGGTTGCCCTGTGGGAAACAAGCCTCTCTGCATATCTGCTGAGAGCTCTCCCAATACCCGCAAGCTTCAATAGCGCGAGCATAACTGTGAGTGTGTAAAGAGGCGGCAGCAGAGCGGCTTTTGAAATTAAGTAGCCGCTCGATGCAAATAGCGCGATTCCCGTTATACCCGCAAGGAAGCCCAATAAGACTGTGAGCCAAATATCCTTTTTTTCATTCCACATTAAACGTGCAATATGAGAAATGTCTTTCATCTGGCCGCCTCCTTTACTTGCATATGAAACATGCTGCGGTAAGACTCGGAACGGTCCAGCAGTTCCAAATGAGTCCCCTGAGCCGCAAGTCTTCCGTTTTCCATATAAAAAATAACGTCTGCGTCTTTAATTGTGTACAGCCTGTGAGCCACGGTAATCACTGATGCATTTTCCCCAAGCTCTTTTATCGACTGCTGGAGAATCCTTTCTGTATAAAGGTCAAGGCCTGTGGTCGGTTCATCAAACAAGATGAATGCCGGTTTCTTCAGAAATGCCCTGGCTAGAGCAAGCCTTTGCTTTTCGCCTCCGGAAAGACCCCTTCCCCCTTCGCCGATGACCGTATCAAACCCGTGTTCAAGCGCTTCAATCATGGAAGCAAGTCCCGCTTTGCGGGCTGCATCTTCTATTTCCCGCCGGCTCGCCTCTTTCAGCTGGCCAATGGCAATATTTTCTGCGATTGTCCCGGAGAAGATATAGGGATGCTGAGAAATGTAAACCATCCTGCTGAACCAGCTCATTTCATCATAAGCTGCCCTCTCTTTGCCATTTATGATCAACTCACCTTCATCAGGCTGTATCAGCCCGCTGATAAGATGAAGAAGGGTCGTCTTGCCTGATCCGTTTCTGCCGACAATGGCTGCTTTTTCAAACGGTTTAAGATGTACACCAATGTCATGCAAAGAAAATGAACTGTTCTTATATGAGTAAGATGCCTTTTTCAGATGAAGTTCAGGCGGTCCTCCGCCAGTCTTCTGATCTCCCCACACTGCAGCTTTATCCCGCTCCTCCAGTTCTTCTGCTATCAGCTTCGCAGCCCCCATGCTTCCTCTGCCTGCATGAAAGGCACTGCCATAATCTTTAAGAAGCAGGTAGAAATCAGGAACAAGAATGAGAATAAAGAAGGCAGAAAAGAATGTCACAGTCTGAAAGACAACGATCTGCAGGCCAAGTTCAAAGGCAATCAGTCCAATGCTGAGCATTGAAATAAACTCCAAGGATAGCGCTGAGAGAAATGCTACCTTCAAAACCTGCATCGTGGCATCACGGATTTCCAGACTGCTCTCTGCAATCTTGTCTTTCTGCTCTTTTGAACGTCCAAACACCTTCAATGTCACAAGCCCCTGAAGAACATCAAGAAAATGACCGGAAAATTGCGAGAGCCTCTCCATCTGCTGCTCTGCTTTATCCTTGCTTTTCCTGCCTGCAAGTGCCATGGCAAGCGGTATAAAAGGGGCTGTGACCAGCAGAATGATGCCGGAGTACACATGCTGGGTAAATACGGCAGCGGCCATCATCAGCGGAATAATTCCCGTCTGGATCATTTGGGGAATGTATGTGCTGAAATAAGGTGTTATTTCATCCACTGCATCCAGCAGTACATTTACTTTCCTGCCGGTTTGTCCGCCGGAAGAGGATAAAACAGATTCTCTGGACATCTTTTTGAGAAGCGATGACCGTATATCTTTCTTAACGGCTGCCGCTAATGAAACGCCGGTTTTTTTGCCGAAATACATAAATCCTGCCCTGCAAAGGGACACTGCGAGCAAAATAAAAAGTTCAGGAACAACATCCCGGAAAGAAGTGTCTTTTAAAAAGACGGCATCTGTGATACTGACGAACAGCCACGCCTGTGCTATAACGGCTGCACCTGTTAAAAAAGCATGCAGCCTCAAAAGCCAAATATGTTTTTTATGTTTTGACGCCAGATGTTTCAGCTGCATCACACGGACTCCTTTATGCGTTTAAGCCTATTAAGCTTTTGCACGTTTTATTTTTCATAGGGCTCTTTTGCGTAAGCACCCCAGACAAATAATCCTGTAACGGTCACTGCGACAATTAGTACCGGTGCCACCATTATTAAAAAAGTCTGCATGGTATCCCTCCTATTTTTTGCCTTTCACATAATCGTTATCAAAAAGGAACAGCCTCATCAGCAAGTATAACGACGGTACAAGGAGCATTAATCCTGCAAGAAATGCAAAGATGAGTGCCAGGGCCATAGTATCGTTTGTAAAGCTTGTGTAGATCGTGACGTACGGATAAAGCACATACGGCAGATGCGATGCCCCGTATCCGTAAAATGCCGCCGCAAACTGCAGCATGACCAGGATAAACGAAACGCCCAAACTCTTCTTTTTCCAAATCAAATACACGGCACCCGCAAAAAACAGAAGTGATAAACCAAAAAGCCAGGACATATCCATCATCCGCTGAAAATGACCCGGATTATGCTCTCTTAAGGACACAAAAACGAGCAGGCTTGCAAGAATGGTCGGGCCGCTCCAAAACAGCGCATATTTGCGCAGAAGGTTGAAGGCACTGCTGTCTCCCGCTTTATGAGCATAAAACGTCAGAAAACTTGCAGAAATATACAGCACACTCACTATCGCCAGAAAGACGACGGCCCACGCATACGCGCTTGTAAAGAGCTCGGCGTAATTCAGCTGCACCTCATCCCCGCTGACGTCGATAAAGCCGCCTTCAGACAGTGTAAGCACAACAGACAGTGATGCCGGAATCAGCAGGCCTGTCGCTCCATATAAAAACTGATACCAGAGACTTTCTCGGTTACCGTAGTGATGAAACGCATAATACGAACCGCGCAGGGCAATCAGAATAATGGCTATGCTTCCTGGCACGAGAAGGGCTGTACCGTAATAATAGGCAAGCGACGGAAAAAATCCGACCAATCCAATGTAGAAGAAGATCAGGAATACATTCGTCACTTCCCAGACCGGAGACAAATACCGGTTAATCACTTTTTTTACAATAGGCCCGCGTCCTGTCAGTGCAGAGTAATAATTGAAAAAACCTGCACCAAAATCAATGGACGCTACAATAAGGTATCCGTACAAAAATGTCCAGAGCACGGTAATTCCAATCAGTTCATAATCCATCTTGTCCTCTCCTATTTCAATCCTAATTTTTCAAGCTCGCGCTCAGCGGGATTTGCCTTGAATGTACGGCGAAGCACAGCAACGGCTGATACAGCAAGCACCGCGTACAGGGCGATGAACAAATACAGCATGATGTCAACGTAGCCTGATGTCGTGGCACCTTCCGCCGTTGTCATGTAGCCTCTTAAGATCCAAGGCTGTCTGCCCTCTTCTGTAAAGAACCATCCCGCTTCAATGGCAAGCATGGCAAGAGGACCTGTGCTGACAATCAGCCATAAGAGAATCCGGTTCAGCTCATTAGATTTTTTCCGCCATCTCATGACCATGTACAGGAAGGATACAAACGCCAAAAACATGCCGATTCCAACCATCAGATCAAAGAAATAATGGACAATCAGCGGCGGCCATTCTTCCTCTGGAAACTCTTCAAGCCCCGTCACCTCTGCATCCGGCGTTCCGTGCGCAAGAATGCTCAATGCGTAGGGAATCTCAAGTGCATACTTGACCTCGTTGTTTTCATCAAGGATTCCTCCGAGAATTAATGATGCTTCTTCTGTTGTTTCAAAATGCCATTCTGCAGCAGCCAGCTTTTCAGGCTGGTACTCTGCCAAATATTTTCCTGATAGATCGCCAATAACGGCTGTACTTATTGCACAGACAAAAGCCACAGTCATAGAAAGTCGGAGTGCTTTTTTGTAATAAACGTGCTTTCTGCCCCTTAGAATCATAAATGCGGCAATGGCAGCCAGCACACAGGCAGATGTTAAGTAGGCTGAAGACAGCACGTGCGCCATTTTTGTCGGCGTTGCCGGATTAAACATCGCAAGCAGCGGGTTTACACCAGTCAAAACTCCGTTTTCCATATTAAATCCAAGCGGAGCGTTCATAAAAGCATTCACAGTTGTAATAAAGAAACCGGAAAGCGTCGCTCCGAGAGCCACCGGAATCAGCAGCAGCAAATGGTAGATTTTCTTTTTGAAGCGATCCCATGTATAAAGGTAGATACCAAGAAAAATAGCTTCAAAGAAAAATGCGAAAGTTTCCAAGAACAGCGGCAGACTGATTGTCTGGCCTGCAACCTGCATAAAGTTCGGCCACAGCAGACTGAGCTGAAGGGCTATTGCCGTTCCTGTAACAACCCCGACAGCCACTGTGATGATGTAGCCCCTTGCCCATCTCCTTGCAAGAAGATGATAATGTTCATCATTTCGCCTGATGCCAATCCACTCTGCAAGAGCAATGAGCAGCGGCACACCTACTCCAAGTGTGGAAAAAATCGTATGAAATGCAAGTGTCAAGCCCGTCAGAATTCTGCTGTACAATACCGGATCATACTCAAACAATTTCGTTCCCCCCTACTTCACGCAATAAATAGCAGTTTATCCATTCTTTTCCTCTAATCAGGAAAATTAAAACAAGTGTTTGTGAATGTTTTCACATAAATAAATGGAATGATCTGCTTCTACTGATTAGTTTAGCCCAAATTCATCTGTAAAACGATAGAAATACATGAATTGATAAAGTTTGTTCACATTTTCACAAACTCTTCGCTGTTTTACAGCAGGACATTTGACAAAGCCCCTATGCCTTCTCTATAAAAATTCTGCTTCCTCCCCATCTGCCGGCCTCCGCTTTTCTAAAGAAAAAGCACACCGCTCAGAAACTGAAAGGTGTGCTTTAGCAGTGGATGAATCCGTTAATGCTTCGTATTCAGAGGTTAAACCTCATCGTCTCCCCAGCATTCGGTATTTTTAAGTCCTTTGATGGAGCTTGCTTTAAATACAGGATTTTTGCCTTCTTTGCGCTGGCGTGCATAATCTTTCAGCACTTCAAATGCAATTTTTGAAAGGATGGCAATGGCAATAAGGTTCGTAACGGCCATAAGACCCATAAAGAGATCAGCCATATCCCAAATCAGCTGGAAACCTGATACCGACCCGAAGATAACCATCCCGACTACTGCTAAACGGTAGATAAACAGAACGGTTTTGCTTCCGTTTAAAAACTCAATATTTGTTTCCCCGTAGTAGTAGTTTCCAATAACCGAACTGAATGCGAACAGCAGAATCGCTACAGCCAGGAACGTGCCTGCCCAGTCTCCGATGTGAGACTGCAAAGCTGCCTGGGTAATTTGAATACCGTCAAGCGAAGGATCCGGTGTCGTGTCAAACAGAAGAATCAGGAATGCTGTTGTGCTGCAGATGATAATCGTGTCGAAAAACACGCCTAGCGTCTGGATGAAACCTTGTTTAGCAGGGTGAGAAACGTTTGCCGTAGCAGCAGCGTTCGGTGCACTTCCCATACCCGCTTCATTCGAGAACAGTCCTCTCTTAATTCCGTTTTCAACTGCAGCTCCAATACCTCCGCCTACTGCCTGCTCAAATCCAAAAGCATTTGCAAAAATGACGGCGATGACGTTCGGCACTTCTGTAATGTTCATAATAACAACGACAAGAGCAACAGCTATGTAGATCAGCGCCATAACAGGCACGATAATCTGGGATGCTGCAGCTACCCTTTTCAGACCGCCGAAAATAATCAGTGCGGTGAAGACAGCCAAAATGATGCCCATAACCGTTTTATCCACAGCAAATGCACTGTCAAAAGCAAGAGCAATGGTATTGGCCTGAACAGCATTGAAAATCAGTCCGAAGCATAACGTTATTAAAACAGCAAACAGGATTCCCATCCACCTTGCCTTCAGCGCTTTTTCCATATAGTAAGCAGGGCCTCCGCGGAATTGATCTCCGTCTTTTACTTTGTAGACCTGCGCAAGTGTGCTTTCTACAAAGCTTGAAGCCATTCCTACAAGCGCAATCAGCCACATCCAGAAAACCGCACCCGGTCCTCCGACGGCAATGGCAATAGCTACTCCCGCTAAATTACCGGTGCCAACCCTTGATGCTGCACTGATAAAGAATGCCTGCAGGGACGAAATGCCTCTCTTGCCTTCTTTGGATACCATTGCAGGTTCCTTTAGAAGCCTGAACATTTCGCCAAAGTAGCGGAATTGGACAAATCTTGAACGGACTGTGAAATACAAACCAATTCCTACAAGCATATAGATCAGCAAGTATGACCACAGAATTGTATTCCCTCCGGAAATCATTCCATTTAAAAAATCCATATTAAACCTCCTGAAAAAAATAAATTTTCTAACTTCATGTTAGGCTTCCTAACATCACAAAGTTAGAGTATATCAGAAATTGTCGTTTTGCACAGTAAAAACGAAAAAAGTTTCCACTGTTCGAATCCGTCTTTTTGCGTTATGATTATGTATATTCGATTGCACGATTTAAAAGGAGGAATGTTATGAGACAGACGATTTTTCTATTTCTCATTGCCCTTCTCCTGACCGGGGTTTCGCCGCATGTGCAGCATCATCCCGTAAAGACACCGGCTTTTGATGTTGAAGAGCATGTTCAGCTGGTTACAGCGGATAAAGCTGAATACGAGAAAATGCCTTTCAGCACTGATCAAAGCGAGTCAAGCTTGATACCTGTACTTTTAGCGGCCGCTGTGATTGCTGCTTTATCAGCTTCAGCAGGCCTGTTCAAGAAATTTCTGCTGTCTGTTTTCTACCAGTCCTCCTATTATGGCCGTACATCGCTAAGACCCTAGAATCTTTTTAAAAAAGGAGGGAAATGCGATGTTCTGGATGAGACTAATTATGGTGACTGGTTTTTCATTAACGGCCTTTAGTCTATTTTTGTATCAGGGAATTGAGATTATGCACGCGTTTACTGAATACTTCTCTAAAAATAAATAAGACGCAAAAAAGACATCCCTTTAATGAAAGGGATGTCTTTTCATTTACTGGGTGACTGGCACCCACACTTCTTTAACTGACCCGGAATCTCCCTCATCGATAAAGAAAGATCCGTTGCTGTACCTGTCATTTGCGCGCAGTTGAGCTGCGTGAACTTCTTCTGTATGCCCTTTTTCTGTCTTCAGCATCAGTTTGCTCGACTGATCGACAAGGTGCATGCCAACGACTCTGTGAGGATTGTTCTTCAGCTCTCTCAGCATAATTAATCCCCGCTTGGCTCTTGAAGTCTTTTCAAATTCTTTAAGCGACATTTTCTTTGCAGCGCCCCGCTGTGTGACAATGACAATCTGTGGAATGTTTCCTGCAGGGAAAACCGCAGCGCCTGCTACTGTATCTCCCTCTTTCAGATTCATTCCTTTTACTCCTGCTGCTCTTGCGCCCACAATGCCGACTTCTTCTTCAGCAAACCACAATCCATATCCGAACTGCGTCGCGAGGAACAGATCATCGTTTCCGGATGTCATAAATACATTGACCAACTCGTCATCGCCTTTAAGATTGACAGCCATTAACGCTTTGGAGTACCTCTGGGCCTTGTACAATTTCAGTTCGGTTTTTTTGACCATCCCGTTCTTTGTGACAAAGAGCAGGTACTGCGCTGCTTCAAAATCTTTAACAGGCATGGCCTTTATCAGCTGTTCATCCCGCTCCAGGCTGACAAGATTGGCAATATGCTGGCCGAGGTCCTTCCAGCGGATATCAGGAATTTCATGAACCGGACAATAGATGTAATTGCCCTTGCTTGTGAACAGCAGAATGGTTTCGGTTGTATTAATGTCAAATTTCCCGAGCAGCCTGTCTGTTTCTTTCATGCCGAAATCCTGGCCGTTTGATGCAGAGTATGAACGGCTGCTCGTACGTTTGATATAGCCGTCCTTTGTTACGGTAACTATAACGTCTTCTGACGGAATCATCACTTCAAGGTTGATTTTTATTTCCTGAATCTCATGCTGAATGACAGAGCGTCTTTGATCCGCATAGGTTTTTTTGATTTTTTTCAAATCTGTTTTGATCACCTGATACAGTTTTTTCTCATTGTTCAGGATATCAAGAAGCTGTGCTATTTTTTCATCAAGCTCTTTCGCTTCATTTTGAAGAGCCGTGATATCCGTGTTTGTTAATCTGTAAAGCTGAAGGGATACAATGGCTTCAGCCTGAATTTCTGTAAACGCAAACTTTGCAATTAAGTTATCCTTTGCATCCCGTTTGTCCTTGGATGCCCTGATAACAGCGATCACCTCATCGAGGATAGACAGGGCTTTAATGAGTCCCTCGACGATATGCTGGCGCTCTTTGGCCTTTTCAAGGTCGTATTTGGAGCGGTTTGTGATGACTTCCTTCTGATGCGAAATATAAGCATCAAGAATGGCAGGCAGCGTCATGAGTGTCGGGCGTCTGTTATGTATGGCCACCATATTAAAATTATAAGGAACCTGCAGGTCGCTGTTTTTGTACAGGTAATTCAGGATTCCCTGTGCATCAGCGTCTTTTTTAAGTTCCACGACAATCCTCATTCCGGTCCGGTCAGTTTCATCACGGACCTCAGCAATGCCGTCAAGCTTTCGCTCAATCCGGAACTCGTCCATGCGCTTCACAAGGTTTGCCTTATTTACTTCAAATGGAATTTCTGTGATGACAATCTGCTGTTTACCGCCCCTGACGCTTTCAATCTCCGCTTTTCCCCGGATAATGACTTTCCCTTTACCAGTTTCATAAGCTTTCTTGATGCCGTCAATTCCCTGAATAATGCCTCCGGTCGGAAAATCAGGGCCGTTTATGACAGTCATGAGTTCGTCAACTGTGCAGTCCGGTTTGTCAATGCGTTTCATCACAGCATCAATGACCTCTCCAAGATGGTGAGGCGGAATGTCTGTTGCGTAACCCGCTGATATACCTGTTGACCCGTTTACAAGGAGATTTGGATACATGGCAGGCAGAACAAGAGGTTCACTGCTTGTATCATCGAAGTTCGGCACAAATTCTACTGTCCGTTTATCGATATCCCTTAGAAGCTCAGATGCAATCGGTGAAAGACGCGCCTCTGTATAACGCATCGCAGCAGGCGGGTCGCCGTCATTGCTTCCGTTGTTGCCGTGCATCTCAATCAGGAGATTGCGCACTTTCCAGTCCTGGCTCATCCTTACCATGGCATCATAAACAGATGTGTCTCCGTGAGGATGATAATTACCGATAACATTACCGACTGTTTTTGCTGATTTTCTGAAGTTTTTATCGTTTGTATTGCCGTCAACATGCATGGCATACAGGATTCTGCGCTGCACAGGCTTCAGCCCGTCACGGGCATCAGGCAGCGCTCGGTCCTGTATGATGTATTTGCTGTAGCGGCCGAACCTGTCACCTATCACATCTTCAAGAGGGAGATCGCGGTATTTTTCTTGTTGTGTCATCTGTTATTCCTCCTCTGTGACGGATAAGTTTTCGTTTTCAAGAATATTTGTTTCTTCATCAAGCCCAAATGCGACATTGCTTTCAATCCATTTTCTTCTCGGCTCTACTTTGTCTCCCATAAGAGTTGTTACCCGGCGCTCAGCACGTGCAGCATCATCAATGCGCACCCTGATAAGCGTTCTTGTTGCAGGATCCATCGTTGTTTCCCAGAGCTGATCAGCATTCATTTCGCCAAGACCCTTATAGCGCTGGATCATATATCCACGGCCGACTTTTTTCAGTACGCCCTGAAGTTCTTCATCAGACCACGCATACTCGATGACGGCTTTTTTTCCGGTGCCTTTGCTCACCTTGTACAGGGGAGGCAGGGCAATAAACACTTTCCCCGCTTCAATCAGCGGTTTCATATAACGGTAAAAGAAAGTAAGGATCAGCACCTGTATATGGGCGCCGTCTGTGTCGGCATCCGTCATAATGACAACTTTGTCGTAATTGCAGTCGTCCACCTGAAAATCTGCACCGACACCTGCGCCGATCGCATGAATAATGGTATTGATTTCTTCATTTTTGAAAATATCCGCAAGCTTCGCTTTTTCAGTGTTAATCACTTTTCCGCGCAGAGGAAGAACTGCCTGAAAACGCCGGTCTCTCCCTTGCTTTGCTGAGCCTCCCGCAGAGTCTCCTTCCACCAGGTACAGTTCATTTTTCTGGGGGTTTCTTGATTGTGCAGGCGTCAGCTTCCCGCTCAGCGTCGCTTCAGACCGCTTTCGTTTCTTCCCGCTTCTTGCTTCTTCCCGCGCTTTTCTGGCAGCTTCTCTTGCCTGATAGGCCTTAATCGCTTTTCTGACTAAAAGCGTGCTCGTTTCCGGATTTTCCTCAAGAAAATAGGCAAGGTTCTCTGAAACAACAGCATCTACCGCTGATCTTGCCTCACTCGTTCCAAGCTTACCTTTGGTCTGTCCTTCAAACTGAAGAAGCTCTTCCGGTATGCGGACAGAAACTATAGCAGAGAGGCCCTCGCGTATGTCTGATCCATCAAGATTTTTATCTTTTTCTTTTAAAATGCCTGTTTTTCTGGCGTATTCATTAAAAGCGCGTGTCATTGCGGTCTTCGATCCAGCTTCATGTGTGCCGCCGTCTTTCGTGCGCACGTTATTGACGAAAGAGAGAATATTCTCCGAATAGCCATCATTAAACTGAAAGGCAAATTCCACTTCAATGCTGTTTTGCATCCCTTCGAAGAAAACGACGTTATGAAGGGAATCCTTTTCTTCATTAAGATAGGATACAAAGGCTTCAATTCCGGTTTCATAATGATAGACTTCTTTCGTCTGATTCCGGTCGTCAATCAGTTCTATTTTTAAGCCTTTTAAAAGAAAGGCTGATTCGCGTAAGCGCTCGCTTAATGTTTCTGCATTATAGGTCGTTGTACTAAAAATAACGGGATCCGGCTTGAAGTGAATAATTGTGCCCGTTTTGGCTGATTTCCCGATCTTCTCAAGCGTTGTAACTGGTTTCCCGCCATTTTCAAACCGCTGCTGATACGTAAATCCATCGCGGTGAATGGTGACAGTCACCCATTCAGAAAGGGCATTTACAACCGATGCACCTACACCGTGAAGTCCGCCGCTGGTTTTATAGCCTCCCTGACCGAATTTTCCTCCTGCATGGAGAACAGTCATGATGACTTCCGCTGTTGGTTTTCCGAGTTTGTGCATGCCGGTTGGCATCCCCCGGCCTTTGTCTGTAACAGATATACTGTTGTCTTTATGTATTTTGACAATGATATGGTCGCCAAATCCGCCGAGTGCTTCATCGACGGAATTATCCACGATTTCATAAACGAGGTGATGCAGTCCTCTTGCATCCGTGCTGCCGATATACATCCCCGGTCTTTTGCGCACAGCCTCAAGCCCCTCTAATACTTGGATCGCATCATCATTGTACTCAAATTGCTGCTTACTCAAACGATTTAAGCTCCTTTCAAAAAAAACAAGTACCGCTGATAATAAACTGTCCCGCAAACCAGAACGTACGTTTGTATCTATTGTATCTTACATCCGGACAGCGTGACAAGCCTTTACCTATTACTCTTTTTAAGTTTACCATTGATTAGAAATGACAGCGTATAAAAATAAATGCCTATGCTATATTTTATCTGCTGCCGTAAGATTCGCAAACTAAATCTTAGCAGATGTACGGCAAAATTGAAAATTTTTTGGAAAAATGTTGAATTTGCTCTCACCTTTACAGACGCGTCCGATAACAATCATTTTTATCCAGTATTGGGCTGAATCTCATCTGATATGCAAAAAAAGGGGAAAGCATTCCTCTCATAGCTATTTATCGGCCCGTTTGCCGCTGTGTTGATGGTGTGGGACAGACAAAAAAATCACATGGACATCGCCCATGTGATTTTTTTATTTTGTTAAAGCATGTTCAACTTTAATACAGCGGTCCATAATGACGGTATATCCTTTATCCTTAAGTAGCTTGTAGGCTTCCTCATTTACAAGCCCGAGCTGCGCCCAGAACACATCCGCGTCTGCCTCAAGAAACTCTTCTGCCACAGGCAGGAGATGTTCGGATCTTCTGAATACATTTACAATATCAATGTGTCCGTCGATTTCTTTTAGAGAACTGACTGCTTTTACTCCCAGCACTTCTTTAACCATAGGATTTACCGGAATAATTTCATACCCTGCATCCTGCATAGCTTTGCTGACCATGTAAGACGTTCTGTCAGGCTGATCGGACAATCCTACAACAGCAATGCGCCTGCTTTTCTTTAAAATCTTGCCGATTTCTTCTCTTGATGGGATTTCTATATTCATCCTTGGACACTCCTTTTTTGGTTTTTTCTTTTTATGACGTAGTCTTAAGTGCTAGTTACATGATAAAATAAGATTATCTATTTTTAAAGTGTTAGGAGCGGATCCATTGTTCATTGCTGCCATTATTATTTTAGCTTATTTGCTGGGTTCCATTCCTTCAGGCCTGATTGTAGGCAAAGCGGGATACGGAATTGACATCCGCGAACATGGAAGCGGCAACCTTGGAGGTACGAATACGTTTAGAACGCTTGGGGTTAAAGCCGGTTTGCTTGTTACTGCCGCAGATATTCTGAAAGGGACCCTTGCAGCCTCTCTGCCCGTTCTTTTCGGATTTGAAGGTGTTCACCCGCTTCTGATTGGCGTATTCGCTGTCATCGGCCATACATACCCGGTTTTTGCAGGATTTAAAGGCGGAAAAGCCGTTGCTACTTCAGGCGGCATTTTGCTTTTCTCGGCACCGCTGATGTTTGTTACGATGCTTGCGGTCTTTTTTCTTTTCCTTTACCTTACGAAGTATGTATCTCTGTCGTCCATGCTGACGGGCATCTATGCGGTCGTCTTCAGCATCTTTTACGGTGATGTCATTCTGACGTCCGTTGTCAGTGTGCTGGCCCTGTTTGTTATATACCGCCACCGTGCAAACATTAAACGCATTAAAGAAAAAACAGAACCTAAAGTAAAATGGATTTAAAGCTGCCCCTGGCGGCTTTTTCTGTTTTCCGTAAAACGTTTTCTTTTTTGAGCACTTCGTATATGATGAATGAAAAGAAACCTTATAGGAGATACCATCATGAAGAAAAAATGGATTATTACAGCCGCTGCAGCCATTGCTGCAATGGGCACAGCTGCCTTTTTCCTGGCAGCAGACCCCGCTGAAGCCCCTCAAAAGAAAGTGGAGCTTCATCAAACCATCCAGACAAAGCATCAGCCAAAATCGTTTCAGTCTGAGCTGACATTGTCTGCAATCGGAGATATTCTCATACACGGCAGAGTATACAATGATGCAAAACAGCCTTCAGGTACATACGATTTTAAGCCTATGATCAAAGATGTAAAACCTCTGATTGGACAGGCCGACATCACATTTGCCAATCAGGAAACGATGATCGGCGGGACAGAAATCGGGCTGTCTACCTACCCTTCTTTTAACAGTCCCTTTGAGGTGATTGACGCTTTTCAGGATGCAGGGGTTGATATTGCAGGGATAGCGAATAACCACACGCTTGACAGAGGAGAAAAAGCGATATTAAATGCAACGGCGCGCTACGACGAGATTCAGATGCCTTATGTTGGCTCCTACCGCAGTCCGGAAGATGCTGAAGAGCCGAGAATCTTAAATGTCAACGGCATTAAACTTGGATTTCTCGCCTACACATACGGAACAAACGGCATTCCGGTACCAGATGGAAAACCCCATCTTGTGAACCTGATTGATAAGCCTAAAATGAAACGGGAAATACAGGAAATGAAAAAACAGGCAGATGCGGTCATCGTCAGCATGCACTGGGGAGTTGAATATATCAGGCTCCCGAACGAAGAACAGCAGGAGCTTGCCCGTTTTTTGGCTGATGAGGGCGTTCACCTTGTCATCGGCCACCATCCCCACGTCCTGCAGCCAATGGAATGGGTGAATGGACAGGACGGGAACAGAACTTTTGTCGTCTACTCTCTCGGAAACTTCCTTTCGGGACAAGTCAGCGACTATAAGGATATTGGCGGTATTTTCTCCATTAAAATCAGCAAAAAAGCGGAGAATGGAAACAAGCAGATCCAGCTCGATGAACCATCCTTTGAGCCGACGATTGTTGTGAGTCAGAACAATCGCACATACCGTGTAAAAGAACTGAAAAACGTCAATGCTGCCCAAAATAAAGAAATTCAGGAGCATATGTTTCAATACTTAAACCAAAGAGAGTAAAAAAATGCGTTTTGATTTGCTTTTTCGTGGTAAAGTATGAGAGAAGGAGTGAAGCTTTCATGAAAATACATATGAGTGACGAAGCTGTAAAATGGTATCAGGAAGAAATGAACATCGAAAGCGGGGACTCTTTTCGCTTCTTTGTGAGATATGGCGGCAGCAGCACCATTCAAAAAGGTTTTTCGCTGGGTGTTGTCAAAGACTTCCCTAAAGAAGCCGGTGCCAAAACAGAGAAGAACGGCATCACGTTTTTCATCGAGGAGAGCGATGTCTGGTACTTTGATCAGAATGATCTGATTGTCGATTATGACCATGATAGAGGCGAACCTGTATTTGACTATAAAAAACCCGCAGATCAATGATCCGCGGGTTTTTTCTTCAGATGAAACCGCTCAATATGGCTGCTCAGCCCATGATCCTTCAGAACTCTGAGCTGCAGTTCCCCCATAAGGTCATAATGCGGCAGGTTTTTGTAGTCATGAATCCACTCTTTTTTCAGCCCGTATCTTTCTCCCCACCTGATTAGTTTGCCCACGTCAGAACATCCTGCTTTTGTGACAGCATGCGAGTTCTTGAAGCGCGGATCCATCCAGAAATGAGTAAGAAAGGCGATTTCACCTTTTTCCACTTGCGACTTCCACTCGTTAAGTTCGCTCCGATTTATCCCGAATGCCAAGGTTATCCCTGCTTTTTCGCTTTCTCGTATGCTTTATGCCATTCAGGATAAGCTTTTCGAATTTGAATGGGTTTAAATGTATCCTTTTTTACACACACGTGGTTGGATACGGCCTGAAGAGCAAGCTCTCCTTGGGGAGTGTACATTTCATAGCCATAGGCTACTTTAAATCCATTGTACTCTTCAATCCATGTATGGACTGTTACAGTATCTCCATATGTAAGCGGCTTTTTATAGCGGACCTGCAGGTCGATAACAGGTGAAATAACGCCCTCTTTTTCCATTTCAGCATAAGAAAAGCCAAGGTCCTGAACAAGTTTTGTTCTTCCTACTTCCATCCAAATCAGATAATTGGCATGATAGACAACGCCCATCTGATCTGTTTCTGCATATCTTACTTCTATTTCTTTTTTTGAAACAAGCATCTAGTTCCTCTCCTAATCACACCATGAATATCCATTATCATACCATAAGCTTTTTTTTCGCACAAAAATAGAGACGGCACAGAGCCGTCTCCTGTACGGTTACTTATAACCGTTTTCTCGCGCAGAAGCTTCATCTTTAATTTCAGAACGGAAAGCCTGTATGCTCTCTTCTCTGCGCTCATTTTTTGCTTCAATGCGCGCACGTTCCTCTTCATTTGAAAATTGCAGGCTGTCCTGGGATTTATCGATGTTTTCCATTGTATTTTGAATCATGTCCTGCAATTTTTCTACGTTATCAGAGCGATCATCCGGATTTGCTTTATAGGCCATATGAACACTTCCTTTTCTAAGATGATGGAAAATGGAGCTGATTAGTTAACATAATAAAATTATGATAACTTGATTACTCTCCTTTAGTCTGCATAACCTGTGCATGTTCATTCGATTTATTCTGCATCTGTTTTCCCTTATTCCCGCCAAAGCCTCTTGACTTTGTTCCGATATGGTTCGGGGTAAAGTGGCTTTGTTTGTCATTTGAATTTGTCATGGTCACTCGCCTCCTCTCCATTATCTTCTCCAGAGAGAAAGCGAACATGACAGCCAAGTGTTGGATTTAGCTGAGCTTGTCAAGCAGACGCTGCTCGACTCTTTCCTCAAGCTTATCAAGAGCTTCCTGATCTTTCATGAGCTCTTTTTTATTTTCGAGCACTAACTCTTCAAACGTCATTTTTTTCATTTTTCTCATGCAGTACACCTCCATATGTATTACATCCATTATTTCCAATAATCTGTAAATTAATCGAGGATTTTTAAATAAATGAAAAAAGACTGTTCGTTATGAACAGTCCCTACAGTTCCAGAAGTTTTTCCATCGTTTCCTTTGTCATTCCTCCTCTTGATATATTCAGTATACTGCCTTCCTCATCAAGGAAATAGGTCGTCGGATAGGAATAAACCTCATATTGAATGCTGACGCGGCCATCCTTATCAAGTGCCACAGGGAACGTTAATTTCCGCTTTGAAATAAACGTTTCCACATCATCGAGGCTTTTCTCGGCGTTCGTCATATTTACAGCCAGAACAACCAGTTCTTCCTTATGCTCATCCTGCAGCTTTTGCATTTCCGGCATTTCCGCTTCGCACGGCGGACACCATGTCGCCCAGAAATTCACCATTACTTTTTTGCCTTTCACATCATCAAGCGTAACGGTCTCTCCACTAAGTGTTTCCATTTCAAATTCCGGCGGTTTGTTGCCTATTTCAAGTCCTTCTTCAGGTTCTTGCAATATGGCAAACCAGACGGCATAGCCTGCTAAAAACACGAGCAGTCCTATGGCAAGTATTCTCTTCACCGTTTTTCCCCCTTGGTGCATGCTTGTCTGTTTATGTATATGCTGTCCCCAAATGGACAAGTCTCTTTTTCATTAAATCATCTCTTTTTCAAAAGAACAACTGAATTGAACAAAATAAAAAAGGGCGGAAGTCCGCCCTCTTTATCATCAGCCTTTGATCTTCTCGCGAAGAACCATTTGAAGAATTCCGCCATGGCGGTAGTAGTCAACTTCAACATCGCTGTCGAAGCGGACAAGCACTTCAAATTCTTTTGCATTGCCTTCTGCATCAGTCGCTCTCACTTTCACATGGTCGCGCGGCTTAACCGTCTCGTCAATCAGCACTTCGATTGATTCAGTTCCAGTCAAACCAAGCACTTCAGCATTTTCGCCTTGTTTAAACTGGAGCGGCAGAACGCCCATGAATACAAGGTTGCTTCTGTGAATGCGTTCAAAGCTTTCAGCAATAACCGTTTTAATGCCAAGAAGATTTGTGCCTTTAGCAGCCCAGTCGCGTGAGCTTCCCATTCCGTAATCTTTGCCGGCAAGAACAACAAGGCCTGTACCGTCTTGTTTGTACTTCATGCATGCATCGTAAATGGACGTTACTTCACCAGTAGGCCAGTACGTAGTGTATCCGCCCTCTGTTCCAGGTGCTACTTGGTTTTTAATGCGGATATTGGCAAATGTACCTCGCATCATCACTTCATGATTACCGCGGCGTGAACCGTATGAGTTAAACTCTCTAGGGCTTACGCCTTTTTCCTGCAGGTAGCGGCCTGCCGGCGTGTCTTTTCCGATTGAACCTGCCGGTGAAATGTGGTCTGTTGTCACAGAGTCACCAAACTTAGCTACAACGCGGAGATTTCTGAGCGGTTCAACAAGACCCGGCTCCGGATTCAGGTTCTCGAAAAATGGAGGGTTCTGAATGTAAGTAGAATCCTGATCCCATTTGTAAAGAGCCTCATCTGTTGTCTGAATGGCATTCCAGCGTTCATTGTCGTCAAACACACGGCCATATTCCTGTCTGAACAGTTCAGGAGTTACCGTTTGCTTAACGATTTCATTAATCTCATCCATAGAAGGCCAGATGTCATCAAAGAAGACATCATTTCCGTCTTTGTCTTTTCCAAGTGAATCATTTTTAAGGTCAATGTTCACTGTGCCTGCAAGTGCATATGCCACAACAAGCGGCGGAGAAGCAAGATAGTTTCCTTTTACCAGTGGATGGATGCGTCCTTCAAAGTTACGGTTTCCGGAAAGAACGGATGTAACTAGTAGATCGTTTTCAGCAACCGCTTTTTCAATTTCATCAGCAAGCGGACCTGAGTTTCCGATACAAGTCGTACAGCCGTACCCTACAACGTTGAAGCCTAATTGGTTCATATATGGCAGAAGGCCGGAATTTTCAAGGTAGCCTGTAACAACTTTTGAGCCTGGAGCTAAAGAAGTTTTTACGTAAGCCGGCACCTTCATTCCTTTTTCAATCGCTTTTTTCGCTACAAGACCTGCACCTACAAGAACATAAGGATTCGATGTGTTTGTACAGCTTGTAATGGCAGCAATCGCAATCGCGCCAGTCTTCATTTTTGTCACTTCGCCGTTTGCAAGCGTAACAGAAATCTCTTTTCCTGCTTCTGCAGCTTCAAGACCAAAGCCCTGATTTCCGGCAGGTGCAGCAAGAGCTGTCTGGAACGATTTTTGCATAGCAGAAAGAGGAATTAGATCCTGAGGTCGTTTAGGTCCTGAAAGATTCGGCTCGATTTCTGCAAGGTCAATTTCTACAACCGAAGTGTACGCAGGCTCCACATCAGGCGAGAAGAAAAGTTCGTTCTCTTTGCAGTATGCCTCAACCATATCAACAAGCTCGCTGTCGCGGCCAGTAAGCTTCATATATTCAAGTGATTCGCCGTCAACCGGGAAGAATCCGCATGTTGCGCCATACTCTGGTGCCATGTTGGCAATTGTCGCGCGGTCTGCAAGCGGAAGCTGCGGTACGCCAGGTCCGAAGAATTCCACGAATTTGCCTACTACGCCTTTTTGGCGGAGGACCTGAGTCACTTTCAGTGCAAGGTCTGTAGCCGTTGTTCCGTTTGGCATTTTACCTGTAAGTTTAACGCCAATTACTTCAGGAACCGGGAAATATGAAGGCTGGCCAAGCATGCCTGCTTCAGCTTCAATTCCGCCGACACCCCATCCAAGAACACCGATGCCGTTGATCATTGTCGTATGAGAATCTGTTCCTACAAGTGAATCCGGATATGTTTCAAATGTGCCGTCTGCACCTTCTACAGCGTGAACGACATTTGCAAGGTACTCAAGGTTTACCTGGTGAACGATTCCTGTTGCAGGAGGAACCGCACGGTAGTTGTTAAACGCTTTCTTAGCCCAGCTCAAGAATTGGTAGCGTTCTGCGTTGCGCTCGAACTCAAGCTCCATGTTAAATTGAAGAGAGTCCAATGTACCGGCTTTATCAACCTGAACAGAGTGGTCAATGACAAGATCAACCGGAATCTCCGGATTGATGACATCAGGATTTCCGCCGATGTCAGCCATTGCTTTTCTAAGGGATGCCAAGTCAACAACGGCAGGAACGCCTGTAAAATCCTGAAGGATGACGCGTGATGGCTTAAATGGCACATCAAGTTCTTTTTGCTCAGCTGTGCCCCATTTTGCAAGGTTTTCAACGTGCTCTTTTGTAATAACTCTTCCATCTACCTGTCTCAAAACAGATTCAAGCAGAACTTTAATGGAATACGGAAGTTTGGAAACATTGCCGATTCCTGCATCTTCTAATGCTTTTAATGAATAATAGTTGTATGTTTTTCCGCCTACTGTAAAACTTTTACGCGCTTGGAAAACATCGTGATGTGCTAATTGCTCTTGTTTCGTCATATGTTTTCTCCCCTTTTAAATCAAAATCGACGTTTGTGTCGAAACCTCGGTCTCTCCCACCAATTACTTCGCACATGTTCATCTTAATACATGTTTTAACATAAGTAAATAACAATGCTGTTATCAAAGTACATAAGTAGTTCTTATAGTTGTAAACTTCAGATCTTTTTCAATAGAAAGAATTGTAACCGCGCACATCAATTTTAAAAGAAAACAAACACTATCAGCATGGGGGTGACAGTTATGGCCAAACGCAAGGCTAACCATGCAAATGAAGGCATGAATGCAGCTTCCGCTCAAGGAAAAGGGGCAGGATACAACGAAGAATTTTCAAATGAGCCTCTATCAGCAGCGCAGAAGCAGAATAATAAGAAACGCAAATCTAATCAATAAACAAAAAACGACGGATTTCCCGTCGTTTTTGTTTATTGTTCTTCAATATTTACTTCAGCAACAATCTTTGACAAATCTCTTCTGTATTGTTCAAGTGTTTCCCTCTGCGTCTCTGATGCAACTTCAAGCGCATTGTTGATCTGTTCATAAGCTTCGTTGATCTCTTCTTTTAAATGACTGAGCTGAATCCCGTAATCCGGTGTTTCTGCTGAAAGCTGCTGGTACATATTCTCCGCCTGTGCAGTCCCCTGCTGTGCGGCCTGAAACGCCTGCTGTTTATTTTTATGATAAGGCATGATTTTCCCTCCTTAAAGTGGCTGAATCTGTCTTTATTTTGGTTTTTCAATGGTCATATTATACAGCCTCCCTTTTGCATGAAGGACCTGCCATTGCATCATGATATAGATAAAGGAAGGTGACACTAATGACAAACAAAAACAACAGCAAAGACATGCACAAAAACGCACCAAAAGGAAACAACCCCGGCCAGCCCGAACCGCTGGACGGATCCAAAAAAGTAAAAAACCGCAACCACACAAGGCAGAAAAATCATTCGCATCATGATATGTGATTAGAAAAGCGGAAGCGCCTTGCTTAGCTCCGAAGGACAGAAAAGGCTCCGCCGGAAAAAGCCGGGTTTGCTTTTTTCGGCGGAGCCGTTCTGGCCGAGGAGTTAGGCGCTGGAGCTGGACAACGTGCAGAGCTCAATGAACGTAATGACGCCTTTAACTCTTAAGCATAGATAAGAAATCCCCTGGAAAGTCCGGGTTTGACTTTTCAGGGGATTTTGTTCTGGCAGAGGAGTTGGCTGATGGAGCTGGACAGTGTGCATAGCGCAATGAACCAAAAGACGTCTTTAACTCCTAAGCATACATATGATATCCCCTTAAAAAGTCCGCTTTTGACTTTTTGGGAGATTTTGTTCTGGCAGAAAGACTAGGAGGCGGAGCTGGACATTGTGCAAACCACAATCATTTCCCCCCTCCCGCTGCCACCAAATACAGCAACTATAAAATTGCACAAAACGGCCCATCCGTTCGTGCAATTTTTCTTTTTATGCCAGGCATGAACAACATCAGCAGGAAATAAACTGAACTATAGAAAGAGCCCCGCAATTAACTGTTGCTCAGCTTCCGCATGTCAGCTTCACAGCATTTCTGCACAATCTGTCTTCTATTCACGTCCTGATAATGAGCTGAATAAAATGAAAGTAGCATGGTTTTTGGAGGTCAACATGAGATGGACAAAAAAAAGCGTTCAAAACCATCTGATTTGAGCTGTATCGAAGACTGGATGAACCAGTTCTTCACAGACCCGTTCTCTGCCCTCCTTGATTGCAGATCCTTCCGGGTGGATTTGTTTGAAACAAGCGAGGAATACATTGTTGAGGCAGAGTTCGCAGAGGTAAAACCGGAAGATATACAGATTAGAGCTAGCCGGGAAACGCTCATTATCACAGCACAGACTGCCGGGCAGACGACAGAATCAGATCAGCTGGAGAGATCCGTTCTACTTCCCTTTTCACTTGAGAATAAAAAGATTGAGGCTATTTTTTCAAATGATATTCTTGAAGTAAAGATATTTAAAGAAGGCAGCTGCTCACGCAAAAGCTCATATATACCTGTTCAATTTGCTCATTAAAGCAAGCTGTGCTTGCTTTTTTATTGTTACACCAGAAAATTATAAAGAGTAAAAGACTGTGGAAAACATAAGAAAGTTATCCTCGGTAAGCGTAAGCGCCTAAATCCTCTGTCAGAACAAATCCGTCAAAAAGTCTAACCCGGACTTTTCCACTGGATTCTTTTCTGCCTATCGGATCTGACCAAGGCGCTTGCGCTTTTGTTTTCCCCGCCAAAAACTGCGCAGAAAGTGTCATTTTGTAGGTTTCTGCTCAGACAAGTCCTTCTTGTCCGGCATATGTATAAGGAAGAAGGAGAGTGTTTGCAGTGGGAGTCTATATTAAAAATCTTGTGATCAACGAAATTACTGGCGGCACAGTCAATTTCGGCAATTGTATCCGCATGTCTTCGAATGAAGCGAGCAAAACCGTTCAGGATTCTGAACAGCCGTCTGAGGAAAATGAAACGGCATCCGAACAGATGCCGCGTTTACAATTCAGATGGTTTTTTTGAAGGTTTGGTGCTTTGGGCCTGAACATTGATTTCTATTTTTTTGATCAGCTGATTTCCGCACCGAGGACACATTTTGTTTTGTTCCAGGAGCAGCATGCAGTTTGTGCAATAGAACTTTTCCATTTAAGAAACCCCCTATCTTTCAGCGTATGTTGACAGGGCTTAAATGTTTCTTTTTTCTGTCACTGCCGTTCTGAAAACGGATGGCAAAACATATTTTTTTCTAAAAGACAAAAGGGGTATGCTTATGGCTTATTACGGCTCCAAAGGATGGTATGTGAAAGCACTCAGAGAAATGGGAATCACCAGGCACCCGATTGAGAGAAGAAAACTGAAAATGTACAAAACGTTTGTCCTCCGGAATTTATATGATCAGGCACTTGAGAAATAAATGAAGCCTTTGCACATCCGTTTTCCACGCCAAAAAAGACATCCTGCTGACAGGAAGTCTTTTCTTTTATGTCAAAATACCTGAATTACCCTACAAATTTTTACAAAAATATGAAAATAATTCTTTTTTATAGGCTGATTTAATCATATAATAGAAAGAAAACGCCATTTCTAGGAGGAGCGTTTATGACATTATTGTATGAAATTCTGTATTTGCCGACAAATTGTGGAACGATCAGGGTCGATTTGTCTTATAAACGCTCTGTCTATATCGCTCATGCCGAACTGCTGGGCCACCTGTCAACGGGCAAGGACCGCAATAAACTGACAGCCGTCAAAAAATCCCTTCTTGAGCTTTCAAAGCAGGTCCATTCCGGCTGAGACAGCCTTTTCAAGCGATTTCCCCTGGTGTATAATAATAGCAGATTGATTGACGGACGGGGGTTACAACTATGCTTGACGGCTGGTTTCTATGGTTCATACTGTTTTGGGTCGTTTTTCTTGCAGGAATGCTCGCAATAGGCGGGTTTTTCATGTTCCGGAAATTTTTAAAGCGCTTGCCTAAAGAAGACGGAAAATCAGATCTTGATTGGGAAGCGTATTATATTGAACAGACGAGGCACTTATGGAATACAAGCCAAAAGCAGCTGCTTGAGGATCTGGTGGAGCCGGTTCCTGAACTTTTCAGGGATGTAGCCCGGGCTAAAATTGCAGGCAAAATCGGCGAGCTGGCACTTCAGGAAAATGCGGGAACTATTACACAGGACCTTGTGATTCGCGGATATATAACAGCTACTCCAAAGCGCGACCATAAGTTTCTTTTAAAGCGTCTTAAAGAGAAAGATATTGATCATACCCCGTACAGGGCATTATTTTAAAAAACCCGCTGGCTCAAATTTATGAGCCCTGCGGGTTTTTATGTTGCCTGAATGTTGGATGGAGGAAGCTGATTTTCAAGCTTTCTGAAAGACAGATACATGGCGATTCTCCACGGAACGATCATTCCGAAAGCAAGAATCCAGAACATGCCGCTCAATTCACCGACATCAATGCTGTTGCTCAAATAAAATTTAAGTGCAATCCTGATAACGAGAAGCCCGATTAATATAAATGCAAAGGCTTTTGAACGCTTCAGGTAGATTTTATCTTCCTTGACTTCAAAATTTGATGTTTTAATAAGAAAGATGGAGAAAAAGAACCCCAGTGTGATCGCTTCCAGGAATTCAAGCGGCGTCACCCTGAACATCGGGTGCAGAAACATTAACGCTCCCGTGCTCATAAAAATCGGCGGCAGGATAATCTTTCTGGCACTTGCGGGTTTCTTAGAAGCTCTCATGCGGATCATCATGACGCCAAGAGCCATGATAACAGCAGCAATTGTTGAGAAAATGACCAATGTGATCAATCCTTTTTAAAATGGTTACTACTATAATATACTACTGAAGCAAATAAAAAACCATCTCTTTACACAAAAGATGGCCGTTCCATGCAATTTACCCCAGAACGCGGTAAACCGCGTCGTTTACTCTTGTTTCATCAAATGGCTTCGTAATAAAATCCTTTGCTCCTGCTTCAATGGCCTCTACCACCATTTTCTGCTGGCCCATTGCCGAGCAAATAATGACTTTGGCAGCGGGATGCATTTCTCTTATCACTCTCAAAGCTTCGATTCCGTTCATTTCCGGCATCGTAATGTCCATCGTGACGAGGTCCGGTTTAAGTTCTTCATAAAGTTTGACTGCTTCGGCGCCATTCTCCGCTTCTCCTGCAATCTCGTGTCCTTTGGATGCGAGAATCTTTGATAAGGTTAATCTCATGAATTTGGCATCATCAACAATTAGCACTCTGGCCATGCAAGCGCCTCCTTTTTAAATCGACGAACGCAAGATCTACTATTCTATGAGATATTATATCAAATTTCAGAAGAAAATGTAGTAAAAAAGGCTCAAAAATTTCTAAAAAATAGGTCTAAAATCCCGTAAAGCCTCCAAAAAGCCTGCTCATCACGATAATAATCTTTGTCATCCAGTTAAAAAACAGCATGATCCCAATGATGATCATGATCCATCCGCCCGTCTTCATAATAACCAGGCTGTGCTTGCGGATCCATCCCAGCTTTCCAATAAAGAAGGCCATGATAAAAAAAGGAATGGAAAAACCGAGTACATAGGCAAACATATAGAGCATAGCAGAACCTGGATTGCTCAGTGTAAGCCCAAAGACAGCTGTAAGAATAGGTCCGGTGCATGGTGTCCATCCTGCTGCAAAAGCAAGACCGATAAGCACGGAACCGATATACCCCGAGGGTCTGTTTTTTAATTCAAACCGGCGTTCCTTCATCAGAAATTCCGGCTGCAGAACACCCACAATGACAAGCCCGAAGAGAATGATTAAAATGGCGCCAATTTGTCTGATCAGATCATTATAGCCAAAGAAGAAATCGGCAATAAAAGAACTTCCAAATCCAAGAGCAATAAAGATAATGGAAAATCCAATCAGGAAGCACAGTGTGTGCAGCATACTCCGTTTTTGAAGCATCGCATTTTCTGTCTTCAGCTCCCCGACTGAAACGCCTGTTATGTATGACAGAAACGCAGGATATAAAGGCAGACAGCAAGGAGAGATAAAAGAAAGAAATCCTGCTCCAAATGCTAAGAATACATTAACATCCGTCATCCATGCATCCTCCTTTCAACTTTAAAGTCACACTATATTTTAGCAAATACTGCCTGAAAAACATATGTTTCACTGTGTGACAGTTTTATGTCAATTCCTTAACATCTGCTCAAAATGATTTATTCGGCCCGGACTTCCCTTTATAATAGTCATATATTAAAGAAAAAAATCCTTATTTTCCCTTCGAATTATTTTCCATTTTAGGATATAATAGAAATTACCAGCAAGGTTCGTGCAGAACTTACATACAGAAAGGACAAGTTTTCGTGTCTAAACAAGAACTCTTAAAACTAATTGAAAAAAAACGAGCGGAAATGATCGAAATTGCCACTAAAAATGGAATTAATTCGAACGTGTCCATTCAATACAGCCAGGAACTGGATCACTTGCTGAATGAATACAACCGGTACAGCTACTCTGCCATGAAACGGGTTACATATTCTTAAAAATCCCCGCAAAAAAAGCACGCTTTGAAAGCGTGCTTTTTTATTAAAATCCCGCAACCGGGTTTTTATTTTGCCTGATTGTTCATCATTTTCATCATTTGGTTGATTTTCTTCTGGGACGGTTTCATGCCCATTTGCATCATCATCATTTTTAACATTTGCTCGTTAATTGGCGGATTTTTCTTTAAATAACTCATCATATACTGGCGAGCAATGAAAAATCCTAGTGCTACTCCGGCAAGCAAAGCCAGAACGCCTACTAGAATGACTACCCACAGATCCATCGTCTTTCCTCCTTCATGTTGTCTATTTTACAGTGTACTAAACCATAGGATATTATACAACATATACTCTATAATTTCTGCCTTTTTAGACAAATTTTCTTTCTTTTATAGGTTTTAGCCACCCGTGCCGCTTTTCCTCAAAATCCATCGCTAAAAAGCATGAATCCGCCTTTCTGAGAACTTCAAAGAAAATCGCTTCCATGTCAAAGCTTCCTTCTGACGTGACTGTAACCGATCTGTCACCCGTTTCAAGGATGGCTCCTCCCTGCATGGATTCACTCTCAATATGATGGCGGTTGTGGGAATATGCATAGTTGTATCGTCCGTTTAAGCTGCTGCTGATCATCTCATCTATATAGTCTTTCGGAATTTGTCTCGTAATATAAGTAATTTGTTTTTTCAGGTGAATAAACTCAGGCTGTTCAGGGCTAGTCCGCATATATTCCTGAAAAAGCTGAAAAAGCTTTACTTCACGGCCAAAAAAGTGATTCGCAAACTCTTCCTCTATTAAATAGACAGTGTAGTGTCTCATGCTTTCACCCTTCCGTATGACGGTTACCCATTATTATACTGGAAAGTTGAGGAAGAATTTTGTCTAAATGAAAGGAAAAACTTCACTTTTTTTGTCGAAAAAGAGAGAACGAAGATATTCGTTCTCTCTCATAAGGCTTATTTTTCTAATAGTGCCTTTACTCGTGCCGTTACATTTTCAACTGTAAAGCCAAACTCTTTCATAATTCTTTCACCTGGTGCTGAGGCCCCGAACTGGTTGATGCCAAGAACGTCACCCTCATCTCCAGTATATCGCTCCCAGCCCAGAGGAGCTGCCATCTCAATAGCAAGACGCTTCTTCACTGTTTTTGGAAGTACGGATGCGCGGTACTCTTTTGACTGGCTTTCAAAACGGTTCCATGAAGGCATGCTTACAACCGCAACATCAATGCCTTCTTTTTGAAGAGCATCTTGTGCTTCGATAGCAAGTCCTACTTCAGAGCCTGATGCTAAAAGAAGTGCGTCAGCCGTTTCTTTTTTGCTTGGAGAAATCGTATAAGCTCCTTTAGAAACTCCTTCATATGCCGTTTCAGACGTACCTTTAATCGTTTTTAGATTCTGACGGGTAAGAACAAGTGCTGTCGGTGCCGTTTCAGATTGAAGGGCAAGTCTCCATGCAGCAGCAGTCTCATTGCCGTCTGCCGGACGGATGACCGACAGGTTCGGCATTGCACGCAAGGCAGGAAGCTGTTCAATCGGCTCATGAGTCGGGCCGTCTTCTCCTACAGCAATACTGTCATGTGTAAATACGTACGTTACCGGAAGACCCATTAAGGCAGCAAGACGGATTGCCGGACGCAGGTAGTCAGAGAATACAAAGAACGTTCCGCCGTAAACTCGAAGACCGCCATGCAGCGCCATGCCGTTTAGTGCAGCACCCATTGCGAATTCACGGACACCGAACCAGATGTTGCGTCCGCTGTAGTCCTCAGCTGTGAAATCTGCTGCTCCCTTAATAGAAGTATTGTTTGAACCTGCAAGGTCAGCTGATCCGCCGAAAATGTATGGAACATTTTTCGCAAGGCCGTTTAACACTTCACCGGAAGAAGCACGGGAAGCAAGTGCTTTGCCGTCTTCATATACTGGCACTTCTGAATCCCAGTTTTCAGGAAGTTCGCCTTTAATTCCTGCTTCAAGAGCTTTTGCAAGCTCAGGGAATTCTTTTTTATAGCTATCAAAAAGAGCGTTCCATTCTTGTTCTTTTTTCGAACCGAACTGTTCTGCTGATTCTTTGAAATGAGCATACACTTCGTCAGGAACGTGGAAGTCCTGTTCGAATGTCCATGCATATGCTTCTTTCGTCAGTTTGATCTCATCTGCTCCAAGCGGCTTGCCGTGAACATCTGATTTTCCTGACATATTCGGTGATCCGTAGCCGATTGTCGTTTTCACTTCAATCAGAGTAGGATGAGTTTCATCTTGTTTAGCAGCTTCAATCGCTTTAGCGATTTCTTCAAGGTTGTTGCCGTCTTCTACACGAATGACCTGCCAGCCGATTGCTTTGAAACGGTCTTCCACGTTTTCAGAGAATGAGCGGTCAAGATCTCCATCGAGAGAAATGTCGTTAGAATCGTAAAGAACAACTAATTTGCCAAGCTTTAGATGCCCTGCAAGTGAAGCTGCCTCAGAAGAGATTCCTTCCATCAGGTCACCGTCTCCACAGATTGCATATGTGTAGTGATCGACAACCGGATAAGACTCTTGGTTATATGTATGTGCAAGATGACGTTCTGCCATAGCCATTCCGACAGCCATCCCAATTCCCTGGCCAAGCGGACCTGTTGTTGCATCTACACCTGCTGTGTGGCGGAATTCAGGGTGTCCCGGTGTTTTGCTTCCCCATTGTCTGAATTCTTTAAGATCATCCATCGTCAAGTCATAGCCTGATAAATGAAGAAGGCTGTAAAGCAGCATAGATCCGTGACCTGCAGATAAGACAAAACGGTCGCGGTTGAACCATTCAGGATTTTTAGGATTGTGATTCATAAATTGCGTCCAGAGCGAATACGCCATTGGAGCTGCCCCCATAGGCATTCCAGGATGTCCTGATTTTGCTTTTTCAATCGCATCAATCGACAGTGTTCGAATGGTAGCAATTGATAAGTCTTGAATTGAATGTGACATTAATTGATCATCCTTTCAGAAATAACATTCTACTTTTTTATCATAGCTTTACTGGCCTATTCATACAACCATTTCGCATGGAATTGCAAAAATGAGAAGTGTAAGAACCTATTCTAATGTATTATGTGCAAAATGAAAAGGAATACATCAAAAATTGACGTATTCCGGTGATTAATGAAGATCGCGTCTGCGCTCTTCTTTTAATTTTTCAGGTGTTACATCATTTCCGTTCGGATCCAGTACTGTAACGCCTTTTAATGTATTTTTCATAGAACCTCGGAATGCCTTGAGATATTCCTGTCTAAGTGATTGCTGTTCCTGTTTTTCCTCCGGAGAAAGACCGGACGTTTTTGATTTTCTGGACAAGGTATTGATTCTTGCCATCTTTTCTTTTGGCAGCATGACTGCAGCTCCTTTACCTAATACGATTTACTATGCTATCGTACTAAATATGGGGGCAAAAAACAACAGATTAGACCTGTTCCTCTTTCATGTGCTCCTGATATCTTCTATGTACTGTCGCTTTAGAAACCTCGTATCCAAACCCTCTTAAGGTAGCCGCAATCTCTGAGAATGTCAGTTTATTCTGTTTAAGCCTGATAATTTCGCTGACAGGCACTTCCTTCTTCTCTCTGCCGCTCCCTTTATCTCTGTTAGTAAGATTCCTTTGAGGTTTATACCCTTTTTCAACCGCCCGCTGCATGCCGCGTTTAATTTTCAGATTATGGATCTTCCGCTGATATTCTTCAACAATGCTTACAATTTCCAGAACCATGGAATCTGCTTCAGACAAAAAAAGCTTTCCATTCTGCGTGGCCGTATATATCGTAATGCCTTCTTTTGCGAAAAAATGAATAAGGGCGATGCGGGCGTTGCCTCTCCCCAGTCTCGTCTCATCCTGAATAACAATGGCGTCAATTTTCTGTTCCTTTATGCAGTCAAATATTTCAAAAATACCTTCTCTTTCAACCTCATATCCGCTCGCCTGCTCCTCAATAACCTTTGCCACATTCATGCCGTGCGCTGCTGAAAGGGCCAAAAGTTCTTCTTTTTGCCTGGCGAGTGATGTCTCCTGTTCTTCTTTTCTTGTACTGACTCTGCAGTAGATGATTGCGTTCAGTGTTCTCACTTCCCTATTTTCTTGATGCAAGCTGTGTCCCGTCATGGTAGGTTTGTTTATCAATAGGAAGAACCACAGAATCTCCTGTCTTGATCACAGCTGTCGGCAGTCCGTTTTTATCCTGCACCCATTCAACGAAATCGGTCTTGGACATGCGGTGATGCTCCTCATATTGATCTGCAAGGCTCCAGATGCTGTCACCTTCTGCTATTTCAATGGATACATAATGATCAAGGTTTTCTTTTTCACCTGTGTATGATAATGCAAAGACAGCTACAATGACAACTGCAAAGAAAGAAATAACGTAAGATAATGAACCTTTCAACCCAATCCCCACCTTAATAGAATGTTTGTTCGCATATTTGATACTTTCAGTATAATGCGAACAAACGTTTCTGTCAACGCCGTTTTTCGAACTTATGTTTGTATGTGCAGGAAAAACATGCTATAATCAACATAAATTACAGGACGCGAGGTGGATAAAATGACAAAACTTTCAAAGAGGCAGCAGGATATCCTCACTTTTATAAAACTTGAAGTACAAAAGAAAGGATATCCGCCATCAGTCCGCGAGATCGGCGAAGCAGTGGGCCTTGCTTCCAGCTCCACTGTACACGGCCATCTTGCCAGGCTTGAAAGCAAAGGATTGATCAGACGGGATCCGACAAAGCCGAGAGCGATTGAAATATTAGAGGACGAGACAGCGATGATTCCGCGTTCAAGTGTGATTAACGTTCCTGTAATCGGGAAAGTAACAGCCGGTTCCCCGATCACAGCCATTGAAAACGTCGAGGAATATTTTCCTCTTCCAGATACGTTCGCCGCATCCGATGATCAGATCTTCATGCTTGAGATTATGGGAGACAGTATGATTGAAGCCGGCATTCTTGATGGGGACATGGTCATTGTCAAGCAGCAGAACACTGCAAACAACGGGGATATCGTTGTTGCCATGACAGAGGATGATGAGGCAACTGTCAAACGTTTTTTCAAAGAGAAAGATTATGTGCGTCTTCAGCCGGAGAACTCTACACTTGAACCGATCATTCTCAGACATGTCGTTATCTTGGGAAAAGTTGTTGGAGTTTATAGAAACATACACTGAAAACTTTGCTTTTACAGGCAAAGTTTTTTTATTTGCCTGTTTTACAGTCTTCTCTCAGGGGAACATAATAATGAAAAAAAGATGAGAGGGTGCCTATGACAAAAGAACCGGCCATTCTGCGGGCAAATGCCCAGTTTATTTTTCCTTTTTCATGGGACAGGGACTGCATCTCCCAGCTGACTGATGAACTTAAGGCAAGCGGATTTGAATTTTTCAGCATCAACAGCAGCGCTCAGCAGAACAAATTTTACGGAGAGAAAACGAGCCTTCCCCATAAACGGCTGAAGCATTATTTTATGCCGTACATAGAACAGATTCTCTTTCCAGATCAGCATAAGGATAAGGCTATTAACAGATACTCCAAATCCTTTGACACAAAATGCACGCTTCGTACAGCTGTAAATGAATATTCTTTCACTATCCACTCAATCGATCTGTATATTTGCCCATTTTCTGTTGGAATGATTACAATCAGGACGGAGCTTACATCTGACAGCAAAACATTGATACTGAGCGATGCACTCGATTTTATGGATCACTTCAGAGTTCTTGAACCGTTTATTACAGAAGAAAAAGGAACTGTTCTCCATTCAGGACAGGGCACTTATGAAAAGATTCAGGATTTTATCTTTGAAGAGCTGTGCCCCTCTGTTGTCCCGTATATAGAGAAGAGTGAAAACAGCCAGTCAACCTATCTTGGAAGCCTTCCCTACTTTATTGATGAGAGAATGTTTGTCAGCAGTTATCTTTTGACAGAAAAGGACGCAGAAATATCACCTGAAACCTTGTTTCGCACAGGGCACATAAATGGTTATGATCAAAATGGCAAACCGTATATGTCCGCAAGCAATCCCGCTTATATCAGCCAGTATATACAAGATCACATTTACGACAGGTGGTCCCCCGGCAGTTTTCACGTTGTGAGTGATCATACATTCACTAAAATTACGAATGATGTGGGTCAGGAGAACGTGACCGCGGAAGAAATGGTCGGTCAGCTCTATTACAATCTCATCCTGCATCTTTTCTATAAAATTGTCCTTTTAAAACTTTCATACAGCTATTCACAGCTCTACATTGACCGGAAACAGGATAAAATGGAAGGTCTGATTCGCTCGATTGCTAATTTCACGGCTAAGTATATTTTTTCAGAAATCAGCAGCAGAACGGAAGGACAGGAGCTTTCTGTCATGATGAAAGACCGGTTTAAAATTGAGACCCTCTATAAAGAAGTAAATAATACAATGGACACTCTTTATCAAAATCAGGAGAAGCTGGCCAGCAAACGCCATAATTCCCTGCTGCTGATCCTTACTACTTATACGGTTATTTCCGGAATCTATGGCATGAACCTTGTTATTGAGGATTGGAAAGGCAGCATAAGCTGGAACAAACTTGCAGATTACTCTGTGTTTGAATACATCTCACTGGTGGTTGCTTTATCAGGAATTGCAGTTGGCTCAGTGCTTGCCGCAATAGCTATTATGAGACTGCTGAAGGATTATTTACAGAAGAGAAAATCAGACGGAATCGACTAAAAACATGCAAAAAAACCTCAGCAAACAGCTGAGGTTTTTGAGTGTGATTCTTAGTATTGAGACATGTACTGCTCACGTTCCCATGGGTGAACTTGAGTGCGGAACATATCCCATTCAATTTCTTTCGCTTCTACAAAATGCTCAAACAAATGCTCGCCAAGTGCGTTGATGATCACTTCGTCTGTTTTCAGAAGATCAAGAGCCTGTGCAAGAGTTGCAGGAAGATCAACGATTCCATTCTCAACGCGCTCTTCTTTCGTCATGACATAGATGTTGCGGTCAATCGGTTTTGGAGCAGCAAGTTTGTTTTTAATGCCGTCAAGACCAGCAGCAAGCAATACGCTCATTGCAAGGTACGGGTTTGCAGAAGGGTCAACACTGCGCACTTCTACGCGTGTGCTTAGTCCGCGTGAAGCAGGGATACGGATAAGCGGGCTTCTGTTTTGTGCAGACCAGGCAACATAGCATGGTGCCTCGTAACCAGGAACCAGACGCTTATATGAGTTAACTGTCGGATTCGTAACAGCTGTGAAGTTTGGAGCATGCTTGATTACGCCGGCGATGAAATGTCTAGCTGTTTCGCTCAGCTCAAGTTCACTGTTTTTGTCATAGAATGAGTTCACTCCGTCTTTGAAAAGAGAGAGGTTCATGTGCATTCCAGATCCGTTTACTCCAAACAGAGGCTTTGGCATGAATGTAGCATGCAATCCGTGTTTGCGCGCAATTGTTTTAACCACAAGTTTAAACGTTTGGATATCATCACAAGCTTTTACAGCGCCTGCATATTTAAAGTCAATTTCATGCTGGCCAGGAGCTACCTCATGGTGGGATGCTTCAATTTCAAAGCCCATTTCTTCAAGCTCAAGCACGATGTCGCGTCTGCAGTTTTCTCCAAGGTCAGTCGGAGCAAGGTCGAAGTAGCCGCCGTGATCGTTTAGCTCAAGAGTAGGTTCTCCTTTTTCGTCAAGCTTGAAAAGGAAGAATTCAGGCTCAGGCCCAAGGTTGAAGTCAGTGAATCCAAGGTCTTCCATTTCTTTCAGCATGCGTCTTAAGTTGTTGCGCGGATCTCCATCAAATGGTGTCCCGTCCGGGCTGTAGATGTCGCAGATGAAACGTGCAACTTTGCCTTTTTCAGATGTCCAAGGGAAAATAACAAACGTATCAAGATCAGGATACAGATACATGTCAGATTCTTCGATGCGGACAAATCCTTCAATTGAAGATCCGTCAAACATGCATTTGTTGTCAAGTGCTTTTTCAAGCTGGCTTGCAGGAATTTCTACGTTTTTGATTGTTCCAAGGATGTCCGTGAACTGCAGTCTGATGTATTTTACGTTTTCTTCTTGTACTAAGCGTACAATATCTTCTCTCGAATACTTTGCCATTGTGAAAATCCTCTCCTAACAATACTAAGTAATATTTATTGTGAAAATTTAAGTGAAGCTGCGTTAATTAATGGAAAAATCTAGACATGTCACCCTGTCTGAGCGATGATCTCTGAAACCTTCCGGCCTGCATCAGTTCAGCTTTCAGAAGCTTTCTAAGTTCAGCGTCGGTCAGATCCGGTTTTTCCACTTTTTTAGGCTGGCCTTCTTCCTCGCGTTCCATGCTTTTATCCTTAGAAGAAAAAATCTGCTTGATGCCGGCCATGTTAATGCCTTGTTCGATAAGGCTTCTTATTTCAAGAAGCGTATCTACGTCATTAAATGAAAATAGGCGTCTGTTCCCTTCTGTTCTTGCAGGGAAAATCAAGCCGTTTTCTTCATAATATCGAATTTGTCTGGCAGAGAGTTCTGTCAGCTGCATGACAATTCCGATCGGGAATAAGGGCATCGAGCGTCGAATCGTATCACCCATTGTATTCCCTCCTTTTCTTAACTTAATCATATTATATTCCATGTCATATAATGTGTCAACACTATGTTAGGAAAAATGACATTTGTATTTATATTGGGTTACAGACGAATTAAATTCTTATCCAGAAGATGATCAAGAGCAGAACAGATGGCAATTTTCACATGCGAATACGTTAATCCGCCCTGAACATACGCTGTATACGGGGGACGCAGCGGACCATCTGCCGAAAGTTCGATGCTTGCTCCCTGTACGAATGTACCTGCAGCCATTATGACATCGTTCTCATATCCCGGCATATAGCTCGGATATGGCGTCACGTGCGAATTGACCGGTGATGCATATTGAATGGCCTGGCAGAACGCAACCATTAAATCGGACTGCTCAAACTGGACAGACTGAATAAGGTCTGTGCGGACTGCATCCCATGACGGGTTCGTTTTAAGCCCTGCAAGTTCAAGCATCGCTGCTGTAAACACAGCACCTTTTAAAGATTGTGCAACAACGTGCGGAGCAAGGAAAAATCCCTGATACATTTCCTGAAGACTGTAAAGGGACGCACCTGCCTCAGCCCCGATTCCCGGTGATGTCATCCGGTAGGAGCATGCTTCCACAAGATCCTTGCGCCCAACGATATAACCGCCTGTTTTCGCAAGTCCGCCGCCCGGATTTTTAATAAGCGAACCTGCCATAAGGTCAGCACCAACGTGACAAGGTTCAAGTTCTTCAACAAATTCACCGTAGCAATTGTCCACGAAAACGACAACATCAGGCTTAATGGATTTGACAAAGTCAATCATCTGCTTGATTTCTGCAAGGGTATAAGAAGGCCTTGTGGCATATCCTTTAGAGCGCTGAATGCCGATCATCTTTGTCTTTTCTGTAATGGCAGCACCGACGGCATCATAATCTATGCCGCCATCTTCTTTCAGTTCAACTGCCCGGTAACCGATTTTGAATTCGCTGAGTGAACCGGTGCCGCTGCCTCTGATGCCTACAATCTCTTCAAGGGTATCATAAGGCTTTCCCGTTATATATAGAAGTTCATCAAATGGACGCAGCACTCCGAACAGGGCAATGGAAATGGCATGGGTGCCTGAAATGATCTGTGGCCTTACAAGCCCTGACTCCCCGCCGAAAACATCCGCATAAATCTGTTCCAGCGTATCCCGTCCATGATCATCATACCCATATCCTGTGGTCGGGATAAAATGAGAGTCGCTTACTCTATGGTCTCTGTAGCTTTGAAGAACCCGAAACTGGTTCATTTCCATTCGTTCATCAATTTTTTTGTGGGTATCTCTAATTTTTTCTTCTGCCTGTGCAGCTAGCTGCGCAAGCTTATCGCCGTACTTCAATTGGTTAAACATGTTTGTTTCCCTTTCTCTTATACATCTCTATCTGGCCGGAAGCTGCATGCCCCGGCAGGAAGTGTCCCTGTATTTCATAATGATTTTCTTCTTCATTAAAGGCAAAATGCCCTACCATTGTTTCTGTTTTCAATAAAGCCAGAAGCTTGCCTTCTGAAGCAGGCACATCAATGCTGTATTCTTCCATCAGCTCCATCGAAAACGACTGAATCTTCTGTTTCAGTTTTGCAATATCCGCATCTGAAAAGGCGCTGATCAGCACATGCTCGCCTTTTGGGGAAGGAACAAAGCCTTGCGACTGCTTATCTTGCTTGTTATATAACGTTAAGACCGGAATCGTCGTGACCTTCAGTTCTTCAAGCAGTTTATAGACCGTTTTTTCATGATTGACGTAATCTTCATTTGAACTGTCCACAACATGCAGAATCAAATCCGCCTCTTTCACTTCTTCAAGTGTAGAGCGGAAAGCTGCAACTAGCGTTGTCGGCAGATCCTGTATGAACCCTACCGTATCTGTTAAAAGAGCCTGATAGCCAGATGGCAGTGTCATCTTCCTAGTCATTGGATCAAGTGTGGCAAAAAGCAGGTCTTCTTCAAATGTGCCAGCGTCTGTAATCCGGTTAAACAATGTCGATTTCCCGGCGTTGGTGTAGCCGACCAGAGCTACCTGGAAAGCCTGATTTTTCTTTCTCCTTTCACGATAGCGGTTCCGGTGGCTGACGATTGCAGCAAGCTGCAGCTTAATTTCATGTATGCGAGTTCTAATATGTCTTCGGTCTGTTTCAAGCTGCGTTTCGCCCGGTCCCCTCGTGCCGATTCCGCCGCCCTGTCTTGAAAGATTGATTCCCTGTCCGCTCAGCCTCGGCAAAAGATACTGAAGCTGCGCAAGCTCCACCTGAAGCTTGCCTTCTTTTGATTTTGCACGCGTCGCAAATATATCAAGAATCAGCTGTGTGCGGTCTATAATTTTCACATCAAGGGCAGCCGACAGATTCCGCTGCTGACTTGGAGAAAGCTCATCATTAAATATAATTAAGTCGGGCGCAAGCTCTTCTGAAAGAGCCAGCAGTTCTTCAACTTTGCCTTTTCCTATGTATGTTGCCGGGTGGATGCGCTCTCTCTTCTGCGACAGCTGGACGAGCACTTCTCCATTCGCTGTTTTAGTAAGGGAGGCAAGCTCGCTCATTGTATAACTGAACGCTTCATCTTCTGTCTTCGGTAGCTGGCATCCGACCAGAATGACTTTTTCACTCCCGGTATTCATTGTCTCTTTCAAACGGGTATCATCCTTTTACTCATAATTTTGCTTCTTTATCATACCAAAAAAACAAAGAATCCACTAATGCTTTACGATTTTACGCACATAGGAACCTTTCGAAGACTACTTTAAAAGAAAAGGATTGCATTAAACCGGATACGCATATAAAATCAAGACGGCTGCTTTCCCGCAGCCCTGTAATTGAAATTGATGATAGTTGACATTTGCGAAAAAGGGGATACATATATGACGTGGGAAGTATTAAGCATCATCGGCACGATTGCTTTTGCAGTGAGCGGCGCCATTGTTGCGATGGAAGAGGAATATGATATTCTCGGGGTGTATATTCTTGGCATTGTCACTGCATTTGGAGGAGGAGCCATCAGAAATCTTCTCATTGGCGTGCCGGTTTCGGCTTTATGGGAACAGGGGACGCTCTTTCAAATAGCGCTTGTTGCCATGACGACCGTCTTTTTATTCCCCAATAACCTGCTTAAACACTGGCAGAAGTGGGGAAATTTCACCGATGCGATCGGACTTTCGGCATTCGCTATTCAAGGAGCGCTGTATGCTGCAGAGATGAATCATCCGATCAGTGCGGTTGTTGTGGCTGCTGTACTCACAGGAAGCGGCGGCGGAATCGTCCGGGATTTGCTGGCAGGAAGAAAACCGCTTGTGTTAAAATCAGAAATTTATGCAGTGTGGGCTGTCCTTGCTGGTCTTATTATCGGATTTGATCTCGCCCAATCACCTATTCAGCTTTATACACTGTTTATTCTGCTCGTTGTTTGCAGAGTTCTCTCTTATACAAACAAATGGCAGCTTCCAAACCGCTCCATCCACCATTAGAAAAAGCCGCAGCCGCGGCTTTTTTCGTACATTTGCTTATTCCTTAATCACCAGATCCTGACTCAAGATCGTGACAAGTTCGTCCCGCCCCAATTGATTGGCTGTAAGAAGTCTCATTGCCTGGGAGCGGATGGATTTTTCAATGATATTTCTGACATACCTGCCATTTGAAAATTTTGATGGGGCAAGGTTTGTTTTCATGTCATTCAGATGCTCACGGAATTTCATTTCAGCCTCTTTGCTGAATGAATATTCTCTTTCCTTCATCATGCGCTTTGAAATTTCCATCAGCTGTTCAACTGAATAATCCGGAAAATCTACCACGAGCGGAAATCTCGAATGCAGGCCGGGATTTAATGATAGAAAATGATCCATCTCCTTGGAATAGCCCGCTAGTATAAGAACAAATTCATGCTGTTTATCTTCCATATGCTTAACGAGAGTGTCAATGGCTTCTTTCCCAAAATCCTTTTCTCCCCCGCGGGCAAGAGAATAAGCTTCATCTATAAAAAGAATGCCTCCGAGAGATTTTTTAATCAGGTCCCGTGTTTTCTGTGCGGTATGTCCAATGTATTCTCCCACAAGATCTGCGCGTTCCGCTTCAATCAAATGGCCTTTTGAGAGCACATTCATCTGGAAAAATAATTTCCCGATCAATCTGGCCACTGTTGTTTTCCCTGTGCCGGGATTTCCTTTGAACATCATATGAAGAGACTGCTTCCCCGCTTTCAGCCCCTGTTCTTCCCGCTTTTTATTAATAAAAATCCATGCATAAATTTCTTTAATCATCCGCTTCAGTTCATCCATGCCTACAAGCGTATTCAGCTCTGCTTCAATTTCATTTAATATGGCATGCTGCGGTTCTGTTTTGGGAATTTTCAGTTCATATGTGGCTGTTTCGCTGATTCGCTCATGATAGACCTTTTTCTGGCCGCTAAGAATCACATTAATTTGCCCGTTGTTTTTAAATGTGACTGCTTGATCCAAAGATGTTCACCTCACATTCTTTTATTACTATACGTTGCTAGGGGCAAAATCGTGACAAATGCCTATCTAAAAGATGAAATTATTTTTCCGCGGAGAAAATATTGCTGAATATTGATGGAATCTGCGCTTTCCCGAGAAATAATTCCAATTCCTGATCATCAGCAGACTTCAGGGAAAAGACAAATAAAAAATCAGCCTCCGCATATGAAGGCTGATTTTGACTGTCTATTCTATTTCAAGGGAAACATGTTTCTGAGGCGCAAACGTTGAAATCGCATGTTTGAAAATCAGCTGCTGCTTGCCTTCTGTTTCCAGCAGGACTGTAAAGTTGTCAAATCCTTTAACAAGGCCTCTGAGCTGAAATCCGTTCAGAAGGTACACCGTAACAAATGTACTTTCTTTGCGCATTGAGTTTAAAAATTGGTCTTGGATATTGACTGTCTGTTTCATGTTTCGTCCTCCTCTTTTCTCTATGTTTTATGTATTCTAGCTTAATTGAAGCTTTCCTGCTATATAAGTGAAAATTTCATTGAATCTGTCATTTGCATCATGCGGGCTGCTTACATCAAACCATTCCACGTCCATTTTGTTGCGGAACCATGTAAGCTGGCGCTTCGCATAGCGGCGGGAGTTCTGTTTCAGCTGATCCACTGCATCATCTAAAGAAGACTTGCCGTCTAAATAGGCGTAAAGTTCTTTATAGCCGATGGCCTGGACAGACTGACAGTCACGGATCCCATTTTCATGCAGCTGTTTTGCCTCAGCAAGCAGCCCCTGCTCCATCATAAGATCAACTCTGTGATCAATACGTTCGTAGAGCTCGCTTCGTTCCATCGTTAACCCGACAATGACAAGGTCGTAGAGCAGCACCTTCTCCTGTTCGTTTAAAAACTCTGTCATCGTTTTGCCAGTGCAGCGGAAGATTTCAAGAGCCCTGATGACTCTCCTCACGTTATTCGGATGAATTCTTTGAGCTGATTCCGGATCTGCATCTGACAATTTCTTGTGTATAAATTCATTGCCCATGGCTGCAGCTTCTTCTTCAAGCATCTTCCTGTACTCAGGATCTGCTGCCTGTTCTGTAAACTGATAATCATAGATAACAGACTGAATATACATGCCTGTCCCGCCGGCAATGATTGGAAACTTGCCTCTTGAGTGAATATCGGTAATAAGAGGACGGGCTAATTCCTGAAATTCAGCCGAAGAAAATGACTCATCAGGATTTTTAATATCAATCAGGTGATGGCGCACTCCATCCATTTCTTCAGGAGTGGCTTTTGCCGTCCCAATATTCATCCCGCGGTAGATCTGCATACTGTCCCCGCTTATGATTTCACCATTCAGCTTTTTGGCCAGCTGTATGCTCAAGTTTGTTTTCCCGACTGAAGTCGGTCCAATTATCACGAGCAGTTTTTCTTTCTTCAACCTGTAATCACACTTTCTTGCTTTATATCCGCTTTTCAACATCTTATCACTTTAAATCAGTGAATACCAGTTTATTATTTCCAGATATCAGCATGCTCAAACGGCCTTGATGGATTAATATCCGATTGGTCCGCTTGTTCTTCCGCTGAACAAATGCTGATGAACCTGTTTCTGCTGCGGAGAGTATACAACCCCTCCAAACTGAGTCGGCTCTCCTTCTGTGTAGTTTCTGTAAGTCTTTCCATAAAACAGATGATAGTGAGTGCCGTCAAGCATGGGAATTGGCGGTCCGGTTTTAACATAAAAGCGGTGATAATGATTGTTGTCAAACGTCGTAACCCCTTCTACATAGTGGTAATGCCTGTCAAATGATGTACCGTTGATCGGTTTTGAAAATCCAAGCAGTGCATGCGTGTGACCTTCCTGTTCCTCTGTCACGCCCTGATAAAAGTGAGCATGGGGAACTGGCAGAGGCTCCCGAAAATTCATTTCCTTCATAAAGCAGCTTCCTTTCAAGCTTTTTATCAACGTATGAAAGTAAGGCAGCAAAGGAGCATAAATATCACAAATTGCCGTTTTAACAAAGCAAAACAGGGAAATTAGAGAATAGTTCTAAATTGAGAGGGGCATGCCCGTTGTTTCAGCTGGAGGATATGATCACTTTCTTCTGGGCTTTCTTCTTTGTTCTGCCCATCGTTGCCTTCATTCATCAGCTTGGGCACTTTGTCTTTGTTTGGATATTTGGAGGAAAGGCCTTTTTTACGTTAGGGAGAGGGAAATCTTTGCTCAGAGTAGGAAAGCTGCAAATTAATCAATACTACTTTTTGGACTCTTTTTGCCAGTACGAACGATTGAGATGGGAAAGCAAGTGGACACACGTCCTTGTATATGCAGGAGGATCCATTTTTAACCTGGCCTCCATCATTATCGTAAATTCTATGATTCATGCAGGGCTGCTGAATCCACACATCTTCTTTTATCAATTTGTCTATTTTTCTGTTTACTTTGTTTTCTTTTCGCTTCTGCCATTTAAATATTCAGAGACGCATTCGTCTGATGGCAGATCAATTTATGATGTTATTAAGTATGGGAGCAGCTGCAGCCAGTTTGATTAGTAACCATTAGTAAGAAGACCGGACTCTTTTTGTCCGGTCTTCTTATTGTAGTTTATCCAATTCTCAATATCGTCATAGAAGCACCTGCACCCGTCTGGAGAACAGCCGTTCCCAGCAAACCGTACATCTGAAGACTTAATGCGGTTCCTGCTGGCAAATCGAAAATAAAACCTGCATTAAAAAATGAAGCGGCAAGTGAAGGCCTGCAGTCAAGTTCATCAACAGCGGATCCATTTATCAGCAGCCTTACACCCAAAAGCAGAGAAGCAGATAATCTGACTGAAAATGTTAAATAATATCTGCCGGCAGGCAATACAGTGAAAATGGTGTTGGCTCCGTTTGCACTGACTTCATTTGAAAGATTTTTAGAAGACAGCGGAACAAGGGAACCCAACAGTATGACAGAAATAGAAGAACCCGAAGTATTTGCTGCAGAACTGGATGTCTGTGATATAGAAACTCCGTCTGGTCCAGTTGCACCAGTTGGACCCTGAACACCGGTTGGGCCCTGTATTCCTGTTTCTCCCGCCAATCCAGCTGGACCTTGAGCACCAGTCGGACCCGGTATTCCTTGAGATCCTGTAATTCCTGTTGATCCGGTAGCTCCTGCAGCACCAGTAGCTCCGGTTGGACCTGTAATCCCTTGTGGGCCCTGAATTCCTGATGCACCTGTCAAACCGGTTGGGCCTTGAATACCAGTTGGACCCGGTATGCCCTGCGCTCCTGTAATTCCTGTTGATCCGGTAGCTCCTGCAGCTCCGGTTGGACCTGTAATCCCCTGTATTCCTGATGCACCCGTGGGTCCCGTTGGACCTTGAACACCAGTTGGACCCGGTATGCCTTGCGTTCCTGTAATTCCTGTTGATCCTGCAGCACCTGTAGCTCCGGTTGGACCTGTAATCCCTTGTGGTCCCTGTATTCCTGATGCCCCTGTCAAACCGGTTGGGCCTTGAATACCCGTTGGACCCGGTATGCCCTGAACTCCTGTAATTCCTGTTGATCCGGTTGCTCCTGCAGCTCCGGTTGGACCTGTAATCCCCTGTAGTCCCTGTATTCCTGATGCACCCGTGGATCCCGTTGGACCTTTAACACCAGTTGGACCCGGTATGCCCTGCGGTCCTGTAATTCCTGTTGATCCGGTTGCTCCAGTAACACCGGCAACGCCAGTTGGACCCGGTATGCCTTGAGATCCTATAATTCCTTGTGGTCCCTGGATACCTGTTGCTCCCGTCAATCCGATTGGACCTTGAACACCAGTTATTCCCTGAATACCCTGAGGACCTGTTATTCCCTGAAATCCGGTTGGACCCGTTATTCCTTGTGGTCCCTTAATACCCGTTGCTCCTGTCAATCCTAATGGACCTTGAACACCTGTCGGACCCGGTATGCCCTGCGGTCCTGTAATTCCTGTTAATCCTGTTGATCCTGCAGCACCAGTAGCCCCGGTTGGACCTGTAATCCCTTGTGGTCCCTGTATTCCGGTTGCTCCTGTCAATCCTGTTGGACCCGTAATTCCTTGTGGCCCCTGGATACCTGTTGCTCCTGTCAATCCGATTGGTCCTTGAGCACCAGTTGGTCCCAGTATACCCTGCGGTCCTGTTGATCCGGTTGCTCCTGAAGCACCAGCAGCTCCGGTTGGACCAGTAATCCCTTGTAGTCCCTGTATTCCTATTGCTCCTGTCAATCCGGTTGGTCCTTGAGCACCAGTCGGACCAGTTATGCCCTGAACTCCTGTAATTCCTGTTGATCCGATTGCTCCTGAAGCACCAGTAGCTCCGGTTGGACCAGTAATCCCTTGTAGTCCCTGAATTCCTGATGCACCCGTGAATCCCGTTGGACCTTGAGCACCAGTTGGACCCGGTATGCCCTGCGGTCCTGTAATTCCTGTTAATCCTGTTGATCCTGTAGTTCCAGCAGCTCCAGTAGCTCCAGTTGGACCTGTAATGCCTAGTGGGCCCTGGATACCTGTTTCTCCCGCCAATCCGATTGGACCTTGAGCACCAGTTGGACCTCGTATGCCCTGAACTCCTGTAATTCCTGTTGATCCGGTTGCTCCAGCAGCACCAGCAGCTCCGGTTGGACCTGTTATCCCTTGTGGTCCCTGTATTCCTGTTGCTCCTGTCAATCCGTTTGGACCTTGAACACCAGTTATTCCCTGAATACCCTGAGGACCTGTTATTCCCTGAAATCCGGTTGGACCCGTTATTCCTTGCGGTCCCTGAATACCAGTTGCTCCTGTTAATCCTGTTGCTCCTGCAGCACCAGCAGCACCGGTTGGACCTGTTATCCCTTGTGGGCCCTGGATACCTGTTGCTCCCGTCAATCCGGTTGGACCTTGAACACCAGTTGGACCCCAAATGCCCTGCGCTCCTGTAATTCCTGTTGATCCTGCAGCACCAGTAGCCCCGGTTGGACCTGTAATCCCTTGTGGGCCCTGTATTCCGGTTGCTCCTGTCAATCCAATTGGACCTTGAACACCTGTCGGACCCGGTATGCCCTGAACTCCTGTAATTCCAGTTGATCCGGTTGCTCCTGTAGCACCAGCAGCTCCGGTTGGTCCTGTAATCCCTTGTGAACCCTGGATACCTGTTGCTCCCGTCAATCCGGTTGGACCTTGAACACCTGTTATTCCCTGAGATCCGGTTGGACCCATTATTCCTTGCAGTCCCTGACTTCCTGTTGGACCCGTAATTCCTCGTGGCCCCTGAGTTCCTGTTGAGCCGGTTGCTCCATTAACACCAGCAACGCCAGTCTGACCCGGTATGCCTTGAGGTCCTGTAATCCCTTGTGGACCCCGGATACCTGCTGCTCCTGTCAATCCCGTTGGACCCGGTATGCCCTGAGATCCTGTAATTCCTGTTGCTCCTGCAGCACCAGTAGCTCCGGTTGGACCTGTAATCCCTTGTGGTCCCTGTAATCCAGTTGGACCTGTAGCTCCGGTTGGACCTGTCACACCTTGAGGACCGGCTTCTCCAGACGGCCCCTTTGGACCTGTCGGACCTGTTGGACCACTGACAGGCTGTTCTCTATACAGAAGAGAGACATTCAGAACATATATGTCAGAAACGATTTGTCCAGGTAAAGAATTTATAAGAACAAGTGCAATGGCTGCATTTTCAGGAACAGCATCGACATCCATAACGATCCTCGCCTCATCCGATTCTGCATAAGAGTCAAAAAAACTGTCATTGATTGATTCAAGAAGTCCGTATCCAAGAAACGCAAGATTTTTATCATAATAATTTACAGATACCGTAATTAATCCGCTTGGCATCGGGCTTGACTTGACCAGCTCAGCCTTAAAAGTAAATTGTTCCCCCTGATTAACAGAAACCAATTGATAGATAAAAGAATTATATAAACTTCCGTCTAATGCAGCAGCATATCCAGTAATCCCCCCAGCTAATGGGACAATCTCCGCATTCAAAACTATCCACGGATTAAAAGAACCTGTTCCAAAATCACCATTTACAATACGATTGATTTCATTCAAAATTTTCACCGCCAGATGTTCAAATTATCTATGTATCCTATGCTCAGTCATATAAATGGATATCTCGCTGATGTTTTGGACAGCAAAATACAAGAATTAAAAAGGTGCCCCAATAATTGGGACACCTCTTCTAACTCATAGAGTTACAGAATATCCAGGGTTAGTGCAAGAGCTGCCAAGACTTGAATTAACAGCTGAATTGTAATAACAAGATCAAGATCAAGCGCTCCAACGTTAACGTTGTGAGAATCTTTGATGAGAATTTCCTGCTCATTTACTTGATCAATGCTTGCAAACTGGAATAACTCTTCACTGAACTGATCAGCCCGCTCAATATCATCAGCGAAAGAAAGTCTGACAATGAGTACGATGGCAGCCTGAATAGCAGCTTGAAGTGCAATTGCAGCCTGAACATCAATTGTCAATACGTTTACATCTGTAGAATCGACAATGCTGATTCTCTCAGATGATCTTTGGCCTGCGCGAACAGATTGTCTTGCTCTCTCAGATACGCCATTTGCAGATCCAAGGCCGCTTCCGCCCATACTCATGTCCATTTCGCCTGCAACTTCTTCTTCATGGCGGCAATTAGACATAATTACTCTGTTTCTTCCCATATTATTTCCCCCCTTTCTCAGTTTTGGATTTTAAATTATTGAGGAAATCCTCAACTTGACCATTTAATTCAGTGACCATGTCTCTAAGAGGTTTTTTCTTATCCTCCGGAATAGCTTTCAGCTTAGTTTCCAATCCATATTTGTCGAGAAGCATTTTGACAAACAGATCCGTTGTTTTACGGTTGATCATGACCATCTCTCCTTCCTGTTTACTCCATCATATTCTCAGCAGGATTATCTGTATGGGGAAATAACCTCCTGCAAAAACACATTTTTCGATTTTTTCTGCTGAACGTTTATGTCTTTATTCCTTAAAAATTGGCGAAAATCATGATTTATTAACCCAATCTATATTTTTTGTCGAACATACTCTATTAATAAGATTCAGCAACAAAGAGAATCTGCCTTTCTCTGCAGCATTGAAAATACAGGTGGCTTCACCTGTATTTTCTCATTACGATTAAGGGAAGGAGGAAATCAAATGCAAAAAAAGAAAAACCTGCAACTGAGTGACTTGGTTAAAAAGGCAGGCTTTCAGTTAGAGTCAAACCTCAATCAGACCATAAAGGCAAAACTTAATAACACGGATTTAACCCGAATTCTCGCAAACACTCAAAAAAACCCTGATCTGCAGAAATTATTCGGCATCCTGATTCCTGCACAAAAAATTCCCGGCAATGAAGATACAGCAAATACATCCAAACTCGTCGTTAGAACAGAAGAAAAAATCGATTCCATTGAAGAGAAACTTCTGGAGATCGATTCAAAACTTGATGAAATGAGAAATTTAGTCGCGAAAAACAAAAAAAAATAGAGAGGAGCTCTGCTTAAAGTGACTCATATCAGTCCGACAGGCTTGAGCAAAACCCCTGTATGGCAGTTAAATAAAATCACTCTGTGGCATTATCCTCCTGCGGTGAGAAACTATCAAACTCCTCTTTTTCTCATTTATTCTCCTGTAAACAGTCCGGATATTCTGGACCTTTTTCCTGGAAAGAGCGTGATTGCCTCTTTCATCCAAGCCGGTTTTGACGTTTACTTGCTTGAGTTTGGAGAACCCGGTTATGAAGATAAAGATGACACGCTGGAGGATTATGTTGCGAAGTATATTCAAAAAGCAGCAAAAAGAACGCTACTTCACTCCCGGGCAGAGAGTTTGACGGTCATAGGCTATTGTTTAGGAGGCACTCTTGCGGCGATATTCGCTGCTGTAACAGACCTAAAGATAAAGAACCTGATCCTTTACACTGCTCCCGTGGATTTTGAAGAAACCCACCTTTATGATAAATGGCTGACTGCATTAAGAGCTGCGGATGAGACTGATATTGAACAGATGATGGAATGGAATACTTTAATCTCTGCAGCCCGTGTAAAAGCCGGCATGAGGCTGCTTACATCTCCCGTATACTTTACACCCTACCTCGCTCTTTTAGGGAAAACAGATGATGAAGCCTATATGCAGAAATGGATGAGGTTTAATAAATGGGCGAATTCTTATCTCCCGATGCCGGGTGCTTTTGTAAAAGACGTGGTTTTAAAATTAGTTAAAGAAAACAGTTTGATCAGCGGAGAGCTCACAATCAAAAACAAAAAAGCTGAGCTTAAAAACATCTCCTGCAATCTTCTTGTGATCTCCGGAGAAAGTGACCAGCTTGTGTCAGTCAGACAGAGCAGTTCCATCATGGAACATGCTGCAAGCAAGGATAAGACGTTTATGTTAAGTAAAAAAGGACACACGGGGGTAACCATTTCAGAAGGTCAGCTGCCTGAATTTCTGGATAAGTGGCTGCCACCGAGATCGTAACAATGAGGGGGATAGAAAATGATGATTTGCTCTTCCATGCCTAAAACAGACCCAGTAACGGAATACTGCGGATTTTCAGCTATTATTTATGCCGGTTTCTTTTTTGGGATTCTGCTGGACAAAAGTGATTCTTCAGGATTTTTTGCAGATAGGTTCTAATGACGAAAACAAGCCCCGCACAGATCAGTGCGGGGCTTGTTTCACATAATGCGCTTAAACATCTTTTCCATTTCATAAATGGAATGATGAATGATAATGGGTCTGCCGTGGGGACATGTAAAGGGATCTGCCGTTTTTCTCAGGGTTTCAAGCAGCGCAAATATTTCATCCTGGCGGAGATGATGGTTTGCTTTTATCGCTGCTTTGCAGCTCATCATGATGGCCGCTTCTTCTCTGATTTTTTTAACGTCTGCCTGCCGATGATCAAGGACTTCCTGTATCATTTCTTCAATGATGCTTCCTTCTTCTCCTTTTGGAAACCACTGAGGGTGTGAACGGACGATAAAGCTGTTTCCTCCAAAAGGCTCCAGAAAAATTCCGACCTGGGCAAGTTCAGGCATTTTCTCTGTCAAAATGACTGCTTCATCCGCCGAGTAATGCAGCGTGATGGGAACGAGGAGCTCCTGGACTTCTGAAGCGACCTGTCCCACTTTTTCTTTATAATATTCATAATTAATCCGTTCCTGTGCAGCATGCTGATCAATTATATAGAGTCCGTTCTCATTTTGGGCGAGGATATATGTGCCGTGCATTTGGCCGATTGGATAAAGGACCGGAATAAGGGATTCAGTGCTTGAATAATCTGCGCCCCGGTCTGTGTACTCCTTCTCCACTGCTGCTTCCTCTGTTATCGTCAGAGTTTCATCAGCAGCTTCAGAGGAATAGTCTGCTTCCTCTCCCGCGGCAATAGGAAAATCCTCCTTTACTTGAAAGGCGACGGCCTGTGATTCTGTCTTCCTCACCGGTAAAATGGGTTCGTCTTTTTTGACGTGGCTGAATGTAAAGCTTTGCTGTTCTTCCGGTGCTTTTTCTTTTCGCTTCGGCAGTGCGGCATCCGGTATCAGCTGTTTTTTTGAAAATGCTTGTTTGATTCCGCTTGTTATCAGTTCATTCAATTCAGCTTCCTTGCTGAGGCGCACTTCCATCTTGGCAGGATGCACATTAACATCCACAAGTATCGGATCCATTTGTATTTCAAGAAAAACGACAGGGAAGCGTCCAATCGGCAAAAGCGTATGATACCCCTGCTGAATCGCTTTTACCAGCGGATAATTCTTGATGAATCTGCCATTAACAATCGTAGAAATGTAGTTTCTTGAAGCTCTTGTTATTTCCGGAAGAGAGATAAAACCTTTTACTTCAAAATCAAGTGACTGCAGGTGGATTGGAATCATCTTTTTGGCAATCGGAAGGCCGTATATGCCTGCAATGACCTGGCGCACGTCCCCGTTGCCGCTCGTATGAAGCAGCTGTTTCCCGTTATGAGTCAGCTTAAACGATACATTTGGATTGGACAGCGCCAGCCGGTTCACAACATCTGTTATATTCCCGAGCTCTGTATGAACCGTCTTTACATATTTAAGCCGTGCAGGTGTATTGAAAAACAGATTCGAGACGGTGAGGTCGCTGCCTTTTCTGCTTGAGGCTGATTCGTGCACTTCCACTTTTCCGCCTTTTAGAACCATTCGAGTTCCCGCTCCGTCACCTGTGCTTGTTTTAAGCTCAATATGCGATACGGACGCGATACTTGGAAGGGCTTCTCCCCGGAAACCAAGTGTTCTGATGCGGAACAGGTCATTCTCATCTTTGATTTTGCTTGTCGCATGTCTGTGAAAAGCATTAAGGCAGTCTTCGGGCTGAATGCCTTCCCCATTGTCGATAATGCGGATTTTTGCAAGGCCGGCTTCTTCCACGTGAATTTCAATCACAGTGCTTCCGGCATCTATGCTGTTTTCTGCCAGTTCTTTTACGACAGAAGCCGGACGCTCTACTACTTCACCGGCAGCAATTTTATTTGACAGTGAATCGTCTAGGCGGACTATTTTCCCCATCCTATTCACCTTCCAGCTATTTTAATTTTTTTTGCAGCTGATACAACTCATTCATTGCATCAAGCGGCGTCATTTCAAGCAGATTGATGGCCCGGATTTGCTCAAGTACAAGAAGATCTTTTTTTGGAGCCTGTCTGCCGCTTTCTTTTCTGGCCGGCTGCTCACTGAAGAAAGACAGCTGGGCATCATCCGTTTTTTCGAAGGTTTCCCTTTTTTCCTGAACGGCAGCAGGAGCTTTGACCGTTTGTTCCCCCTCCAGTCCTTCAAGAATTTCTTTTGCCCTCTTGATCAGGTTCTGTGGGAGATCTGCCAGTTCTGCAACATGAATTCCGTAGCTTTTATCTGCAGGACCTTCTTTAATTTTATGAAGAAACACAACTTTTCCATTCTCTTCAACCGCTGATACATGAACGTTTTGAAGCATCGGCAGTTCATCTGCAAGACTTGTAAGCTCATGATAGTGCGTGGAAAAGAGTGTTTTTGCTCCAATATGGTGATGAATATGCTCAATAATTGCCTGGGCCAATGCCATGCCGTCATATGTGGATGTTCCCCTGCCGATCTCATCGAACAGAATCAGGCTTTTGCCGGTTGCATGGACAATCGCATTTTTGGCTTCAAGCATTTCGACCATAAATGTACTTTGTCCTGATATCAAATCATCGGCAGCTCCAATTCTTGTGAAGATCTGGTCAAAGACCGGAAGCACCGCCTCTGAAGCCGGAACAAAACAGCCAATTTGCGCAAGAATACTCGTCAGGGCCACTTGTCTCATGTAGGTGCTTTTACCGGACATATTCGGACCCGTAATTAAAAGCATTCCGCGATCGTTCGAGAAATAGCAGTCGTTTGGAACATACTCCTGTGAATTCATCACTTTCTCAACAACCGGGTGTCTTCCGTCTTTGATGAACAGTTCGCCATCTGAGAACAGAGGTTTTGTATAATGGCGCTTTTCACTGATAACAGCAAAACACTGGAGGACGTCCAGTTCGCTTAAGCACTTGGCAAGAGACTGCAGGTTTGGAATATAGCGTTTGACCTGTTCTCTCAGTTCAGTAAACAGCTGGTATTCGATATCAACCATTTTTTCTTCTGCTTCAAGAATGAGTGTTTCTTTTTCCTTGAGTTCAGGAGTAATAAACCGTTCAGCATTCGTAAGTGTCTGTTTGCGTGTATATCTTCCCTCTTCAAGTAAATGGGCATTTGCCCGGGTAACCTCAATATAGTATCCGAACACACGATTGTATCCGATTTTCAGTGATTTAATGCCAGTGCGGACTCTCTCCTGCTGTTCAAGCTCCGCGATCCATGACTTCCCGTTTCTGCTTGCATCCCTGAATTGATCAAGCTGTTCATGAAACCCATCCTTCATAATGTTTCCGTCTTTTATCGAAAGAGGCGGGTTTTCAACAAGGGCAGTGTCAAGCAATTCACACAACTCTGTGCATGGATCAATCTTGTGCTCCATTTCACGAAGCGCAGCGTGATTTATCCCGGATAAAACTTCTTTAATAGCAGGAACCTGCTGCAGTGATTTTTTAAGCTGAATCAAATCCCTTGCATTGACGCTGCCGAAAGCGACTCGGCCTGCAAGGCGTTCAAGATCGTACACTTCTCTCAGTTTTTCTCTGAGATCCTCGCGTTCAAAATAGTGATTCAGCAGCGTCTGAACCGTATCGAGACGGCTTTCTATTTCCGTTTTAGACAGCAGCGGCCTGTCAATCCATTGTTTCAGCATCCGTCCGCCCATAGCCGTTTTCGTCTCATCAAGCAGCCATAGGAGCGATCCTTTTTTGCCTTTGGAACGGATCGTTTCTGTCAATTCGAGATTTCTTTTTGAATAGATATCAATCTTCATAAAATCCTGAAGCTTGTACACTTTTACTTTTTGCAGGTGATCGAGGCTTCTTTTCTGCGTTTTCTGCAGATAAGTGCACAGTCTGCCAAATGTCTCTTTCAGCCGGTCATCTGTCAGGTGGTCCATAATGGGGGCAAAAGCATCCCATTTTTCTGCAGACTGAAAAGAAATTGTCACTTTCGATCTCTCTGTCACCCTTTTCAGTACGTCCTGCGGAAAGTCAGGATCTGCGACAAGCTCTCTTACATTCAGTGAATACATCTCATTGATCACTTCATCAAATCCGTTTAAAAGAGTGACCTGGTTTTCTCCGGTAGACAGATCCGTGACAGCAAATCCGAAGCAGGATGAGAACTCGGATACAGAGGCTATGTAATTGTTTTCTCTTTCCTGAAGGCCTTTGCCATTCATGACTGTTCCCGGTGTGATCAGCTGAACGACTTCCCTGCGCACAACACCTTTAGCCTGTTTAGGATCTTCCGTCTGTTCACAAATGGCCACTTTGTAGCCTTTCTCAATCAATGTTTCAATATATCCTGGTGCAGAGTGATACGGAACGCCGCACATTGGAATTCTGTCGGCACTGCCTCCGTCTCTGCTCGTCAGTGTGATTTCAAGTTCAGCAGATGCTTTTTTAGCATCTTCAAAAAACATTTCATAAAAGTCGCCTAGGCGAAAAAATAAAAAGGCATCCTGATACTCTGCCTTTATCTTTAAATATTGCTGTATCATCGGCGTATATGCTGCCATTGTAATCCCCCATTAACCTTGCGTTTCAAAACAACCTTAATTATAGCATAGATGCCAGTAATTTTGGTTTGGGGAATACTAGAAGCTCGAGTTTTTGCCAAAGAAAAAACCAGGAAGATAATTCTCCCCAGTTTCCTCTTACTCTTCGTCTCCGCCTACAAGAAATTCAGGATTCAGGTCTTCAAACTCATCGTCAAGATCCTCTTCCCAGTCCTCATCTGATTCAACAAAGCCTTCGTTGTTGATGGCAACAACCACTTTTGTTTCTCCGACAACCTCTGCCAAAAACTCACGCTCAGCTGAAACGACAACTTTGCTGCCGTTAGGAGAAATGTTAACCTCCATGCAGTTAGGCTGCTGCATCACTTTTGCAATCACTTCATGTTCATCGTCAAGAAAGTTGTTATCTTTATATTTCAGCTTAATGACGTCAACATATGAAACTTTTTCTGTGACAACTTCTGTTTTCGTATTGTCTGCATACGAATACCAGACATTGATGTCATAAGTACCTTCTACCTCGACTGTTTTCCCAACCTTTTTTGCATCATATTTATGGTTGATCAGCCAGCCGCCCAGAATGCTTGTCGGCTTTTGCGAAGGAGCAATGCTGTGGGTGGATTGAGTAAACTTTTTGCCTTTCGCAACTATCGCTTTCGTGATTATTTCTCTGTATTCAGCCATTCGTACATACCCTCCTCAATCATCTTCATTTAATCCTATGCTGGGCTAGTATGGTTTGTGCTGCTGCTTAAAAGGAATAAATAATAGGTACCGCCAATACATGAATCGGTATACTTCATTCTATGCGTGTACGCCCAGAAATGTGCCTAAAAATTTAAAAGAAAACCCAATTCCCGCTGTGCTGCAGGCATATAGGATAAAATCTTGTTCGTCCTATAAATATGATACAGCCGTTCATTTTAGTAGAGGTTTTCAGCAAAGGCGGGTTTGGCCTTTGCTGGCTGCGGTTTTATATATGATTATTTGGAACATAGTTTTGTTAGAGATTTTTACGATTTTTTCACTGAAATCGTGCTGTTTCAGTTCCTATTAGTTCAATTAACCGTTATTGAACAGCCAATGTGATTATTTAGAACATGATTTAACTTGATAATTAAATATAAAAAAATGTCCTTCCTGTTTTCACAGAAAGGACATTTTTTCAGCTGCTGCAGGCTGAGCCGGGTGAGTTATTCACTTTTGAACCTGTTTCCCCGCTCAGAAGGTCTCCGCCTGTCGTGCGGATAATTTCGTCTGTTACATGATTTGATATTGTAACGGCGATCAGCTGGAGCAGATCATTTACTTCAACTTGAGATTCCTTGAACTCCTGGATGATCGGAAGTTCATCGAGCTCTTCCTGAAGTTTGTCAATTTTGTCTTCTACTTGTTTAAGAGCTTCCTGCTTGCTGTAGTGCTGAAAATTGACTGCCTGTTTTTGAAGGCTTTTAATGCTTGCTACTTTTTCGCGGATTTTCTGATTTTCGTTAATTTGAGCTTCTGCTTTTTTGAAGAACTCAACTTCCTTTGTATCAGCTACCATTTGCGCCAATTCACGTGCTCTGGCCACGATTTCTTCTTTAGTATACACTGTCATCCCCCTATTTCACCTCTATTGCTTCTTCTGCCATTTCCCCGTCTAAAGACCATGTTTTTGCTTTCGTAATTTTCACTTTTACAATCTCGCCGATGGCTGATTTTGGACCTCTGAAGTTTACAAGCTTGCTTTTTGATGTATACCCGGCAAGCACCTCAGGGTTGTTTTTGCTTTCGCCCTCAACAAGGACTTCCACAACCTGTCCTTCATATTCCATCATTTTTTTCGCTGAGATTTCGTTAACCAGTTTGTTCAGTTTTTGCAGGCGTGCTTTTTTCACTTCCATCGGAACATTATCCTGCATTTTCGCTGCAGGCGTTCCTTCGCGCGGAGAGTAAATGAACGTGTACGCACTGTCAAATTCCACTTCGCGGTACATAGAGAGCGTTTCTTCAAACTGCTCATCTGTTTCGTTCGGGAATCCGACGATGATATCCGTCGTTAAAGAAGCCGTTGGAATCGCTTCCTTGATTTTCTTGACGAGTGTCATATACTTTTCACGGTCGTATTTGCGCGCCATCAGCTTCAGCACTTCCGAGCTTCCAGACTGTACAGGAAGATGGATATGATCAAGAAGATTTCCGCCTTTTGCAAGGACTTCGATCAAATGATCATCAAAATCGCGCGGATGACTTGTTGTAAACCGGACACGGGCTACGTCAATCTTGCGGATTTCATCCATCAGATCGCCAAGTCCGTATTCCATGTCTTCAAAGTCTTTACCGTATGCATTTACGTTCTGTCCAAGCAGGGTAATTTCTTTATAGCCGCTTGCTGCAAGCTGTCTTACTTCATGAATAATTTCTTCCGGACGTCTGCTGCGTTCTTTTCCGCGGGTGTACGGAACGATGCAGTACGTGCAGAACTTATCGCAGCCGAACATAATGTTGACCCATGCTTTTATTTTGCCTTTGCGTTCGCGCGGCAGATTTTCAATCACATCGCCTTCTTTAGACCAGACCTCAATGACCATTTCTTTGGACATATAGGCATCGCTAAGAATATTCGGCAGGCGGTGAATGTTATGTGTGCCGAAGATCATGTCCACATGCTGATGCTTTTTCATAATCCGGTTAACAACCGATTCTTCCTGGGACATGCATCCGCAGACGCCGATCAGAAGGCCCGGTCTTTCGCGTTTCAGCGCTTTTAAGTGGCCGATTTCGCCAAACACTTTGTTTTCTGCATTTTCACGGATGGCACATGTATTTAAAAGAATCACATCAGCATCTTCTGCTGCGGCTGTTGCTTCATATCCAAGTGCAGTAAAAATCCCGGCCATTACTTCCGTATCGTGCTCGTTCATTTGACAGCCGTACGTTCTGATCAGGAATTTCTTTCCGTTGCCGAGGCCTCTGAATTCTTCTGAGATTTTAAAATCATTTTGATATTTCACTTCTTCTTTACCGCGTTTTTTAGCATCCTTTAAAGAAGGAGGCATGTACACGGCCTGGAAATACTTGCTGTAATCCTTCTCGGATTTTTTGTCCGAAGGCGTTACCTGCGTGCTTTCCAGACGCTGCTTTTCATTCATGTAAAACAGTCTCCTTTCAGGCCTTTCAAACCGTCTCACTCAGGGTGAGAGTATACCAATTTTATAGTATATCTGTTCTTAAAGAACAAAACAATAAAATATTCAGAAAGGACATACGTCTATAGTAAATGATTGAGAAAAAAAAGAAAAGCAGGGCTTCTGACTGCGGCAAAAAAAGAGAGGCTGCGAGCCTCTCTTTTCGATTACTTAAGGATGTTCAGCTCTTTTGCCGCCTTTTCAAAAATGTCCAGTGCCTGCTGAAGCTCTTCTGTTGAGTGCTCAGCCGTGACGATCGTGCGTACGCGGGCCTGCCCTTTTGCAACTGTAGGGAATGCGATTCCCTGAGCAAAGACGCCGTATTCTCTCAGTTTATCAGAGAATTGATGAGACAGCGCTTCATCACCGACAATGACAGGCGTAACCGGAGTTTCGCTTTTCCCGGTGTCAAAACCAAGATCTTCAAGACCCTTTTTGAAAAACTTTGCATTCTCCCAAAGCTTGTCAATCAGCTCAGGCTCTTCAAGCAATACATTGATTGCTTCCATGCATGCTGCTGTGACAGCAGGAGGATGAGATGTGCTGAATAAGAACGGGCGTCCTTTTTGAATAAGGTAGTCAATCAGCGTTCGTGTACTTGCGACGTATCCGCCAAGAACTCCTACCGCTTTGCTTAATGTTCCCACCTGAATATGTACACGTCCGTCAAGACCAAAATGATTAACTGTGCCGCGGCCATTTTTGCCGAGTACACCTGAAGCATGCGCATCATCAACCATAACGAGGGCGTCATATTTTTCAGCAAGCTCGACAATCTCCGGAAGCGGAGCGATATTGCCGTCCATTGAGAAAACACCGTCTGTCACAATGATGCGGACACGGAAGTCTGCTGATTCTTTCAATGCGCGTTCAAGGTCAGCCATATCCACGTGATTATACACTTTGCGGGCTGCTTTAGTCAGTCTGATGCCATCAATGATGGATGCATGGTTTAAAGCATCAGAAATGACCACATCTTCTTTTGTCAGAATAGAAGACAGCACGCCCTGGTTTGTTGTAAAACCGGACTGAAACACAAGCGCTGCTTCCGTATGCTTAAACTCGGCAAGCTTTTGCTCAAGCTCTTCATGCATGGAGAATGTTCCTGCGATTGTTCTGACCGAGCCAGTTCCGGCCCCGTATTTTTGGGCAGCTTCTACTGATGCTTTTACAAGTCTTGGATGTGTGGTGAGCCCAAGATAGTTGTTTGAAGAAAGCTGAATCAGTTCTTTTCCTCCGATAACGACTTTTGACTTTTGATCAGATTCGAGCGGAATCAATTTTCGGAACGTCCCGTTTTGTTTCATTTCATCAAGTTCTGCCTGTAAGTATTCAAACCCTTTCATCATAGCCCCTCCAGTTCATGTTTAAGGATGTAATACGACTTTACCACAATTTCCTTCGATCATTAAATTGAAGCCTTTTTCAAAGTCTTCAAGCGGGAAGTGATGGGTAATCAGCGGCGTGACATCAACCTGGCCTGATTTTAAAAGACGCGAAACCTGCTGCCATGTTTCATACATTTTTCTGCCTGTTATGCCCTGTACGGTTATACCTTTAAATACAATATCATTCGTCACATCAATCTCTACAGGCCGGACCGGGAGACTTAAAATGGACACACGGCCGCCGTTTGTCACCATCTTGAACCCCTGATCCATCGCAGCCGGGTGGCCGGACATTTCGCACACAACATCGACGCCATTTCCGTCGGTCAATTCGCTGATTCTTTCAAGCGGATTCTCATCCTTGGAATTGATGACGGCTGTTGCTCCCATTTCTTTTGCAAGATTCAACCTGTAGTCATTTAAATCGAGCGCAATTACCTGCGATGCTCCTGCAGCTTTTGCAACGCCTGCTGCCATGATGCCGATCGGACCGCAGCCAATTACAGCGACGCTTTTGCCTGCTACATCACCGGCAAGGACAGTATGTACGGCATTTCCCATCGGCTCCTGTATGGACGCTGTATCAAACGGCATTTCCTTCGGATTTTTCCAGAGGTTAACAGCCGGAAGCGCCACGTATTCTGCAAAACAGCCGTCTGTGTCGACGCCGATAATCTTCGTATTTTTACAGATATGATAGTTTCCTGTCAGACATTGCGGACATTCGTAGCATACAAGGTGCGTTTCAGCAGAAACAAAATCTCCAACCTCAACGTTTGTCACTTTGCTTCCAACCTGCGCAACCTCTCCGGAGAATTCATGGCCAAAAACATATGGAGGATTTACACGGCTTTCCGACCAGGCATCCCACGTATAAATATGAACATCTGTCCCGCAGATGGACGTAGCTTTTACTTTAATCAGTACTTCGTGATCGTTAATCTGAGGAATATCCACCATTTTCAGCTCGGCTCCAAATCCTCTGTGATGCTTCACAACCGCTTTCATTTTTCCATTCACAATGAACACTCCCTGCTTAAAAAACTGCTTAATACGTTATCATAGTTGAAGTTTATCATCCTTGAAAAGCAGTGTAAAGATGGGTGTCCTCTTCAAAAAGACACTTGCACACACTCGGAAAAAAGTGCAGAAAAAGTTTGCAAACGAGTTTGATCTGACTCAAAAACACTTAAAAACGCCTATCCGGAGATAGACGTTTTCTGGCTTACATAAATTCGGCAAGAAGTTCGTTAAACTTCTCTTCGCTGATTTTCAGGTCTGCATGAGACAGCGGCTCTTCGCTGTAATTGTGAACGAGCTCCTGATAGGACGGCTGATTGGCATTCTGGTAAATCAGTCCTGTTACAAGACCGTTTTTCTCCATCAGCGTCTGCATGGCCTGCATCCGGTTAGAAGGATCATATCCTTCGATGTCTGCAAGCTTTGTGAGATTTTCCTTGAACCAGTCATACGTGTTGATTTTGTTGTACGTTACGCAAGGGCTGAATACATTGATCAGCGAGAAGCCTTTATGTTTAATTCCCGCTTCAATAATGGCTGTCAAGTCTTTTAAGTCGGTTGAAAAGCTCTGGGCCACAAACGTTGCACCTGCTGTAAGAGCCATTTCCATAACAGAAAGAGAAGATTCTATGGACCCTTTAGGTGTACTCTTCGTTTTGAATCCGACATCGCTTCGCGGTGATGTCTGGCCTTTTGTCAGGCCGTAGATCTGATTGTCCATCACGATATAAGTGACATCAATGTTTCTTCTGATCGCATGAATGGTATGTCCCATGCCGATGGCAAACCCGTCGCCGTCACCGCCGGAGGCGATAACCGTCAAATCTTTATTCGCCATTTTAACGCCCTGGGCGATCGGGAGGGAGCGGCCGTGAATGCCGTGGAACCCATACGCATTAATATATCCTGAAATACGTCCGGAACATCCGATGCCTGATACAACGGCAAGCTGATCCGGCTCAAGGCCTGCATTTGCGGCAGCGCGCTGAATGGCAGCCTGCACGGAGAAGTCTCCGCAACCCGGACACCAGTTTGGTTTTACATTATTTCGAAATTCTTTAAATGTCGCCATTTAGAACAACTCCTTGCATTTTGAATGAACTTCATGCGGCAAGAGCGGATTTCCATCGTATTTTAAGATCGAGGAAATTTTCTCTGCATGGCCGACATTCATTTTGATCAGGCTGGCAAGCTGTCCAGTCGCGTTGTTTTCGACTACAACGACTTTTTTTGCTGCCTTAACAAGCGGAAGCATTTCATCTGCCGGGAATGGATGAAGAAGGCGGACATGTGCGTGATTTGCTTTCACGCCGTCCTTTTCAAGGCGTACCATTGCCTCTTCGATTGTTCCTCTCGTTGAGTTAAAGCCGACAAATAAAACATCTGGTTCAGGGTGAATCAGATTCTGATGAACAGGCGTATCAAACCTCATGGCTGAAAGCTTTCTGAGACGTTTGTCCATCTGGGCTTTCCGGTTCGTTGCCACTTCTGAAGGCTTTCCTGTCTCATCATGCTCAACACCTGTCACGTGGTGAATGCCGTTCTTCATACCTGGCAGAACACGCGGAGAAACGCCGTCATCTGTCACTTCAAAGCGTTTGAAATATCCTTTGTTTTCGATTTCCGGAAGTTCTTCCTGAACGAGCTTGCCGCGGCGGATCTGAATTTTATCATAGTCTAACGGTTCGACCGTCTGTTTGCCCAGTGACAGCTGAAGGTCTGTGAGAAGGATGACCGGACACTGGTATTCTTCTGCAAGGTTGAAGGCTTCGATGGTATCATAAAAAGCTTCCTGAACCGTACTTGGCGCCATCACAATCTTAGGGATCTCCCCGTGTGTTCCGTAAATCATGGCCATCAGATCTGACTGTTCCTGCTTAGTCGGAAGACCTGTACTCGGGCCTCCGCGCTGCGTATCCACGATGACAAGCGGCTGTTCCGTGATACCGGATAATCCGATTGCCTCCATCATTAATGACAGTCCAGGCCCTGCTGAAGCAGTCAGTGTCCGTGTTCCGGCATAGTTTGCTCCGATCGCCATTGTACATGCGGCAATTTCATCCTCAGTCTGAATGACCGTTCCGCCAAAATCAGGCAGCTTTTTAATTAAGTATTCCATAATTTCAGAAGCCGGAGTAATCGGATAGGCAGCCATAAACCGGGCCCCGCCTGCTACAGCACCGAGTGCAATGGCATCATTTCCGATCATAAACATGCGCTTGTTTCCGTCTGCTTTTTCAAGGTACAGATCATCGCGGTCAAACTGCAGCTCCTGTTTCATGTAACTTGAGCCTTTTGCAATGGCCTCAAGGTTCTTCTCGACAATCTGCTGGCCTTTTCTTCCGTAGATCTCCTGAACAACATTCTGGAACTGTTCTGTTCCAAGGTCAAGAACCGCACTTGTTGCGCCTATCGCTACCATGTTTTTCATCAGAGACGTTCCAAGCTCTGTTGCAATCTCTGTAAATGGAACAGAATAAAGGACAGCGCTGCAGTCATCCGGAATAGTCGGATTAAATTTTGAATCTGCAATCACAAGCCCACCTTTGCGAAGCTCATACACATTCACATCAATCGTTTCCTGGTCAAAAGCTACTAATATATCAAGGTCATCGGATATAGCGCGGACTTGGGTTGTGCTTACGCGAATTTTATTGTTCGTGTGGCCGCCCTTGATTCGGGATGAAAAATGGCGGTACCCATACAAATAATATCCCATTCTATTTAAAGCAATTGAAAAGACTTCACCTGTACTTTCAATACCTTCGCCCTGCTGTCCTCCAACTTTCCATGAAAGTTGACTGATCATGTGCCTTACACCCCTTCTTAAGAAACACTCATATATTTTTTGCTCTGTTTAGAGCTGATACACTTCGTCAGATTATGTACTAAACGTTACAATTGTAGAACGATAAAGAGAAAAAAACAAGCGTTTCAGGCAAATAAACCTGTTTTCGCCGCGAATTTATTTGATTTTTTCAAATCTTCCATCTATTGTGTCAGAATGAAATCGCATTGATAAAATTAAGGCAAAGAAATTTTTCCGTCTGTCTTTCCGAATAGTGCCTCAGAAGCGTGTTTACGAGATAAGGATATTGCTCATACCCTTCAAGACCCTCTACCGTTTCGTCAATTCCGTCAAAATCCGAACCGAATCCTACCGCATCTTCCCCTACAATGCCAACAATATAATCAAGATGATTCAATATGTGCTTCATGCCGGCTTGTGCATGGGACGCCGTAAACTGCGGAACAAATGTAATCCCGATGATTCCCTTTTTTTCAGCGACCGCCTTCAGCTGATCTTCTTTTAAATTCCTCGGGTGCGGACAGAGAGCGTAGGAATTGGAATGGCTTGCTACCGGATAGTCCGCCAGTTCAATGACATCCCAGAAACTTCTCTCAGACAAATGGGAAACGTCCGTCCACATTTTATACGCATTCAGTTTTGAAACTGCATGCCTTCCAAAAAAGGTAAGTCCCGCATTCCTTGTTTCGAGCGCGCCGTCTGCAAGCAGGTTTGCAAAATTCCAGGTAAGCCCGGCTGCTCTTACACCCAGATGATAAAAAACAGACAGCATTTGAAGATCATGGCCGATGGGTTCCAATCCTTCAAGTGTCAGGATGGCCCCGATTTCATCTTCCTTCAGGAGGTCTGCATCCTGCTTTGTTTTGATCAGCCTGATTTTTTCATAGCGTTCAAGAATGCGCTCGTGAAAAATGGCAGCCTGTGCAAGCGCGCATTCTTTTTTATTAACTGCCTCTACTGGCACAAAAATAGCAAAGCACTGAATTTTCGCTCCAAATCTGAAGAGCTTCTCAATGGTTACGTGAAGATTCAAATCGTTCCATTCGCTCTTTTCAGGATCTTTCCAAAGCTTATACAGCAGATCACAATGAGCATCAAAGATACGCATAAGAAATCAACTCTTCTCCGGCAAGGCCTTATTTATGAAAAAACAAGCCTGCTTGCGTATCCCGCAAACAGGCTGTACTCTTCTCTATTTAACGAGGCTCAATAATTAATTTTATCGCAGTACGCTCTTCACCATCAATGAGAATATCCGTAAATGCGGGTATGCAGATCAGGTCAACGCCGCTCGGGGCAACAAATCCCCTGGCAATGGCTACAGCTTTTACGGCCTGATTAAGGGCGCCTGCGCCAATGGCCTGTATCTCGGCAGCTCCTCTTTCCCGCAGAACGCCTGCAAGAGCCCCCGCTACGGAGTTAGGATTGGACTTTGCTGAAACTTTTAATATTTCCATTTCTAGAATCCCCCTTGTTTTCAATAGATCGTGAATGTACATTGGATCGTGTATTACCGGATCTGTTCGGAGGGCTCATCCCCTTTATGAGCCTTCTAAACCTCTTATACAGTCATTCCATTGATACTATATTCACTAGAGGGAAAGAGTATTCCTGCTTGTTCGTTTATTTTTTCTAAAATTTCAAAATAAATGATCTATTCAAAAAACATGTGATCATCATTAATTAAAATCCGTTCAATCTTTGATGCATTACCTGTTTTATCATTGATATCGACTACAACTGCACTCAGCTGCGCCTTGCCTTCCGTTACTTCAAAACGGACGGGCAGACTTGTTAAAAAGCGTTTGATGACAGCTTCCCGCTCAACTCCGAGTATTCCGTCATACGGTCCTGTCATGCCGACATCTGTAATAAAGGCAGTCCCGTGATCAAGAATCCGTTCATCTGCCGTCTGAACGTGTGTATGGGTTCCGACAACAGCTGATGCCTTTCCGTCCAGATACCAGCCCATCGCCTGCTTTTCACTTGTAGCTTCAGCATGGAAATCTACAAAGATAATAGGTGTTCGTTTTCGAGCTTCCTCAATCAGCTCATCCGCTTTTTTAAACGGACAGTCAATCGGAGCAAGAAAGGTCCTGCCCTGAAGATTAATCACAGCAACTTCTTTTCCGTCCGCTTTAATATAGGTAATGCCTTCGCCTGGTGTCCCTTCAGGAAAATTGGCTGGGCGGATCAAATGAGGAACCTCTTCAATGAATTCAAAAATCTCCCGTTTATCCCACGTGTGATTCCCCATCGTAATGACTTGTGCTCCCGCCTGAATCAGCTCATGATAGATTTTCTGTGTGAGTCCTTTTCCATGAGCAGCGTTCTCTCCATTTACGATAGTCAAGGATGGTCTGAACTTCTTTTTAAGCTTTGGCAAATATTCTTTGATCATGTCCCGGCCCGGTGAGCCGACGACATCTCCGACAAATAATAGTTTCATGCTGTAAAACCTTCTCTCTGCAAATATGTCTTTTTCTTTAGTTTGGCTTAGATCTTCTTAAAGTAGGCCCCTGTATTTCAGTTCCGGGCAAAAAATAAAGCGATGCGGGAGGCATCGCTTTATTTTGCATATTCAACAGCCCTTGTTTCACGAATGACTGTTACTTTAATGTGACCTGGATAATCCAGCTCTTCTTCAATCCGCTTGCGAATATCACGTGCCAGACGGTGAGCCTGTAGATCATCGATCGTATCCGGCTTAACCATGATGCGAACTTCACGGCCTGCCTGAATGGCGAAGGATTTTTCAACACCTTCGTACGATTCAGAAATCTCTTCAAGTTTTTCAAGTCGGCGAATATAATTTTCAAGCGTTTCGCTTCTTGCGCCCGGACGTGCCGCAGATAAAGCATCTGCTGCCGCAACCAGAACCGCAATAACGGAAGTCGGTTCCTGATCGCCATGGTGAGAAGCAATACTGTTGATGACAACCGGATGCTCCTTGTACTTAGTAGCAAGTTCCACACCGATTTCAACATGGCTTCCTTCTACCTCATGGTCGATTGCTTTACCGATATCATGCAGCAAGCCTGCACGTTTTGCCAAAGTAACATCTTCGCCAAGCTCTGCAGCCATTAGGCCGGAGAGGTAGGCAACTTCCATGGAGTGCTTCAGGACATTTTGACCGTAGCTCGTTCTGAACTTCAGACGGCCCATGATCTTGATCAAGTCAGGGTGAAGTCCGTGAACGCCAACTTCAAAGGTTGTCTGTTCGCCAACTTCGCGGATGTACTCATCCACTTCACGGCGGGATTTTTCAACCATTTCTTCAATTCGCGCGGGATGAATGCGTCCATCCTGCACAAGTTTGTCCAATGCGATTCTTGCTGTTTCCCTGCGAATTGGGTCAAATCCGGAAAGAATAACGGCTTCCGGAGTATCATCAATAATCAGGTCGATACCTGTCAGGGTCTCAAGCGTTCGAATATTTCGTCCTTCACGGCCAATGATGCGTCCCTTCATTTCATCATTTGGCAGGTTAACGACGGATACCGTTGTTTCAGCCACATGATCGGCTGCACAACGCTGGATAGCAAGGGAAAGGATTTCTTTCGCTCGTTTATCCGCTTCTTCTTTCGCACGATTTTCGCTTTCTTTAACGGTTACGGCGATATCATGAGAAAGCTCATTTTCAACCTTTTCAAGAATGATCTGCTTAGCCTCTTCACGGGTTAAGCTGGAAATGCGCTCAAGCTCAGCTTGCTGTTTCCGCACCATCTCGTCCACTTTGCTTTCCATCTCTTCAATATGCTGTTGTCTTTCATTCAGAGAATCTTCCTTTTTCTCAAGCATGTTCTCGCGCTTGTCCAAAGATTCATCCTTGCGGTCTAGATTCTCTTCTTTTTGTAACAGGCGATTTTCTTGTTTTTGCAGCTCATTTCGTCGCTCACGAATTTCCTGCTCGGCTTCTGTGCGAAGCTTGTGAATATCATCCTTTGCTTCAAGAAGCGCTTCTTTTTTCGTTGCTTCTGCATCACGCCTTGCATCTTCAAGAATCTGCTCAGCTGTGCCTTTAGCACCGGCAATCTTCGCTTCTGCAATGGATTTACGAACAAAATAGCCAACAACTGCACCGACGATTAGGCCAAGCAAAATGGAGATGATCATTGTAATGGGATCCATCATTTCACCTCCTCTTGCTATGAACTTGTTTCTTGCTAGATTTAAGTGTCGGCATGTACATTGCATACATTCTTCAATATACAGCACAAAGCTTAAGGGTTTCATGGAGACCTTGCAGCAATCCGTTCTGCAGGTCAACATCTGCTTTCATAGTGCCTCGCAAAAAGTTCTAACAAAATAGTATTACTTCTCAATTGTAAATGTGTGAATTTTTCTTGTCAAGCCTGTCATTCTGGCGTTTTCAGTGCAATTATGAATTTTCAGGCATTGCCTGACATTTCTTAAACAGGAAAAGTCAGGAGTTCCGCCCATTTACTTCAACCATTCTGCCAACATTTATTCAAAAATATACAAAAAAGAGGCGCGGACGCCCCTTTTTTTAGTCTTCGAGCAAATTCAGTTCATCCTGTTCTTCAGGTACAGCAGCGTCACCGTCTAATCCGTAGTGGCTGCGGATTTTCTCCTGAAGCTCAAGGCGGATGGCCGGGTTTTCCTTAAGGAAGATCTTTGCGTTTTCTCTTCCCTGTCCCAGGCGCTCATCATTATATGAATACCATGAGCCGCTCTTTTGAACAATATCGCTTTCCGTTCCAAGGTCGATGATCTCTCCCTCTTTGGAAATGCCTTCTCCGTACATGATGTCAACTTCTGCAACACGGAATGGAGGAGCAACCTTGTTCTTGACGACTTTGACTTTCGTTTTGTTTCCGACCATTTCATTTCCCTGTTTAAGTGTTTCTGCACGGCGCACTTCAAGACGGACAGAAGAATAGAATTTAAGAGCGCGTCCGCCTGGCGTCGTTTCAGGGTTTCCGAACATTACACCGACTTTTTCACGGATCTGGTTGATGAAAATGGCAATGGTCTTTGACTTGCTGATCGCGCCGGAGAGTTTGCGGAGCGCCTGTGACATAAGACGCGCCTGCAGACCTACGTGTGCATCTCCCATTTCTCCTTCAATTTCTGCTTTAGGAACAAGGGCAGCCACTGAATCGACAATCAGAATGTCTACAGCTCCGCTTCGGACAAGAGCTTCGGCAATTTCAAGCGCCTGCTCGCCTGTATCCGGCTGGGAAAGAAGAAGCTCATCAATGTTGACGCCAAGCTTCTGGGCATATACAGGATCAAGGGCATGCTCAGCATCAATAAATGCAGCCTGTCCCCCTGCAGCCTGTACTTCAGCGATTGCATGAAGGGCAACAGTTGTTTTACCTGAACTCTCAGGTCCGTAAATTTCAACAATTCTTCCGCGCGGATAGCCGCCGACTCCAAGAGCCGCATCCAGCGCAAGCGAACCGCTTGGGGATGTAGAGATTTTACGGTCGGTCTGTTCACCGAGTTTCATAATTGAACCTTTACCAAATTGTTTTTCTATTTGTTTAAGTGCCATATCTAAGGCAGCCTGACGATCGCTCACTGAGTTTCCTCCTTTAGTTATTAACCTATTAATAATATACCTTTATTTTATCTGTTTGACAAGCAAAAAGCGAACATTTATTCGTTTTTTTGCACATTGAAATGGATGGAAAAATTCATTTTCCCCTTATTGAAAAGAGAAATTTGGATTCTTTTAAACACGTAAAATCCTATTTTGCATTTCTGAATGGATGATTTGCGCAGCCGTCCGTGCAGAATTAGAAAATGGACAAAAAAAAATACAGCTTATTCCGCTGTATTTTCTGTTAAAGCTTTAACCGCAAGATGGCAGCCGTATTTTACTGTTCGTTTGCGTATGCCGTTCCTGCTTCCTGCAAGCAGGAGTTGATGCGTCTCTGTCTGCCTGCCCTTTACGGCAAGACCTATATAAACAGTGCCCGGTTTTTTTCCTTCAACAGGCTCTTCGCCCGCTATGCCTGTAAAGCTTATCCCGATATCGCTCCCTGTCAGCTTTCTGATCTGCTCTGCCATTTCAAGCGCGCATTGCCCGCTTACGGCACCATGCTCTTCAAGCGTTTCTTTCGATACTCCGAGCATGGATTCCTTCACTTCATTTGTATAGCACACAATCGTTCCTTTAAAAACGTCTGATGTGCCTTTAACTGCTGTAAGCTGATCTGAAAACAGCCCTCCTGTCAGACTTTCGGCTGCAGAAATGGTCATTCCCCGCTGCCTCAGATGCCTTAATAGCTCTTCTGCAAGCGTCGTCTGATCATATCCGTAGAAAAACGCGCCGACTCTTTCGTTGATCGCCTTTTCAGCATCATTTATCAGTTTGACAGCTTCAGCTTCATTCTGGTGCCGTGCTGTCAGTCTTAAGGTCACTTCCCCGTCTCCTGCAAGAGGTGCAATGGTGGGGTTTGATTGTCCGTCAATCAGATCCTGAATATCCGTTTCAAGCTGGGATTCCCCAATTCCGAAATAACGGAGAACTCTTGAGATGATTTTATCGTTTCTGCCAAGTGCTTTTCTGAAAAAAGGAAGTCCGAATTTCAGAAACATCGGCTTCATTTCACTTGGAGGCCCGGGAAGAAGCATATAGATGATGCCGTCTGTTTGAATGGCCATCCCCGGGGCCATGCCATGTTCATTTCTCAGAATATCAGAGCCCTCAATGACAAGGGCCTGTTTTTTATTGTTTTCTGACATTGGGCGGTTTACTTTCACAAAATAATCTTCGATGCTGCGCAGCGCTTCCTCGTCTGTTGTGAGTTTTCGCCCGAGCATGCTTGCGATGGTTTCTTTTGTGAGGTCGTCCTTGGTCGGACCGAGACCTCCAGTAAACACGATGATGTTTGAACGTTCCTGTGCTGTTTTTACTGCCTGCTCAAGCCTGCCCGGGTTATCTCCCACAACTGTATGGTAATAGACGTTAATCCCGTCCTCTGCAAGCTGCTGAGAGATGAACTGGGCATTTGAATTGACAATCTGCCCGAGCAGCAATTCAGATCCAACCGCAATAATCTCTGTTTTTGTAGCCATGTGCATTCTCCTCTGCGTGTTTTACTTTGAAGAAAGAAGGGCAGCCTTGTTTTTGGCGAAATAGTCCCAACCGGAATAAACAGTAAAAAATAATGCAACCCATAACGCTATATCTGCAAAAGGAAGAGACAGATAGGAAAACGGAATATTGTGCAGCAGCAAAGCGGAGATGGCGATAATCTGTGCCCATGTTTTAATTTTACCGAGCATATTCGCAGCAACGACCTCTCCTTCTCCTGCAAGTACAAGACGAAGACCGGTCACTGCAAATTCACGGCTGATAATAATAATGACAATCCAGGAAGGGGCAAGTCCAAGCTCCACTAAGATAATGAGTGCGGCTGATACAAGAAGCTTATCAGCGAGCGGATCAAGAAATTTGCCGAGGTTTGTGACCATGTTCAGCTTCCGGGCATAATAGCCGTCAATCCAGTCAGTTGTTGAAGCAATGATAAACAGGATCGCGCCTGCTAAATGAGTGACAGGAATTGAGGTCTCTCCTGCATACAGGGTTCCCCAGTCAAATGGCGCAAGCATAATCACCATAAATACCGGGATTAAAAGAATTCTTGAAATGGTTATCTTATTTGGCAAGTTCATGTGTTTTCCTCCAAAACGTTAATGTATGTACACTAAGACAAAAAGAATGAAAGAAAGTCATCTTATAGATGACTTTATTCCTTAGTATATACGATTTGCATATCTTGTCTCACTGTTTTTTTCGGATCAATCTTGTATTCAACTGGTTTGCCGTTTACTTTGATCTGGGCAGCGGATGCATTTCCGATGACAATGAAAGCTTCCGTTTCATTTGTAAAGTCATGAGACTCGGTTTTCCCTTTATTCAGCATGCCGCTGAAAAACTTTTTGCCGGATGCGTTGCGAATCTCAATCCAGGTTGACCCGGATGAGGTCACATCAAGCTTGAACTGCTCTGCTTTCGTTAATTCATAAACAGCTTTCCGGCCGGATGTTTCTTTAAATACGATTTCAAAAGCCGGTTCGGCGGGTTTTTCTTCAGCCGGCTTTTCTTCCTCGGCAGGAGCGCTGCCTGTATCTGTTTCTTTTGGCTTAGGCTCTTCAGGACTTTCAATGGCATCGTATTCATTTTCTCCGCTTGATATCTGCTTTGGCTGATCTGCCTGTCCTGCTGAATCCGGCTTGTTTTGAACAGTAATCCAGATGATGACCGCTGCAAGAATGACGACCGCTACAATCAGAATGCGCGGCAGGAATTCAAGAACTTTTGATGCTGATTTCGGCAGCTCTTTATGTGTTTTCACGCGGGAGAGCTCAATCGTCTCCTCTGTGTGAACAATGGGAATTTCATTTTTGTATTCATCAAAAACTTTCTCCGGATCAAGACCGACCGCTTCTGCATACTGCTTAATAAAGGCACGCACATAAAAGTTTCCCGGCATCATGCCGTAGTTTCCCTCTTCTATGCCGAGCAGATAGCGCTTCTGTATTTTTGTTATTGCCTGGAGATCGTCAAGACTTAGTTTCCGCTCTTCTCTCGCCTGTTTCAGTCGATTTCCTAATTCACTCAACCATAACACCTTCCATATCTTCTAAAAATCAAACCCGGAAAAACTCGATTCATCGAACATTTGAGGCCCTGCTGCTTCCTCATATGTAATCTTTTCATCCGGGTCATTCCGAAGTTCAATTATATAGTCAAAATCATCTAGTGTATACTCTGTATTTTGCACAAACATATCAGGGTGCTCCACTACTTTTGTTGCTGAAAGCCGCATAATTTCCCTTACTAGCTGCAAATGCTTCTCCGAGCCTCTGCGTGTTGACACGATCCCGTCGATGATAAACACATTGTCCACACTGTATTCATCCGCAATCAGCTGGCTGCGGATCGTTTGCTTGAGCAATGTGGACGACACAAAAAGCCATCTTTTATTCGCACACACGCTTGATGCCACAATAGATTCGGTTTTCCCTACTCTCGGCATGCCCCTGATTCCAATCAGCTTATGCCCTTCCTGCTTGTACAGCTCTGCAAGGAAATCAACAAGCAGGCCAAGTTCATCTCTGACAAACCTGAACGTTTTTTTGTCATCCGCATCTCTTTGTATGTATCTTCCGTGACGGACAGCAAGTGTATCCCTCAGTTTCGGTTTTCTTAATTTTGTCACTTTAATATGGTCCATCGTATTTAAAATGGATTCAAGCCGCTGAATCTGCTCGTTATTCGTGCATTTAAGCAGCAGTCCCCTCCGGCTGTCGTCCACACCGTTTATCGTCACGATATTAATGGAAAGCATCCCGAGAAGCGATGATATGTCACCGAGGAGCCCGGGACGGTTTTTCTGAATTTCATATTCTAAATACCATTCCTGCATATCCAATTATGGACCCCCTTCAAAACAAGGTCTGTCGCACCTATATCCATATCATAAAGCATTTTGCCAAAAGAGGAAAGAATAATTCCTTGACAATAAAAAAAGGGTACTGAGACCTACAAAGGCGTCTGATCTTTGAAGAAAAGGCAGAAAAAAAAGAGAGGACCTGCGTCCCCTCTTATCTTGTGCCGTTATTTTGGACAAGTTTTACCATCATGTTCGCAATGGCATGCTGCTCGTCTTTAGAAGCAACGCTCCAAAGATCTGCAAGAACTTTTTCCTGATCATTTTTCGGGTCTACCTGTTTTGCAAGGTAATCTCCGATTTCATAAGCAAGGTCGCCTACAGCTTCTTGTTTCATTCCGTCGCCCTCAGCATGGTGCAGACGGTCGCCGAGGAAATTTTTCCACTGATCCCAGTTATCTAAAACAGACATTCTAACCCCTCCTAATTAAATGGAATACAGTGTTAGTTTGTCTTTGCTTCATAAATTTATGCGGAAACGGAACGAAAAATTTACACGTGCCAGCCTCCATTAACCGAAAGAATCTGACCGGTTATGTAGCTTGCCCGCTCTGATGCAGCAAAAGATACAGCATCCGCAATTTCTTCCGGCCGCCCGAGCCGTCCAAGAGGTATTTCTTCTTTTAAATCATCCAGCTCTTCTTCTGTAAATTCATCGAGCATCTTCGTTTTAACTGCGCCGGGAGATACCCCATTTACCCTGATTCCAGATGGAGCAAGCTCTTTCGCCAGGGCTTTTACAAACGAGTTTTGCCCGCCCTTCACCATACTGTAGAGCACTTCGCATGAGGCGCCAATCTCACCCCATATCGACGTGATCACTACAATATTTCCGCTTTTTTTGAGTACCATTGAAGGGATTGCCTTCTGTGCAATTTTATAGGGGCTTGTGATATGAAGCTGAACGAGTTCATCAATTTCATCATCATTCAGATCAGTCATCAGGCCAAACCGGCTCTTTCCGCTGTTCAATATAAGAAGGTCTGCAGCGATTCCCTGTTCCATAAGCGTGTCAGGTCCTGTTGGGTGCGACAGATCTGCCTGTACAATCCGGCATTGTACAGGAAGCTCATCCTTAAGCCTCTCCAGCGGTTCTTTGTTCCGGTAATAATGCAAGATTAAATCATATCCTTCAGAAGCAAGCTTTCTTGCTGTCGCGAGACCGATTCCTCCGCTTGCTCCCGTAATCAATGCCGTTTTTTTCATCGTTCTCCTCTTTCCTCTTATCTTGACCGAGAAAAAAACACCCTCAAAAAGGATGTTTATTTCGGTACAACCTGGCAGACAGAAAACAGCTCTTCTTCAACCACTTCATTCAGCGTAGAATGGATATCATCGTTTGTCAATTGCTCAAGAACAGGCACAACATCAAACAAATTCATTTCATTGAATGAATAGCGTGTGAACTGGTTTGCGATGTACTCAGGTGAATTAATCGCTCTCAAAAAAGAGCCGATTTTTTTCTTTTTGGCATTTTCAAGACGATCTGCAGGTATACCTTCGCGCTTAGCCTTGAGCAGCGTCTCCTTAATTTCGTCTGCAAGCTCATCCGGACGGTCTGTATCGCCGCCGATCATGGCAAAGCCAAACCCGCTTTCTTCTGTATAATCATAGCTGAATGTATCATCGATCAGACCACTTTCATACAGTTCTGTATACTTCTCAGAGCTTTTTCCAAACACCATATCCAAAATGAGGTTCATTGACAGCTCGTGCTTCATCAGCTCTTCCCCTGAGCGGTCAGCCTGCTTTGCTTTCAGTCCGACAAGGCATTTTGAAGACTGCACATTCATTTTCAGCTTTTCCGAAGCTTTGGCGACCGTATCAGGCTCATTCACTTCAGCCCGTTTAATCTCAGCCGGCGGCTTAAAGTCTTTTTTGTCCTGATTATCCCGGATCTGCGACAGAATGCTTTCCGGATCAACAGGGCCTGTGACAAACAACAGCATATTGCTTGGATGATAAAACGTGTGATAGCACTCATACAGAAGGTCTTTCGTTATTTTAGAAATTGACTCTACTGTCCCGGCAATGTCAATCCCGACCGGATGCTTGTGGAACATGTTCTGAATGAGCCCGAAATACAGACGCCAGTCGGGATTATCGTCATACATGTTGATCTCCTGGCCGATAATGCCTTTTTCTTTCTCGACAGATTTTTCCGTGAAGTAGGGATCCTGAACAAAATCAACAAGGGTTTCAAGGTTTTTTTCAACATTTGAAGTACTTGAAAATAAATAAGCTGTCCTTGTAAACGATGTAAAGGCATTTGAAGAGGCTCCCTGCTTGCTGAAATCCTGAAAAACATCTCCATCTTCTTTTTCAAAAAGTTTATGCTCAAGAAAATGAGCGATTCCGTCCGGAACAGAAATCATGTCCTTTTGATCAAGGGGTACAAATTCATTGTCAATCGAACCATATTTCGTAGTGAACGTCGCATAGGTTTTATTGAATCCTTTTTTAGGGAGAACATACACGTTCAGGCCATTCTGCATTTTTTCATAGAACAGCTCTTCCTGCAGCTGATCAAACTTTATGGATTTTGCCATTTAAGCCTCCTCCTTTCCCGTTAAGAAGTACACCGTATCAAGTTCAATTTTCCCCGCAGCTGCAACAATATCTTCTTTTGTTACATGCTCGATTCCATCCAGGTACTTGTCAAAAGGCTCGTCAATGTTCGAAATGACGTTGTGATACAGCACTTCTACAGCTCCGTATGACGTATCAATTGTTTCAAGAAGCTGATTTTTTATAACCGCTTTTGTCTGATCAATTTCCTTCTCTTCAAAATCACCGTTTTTCATCGCTTCCATTTGTTCTTTAATGATGGTTACGGCCCGTTCAAAGTTTGCAAATTCAATGCCTGACATGACCATTAGAAGTCCCTTGTGGCTTTCGACTCTCGAGGCGGCATAATAAGCGAGACTTTCTTTTTCGCGGACATTAATAAACAGTTTTGAGTGGGAAAACCCTCCAAAAATTCCGTTGAAAACCTGAAGTGCATAGTACTCTTTATCCCCGTAAGTACAATGGGTGCGGTAGCCGATATTCAGCTTGCCCTGCTTCACGTCCTGCTTTTCAATCACTTCATTTGGTTCGGACTGTCTTTTTTCGGTGATGGATTTCTCAGCTGATTTGTGGGCGTTTTCACCAAACACAAAAAACTGCTTTGTATACTTGCTTACCTCTTCCTTCGAGACGTCACCGGTAACGTAGAGGTCCATTTTGTCTTCTTTTAATGCTTTTTTATAGTACTCATAAAGGCTCTCGGATGTAATGCGGTCAAGATGGTCAATCTCTCCGTTTACATGCAGGCGGTACGGCTCATCTTTGCACATTTCCTGTACAAGCCTTAAATTGGAATATCTCATTTTATCGTCATAGACCGCCTGGATCCGCTGCTTAAGCGTCCGTTTTTCCTGAGTAATGATCTCATCAGGAAAGGAGGAATCTTTTACAACAGGAGAAAGCACAATCTCAGACAGAAGCTTCATCGCTTTTTCAAGAAGCGGGGTCTGATCTGACAAAAAGCGTTCATTGGCAACTTCGATGCGGATGGAAATAATATGATGGTCGCCTTTTTTCGACAGGTCCACAAAAAGTGTTGCACCGTAAAGTTCATCAAGGTGCTTTCTGAGTTCTGTGCTTGTCGGAAACGTTTTTGTCCCCCTTTGAAGAACATAAGGAAGGAGCGCGCGGAATGTCACGTCTTCTTCATTAAGCGGGGCAAGCATTTTAAATACAAGTGAATTTGTCTTAAATTTATCCGTTTGAACGGTATGAAGCGTCAAGCCGTTGATTGTTTCGATTTGTTCATTTAAATAACTCATAATGACCCTCCTAACAAGCAGTTTCTCTTATATTTTTACCTGTTTTCTACATTAGCGTATGGAACCATTCTAGTAATTATATCAACTTTAGGATAATTAAGGAAATGATATCCCGCCTCACTGCCATTAGTGTGCCGCTGTCCCGAATTTGCATTCATGCAAAAACGGCCCCGCCGTGTGGCGGGACCGCTAATGTTGTTCGGTTTAGGAATTTTAAAAAGTATAAGACTGTGGATGACATGACAAAGTTATGCCCGTCCAGCTCCAGCGACCTGATTAGATCCGATAGTCAGGGCGCTTTCACTTTTGTTCCTATCTTTTTCCCTTTTCATAAGGTGTTCCAAGTGCTTTTGGTGCATCTGCGCGTCCGATAAATCCTGTTAGCGCAAGAATAGTCAGCACATAAGGTGTGATCAGAAGATACATAGTCGGAATGTCCTCAAGAAGAGGAAGCTGTCCGCCGATAACGCTCAGACCCTGAGCAAGTCCGAAGAAGATGGCCGCTCCCATGGCGCCAAGGGGATGCCACTTTCCGAAGATCAGGGCAGCAAGCGCCATGAAGCCCTGGCCGCTGATTGTCGCGTGGCTGAAATCGCGGGCAATAATGGTTGCGTAAACGGCTCCGCCCACACCTGCGAACGCACCGCTCAGAATGACTCCGATATAGCGCATCTTCGTAACGTTAATTCCCATCGTGTCTGCCGCCATCGGATGCTCACCGACAGCACGGAGACGCAGTCCAAACGGCGTTTTGTACATAACAAACCAAACAGCAAAAGCCGTAAAGATGGCAATATACGTTGTGATATAGCCATTTGAGAAGAAAAGAGGTCCGATAACCGGGATATCACTTAATACTGGGATGTCGATTTTATTGAAGCTTTCTGTAATCCGGTCTGTCTGCCCTTTATCATAAAAAAGCTTTACTAAGAATAGCGCCAGGCCGATAGCAAGGAAGTTTATGGCAACCCCGCTTACTACTTGATCTGCCCGGAATGTGATGGATGCTACTGCATGAAGCACAGACAGCAAAGCACCTGCTGCAAGCGCTGCAAGAATAGACAGCCACGGTGTTGCATCCCCGAACTGATCGGCAAATGTCAGATTGAATACGATGGCGACAAATGCTCCGATGACCATTAATCCTTCAAGGCCGATGTTAACAACGCCTGAACGTTCACTGAACATGCCTCCAAGTGCCGTGAAAATAAGCGGAGCAGCAACAAATAAAGCCGTTGGGATGATGAGTTCTAACACGTGAAGTATGCTCACTTATTTCCCCTCCTTTTTGAAACGCAGCAGTATCCAGCGGATAAAGTAGCTTGAAGCAACGAACAGGATGATCAGAGCGATGACGATCTCAACAAGCTCATATGGAACTCCTGCCTCAGACGGCATATTCAGCGCCCCGACTTTCAGTCCGCCGAAAAGCGCTGCAGCGAAAATGATGCCGATCGCAGTATTTCCTCCAAGAAGCGCAACAGCGATTCCGTCAAATCCTACTCCGGTAAATCCATTTTTCACAGATACATACTGGAACGTCCCAAGGCCTTCCATTGCTCCGGCTATCCCTGCAAATGCTCCGGAAATAACCATGGACAGGATAATGTTTCTGCTGACGTTCATTCCTGCATACTGTGCTGCATTCTGGTTAAAGCCTACAGATCTGAGCTCGTAGCCCTTCGTCGTTTTCTCAAGCAGGAACCACATAACAAGAGCACCAATTAATGCAAGGAATATCCCGTAATGCATTCTTGAATAATCCGTTAGTTCCTGAAAAAGAGGCGAGCTGAGTGAAGCAGACGCGAAGATGGTTTCTGACTTATCCCCTTTATCTGAAAGAACATACTGAATCAAATGGTTCGTTAAATAAAGCGCAATGTAGTTCATCATAATCGTTACAATAACCTCATGCACTTTGAAACGGGCTTTTAAAAGACCCGGAATGAATCCCCAAAGCGCCCCTGCAAGAGCTGCAGCGAGTATCGCAAGCGGCAGATGGATGATCTTCGGCAGCTCAAATGCTACCCCGACCCATACAGCTGCAAACCAGCCAACAATCAGCTGTCCTTCTACTCCGATATTGAAAAGGCCTGTCCTGAAAGCAAAAGCAACAGCAAGACCTGCAAGAATATAAGGAGTCAGCTGGCGGATTGTTTCGCCGATGTAATACGTTTCGCCGAATATACCGTTCCATAAAGCTGCGTATCCTGCAACCGGATCATATCCGGTTATAAGCATAATGACTGCACCGCAAATTAAACCGAGCAAAACCGCAATGGCGGGTACAATGATGTTGAAATAGCGTGTTAAATTCATGTTGTGGCACCTGCTTCCCTGCGGCTGCTTCCTGCCATGAGCAAACCAAGTTCCTGTTCAGTTGTCTCTTTCGGATTCACAATCGCAACGATTTTCCCTTCATAAATAACGGCAATTTTATCACTTACGTTCATAATTTCTTCAAGCTCAAAAGAAAGGAGAAGGACCGCTTTTCCTTTATCCCGCTGCTCAATCAAGCGTCTGTGGATAAATTCAATCGCTCCGACATCAAGTCCCCTCGTCGGCTGTGCAGCGATCAGGAGATCCGGATCTCTGTCAATTTCACGGCCGATAATCGCCTTTTGCTGATTACCTCCAGAAAGCGAACGGGCAAGCGTTGAACTGCCGGGTGTTCTTACATCAAATTCCTTAATCAGCTTCTCAGCTTTTTCGTAAATTGCCTTGAAATTCAGAACACCTCTTTTAGAGAAAGGCTTTTGATAATACGTTTGCAGCACCATGTTCTCACCGACAGGAAAATCCAGAACAAGTCCGTGTTTATGACGGTCCTGAGGAATGTGTCCCACACCTGACTCAGTAATTTTTCTCGGTTTTTGATTACGGATTTCCTTGCCATTAAGCAGAATGGAGCCTGATTCAGAATTCATTAGCCCGGTGATGGATTCGATCAATTCAGACTGGCCGTTTCCGTCGACTCCAGCAATGCCGACAATTTCCCCTGCTCTGACAGACAGATTCAGAGAGTCAATAACCGTGACATTCCGGCTGTCTTTTACTGTCAGATTTTCTATTTTCAGAACTTCTGCAGCAGGTTTCGGTTCCGTCTTTTCAGTCGTAAAAAGAACTTCGCGGCCGACCATTAGAGATGCAAGCTCGTTCGGGTTTGTCTCACTTACATTGACAGTGCCGATGCCTTCGCCTTTTCTTATGACAGTCACACGGTCACAGACTTCCATAATTTCCTTCAGCTTGTGTGTAATCAGAATGATGGATTTGCCTTCTTTTATCAGCGTTTTCATAATGCTGATCAGTTCTTTGATTTCCTGAGGCGTCAAAACGGCCGTCGGTTCATCAAAAATAAGAATTTCCGCACCCCTGTAAAGCGTTTTTAGAATTTCAACACGCTGCTGCATGCCGACAGAAATATCACTGATTTTAGCAGAAGGGTTAACAGCGAGCCCGTATTTCTCAGAAATGTCTTGCACTTGCTTCTCAGCATCTTTTAAATTAATTTTTCCTGATTGAGTCGGCTCGTTTCCAAGAATAATATTTTCTGTAACAGAAAAATTATTGACAAGCATAAAATGTTGGTGTACCATACCTATTCCCAGATCATTCGCGATATTTGGGTTTGTAATGCTGACTGGTTTGCCTTTTACGCGAATTTCGCCTTTTTCAGGCTGATACAAACCGAACAGTACGTTCATCAGTGTAGATTTACCAGCGCCGTTTTCGCCAAGCAGCGCATGGATTTCGCCCTTTTTTACTTGAAGATTAATGTTATCGTTCGCAACGATTCCCGGAAATTCTTTGCGGATTCCGAGCATTTCAATGACATATTCCAACATGATCACTCCTTTTCCCATGAAGCTCATTGATGATTGTGATGATTGATGTCAGGAATTTATGTTTTCTCTCTATTCATTGACTCCTTTTATTGCTTTAGAAAATCACCAACTAAAAATCTATAAATCTCTCATGAAGCTTATAGACTTTTAGTCAGGCGACTTTACAGGCTAATAAAAAGGCTAGAATATGCCTAGCCTTTTTATCAGAGTTATAGGTTCCTGCTTATTCGAATGGTACAGTAATTTCACCGTCGATGATTTTTTGCTTGTACTCATCTACTTTAGCAATGACATCTTCAGAAAGGTTGTCCTGTGTCGGAGCAATTCCTACGCCATTTTCTTTCAGGCCGTATTCAATGATTTCTCCGCCTGGGAAGTCTCCGCCTTTAGCTTTTTCAGCAAGGTCTTTAACAGCAACGTCTACGCCTTTAACCATTGATGTAAGTGTTACGTTGAAGCCGTCGCCTTCTCCAAGCTCATGCTGGTCGCGGTCAACACCGATTACCCATACATCTTTATCCGGGCTTTTCGTTTTTAAGTCAACAGCTGCAGTGAAGACGCCGTTTCCTGCTCCGCCTGCTGCATGGTAGATTACGTCAGCGCCCTGGCCGTACATAATTTCAGCAACCTGTTGTCCTTTTGCCGCATCGCTGAATGTACCTGCATACTGTACAATGACTTCTGCATCAGGATTTGCTGCTTTTACGCCTTCAACAAAACCAACTTCAAACTTCTTGATCAGGGAGCCTTCCATTCCGCCGACAAATCCGACTTTGTTTGATTTTGTTGAAAGTCCGGCAGCTACACCTACAAGGTATGAGCCTTCATGCTCTTTGAATGTGATGCTTGCTACGTTCGGCTTGTCCACTACACTGTCAACGATTGCAAATTTAGCGTCTTTTTGCTGATCGGCAATGACAGTAATTGCATCAGTCATCAAATATCCGATTCCGTAAACAAGATCAAATTTTTGTCTGACAAGCTTGTTTAAGTTCGTTTCATAATCTGCGTCACTCTGAGACTGTGCATAGTCAAATCCGCCTTGTCCCTTTTTAAGCCCGTTATCCTCACCGTATGACTGGATGCCTTCCCATGCCGACTGGGTTGAATGACTTATCATCAACACCGCCTGTATCCGTTACCATCGCAACCGAGAAACCCTCTTTTTTGTCTTCACCTGCATTGTCTTTTTCTCCAGATGATCCGCATGCACTTAGAAGAGTACCGGCAGCAAGGACAAGCGACATTGTTAAACCAAAGCGTTTTTTCACGTTTTCTTCCCCCTATTATTCATTTAAAATCATTTGCTATAAGAACTTTGAAACACCTTCGACCTTGGAACCACCTCCTTATAGCTGCAAACGTTTTTACAAGCGCTTTCTTACAACGTGAAAGCTGAATTGGTCTGCGCGGAAATAATTAAGTGAATACAGCACGGGCTGATCGTTTTCATCGAAATGCATTTGTTTCAGGCAAAGCAGCGCGGTTTCAGGATCACATTCCAGAATTGGGGAAATCTTTTCGTGGTAACCGATTGGTTCAATGTGTGTGACCGCATAAGAAATGTAGCGTCCTGCTTCTTCATCAAGCAGTTCAAACAATGATTCCTGTTCATGGATAAACGACGCCGGAAGAATATGCCTCGGAATTTTATCCAGACAATAAACGACCGGTTTTCCATTTGCTGTTCTGACCCGCTCAAGAAGAAAAATGTCATCGCTTGCACGGGATTTAAACCGCTTAACATCCTCTTCTGTCGGACTGTTGACTTGTGAGGAAAGAAAAATGGTGCCAGGCAGCATATTGGCCTGTTCAATCATTTGAGTCACACTGTTCAATTGTTCGATGCCTGAAGTAAAGAGAGGTTTGGAGTTTATGAACGTCCCTACACCATGGCGGCGGATGATGACGTTTTCTTCTTCGAGTATGCGGAGCGCTTCTCTGAGGGTCGCGCGGCTTACTCCAAGCTTTTTGGAAAGCTCAAATTCAGAAGGAAGCTTTTCTTTTTCTACGTATGTTCCATTTTCAATATCTTCTTTAATTCGATCTATGACCTGCAAATATAAATGACGGTTATCTGTTTTAATAGTCATACTTAGCCTCCGTCCAATCGTTCCAATTAAGAGATCAGACATCTGATGTTATACCCTTTCTCTAATCGAAAATAATATACCATGTATTTTAAAATAAATAAATAGAAAATTAATAAATTTGTCGAAAAAGAGATAGCACTTTCTCACTAGCTGTATGTCATTTATAGAGAAATGCTCACAAAAAAGATTCGCTATTTTCTATTCGTTATTTCCTATTTTAGATTGGATTGCCGTTTGCCGTTTCTCTTTGATATCAAAAAGAGCCAAAAAAAAGAAAGGCATTGGCTGCCTTTCTTTTATGAACTCACTTCGTCATAATGGTCTTTTGAAATGAGGACCTCTCTCGGCTTGCTGCCCTCGTATGGTCCGACAACGCCTCTGTCTTCCATTGCATCAATCAGTCTTGCCGCTCTGGTGTAGCCGACACGGAACCGTCTTTGCAGCATGGATACAGAAGCCGTCTGCATTTCAAGAACGAGCTGAACAGCATCATCATACAAATCATCATTCACTTCTTCTTTTACTTCCGCTGTTTCAGACGGCATCATTTCTTCCTGGTATTGCGCTCTCTGCTGGGAAATCACGTACGAAACGACTTTTTCCACTTCTTCATCGGACAGAAAAGCTCCCTGTACCCTTACAGGCTTGGATGCACCAACCGGAAGGAAAAGCATGTCCCCCCTGCCGAGAAGCTTTTCAGCGCCTCCCATGTCGAGTATTGTGCGTGAATCGGTCTGAGAAGACACGCTGAAGGCGATCCTTGATGGAATGTTTGCTTTAATGACACCGGTGATGACATCCACTGACGGCCGCTGGGTGGCGATAATCAGGTGAATGCCTGCAGCACGCGCCATTTGCGACAGTCGGGTAATGCTGTCCTCCACATCAGACGATGCAACCATCATCAAATCCGCAAGCTCGTCAACGATGACGACAATATACGGGAATTCCGGATTCTTCGTTCCCTCTTCAAGGTTTGACCGGCGAATATATTCGTTATATCCTTCAATGTTTCTCGTGCCTGTATGAGAGAACAGTTCATATCTTCTCTCCATTTCGTTTACAACCTTTTTCAGTGCCTGTGATGCCTTTTTCGGGTCTGTCACAACAGGTGCGAGCAAATGGGGAATACCATTGTAAACGTTAAGCTCGACCATCTTTGGATCGATCATCATCATTTTTACTTCATGCGGTTTTGCTCTCATTAAAATACTTGTAATGATGCCATTGATGCAGACACTCTTTCCGCTTCCAGTTGATCCGGCAACGAGCAAATGAGGCATTTTATTCATTTCAGCAAGAACAGCATCTCCTGATATATCGCGGCCAAGACCCATGAGAAGCTTGGCATCCGGGCGGTCATTTGCTTTTGATTCAAGCACCTCCCGCAGGGATACCATGGCGATTTCGGAATTGGGAACCTCTATCCCGATGGCTGATTTGCCTGGAATCGGCGCCTCTATCCGGATATCTTTCGCTGCAAGCGCCAAAGCAAGATCATCACTTAAGTTCACAATTTTGCTTACCTTTACGCCAACATCAGGATAGACTTCGTACTTGGTTACTGCCGGTCCAAGATGAACCTGTGTTACTTTAGCTTTGACACCGAAGCTTTGAAAGGTTTTTTCCAGCTTACGCGCATTTTCATAGATGTTTTTCTTATCTGTTTGCTGGCTGTTCACCTTCGGCTGTGAAAGCAGGTCAAGTGAAGGAAGGGCATACGATTTATTCTCTACCTCTGTAAAGGTAATGGGAGGTCCCGGCAATTCTTCTGAAGAATCTGCATCCGCCTTCTTTTTAGGTGTTCTCGTCTGTTCAGGCTTAGCCTCATCCTGAAAATGCACAGCCGGCTCAGGCTCGCGTTCATCTTTGTCTGCGAAGCTTGAGATGATGGGTTCTGCATGTACAATTTCTGCTTCTTCTTCCTCAGCATCGTCTTCTTCCTCATGCCTGCGCTGTTTTTTGGCTTTCTTCGGTTTTGCTTCTTCCTGCTGTCTTGCATTTTTTATCGATTGCGGAAGATTCTTCATATCCTCCATAAATGTAATAGCCTGATTTTTCATAAAGCGGAAAAATGGCACGGCTATTTTTCCGAGTGTGGTTCCAAGAGATCTTCCTGTAATCAGAACAATTCCGACAAGAATCAGTATGAACGAAATGATCTTTGAACCGGCTGCCGCAAATAAATAAAAAGAAGCTGCAAAAAGGATGGCTCCAATCATGCCCCCTCCAAGGTCCGGCGTTCTGATTTGTCCGTTTACTTCCATGAAAAACAGTTCCCATGTGTTGGTTATGACACTTGGAGAAGTAAGTGCTCCTTTTTTGGTGAGCATTTGAAACAGTGTTACATGACTGAGCAGCAGAATGGCTGCAAGCAGACAGTACAGTCCTACCATCTGTCTTGAAACCAAATGCGGCCACCTTCTGTTCCACATGATAAAGCCCGCCAGGATCAGCATGCCGATTAGAGCGGCCATAAACCACTCGCCAATAAAAAACCTGAACACGTAAACCACTGTCTTGCCTACGAATCCAAGGCTTGATATCGCAATCAGCGCGATCGCAAGGATTCCAAGGCCAATCAGCTCAAATTTCAGTGTTTCGCGCCAGTTGTCATTCTTTTTCTTTTGTCTTCTTTTTTGTTTGGCCATTTCATTATCACCTGTGCAGAAAATTTGCTGAGGGCATTCGCCCTCTTGCAAACAAAGAAAGCAGCCAACTGAGGGCTGCGGACATGTTTGTGTAGCTTAAGTATAGCATATTATGGAGAAAACGAGAATGACATCGTAATTTTTTGTCCCGGCGAGTACTGTTCATTTAAATAGTCTTCCGGATTGGTGCTGAGGATACGAACAACTTCATATTCATTTCCTTCTGTCTGTCTCACCTGCATTTGCACCCCGTTGCATTCAACAAAAGAAAATGCGCTGTACTCTTTTGCCTCTGCCGGGAAAATAAGTTCCTCCGGCATAGAAGTGTATAGAATCATTGCAGCATCTTCTCCTCTTCAGTGCCTTTATCCTTCCCTATCAGTTCATTCAGCTTCATGATCGCCTGGCCGACTCCGCCCACTCCGTCAATCAGCCCGTACTGAACCGCGTCGTTTCCGACTACATTTGTTCCGATGTCACGGGTTAAATTTCCTTTAGAAAACATCAGCTCTTTGAATTTCTCTTCAGAGATATTCGAGTGCTTTGTCACAAAATTCACGACCCTGTCCTGCATTTTATCAAGGTACTCAAACGTCTGCGGGACACCGATGACAAGGCCTGTCAGCCTCACGGGATGGATGGTCATCGTTGCAGTTTCGGCAATAAAAGAATAATCGCAGGAAACGGCAATCGGCACGCCGATGGAATGGCCTCCTCCAAGGACGATGGATACAGTCGGTTTTGATAGGGAAGCAAGCATTTCAGCGATTGCGAGGCCGGCTTCAACATCCCCTCCAACGGTATTCAGCACAATCAGGAGGCCTTCAATTTTAGGGTTTTGCTCGATTGCGACGATTTGCGGAATAACGTGTTCATATTTCGTTGTTTTGTTTTGCGGCGGCAGCTGGATGTGGCCTTCAATCTGTCCGATAATGGTCAGGCAGTGTATTCGTGAATCCTGTGAGAGCTGAGGAACGTTTGTTGATCCGAGCTGCTGGATTTTTTCGACCAGGCTTGGTTCTTTTCCGTCCTGCTTATCCGGGTTCTGTTCGGAATTTTCCTGTATGTAGCGGTTCATCTGCATTCTTCCTTCCTGTTATGAATGCTTTTATTATGAGCATGAAGAGGGAAAAACATTCTTCTGTTAAGCGGAAGCGGCGTTATGCTTGTTTAAAGTTTTCCCATATGAAAGTTGATTTACCGTTAATACCCGTTCCCTTTCGCTCCAGGAACTTGCTTTCCGCGGGGAGGGATGGGAGTCTTCATCCCGCAGGAGTCAAGTTCCATCCGCTGCAGTCCACTGGAGTTTTTCTCAGGTTGGAGGCACTAATCATGATGAACAGTTCCATCAAACAGAAGGATTCTCAGGTTGGGGGCTCTTATCAGGAAGAACAGTTCCATCAAACAGAAGAATCATCAGGTTGAGGGTACTGATCAGGAAGATCAGAACCCTCAAACAGAAGAATCATCAGGTTGGGGGCACTTATCGGGAAGATAAGTACCCTCAAAAAGAAGAATCATCAAGTTGGGGGCACTTATCGGGAAGATCAGAACCATCAAACAGAAGAATCATCAGGTTGATGGCACTTATCGGGAAGATAAGTACCCTCAAACAGAAGAATCATCAGGTTGGGGGCACTTATCGAGAAGATAAGTACCCTCAAACAGAAAAATCATCAGCTTGATGGCACTTATCGAGAAGATAAGTACCCTCAAAAAGAAGAATCATCAAGTTGGGGCACTTATCGGGAAGTTTAAAACAATCAAACAGTATAATCACCAGATTGAAGGCACTTATCAGGAGAATAGTTCCATCAACTAGAAGAAAGAGGCACTAATGGGAACGACCCTGCAAATGAAGATCCGCCTGGAAAGGTGCATCACCAATAGGTCCATGACTGATAAAAGCATTTAAATAAACGAATACTTACAGATAAAACCGTATTTAACACAGAAAAAATCCGAACTAGTTATACCCAGTTCGGATTTTTGGATGGCTGAAATATATGTTAATTAAACTTCCATAATAATCGGCAAGATCATCGGTCTGCGCTTTGTCTGTTCGAAGAGGAAGCGGTTGAGCGATTCGCGGATATTAAGCTTGAGGGCTGACCATTCGATGCCTGTGCCCTGCATGCTTTTTTCAACGATTTCCGTTACCATGCCCGATGCTTTTTGGATCAGCTCTTCTGACTCTCTTACATAGACGAAGCCTCTTGAGATGATCTCCGGTCCTGATATCATCGTTTTTTTGCTTCTGTCCAGTGTAACGACGACGATCAGGATGCCGTCCTGTGAAAGAAGTCTCCGGTCTCTGAGAACGATGTTTCCAATGTCTCCGACTCCAAGGCCGTCAATCAGAACGTTTCCTGCAGGAACCTTCGAAACAGATTTCGCTTTATGTTCGCTGAATTCGACAACATCGCCTTTTTCAACAAGAAAGATGTTTTCTTCTTCAATTCCTGCAGATACGGCAAGCTTCGCATGAGCTTTCTGCATTTTAAACTCGCCATTGACAGGCATGAAATACTTCGGCTTCATAATGTTGAGCATTAGTTTCAGCTCTTCTTGGCTTCCATGTCCTGATACATGAATCTGTTTTTGTCCGAATACTACGCTTGCTCCTGCGCGGTAAAGCAAATCAACTGTCTTTGAAAAATGGAGCTCATTTCCCGGTACTGGAGTTGCAGAAATAATAACTGTATCTTCTGCTTCAATTTTTAATTGTTTATGGGCGCCTTTTGCCATGCGGTTAAGAACTGTTAACGGTTCTCCCTGATGACCTGTAGTAAGGACGGCAACCTCATGCTTAGGATAGGTATCGATCTCTTGGACGGGTATGATGATATTCTCACTTTCGGTGATGTATCCTAATTTTTCTGCCATTTCATAAACATTTTTAATTGAGTTTCCAAGCAGGACAAGCTTTCTGTTATTTTCAGCGGCTGCGTGAATGACCTGAACGATCCGGTTGATATTTGATGCGTATATGGCAACAATCGTTCTGCCTTTTGCGCTGTACATCGCGTCCGATATCTCTTGTCCGACACCTGTTTCAGAGGCTGTGAACCCGGGTCTTTCTGCATTTGTGCTGTCTGAAAGAAGACAAAGAACGCCTTCTTCGCCGATCATAGCCATTTTCCCTAAATCAGAGCGTGCATTCAAAACAGGAGTTGTATCAAATTTAAAATCACCTGTGTGCACGATCGCTCCAAGTGAAGTATGGAAGCAGACACCGACAGAGTCAGGTATACTGTGTATGGTTCTGAAGAAAGAAACCTTGACTCCTTCAAAATCCAGAACAGTTGATGAATCAACTTCGACATATTCTGCTTTTTGCTTAGGGTTAAGTTCTTTTACTTTCTGGGAAACCAGTGCAAGAGTAAGTTTCGTTCCGTAAACCGGTATGGACAAATGTCTGAGAACATAGAAAACTCCGCCAATATTCTCGTCGTGACCGTGGGTTAAAAAGATGCCCTTTACCCGATCTGCATTTTCCCGCAAGTATGTAATGTCAGGAATGACCATATCAATCCCCAGCATCCCGGCTTCTGGATACATCAATCCAGCGTCGACGATGAAGATGTTATGATCGATTTCAATGACATACAAGTTCTTGCCTATTTCTCCAACTCCGCCTAGGGCAATGATCTTGATGGTTTCTGTCTGTTTATTCAATTGGTAATCCTCCCTGAACCCGTCCAATACAACTAATGCCTATTATAACTGAAGAAAGAATTGGAATACAAGGAAATAATCTGACGCGCAGACGAAATCTTCATGATTAAAGCAGCAGACTCTGCGAAAAGAACCAAAAAAGATCGAGTCCTGGTTACAGACTCGATCTTCTCATGCTTATTTTATTTTAGACAGGACGGCAATAAGTTCGTTTCTTTCACTTTCAGTGAGCGCCAAAAGCGGTAGTCTGACGGGTCCGACGTCAAGGCCTCTGAGCTGAAGAGCCGTTTTCACAGGTGCAGGGCTTGGCGCTTTAAACAGCTGCTGCATAACCGGCAGCAGTTTTCTGTGAATAGCACCTGAACGCACTGTTTCACCGCTTCTGAATGCGGAGATCATCTCCTGCATTTCATTTCCGATGATATGAGATGCTACAGAGACTACCCCACTGCCTCCAATTGCAAGTGCTGGAAGCGTTAATCCGTCATCTCCTGAATAAACAGCAAAATCTTCAGGCGTTGATGAAATGATTTCTGCCATCGCTTCAAGGTCGCCGCTTGCTTCTTTTACAGCAACGACATTTGGAAGTTCAGCAAGTCTTGCAATCACAGCAGGAGAAATGCTGACAACCGTTCTTCCGGGAACGTTGTAGATCATAACAGGAAGTTTTGTGGCTGCTGCAATTGTTTTGAAATGCTGATACATTCCTTCCTGGCTTGGTTTATTATAATATGGCGCGACAAGCATGATGGCATCGGCGCCTGCTGCTTCCGCTTTTTTTGTCAGATCAATAGAGTCCTTGGTGTTATTGCTTCCTGTACCTGCAATAACAGGAATTCTGCCGCCTGCAGCCTGAACGACATGCTTCAGCAGTGCGATTTTTTCCTCAGATGTCAGAGTAGGGGATTCTCCTGTCGTTCCTGCCACAACAAGTGAATCTGACCCATTATTGATCAGGTAATCAACAAGCTGGGTAGTCTTCTGAAAATCAATGTTGCCGTTTTTGTCAAATGGTGTTGCCATGGCTGTTGAAATACTGCCAAAGTCAATCATTGTGCCACTCCTCTTCTTCTTTCTAAGTTTCTGTCTTTTATTCAGACAGATCAAATGCGCTATGCAGAGCATTCACGGCGCTGATCATATCTTCCTCTTTTACTAATACCCAAATCGTGGTATGACTATCTGCCGACTGGAGAATTTGAATGCCTTCTTCCGACAGGGCCGTCACAATTTTCGCTGTCACTCCGGGTACTCCTGCGATGCCGGCGCCAACTGTGGAAACTTTGGCACAGTGGCGTTTAACAGCAGGGTCATATCCCATGCTTTTCAGTATTCGTACTGCTTCATCCGTTACTTCCTCAGAAACCGTATAGATGACTGCGCTTGGTGTGATGTTGAAGAAGTCGACGCTGATGCCGGCGCGCGCCATTGCTTTGAATACTTCTGTCTGCACCTCGTACTGTCCCTCTTTTGCCGTAACGTTCAGCTGCGTCACATTCGGAACGTGGGCAATGCCGGTAATCAGCCTTTCCTGCAGGTCGCTGCCGAGCTTTTCAGAATGATGGGAGGTCACGAGTGTCCCCGGACCGGATGAGTACGTGGAGCGGATTCTGATTGGAACCTTCGCCTGCATGGCAATCTCCACCGCTCTTGGATGGATGACCTTAGCACCCTGATAAGCAAGATTGCAGATTTCCGTATACGTGACCGTGGTCAGCGGCTTTGCTGATTCAACAATTCTTGGATCAGCCGTCATGACCCCTTCTACATCTGTAAAAATATCGATGAATTCTGCATCAAGAGCTGCTCCAAGTGCAGCTGCGGATGTGTCGCTTCCGCCTCGGCCGATTGTTGTGATGTCACCGGATTTTGCCGCTCCCTGAAAACCTGCGACGACAACCACATCGTGACGGTCAAGCTCTCTTCTCAGGCGTTCGCATTTCATGTCGAGAATCTTTGCATTTGTAAAGTCTTCATTTGTTAAAAAGCCGGCCTGCGCCCCGCTTAGAGCGGCAGCTGCAATGCCTTCTGACTTCAGCATGCTCGTGAATACCACGGAAGATATCGTTTCCCCGCACGACAGGAGCATATCCTGTTCGCGCTTTGAAATCGATGCACTGCCTCCGTAAAGCAGATTTAAAAGGGAATCTGTTGCATACGGATCACCGTTTCTGCCCATTGCCGAGACGACAACGACCACTTTATACTGCTCCTTTAACGCTTCTCTTATATGATTCAAAGCCATTTTCCGGCCGTGATCGTCTTTTACTGACGTCCCGCCAAATTTTTGTACGATCAATTTCATCCTAACACCCCGACTCTATACGTAAGAGAAGAGAGCAGGCATTATGTACCCTTGCTCTCTCCTGAACCTTCTTATACTAACTTCAGCTGAACAAGGCTTTCTGCAATTTGCACAGAATTCCATGCAGCGCCTTTTAAAAGATTATCAGACACAATCCATAAATGGAAGCCGTTTGCACGGTCCGGATCTTTTCGGATACGCCCTACAAACACATCATTTTTGCCGACACAATCAGCAGGCATCGGATACAGCTGTGCACTCGGGTCATCCTGAAGCGTTACTCCAGGAGCTTCTTTTAAAAGCTCGCGGATTTCAGACACTCCTACATTATCGGAATCAAGTTCAATATAGACAGATTCAGAGTGTCCGGTTTCAACCGGAATCCTTACGCATGTTGCGGCAATTTCAAGCTCCGGCATATGCATAATTTTTTTTGTTTCGTTCATCATTTTCATTTCTTCGAACGTAAATCCGTTGTCTTCGAATTTATCAATTTGCGGAATCGCATTAAATGCAATCTGAAAATGTTTTTTATCGCCTTTAACAGGAAGGATTTCCGGTGTGAAATCCTTTCCGGAAAGAATCGCCTCTGACTGTGTTTTCAGCTCTTCAATCGCAGCAGCGCCTGATCCTGAAACTGCCTGGTAAGTGGATACGATTACTTTGTTTAATCCGTGAGCTTTTCTCAGCGGCTCAAGCGCAGCAACCATTTGAATCGTTGAGCAGTTCGGATTGGCGATAATGCCTTTATGCGATTTTAAGTCTTCTTCGTTTACTTCAGGCACAACAAGAGGAACGTCCTGAGCCATGCGGAATGCGCTCGTATTGTCCACAACGATTGCACCATGCTTCACAGCTTCAGGAGCAAAGATTTTGGAAATGCTTCCGCCAGCGCTGAAAAGAGCAATTTGAACTCCTTCAAACTTTTCGGGAGATGCTGCCTGAACAATATGTTCTTCTCCTCTAAAGAGGACTTTTTTGCCTGCAGACCGTTCTGACGACAGCAGCGTCAGCTTTGATACCGGAAAGTTCCGTTCTTCAAGCGTTTTTAGCATTTGCTGGCCTACAGCGCCTGTTGCACCGAGGACAGCAATGTGATAACCATTTGTACTCATCAATCATAGCCCCTTCCGCGAATATCCGGCGGTTTCCGGAATAACTTCATATCATATTGTGTATTAGTTTATCATAGACCAGGTGTATGCATTATACAACCATGATTTTTCTTGCCTTCTATTCTAGCAGGAAGAGGCTTATTCGTCATCCCGGAATTTTTCAATAATGACCGGCTGAAACTGTGTATGCTCAAGTGCTGCCTCTACTGTTTCCAAAAGCAGATCCATTTTAGCAACAAGCGAGTTAGGCTTTTGAAATGGTGCATCCTGGCCAAACGGTATAAAAAAAATATTTTTGGCAGCCATCAGCTTCATTAAATTTGCACCGTTCAGTCCAAGACCGTCATTTGTTGAAATGCCGAGAACAACCGGTTTATGATTTCTGAGAGTTGCTTTTGCCGCCATAAGGACAGGAGATTCTGTCATTGCATTTGCGAGTTTGCTCATGGAATTCCCTGTCATCGGCGCGACAACCATGCAGTCCAGAGGAATCTTCGGGCCAAGAGGCTCAGCTCCTAAAATGGAATCAATGGCTTTGTGGCCTGTAAGCTCCTCGATTTTTTTAATCCATTCGGCTCCCTCGCCAAATCTTGTATTTGTCATTTTTACCGTGTTAGTAACGACCGGCATCACATCCGCCCCCTCGTCAATCAGACGTTTTATCTGCGGAAAAACAGCGTCATAGGTGCAGTGTGAACCAGTCAGGCCGAATCCGATCCGTTTGCCTTGTACTTTCATGATGATGGCCCCTTTCGTTTAGAAAACTCCTCTAAAAGCAATGATGCGAGGACGTTCGCAACAATCTGACCGGCTGTTTTTGGGGCGACTATCCCCGGAAGACCCGGTGCAAGCAGTGCTTTAATGCCTCTTTTCTCAGCATATTTAAAATCCGTGCCGCCCGGCTTTGAAGCAAGGTCGATGATCAGTGTGTGAGGAGGCATCTTTGAAATTACTTTTGCCGTCACGATCTGATGGGGAATCGTATTGATGCAAATATCGGCATCTGTTACTTCCTTCTCCAGATCTTCAAGTTTAAAGGACTGCAGCCCCATTTCAATAATTCGTGCAATGTGCGATGATTTTCTGGCTCCGACTTTTACTTTAGCCCCCAAAGCTGAAAATGTCCGTGCTACACTCATGCCTACGCGTCCGAGTCCGAGAACGGCTATTTTCGAACCGTGAATGGTAAAATCCGTGTGCTGTATGGCCATCATGATGGTTCCTTCTACGGTAGGAATGGAATTATAAATGGCCACATCATCCCGTTCAAACAGCTGAACCAGCTCTCTTTTCGTATCCTGAATTATTCCGTTTAAGTATGAATTGCTGATGCCGGAATAAATGACGCAGTGCGGAGGCGTCCTTGCAATAAGCTCCTCCGTCAGCACGACTTCTTCATTAGAGAAAATGGTATCGACATGGCCTTCAAGGTTTGTTCCGGGAACAGGCAAAATGATCACATCTATTTCTTCAAACCGCAGTTCGGCAAGCTTAAGCTTTGCGGCACCGGTAAAGCCATGGTCCAGCTGATCAAAACCGATTAAAAACAGTTTTGCATCCAGTTCTGTAAGCTTTCTGATCACCTCAAGCTGCCGGGCATCTCCCCCAATGACTGCTATATTAAGTCCTGTTAACATACGACCCTTTCACCTACTTTTTCGCGATGTCTATATTCAAATAAATAAACTCATAGTGAACTTACTTAAGCATCTTATGTCAAAACGCCATGCAGGGTGATAGTCTTAGGAGCATTAATTGGCGGCCTGAGCGCATAAAAAAAAGCGATCTGCAGCGATCGCTTTTACTCAAGAAGCTTAATCTGATGATCTTCTATGTCCAGAATGATCATATCTGAACCAATCTTTTTAATGTGGGTCCACGGAACTCTTATTTCGTCACCTTGTTTTCTGAATCCGAACCATTTTACAGACGGAATCACAAGGGCGGTTATTTGTCCGGTTTTTTCATTGATTTCAAGATCGGTCTGCCCCAGAATGCCGAGTCTTTCCGCCCTCTTAACATCGACAATCTCTTTTCCGCTCAGCTCGCTCAGTCTCATGTTCAGGAAGCCTCCTTTTTAACATATATATCCCCGCACACAAAAAAAAGACCTGCTTTGAAGGCAGGTCCGGGAAGTTAACGTAGAGAAGACGGAAGCTTTCCGTCAGGGCTTATGAGCGCAACGGAATACTCATCTGTAAACAGCTGTTTTGCAAGAGCATTTACGTTATCAGCTGTTACTTCATTAATTTTTTCAATCATTTCATCCAAGCTTCTGTGTCGTCCGAGAAGGAGCTCGTTTTTGCCGTTTCGGCTCATGCGGCTGTTTGTGCTTTCAAGACTGAGCATGAGGTTGCCCTTCATCTGCTCTACGCTGTTTGTCAGCTCTTTTTGCGTAATGCCGTCTCTTTTAAGGACCTCAAGCGTTTCCTGAATGGTTTCAAACAGGACGTCAAGCTGCGCCCGGCCCGTGCCTCCATAAATGGTCAGCATTCCATTATCCTGATAGGATGAATGGTATGAGAACACGGAGTATGCGAGACCTTTTTGCTCTCTTACATCCTGGAAGAGTCTCGAACTCATGCTGCCTCCTAGCACGTTGTTCAGCACGATCAGGTCATAAATCTTTTCATGTCCGACCTGAAGGCCGTCAAAACCGATGCAAAGGTGAGCCTGCTCGGTATCTTTTTTACGTGCTAGTTTCTCGGTCATAAAGGCAGGAGCTGAAATTTCAGTTCCTTTTTTCGATGTTTCAAATGATCCGAACTGTTTTTCAACTTCTTTAATGAAGCTCTCAGAAATATTTCCGGCAACAGAAATGACCACATTTTCAGGAGTATAGTATTGCTCCATATAGTCTCTTAATGTGTCGCTCTCAAACTTTGCAAGAGTTTCTTCCGTTCCGAGAATCGGATATCCCAGGGGATGATTGCCGTAGGTAGCCCTGCTGAGAAGGTCGTGAACGATATCATCAGGCGTATCTTCATACATTTTAATTTCTTCATAAACGACGTTTTTCTCTTTTTTTAGTTCAATCTCATCAAAAGTGGAGTTGAAAAACATGTCAGAAAGCACTTCGAGCGCGAAATCTGAATGCTCATCAAGCACTTTGGCGTAATAGCAGGTGTATTCTTTAGAAGTAAAAGCGTTTACCTGCCCGCCGATGCTGTCAAAGGATTCAGCAATTTCCCGTGCTGATCTTGTTTTTGTCCCTTTAAAGAACATGTGCTCCAGAAAGTGTGAAATGCCGTTGTTTTTTTCATTTTCATTTCTTGATCCGGTGCCGATCCAAACCCCTATTGCAACTGATCTCACATGGGGAATATTTTCGAGCACAACTCTTACGCCGTTTTGGCATGTATATTTTTTTATCAAGCTTGTTCCTCCTATCAATGCTTCCAAGGATCCGCAATATGCACTCCTCTGTCATCATTCCGGTGCCGGCATCCGCTTTTCGTCCATCAGCATCGTTACATTTCCAAAGCTGTAGCCCTTTTGCTTAATGGATGTGATCAGCGTTTCCAGGCTGTTTGAAGAAGATTCTGTCGGGTGCATGAGAATCATAGCCCCATTATGGACTTTTTTCATGACACGTTCAACTAAAACATTCGGCGCAGGCTTTTGCCAGTCAATCGTATCTACGGTCCAGAGGACGGTTTTCATGTTATATTCTGCGGCGGCTGCAATGGTTTCCTGCCTGAAGCTTCCGCTTGGAGGCGCAAACCAGACAGGCTGTTTTCCTGTCTGCCCTTTGATGATTTCATTAGTCCTTGCTATCTGCCTCTTCATTTCGTCTGAAGTCAGTCTGGCCATATCAGGATGGGAATAGGAATGGTTGCCGATGTCATGGCCTCCGGCTGAAATTTGTGCGACCAGGTCAGGATTCTGTTCAGCCCATTTTCCTTCGAGAAAAAAAGAAGCTTTAACCCCATGCTTTTTTAAAACGCGCAGCATGTCCGGCAAGTATTCATTTCCCCATGCAACGTTAATTAGAAAAGCAACCATCGGCTTATCCGGATGGCCTCTGTAAATAGGCGCTGGAGGCAGATCGTTCAAGTGAACCCGGGGGCTGACTTGTTTATAAACAAGAAGCTTTTCATCAAAGACGCCATTTTTTTTCATTTTCCGGTACGAGGCTTCTGCATCTACAGACAGCCCGTTATAGCCCGGTGTAGCTTTCCAGACGGTATGTATGACTGCATCCTGGGCAGGCTTTTCATAGTCTTTTATTTTGGCTGCAATCGTTTCATACAATTCATCCTGCTGCTTAACAGCAGCGACGTTTTCCTGTTTCATCGTCGCTACATATGCAGACGTAAGCGGATTCTGTATGACAGCTGCTGTCAGCAGCATCAGCATGACTATCCCAAGCAAACGGAACCTCTTCATGTTTGTCTTCCCCCTTTTTACTAGAAAGTATGTAAGAGGGGGACTAGGTAGACCAGAAAAGCGGAATCGCCTTGCTCAGCTCCGAAGGACAGAAAAGGATCCGATGAAAAAAGCCGGTTTTGCTTTTTACATCGGAGCCGTTCTGGACAATACGAAAAGCGGAATCACGCTTTTTGACACTTTTAAGCCAAAAAGCAAAAAGAAGCCAGACTCGATATTCTGGCTTCTACACGTTAAGAATTTTGCTTTTCTTTTTCTTTCTGTTCACGGAGAACGGCTTTTCTTGAAAGGTTGACGCGACCCTGTTTATCAATTTCAGTTACTTTGACAAGCAACTCATCACCGATTTTAACAACATCTTCAACTTTTCCGACGCGCTCTTCTGCAAGTTCAGAAATGTGTACTAAACCGTCTTTGCCATTGAAAATTTCAACGAACGCACCAAATTTTTCAACGCGTTTTACTTTACCTAAGTACAGCTGTCCTACGACTACTTCGCGGACAATGTCTTCAATAATTTGTTTCGCTTTTTGGTTCATTTCTTCGTTTGTTGAAGAGATGAAGACTGTTCCGTCTTGTTCAATGTCAATTTTCACGCCAGTTTCTTCGATGATTTTATTGATTTGTTTTCCGCTTGGTCCAATGACATCACGGATTTTATCAGGATTGATGGCCATCATCAGAATTTTTGGTGCATATGGCGAAAGCTCTGTACGCGGCTCTTTTATCGTTGCAAGCATTGACTCAAGGATTTCCATGCGGCCTTTTTTCGCCTGCAGGAGCGCTTCTTCAAGAATTTCGCGGGAAAGTCCGTCGATTTTAATATCCATTTGAAGTGCGGTAACACCTTTTGCAGTTCCAGCCACTTTAAAGTCCATGTCGCCTAAGTGATCTTCCATGCCCTGAATATCAGTAAGAACTGAATAATGATCTCCTGATTTGACAAGACCCATCGCAATACCTGCTACAGGCGCTTTAAGAGGTACACCGGCATCCATCATGGCAAGCGTGCTTGCACAGATGCTTGCCTGTGAAGTAGAACCATTTGATTCCAGAACCTCTGATACGAGACGGACTGTATAAGGGAAGTCCTTTTCTGACGGAATCACAGGTTCAAGGGCTCTTTCTCCAAGTGCCCCGTGTCCGATTTCCCGGCGTCCGGGACCGCGCATAAATCCGGTTTCCCCTACGCTGAACAGAGGGAAGTTGTAATGGTGCATAAAACGCTTCGTCTCTTCAAGGCCAAGGCCGTCAAGGATTTGAACGTCGCCAAGTGCACCTAATGTACAGATGCTCAGAGCCTGCGTCTGTCCGCGTGTAAACAGGCCGGAACCGTGTGTGCGGGAAAGCATGCCGACTTCAGAAGAAAGAGGACGGATTTCATCAACCTTACGGCCATCCGGGCGCACTTTGTCTTCTGTGATCAGGCGGCGGACTTCCTGCTTCACTAATTTAGAAAGAATCTCTTTTACCTGCTTTAAAGTGTCAGCTTCAGCTTCCTGCTCTTCGAAATGTGCAACCACTGTTTTTTTGACTTCATTGATTGCTTCTTCACGGGCATGCTTCTCCTGCACCTGAATTGCTGAAAGCAGATTTTTCTCAGCCATTTCGCGAATGCCTTTTTCAAGCTCTGCATCAAGTGTGTAAAGCTTCACTTCCGATTTTTCTTTTCCTACAGCTGCAGCAATCTCTTCCTGGAAAGCAATGAGGCGCTTAATCTCATTATGGCCGAACATGATCGCTTCAAGCATGATTTCTTCAGGCACTTCATCTGCGCCTGCTTCAACCATGTTGATTGCATCCTTCGTTCCGGCAACAACGAGGTGGATATCGCTTTTATCCATTTGCTCTACTGTTGGATTAATCACAAACTGGCTGTCTACACGGCCGACTACAACGCCTGCAATCGGGCCTTCAAACGGAATGTCTGAAACCGTCAGTGCCAGAGAAGATCCGAACATGGCTGCCATTTCAGATGAGCAGTCCTGATCCACACTCATGACGATGCTGACAACCTGAACTTCATTGCGGAATCCGTCTGCAAACAGAGGACGAAGGGGACGGTCAATCAGGCGGCTTGCAAGAATCGCTTTCTCGCTCGGACGTCCTTCTCTTTTAATAAAGCCCCCTGGAATTTTACCGACAGCGTAAAGACGCTCCTCGTAGTTGACAGTCAGCGGGAAAAAGTCGACAGTCTTAGGTTCTTTTGATGCAGTTGCCGTGCTCAGTACGGCAGTATCTCCGTAGCGGATCATGGCCGCTCCATTTGCCTGCTTTGCAAGCTGGCCGACTTCAACAGTCAGTTCTCTGCCTGCCCAGTCAATGGAGAACACTTGTTTATCTTGTCCCATATAAAAATGAACTCCTCTCATCATATGTCACAACATACAGGTATGTATTATTATGAACGATTTAAATTCAACATATCAATGTTATTCCGGTATGTAAATAGATCACGTGCAAATCCTGGTATTTTTATTTTCGTACACTAAAAAAGCGGGAATTTCTCCCGCTTTTTCAAAAGATTATCGGCGTAGACCAAGCTTGTTGATCAGGTCACGATAACGAGTTACGTCATTATTGCGCAGGTACGTCAAAAGATTACGGCGTTTACCTACCATTTTCAAAAGACCGCGACGTGAATGGTGGTCTTTCTTGTGAACACGTAAATGTCCGTTAAGATTGTTAATATCCTCAGTTAGGATAGCGATTTGAACCTCTGGAGAACCAGTGTCCGTATCATGTGTTCTGTACTCAGCGATAATTTCATTCTTACGTTCTTGAGTGATTGCCATCCTATTCACCTCCTTCATTTAAAAACCCCAATTACCGAGCAAACGTTGGTGAATCGTTTTGCCAAGCAATGGTTATAAAAGTTACAAGTATTAGAATACTATTATTCGGGCCAGAAGGCAAGCATTAATCTTGCAGTTTCTGAAAAAATTGCTCAGCGGAAGCTTTATCTTTTCCGATTTGCGTAATCAGTTCGTCAATCGAACCGAATTTCTGCTCGCTCCTGATCCGTTTATACCAGAATATAGCTACATTCTTCCCATATATCGATTTATTAAACTCGAAAATATGAACTTCTATGCTGGGCTTGAGTTTTTTATCATCATAAAATGTTGGCTTGTAGCCAATGTTGCAGACTCCGTTATAGCGTTCCCCGTCGAGTTCAAACTGAACAGCGTATACACCTGTCGGGGGAATGATATAGGCATTGTCAAGCTCGATATTGGCTGTTGGAAAGCCGATTGTTCTTCCGCGCTTATCCCCGTGAATAACCGTTCCTTTTACCCTGTGCGGCCTGTTCAGAAGCGTGCAGGCATATTCAACGTCTCCGTTTCTCAGAACCTCCCTGATGAGGGTGGAACTGATTTTGCGGTCGCGGTCTGTCTGCTTGCTGATCACTGTCTGGTCAAAAGCGCTGCGCGAGTGGAACGGCATTGTTTCCATTGTGCCTTTTCCAAGTCTCCCGTAGGAGTAATCAAAGCCGGCTACCACATGTTTGACGTTCAGATTGATAATATACTGGTCAATAAACTCCTGCGGCTGCAAAGCGGCAAAAGCTTCTGAAAAATTCACGATAAAAAGATAGTCGATCTGCAGATCCTCGATCAGTTCGATTTTGTCCGAAACTGCCGTAATGGCTTCTACATGCTGCGTATTTTTTCTAAGCACCACCGAAGGATGGGGATCAAACGTCATGACCGCACTTTTCAATCCTTTTTCATCAGCCAGTTTTCTGGCAGCGGTGATGACTTCCTGATGCCCGCGGTGCACCCCGTCGAAATAGCCAAGGGCCATTGCAAGCGGTGGAAGTTCAGTACTGTTTAAAGAGTGCGGATGTGTCAGTTTAATCGTCTTCACGCCTGGTTCACCTTTTCTGTATCAGCATTCTTCACATCAGTCAATTGCAAGGACTTTGGAAGGTTTTAGGAAGTGAGGTTTTTCAGGATGCTGCCTGTAAATAGCAAGACATGTCCCGTCTTCGCCGAACACAGCAATGGATTCCGCACCGGGGTCTGAACCTGCCGGAACCTCAAGCAGTGCGCCGTTTTTCACTTTCTTTGCTAATGTATCATTTATTGAAAGTTTCGGCAAATGATTTAAAGCTGTTCCAATCGGGATCAAAAGCTCCTGCAGACGGTTTTCATCTGCCGCCTTTTCAATATTTTCAAAGGTATGGCATTGGTCAATGGTAAATGAGCCTGAGCCTGTCCGTACGAGATGGGACATGTGGGCCGGATAGCCGAGGTGTTCGCCGATCATGACAGCAAGCGTTCTCACATACGTTCCTTTAGAGCATGAAACTCTGAAGCGGAAAGAGGCTGTTTCTCCGCCGGACTGCACATTTGACAGCAATGTCATCTCATGAACGGTGATCTTTCTTGAAGGGCGCTCAATTGTCTGTCCTGCGCGTGCGTATTCATACAGCTTTTTGCCTCCGATTTTGACAGCAGAGTACATAGGCGGCACTTGATCAATCTCACCCGTCAGGCTGCTGAGGGCCTCAAGGGCCATTTCATCTGTAATCATTTCATTGACGGCTTTTTTTTCAACTATTTCACCGGACGCATCCTCTGTTTCGGTTGATATGCCGATGGTCACTTCTGCCTCATAGGTTTTTGACTCTGCCGTTAAATACTCGACGATCTTTGTTGCGCGGCCAAGACACACAGGCAAAACACCCGTTACATCCGGGTCAAGCGTGCCGGTGTGACCCACCTTTTTCGTTTTAGCAATTCTTCTCATTTTCGCGACACAGTCGTGGGATGTCATTCCTGCAGGCTTATGTATTAATAAAACACCTTCCATGGAACATGTTCCGCCTTTCTGTCTGCAGGCTAAACGAAAAGGATAGACAGATGTCTATCCTTTCTTCAGTCTTCCTGCTTGTTTTCCTGGTTGATTTCGTGAATCAGCGTTTCGATCCGGTTGCCGTAGTCAACCGATTCATCAAATTCAAAAAGAATCTCAGGTGTCTTTCTGAGCCTGATGCGCTGTCCGATTTCAGAACGGATAAACCCTTTGGCTTTTGCGAGGCCTTTTAGAGTATTTTCTCTCTTTTCCGCGTCGCCAAGAACTGAAATATAGACTTTTGCAATTTGAAGGTCTCCCGAAACTCTAACATCAGTTACTGTTACGAAACCGATGCGCGGGTCCTTGATTTTGCGGCTGATGATCTCACCAAGTTCTTTTTTCATTTGCTCGCCGACTCTGTTTGCTCTTAAACTCATGCTTTCTTTCACCTCACCGTTAAAACCAATCAAACGAGGTTACAGTGCGCTCAATTTCCGGAAACGAATCAATCATGGCAAGAGCCTTGTGAATTTCTTTTTCCGTCTGAACTTTACTTGATGTCACGGCAGCTATACCAATCTTTGTCCTCTGCCATGTATCCTGAAAATCAATTTCTGAAACAGAGACATTCAGTCTCTGCTTCAGTCTCATTAAAACACGCTGTAAAACGGCCCGTTTGTCTTTCAGCGAGCGTGCGTCATAAATGATGCATTCGCACTCCGCATATCCAATCACTTGCGTTCGATCTCTTCCATTACGTAAGCTTCAATGACGTCTCCTTCTTTAATGTCATTGAAGTTTTTAATGGTAATACCGCACTCGTAGTTCTGTGCTACTTCTTTCACATCATCTTTGAAGCGTTTCAGGGCATCCACTTCGCCTTCAAACACGACGATGCCGTCGCGGATTACGCGGATGCTGCTGTCACGTGTGATTTTGCCGTCCGTTACATATGAACCGGCGATGGTGCCGATTTTAGAAACTTTAATCGTCTGGCGGACTTCAACCTGACCGATTACTTTTTCTTCGAATTCCGGATCAAGCATACCCTTCATGGCAGCTTCAATTTCTTCGATGACTTTATAAATGATGCGGTGAAGGCGAATGTCAACATTTTCGGCATCAGCCGTTCTCTTAGCATTTCCATCAGGGCGGACATTAAATCCGATGATGATGGCATTAGATGCCGATGCAAGGATGACATCAGATTCGGTGATCGCACCGACTCCGGTCATGATGATTTTCACTTTTACGCCTTCAACATCAATTTTATTAAGAGATGCTGCAAGTGCTTCGGCAGAACCTTGTACGTCAGCTTTAACAATCAGGTTGATATCTTTAATATCTCCCTGCTTGATTTGCTCGAACAAGTCGTCAAGGCTTAGTTTTGCGCCTTCTCTGCGCTGTTCGTCGATTTGTTTGCTCGCACGGGCTTCACCGACCTGGCGCGCTTTTTTCTCATCAGCAAATACCATGAACTGGTCGCCTGCCTGAGGAACATCGTTCAATCCGGTAATTTCTACAGGAGTTGACGGGCCGACTTCTTTCACGCGTCTTCCAAGATCATTGACCATCGCACGGACGCGTCCGTATGTGTTGCCGACTACAATGGAATCCCCGACGCGGAGTGTGCCGTTTTGGACAAGCAGAGTGGCAACAGAACCGCGGCCTTTATCAAGCTGCGCTTCAATAACCGTACCTGTTGCAGAACGGTTTGGATTTGCTTTCCACTCTTCTACTTCACTTACAAGAAGAATCATCTCAAGCAGTTCTTCAATACCGTCACCGGAAAGTGCTGACAGCGGAACAAAAATGGTATCTCCGCCCCATGCTTCAGCAACAAGACCGTATTCAGTCAGCTCCTGCATCACGCGGTCAGGATTTGCTGCTTCTTTATCCATTTTGTTGACTGCTACGATAATCGGCACTTCAGCTGCTTTTGCATGGCTGATTGCTTCAACTGTCTGAGGCATAACACCGTCGTCAGCTGCAACAACAAGAATAGTGATGTCCGTTACTTGAGCTCCGCGTGCACGCATCGTTGTAAACGCCGCATGTCCCGGTGTATCAAGGAAGGTAATTTTCTTATCGTTGACAACAACCTGGTATGCACCGATATGCTGTGTGATTCCGCCAGCCTCGCCTGCTGTTACCTTCGTGTTTCGGATCGAGTCAAGAAGCGTTGTTTTACCGTGGTCAACGTGACCCATGATCGTTACAACAGGAGGACGGATTTGAAGCTGTTCTTCCTGATCCGCAGTTTCATAGCCTTCAAATTCTGTCACGTCAAAAACGATGATTTCTTCAACTTCTACACCGTATTCACCCGCAATCAGCTCAATTGAATCTTTGTCAAGATCCTGGTTGATTGTGGCCATTACTCCAAGCATAAAGAGCTTTTTAATGATTTCTGAAGGCTCTTTATGAAGCTTTGATGCAAGTTCGCCTACTGTCAGGCTGCCAGTAAACGTAATTTTGCTCGGCAGTTCTTTTTTAGGCTGAACCGGAGCTGCTCCCTGTGGTCTGCGCTGATTGCCTCCGCGCTTATTGCCGCCGCCGGGTTTTTTTGCTTGATTGTTTGTTTTTCCTTTATTGAAAGGCTTGTTGCCGCCTTTGTTTGCTGGTTTATTTGTATTAGCTGGTTTATTTGTATTAGCTGGTTTGTTGTTAGTATTCTCTTGTTTTTGCATAGGCGTTTTGTGATCTTCCCTTTGTTTGACAGAAATTGATTTAGATGGTTCTTTTTTATCTGCCTTGTATTTTCCGTCCAGTTTAACAATAACATGATCGTCAATCGTTGACATGTGGTTGCTGACTTCTACATTCATGCTCTGCAGGGCTGTTATGACATCCTTGCTAGAGATGTTCTGTTTTTTTGCATATTCGTATACTCTCATTTTCGTCACATGGTCACCCCCAGGAAATTAATCGAGCAAGGTTTTCATTTTAGAGGCAAAGCCTGAATCGACGATTGCCACAACGACCCGGGCATCTTTGCCAATCGCCTGGCCAAGCATATGCCGGTCCGGGACCGAAACAACAGGAATACGATAATAGCTGCATTTGTCATGTACCTTTTTGGCCGTATTATCTGATGCATCCAGAGAGAGAAGAACGAGTTTCGCGCGGGACTGCCGCACTTCTTTAATGACAAGCTCTTCCCCCGAAACAATTTTTCTTGCCCGATTTGCAAGGCCCAGTAAGGACATCCATTGCTGTTTTGACATTAATGGTTCTCCTTTTCAGCCAGCTGAAGCAATTCTTCATAGATGCTGTCTTCAATTTTCACTTGCAGGTGGTTTGCGAGGACATTTTTCTTCTTCGCCTGCAAAATAGCGTCTTTATCAAGAGAGAGGTATGCTCCCCGCCCGTTTTTCTTCCCGGTGGGATCGACGGAGACTTCGCCTTCTTTTGAACGGACAATACGAACAAGTTCTTTTTTAGGTTTCATTTCTCCAGTTGCCACGCATTTGCGGAGCGGAACTTTTCTTTGATTGTTCACATTGCCTCACCTCTTACTTGTCTAGTTCGTCATCACTGAAGGAAAAAAGCGGCTCGTCATCTTCGCTGTCTTCAAGCGGGACATTTGCTCCGGCACGAGGGTAGATACCCATTTGAACAGCATCTGATTCACTCTTAATATCAATTTTCCAGTTTGTCAGTTTGGCTGCAAGGCGGGCATTCTGGCCTCTTTTTCCAATTGCGAGGGAAAGCTGGTAATCAGGCACAACAACTGTTGTCGCCTTTTCTTCCTCGTTTACATTGACGTCAAGAACTTTGGAAGGGCTTAAGGCATTGGCAACAAATTCGACCGGATCATTCGACCAGTTGACGATGTCGATTTTTTCACCCTTCAGCTCGTTTACAATCGCCTGAACACGCTGGCCTTTAGGTCCAACACATGAGCCGACTGGATCAACTTCTGAATTCTCCGAGTAAACAGAGATTTTCGAACGGTCGCCTGCTTCACGGGCTACAGATTTAATTTCAACGGTTCCGTCATAGATCTCGGGAACTTCAATTTCAAATAAACGCTTCAGCAGGCCCGGATGAGTGCGCGAAACGAAAATTTGGGGACCCTTTGTAGTTTTTTCCACTTTCGTGATAAAAACTTTAATGCGGTCATGGGGCTTGTATTTTTCGTTCGGCATTTGTTCGCTTACAGGAAGAAGCGCTTCGATTTTGCCCAGGCTGACGTAGATGAACTTGGAATCGATGCGCTGCACGATTCCTGTCATAATATCTTCTTCGCGGTCAACGAATTCAGAGTAAATGACTCCGCGTTCTGCTTCGCGCACGCGCTGAGTGACAACCTGCTTCGCCGTTTGGGCTGCTATGCGGCCGAAATCCTTTGGCGTTACTTCCATTTCCATCACATCATTTACCTGATAGCTCGGATTGACGCTTTGGGCTTCTTCAACAGAAACTTCAAGTCTTGGATCATATACTTCATCCACGACATCTTTTCTTGCAAAGACTCTCATTGATCCTGTGTCGCGGTTAAGATCCACGCGCACATTCTGCGCCTGATTGAAATTTCGTTTATAAGCCGAGATCAAAGCAGCTTCAATTGCTTCAATGATCACTTCTTTGCTGATGCCCTTTTCTTTTTCAAGGATGGTTAAGGCATCCAGTAATTCATTACTCATTTTAACGGTTTCCCCCTTATCCATATAGCAGAAATACTTGCATCCTGCTTTTCATTTCATAAAAACAAGTTAATTGAAGGTGACAGCAAGTCTTGCGCTGGCAACTTTTTCGTATGGAATCTGAATTTGTTTTTTCCGGGTCTTAATTGTGACTGTTACAACGACGTGTTCTCCGTCAAATCCAGTCAGCTCGCCTTCAAAAACTTTTGAGCCTTCGAAAGGTTCATATGTTTTGATGTACACATTTTTACCAATCGATTTTTCGAAGTCAGCTTCTTTTTTAAGCGGGCGTTCAGCACCGGGAGATGAAACTTCGAGGAAATAATTTTGTTCGATCGGATCTGTTTCATCCAGCTTTTCGCTGAGCTTTTCGCTGACAATCGCACAATGCTCAATATCAATTCCATCGCTTGAGTCTATGAATACGCGAAGAAACCATTCTTTTCCTTCTTTAACAAATTCAATATCCACTAATTCCAATGTTAATTCATCTAAAATCGGCGTCACTAGTTCGGCAACGATTTCAGTAACTTTTTTGCTCATCCCGTTCCTCCTTGTGAAATAGAAGCAAATATAGCTTTTAGCTGCTGAAAAACCCTGCTTCATATTGAGCAGGGAATGTATGTACTAAACACGCGATCCGAATGAAGAGACACAAAATATCTCTACTCAATACGAAAGAGTGGGTTTCCCCACTCTCTGCCTCTAACTATCGTTAGCATTTCCATAAAGAATATAACATAACCGGCCATTTATTGCAAATTAAAATCATAGACTGTTCAAGGTTCTGAGCCAAATTGCAAGAAAAAACCGCCGGTACGGCACCGGTAATTTTCTCCTGTTTCAGGCCGGTCATTAAAACAGCGAAAGCTGATTCTGGTCAGGGAGCGACTCCAGACATCCCTGGTTCGTCAGGTATTCAATAATCGTCTTGGATACTTTTCCCCGCTGCTGAAGGTCTTCTTTTGAAAGGAACTCCCCTTCTTCTCTTGCTTTTACAATGTTGATGGCCGCATTTGTCCCAAGTCCCGGAATTGAATTAAAAGGCGGGATGAGCGAATTGCCGTCGATCAGGAAATCTGTTGCACTTGAGCGGTAAAGGTCGACCTTCTGGAAGGAGTACCCCCGCTCGCACATTTCAAGTGCCAGTTCAAGGACAGTCAGCAAACTTTTTTCCTTAGGAGATGCTTCAAGCCCTTTCTGGTTAATCTCCTCAATTCGCGCCCTGATTGCAGCAGAACCCTTTGCCATGCTTTCTACGTCAAAATCATCTGCGCGGACGGTAAAATACGCAGAATAATAAAGAAGCGCATGATGGACTTTAAAGTAGGCGATGCGGACTGCCATTAATACATAGGCAGCTGCGTGGGCCTTCGGGAACATATATTTGATTTTCAGGCAGGACCCAATGTACCAGTCAGGCACATTATTTTTTTTCATCTCTTCAACCATATCAGGCGTCAGGCCTTTTCCTTTACGGACAGATTCCATAATTTTAAAGGCGAATGATGGCTCAAGCCCCTGATAAATCAAATAAACCATAATATCATCACGGCATCCGATTACCTCACTCAGAGTGCATGTATTGTCATGGATCAGCTCCTGCGCATTGCCGAGCCATACATCTGTTCCATGAGAAAGGCCGGATATCTGGACAAGCTCTGAGAAGGTTGTCGGTTTCGTATCTTCAAGCATCTGTCGGACAAATCTCGTTCCGAATTCGGGAATGCCGAGGGTGCCGGTTTTGCACATGATCTGCTCTTCTGTTACGCCGAGTGATTCTGTGCCGCTGAAGATCTTCATAACTTCCTTATCATCTGTAGGAATTGTTTTAGGATCTATTCCGCTCAGGTCCTGAAGCATCCTGATGACCGTCGGATCATCGTGTCCGAGGATATCTAGCTTCAGAAGATTATCGTGTATGGAATGGAAGTCGAAGTGAGTTGTTTTCCATTCCGCACCGGTGGCATCTGCCGGAAACTGAATCGGCGAAAAATCATAAATGTCCATATAGTCAGGCACGACGATAATACCGCCCGGATGCTGCCCTGTGCTTCGTTTTACACCTGTGCACCCCTGCACGAGACGGTCAACTTCTGCATTCCGGAGCATGAGGTTGTTATCTCCCGCATACCCCTTGACATAGCCGTAAGCCGTTTTCTCTGCTACGGTGCCGATTGTTCCTGCACGGTATACATTATCTTCGCCAAACAGTTCTTTTGTGTAGTTGTGGGCTCTTGGCTGGTATTCTCCCGAAAAGTTCAAATCGATATCAGGAACCTTATCTCCTTTAAATCCAAGGAACGTTTCAAACGGGATGTCATGGCCGTCTTTATGGTATTTTGCCCCGCATTCCGGGCAATCCTTGTTCGGAAGGTCAAAACCCGATCCGACAGATCCGTCGTTGAAAAATTCCGAGTGCTTGCAGTCAGGGCATACATAATGCGGCGGCAGAGGATTCACTTCGGTAATCTCTGTCATCGTTGCAACGAGCGACGATCCGACGGAACCCCGGGATCCTACTAGATAGCCGTCATCAAGCGACTTTTTAACAAGCTTATGGGAAATGAGGTAAATAACCGCAAATCCATGGCCGATGATGCTCTTTAGTTCTTTTTCAAGTCTTGCTTCCACAATTTCCGGGAGATTGTCCCCGTAGATGCTTCTCGCCATCCCGTAGCTCATATCGCGGATTTCCTGGTCAGCACCTTCGATTTTTGGCGTATACAGGTCGTCCTTGATCGGTTTAATGTCATCGATCATAGCCGACACTTTATGAGTGTTGTCAATGACAATTTCACGGGCTTTTTCTTTTCCGAGAAAATCAAAGCAGTCAAGCATCTCGTTCGTTGAACGGAAATGCACATTCGGAAGCTCATGGCGGTTAAGCGGATTTGCCCCGCCCTGCGAACTTACAAGGATTTTCCGGTAAATCTTGTCCTCCGGTTGAAGATAATGCACGTTTCCGGTTGCAACAACAGGCTTTTCAAGCTTTTCGCCAAGACTGACAAGATTTGAGATAATTTCTTTCAGCGCCATTTCATCCCTTATATATTCCATCTGGATTAAATGACGGTATACCTCAGGCGGCTGAACTTCGATGTAGTCATAAAATGCTGCAATGTCTTCCACTTCTTCAGGGGATTTTTGCATCATGCCTTCGAATACTTCACCGCGGTCGCATGCCGATCCGACAATGATCCCTTCCCGGTGTTTGACAAGCTGTGATCTCGGGATGCGCGCAACTCTGTAAAAATAATCTATATGGGACATGGAAACGAGTTTAAACAGGTTTTTCAGTCCCGTTTCATTCTGGGCAAGAAGAATGGCATGATACGGACGAGCCCGCTGGTAAGCATTGCCCTGGCCCATATTGTCATTCAGCTGCAGGTGATTTTCAATTCCCTTTTCAGCTGCATCCTTGAGCATGCGCAAAAGAAGATATCCGGTTGCTTCAGCATCATAAATGGCGCGGTGATGCTGGGTAAGCTCAATGTCGAATTTCTTGGCAAGTGTATTCAGCCTGTGGCTTTTCATCTCGGGATAAAGGAAGCGTCCAAGTTCAAGCGTATCTATGACTGGGTTTGCAGCCTTCCCGCTGCCAAGCAGCTTTTTGTAGCCTACATTCAAAAAGCCCATATCAAAGCTTGCATTATGCGCAACGAGTATGTCGTCCCCGGTCCACTCTTTAAACCGGCGAAGCACTTCATCCACATCCGGGGCGTTTGCCACCATATCATCGGTGATTCCCGTCAAATCAATCGTAGTAGCCGACAGCCGGTGATGGGGATTGGCGAATGACTCAAACCGGTCAATGATTTCACCGTCTCTGATTTTCACGGCAGCCAGTTCAATAATCGTGTCATAAACAGCGGAAAGACCTGTCGTCTCAACGTCAAATACAACATAGGTCGCTTCAGGCAAAAAGCGGTCCTGCGGGTTGTAGGCAATCGGAACTCCGTCATCCACCAGATTGATTTCCACACCGTAAAGAATCTTGATGCCGTTTTTCTTTCCTGCCGAATAGGCTTCAGGAAAAGACTGCGCCACTGCATGATCTGTAATTGCAATTGCCGGATGGCCCCACTTTTTAGCCTGTCCGACAAGGGAGCCGACTGATGACACGGCATCCATCTGGCTCATCGGACTGTGAAGATGAAGTTCGATCCGCTTTTCTTCCGAAGTATCCTGTCTGACTTCCGGTTTGATCTCGTTGATATCATTTGCAATCATGACAAGATCTCTTACAAACGTATCGTTTTGGATGCTTCCGCGCACTTTCACCCACATGCCCTTTTTCAATGTTTGAAGCAGTGCCGCATCCTCTTTATCACGGGCAAACATTTTCACGAGAATGGAGTTTGTGTAGTCTGTTATTTTAAAGGTGCTGAGCGTTCTGCCGCTTCTTAGTTCTCTTGTTTCTGCATCAAACACATAGCCTTGAACGGTGATGCGGCGCTCTTCATCTTCGATTGTATCAATCTGCTTGATTTCTTCGTCATTTTTTATGGCATATCCGATCATCAGCGGACCTTGAGGAGCTTCATCCTGCTCTTTGTCTTTCTTCTCCATTTCCGTGATGGCGAGCATGACTTTTTCCTGATCCTCGAGTTTTTTCTTCTCCTGGAACTGTGCGATTTCTTCTTTCGAAATAGTCGTCACTGTATCGAATTGGAGGGACGGAAACCCGTACTGCGAAAAGCTGTCCTGAAGCAGCGGCGTATATTTTTTCTTAATGGCCATTGCTTCTGTTTCATTTTTCGTTTTAATGATCAGTTTGACCCCCTGCACTTCAGGAGTCTGTTCATTTAAAAGGGACAGCATGGGAGGAGAGATGCCCTCCAGCTCCTGAACACAAACCGACCAGTAGTCTGCAACGAGTTTATCATTGAACGACTGATCTTGGACCGTCAGCTGAAAGGTTACATCTGCAATATGAGAAAATGCTTTTGTCAGCTTTGCCTGAAAAAGGCGGTATGCATCAAATGGGAGGATTTTTTGAAAGGAAAACTGAAACTCCCATTTTTTCTGCTGTTTTAAAACAGTCAGTTTTGTAATGGCACCTTCAGAGAAAAACGGATAAACCGTATCTTCTGTCAGCCCGATTTGCTGAAGCAGAAGGTGAAATCGTTCTTTTTGAGCCTTGAGACGCTCTTCTTGCATGTCTGATTTTTCCCTCCTTGAAATTTTGTCCATCATAATTGAAGGTACCTCGCACTGAGCGGGGTACCTTGTCAATTTGTTATTCACTTACTCTATCATACCATAGATGAACTTTTGGCATCACTGGTTTTTACTTCTGAAGCAGCCTTGAAATCGTTTCATGCAGATCTGAGAGAGATACGTCCATACTCTCTCCTGTTTTGCGCTCTTTTACTTCCACGATGCCGTCTTCGGCCTGTTTTCCAACTACGATTCTGACAGGAATGCCTATCAGATCAGAGTCGGCAAATTTAACCCCTGCGCGTTCGATTCTGTCATCATAAAGAACTTCAAATCCAGCTTCTAAAAGCTCAGCATACAGTTTTTCGCCAAGAGAAGACTGCGCATCCTGTTTTGCATTTGCTGTGATCAGGTGGACTTGGAACGGCGCAACAGCAGCCGGCCAGACAATACCCTTATCGTCATTATACTGCTCAACAATAGCAGCTAATGTTCTTGAAACGCCAATGCCGTAACAGCCCATAATCATCGGCTGCGCTCTGCCGTTTTCATCAAGGAACGTCGCATTCATTGCTTCACTGTAGCGTGTTCCAAGTTTGAATACATGTCCCACTTCAATTCCTTTGGCAAACTGAATCGTTCCTTCTCCGTCCGGTGAAGCGTCTCCCTCTTCAATGAAACGAAGGTCAGCATACTGGCTGACAGCTGCGTCACGATCTAGATTAACGCCTGTATAATGATAATTTTCTTCACCTGCGCCGCAAACGCCGTTTACAACGGACTGAACCGCATGATCGGCAATAATCTCAATTGCAGAATCTGCTCCCACAGGGCCGACAAAACCTGGCAGAACTCCTGCCGCCTGCTTCGTTTCTTCAGGTGTCGCAAGTTCGACAACTGATGCCCCGTAAAGGTTTTTGATTTTTATATCGTTGATTTCGTGATCGCCGCGTGCAAGCACCATCACAAATTTTTCGTCCACTTTAAAAACAAGAGATTTAATCAGCTTCTCTTTTTCGACGTTCAGGTAATCAGCTACTTCTTCAATCGTTCTTTGATTTGGTGTTTCTGTTTTTACAAGGTCCTGCTGTTCTTCACTGCTTTTCTCATATTGAGTAATAACAGGAGCCATCTCTACATTGGCAGCATAGGACGATGTGTCTGAATAGGCAATTGTATCTTCGCCGACGTCAGACAAAACCATGAACTCATGGGTGTCTTTTCCGCCCATGGCACCAGAATCAGCAATAACTGCCCGGTAGTTCAGGCCGCAGCGTGAAAACACATTGCTGTATGCCTGAAACATCTTTTCATACACTTCATCAAGACTTTCAAACGAAGCATGGAAAGAATAGGCATCTTTCATAATGAACTCGCGGCCGCGCAGAAGTCCAAATCGGGGACGCTTTTCATCCCTGAATTTCGACTGAATCTGATACAGATTCAAAGGAAGTCTCTTATAGGACTTAACTTCGTCGCGCACAAGAGATGTAATAACCTCTTCATGTGTGGCGCCAAGTGCAAATTCACGGCTGTGCCTGTCTTTCATTCTCATAAGCTCAGGGCCGTATGTGTACCATCTGCCGGATTCCTGCCAAAGTTCTGACTGCTGGAGTGCAGGCATAAGCAGTTCGGCTGAGCCTGCACGGTTCATCTCTTCTCGTACAATCTGCTCAATTTTTTTAAGAACAATAGAGGCAAGCGGCAAATAACTGTAGATTCCGCTCGCATTTTGCCGCATGTAGCCTGCCCGGAGCAAAAGCTGGTGGCTTTTAATATCCGCATCTGCAGGCACTTCTCTTAAAGTAGGAATAAACGTCATACTCTGTTTCATCTAAAGCACCTCTATTTAAGTAATTAAAACTCGCTTTTTTCAGCTGGCTGCAGCCGTTTTATAAAAAGAACCGCTGAATGTCATTCCACGTTACGACAAGCATCAGGAGCATCAGCAGCGCAAACCCGATAAAATGGACAACGCCCTCTTTCTGGCGGTCAATCGGTTTCCCTCTAAGCGCTTCAACAAGGAAAAAGAGCAGTCTTCCACCGTCAAGAGCCGGAATTGGAAGAAGGTTGACGATACCGAGATTAATGCTCAGGATCGCAGCCCAGCTCATCAAATTAATGACGCCCGTTTTTGCTACTTGATCTGTCATATCATAAATGCCGACAGGGCCTGAAAGCATATCAATGGAAAACTGGCCTGTGATCAGCTTGCCAAGTCCGAGGACAATTTCTTTTGTCCAGTTAAATGTCTCTGTGACACCGTAAGTTAATGAACCGATAAACGATTTCTCTACCGGATTATAGGCTCCGATTCTGCCGATGGTTTCCTCACCGACTTTGCTCGCTTCAGGGATGACCTCGATTTCAAGATCCTGCCCGCCGCGATTCACGCTGAAGGTAAGCTCCTGTTCAGGGTTTGACTGAATAACAGATACCACCTGCTTCCAGGAAGACATCACTTTGCCCTCAATGGCCGTAATCTCATCTCCCTCTTTTAAGCCTGATTCAGCGGCAGAGCCGTCTTCTGTCAATTTTCCAAGGACAGGCTCGTTTATTGGAGCTCCCTGAATAAAACCAAGAGAGAAAAGCAGGACAAACGCAAGGATAAAGTTCATCAGCGGGCCTGCAATAATCGCAGCCGTTCTCTGGCCGAGTGTTTTTGAACCGAACTGGCGGTTAAAAGGCGCAATTTGCACTTCTGATCCATCTACGATAAAGAATGAACGCTCGCTGACATCAAAATGCTTAAGCACTTCATCTTCTTCGCCCTGTTCATACCCTGAGATGAACATTTTGTGCTCAAGGTCTGCCTGTTCGACTTCTATGACTCTTGCACGGGGGTATTTTTCTTTATTATTCAGAATAATTTTTTCAACTTGATCCTGTTTGTTAAAGAGCAGTCCGACATTATATCCGGGCTTAACCTCTATCATTTCAGGGTCTTCGCCGGCCATCCGGACAAATCCGCCCAAAGGAAGAAGTCTGATCGTATAGACCGTCTCATTTTTTGTAAAAGAAAAGATTTTCGGGCCGAATCCAATCGCAAACTCACGGCAAAGAATACCCGCACGTTTAGCTAAAACGAGATGTCCAAGCTCATGAAAGAAAACGAGCGCCCCAAAAATAACAACAAACGCCAAAACGGTATTCACGTTTCATGACCACCTTTATGAATAGAATGATTGAACAAATTCTCTTGTCTCTTTGTCCACTTCTTGAATGATATGCAGATTCGGGTCTGTTATCACACAATGTTTTGAAAGTGCCCTCTCAATCAGGTCTTCGATTTGAAGAAACTTAATTTTCCCTTTCAGAAAAGCGGCCACAGCTTCTTCATTTGCAGCGTTCAGGACAGTCGGCATCGTTCCTCCAATTTTACCTGAGTCATAAGCAAATTGTAAGCAGCGGTACCGTTCAAAATCAGCTTTTTCAAAGTGGAGCTTGCCCGCCTCCCATAAATTCAGCTGTTTCGTATCCGGCATCGGCAACCGTTCAGGATAAGACAGGGCATATTGAATCGGCACTCTCATATCAGGTGTTCCAAGCTGGGCAATGACGCTGCGGTCATGAAATTCAGCCATGGAATGGATAATGCTTTCTTTGTGCAGCAGCACATCGATCTTTTCATACGGCAGGTCAAACAGCCAGTGCGCTTCAATGACTTCAAGACCTTTGTTCATCATTGTTGCAGAGTCAATCGTGATTTTAGCTCCCATCGACCAGTTCGGATGGTTAAGGGCTTCTTCCACCGTGACATTTTCAAGGTCCTCCCGCTTTCTGTCACGGAAGCTCCCTCCGGAAGCAGTAATAATAAGCCGCTCCAAAGATTTGGGATTCTCACCCTGAAGACATTGAAAAATAGCTGAATGCTCGCTGTCTACAGGCAGGAGCTCCACATTGTATGTTTTCGCATGAGCCGTTACAAGATGTCCTGCCGTTACAAGTGTTTCTTTATTGGCAATGGCTATCGTTTTTTTGCATTCAATTGCTTTTAATGTCGGCAGAAGACCGACGCTCCCCATAACAGCATTAACCAGGATGTCTGCTTCAGGCAAAACGGCAGCTTCAATCAAGCCTTCTTCGCCAAAAGCAAAAGACACGTCCGGAAATTCACTTTTCAGCTGTGAATAGGCATCAAAGTCATTTACTGCCACTAAACGGGGCGAAAACTCAATAATTGCTTTTCTGCCTAAAGTAAGGTTGCTTCCAAATGACATGGAAACTAGCTGGAATTGTTCCGGATGAGCCTTAATGACATCAAGTGTCTGCTGTCCGATTGAACCTGTTGCACCCAATAAACTGATTCTCTTCACCATGTCACTCCCCATTCGTCTGCTGCAGATCTCTGTATATCTGGATTGTGCAAATAACGTGCGAATCCCTGCACCTCTCAAGTTATGTATAATCCCTGGATGATAAACCAGGGAGATTGCCTTTACAATCCTCCAAACCTTCTTCCTCTGTGCTGATATTCATCAATGGCTGAAAGAAGGTGATCTTCGCTGAAATCCGGCCAGAGAACATCCGTAAAGACGAATTCCGAGTAGGCAAGCTGCCATAGCATGAAGTTGCTCAGCCTGATTTCCCCGCTTGTCCGGATCAGCAAATCAGGATCTTTCATTCCGCTTGTCATTAAATAACCTGAAAACAGCTCTTCGCTTATGTCTTCAATCTTTAATTCGCCGTTTTCTGCATCTTCAACAATGCCGCGGACAGCATGAATCATCTCCGCCCGGCTTCCGTAATTCAAGGCAAAATTTAAAATAAGTCCGTTATTGGATCCTGTTTCCTCTTTTGCTTTTTGCACAGCGCGAAGCGTATGCGCCGGTATTTTGGATTCGTCGCCAATAATTCTGACCTGTACATTTTCCTCGATCAGCTCAGGCAGAAAAGTTCCTAGAAACTCTTCAGGCAGCTTCATCAGGTAATCGACTTCAGACTTTGGGCGTTTCCAGTTTTCCGTTGAAAAAGCATATAGAGTAAGAGCCTTTACACCGAGCTCATTGGAAAGCTTTGTGATTTTTCTTACTGTCTTCATGCCTTCATGGTGTCCGGCAATCCTTGGAAGTGCGCGTTTTTTGGCCCATCTCCCATTTCCGTCCATAATAATGGCAATATGTTCAGGTATTCCCCGTTTGATCAAGTCATCTTTTGAGGTAACAGACAGTTCCCGGTTAGGATTTCTCCAATTTTTCAGTTTGCCCAGCATGTGATTCCTCCATCACCCGTAACATTCTGCGGTCTCATATACTGCAGCGGTGTTAACAGTATTAACAAAAAAACCCCCTGTAAACATAAGAGGGTCTTTTGAGCACAATTCCATTGTACAGATTTTTAACTTAAACTTCCATGATTTCTTTTTCTTTATCTTTTGCAATAGCGTCAATTTTGCTGATGAACTCATCCGTCGTTTTTTGAACTTGATCATTGTTTGTGCGAAGCTCATCTTCTGTGATTTCGCCATTTTTCTCAAGCTTTTTCAAATCGTCGTTTGCGTCACGGCGCACATTGCGGACTGCAACTTTTGCTTCTTCAGCATATTTCTTTACAAGTTTAGCAAGCTCTTTGCGGCGCTCTTCAGTAAGGGCCGGAATAGCAAGCCGGATTAAAGATCCGTCGTTTGTAGGATTTAATCCAAGATCTGATTTAAGGATCGCTTTTTCGATTTCGCCGAGTACCGTTTTGTCATAAGGCTGAATCACAAGCAGTCTTGCTTCAGGTGTGTTAATAGAAGCAAGCTGGTTGACCGGTGTAGGCGCACCGTAGTAATCTACGACAATTTTATCAAGAAGAGATGCATTTGCACGGCCTGCGCGAACGGTTGAAAGCTCTCTGTTATAGGCAGATACCGCTTTTTCCATTTTATCTTTTGCTTGTGCAAGAACTTGTTTAGCCATCATTATTTCCCCCTTACAATTGTTCCGATATTTTCGCCGAGTACTGCACGTTTAATGTTGCCTTCTTCCATAACAGAGAAGACAATCAGCGGGATATCATTGTCCATGCAAAGTGATGAAGCAGTAGAATCCATCACTTCCAGACCTTCTTTCAATACGTCAAGGTAAGACAGTGTTTCGTATTTTACAGCGGCTGCGTCTTTCTTTGGATCTGCTGTATAGACGCCGTCAACATTGTTTTTTGCCATCAGAATGACATCTGCTTCAATTTCTGCTGCCCGGAGCGCCGCTGTTGTATCAGTGGAGAAGTAAGGATTTCCCGTACCTGCAGCAAAAATGACAACTCGTTTTTTCTCAAGGTGTCTGATTGCTTTTCTTCTGATGTACGGCTCTGCAACTTGTCTCATTTCAATGGAAGTCTGAACGCGGGTCTGGATGCCGAACGTTTCAAGGCTGTCCTGCAGAGCAAGTGAATTCATCACCGTAGCAAGCATTCCCATATAGTCGGCAGTTGCACGGTCCATGCCCATTTCACTGCCGATTTTGCCGCGCCAGATGTTGCCGCCGCCTACAACTACAGCCACTTCAACACCAAGCTCTGCAATTTCTTTCACTTGCTTGGCAATGGACTGAATGACAGCAGGCTTAATGCCGAAGCTGTCCGTTCCTGCTAACGCTTCTCCGCTCAATTTAAGTACGATACGATTATATTTAGGTTTGCTCATAATGACCTCCAAGTCTTTTCGGGTAAATCGTTGCATGTAAATGATTCAAGCTGTATTCACCCCGCGGGGAAACAGGCTTTTTCAAAAAGAGGGAACACAGAAGTGTGTTCCCTGTCTTTCATTTACTCGTCTTCATTAAGGAAAACAGCTGTTTTCTCTTATGTCGGACTGAATTATTTTTTGACTTGGTTCATAACTTCTTCAGCAAAGTTATCCTGGCGTTTTTCAATGCCTTCGCCTACTTCAAAGCGAGTAAAGCTTTTTACTGTTGCGCCTTTAGACTCAACAAATTGTTTTACTTTAAGATCAGGGTTTTTAACGAAGTTCTGCTCAAGAAGGCAGATCTCTTCGAAGAATTTGCCAAGACGGCCTTCAACCATTTTTTCAACGATGTTAGCAGGCTTGCCTTCGTTTAGAGCCTGCTGAGAAAGAACTTCGCGCTCGCGAGTTACTTCTTCTTCGCTTACAGCGTCACGGCCGATGTATTTAGGGTTAACAGCAGCTACGTGCATCGCAACGTCTTTAGCTGTATCTTCGTCAGTTGTTCCTTCAAGAACAGCAAGAACGGCAATGCGGCCGCCCATGTGAAGGTAAGAACCGAATGCATCGCTGTCTGTTTTTGATACGATATCAAAGCGGCGAAGAGTGATTTTCTCACCGATTTTAGCGATTGCAGAGTTGATGTAGTCATTTACAGTTGTGCCATTGTCCATTTCAGATGCAAGAGCAGCTTCAAGGTCAGCAGGCTTTTTAGCAAGAAGGTGTGAAGCAAGTGTATCAAGAAGCTCCTTGAATCCTTCGTTTTTAGCTACGAAATCAGTTTCAGAGTTCACTTCAAGGATAACGGCTTCGTTTCCTTCAGCTTTAACAAGAGCAAGTCCTTCAGCAGCTACGCGGTCCGCTTTTTTAGAAGCAGAAGCGATTCCTTTTTCACGAAGGAAATCAATCGCTTTTTCCATATCGCCTTCTGTTGCTGTAAGTGCTTTTTTGCAGTCCATCATACCTGCACCAGTTTTTTCGCGTAATTCTTTTACCATTTGAGCTGTAATTGCCATGAGAGTTTTCCTCCTTAATTTTCGGCCGTTCCGCCATTATGTATTGGTTTCATTCTGAACTAGAATGTTTTTCGTTTTGTTAAAGGGGGCTTTTCCCGTCAGGAAAAAGCCTCTTTAAAAAAGGTGATAAAAGGCATTCCCCTCTTATCACCTTTACTTGATTAAGCAGTTGTTTCTTCACCTTGTTTTGTTTCAAGAATTGCATCAGCAATTTTAGAAGTTAAAAGCTTAACTGCACGGATTGCATCATCATTTGCAGGAATTACGTAATCAATTTCATCCGGATCGCAGTTTGTATCAACGATACCAACGATTGGAATGTTCAATTTGCGTGCTTCAGCAACGGCAATGCGCTCTTTGCGAGGGTCAATGATGAATAGTGCATCAGGAAGACCTTTCATGTCTTTGATTCCGCCCAAGAATTTCTCAAGACGCTCAAGCTCTTTGTTAAGCTGAACAACTTCTTTCTTTGGAAGAACTTCGAAAGTGCCGTCTTCACGCATTTTTTCGATGTCTTTCAGACGTTTGATGCGCTTTTGAATCGTTTCAAAGTTTGTAAGCGTTCCGCCCAACCAGCGTTGGTTAACGAAGTACATTCCTGAACGCTCAGCTTCTTCTTTAACTGAATCCTGAGCTTGTTTTTTAGTTCCTACGAAAAGAATTGTGCCGCCGTTTGCAGCTAGTTCTTTCGTGAACTGGTAAGCTTCTTCAACCTTCTTAACTGTTTTTTGAAGGTCGATGATGTAGATGCCGTTACGCTCAGTGAAGATGTAACGCTTCATCTTAGGGTTCCAGCGGCGTGTTTGATGGCCGAAATGAACACCTGCTTCAAGTAGTTGTTTCATTGAAATGACTGACATGGTATTTCCTCCTAATGGTTTTTTCTCCTCCGCACATATCATCTTCAGGCAAAACTGTCTAAACAGCACCAATGCCTGAATCTATGGCGTGTGTATTAACACCAAAAATTAATATATCACAATGAAAAATCATTCGCAAGCAAAATTCGACTACAATTGGCGGAATTTCAGCATAAGGGAGATTTCTGTTTTTCCTTTATCAAGCTTTTTTGCTATTTCTTCTATTGTATAGCCATTTTGATAAAGATTTAATACATCCAGACGGAATTGATCCGACTGGTCTTTTTCATGAAGGGTTTCAGGAGCTTCCTCATGAGAAAGCTCTTTCTGCTGAACCCCTCCGCCGTCATGAGAATCTGCGGAACTTTCGCCCGTTATAAAAGAACGGTCAAGCGCAGCCAGAAGCTTTTCATTCTCTTCTCTCATCTCAAGCATGCAGGCGGCAAGCGCCTGTTCTGTTTCTTCAAGCATGGCGGCCTGCCTCTCTTCAGCCTGCAGCACATTTTTATAACGTAAAAATAAAAGTGCAATCAAATAAAGTGATGCAGCGTGCAGAATAAGGCTTAATGCCAGGAGTGCTGCTGTCATATACCGTTTCACCTGACCTTTTTTTATATCGCCTGTTTACAAAAGCGGCCCGTCAAGAATTAATTTTTTCAAGAAGATGCTTCAGCTTAAACAGAGCTTTTGAATGAATCTGCGAAATACGTGATGTAGATAGACTTAAGACCTGCCCGATTTCAGTCAGCGTCAGTTCCTCTTTATAAAATAAGCTGATGACCTGCTGCTCTTTTTCTGTCAGATTGACAATGACTTCTGCAAGCTGTCCGATCAGTTCGTCCTTTACCATTTTCTCTTCAGGCATTTCTGCTTTTTCGTCCCTGATGACGAATTTCTGATGGTCCTGTTCGTCATGTTCATGATTTTGATCATCAATAGAGAGAACATTGGCAAAGAAGCCTTCATTCATGATCGAAATGACTTCGTTTTCCGACATTTCAAGATCTGCGGCCACTTCTTTTGGTTGAACATTCCGCAAATATTTTTGTTCAAGCCGTTCAATGGCGGCATCCACTTTTTTTGCTTTTTCTCTTGAGCTGCGGGGCAGCCAGTCTTCTTTTCTCAGTCCGTCAAGGATCGCTCCTCTTATTCTGAAAGAAGCATACGTTTCAAATTTCAGGTCGCGTGTGTAGTCAAATTTTTCAAGAGCATCGTAGAGACCGACCATGCCTATGCTTTTTAAATCTTCTTTATTAACTGATTTGGGCAGGCTGACTGAAATGCGCTGTACATGATAGCTGACAAGGGGCAAATAGCGGTGAATCAGCGCATTGCAAGCTTCATGGTCACGGTAATGAATCCATTTATTCCAATATTCTTGTTCTTCGAGTTTTGCAGCTTGTTCCATTTTTCTCCCCTTCTGCTGTGATATTTCCGGTGTCTGTCAGATTGTTTTTGCAGATTGATTGACTGTGAAAATAGAAAGCTTTCCTGTTGCGGGATTAAACTCGATCGTTCTCCCGCTGCTTCCCCCGGTATCCATGCTGATGACAGGAATTTTCATTGTATCCAGCTGCATTAAAACAGCGGCCACATTCCTTGCTCCGATGTTTAACATCCCCGAAGGCTGAAAAGGGAACATTTGCGCTCCGCCTGCAAGCTTTGCTTTCAAAGCACCCTTTCTGCACCCTCTTTCTGCCAGTTTATCAGCCAGGTCCTTTACAGCTGTATCCGCATATTTGGAAGGATTGTAATCTCCTGTGCGGGACAAAGAGGAATCAGGCAGCATGATGTGCACGAGGCCGGCTGTTTTTTGTTCCTCGTCGAACAGAACAAGCCCTACACATGAGCCAAGTCCGGATGTTCTTATCAAATATGGCTGTGAAACGATGTTTTTTTCAGCAATTCCAACCTTGATCATTCGCTCCTGTTTGTCCATTCCAAAGGCTTCCATCGCGGATTATGCAAGCTGAACATTCCGTTTGTTAATGGCAGGGGAATGTGATGTGTCTGCTAAAACCTTATTCAGATCCAGAAGAATGATCAGGCGTTTGCCGGATTTTGCAACGCCGACAATGTATTCCGCCTCTTCTGCTCCTGCAACTTCAGGTGCAGGCTCACGCTCTTCAGGAGACAGATCAATGACATCATTTGCTGAATCGACGATAAAACCTACTTCATATGAATCAAGAGCCGCGACAATAATCCGGCTGCTTTCGGACAATTCTTCCTGCACAAGCCCAAATCGCGTTCTCAGATCGATCACAGGAGTGACGATCCCCCTCAAGTTCATGACCCCTTTTACAAAAGAATCTGTTCCGGGCACACGCGTGATCGTCTGCATTTTTTCTATTGATCTCACTTTTCCGACAGCAATGCCGTATTCTTTGTTATTAAGCTGAAAAACAATCATTTTCTCAAGCGTATCATTCACGTTTCTTCTCTCCCTTCCGGCTATTTAATCAGGGCGTTGCAGTCGATAATAAGGGCTACTTGTCCGTCTCCTAAAATCGTAGCTCCTGATACAGCAAAAACAGAATTCAAGTAGTTTCCGAGGGGTTTGAGCACAATCTCCTGCTGGCCAATAAAAGAATCTACCATCAGAGCCGCCAGCCGGTCGCCTTTTTTGACAATGACAATCGCCAGGTGCGAGTCATCAAATGGGTCGCATGGGACCTCTAAGATTTCCTTCAGTGAAACAAGCGGAACAATTTTCCCCCTGTAATCGATGACTTTCTGATTGTGCGCGTTCAAGATTTCATCTCTTCTGATTACCGCTGTTTCAATGATAGAGGAAATCGGAATCGCAAATGTTTCGTTTGCAAGCTTCACAAGCAGCACGGAGATAATGGATAAAGTCAGCGGAAGCTGGATGGAAAACAGTGAGCCAAAGCCTTCCCTTGACTGAATGGTTATGCTGCCTCCAAGTGATTCAATCGTATTTTTGACAACATCAAGACCCACGCCTCTGCCTGAAACATCTGAAATGGTGCTGGCCGTAGAAAATCCTGATGCAAACATGAAGTCATAAACCTGTTCATCAGACAAGTCTGCGCCCTCTCTTTCAGTGACAAGCCCGCGCTCTATTGCCTTTTTCAAGATCCTCTGCCTGCTTATGCCGGCCCCGTCATCTTCTATATCAATAAAGACATAATTACCGCTGTGATAGGCTTTTAAGGCGACGTTTCCTTCTTCAGGTTTACCGTTCATCCTCCGCTGTTCAGGTGTTTCAATCCCGTGATCAAGCGCATTTCTTAATAAATGGACGAGTGGATCGCCGATTTCATCAATGACTGTTCTGTCAAGTTCTGTTTCAGCGCCGGTAACGGACAAATGAATTTTTTTGTTCAGGTCCTTCGCCAGCTGGCGAACCATTCTCGGAAATCGATTAAAAACTGTTTCAACTGGCACCATTCTCATATTCAAAATAATGGTCTGCAAATCTCCGGAAATGCGGCTCATATGTTCCACAGTTTCATTGAGTTCGCTGTTTTTCAATTCTTTTGAAATCTGTTCAAGGCGGCCCCTGTCTATGACAAGCTCTTCAAACAGGTTCATCAGGCTGTCCAGTCTCTCAATGTTCACACGGATCGTCTTTGAACTTCCTGAAACCTTTGCAGCAGCCGTCTCAGCTTCTGCCTCGGACTCCGTTACAATCTCGGCGTCCTTTTCAATGAAGACGGACTGATCAAGTGCAAGCGGGCTGATTTCGACTCTCTCAACCTCTGAAACTTTCATCATCTGCGACTGAATGTCTTCCGGCTGCTCTTTTGAAACGAAAATCAAACGGAATGTTGAATCGAACTTTTCCTCCTCAAGCATGTCCGCTGCCGGAACAGATTTAATGATCTCGCCAAGTTTTTCACCAAGCTCAAAAATCATGAAAACCCTTGCTGCTTTTAAAAGACAGTCCTCTCTAAGAAAAACAGTAATTTCGTAAGGCTGATACCCCTGCTCTGCCCCCTGTTGGATAACGGTGCGTTCAAAATCATCAAGGATCATCGTTTCGGACGGAACAGGAACCACAGCCTGGTCTTCAGCGCCTTCGAGCTTTTTAAACGTTTCAATCATTTGGAGCACGTCTTTTTTTCCGTTTCCTCCGCCTGCAATGGAAAGAACCATTTCTTCCAGTAGGTCAACAGCTTCAAATGCGGCATCAAGAACAGCAGGCTGAACAGACAGTTTTCCGTGACGGATCGCATCAAGCACATTTTCCATATGGTGAGTCAGGTTTGCAAGGTCCGTATAACCCATTGTTGCACTCATGCCTTTTAACGTGTGTGCTGACCTGAAAATTTCACTTACAATCGCTGAATCTTCAGGGTTTTTCTCAAGTTCCAGGAGCTTTTGACTGCAGGACTGCAGATGCTCTTTGCTTTCTTCAATAAAGACATCTAAATATTGATTCATATCCATTTTGACTTACTCCCCTTAGACTGCAAATATTTCCGGCTTATGATTGAACTGATTTAAGAATCGCATCAGCAATATCTTCCAGATGTTCAACTGCATCAACTGCATTCGTCTCAACTGCCATTTTGGGCATTCCGAATACAACGGATGTTTTTTCGGATTCTGATATGGCATGAAGGGATCCGGATTGTTTTAATTTTTTCAGTCCTTCGGATCCGTCTGAACCCATGCCTGTCATGATCACAGCTATTTTGTGGACATTTTTGATCCGGCTGAGCGATTCAAACAATACATCAACAGAAGGTCTGTGAGCCGTATTAAGGCTTTCCTTGGTAAGCCTGATCACAAGCCCGGACATTGATTCTTCCACTTTCATGTGAGTTCCTCCCGGTGCGAGGTAGGCTGTGGCCTTTTTGACAAGTTCCCCGTCTTCTGCCTCTTTGACAGTAAGATGCGATAACGTATCAAGCCGCGCTGCAAGCGAAGCGGTAAAACCCTCCGGCATATGCTGCACAACAAAAACAGGTGCGTTCAAATCCCCCGGAAGCTTCGGCAGAACCTGCTGCAGCGCTCTTGGTCCTCCTGTTGATGTGCCAATGCAGATGACTTTCCTGCTGCTGTTCAGCCTGGACGTTTTCCTTTCGTTAAAAGGTCTGTTCCTTCCGCCAACAGTGATGGTTTCCATTTTCAGCTGGCCAGCCATCTCAACCTTTCGGATCAGGTCGTCCTTTACTTTATGCAGATCAAGTGAGATTGCCCCGGAAGGCTTCGGTATAAAATCAACCGCTCCCATTTGAAGAGATTGAATCGTGAGATCCGCTCCCCGCTGCGTCATGCCTGAAAACATGATAACCGGCTTTGGCGTGCCCTCCATGATTCGCTTCAGTGTCTGAAGCCCGTCCATACCGGGCATCTCTATATCCAGCGTCACCACGTCCGGATTCAGCGCCTTCACTTTTTCGAGGGCATCCTCTCCGTTTCTTGCTGTGCCGGCAGCATAGCACGTACCGCTTTCATTCAGGAAACCGGCAATCAGTTTCCGCATAAATGCAGAATCATCCACAACTAGAACAGACGTTTTATTCATTTAATCTCCGCCTCCCCTGAAGAGCTGTGACACTCTGGAAAAAAATGATGTTTTTTGAGGCGGTGCCTCTGAAGCGGGTACAGAGACCATGCTGTCAGCAATCCGGCAAATACCGCGCGAAGCCGGGCATTTAGGAAACAGGATGCTGAATGGCACCTGCCTTTTTACGGCTTCTGATACGAGTGCATCCTGGGGCATCCAGCCGGCAAAAGATACCTCCCTGTCAAGAAAACGGGTGACAGCCGACTGCATTCTGGCAAATGTTAATTGGGCTGTTTTTTCGTCATCGGCTTTATTGACAACAATGGAAACAGGTATGGATTTTTCATGGAAACTTATGACCTTGATCGCTGAGTAAGCATCTGTTATCGCAGTCGGCTCAGGTGTCGTCACAACCGCCAGCTCATCAGCACTCATGGCAAACTTTAAACTGTCAGATGTCATTCCTGCACCAAGATCAAGTAGCAGATAATCGTACGTGCAAAATGCCTGGTCAAGCTCTTGTGAAAAGGCCGAAAGCTGCATGTCATTAAGAGAAACCACATGCGAAAGTCCTGTACCTCCTGAAATGTAGTCAAAACCCGCACTGCTTTTGCAGATGATCTCACTCAGCTTCTTTTCTCCCTGAAAAAAATCAATCATGGAATGTCTGCTGGATTCCCCAATCAAGAGATCGATGTTCCCGTAACCGATATCAAGATCTAAAATGAGCGCCCGCTTTCCCCGTCCGCAAAGCTGTGCTGCAAGATTTACGGTTAAGCCCGATTTTCCGACTCCTCCTTTTCCGCTCAGCACGGCAATTGCTTTGGCGGTTTTGTTTTCTGTCTTAAATATCTGTCTTCTTAACTGCTCTGCCTGATCCATTTTCTACCTCATAATCTCCTCTGCCATCATTTTTGCGGAAGCCGGCATGATGTCATCAGGAACGTTCTGGCCATTAGAAAAGTATGAAACGCCAAGCCCGGCAAACTGAACGAAATCATACAGTGAACCTTTAGCAGCTGTTTCATCAATCTTTGTAAAAATCAGCTTTTCCGGATTCATTGCACTGAAATTCATGTAGATCTCCTGCATGTCGCTGTACTTGGAAGCAGCGGAGAGCACAAGATAGGTTTCTGTGTCATCATCCGCTCCAAGCAGATCCTTTAATTCCTGAACGAACAATTTGTTCCTGTAGTTTCTTCCGGCTGTATCAATAAATACGGCATCCATTTCAGCAAAAGCTTCTTTTGCTTCCTTCACATCTTCAGGGGTATAGCAGACTTTGAGCGGAGCATTTAAAATACCTGCATAGGTCCTGATCTGGTCAATCGCTGCAATTCTGTATGTATCAGTTGTGATAAAGGCAATTTTTTTCTTTTCTTTTAACATGCTTTCAGCTGCAAGCTTTGCGAGAGTTGTAGTTTTCCCCACTCCAGTAGGACCGGCGGCCAAAATATATTTTTTCTCATGAGAAATCCCATTAAAAGGGAAGGCGGCCAGTTTCTCAGCCATGATTTCTGAAGCTTTTTGCACCCAGTCCTGCAAGGACCGTTCCCCTTCCATATCTCTAAGTTCAGAGAGAATGTCTGCTCTCCCCTGCACTTCCTTTTCTGCCAGAAGCCGTTCAAGCTCTTTCAGCTCTTGAGGCAGATTGACCGCTTCTTCTTGTTCACGGAGCGATTTTACAAGACTCTTAACTTCTCTCATTTCGCTCAGCAGAGAGGTTTCTGAAAGAACTTCCTGAGGCGGCTCCTTCTTTGGTGCCGGCATTGTCCTGAAGACAGGATCCGGATCATGCCCTGCGATGACTTCAACCTTTTTTTTGGCAAAGAAACCGAGTATTCCTCCTTTATAAACATGCTTGGAGCTTAAAATAACAGCATCCTTGCCAAGATCGTTTTTAATTTGCTGCATCGCTTCCTGCATATTTGCAGCAAGAAATTTTTTCACCTTCATGCAATATTCACCAACCCAACGCTCTGAACTTCAACATTTGCTTCAAGCTCATTGTAGGAAAGCACAGGAAGCTGAGGAAAGTAACGGTCAATCAGCTGCCTTACATACATCCTTACGGCAGGAGAACAGAGCAGAATCGGTGTTTGCTCCTGCAGGGAAAGCTGCTCTACCTCTTTAGCAATGGATTCAATAATGGCCTGGGAAAGATCCGGATCCATTGCCAGATAATTTCCGTGCTCGGTCTGCTGAACACCGTCAGCGACTGCTTTTTCCACTTTTCCTGACAGAGTGACTACTTTTAAAGTATCTCCGGCTGTATACTGACCAGTAATTTGCTTTGCAAGTGCCTGTCTCGTATACTCGCAGAGCAAATCAGGATCTGATGTCAATTTCCCGTAGTCCGCAAGTGCTTCAAAGATGACCGGCAGATTGCGGATGGATACTTTTTCTTTTAAAAGCTTGGAGAGCACCTTCTGAATGTCGCCAATGGAAAGCGGGGAAGGCGTAACCTCTTCAGCAAGGATAGGATACGTTTCCCGCAGATGATCCAGCAGCTGTTTCGTTTCCTGTCTTCCAAGCAGCTCGTGCGCATGTCTTTTAATTGTTTCTGTCATATGAGTCGATACAACGGACGGAGGATCAACAACTGTATAACCGAACATTTCCGCCGCATCTTTGTTTTCTTCAGTGATCCATTTTGCAGGCAGGCCGAATGAAGGTTCAATCGTATCGATCCCTTCAATTGAATCATCTTCAATACCTGGGGCCATCGCGAGGAAATGATCGAGAAGAATTTCACCCTTCGCGACCTCGGTCCCTTTCAGCTTAAGTCTGTATTCGTTCGGCTGAAGCTGAATGTTGTCACGGATGCGGACAACAGGAATAACAAGCCCGAGTTCAATGGCAAGCTGCCTTCTGATCATGACAATCCGGTCAAGCAGGTCTCCGCCCTGATTTGCATCTGCAAGCGGAATAAGGCCATAGCCAAATTCAAACTCAATTGGATCCACATTCAGCAGCTGCACGACACTTTCCGGTGATTTCATTTCATCCAGTTCGATCTCTTCCTCAGCAGCTTCTTCTGTTTCAGGGAGTTTCTCTTTTGATTTTGAAATAATGTATCCGCCTGCGCCAAAAGCGGCAGCGATCGGGACTGTCACAAATAATCCGATTGGCGTAAACAGTCCAAGAAGCAAAATCGTTCCTGCAGCTACATACATCATTTTCGGATAGGCGAAAAGCTGACTTGTAATATCCGATCCCAGATTTCCATCTGAAGCTGCTCTTGTTACGACAATACCGGTTGCAGTCGAGATAAGCAGCGCAGGAATCTGGCTGACAATCCCGTCTCCGACTGTGAGCATTGTAAAGTGGGATGCAGCGTCGCCAAAACCCATGCCAAGCTGCATCATGCCGATAATGATTCCGAAAATCATGTTGATGATGACAATGATAATGCCGGCAATCGCATCTCCCTTTACGAACTTGCTCGCACCATCCATTGCTCCGTAGAAATCTGCTTCTCTGGATACTTTTTCGCGGCGTGATCTTGCCTGCTGTTCGGAAATGACACCGGCGTTGAGATCTGCATCAATACTCATCTGCTTTCCCGGCATCGCATCAAGCGTAAAGCGGGCAGCAACCTCTGAGACACGCTCAGAACCCTTTGTAATGACGACAAATTGAATGATAATAAGAATAAGAAACACAACAAATCCAACAATGACATTTCCGCCTACAACGAAGGTTCCGAATGTTTCAACAACTCCCCCGGCTTCACCATGAGAGAGAATCGCGCGGGTTGTCGATACATTCAGTCCGAGCCTGAACAATGTCAAGAGTAGCAGCAGGGATGGAAAAATGGCAAAATCCAGCGGCTCCCTCATGTTCATGGAGGTCAGCAGCACAAGAAGAGCAAGTGTAATATTAAGCATGATCAGCAAGCTTAACAGCCATGTAGGGAACGGAATAATGAGCATCGCAACAATTAAAATAACACTAAGCAATACAGTCAGATCTTTTGCTTGCATCAGGTACCTCTCTTTCTATGAAAACGCAGGCATTGCAGGTTCTTACCCCTTATTTTTCAGCTGATACACGTAAGCCAGAATTTCAGCTATCGCTTTAAAAAATTCTTCCGGCACAGCCCTGCCGATATCAACCTGATCGTATAACGCTCTGGCTAAAGGACGATTTTCAATCATCGTCACATTATTTGTTTTCGCCGTTTCTTTGATTTTCTGAGCGACAAAATCGACTCCTTTAGCAACAACGAACGGGTGCATCCATTTTATCTTCGTCATATTTAAGGGCAATTGCGTAATGAGTCGGATTTGTAATCACGACATCTGCCCCAGGTACATCCTGCATCATTCTGCGTGTTGCCATTTCCCTTTGCTTTTGCTTAATTCTCGACTTGATCAGCGGATCTCCCTCGGATTTTTTAAACTCGTCCTTTAAATCCTGTTTTGACATCCGGATATTTTTCTCGAAATCATATTTTTGATAAAAATAATCGAGAAGCGAGAGAAAAAGGAGAGCAATGGATGCGAACAGCCCCATCTGAAAGGCAAGCTTCGAAACAAAGAGAAACGCTTTTTCAACCGACAGCTTTGAAAGGGACAGAATCTCGTCCATCTGAAACCAAATGACGGAAAAAGTGACAGCCCCGACAAATGATATTTTCAAAATGGATTTCAGCAGTTCAACGACAGCTCTAAGCGAGTAGATCCGCTTAAACCCTTGAATTGGATTGATTTTTTCCAGTTTCATCTGCACCGCTTCAGTTGAAAACAAAAACCCGACCTGCATGTAATTCGCTGCAACTCCCGCAACCAGGGCAACCCCCATAATCGGTCCAGCCATATACGCGGACTGAACAGCAATCTGTATCATTAATTCATGTACATTTTTCTCGGACAATTGAAGCAGCAAGGTCTCCTGCAGCGAAGATTTCATCAGTGCGAGCAGCTGCTTCATCATATATGGTCCAATAAACAGAAAGGCAAGGAATACAGCGAGGAGACCGATGGCTGTATTTACATCTGCGCTCTTTGCAACCTGCCCCTTTTTTCTGACGTCTTCGCGTTTTCTCGGGGTGGCTTTTTCTGTTTTTTCTCCTGAAAAGAATTGCAGGTCCAGTTTTATAAAATCCATGTCAGCCTCCGGCAAAAAGTTGCATCAAATTTCTCATCGTTTCAATCATCATTTCCATCACATGCTGAATGAGCATAAAAATAGATCCCATAACGAGAATAAGCATTACAAAGCTGACTCCGATTTTAAGAGGCAGGCCAACGACGAAAATATTCAGCTGCGGAACAGTCCGGGCAGTAATCCCAAGGGCAAGGTCCACCAAAAAAAGAGAAGCAGCGACCGGAAAGGACATTTGGAATGCGATCAGAAACATTGCGCTGAATGCTTTCGTAATTAATAGTGCAGCACTTCCATCACCGAGAGGAAACAATTCTCCTTTAAGAGGAATAAATTGATAGCTGTAAAACACGCCGTCCAAAAGCAAATGATGTGCATTTATGCTCAGCATGAACAATAGCGCCATGACATTCAGAAACTGCCCGATCAGCGGACTTTGAGACCCTGTTTGCGGATCAATAATGTTTGCAATAGCAAAGCCCGTCTGAAAATCAATTAAACTTCCGGCGATTTGGACAGCCGCGAGCATCAAGTAAGCAGAAAACCCGATCAAGAGGCCAATAAGCACTTCTTTCAGCACCAGCAGAACAAATTCTCCGCCTATTTCTACAGGTTCCGGCTGAACAGATGAAAAAACAATGACTGATAAAAAGAATGAAAAACCAATTTTGTGCTGCTGCGGAATCGTTCTGTAGGAAAACAGCGGCATTGTGACAAAAAAAGCGCTCATTCTTGCAAAAATAAGCAAAAATGCCGGAAAATACTCTATTACATCCATTCTCTTATCCTACAAACCGGTCAAGGTTGCCGAAAATGTCCTGTGCGTACGAAATGATTGTAGACAGCATCCATGGACCGAAAAAAATCAGCCCGACAAGAACCCCGACAATTTTCGGAACAAACGCAAGCGTTTGTTCCTGTATTTGAGTTGTGGCCTGAAAGATACTTACTGCAAGTCCAATAATCAGTGCAATGGCAAGCAGCGGCCCGCAAATAATCAGCGTTGTATAAATCGCTTTTTCTGCTATAGAAATAACAAATTCAGAACTCATCTTATATCTCCTGTTCAAAAGCTTTGAAGCAATGATTTCACAACCAGGTACCACCCATCCACAAGAACGAAAAGAAGGATTTTAAATGGCAGAGAAATCATCACGGGAGGAAGCATCATCATCCCCATAGACATCAAAATACTAGCTACAACCATATCAATGACCAAAAAAGGAATAAAAATCATAAATCCAATTTGAAAGGCTGTCTTGATTTCACTTATTGCAAATGCAGGAACAAGTGCAGTCAAAGGGATATCTTCAACTGACTTGGGCTTTTCAAGATTGGCATATTGAAGAAACAGCGCAAGGTCTTTCTGCCTTGTATGTTTGCTCATAAATTCCTTGAGCGGAAGTGAAGCTTTATCGTATGCCTCTTCAAGACCGATTTCTTCATTGAATAAAGGTGTCAGCGCCTGCTGATTAATATCAGAAAAAACCGGGGCCATGATAAAAAAAGTTAAAAACAAAGCAATTCCAATCAGGATCTGATTAGGAGGCATCTGCTGTGTGGCAAGCGACGTTCTGACAAATGAAAGCACGATGATGATTCTTGTGAAACATGTCATCAAAATCAGAATGCTTGGAGCGAGAGAAAGGACAGTCAGCAAAAGCAGCAGCTTGACAGATGTGCTTACATTCGCAGCATCGCTTGAGCTGAATATTTCTATAAATTCGTTCATTCTTTGCTGTCCTTTCTCTTTATGTCTTCCAGTGCGGATTGCCGGTCTTTTCTCAGTTGAAGAAGCTGATCTTTAAATGAAGCCAAAGGTTTTTCTTCCCGGGAGCTGGATGCCCCGGCCAATCCGGACAGGTTTTTAACCCACTCAGGCTGAACCCTGTGCTGCATAAACTTCTCTTCATGGAGCCGGACAATTTCTTTGCATTCTTCTTCATCATCTATTTCCTTCAGCAGCTGAACACTGTCTGAAACACCGACGACAAGAATACTGCCGCCGACTTTCACCAGCTGTACACTCCGGTTCTGCCCCACATTTGTTCCGCCGAGATTCTCTATGTATTTGGATGAAGCGTTAATCCTGTTTTTTCCTGCTGTAAACTTTATAAGCATATAAATTAAGAAAAGAACAAAACCAGTAGCAAGAATCATTTTTATAAAATCCCATGCTGATACACCGGGAGCAGCCGTGTCTTCCTTCTGGGCTTCAGGACCTGAAGGCCGGTCGTTTTTCACCCAGTCAGAAACGGTTCCTGATTCCTGTCCGGCGAAAACTTGAACGGGCCCATTAACAAGCAGACAGAGACAGAAGAACAGCAAAAACCATAGCCATTTTGTATTCACGTGCTGGTATTCTCCCTTTAGCTTAATGTTTTATTGATTGCTTCAAGCACCCGGTCTGCCTGGAACGGCTTCACGATAAAATCCTTCGCGCCCGCCTGAATCGCATCAATAACCATCGCCTGCTGGCCCATGGCCGAACACATGATAACCCGCGCATGAGGATTCATTTTTTTAATTTCTTTTAATGCCGTTATTCCGTCCATCTCGGGCATTGTTATGTCCATTGTGACAAGATCAGGATGGTGTTCTTTGTACTTTTCTACTGCCTGCGCCCCGTCAGAAGCCTCTGCAACAACATCAAACCCGTTCTTTGTCAAAATATCTTTGATCATCATTCTCATAAAAGCTGCGTCATCCACAATCATAATTTTATGTGCCATATTCGTCTCTCCCTCAAAATTACTTTAATCTGTGCAAGCGTTCGGACTGGCTAAGGATATCTGTCACCCGCACTCCGAAGTTTTCCTCGATTACTACAACTTCTCCCTGTGCAACAATTTTATTGTTGATCAGTATATCTACAGGCTCTCCTGCAAGTTTATCAAGTTCAATAATGGACCCTGCGGACAGTTCAAGAATCTCTTTCACTGAACGCTTCGTTCTGCCAAGTTCAACCGTTACTTTAAGCGGAATATCAAGCAGCATATCAAGATTTTTCATGTCGTTTTTAGGAGCAGCCACCCCGTCAAATGAAGAAAATTCTGCCGGTTTTACTTCTACAGGTTTAGGATTAGGTTTGTACTGGATTTGTTCCTCCTGAACAGGCTTTTGAGGCGGAGCCTGCTGCTGATATGCCGTATTAGGCATCGTCTCAATTGCTGCTGCCGGTTCTGGGGGATTCATCAGTTCATCTACAAGCCCCTTAGCAAAATGGAGGGGAAGCAGCTGCATGATTTCGGAATCGATCAGAGTTCCCACTTTGATTCTGAATGCAACCTTCAAAAAAGGATCATCCTGTGGAAGCGCCTCAGTCCCTTCTCCGCCTTTTAAATCCAGCAATTCAATAGATGGAGGAGAAATATCGACTTTTTTATTGAAGATCGTAGACATAGATGTAGCTGCAGAACCCATCATTTGATTCATAGCTTCCTGCACAGCGCTGATCATGATGTCATTTAGCTCAGTATCCGTAATTTCACCATTTCCGCCGATCATTAAATCCGCGATGATGGCTGCATCACTCTGTTTAATCACAAGCAAGTTGCTTCCTGTAAAACCTTCTGTGTAATTCACTTCGATCGCGACATATGGATGCGGAAATTCATCCGCAAGCTTTTGTCTTTGAATGACTGACACTGTCGGTGTTGTGATATCCACTTTTTGCTGAAGAAGAGTCGACAGCGCTGTTGCAGAACTTCCAAACGAAATATTTCCGATTTCGCCAATTGTGTCCTGCTCCATTAATGTAAGGTAATCTTCTATTAAATTGTCAGAATCGTAGTCGCTGCTCCCGCTGCCATTCAGCAGGGCATCGATTTCATCCTGAGATAACATCCCGTTACTCACTTTCTTTTTGCCCCCCTTGGTATTGTCCCAATACTTGCACAGCCGATTTGCGCTTTAATTTTCCGGGCTGTCCGATGAATTTTGGCTGGTCTCCAATTTTAATGATTAAAGGCTGATCTATTGACGTTTCAAGCTGAATGACATCTCCTGCCGAAATATCCAAAAACTCCTGTACGGTTATCTCTGAATGTCCGAGCTCCGCTGTTACCTCAAGTTCAGCACCATGAATTTTCTTCTCAAGAGCGTTCACTTCAGCTGCTTTTGGCTCTTTCCGCTCGGATTGCATCCAAAAATGAACGCTTAGCCTCGGCATGATCGGCTCAAGAACGACATGAGGTATGCAAATATTTATCATCCCGCTGGTATCGCCAATCTGCGTGTTTAATGAGATAACAACGACAGTTTCATTTGGGGATACCAATTGAAGAAACTGCGGATTCACCTCAAGCTTCATATCCGCTGGTTCAATATCATACACAGAGCCCCAGGCCTCTCTGTAATTATCGAGAGATTTTTCAAACAGGTTTGTCATAATTTTCGTCTCAATTTCAGTCAATGAAGTCGAGTGGCTTATTCCAGTACCATGGCCGCCCATCAGCCTGTCCATCATGGCATAGGCGATGTTCCGGTTTACTTCCATTAGGACTCTGCCATTCAGAGGCCTTGCTTCAAATACGTTTAAAACGGTCATCTTTGGGATTGAACGGATAAATTCTTCATAAGGCAGCTGGTCAACGGCTCCGGCGGTAATTTGAACGTACGTGCGGAGCTGAGCTGAAAAATACGTTGTCAAAAGCCTTGCAAAATTTTCATGAATTCTAGTTAAGCTTCTGATTTGGTCTTTTGAAAAGCGCAACGCTCTTTTAAAATCGTAAACTTTTACTTTCTTTTCCGTTTCTTCCTTTTTCAGTTCATCTGCATCCATCTCTCCAGAAGAGATTGCAGACAGCAGGGCATCTATTTCACTCTGGGACAGTATCTCGCTTGACATCATTCACACCTCCTCTGCACAGAATGTTTGCAAGATTACTGGATAATATAGGAGGTTGTGTATACCTTCTTGATTTCGCCCTTTTGCAGTAATTCATTCACTTGTTTTTGTACCGTCTTTTTAAATGCGTTCATGCCTTCTTTTCCATCTAGTTCTTCAGCTGTTATGCTTGAAAGCTCAGAAATAATGATATCTCTTACTTGAAATTCTCTTTTTTCAAGCTCTTCCTTCGCTTTTTTGCTGTCCGTTTCAAGCTTAAAGGAAAGCCGGACAATATTATCGCTTGAGAGATTGGTCGTGATTTCGGGAAGATCATATGATTGAGCAATGACATCATCAATGGATGGTCCTTTTTCTTTTGCTTCAGCAGTACCCATGAAATTTGTTACGATAACAAGTGCTGTCACCCCTACAAGCGTGATCGACGTAATAATGACAAGCATGATCGTCATTAGTTTTTTATTCATCTTCCTTCACCTCCGCAGAAGCAGCTGCATGCATGATATGAATCTCCCGGTAAAACTTCTTGATTCTCTCTGCAACCTCTGCTTCAGATTCCTTCACTACAAATTTCTTTCCATTTGTCAGTGTGATGGTTGTATCGGGAAAGGATTCTATCTGTTCCATATAAATGGCATTCAGTCTAAACGGTTTGCCGTTCAATCTAGTCAGTAAAATCAATTTATTCGGGGTACAGCCCCCTGCCCCCTAACCTATCGTTTTAAGTTCATCAGTTCCTGAAGTATTTCATCTGAAGTGGTAATCACTTTTGTATTGGACTGGAAACCGCGCTGTGCAACGATCATGTCTGTGAATTCCTCTGCGAGATCTACGTTGGACATTTCCAAAAATCCAGTCATGATTGTTGCTGAACCGTTTTGGCCAGGGATATCAAATTCAGCTAATTCCCATGTATTATTGTTGTTTTTATCGATAGTTCCTGAGTTGCTTGACTCTTTATAAAGATTTCCTCCAACTTTTTCAAGCCCTCCATCGTTCGCAAAATTCGCTACGCGTATTTGGCCGCTGACTCGTAATTGACCACCTGAATCAACAAAAGAAACCGTTCCGTCAGGTCCAATATTGAAGCTCTTTGCATCCAGAGGAATTTGAATAAGTCCTGCAGAATTACTTGTACCTGTTCCAAAGCCAGTATTTGTTTTTTGACCAGCTTCACCTATTAAGTAGTAGCCGTCTGCAGTAACAAGGTATCCCTGATCATCAAGGTAGAAGTTACCTGCTCTTGTGTAACTTAAATCAACAGCATCTTCAATAGGTCCGGTAATCCTATTTGTAGTAAAATCAACACTTCCCTTAATCGTCCCAACCGCAAAAAATCCGTCTCCCGCAAGCGCAAGGTCAAGAGTCCGTCCTGTTGATTGATTAGCGCCCCCGGTGTGAATCGTATCAATTGAACTTAGTGCCGATCCAAGACCAACCTGCTTAGCATTCATGCCGCTTGTGTTGGCAGTTGAAGCACTTGCACCTGCCATTTGCTGGCTCATAAGATCTTTGTAAGTCACTCGGCCTTTTTTGAATCCGTACGTATTGACGTTTGCGATGTTATTTCCGATAACATCAAGCTTTGTTTGAAAGTTTTTCATTCCGCTTACTCCTGAGTACAATGAACGCAACATATATAATCTCTCCCTGGTTTTTTATCTTTTTTGACCTATTTGCACGCTTTAGGAAGCGGATGCTTCCGTTACTTTTGTGACGAAAGCACTTGGCACTTCGTCTCCGTTTTGCATCTCAAGAATAATATCCGGTCCCGATTGTTTAATGGATTTAACAATTCCTGTTTTTGCTTCACCGTCTTCTGTTTTCCAGTCAATCTGCTTTCCGATCATCTCAGAGTATTTCAAGATGCCGTCATTCACCTGAACCTGTATGAAGCTGCTCATTTGTGTATTCAAGTTGGTCATTTGCTCCAGTGATGAAAAGCTTGCCATTTGAGATATAAATTCTTTGTCTTCCATTGGATTAAGAGGATCCTGGTTTTGCAGCTGTGCAATAAGTATTTTCAGGAAATCATCTTTTCCGAGACTTGATTTTCCTCCAGTTCTGACAGCTGCAGTTGAAGAAAGGAAAAGTCCCGAGTCAATCGTATTTTGAGCCATTGTTTATCTCCTTTTATGTCAGCATGTTCAGATGATCTTTAAATGAATCAGTCTCTTCAGCGCGGTCTTTTTCCTCACCCTGTTCTTTTTCCGGCTGCCTTTCGTCTTGATCACGTTCCCGGAACAAGTCTGGCTGCTCCCCGTATACATCAAATCTGTCTACAGCAATTTGAAACGCCGGAAGGGCGGCTTTGAGATGCTGAATGCTATGTTCCACAAGCTCTTTTGCAGAAGAGGTTGAGGTAATAATTTTTGCCGTCGTTTCCCCGTTCAGTCTTTGAAGCTTTACTGTCAGAAGGCCAAGATGCTCAGGTGCAAGTCTGATTGTCATTTGGGAAAATCCGTTTATTGCAAAAGCAGGTTTTGCTCTTTTGAACACCTCGGTGATCTGGGCTGAAAATTCCCGTTTAACCGGCTCGCCCTGATGCTCTTTTAGTTCAGGGGAAGCATTCAGCTTTACCTCAGTAAGTCCCGGTGAAGGCTGATGCACAGTACTGTTCCCGTCCTTGTTAAACAATTGCTGCCATTCATTCTTCATTTCCGGTAAGCCTGGACTGCGCATGTGATTCTCCGTCACATTTACCTCCAACTGTTTGAGGTCTGCCTGAAAATTACCCATGGAATCAGGAGTCTGCGGCCTGGTCCCATTGCTGGATTCAACTGCAGCCGGTCTGAAATAGCCTTTACTCAGAAGCTGATGGACAGCCTCCTGTTTTCCCCCGCCTGCATCTATTTCTTTTTTCAGCGGAAGACGGCCAATGGCAGGCTGTTCTGTATAACTGGCTTTATGAAGGACTTGAAGGAGCTGATTCCCTTCGAGTTGAGACTGCAGATTTTTCAGTGAAGATATCGTTCTATCCGAGTCTGTCCTTACTGCAGCACTTATCTCTTCAATAAGTCGGGCAAGACCCTGTTCTCCGCCTGCAGAAAAAATACGATGCAGAGGCTTTAAAATGGACGTAAGTTTATCAATCGCATTCTTATTAATAATCGTTATGTCCTGCTGATTTTCAAAGTCCATGGCCTCATTGCTCTTACTGTTTTTGTCTGAAGGCCCTACTTTCAATACATCTTTTATTGCTTGCTTAATGGCAGCGAGTATATTTCCTTCTAAGGTTTCCGCCTCAGAAGATTGACTGAACAATGTGCTTGCCCCGCCAGAAAATGTTTGTGGTGCATGTCCCCTTGACGCGTTCATTAAATCACCATGGCGGTTAATGCTATTTGCATGCTGAGGATTTTGCAACATAGCAACGTGAGGTTCACTATTTTCACCCATAACTTGTGCAGAAAATTGTGCCTTTTCAGCAGACTTTTCCTGGACTATAGATGATTCCTGTCCTGCCGTTTGTCTGACATATCCGAAAGCTGGAGGAGTGTTAGTTTTGCCTGTGAAAAGATCTGCCTTGACTTCTGCCGCTGCGTATTTTTCTGCTGTAGTAAGCAGGTTTGCTTCGTCGGTGTTTTCCGCCTGTTGCATGTTCTGTCCAGTTATTGCTCTTTGTTCTCCGACCCGAACCGGATGTGGAGAAGCAGCAATATCTGCTGAATGCTGACTCATCCTCATCGTTTCAGTAATCCCGGAGTCTTCATTTGCCGTTTTTTTCTTCCGCTGAAAATGTGCTTCGGGAGCGATATGCGCATTGGTCATATTATGTGAAATTCCGCCTGCTTCAGCTTGATGTTTTGGAGCATCCCCTCCTGCAAAACCTTCCTTGCTTTCAGGTCCAATGAATTCACCTGCTTCGTTTTGAACCTTTACTACTGTTTTTTTAGGATAATCAGCCTGCTCAGCCGCAGTTTCTGTTTCTTTTATCAAAAACCTGCCTAACCCGGTTTTAGTCTGTTCAGAAATCGTGTTTTCCGCAGCCGGCGTAAGCGTCTGCAGGCCATTTACAGTTCCTTCAGGCATGACGGCTTCATTTACTGCGAGTTCCTTGATAAGCTCTTTGAATGCATCTGCCAATTCGGGATCCACGTATTCATTTTTCTCATTAAACGAGTCAACTTGTCCGCCTGTCTCAGTACTTCCTGCCGCCCCTGCAGAACCGAGCAGTAAAGATAAAAAGGAAACCTGTACCCCTGAACCCGTCTTGCCGTCATTGTTCATGACCGAAACCGGGCCTGCCGAAAACGTAATTTTCAACCTGCATCCCCCTTGTCTCTTGCAAACTAGGAATCTGAAAGCATATTTGTATATTTAGCGGCGTCTTCCGGACTCATTTTTTCCAAAACAGAAATAATTTGTTCATCACCAATAGCTTTCAGAATCTTTAATGCTTCTTCATCAGAAAGCAGCGGAATGATCGCCGCGGCTTTTTTACTTGTCATTTTATTGTAAAGTTTGGCGATGTCCCGTCCGTTTTCCTCTTCGGCTGCTGCCGCTTTCAGCTGTTCTTCCATGGATCTAATTTCCTGGCTCAGCCGCTGAATCTCTTCCTCTTTTAAGTCCCTGTCATTTTCAAGGGCAGCTATATCCTGCTGCTGTCGTTTTATTTCCGATTTTTGAAGCTCATTTTCTTCCTTGAGTTCCTTTTCTGCAGAAGACTCTGCATGACCGGATGTTTTCTGTTCTGCGGGGATTCCCGGCAGAAGCGCGGCAGTTTCTTTTAGTTTTCCGGTTACGTCAATTCCCGCAACAGTTAAAATGACCGCAATGAAGGTTACCGTAAAAAAGAAAGGGATGATGACAACAAAGAGCAGCCATTGGAATTTTCCAGTTTCTTTTTCATCGTTTTTCACTTTCACTTTTCACCTAATTCCCCCGCACGGCATAAGACTGGACAGAAAGATCGTCCATACTCTTGATTTCAGTGTCTTTCACCCAGCGCACATAGACTTCGCGGTGTTTTTCTTTCATTTTTTCGTACTTTTTTACTTCTATATTTTTTTCTGTGAGAACTTGCTGCTTTTCATTCATTCTCTTCCTTGCTGCTGCTGTGAGATTCTGATAGTGTGAAATTGTTTTTTCAAGATTTGATACAAACTGCTGAAAGTGCCGGATTTCCTGAACCGGCATGCCCGAATTCAGCTGAAAGAGCGTTTTTTCTTCAAGCACTTCTTTTTTCTTCAGGCATGTATACAGCTTTTCAGCAGCCTTCTCAAAGTCTGCTACCGATAACTGATAAGCTTCAAGAGACTGATCTTTTTCCATTTCTTTAAGTTCAAGAATTTTTTGAAACCTGTAAGCGTATTTCACGTGTTATCTCCTATTTCAATCAGTGATTGCAGGTATTCCGCACTTTGTTCAAATGAGATTTTTTCGTGCACATCCTGCTTCAGAAAAGAAAGGATCTTCGGATAATACCTGATCGCTTCGTCAATTTCTCTGCTGGTTCCGCGCTTGTATGCGCCTATGTTAATTAAGTCCTCAGAGTTTAAATAGACAGCAAGCAGATCCCTTAGCTTTGAAGCGTTTTTCTTTTGTTCAGCAGGGACAATCTGGCTCATCACACGGCTGATGCTTTTCAGCACATTGACTGCAGGAAATTGCCCTTTATTTGCAAGATTTCTGTCAAGAACGATGTGGCCGTCAAGAATTCCTCTTACCGTGTCTGAAATCGGCTCATTCAGATCATCCCCGTCAACCAATACTGTATAAAAAGCGGTAATGGAGCCATGTTCATTTGTTCCGGTCCGTTCAAGAAGCTTCGGGAGGACGGCAAAGACACTAGGCGTGTACCCTTTTGTGGTCGGAGGCTCTCCTGCTGCAAGGCCAATTTCCCTTTGCGCCATGGCAACACGGGTGACAGAATCCATCATCAGCATCACATTTAACCCTTTATCTCTGAAATATTCTGCGATTGCAGTAGCTGTATAAGAAGCCTTCAGTCTCATCAGGGCAGGCTGATCAGATGTAGCAGCCACAATAATGGACCTTTTGAGTCCTTCTTCACCAAGGTCTTTTTCAATAAATTCACGAACTTCCCGCCCGCGTTCACCTATGAGGGCAATGACATTCAGGTCTGCTTTTGTGTTTCTTGCAATCATTCCGAGAAGCGTGCTTTTTCCAACACCGCTTCCTGCAAAAATGCCGACACGCTGTCCTTTTCCAACTGTCAAAAGACTGTCAATAACTCTGACCCCAACTTCCATCGTCTCATTGATTGGCGGACGGTTCATAGGGTTTGGCGGATTTTGTTCAGCTGATATTGGCGTCAGGCCTTTTGGCAGCGGTGATTGATTAAAGGGAAGACCGAATGCATCAACTGTCTGGCCGATCAGCCCCATTCCCGCTTTGATCTTCAGAGGCTCGTTTGTTGCTTCAACAAGACTTCCGGGTGAGATCTGATTCACATGCTCAAACGGCATCAACAGAACATATTCATCTCTGAAACCCACTACTTCTGCAGCTATTTTCATTTCCTTAGAAGTACCCGTATGAATGTAGCAAAGGTCGCCAATTGAGCTTTCCGGACCTTTGGATTCAATCATCAGCCCGATTACCTTGCTTACTTTTCCATATCTTTTAAATGAATCCATTGAATCTATCTTTAGAAGCAAGTCTGCTGCTTTCAAACCGTCAATCCTCCCCAATCAGCTGAAGCATGCTTTTTTTCAGCTGATTCAGCTGGGCATCAACGCCGGCATCCATTGTGCCGGCAGGAGATTCAATCACGCAGCTTCCTTCCTGAAGACTTTCGTCAGGATAAATGAACAGATCAGCCCTGGAAAGCAACACATCTTCCAGCTCGCTTTTTTGCTTGAGAAGCCTGCTGTAATAAAGCGGGTTAACGAACACTTTTATTTCCGGATGTTCTCTGACTTCATGCAAAGCTTTTTTAACTAGTTCGGCAAAGCAGGCAGGATGCTCTTCAAGCTTGATGAACATGATTTTTTCAGAAAGCTTCACGGCCAGATTAATAATGGTCTCTTCTGATTGGGACACTTTTTCTATGTAATCCTCTTTTGCCTGATCCACAATGGTTTTTGCCTCTGAGAGAAAGGAGCTGTATTGCTGCAGGGATTCCTGTCTGCCCGCCTCAAAACCGGCTTGAAACCCTTCCTCTCTTGCCACTAGTTCTTGCTGTTTTTTTTCACTGATCCATTTTTCCTGCTCGTCTTGCGCCTGCTTTAGAATTCTGTCTGCCTGAACTCTGGCATGTTCCAGCAGCTGATCAGCGTCTGCTTTTGCCTGATGCATGACCATCTCGGGATCTATTTTCTCAGCTGGTGCGGACAGGACCGTTCTTAGAATTATGGCTTTTTTGCCCTGTTCTGCTGCGGCTCGGTCTGATTTAATTAAATTAGACAATGACATCATCCCCCCCGCCGCGGGCAATGACAATTTCTCCTGCATCCTCAAGTCTGCGGATAACAGAGACAATGCGTGATTGTGCTTCTTCTACATCCCGAAGTCTGACTGGACCCATAAATTCCATTTCTTCTTTAAATGTGTCTGCCATTCTCTTGGACATGTTCTTGAACACAATTTCCTTCACTTCTTCGCTTGCGACTTTAAGCGACAGCATCAGATCTTCGTTTTCTACATCTCTGATGACGCGCTGAATGGCCCTGCTGTCGAGTGTGACAATATCCTCAAAAACAAACATCCGTTTTTTGATTTCTTCTGCAAGCTCAGGATCCTGAATTTCAAGAGAATCAAGGATGGTCTTTTCTGTACTGCGGTCAACACCGTTCAGCACCTCAACAACCGCTTCCACTCCGCCTGTCTGCGTATAATCCTGTGTGACAGCAGAAGAGAGCTTTCTCTCAAGGACCTGTTCCACTTCATTGATAATTTCCGGTGAGGTCCTGTCCATTTTAGCAATCCTTATTGCAATATCCGCCTGCTGCTGATGCGGCAGACCGGACAGGATCTGTCCTGACTGTACCGGATCAAGGTAGGAGAGAATGAGCGCAATCGTTTGCGGGTGCTCTCCCTGAATAAAATTAAAGATTTGGGCCGGGTCAGCTTTTCTCGCAAAATCAAACGGCTTTACCTGTAAGGAAGATGTAAGCCGGTGGATAATGCTTGAAGCCCGCTCTTCTCCAAGCGCTTTTTCAAGAATTTGTTTCGCATATGAAATGCCGCCCTGGGAAATGAATTCCTGAGCCATCGCGATTTGATGAAACTCTTCAATAATTCCTTCTTTATTCTGAGAATCTACATTTCTTACACTCGAAATCTCTAATGTAAGCTTTTCAATTTCTTCTTCAGAAAGATGCTTGTAAACCGATGCGGCTGCGTCAGGACCTAGAGAAATCAGAAGGAGGGCGGCTTTTTGCTTGCCTGTCAATTTGCTTGCTCGTTTAACCATTTATGAGTAACCTCCTATTCTTCCGTCAGCCATGATCTGAGCAGTTTGGCAAAGTCCTCCGGTTTATCCCGCGCCATTTTTTCAAGCTGCTTTCTCCTGACATCCCCTTCGCTTTCAGGTGCATCGTTTACATCAGGAAGAATCATTTTCTCCTGATAGAATATTTCCTCTTCTTCCGGTTCAGCTGGTTCTTTTCTATTTCTTTTAAACAGTAAAACCAGAAGAATCGCAATGACAAGGAGCATTACGCCTCCTGCGATATATAGCCATAACGGGATTGAACGGGCCGTTTCAGTATCCATTGTCTGTTTTCCGGCAAACGGCTGAACAGATACAGAAATCTTTTCCTCTATTTGTTCAGCAGTTAATGGATCAGCCTGAGGATCTTTGTCGATGGAAGTCCGGACAATTGATCCAAGAAGCTGCTGGATGTCTGCGACGCTTTGTGCAGGCAGAGAGGCTGGGTCATCTGCAGTAGGCGGTTCAACCATGACCTGTATGCCCAGATCCCTGATTCTGTATGGACTTTCTGTAATTTCTTTTTTCACACGATTGACTTCATTATTGATTCGTTCTTCTACTTTTTCATAATCTCCTGAACCTTCGCCCTGAACGGCTTCATATCCGGGAACATCATCTTCTCCCGTCCCGGTTACTCCGCCTGCACCGGCACCCTCTCCGCTGTAGGTTTCTGTAATCCGTTCAACGCTCACGGCCAAACCTTCATTGTTTTCTTCATCAGCTGCTTCGACAAGATTTTCTTCCCGCTTTTCCTGAGTGAAATCAAGATCTGCAGTGACCGAAACCACAACTTTATCCTGGCCCATCATCGTTCCGAGCATTTTCTGAACTTGCCGCTGTATGTCTTTTTCAATCTTCGACTTCAAATCGTGCTGGGAACTGATGTTTTCGGCAAGCGGCATATTTTCATCACTTTTCAAATCAAAATACTCAAAATTCTGATCCATGATGACGATATTATCAGTGGATAATCCCGGAACACTCTTTGATACTAAATGGTACAAAGCATTCACGTTGGCCTGATCGAGCTGAACTCCAGGTTTTGTGTTGAGCACAATAGATGCAGTGGCTGTACCGTTGTCCTCACTGACAAAAACTGATTCTTTCGGTAGATTGATCATGACCTTTGCATCATCAACCCCCTCGATCCCCTTCATCAGGTTCGAAAGCTCTGTCTGAGTCGCCTTCAGTTTTAAAACATCAAATTCATTATCGGTCATCCCAAATCCAATGTTCTGTCCGAAAAAGGAATAATCAATGACCCCGCTGTTTGGTATGCCCTCTGCTGCAAGCTCCACTTTCAGCGTGTCGGTCATTTCGGCAGGCACCATGATGGTCGAGCCATTGTCCGTAATTTTTGATTGTATACCCTGCGAGTCAAGCGTTTCTTTGATCTGGCCTGTCTCATTGGGTGATAAGTCCCTGTACAGCGGCACCAGCTTCGGATTTGCTGCCATATAGCCTGCAATCACAGCAAAAAGCAGCAAAGCTGCCGCACCGCCAATCATAAAACCTTTTTGCGCTTTTGACCTTTCATTCCAAAATTGTCTGGTTTTCATTCTGAATTCTGTTACTTTTTGATTCATTCGTTGAAATCCCCCGATAAAGACAGCTTGCGTGCAGCAGACCGGCTACATTGCTGGTTATGTATGATTAGATTTGCATTCTCATTGCTTCCTGATAGGCTTCAACAGCTTTATTTCTGATTTCAATGGCTGTCAGCATGGCCACGCTTGCTTTTTCGGCTGTTATCATGACATCCTGCAGCTGCACATTTTTACCCTCTGCAAGCGCTGCTGTCATTCCGTCTGATTTAACCTGCATCGCATTCACCTGATTGATTGACTGCTTAAGCATTTCAGAAAAGCCGGTTTCCTGAGACTGCTGCAGCTGAGCTGCAGGTGAAGCTGTTTGAAGCGGCTGAAGTGACGTAATTGCCTGTATCATTTGTTATCCTACTTTCCTAGCTGGAGTGTTTTCATCAGCATCTCTTTGGATGCATTAAAGACTGTGACGTTTGCTTCATATGACCGGGTGCTGCTGATCAGATCAACCATTTCCTTCAGCGGGTCCACATTTGGCATCTGTACATAGCCCTGATCGTTTGCATCTGGATGTTCCGGATCAAAAACCAGTTTAAACGGGCTTTGATCTTCTCTGATTCCGGAAACTTTAACTCCGTTCAATGAATCAGGTTTCCCTTGCGCCTGATTAAGGTGAGCGAGAAAAGAACTTCCATCCTGCTGCAAAGCAACGGTTTTTCTGCGGTACGGCTGCCATTTTCCGTCGACCAGTTCTGCCCTGGCTGTGTCTATATTAGCCATATTGGATGAAATCACATCCATTCTGAGTCTCTGCGCCGTCAAGGCAGATGCTGTTGTATTGAGCTGACTGAATATACTCATTATCCGTTGCCTCCTTTAATGACGGTTTTAAGAGAATTGAACTTGCTTCCAAGACGTTCAATAACCGCATTATAGTAGATTTGATTTTCAGCAAGTTCTGACATTTCTCTATCTATGTCGACATTGTTTCCGTTTGCCTGATAGGCAGATCCGGTTTTTTGTATCACATTATAGGCTTCATGACCCCTGCCAAAAGAAAGATGGCGTGCATCTGTTCTTATTGCCTCAAACTTTGTCCGTTCTGAATCAAGTGACTCCTTAAAGCTGATTCCCTTCGCTTTATAACCGGGAGTATCGGTATTGGCTATATTGTGACTGATCATTTTTTGCTGGAGAGCTGTCCGATTGACTGCCTGTTCCAGAGAATGAATCGTTCCAGAAAAAAAATTCATTTTGTCCCCTCACAAAAGACTCATACCTTTCGAATGGTATATTGTCGAATTCTGTTAAATGCATACTGCAATTGTAAGAAATAATAGGCTTAAAGTCTATGAAGGTTATGTAAAAAAAGGTCGGATTTTGTATCTATTTTAAAATAGGTTAATTATACCTAGTTAATTAACACTATTTAACAGCAGAGGTTCTTCGTAATAGGATTTTGTTCACATGCAAGATCATAAATTTTTCCAAAACAAAAAAGCACTTCGCTGAGAAGTGCTTTTTTGTAAAGAATTTATTAATTCGTTTTTAATTTTTCAAGTTCTAAGAGGAACTTGTCATTAAGAACTTTAATGTATGTTCCTTTCATTCCGAGGGAACGGGATTCAATAACACCTGCACTTTCAAGTTTGCGCAGTGCATTTACGATAACTGATCTTGTGATGCCGACTCTGTCAGCAATTTTACTTGCAACAAGCAGCCCTTCGTTTCCGTTAAGTTCTTCAAAAATATGTTCGATTGCTTCAAGCTCACTGTATGACAACGAGCTGATTGCCATTTGTACAACTGCTTTGCTTCTTGCTTCATCCTCAATTTCCTCCGCTTTCTCGCGAAGAATTTCCATACCGACAACAGTTGCGCCGTACTCGGCAAGAATCAGGTCATCATCTTCAAACTGTTCCTGAAGTCTCGCAAGAATAAGCGTGCCAAGACGCTCTCCTCCGCCAATAATCGGAACAATAGTAGTTAAGCCATTCTTGAATAATTCACGGTTTTCAACAGGGAAAGCTGTGTATTCACTGAAAACATCAAGGTTTGATGATGTTTCGCTGATGTTGAAGAGATTTTTAGTGTATTCTTCAGGGAACTGACGGTCCTCAAGCATTTGGATCATCCGCTCATTTTCAATCTGCTGATTAATGGCAAATCCTAAAAGTTTTCCGCGGCGGCTGACGACGAAAATATTCGCTTCAATCACATCGCTGAGTGTTTCCGACATTTCTTTAAAGTTAACCGGTTTACCGGCTGCCTTTTGAAGCATCGCGTTAATTTTTCTTGTTTTTTGCAATAAAGCCATTAGTTTGTTCCTCCTGGAAATATGTAATTATAAGATGAATTGACTTAAATCTTTGTTTTTAGCAATTTTGCTCAGTTTATCCTCAACGTATTGAGGGGTAATTGTTATTTTGTCCATTGTGATATCCGGTGCTTCAAATGAAAGATCTTCAAGCAGTCTCTCAAGAATCGTGTGAAGCCTTCTCGCACCAATGTTATCTGTGTCCTGGTTAACCTGAAATGCCACTTCTGCAATCTTACGAATAGCATCGTCAGAAAATTCAAGTTGTATACCTTCCGTTTCCAATAATGCTGTGTATTGTTTAAGAAGCGCATTATCCGGTTCTGTCAGAATACGGACGAAATCTTCAACGGTCAGCTTTGTCAGCTCGACGCGGATCGGAAATCTGCCCTGAAGCTCAGGTATAAGGTCAGACGGTTTTGCTATATGAAATGCACCTGCTGCAATAAATAGGACATGATCTGTTTTCACAGAGCCGTACTTCGTCACAACAGTAGAGCCCTCAACGATCGGAAGGATGTCCCGCTGTACACCTTCACGTGATACATCTGCCGATCCTCCGCCCTGATTCTTTTTAGCAATTTTGTCGATTTCATCAATGAAAATAATGCCCATCTGCTCGGCACGCATCACAGCTTCCTGCGTAACGTCATCCATGTCAATCAGTTTCTGTGCTTCTTCGCTCGTCAGCACTTTTCTTGCTTCCCGGACAGTCAGCCTGCGTTTTTTCTTCTTTTTAGGCATAAAGCTGCTTAATGCATCCTGCATGTTCATACCCATTTGTTCCATACCCGAACCCTGAAGCATATCAAACATGGACGCATTCTGCTCTTCAACTTCAACCGTCACATGATGATCTTCAAGCTCTCCAAGTGCAAGCTGGTGAGCCATTTTACGTCTTTTCTCTTCTGTTGACTGCTCTTCAGAAGAATAGTCATCCTGCTCCTGAGTCTGTCCCTGAGCGCCGCCGAAAAGCATTTCAAGAGGGTTCTTATACGAAGTCTGCTTCTTTTTTTCCCGGAACAAGAAGCTCGACAAGCCGTTTGTTGGCATTTTCTTCTGCAAGTGCTTTTACTTCATTCATTTTCTCTTCTTTTACGAGTCTCACAGATGTTTCAGCGAGATCACGGACCATCGATTCGACATCACGCCCTACATATCCGACTTCTGTGAATTTCGTCGCTTCCACTTTAATGAACGGAGCACCTGTAAGTTTGGCGATTCTTCTTGCGATCTCGGTTTTTCCGACACCCGTCGGCCCAATCATCAGAATATTTTTCGGAACAACTTCATCGCGGAGATTTTCAGACAGTCTGCTTCTGCGGTAGCGGTTTCTCAATGCGACTGCTACAGCTTTCTTAGCGTCCTTTTGTCCAACGATATACTGATCCAGTTTTTCAACCGTTTGTCTTGGCGTTAATTCTTTCATTGATCAGGACTCCCCTCTTTATAGTTCTTCGACTATGATATTCAGGTTTGTATAAACACAGATTTCGCCTGCCATTTGAAGGGCAGCCTGGGCGATTTCTTTTGCTGAAAGTGTTTCCCCGGAGTAGCGTTTGAGCGCTCTTCCTGCTGAGAGGGCATAATTCCCTCCGGAACCGATGGCAAGAATGCCGTCATCAGGCTCAATAACCTCACCTGTACCGGAAATGAGAAGCAGATCTTCCTCATTCATGACAATCAGCATAGCTTCAAGCTTTCTGAGGACTTTATCGCTTCTCCATTCTTTTGCAAGCTCAACAGCTGCACGCTGAAGATTTCCATTGTATTCCTCAAGCTTTCCCTCAAACATTTCAAACAAGGTAAAAGCATCTGCTACAGATCCCGCAAAGCCGGCAATTACCTTGCCGTTAAAAAGCTTTCTTACTTTTTTGGCTGTATGCTTCATAACGACCGCATTTCCAAACGTCACCTGGCCGTCGCCTGCCATTGCACACTTGCCGTTATGCTGAACAGCAAAGATCGTTGTTGCGTGAAATTGAGACATCCTGCCACCTCCAACATCATTTTTATGTACTGCACTTTCCGGCATCAAGCTTTAAGCGCGCGGATGATGATTCATGTAGATCTTGCGCAGATGATCTTTCGACACATGCGTATAAACCTGTGTTGAGGACAGATGCGCATGACCCAAAAGCTCCTGGACACTCCGCATATCGGCTCCCTGATTTAACAGATGAGTGGCAAACGTATGCCTGAACATATGAGGAGTGATCTTCATCGTCAGAGAGGTTTTATGAATCAGCTCGTTCAAAATATGCCTCACGCCGGTGGCCGTAAGCGGCCCGCCCCGCTGGTTGACAAACAGAAGCTCATGGTGCTCTGACTGTTTTCTTTTTTCCATCAGTGTTTTCCTGCCTGAACCTATGTACAATTCTACGGCATCCTGTGCAAAGCTTCCGAATGGAACATACCTCTGCTTCCCGCCTTTTCCATTTACGAGCACGGTGCCGATATGGAGATCAAGGTCAGACAATTTTATCATGCAGAGCTCGCTTACCCGTATGCCCGTTCCGTAGAGCATTTCGAGAAGCGCCTGATTTCTTTGGCCTGCAGGAGCTGAAAGATCTGAATGTTCAAAGAGAAGCTTAAGCTCTTCTTCAAACAGATATTGCGGCAGCCTGTGCTCTTTTTTTGGCAGAGAAACGCTTGAAAACGGATTTTCATCAGTGAGCTTTTCGCGGTTCAGAAATCTGTAAAAGCTTCTGAGAGAAGAAATCTTCCGTGAAATCGTTTTTCTGGCAAAATTTTTTTGATGAAGCTGAGTTAAGTACAATCGTGTATCGGAATATGTAATGAGACGGAGATCAGTTAGCGACTGCTCCTGCATAAAGACAAAAAAATCTTCTATATCGGAAACATAATTCACAATTGTATATTGTGAATAGTTTTTCTCAATCTGTAAATATTCTACGAACAACTTTAAAGAATTCTTAACATTTTCCATCCATAACACCTCACAAGGGCTACTAAATGGTATCACACATTCAGCAGCCCTTGCAAATTATTTCTCTTATTTTTTCGAAATTTTTTGAATTGTTTCTAGCGCTCTGTTTGCATACTTTTCATAGCGCTCTTTCTTGTTGCGGATGCGTTCCGGAAGCTCTGCAAAAATGCCGAAGTTTGCATTCATAGGCTGGAAATTATCCGGATTTGCTGTTGTAATATAGCGCGCCATGCTACCCATTGCTGTTTCATGAGGAAGCACGAGGAGTTCTTCTCCAAGTACGTATTTAGCAGCGTTGATGCCTGCTAAAAGTCCTGATGCGGCGGATTCTACATATCCTTCTACACCTGTCATCTGCCCTGCAAAAAACAGATCCTCCCGCTCTTTATACTGATACGTCGGCTTCAGCATTTTTGGGGAGTTGATGAATGTGTTGCGGTGCATAACGCCGTATCTGACAATCTCTGCATTTTCAAGTCCAGGGATCAATTTAAGCACTTCTTTTTGAGGGCCCCATTTTAAATGTGTCTGAAAACCAACAATATTGTAAAGTGTCCCTGCAGCATCATCCTGTCTCAGCTGAACTACAGCATATGGACGCTTGCCTGTTTTCGGATCTTCAAGGCCGACCGGCTTCATTGGTCCAAAAAGCATCGTTTTTTTGCCGCGCTTTGCCATGACCTCAATCGGCATGCAGCCTTCAAAGAAAATTTCTTTCTCAAATTCTTTCAGCGGAACTGTTTCCGCTTCAATCAATGCATCATAAAAACGGTCAAACTCTTCCTCTGTCATCGGACAGTTAAGGTAGGCTGCCTCTCCTTTGTCATATCGTGATTTCAGGTAGACTTTGTCCATATCGATGCTGTCTTTTTCAAGAATTGGAGCTGCTGCATCGTAGAAATAAAGGTATTCTTCTCCTGTCAGCTGCTTCAGCTGCTCAGAAAGTGCTTTTGATGTCAGCGGCCCTGTTGCAATGATTGTAGGACCTTCAGGGATTTCCGTTACTTCATCCGTAATGACTGTAACGTTCGGGTGTCCTTTAACCCTCTCTGTCACAAGACCGGCAAATTCATGTCTGTCTACAGCAAGAGCGCCCCCTGCCGGCACTGCGCAGTCGTCCGCAGATTTAATAATCACAGAATCAAACATTCTCATTTCTTCTTTCAGTACACCGACTGCATTTGTCAATCCGTTTGCCCGCAGTGAGTTGCTGCAGACAAGCTCGGCGAATTTATCTGTATGATGGGCAGGCGTCTGCTTCACAGGTCTCATTTCGTAAAGATTGACGGAAATTCCGCGGCTCGCAAGCTGCCAGGCCGCTTCACTTCCGGCAAGGCCTGCTCCAATGACATTTACTGTTTTTTCATTCATGTTGAACCCTCCAGCTTTAAGCAAATAAAGAAGGTGAGCAGGATCACTCACCTTTACTTTTGCTGCTCTTCTTTATAATCACAATGCACACATTGTACCTGTATGCCTTTTTTGAGTTTTTTCTCAACTAGCATATTATCACACTTTGGACACGATCTTGCAATCGGTTTATCCCATGAAAGGAAATCACATTCAGGAAACTGGTCGCAGCCGTAGAAAATGCGGCGTTTCTTCGACTTTCTTTCCACAATGTTTCCTTTGTCGCATTTCGGACACGGGACACCAATCTCTTTAACAATCGGCTTTGTGTTCCGGCAATCCGGGAAATTTGAACACGCCATGAACTTTCCATACCGGCCCATTTTGAAGACCATTGGACTGCCGCATTCCTCACAGTCAATTCCTGCAGGCTCATCCTTAATTTCAATTTCTTCCATTTCATTTTCTGCCACTTCAATCCGTTTGGCAAAGTCTTTATAAAAATCGTCGATAATGTTGACCCATTGCACCTGGCCGTCTTCTATTTCATCCAAGCTGTTTTCCATCTTGGCGGTAAACTCGACATTAATGATTTCAGGGAAGAACTCCATAATCAGTTCAAGCACAATTTCACCGAGCTCTGTCGGTATAAACCGTTTGTTATCCAGCGCTACATATCCGCGCTTTTGAATGGTATCAAGTGTCGGCGCATAGGTTGACGGGCGTCCGATTCCCAGTTCTTCAAGCGTTTTAACCAGCCGTGCTTCTGTGTACCTTGGAGGCGGCTGAGTGTAATGCTGAGCCGGTTCGATATCTTTTGAATAAACCGTATCTCCTGTCTGAAGATCAGGAAGCATGCGGTCTTTCTCCTCGACTCCGTCATCATTTCCTTCAACATACACCTTCATGAATCCGGGAAACTTCACTTTGCTTCCGTTTGCTCTGAACGTGACGTCATTATTTGTAAGGTCCACGCTCATCGTATCAAGAACAGCCGGTGCCATCTGGCTTGAAACAAAGCGCTCCCAAATGAGTTTGTATAACCGGAGCTGATCGCGGCTTAAATATTCTTTAAGTGAAGCAGGATCTTTAAGCGTTGAAGTCGGACGAATCGCTTCATGTGCATCCTGTGTGTTTGCCTTTTTCTTAGCGGCTTTTTTGGCAGGATTGTTGTACTCAGGACCGTACTTCTGCTCAATATACGACATGGCTTCCTGCTGGGCTGTTTCAGATATGCGGGTTGAATCTGTACGCATATATGTAATCAGACCGACTGTCCCTTCTTTTCCAAGGTCCATTCCTTCATAAAGCTGCTGGGCGATCATCATCGTCTTCTTTGCTCTGAAATTCAGTTTGCGGGCTGCTTCCTGCTGAAGAGTGGAAGTTGTGAATGGTACCGCAGGATTGCGCTTTCTTTCCTTCTTGGTCACATTTGTGACGGAGAATTCGTTGCCGTTTAATTTTTTCTGAATTTCTTTCACATCATCTTCTGTATTTAGCTCTGTCTTTTTGCCGTTAATTCCATAAAAAGCTCCCTCGAACTCGTCTTTCCCTTTGAGGAAATGGCTGCCGATTGTCCAATACTCTTCCGGAATAAATGCTTTGATTTCTTTTTCGCGGTCTATGATCAGGCGGACTGCAACAGATTGAACTCTTCCTGCGCTCAGTCCTTTTTTCACTTTCTTCCAAAGAATAGGGCTGATTTTATAGCCGACAAGGCGGTCAAGTATCCTTCTTGCCTGCTGTGCATCCACGAGATCCATGTTAATTGGACGGGGATGCTTAAAAGATTCCTTGATGGCATCTTTTGTAATTTCATTAAAGACAACCCTGCAGTCTGAAAGAACATCTACATCCAGACTGTGTGCGAGGTGCCATGCAATGGCTTCCCCTTCACGGTCGGGGTCAGCTGCGAGATAGACTTTTTTTGCTTTTTTCGCTGCGGTTTTAAGTTCTTTTAAAACCGGGCCTTTACCCCTTATCGTAATGTACTTCGGTTCGAAATTCCCTTCAGTGTCAACGCCAATCTGACTTCTCGGCAGATCGCGGACATGCCCCATTGAAGCCTTCACCTTATATTTTTTCCCTAGATATCGTTCGATTGTCTTCGCTTTTGCAGGCGATTCAACAATCACTAAAAAATCCGACATACATCATCCTCCTAAAAGAGGTATTCTCTCTCTTTATTTTCATGTTTCATCATCAAGTTCTTTTCCACTAGTGTCATTTTATATGTTCAAGGGACGATTCTGCCCAAAAGAGCCTGCGCTTATACCGGCAATAATCAAAATCTTGCTTAAACAGGTTAAATCTCCACTATTATTAAATATAGTGATGCGGTTTGTCAAACAGTATTTGGATTGCTGGCTTAATTTTCAGCGCATGCAACCTGGTCGGAGAGGTCATTCAGGACATCCAGTCCGTCTTCTGCCAGGTACGCTCCCTGCTTAATCAGCTGATTGGCGCCTGCAGATGCTGCATCAAAAATGGATCCCGGCACAGCAAACACCTGCCTGCCCTGGTCGAGTGCGGTGCTTGCTGTAATGAGTGATCCGCTTTTTGATTTCGCCTGAATCACAACGGTTCCAAGACTCAGCCCGCTGATAATGCGGTTGCGCATCGGAAAGTGCCATTTTTGCGGTCTGGTGTCCGGAGGATGTTCTGAGAGAACTAATTGATGTTCAGTCATCTCGTTGAAAAGAGGCAGATTTTCTTTCGGATAAAAATGATGAAGTCCCCCTCCGATTACACCTATCGTTGGAGCCTGTCTTTCGATTGCTCTCTGGTGGGCCAGAGCATCTATCCCTTTTGCCAGGCCGCTAACAACAGTCCAGCCTGCAGATATAAGGGGATCTGTCACTCGATTTAAAGAATGGGTGCCGTAATTTGTGGGGTTTCTTGTTCCGACAATGCTGATCATTTTTCCGGAAGAAAGCAGGGCTGTGTTGCCTTTGCAGAAGAGAACGGGAGGGGGATCGTGGATTTCCTTCAGAAGGTGCGGGTAGTTTTCATGGCAAAGTGAGATGACTTTAATATCACTCGCTTTTAAGCGTGAGATGGCCGCATCCCAATCAAAAGAATAGAAGTCAGTGAGAAAGTGGGGCATAAGGGCATCTGACAGCCTGAAAGCCCGCTGCAGCTCGCTGCTGTTTAGAGAGTAGACGGATATAGGAGGGTCAAGTTTCAGCCACTTCAGCAGCGCCATATGGGTGATGCCTCTGCAATGGGATAAATGGAGAAGTTCTTTCTCTTTTATGTGCATTTTAGTTCCCTTTCTACTATTATATATAGTTTTAATTATGAGTGTTTTTGTCATGATTTGACGAATGGAGGAATGGGAGGAGCAACGGGGGTACATGATAAAGAAGGGAACAGCGTGAACGCCGTTCCCGATAGATTTATTAATGTGTTTTGCACTTTTCAAGCAGGTTGTTTTCTTTAAGTGCTTCAATAAGTGTTTCACCCATAACGGATGGAGTATCAGCAACTTTGATGCCGCACTCATTCATCGTTTTGATTTTCTCAGCGGCTGTACCTTTTCCGCCTGAAATGATGGCTCCGGCATGTCCCATGCGTTTGCCGGGAGGTGCAGTTTGTCCGCCGATAAAGCCCACTACAGGCTTTGTCATGTTTTCTTTGATCCAGAGGGCAGCTTCTTCTTCTGCTGTTCCGCCGATTTCTCCGATCATAATCACAGCATATGTGTCTTCATCTTCATTGAATGCCTTTAAAACATCGATGAAGTTTGTGCCATTTACCGGGTCTCCGCCGATGCCTACTGCTGTAGACTGGCCGATTCCTGCCTGTGTAAGCTGATGTACTGCTTCATACGTTAATGTACCTGAACGGGATACAACGCCAACGTGGCCTTTCGTATGAATGTAGCCTGGCATAATGCCGATTTTACACTCATCAGGCGTAATAACGCCAGGGCAGTTCGGGCCGACAAGACGGGTTTTCTTGCCTTCCATGTAACGTTTTACTTTTACCATGTCAAGAACCGGAATATGCTCAGTGATGCAGATAGCAAGATCAAGTTCAGCATCAACAGCCTCCATGATGGCATCTGCAGCAAACGGTGCCGGCACGTAGATAACAGAAGCTGTTGCGCCTGTTGCCTTAACCGCATCTTCCACTGTGTTAAAAACAGGAACTCCTTCAGCTTCCGTATTTCCTTTTCCAGGTGTAACCCCGCCTACAATATTCGTGCCGTATTCAAGCATTTGCTTTGTATGAAATAATGCCGTAGATCCTGTAATCCCCTGTACAATTACCTTAGTATCTTTGTTAATAAATACGCTCATTTCAGTCCCCCGCCTTTCTTACCCTACTAAAGATACGATTTTTTGTGCGCCGTCTGCCATAGATTCAGCAGAAGTGATATTCAAACCGGATTCGTTCAAGATTTGCTTGCCGATCTCTACATTTGTTCCTTCCAAACGGACAACTAGTGGAATTTGCAGGCCGACCTGTTTCGTCGCTTCAACTACACCCTGTGCAATAATGTCGCATTTCATAATTCCGCCGAAAATGTTGACGAAAATTCCTTTTACATTTTGATCAGAAAGGATGATTTTAAATGCTTCCGTTACTTTTTCAGCTGTCGCGCCGCCCCCAACATCCAGGAAGTTCGCCGGTTCGCCGCCGTAATATTTAATAATATCCATTGTTGCCATAGCAAGGCCGGCGCCGTTTACCATACAGCCGATATTCCCATCAAGGGAAATATAGCTCAGGTCATATTTAGATGCTTCGATTTCTTTTGCGTCTTCTTCGTCAAGATCGCGGTATTCTAGGATATCTTTTCTGCGGTAAAGAGCATTTGAGTCAAAGTTCAATTTTGCATCAAGCGCCATTACTTTGCCGTCCCCTGTTACAACAAGCGGATTGATTTCAGCAATAGAGCAGTCTTTTTCGACAAATGCGTTGTAAAGGCTCATCATAAATTTAACAGCCTGTCCGACTAATTCTTTTTGAATATTAATATTAAAAGCGATTCTGCGGGCCTGGTATGCCTGCAGTCCTACAGCAGGATCAATCACTTCTTTGAAAATTTTCTCAGGAGTTGCTTCTGCCACTTCCTCGATTTCTGTGCCGCCTTCTTCAGATGCCATCAGGACAACGCGAGATGTAGCGCGGTCAAGAACAAGGCCGATATAATATTCTTTCTTAATATCGCAGCCCTCTTCGATAAGTAAGCGTTTTACTTCTTTGCCCTCAGGACCTGTCTGGTGTGTCACCAGTGTTTTACCGAGAATTTCTTTCGCATAAGTTTCTACTTCGCCAATATTCTTTGCAACTTTTACCCCGCCTGCTTTTCCGCGGCCGCCTGCATGAATCTGTGCTTTAACTACTGTTACGTCTGTACCCAGTTCTTTTGCTGCTTCCACAGCTTCTTCAACTGTAAAGGCCACTTTGCCGTTTGGTACTGCTACTCCATATTTTCTAAGGATTTCTTTTCCTTGATACTCATGGATATTCATTTCCCATCCTCCTAACTTATGTACGAAAAAAATAGACTGCGCTTTCATTTTATAAAATAGTTGATTCCTTGTCTACTATTCTGCAGAAATTCGTCGAATCCTTCATTTTTTTCTGATTTTTTCTCTAAAATTATTTTTCTAGTAATATAAAATTTTGTGATCAATCGACAAAGTCCGTCCCCTCATTCCCTGCGGGCAGGCCGGACTTTGTCCTTTCAGCTGACCGTTTCTTCTGCAGCCATCTCTTTCACAGGAGAAAAACTTCTTCTGTGGCATTCTGTCACGCCGAACAAATTCAGAGCTTCAAGGTGCTGCTTTGTTCCATACCCCATATTCTGCTCAAATCCGTATTGCGGATACTCGGCAGCAAGCTGCATCATCATTCTGTCCCTGGTTACTTTCGCAAGGACAGATGCCGCTGCAATGCTCACACTGCGTGCGTCTCCCTTTATAAGCGATTCCTGGGGAATGGGAAGGGAAAGCTTCATCGCATCAATGAGAAGGTACTCAGGGGCCACTGAGAGCTCTTTCACTGCCTGCACCATTGCCGCCTTTGTTGCCTGATAGATATTCAGCCTGTCGATTTCAGCCGGTGATACAATTCCGACTCCGAAAGCAATCGCTTCCTTCACGATGAATTCGTAAAAGGATTCTCTTTTGGCAGCCGTCAGTTTTTTTGAATCTGTCAGGCCGGGAAGGTAAAAGGATTCCGGGAGGATCACGGCAGCTGCGACAACCGGGCCTGCCAGAGGTCCTCTGCCTACTTCATCGATTCCGCAAAGAAGGTGATAGCCCTCTCCCCTTGCTTTCTTCTCAAAAATCATCATATCTTCAAACTGCTGCTTTTTTTCAAGCTGCTGTTCATAGTCTCTCGTCCACTTGTCAGCAAGCTTTATCACGCTTTTTCGCTCATCGTTTCTGCACTGGTTTAAAAACGGATCATCAGGGCTGCTTATCGCAGCAAGCTTTAAGCGGATTTCTTCCGTTGTCAGCTTTTTCATATTTTCACTGCCATTTCTCTATGTATTCTTAAATTGAATGTCTGTTTATGAATCGTTTTCACTCGTACCCGTTCCCTTGCGCTCCAGTCACTTGCTTTCCGCGGGGATCCCCGGGAGCCTCCTCGCTTCGCTTGCGGGGTCTCCCGTGCTCTCTTCATCCCGCAGGAGTCAAGTGCCTTCCGCTTCAGTCCACTGGTGTCTTATCATCATGTATTCTGAAGCAGTATTAAACAGACAAACAAAAATAAAGACGCGCTATTGCAGCGTGTCTTCCTGGTGCATGTCTTCAGTTGTTTCAAAGCTCAGCCTGCCAAGCTTTTCATGACGTATTTCTCTGACGATGAGTTCTGCAGCTTTATCGTAATCCACAAAGCCCCCGGCCATCATGCAGCCGCGTTTCTTTGCAACGGCATCAAACAGCTCGATCCGGTCTTCGGGTACCTCGTCAAGGGAGAATCTTTCCTTCAGGCGGTTTGGATAATGCTTGCTTAAAAACTCGAGGGCAAACAAAGCTACTTCCTGCAAGTTTAGAATGGCATCTTTAATCGCACCTGTAGTTGCAAGCTTTAAACCCACCAGCTGATCTTCAAACTTAGGCCAGAGAATTCCCGGAGTATCAAGAAGTTCCAGTTCTTTTCCGACTTTCACCCATTGCTGTGCAGTTGTAACACCGGGTCTGTCTCCGGTTTTCGCCATATTCTTTTTTGCCAGACGGTTGATCAGGGTCGATTTTCCGACATTCGGAATGCCGATGATCAGTGCTCTTATGGCTCTTGGTCTGACGCCTTTTGCCGCGAGTTTATCAAACTTCTCTTTCAGCACTTCTTTTGACATCGTGACAATCTGCTTGATGCCTGTCCCTGTTTTGGCGTCAATCGGGAGGGCGTGAATGCCCTGCTCTTTAAAATAGGCAAGCCATTCCTGTGTTGCTTTCGGATCTGCCATATCTGCTTTATTCAACAGAACGATCCGCGGTTTGGCCGAGATGATTTCATCAATCATCGGATTTCTTGATGAAACCGGAATTCTAGCATCGACAAGTTCAAACACAATATCGATTAATTTTAATTTTTCGGTAACCTGTCTTCTTGCTTTGGCCATATGGCCGGGAAACCATTGTATGGTCATTCTTACCACCTGCTCTTATTCCTTACTTGACAAAACGGATATCGTTCAGAGGCCAGTAAATCAGGCTTGTCTGACCCATTACCTCGTCTTTTGAAACCGGTCCGATATGGCGGCTGTCTTTGCTGTAGCGGCGGTTATCGCCCATAACAAATAGCTGTCCTTCAGGGACCTTTTCCACTGTAAATGGCTCTGTAAGCGGTCCGTCTATCAGTGTGTTCTTGTATTCTTCAAGGTAAGGCTCCGCGTAGGCCTTTCCATTAATATAAAGTGTATCATCTTTGTATTCAATCCGGTCACCGGGAAGTCCTATGACTCTCTTGATATAATCCTTCTCTTCCGTTGCGTGAAAGACAACGATGTCAAACCGCTCTGGATCACCAATTTTGTAGCCGATTTTGTTGACAATCATCCGGTCCTGATCATGCAGGGTCGGCATCATTGAAAGTCCGTCAACGACAATCGGGGCAAAAAGGAAATAACGGATAACGGCTGCGAGTATTACGGCGACAGCAAGTGCTTTAATCCATTCAAACAACTCGCTCTTTTTTCGAGTCATGCTTTGAATTCACCTTCTCATACACTTTATTGTAGGCTGCTTGTTTGTTTATAGTATAGGATGACAGCTATATTTGCAGTCATGTTATTTTTTAAATGATGAAAAAAGGGCTTGTTCATAGTAAACAAGCCCTTTCTGCTGCAATTATCGAATTTCTTTAATACGAGCCGCTTTACCGCGTAGTTCGCGCAAGTAGTAAAGTTTCGCACGGCGTACTTTACCGCGACGGATTACTTCTAACTGTGCGATTTTCGGTGTGTGAACAGGGAATGTACGCTCAACGCCTACTCCGTAAGAAATCTTGCGAACCGTGAACGTTTCGCTGATTCCGCCACCACGACGCTTAATGACAACACCTTCAAAAATCTGAATACGCTCGCGAGTTCCCTCAACAACTTTCACGTGTACACGGACAGTGTCTCCAGGACGGAACGCAGGAAGATCAGATCTTAATTGTTCTTTAGTGATATCTTCAATTAGTTTTTGCATCGTTTTCAACTCCTTCCAACAGATGTTCATTACAAAACATTTCATGCAGCGGAACACCGTTTTAGTGCGCGGCACCTATCAAGGAAAAAACCTTTATAGGCAACCAAATCACAAGAAACATCATATCATATTGCCCGGACGCATGCAATACTTCAATTATTGTTTTTTAAATTCATCGATCCACTTTTTCTGCTTATCTGACAAAGTGTATGATTCAAGAAGATCCGGTCTTCTCTCAAACGTTCTTCGGAGGGATTCTTTTTCCCGCCATTCTTCAATTTTGGCATGATTGCCAGATATCAGTACATCAGGCACCTTCAATCCCCTGAAGTCAGAAGGCCTCGTGTAGTGAGGATGCTCAAGCAGGCCTGTGCTGAACGAATCAAGGACAGGAGAGTCTTCATTCCCAAGCACGTCGGGAAGAAGCCTTACGACACTGTCAGCGATCACCATGGAAGCAAGTTCTCCGCCCGTCAGAATAAAATCTCCAATTGAAATCTCATCTGTCACAAGGTGTTCTCTTATCCGCTCGTCATAGCCTTCATAATGTCCGCAAATGAACACAAGATGATCTTCCTTTGCAAGCTCTTCCGCTTTTTTCTGGGTGTAGGTTTCTCCCTGCGGACACACAAGGATTACTTTAGGAGCAGAGCTTTCCTGTTTAATCGCTTCAACCGCATCAAAAATCGGCTGCGGCTTTAAAACCATGCCCGCACCTCCGCCATACGGATAATCATCAACGGTTGCATGCTTGTGATCTGAAAACTCTCTGAAATTTGTCACATTAAACTGGACGGCGCCTTTTTCTTCCGCTTTTTTTAAAATGGAGTTTCCGATGACTCCGTGGAACATTTCAGGAAAAAGCGTTAAAAAGTCTATTCTCATTCTTCAATAAGTCCTTCCATCAGTGAAATCACAATGCGCTTTTCTTCAGGATCGATTTCTTTTACCACATCATCAATAAAAGGGATCAGCGCATCCTTTTTCCCTTTTCGCTTGATGATCCAGACATCATTTGCACCCGTTTCGAGAATTTCTTTGACGGTGCCGATTTCTGCGCCTTCATCCGTTACAACGGTGCAGCCGATAATTTCGTGGAAATAATATTCGCCTTCTTCAAGATCTGCAAGCTGGCTTTCCGGCACTTTGATCACGGAGTTTTTATATTTCTCGACATCATTAATAGAAGGATGGTCTTCAAACGTAAGCAAATTGAACGTTTTATGGAACCGGTGAGATTTGACTGTTACCTCATCAGGTGTTGCTTGTTCCTCTTTAAATAAGTAGAGAACGTTTCCCGCCTTATAGCGTTCTTCCGGGAAATCAGTTGTCGATAGTACTCTGACCTCTCCCTTTACTCCATGAGTATTGACGATTTTTCCTACATTAAACCATTTCTCTGCCATATGTTCACCTCTAGCGTATTTCGACGACGATGCCGTCTTTTATTACGATGGTTCTTTCTTTCACAAGCTCATCCCAGCGGTCGCCGACGTTAATATCGACAAGTGCATTCATTTCTTTTTCTTTCATTTCGCTTCCGAGAGGGAGAGTTTCAAGCTGCTGCAGCTGAAAGTCAGCTATTTTTATTTTGTCCATCCTTCTTGAGATCTCGCGCTGATACTGTTTTCTCATCTCTTCCGTCTGAATGGTTTTTTCTTTTTTCTTCAATTGAAAGGAAAGCTGATCAATTTCCCTTTCAAGCTGCTGTTTCGTTTGTTTAAATGTTTTCATAAGCTGCTCTTTGCTTGCTGCTGTCAGGATCTGTTTGACCGTTACCGTCTGGAAGATCTCCATCTTCATTCCTCCGTCAGCTTTTGTTCAGCCATTCTTCTCTTTTATTGTACAAAAAAAAGGAAGGCTGATCCTCCCTTTTTTCTTAATCATTAATTTCAAGCTGAACTCTCTTTTTAGAGCTGGATCCTGCTGCATAAACAACAGTCCGAATCGCTTTCGCTATCCGTCCGTGCTTTCCGATTACCTTGCCGATATCATCTTGATGTAAGGTTAATTCGTAGACAATTTGATGTTCACGTTCATTTTCTACAACAGACACATCTTCAGGATGGTCAACAAGCGGCTTAACGATCGACTCGATTAACTCTATCATTGAAGCAGCCCTTATTTGCTGTGCTTAGCGTTATGGAATTTTTCCATAATGCCTTGGTTTGAGAACAAGTTGCGGACTGTGTCAGATGGTTTTGCACCATTTTGCATCCACTTAAGAGCAAGCTCTTCATTGATCTCAACGATTGCAGGGTTTGCAACCGGGTTGTACGTTCCAACTGTTTCGATGAAACGTCCGTCACGAGGAGAACGAGAGTCTGCAACTACGATACGATAGAAAGGAGATTTATTAGCTCCCATGCGTTTTAAACGAATTTTTACTGCCATTTTAAATAGCACCTCCGAAAATATTTCAACAAGATAGTATGATATCAGTGAAAAACCACTTTGTAAAGTGTTTTTTCTTAACACCTAAAAATTGTTACATGAACGGAAACTTCATTCCGCCTTTTTTCTTGCCTTTTGACATGGTTGTCATCTGCTTCATCATCTTTTTCATGTCCTCAAACTGCTTAAGCAGGCGGTTCACTTCAGGCACGGTTGTCCCGCTTCCTTTGGCAATACGCTTGCGTCTGCCTGAGTTGATGATTTCAGGATGCTGTTTTTCTTCCTTCGTCATCGAACGGATGATTGCCTCAACAGAGCCGATCTGCTTTTCATCGACTTGGGCATTTTTCAGGCCTTTGATTTTATTTGCTCCCGGAAGCATGCCGAGGAGCTCATCAAGCGGTCCCATGCTGCGGACCTGACCAAGCTGTTCAAGAAAATCGTCAAATGTAAACGAAGCGGTTCTCATTTTCTGCTCGAGTTCTTTCGCTTTCGTTTCATCTACGTTTGCCTGAGCCTTTTCGATAAGAGTCAGCACATCGCCCATTCCGAGAATCCGGGAAGCCATGCGCTCCGGATGAAATGCCTCAATGGCATCGAGCTTCTCTCCAAGACCGACAAACTTGATTGGCGTCTGAGTGACAGAACGGATGGAAAGCGCCGCTCCGCCCCGCGTATCGCCGTCAAGCTTCGTTAGAACAACACCCGTAAGTCCAAGCTGCTCGTTGAAGCTTTGGGCAACATTGACAGCATCCTGACCTGTCATGGCATCTACCACAAGGAAAATCTCATCAGGTTTTGATAATTCTTTTACCTGCTTAAGCTCGTCCATTAAGGTTTCGTCAATGTGCAGGCGTCCCGCCGTATCAATCAGAACATAATCATGATGCTCTTTTTTGGCGTGTTCAATTGCCTGTTTGGCAATCTCAACAGGACTTACCTGATCCCCAAGTGAGAAAACAGGCATATTCAGCTGTTTTCCAAGCGTTTCAAGCTGCTTGATTGCTGCAGGACGGTAAATATCGGCTGCAACAAGCAATGGCTTGCGGTTATGCTTTTTGCGCAGAAGGTTGGCAAGCTTTCCGGTTGTCGTCGTTTTACCTGCCCCCTGCAGACCTACCATCATAATGACAGTCGGCGGCCGGTTGGCAACAGCAATTTTGCTCTGCTCACCGCCCATTAATGCAGTCAGTTCTTCTTTAACAACTTTAATGACCTGCTGGCCGGGCGTAAGGCTTGTCATGACTTCCTGCCCGACAGACCGTTCGCTTACTTTTTTAACAAAATCTTTTACGACTTTGAAGTTAACGTCCGCTTCAAGCAATGCAAGACGCACTTCGCGCATCATTTCTTTAACATCAGACTCCGACACTTTGCCTTTGCCGCGGATTTTTGCGATTGTATTCTGCAGTCGGTCGGCTAATCCTTCAAATGCCATACATGCCGCCTCCTAATCTAATTTCTCAAGCGATTCAACAAGCGATAAAACGTGTTCGTTTCCGTCCATGTTCACCACTGCTGTTTTCAGCTGTTCAATCAGCTGCTGCCGCTTTTGAAATTTTTCAAAAAGCAATAATTTTTCTTCATATTGTTCGAGCATCGCCTCAGTCCGTTTAATGTTATCATAGACGGCCTGGCGGCTGATGTCATACTCTTCAGCAATTTCACCCAAGGAGTAATCATCCAGATAATAAAGCGACATATAGCTCTTTTGCTTTGGTGTTAACAACGATTGATAAAAATCAAACAAGTAATTCACTCTCGTTGTCTTTTCAAGCATCACTAAGCTTCTCTCCTTTGTTAAGGGAATTGCCTTTACAAGTCATTAGTTTACATTTTCAAAAGGGGGATGTCAAGTTTTTTTCTTGACTGCCAGAAAAGCGGAATCAGCCGTTTAGCTCCGATAGACAGATAAGAAATCGACCAGAAAGGCCGGGCTTGCCTTTTTGGGCGATTTTGTTCTGGCAGAGGAGTTGGCTGATGGAGCTGGACACCACGAAAAGCGGAGCCGACTGTTCAGGCCTGGCAGTCAGATAAGAAATCACCGGAAAAGTCCGGGTTTGACTTTTTCGGTGATTTTGTTCTGACAGAAGGACTAGGAGGCGGAGCTGGACAACGCGAAAAGCGGAATCGCTCGTTTAGCTCCGGGAGTCAGATAAGAATCCGGCAGAAAAGTCCGGGTTTGACTTTTTTGCCGGATTTGTTCTGGCAGAGGAGATGAGCGATGGAGCTGGACACCAGAAAAGCGGAATCAGCCATTTAGCTCCGATAGACAGATAAGAAATCGACCAGAAAGGCCGGGCTTGCCTTTTTGGGCGATTTTGTTCTGGCAGAGGAGTTGGCTGATGGAGCTCACCACGAAAAGCGGAGCCGACTGTTCAGGCCTGGCAGTCAGATAAGAAATCACCGGAAAAGTCCGGGTTTGACTTTTTCGGTGATTTTGTTCTGACAGAAGGACTAGGAGGCGCAGCTGGACACCAGAAAAGCGGAATCGCCCTGGAAGCTTCCTTAACAGAGACCCTGAATTTTATATTTACTTTCCTCATTAGAAGGTATACTTGAATTTCTTCTTTGTTTACTTGAAAAACCAGTCCCCTTACTTGCCGCTATCCATGGTTTACTTGAAAAATCCCAGCTGACTTCCAAATCCGCTAGCCGCCATCATCTTTTTTTCCCAACAAAAAAACCGCCCCCTTCTTCATCAGAAAAAGAGAGCGGTTTTCATGTTTTTATGCTTCTTCCACAAGATCCGCAAACAGGCCGTAAACGTACTGTTCTGCGTCAAATTCCTGGAGATCGTCCATTTTTTCGCCTAAGCCGACAAGTTTTACAGGGATGCTTAGCTCATTGCGGATGGCAAGGACGATGCCGCCTTTTGCCGTTCCGTCAAGCTTTGTAAGCACGATGCCTGTGACATTTGTCGCCTGGGAGAATTGCTTTGCCTGGACCATGGCATTCTGGCCTGTAGTCGCATCAAGAGCGAGGAGAACCTCGTGCGGAGCACCCGGGATTTCGCGCTCGATGACCCGTTTTACTTTTTCGAGCTCGTTCATGAGATTGACCTTGTTTTGCAGGCGTCCTGCTGTATCGCAGATCAGCACGTCCGTTTTTCTTGCTTTTGCCGCCTGAACAGCATCAAACATGACGGCTGCAGGGTCTGATCCTGCGGATTGCTTAATCACATCCACTCCCGCACGCTCTCCCCATACTTCCAGCTGCTCAATTGCGCCTGCACGGAATGTATCTCCTGCTGCAAGCAGAACTGATTTGCCTTCCTGCTTCAGTCTGTGGGCAAGCTTGCCGATGGAAGTCGTTTTGCCGACTCCGTTTACGCCGACAAACAGAATCACATTAAGGCGCCCTTCCTGAATGTCAAGCTTTGGAGACTCTTCCTCTTCTCCTTCATAAATCTCAACAAGCTTTTCAGAAATCACCGATCTTACATCTTTTGAGTCCTGAATATTCCGGCGCTTTACTTCCATCTTCAGCTCATCTATAAGGTCCATCACTGTCGCTACGCCTACATCCGCGCCAATCAGGACTTCCTCAAGCTCTTCGAAAAACTCTTCATCTACTTTGCGGTAGCGGGCAACGAGGTTATTGACGCGTTCTGAAAATGATACTCTCGTTTTCGTCAGCCCTTCTTTAAACTTTTCCGGTGAAGCATCAGGCTCCTGCTGCTGTGTAAATTTATCTTTTAACTTTTTAAAGAAACTCACTTAAGCTTCATCCTCTCATCTTGATTCGGCAAATTCTTTCGTTTCCTCCAGGCGGACTGAAACCATCTTGGACACGCCTGATTCCTGCATCGTTACGCCGTATAGTACATCTGCATCTTCCATAGTGCCTTTTCTGTGTGTAATCACGATAAACTGTGTATCCTGGCTGAATTTTTTAAGATACTGCGAAAATCTGTGCACATTGGCCTCATCAAGGGCTGCTTCGACCTCATCGAGCACACAGAACGGAACTGGTCTCACCTTTAAAATCGAGAACAGTAGGGCGATGGCTGTAAGAGCCCGCTCTCCGCCGGACAGGAGGCCCAGGTTCTGCAGCTTTTTGCCCGGAGGCTGAGCGACAATATCCACTCCGGTATTCAGCAGATCATCCGGATTTGTAAGCCTGAGCTCCGCCCGGCCTCCTCCAAAAAGAGCCTGAAAAACAGATTCAAAGTGTGACCTGATCTGAGTGAAGGTCGTGTGGAATCTCTTTTTCATTTCTTCATCCATCTCGCCGATTACCTGATGAAGCGTATCTTTTGCCTCCTGAAGGTCGTTGCGCTGGTCTGTCAGGAAATGATAGCGTTCGGACACTCTCTCATATTCATCGATGGCGCCAAGGTTAACAGTGCCCAGTTCTTCAATCGCAAGCTTGATCAGCTTGACCCGTTTTCTCGCTTCTGCAGCATCTGTCTGAAGCTCATACTTTTCTTTTGCCGCTTCAAACGAAAGAAGATACTCTTCGCGAAGATGATTGAGCCTGTTATCAAGCTCCACATCGTAACGGTTCAGCTTCACTTCCTCATCCTTCAGCAGCTCTGACAGCTGTTTGTACTGCCTGTTCAGTTCTTTGACTTCTTTTTCTGCTGTTTCAAGCTGATCCTGAAGCTTCAGACGCTGACTTCTTCTCACAGAGATAAGTTCAATCGTTTTATTTTTATCTTCCCGCTTTTCTTGTGCTGTTTGCTCGAGTTTTTCTTCCCCGGAAAAATCAGAATTCATTTCATCCTGAAGAAATTCCAGGTCTTCCTTTGCTTCGCGGTATTTTTTCTGCTGCGCGAGCAATTCCTGCTCTGTCCGTTCAGCAAGGCCGAGCTGATTTTCAAGCGCCTGCTTTTTGCCGGCCAGCACTACTTTTACATCTGTTATGTCCGACTGAACTTCTTCCTTGGACATTTGCTGACTTGATTTTTTGGCGCTCAGTTCAGCAATAAGCTGATCAAGCTCTCTTTTTTTGCTGTCATCCTTTTCAAGCCGGAGAGTCAGTTCTTCCTTGCGTTTTACCATTCTGGCCTTTTCTTCCTGATATGATTCTTTTTCTGCATCATAAAGGGAAAGATGGCTGTTAACATTTTTCTCCATCATTTCTATCTCTTTCAGGTCTGACCTCACAGCCCCTGTATCCATGCGGAGCTGTTCACCTTTTTCCCTGAGAGATTCAAGGTTCTTTTCACCTTCTGATATGGACAGTTTCAGTGATTTGACCTCTTGTTCAAGCTGACTTGTCTTATCGGACATTTCGCTGAACTGTTTTTCGATTGTTTCGAGTTCACGGCTTCTGCTGAGAAGAGAATTGTTTTTCTGCTTGACTGCGCCGCCCGTCATCGAGCCGCCGGGATTCACAACATCTCCCCCGAGGGTTACAAACCTGAAACGGTAGTTTAAAAGACGCGCCAGTTCGTTTGCTCCCTTGAGATCTTCTGTCACAATGACCGTTCCAAGTAGGTTTAATACCGCTTTCCGGTAAACAGAATCATACTCGGTCAAATCAGAGGCAATTCCTTTAAATGCAGGATGGCTCTGAAGTGTCTGCAGATCATGTGCAGATATGGTCCTTTCCTTCATAACCGTGAGCGGAAGAAATGTTGCCCGTCCAAACGCATGTTTCTTCAAATACGCGATAGCGGTTCTTGCCGCCTGTTCGTTCTCTACGACAACATGCTGGGCTGCGCCGCCGAGAGCAATTTCAATGGCCGTTTCATAGAGTTTATCCGTTGAGATAAGCTCGGCAATGGCACCGTGAATGCCTTCAAGGTCATTCCTGCGTTTCAGGATCTCTTTTACTCCCTGGAAAAATCCTGCATAATCTTCCTGCATGGATTCGAGCATTTCCTTGCGCGATTTCGTCTGCTGCAGATACTGATATGCCTGGTAAAGAGCCGTTTCCCTCTTTTGATAGGCTGCTTTTTTATGCTCAAGGCTTGTCTGGGCGGTTCTGAACGTTTTAATTTGCTCATCCAGATCTGCTTCAAGAAGAGAAAGCCTGGCCTCAAGTTTACGTTTCTTCTCTTCCGTTTCGCTTCTCTCGCTCAAATACTTTTGATTGGCTTCTTTCAGGCGGCCGGTCTTTCTTGCCTGCTGCTCAATCTGCTCATTTATGTATGTGATTTCATTTTTCGCCTGGGCTTCTGCATTTAAAAGGTCAAAGTATTCACTTTTAAGCGATTCAATCTTTTCTTCCATGTTCTGATCAAAGGAGGACAGTAGAGACTGTTTCTGCTGAAGCTGTTCTTTAAGGTCTGCCACTTCAGACTGCAGAGCTTTAAGCGTGCGCGACTGTTCTTCTTTTTCCTTTTCGAGCACATCAATGCGTTCTGATGCTTCTTTGACCGCATGCTGAAGCTGGGATTTGTTCTGGCTTGCGTTTTTTTTCCGTTCTTTCAGAACTTCTTTTCTGCCTTCCAGCTTTTCAAGGTCTTCACTTGCAAGAAGGAGCACCTGCTGAAGATCATTGATGGATTCATCAAGCGCCTGAGCCCGGTCTCTGACCTGCTCAATATCCGCCTCTTTTTTCTGAACGGCGGCATAAAGGCTGCTTTCTTTCCGTTTTCCGTCTTCTACTGCTTTTGAAAGAGCTTCCCATTTGTGGTGAAGTTCCTCAATTTCATAGACGGTCAAAGCTACTTCAAACTGCTCGAGTTCTTCTTTTTTCTCCAAATAGTCTTTCGCGATCGAAGCCTGGATTTTAAGGGGCTCTACCTGCCCTTCAAGCTCATGGAGAATATCCTGGACCCGGTTCAGGTTTTCCTGTGTTTCAGCCAATTTGTATTCGGCTTTTTTCTTTCTCGTTTTATATTTAAGGACGCCTGCTGCTTCTTCAAAGATACTGCGGCGTTCTTCTGCTTTGCTGCTTAAAATTTCTTCTACTTTTCCCTGGCTGATGATTGAAAAAGCTTCTTTTCCGAGCCCGGAATCCATAAAAAGGTCGACAATATCCTTCAGACGGCAAGTCTGATTGTTTATTGAAAACTCACTTTCGCCGGATCTGTACACTCTTCTCGTAACAGAAACCTCATGATAGTCGATCGGCAAAAACTGGTCTCCGTTATCAAGAGTCAGCGTTACTTCCGCCATGTTGACGCCTTTTCTTGAGTCGCTTCCGGCAAATATGATATCTTCCATTTTCGTTCCGCGGAGAGATTTGGCCGACTGTTCTCCAAGCACCCATCTGATGGCATCCGTTATATTGCTTTTCCCGCTGCCGTTTGGTCCGACAACAGCTGTGACACCTTTTACAAAATCGACATTCACGCGTTCAGCGAATGACTTAAATCCTACTATATCCAAACGTTTGAGGAACATTATGGATCCTCCCTACTATTCTATAAAATCATCCATATTCTATCATAATTTCTGCCCGGCAGGTTTAAAAACATATGCAAATGGACCTGCTCCCTGCAGAAAATCGCTGTACATAAAGAGAACCCCCTTGTATTCGGGGGTTTATCCATTAAAGCGGCTTCAGTTTTGTCAAGGCTTCCTGTGCCGCGTGCTGCTCGGCCGCTTTTTTTGATTTTCCGCTGCCTGTTCCAAGGATCTCGCTATTTAACGAAACAGTTGCAACGAACTCTCTGTTGTGGGCAGGTCCTTTTTCCTGAAGAATTTTGTACTCAAGGGATCCTTTGCTGTCCCGCTGGACAAATTCCTGCAGCTGGCTTTTAAAATCCATCACATGAGAAAAAGCACCATCATTTATTTTAGGGAAAACGCATTTTTCGAGGAAATGAACCACAGGCTCAAGACCTGAATCCAGATACAGTGCACCGATAAAGGCTTCAAAAACATCTGCAAGCAATGCAGGTCTTGCTCTTCCGCCTGTCATTTCTTCCCCTTTTCCAAGAAGCACAAGCTTACCGAATGAAAGCTCGTTTGCAAATGCGACAAGGGACGGTTCACAGACGATCGCAGCTCTGACCTTTGTGAGATCTCCTTCGCTCATTGTCGGATATTTCTTGAATAAAAACTGGGAAATCGTCAGTTCAAGTACAGCGTCTCCTAAAAACTCCAGCCGTTCATTGTCTTCATACGGCTTTTTGCGATGCTCATTCACATAGGATGAATGTGTGAAGGCTTGGTACAATAATTTTTCATTTTGAAACGTATGGCCAATTTGCTCCTGAAATTGTTTGAATTCTGCTTTTTTGACAAACGATCTTCTCTCTCTGTAATTCATCTTCGGCATAATAACCTCCATCACTTAAACAACAGCATCTAACTTGATCTTTTCAAAATGGGATAAAGCCCCGCCTTATAACGGGGCTTTATTTGCAACATTACTGTTGACTTTGTATGTAGTTCACAGCGTCGCCCACCGTTGCAATCTTTTCTGCATCTTCATCAGAAATTTCCATGTCGAACTCATCTTCAAGTTCCATAACAAGTTCTACAACATCCAGGGAATCAGCGCCAAGATCGTCCTTGAAAGAAGCTTCCATTTTCACTTCTGCTTCATCAACACCAAGACGGTCAACGATAATTTTCGTTACGCGTTCAAGTACTTCTGCCATAACATTTCACCTCCCCTCAAAGTATTATAGTGTATATCCTTTTAAAAAACTAGCCGAAATCAATGATTGCAGAGCATGTGGAACATGTTTTTTTACATGACCATGCCGCCGTCTACATGAATTGTCTGCCCAGTGATGTAGCTGCTTTTTTCTGAAGCAAGAAACACGGCAGTGTGCGCGATGTCTGAAGCTTCGCCGAATCTTGCAAGAGGGATCTGCTTCAGCATTTCATTTTTCACATCTTCTGTCAGTTTATCCGTCATATCAGTCGTAATAAACCCTGGAGCAATCGCATTCACCGTAATATTCCGTGAAGACAGCTCTTTGGCAGCCGTTTTTGTAAGGCCGATTACACCCGCTTTTGCTGCTACGTAGTTTGCCTGACCCGGATTTCCGCTGACGCCGACAATGGAAGCAATGTTGATGATTCTGCCGTATCGCTGCTTCATCATTTGACGGGTAACAGCTTTTGTCGTGAGGAAAACCCCTTTTAGATTAATGTTAATAACATCATCCCATTCGGAATCTTTCATTCTCATTAAAAGGTTGTCTTTCGTGATGCCGGCATTATTGATTAAAATGTCCAGTCTGCCAAAACGCTCAACCGTTTCTTTTACCATCGCTGATACTGAGTCACTGTCACTGACATCTGCCTGTACAGCAAACGCTTCTCTTCCAAGAGCTTTAATTTCGTCAACGACCTCATTTGCCTTAGCTTCGCTTCCGGCATAGTTGACCGCTACATTTACCCCGTTCCGTGCAAGTTCAAGTGCGATGGCCCGGCCGATGCCTCTTGATGCACCGGTAACGAGTGCTGTTTTACCCTCTGTCATAACTGAACCTCCTTCAGTTTTTGAACGGCTGCTTCAAATGATGCCATGTCTGAAACAGCTATCACTTCTGCACTCCTGTCGATTTTTTTCACAAGACCGGAAAGAACCTTTCCAGGGCCGATTTCTACAAATACCGTTACACCCTGATCAATCATTTCTTTCACTGATTCTTCCCATCTGACAGGTGAATATAATTGTTCAACTAATAAACGCTTAATCTCATTTTTGTCTGCAACAGGCTTGGCGGTTACATTGGCAACAGCAGGAATGGCCGCATCGTTTATCTCAAGTTCCTCTAAAACACCTGCAAATTTTTCAGCAGCAGGCTTCATAAGTTCCGAGTGAAACGGACCGCTTACATCAAGCGGAATAGCGCGTTTGGCACCTTTTTCTTTAGCAAGTGCCGATGCCTTTTCAACGCCTTCTGCTGTCCCCGAGATCACAATCTGGCCCGGGCAGTTTAAATTCGCAAGCTGGACAGAAAATCCTGATGCCGTTACCTCTTCAGTCACGCTTTTCAGGGCTTCCGCTTCCATGCCCATGATTGCAGCCATAGCTCCTATGCCTGCAGGCACGGCTTCATTCATATACTCCCCGCGCTTTCTCACAGCGTAAACCGCATCCTCAAAGGACATCACGCCGCTTGCAACCAAAGCTGAATACTCTCCGAGACTGTGCCCGGCTACATAATCAGGTGAAATACCGCTTTCTCTGAATTTTGACAGGATCGCTGTACTTGCCGTCAGAAGTGCCGGCTGAGCGTTGTACGTAAGTGTCAGTGTTTCCTGCGGCCCTTCAAACATGATTTCTGAAAGCTTCATGCCGAGTTTTTCATCTGCCGCTTCAAAAATGGACCGGGCAGCTTCTGACTGATCATGCACATCTTTCCCCATACCGACAGACTGCGAACCCTGACCGGGAAAAATAAACGCCAATTTACTCATGATAATCTCCCCCTCATGCATTTAGTTATCGGCCGACTTTTCAACTGAGTGTCTAATCGTGCCTGTTACATCGTTGCTGACCATTTCCCGCGCCTGGCGGATGGCGTTATAGACGGCGTTCGGATCTGATGAGCCGTGTGCTTTGATCACCGGCGCTTTTAAACCGAACAGCCCCGCACCGCCATATTCGGAATAATCCAATTTCCCTTTAATGACTTTAAGCTTTGGTTTCAGAACAGCTGCGGCAAGCTTTGACTTAAGATTGCTTGTCAGAGCTGATTTCAGCATTTTGAACACAGAAAGTGCCGTCCCCTCAATGGTTTTGAGGGCAACATTTCCGGTGAAACCGTCTGTTACAACAACATCCGCGATGCCGTCAAGCAAATCCCTTGCCTCTACATTGCCGATAAAATGAAGGTCTGAGCCTTTCAGCAGCTGGTAAGCTGCTTTAGTTAACTCATTTCCCTTCTTTTCTTCCGTGCCGACATTCAGCAGGCCGACACGAGGCTTTTCAATCCCTCTTACTTTGTTTGCATAAATAGAGCCCATAATGGCATATTGCAAAAGCTGCTCAGGTTTGGCATCAGCGTTGGCGCCGACATCAAGCATTAAAAACCCGTTTCCTTCAATGGTTGGCAGCGTAGGAGCAAGTGCAGGCCTTTCAATCCCCTCGATCCGGCCTACAACGAAGAGCCCGGCAGTCATTAAAGCACCGGTGTTTCCGGCGGAAATGCATGCATCCGCCTCCCCTTCCTTGACAGCGTTCGCCATCAGCACCATTGAGGCATCTTTCTTTCTGCGGACGGCTCTTACAGGCTCGTCCGTTGCTTCAATCACCGTATCTGTATGTACGATCGAAATTCGTTCTTGATTTGTCAGATATTCTTTTATTAAAGGCTCTTTGCCGTAAAGTGTTATTTCAATATCGCTGAAAAGAGTGACAGCTTTCATTGCGCCTTCTACGATTGCTTTAGGAGCATTGTCTCCTCCCATTGCATCAATTGCGATCTTCATTGCTGAAACCTGCCTTTTTTGTTGTTTTTGAACGGTACATATCAAACTCTCCTGAAAAGACAAGCTCACTGCCTACATAGCTTGTGACTTCTACCGTTGTTCTGCCTTTTTCTTCATCTGTATGGATGACTTTTGCCTTTGCGACAACTCTTTCTTTTTCCTTTACTTGCCTTGTGAAACGGATATTTGCCTTTGCTGTAAGAGCAAGCTCGTCATCAATGACCGCCACTGCAAGCGAATTGGCCTGGGCGAATAAGTGATGCCCGCGGGCAATTTGATTGCGGCTGAAAACATGCTCTTTTTTCACTTCAAAAATCGATATCGCAGAAGAATCAAGCTCTAGATCAATAATCTCCCCGATCACTTCTTCTAAGGGCAGAGATTTCACTTCATCATCGAGCTGCTTTACTGCCACATGCTTTATCCGTTCTCTTAGCTCAGGAATGGAAAGTTCAAGGCGGTCAAGCCTGACCGTCTGGATACTGACCTGAAATTTATCAGCCAGTTCTTCATCGGTAATAAAGGGTGTATCATTTATTGTCTGCTTCAGCAGAGACTGCCGTTCTTTTTTGGATTTTCTCATTGCACTAACACCGTCCGCACTCTTAAGACTAGGTACTAATAGTAGTATATAAGCAAATAAAGCAGATTGCAAGGACTGATTGCAATCTGCTTCTGTCTCAAAATCTCTTAATCTAATTTTCCGCCGCTTATGATGCCTGATGCGTATACATAGTCACGAAGCTCCCTGTAGTCATCAGATTTCCAGAAAGCATCTGACTGAACAAGCTTTGCCGCATCGTTTCTGGCCGTTTCTAAAGCCCTGTAGTCATGGACCATGTCAGCCACTTTAAATTCCGGCATTCCGCTTTGTTTTCTTCCGAAAAAGTCGCCGGGGCCTCTCAGTTCAAGGTCCTTTTCAGACAGTTCAAAGCCGTCCGCTGTTTCTGTCATGACCCTCATTCTTTCTTTTCCGGTCTCAGATTTCGGATCCGCTAGCAGGATGCAATAGGACTGGGCGCTTCCGCGGCCAACCCGGCCTCTCAGCTGGTGAAGCTGGGACAGACCAAAACGTTCTGCATCATAGATGACCATAACGGTTGCATTTGGAACGTTTACGCCAACTTCTACAACGGTTGTGGAGACGAGAATTTGAACCGCATTCTCACTGAACTCTCTCATCACTTCATCTTTTTCTGCACTCGAAAGTCTTCCATGCATAAGTCCAAGCTTCCACCTGTCTCCGTAATAATGTACAAGCGTGCTGTGGACATCAATGGCATTCTGCACATCAAGCTTATCCGATTCTTCAATAAGCGGACAGATCACATAGGCCTGCCTGCCTTCCATCAGCTCTTTATCGATAAATTTAAGAATACGGTCGAGCATCTCATGCTTGACCCAGTAGGTTTCAATTTTTTTCCGTCCGGCAGGAAGCTCATCAATGACAGACACATCCATTTCGCCAAAGGCTGTAATTGCGAGCGTCCTCGGGATTGGTGTGGCCGTCATAAAGAGCACGTCGGGGTTTTCCCCTTTTTCGCGGAGCACCTTCCGCTGGCCGACCCCAAACCGGTGCTGTTCATCTGTTATCACAAGACCAAGCTTTGAAAATTGAACATCCTCCTGGATCAGCGCATGCGTGCCTACAAGAAACTGGATTTCCCCCGACTCCACCCGGGCAAGCAATTCCCGTCTCTTTTTGCCTTTTACAGAGCTTGTAAGCAGGGCTGCCGTAACGGGGAACCCTGAAAAAATCGCGGTTAATGATTCGGCATGCTGTTCAGCAAGGATCTCTGTCGGAACCATGAGGGCGGCCTGATAGCCGGACAAATAGGCAGCATACATCGCGATAGCCGCTACGACGGTTTTGCCTGAACCTACATCTCCCTGGAGAAGGCGGTTCATTCTGTAAGCCGATTTCATATCCGTCAGAATTTCGTCAATCACCCGCTGCTGTGCATTCGTCAAAGGAAACGGAAGAGACCCGATAAATCCGTCCAGTCTTTCCCCGTCAATCCTGTGGGAAACTCCCTTTGACTGTTCACGCTGAGACTTTCTCAGCGCCTGCATTTTCAGCTGAAATAAGAGAAACTCTTCATACACAAAATACCGCCTTGCATGCTTCAGATCTTCATGTTTAAGAGGGTGATGCATGGTCAGGATGGCTTCTTTTTTTGCGGGAAGCCTGTATGCCTCCATCAGCTGTTCAGGAATGACATTGCGAATCTCCGGACCAAATTGGGTGAGCGCGTGATTGATCAGTTTCCTCATGGTTTTGACCGTCATATTTTCTTTCACGGAGTAGACCGGCTCAATCTCATGTTCTTTTGCATGAGGGCCAAAGACGATTTGATTGGCCGTAATCGTCTGACGATGTTTGTCCCATTTTCCTGTAACCGTAACGACCGAACCGAGTTCAAGTTTCTTTTTATAATAAGGCTGGTTAAAAAAGACAGCGCTGATCAGGTAGTTTCCGACTAAAATTCTTACAGTAAGCCGTGATTTCTTTTTGCCGAAAAAGGCAAGAGAAGGTTCGCTGTGAACCTTCCCTTCGACTGTCACCCGCTCATCATGCTGTACGTCCGCTAAGTCTTTCAGGCGATAATCTTCATAACGATATGGCAAATATTCAATTAAATCCATGACCGTCAGAATGCCCATGCTTCCCAGAACCTCTGCGGATTCAGGACCTACTCCTTTGACCGCACTGACAGGCTGCAGCAGCGGATTAACTGCGTTCATCAAGTGATATCCCAAAGATTTTTGCTTCAAGCTCCCGTCCTGTCGGCGTAGCGGCAAGACCTCCCTGTGCGGTTTCTTTAAGAGATGTCGGCATGGATTGTCCGATTTTGAACATCGCGTCGATGACTTCATCGCAAGGTATGCGGCTTGTGATGCCTGCAAGGGCCATATCGGCGGCAATCATGGCATTTGCAGCACCCATGGCATTTCTTTTTACGCAAGGAACTTCAACCAGTCCCGCAACAGGATCACACACAAGCCCGAGCATATTTTTGAGGGTAATGGCCATTGCTTCTGCAGCCTGGCTTGGAGTCCCTCCGGCGAGCTCAGTTATTGCAGCAGCGGCCATGCCTGATGCTGATCCAACCTCAGCCTGGCATCCGCCGGCCGCGCCTGAAATGGATGCATTGTTTGCGACAACGAATCCAAAAGCACCTGATGTAAACAGGAATTCAATCATTTCCTGCCTGCTCGGGTTTAATTTATTTTTCACAGCAAAAAGAGTCCCCGGAACAACACCGGCAGATCCTGCTGTAGGTGTGGCGCAGATCGTTCCCATTGCTGCATTGACTTCGTTCGTTGCGACCGCCTTGCTGACAGCATCAAGAATATATTCTCCTGAGAGAAAATTGCCTTTCTCGATGTATGCCTTCATGAGAACAGCGTCGCCGCCTGTCAGTCCTGAATGGGATTTGACTCCTGCGAGCCCCTTTTCAACCGCCTGTTCCATGACCGTCAAGTTCTGGTCCATCATTTGAAGAATCTGCTCCCGCGATCTTCCGGTCATCTCCATTTCCTGCTGAATCATAATTTCCGCTATTTTAACGCCTTTGCTTTCTGCAAGTTCGACTAGTTCTGCTACATTGCGAAACATTTTTTTACCCCCAATCGCATCACGGTTAATCTGCTATTTTTGTCACTTGAAGAATATTCGGCAGTGTTTTCAGTTCATCCAGTACCGATCTGTCAATATTCTGGTCAACTTCAATGGTCATCAGCGCAAGCTTACCTTTTTCCTTGCGGGCAACATTCATATGGCCGATATTAATCGCGTATTTTGCAAGCACATTCGCTACAGCTGCAATCGCACCGAAACGGTCATTATGCACCACAAGAATGGCAGGATGGTTGCCTGAGAGCTTAAGCTCAAAACCGTTCAGCTCTGTAATTTCAATTTTCCCTCCGCCGATCGAAATGCCGACAAGCTCCAGCTGGCCATGGTCATCTCCGATAATCACACGGGCTGTATTTGGATGATCTGTAATCGCTTCTTCTTCAGTAAATGTCACTTTCATCCCTTTTTCAGATGCGATGTCAAGCGACGTTTTAATCCGCTCATCAAATGTATCAAAATCAAGCAGGCCGCCGATGATCGCTACATCCGTCCCATGGCCCTTATAGGTTTTTGCAAATGAACCATAGAATGAAATGGCTGCCCATTCAGGTTCTCTTCCAAATAAGCTTCTTGCTACTCTCCCGATTCTTGCAGCCCCTGCTGTATGGGAACTTGAAGGACCAATCATAATCGGTCCGATAATATCAAAAACACTTCTGTATTTCATATGCTCCCCCCTGAACATGCATAGCCTGTTGTCTCATGCTTGCTGTGTGTTTCCTTCATAGTTTATCAGATAAACACAGCTTAAGAAAACGGAATCATCACCGAAATCGCACCCTGATTTTGGACATAAGAAATAGAAGGGGGTCGCCCTTCTATTTCTTCCTGCTTATTCGATTGAAAAAATGTAGGAATAAAGAGGCTGCTCCCCTTTATGGACTTCTACTTCCACATCTTCAAATTTGCTCTCGATATAGGAAACAAGTTCCTTCATTTCATCATCGGCTGCATCGGCGCCCTGAAGGACAGTCAATATTTCGTCGTCTTCTGTCATCATGGAATCAAGAAGTTTTTTGGCAGATGCCAGCTGATTGCGGTCTTTCGTCACAATCTTGCCGTTTGCAATACCCATGAAATCGCCTTTTTCAATATCAAGGCCGTCAATATTTGTATCGCGGACTGCGTACGTAATCTGACCTGTCTTAACCGTTCCAAGTGCATCTTTCATGACTTCTTCGTTGTCCTCAGCTGATGCAGACGGATTAAATGCAAGCAGTGCTGCCATTCCCTGAGGGACGGTTTTAGACGGAATCACGATGACGTTATCATCCACGACAGACGCAGCCTGCTGAGCAGCCATCACGATATTGGAGTTATTCGGCAGAATGATCACTGTTTCAGCATTTACATCTTTAATCGCCTGAACGATGTCTTCTGTGCTCGGGTTCATCGTCTGTCCGCCTTCAATGACAGAGTGTGATCCGATGCTGCGGAACAGCTCGGCAATTCCTTTGCCCATTGTGACAGTCACAATACCGTAAGGCTGTTTTTCTTTCTTTTCAGCGGGCTTTGATGGTGCGTTCCCGCTGTCAAGCAGACTCGTATGCTGCTGGCGCATATTCTCAATCTTCATATTGATCAGGCTGCCATAGTTCTGGGCATATGTCAGAACTTTTCCCGGATACTCTGCGTGAATATGTACTTTTACAATTTCATCATCTGCAATAACCAGAAGGGAATCACCATGTTCACTCAGATCCTGTCTGAACGCATCTTCTTTGAAAGTCTCTTTATCATCTTCAAAGCGCACCATAAATTCCGTGCAGTATCCAAATTCAATATCTTCTGTATTGATGTGGGATGCAACGCTTTTGTGGTGTTCTGCGCTCACAAGGTCCGTCATGGACGCTGCAACTTTGGCAGAAGACACTTTCTCTCCTTTTAGCACGGCAAGAAATCCTTCATATACAAAGACAAGGCCTTGTCCGCCGCTGTCGACAACTCCTACCTCTTTAAGGACTGGAAGCAGGTCAGGGGTTCTTTTGAGGGATGCCTTTGATTCTGCAAATACAGCTTCCATCAATTGATCGATGCTGATCTCAGGATTTGACTCCATTGTATCAACCGCTTTTTTGGCTGAATCTTTTGCTACAGTTAAAATCGTTCCTTCAACGGGCTTCATGACCGCTTTATATGCTGTGTTGACGCCAGCTTGAAGAGCAGCTGCAAATTCTGCTGCTGAAATCGTGCTTTTTGATTCAATTGCTTTTGAGAATCCTCTGAACAGCTGGGAAAGAATAACCCCGGAATTTCCGCGGGCTCCCATCAGCAGGCCTTTTGACAGGGCCGTACCGACTTTGCCGATATGCTCAGATACATGATTTTGAACCTCTTTCGCTCCGGATGTCATCGAAAGGTTCATATTCGTCCCGGTATCTCCGTCCGGAACCGGAAAAACGTTCAGCGCATCGACATAATCTGCATTGTTTGACAGGTGGCCTGCCCCCTGCAAGATCATTTCTGCAAAACGTTTTCCATCTAAAGTTGTAATTGACACGGACTTTTTCCTCCTTACTACGGGTTCGTTACACGAACACTCTGAACAAAAATATTGACTGAATCAACAGCTAGTCCGACTGTTTTATCCAGTGTGTACTTCACTTTCGTTTGAACATTATGTGCCACTTCAGAGATTTTCGTTCCGTAGCTGACGATAATGTACATATCAATATTGATATGATCTTCTTCCTGGCGGACAATAACACCGCGGCTGAAGTTTTCTTTTCTCAGAATTTCAGTGATGCCGTCTTTGATCTGGTTTTTGGATGCCATTCCGACAATGCCATAACAGTCAATGGCTGCACCGCCAGCAACCGTTGCAATGACTTCATTGGATATGTCAATGTGTCCGTACTTTGTTTTCATCTCGATGGACATGATGGTTCCCCCTTTGGAATTGTTCGCATAGGCTAAAGCTATTTTACTATATACAGGCGATTTTTAAAAGTTATTCTGCGGCACAGCTTTAAGGACCTCTTACCCTATAGTATTATTCAGCATGAAATATTCATGTATGTCAAGGAAAAATTCTTGAAAGCAAAAGCAAGAAGTATTGCATTCAGAAAGGAGTTGTGATAAATTATTAAAGTATCTCATGACAAACAAGACTAGTAATGTTTGAATTGGAAAGGTTTTTTGCAGTTAGGAGGGAATACGATGGCACGTAAATGCGTAATCACTGGTAGAAAAACACGTTCTGGAAACTCACGTTCTCACGCAATGAACGCTTCAAAACGTACTTGGGGTGCTAACCTTCAAAAAGTACGCATCTTAGTAGACGGCAAACCAAAACGCGTATATGTATCTGCTCGCGCTTTGAAATCCGGTAAAGTTGAGCGTGTATAATCAAAAGTTCTGCTTTTGATTCCCATAAGGGAACATATAAAAAAAGCACCGCTATGGCGGTGCTTTTTTTATAGTTTCAAAACCTCGTATCCGCTCTTCATTAATCCTTCTTCATCGACCCAAGCATTGCCCTGATAATGCCCCCTAAAAACTTCGGTAACTTGATTGTATAAAATTTCATACTTTCCCTCCTCAGCCATTCGTTCAGTTTGCTGCTGGGGCGAAGCCCATCATGTGAGAAACCGGTTATGCCCAGGTTATGTGGTTAACCTTCATGTTTGAAGTTATTCATCAGTACTTCTTACCATCATTAATATGCCGCTGCTGAATGAAAAAGTACCGGATGGACGAATAAGTTCATTACTAATACATAGTGTCGATCCAAGCTTTATATGACAGCCTGAAAGCGCATATTTAAAACCCTCGAGTGTAATATCCCTTACTTCCAGGCTCACGGGCAGAAACGAGATATAAGGAAATCTGCTCTCAGAATGCACGCTGCGGGTGCCGGGGAGGAAAACAGACAGCTGATTTTTACGGTCAATAATTTCGATGTTCGTTTCCGGATAACGTGCCAGAAGCTGTGTGTTTGCAAGAAAGTGGTCAAGCCTGCCGCCAGTCGAGCCGAAGAGGATGATGGCTTCAGGGTTCATTTTCACCGCCCATTCCAGGGCAATCTCAGTGTCTGTCTGGTCCTTTTCCGCAGGAAAAAGATCCAGATGCACAGCCGACCTGTTCAGCGTGTTAAGCTCTTTTTCTGTCACAGAATCAAAGTCTCCAAACGCTCTGTCCGGTATAATGCCCGCCTGCTGCAGATAGATCACTCCCCTGTCAACGCCAATCCAGACTGCATCTTCCGTTTGATAATCCTTTAATGAAGGAATATACGTTTCAGGACCTCCTGCGACAATGTGAATCTTCACTGATAACCACTCCTGTTTACATAATAATGTTATGGTATAAGTCTAAAAAAAGAGAACCGCTTTTGGCGGTTCTTATGCGTTTCTTATTTGATCAATCGCCCGTTTGCGGTCACTCTGGTTATAAACAGCTGAGCCGGCAACCAAAACGTTCGCTCCTGCTTCCATGCACAATCTTGCTGTTTCTGAGTTTACTCCGCCGTCTACTTCAATCTCTGTTTGAAGGCCACGTTCTTTTACCATGTCAGCCACTTCTTTTATTTTAGGAAGAACAGCATGGATAAAAGACTGCCCGCCAAACCCGGGATTCACTGTCATCAGCAGGACGAGATCCACATCATCAATCACATGCTTGATCATATCAGCAGGTGTATGAGGATTCAGCACAACACCTGCTTTTACGCCTTCTGATTTAATTAGCTGAATTGTGCGGTGCAGGTGAGGGCATGCTTCAGCGTGCACAGAAATAATGTCCGCACCCGCTTTTGCAAATGCCGGGATGTATGCATCCGGATTTTCAATCATCAAATGCACATCAAGCGGCAGCTTTGTCACAGGTCTGATCGCTTCCACAATCAGCGGGCCGATCGTGATATTCGGGACAAAATGGCCATCCATCACATCAACATGAATATAATCCGCTCCGCCTCTTTCAACATCCTCAATTTCCGCTCCAAGCTTTGAAAAGTCTGCTGAAAGGATGGAAGGTGCAATTTTAATCATGATCAGTACCTCGGCTTTCTGTCTTTAATTTCTTCTATAAAACTTAAATAATGTTCATATCTGTATGCAGGAATACTGCCATTCTCAACAGCTTCCTTCACGGCGCATTTCGGTTCTGAAATGTGCGTGCATGCTCTGAATTTGCAGTTTCCGCTCACATTGCGCATCTCAGGGAAACAGTAGGAAAGGTCTTCTGTTTCTATGTTCATAAACTCAAGTGAACTGAAACCAGGGGTATCAGCGACAAGGCCGGTTCCGACCTGGATGAGCTCCACGTGGCGGGTTGTATGTTTTCCCCTGCCCAAATGAGACGAAATGCCGCTCGTCTTCAGTGAAAGTTCAGGGCGCAGCACATTCAGCAGCGAAGATTTTCCGACACCGGACTGTCCGGCAAAAACGGATATCCTTCCGTTCAGAAGCGGACGCAGTTCAGTAATTCCGTCTTCCTCGAGAGTAGAAGTGAGCATTACCTCATACCCGATTTTTCTGTAATCCGCTGCATATTCTTCAATTTCCTGACGCTGTTTTTCATCCTTGATCAAATCCATTTTGCTGATGCAGATGACAGGTTCAATGTCATTGGATTCAATCAGAACGAGAAAACGGTCAAGCAGAACAGGGCTGAAATCAGGCTCAACTGCTGAAAACACTAAAATAGCCTGATCAACGTTGGCAATCGGGGGGCGGACAAGCTCATTTTTTCTCTCGAGCACTTCCTGAATTGTGCCTTCACGTTCATTTTCGTAATCATACACGACTTCATCGCCGACAAGCGGGGTGATTTTGTTTTTTCTGAATACCCCGCGGCCGCGGCACTGGATGGTCCGGTCACCGTCAAGACAATAGTAAAACCCGCTTAACGCTTTGATAATTTTGCCTTTAGGCATACATTTCCTCCTTGGTGATTCACGTATTACTCATATGGAATGGTTTCGGTTTTCTCAACGCGGTTGTCAACCGTTACCATGTAATAGGCTCTTCCACCGGGTTCGATTGCGAATTCAATTTCTCTGGTAGCGTTCTCTGTAATGGTGAACACGTCAAAATCATCAGATACAGACCGCTCGGCATCATCGATGTTGATCTTCACTTCCGCCGGCTGCCCTGCAAGCTCTTCCGGATACGGAATTTCAATCACCCGCTTGACTTTTTTGGCAGGCTTTTCTTCCGGCCCAAGGGAAACAGTGGCCTCAATGGTGTCGCCCGGAAGCACTTTTACTGACGGCTCAGGAGAATGGGAAATGACCTCTCCTTTCGGCACTGTGTCAGAAAAGACATCCTTCCTCACAAGCTGGAGCTGATTCTCTTCGATATAGGCATTCAGCGCTTCTTCTGAATAGCCTCTTAAGTTCTTTAGTTCAAATTCCTCCGGTCCGGCACTTACAGTCAGCACGAGTTCATCTTCGCTTGGAATCACCATGTCACCCGGTTCAGGATCCTGCTCTAAAATCGTTCCCGCTGCTGCTTCATTAAATTCTTCTTCTACCGTGATTTTTTCAAATCCTTTACGTTCAAGAAGCTCCCGGACTCTTGTAATGTCTCTGTCCACATAATCATCAAGCTCGACTTTCTCTTTGCCTGAGCTCTGATAGATGATAATGCTGTCCCCTTCCTTTGCCATTCTGCCTGCTTCAGGTTTTGTTCTGACGACATCCCCTTCCGGAATTTCATCATCGGCAATCAGGATGGGGTCATCCACTTCAAATTTTTCCGAGACAAGCTTCTCAACCGCATCCTGATACTTCATCCCTGTCAGATCAGGAACTTCCACATCTTTTGGCATCATCAGGGCCGGCACAACGGTGACAGCGGCAACTCCTGCTGCAAGAAGGATCAAAAAGAGGCTGATCAGGATGACTCCCGCTTTGCTTTTTTTCTTTTTCTCTTCTTTTTTCTTTTTTTCTTTCTTTACCGGCGCATGTTTTACAGCCGTTTCTTCTGCCGACGGTTCAGGCGCACGAACAAGCGTATCACCGGTTTTTTCGAACATATCTGAATCCGTGATAATCGGAATCGCTTTTGTTGCCTCTGTATCTTCCGGTATGACAAACTTTTCTTCATGAAGCCGTTCCGGATTTAAAGCGGTTGAAAGATCGGCTTCCATCTCTTCAGCAGACTCATACCGGTGGAACGTGTCCTTTGCCATTGCTTTTAAAATAATGTTTTCAACACTTTGGGGAACCGTTGCATTCCAGCGCTTGGCAGAAGGCGTTTCAGACTGCAGGTGCTTCAGCGCAATGGAAATGGCCGATTCTCCGTCAAACGGCAGTCTTCCGGTCAAAAGTTCAAAGAGCACAATGCCAAGTGAATAGATATCTGATTTTTTATTGGCCATTCCTCCCCTTGCCTGTTCAGGCGAAAGGTAATGGACAGATCCAAGGACAGAATTTGTCTGGGTAATCGTGGTCGAGCTAAGCGCCATTGCAATCCCGAAATCCGTTACTTTCACATTGCCATGAGGATCGATCAGGATGTTATGAGGCTTGATATCCCGGTGGACAATGTGGTTTTCGTGGGCGTGTGCAATGGCTGATACGATTTGCTCCATGATATTGAGAGCTTCTCTCGGGTGCAGGGGAGCATACTGCTGTATGTATTGCTTCAGTGTGTTGCCTTCCACATACTCCATAACAATATAGTAGATGCCGTCTTCTTCTCCAACATCAAAAATGCTGACAATATTCGGGTGGGCAAGGCTTGTTGCGGACTGTGCCTCACGCCTGAACCGTTTGATGAATTCATCGTCGTTTGAAAAATCGAACCTGAGAACTTTCATTGCAACATCTCGGTCTAAAATCATGTCCCGCGCCAAATATACGTTAGCCATTCCTCCGCCGCCAATCACGCGGAGTATTTTATATCTGCCGCTTAACCGCTTGCCGATCAGCACGCCTCATCACCCTCTTTGATTTCAGACGGCTGTTTGACGATGACGAGTGAAATGTTATCCTCTCCCCCGTTATCATTGGCCTTTCTGATCAGTTCCTGAGCAATGTTCTGAAGCGAACCGCCGGATGAAAGCAGATCCTTAAGCTCCTCTTCGCCTACTTTGTTCGACAGGCCGTCTGAACATAATAGAAGAAGATCAGATTCTTCAAGACAAATAGAGGTCATGTCAAGTTCCACATGTTCTTCTGTTCCTAAAGCCCTTACAAGAACATTTTTGCGCGGATGATGCTCGGCATCTTCTCTTGATATTTGTCCGGATCTCACCAATTCATTGACAAGCGAGTGGTCTTCTGTAATTTGTTTAAATCCGCTGCCGTTGCAGAGATAGCCGCGGCTGTCGCCAATATGGCCGACAGTTGCAAAAGCTTCTGTACAAATTGCCGCCACAACGGTCGTGCCCATTCCGCTGCAGTCAGGATGTGTTTTTGCATGCTGCAGCAAGGTCAGATTCACCTTTGCCACATGATCCGAAAGCCAGCCTGAGGCGAGATCCGGGGAGGATATGCCCGAGGCATACTCCCACATCTCTTTTAATGCAGCAATCGTCATCTGGCTTGCTACATCACCTGCTAAATGGCCGCCCATTCCGTCGGCCACGACGGCTAAAACATCACCGTCTTTATTTTGAAAAACACCAACGCTGTCTTCATTGTGCTGTCTCACTTTTCCCCTGTCTGTTGCGATAACGGTTTCCATGAAGTCACCTCGTCTCCTCTTTGCGCTCCTTCGCTCTCAGCTGACCGCATGCTGCATCGATATCATGACCCTGTTCGCGTCTTGTCGTTACATTAATGCCGCGCTTTTTCAATGTTTTCTCAAAAAGATCAATCTGTTCTTTCGGAGTTCTTACATAATCGCGCTCAGGCACATAGTTCACGGGAATCAGGTTTACATGGCACTTCAGATGCTTAATAAGCGCTGCGAGCTCTTCAGCGTGTTCTACCCCATCATTCACTCCGCCGAACAGCCCGTACTCGAAGCTGACGCGTCGTCCTGTTTTGTTCACATAATACTCAATAGCTTCCATCAGCTCAGGGAGCTTATATGCTCTGTTGATCGGCATTAAGCGGCTTCTGAGTTCTGTATTCGGTGCATGCAGCGATACAGCAAAGTTAATCTGCAGCTGTTCGTCCGCAAATTTGTAGATTTTCGGGATGATTCCGCTTGTAGATACAGTAATATGGCGTGCACCAATGTTCAAACCGTCGTCATGATTGATGATTTTAAGGAATCCCATCATTTCATCATAGTTATCAAACGGTTCTCCGATACCCATGATGACGACATGGCTTACCCTCTCTCCAAGTTCATCAAGCGCCTTTTGTACTTTTACGACCTGTGCAACGATTTCTCCTGCTTCGAGGTTGCGTTTTAAACCGCCAAGGGTTGAAGCACAGAACGTACAGCCGATCCGGCAGCCGACCTGTGTTGTTACGCATACTGAATTGCCGTATTCATGGCGCATGAGAACCGTTTCAATGGAATAGCCGTCGTGCAGCTCGAATAAGAACTTCATCGTGCCGTCGCTTGATGTCTGCTGAATGATCGTTTTAAGCGTGGTAAGCGTAAAGTTCTCCTCAAGTTTTGTTCTGAGCGGCTTTGAAAGGTTTGACATCTCTTCAAATGATGCAGCCCGTTTAATATAAAGCCAGTCAAAGATCTGAGCAGCCCTGAAGGGCTTTTCTCCGTTTTCCGTCAGCCAGTTTTTTATTTCTCCCAGTTCGAGAGAATAAATGGAAGGTTTTTTGTTTTCTTCGATGACTGTTTTCTTTGTGCGTTTTACCTCTTCCATTTTTACACCTTCTTTCTTAAGCTTGCTATATAAAATCCGTCTGTTCCAAAATAGTGGGGCAGAATCTGGACTTGCCCTCCGTCTGCATACGGCTTTGCAGCCTCCGGCAGCCGGTCAGCCATTGCTGAATCAAGTTCAAATTCACTGTGTTCTGCTAGAAATTTGTCAACAACCTGCCCGTTTTCTTCGCTGTCAATTGTACATGTACTATAGACTAGTGTACCACCTTTTTTAAGTAAAGGCGCGGCAGATGACAGAATTTCCAGCTGAATTTGCGACAGTCTTTTCACGTCCTCGGCTGATTTCGTGTATTTAATGTCAGGCTTTCGTCTGACAACCCCAAGTCCTGAGCATGGGGCATCGACCAGTATTTTGTCAAACTGTTCGTTTTTAAAGCGCTCATGCACTTTTCTGCTGTCCATTGCTTCAGTCTTAATGTTTGTAAGGCCGAGTCTTTCCGCCTGTTCAGTGATCAGGCTGACTTTATGCGTATGGAGATCAAGAGAGTAAACAGTTCCTGTGTTCTCAAGAATCTCCGCTATATGGGTTGATTTTCCGCCTGGAGCTGCGCATGCATCAAGAACAGCATCTCCTTTTTCAGGGGCAAGCGTTCTTGCAACCAGCATTGAACTTTCATCCTGAATCGTAAACCTGCCTTCTTTAAATTCTTCCGTCTGCACAAGACTGCCTTTCAGACTTTTAATGGCATCAGCAGTCAGATCGCCCTCTTCAATTTGAAAACCTTTTGCTAAAAGCCGCTCCATTAACTCCCCGCGGGTGTTTTTCATTAGATTGACACGGGCCGATACACTTGGCGGCGTCAATGTGGCTTCGCACATTTTTTTCGCATCATTCGCCCCAAGCTGGCTGATCCAGCGCTTCACAAGCCAAAGAGGAAAGCTTGTCTCGACAGCGATGCGCTCAGCCTCATCTTTTATTTCAGCAGTGGAAGGCAGCCCCTGCCGCTGAATGGACCTTAAGATGCCATTGACAAAGGATGCAATGCCCTTGTGGCCCCTGTGTTTTGCGATTTCAACGGCCTCGTGAAAAACAGCTCGCTCCGGCACTCTGTCAAGATACACCATCTGGTACACGGAAAGCCTTAAAAGGTTTTGCACCCACTGCTCTGTTTTTTTGGCATTTTTAATAAAAGGCGCAAGATAAAAATCCAGCGTATCCCTGCGCTGAAGCGTACCGTAAACGATTTCTGTAAGCAGAGGGATATCGATCTCTTTTACTCCATGCTTTTTGATCATGGAGTTTAATAGGAGATGGCTGTACGCCTGATTTTTTTCAATCATGAGCAGCGTTTCAAGAGCCGTTTCACGGACATTATTTTTCTTCATGGCTCTCTCCCAACTTGTCTCCTGCCTGGATTTGGGCGCCCCTGAGGAAGTCTTCGCCGTTCATTTTTTTCTTCCCTGACGGCTGAAGTTCTGTGATCTTGATGGCTGTCGTATTTCCTGTCGAGACGACGATTCCATCTGAATCAATTCCGATGACGGTTCCCGGCTGTGCGGTATGAATGCTTCCCGTCATTTTTTCTCCCCACCAGATTTTCACAACCTGGCCATTAAGGTAGGTATAAGCAACAGGCCACGGGTTTAAGCCTCTGATATGGTTATAAATGTCTTCACCGGACTTCGTCCAGTCAATGATTTCCTGTTCCCGTTTAATATTTGAAGCGAATGTCGCTTTTTCGTGATCCTGTTTCTGAGGGGTAAGCTTGCCTTCAAGAAGAGGAGGCATCGTTTCAGAAAGAAGATCAGCTCCTGCAGCACTTAATTTATCGTGCAGAGTTCCTACGTGATCCCGTTCATCAATCTCCACTTCAGCCTGGGTAAGAATATCGCCGGCATCCAGCTTTTCAGCCATATACATAATGGTAATGCCCGTTTTCTTTTTCCCCTGAAGGATGGAATAATGAATCGGAGCCCCGCCTCTCAGCTCAGGAAGCAGCGAGGCATGGACATTAATGCAGCCGTGCTTTGGCGCTTCCAACAGTTCATTCGGAAGAATTTGCCCGAAAGCGGCAGTTACTACGAGATCAGGCTGCAAAGCGAGCACTTTTTCAAGTTCTTTTTTATCTCTGATTTTTTCAGGCTGCAGAACGGGTATATTCTGCTTTTCAGCTTCCACCTTAACAGGCGGAGGCGTAAGAGTTTTCTTTCTGCCTTTTGGACGGTCCGGCTGGGTGACAACCCCGACCACATTGTACCCCTCATTTATAAGTCTTTTTAGCACAGGAACCGAAAAGTCAGGAGTTCCCATAAATACAATTCGTGTCATGACCATCATCCTTCCGATTCTTCTAGCTCTTCTTCATTTAAATAGGCTGTCACCTTGGACGTGAAAAGAATTCCATGAAGGTGATCAATCTCATGCTGGATCGCTCTCGCTAAAAAACCATTTGCTTCCATAACAAATGGTTTGCCCTTACGGTTTTGAGCCTTCACTTTCACATACTCGCTCCGCTCTACTTCTCCAAAAAGGCCGGGAAAACTCAAGCAGCCCTCAGGACCAGTCTGAGAGCCTTTTTTTTCGATGATCACCGGGTTAATCAGTTCAATCGTCCCGTGATGATCATCTATATCAACAACAGCTGCACGGACAGGCACTCCAATTTGGGGAGCGGCAAGTCCCACACCGTCAAGTTCAATCATTGTATCATACATATCTTTCAGCAGCTTTGACAGTTTTCTGTCAAATACTGTTATATCTTCACATTCCTGCTCCAGCACATCTGCCGGATGCAGAACAATCGGTTTAATAGCCAATGAAACGTCCTCCAACTACTTAAAAGCTTATTTTTTCTCCAGTTTTGACGCTAATCCGCATTCTGAAACCTACATCATCGCGTTAGGGTTCATATCTATTGAAATGGACAGCTGATTTTTGTTCATATCCTGCTGAAACCGTTCAATAATCATCTTCAGCGCAGAATGAAGATTTTCTTCCCGCTTGTATTTTATCATGCATTGATAGCGATATCTATCGTTTACCCTTGGAATCGGCGAAGCGGACGGACCGAGAATCTGAACATGATCTGACAATTTGTGATTCAGGTGCTGGGTAATTTTCTCCGTCACAGAGACGGCTTTTAACAGATCCGGATGACTGACCGTGACGAGTGCAAGAAAGTAAAACGGAGGGTATGCATGCTGCTTTCTTGCTGTCATCTCCTGCATGTAAAATGAATCATAATCATGCTTTCCTGCAAGCTGGATACTGTAATGCTCCGGTGAATAAGACTGAATCACAACTTCTCCCGGAAGCAAATGCCTCCCCGCCCTGCCTGAGACCTGGGTCAGGAGCTGAAACGTTTTTTCAGACGCCCTGAAGTCAGGCAAATGCAGCATCGTATCTGCCGTCAGAACTCCAACAAGGGTCACATCTGGAAAATCCAGTCCTTTTGCAATCATCTGTGTGCCTAAGAGGATATCTGCCTCTTTGCTGCCGAACGCTGTAAGAAGTTTTTCATGCGACCCTTTTTTTCCCGTAGTATCAACATCCATACGGATAATCCGGGCTTCCGGAAGGACTTTTGCCAATTCCTCTTCAACCCTTTGTGTGCCGGTCCCAAAAAAGCGGATATGCTCACTTGAACACTCAGGGCAGACACCAGGCATCGGCTCCTCATGGCCGCAGTAATGGCATTTCAACAAATGTCCGCGCTTATGATAAGTAAGGGAAATGTCACAATGAGGACAGCCTTTTACACAGCCGCAGTCCCTGCACATGATAAAGGAGGAATATCCTCTTTTATTCAGGAACAGTACGGACTGCTCCCCTTTTTCCAGCCTGTCTTCCAGCTTCTCAAGCAGAACCTTTGAAAACATTGTCCTGTTCCCGCTCCTGAGTTCATCCCGCATATCCACAATTTCCACTTCGGGAAGGGGGCGGCTGTTCACGCGTTCTTTCAAGGCAAGCAGCTGATAGACCCCTTTCCCCGCTCGTGCAAACGACTCAAGAGAAGGGGTTGCGCTGCCGAGAACAACAGGGCACTTGTGGCGCTTTGCCCTGTAAATGGCTACATCCCTTGCATGATAGCGGGGATTTTCTTCCTGCTTGTAGCTTCCTTCATGCTCCTCGTCGATGATGATCATGCCAAGGTTTGTAAACGGAGCAAAAACGGCGGACCTTGCTCCTACGACAAGCTTAACTTCACCGCGGCGGATTTTTCTCCACTCATCGTATTTTTCACCGATTGAAAGACCGCTGTGGAGCACCGCAACAAGCGAACCGAACCTCGCTTTGAACCGGTTGACCATCTGCGGCGTCAGTGAGATTTCAGGCACAAGAACAATCGCTTCCCTCCCCTGATTCAGCACGGCTTCAATGGATTGAAGATAAACCTCTGTTTTCCCGCTTCCCGTGACCCCATACATCAAAAAGACATCATGCGCGTTCCGTTCGATGCCGTCAAGAATAGGCGCAATCGCTGTCTGTTGTTCCGGTGTCAGCGGCAGAGACTCTGTTTTCTGGAATGTACGGTCAGCATACGGGTCTCTGTAGATTTCTTCCCAGGATTCAGACAGAAGGTTTTTCTTTATGAGAGTCTTGACGGGAGAGTCTGTGATATTCAGCTTAAGCAAAAGCTCCTGCAGAGGGACAGCCGCTCCGCCCATTTCTGCGAAATAATCCAGCACTTTTTTTTGCTTTGCTGCCTGAGGCGTGCACCCTGAGGCTTCCTCCTTCAGCACGTCTGATGTGACGGCAGCGCGGATGACCTTCTGTGTTTTTTGTTTGTTTTTCTGTTTTACCCGGTATATGACCTCAAGCAGCCCGCGCTCAATATCCCCCTGAAGCTCTTTTACGCTGTCACTTTTCTCTATCTCTTTCCAGAAGATGCTCGGTGCTTTTTCAAACCAGCGGGCAGCCTTCGGATGCAGCCTGTCCCTTGCCTCAGAGGATGTCAGGCGGATCTCTTTATCATACTTCGCTTTCATGGCAGCAGGGAGCATGGCCTGAAAAGCAGAAATTTTGAAGCAGAGTGTTGTCTCTGTCAGCCAGTGGCCAATGTCAAGAAGCTCCGCGGTCAATGCGGGCGTGATATCCATAACTTCCTTAATCGGCTTCACTTTGTCAAAATCGCTGCTGTCTTTCAGAGCGGTAACAAATCCCTGTACCGCACGCGGTCCGAACGGCACGATCACACGCATGCCGGGTTTGATAAAACCCGTCCATTTTTCAGGAATCAGGTAATCGAACGCCCTGTCTGTCTGCATGGCTTTAACATCTACGATTACACTGGCAAACTTCATCATTTAAACTCCTTTATCCAGACGGATGATCTCGCGGAGAATGTTCTTTGAGACTTCTTCTTTTGACATAACGGGAAGTTCCCTTTTTTCTCCGCCCCGCTTAAAGATCGTCACAATGTTTGTATCTGTGCCAAAACCGGCGCCATCCTGATTCACATTGTTCGCTACAATCATATCAAGGTTTTTCTTTTCAAGTTTTCTTAATGCATAATCCTCAACGTGATCGGTTTCAGCAGCAAATCCGACAAGAATCTGATGATCTTTCCGTTCGCCGAGCTCTTTTAAAATATCCTTCGTCCGTTCAAACTCAATCACCAGATCGCCGTCCTGCTTCTTCATTTTTTGATCAGACACAAGACGGGGGCGGTAATCGGCTACGGCAGCAGATTTGATCACGATGTCCGATTCACTGAACCTCTTAACTGTCTCCTGAAACATGTCTTCAGCTGTTTCTACATTGACCGTTTCTACTCCCTGTGGCGGGGTTAGACTCACCGGGCCGGATATAAGGGTAACATCTGCTCCCATGTCTTTTGCCGCAGCAGCGAGGGCATATCCCATTTTCCCAGTCGATGAATTCGAGAAGAATCGGACAGGATCTGCTTTTTCACGTGTAGGCCCTGCGGTTATGATCATTTTTTTGCCTTTTAGCGGCTGTTCGGCTTCAGCGGAAAAATAAGCGGCAATCAGCGCCGTGATTTTCTCCGGCTCTTCAAGCCTGCCTTTCCCGACATATCCGCAAGCAAGATACCCTTCGCTCGGTTCAATATACTGATAGCCGAACTGCGAAAGGGTCATGATGTTCTTTTGAACGGCAGGGTGATCATACATATGGACGTTCATAGCAGGAGCAATCCATACGGGAGCTGTGGATGCAAGCAAAGTAGTCGTAAGCATGTCATCTGCTATGCCATTTGCAAGCTTTCCGATTGTGTTGGCTGTTGCAGGTGCCACTATAATCAGATCCGCCCAGTCTGCTAGATCAATGTGAGCGATAACCTCAGAATTTTTCTCATCAAACGTGTCGTAATAGACATCATTTTTTGACAGTGCCTGAAACGTAAGAGGCTGGACAAATTCACGGGCTGAAGCCGTCATGATCACTTTCACTTCTGCTCCCGCCTGCACCAGCTTGCTTGTCAGCGCAGCTGCTTTATAGACTGCAATTCCCCCGCTTACACAAAGGAGTATTTTTTTGCCCTTCATTTTACATCCCCCCATCAGTGCTGTTTATTCTGTAATTGCTGACAGTATGAAAAAATAACAACCCATGATGAAGCAGGTTGTTATTTTTATAAGTGATTTAATTAGTCTTGTTTTTCATAATCAAGCAGGCCTGAATGAATTTCTTCAAGTGCTTTTCCTACGTATTTATGAGAAACAGGCTTCACGATCTGCTGATCATGATTTTCCTGCATTTCGCGTGCGCGTCTTGCGGCAACCGTTACAAGCGTGTATTTTGAATCCAGTTTGTTCATAAGTTTGTCAATAGATGGATATAACATATGTTTTATTCAACCTCCAGCATTTTCTTATAGCGAAGTGCGATGCGGTCACGTCTGCAGTGCTCAGCCGTTACGATCGCGCGAATGCGTGCACAGGCAAGGTCCACCTGGTCATTTTCGACTACATAGTCGTATGCATCCATCATTTCGATTTCTTCTTTGGCAGCAGCCATTCGGTTATTGATAATCTCCTGTGTCTCAGTGCCGCGCGTGACGATCCGGTTTTTCAGTTCGCTTAAGCTCGGCGGCATCAGGAAGATGAACAATCCTTCCGGAAATGCCTTTCTGACCTGCAGGGCACCCTGCACTTCAATCTCAAGGAAGACATCTTTTCCTTCACTGAGCGTTTTTTCAACGTATTCAATCGGCGTTCCGTAGTAATTCCCTACAAATTCCGCCCATTCAAGCAGACCTTCTTCTTTTATAAGCTGCTCAAATTCCTCTCTTGTTTTAAAAAAATAGTCGACTCCGTCAACTTCTCCCGCGCGGGGCTTGCGCGTTGTCATGCTGATCGAATATTCAAAGTCTGTATTCTGCGAAAAAATGGCTTTCCGCACTGTACCTTTCCCGACTCCTGAAGGACCCGAAAGCACGATGAGTAATCCTCTTTCTTTCATATCCAGAACGTTCCCTACCCTTCGTCTGTTAACTCGTCTTTATTTGAAAGCCTGTGGGCAACCGTTTCTGGCTGAACCGCAGATAGTATAATATGATCGCTGTCCATAATCACAACTGCTCTTGTTCTGCGTCCGTAAGTCGCATCAATAAGCATCGCTCTGTCACGGGCATCCTGAATGATCCTTTTAATCGGAGCTGATTCAGGACTGACAATCGAGATAATCCGATTGGCAGAAACAATATTTCCAAAGCCAATGTTAATTAGTTTAATACTCATCTGTTTGCTCCCCCTAATAAACGACAACCCTATTTTTGCCCTAAAAGGCCCGGCATAAACGATTAACTGCTAATTATTCAATATTTTGAACCTGTTCTTTGATTCTTTCAATCACGCTTTTCAGTTCGACTGAGCATCTTGAGATGTCTTTGTCATTCGCTTTTGAACCGATTGTATTTGCTTCGCGGTTCAGCTCCTGAACGAGAAAATCAAGCTTTCTGCCGGCAGGCTCAGGCTTTTCCATTGTCTGCCTGAACTGAAGAAGGTGGCTTCTTATTCTTGCAATCTCCTCTGATATGTCCGCCCGGTCAGCAAAGAGGGCTGCTTCGGCTGCAATTCTGCTGTCATCGATGGATCCTTGTGACAGCTCAGCCATCTTCTTTTCGAGCCTGTTTTTATAACGGAGCACAACGTCCGGGGCATGCTTTTCAATTTCGTCTGCATATGCCTCTATTTCAGACAGCTGCTTCAGAAGATCATTTTTCAAATAGGATCCTTCCTCGCGCCTCATATCCTTAAGCTGCATAGCGGCACCTCTGACAGCCGAAAGAATCAAATCTTCAAGTGTTTCATTTCCTTTAGCCATTTCAGCCACGGAAAAGACACTGTCAAGCCTGAACAGATCTGAAAGCTTCAGCCTGCTCCCGGTCTGATACCGGTTTTCCATTTCCGACGCCGCATCCGCATACTGGTCAAGCAGCTTCCAGTCAATCTCAATGACCCGTTCTGCGAGCGCTTCGCCTTCAATCGTTATGTATACTTCCACCCGTCCTCTTTTAACCTCGGATGAGATCACTTTTTTGATTTTATCCTCAACAGACATCAATTGTCTAGGCATTCTTACGCTAATTTCAAAAAAACGGTGATTAACCGATTTCATTTCGGCTGTTATGGTGTGTTGATCATTTCTCTCAGTTGAACGTCCATATCCTGTCATGCTGCATACCATTTTTATCACATCCAATTATCTGATCATATCATAAGAAATGCTTTTCTGTGTATTTAAACAAAAGAAAAGGTAATAGAGAACTCTATTACCTTTAAAATTATAGCATATTCTCCCTTTTTTTACTTGTCAAAAGTGACCCCGCGAGCAAAAAAGTTGGAATCGCGGACAGTCCGAGAACGAGAATCCAGTCTCGCGCCAAAATCGGCACCGTGTGGAAAATCGGCTGCATCGGCGCATAGTAGATGACACCCAGCATGAGCAGGACGGATGAAATGACTGCACCGACCAGGTAGAGATTTTCAAATGGATTTCTTAAGAATACGGACCGCTCGCTTCTGCAGTCAAAAACGTGAATCAGCTGGGCCATGACGAGCGTTGCAAACGCGATGGTCTGTGCATAAATCAAATTTTCCGGGTCTCTGTAATAGACAATCATGAAGGCCGCGAGAGTGACAGCACCGATTAAAAATCCCCTAGAAACGACTTTCCATCCGAGGCCGCGTGCAAAGACACCTTCTTTGTGGTGCCTCGGTTTTCTCTGCATCAGATCGCCTTCAGGCTGATCGAGGCCCAGGGCCATGGCCGGAAGACCGTCTGTGACAAGATTCACCCACAGGATCTGAATCGGAACGAGCGGCAGCGGCAAGGCCAGAAGCATTGCAAACAGCATAACGAGAATCTCGCCGACATTTGAGGCAAGCAAATACCGGATAAACTTCCTGATATTTTCGTAAATATTTCTTCCTTCTTTTATAGCAAGCTTAATGGTTGCAAAATTGTCATCAACCAGAATAAGAGAAGAGGCTTCTTTTGCGACATCTGTTCCTGTTATGCCCATTGAAATCCCGATGTCGGCAGATTTGATGGCAGGAGCATCATTCACCCCGTCACCCGTCATGGCAACGACGTGCCCCCTGCTTTGCAGTGCTTTGACAATTTTAAGCTTATGCTCAGGCGAAACCCTTGCAAAAACATAGACATCTTCCACTACCCCCACAAGCTCTTCATCTGACATGGCAGACAGTGCCGCACCGTCCAGCACTTTTCCATTTGGAGGAAGAAGATCAAGCTGAGAGGCGATTGCGCGCGCTGTATTCGCATGGTCCCCTGTGATCATAACGGTTTTGATCCCGGCCTGCCTGCATTCTTTTACAGCCTGTTTCACCTCAGGGCGCGGCGGATCAATCATGCCCTGCAGCCCAAGAAATACGAGGTTTCTCTCAACTTCATGCTGATGGTACACACTTTGTACGGCTACAGGTTTAAATGCAACTGCTATCGTTCTCAGTGCCTGGGAAGCAAGGCCGTCGATCGCTCCCATGATTTCTGCTTCATATTTTGAAGAAACAGCATGCTGTTTTTCGCCCCATAGAACAAAATCAAGTTTTTTCAGAAGTATATCAGGAGCTCCTTTTGTAACAGCAAATCGTTTGCCGTTTTTATCCTCGATAATGACACTCATCATTTTTCTTGTTGAATCGAAAGGAAACTCTTCCACCAGTTGGAACTGATTCAGAAGAGATTCTCTCGACAGTCCCGCTTTCATCGCCGCGACAGCCATAGCCCCTTCAGTCGGATCGCCGTCGAGAACATAGTCGTCATCTTTTTCTGTTATTTCTGCCGTGTTGCAGAGCATGCCGAAGGTCAGAATCTGCTGCAGCGGCCTGCTGTCTTTCACAAGCACTTTCTGGTCATTGATAAAAAACTCGCCTTTAGGCTGATAGCCTGTTCCGCTCAGTGTCCACGTCGTACCGCCAGACCAGATGTGGGTAACCGTCATTTTGTTCTGTGTCATCGTACCTGTTTTATCCGAACATATGACAGAAGCGCATCCAAGCGTTTCTACAGCAGGAAGCTTTCTGACGATTGACCGCTGTTTGATCATCCGCTGGACGCCAAGAGACAGGGCAACCGTCACGATCGCAGGGAGCCCCTCTGGGATTGCTGCTACTGCAAGCGACACTCCTGCAAGAAACATATCGTAAAGCTCATGTCCCTGAATGACTCCGACAGCTACTACTAAACATGTAAGGGCAAGGGCTACAATGATGAGAATTTTGCCAAGCTGTTCAAGCCGTCTTTGCAGCGGGGTTTCAAGCGTTTCAGCTGATTGAAGAAGGTCTGCAATCTGTCCCATCGCTGTGTTCATTCCCGTTGCGACAACAACCCCGACACCATTTCCCCTTGTCACAAGCGTTCCCATAAACGCCATATTCACGAGATCCCCAATTCCTGCCTGACTGTCAGAAAGGGCGTTTGTGCATTTGGCAACAGGAAGAGATTCACCTGTAAGGGCTGATTCTTCAATCTCAAGGCTTTTTGCTTCAAGCAGCCTGAGATCTGCTCCGATCCTGTCACCGCTCGAAAACTTTACGATATCACCGGGAACAAGGTCCTTCGACTGAATTCTTGTCCACTCACCTTCTCTGAGGGCCTGCACCTGAGGCGCCGACATTTCTTTAAGGGCCTGCAGAGACTTTTCTGCTTTCTGCTCCTGGAAAAAACCAAGGACCCCGTTTACCAGCACAATGGCAATGATCGCAATGGCATCAATGTATTCGCCGAGCAAACCGGATATCAGAGTTGCCGCGAGCAATACAAGGACCATAAAATCTTTGAACTGCTCAAGAAACACTAAAAAGGCTGAAGGTTTTTCCGCTTCCTTCAGTTCATTAAATCCGTGGTGCCTGACCCGTTTCTGTACGTCTTTTTCAGACAAACCGTTTTCCCTGCTGGAATGAATGGACTCTAGTACTTCCTCAGGTTTAACTTCATGCCATTTCATGAATGATTATTACACCTCTCAATACTCTAAATAGTAGGACAATCTCTTCTAATGCCAATTTATTCAGACCTGTCCGAAAAAATGCTATAATAATTCGAATGAACAATTGTTTCCTAAACAGCTATAGAAAAGGGTGCTTGCGATGTCATTTGATGGCATGTTTACATATGCAATAACAGAAGAACTTAAGAATTCACTTGAAAACGGCAGAATCTCGAAGGTTCATCAGCCGTATAAAAACGAACTCATTTTTGTGATCCGCTCAAATGGGGCTAATCATAAGCTTTTGCTTTCTGCTCATCCGAGCTATGCAAGAATTCACTTAACAGAAGAAAGCTACGAAAATCCGAGTGAGCCTCCGATGTTCTGCATGCTGATGAGAAAGCATCTTGAAGGCGGAGTCATTGAGGAAATCGGACAGATAGGGATGGAGCGGATTCTCTATATCGATGTGAAAGGGCGAAGCGAAATCGGAGATGTCACCCATAAGAGGGTGATCATTGAAGTCATGGGAAGACACAGCAATATCATTTTAATAGACCGCGGCAGGAATATGATTCTTGACAGCATTAAGCACCTTTCACCTGCTGTAAACCGCCACCGGACGGTGATGCCCGGACAGGAATATGTGCTTCCCCCCGAGCAGATGAAAGCAGATCCATTTGAAGCAACGGAAGAAACCGTGCTCCGGAAGCTCGATTTTAACGCAGGAAAATTAGACCAGCAGATCATGCAGCAGTTCTCAGGGATCTCCCCGCTGTTTGCACGCGAGATTCTGTTCCGCGCAGGCCTTGCCAACAGAAGCAGTCTGACGCAGTCATTTCTTTCTCTTGTCGGCGAAATCAAGCAGCATCATCTTTCACCTGCCATGATTGAACTTCCTGATAAAGAGTATTTTTACATTCTTCCCCTCACCCATCTGGAAGGAAGACAAAAGCCGTTTTCAACCATTTCGGAAATGCTTGACCGGTACTATTACGGAAAAGCAGCAAGGGACAGAGTTAAGCAGCAGGGAAATGATCTGGAACGGTTCGTGCAGAATGAAATCAAAAAAAATAAAACGAAAATCAAAAAACTTGAAGGAACGTTAAAGGATGCTGAAAAAGCTGAAAAGTACAAGCTTCAGGGAGAGCTGATTACAGCCAATATGTACGCGATCAAGCGCGGAGATGCATCTGCGGATGTCATCAATTACTATAACGGGGATACAGTCACCATCACGCTGAATCCTCAAAAAACGCCGTCAGATAATGCACAGGCCTATTTTCAGAAATACAACAAAGCAAAGAAATCTGTCGCATATGTAAAAGAGCAGATTTCACTTGCCGAAAAAGAGATTGCCTATTTCGAAAACCTTTTCGCACAAATCGAATCCGCTTCCCCGAAGGATATTGAGGAAATCCGAGAGGAACTCATGGAAGGAGGCTATCTTAAAAAGAAACAGACAAAAGGAAACAAAAAGCCCAAACAGGCAAAAATTGTGTTGGAAGCATACCGATCCAGCGACGGCACCGAAATTCTTGTAGGAAAAAACAATAAGCAAAACGATCACCTGACAAACAAAACGGCAGCCCGGGATGATATCTGGCTGCACACGAAAGATATTCCAGGCTCCCACGTCGTGATCCGCCATCCGGAGCCAAGTGATGAAACCATCCTCGAAGCAGCGAATCTTGCAGCGTACTTCAGTAAAGCGAAAGGCTCAAGCTCTGTTCCTGTAGACTACACAAAAGTCCGTTACGTCAAAAAGCCGAACGGCTCAAAGCCCGGCTTTGTCATCTACGACAACCAGCAGACGGTCTATGTCACGCCGGATCCTGATCTTGTGATCAAGCTTAAAAAGTAAGATAAAGACCCCGGAAATGAGATTTCCGGGGTCTTTTTATTGAATCAGCACTTGCATACCATGAGCGTGTTTCCGTCAGGGTCCTGAAACGTAAAATAATGATCATGCTGCACGTCTGATTGCTGAGCGGCTCCCTTTTCTTTTATAAATTCATGGGCTGTTTTAATATCTTCAGTGTTGAAGTGAAACAAAGGCACTTTTGATGCTTCTCCCTCTCTGTAGATCTTGCTGTCGAGAACGGCACCTGTCCCCTGCATCGGGAGAACATATATATGGCCGAACTGGATTTCTCCTTGAGGTTCCACACCTAGAATGCTGCAGTACCAGTCTCTTGCTTTTTCTACATCGCTGACAGGAACGAACACGGTTCCGATTTGGTTCATTACAGGGCTTTTCATTTTTTCTCCTCCTGATTTTTGTTAGAAGTCCTTTGATACCATTCCATATCTTTTTTTGTATTCCTGCTTGCTTAGGAAAACTATGTAATTTACTCGTTCTCTTGTGCTGCAGCAGTCACAAGTTTATAGCAGGGAGCGCTGGGAGCTTCATCATATGAACGAAACTGTCAAGGGTCCTCCCGTACACCGTTTTTTGAACGTCTAGCCAAAAGGATGAGATACATTTTAAGGTAAAGAGGACGTGAACTACTCCTCTCTTTTTTAATGGCAGGCTTTTTTAATAATCATTGTCGATTCCAAATCGTACCCGTTCCCTTGCGCTCCAGTCACTTGCTTTCCGCGGGGAGGACCGGGAGCTTCCTCAGCTGCGCTTGCGGGATCTCCCTTGCCCTCTTCATCCCGCAGGAGTCAAGTGCCTTCCGCTTCAGTCCACTGGAGCTTGGAGCATCCCTGATTGCTAAACAAAAATATTTAAAGGCTTTTTCAATCTTCATTTGAGTTATCTTTTTCATTTCTAATGAAATTTTCTGCGTCAGATTTAATTATTTCTATGTAATGACTTTTTTTAAAAGGTTTTGTTAAATGCGAGATACCTCTAAGGCTTCCTTTGACGATTGTTTCATCCATTTCAAGATCAACAATTACTGTTAGATAAACCATGTTATTATATTTAACTACACCAGTTATTTGTTTATTTGCTAAATCAATGCTTGTATATTCAGGAGCCAGTCTTAAAGGGGCAAAGGTTGTAAATCCTATATTACGTTTTTTTGCTAGTCCAAATAATAAATTTCTAACAAACTCTCTTGCTTTGGTCAGCTGAGACATCTCCTTCGCAGTTTATAACATTCTCTACATACCTAACTGTCCACAATCGCCTGCTTCAATCGCCCCTTTAGTTGAATATCTATCAAAAATTAACGTACTGGTGTGTTACTTTTCAAAAAAGTTTTTCCAGCAAATGCAAAGCCTATCAACAAAGTAATAACACTTGCAACAAAGAAACCAATTGCATATTTAGGGATATTCGCTTCTGGTACTTGCTCATTTATTTCTAATCCTAAAAAGTGAACTCCAATGCCATCGCCATCCACATTTGTTCCAAGAGACCATAAATCTATTCCTTTGTTGACCATTAAAACTGAAATGAAAGCAAGAAAAGTGAAAACAATCCAACGATTAATCGCGTTCATTTTATATCCTCCTTATTCAAATTCATCTCAAGTGCTTATCAAACAATTCTGCCCTTAAACGAAATAACTGATATTCCCATTTTACCATAATTGTCCAATATTCTGTTTAATTGATATAAATGAAAAAGCACACCATTCTAATTGTTGAATGGTGTGCGAATTACTTTGCGATTTTAAGTTTAGCACCTTCTGAACCGAACTCGTTAATGTTAGTTAGGATGCTTTTTATAAAAACTTCATGCAGTCATCTGCCAGCTTTTTTAGAAGTTTCTTTTTTTCTTCAATGCTCAGATCAGATGCGTGAATGTGTTTCCGCTGTTCATACAGTTCGTTCAGTTTGCTGATGAATGGTTCGTTCAGCTGACTGGCAAAATGATCGGCTATTTTTTTGGCGAGAGCAGGGCTTGCGCTGTCTGTTGAGACCGACAGGGTGAGCCTGCCTCTTTTTTTAATAGAGGGAACTTGTACATTTCCGAGGCCGGCTTCTCCCGCTACGTTCACAAGCTGGTGTTTTTCTGCTGCTTCTGCAGCCCAAGCATTTACTTCCCTGCTTCCGGCAGCTGCTATGATTAAGAACGCATCCGAAAGGTCTTCTTTTTGAACTTCTTTTTGCTTCCATGTAATGGTGCCTGAATGGTGAAGCTCCTGAATCTCCGCAGCAACCTCAGGGCTGACAACTGTGACAGCTGCTCCCTGCTCAAGAAAAACGGCAAGTCTTCTGCATGCGATTTTGCCGCCGCCTATAATCACTACTTTCCGGTTTTTCACATCAATCATTAATGGAAGCATATGATTTTCCCTCATAGATAAAGTCAAATGCACCGTCCCGGTTTGAGATGGCTTCCTGCACCCGCTCTGTAAAGACTTCCTCGACCCCGCTGTCGTATCCGAGGTATCTGCATACCGTTAAATCCGGGTGCTTTACAGACAGTGCCTTTCTCATAACCTCTCTCATGACAAGACCTGTAAAGAGCAGATAAGGCACTAGAAAAATGCGTTTATCATTCATGCCTGAAACCCTGTCAAGCATATCATCAAGACTCGGTTTTGCCGCTGTCACGAAGGCTGTCTCCACTTCGCTTCCGCCTGCACGATCCTTTACCAGCAGGCTGATTTCCTTTAAATCTCTTGCCACATCCGGATCAGAGCTTCCTCTGCCGATAATGACGATGAGCGAGTCATGACCGGGATTTCCCTGTTCTGTTACTCGTTTGAGGACACTCTCAGCCAATTTTTCATGAACACCGATTGGTTTTCCGTATGTTACCTCAACATGCGGGAAAAGCGATGCAGCTTCTTTCACCTTTTTTGGAATATCCTCTTTCGCGTGAGCGGCCGTCAGCAGAAGCAGGGGCACCACCGCGATTTTTTCAGCCCCTTTTCTGACGCATGCAGCGAATCCTTCTTCAATCGAGGGCTCGGCCAGTTCAAGAAAGCAAATTTCCTGAATATCCGCTTCGATGTGCGGCTGGACCCGCCTGATAAAAGAGACAGCCTCATCGCAGGCCTGTCTGATCCGGCTGCCGTGGCAGACATATAGAACAGCCTGTTTCATCTTACAGCACCCCGCTGATGGCAGCTTCAGAGGCTTTTTCCTCAAACCAGCTGATTTTTTCGCGGTAGCGGACAACTTCTCCGATGATAATCATGCTGGGATTAGTGATCTTTTCAGTTCTTGCAATATCTGCAATCGTTTCAAGCGTTCCAGTTACGGTCTTCTGCACGTCAGTCGTTCCCCAGTGAACGAGCGCAGCAGGGGTATCTTTGGACTTTCCGTTTTTCAGCAGCTGCTCCTGAATATAAGGCAGATTCCCCACTCCCATATAGATTGCAAGTGTATCAATCCCTTTTGCAAGACTTGCCCACTTTTGGTCTTCTTTTTCATCATTTTTGTGGTGCCCGGCAACGAAGGCAACGCTTGCGCTCACATCCCGGTGGGTGACGGGAATTCCTGCATATGCAGCAGCAGCTATACCCGATGTGATGCCGGGTACAATTTCAAACGGGATGCCGTGTTTGACAAGGGCTTCCGCTTCTTCTGCACCCCGGCCGAACACAAACGGATCTCCGCCTTTCAGACGGGTGACGGTTTTGCCGCTTTTTGCGTAGCGAACGAGAAAATGATTGATTGTTTCCTGCTTCATTAAGTGGTAATCGGGCAGCTTTCCGCAGTAAATAAGGTCAGCACCTTCTTTCGCGTAGGCAAGCAGCTCTTTGTTCACAAGGCGGTCATATAAGATGACATCGGCCTTTTGAATGCATTTAACAGCCTTTAATGTAATCAGTTCAGGATCACCAGGTCCTGCACCTACTAAATAAACATTCCCCATTGATAGACTCTCCTTACTTATATGAAAACTGCCTCGCTGCGTTCGGCGTGTGATGTAGTGATTCTTACAGTCTACTATATCAGGAAAACGGAGCATTTTTTAGATTATTTTTAAATCAAGCCTCTTTCAATTAACGCTTTCGTCAGCTGTTTGACACACGCCTCAACGGAGTGCTTTTCGGTATCCAGAATGATTTCTGGTTGAAGAGGCTCCTCGTACGGGGCGCTGATTCCCGTAAAATTCTTAATTTCTTCATTTCTCGCTTTTTTGTAAAGACCTTTAGGATCACGCTTCTCGCATTCTTCAACAGAACATTTCACATAGACTTCAAGAAATTCATTTTCCCCGACAAGTCCTCTGACAAGATCGCGGTCAGCGCGGTAGGGTGAAATAAACGCCGTCAGGACAATCTGCCCGCTTTCCACAAACAGCTTTGAAACCTCGCCGATCCGGCGGATGTTTTCTTTGCGGTCTTCTTCACCGAAGCCAAGATCACTGTTCAGTCCATGTCTCACGTTGTCTCCATCCAGCACAAATGACTGGGCGCCGCGGTCGAACAATGTCCGTGCAAATGCGTTTGCGACAGAAGACTTGCCTGAAGCAGACAGCCCGGTAAACCAGAGGATAAAGCTTTGATGCTTGTTTTTATTATGCCGTTCTTCTTTTGCGATAGATGCTTGATGCCATACGATATTGCTGCTCATCATTGTTTCTCCCTTCTTACGAAACGACTTCTTTTTTTAGTCCGCTGATCAGAACTTCAATGACTTCAGGCCGGCTGAACGTGCTTGGCGGAACTTCGCCGTTTCTGAGCATCTGTCTGACCTTTGTGCCTGAGAGAATGACGTGATCTGCGCTGTCATGCGGGCACGTTTTCGTTGTAGCCATGCTTTCGCATTTGCTGCAGTAGAAGCTGTGGTCAAATTTCATCGGCTTAATGCCAAGCTCCGCTTCTTCAAACTGATCAAATATCTTCTGAGCATCATATGTGCCGTAATAATCACCGACGCCTGCATGATCTCTTCCGACAATAAAATGCGTGCATCCGTAATTTTTCCGGACAAGCGCGTGGAAAATCGCTTCTCTTGGTCCTGCATATCTCATTGCAGCAGGGAAAACGCCAAGCTCCACTCTTTCTTCCGGATAGTAGTTTTTAAGCAGAACTTCATAGCTCTCCATGCGGATTTCTGCTGAAATATCATCTGATTTCGTTTCGCCGACAAGAGGATTCAGAAACAATCCGTCAACCGTCTCCAGGGCAGCTTTCTGAATGTATTCATGTGCTCTGTGTACAGGATTTCTTGTCTGGAAGCCGACGACGGTTTTCCACCCTTTGCTTTTGAAAATCGCTCTAGTTTCTGATGGGTCAAATGTATATTCTTTGAACGGTTTTTCAGGACGCTTGATCAAAGTGATTTTGCCTCCTGCATAGACGTCTTCCCTTTCATGAAGTTTTTTCACTCCGGGATGCGCAAGATCCGCCGTTCCGTAAACATTGATCGCTTCATTCGTTTTATCCGGCTCAAAGAGATCTTCAATTTCAATCAGACCATACACTACACCGCCAAACTGAAGCTTTGCTTTGTCTCCTGTCTTCAGCGACGCTGCTGTTTCTCTGGAAACCGGAAGCGTGATCGGAATGCTCCAGACCGTGCCGTCTGCAAGTCTCATGCTGCTGACTACATGTTCATAATCCGCTTTTGTTAAAAAACCCGTAAGCGGGCTGTAGGCTCCGATCCCGATCAATTCCAGATCGCTCAGGGCCATTGCATCAATTTCAATCACCTGATCGATTTCCTTTATGCTGACGTCAGGATTGTATACATCAACTAATATTCCACCATGCGGCTGTAAACTCATTTATTTTTCCTCCTAAACTGACCTTTTTAATTGGTTTTAACGTTAAATGCCTCCGCCTTCTTCATGCACGGCACGCTTTTCATCCCGGATCGCCTTCATCAGGCTCAGTGTACCAAGGGTTGCCAGCATGACACTCAGAAGAACGATAAGGGAATACATATCCTTTTCTAAAAACAGTTTGACAAGCATATACGATATGGCAAGTGAAAACAGCGGTGAAACAATCCAGATCCGGATGATTTTCTTCACGATATGCTTTTGAAGGATCTCGCTCCCGCTTTTCGCCATTCCAAGTCCGATAATAGCTGATGAAGTTACCTGCGTCAGAGGGACGGGAAGTCCGAAAATGGAACTGACAATCACAAGTCCCGCACCTGTTCCGGATATCAGAATCCCTTCAGGTTTTGAATATCGGGTAATTTTCTTGCCGTTTGTTTCGAGCACTTTTTTGCCGAGAAAGATCGCTCCAAGAGCAACAAACGCCCCTCCGATCAGCGTTCCGTCCGATACAGAAATCATGCCTGCCCCGACAAGCGGCCCTACTGCGTTTGCCACATTGTTCATTCCAGCAGAGAAGGCCTCGAAAAATCCGGCCAGAATCAGGATGACAGTAAGGAGCGGACGGTCTTTAAAGAACGGCTTATGCTGCACTTTATAAAGTCCTTTTCCGAACAGCCAGGCAATTCCGAAAGCTGCAACGGGGACAATCACCCAGAACATCATAATGACTAAAAGTGATTTGATAAATAGGATTTGGTAGGCAATACCCACTCCCACAACGGCTCCAACCGTCACCTCGCTTGTCGACAGCGGGATGCCAAGAAGGTTTGCAAGAAACAGAGAACTTGTTGCAGACAAAACAATAATCAGCACAATTTTCACATTAATGATATCCTGCGGAATAATTCCTGCACTTATGGTCTTAACAACCTCTCCCCCGCCAAGATACGCTCCAGCAAAAACACCGATGGCACATATTAAAAGGGCATGCCGGGCTTTAGGAACTGCGCCGGAGCCGTAAGCTACTCCCATGGAAGCGGCGGCTCCGCTCGCTCCAATGTTCATGGCGAAAAAGAGACTGATGGCAAGCGCACCCAGTTCAAGCACGGCAATCCCCCCTTATCCATGCAGGCCGCATTCTGTTTTGCCCTGGCCGCTCCATCTGCCCGAACGCAGATCGTCTGCACTGAACGCAGGCGCTGTACAGTGGAAACAGCCGATGCTCGGGTATCCCTGATCATGGAGAGGATTATACGGGAGGTCATTTTTATGAACATAGCGCCAGACATCTTTCCACGTCCAGTGAATGAGTGGACAGACTTTTACCGACTGAAACTTGTCGTCTTTATTGATAAACTGCACATGTTTCCTGGTTTCAGACTGCTCTCTCCGAAGCCCCGAAATCCACGCTTCTGACTGAGAGAGTGTTTCATTCAGCGGCTGAAGCTTTCTGATTGCACAGCATTGATTCGGATTCGTCTCCCAAAGCTTATCTCCATGCTGTTCAGCTTGCTCTGCTAGAGTAAGTGCAGGTTTTTTCATCGTAATTCGGAGCTTGGGATATTTTTCTTTTACACGTTCAATCGTTTCGTAGGTTTCCTTGAAATGAACATCTGTATCAAGAAAAACAATCGCGGCATCCGGTTTTACTTTTGAAATCAGGTCAATGAGAACGATGCCCTCAATGCCAAAGCTGCAGGCATAGACAATCTCATCCCCGTAATGCCCGTAAGCCCAGTTCAGCACATTCAATGCGCCGCTGTACCCGTCGTCTGTTTCAAAATTCTGCTCATGCTCCTGCCATGTTTTATACGTAAGCATGCTGATCTTCTCCTCACCTTGGGTCCTGATTATGCAATCGGTTTTTCAACCCGATCACAGGATCCCGCATTTCGTTAAAATGCCTCCGTTTTATCCAGTCAGCATCTCTTATTTCATTCTGATTTTTTCATTTTTTTCAAGCTGGATCACTTTTCCGTCCTGAACGATAAGTGTTACAGAACCGTAGTTCATTGTGCCGAGCAATTCCTTAAGCCTGTCAATAACAGCATCAAGATGTTGATCCTTCCCCACAGTGGTCCCCCGTTTCTTTCCCATTAAAAAAAGCCTTCCGGTTTGAAAGACTGTTCAGGCATCAACCTTATCTTCCAAAATGGGTTTCATTTTGCTGGATGTAGCACCTTGCATACATGCAGGTTGCCGGGCTTCACAGGGCCAGTTCCCTCCGCCTCTCTGGATAAGTTTATTATATTTTTCTAAATTTTATCACAATTGAGGTTTCTGTCAACCTTAGTTTTTCGATCGGAATTAAATAAATGCGGAAGCGCACGGTTAGCTCCGGCAGCCAGATAAGAAATCACCCGAAAAGTCCGGTCTTGACTTTTTGGGGGATTTTGTTCTGGCAGAGGTGTTGGGCGCTGAAGCTGGACACAATTGCAGCTTAAAATATTATTCTTAACATGATAAAAAAGTGCTAGATTTACAGGGCCGGAATAAGGTGTAGTAAAGTTCGTCCGGGAGGTGAGAATTATTTTTATATTGTTAAGTGCAGCTGCCGTTTTTTATGCTTTAGGCGGATTTTCATTAGCTTATGCGGCAATGGAGATTGATGACCCAGCCATTTTTGAAAAAATGAAAGCGGAACGCGGAGTGATGAAGGGCTTCGGGATGATCGGTTTTGCGGGATTTAAACTCAGCGGGAAACTGCTACCTGCACCATGGCAAAAAAATGGATTCAGAATTGGCTTTTTGCTGATCAGCATACTGTGCTTTTCCGGAAGCATGCTGATATGGAAATAAAAAAGGCATCAGCTGCTCCTGATGCCTTTGTCATTTATACGTTCAGCCATTCTTCTGACGATGGATTTTCACGCCATTTCTTCAGCTTGGCTAAGTCTTCTTTTTGAATGGAGCCTTTTTTCAGAGCTGTTTCAATCAGGGAAGAATAGTCCGTCAGTGATACGGAATGAATTCCTTCTTCCTCAAGCATCTCTGTCCCTTTTTGAAGTTCGTATGTGAAAATGGAGACAACGCCGATGACTTCACAGCCAGCTTCTCTAAGCGCTCTGACGGCTGTAATCACGCTTCCCCCGGTTGAAATCAAATCCTCCACTACAACCACTTTCTGGCCTTCGCGGACCTTCCCTTCAATCTGATTGCCCTTTCCGTGCCCTTTCGGCTTGCTTCTTACATAAGACATCGGCAAATTCAACAGGTCGCTTACCCAAGCAGCATGAGGAATTCCTGCAGTAGCCGTGCCTGCAATCATTTCAGCTTGAGGGTAATGCTCTCTGATCAGAGCGGACAGACCTTCTGCAATGTTTTTTCTTACCTCCGGATAAGAGAGCGTCAGGCGGTTATCACAGTAGATCGGTGATTTGAGCCCGCTTGACCATGTAAACGGATCATTAGGGCTAAGGAATACAGCTTCGATTGTCAGCAGTTGTTCGGCAATTTGATGGTTCATACAGGCAGTCCCTCCCAGGCGTTTTTCATTTGAGTATAGGCTGAAAGCGGATCCGGTGCTTTGGTGATGCTCCGTCCTGCCACAATGGCAGTTGAGCCGAGCTCTCTCGCTTTTTCAGGAGTTGCCACCCTGACCTGGTCATTTACTGCATCACCGCTCATGCGTATGCCGGGTGTTACGGTCATAAACGAGCGGGGAAGCTCGCTGTAGATGCGGGGCACCTCCAGAGAAGAGCACACAATACCGTCAAGGCCGCTTTTTGCAGCAAGCTTAGCGTAGCTTAATACGGTGTCATCAAGGCTAGTGCTGATCAACAATTCGTTTTTCAGCATCTCTGCCGACGTGCTTGTCAGCTGAGTGACAGCAATGCAGGCGGGACGCTTGGAGCCTGCAGGTGTTCCGGCCTCTAGACCTTCCATTGCCGCTTCCATCATGGCACTGCCGCCGGCCGCATGCACATTGACGAGATTGACTCCGAGTCCGGCAAGACCCCTCATCGCTTTTTTCACGGTTTCGGGAATATCATGGAGCTTAAGATCAAGGAAAATCTCATGGCCGCCTGATTTCAGCTGATCAATCACCGCAGGACCTTCTCTGTAAAACAGTTCCATTCCCACTTTTACATACAGCTTCTGTCCGGACATTTTTCCCAGGAATTCTCCTATTTCAGCAGCATCCTTAAAATCAAGCGCGATAATCAGCGGTCTCACGTTCATGCTTATAGCTCCTTCCGATGCAATCAGTTATGTGGTCAAACCCGTATTTTCTAAGTACATGAGGCAGTTCTTCAATGATTTCTGGGCAGACAAACGGATTCACAAAGTTCGCTGTTCCTACTGCTACGGCGCTTGCTCCCGCGTACATGAATTCAAGGACGTCTTCTGCTGTCTGAACACCGCCCATGCCGATAATCGGAATGGATACAGCCTGGCTGACTTCATGAATCATGCGGATGGCCACCGGTTTGATGGCAGGGCCGGATAAGCCGCCTGTGCGGTTTGCAAGAACCGGTTTTCCAGTTTTCAGGTCCAGTCTCATTCCGATAAGCGTGTTGATCATCGTTAAACCGTCTGCTCCGGCCGCTTCGATCGCTTTGGCAATGTCAGTAATGTTGCTTACGTTCGGTGACAGCTTGACATAAACAGGCACCTCCGACACAGCTTTTACGGCGCGCGTAAGGGAGGCTGCCATCTCGGGGTTTGTACCGAATGCAATTCCTCCGGTTTTAACATTCGGACAGGAAATGTTCAGTTCAAGTGCGTGAACATTTTTCGCCATGCTGATTTCTCTTGCTACCTGCACGTAGTCTTCTTCCGCGGAACCCGCCACGTTTGCAAGAATCGGCACGTCAAATGCCTCCAGCCATGGAAGTTCGTTTTCAAGAATCCCGCTTAGTCCAGGGTTTTGCAGGCCGATTGCATTGAGCATGCCCGCTTCTGTTTCAGCCACCCTCGGGGTCGGATTTCCGTACCGCGGTTCAGCCGTTGCTGCCTTGATCATGATGGCTCCAAGTTTATTCAAGTCATAAAGACCTGCAAATTCTTTTCCGAATCCAAAGCAGCCTGAGGCCGGCATAATCGGATTTTTGAGTGACAGTCCCGGAAGTTCAACATTCAGCATGACAGCACAACCTCTCCTGCTTTAAATACCGGCCCGTCGGTGCATACTTTTTTATAAGATGTGCCATTCGGGTCATCCGCTGTATGGCACACACATGCAAAGCATGCGCCGATTCCGCAGCCCATTCTTTCTTCAAGAGAGAGAAAAACAGGTTTGTCTGGAAAAAGATTTTCAAGGCTTGCAAGCATGGGTGTCGGACCGCATGCGAAAAGAGCGTCAAACTCCATGCTGCGTTCTTGGATGCAGTCTGTAACGAACCCTTTCGTCCCGTATGAACCATCTGCCGTCGCAATATAAGTTTCTCCGAGTTTCTTAAACTCACGTTCATAGAAAACCTGATTCGCAGACTGGAAACCGAGCACGTGGCGGACGTTAACACCCCTTGCAAGCAGACGTCTTGAAAGCTCATATAAAGGAGGAACTCCGATGCCGCCTCCAACAAGAAGCGCTGTATCTCCCTGTTTCAGGCTCTCCGGATCAAATCCGTTTCCAAGCGGTCCGAGCACATCGACGAGTTCTCCTTCTTTCCTTGCAGAAAGGAGCTTTGTGCCCGCTCCCTCTGCCCGGTAGATCATCGTGAATTCGCGCTTTTCTTTCTCTATTTTTGCAATGCTGATCGGTCTTCTTAAAAGAGGAGATGCTGCACTTGAAACTTTAATATGAACGAACTGGCCGGGCTGGTTCATTTCATCAACCAGACTTCCTTTTAATGTAAGTTCAAAAATCCCCTCAGCAATTTCTCTTTGTCCGGCAATGATCATCCATTCTTTTCGGATCAAGCGTATGTCACCTCTTTGCTGATTACTCGTTTTGGCATTTGTTCAGTTGAGAATGTCATTGACTCTAAAACTCTTAAAATCGCTTTTGCTGTGTCAAGTGACGTGAGGCATGGAATCCCGTTTTCAACCGATTCGCGTCTGATTCTGAAGCCATCGCGCTGCGGCTGTTTCCCCTTAGTCAATGTATTGATGACGAACTGGGCTTCGCCCGTGCGGATAATATCGAGCATATTTGGTGACTCGCTGCCGATTTTGCCCACGATTCTCGCTTCTACCCCATTCTCATGCAGATAGCCGGCTGTTCCGTTTGTTGCCATGATCTGATAGCCGATTGCACTGAAGCGGCGTGCTACTTCCAGTCCCTCTTCTTTATCCTTGTCAGCGATTGTCAGCAGGACCTGTCCGTAGTTCTGCACTTTCATTCCTGATGCAATCAGTCCTTTATAAAGAGCTTTTTCAAGGGTTGTGTCTTTTCCCATCACTTCGCCTGTCGATTTCATTTCAGGACCGAGCGTAATGTCCACTCTGCGCAGCTTCTCAAATGAGAAGACCGGCACTTTGACATAGACGCCTTCGCTTTCCGGCTGAATGCCAGTTTCATAGCCGAGTTCAGGCAATGATTTGCCGAGTATGACTTTCGTTGCAAGATTCGCCATCGGCACGCCGGTTATTTTGCTCAGGAATGGAACCGTGCGGCTTGATCTTGGATTCACTTCGATGACGAATACTTCATCTTTATAGATGACAAACTGGATGTTCAGAAGCCCTTTAATGTTTAATCCCCTTGCAAGTGCTATTGTCCGTTCAGTAATCGTCTTTTTGATGTCATCCGTCAGTGTTTGCGGAGGATATACGGCGATGGAATCACCCGAGTGAACCCCTGCACGCTCGATATGCTCCATGATCCCCGGGATAAAGACATTTTGGCCGTCTGAGATCGCATCGACTTCTATTTCTTTTCCAGTTAAATATTTATCAATTAAAACCGGATGCTGCGGATTAATTTTTACCGCATTTTTCATGTAATGCAGCAGATCGTTTTCCTCATGCACGATCTCCATTGCACGTCCGCCAAGAACATATGACGGTCTGACAAGAACCGGATAGCGGATGGATGACGCTATGGCAACCGCCTCTTCAACAGATGTCGCTGTTTTTCCAAGAGGCTGCGGAATGCCGAGCGTGTTTAATGTGTGCTCAAATTTATCTCTGTTTTCGGCACGGTCCAAATCCTCAAGAGATGTTCCGAGAATCTTGACGCCTCTTGCTTCAAGTTCATCCGCAAGGTTTATCGCTGTCTGTCCCCCGAACTGAACGACTACCCCTTTAGGCTTTTCAAGTTCGATGATGTGCATCACATCTTCCGCTGTCAGCGGTTCAAAGTATAGCTTATCCGAGATGCTGAAATCGGTTGAGACGGTTTCCGGATTGTTGTTGATGATAATTGCTTCATATCCGGCTTCTTTAATGGCCCATACGGAGTGTACGGTTGCATAGTCGAATTCTACACCCTGGCCGATTCTGATCGGCCCTGATCCGAGGACAATCACACTCTCTTTTTCTGTAACAGCCGATTCATTCTCATCCTCATACGTGCCGTAGAAGTACGGGGTTTCAGATTCGAATTCAGCTGCGCATGTATCAACTGTTTTATAGACAGGGAACAAGTTCAGCTGTTTTCTGAATTGGTATACTTCCCGCTCTGTTGTCTCCCAACGTTCAGCAATAGCCACATCAGAGAAGCCCATCTTTTTCGCTTTCTCAAGGACGATGGCATCAAATTTCGCTTCTGCAAGCACTCTTTCAAACTTGATGATATTTTCAATTTTCACAAGGAAGAAGGGGTCAATTCCGCTCCACTCATGAATCGTCTCGATTGTTACGCCTCTTCTGATCGCTTCAGACAGATAGAACAGTCTCTCGTCTCCTGCTTTGCGGATTCGCTTTTCAATCTTTTCATCGCTGAATTCGGCTGCATGTTTCAAATCGATATGGTACTGATCCGCTTCAAGTGAACGGACGGCTTTAAGCAGGGATTCTTCAAGCGTTCTGCCGATGGCCATCACTTCGCCTGTTGCTTTCATCTGTGTTCCGAGTCTGCGGTTGGCTGACTCAAATTTATCAAACGGCCATCTCGGGATTTTCGTGACGATATAGTCAAGAGCCGGCTCAAAGCACGCATACGTCTTGCCTGTTACCGGGTTCATCATTTCATCAAGAGTAAGTCCGACCGCAATCTTTGCGGCAAGCTTCGCAATCGGGTAGCCTGTTGCTTTAGAAGCAAGCGCTGATGAGCGGCTTACACGCGGATTCACTTCAATAATGTAGTACTGGAAGCTGTGCGGATCAAGAGCAAGCTGGACATTGCATCCGCCTTCGATTCCGAGTGCTCGGATAATTTTCAGAGAAACGTTTCTGAGCATCTGGTACTCTCTGTCACTAAGCGTCTGGCTTGGTGCAACGACGATGGAGTCGCCTGTATGAATGCCGACAGGATCAATATTTTCCATGTTGCAGACAACAATGGCGCTGTCATTTTTATCACGCATGACTTCATATTCGATTTCTTTATAACCCGCGATGCTTTTTTCCAGAAGACATTGTGTGACCGGACTGTACTTCAGTCCGCTTGTCACGATCTCGATCAGCTCTTCTTCGTTTGAGCAGATTCCGCCGCCTGTGCCTCCAAGTGTGTACGCAGGTCTTACGATGACAGGATAGCCAACTTTTTCTATAAAAGCGTAAGCTTCTTCAAGATTGTGGACAATATCGCTCTCCGGGACCGGCTCGTGGAGCTCATTCATCAGCTGGCGAAAAAGGTCGCGGTCCTCCGCTTTTTGAATAGCGCTTAGTTTTGTTCCAAGAATCTCAACCTTGCATTCTTCAAGAACCCCTGCTTCAGCAAGCTGAACCGCCATGTTAAGGCCTGTTTGGCCTCCAAGCGTCGGAAGAAGTGCATCCGGGCGTTCTTTACGGATGATTTTTGTCAAAAACTCAAGTGTCAGGGGTTCAATGTACACTTTGTCTGCCATTTCTGTATCTGTCATGATCGTTGCAGGGTTTGAGTTGACAAGGATAACTTCATAGCCTTCTTCTTTAAGAGCGATGCAGGCCTGTGTTCCTGCATAGTCAAACTCTGCTGCCTGGCCGATGATAATAGGCCCTGATCCGATTACTAGAATTTTTTTAATGTCTACGCGTTTTGGCATACGTTGATCCCTTCTTTCTTGAATGTTTCAATCATGTCGATAAATTGATCAAATAGTCCGTTTGCATCTTCAGGTCCCGGTGAAGCTTCAGGATGGTACTGCACGGTGAAGGCAGGGAGCGTTTTATGCTTCAGTCCTTCTACAGATCCGTCGTTTAATGCAAGATGTGTGACCTCGAGTTCTGTTGCTTTTACTGAATCAAGGGTTACGGTGTATCCGTGATTTTGGGAGGTAAGAGCTACCTTTCCTGTTGACAGATCTTTAACCGGATGGTTTGATCCGCGGTGTCCGAATTTCATTTTTTCCGTATCGGCTCCCCCTGCAAGGGCAAAAAGCTGATGGCCGAGGCAGATGCCGAATAGAGGAATTTTCCCGAGCACTCCGTTGATCATCTCAAGTGCATGAGGGACATCTTTCGGGTCTCCAGGTCCGTTTGACAGCATGATGCCGTCTGGATTTAACTGAAGGATTTCTTCAGCAGTTGCCGTATGGGGCACAACGACCACATCGCAGCTGCGTTTGTTCAGCTCGCGGAGGATGCCGTGTTTCATGCCGAAATCGACAAGGACCACTCTGCATCCGCGTCCCGGGCTTGGATAAGGTGTTTTAGTTGAAACAGTTTCCACCTGATTTCTTGGAAGCTCCGTTGATCTCAATGAGGCAATCACCTCATCTACATCTGCATGCTCTGAGCAAAAAGCGCCTTTCAGCGTTCCATATGTGCGGATAATTCTTGTCAGCTTGCGTGTATCTATGCCTGCAAGTCCGGGAATCCCCTTGATTTTGAAGTACTCATCCAGAGAAAACTCGCTTCTGAAATTTGATGGCACTTCACATAATTCTTTTACGATAAACCCGTTGATGAATGGAGAAATCGTTTCAAAATCGTCGCGGTTAATACCGTAGTTTCCAATCATCGGATACGTAAGCGTCACAATCTGTCCGCAGTACGACGGGTCGGAGAGAATCTCCTGATAGCCTGTCATCCCAGTATGGAACACTACTTCTCCCATTGTGTCCGCTTCGCTTCCAAATCCCTGTCCTGTAAAAATGGTGCCGTCTTCGAGAATCAGATGTCTGATCATACGTTTACTCTCTCCCTTTTCCATACGATTTTGCCTTCAACAATGGTAGCTGCCGGCCAGCCTTTGCATGAATAGCCTGCAAATGGTGTGTTTTTTCCTTTTGAAAGGAACGTTTCCGGATTGATGGTTTTTTCTTCTTCCAGATCAAGGATCGTCAAATCCGCTGCGCGGCCTTTTTCAAGTTTGCCGAAAGGCAGATTGAAAGTTTCCGCCGGTTTGACTGTCAGAAAATCAACAAGCTGTTTCAGCGTCCATTCTCCTGACTCTACAAACCGTGTATATAAAAGCGGGAATGCCGTTTCAAGCCCCACAATTCCGAATGGAGCAAGACTCAGAGGTTCAGCCTTTTCTTCCGCTGTATGCGGAGCATGGTCCGTCGCGATAAAATCAATTGTTCCATCAAGCAGTCCTTCAATCAGCGCTTCACGGTCTTCTTTCCCTCGGAGCGGCGGATTCATTTTGTAATTTGTGTCAAGTCCGGTAATATCCGTGTCGCACAGCAGAAGGTGATGCGGCGTAACTTCCGCTGTTACGTTTATGCCTGCTTTTTTCGCATCGCGCACCACTCTGACTGATTCTTTCGTGCTGATGTGGCAGACGTGGTAGTGGCAGCCTGCGGCTTCAGCCAGCAGTACATCTCTTGCAATCTGCACAGATTCGCAGATAGAAGGGATGCCATTGATTCCGTTCCGTTTTGCAAATTCCCCGTCATGAAGAGCTCCTTTATAGATCAGTGAGTTGTCTTCACAGTGTGCTACAATGCTTGCACCGGTGTCTGCCGCTTTTTTCATCGCCTCATACATCATGCCCGCAGACTGCACGCCTACTCCGTCATCTGTAAAGGCGAACGCTCCTGCATCTTTCAGCTTTTTGAAATCCGTCAGTTCTTTTCCAGCCTGTCTTACCGTGATAGATGCATACGGAAGAACTCGTACAGAAGCTTTTTCTTTAATCCTGTCCTGCAGCCAGTTCATTTGCTCTGCGTGGTCCGGAACAGGCTTTGTATTAGGCATGGCGGCAACGGCTGTAAATCCTCCCGCAGCAGCAGCCTTCGTACCTGTTTCAATTGTTTCTTTATGTTCTCCGCCAGGTTCCCTGAGATGGATATGTAAATCGATAAATCCCGGGGAAACCAGCTTGCCCTCTGCATCAATGACATCAGCTGCATCTGCTTCGATGTTTTCGCTGATCTCTGAGATGATTCCGTCTGAAATCAAGATGTCGGCTTTCACTTTCTCTCCGCTGTCCGTTAGAATAAAGCCGTTTTTAATGATAGATTGCATATGCTGCTTCCCCCTTGTTATGTGATGCTGCGCCCTCAAGCGCGCGTTTTAAAACGGCCATTCTGACGTAAACACCGTTTTCCATTTGCTTAAAAATGCGTGATCTTCTGCATTCAACCAGCTCATCTGCAATTTCAACGCCTCTGTTTACCGGAGCAGGATGCATAATAATGGCTCTTGGTTTCATCGCTTTTTCTCTTTCTAACGTAAGTCCGTAAAGTCTGTGATAATCAGCCCCGCCTGCGGTTTGATTTTCATGTCTCTCATGCTGAATTCTCAGGAGCATCACGACATCGGAAGCTTGAACAGCTCCATCTGTCTCTGCATATGTGCCGTATGTTTCATCTTTCCACTCATCAGGCGCACAGAGCAGGACATTCGCACCGAGCCTCCGCAGAACCTCCGCATTAGACCGCGCAACGCGGCTGTGTTTGATGTCACCGTGTATGGAGACCGTAAGACCTTCAAACCTCCCAAACTCCTGCAGGATGGTCAGCAGATCAAGGAGCGACTGTGTAGGATGATGACCGCAGCCGTCTCCTGCATTCAAAATCGGAATTCCGACTTTCTCTTTCAGTTCTTCGAAGTATTCATCTTCAGGGTGTCTGATGACGACTGCGTTTGCTCCTATTGCCTCAAGCGTTCGCACTGTGTCATAAAGGGTTTCTCCTTTTTGCACGCTTGAATGTGAGGCATCAAAGTTAAGGACGTTTAGGCCAAGCCTTTTTTCAGCTACTTCAAAACTGAAACGGGTTCTTGTGCTCGGTTCAAAAAACAGGTTAGCAGCAAACATCTGTGTTTTTTGACTGTCTATTTTTCCTGAACGGAATTTTTCTGCGTCTTTTAATATGGTTAAAATTTCATCTGCAGGCAGATCACTCATTCTAAGCAAGTGCTTCATCATCATCTCTCCCGTCATTTTCCCTGCAAAAAAACACCCTGAAATCCGGTTTCAGGGTGTGAGAAGGCATGACAAAACCTAAAAGTTGTTTTGCCCGTGCCCATCCACCCTTGCAAGCCTCTCTGGACTTTTGTTAAAAGGTGTTCTTTATGCAGCTGTATTTTTATTTGCATCTGTCTGTGCACTCTCGGCGGCTTTGCGCCCCGGCAGTACCGCATTTAGGACAATACCGATGATTGCCGCAAGCGCCATGCCGTGAAGTTCAAACTGCTCGCTTACTTTTATCATAGCTCCGCCGATCCCGATGACCAGGATGACAGAGGAAATCACAAGGTTTCGTTTATTTCCGAAATCAATCTTGTTGTCAGTCAGCATTCTTAATCCTGATGAAGCGATAATCCCAAACAGCAGGATGGACACGCCGCCCATGACAGGCGTAGGAATGGAGCTGATCAATGCTGAAATTTTTCCGATGAAGCCGAACACGACGGCCATAACCGCGGCACCTGCGATGATGTAGACGCTGTAAACCCGCGTAATGGCAAGTACACCGATGTTTTCACCGTACGTTGTATTCGGCGGTCCTCCGATAAGTGATGCAATCATCGTTGCCACTCCATCTCCAAGGATCGAACGGTGCAGACCAGGTTCTTTCAAATAATCCCTCTCCACCACTTTACCAAGGACAAGCTGATGTCCGATATGCTCTGACAGAGTAACCACTGCAACCGGAACCATCAGAAGAACGATTTCGTAGGAAAACCCTGGCGTATATGTGACAAAAGGTATGATAAAGTCCGGTTTTTGAAACAGTCCTGCCCCGACTACTTTACTGAAATCAACCAATCCGATGGAAAGTGCGTACAGGTAGCCTCCGGCGATTCCGATCAGGACAGGAATCAGGCTGACAAAGCCTTTGAATGCAACCGAGCACACAATTGTTATCGCAAGCGTCACTAGAGCCACCGAGAAGTAGGTCAGGTTATATTCTCCCTCAGGATTGTTCATGGCCATATCTACTGCAGTCCCTGCAAGGCTCAGTCCGATGACGATGATGACAGGACCGACGACAATCGGAGGCAGAAGCTTCATGATCCACTTGTATCCGACGATTTTAATCAGCAGGGCTACAAGTCCGTACACGACTCCTGCAAGGAAACTTCCGACCATTGCGCCTTCAGGTCCTTCAGCCGCCTTAGCTGCGATGATTGGTGCGATGAAGGCGAATGAGGAACCAAGATAAGCCGGCACCTGGCCTTTTGTGATAAGCAGAAATGCAAGCGTCCCAAGGCCGCTAGAGATCAGGGCGACAGCAGGATCAAGTCCGACCAAAAAGGGTACGAGGATGGTTGCTCCAAACATGGCAAACAGATGCTGAAAGCTCAGGGTGATCCATGTGAGCGGCTTTGGAGTTTCTTTTATATCAAGCTGTAGAGCTTCTTTTCTTGGTTTCATATCTATTCCCCGCTTTCTTTTTATAAAAAAAACCTCTTTGCATGAGGCTGCAAAGAGGCATAATCATCCTGTCAAATAAGAACACAGGTGTGATTTTCCGTTCCTTTTGCAGCCTCTCTGGACTTCATTAAAAGGTGGTCTATTCTTTTTCGTGTATGGCGACCTGATCGTTTTTATCGACTTCCATCAGTTCGACAACAATTTTTTCAGAGCTTGAGGTCGGAATGTTTTTGCCGACATAGTCTGCCCGGATCGGCAATTCTCTGTGTCCCCTGTCTACCAGGACTGCGAGCTGAATCTGTGAAGGTCTTCCGATGTCAATCAGCGCATCAAGCCCTGCGCGGACTGTTCTTCCTGTATAAAGAACGTCATCAATCAGGATGACTGTTTTGTTTGTGATATCTGCAGGAATATCCGAGCCTTTCACGAGCGGCTCCTCATTCACTGTTTTTTTGGAAAGGTCATCTCTATAGAGAGTAATGTCAAGCTCTCCTACCTCTACGGGCTTGCCTTCAATCTGTTCGATCCGTTCTGCAAGCCTTTTGGCAAGATGGATGCCTCTTGTCTTAATCCCGACAAGAATGACAGAATCGATGCCTTTGTTTCGTTCAATGATTTCGTGGGCAATTCTCGTCAATGCTCTTCTGATTGACTGCTGGTCAAGCACAACTGCTTTTTGGGGCATGCTGTTCACCTCTCCTTTTGAACCTGCAAAAAGAAAATCCCTCCTGCCGTCTGGCAAGAGGGATTGGATGCGTGCTTAATTATACGCATAGTATGCGCATAAGATCCGTTTCCTTCTCAGCCTCACGGGACTGTCTTAAAGGTTCATTTTTCAACTACGGCTATTATGACAAATCATATGGCTTGTGTCAATGACTTTTTTTCAGATCTTCGATTACCTGCTGAAATTCAGCAGGAAGAGGAGCATTAAATTCAAGGTACTCGCCCGTGCGGGGATGCTTAAAGCCGAGAACGCCTGCATGAAGCGCCTGGCCTCCGATATTCGGCGTTTTTTTCGGGCCGTATTTCGGATCGCCTACAATAGGGAAACCGATGTATTTCATATGAACTCTGATCTGATGCGTTCTGCCTGTCTCAAGCTGGCACTCAATCAGTGTGAAGCCCCCAAAGCGGTCAAGAACGTGAAAATGAGTGACAGCGTCCTTGCTGTGCTCATTTGTAACCGTCATGCTCTGGCGGTCCTGTTTATCGCGGCCGATCGGAGCATCAACTGTTCCCTTGTCATGCTGAATAATCCCATGAACAATCGCCTGATACCGTCTTGTAACCGATTTTTCTACAAGCTGGTTAACCAGTGACTCGTGCGCCATGTCATTTTTGGCAACCATCAGAAGTCCTGATGTATCTTTATCAATCCGGTGGACAATCCCGGGTCTCATGACGCCGTTTATACCTGAAAGGTCTTTGCAGTGGGCCATCAGTCCATTGACAAGCGTCCCTGACAAATGTCCCGGTGCAGGATGCACAACCATCCCTTTAGGTTTATTGACAACAAGAACGTCTGCATCTTCATAATAAACATCAAGATTCATTTCTTCCGGCAGAACATCAAGCGGTTCAGGGTCCGGAATGAGAAGAGTGACCGTATCGCCGGGCTGAACTTTATAATTGCTTCTTGACTCCCCGTCATTCACTTTCACATGTCCTTCTTTAATCCAGATCTGAACCTGGCTTCTTGACCAGTCTGCATTTTCTGCAGCAAGCAGCTTATCAAGGCGTTCATATTTATTGCTGTCATCAATCTTAATTTCTATGCTGTTCATTCACTTTCTCCTTCTCTTGTTTCCCATCTAAAAGCATGACGATAAAGAGCAGCGCCACTCCCACACAAAGTGCAGAATCCGCTACATTGAAAATTGGAAACGGGTATGTACCAATATAGGTTTGGACAAAATCAACCACTTCCTGATGGATCACTCTGTCAATAAAGTTGCCGATCGCACCGCCAAGCATTAAGCCAAGGGCAATCCCCATCAGACGGCTGCCGTTTGTATATTTTTGGATATAAACAACCAGGCCGGCTACTACAATAACCGTAATCACGTAAAAAAACCACATCTGGCCCTGAAGAATTCCCCAGGCAGCTCCCTGATTCCGATGTGAGGTAATATACAGGACATTTTCAATAACCGGTATGCTTTCCCCGATTTCAAGTTCTTTCACAATCAGCCATTTTGTCAGCTGATCCAGAGCAATAATCACAAGTGCGATGAGATAATAAAGCACAAGCTTTCCCCAACTTTCCTATAATATACTTCTGAATTGTATCACAGGCAAAATAGAAGAGCAAAGCTTGTCTGAAGGTATTACATATATTCTTCTGCTTCTGAATAGAGGGGTGGATGATAATTCATGTGAGGCAGGGATTTTCGTTCATACAGTTCCTGAAAAGCAAAATCATGAATGCTTCTTGCAGTGGGGATAATCGCTAATTTCTCAAGTTCAATTGCAAGGCCGGTTTCTTCACAAATGCCGTACGTTCCGTTTTTTATTTTCAGGAGCGCTCTCTCAACATCATTCAGCTCTTCTTTTACATGTCCCATAATTGTTTTTTCTTTGTATGGATAAAATAAATGAGGCTGTTCTGTCTCCATATCAAACAGACAATGATCAAAAAGCCTTGACTTAAGCTCTCGCTGCATCAATTGAAGCTCATGCCAGATAGCATCTATACTCATAGCGGACATCTCCTTGTGGCTTGGCTTTGTACCTATAGTCTAACCGGTTTAAAGGCACTCACCCTGTTAAGAATTTTCCTGTGGAGGGAATAAGAAAAGCGGAATCAGCCGTTTAGCTCCGACAGGCAGAAAAGAAATCACCCGAAAAGTCCGGGTTTGACTTTTTGGGGGATTTTGTTCTGACGGAGGAGTTGGCTGATGGAGCTGGACACCGCGAAAAGCGGAATCGCCCGTTTAGCCCTGACAGGCAGAAAAGAAATCACCCGAAAAGTCCGGGTTTGACTTTTTGGCTGATTTTGTTCTGACGGAAGGGTTGGGCGATGGAGCTGGACACCGCGAAAAGCGGAATCGCCCGTTTAGCCCTGACAGGCAGAAAAGAAATCACCCGAAAAGTCCGGGTTTGACTTTTTGGGTGATTTTGTTCTGACGGAAGGGTTGGGCGATGGAGCTGGACACCAAGAAAAGCGGAATCGCTCGTTTAGCTCCGGGAGTCAGATAAGAATCCGGCGGAAAAGTCCGGGTTTGACTTTTTTGACGGATTTGTTCTGGCAGAGGAGCTGAGCGATGGAGCTAGACACCACGAAAAGCGGAGCCGACCGTTTAGGCCTGGCAGTCAGATAAGAAATCCCCGAAAAAGTCCGGGTTTGACTTTTTGGGGGATTTTGTTCTGACAGAGGAGTTGGCTGATGGAGCTGGACACCACGAAAAGCGGAATCGCCCGTTTAGTCCACACAAAAAAACCGCTGAACAATTCAGCGGTTTTCTATGTTTAAGCAGTCGTATAATGTTCGTCAACAATTGCTGCACAGCGCGTGCACAGTGTTTTGTGATTTTCATTTTCGCCCACATCGGTTGTGACAACCCAGCATCTTTCACACGTTTCGCCTTCAGCAGGTTTAACTGTGATTTTCACTTTGTCGCAAGTATGTGCATCCTGCGGAGCGTCCTCATAATTTCCAGCAAGCTTAAAGCCTGATACAATGAACAGCTGCTTTAAGTTTTCATCAATTGATTCAAGCAATTGTTTCGCTTCCCCGTTCGCATATACTTCGATGCTTGCAGTTAACGATTTGCCGATTACTTTTTCATTGCGGGCTGCTTCAAGTGCCTTTAAGACATCATCGCGAAGCTCCATGAAAGCATCCCATTTCTTCTCAAGCACGTCAGCACCGGCAATTTCCTTGCTTTCAGGCATATCTGTCAGCTGAACGCTTTCTTCTGAAACAGAGTCGATGTGTGCCCATACTTCATCAGCTGTATGAGGAAGGATCGGCGCAACAAGCTTGACAAGTGAAAGCAGCGTGTCATAAAGAACGGTCTGAATGGCGCGGCGCTCTTTGTTATCAGGAGCTTCGATGTAGAGAACATCTTTAGCGAAATCCAAATAGAAGGAGCTGAGTTCAATCGTGCAGAAATTATGAACCGCGTGGAAAATAGCAGCGAACTCATAGTCTTCATACGATTTTTTCACTTTGTCTGTCAGTTTATTCAGCTTCACCATCATGTAACGGTCAACATCGCGCAGCTCGTCAAACGCGAGGGCATCTGTTTCAGGGTTAAAATCAGCAAGGTTACCAAGAAGGAAACGGAACGTATTGCGGATTTTTCTGTACACCTCTGCTACTTGCTTCAGAATGTTGTCTGAAACTCTTACATCAGCCTGATAGTCAACAGACGCTACCCAAAGACGAAGAATGTCTCCCCCAAGCTGGTTCATAACTTTTGAAGGCAGCACAACGTTCCCAAGAGACTTACTCATTTTGCGCCCTTCTCCGTCCAGTGCAAAACCATGGCTGAGAACGCCTTTATATGGAGCTTTTCCTGTTACAGCAACACCTGTGGACAGGGAAGAGTTAAACCAGCCGCGGTATTGGTCAGAGCCTTCCAAATAAAGGTCTGCCGGACGCTGCAGGTCATCTCTTTCAAGCAATACTGCCTGATGGGAAGAACCAGAGTCGAACCAGACATCCATGATGTCCTGTTCTTTCGTGAAGTTTCCGTTCGGGCTGCCAGGATGCGTGAACCCTTCAGGAAGAAGATCTTTTGTTTCACGTTCAAACCAGATGTTTGAACCGTGCTCGCGGAACAGGCCGGAAACATGATTGATTGTTTCATCCGTAATAATCGGCTCTCCGTTTTCTGCATAAAAGACAGGGATCGGAACCCCCCATGCACGCTGTCTGGAAATACACCAGTCCCCGCGGTCGCGAACCATATTGAACAATCTTGTCTCGCCCCAGGCAGGAACCCATTTCGTTTCTTTTACTGCCTGAAGAAGATCCTCGCGGAAATCCTTGATGGATGCAAACCACTGGGCAGTTGCACGGAAAATGGTCGGTTTTTTCGTTCTCCAGTCGTGAGGGTATGAGTGTGTGATGAAAGAAAGCTTGAGCAGTGCTCCTGCTTCTTCAAGCTTTTCAGTGATCGGTTTGTTGGCAGCATCATAGAACATGCCCTCAAACCCTGGTGCCTCGCTTGTCATATGGCCTTTTTCATCAACCGGACAAAGGACATCAAGACCGTATTTCTGGCCGACGATAAAGTCGTCTTCACCATGACCTGGTGCAGTATGAACACAGCCCGTACCTGCATCTGTCGTTACATGTTCTCCTAAAACAACAAGTGATTCGCGGTCATAAAGCGGATGCTTTGCAGACACTTTTTCAATTTCTGCGCCTTTGAATGTTTTGACAGCCTTATAGTCTGCCCACTCAAGTTCTTTAGCTACCGTTTCAAGCAATGCGGATGCAACAACGAATGATTCCCCGTCCACATCTGCCACCGTATATTCAAGGTCCGGATGAACGGCAATGCCAAGGTTTGCAGGAATCGTCCACGGAGTAGTCGTCCAGATAATGATTTTTTCTCCGCCATTCAGCACATCATTTCCCTGTGCAACAGTAAATGCTACATAAATAGAAGCAGAGCGTTTGTCATAATACTCGATTTCAGCTTCTGCAAGAGCAGACTCACTGGAAGGTGACCAGTAAACCGGCTTTAATCCTTTATAGATGTACCCTTTCTTTGCCATCTCACCGAACACTTTGATTTGCTGTGCTTCGTATTCCGGTTTCAGCGTCACATAAGGGTTTTCCCAGTCTCCGCGAACACCGAGACGCTTAAACTGCTCCCGCTGATTGTTGATCTGCTCCCACGCATACTCTGCGCACAGCTTGCGGAATTCGGCTACACTTAGTTCTTTTCGGTTTACTTTTTTGTTTTTAGTCAGAGCCGTTTCAATCGGCAGACCATGTGTGTCCCAGCCGGGAACGTACGGAGCGTTGTAGCCGCTCATGGATTTATAGCGGACGATAAAATCCTTCAGCACTTTGTTCAGTGCATGGCCCATGTGGATATCTCCATTTGCATACGGCGGTCCGTCATGAAGAATAAACATCGGGCGGTCTTTTGTGCGCTCCTGCACTTTTTGATAAATCGTCATTTCTTCCCATTTTTCCTGAATTTGCGGTTCACGGTTAGGAAGATTTCCTCTCATCGGAAATTCGGTTTTCGGCATCAGCAGGGTATCTTTGTACTCCATCGGTATTCCTCCAGACAGTTTGTAATGGGGCAGAAAAAACACAAAAAACCTTCTCATCCCAGAAGGGACGAGAAGGTTTCTCGCGGTACCACCCTTTTAGACAAGCTAAAAAACGCTTATCCTCTTTGAGATTCGTAACGTGAATAACGCGTTTTTGCTTACTGATTCTATAGGTTCAGCAAAAAAACTCGAGGGTGATTTTCGCAAGTTTGCTTCTTTGCCGGACTCGCACCATCTCCGGCTCGCTTTGAAAGACTTCATACTGCTACTGTCCCTGTCATGGTTTTTTAATCATTTATAATATAGTAGTCATCAAATTATATGTGAAATGGTGCTTTAAAGTCAAGACTGCACCTTTGATTCTTCGCGCTCTTCATATAATGATTCCAGTTCATACTCAAGGAGGTGATCCCAGTCATCATTTTTAAGAAGGTCAAGCTGTGCTTCAATCAGCATCTGGAAGCGTGTTCTGAAAACTTTTGACTGCTTTTTCAGCTCTTCAATTTCAACGGCTATTTTTCTTGATTTAGAAAGCGATTCATTGATGATGCGGTCAGCGTTTTTCTCAGCTTCCTTCACAATCAGCTTCGCTTCCTTTTGTGCGTGGCGGCGGACTTCCTCAGCAGCCTCCTGCGCTACAAGAATGGATTTATTAAGTGTTTCCTCGATATTTGAAAAATGACCAATGCGTTCGTTAAGTTCGGTCACTTTGTTTTCGAGTTCTTTTTTCTCGCGGATGGCAAGCTCATAATCTTTGATGACCTGGTCGAGGAATTCATTGACTTCGTCCTCGTCATAGCCCCGGAACCCTTTGTTAAATTCTTTGTTATGAATATCAAGCGGTGTTAACGGCACTTCTGCCACCTCCAGTATGTATTGATCAATCGATCTTTCTTCAAGTATAATTCATATTTTGACAGAAAAGGCAAAAATCCTTCTATTTTCCCAAATTTATTTTTGAATCCCGTATGAGATTTTCCACTTATCTTTCTTTGTCCTGCCATCAATCGACAACAGTTTTGATCTGCCGTGGCCTCTTACAGAAAGCGTGTCTCCTTCTCTGCATTCAAATGACGGCTGTTCGATGACCCGAAAGTTTACTTTCACATACCCGGATTGAATCAGTGCGCCAATTTTTTGCCGGGAAATGTTATAGACAGATGCTGCAACAGCATCAAGCCTTAACGAGCTCACGGTCGATGCTTTTTCAAGCATTTCTTCCACGTGGAGGATGCGCTCACTCCAGTCAAGTGCTTTCAGCGAAACCTTTGCCCGGCCAATTTCAGTCAAATTCATCAAAAGAAAAGCTTCTGTTTCTTTTGCAGCAACCAGCTGGATCCGGTCACCTGAAAAAAGCAGGTCGCCGAATTTTGAACGTTTGAGCCCAAGTGACATTAAAGAACCCAATACTTGCCGGTGCTCGATGGGCAACAAACTTAGACGGATACGCGATCTCAAGCAGGGACAGCTGAAAATCATCATGGGAAGGAGTAAAGTAGTCCGGATAGAGCAGAGCCCGCTTCCGTTCCATATCCTCGCCCGAAAACTGAAGTCGAACGTCTTCTCCTGACCCGACAACGGCTTTCACCATCTCCTGCTCCCTCGGGTCGAGAAAATCGGTCAGCTTTGGAGAATAATTGATCAAAACACTTTCTTTCCATTCAGCCGCCTGATCGATAAAATGCCGTTCTTCCTGTCTGAAGTGCTGATATATGTGGTCCATGCTTATCTTCCAGCCTTTTCGTTAAGCTCCTATAAATTGGAGCCAAAATGAAAACAGTGCCGTTATGTACGGCACCGCCTGTATCTTATCCAATCATTGTGAAGATTGAGTTAAGCCCGTATCCTGCAAATCGCAGAGCAAGAAGTGCAACAATTGGTGAGATGTCAATCATGCCAAGCGGCGGAATAAACCTGCGGAAAGGTTCAAGGTACGGCTCTACAATTTTAGCAAGCAGCTGTCCGAAACTGCTTTCTCTTGCATTCGGAAACCATGAAAGCAAGATGTAAATAATAATCGCATAAGAGTAAACCTGCAACAACGTAAATAAAACATCAGCTACTACGCCCATTTAATTTTACCACCTCTGATCTTCTTCCGAGACAATTTCTGAAATCGAACCTGCAACATCAACGTTATCCGGTGTGCACAGGAAAATATTCGCTCCGATCTTCTGAATGTCTCCCCCTATAGCGTACACAGTTCCGCTTAAAAAGTCTACAATGCGCTTTGCCTGATCATGCTGAATGCGCTGCAGATTGACAACAACTGCCCGTCTGTTCTTCAGCTGATCGGCAACGTCCTGAGCTTCAGCGTAAACTCTCGGCTCGCATAAAACCACTTTAGATGATTTCTGAACACTTTGCAAACTGACAACATTCTGTTTGGTCTGCTGCGGCTTTGGAGGAAACGGCTGTTCTTCCTCGTAATCATAGTCCTGATGCCTCTCCTGCTCAACGTATTCATATTCTTCCTCATCAAGGGCAAAAAAGCTTTTAAACTTATTTTTAATACTCATGTACGTGACACCTCCGATTTCTTATCCAACCAGGGCTGAGCCGATGCGGATGAAAGTAGCGCCTTCTTCAACCGCTATTTCAAAGTCATTCGACATTCCCATAGAAAGCTCACTGCAAGGTGCATACGGCAGATGAAGGGACTTTACTTCCCCGCGCAATGTACGGAGCCTTTTGAAGGATTCTCTCAATACATGTTCATCATCTGTGTTAGGAGCCATAGTCATTAATCCGACGACAACAATGTTCGGATAATTCTCAAGCTCCTTAACAAATGGGAGAACTTCCTCAGGTGTCATGCCATGCTTGGATTCTTCTCCCGACGTATTCACTTGAATGAAGCACTTTACTTTATCATCGGCCCGCTTATCAATTTCTTTAGCAAGCGAGAGCCTGTCCAGGGAATGTATGTAGTCTGCTTTATCAATCATGTCTTTTACTTTTCTCGTCTGAAGGGTTCCGATAAAATGCCATGAAGCACTGTTTCCTATAGCTTCGTATTTTTCGGCAAGACCTTCATTTCTGTTTTCGCCAAGATGTGCAATGCCTGCTTCAACAGCTTCTTTCGCCCGTTCAATGCTGACATATTTTGTGACGGCAATCAGTCTGATCTCATCCGGATTGCGGTCTGTTTCACTGCATGTATGTTTAATTCTTGCACGTATTTCCTCTAAGTTCTGTTTGACGCTCACAGTTGTTTTTGCCTCCCCTTTAAACCGATAAATCCAGCCATTCTTCCGGTCTTGCCCTGATCTCTCCTGTGTGAAAAAAACAGGGAAGATTCGCAGCTTGTACAAAGCGGGCTTGTCAATATGCGGGACTCGCTCAGACCTGCATTCAACAGCAAATATTTGTTGAGCAGCTTTAAGTCAAGCGAATACTGCCCGGCAGACACCTCTTCATATGGAGAAGGGAAAGCTTTAGACAGCGCTTTGTTCACTCTGTCAATGACATAATCATCAACGGTATAGCAGCAAGGTCCGATGGATGGTCCGATGATGGCATAAATGGATTGTGCCGAGACGCCTTCCTTCCGGGTCCACGTTCTGGCCATTTTGCCCCCAATATCAAGGACTGAACCTTTCCAGCCTGCATGAGCAGTGCCGACCAGCCTTTTTTCAGGCTCATAGAAGAAAAGAGGCACACAGTCTGCGTAGCAGAGAGAAAGCATCAGGCCTTCTTCATCTGTGTATAGGCCGTCTGTTCCCGGAACAGCCGAAGCATAATTCATTGTCCCTTTTGAACCGTCTTCCTTGCGTGCTTTATAAATGCTGCTGTCATGAACCTGGTCTGCATAAACCCAGTGTTCAAGAGGCATATTCACGGCTGATGCAAGGATCTTTCTGTTTTCTGTTACACTTGCGGGATCGTCGTGGACATGGAGGCCAAGATTCAGAAACTGAAAGTGACCGCTTGAGACTCCCCCGTTTTTTGTTGTAAATCCAATAACGAGATCTTCATTTAATTGTTCCCAGTCCGGGCTGTTTAAGTATGTTTCATGCTGAAGATTAAGCGGATTCTGAGTCATAAATGATCATTCCTTCTGTTTGCTGTTTGGTGCAATTTATATACGACTATATTTTACCACATCTTTCCCATTCCGACAGAAGATTGTTAAATTAATTCGCTGTTTTGGTCTATTTCCCTATTTACACGGACTAAAATCACATCTTCCCCGATTTTGACAATGTTTCTCCACGGTACGACGACTTCTTCCTCCTTGCCGAAAAAACCGAGTACCTTGCCAGGCCCGCTGATAAAGACAGCCTGAATTTTCCCCGTCGTTACATTTATATCAAAATCCGATACCATTCCGAGCTTCTTTCCATCTGAAACATTGACAACATCTTTTGTCTGAAATTCAGATATATTCATCATCGCATCCGCCCCCCGTCTTACTTAACTATATGTATGAATATGAGCGTTCTATGCCCTTCATTTCATGAAAAAGAGCCGTCCTGAGAGACGGCTCTAATTCTGTATATTCTTATTCATTTGTTTGATAGCAGCTTTTTCAAGCCTTGAGACCTGCGCTTGTGAGATGCCGATTTCCTCCGCCACTTCCATTTGGGTTTTTCCCTGGAAGAACCGTTTTCTCAATATGAGCTTTTCACGCTCATTAAGCCTGCGCATTCCCTCTTTTAAAGCAATTTCTTCGATCCAGTGTGAATCGCGGTTTTTTTCGTCACTGAGCTGATCCATGACATAGATTGGATCCCCGCCATCGTTGTAAATCGGTTCAAAAAGCGACACCGGGTCCTGGATGGCATCCAGTGCAAAGACGATTTCTTCATGCGGGACTTCCAGTACCCGGGATATTTCTTCCGCGGTCGGTTCTCTTGAGGTTTTGCTCATCAATTGTTCTCTGACCTGCAAAGCTTTGTAGGCAATATCACGAAGAGATCTGGAAACCCGGATCGGATTGTTATCGCGCAGATAGCGCCTGATCTCTCCAATAATCATCGGTACAGCATAAGTTGAAAATTTTACATTCTGGCCAAGATCGAAATTATCAATGGATTTCATAAGTCCAATACAGCCAACTTGAAACAGGTCATCGACAAACTCACCGCGGTTGTTAAATCGCTGAATGACGCTCAAAACCAAGCGAAGATTCCCGTTCACGAGCTTTTCCCGTGCATCCGAATTGCCGCTTTGCATCTCGCGGAACAGGATTCTCATTTCCTCATTTTTCAGGACTGGAAGTTTGGAAGTATCTACTCCGCATATTTCAACTTTATTTCTTGCCACATCTTTCCCTCCTAACAGGAGCTGCTGTACAGAGTTAAGTATCTCCTTAGGTGGGAAAAATATGCACATGTCCAAAAGCCAAAAATGTCGGAAGTGCCTCCAAAGCATACAGGAACTGGAAATTCGGCGGATAATATTTTTTTAGACCATTTTATTGAATTCTTTGCGCAATCTTTTGATAATTCTCTTTTCAAGCCTGGATATGTAGGACTGGGAGATCCCGAGCATATCCGCGACGTCTTTTTGCGTTTTTTCTTCTCCTCCCTGAAGGCCAAACCGCAGTTCCATGATCTGTTTTTCCCGGTCATTCAGCTGCTGAAGAGCTTTAAGGAGAAGTTTGCGGTCCACATTTGCTTCAAGATCTTTTGTGATGATGTCTTCTTCTGTTCCAAGAACATCCGAGAGGAGCAGCTCGTTTCCGTCCCAGTCGATATTCAATGGTTCATCAAATGAAACTTCAGACCGGATTTTGTTGTTTCTTCTCAGATACATCAGAATTTCATTCTCGATGCATCTTGATGCATAGGTGGCAAGCTTGATTTTTTTTTCCGGATTAAAGGTGTTGACAGCTTTGATTAGTCCAATTGTTCCGATGCTGATCAAATCTTCAATGTTAATGCCTGTATTCTCAAACTTCCTGGCAATATAGACGACAAGCCTTAAATTTCTTTCAATCAGAATGGAGCGTGCTGCCTGATCGCCTCCCGGCAGTTTTTTCAGAAGGACTTCTTCTTCATCCTTTGTGAGCGGGGGCGGAAGTGCTTCGCTTCCTCCGATGTAGTGGATTTCATCTGTTTTCAGGCCCAGCTTCATCAGCAATTTATACCAGAGATACGTAATCTGCAATTTTAGTTTTTTCATGATTCTCTCCCTTCTATTTTCCTTTACAGCTGAGTACACTACTACAGGATAATGATAAAGCTGAGTTTGGTACTATCAAGCAGTGGATATTCTGGTTTGATGGCACTTATCGCTAAGTTCAGAACCATCAAGCGGTGGATATTTTTGTTTGATGGCACTTATCGCTGAGTTCGGGACCATCAAGCGGATAAAATTCTGGTTTGATGGCACTTATCACTGCGCTCAGAACCATCAAGCAGTGGATACTTTGGTTTGATGGCACTTATCACTGCGCTCAGAACCATCAAGCAGTGGATACTTTGGTTTGATGGCACTTATTACTTCGTTCAGAACCATCAAGCGGTGGATACTCTGGTTTGATGGCACTTATCACTGCGTTCAGGACCATCAAGCGCTGGATATTCTGGTTTGATGGCACTTATCACTGCGTTCAGAACCATCAAGCGTTGGATATTATAGTTTGATGGCACTTATCGCTGAGTTCGGGACCATCAAGCAGTGGATATTCTGGTTTGATGGCACTTATTGCTGCGTTCAGGACCATCAAGCGCTGGATATTCTGGTTTGATGGCACTTATCGCTAAGTTCAGAACCATCAAGCGGAGGATACTCTGGTTTGATGCACTTATTACTGCGTTCAGAACCATCAAGCGGTTAAAATTCTGGTTTGATGGCACTTATTGCTGCTTTCAGAACCATCAAGCGCTGGATAGTCTGTTTTGATGGCACTTATCACTGCGTTCAGAACCATCAAGCGCTGGATAGTCTGCTTTAATGGCACTTATCACTGCGTTCAAAACCATCAAGCGCTGGATAGTCTGGTTTGATGGCACTTATCACTGCGTTCGGAACCATCAAGCAGTGGAAATCTTTATGAAACGTCCTGCACGGCTCCGCTCTGAAGCATTTTGGGATGAACGATGCAGTCATATTCTCCTTCAGGCGACAGGCTTGTTCGGTTCAGCCCGATAATCGTTTTCGAAGCAAGAATCGTTTCATCTTTTGTTGTCACAATGACCTCATCCGGTTTTAGACCGATTAAAAACTGATTTGATTTTCCGACGACTCGAAACGGAATGATTCTTACTCTGTTATCCATAGAATGAGATTCACTTGACGCGGTTAAAGCCGCCATCACATCTTCCTGAAGCGCTATATCAAGCAGCGCATCCGGAACATGCCCTTTTAGCTTATTGGCATCTGCAATCATGACCGGGGACTTTGAGATGGGATCATAAAGCTGATTTCCGCTGTCTATCAGGCCCTTCAGTGTAAACGATGCTTCCCCAATCTTGACGTGAACCGAGACAATCATGTCATATTGAATCTTTTTCATCTCAAGATCATCAAGCCTTTTTCTTGAAAAATACCAGGCTGCAGGAAAGCCGGCGATGACAAACAGCCAGCTGACAGGATCGCCAAAACCTCCTGAGTTTGTCATTAAAATTCCGTCTGCAAATCCGATTTCCGTCTGAATAAAATAATGGGCCCCCATCATGGCCCCGCCTACCATAAAAGTAACGAAATAAAAAGTAAGCAGACACTTGGCGAAATACTTAAACCTCTTAAATCCAAAGGCTGCCAGTATCATGAAGACAGAAACGGATAACTTGCCTAACGGATGCGTTGCAATGGGTGAAAAAGGAGTGAACAGAAGGACAACGATGCCAGATCCAATCAAGGCTCCAATCAAAATCCTGATCTTCATCAGTTTCTGCTTCAGCAAAATATTCGTCAAAAGCAGCAGGAAAAGATCAAAAGAAAAATTCAAAAACCAGATTACATCCAAATAAATGGCCACGTTAAACTCCTTCCCCTGAGGTTTTCACATCTAAGAAAAAATAAGGGCGCTGTCCGATTGGATAGTAATAGTATAGCTGAGCACAGCAGGTGAAGTCTGTCAGTTACTGCCGATAAAATAGAGTATTTTTGATAGATATCATTGCTATTTGTCGATGGAAAAAGGTGGATTGGCATAAAGAATTCTGTATGCAGATCAGCTGCGGCAATATAAAACAAAAACTCTCATTCCGCAATTGGAATGAGAGTTCTTTGTGAGCTTATTTCTTAGCAGGTTTTTTTCCGTTTATAAACAGTTTGCCATCTGCGACGGCTCTTGTTTCGTTGCCGTAATCATCTTTTGCAATGACTTCGATTCTCGCACCGTCAGCTTTCATATTGGATGTTGCCGTGTAGTAGCCCTCGTAATGTCCTGGTGACGTTTCTCTCAGCGGAAGCTCTGTTGCATTCTGGATGCGCGCATTTGTGAGAGGCATATGAAGAACGAACGTTGCATCCAGATCTTCTTCGCTGTCAAATTCTATTTTCACGCTTTCACCGGACTTGATGTATTTATCCTCGGCAGGTTTTAGATTTTCAATGACCGGTGCATCATATTTCACATATACTTTGACGGTTTTCTTTAAACGGTTTCCTGCTTTATCCGCTGCAAGAACAGTAATCAGATTCTCACCGTTTTCAAGCAGAATCCGTTTAGAGAATGTACCGTCCTTGACGGCTGCTTTTTGTCCATTCACTTTTACCCAGTCCAAATTGTCATCTGAAACTGTTCCGCTGACCGTTAATGCTTCTGTGTTCAGCTTTTGTCCGTTTTTAGGATTTTCAACTGTGAATGCCGGTTTTGTTTTGTCCAGCGTCACTTTTACTGCATTAGATGCATCTGACATGCCTGCATCTGTGCTGGACTTGGCAGTCAGAACATTTTCACCTGTATTCAGCAGGACTTCTGCCCGGAATGTGCCGTTTTCTGAAGCTTGTACAGCAGCTGCCTCTGTTTCTCCGTTAAAAATATGAACAGTGGTTGTCGGTGATGCTTTACCCTCTACAACAGCCGTTTCTTTGTTTGTGAACGAACCGTCTTTAGGTGACGTAATTTCTGGAGCAGTCACTTCATAGTCCACAATCGCCCTGATCATGTAGTTTCCTTCTTCAGCAGGTGAAGGTGACCAGGCTCCGCTGACCATTTGCCAGCTGCGTCCGGCATTTTCGCCATCTTCATCGGTTGCAAGTCCAGGCGAATTAGGGTTTGCTTTTGTTTGAATGTAAACCATATAGAAATCGCCGTCCACAACTACACCCTGGTCAAGTAAGTTGACCATTGTCCATTCTCCGTTGCGCAGCGCTTCTGCATTGATTGGTCCGGCAAGCTTTTTGCCAGGTGCCCCGTCCGTTCCTGAAGCATCGTAAATGGCAACCTGGAACTCAGTGCCTCCAGGAACAGGCCATTCTGTATCCCAGAATCTGAACAGTCCGCCTGTTACCATCGCTCTCGCGTTTCCTTCAGCAAGAGACATTTTTACAGCCCATCCATTGCCTGCTGCATTAAATGCTCTGGCGTTTTCAGCTGTCCCGTCGTCATATCCGATCTCACCAGGATACCCGATGAACGGCTTCAGCGTAATATTTTGAACAGTTGTCTGTTCTGCATCAATCGTGATGCTTGTGTCTTTTGCATAATAAGAAGGTGCCATCGCTTTCAGCGTATAGTCTCCTTCATAGGCTTCAATTGAATATTCCCCTTGTTCATTCGTTTGAACAGGAGTAATGGCTGCATCTTCAACAAGCAGAAGGGTTGCATTTGCAACCGGCTCGCCTGTTGCCTCATTTGTCACAGTGCCGCTCACAGTTCCTTGAGGAAGTTCTTCAAGAACAAAGTTTGCTTCTGTGATGCCGTCGTTCTCAATTGTAATCGGCATGGTTTCTGTCGCATACCCGTATGCTTCTGCCTGGAGAGTAAATTCACCTGCACCATGAACAATTTCATAGCTGCCGTCCTGCAGACTTGAGTATGTCGATCTTCCTGTTTCAACAATGCTTACTTCTGCTCTCATCGGCAGGGCAGCAGGCTGTCCATGGTCAGTTAATCCTTTGGCAGCAGTGAATGGTGCCGGTTTGATTTTGTTCGGATACACTTTTTCTTTTTTCTCTATTGAAGCTTTATCTGCCGTTGCAGATTTGCTTTCAACTCCAAGTGATGCTTTGTTCTGAATTTCAATCGGAGTATCAGAAAGCTTTACATCGTCTAAATACCATCCGTCTTTAACAACGCTTCCGTCAGAGGTTACATTGAAAGCAACATAGATCCGCTGTCCGGCATACTGGCTGAGGTCAACCTGACCATCTATCCAGTTTGTTGTGACACCGTTTACCCGCAATGCCTGTGTCCATGTTTCCTGATCCGTTGAAACGAAAACATGGCCATAATCATATCTCGTTTCAAGTTCATGCCACTGCTTGAATTGAAGGAATGCCGCTCCTTCTGCAGGCAAATCAATTGGAGGCATAAGCAAATTCATGTTTGCCCCATTTTCGTAATCGCCGTCAAGGTTGGTAGCAAAAACGTTTTCACCTGAAGCTGCATTCCCCGGGCCATTTACCGGTACTCCATGCTCCCAGCTGTTTTTCACACCGTAAGAAGTCCAGCCTGCAGCGCCTGTTTCAAAATCCTGCTCATAGCCAGTCGTAATGCCCGGCTGAACAGCTATTTCATATTCTTCTGATACCACTTCATTTGCGCCAAAATCAACAGCTTTCCATTTATAGACAAGTGTGCCTTCTTCTAATGCCTCACCGGGAATGACTGCTTCGTAATTTCCATCAAGGAAATCACCCGACACTCTGGCAGCTTCAGCTGTCTGCCATTGTCCGTTGTTGTTTTGGTATTGAAGTGAGACGTTTGTCACGCTGATATTATCGGTTACTTTCACTGTTAAAGGAAGATTCATACCCGCGAATGCCTCTGCCGGCCCAGTATGTTCCATAACCGGAGCCTCGGCATCTTCCCCTTCTTTTGCAACCTGTCCTTTTACTTTTCCAAGACCTGTCATCAGAGAGGAAACCGCATCATAGGCATTTACCAGTCCATGGCCATATCCGTTATTAGGAGAGCTGGTAAAAGTTGAATCGGTCAATGGTGTTGCTGTAGTTGTCAGTACATTTTCAATTTCCTCTACCGTGATGGAGGAATCAACCTGCCTCAGCAAGGCTACTACAGCAGAAACGTGAGGTCCTGCCATTGATGTACCATTCCACCCGCCTTCGTAAACCCCGCCTGGAACAGATGAACGGATGTTTACGCCCGGTGCTGCAATATCAGGCTTTGTTTCATCATAAGGAGACGGTCCCTGAAGTGAAAAACTTCCTAATTGGTTGTTGATGTCTGTTGCACCTGTTGCAAAAGATTCAGGATAGTTTGCCGGGTTGGCAATGGATCCTGGACCTCCCGGATTAAATAAAGTCGTGTTGCCTGCAGAAAATTCAGGGAAAATATCTGCAGCACGCCATGCATTGACCATTGGCCTGTACCATTCATCGAGCCCTGATCCTCCGCTCCAGGAATTGTTGACGACATCAGGCGCCATTTCAGGATGCGGGTTGCCGTCTTCATCTTTTGGTGCAATAATCCACTCTCCTGCCTCAAGCAAATCTGCATCTGTTCCGCCGTTTGCAGTGAATGCTTTGACAGCAATCCACTTTGCACCTGGTGCAACACCGATTTGATTATTGCCGTTTGGCTCTGCGCCTACCATCGTGCCTGTTACGTGCGTTCCATGCCCATCATCGTCGTAAGGCGCTCCCTGATTTGCTGTAGCATCAAACCAGCTGAACTCGTGATCCGGTGCATTTGGTGCAGCTGGATTAAAGCCGCGGTATTTTTCTTTTAATGCAGGGTGATCCCATTGAACGCCTGTATCAATCGAAGCAACAACGGTTCCGCTGCCGTCGATGCCCATCTCCCATGCTGCAGGAGCACCTATTTTATTGATGTTCCACTCTGTTGCTGCAGGAGATGCATTTGTGTCTGTCTGCTGTACAGATGTTTTTTCTTTTACCTTGTTCAGCTGACGAACTTCATTTGGAAGGATCTTGTCCACTTCCGGGAAAGATGCAACTTTTTCCATTACCTCCTTAGTGGCAGTGACAGCCATTCCGTTTACGATATAGTAAGATTTTATGTCTTTCGCATTTCCGGCTTTTTGTTCTTTCGTTAAGTATGTTTTCAGATTATGCTGCGTTTCAAAGGCTTTTGCACGAAGGGAAGAAACGACAGCCGACCGTTTCTCATATTTGGCCTGCAACCCTTTAGATTCAGTTTTTGCAGCATTCTTTGCAACTTTTGCTGTATCAACCTGCTCTTTCAGCTTAATGAGAAACGTCACCTTTTCTTCTTTCTTAAAAGATTCGGCAACCTTCTTTGAAACTTTATCAGCCGTTATGTTTTTCTGACTTTTCACTGATGTACTGACGTTTGTGCTTGCAACTGACACACTTGGCGCAAGCAAAGTTAAAAGCAGGATCATAATTGACAAAATACTGAGCGATTTCCCATATTTCTTCGGCATTCTTTCAATTCCCCCTTAAAATGTTGTAGGCAGATCCTCAGGTCCTCCCTCCCTCTGAAATGTATGTATAATCTGAGCTGTTACATTAAATGTAAAGAAAGTTTTTTGAAAATTTTGTCATTATTTGCACCCAAAATATTCCTTTTGCAGAAATGATCGATTTGACGGAGAAGAAAAGTTCTGCAAATCAGGACAAATGAACGCCTGCCTTTTTTCACTCTATTAAAGATGCCATGAACACTGGGATTCACAGCGTTTTTTTGAAAGGACATTCGGACTATGGTGAAAACAAACCTGTAAAAATAAACATAATTTACCTAATTTAACCATTTACAAAGTGCTCAGGTAGAGCAGATTGTTACAATACAGGAAATGGTACTCAATATCAGCAGATTTCTAAGGGGACTAATTTCATCTTTTATCTATAAAGAGCAGGACAATATGAGGAGACAGATTTTATGTATAAAAGAATGCAAAAAAAAGACATGGCGCTTGGCCATGTCTTTTTTTGCTATTATCTGCGTTTGTTGCGGTTTCGCAGGAATGTAGGGATATCAAGTGTATCATCGCCTTGCTGCATAGAACGGCTTGACATGTCCTGAGCAGGCTCCTCGCGTTCGCGCTCACGTTTCATTTCTCTTACATCGCGAGGTTTAGGTGATGGTTTTGGAGCCGTGTTTCCGAATGGTCTTGACTGCGGTTTGCTGTGATTGATTTCTACTTCGTTAAAGCCGGTAGCAATAACAGTCACTACAATCTCATCCTTCAGGTTTTCGTTGATAACTGAACCGAAGATCATGTTTACGTCCTGATCTGAAGCAGTAGCAACGATGTCAGCTGCTTCCTGAACTTCATAAAGACTTAGGTTTGAACCGCCAGTAATGTTCATCAGAACACCTTGTGCGCCGTCAATTGATGTTTCAAGAAGCGGACTTGAAATAGCTTTTTTTGCGGCTTCTGCTGCTCTGCTTTCTCCAGTTGCAACCCCAATACCCATAAGTGATGAACCTTTGTTCGACATAATTGTCTTAACATCGGCAAAATCAAGGTTGATCAGTCCAGGAACAGCAATCAAATCTGAGATGCCCTGTACACCTTGGCGGAGTACGTTATCCGCTTCGCGGAAAGCTTCAAGCATCGGTGTGTTTTTGTCTACAATTTCAAGAAGACGGTCGTTCGGGATAACAATCAGCGTATCAACTGATTCTTTCATTGAAGAGATGCCGCCGGCAGCCTGCATCGCACGCTTGCGTCCTTCAAACGTAAATGGGCGGGTAACAACCCCAACAGTAAGAGCGCCAAGGTCTTTAGCGATCTGGGCGATGACAGGAGCTGCACCAGTACCTGTACCGCCGCCCATTCCTGCAGTGACGAATACCATGTCTGCTCCTCTTAAAGCCTCTTCAATCTGCTCTTTACTTTCTTCAGCAGCTTTTTTGCCGACTTCAGGGTTTGCGCCTGCGCCAAGGCCTCTTGTAAGCTTTGAGCCAATCTGCATTCTAGTTTCTGCTTTAGATAGATTCAAAGCCTGTGCATCAGTGTTTACAGCGATAAAATCCACGCCTTGAACACCATGTTCTATCATACGGTTAACAGCGTTGTTTCCGCCGCCGCCAACCCCAATTACTTTTATCGTTGCCATGCCGTCAATATTGCTTTCAAACTCCAACATACAAAATCCTCCTAATCCATCGAATGACTTCCTCTTGGTGCATGTTATTCAAAGAAGTAACCAAAGAATTTTTTCACTTTGCTTTCTTTTTTCTCTTCTTTTTCTTTCGCCTTAGAGCGCTGATGCTGATTCTGCTGCGGCTGAGGCTCTCTTTGTGCTGCCATTTCAGCCTTGTCGGGAACAGCATTTGAACTGATGCTCCGGCCCTGTATTTTAGCATTTTTGCAGGCAAACTGAATCAGCCCGACTCCAGTCATGTACTGCGGTTCTCTGACCCCGATATAATCAGGGCTTGCAATGCGGACATTGCTCTGAAGCACATCCTGTGCAATTTCAAGCACTCCAGGCATGCTTACAGTTCCTCCGGTCAGAACAAATCCTCCAGGCAGGTCCCTGACACCAAGTCTCTTAATCTCATGCTGAACGAGCTCAAACATTTCTTCCAGTCTGGCTTCTATAATATCAGAAATTTCAAGCTGATTAAATTGCTGCTTTTGATCTGTGCCGATAATGGCCGCTTCAAACACTTCTTCTTCCGAGGCGTAATCATAGTAGGCATGTCCATGCTTTACTTTAACACGCTCAGCCTCATCCGTCGTTGTACGAAGGCCGATGGACAGATCTTTCGTTATGTTTTCTCCGCCGATCGGCAGGACGCTTGTCGTCTGCAGATGACCTTGGTCAAAGACGGCAATTGTTGTTGAACCGCCTCCGATATCAACAAGGGCTACGCCAAGGTTTTTCTCATCCTTAGAAAGGGCAACGGCTCCTGATGCAAGCGGCTGCAGGCATATATCTGTAATTTCGAGTCCTGCTTTCTCTACGCACCGAAGAAGATTATGTAAAATCGTTCTTGATCCGGTGATGATCGTGCCTTCCATTTCAAGACGCACACCAATCATTCCGCGCGGATCGCTGATTTCATCCAGTCCGTCAACAATAAACTGCTGAGGAATCACATCTATGATCTCCCGTTCCGGAGGTATTGACATAACTTGAGCAGCATCAATGACGCGTCTGATGTCCTCATTTGCTATTTCGCGGTTTTCGCTTGAGACAGCCACAACCCCGTGGCAGTCCTGCAGCTGTACATGATTGCCGGTCACTCCCACTACAACTCTTCTAAGGGGAATGCCTACCATTCTCTCTGCCTGTTCAACCGCTTTTCTAATAGAATGAACGGTCTCGTCAATGTCGACGATCGACCCTTTTCTGAGTCCTTCTGATTTAACATTGCCTACACCAATAATGTTCAAATTATCGTCTGCCATTTCGCCGATGATAACCTTAACACTGGATGTACCGATGTCTAGACTTACAAAGATTTCATTGTTGTTCATTCTATGGCACCTCCTTAACTTATCATTTCCATTCTATTATTAGAGGAACAACAATACAATGAATCTAGTTTTACATATTTGTAACAATGCTGAAAAATGCTGTGACATTTGAAACATGCATGTCACACAAATTCCAGCCTGCTTCGTGCAGGTTCTAACATGAATTAGATACTTAAAGTGAGTATTCGTCAAATCCTTGATTTTCCCTCTTAAAAAATCAACTTTTTTTAAGTTTTTGGCGCGATTCAGTCCAATTGGCAATAATGATTCGTCTGATGACGGCAATATTCTGGAACAGTCTGACTCCAAAAGCAAATATTGCTACCAAATACAAGTCTACACCAAGATGAACACCCAGAAAAGCTAAACTTGCTGCCAAAATGATGTTAAAGAAAAAACCGGATACAAACACCATTTCATCGTACATATTCTGCAAGTGTGCCCGAATCCCCCCAAGCAGCGTATCAAGTGCCGCAAGAATGGCTATGGAAAGGTAATTCGAATATTCGCCGGGAATCCGGAAATCAGTCAGCAGTCCCAATGAAATTCCAAGAACCAACCCTAAAATGGGAAGCCACATTATGAATTCTCTCCTTTTTCAAACGGTTTCATATTCTGAACCCTGATCACATCATCATACGGAGGGATCGTAATGCTCCCTTTTGGCTCTGAGATGGACAGTCTGAGATTATCAACAGCAAACGTATCCATAACCGTTGATCCGTTTAACCGGCTGAAAAGCTTCTCTGCATCCTCGCCGATCACCTTAATCTCAAGCGGAAAAGAATGCAGGCTGTAGCCGTCTATCTTCGTTTTGCCGTTGATGTCCCGGATGACGGTCGTATTGACAACTCTCCGGCCATCAATTGAGATGCTTTCGGCACCGTAGGAATTAAGTTCATTCAAAAGACGCTTAAGCAGATCAGGTGCAACACTGCTTGTTTCCGTCTGTGTCAATGACTCATCAAACAGCGGGGAAATCGTAATCGTAATCCCCTCCCCTGTTACTTCGGTCAGCCCTGCTTCTTTCTTTAGCTCTTCTACTGTTTCCTTCAGGGTTTTTTCAGCACTTTGATTCTCGTCATTCTCATATGTATCGATCAGCTCTTCATACTTGCGGATCTCAAGCAGCAGCTCAGACTGCATCATCTGCTCTGTTTTAAGTGCCTCCCGCAGCTGCCACATGTCCCTTGTATCTCTGACCTGAGGTTCCTGAATGGACTGAAACTGAACAGCAAGCATAAGGCCGAATATCATTGTCAGTATGGAAAAGCTGACACCTTTCAAATTTTTCTTCAAGGCAACCACCCGTCAAGATTTCTTTTCTTGCAATAATGGATTCATTTTAATCTCATCTTTTTTCTCAAGGGTAATGACAATGTTGTCATATGCTACTTGTTCCACCACTCCGCCTGCAATATTCAGAGCCTGATCGAGCACAGCAGGATCGCCGATGGCTGAAATAACAAACGGTGCGGGAAATTGATTTCCATCCACAGTTACAACAGGTCCATTACAATATATATACGAATCATGCGATAATCTCTGTCCATTGATTGCAACTGCACTTGCACCGGATATGAGAAGTTCGTTGATCACTTTAAAAATATGGCCTTCATGCACAATGTAATTATTGACGTTTTCGCCTTCAGGTATGTAGGAGGAATCTTCAAGAGTGACTTCAATCCCCTCTCCTTTTACACCAAGCTCGCCTACATACATTCTGTATTTCTCAGCATCTTCAACCAGGTTAAAATAAAGCTGCTTTTCATTTTTCAGATCTTCTTCAATTTTCCTGACCTTTTCCTGGGTATCAGACAATTGCTTCTGAAGCTCGGCATTTCGTTCCTCCTGCTTGATCAAAAGCTGCCTTGTTTCATATTCTTTGTCCCATTGTTCAGAAGAAATGCCGTTTTCAGGCTGTTTTTCTTTCGTAAGCTGATAAGAAAAAGCTACAAGAAAGCCAAGCACAAGCATGATTAAGGAGAGGATGACATACCTACCCCTCATTTTCATTTTCATTTTGTTCCGTCGCCTCCGCCTCTGTTTCGTCTGCAGCTCCTTCAGCAGGAGTGCTGAGCTCAGTTTCCCCGCTCTTGTCAAATGATTCAAAGTACGTGCCGACTTCCATATGAATAACGCCCTTTGCACCAGGCGCAAGCTGGCTGACAATGGAAGGATAATTTTTCATCTTTTCTGAAAACCCTCTGACAGATGCCTGTACTTCATAACCGTCGTTCATGTACAGAGTGATATGCCACGGGTCCATTTGTTCAGGTGTATGATAAATTTCCGAAATGGCATTTGAAATGCTGTCAGGCAGGCTCATTAATTCAAGAGCCATTTCTTCTATTTCTTCAGCGTTTTTCCAGTTCATCAGAAGCGGTGCGTCATCTGGAAATGCCCCGGTTACAGGATCAAGTGTTCTTCCGTTCTCTAGAATCGGCGAAAACTTGTCCCCTTTTACGACATATGCCACTTTCTGAAACTCATTGACTGCAATCGTTACCTTATTTGGCAGCTCTTTTTCAATCCGCACATCCTGAATTTGGTCAAAGTCAGACAGCGCCTCCCGAACTTCACTGTCCTCGATGCTGAAAAACCCTGTTTTTTTGGTAATTCCGCTCAAAGAAATAATCTCTTCATCAGAAACAGTTCTGTTGCCTTTTACATCTATGGAAGACACTTTGCTCAGCGGAGACTGAAAGTAGATGACAAGCAGTATGAGGATGAAAAAGACGGATAGAAAACCTATTAATCTGCGGTTTGATTTTTGCCTGCGGTGCTCTTTTAATTTGGGCACCCTGTCTTCAAGCGAAACGACTTTGCCTTTTTCCATGTATTCACCCCTCATCCCGAATGACTTTCGGGGCCGTAAAATCTTCTTAAAAAGAGAAACAAACGGCATGCTGGATGCCGTTTAGCAACTGTGCTTTTAATAAAGATAGTATACCACAATATAAGGAAAAAGAGATAAGCAATCATCACATTAGACCGGCAATTTCAACCTCCGTCTCCATTTTCACGCCGTGCTTATCAAAAATCGTCTTTTTGACATAATCAATCAAGTCAAGAACGTCTTTTGCAGTGGCATTGCCAGTGTTCACGATGAAGTTTCCGTGAAGATCGGAAATTTTCGCGCCACCGATCTGATGGCCTTTAAGTCCTGATTCCTGAATGAGCTGTCCTGCATAGTAAGGAAGGGGGTTACGGAATACACTTCCGCAGTTAGGCAAATCCCACGGCTGTGTTTCTCTGCGGTAATCCTTATTCTTTTGGAGCTGTGCCGTAATCTCTTCTCTGTTCCCTTTTTGAAGCTTCATGACGGCTTCAAGGCAGATGCCCGGACGCTTTTTCTGAAGCAGGGATGTGCGGTATGAAAACGCGAGTTCATCAGCAGTCAGCCACTCCATCTTTCCGTCTTCAAACAGAATGTGTGCTTTTATGAGAATTTTGGACATATCAGACCCGTGAGCTCCGGCGTTCATATAGACAGCGCCGCCGACTGAGCCAGGGATTCCCCCTGCGAATTGAAGTCCTGACAGTCCCTGTTTGCTAAGCAGGGTCGTCAACTTAATGAGAGAGTATCCGCCTCCGGCTGTCACCGTCTCTCCGTCAATCTCCATATGGTCGAGGCCCTTGCCAAGTTTAATGACAACGCCTTTTATTCCTGCATCACTGACAAGCAAATTGGAGCCGCGTCCAATTGCTCTCCACGGAAGTCCGCTTTCATTCACAATATCCATTGTCTTTTTCAGATCACTGATGGAGGCCGGTTCCACGAAAATCTCTGCAGGTCCCCCGATTTTAATGGTTGTATGTTTGGCTAAAGGTTCGTTTTGAACAACCTTTCCTACCTGTGCCTCTTGAAGCTTATTAAGTATGTTTTCCATGACAGCCTCCTGTAAAAAATTGTTTGTCATTTTCCCTGCTGTGTCAGAAGGAGCCGGTAAAAGCACAATACCTTCTATTCCCTCTTAAACCGCAGTTAAAACCTTTTTATATGTTTTTTATATTCTATGAGCACAATGCCCAATCCATTTTAGATTCTTATAGACTTAAGAATCAGCCATTTTCCCGCAAAACGCGAGGAACCCTGTTTTTCAACAGGGCCCCGTTTCGTATAGCGTCAATACCTGGCATATCTGCTTATGTTCAGCAGCACACCTACTGCCATCAGCATCAGCGTAAGCGAAGAGCCCCCGTAGCTTAAAAACGGCAGAGTGATGCCTGTTACCGGCATTAGACCTGTTACAACTCCAATATTGATCATTACCTGTATGGCAACCATTGTTATAATGCCGATTGCAAGGTATGAACCGTACTGATCGGGTGCTCCGAGCGCAATCCTCACTCCGCGCCATAACAGGAGGCCAAACAGCAGAATAATCAGCGATCCGCCAATAAACCCGAGTTCCTCGGCAAGAATGGCGAAAATAAAATCTGTCTGCGGCTCCGGCAGATAAAAGAACTTCTGCCTGCTTTGCCCGAGGCCGAGTCCAAACAGACCGCCCGGCCCGATTGCATATAATGACTGGATAATCTGAAAGCCGCTTCCGAGAGGATCTTCCCACGGATTTAAAAACGATGTAATCCGTTTGATCCGGTAAGGTGCGGAAAGCACCAGCGCTGCAAACCCTGCCACACCAAGAAGCCCCAGTAAACCGAAATGACTGATTCTTGCACCTGCCACAAAAATCATGACAATGCACGTCCCGACCATAACCGTTCCTGTTCCGAGATCAGGCTGCAGCATGATCAGCGCGAATGCGGTAAAAACAAATGCCAGCGACGGCAAAAGCCCTCTTTTAAAGGAGGTTATTTTCTTTTGATTTTCCGATAGAAATTTAGCTAAAAAGGCAATCATTGCAAGCTTCATAAATTCAGAAGGCTGTATGGAAAAAGCCCCTACTCCAATCCAGCTTCTTGATCCGTTTCTCTCCATCCCGATACCGGGAACAAGGACAGCGAGAAGCAGGATAAAACAGACGATGACAAGCATTTTCGCCCAGGTTCTCCACGTCCAGTAATCCACATTCATAATGAAGAACATGGCTACGACTCCGACGCCTGCGAACAAAAGCTGCCTCTTGGCAAAGAAAAACGAATCTTCGAATTTATACGTTGCCCACACTGCGCTTGCACTGTATACCATAATCAGTCCAATCGTCAGAAGGAGCAGCGTGATAATGACTAGTATAAAGTCCGGTGCAGATCTTTTTGCCGTCAACGCCAAACACCCCAATATAATGGAATTAGGGCGCGTGTACGAGCCCTTTACTTTAGCTTATGCACGGCGTTCTCAAACATGTCTCCTCTTTGTTCAAATGTTTTATATTGATCCCAGCTTGCACATGCCGGGGATAAGAGTACGATGTCGCCTTCCTGAGATAAGCTGAACGCCGCATAAGCCGCCTGTTCAACATTATCGACACGTTTCACCTCTTCTATTCCCGCATCCGCTGCTATTCTCTCAAGCTTTGGCGCAGTCTGGCCAAACGTAATCAGAGTTTTGACATTCCCAAGGAAGGGGATCAGTTCGTCAAATTCATTGCCGCGGTCAAGGCCGCCGGCAAGTAAAACGGTCGGTGCATCAAATGCCTGGAGAGCTTTTGAAGTAGCCAGTATATTTGTAGCTTTTGAGTCATTGTAATATTTAACTCCGCCTATCGTGCGGATAAACTGCAGACGGTGCTTCACTCCTTTGAAGGAAGTCAGCACTTTGCGGATGGCTTCTGTTTTAGCACCGCTCAGTTTCACCGCACAAACAGCTGCGAGAATATTTTCAAGATTATGTTTGCCTGGAAGAACGATTTCTTTTACATCAATGATTTTTTCATCGTTAAACCAAACGGCGCCGTTTTTAATGTACGCTCCTGATTCAAGCTCTTGCTTGACAGAAAAGAAAATCTTTTCCCCATTACCAGCAGCAGCTGCTTTTACGACCTCGGCATCATCCGCGTTGACAACAGCAAAATCACTGTTCTGCTGGTTAGCATAAATTCTTGCTTTTGCAGAAGCATATTCTTCCCTCGTGCCGTGATAATCAAGATGGGCATCAAACAAGTTCAGCATCAGGGCAATTTTAGGACGGAATGTTTTCGTTCCCATCAGCTGAAAAGAAGAAAGCTCTGTAACGATGATGCTGTCTTTGTCTGCCTGCTCTGCCACTTCACAGGCGACTGTTCCGATGTTGCCGGCGATGAGTGACTTTTTACCGTCAGACAGCAGCATTTCATGGATAAGGGTCGTCGTCGTCGTTTTCCCATTGGATCCGGTAATGCCGATCATGTCAGCTTCTGAAATTAAATAGGCAAGTTCAACCTCCGTAACGATTGGAATTTGCTTTTCCAGCGCTTTTGCAAGCAGAGTGTTTGAGTATGGAATACCGGGATTTTTCACAATGTATTCTGCCCCGTCTAGGAGTTCCGGCGGATGGCTTCCGCATACCACGTTAAGCCCCATAGCCTGCAGTTCCTGCGCTGATTCATTTTCTTCAAGCGGCAGCATATCATTAACCGTTACGCGCGCACCCAGTTTATGTAAGAGCCTTGCTGCAGCCAGGCCGCTTTTTGCGAGCCCTAGCACAAGGACATGTTTGTCTTTAAAGTCGTTAATTTGTTTCATTTTATAACCACACCTCTACGTAAATTCCAAGAACGGCGAAAATCAGTCCGACTGACCAGAACGTCACAACAACTCTCCATTCCGACCATCCTGTCAGTTCATAATGATGATGAAGGGGACTCATCTTAAAAACGCGCTTTCCTGTCGTTTTAAAAGAGATTACCTGAATAATAACGGAAAGAGTTTCAATAACAAAAACTCCGCCGATCAGAACAAGCAGGATTTCAAGCTTGGTTAAAATGGCGATGGTTACGATTGCTCCGCCAAGTGCAAGAGATCCTGTATCTCCCATAAATACTTTTGCGGGGTGAGCATTAAATACGAGAAATCCAAGAACAGCCCCTACGACTGCTACAGAGAAAATGGCCACATCATATTGAGATTGATTCCATGCGAGAACAGCAAATGCTCCAAACGCAATGGCAGCTGTACCTGAAAGCAGACCGTCAAGACCATCCGTCAAGTTAACTGCATTAGAGCCGCCGACAAGCATGAAGACAATAAGCAGCACATAGGCCCATCCAAGATCAACACCGAGCTCCGTACCCGGAATGCGGACCTCTGAAGAGAATCCAAACTGTCTGAAAACAATATAGAAAATAACTGCAATAATGATTTGCCCGAGCAGCTTTTGTTTCGATGTAAGGCCGAGGTTGCGCTTCATCACAACTTTGATGAAATCATCCAAAAACCCGAGAAGGCCGTAACCGAACGTAACAAATAAAAGCAAATACATTTCAACACTTGGTTCTGCAAATTTATAACTCATGACAATAGTTGTCACAATGACAGACAAGATAATCATGATGCCGCCCATTGTAGGCGTTCCTGATTTCTTCTGATGCGATTTTGGCCCTTCATCCCTGATGCTCTGTCCGAATTTAAGCCTTCTTAAGAAAGGGATAAAGATGGGAGATATCAGAACACTGATTAAAAAGCCCATTAGTATTGTAAAGATGATGATTTGTTCAAGCATGTATAGATCCTCCCTGGTATCACTGCAGGACGCTGGCCCGTAAGCCTGAGCGTCCCTGATTCATTCATATAGTACGGATAAGTCCGCCGGTTATTGATTTAATTTAAATTGTACCGCACGCAGAGCAACCTCGCGGTCATCAAAATCGAATACCTCTGACCCGATAATCTGATACGTTTCATGACCCTTTCCTGCAATCAGGATCACATCCCCCGCTTTTGCTTCATTTACTGCGTAAAAAATGGCCTCTTCTCTCTTTTCAATCTTATGGAAATAGGCTCCTGCAACACCTTCTTCCATTTCCTTAAGGATAGTAGCAGGCTCCTCGCTTCTTGGATTATCAGATGTGAAAATGGGTTCTTCTGCATACTTGACAGCTATTTGCGCCATAATGGCCCGCTTCGTCCTGTCTCTGTCCCCTCCGCATCCGACAATCACAAACGTTTTCCCTTTGGCAAATTGCTTAACTGTTTTCAGGACATTTTCAAGACTGTCAGGTGTATGGGCATAATCAACGATGACAGAGAAATCCTGGCCCCCGTCAACGACTTCAAATCTGCCTCTTACCCCTTCAATCTCAGCCAGTGTCCCGGCAACAATCTCAAGGCTTACACCAGAAGCAAGACATGCCGAAGCAGCAGCGAGAGCGTTGTAAATGCTGAATTTGCCGATGAGCTTCATTTTGATGTGCTGTGAGCCAAACGGTGTGACAAGGTCAAATGCCGTTCCGCTTGGGGACATGACGATGTTTTGTGCAGATACATCGGACTCAGAATCAATCCCGTATGTGAGAATATGGGCTGCTGTCATGCTCATAAATTCGCCTGATGCAGGATCATCTGCATTTAAAACCGCCGTTTTGGGCTTATCCGGGTTAAATGTATTTCCAAGCTGAGAAAACAGGAGGCCTTTGGCTGCACGGTACGCATCCATCGTCTCGTGATAATCCAGGTGATCCTGGGTAAGGTTTGTAAACACGGCTACATCATAGTCACATCCATGGACGCGGCCCATATGGAGAGCGTGAGATGAAACCTCCATAACACCGTGGCTTACTCCTTTATCTGCCATTGTACGGAATGTTTTTTGAAGGGTCAGGCTCTCAGGTGTCGTATTTTTGACACTCAGTTCTTCATCGCCAATCTTTATGTACATCGTTCCGATCAAACCGGTCGTCTTCCCTGCATTTTGCAGAATCTTCTCAATCAGGTGTGTTGTTGATGTTTTTCCGTTTGTACCTGTTACGCCGATCAGATGCATGCCTTGTGTTGGATGGCCGTAAAAAGCATCGGCAAGAAGCGCCATCGCCCGTTTTGTATTTTTAACAACAATAACCGGAACAGAAAGGTTTAAAGGTTTCTCAGATAAAACCGCAGCTGCGCCGTTTCTGACGGCCTGCTCTGCATAATCGTGTCCGTCAACCGTATATCCGCTGATGCAGATAAATAAGCTGTCCTGCTTTACTTCCCTTGAATCCATTTCAATCGAGAGAATTTCCGGATTTTCCTCCACATTCCATTTTATATTCTGAAGCTGCGAAAGCAGTGTGTGTAATTTCATTTTCACCAAATCCTCTCAAGAACCAACAATAGTTTCTGTCTTTATTTTAGTCGTGCAGCAAATCCCCATTTTACAAAAACAGCCTGCCGGCATACCGGCTTACGGTCATCCTGTTGTCAGAAAAACGCACAGTACCTATTTTATCTTATCTTCGGTAAAAGAGCCATATCCGCACTAAAAAATGTGCGGGGGCAGAGCTGTTTCTCCCCAAACAAAAGCGAGGCAGTCACGTTTTGTGAATGCCGGCTTCAGAACATATGCGTTTAGTCATTGTCTTCTGATTTTTTGCTTCCTTTTCCCAAATAAAGACGAAGTGTTGACCCTTCTTTCACCTTTACACCTGCCTGAGGCGACTGCTGAACAACTGTATCTCCGGATCCTGCGATATCAAGTTTGAGATTCACCATCTGCTCCCTGAGTTCCTGCGCTGTAAGCCCTACAACATTCGGAACGCTCACAAGTTTTGTGTCTAGCCATGTGTATTCCTTCTCGATTTGGTTTTTCCGCGGTTTCACTCCAAGCTCCCTCAGACTGTCTTCCATAATGTTTCCGACAATCGGGGCTGCAACCGTTCCCCCGAACTGCACAGTGCCCTTAGGATTATCGACTGCTGTATAAACGACGATTTCCGGGTCATCTGCCGGAGCAAATCCAATGAATGAAACAATATAATTGTTTTTCATATAGACACCGTCTTTTACTTTTTGAGCTGTTCCTGTTTTACCTCCTACACGGTACCCCTCAACAAATGCGTTTTTCCCTGTTCCTTGGGCTACTACACTTTCAAGTGCATATCTGATTTGCTTCGACGTTTCTTCGGAAATGACTTTGCGCTTTGCTTCTGGTTCTGTGCTGCTGATCACATCTCCTGTAACAGGGTCGATCCATTCTTTAGCTATATACGGGGTGTAAAGCGTACCGCCATTTACAGCTGCAGCTACGGCTGCAACCTGCTGGATCGGTGTAACGGATACCCCCTGTCCGAATGCGGTCGTTGCCTGTTCCACTGGTCCTACATTTTTAACATCAAACAGGATTCCCCTTGCCTCTCCCTGAAGATCAATCCCTGTTTTCTGGCCAAAGCCGAAGTTTTGGATGTATTTAAAAAGGGTGCTGGTTCCAAGTCTTTGACCAAGCTCTACAAAACCGGGGTTACATGAGTTCTGTACCACTTCAAGGAAAGACTGGCTCCCGTGTCCTCCGCGCTTCCAGCACTTTAATCTGGCTCCGCCGACCTCCACTGAACCCCCATCATGAAAATGCTCTTTCTGCAAATCTACTTTTTTCTCTTCAAGTGCAGCTGCAAGTGTAATGATTTTAAATGTTGAACCAGGTTCATAAGAACTCCACACAGGGAGATTTCGGTTATAGATGAGCGGATCGACATTCCGGAAATCCGCCGGATCAAAATCAGGTCTGCTTGACATCGCCAGAATTTCGCCGTTTTTCGGATTCATCGCGATCGCAATCATGCCGTCTGGATTGTATTGCGCCTGTGCATTATCGAGTTCCCTCTCTACGATCGTCTGCACTTTTGAATCGATTGTCAGTTTTAAATTCAGGCCATCCACCGGTGCGGTATATTCATCCGCCTCTTTTGGCATCCTCTTTCCTTTAGCATCAGAATAAAACTTCACATATCCCTTTGTTCCTTTCAGCTGTTCATCATAATACGACTCCAGTCCAAGGAGGCCCTGATTATCAATGCCTGCAAATCCGAGGACGTGCGAGAGGTAGCTGCCGAACGGATAATGGCGTTTTGAATCCTCCGCTATGTATACACCTTTTAAACCGAGCGCCCTGAGTTCTTTTGCTTTTTCATGAGAAATTTTGCGCCCTTCGGGATTGATTCTCTGGATGGATTGCTTCTGGGTGATAAGTTGATAAGCCCGCTCTTTCGGCATATTTAATACAGCTGCAAGCTTTTCTGCCGTGCCCGCCGGGTCCTCAACCTGCCTCGGCACAACGAGAACAGACGGAGCACTCATATTCGTCGCAAGCTTCACGCCGTTCCTGTCAAGAATCTCGCCCCTCTCCGGCTCAAACGGAATGTTCCGGCTCCAGGAATCCTTCGCCAGGGCTGTCAGTTTGTCTCCTATAAAAAATTGAACATATCCAAGGCGGATATCGATAATTAGAAAAATCAAAAAACCAAACATCAGCACCATCGCAAGTCGTTTGCGCACCGTCACATTTGAAACACGCATATATTTTTTCCCCCTTATCAAGGCTCGTTCAAATATATGCTTGTACCGTGAGTGCTAGAACTTTGACTGGACAACTCGGAAAAAGCAAAAAGAGAGCCCGTCCAAAGCGGTCCGGGCCCTCTCTTATTTTGTTTAAGCTTATTCAGTTTCAGCCTCTTCAGACTCAGCAGTTTCTTCTTCAAATTCTGCAGTTTCGCCTTCAGATGCCCCCGCTGGACTTTGAAGTTTCACCGTCAGCCTGTCATTTTTCTGAACACGTTGACCTTTAGTGATCGTTTGCGATACCGCATAGCCATTTCCTTTTAACTGGAGCTCTAAATCCAGGAAATTGGCAAGCTTCATAATATCCCGCGATGACCATCCGGTGAGATCAGGCATGGACATTTTCCCGTCTGTTTTAAGAAAAACACGCCCGTTTGCGATCAATCTTGAATCTTCTTCGGGATATTGTTCGCTCACTTCATTGCTGCTGCCGAGGATGACGGCATTCATCTTATTGTCCTCAAGCCATTTTTGTGCTGCTTCGACACTTTCCCCTTCAAAAGAAGGAAGCGCAGAGCCTACTTCTGTCTCCGCTTTTTCCGGTTCTTCCTCCACTTCTTCAGACGGCTGAATTTTCATATACTGAAGACTGTTTTTCATAACCGAGTTAAACACCGTCGATACAGGCATTGAACCTGTTTCCGTATCTTTAAGCTGCGGCTTTTGCACCGCTACATAAACAAGGAGTTCAGGGTCTTCTTTCGGCGCCATTCCGAGGAATGAGAATACAAAATTGTTTTTTCCAGTCAGATATCTTCCATCACTGCCTGCCATCTGGGCCGTTCCTGTTTTGCCGGCCACACTATAGCCCTCAATTTTGTATGGTTTTCCTGTGCCCTTTTCGGAACTTACGACCGTTTCAAGTATGTCCAGTACTTCTTTTGAGGTTTTTTCCGAAATCGGCGTTCCCGCTGTTTGCGGTTTGTTTTCTTTTACCGTTTTCCCGCTGTCCGGATCAACAATTTTATCAATGATGTAAGGCTTCATCATTTTGCCGCCGTTAGCAATCGCTGTAGCTGCCTGCACCTGCTGAATAGGCGTTACAGTGGACCCCTGGCCGAAAGAGGTTGTTACTTTTTCAATATCATATTTATAGTTGAAGACTCCGTTTGCTTCATTGGGAAGATCGATTCCCGTTTTTTGATTCAGTCCGAATTTCTCCATGTAATTCATAAAGCGGTCAGGACCAAGCTTTTCTTTTGCAAGGATAGCCATTGCAACGTTAGAGGATCTCTGCACACCTTCAAGGAAGGTAATCGTCCCCCATCCGGTTTTGTTATGGTCACGGATTCTTCCGCCTTCTACTTTATAGGCGCCAGATTTATACAGTTCGTCCCTATTGAAGACACCCTCCTCTATAGCTGCTGCCACAGTAAAGATCTTCATTGTTGAGCCGGGCTCAAAAGGATAGGCGACTGCATCATTATAATAGTTGTTAATATCACGGACGTTTGGATCAAAGCTTGGGCGCTGCCCCATCGCCAGTATTTTCCCTGTTTTCGGATCTGCTACAATCCCGATGATTTTTTCAGGTTCATATTCTTCGGCTGCTTCGTTCATCGCATCCTCAAGGAATGTCTGAATCTTTTGGTCGAGTGTCAGATAGACCGTATCTCCATTATCGGGAGCAATAATCTTTTCCTCGCCGTTTGGAAGCTTGAACCCCTGCTTGTCGCCTTCATATGCCATATATCCGTCTTTTTCCTGAAGGTACTTATCCAGGCTTTTTTCCAAACCGAACATTCCGACGGTTTTTGTGGTTCCTTCTTCCCGCTGCGCATATCCGATAATATGCGAGGCAAAGGTGCCGTTTGGATAATACCTGTGCGTATCACGGATAAACCCGATGCCCGGAAGGTTTAATTTCTCAATTTTCACTTTGAGTGAATGACTGATATTTCTGCCCGCTGATCCAAATTCCACCTGAAACGCTTCTCTCTCAAGGATATCCCGGACTTCACTGTTTTCCATATCCAGGAGGGGAGCAAGCTTTTCCGCCGTTTCCTCAGGATCAACCACATGTTTAGGTTTTTTGGGAGAAGTGGACATTTTATCGTCAAGTACAGCGATCAAAGTGTACGTATTTGTATCCTCGGCAATCACTTCGCCTTTTCTGTCCACAATGGAGCCCCTGCTAGCTTCAATTGTCCGCTTTCTTTCATACTGTTCCTGTGCCCTTGCGGCAAGGACTTCCCCATTTACTTCGCCTGTTGTCTGCAAATACAAGAAACGGATGACTAAGACAAAAAAGAGCAATGCAAATATTAAGGTTAATATTGCTGCTCCTCTGTTCATATTGATATTTTTCGGCTGATTCATGATTAGTCATTTACTACTTTCACTTTATTCGTATCAAGCTCAAGTCCGAGGCCTTTAGCTATGCCCATAATGCGCTCATAGCTGCTTAGTTCTTTAACCTGTACGCCAAGATCTGCGTTTACCTTCTGCTGATCCTGGATTTTTGCTTCGATTTTCTGAACGGCCACATTTCCCTTGTAGACCGTGACGCTATTTGAAACAATTTGGATGGCTGCAAACAGCAGAACAGATAAAAAGGCAACGATCAGCACTTTTTCGCCGATTGTAATTGTAGGTCTTCTTTTGATGACCACCGATTGCTGCTGTTCGGGCATTTGCTTATGCTGCTCTTGCCTTTGCTGCTGGATTTTCACAGCTAAATTACTCATGAACAAAACCCCCTCGTTTCATCTATTTCTTACAGTTTTTCAAGTATTCGCAGCTTGGCTGATCTTGCACGATTGTTTTCTTCAAGCTCTTCTTCAGATGGTGTAATCGGTTTTCTTGTGATCAGTTTCACTTTAGGCTTGAATTCATCAGGTATGACCGGCAAATTAGGAGGCAGTTCCGGTAATGAAGCAGCTTGCTTGAATGCCGTCTTGCAGATTCGGTCCTCTAAAGAATGGAAGGTAATGACACTGACTCTGCCGCCGGGTTTAATCATTTCAACTGCTTGTCCAATCGCTTCTTCAAACACTTTCAATTCATCATTTACCGCAATTCGGATCGCCTGAAAAATCCGTTTGGCAGGATGTCCGCCTTTGCGCCTTGCAGGTGCGGGAATGGCATCCTTAATTAGTTCCACCAGCTCTCCGGTCGTCCGGATCGGCTGAATTTCCCTTGCAGCTTCAATTTTCCTTGCTACTTGTTTAGAGAACTTTTCTTCTCCGTATCTGAAGAAGATTTTAACCAGTTCTTCATAGGTCCACCCATTCACGACATCATAAGCGGAAGTCCTTGCGTTCTGATCCATTCTCATATCAAGAGGTGCGTCATGATGATAGCTGAAGCCTCTCTCAGGTGTATCTAATTGCGGCGATGAAACTCCGAGGTCGAATAAAATGCCGTCAACCTCTGTTACACCAAGGTTTTCAAGTTCTGCTTTTAAATGTCTGAAATTGCTTTTAATAAATGTTACTTGTCCTTTGTAGGACTCTAATAGCTTTTTTGCATGCGAGAGGGCTGCATCGTCCTGGTCAAAAGCGAAAAGGTGCCCCTTTTTTGAAAGCTTGGACAGCAAGTAAGAACTGTGTCCCGCTCCGCCTAATGTGCAGTCGACATATACCCCATCTTCTTTAATGTTCAAACCATCTACCGTTTCATGCAATAATACTGTTTTATGTTGAAACATTGCTGCTACCACCTTTATCAGATTCGTACGTACTTGAGATGCTGATTTTGACATTGCTATTACTCATTGTTGCACAAGAGATTATTATATATCAAAACCAATCATATTTTCAGCAATTTCGGCAAATGAATCTTCCTGTTCGGCTACATATGTATCCCAAATTGCCTGATCCCAAAGTTCGATCCGATTTGATACTCCGATAACAACACACTCTTTTTCAAGCTTTGCATACTGCAGAAGCGGTGCAGCCAAGTTAATGCGCCCCTGTTTGTCAATTTCGCATTCAACAGCACCCGAGAAGAAAAATCTTGTAAATGCCCGTGCGTCTTTTTTTGTTAATGGAAGGGCCTTCAGCTTTTCCTCGATCATTTTCCATTCACTCATCGGATATCCGAACAAGCATTGATCGAGTCCTCTGGTGATGACGAAAGTTTCTCCGAGTTCTTCGCGGAATTTGGCTGGAACGATCATGCGGCCTTTTGCATCTATCGTGTGATGATATTCACCCATGAACATGTCCGTCGCCCCACTTTCTTTCTTTCGGTCACCACTTCCCCCCACTTCTCCCCACTTCCTATTCTACACGTTCTTTTCATAAAAAAAAACCCTGTATTCCACAGGATTTCAGAAATTCGTTCTTTAAATTTTGACAACTTTATGATGGGAGTTAAAAGAATAGCGAAGCTTCACGATTTCGTGCAGAAAATCAGGTCCATATTTATTCAAATAATAGTAAATATTCCATGTTCTCTCTTGAAATCCGCCATTTGGCTGAAGAGATTTCGCGATTCTTGTGAATTTATCCAATTCTGCGCGGTGCTTTTGCTGAACTTTTTTGTCGACGTGAGATTGAAGCAAATCAAGCTGTGCCTGAATAAAAAATGCATTTTTTTCAAGAAACGGCTGAAGGCTTGCGTCTTTAGCGACTGCCGACTCCCGAAGGCTTTTGTGAATCCGTTCAATCTCCGTCTTGGCTTGAGAAATTTCAGGGGTCAGCTGAGAAGGTTCCATTTTAGCAAGCCACTCTTCCCGGACTTTGTCAGCCCCTTTTGAAAACAGGTCGTCGAGCGTAAGTGAAACGTCCCTCATGTCCGATTCGATGGACCGTTCAACAAAGGTGATATTCAGCCTTGGCACTACTGGCGGCATGAAAAAGCCTGCTGTTTCAAATACTCTCTTAAGCTCTGCCCAGTAAGAAATTTCTCCCGGCCCTGCGATAAAGGCAAGTGTCGGAAGAAGATATTCCTGCATAAGCGGCCTTGTGACAACATTGTTGCTCAGTCTCTCCGGATATTGTTCTGCGAACTGCTTAAGCTCTGCCTCAGTATACGACAGACCTTCGGCAGTAAAGACGGAATCATCTGTACGCTTAAGAAGCAGACGGTCACCTTTGCTGTCATGGAAGAAAAGATTTGCGCTCGCGTGATCAGCTTCAATGATTGGCTTGTAACCAGCTTCAGTCATGTATGCCTGCTGAGCTGAAAGGCTCTCAGACAGCTCTTCATTTTTCATGATTAAATGCTGAAAAAATCCTGCTTCCATTTTTCTGAGCTCAGGATCTGAAGAGTTGATCAGCACCAATCCGTAATCCGAAAACATTTCATATGTAAGATGTTCGAAAAACTCCGTATAAGTGGCTGAAACAGACAGCGTTTGTTTGAGGCTGTTCATCAGCTCCATTGTATAGTCCGTTTCCCCGTATGTTTCAAAAACAGAGCAGATAAAGTTCCAGCATTCCGCGTGGTCGATAGGTTTATAGAACACAGGAATCTTTTCATTCATCGCTGTTTTAACAGCCTTCTTCTTGATAACCCCGTTTTGAGAGACATGCAGATGATTGACCTCAGCAAAATCATGATCCTCACCCCGCTACCCAGAAGACTGGAATGACCGGAACAGACAGCTTTGCTTCCTGCTGTTCTGCAAGGACGAGAATTGAAATGATTTTGTGAATCGTATAGAGCGGTCCTGTCAAAAGACCCGCCTGCTGTCCCCCGACGACAACAAGACTTTCCGGATCTTTTAAACGCTCTATATTACGGATCACAGGTTCTTTGTCCTGAAAATGCTTTTGGTGGTAACTCAAAAGATAGGAGGACAGCTCTTCTCTTGCGAATGTTCTATTTTTTAAGTCCTTCACTCTTTTTTCATAAACGGTGTCATCCGTAATGCTGTAGTCAAAGTAGTCCTCTGTATTCAGCCTGCCGCTGATCAGATCTTCGACTAATCGGTTCGAATGGCGAAGGGAGAGGTCAGTAATCTCCATTTGTGTAAACTTCCTTTCCGGGTTATGTAAGCATCCGAGAAGAGTATAGCATTTATCCGGCTGAAAAGAAAAAGACTTTGCCTGCACCTTCAGATATATTCAAGTATCCCTCTTACTGCTCCGAATACCGCAAGAATGGTTGAGAGCGGAAGGAGAATCAGAAAAGAAAATCGCCAGCACTTTTTAAAGGCTTTTGACAGCGGAACAGATGAGCTGGATCTTATCATATAAATGAGGACAGCAAACATCACAACCAGCAGAAACAGAAAAACGCCTCCATAAACAGATGTATCAGATAAAACAAGCAATTTAAAATAAATGGAGAGCGCAAACAGAACGACAGCAGCATCTGCTGCATACAGCATGCCCCTTTTTACATTTCCCGTTACCGCTGATAAAACAGCGACCAGAATGAGGAAAGTTAGCAACGGAAGAGACACGGCAAATGCTGCGAGATTGATGAACCACTCGCCGATCATTCCTTTTCTCCGCCTTTAACAGCATGATACAAAAATTCAAGCAGCGGAACCGGCTTATTCTGCTTTTTTGCCTCATCAAGCAAATAGCCGATAATCCCGTCAATCTCTGTTTTTCGGGATGCTTCCACATCCCTGAGCATAGAGGACCTGTTCTCCGCCGTCCTTTTGCAGATCTCCATCACTTTTTCCCACTCAGCATTTTCATCAGACATATCTAAAATCCCGATAGCTTCTTTAAATACAGATTTAGCCATCCTTCTGTAATGAGGGCTTTCAATAAGCTCACCGTTTTTCACTTTTAAAAGGGCTGTCAGCGGATTAATAACTGCATTTGCAAGCAGCTTTCTTGAATGTGCTTCTCTCCAGTCCTTAACAGCTTCAAACGGGAAACGTTCTGAATCAATGGCCGTAAGTGGTAGAGGAGGCTGATCAGGGAATAGAGAACTGACTTTAATGACACCCGCACCCGTATGCGCGACAGTCGCATCACCCGACTTTAAAGATCCATGCTCAACAGAGCCGATATAGACATTATGTCCATCAAGAGATTTCAGCAGAGGGATATGAGACATGCCATTTTGCAGAAACAGGAGGTTTTTCCTTTCTTTCATTTCTTTCAATGAAGGAAGAACATCGCCAAGCTGATACTGCTTGACGGCTATCATCAGCAGCGGCTCTTTGAAGTCCCTGCCGGAACATGCTTTCACATCTTTAACAGTTGTTTTCTGATCTCCCTGCAGAAGGATTATTCCTTTTTCATTGATCAGGTCTGACTGTTCTTTTCTTCTCGTGTAAACTGTGACATTGTGCTCTTTAGCCAAGTAAGCTGCACAGAGCATTCCCACAGAGCCTGAGCCGATAATGCCAATCTCCATATATGCATCCCACCGTTTCTCATTCGTTTCTTTATCATAACAAAATAGTCAAAATGTTCCTATAGCTATTCCGCCGCCTGTTCGGGGAAATTTTCACCAAATAAAAGAAAACAAGCCAGCTCTTGGCTGGCTTGTGTCTAATCAGACCGGATAGACCGGATGCTTGCGTTCGCCGAATGGGATTGCTTTTGTTTCATAAAGGGAAAATCTTGAGATCAGCTCTTCTCTCAGCTTATCAGCAGAAACAATATCATCCACAATCATTTCTGATGCGAGCTTATAAATATCAATATTTTCTTTGTATTCCTGCTGCTTTTCAAGAACAAACTTCATTCTTTCTTTTGGATCCTCAATTTCATTTATTTTGTTTGAGTAGATGGCATTCACTGCTGCTTCAGGACCCATAACGGCAATCTGCGCAGTTGGAAGGGCGATCACACAATCTGTTTCAAAAGCAGGGCCGGCCATCGCATAAAGTCCCGCACCGTATGCTTTTCTCACGATCACGGAGATTTTAGGCACAGTGGCCGAACTCATCGCTGCAATCATCTTTGCCCCGTGCCGGATAATGCCGGCGCGCTCCACTTTTGTTCCAATCATGAAACCCGGCACATCGGCAAGGAACAGGAGCGGAATGTGGAAAGCATCTGCCAGCTGCATGAATTTTGCCGCTTTGTCGGCAGAATCCACGAAAAGCACGCCACCTTTCACCCTCGGCTGATTCGCAATAATGGCCACGACTTTCCCGTTCAGTCTGGCGAATCCAGTGATGATTTCAGGAGCAAATAACCGTTTGATTTCAAAAAAACTGCCTGCATCAATAAGTGAATCAATGCATTCATACATATCAAACGGAGCATTTTGATTGTGCGGCACAATTTCCGTAAGCGGTCTGCCCTGCTTTGGCAAAACGGGTTCTGCTTCTTTCGTCACGCTCAGATAGTTTTGCGGGAAGTACGTCAAATAGCGTCTTGCTTCAAGGATCGCCTCTTCCTCTGATTTCACAAGAACGTCACCGCATCCGCTCACCGAACAGTGCATTCTCGCTCCGCCCATCTCCTCAAGCGAAACTTTTTCCCCGATTACTTTCTCTGCCATGCGTGGTGAGCCAAGGTACATGGAAGCATTCCCGTCAACCATAATCACAATATCGCAAAAAGCAGGAATATAAGCTCCCCCCGCAGCTGAAGGCCCAAAGAGAAGACAGATTTGCGGAATGCTGCCGGACAGCTTTACCTGATTGTAAAAAATTCTGCCTGCGCCGCGGCGGTTCGGGAACATATCAATTTGATCCGTAATTCTGGCTCCTGCAGAATCCACTAAATAAAGGAGAGGCACTTTCAATTTTTCTGCCGTTTCCTGGATGCGGATGATTTTTTCAACGGTTCTGGCTCCCCATGATCCCGCTTTAATCGTCGAGTCATTGGCCATCACGCATACGGTTTCTCCGTTTATTTTTCCGACAGCGGTCACAACTCCATCAGATGGAAGGTCGCCTGCCTGATTATTGGCAAATTTGCCGTCTTCTATATACTTTCCGTTGTCAAATAGCCTGTTCAGCCGTTCCCTGACAAACAGCTTGCCCTGGGCATTCAGTTTTTCGTGATATTTAGGGTGTCCGCCGGCTTCGATTTCAGCTGTCTTTTCTTTCAGCAATTTTTCAAGTTCATCAACTTTCATCATTTGGAATCCCTCCTCATTACGGTTTTAAAACAAGCAGAACATCGCCTTCGTTAACAAAATCCCCGGCTTCTGCTTTTACCTCTTCCACTGTGCCGTTCTCCGGACTGTCGAGGGGGATCTCCATTTTCATTGACTCAAGCATGATCACATCTTGTCCAGCCGCTACTTCATCACCTGCTGCCACTAATACATGCAAAACAGTTCCTGCCATACTTGCTTTAATTTCGATCATGTTTAAATCCTCCATTCATGGTGTTTGGTTACTTTTTTCATGTTAAAGCCTTTCCGCACATTCTTATGCCAATACGGCCGTCTGCAGAAAGGACGTGCTGTATATGCCCTTTTTAAATTGACTGTTTGATAAAATCGTCAAAAATAACGGCAGATTGGTTTTAATTCCTTCTATTTTAACTCCGTTCAAAAACGTCTCGGCTTTAGCTAAAGCATCCGGACGGTTTTCACCGGTCACAATGATTTTTGCAACAAGCGGATCATAAAATGGTGTAACTGTATCCCCTTCTGCATAAGCACAGTCGACAATGATTCCGTCCATTTCTTTAAATGTAAACGCTTTAATTAAGCCTGGTGACGGAATGAATTTCACAGGATCTTCTGCATAGAGCCTGAACTGGATGGAATGGCCCTCTTTTGTGATCTCCGGCTGCATGGATGGAAGCTTTTCCCCTGCCGCTGTCCGGATCTGCCATTCAACAAGGTCAAGGCCTGTTATTCCTTCTGTAACCCTGTGCTCCACCTGGAGTCTTGTATTCATTTCCAGAAAATAAAAATTTTCTTCTTCATCCACAATAAATTCAATCGTACCGGCATTTATGTATCCTGCATGAATGGCTGCAGCAACTGCAGCAGCGCACATTTTTTCTCGGGTGGCTTCAGACAGATGAGGCGACGGTGATTCTTCCACCACTTTCTGGTTTCTGCGCTGAACAGAACAATCCCGCTCAAACATGTGCACAACATTCCCAGACTCATCTCCAAAAAGCTGAATCTCAATATGCCTTGCTTCTGAAATGAATTTTTCAATAAACACATCATCATTTCCAAAGTAGGCTTTTGCTCTCGTTTTGACGGAAGCAAAGGATTTTTTCAGGGCTTCCTCGTCATCGCAGCGCTGCATGCCGATTCCTCCGCCGCCTCCGCTTGCTTTCAGCATGACCGGATAGCCAATCTCAGAAGCATATGCGCATGCTTCGTCCATATCAGCAAGGCCTGAGCTTCCCGGCACGACAGGAACACCTGCTTCTTTCATTGCTTTCCTTGCCGCTACTTTGTCCCCCATTATGGCAAGTGTCTCAGACTTCGGGCCAATAAATTTTATCCCCCTGGCCTCTGCCGCCTGGGCAAACTCCGTATTCTCAGACAAGAAACCATATCCGGGGTGAATGGCATCCACTTTTTCACGGACTGCTATGTTTAAAATATCATCTTTTAATAAGTAAGATTTCGCTACAGGCGCTTCACCGATCCTGAATGCATAATCAGCAGCCTTTACAAAAGGCAGTCCTTCATCTGCATCCGAATAAACAGCTACCGTTTCTACCCCCATTTTTTGACACGTTTTCATAATCCGGAGCGCAATTTCTCCCCTGTTTGCAATTAAAATTTTCTTCAACATTCTCCCCTCCCATGATGATAAGAAAATCCCCACTAAGTACATTTCTCCATCTTTTTAAAGATTCCTTCCCGAAAAATGAAAACGCATACGAAAACCTTTCTTAATTTTCTGAGCATGGTATAATAAACGCAAAGCTTTATCTTTTTTAATGATCTTAAACGCAAGATTCATAGGCTGCAAGGGGGCATAAACCATGTTTAAGGTAGAAAAATTATTAATAAATTTTAAAACGCTGGAAGAATTTAAGAAGTTCAAAGAGTACGGGCTTCAGGAGCTCTCAATGCTTGACGATCTTCAGGACAATATCATTGAAAATGACAGCAATTCACCATTTTACGGGATTTACTTCGGGGATAAGCTTGTTGCCCGCATGAGTCTCTACCGTGTTGATAAAAGGTTTGATGTTTACTTTGAACCTAAACAGGATTATCTGGAGCTTTGGAAGCTTGAAGTTCTGCCTGATTACAAGCGAAAGGGATGCGGCACGGCGCTTGTTGAATATGCAAAATCCTATGGTGTGCCGATTAAAACAAATCCGCGCGTGAAATCAGGGGAGTTCTGGTCAAGGATGGGATTTGAGCCAGTTACGTATGATATGGAGCGGGATAAGGGAGAAAATCCTCTCGTTTGGTATCCTGAAGGGGTGTCAGAGCAGAAAGGCGAACCTGCTTAATAAATAAGAAATGACCGCTTGTCAGCGGTCATTTCTTATTTTTCTGTCCGTTCTATTTTTCCGTTTCGGTCCAATTGAAAATTCACCTTTCTGCTTCGTTCATCATCTCTCATAACAGCTATGTTTCTCGCTTTTTCCATCATTTCAATCAGCATAATATAATCCTCTTCCACCATTTTAAGATTATTATGAATGGTTTCTTTTTCTGACTTTGCCTGCTCAAGATCAAGTTCAAGCTGCTTTATGCGCTGAGCCAGTTTTTCATTTTCACTCTTGAGCTCTGCTGCATTCTCTGAGTTCTCATAGTTTTGCAGAAAGGAGATGACATCCTGGAACGTCAATGCGCCCGCTTCAGCATGCTCATGATCACCTGTGTTTGCAGCCTGTTTTTGAGGCTGGCTGTTTGATTCCTGGCTGCGCAGCTGTTTACGCTGCGTCTTGGCAATCTCAATTGCAGATTTATATTGCTTTCTGACATACGAATTCCAGCGGAAGCCGCATGCAGCTGCCGTTCTGGACAATTTTCTGCCGACATCTTCGAATGCAGCAAGCTGCGTGCCGCCTTCCCTGATCTGTCTGAGTACAATCTCTGCAAGCATTAAATCCTCATCCTGTGTCCAGGCATCCTGCCGTGTAGTCGTCATTGTCTGTTCCCCCTCAATGCGCATTTTTTACATACTTATGCGCCTGCTAGAGTAGATAGACTAATTGACAATGTTTTAATCGATGACTTACAAGCTCTTTTTTGCCGTCTCACTTTTGGCGAGGAACTTCTGCACCAGGCGCATATGTTCTTCACCTGTCCAAAGCTTCGCACACTGGCGGATTTCTTTGTTCATACGGTCCCTGAGCCCTGTTGCCATCCACTTTTCAACCTGCATTTGCTTATAAGCTTTCAGCACAGGCGGAAAAGATACAAGCGACTCTTTTACATAGTGCAGCGCTGTGGATTCAAAATCGGAAGCTTCAAGAACTTCTGAAGCAAATCCCAGTTCTTTTGCCTTTACTGCCCCTATTTTTCCTCCGCTCATCAGCAGCGTCATGGCAGCATCATGCTGCATTTTTTCAAACAGCAGCGTACCGCCTCCCCAGCCGGTCGTGATTGCCTGCCTGCCCTGAATAAAGCCCAGTTCGGCACTTTCACTGACCAGCCTGAAATCAGCAGCCGCAGCAATCTCCATTCCGCCCCCGACAGCTGTGCCGTTAATAAGGGCAAAGACCGGCAGAGGAAAAGCAGCGATCCGGTAAAGGATATCACCCATTCGTGACAGCATTTCAAATGCTTCCCCCTCCGACTCAAGCGCATGAAAAACGGAAAGGTCTCCGCCTGAGCAAAAAGCCTTTGTCCCGCTGCCGGTTATCGTCAGAGCAAGAATTCTTTCATTATGCAGTGCGCCGGTAAGAATCTGGCTAAGTTCATTCATGACATCAAAATCTATGGCATTTCTCCGTTCAGGCCTGTTTATCGTAACCTGAAGGATGCCCCCGCTTTCGACTGCTGTTACTTTCCCCATATGCATCCCCTTCTTGCCGTTTTTATCTCCACTCTTATTTTATAGGAGGGCGGGGACTCAAACCAGCAAAAACACAAAAAACGCAAGAATCCATTAGGATCCTTGCGTTTTTAATGAAGCTGTTATTTGCTTACAACTTCTTTTCCTTTGTATGTTCCACATTCTTTACATACGCGGTGAGCTAATTTCACTTCACCACAGTTTGGGCATGCTACCATACCAGGCACTTGCAATTTGAAGTGTGTACGACGCAGTCTCTTTCTTGTTTTAGAAGTTCTTCTAAAAGGTACAGCCATTATTCCCACCTCCTTACAGAGTTTCGTTAAAACAGTGTGTAACAGCCTATATATAAGTGCTAAACAATAGCATCAGCTGTCTTGATCATCGAAAAATTTCGATAACCCGGCAAGTCTTGGGTCAATCTTGTTTTTGTTCTCTTCTTCAGAGATCACTTTCCAATCTTTTCCCTCTTGCGGGGCAGCCTGATCGTTTTCTTCAACAGAATCGCTAAAAACCTGCATCGGCACTTCCAAAAGAATGTTTTCTTTAATAACAGGTATTAAGTCAACGATATCTTCCTGAACGTGATGGACATCTTCTTCCATCTCGAAGTCTGCATTCGGTTTTAATAAAAACGTTTCAGTTGTATGAATTTCGAACGGAAATGGAACATCCACCAGCGTTCTTGCACAAGGGAGAATCAGCGTGCCGGTAAGCGTCAGATGAAAGACAGCTTTTGAAGAGCCAAGATCGGCTCTGCCTGTTACTGAGACCGGAGAAATATCGCGGACCTCAGAAAGAGCGCCTTTCATATCGGTTAACTGGATCGTTTCATCAATCTGCAGTCCCTTGTTTTGCAGTTTGTTCAATTCATTAATAGACCATTTCATATGGTATCACCTCAAGGCAACAAAGGTAATTATAGCTTTCGCAATAATATTTGTCAATATTTTTTCTTTACAGTGTTTAGTATACATGAATAAGCATTTAAAGCAAAATATTCAGGGCAAAAAACATATTTTTTTATGTCAGCCGTCTGAAGAAATTTTATCACGCAGTTTTCATTGCATGGTCAAACACAATCTTGTTTTGACCGTTCAGCTCTGAGGTCTCTATCTGAAGGGGCAATTGAGGCTTTGTTTTGAACTTTCAGCTCTGATGCTTTCCTCTAAAGGGTCATAAACCACCTTGTTTTAACCCTTCAGCTCTGTTGCTTCTCTCTGAAGGGTCATATGCGGCTCTATTTTGACCCTTCAGCTCTGTTGCTTTCCTCTGAAGGGTCATAAGCGACTTTGTTTTAACCCTTCAGCTCTGTTGCTTCTCTCTGAAGGGTCATAAGCGACTTTGTTTTGAACTTTCAGCTCTGATGCTTTCCTCTAAAGGGTCATAAACCACCTTGTTTTAACCTTTCAGCTCTGTTGCTTCTCTCTGAAGGGTCATATGCGGCTCTATTTTGACCCTTCAGCTCTGTTGCTTTCCTCTGAAGGGTCATAAGCGACTTTGTTTTGAACTTTCAGCTCTGTTGCTTACCTCTAATGGTCATAAATCACCTTGTTTAACCCTTCAGCTCCAGTACTTTTCACTAAACGGTCATAAACAATCATGTTTGCTAAAATAAGCTTCAAACCCATCTCTACGAAGCACCAAAACAGCTTTTCCAAGAACAGAACTTGACTTCCTCCGCTTCAGGCGACATGATTTATGTAAAACATTTGGTTTGGAGGCATGCCCACTTGAAAACGGTTGGATTGGTTGTGGAGTATAATCCGTTTCATAACGGACACCTTTATCATCTTGAGGCTTCGAAAACGGCTTCTGAGGCAGATGCAGTGATTGCCGTGATGAGCGGCAATTTTCTTCAGCGCGGCGAGCCTGCGCTTGTCTCAAAATGGGCGCGTACAAAAATGGCATTAAAGCAGGGTGCAGATCTTGTGATTGAACTCCCTTATGCCTACGCAACTCAAAAAGCTGAAACCTTTGCTGATGGGGCCATTTCCATTCTTGAAGCGCTCGGATGCAGCAGTGTATGCTTCGGCAGTGAAAACGGGGAGATCTCTCCTTTTCTTGAAACAGCCGAGCTGCTGAACAGCCATCATGCAGAGTATCAGCAGCTGGTTAAACAGTTTATGAAAGAGGGCATGAGCTATCCCAGTGCCCAGACCTCAGCATTTCTTGCCCTTGAAACGGATTCACGCCCGCTTGATCTGTCTCTTCCGAATAATATTCTGGGGTTTCAGTATGTCCGTGCGATTCAAAAGCAGAAAGCATCCATACGTCCTCTTACGATTAAACGGACCGCCGCAGGCTATCATGATGAAGATTTTAACTCTTCTCCGATCGCAAGTGCTACAAGTATAAGAAAAGCGCTTTTTTCAGATGAACAGAAGGATATCAGCCGGTTTGTTCCATCGTCTACAAACGAGCTTCTGCGCGAGTATGAATCAGAGCACGGGGTTTTTCATCACTGGGAAGACTATTTTGACCTGCTGAAGTATACGGTCTGCACGATGAGCATGGAAGAAATGAGACAAATCTATGAAGTTGAGGAAGGCCTTGAAAACAGGGTCAAATCTGTGATGACGCAGGCGGAATCTTTTAAAGATTTTATGGAACAGCTTAAAACGAAACGATATACGTGGACAAGACTTCAGCGGATGTGCCTTCATCTTTTAACACGGACAACGAAAGATCAAATGCAGCAGGCAGGCGGACGCGCCCCCTATTTAAGACTGCTCGGAATGTCGGACGCAGGCAGGTCCTATTTGAACAGTGTGAAAAAAAACCTGGAGACACCGCTTGTTTCTGTTCTCTCATCATTCAGCCACCCGCTGCTTGATCTTGACATCAAAGCTTCTGCCGTTCATGCGATGATCCTGCCTGAACCGCTGAGGTCCCAGTGTATAAAACGGGAATATTCCAATAGACCGATTCAGTATGACAGGGAGAAAGGCTGTTTTTTGTAGAACTTAGTTCAGTTGAGGCTTATCTACATAAAAACCACGCAGAAATGCTGCGTGGTTTTTTTTCACGTGCTGACACCCGTTTTATTTCTCGTCCAGCTTTTCCAGATAAGCGATTGCGTCGTTAAAGGTGTCTATAGGAACGATTTTCATTTCCGTGCCTATTTCTTTTGCCGTCTTGACCGCTTCCCTGTAATTTGATGTTTCAATGCCCTCTTGATTTGGTGCCAGGAAGATATCTGCACCCGATTTATCAGCAGCAACAATTTTTTGCGAGATTCCTCCGATTGGCCCCACCGTTCCTTTATCGTCAATCGTTCCGGTTCCTGCAATTTGATAGCCTTTTGTAAAATCCTCTTTTGTCAGCTGATTATAAATTTCAAGCGACATCATCAGTCCTGCCGAAGGCCCGCCAATATTGCTTGTATCAAGCGTAATGTCCGGATCCGTTTCAATTTCCCTGTCTGTTACAAGAGATATGCCTATTCCCACTTTTTTCGGATCGTTCGGGAAGGTATCGGCTACAATCTCTGTTTTTCCTTTTTTCCCATTGCGTTCGTATGTAATTGCGATTGTATCGCCCTTTTTCTTTTTGCCGACATATGCAATAAATTCTTCAGCTGTTTTAAATTCGCTGCCGTCAACTTCAAAAATTCTGTCGCCGTTTTTCAGCTTGCCTTCAGAAGGCATGTCTTTTACCACCTGCATGACGTAAATTCCCCTGAACAGATAATCTACTTTTTTGCCGGCTTTTTCATAAGCCAGAGCAACTGCTGATTCCTGTGATGATTCCATCATATGAAGCTGCCGGTTCAGATACTCATCATCTGATTCACCTTCCTGGACAACGTCCTCAAGAGGAAGGATTTCGTGATACGGGAACACAGAAGCTATGGCATAAGAGAAGATGTTGGCTCTCCCAAAACCTACGGTTGTAAGGGAAAAGCTGCCTTCCTCCTCATAGCCGCCCTCCACTTCAATAATCGGCTCAAGCTCCGTAGCCATTCCGGGCTTCGTTATATAAAAAGGAAGCTTTATAAAATTCAGCACCGCTGCCAGAATGATCCCTATAAGGATCGCTCTTACCAGTTTAGTATTTTTCTTCATCCTGCTGAGACCCCTTCCAGCTCTCTATAAGCAATTTTATTTCCTCTACATGCTTTTTTGCTTCGTTTTCACCAATTTCAATGATTTCTTTAATGTTTTTAAATGCTTTGGAACTGTACTGCTCGACATGCGGACGAATCATAATGTCAGAAGCAATTTTCCGGTGATGAACAAGTTCATCCTGCATAATATCAAGGCTTTGCAGAATAACATCAAAGATGGATGTAATTTCTTCTGTCTTTTTCACGCGGGAAACGTCCACAGCAATGACGAGATCAGCCCCCATTTCCTTGACAACCGATACAGGAATGCGATCAATCACTCCGCCGTCGATGAGCAGTTTGCCGTCAATTTTTTCAGGAACAAATATGCCTGGAATCGCAATGCTTGCCCTCACTGCATCTGCCACAGGCCCTTTGGTAAAAATGACTTTTTTTCCTTCGTACAAATCCGTTGCCACGATAGACAGCGGTATTTCGAGATCTTCGATATTCATCCCTCTTGTAAAAACGCGGATAAATTCCTTGACGCGGTTTCCGGCAATGAACCCCATTTTCGGCACAGTAAAGTCAAGATAGTATTTCCGTTTGAACATCACTGCAAGTTTATATAAATGCTCAAATCCGAGCCCCGTTGCATAAAAACTGCCGACAAGCGCGCCCATGCTGCTTCCGGCAATCATATTGACAGGTATTCCTTCATCGTTTAATACTTTCAGTACTCCGAGATGTGCAAACCCCCGCGCTCCCCCGGATCCGAGTGCAAGACCAATTTTAGGTTCTCTTTTCAAAGAGATACCCTCCTCTGATGTCAATTCGTTCATTAGTCAATTCTATGGTCTAAAACGGTCCCCTATTCTCGTATATTGAAGTATCAAAGAGTGTACAACCCTGCAGGTAGTCTGATTTTATTTTATCACTTCCTGCTTTCAAAAGTATAGAAAGAAGCAAGAGGGGGACGCATGTTGAATTCATCTAAAATGAAGACACTCGTGCTTGGATGCTCGCTTTTCATCCTTGCATTTGCCATGATCATAAGCCCAAAGGTTTCCTTTACTGCTTCTAAAACAGGGCTAGAATTATGGTGGGGAGTTGTTTTTCCGTCTCTTCTTCCCTTTTTCATTCTCTCCCAGCTATTGACCGGCTTCGGGGTTGTCGCCTTTATCGGCGTACTTCTTGAACCAGTTATGCGGCCGCTGTTCAGAGTGCCCGGCATTGGCGGGTTTGTCTGGGCGATGGGTTGGGCTTCAGGGTCTCCCGCAGGCGCTAAACTGACTGCAGAGATGAGGAAAAAACAGCAGCTTACTGCAGGAGAAGCCGAGCGGCTCGTTTCCTTTACAAACTCATCAAATCCCCTGTTCATATTCGGTGCTGTAGCGATCGGTTTTTTCAACAATCAGGCACTTGGTCTCCTGCTTGCAGCTGCCCACTACTCCGGAAATCTTGCAGTAGGTCTTACGATGAGGTTTCACGGCAGGGACAGCGAATCTGAAAATCAGGACAAATCAAGAAAGATACCGTCCATTAAAGAAGCTTTTGAAGAAATGCACAGAACTCGGATGGAAGATCAGCGCCCGATCGGCAAAATGCTTGGCGACGCGGTTCTTTCATCCATCCAGACGCTTTTAATGGTAGGCGGCTTTATTATTTTATTTTCCGTCATAAACAAACTATTATCCCTTTTATCTCTGACAGATGCAGCTGCTGCAGGATTCAGCCTTATTCTCGCTTCAGTTCATTTATCGGCTTCTCTTGGTCTTCCCCTCGTATCAGGTTTATTTGAGATGACTCTTGGCAGTCAGCTTGTGAGCACGGTTGACACAGACTTGCTTCAAAAGGCAATTGCCGTCAGCTTTATGCTTGGCTTCAGCGGATTATCCATCCAGGCACAGGTGGCAAGTATCCTTGCTGATACGGATATCCGTTTTCAGCCGTTTTTTGCTGCAAGGATCCTGCAGGGCGTTTATGCGGCATTTTTTGCATGGCTCTTCTGGAAACCGCTGTATTTGGGAGTTTCAGGTTCAGAGGTGTCCGTCATCCCGGTATTTTTAAGAGAAGATGCGCCGGTTGTGCTTGGTTCCGTCTGGTCCGTGCTTATGGAAACAGGTCCGGTCATTACGCTTTTCTCTCTATCTGTCTATATCATCATCTACGCTAAAAGAATGCTTCAGAGAAATTGAAGGATCTGCAGAACAAAAGCGCAAGCGCCAAGGCCCGCTCCGATAGGCAGATAAGAATCCGGCGGAAAAGTCCGGTTCCCGCCTTTTTTGACGGATTTGTTCTGACAGAGGATTTAGGCGCTTCCGCTTGCCGATGATAACTTTGTTATGTTTTCCACAACCTTTACACTTTCTAATTTCCTTTACAACAAAAAAAGAGGCCTCAATTCATGAGACCTCTTGATTTTATTTCTTGAATTTTTGTTTAAGGGCGCGTTCAACCGCTTTTGGAACAAGCTCTGAAATATCTCCCCTGTACTTGGCCACTTCTTTTACAATGCTTGAGCTCAGGAACGAATACTGATTGTTCGTCATCATGAAAAGGGTCTCAACATTCTCATCAAGCACCCTGTTCATGGATGTGATCTGCATCTCATATTCAAAATCCGATACTGCACGGAGCCCTCTTAAGATCGTGCTTGCTTTTTTGCTGTTGGCATATTCAATCAGAAGGCCTTTGAACGACTCCACCGTGACATTCGGCATATCCTTTGTCACTTCCTGCAAAAGCTCGATGCGCTCATCCACATTAAAGAGCGGATTTTTAGAAGAATTATTCAGGACGCACACATAAACATGATCAAAAACTTTTGCTCCCCGTTTAATAATATCCAAGTGTCCGTATGTCACAGGATCAAAGCTTCCCGGACAAACTGCAATGCTCGCCATCTTACTCCCCCGTCCCTTTTTCTGTGTGTGCAAAGATGGATACCCCGCTGATGCCGTATGTTTCTTTCCTCGTCATCACAAAGGATCCGATTGTTTCCGGCAATTCAACATCATGATCATGCTCAGCCACAATGATGCCGCCTGTCTTCACAAGATTAAGCTCGTCTATCAATTCGATAAGCGCTTTCAATTTTTGTTTCTTATACGGCGGATCCAAAAACATGAGCTCACATGACAGCTCTCTTTTCGCCATCGCTTTCAGTGCTCTCTCTGCATCATTCCGGTAAACCTCAGCCTGACTTTGAAAGCGGCAGGCTTCTAAATTTTTATGTATAGTTGCGACTGCTTTTGCTTCTCTGTCTACAAATATGCACGTATCCATTCCCCTGCTCAGCGCCTCGATCCCAAGACCTCCGCTTCCTCCAAACAGGTCAACAGCAAGACCTCCGTCAAAATAAGGCCCGATGATATTAAAAATGGATTCTTTCACTTTATCTGTTGTCGGGCGCGTTGACGTACCCGGTACAGCCTTAAGCGGGCGGCCCTTACAGCTCCCAGAAACTACTCTCATCTTTTTCACCACTGTCATTTTATGTCTTTACTGCATGAAAACAGCCTGTTTTATCGTACCATAGAGAATGGGCAAATGCATTAAAAAAACCCCGCAGGCATCCTGCGGGGTCCTTCTGAACCAAAAAAAGCACGCTTTTTTTGGGCAGAAGGCAAAGGGAGAGGAGAAACCGGAGGAAGAACTTATGGGGAAACGTAAGTCTTCTCCGCGGTTGGCAACAACATCTCGATCGATGTTGTTACTACCATTATCCACCAATCGTCCGCGCACTATACATCTCATCTGCGTTTTTTCTTCAGAAAATAAAAGCTTGACCTACCAGGCACCTCAAAAAAGTGATACATTATGGGAAGAAAGCACGAACAGGAGGAAAAACACACATGATTCAGCGCTTTATTGAACTGGGAGCAGGATTTTCCGATCTTTATGAACTGATTGAAACAACTAAAGCAAATGCGCACCGCGTTTCAAGATTCTTACTATTGGAGACAACCATTGACGGACGGAGCATGTCTTCCTTTGCCGTTGTTATGGAACCAACTGATCCGGGCCAATTTCAGGCCATTTATTTATGCCTTGAAGGGATTCCTGCGGGAGAAACAAAACGCCGCCAATTATTTCAGGAACTCTCCGAATCTCTCTCAAAACCGATGATTGAACTTAATGTGAAATCTTCTGGTGAGTTTGCTGAAAAAGATTTATATTATCAGTATCTGACAGGCATTCTCAGAATGAACAGATACCTTCCTGCCTGGCAATAAACGCAGGACTTATCCCGTAAGATAAAAAAAAGCGCAGCCGTCAGGACTGCGCTTTCTCTTACAAGCCAAGTTTATAGTCATATTCTTTTGCTTTATCAATCTTCGATTCAAACTCCAGTTTAAGAAAGGGCTTATATGACGGTTCAGCATGCTTGACGAATGAAAAGGAAGAAACCTTTTCGATTGTATGTTCAACTTGCTCCATGTCACAATATAAGACGACATACTTTAATTTTTTTGAAACGTAGTGGATGTTGCCGAATTTGCGGAGCATTTTAATCTGCTTTAACGAATGCATCCATATAATTATGCCTTGACGCTTATCAAACATCGTTCATATTCTCCCTTTTTATATTCTCCACTTGAAGTGTAACAATTTTCTAATTTTTTTACAATACGCAGCTTTCCCGAAAGGAGCTGGCCAATTTGGATCTTGAGCAGACGTTTCAGCTGTTCCTGCAGCTTATGAATGAGGACAAACGCCTTGCGTGCTCGGTTAAAAAAACAGCAGGCATCCCGTTTCTTTATATTGCGTGCAAAGGGAATGCATCAGCAGATGAGCTTGCCTTACTGATTGAGAAGTCGGCACGGACTGCCATGCGCGGCAAAAGGCTGACGGCTGAACCCGTTTTTGTCAGAGAGGATAAAAATCTTTATGTATTCCGCCACCGTTTTTATGTGCCCCAGGAAAAGATGTTTTGCTGCGGTAATTTATGCGATGACTGCATCCGTTTAAAAAACAGACATAAAAAACGAGGCTGAGCCTCGCTTTTATGATGCTTTGCAGCCGCACGACCCGCCGGAGCCACATCCGCCCCCGCAGCTTGAACCGGAATCAAAGAAAGGATTACCGGTCGGCACTTTAATATTCTGTGACACGGCTGTGCCAAGTTCAACGCTGATCTCATCGAGAAGATTCTGCAGTTCTTTCTCCGCTTTTTTGAAAGCAGCCACTGCATCATGGAGATCGAGCTCCCGTTTAGCATCTCTCATCGCTTTTGTTATTTCTTTATATTGGGGATGGTATTTTCCAAAACGCTGAACATCCTCATATAAATTCTTTATCTCAACAAAACGCGCAATCACTTTCTGTGCTGATTTGTCTTTTCTTAATGTATCTAAAGTGCGGCGGTAATCTTCCGCAATTTCTGATTGTACAACTAATGCACCAAGAAGCTCAGCTTCATCGAGCAATTGAACGCTTTCCATTGTAGCTAGCATAGAAACATCACCTCAATCTACATTCTACCATGTTTGCGCCTCAATGGTAAATGGAGCGGCTCGTCCTGCATCAGATTGTGACGTTCCACGTCTTTTTCAGATGATAACGGGAAGAATCGTTGTGGAGCACTTCTATATAAATCGTATGGGTTCCTTTGTCCAGTCCTTTAATGATAAAAGCAGCTGTATGAATTTCATCTGTTTTTTTTCCGTCTATATACAAATTTAGATAGCCTTCTCCGTTAACCTTTTCCCCGCGCTTATCCGAAAAGGAAAAATTAGGGATGTAGCATTCTATGTATACATTGCTTCCCTTTACATGATGAGTGACATTCAGCTGCCTCGGCTGAACGGCTGTTTCAACCGCTTCATCGCCAAGCATGCTGACTTCCATAGGGATCGTTTCCTCCCCCTCAGGCCGGGGCTTTTCATTAGAACATGCAGATAGAGCCGCAGCCAATATCAACAGCCAAATAAAATGTTTCACAATAACAACGCCTCCTTCTCACGGTAGTTTCACCAGAAAGAAGCCAAATATGTCCGGGTAAAAGAAAATAGAAGAGAAAGTCTTTACCTGACCTCTCTTCTATTAATCCTGCTGCCTCATGGACTGAAGCATGCCGAGCATCATGGAAGCCATGTTGACGGAGTTAGAAAATTGGGCTACTTTGTGCGGGATGGTTTTTTGATAATAATTCATCATCGCAAGCTTCATCGATTCGGTGTCGCCCGGGTTTCTCGACAGCTTTCTGTACCACTGCGGCTGCTCGCGCAGGAACTTTTTTAATTCATTATCTGCTGCAATCATGTCCTGAATTTCTTTTCTCATTTCACCCGCTCCTGCTTAATCTTTTCTGAACGAAAAAGGATTGTTTTGCGTTTTTGACTGGCCGGATGAAGCACCTTTTGTCAGCCCGAATGTTGAAAACAGATTTTGAATGGAAGAGATTGTGCTGTTCATGTTGTACAGATGCTGATTCATCTGATTTGCGTCCATGTTTTTAACAGCTGTCATCATTCGGGACATAAAATCGGATTTTTTATCCTCTGCACTTTCAGACTCAGCCGCGTCCTCGCTGTATTTTTGCCAGGAAGCATCATTTTCTCCGAGCAGATACCAGTCTTCAAATAATTCCTGCCATTTTTTATCGCCTTTTCTGACTTCTGAAATCAATTTTGGATGTTTTTTTACAAATTCTTTAAATTGTGCAATAGATGGATGTTCTTTTTTCTCAGTCATTATGATCACCTCTGCTTACATTCGCCTGCTTTATTTTATTTTTAAACGGTCAATCGGTTCGCCCAATTTTATAAAAGCAGTGTATTTTCCATCCTTCACTGGAAAATCCTGATTGCGCTCAGTTTGCAGCAGCTGATAAGATAAAAGCAGAACAGAAAGGATGAGTGAGACATGGAAAAGGCAGAAATTGCGAAGCTTTTGGCCGAGATTAAGGAGGAGGATCTTCCAGCAGCCGAGCTGTTTCTTTTGGGACTGCAAAAGAAAGCGCAAAAAGAAAACGGTACATACATAGGAGCATTCCTTGCGCCAAGCGGGGAATACCGGGAAAATGAATTTATTTTAAAAATACCGAATACCCCTTTAATTCAAAATTCACTGGAGATTGTGCACGGAGGCATCACCGCTACTCTGCTTGACTCTGCCATGGGTTCTCTTGTCCATCACGTCCTGCCGGGTCATCTTGCAGCCGTAACGTCTGAAATGAAGATTAACTATGTGGCTCCGGGCATCGGCTCAGAGCTCACGTGCACCGCAACTCTTATCCACAGGGGCAGCAAAACGCTTGTGACAGAAGGCAGAGTTGTCCGCGATGACGGAAAATTAATGGCCCATTGTACAGCAAGCTTTTTTATCATCGACAGACCAACTCCATAATAGGCGGGGATCCAATGTTTCCATTTTTTAAAAAGACCTGTTATTTCTGTAAAAAGAAAGTGAAGAATTCAGAGGTTTATCTTGGGGAAAAACAGAAGAAAATCCATGTGTGCAGGCTGTGTAAAGCCTATGCCGAACGAAGAGCATACCGCAAAGCATAAGAAAAGACATCCCTCCCGGATGTCTTTTCTATCCTTATTCAAAAGGCCTGATAAAGTTTTGTGTATAGTAAAGCTCGTTGACACCTACACCAAGCTTCGTAAATTCAGGGTTCAGCAGGGCTTCTCTGTGGCCTTTGCTGTTAAGCCAGCCTTCAACCGCAGCAATGCCGTCAATGTACTGGGCAGCAATATTTTCACCCGCAAGCTGATAAGTGACTCCCCCTTCTTTCAGTCTGTCGCCAAGACTCCCTTCAGTCGGTGATTCATGAGAGAAGTAATTGTTGACGAGCATATCATTGCTGTGACCGAAAGCAACCTCTGAAGTCATTTGATCCCATTCTACAGGCGGTACGCCGTGCCTGTCGCGGATCACGTTTGTCAGATCCAGAATCTGTTTTTCTGCGCCTTCTTCGACCGCCTTCCACTGTTCATCTGTCAGTTCTGCGGGTTCAAGAAGTTCACCTCTGTAAACCACTTCGTACGGCCTCTGCTTGATGAGGGTCTCTTTATCCAGAGCCCGGATGCTTGACAGTTCTCCATCAAATTTATCCAGATAAAGCTGAACAAAAATATCACCAATCTGCACAACAGGCCTCGTGTTCATATCTTCCTCCGACATTTCAAACCGGTAGGAGCTGCCATTCAGATCAATGGAAATGCTTGAAGATATGGAGTTTGTTTTAAAAACATCCCCGGCAGGCTGTCCGAGCTTATAAGGATTCACGTTGACATCAGGTCCAATTGCATAAACGGTTACAACCTTATTTTCCTTTACTCCAACCTGCAGATATTGCCTGTCATTCTGATTATAAATCCACCATTCATAATCGTAGGAAGACGGATCAATTCTGACTGGTTCCCCGAGTGTATTCACGATTTCATCTGATGATTTTCCAATGAAGGATAATACCCCTTCTTCCGGCACGTTCAGCTGCTCTTCAGACTGCCCGGCGAGCTGTTCGCTCTCATCCTGCTGTCTGATCGGCTGCTCATGAGTTCCATACTGAATATATAAAAAATAAGAACCTGCAATAATCAGCAAAAGAAAAAACGTCTTAAATATACCGCCCAGCTTTCATCCCTCCAGGTCTTTCGTTTCTGCCATTATATGAAACAGCAAAATCTATATACTAGTAAACAGTATTTCACAAGATTGGCAGATAGTATATCCTTTTATACGTCATTTAATCAAAAAACAGGTTTTTTTTCAAATTGTAAGGTTCAGAAGTGCTTTATATTTAAAAAGGAGCATGCAGCTGCATGCTCCTTTCATCTTCAGTGGAAATGGCTTCCATGTTCAGAAATGTCTGAGAGCGCCGTTCCTGCTCTTTGATCTGTCAGATGATTAAGTGACAGGTCTCCCAGTGAAACCATCCCCAGCATACGGCCATTTTCCACTACAGGAAGCCGTCTGATCTGATGCTCGGCCATGAGCCTTGCAGCTTCTTCCGCTGTTGCATCCGGGCCGATTGTACAGAGGTGATCACTCATCACGTTTGTCACCTTGTTGGACCCCGGATGTTTTTCAGCTATTCCCCGAATAACCAAATCACGGTCTGTAATCATTCCAATCAGCTTATCCCCTTCGACTACGGGAATCGAACCTACATCCCAGTCCCTCATCTTAACAGCAGCCTCATAAACATTATCAAGCGGTGTGCATACCTGAATATCTTCAGACATAATATCTTTCACTTTTTGCATCTTTTATCCTCCTGACAAACGATATGTGAACGGAACCGTTCCAATACACCCAGTTTGTCCAAAAACAAGATAAAGATGTAAAATAAAAGGTAAAGATTGAAAGTTCGATGCATTCGTACTATGATTGAAGGGGAGTTCATTAAAGCGCTTTACTAATGAAAATGCCGCGACAAGGTTTTTAGGAGGGAATACATAATGAAAATGGAAAACACGGGACTTGACGGGCTTACAATTGAACTGAACAGACTGGATGAAATCATGGATGATCTTGGAATTGTCCGTGCAGGCCAATGGGATTATGAGCGCGTTACATATGACCGCAAGTTTGAAAACAAAGGGGAAACGTTCTACCTGCGCATTCCGGGCTATGCCGCTGAAGGTGATATCGGATCAAGACATGCAGTAATTAAACTCATGACTCCTCTTCTTGGAAAGCACTATTATCCTCATGGTGTTGAATACGGAGAAGGCGAGGATTTTCCAAACGCTGTTTTAAACACAAGCAAAAATCTTCTGAAACAGCTGAAAGAAGAAATCGGCCGCATCGTTTAAACTGTCTCTGGCAAGTGCAGAAGCAGATGGCAGAAAAGCAAAAGCTCTTGCAGCTTTTGTTTTTTTGAAGCAATCGTCACAATTGAAAAAGATCTGATAGAAAAGCCGGACATTTTTGTCCGGCTTTTCCATTTATACATAACAATGGGGCTTTTGACGCGGCAAAATCTTCTCCAGCAGGCTCATATCATTTTTAGAACCCTTTATATATCCTGCTTCAAAAAGCACCCTTGGATTAAGACTTTTAAACAATGCCGCAGCGAGAATACCGCTGTCCATATACAGCCCCATTTTACTGGCGTCAGAACGTACAGCTCTTCCCGCGCCTCCTTCAATGCAGTATGTGCCGCTGTTTGCAGGCATGGATGAATCCGTAACGTGTAAATACAGCGGACTTCCTTCGTTTTCAAAAGGAAACATAGCTAAAAAATCAGGCAGATTCGTAATTTTCCCAATAATAGCTGGAATATGGCGGCTTGATAAAAACCGATTTTTCAACTGATATGGAAATGAATCACTCTCTTGTGCAGTCAAAACTATTTCATTTACTTGTAGCGTCCTGATTTTGTTCCAAAGGGCCGGTTTAGCCTTCGGGCTGATTGCAGCCCATTCTTTTATATGAAGCTTTTGATCAGCCAGGAAACATTTCATATAGCCAATGGCTTCACCTTTGTCGTTAACCGCTGCAAAAAGCGAGTATTGTCCTACACTCTTATGATCAGTGAGGCTGTCGGAAGAAGAAATTAGACAGGTGTGATGCCCGGATAATTTCTTCACAATCTGTTTTGACAAGTATTCACCGCTGATTCCATCAGCTTCAAATACTTCACAGGTACTGTTAAATGACCGTAAATAAAGGCATTCCGCAGCCATTCTCCATTCCCTTGCACCTATTAAAGTTTCAATGCCATACTTCCTTATGAAGGAGAGAGGCACGTCATCAAAAAATACCATGTGACATCCCTGATTTCTCCAGTCTTCAAAAAAACCCTTCATTTGCCTGTCCAACTTGCGGGACCTCCAATTAATGAAAGGGGATGCGCTTACTTGAACGGCTTTAAGCTTATGACCCGAATAAGTTAACTCTCTAATGCGGACAATTAAATCTTCCCCGGGTGCACCTTGAAAAAACGGCAGATCTGCTTCCATTCTTTTTTCGGCTCTTCCTATGCTTGACACCTCTCTTCTATGCTTTCTTTTTCAGCTCCCAGGATAAAAAAACATCTTCTTTTTTCGTGCAGATCATACCGAGCTTTTCAAACAGTTTAATGGATTTGCTGTTCTCATCCAGACACTCCATCTGAATGCTGGCTACTTTTCGTTCACTTGTCAGCCATTCCATGACAGCATCAATCGCTTCATAGGTCAGACTTTCTTCATCAGCAGCTTCATGAATGTTGTAGCACAGCTCAACTGTCCCGCTGTCATCAGGCATTCCCTGAAAAAACAAATCGCCGATAATTCTTTTTTCATTGTATAAAATGATCAGCCAAAGGCCCCATCCGTACTCCTGATCGTTTTCCTCGAGTTTTTCAATATACAGCGGGAGCATCCCTCTTACAGCAGAAGAAGGCCAGGCACAGGGTATTCCAATCGGGGACCGGGTTTCCAGTTCCTTTCTGTGGAAAATCAGCGATTTTGCAATATCCAATGAACAAGGAATAATTAAAAGCCGGTCTGTTATAATTTCAATCATCTTCCCGACACTCCCTTTCAAGAACTCCCTCATACTTTCATTTTATGGCCATAATGAGCGTCCTATACTTCCTGCAGTCCGTTTTTTCATGTTCAGAGCATAAAAAAGAAGCAATAGAAATCTTTCATTCTACTGCTTCCTCATTTAAAATCCAAATATCGCTTTAAACACAGATGTCGTTTCTCCGCCTTTATATTGAATATAAAGGAGAAAATAAACAGCAACTCCTGTGATTGCAGTAAAAAACCAGATGACGCTTGTTCCGGGTCCAAGCTTTCTGTGCCTTGCGAGCCTGTTTTTAAAACCTGAGACCAGCATGATGATTCCAAGCACTGCCCCTACAGTTGCAAGAGTGATATGGAAAATCAAAAATACTGTATAGTAGATTTTAATAGAATCAGGTCCGCCGAAAGCAGTGTTCCCGACAAAGATTGTCCGTGATGCATAGACAATAAAAAAGATTATCGCAAAAACAGCGGCCGTCATCATCGCCTTCTGATGCGCCTCTATTCTCCGCTGTTTGATAAGATACCATCCAACAGCAACGGCTGCAGCGCTGAGAACGATAAAGGCTGTACTGATAGTAGGTAAAAGAGGTACGTTCATATTGGCAGCTCCTAATATAGTAATCATAGATTGATAAGCAGAAAAACCGGAGCGTATCTTATTTTACCGGCTGAGGAGCAAGACGGCTGCGTTCTTCAAGTTCGTCTCTCTCTCTTTCTTTTCGGGCCCATTTAAAGAAAATAATCCCGAGCAGTCCCCCATAGACAAATTCCTGAATAATCTTCATCATGATGCCGCCAAGCTGCTGGTCTTCCACTAAAGGAAGGGTATTAAACATTTCCGGGCCGGTCAGATCAAGTCCTGCCAGCATGCTTGCAGGAACGCACAGTTCAAGAGCACTCGCCCAGGCAGCTGGATTCGTGTAGGTGGAATACAAAGATATATCTGCGAAGATAATCAGCGCACATGCCGGTGTAAGCAGCATTCCATTTGCAAATATGTAGCCGATCTTCTTAATTCCGCCAAGCTCTCTCCATTCAGGAAGCTCATTTAACAGAGGCCACCACATAAGCATTGCGGCAATAAAAATAAAGATGGTAACAGCCGCATGAAGGATATGGTCTGTTTTCACAGCATCAAAAACAAGAGGAATATGATAGAGCGAAAAAACGCCATTAAATACAAAAAGGGCAATCAGCGGACGGGACAGGAAGGAAACTGTCTGTTTAATAACCGGTCTGTAAATGATGGCTCTCCACATCCATACGGGCACACCATAGATCATAAGCGGCGGAACGAGCAAATATAAGAGGGCCATTTGTGTCATATGTGCACTGAACATTAAATGCCCCATTAAATCCAGAGGACTGCCTTTTACCGCATAAAGAAGAAGAATAGACGCCGTGAACAGGGATTTCTGTTTGAACGTGACAGGTTCACTGTCTTTAAAACGGCTTCTAAGCGGCCCTGCTGCAAGGAAATAGACCACTAGAATACTTGCTGTAAACAGAAAAAAGTACGGGCTCCACATTGCTCTAAAGCCAAACATTTCTAAATTTAACAATGAGTTCAACTCCTATTTCTGCTAGTACTCCCTGTCCTATTATACACCTTAGATGAAGCGCTATCAATGAACGTTCTATGACAAAGACACAGGACTTCCAGGATTGCCTGAAAGAAAAACATAAAAATAATCCGGCTGAAAAATCAGCCGGATCAGAACTTACCACCAAATGATTGTGACAAAAGCAAGGACTGTTAAAAACGCAACGCCGATTCCTGAATAAAGGAAAAGCGCAGGCACCTCATGTCCTTTATGGCTCATGTGCATGAAGTAGTAAAGCTGGAAAATAACCTGTACGACAGCAAGAAGAAGGATAAATGGAATCTTAAACCATTCTGCAATGCCGTCATATCCGATCGCAACAAAAGCAATGACAGTCAGGAAGATCATCAGTGCAAAGGTTACGACCTGATATTTCATATCTTCTTTGTTTTTCTTGCGGCGATATGCAAGATCTACTTTTGGGTTTCCTGAGTTTTGATTTGCCATCAGTTTATCCCACCATTCCCATTAAGTATACAACTGTGAAGATGAATACCCATACAACGTCAATGAAATGCCAGTAAAGACTTGCAACGTAGTATTTAGGTGCGTTGTATAAGTTCAGTCCTCTTTTTGCATTGCGGACCATCAATGTTGTAATCCAAAGGAGACCGAATGCCACGTGGGCACCATGTGTTCCGACAAGCGTGTAAAAGGCAGAGCCAAGTGCACTGCTTGTCATAGTGAATTTGAATTCATGAATATAATGATTGAATTCATAAATCTCAAGTGCAAGGAAGGCAGCTCCTAAAAGAACCGTGATTCCCATCCATAGCTGCATTTTTTTAAATTGAAAGTTCTTCATGTGATACATTGCATATACACTCGTCAGAGAACTTGTCAAAAGAAGCATTGTTGCACCAAATACGAGCGGAAGCTCAAACATCTCCTGGGTTGTTGCCCCTCCGTTGTCAGAATCCCTGAGTGCCAGGAACGTGGCAAATAAAGAAGCGAACAGAACTGTCTCTCCGCCCAGGAACAGCCAGAAACCCAAAAACTTATTTTTGCCTTCAAGGGTTGCCTTTTCAGGTGAGGCAGGGAACGTTTCAGCTGTCAATTTTTCCTCAACATGCATTATGCCTTTACCCCCTTATCGTTATCATCATTCATCAAATCTTCTTTGTGGATGTGATAACCGTGATCATCAATGATAGAACGCAGGAACATACAGCCAAGAGTAATGGCAAATCCGATGATAATAACCGGAATGCCCCATGCGTGTTCTGAATGATAAAGCAGTCCGAATGCAGCAACGAACAATCCAAAAGACATGATCAAAGGAAGAATCGATCCGTTAGGCATATGAATATCGCCAAGCGGCTCGGCTGGAGTCATTCCTTTATTGCCTTCCATTCTTTCTACCCACAGTGCATCAAGCCCGCGTACAAGCGGAGTTTGTTTGAAGTTGTATTCAGGTGCAGGCGATGAAACGGCCCACTCAAGGTTGCGCCCGTCTCCCCATGCATCTCCTGCAGCTTTTTCACCTTTAATCGATGAAATAATGATGTTCCAGAGCAATACGATTGTTCCGGCTGCCATCAGGAATGCACCGACTGTACTGATAAAATTACCCATTTCAAGTCCCTGGCCAGGCAGGAATGTGAATATACGGCGCGGCATCCCCATCAGTCCAAGGAAATGCTGAATAAAGAAAGTTAAATGGAATCCTGTAAAGAACAGGACAAATGTAACGACGCCAAGCTTTTCTCCGAGCATTTTTCCAAACATTTTCGGCCACCAGTAGTGAAGGCCTGCAAATAATCCCATGACAACTCCGCCTACAATAACGTAGTGGAAATGGGCTACAACGAAATACGTGTCATGATACTGATAATCTGTAGGAGCAGCAGCAAGCATGATTCCTGTTACTCCGCCCATTACAAACGTCGGGATGAATGCTACAGACCAGATCATCGGAACGGTAAACCGGATGCTTCCGCCCCACATTGTAAACATCCAGTTGAAGATCTTAATGCCTGTAGGAACAGCAATTGCCATTGTGGCAACCGCAAAAATTGCATTTGCAATCGGTCCAAGACCGGTTGTAAACATGTGATGCGCCCATACCATGAATCCTAAAAAGCCGATAAGTACAGTTGCGAATACCATGGAAGAGTATCCGAAAAGACGCTTTTTGGAAAAATGAGGAAGGACATCAGAGAAAATTCCGAATGCAGGAAGAATCAGGATGTAAACCTCAGGATGTCCGAAGATCCAGAATAAATGCTCCCAGATGATTGTATTTCCGCCTAGTTCAGGAACGAAGAACCCTGTTCCGAAAATGCGGTCAAACATCATAATAGCAAGGCCGACTGTAAGCGGCGGGAAAGCGAACAAGATAAGTGCAGATGCTACAAACGTTGTCCATGTAAACAGCGGCATGCGCATGTAAGTCATTCCTGGTGCGCGCATATTGATGATGGTTGCAAGGAAGTTAATCCCGGCAATCAGTGTTCCAAATCCTGATATCTGGAGACCTAATAGATAAAAATCGATTCCGTGTCCAGGTGAATTAAGAGCAAGCGACGCATAGTTCGTCCAGCCTGCATCAGGAGCTCCTCCTAAAAACCATCCCATGTTCAGGAACAATCCTCCAAAGAAGAAAAGCCAGAAGCCAAGAGAGTTTAAAAAAGGAAATGCAACATCGCGGGCTCCGATTTGAATAGGAACCACCGCATTCATAAATGCAAAAATCAGCGGCATGGCTGCCAGGAAAATCATGGTTGTTCCATGCATGGTTAAAACTTCATTATATAGTCCGGCTGAGATGAAATCATTATCCGGTACAGCGAGCTGAATACGGATCAGCATCGCTTCCAGACCTCCCACGAGGAAGAAGAAGCCGCCGGAAACCAGGTAAAGGATGGCGATTTTCTTATGGTCTACCGTTGTCAGGTAGTCCCAGAGAACTGCGCCGAACCCTTTTTTCTGAGTTAACGTACTCACAGTGTTACCTCCCTTTTATTCTGCTAAGACAATCTTATTTGGCTTCTACCTTCAAGCCGCTTAAGTATTCTGTAAGAGCATCAAGTTCCTGATCATTCAGTTCCGGGTATGTTTTTGTCATTTTATTGCCCGGTTTGTACTGTTCAGGATCTTTCAGCCAGTTTCTGATGTTCTCTTCATTATGAGGAAGAATTCCTGCAACTCGTGAACGCTCGCCGAAGCTTGCAAGGTTGGGAGCAGTTCTTGCCTGTTCAGGACGCTCATCCACCGGAGTGACAGCGTGACAGCCGATACAGCTTTTTTCCTGGAACAGCTTCTCTCCTTCTTTAGCAAGGTCAGAAGATGCAACAGCTTTGGCATTCTTCATTTCTTCAGCCCACTGAACAAACTCTTCCTTGGATTTTGTTTCAACTTTAAAATCCATCAAAGCGTGTGAAGGTCCGCAAAGCTCAGCACATTTTCCGTAGAAGTATTCTCCGGCCTGCTCAGCGCGGTCACCGTCAAAATTAAGCCAGAATTTATTCACATTCTCCGTGTTTGTATCCATTTTTCCGCCTGCAGAAGGCACCCAGAATGAATGTTTAACATCAGAAGCAATCAGGTTAAAGTAAACCCTTTCATCTGTCGGCACAACTAAATCCTGGCTCGTGATGATCCCGTAGTCAGGATACTCAAATTCCCACCAGTAAAGGTTTGCTCTTACGTTTACAACGACTGCATCTTCAGGCTTGCGGTCTTTTTTATCCATTGCCTTGACGTCTGCAAGCTCAAATGTTGCAGATACTACAGGAACCGCCAGCACAAGCAGTAAAAGAATAGGAATAACAGTCCAAATGATTTCCAGTTTATGACTTCCCTCTACTTGCTCGGGAATTTTATTTTCCTCACCTTTGCGCTGTCTGAACTTCACAACCACATAAATGAAGATCACAGTTACGACTGCGATTACAATGACCATGATGAGTGTACTCAAAATCATAAGCGAGTACTGCATATCCGCTACTTCACCAGCTGGTTGAAGAGCGGAAAGATATGGTTCACCACAGCCGGCTAGGACAAGTGTCAGCATTGCAAATACGGCAACGAGACGAAATTTTGTCAGCCTCTTTTCCATAGCTAAATCAAACCCCTCTTTCAGTAAATTAATCCCCGCATGCTCACAGGAATTGTCAATTCCTTCTATGTAAATTCCTAAAAGAAAGAATTTCTAACCTAGTTGATCGTGAAAAGTACCATCGCCACAAAAAGGATCGTTAAGTAGTTCAGCGAATAAATAAACATCCACTTTGCCCATTTCAGGTCATCCTTAGCCTTTATGCCGGACAGGGCAAGCACTAGCCAACCGAGGTTCAGGACAGTTGCCAGAATAATGAATGCTGCACCAAGCTGAAACAAGTAAAACGGCAAAGGCAATAGACAGATTACCCAGACCATCATTTGCCTTTTTGTAACAGCAAATCCGTGAATGACAGGCAGCATTGGTATCCCGGCTGCCCGGTATTCCTCAACCCGCTTCATTGCGAGAGCGAGAAAATGCGGCGGCTGCCAGATAAACATGATCATGAACAATACCCATGCCGTCACACTGAGGTCTGCATCAACAGCTGCCCATCCAATGAGAGGGGGAACGGCACCGGAGATGCTGCCGACAACTGTATTCAGCGTATAATGGCGTTTTGTCCACATTGTATATAAAAAGACGTATGTAATTACGCCGATCAACCCGATAAGCGTTGCTGCTGCCGTTGTCATGGAGAGCATGATAAATCCGAATGCAAGCAATAAAACACCAATCCACAGTGCCTGAACTGGATTCATTCTGCCTGTGACAGTCGGTCTCGTCTTTGTCCGCTCCATAATATGGTCTATGTCACGGTCATAAAAGTTGTTGATGGCACAAGATCCTGCAATCACAAGAGCGGATCCTGACAGCGCATACAGAACTGTGTCAATATTGCCGAGAAAACTTAGCCCGTTAAAATACAGCGCAAGCCAGATGCCAGTGAACGCGGTGATTAAATTGGAATTGACGATTCCCATTTTAATAAGGCTCAAAAAGTCTTTTAAGACGGTTGATTCATAAACTACTTCACCGAATCCTGTTTCTTTCGAGGTCCTTGAATCAGGCACGTATGACAGTCCCCCTTTTAACTCTGCTGCCGGCTGTGCAGCTTGCTATATCATACTAAATTAAGCAATATTTTCAAAATCGCTTCCTTCTTGATATTAAACCATAATCGGTTCTTGTTTTGTGAACAAAATATGAAGAAGTTTTGTCGAAATTGTGAAGCAGAACAGGAGAGCCGGCTAATTCATTGAAAAGCAATTCATTCACTGATACTCTAAAAATAAATGGCACACCTTTATGACCACGTTAACATTCTATCATACCTGTCAGGAATTTTTTATAGATAATGGAATCTTTTGCGAAAAAATGATTCTATTGGGATTTCTCCATATCATTCCTTTTCATTCATTCTGTTTTGCCAGTATAATAAACAGAAGATAGATATTGTCATTATTTGTTGCCTGCCGGACTTTAAAGTGTCCGGTTTTCATAAGCTCATTACTACGAATAAGAAGGTGAACATCTTGCATCGAGCATTAAAAGGAATTGGTGTGCTCACAACACTAGTGATGCTTCTTGTGCTTTTAGGGGGAGCACTCGTCACAAAAACGGAATCCGGCGCAGGATGCGGAGATTCCTGGCCGCTCTGCCACGGAGAACTGATTCCGTCTGAAATTACCCCGGAGCTTGTCATTGAGCTCAGCCACAGGGTTGTCAGCGGACTTGCGGGCATTCTTGTCCTGCTGTTGGCTGTAACTTCCTGGATCAAAATCGGACATAAGAGGGAAACGAAATTTCTGGCTGCTCTTTCTTTCTTTTTCCTGATTCTTCAGGCGCTTATTGGTGCAGCCGCAGTAAAATGGGGACAGTCTGATGCCGTTCTTGCCCTGCATTTCGGTATTTCTCTTATCTCTTTTGCATCAGTGCTGCTGCTCACCCTGCTGATTTTTGAAGTAGACAAAAAGTTTGATACAGAGTCCCTTATTATTGATAAAAGGATGAAATTCCACAGCATCGGCATCATCTGCTACACATATATCGTGGTCTATACAGGTGCATTTGTCAGACATAAGGGGGCAAGCCTCGCATGTCCGGAATGGCCGATGTGCAGCAACAGGCCATACGGGCTGCCTGGAACTCTGCATGAGTGGATTCAGATGGGCCACAGATTTGCAGCTGCTCTGATTTTTGTTTGGGTGGCATATGCTGCTTATACCGCAGTTAAGCACTATAAACATCAGAAAGCTGTCTATTATGGATGGATCATAGCGTTTGCCCTTATTTCCATGCAGGTCGCATCAGGCGCGCTTGTCGTATTAACCGGGCTGAACCTTGGCGTTGCCCTGGCCCACGCACTTATTATTTCCTGTCTGTTCGGAGTGCTGAGCTATTTCATTCTGCTGATCAGCCGCAACCGGATAAACCGTGAGGCTTTGAAGAACAACGAAGATAAGAAAGCCATATAAAAAAGAGAGGCATTGATGCCTCTCTTTTTTATATGCCCTGAAACATTTCAATTGCTTTTACCCGCTGTTCGCTGTGTATGACTGTAGGTTCCGGATAATCGTTTCCGATGATGCAGCCAGCTTCTTTCTGTTCCCCGCTGCTCATCTTCCACGGCTCATGAATCCGTTTAGCGTCTACGTCCCGAAGCTCGGGCACGTATTTTTTGATATACTCTCCATCAGGATCAAACTTTTTTGATTGTGTGACCGGATTAAACACTCTGAAGTACGGGACAGGGTCTGTTCCGACAGATGCTGCCCACTGCCATCCTCCAATGTTGGATCCGGGCTCATAATCGACAAGTTTTTCTGCAAAATACGCCTCCCCGAGCCTCCAGTCAAGCAGGTAATCTTTCGTTAAAAAGGAAGCTGTGATCATTCTCAGCCGGTTATGCATCCATCCTTCTGCATTCAGCTGCCTCATGCCCGCATCAACGATTGGATAGCCTGTTTTTCCTTCTTTCCACGCTTTCAGCCTCTCTTTATCCGTATTCCATTTAATTGTCCGGTAGCGCTGATCCGCTTCTTCATTCACGCTGTTTGGGAACTGAACGTACACCATATTATAAAAGTCCCGCCAGGCAAGCTCCTTGATGAATGTTTCTTTTCCCTTATCCTGAAGATGATCCTCACTCTGCATAATGTGGTGATAGACAGTGCGGATAGAGATGCTTCCAGTTTTTAAATATCTAGAGAGTCTGCTTGTCCCCGCTTCAGCCGGAAGGTCTCTTTTTTTATGGTAATCTTCCAATTTTTCGTCTGTAAACTCCTGCAGGGTTTTAAGAGCAGCTTCTTCCCCGACGTCCTCTCTTTCTTCAAGGCTGCCGATAATCTCCTTAAGCTTTTCAGCCCCATTACCAGGAAGGTCCTGCTTTGAAACGGTGCAGGCACTGAGTTTTTTCAGATCGATTTCGGCAGGCTGTTTTTTTTCAAGCTTGCTCCACGCTTTGTAATAAGGCGTGTATACTTTGTAAAGGGAGCCGTCCTGCTTTTTAACTTCCTGAGCCCCATGAAGGAAATGATCCTGAAACGTCCAGTACTCGACCTCATTTTCTTTCAGAACCTTTTTCACCTTGTCATCGCGTTCTTTTCCGTAGCCTGTTTCATCTTCATTAAATAAAAACAGGGTGATCTCAGGTATTTTTTTAATTAATGATTCCATTATTTCTTCAGTCTCGCCATACATCAGATGAAAGGCAATTTTATGTTCCCTGCAATGATCCATAAACGCCTTTAATGTCTGAAAAAAATAGTGATGGCGGAAGTCTGCCGGGTTTTCAAGAAAAGCCGGATTCAGCTGAAAAAACAAAAACAGCTTTCCGTTATGTTCTTCTGCCCATTTTACGGCCTCTGACAGGGCTGTATGATCCTGCAGCCTTAAATCTCTTCTGAACCAGACTGCTGCTGTCTTCATGACAATCACCTCTTTCATGATTGTACTGTTTTCCCCCGGCGAATGAAAGAAATGATAGGCTCGGTAAAGAACAAAAGCGTAAGCGCCAAAGTCCGCTCCGATAGGCAGATAAAAATCCGTCGGAAAAGTCCGGGTCCCGCCTTTTTTGACGGATTTGTTCTGGCAGAGGATTTAGGCGCTTCCGCTTGCCGAGGATAACATTGTTATGTAATCCACAGCCTTTTGCTCTTTATCATTTCCTTAACAAAGAAAAAGACAAGAGCCGGGTTCACACCGGGCTCTTGCCTTTTCGGTTTATATAAGTAAGAATTACTCAGTCATTTCAATCAGCAGATCACCAGTCTGAATGGCTTCACCGTTTGCAACATGAATCTCTTTTACGGTACCTGAGAATGGAGCCTGAACGGTCGTTTCCATTTTCATAGCCTCAGTGAGAAGAAGATGATCGCCCTTGCTTACTTTTTCGCCTTTTTCAACAAGTACTTTTATCACTGTTCCGGGCATTGTCGCACCAATGTGATCCTTGTTGCCTTTATCAGCTTTCATTTTGGCGGTAACCGTTGCCTTGACGTTTTCATCGCGGATGATGACTTCACGCGGCTGTCCGTTCAGTTCAAAATAAACGACCCGCGTACCGTCCGGCTGAGGTTCGCCTATTGATACTAGTTTTACGATCAAGGTTTTACCCTGTTCAATTTCGACTTCAATCTCTTCGCCAAGTCTCATTCCGTAAAGGAATGTAGGTGTATCAAGCACAGAAATATCACCGAATTGTTCAAACGTCTTTGCATAGTCAAGGAAGACTTTAGGGTATAGAGCATGGGCAATCGCATCGAAACTTGTCACCTGACGGCCAAGCGTTTTAAACAGGTCTTCTTTTAAAGCAGGAAAATCAACCGGCTCAAGCAGTTCTCCCGGTCTGACCGAAATTGGATCTCTGCCTTTAAGAATGATTTTTTGCAGTTCTTCAGGAAATCCGCCATGCGGCTGGCCGAGATAGCCTTCAAACAGCTCTACAACTGAATCAGGGAAATCAAGCGATTCGCCGCGCTCAAAGATATCATTTTCTGTCAGGTTGTTCTGAACCATAAACAGGGCCATATCGCCGACTACTTTAGAAGAAGGCGTCACTTTCACCAAGTCTCCAAAAAGATCGTTGACGCGTCTGTACATTTCCTTTACTTCATTCCAGCGGTCATCAAGGCCGACTCCTTTAGCCTGCTGCTGAAGATTGCTGTACTGTCCGCCGGGCATTTCATGCATGTAAACTTCAGAGTGAGGGGCATTCATGCCGCTTTCAAAATCCCGGTAATAGTGACGCACGCCTTCCCAGTACTGCGAAAGCTCTTCCAGTGCTTCAATATCAATATTCGGACGCCGCTCCATTCCCTGCAGAGCATGATAAAGGGAATTGGCGCTCGGCTGTGAAGTCAGACCTGCCATCGAACTCACCGCTGTATCCACAACATCAACACCTGCTTCAATCGCTTTGGCATATGTAAACAGGCCGTTTCCGCTGGTATCATGTGTATGAAGATGAACAGGGATATCAATTGTTTCTTTCAAAGCGGAAATCAGATCATAGGCAGCCTGCGGTTTAAGAAGACCCGCCATATCTTTAATTCCCAGAATATGCGCCCCTGATGCTTCAAGTTCTTTCGCAAGGTTCGTATAGTAGGCAAGATCATATTTTCGGCGGGAAGGATCAAGAATGTCGCCTGTGTAGCAAATAGCCGCTTCTGCAAGCTTGTTTGATTTTCTTACCGCTTCAATGGCTGGCCGCATTCCCTCTACCCAGTTCAGGCTGTCAAAAATCCGGAAAACGTCAATGCCGGCATAGGCTGACTTTTCTACAAATTCTTCGATCACATTGTCAGGATAGTTCTTATACCCAACAGCATTTGAAGCACGGAGGAGCATCTGCAGCAAAACATTCGGGACTTGTTTTCTGACTGTCAGCAGTCTGTCCCACGGATCTTCTTTTAAGAATCTGTACGCTACGTCAAATGTAGCGCCGCCCCACATTTCAAGAGAAAACAAGTTAGGAAGAAGTCTTGCTGTCGGCTCTGCAATATGTTTGATGTCATTTGTTCTCAGTCTTGTGGCAAGCAGAGACTGATGGGCGTCGCGGAATGTTGTATCTGTCAGCAGCACTTCGTTTTGCTCTTTCAGCCAGTTTACAAGACCTTCAGGCCCAAGCTTGTCAAGAATCTGTTTTGTTCCCTCAGGGACCGGTTCTGAGTATTTGACTTTCGGAATATGAAGCTTGTCAAATACAGGTTTCTTTTTCTTCTCAATGCCGGGAAATCCGTTGACGGTCACATTGCCGATATAGGAAAGCATCTTTGTTCCCCGGTCTTTTTTCTTCGGAAAAACAAACAGCTCCGGTGTCGAGTCGATAAAAGAAGTATCGTATTCACCTGACATAAACTTTTCATGCCTGATTACGTTCTCGAGGAACGGAATGTTTGTTTTAATACCGCGGATGCGGAACTCCCTTAAGTTTCTGATCATTTTGGCAGCTGCCTGTTCGAATGTAAGCGCCTGTGTTGAAAGCTTTACAAGCAAAGAATCATAGTGAGGTGTAATGACAGCTCCCTGGAATCCGTTGCCGGCATCAAGTCTGACTCCGAATCCGCCGCCTGAGCGGTAGGCCATAATTTTTCCTGTATCCGGCATAAAGCCGTTCAAAGGATCTTCTGTCGTCACCCTTGATTGAATGGCATAGCCTGTTACTCTGATCTCATCCTGCTGCGGTATGCCGATTTTACTGCTGTGGAGGGCATGTCCCTGTGCAACCATAATCTGCGTCTGCACAATGTCAATGCCAGTCACCATCTCAGTAATCGTGTGCTCTACCTGTACGCGGGGATTGACTTCAATAAAGTAGAATTCTCCGCCTGCTACAAGAAATTCAACCGTCCCTGCATTTACATAGCTGACATTGCTCATCAATTTCACAGCTGCATCGCAAATTTCCCGTCTGAGTTCTTCGCTTACAGATACGCTTGGTGCAACTTCCACAACCTTCTGATGACGGCGCTGAACCGAACAGTCGCGCTCATAAAGATGCACGATGTTTCCGTGGTCATCCCCGATAATCTGAACTTCAATGTGCTTTGGATTTTCAATCAGCTTTTCAACATACACTTCGTCATTGCCGAATGCAGCCTTCGCTTCAGATTTGGCGCGCTCATAGCTTTCTTTCACCTCAGAAGCACTTCTGACAATCCTCATGCCGCGTCCGCCTCCGCCAAGGGAAGCTTTGATAATGAACGGATATCCGTTTTTGCGTCCGAAATCAACTACATCCTCAAGGCTTGCAACAGGTCCGTCGCTGCCTGGAATGACAGGGATTTCTGCCAGTTCGGCCTGTTTTCTAGCTTTTACTTTGTCCCCGAACATATCGAGATGTGCGGATTTAGGCCCTATAAAAATAATGCCTTCTTCTTCGCATCTTCTTGCAAAGTGAATGTTTTCCGACAGGAATCCGTATCCGGGATGGATGGCGTCAACCCCGTTGTTTTTAGCAATTTCAATAATACCTTCAATATCAAGATAGGCATCGATCGGTTTTTTTCCTTCACCGACTATGTATGCTTCATCTGCTTTATAACGGTGGAAAGAGCCCGAGTCCTCCTTGGAATATACAGCGACCGTTCTGATGTTCAGCTCCGTGCAGGCGCGGAACACGCGAATGGCAATTTCACCGCGGTTAGCTACAAGTATTTTCTGAATTTTTTTCTGCGTCATAGGAATCCCCCTTAGGCTTCATCAGTTGTTCGATTAATAGTATAACACATTAGAAATTAGTATATCACTTTAATTTTGCTGAAAGGGAACCGCGTTGCCTTTCAGTTCAGCTGTTTTTTTCACTTCATCCTTCTGATAAACAGAGCGGTATTTAACAAACATTGAAATGTTTATTAGCAGCCCCATTGAAAGCATCAGCAGGATCATCGATGACCCCCCGTAGCTGATAAACGGCAGCGTAACTCCTGTTATCGGAAGAAGTCCGGTCAGACCGCCGACATTTATGGCTGTCTGAATGCCAATCATGCTTGAAATGCCAATGGCAAGAAGTGTGCCGAATGCATCATCGCAGCTGCGTGCTATATGAAACCCTTTCAACACAATAAAGGCCAGGAGAACAAGGACAAATAACACGCCAAAAATGCCAAGCTCTTCAGAAATGATGGCAAGAATAAAATCCGTGTGTGCTTCGGGAAGATAACCGTACTTCTGAATGCTTTCTCCGAGTCCAAGGCCTGTAAGTCCGCCTGAACTTATGGCGTAATAGGAATTCACAAGCTGAAAGCCCGCTCCTCCGGCATTTTCAAATGGATCCATAAAGCCTGTAAACCTGCTCATTCTTACTGGTGTAAAAATATCATTCCATTTCCAGATTATTAAAGGACTGACTATTGCAAGCATCGACAATCCAAGCACAATAAGTTTGACAATATTTTTAAGTCCCAGACCTGAACAAAGAACCATTGTCAGTGCAATCATGGCGATGATGGATGCAGAGCCAATATCCGGCTGCAGAATAATTAGCACACAAATGAATCCAGTAAAAATAATTGGAGGAAGTACTCCTCGTCCGAAATGTTCAATGTACGACTGCTTTTTTTCATATACAGCTGCGAGATAGAGAATGACGCTTAGTTTCACGAACTCTGCCGGCTGAAGCTTAAATCCGAAGAGTGAAAACCAGCTTCTTGCACCTCCTGCGACAGATCCAAACACAAAAATGGCCAGCAGCATGCCTATAGAAATGAGAACCACGCTTCTGAGAAAGAATGGCTGCAGATAGGCCCGGTATGGAAAAATCATACTCAGCAAAAGTACAATAAGCCCTGCCGCAATAAACAGCGCCTGCCTGTTAAAGAAGTGGTCACTGGTATATTCCCACCTTGCAACCGCTGAAATCATGCTGGAACTGTATACCATGACAAGTCCGAATCCGCACAGAAGAAGAACCGCAAGGATAAGTGAGTAGTCATATGATTTTAAGATTTTTTTTATCATTTTATCGCTTCCTATCGTTACAAGTTGCTGTTTTCATGATGAAGTTCTTTTCCTTTTATTGTTCGAGATTGGCAGACGGAATTCCTTCTGAAATCTTGCTTTCAGGGGCACGACTTATGGTAACGCGCTAAACAGGCGGAAACAAGTTAAAAAAGTATGTAGGTCTAAAGCTCCGGGATTGATTTACCTTATAAAAAAACTCAAACTGCATTTTTCAGGCAGTTTGAGTTTTCATTTTCATTCAGTAAGCTTTAACGCGAAGCTTATTTTTTCGTAAAAGCTTCATGAAGTGCAGACATTTCTCTCTCAAGTGTGTCGAGGATCGCTTTGCCTTCTCTTTCTTCGATGAGATCAAGCCTGACAGCAAAGTCAATCTCTCTTGAAAGTCCAAACATTTGTGTATCTAAAACCTCTTCGTAAAGAGGACATTGAGGCATCGTCAAATTGTCCATTTGGACTTGAATCAGCTTCGTAATTTTATCAGCATCCGCTTTTAAAAGAGCAAGTGCTTTTTCTCGATGATCAATTGCAATCTCAGACGCCAATTGAACCCCTCCGTTCCCGAGCGATTACCTTAATCTATCTATTAATATTATAGGGTAAGCGTGAAAAAATCAAGAAAAAACAGGGTGTTTCCCGCACGCCGGCCCTCTTTTGCTAAAAGATGCTCAATTCATATTTTTCTGACAAAAGATGGAGGAGTTTTATTCCTGCAATACTGTTCCCCTTTTCATCAAGAGACGGCCCAAAGATGCCGATTCCAAACTGATAGGGGACGATCCCCATAATTCCGCCTGAAACCCCGCTCTTTGCCGGAATGCCTACTTTTATTGCAAATTCGCCCGAAGCATTATACATTCCGCACGTTACCATAAAGGTTTTGCATATTCTGGCAATATCCTTTGGAATCACCTGCTGTTCAGTTTCGGGGTGCTTGCCGTCGAGCGCAAAAACAGCCCCTATCTTTGCCAGGTCCAAACTGTGCATCTCAATAGCGCACTGATTGGAGTATAAATCAATCAGATCTTCAACGTCCCCTTCAATGATCCCGTCTTTTTTCATGAAATAACAGAGCGACCTGTTCAGCCAGGCGGTTTCAAATTCAGACGCGGCCACATTTTTGCAGATGTTTATTTTCTTGTTAAACGTAAGCTTCCGTATAAAATCAATATACCTCAGCAGTTTTTCTTCCATTGTCGAGCCTTTAATCATATTTGTGACCGCAAGCGCACCGGCATTGATCATGGGATTCAGAGGGCGCTGTTTTTCGTGTGTTTCGAGTTTGACGATGGAATTAAACGGATCTCCGGTCGGTTCCATTCCAACTTTGCTGAAAACGTACGGCTCCCCGTGATCCATTAAAACAAGTGCAAGAGTCAGCACTTTTGATATACTCTGCAGAGTGAACGTCTTTTCAATATCCCCGGCAGACATACAGGAATTTTCCACATGGTAAATGGCAACGGACAAATCATCCGCTTCTGCTTTTCCAAGCTCAGGTATATAATCCGCTACTTTTCCTTCTGACGTCACCTTTTTCGCTTCTTCCACCAGTTCAGCAAGCTCTTCATTCGTCTTGCACGGCATTTCCGTTCACCTCATCTGTTCATCATTATGAAACGTAGTTTGCCCAATTAAAAGAATCAGCATGAGCGGCATGACAAAATACAGGAAAGCGCTTATACTTTACAAAGAGCTTACTAAAGGAAGGACGTGCAGCAATGGAATCCATCATTACTCTTACAGGAAATGTAGCCTATTCAATTACACTCGACCCGGGGGTCTGGATTTTTGATGACCGCAAAGTGGATCTGAATACTTATTTTGAAGAAAGCAGAGACTCCCTTGATGAGCTTGAGGAATACACTAAAGCTGTTTCAAAACACTGGGATCAGGAAATAAAAGAAGGTGCGCGGCTGCCGGAAGAAAGAAAAGTTACAAAAAAAGAAGCGCTGCTTAACGGAACGTTCGGAATTCCATTTTTCCCGTTTCTCCAAAATGCCGAGCCGAAAGCCGATGCACGAAAGGTCATTTTTTCCACTGGCGAAGGAGAAATTGAACTGACTTTGAAAGAAGCCTCAAACGCCGTACTCGGCTTCAGCAGAAACGGCAAACCCCTTGCTGATGTTGGGCCTGCGACTCTTTACTATGGTGACGGAAGCAATAAAGACAATCCTGTTAAAAACATAAAAAAAATAATTGTTGAATAGAAAGCATTCTCTGCTTTCCCATAAGAAAGCCGCTGAGATCAGCGGCTTTTCGTGTTTTTTATAACAAATCAGCTGCCAGCTGCGCGAGGCCAGAGCGCTCACCTTTGACAAGTCTGACATGCCCTGCAATCTGCTGGTCTTTAAATTTCTCCACAACATAGGTTAACCCGTTGTTGTATTCATCCAAGTAAGGATGATCAATCTGCTCGGGATCCCCCATGAGGACAATTTTGCTCTTTTCCCCTACCCTCGTCAGAATTGTTTTCACTTCATGCTTGGTTAAATTCTGAGCTTCATCAATGATGATGAACTGTTCAGGAATACTTCTTCCTCTTATATATGTGAGGGCTTCTACTTCAATTGAACCCATTCCGGCAAGAATGGCATCCAGTTCTCCCGGCTTTTTGGCATTAAATAAATATTCGAGGTTATCATAAATCGGCTGCATCCACGGTCTGAGCTTCTCCTGCTTTTCCCCCGGCAAATAGCCGATATCTTTTCCGACCGGCACAATCGGCCTTGCGACAAGCAGTTTTTTAAATGATCCCAGGTCCTCTGTTTGCATAAGTCCAGCGGCCAATGCAAGCAGCGTTTTGCCTGTTCCCGCTTTCCCGATCAGCGTCACAAGAGGCATATCGTTTCTCAGAAGCAGCTCCATCGCCATTGTCTGCTGTACGTTCCTCGGTTTTATCCCCCAAATATGATCATGATCAAAGACCAGACGTTTTACCTTTTTCCCGGTTTTGTCCACAATTCCAATAGCAGATGATGAACCGCCGAGAGCATTTTTCATAATGACAAACTGATTCGGATAAAATGGATGATTTGTCACCTCTGCCAGAATCAGCTCATTTTTTTCGTAAAACCTGTTTAGATCATCCCCGCTTATATACAAATCAAGATAGCCCGTGTAGATCCGGTCAATCTCAACCACTCTGTCGCTCAGAAAATCTTCTGCAATGAGCCCGATTGCATCAGCCTTAACTCTGACCAGCGTATCTTTGCTTACCAATATGACAGGTCTGCCGTTTTCGGTTGTCTCTTCTTCAATTGACAGATTTTTCGCCACCGCAAGGATCCGGTTATCATTTGTTTTTTCAATAAAAATCTCCTGCAGCTCGTGAAACGAGCGGTGATTCAGTTCAATTCTTAAAAAGCCTCCGCCCGGCAGCGGTATTTTTTCATGCAGCTTTCCGATGAGCCTTAGGCTATCAATGAGTTTGGAAACATGTCTTGCATTTCGTCCTATTTCATCCATATACCTTTTTTTTGAATCGACCTCTTCTAGAACAACTGCTGGAATGACTACTTCGTTCTCTTCAAATGAAAAAATGGAATTCGGATCTTGAAGTAAGACATTCGTATCCAAAACATAGATTTTACTCAACCTTCCGCCTCCTACCTTATACGGGTTTTTAGAGCGTGCTGCGCGTGCTCGGGGTCCTGAAATAATCAAGCTGTAATTGAAGCGTTGCTAAAATATATGAAATGGTGCATAAAGATAGAAGATTTATCGGACAATAAAATTAAAAAGCATGGTCTAAAAGGAGTGATTACATGCGCAGTATGACATTTTCAGCATTGGTCCTTGTGCTTATGCTTTCAGCCTGTTCTTACAATCAGGGATCAGAACAAAACCGTTCTGAAGATCAAAATGGAAAGCCGATGAACGTCAGGAACTCTGTCAATGAGCCGGTTGAAAAGAAAACAGGCCAGCAGATTTCACGCCGCCTCGTTGATCTTGCAGGCCGGGTGCCTGGTGTAAATGATGCCAGCGCCGTTGTTCTCGGAAGATATGCCATTGTAGGGATTGATGTGAACTCAGAGCTTGACAGAAACAAGGCTGAATCCATTAAATATGCGGTTGCAGAAAGCATTCAGCACGACCCGTATGGTGCAAATGCTGTTATCATTGCAGATGCTGATACGACAGTGCGTCTAAAAGCAATCGGCAAAGACATTCAGCAGGGCAAACCGATTTCAGGCATTCTTGATGAGCTTGCTGCCATTGTCGGACGCGTGATGCCCGAAATCCCGAATGATGCTCTTAACAATCAAAACCGCCATAACAGACCGACTGAACAGGACAACAATCAGCTCAACTCAAAAGAGCAAAAAGAGCTTGACCGCGAACAGAACGATCAGTCAGAGAACCACTTAAACAGAAACTAACTCAAAAGCGCAAGCGCTTGACGACGAAAACTAATCGTAATATTCACCGGAAACATGAATACTTCCATATCAAACACAAAAAGCTTAGTTCATCCTGAACTAAGCTTTTTTCATGGCTTCAAGAACCTGGCCGTCAAGCTTAGCTGCTGCTTTTTCATCATATGTTTTTTCATATGCTGGTTCAGCCGAAATTTTCGAACCGTAAAACATCACATCTCTTACTTCAGAGATCACCAGTTCAATCAGGGCAAGCTTCAGAGGGACAGATTCAAGTTTTTCTTCCTTTATATGTGCATTTCCGTTAATTGTATATGTAGACTCGTTTGCAAGCAGCGTCAGAGCTGCAGCAGGATGCTTTTTGATATTTTTGACAATCCGCGAGCGGTTATCAACGGCAAGGTACACCCGCTCCTCATCCGGTGCAAAAACCCAGGAGACGGCCGACACATTCGGAGCGCCTGTTTCAAAGTCAATTGTGGCAAAAACAGCAAAACGTTCTTTCTGGAGATTGTCAAACAAGGGCTGAATCAATTTGGTTTCTGACTTATTAGCCATTTTCTTCCCTCCATATTCGTTGTATAATGCTATCATACCTTTTTTTTCTAATGCTTGCTACATTCAAATTCGGACATCCTTTTTGCCGATAAATCTCCGCTGCCTGCTGAACTTACGAATGGAACAGGCGGCTTAATCAAATCATTATCTCCAAAAAATAAGAATGAGGTGTCACATGAGAGTAAAATGCGTGCTGTGCGACAAAGTTGAAACGATCCATGATGAAACACTCCAGGCGAAGCGTCTGCGCAACAGGCCAATCCATACATATATGTGCAAAGAGTGTGAAATCAGAATTGAAAACCGGACAATTGAACGCGCAAATACCGGGAATTTCAAGCTTTACAGAGATAAAAAAACAGAGGACAGCTGGTAGTGGCACTGAGAGGCGCCATTGCCGGCCTACTGAGCGGAATTCTTTTGGGGCTTTTTCTTAAATTTGCCGAACAAGTCAGCGGCGAAAAAGTATATGTTTTATTGCTTAATATCGACTTTATATATAGCAGGCCTCTCCCTGAACTGGCTGAATTCATTCTTCATTTGGCGGTGGCCGTCGCAATCGGCATCGTCTGCAGCTGGATGACCCGTGCTTTCAGACTGTCTGCCGGAAAAGTATGGGCTGCGTCTTTCCTCCTTACCCTGCCTGCAGCCCTCCTTTATTTCCCTCTCACCATTCTTGCTGTTAAAGAAACACCCGGCATTTTTAATATTGAAGCGATCTGCTGGTGGATCGCCGGCCATATTCTGTTTGCCGCAGTGCTTGCGGCATGCATACACAAAAAGACACCTCGGAGTTGAGGTGTCTTTTTTAATAGTTCTTATATTTTTCAGGCTCAGCTTCAATCTGCTCAATCATGCTGTCAATCAGTTCAACGGGAAATCTGGATGATTTCAGTTCCCCGTTCAGCTTATATGCGACCAGGTACATCACTTCGTCCTTTTGGACAGAAATTTCCTGTATATCATGATTTTCCTTCAGCAGCTGATCAAAAAGGCTGAATGTATCTGCTGCTGCCGTGTCTTCAGGACGGGCGTCTGCCACTGTTTTAATGGAGAGCCAATTGTAGAGGGAGTCCTGAATCGACTTCATGTTGCGGCATCCTGCTGCTCGGCTTTTTTTGACCTGTGGAGTCTGATTTTATAAATAATCAAAATCAGAGCAGCCACAATAAGTCCTTCTGCAACAGGCAAAAACGCTCCTAAAAACGTCAGAACCGTACAGCCGAACATCAAAAACAAGTAGATGACAATTGTCTGAAGAAGGGGAAGCTTTTTAGCAAACCCCAGCTTGAATACGATAATTGACAATCCGAGAATGACCAAATATAAGATATTTGCCCCTGTTTGTGTATCGGGTTCAGTTGCCGTATAAATGCTGTAGGCAACCGGCCACATACTTTCGTATACGTTCATCCCGCTATCCCCTCCATTGCACGTCCAGAGTCAGACTTAAAGCAATCCTGCAAGCTTTTTCTTTTTAGCCTGCTTTTCGCGTTCGTTCTTATCAAGAATTTTCTTTCTCAAACGGATTGAAGTAGGCGTAAGTTCGCAATACTCATCTTCGTTCAAGTATTCAAGAGATTCTTCAAGTGACATGATGCGAGGTTTTTTCATTGTGCTCGTTTGATCTTTGTTCGCTGAACGGATGTTTGTCTGCTGCTTCATTTTGCAGATGTTGACAACAAGATCGTTTTCGCGGTTGTGCTCTCCTACGATCATTCCTTCATACACGTCTGTACCTGCATCAAGGAAGATGATTCCGCGGTCTTCAATTCCCTGGATACCGTAAGTCGTTGACTTTCCGTTTTCCATTGAAATCAGTACACCCTGACGGCGTCCGCCAACCTGGCCAGGCTGCATTGGCTGGTAGCTGTCAAATGTGTGGTTAATGATGCCGAAACCGCGTGTAATAGACATGAACTCAGTAGAGTAGCCGATTAATCCGCGTGCAGGCACGTTGAAAATCAAACGGACTTGACCGTTGCCGTTGTTGATCATATCAAGCATTTCGCCTTTGCGGGCACCAATTGATTCCATAACAGAACCAGTATGCTCTTCAGGAACATCGATTTGAACACGCTCAACCGGCTCACAGCGTACTCCGTCAATTTCTTTTACGATAACTTCAGGTTTTGAAACCTGCAGCTCATAGCCCTCGCGACGCATGTTTTCGATCAGGATAGAAAGGTGAAGCTCACCGCGTCCTGAAACGATCCACGCATCCGGAGATTCTGTGTTCTCAACACGAAGGCTGACATCTGTCTGAAGCTGCGCCATTAAACGCTCTTCGATTTTACGTGACGTCACATATTTTCCTTCGCGGCCTGCAAATGGGCTGTTGTTGACAACAAACGTCATTTGAAGGGTAGGCTCATCGATGCGGAGGATAGGCAATGCTTCCTGATGCTCAACCGGGCAGACTGTTTCCCCTACGTTGATGTCTTCCATTCCGGAAACGGCAACAAGATCCCCTGCCTTAGCGCTTTCGATTTCAACGCGTTTTAATCCCTGGAATCCGAATAATTTCGTTACACGGAAGTTTTTGATGCTTCCGTCGATTTTCATTAATGAAACCTGCTGGCCGACAGTCATCGTTCCGCGGAATACACGGCCGATTCCGATACGTCCTACATAGTCATTGTAGTCAAGAAGAGCTACCTGGAATTGAAGAGGCTCATCTGTGTTGTCAACTGGTGCAGGAATGTTCTCAACAATAGAATCAAATAATGCAACCATGTTTTCTTCCTGATCAGCAGGATCCGGACTTGTGCTTGCCGTTCCGTTCATTGCAGATGCAAAGATAACCGGGAACTCAAGCTGTTCTTCCGTTGCATCAAGTTCGATGAACAGGTCAAGAACTTCATCCACCACTTCTTCAGGACGTGCAAAGTCGCGGTCAATTTTATTGACAACAACAATCGGCGTCAGCTTTTGCTCAAGTGCTTTTTTCAGCACGAAGCGTGTTTGGGGCATACATCCTTCATAAGCGTCAACAACAAGAAGTACGCCGTCAACCATTTTCATGATTCGCTCTACTTCTCCGCCAAAGTCGGCATGTCCTGGTGTATCCATAATGTTAATGCGTGTATCTTTATAGTTAATTGCCGTATTTTTTGCCAAGATCGTGATTCCGCGCTCGCGTTCGAGGTCGTTTGAATCCATCGCTCTTTCTGCAACTTGTTCGTTCGCACGGAACGTTCCTGCCTGGTGAAGCAATTTGTCTACAAGCGTCGTTTTCCCGTGGTCTACGTGGGCAATAATCGCAATGTTTCGAATATCATTTCGAAGTTTCACATTTTCATCTCCTAAAAATTTAAAATAACCTAGTGTATTATACCACAAACTTTTGTAGAAAAAAGAAATCATTTTATGTAAACTGATAAAAGGGGCAGTATTTTCTGTCCAAACCGCTTTAAAGGGGATGAAAACAACGATGAAATCCGGAAAATGGATTTTCTTTCTTTTGGCTTTTACAGCGGCGGCATCTATGGTTGCAGTCGGCATCGCTGTCGGGCAAAGAAGTATAATCGGAGTCGTTCTCTCGCTGCTTGCACTTACTGGAGCAATGGGATTTGGCTTTGCCACAAAAAAGAAAATGCGCGATAAAGGAATGCTTTAGAGAGCCTGGATATATGTCCGGGCTTTATTTTTGTTTTTTCGCCGCATGAAAAAAACCTGCTAAGCAGGTTTCACTGTAATCATATAATCTTTACCATCCGCATCCCGTTCAAGCTTCAGCTGCTCGAAGCCGCACGATGCGAGAAATTTCAGCCAGTCAAGCTTTTCAGCCGGACAGCCGGCAAAAACGGCTTTATGGCCTGCCTTCTTCAGATTGGCTGAGATGTGCGAAACGATTTCTTTTCCGTACCCTTTTTTTCGCTGATCTTCTTTAACTAGTACCGTTCCAAGCCATGGTTTCTCGTTTGAAGGAGACCAGCTGATATGAAAAGAAATGCCGATTGCTTCGTTATTGCAGCTCCAAATCTGCCATTCCCCGTTATACATCTTATGAGAGATCATGTACTCTGAAGCCTGCTCCGGGAGGCATTCTTCCTTTTGCCATGCAAGGCTTGAAGAAATGAGCTCCTTGAAAAATTCCAGATCTGCATCCTCGTATGGTCTGCTCTCGATCATTATTTAATTAGGTACTCATTCAATATCGTTTCATGAATTCCTTTTTTCGCTACAAAAATGCTGTTTTGTCCAAGCATATTGATTGGTTTTCCATCAAGAGTGGTTGCTTTTGCTCCGACTTCCTCAAGCAGCACTAGGCCTGCTGCAAAATCCCACGGGGCAAGCCTCAAAGTGATGTAGGCGTCAAGCCTTCCAGCTGCTACATATGCGCATTCAATCGTTGCTGAGCCATATGATCTTGTCCCTCTGACCGCTTTTGCAACAGGAACAAGTTTATTATGGTCAAATCGTTTATTCTCCATGACCCAGGTAGCGTTCAGGGCTATGACGGCTTCATTCAGCGGCACATCTTTAAGCTTAGGAAGCTCCGTATCATTCATATAGGCGCCTTTTCCTTTAACCGCATGGTAAAGCTCGTCATGCACCACATCATAGATGAGGCCGACCTGTCCGACGCCGTTCTCATAAATTCCAATGGAAATGGCAAAATTGCGCTGCTGGTGAACAAAGTTCATCGTTCCGTCGATCGGATCAACAATCCAGATAACGCCGTTCATCGACTCAGGCTTGTCCCCAAAACCTTCTTCTCCAAGAATTTTATGCCCGGGATATGTATGGTTGATTTTAGAAATTAAATATTGTTCTGTTTCTTTATCCATATTCGTAACGAGATCATCGGGATTTGATTTGGCCTGAACAGACAGTACCTTCTGAAAAGACTGCCTGATTTTTTCTCCTGCCTCATATATCCACGTTTTCGCATCCTCTTCAATCTTAGTCCAATTTTCCATGTATAAACCTTCTTTCTATGTAGGTAACCTAATTGCAGGGTTAAAGGCTGTGAACGACTTCTATATAGTAAGAATAACGCAATGAATTTAAGAAACGCAAGCGCTCTGCGGGGAGGATATGTCTGCTCAGATAAAAACGAACCCTGTGCTGAGGTTCGCTTTTGTTTGCGGCTGCTATGCCTGAAGTCTGAGCCATTCTTTTCTGAGTCTCTCAAGCTTGCGTTTGCATTCATTCTTCTTCGTTTCATCATTATCGGTCATGGCGTCGTAAAGGGTGGCCAATTCATAGTCCAGTTCGAGCTTTAGCACCCCTATGCGATGATCTGATTCCTTTTGTCCTGTCGTTCTGACGATTTGTTTCATCTTTCTACCGCCCCTTTCAAAAATTGTCTATAATTGTTAACCGGTGACTTTTAATCGATTGACTTAATTTTCTGATATTTTTATATATGATATGAGATATGGAAATAGGATGCAACTTGGAAGTGAAAATTGTGTATTTACCTATTATTTTTTAAATACCACATTGAAGGAGTGTCGAAACGTGCAAGTTCCTTTCGAATATGCGCACACCTGTGCTAAACTGATTCCATTACCTGCAAACGGGAGGCAATCATATGGAATTTAAAGGTTTTACAAATGAAGATTTTGATGTCTTTAAAATAGATGGACTTGATCAGCGGATGGAGGCGCTCATTTCAGCTGTCAGACCAAAGCTTGAAGTGCTCGGGGAAGTGTTCGCGGATGAGCTGTCGGCCATGACGGGAGAAGAGATGTTCCCTCATGTTGCAAAGCATGCCCGCCGGTCGGTTAACCCTCCGAATGATACGTGGGTGGCATTTGCAGGCAGCAAACGCGGCTACAAAATGCTGCCGCACTTCCAGATCGGACTTTGGGAGACACATGCTTTTGCCTGGTTTGCTGTCATATACGAAGCGCCGGTAAAAGAAGAATACGGTGAAGCGATTGAAAAAAACTGGAGCAAATTGAAAAAGAATATTCCTGATCACTTTGTCTGGTCAGGTGATCATACGAAACCTCAAACCCTTGTTCAGAAAGAGTTGAGCAATACGGATCTTCAAAACCTGTTCAAGCGTCTTCAAACCGTTAAAAAAGCTGAATTACTCTGCGGCATCAGGATTGACCGCGATGACGCAGTAAAGATGAGCGGTGACGAATTTATCAGCACCGTACAGGATGCATTCAAAACACTTCTCCCGCTTTATAAGCTCTCTCAAAAAGCTGCGGTTAAGGCTTAAAACTCAGACAGGGTACCATCCTTAAGAGGATGGTACCCTGTTTTGCTTTTCGGACGGAATATACCGCCCTTTTTACATCTTAATCATTTCAGCATCGCTGTTATCTTTGCTTTTTTTCACAGCCCTGTAGGTAGAATAGCCGCTTATTTCCTCAAAATCATCGCAAATGTTTTTTTCCTCTGCTTTGCTCGGGACAATTTCTTTAAACCTGCGGTATTTCTTCATAAAGTCTTCTCTGCTGATCCCCTTTTCATAGGCTTTCTCCACTGCCTGAAAAAACGAGATGACGTCGATGATTTCTGCTGTCGACCAATCCGGCTGTATTGGATATTGATAATCCACTCTGTTCACCTGCCTTTATCCTGCTGCTAGTTCCATTTCCCTCTGATTTCCGAGGCTTCTGATATAATTCTTGAAAACAGCTCATCCACACTCGGAACATCCCTGATCAGGCCTGTAACCTGGCCTGCCCAGGCAAAACCATTGTCTATCATACCATCATATATGTATCTTTTGTTAGCTTGTCCGCTAATATAATCTTTCAGCTGCTCATAATCTGCCTTTTTTTGCTCCATGTCAAGAATGGTGTCCGTCCACGTACCTGCAAGCGCCCTTGCAGGTGTACCGATACTGCGTTTAATCACGACTGTATCTCTTTCAGAACTGTTCACAAGGGCTTTCTTGTATGCCTCATGGGCATGGGTGCATTCCTTTGTAGCGATAAACCTTGTCCCCATCTCAATTCCTTCTGCACCAAGACTTAAAGCAGCCATGAGGCCTCTTCCATCTCCAATTCCGCCTGATGCAATGACCGGGATGGAAACCGCATCCACAACCTGCGGAATGAGGACAAATGTACCTGTATCATCCCGTCCGAGATGTCCTCCGCCCTCCTGGCCGACAACCATAACAGCATCAGCTCCGAGTTCCTCAGCTTTTTCGGCCTGCCTTCTTGCAGCCACCAGCACAAGCTTTTTCACATTTACCCCTTTTAATTGATCAAAAATGGGTGCAGGGTTTCCTCCTGTCATCGTAATCACGGGAACTTCTTCATCAATAGCCACCTGAAGCAGGTCAGAATAAGGTCTGCCGTGCTGGCCGACTGCGAAGTTGACGCCAAACGGCTTATCAGTCTTCATCCTGACTCTGGCAATCTCTTCTCTCAGCAATTCAGGCTCTCCAAGCGACATCGCCGTGATCTGCCCAAGCCCCCCGGCATTCGACACTGCCGCAGCAAGTTCCGAATAAGCGAGGTACGCAAGACCTCCCTGTATAATCGGGTACTGAATATTAAGCATATCGGTTATTCTTGTTTTCCAATTCATCATGATCCCCCTCCCATTAATAACTTCCTCTATATCCACTTCTCTTAAGACAGCCGTTCTCCTTCTTGCTGTGGTGAAAAAAGGGGTGAATAAATAGATATCGGGGTAAATCAAGTCATCTGGATTGACGACACTTCCGAAGATCCCTCAACGGTAAAAATGGCACCACTATGAGGAATGATGCCATTTTCGAAGTCCTTCAATGGCAAAACGGCGCCACTTTGGGGAATGACTCCACTTTTGTAGATCCTTCAACGGTAAAAGTGGTACCACTCAACGTAATAACGCCACTTTCGAAGATTCCTCAACGGTAAAAGTGGTACCACTATGGGGAATGACACCACTTTCGAAGATTCCTCAACGGTAAAAGTGGTACCACTCAACGTAATAACGCCACTTTCGAAGATTCCTCAACGGCAAAAGTGGCACCACTCTGCGTAATGATGCCACTTTCGAAGACCCCTCAACGGTATAAGTGGCACTACTATGGGGAATGGCGCCACTTCCGAAGATCCTTCAACATCAAAACTGGCATCACTCAACGGAATGGCGCCACTTCCGAAAACCCTTCAACGGTAAAAGTGGCATCACCCAGGGAAACGGCGTGACCAACAAGTTATTCCCAGTCAGATTAATCGATTGGAACAGACAAAATCCGAACAGCTTAAACTGTCCGGATTTCTTGTTGATTTCCTTATGCCCCGGCCCTAAAGCCTGACCTTTGCCCCCACACCGGCAAACAGTCTGGAAGGATTTTTTTCTGTCATGGTTCTGATGTCCTCTTCCTGCACTCCCTTATCCCGAAGAGCTGGAATGACATTTTCAAACAAGTGGGCAGGGTGCCAGTTCTTCATTTTCTCCTGAACCTGCTTTGGGAGGATCAGCGGTCTTCCCATCCAGTAGTTTACGGTATCGTGAGACATCATAATTTGATCTGCATACCCTTTTTCAAGTAATTCCATCAGCGTCTTTATTCTTATATCATCGTCAGGTGCTCCCACCATGCCCTGAATGCCGAAACGGTCAAAAGCGATATAAGCTCCGTGCTCCAGAACAGCTGAATGATAGTCAGGATCCGTATTGCCGCACATGTGTCCGATAACAATTTTTTTCGGATCACAGCCAAGTTCAATGAGCAGTCTGATTTGTTCCGGCCCCATTGTTCCTTCCTGGGTGTGGGTAAGAATGACCGTGCCTTCTTCGCGGTGAACCCTTGCAGCCGCTCTGAAGAACATTTGCTCATAAGGCGTAATTTCACCCTTGCTTGATGCAAGCTTAATGATTCCGGGCTTGATGCCCGTTGCCCGAATGCCTTCTGTCAGCTCTTTTTTAAACATTTCATAAATTTCTTCTTCTGCCGTACCGAGGCCCTGTCTGAATTTAAAGTAAGGGGTGGCTCCTTCACCTTCATAATAATATCCTGTGGCGCAGATAATCTGGAGACCGGTTCTTTCAGATATTTCCTTCAGCAGCTCCGGATTTCTGCCGCACTCATTCGGTGTCGGATCTACTACTGTATCGACCCCGAAGCTAAGCAGCTGAAGAGCGACGGTAATGCCTGTTTCAAGGGCATCCTGCTCATCAAATCCTCCAAGGGAATCGTCACCGTGAAAACCCGGATACCCGAAAACAAAATGTTCATGAATCAGCGTTTTGCCGAGCTGATCAGCCGGGATCGGCCCTGTAACGGTTTCAACTGTGCCGGTCATTGCGCTTCACCCCATCACCCTTTGTTTTTCTTCTTCCTGAAGCTTCCGCCATAGCAGCTTTCCGCTTGAAGTCATCGGCAGACTTTCTCTGAATTCGATCATTCTTGGATACTTGTAGGCTGCCATTTTTTCTTTTGCCCAGCTGATGATTTCCTCGCCGTCAATTTTCCCCTTATATTCCTGATTCAGAATAATAAAGGCTTTGACTGTTTCTCCCCTGCGTTCATCCGGTACGCCGACCACGCATGCCTGCATGACGGCAGGATGCTGATATAGCATGCCTTCAACCTCTGTCGGCCACACTTTAAAGCCAGATGCGTTGATCATTCGTTTTACTCTGTCCACGATAAAGTAATAGCCTTCTTCATCGCGTTTTCCGATATCGCCTGTCCTGAAGAATTTTTTCCCGTCAAGCTCGACAAACGATTTTTCATTTTCTTCCGGTCTTCTGTAATAGCCCAAAAAGACTTGCGGCCCGTTCACGACAATTTCGCCTTCTTCTCCATTTTCAAGCTCCCGGCATGTTACGGGATCAATAACCCTTGCATCTACATCAAAAGAAGGAATGCCAAGACATTGAAGCTTCGATCTGTCAGGCGGATTAAAATGTGTCTGGGCAATGGTTTCTGAAAGGCCGTAGCCCTCGATAAATTTCAGGCCGGACAATTGGTACAGCCTTTCTCCAACGGCTGCAGGAAGAGCTGCACCACCTCCTGCTAGATTCATCAGGCTTGCCATGTCCTCTTTTTTCAGGGAAGGATTTGCCATAAAGTCAATCAGCATTGTGCTGATTGTAATCCAGTGGGTTACTTCTTTATCCCTGATGATATTTCTCGCAAATTCCCTGTCCCACCTTGTCATCATGATCATGGTGGCTCCGGAGAGAATCGGAATGTGCATGCTGTGCACCATGCCTGTTACATGAAACAGGGGCAAAGTCGCAAGACATACCGCATCAGACGTTGCATTCAGCCAGTGATAGCCTCCGAATGTATTGGCCTGAACGGTGCGGTGAGTATGCATGCACCCCTTTGGAAGTCCTGTCGTTCCGGAAGTGTACGGCAGGACAGCGAGATCATCTGCTGATGCCGTCATCCGGGAAGGCACTTCCAGGCTGGACAGCGCTTCCTTCCAGTGAATATGCCCGGTTTGAGCAAGCTCAATTGGACCCATTTTTACTTCTTCCGGTATTTCATGACCGGGTTCACCCGCATGCAAATAATCAGAATAGGTTGATACAATGATATTCTTCAGCGGGACTGAGTCAAGCAGCGGAAGCACTTTGGAGTACAGTTCCTGTCCTACAATACCTGACTTTAACTCACAGTCATTTATATAAAATCTCAGTTCTTCCGAGGTGTTCATCGGATTAATCGGCACAACCACGCCGCCGGCACGGAGGATGGCGTAATACCCGATGACAAACTGGGGCGAGTTTTGAACAAACAGCAGAACATTTTCACCTTTTTTAACGCCCATTTTCTTTTCAAGGAATCCGGCAAGATCTTCGGTTTCTTTTAAAAGCTGCCTGTATGTAAGCTCTGCGCCGTAATAATGAATGGCTGTCTTGTCCGGGTATCTTTTTGCAGATAGTTCCAAGTTTTCGTACAGGGTTGTTTCAGGTACTGTCAGTGTGTACGGCACTCTTACCGGCCAATGCTTGAAATGTGATTGAATCATGTGTATTTCACCTTCCCGACTGTTATTGGTAGCGCTTACAGTAATATTTCTAACTTTTCTGATAAATACCTTTTTCCTTTGAGAAAATTTTTATTTGCAACATTTCATGTTCTGGTAAATGACTGTTTTTGTATTTTAGAAATCATACCCGTTCCCTTTCGCTTCAGTCCACTGGTGCCTTATTTAAATACTTTTCAGCAACCATAAGTACGAACACAGCCTTAATTAAAGACAGTTTCCCGCTGTATACAGCGGGAAACTGTAAAGATTCGTTCTTTCATCCAGTAGATCTTTACTTATCCAACTTCACAAGCTTTCCGTCTTCTACAACATGAATGGATGTTTTCCAGTTAAAGCCGTTGTTTTCCATTCCCGTCAGATGCCATACCATTTGCTCGTCTTCAAGTTCTTTAATTCCTTTTTCCATATTCTCCATGATTTCCGCCGGGTCTGAGACAGTGCCTGCTTCCTGCATTGCTTTCACTGCGACGTGAAGGGCCTGGTAGTTAAATGCACTTTCGGCTGTCGGTATGCCGTCTGTCAGTTCCGCATATTTATCGACAAATGCCTGACCTCCCGGTGCGTCGCTTTCACTGATTGGCAGTGTGCCGATTGCGCCTTCAAGCATTTCATATCCTCCGAGGACCGGTTCCATTTCTTCAAACTTCGCCTGGTCCATAATCATGATACCGCCTTTAAACCCGAGCTCTCTCGCCTGTTTGATCAGCAGCGCCGTCGGCTGCGACGGTCCTCCGACAAACAATACGTCCGGCTTTTCTTTAAGAGCATTCGTCATGATGGTGAAAAAGTCTGTTTCTTTGCTGAAATCCACTGAACCGTCAAAAACGATTTCTCCGCCTTTTTCTTCCCAGACAGGTTTAATGGTAGCCGTCCAGTCTTTTCCGTACTGTGTAGCTGTCGGAATCAGTGCGAGCTTCTTCCCGAAGCGTTCCATCTGATAGTCAGCATACGGCTCAGGATACGCGTCATATGCAGGAGGAATGCTCAATGTCAGTTTGTTGCCCTGTTCCTGAATTTTCGGTTCGCTCGTATAGGCTCCGATGATAAAGTTTTCCTGCTGGTTAAAAACTTGAGTGGCGAAAACACCGCCGCTGTGCGGAACAAAAACGATCGGTGCTTTATTTTCCTGTACAAGCCTGCGGGCATTTGTTCCCGTTTCATTCGGAAGGTACTTGTCATCAAGGGATACAATTTTCACTTTGTATGTTTTTCCGTCGACTTCAAAGCCTTCTTTATTAATCTCATCTGCTGCCATCGTCAAGCCTCTCAGCGTATTCTCGCCGTAAAAAGCAGCCGGACCGGAAAGCGGGCCGCTGTATCCGATATTGACTGTGCCCTCTCCGCCTGCATCTCCCCCGCCTGACGCACCGCTTGAATTGCATGCCGCAAGACCAATTAACGACACCGAAAGTCCAAGAACCATCCCGATCTTTTTAAGCGATTTCACAGAAATTCCCCCTTGTTTTCATCAAAATCGACTCGTTTTTTAACCTGTTTGTGCTGCAGACCTGCCATTTGCGAAAAAAATGCTATGTCAGGCGCCAATATAGGCGCGTTTGACCTCATCGTTATCAAACAGCTCTTTTTTTGTCCCCTGCATCACAATCTGTCCGTTCTCCATCACATAGCCCCTTGTTGAGATGGACAAAGCGGCATGCGCGTTCTGTTCAGCAAGCAGCACCGTCGTTCCGTGCTTATGAATTTCCTGAATGACTTTAAACATCTGGTCTACGATCAGCGGTGCTAGTCCGAGAGAAGGTTCATCAAGCATCAGGATTTTCGGCTTCGCCATGAGAGCCCTGCCGATTGCAAGCATCTGCTGCTGTCCGCCGCTAAGTGATCCTGCAGCATCTTTCCGTTTTTCAAAAAGAATCGGAAACAGAGCATAAATGTCCTCCAGCTGTTTTTGGACAGCCTTTTTATCTCTGCGCCGGGTATAGCTTCCCATTTTCAAATTTTCATAAACAGTCATTTCAGAAAACAGCTTTCTGCCCTCGGCGCACTGGACAATACCTGCTCTTACCAATTTATAGGGCGCCATATTATGAATCTTCCTGTCTTCAAAAAGAATGTCACCGGAAGAAACCTTATTCAGGCCTGACAGCGTATGAAAAAGCGTGCTTTTCCCTGCGCCGTTTGCCCCGAGAATGGTCACAAGCTCTCCCTGCCCAATTTCCATGGATACGTTTTTCAGTGCCTGAAACCGGCCGTAAAAAACATCAATATGTTGCAGCTTCAGCATAGGCATGTCCTCCAAGATAAGCTTCGATCACGTTTGGATCTGCCTGAATATCAGACGGCAGTCCTTCTGCAATTTTTTTGCCGTGATTGAGAACCATCACTTTATCAGCCAGACTCATGACCATCTTCATCTTATGTTCGATAAAACAGACTGTATATCCGCTGCGCTTCAATTTGAGAATCAGCTCGGACAGTCCATCTGTTTCATCAGGATTAACTCCTGCTGCAGGTTCGTCAAGAAGGATGATCTCCGGTTCTGTTGCGAGAGCAAGCGCAATGGCCACCCGTTTTTGGGCTTCCTGTGAGATGACAGAAGCCATTTCGCCTTCTAAATGCTCAACCCCGCAAAAGGCAAGAGCTTCCATCGCTTTGTCATAGCAAAGCTGCTGCTCTGACCGTTCCCTTTTCGTTTTAAATATCCCGTCAAACAAGTTAGATTTCGTTCTGAGGCGATGTCCGATCAGCACATTGTCTATGACAGTAGCGTCCGAAAAAAGACTTGTCGTCTGAAACGTCCTGCCAATTCCGAGCTTAGCCATTCTGGCAGGCTTTGCTGCTGTCACATCTGTCCCGTTAAACAGGACGGTCCCTGAAGTCGGCCTGTGAAAACCGCTGATCAGATTCAGAAATGTGGATTTTCCGGCTCCATTCGGCCCTATGATTGCGGTGATTTTCCCTTTTTCAATCCCAAGATCAACCTCATTTACAGCCGTCAATCCCCCGAAAGATTTTGTCAGCTGCCTGATTTCTATCAGCATCATCCAGCCTCCTTTATTTTTCTCTTAGCATCAGCAGGTCTGCGCTGCGAGAAATACATTTTCAGAGAGTGATAGCTTCCGACAAGCCCTTTTGGATAAAAAAGCATGATCAAAACGACAATCGGACCGAATATGAGCATTCTGTATTCTTCAAGAAACTGCAGGGACTGTGTGACAGTGACAATCAAAAATGTGCCAAGAACGGGTCCTGTCATCGTGCCGATTCCTCCGACAAGAAGATACATCAGCATTTCAAATGTGACAGTAATCGCTGAGATATCGGGCCCGAGAAATCGGATAAAACCCGCATACAGCACGCCTGAGAGACCTGCAAAAAAAGCGGAAAGGACAAAGGCAAGCAGCTGATTTTTCATAATATTGATCCCGATTGTCTTTGACAGATCCTCACTCCCCCTGATGGCAAAGAGCGTTCTGCCGAAAAGAGAGTCTTTAATTCTTTTAACTGCCATGATGGTTCCAAGCAAAAAGAACAAGATAAAATAGTACTGTGATTCAATCGTGTCAAATGTCAGTGGTCCGAGAGCCGATGGCACCGGAATGCCGATCAGGCCCCTGACTCCCCCGGTGACTTCATCCCACTTGTCGATAACCAGATAAATAATAAACCCCACACACATCGTGTATATGGCGAAAAAATGGTGTCTTGTCCTTAGCGCGATCAGACCGATCACAAAACTCAGGGTTATTGTAACGGCAAGCGCTGCTGCAAATGCAAGCCAGAAATTCACCTGATAAGTGGATGTCAGTATTCCGAGTGTGTAGGCTCCTGCCGCAAAAAAACCGGCATGGGCTAACGACAGCTGGCCTGTAAACCCCGAGATGATGTTAAGTCCGTAAACAGCAATGGACCAGATCATGACCAGGATCAGGATTTGCTTATGATAATGATTTTGAGACAACAATGGAAACAGCACCGCAATCAGCAATATAACCGGCAACAGTATTTTTTGAATCTTCACGTGCGTGCCCCCTTTGAAAAAAGACCGGTTGGCTTAATGGTTAAAATGGCCACGAGGAGGAGAAATGCAAAGATGTCTTTATAATCGTTTGAGAGATAAGTAGCTCCCATGCTTTCAGTCAGCCCAAGAAGAAACCCACCCGCTATTGCCCCGGGAATACTGCCCATCCCTCCGATAATGATGATGACGAAGGCTTTCATAATGACCAGGCTCCCCATCGTCGGAAAGACGAGATTGATAGGAGAAGCTAAAGTAGCTGCTGCAGAAGCGAGCGCCGCAGCAATGGCAAATGTCAGCATGGCCACCATATTGGCGTTGATGCCGACTAAAAAGGCGCCATCCCTGTTTTGCGACATCGCGACAATGGAAGCTCCAATCATCGTCTTTGTCAGGAAAAAATGCAGAGCAAGCATCAGGAGGATGGATGAACCAACAACCAGTATCCGCTGCTGTGTGATGGTGAGCCCGAATATTTCCACTACACCTGAAAAAGGCGTCGGCATCTGTTTGTAATCTGTTCCCCAAATCAGCTGCGCCAGCGCTTCAAAAAACAGCATCAGGCCGATTGCAGCAACCATGACTCTCATGGGATTAACATTTCCAAGGTATTTAAACACAACTTGTTCGCAGAGAATGCCGAGAGCAGCAACAATAAGGATCGACAAAATGAGTGCTGCCCAGTAGTTCATGCCATACTGAGTCATAAATAAGAGACTGACATAAGCGCCGATCATATAGAACGAGCCGTGGGCAAAATTCGGGATATGCAGAATGCCGAACACAAGCGTCAGCCCTAAAGCAACAAGACTGTAAACGCTTCCAATTGTGATTCCGTTAAATAATTGCTGAAGAAATAATTCCATAGCGGCCCCCTTACTCTTGCTTATTTTCTTCAATTAAAAATCCATCTGGAAGATATTCATGGCAGGTATAGGTCCGGGTAAAAGAGAGGAGTTTTTGCAAAACTGCTGCTGGATAAGGATGGATGCAGTAAAAGATAAGAGGCAGGGGGACTAAAGCCCCCCGCATAAAAATCAAGGCACGAGAATCAATTTTCCTTTCGTCTGTCTGCCCTGAAGCATTTCATGAACTTCGCCTGCCTGTTCGAGCGGATAAACGCCGCCGATCGTAAGCTTCAGTTCTCCTTTTTGAAGATAGCCCAGCAGGTCAGACAAACTTTGAAGATAGATTTCTTTCTTTCTCATCATCTGAGGAAGAAAAAATCCGATGACAGACAGGTTTTGAGCCATCAGCGATGACGGATAAAGCCTTGATTGCTCCCCGCTCGCCACGCCGTAAATGACCAGGCGGCCAAATGGAGCCATACAGGAGAGGGTTTTCCTGAAAACATCTCCCCCAGCCATCTCAAGAGCAACATCTACACCTTTGCCATCCGTCAGCTGAAGCACTTCCTTCTCCCAGCCTTCAAGCGTATAATCAACAGCTTCATCTGCACCCATTTCAAGGGCAAGTCTTCTTTTTTCAGCCGTACTGGCTGTTGCAATGACTTTGCCTGCTCCAAATAATTTGGCAAGCTGGACGGCAATAGTCCCGACTCCGCCTGCAGCCGCATGAACAAGGACCGTTTCGCCCTTTTCAACACGCCCCATTGTTTTTAAGATATGATAAGCGCTCAGTCCCTGCAGAGGCAGAGAGACAGCCTGCTTAAGGTCTACTCCTTCAGGAACGGGAATCAGTCCGCGTTCTTCTGCAACGGTATATTCTGCATAGCCTGTAGCCCTGCTTGATCCTAGAAGGGTAACCACTTTGTCTCCCTTTTTAAAACGGGTAACCCCGCTTCCTGTCTCAGCGACCGTTCCTGCCACCTCTGCTCCGGGAACAAATGGAAGCGGCGTATCAATCACATACTGCCCTTCCCTTCTTGCCGTATCTGCATAATTGACGCCAATTGCTTCAATCTTAATCAGCACTTCGTTTTCAGCAGGCTTAGGGACATCTAGTTCTACTACTTTCAATACTTCCGGTCCGCCGTATTCTTTTAATTGAATTGCTCTCATCATCATCTTCACTTCCCCTGAAAGATTGGCTTGCGTTTTTCTTTAAATGCGTGAATGCCTTCATGATGATCTTCTGTTGAGATCATCAGTGTCTGTGCAATCCGTTCCTGCTCCAGAATTTCTTCAAGTGTGCTCATTGCTGAGGCATTGATGATTTTTTTCATCATGCCATACGCTTTTACAGGTCCCTGTGAGAGCTTATGAGCATATGAGACAGCTTCATCCTTAAGCTGCTCAAGCGGGACTACTTTGTTTACAATGCCATATTCTTCAGCCTGTACAGCAGTAATCGGTTCTGCATTGAAGAACAATTGCTTCGCCTTATAAGGTCCAATGATCCTCGGCAGAAAATAAAGGCCACCCCCGTCTGAAATCAGCCCAACCTGTGAAAAGCTCATCACAAATTTGCTGTCTTCCGCAGCGAGAATCTGATCGCACGCCAATGCCAGATTGAAAGCTGCACCTGCGGCAAATCCATGTACGGCGGCAATGACAGGTTTATCAAGTTCTTTAAAAGCCTTGATGCATTCATTCAGGCGGCCAATATGATCATAAACCTGCTGCCCGTCAGCCTCTCCCATCGTTTTGACGTCCCCGCCTGCACTGAACGACCGTCCTGATCCTGACAGGACAACGGCTCTGATGCTGTCATCTGTTTTTGCCGCGGCAAGTTCATTCGTCAGTGATAAGATCATCTCTGCGCTGAAAGCATTCAGTCTTTCTGGACGGTTCAGTGTTAAAAACAGTACATTTCCGCTTTTTTCTACTAATAGATCGCTCATTTTTATTCCTCCCTGGTTTATGTAATCAGCCAGCCGCCGTCTGCAAGCAGATCGGAACCGGTCATATATGATGCCTCGTGAGAAGCAGCAAATGCAATAATATTCGCAATTTCTTCGGGCTTGCCGACACGCTTCAGTGCGGTATTCCGCTTAATCGCTTCTGTGAATCTTGCGTTCTGCAGACCCTGCTCTGTCAGAGGTGTTTCAATAAAACCCGGTGAGACCGAGTTGACTCTGATGCCATTTCGCGCGAACTCATGCGCAAGCGCTCTTGTAAAATGAATGACGGCCGCTTTAGCTGCGCTGTAATGCGGAATTTCTGCCCCCGCTTTATGTCCTGAAAGAGACGCCACGTTGACGATTGCCCTGTTCTCATTACCCGCACCGCTGCACTCAGCCATATAACCGCCAAGCACTTTTGAAACAAGAAAAACACTTTTCAGATTGACATTCTGTACAAAATCCCATTGTTCGGCTGTTGTATCCATAATTCTCGAGTGTACAGATCCGCCTGCGTTGTTGACGAGAATATGCAGCTCACCGAATTCTTCTTTTACAAAGGAGAGAAGTGAGAGAACATCCTCTTCTTTAGTAACATCAGCTGCAAAAGGAAACGCAGTTTGCTCAGAATGATTCAGCTGCTCTGCCGCGGCCTTCAGTTTTTCCTCGCTTCTTCCTGCAAGAATGACTTTTGCGCCTTCTGATGCAAGCTTTCTTGCCGTCTCAAGCCCGATACCGCTCCCTCCGCCTGTCACAACAGCGATTTGGTTATGAAATCTCATTTTTTTCACTCTCCTTTCACGACGACTTTACCTTCAGATGGCGGTAATCGATCAATTCATCTCCATATAGGACCGGCACACATGAAAAGCAGTCTCTAGTGGAAATAAAGGTGATTTCCTCCTGAAAGCCGTATTTCTTCAGCATTTTTCCCACTTTGGATTTAGCAAGTACGACGGCCGGTTCTTCTTTGCAGCCTTCATAAAACAGCTTCGCTGTCTGGGCGGCATCACTCAGTTCATAGCACCCCGCCTCATCCAGGTGCTGAATCAGGCAGCCTGCCCCGTAAAAATCCTCCAAACTGAAATGCCCGGACGAACCGGAGCAGACAAGGATAATAGTATCCTCGCGGTGGTCTTGAGCAAGGGCATCTGCCACTGCTTTGGCATTCAAGAGCGAGCAGGCGAAAATCCTTCTGGCAGGACTGCTTTTATGAACGGCAACCGTTCCGTTTGTCGTAGATAAAATGATTTTTTTCCCTTTGGCAAAGGCCTTCAATGCGGAGGGATTAGGATCCAGGAATCCATTAATCGTCCTTCCCTCATATTCGCCGACAAGCATGCAGTCATCCTTGTTCATTTCCGCTGCACGGTTTCGGGCCTGTTCACCGTCCAGCACAGGGATGACGGAACGGGCACCATGCTCAAGAACAGTGGCAATGGTTGAAGTAGCAAGCAGCACATCAAAGACTACCGCAATTTTGTCTTTCATTTTGGCTCCGTCTATTTCTTCTTTTCTGGTCACAACATGTATTTTTCCCATGGTCAGCCCTTATGTGCCAGCCGCAGTGCATGCTGGATCAGGATTTCAGTATATGGCCCAAAGCGGGCAAAGCGCTGGTCATGTGTCTGCCCTTTTTTGAAGCGGTAATAGATTTGCTGGCAGATGACGGCAAGCTTAAAGGTGGCAAAGGTCGTGTAATAATGAATGCTGGAAACGTCTCTGCCGCTTTTCTTTGCATAGCTTTCAATAAATTGCTCTCTTGTATAGAAGATGCCGCTTGCCGTAACAGACGGCTTGCCCATTCCTTTTTTCAAAGGCTCGGGATCATCCTCCTCCATCCAGTAGCTCATGGCGGCCCCGAGATCTGCGAGAGGATCCCCGATTGTAGTCATCTCCCAGTCAAACAGGCCGGTCATTTCTTTCAGATCACTTGAAAAAAGCGAATTATTCAATTTGAAATCATAATGGATAACGGTCGGGTCAGGTGAAGCAGGCAGGTTATTCTCAAGCCACTCTGTCAGCAGGCTGACTTCTGGAATATCATCTGTTTTTGCCCTGTGATAGCGGCCGATCCAGCCGTGTACCTGACGCTCCATAAACCCTTCAGGCCTGCTCAGTTTTTCAAGCGCCGTACCTTTATAAGGAACATCATGAAGACGGACAAGCGTATCGACCATCAGCTCAGACAGAGAGCTGCCAAGTTCCACGGTTGCTTCCATTCCTTCTGGAAGCTCAGTGTCGACTAATACTCCGTGCCGTCTTTCCATGATGAAAAACGGACTGCCTGCAATCGACTCATCGCTGCTGAAAACATAAGGTTTCGGCGCCAGAGGAAACAAAGGGTGCAAGTCTTTTAAAATGACAAACTCCCGTTCCATATCATGCGCTTTAGGAGCCACTGGTCCAAGCGGCGGCCTTCTGAGCACCCCTTCCCAGCTCCCGATCTTAAGGGCATACGTCAAATTCGATGCACCTGTCCCGAACTGTTTGATTTGAAGGGGACCTTCCGGCAGCTCATCCATTTCCGTTCTTAAGTATGTCTCAAGAACCCCCGCATTCAGTTCTTCTCCTGTTCTTACCGGAATAAGCTGAGACATCACGCCACCTCTTTTTTGAAAATTCAGATATTTATTTTTAAAGCATGGGTCTTTAACTGTTCTATTAGATGATCTGGCATCTCTTCTGTTTCCTTGGTTTTAAAGTTAAAGGTCACAATGACCGCTTCACCTTCTGCAATCAGCCTGCCAGATTCCTGCTCCGTAATTTCATGATGAACGGTGAAGCTTTTGGAGCCGATTTTCATAACGGAGGTTTGAATGATCAGGTGTTCATTAAAATAAGCCTGACCGCGAAAATCGCATGTTGCTCTGGCAAGAATAAACGGCCAGTCCCCTGAAGACATGCAATATCCCAATGCTTCAAAAAACTGAACGCGCGCATCTTCGAGGTAAATGAAGTAGCTTGTATTGTTCACATGCCCAAGCGCATCTGTTTCGCAAAACCTGACTCTCATCCGTGCTTCATGCATGGAGAAATCATCCCCTTACTTATGGCTGAAAGCAGGCTTTCTTTTTTCAATAAACGCCTGTACGCCCTCTTTAATATCTTCTGTCTGAAATACTTCTTCAAACAGGCCCGCTTCAAGATCAAGACCTTCTTCAAGCGTGCTGCTCATGCCCTCATCCACCGCTTTTTTAATTTTTGACAGGGCGGGAAGCGAGTGTCGGGTCACGCGGCCGGCAAGTTCAAGGGCTTTTTGAAGTCCTTCTCCCTTAGGTACAACATACGAGACAAGCCCAATTCTTTTCGCTTCAGCTGCATCAATCGGATCTCCTGTGAACATCAGCTCTTTTGCTTTAGCTGCACCAACCGCTCTCGGAAGCCTTTGAGTGCCGCCTCCACCTGGAAATAATCCGAGCTTAATTTCCGGAAGTCCAACCTGGGCATGCTCCTCAGCTATTCGGAGATCGCATGTTAAAGCGAGTTCACACCCTCCGCCGAAGGTCATTCCGTTTTAAAACCGCGATCACCGGTTTAGGGAACTGTTCAATTTCATTTAAAAATGCATGCCCTTCAAGGAAATTGGCTTTGATGCCTTTTTTTCCGATGAGGTTCGGAAATTCCTTAATATCAGCTCCAGCCATAAACGCCCTGTCACCCGCTCCTGTCAGAATGACCGCAAGTGTCTCATTGTCTTCTCTGAGACTTGCAAATGCTTCTTTCAACTCTCTTGTGACCTGCTGGTTCATGACATTTAAAGGTGGATTGCTGATTGTGACAACGGCAGCTGCTCCATGTTTTTCATAAGACACAACGCTCATTTTTTCACCTCTTCTTTTTGATAGGTGTACCATCCCTTGCCCGTTTTTCGTCCAAGATCACCTTGACGCACCTTCTGCTCAATGCAGGCAAACGGCTTATCAGCAGGGTCTCCAGACTCCGCATATCTCTGCTGCATGACATAGTAACCGACATCAATCCCGGAAAGATCCATTAGCTCAAACGGCCCGATCGGATGATTCAGTGCTTTTCGGCAAATGGTGTCGATATCCTGAAAACTTGCATACCCTTCTTCATACAGGTAGACGGCTTCTCTTTGCAGGGCACCTAAAATCCGGTTGGCGATAAAGCCGGAAATCTCCTTATTCAGAAGGACGGCTGTGCGGTTGATCGTTTTACAGACATCCATCGTCAAATCGGCCGTTTCTTTTGACGTGTCCTCACTCATGACAACTTCCACACAGTCCATGACAAGCGGCGGAAAAAAGAAATGCATGTTGACAACTTTGTCTGCACGATTTGTTGCGGATGCGATCAGTGAATTGACAATGGTTGAGCTGTTGGATGCAAAAATGGCATGAGGCTTTGCCATTTGATCAAGCTTTGCAAACAATTCTCTTTTAACATCCAGCTTTTCAACGACTGCTTCAATGATAAAATCAGCATGGGCAGCAGCCTGTTCAAGTGACGTTGTAAAGGTGAGCCTTCCAAATGCCGCTTCTTTTTGCTCCTCCGTCAGTTTCGATTTTGATACCCATTTGTCCATCAAGTTGCGGAGAGATGCTTCCGCTTTTTCTAAAGCGCTTTCCTGCACGTCCTGAATCACCGTTTCATAACCGCCAAGGGCGCACAGCATGGCAATCTGATGGCCCATCTGACCCGCTCCAATAACTGAAATCTGCTGAATATCTTCCTTTTTCATCATCATCTCTCCTTTTAACTACTGACCAGTCGGTATAATGGGGTCGTGGAGAGCTCCGGGACGAACCCGGAACCCCCTTTACCCTGTCAGTCCTTCAAGCACCATCTTCAGAAAAATATCCGATACTTCAGCATCAGACACCCTTCCGTTTGGATCAAACCAGAAGTAGCTCCAGTTTGTCATGCCGAGAATCCCGAAGGTGACAATGTCCATCGGCAAGTCAGACCGGAATTCCCCTTCTCCGATTCCTGCTTCAAGCAGCTGCTGAATGTTCAGTCTGAACTGGTCGCGTTTTTTAATGACCTCAGCCATATCCTCTTCCGTCAAATTTCTCATTTCCCTGAAAAACACTTTTGCGCTTAAGCCTTCTTTTTCAATATCGTGAATCAGCATATAAACAATTTCATGCAGTTTTTGCTTATATGGCTTTGAACTGTCATGGATGATTTCCTCCTGTTTTCTCAGAAGCTCATCGATGTATTTTAAATGGATGGCCATAAGCAGCTCAGTTTTGCTTTTGTAATAGTAATAGAATGTGCCTTTAGTGACACTGAGTGCATCGACGATGTCCTGAATGGACGTTTCCTTAAAGCCTTTTTCTCCAAACAGCTGAATGCTTTCCTGGATGATTTTTTCCTTCATATTGGCTAATCCTCTCTAGCTTAGATTAAAAAAAGTATACCATAAGCACTTTAAGAGATTCATAGTTTCCTGTTATCTTTGAAGGGTTTCTTCCCGCAATGCCCTGCGGAGGATTTTGCCCACGCTTGTTTTTGGAAGTTCGTTTCTGAATTCAATTATCGCCGGCACTTTGTATGCCGCAAGATTGGACCTGCAAAAAGCAATTATCTCTTCATCTGACGCATGCTTCCCTGCTTTTAAGACAACAAAAGCTTTGACAGTCTCTCCCCTGTACGGATCAGGCACCCCGATAACGACTGCCTCCTGCACCGCTTCATGTTCATAGAGAACTTCTTCTATGTCTCTCGGGTAAACATTGTAGCCGCTTGCGATAATAAGGTCTTTTTTCCGGTCAACGATGTAAAGGTATCCCTCTTCATCAACCTTTGCGATATCGCCTGTAAACAGCCAGCCGTCTCTCAGCGTATTGGCCGTCTCCTCCGGCATGTTCCAGTAGCCCTTCATCACCTGGGGGCCTTTAAGGATGACTTCTCCAAGTTCCCCGGCAGGAACTTCTTCTTTGCCTGTTGCCACATCAACAATTTTATAAGCCGTGCCCGGCACTCCGATTCCGACGCTCCCAGGCTTCCGCTTGGCAAACGGCGGGTTGCAGTGAGTTGTCGGAGCAGCCTCTGATAATCCGTAGCCCTCAAGGATTATAGCACCCGTTTTGCGCTCGAATTCATTCAGCAGCTCCACAGGCATCGGTGCACTGCCGCTATTGCAGATGCGGATGCTGCTGATCCCGTACTCCTCAGCTTTAGGATGGTTGGTAATGGCCACATACATCGTCGGTACACCCGGAAAAATGGTCGGCTGTTCACGTTTGATGGTCTGCATCACTTCCTCAAGATCAAAGCGCGGAAGCAGAATCATAGAATTTCCTCTCAGGACGGTCAAATTCATGCATGAGGTCATTCCGAAGACGTGAAAGAGCGGGATCACTGTCAGGCAGCGTTCTGAGCCGGTCTGAACTTCATGCTTGAAAAATTCGAAAGACTGATAAATATTGGCGATCAAATTTCTGTGTGTAAGCATCGCCCCTTTTGAGCGCCCGGTCGTTCCTCCTGTATACTGAAGCACTGCGATATCGTGCTCAGGTTCGATCTGCACGGGAAGAACCTCTCCTGTTGAAAAAGAAAGAAACTGCGAAAACGTAAAATCTCCCTCTTCAGGTGTCATTTCCTCCTGCAAACTGACGGTAATAATCTGCTTTAAAGCCGTGCCTGCACGGACTGCCTTTACCCGCGGATAAAGCGCATCATACACGACAATCGTTTCCGCGCCGGAATCATTCAGAATATAATCAAGCTCCCGTTCAACGAGCATCGGATTCACCTGGGTGATAATGGCTCCTGCTTTTAGGGCTCCGTAATAGGCTGCCGGATACTGCGGACAGTTTGGCAGCATAATAGCCACCCTGTCCCCTTTTTGAACGCCTTTTTTCTGAAGCGCCGATGCAAAGGCAATGCTCATCCCGTACAGCTGACGGTAGGAGATGGATTTTCCGTAAAATGAAATCGCCTCTTTATCGCCGTAATTCTCAACGGTTTCTTCAAGCATCTGCGGAATGGAAATATAGGGAATGTCGATCTCGTGACTGACAGTATCCGGATAATTAGCTAGCCATTGATCCAATTGAATTCCTCCTTATGCTAAAAAAGATATACTTTTTCAAAAGGTAATCGTTCCTCCATCTGCCAACAGAGCAGCAGCTGTTACATATGAGGCATCATCGCTTGCCAAAAACAGCACAGCCTTAGCGATTTCTTCAGGCTGGCCGATTCTGCCGAGCGCATTGGAAGTTGTATAAATTCCCCATCTTCGTTCATCATTCCGCCATTCATCCACAATGGCTGTATCAATCACACCCGGAGCAATGGCATTAACCCGGATCCCGTCTTTCCCATAATCAAGCGCGGCATTTTTAGTGAGAGCGATGACTCCGGCTTTCGAGGCATTATAAGGAGCCATTCGCTTTTTTCCTTTTATGCCAAGCACGCTCGACGTATTGATAATCGATCCGCCTCCGCTCTGTTTCATATGCGGAACAGCATATTTCATGCCGAGGAAAACACCCTTCAAGTTAATGTCAACGACTCTGTCCCATTCCATTTCTTCCATATCATGAAGCTTTACACTCTGATTTGAAACACCGGCGTTGTTAAACAGGATATGAAGACCCCCGTATTCGCCAACAGCCCCATCCATCAGTCTTTCTACATCTTCAGCATTTGCTGCATCTGTATGGACAAAAAGACAGGAGAAGCCTTTTTCTCTCACAGCTGCAGCTGTTTTTTCCCCAGCCTCCTGATCGGCATCTCCAATCACGACATTTGCTCCATGTTCAGCAAAGAGGAAAGCCGTTGCTCTGCCGATTCCTCCCGCTCCCCCCGTTATGACAGCTGTTTTCCCCTTAAGCCTCATCACTCAGACTCTCTTTCAATAATGGCGGCGATTCCCTGGCCCCCTCCGATGCAGGCCGTAATCAACGCAAAGCGGCCGCCTGACCGCTGCAGTTCATATACGGCTTTCGTCATAAGAATCGCGCCTGTCGCACCTAATGGATGTCCGTGGGCAATCGCCCCGCCGTTTACGTTCAATTTGCTGTGGTCAAACTGCAGTTCACGGTCACATGCCAGAACTTGAGCGGCAAACGCCTCGTTCAGTTCAATCAAATCCATATCGCTGAGTGACAAGCCTGATTTCTCAAGTGCAAGTTTTACTGACGGAACCGGACCTATTCCCATAATGTTCGGGTCTACGCCTGCAACTGCATACTGTCTGACTGTGCACAACGGTTTTAGTCCAAGCTCCGCCGCTTTTTCGCGTGACATGACCACAACAGCAGATGCCGCGTCATTTAAGCCTGAACTGCTTCCTGCTGTAACGGTTCCGCCTTCTTTAAATGCAGGCTGGAGTGCTTCCAATCCCTGAATCGTCGTATTCGGACGCGGGTGCTCGTCTTTTTCAAATAGAAGCGGCTCCCCTTTTCGCTGAGGGACCGGGACGGGCACAATCTGTTCGTCAAATCTGCCTTCTTCGACAGCTGCAGCCATCCGCTGCTGGCTTCTCAGTGCATATTCATCCTGCTCTTCCCTGCTTATTTCGTATTTAACCGCCAGATTTTCAGCCGTAATGCCCATTGGCGGATTACCGATTTCCTTCGGTGAAAGAACGGCTGACTTAAATCTCGGAGGCGCAGGACTAAATGCTTTTTTCGGCTTTTCCATTAAATATGGCGCAAGGGACATGCTTTCTGTTCCTCCGGCAATGTAGACATCTCCGTCACCGGCTTTGATGGCCTGGGCAGCAAGACAGACTGCATTGATGCCAGAGCCGCACTGCCGGTCTACTGTCAGTCCCGGAATGCTGATGGAAAGACCGGTTGTCAAGGCAGTGAGTCTTGCAATATTGCCTCCGCCTGACAGGACGTTTCCAAAAATAACGTCATCAATCATATCTGCCGTAACGCCTGCACGGTTCATGGCTTCTTTTATCACGATTGCCCCGAACTCATTCGGTTCCATGGCGGAGAGCGCACCTCCCTGCCGTCCGATGGGTGTTCTGACTGCCGCTACAATGACAGGATCTCTGTTCATTCTTCTTCCTCCTTACATGGCATGTGTTCCGCCATCAATGACGAGAACATCACCAGTCATAAAGTCTGATGCTTTAGCTGCAAGGAACAATGCAGCTCCTTTTAAATCCTGGTCCGTCCCAAACCTCTTGAGCGGCGTCATGTTCAGGAAATGGTCTTTTCCATTTTCAATAATGACCTGAGACATTTTTGTCGGGAAAAATCCCGGGGCAATGGCGTTGACATTGATGTTGTACTGCCCCCATTTCACAGCTAAATCCTTTGTAAAGGTAATAACGGCTCCTTTACTGGTGTTATAGGCAATCGTGTCCATGTAACGGGGGTCCGTCCCTCCAAGGCCTGCAACGGAAGCAATGTTGATGATTTTTCCGCTTTTCTGCTGGATCATGTGCCTTCCTGCTTCCTGTGACATCAGGAAGGTGCCTGTTACATTCACATTCATGACTTTATTCCACGCATCAAGCGGCATGTCCTGTACCGGAGCTCCCCATGTAGCACCGCTGTTATTGACGAGAATGTCAATTTTTCCGAACGTGTCCACTGCTGTCTGCACCACATTTTTTACATCATCCTGATTCGTCACGTCACAGCCGAGTGCGATCGCCTTGACTCCGTATTCACGGCTCAGCTTTTGGGCTGTATCCTCGCATGCAGCAGCCTTTCTGGAGCAGAGCAAAAGTGATGCGCCGGCCTGGGCGAAGCCTTCCGCCATCTGGGCACCAAGACCCCTGCCGCCGCCTGTAATAATGGCGACCTTGTCTTTTAGATCAAAAAGTTCCTTGATGTGCATGATATTCCTCCTTATACGGTCTGCAGATTCACATCGTATTTTTTCAGTTCAAGTCTTGCCAGCTGTGCACGGTGAACCTCATCAGGACCGTCGGCGATTCTGAGCGTTCTTGCACCTGCCCACTGAGCCGCAAGCGGTGTATCTTCGCTGACCCCAGCTGCTCCGAATGCCTGGATGGCGCGGTCAATGACTTTCAATGCCATGTTTGGAGCAATCACTTTAATCATGGCAATTTCCGTTTTCGCCTGTTTGTTTCCGACCGTATCCATCATATAGGCGGCTTTCAGCGTCAGCAGCCTGGCCTGCTCAATCTCAATCCGGGAATCAGCGATCCATTCTCTGACAACCCCCTGGCTTGAAATCGGTTTGCCAAAGGCTTCTCTCACTTGTACACGCTTACATAATTCTTCAAGCGCACGTTCTGCAGCTCCTATTAAACGCATGCAGTGATGGATGCGGCCCGGGCCAAGACGTCCCTGTGCAATCTCAAATCCTCTTCCTTCTCCAAGAAGCATATTTTCTGCAGGAACGCGGACATCTTTAAACGTAATTTCAGCGTGGCCGTGCGGAGCGTGATCATAGCCGAACACAGGAAGGACTCTTTCAATGGTAACTCCCGGAGTATCGAGCGGCACGAGAATCATAGACTGCTGTTCATATTTAGGAGCATGAAAATCGGATTTCCCCATAAAAATCGCAATCTTGCAGCGCGGATCGCCTGCACCTGAGGACCACCATTTTCTCCCGTTGATGACATACTCATTGCCATCGCGGATAATGCTCGCTTCAATATTTGTCGCATCGGCTGACGCAACGTCCGGTTCTGTCATGGAGAAGCAAGAACGGATCTCGCCGGCAAGCAGCGGTTTCAGCCATTTTTCTTTTTGTTCATCCGATCCATACCTCACAAGCACTTCCATGTTTCCGGTATCTGGTGCGGCACAGTTGAACACTTCCGGAGCGAGCAGCGAACGGCCCATAATCTCACAGAGCGGAGCATATTCAAGATTTGTCAGCCCGGCACCATATTCGCTTTCAGGCAGGAACAAGTTCCACAGTCCCCGTTCCTTTGCTTTGGCTTTCAGCTCCTCCATAATTGGAGGAATAGCAGACCATCTCGTTTCCTGTTCATTTAATTGCTCTTCATATTTCTTTTCATTCGGATAGACGAATTCTTCCATAAAAGAAATTACCTGCTTCTGCAGCTCAACTACCTTTTCTGAATACGAGAAATTCAACTCTCATCACCCTTTCATCCACCTTACTAACCGGTTGGTATGTAGTTCTGTTTCTATCATAATATGATTCTCCCAAAAAAGACAACTATTATTCTAAAAATTCTGTTAAATATTCACTGTCCCTCGTATATCTGCCCGCTAAAAACTCCTTTCCAATCCTTGTAGAAAGTGATATAATTCACTTGTTTTATGTGTAAATGAACGTGATGAAAATAGATTATGCACTAAAGAAGGTGGGAATACAAATTGTCGCAATATGAAACACCGTTATTTACAGGGCTCAAAGAACACGCAAAGAAAGATCCTGTACAATTCCATATTCCTGGACATAAAAAAGGAGCAGGCATTGACCCTGAATTCAGATCTTTTATCGGGGAATCTGCTTTATCTATAGATTTGATCAACATCGGCCCTCTGGATGATCTCCACTCTCCTAAAGGCATGATAAAAAAAGCCCAGGAACTCGCAGCAGAAGCATTCGGAGCTGATTATACATTCTTCTCTGTGCAGGGCACGAGCGGAGCCATCATGACCATGGTAATGGCCGTTTGCGGACCTGGAGATAAAATTCTTGTCCCGCGCAATGTTCATAAATCTGTTATGTCCGCCGTTGTTTTCTCAGGTGCAACACCGATCTTTATCCACCCTGAGATTGACAAAGACCTCGGCATTTCACACGGCATAACAACCGAATCTGTTGAACATGCGCTTGAGCAGCACCCTGATGCAAAAGGGCTGCTCGTCATCAACCCTACGTACTTTGGCGTTTCAGCTGATTTGAAAAAAATCGTAGAAATTTCTCATTCCTATAACGTGCCGGTCCTTGTCGATGAAGCACACGGCGTGCACATTCATTTTCATGATGACCTGCCTCTTTCAGCGATGCAGGCAGGCGCTGATATGGCTGCTACAAGTGTTCATAAGCTCGGCGGCTCAATGACCCAAAGTTCGATCCTCAATGTACGGGAAGGACTTGTTTCGGTTCAGAGAGTCCAGACAATCCTGAGCATGCTGACAACAACGTCCACTTCCTATCTGCTTCTTGCATCACTTGACGTCGCAAGAAAGAGGCTGGCCACAGAAGGACGCGCTCTTGCCGAAAAAGCGATACAGCTTGCCAATGAGACTAGAAACAGAATCAACGCGATTGATAAAATTGAATGCATCGGAGAAGAAATCATCGGCACAAAGGCTGCTTATGACTACGATCCGACGAAATTAATTATCTCCATTAAAGAACTCGGACTGAACGGCTACGATGTAGAAAAATGGCTGCGCGAAAACTATAACATCGAAGTAGAAATGTCCGATTTATACAACATTCTCTGCATCATCACACCTGGTGACACGGAAAGAGAAACCGGAATCCTCGTTGAAGCGCTGCAGGCGCTGTCAGCGCAATTTGCACACGCATCAGCTGATAAAGCAAAGCCGGAGGTTATGCTGCCGGATATTCCAGTATTAGCTTTAACGCCGCGTGACGCTTTCTACGCTGACACAGAAATCGTTCCATTCTCAGAATCTGCAGGCCGGATCATTGCAGAATTTATCATGGTGTATCCTCCGGGGATTCCAATTTTCATTCCAGGAGAAATCATTTCAGAAGAGAATCTCTCATATGTGCGCAAAAATCTTGAAGTCGGTCTTCCCGTCCAGGGGCCGGAAGATCCGGAACTCCATTACCTGCGCGTAATCAAAGAGCATAGAGCAATTAAATAATCTAATCGAAGCATGGCGCATGCTAAAACCCCCGGGATTCAGTTCCCGGGGGTTTGATTTATCATTTATCTGACTGAATTGCTCAGCCATTGTGCTGAGGATAACAGTGGTCGGTGTGATGCTGGGCAGCCTTATGGTTTGCTCTGTCTTATTTATAGGGTACCATTTCCGCTTTTTGCTTCCCTATAATTTGTTCTGTCTGATTTATGGGTTATCATTCTGGCTTTTTGCTTCCCTATAATTTGTTCTGTCTGATTTATGAGGTACCATTTTAACGCTTTGCATCCCTATAATTTGCTCCGTCTGATTTATGAAGTATCATTTTGAAGCTTTGCATCCCTATGATTTATTCTGTCTGATTTATGAGGTACCAATTTCGCTTTTTGCTTCCCTATAATTTGCTCCGACTTATTTATGGGGTATCATTTTGAAGCTTTGCATCCTTATAATTTGTTCTGTCTGATTTATGAGGTACCATTTTAACGCTTTGCATACCTATAATTTGTTCCGTCTGCTTTATAGGTTTCTATCTCTGCCTTGTGCACCGCCCTTTTTTAGACAGCAAAAAAAGCATGCAGGCCCCCCTGCATGCTTTTCAATCCTCTATTTAAACCCCTTGAATAACTGTCATTTCTCTCTCTAGTACTTGGCAATCGCAGCTTGTGCATTTTCCGTACAAAACACTGACCTTTTCATCTTCAAAATGATCGATTGTTCCGTTGCAGGTTTGACAGACGATTGTTCCCATTTCCATACCCCTTTTTGAATGGATTAGCACTATTTGAAAGCGCTTAATACTTTGTAAGTTTATAATAATATAACACATTTAATCCGTCAAGCCTAAATTGTATAACACATTTAATCTTTTTATCTCTAAAAGTATTCTTTTTTTGAAAAGGTATAAAAAAACTGGCGAACGGATCTGTTCGCCAGTTTTTAGTTCACTATTCATATTGAGTGGTTAATTGGGCGGAAGGGATGACGTCACGGAAGAAATCTGACAGTTCTGCTGCCTGCTGCAGTGTTTCAATCCGAAAGGTGCGCATGAGGAATTCGAGGTCTTCGATATCTGATGAGTCAAGGAGAACTGATTTTCCGGTCTGAAGACAGATGACGAGCGGTTTGCCAAAAAACATGCCTGAATACACGATGGCCATATCGTACCTCAAATCACTGGAAGCAAAACCAACATACCTGACATTCGCCTGTTCGGTATCATCATAAAACTTTTCCAATGTGTTCATGATGGCCCCCTTCTTTTTATCAGATTATTCAGATTAATTATACTTCATAATTCAAGAGAGCACAATCATTTCCCCTTGAACTTGCAAGCAGGCGGATAATATGTAATATTTTAAATAATCGGACAGTTATAAAATTGTGCTTAGGAGTTGACGCAATGGCCTCACACGCTTTTATTCATTTAGTTGAAGGTTCTGCTCAGCAGACAATATCCCTTGAACAGGTTGAGGAGCTCTTTCTTTATTACAAAGAGATAACAGGCAAAACGGGCGAACAGCTGCAGTTTGACTATGACCAGTCAGCTTTTCCATACGAGTGCACTCAAAAGGAAGGGTATCTCTCCCTTACTTCTGAGGAGCGCGGCTATGCAAAAATGTATATTGGAGCAGGTCCCGTAAATGAAGAGGCCTTTTCATTTCTGCAAATTACCCTGCCGGCAGATTCGAAATACGGCGACAGAAATAAAGCAAATGAATTTTCAAAGTTTCTGGCAAAAAAACTAAAAGGGGAACTGACCTTATTCAATGGAAGGAAGATGTACTATTATAAACGATGAAAAAAGCGATCATCAAAGATCGCTTTTTTTGTTCTAAAGTGGAGTTTCAATTGCATCAGGGTCAGCAATTTCATACCCTTTTTGCTTAAGTCCTGTCACAATGGAGCTTAATGCTTCGCTTGTCCACTTTCGGTCATGCATCAGCAAGTTTGCACCATCAGTCAAGTATGGAGTATTGATCATGATTTCTGTCAGTGCTTCTTTTGTCTGGTAATCACTTTCCCAGTCGTAGCCGTACGTCCAGTTCATCAGCACCATCTTTTCCTCTTCCGCAATTTTTCTGCTTTCATCTGTGTTGCTTCCAAACGGAGCTCTGAAAAAACGGGGACGTTCACCCGTTATTTGCTCAACAAGATCATTCAGACCGGCAATTTCGCTTTTCTGTTCTGAAGGGGTCAGGTCCTTAAGATTGGAATGGGTCATTGTATGATTTCCTATAGGGAAACCAAGCTGATAAATCTCTTTTAGTCTTGCTTTTTCCTCTTCCGTATCCAGAAAATGACCATTTACAAAGAAGATCGCCTTTACTCCCATCTTTTTCAATGTCTGTGCCATCCCCACACTGTACTGATCTGGAGCATCATCGACAGTCAGAAGCACCGCTTTCGGGCTGACGTCAGGACTCAAAGGCTTAATTGACCAATTTGCCGGATCAAGTTTATATTTTGGTGTTTTATCCAATATGGCTGGCTGTTCAGCCTTTTTATCTGATTCCAAATCCGCTGCAGGCTCTGGTTTTTCCTTCCCTGCTTCATGTACCGTTTTCTTTTCCGCAGGAGGATTTTCTTCTTTATTGCCGCCAGTCCCTGATGCAGTGCATCCTGCAAGCAAAAAAGCTGCTGCCGTCATACAGAGTGCTTTTCTCACGTTCTTTCCTCCCCGGTATATTCTTTTTAGAATAATTTGCCGCCGATTGCTTCACTATATAGGAAGAGGAATTAATTAACAACACTTCTTATTTCCTATTTTGAAGGAGGTCTGAATATGAAAAAACTGACACCTGTTTTTGTCCTTTCTCTCATCGTTTCTGTTCTTTTTATTGTATGGGGAGCCATTCCAAAGAGCATAATCGGAAGTGCCAATCTGTCAAACGTAACGACACTTATCCACGGATTTATTATTGAAAAATTCGGCTGGTTTTATATGCTGACCGCTTCCTTTTTTCTCATTTTTGCCATCGGATTAATATTTACAAAATACGGAAATATCAAGCTTGGAAATGATGATGATGAACCGAAGTATTCTTACCTCAGCTGGTTTGCGATGCTTTTCAGTGCCGGCATGGGAATCGGGCTTGTGTTCTGGGGAGTATCTGAGCCGATGAATCATTACAGCGCACCTCCATCCGGTGAAGGGTTTACGGATGAATCTGCCCGTGCTGCAATGCGCTACTCCTTTTTCCATTGGGGGCTTCATCCATGGGCCATTTACTCGGTTATCGCTTTATCACTTGCATATTTTACGTTCAGGAAAAATCAAAACGGAGTCATCAGCAATATTCTCAGACCGCTTTTTGGAGACCGTGCTGATGGAAAGCTTGGTGTACTGATAGACTTCCTTGCAGTGTTTGCCACCATTTTTGGAGTCGCAACGTCACTTGGACTCGGCGCCATTCAAATTGGTGCAGGTGTCTCCTACTTGTTTGATGGAATCAGCAATTCGTTTTCAACCCAGCTGATTATTATTGTGATTGTAACCTTTCTTTTCATGCTGTCTGCTCAAACAGGGCTTGATAAAGGAATTAAAATTCTCAGTAATGTAAATATTATTCTGGCTATTGCCCTCATGCTCTTTCTGCTTTTTGCAGGGCCGACAAATTTCATCATGGATTTGTTCACGACAACCATTGGCGGATATTTGCAGAATTTAACCTACATGAGCTTCCGCCTTACGCCATTTAACGAGGAAAGCACATGGGTTCAGGATTGGACAATCTTTTACTGGGCATGGTGGATTTCGTGGGCTCCGTTCGTGGGGACATTTATCGCGCGGATTTCCAGAGGAAGAACGATCAGAGAATTCCTGATTGGTGTTCTTGCTGTTCCAACCATTTTCGGGGCATTGTGGTTCTCAGTATTCGGAGGTTCTGCTTTATACCTGCAGCACTTTATTAAAAAGCCCATTATGGATATTGTCAATGACAAGGGAATGGAAGTCGCCCTGTTTGCTGTCCTTGAACAATTCCCGTTTGGCATGTTTATGTCTCTGCTTGCTATTCTTTTGATCAGCACTTTCTTTATTACTTCAGCCGATTCGGCAACTTTCGTGCTTGGCATGCAGACAACAGACGGAGACTTAAATCCATCTGGCAAAATCAAATTTGTATGGGGCATCATCCAATCTGCTGCAGCTGCCGTTCTATTATGGATTGGCGGTCTTGAAGCTCTTCAGAGGGCATCGATAATTGCTGCACTTCCGTTTGCTGTCATCATGATTTTGATGGTCATATCATTGATGAAATCATTGAGACGCGAAAAATTCCCTGTCATGAATCGGACTGAGACTAAAAAAGACACTTTATAAAAAAGTGTCTTTTTCTTTGTTCTTTCTTACCCTCCCATATCGAATTTCAGTTTCGGAAGGTACGCATTTTCCTCTTGCTTACCCTCCCATATCGTTTTTCAGTTTTCGAGGGGACGCATTCTCCTCTTGCTTACCTTCCCATATCGTTTTTCAGTTTTCGAGGGGACGCATTCTCCTCTTGCTTACCCTCTCATATCGTTTTTCAGTTTCGGAGGGTACGCATTCTCCTCTTTCTTACCCTCCGATACCGTTTTTCAGTTTTCGAGGGTACGCATTCTTCTCTTTCTTATCCTCTTATATCGTTTTTCAGTTTCGGAGGGTACGCATTCTCCTCTTTCTTACCCTCCGATATCGTTTTTCAGTTTTCGAGGGTATGCATTTTCCTCTTTCTTACCCTCCCATATCGAATTTCAGTTTTGAAGGGTATGCATTCTTCCGTCTCCCTCTCACCGATCCACCTTGTTTTAAAGTTAATTGTTAATTTTAGCGACAAACTGTCTTTCTATTTTTCATTTTTGTGACAAATAGGTAACATTCAGGGGAATATTCGGAAAACATGATAAAATAGCATTAATTTAGATTAACGGAAACTGTAAAATAGGTACGAAGTAGGACTTAGTTCGGACCGTTACGACCATTTCATTAAAAGGGGTGGACAATATGGCAAAGTCGGTCATTGTCGCCTTCATCATGCCAGTTTTTCTTCTTTCATCTTGCAGTCTGAATATATCCTCTGAATCGCTGCGTCCAGAAGACGATGATAAAAAACTGCTGTTTTTTTCAGATGAACAAGATGAACACCGGGAATCTGTTTATTTTGATGCTCTGATTGATCTGAAACAAGATTTTCCCGACGAAGTGGAAGACTTGGAATTTGTTGAAACGAGCAGTGATGAAGACTATCCGGTAGATATTGATACATTTCCTTCCCTTGTGGTTGTAGACGATAATCGCGTCCTCTTCCAGATTGAAGGCCACGTAGGAACAAAGGAAGAAATTATTAATCCCGTTGTTAAAGCACTTTCAGACAGCAGCGGAGATCGATAGACGGCTTTCACACCGTCTATTTTTTTATGCAAAAAAACCCCCTGATGCATGCCATCAGGGGGTTTGGTACTTATTTAATAATGTGGATTGGGCTTCCGATTGCAACTTCAGCAGCTTCCATTGTGATTTCTCCCAATGTTGGATGCGCATGAATCGTCATTGCGATATCTTCAGCAGTCATGCCAGCTTCAATTGCAAGGCTAAGTTCTGAAATCATATCAGAAGCAGCCGCACCTGCAATTTGCGCTCCGATGACAAGTCCGTCTTCTTTGCGTGTAACAAGTTTCAAGAAGCCGTCTGTTTCGTTAAGAGAAAGAGCACGTCCGTTAGCAGCAAATGGGAACTTCGCTGCAACAACTTCGATTCCTTCTTCTTTAGCCTGTGTTTCTGTGTATCCAACTGTAGCCAGTTCAGGCTCTGAGAATACAACTGCAGGAATTCCGAGGTAGTCGATTTCAGCATGCTCGCCGGCAATTGCTTCAGCAGCAATTTTACCTTCGTATGAAGCTTTATGAGCAAGCGGAGGACCTTCAACGATGTCACCGATTGCGTAGATGTTAGAAACGCTTGTACGGCACTGCTTATCAATTTTGATCACGCCGCGGTCTGACATTTCAACGCCTACTTGCTCAAGTCCAAGCTCATCTGTGTTCGCACGGCGGCCAACCGTTACAAGCAGGTAATCTGCTTCAACTGTCTGCTCTTCGCCTTTAACTTCAAAGGTTACTTTTACGCCATTTTCCGTTTCTTCAACAGATTTTGCTTTTGCTTTTGTATGAATTTCAACGTTGCCTTTTTTCTTAAGGTTACGCTTAACAAGAGAGCTCATTTGCTTTTCAAAGCCCATAAGGATTTCATCCATTGCCTCAATGAAGACAACTTCAGAACCAAAGTTGGCATAAGCTGTACCAAGCTCAGTGCCTATGTAGCCTGCACCGATGACAACAATTTTCTTTGGAATTTCGTTCAAGCTTAGAGCACCAGTTGAATCAAGCACTCTTTTAGAGTATTTGAATCCTGGAATTTCAATTGGACGGGATCCAGTAGCAATGATTGCGTTTTTGAATTTGTACGTTTGAGATGAGTTGTCATCCATTACTTTAATAGATTCGCTGTCAACAAAGTAAGCTTCTCCGCGGACAATCTCAACTTTGTTTCCTTTAAGAAGTCCTTCAACTCCGCCGACAAGTTTCTTTACAACGCCAGCTTTGAATTCCTGTACTTTTGTAAAGTCAACTGTTACGTTTTCGGCTTTAATTCCCATGTCTTCAGAATGCTTGGCATTCTCAAAGCGGTGACCTGCAGCAATTAAAGCTTTTGAAGGAATACATCCTACGTTAAGGCAAACGCCGCCAAGGTTTGCTTTTTCTACGATTGTTACTTTTTGTCCGAGCTGTGCAGCGCGGATGGCAGCTACATAGCCGCCAGGTCCCGCACCAATGACAAGAGTATCTGTTTCAATAGGGAAATCTCCTACTACCATTGAATTACGCCTCCATTAAAATAAGTTGTGGGTCGTTCAATAAACGCTTGATGTGATTTAGAGCATTTTGAGCTGTAGCACCATCAATCATGCGGTGGTCAAAGCTAAGTGACAGCGCAAGTACTGGAGCAGCAACAATTTCTCCGTCAACAACGATTGCTTTTTCAGCGATGCGGCCGATTCCAAGAATCGCAACCTCTGGATGGTTGATAACCGGAGTGAACCACTGTCCGCCTGCAGAACCGATGTTTGTAATCGTGCAAGAAGCGCCTTTCATTTCCGCAGCAGAAAGTTTACCGTCGCGGGCTTTAGTTGCCAGGCCGTTAATTTCATCAGAAATTTCAAAGACTGATTTGCGTTCTGCGTTTTTAACAACAGGAACCATAAGTCCTTTTTCTGTGTCAGCAGCAATACCGATGTTGTAGTAATGCTTTTGAACAACTTCTTCGGTTTTGTCATCGATTGAAGTATTAAGAACCGGGTATTTCTTAAGCGCTGATGTAAGAGCTTTCACTACGTACGGTAAATATGTTAACTTAATACCCTGCTCGGCTGCAACACCTTTGAACTGTTTTCTGTGAGCAACAAGTTTTGTTACGTCCACTTCGTCCATCAATGTTACGTGAGGAGCTGTATGCTTGGAGTTAACCATTGCTTTAGCGATAGCTTTTCTCATCGGGCTCATTTTTTCGCGTGTTTCAGGGAAATCGCCTTCTGGAACAGCTTGTTTAGCAGGTGCTTTTTGCTCTGCTTTTTCTTCCTTAGCTTCTGCTTGCGGAGCTTCAGCCTGAGCTTCAGCAGCAGGTTTCGAACCGCCTTCAAGGAATGCGTCGATATCTTCTTTGCTTACGCGGCCGTTTTTGCCTGAACCTGATACCTGGCGGATTTCAACGCCTTTTTCACGGGCATATTTACGTACTGAAGGCATTGCGATTACTCGCTTGTTTGGATCTGCATCAGCCTGATCTTGTGCACCTGCACCAGTTGCTGCTTCTGCTTCCTGTTTAGGAGCTTCTTCTTTTTTCACGTCCTGGCCGGCTTCAGCTGTAGCCTGAACTTGAGCTTCCTCTTTTTTAGGTTCTTCTTTAGCAGGCTCATCGCCATGGTCGTCACCTTTGAATTTAAGGTTTTCGTAACCTGGTGCATCAAATGTGATCAGGGTTTGTCCAACTGTAGCAACAGTTCCCTCTTCTACTTTAACTTCAATTACTTTTCCTTTAACAGGAGAAGGAATTTCTACGACTGCTTTATCATTCTGAATCTCAGCCAGAACATCATCTTCGTTTACTTCATCGCCAGGCTTGATAAACCACTTTACAATCTCACCTTCGTGGATACCTTCACCGATATCCGGCATTTTAAATTCGAAAGACACGGTATACTACCTCCTATTTTTCATATGGAAAAGAAACCAGGTATCAGGTTTCGGAAGAACTTTGTTCGTTCAAATGCTTTTGCGCCTTCGATGCGCTCCATCATGAAACAATAACACTCTGCCCGGACCAACTGATTTCTTTTCATAAATGTATAATTAGAAATTCATTACTTTCTTAGCTGTTTCAATGACATCCTTGAAGTTAGGAAGCCAAACGCCCTCTGCTTGAGAGAATGGGAAAACAGTGTCAGGAGCAGCTACGCGAAGCACAGGTGCTTCAAGGCTTAAAATAGCGCGGTCGTTGATTTCAGCCACTACATTAGCTGCAATGCCGGCTTGCTTTTGAGCTTCCTGTACAACGATTGCACGTCCTGTTTTTTCAACAGATGCAATAATTGCGTCAATATCAATCGGGCTGATTGTGCGAAGGTCGATAACTTCTGCAGAAACGCCTTCTTTTTCAAGCTCTTCAGCCGCTTTTAAAGATTCATGAACCATTGCTCCGTAAGTGATGATGGAAAGGTCTGAACCTTCGCGCTTCACTTCTGCTTTTCCGATTTCAATTGTGTACTCTTCTTCCGGAACTTCCTGGCGGAATGAACGGTAAAGCTTCATGTGCTCAAGGAAAACGACTGGGTCGTTGTCACGGATAGCTGAGATTAAAAGTCCTTTAGCATCGTATGGAGTTGAAGGAATAACAACCTTCACACCAGGCTGCTGCGCCATAAGACCCTCTAAGCTGTCAGCATGCATCTCAGGAGTATGAACGCCTCCGCCAAACGGTGAACGGATTGTAACAGGAGAATTCCAGCGGCCGCCTGAACGGTATCGCATACGTGCCATTTGTCCTGAAATTGAATCCATTACTTCGTAAACGAAACCGAAGAACTGGATTTCAGCAACCGGACGGAAACCTGTCAGGCCAAGTCCGATTGCAAGACCGCCGATTCCTGATTCAGCAAGCGGCGTGTCAAACACGCGGTCTTCGCCGAATTCTTTTTGAAGTCCTTCTGTAGCACGGAATACTCCTCCGTTTACGCCAACGTCTTCTCCGAATAGAAGAACGTTTGAATCGTTTTTAAGTTCTGTGCGGAGAGCATCCGTAATTGCTTGAATCATTGTCATTTGAGCCATGGCTTACTTCGACTCCTTTGCTTTGTAGATTTCATATTGCTCTTTCAGATTGAATGGCATTTCTTCATACATGATATCCATTAGATCTGTTACTTTTTGTTTTGGATATTCATCCGCTTTTTTGATCGCTTCTTTAATATCTTCTTTCGCCTGTTCGATCACTTTGTTCTCTTCTTCTTCGCTCCAGATGCCTTTTGTTTCAAGGAATTTGCGGAAGCGTACAAGAGGATCTTTTTCTTCCCACTCAGTGTCAAGCTCTTTTGTGCGGTAGCGTGTCGGATCATCGCCGGCCATTGTATGCGGGCCATAGCGGTAAGTAAGTGTTTCTACAAGTGTCGGGCCTTCTCCGTTTACAGCGCGCTCGCGTGCATCACGCACAGCAGCGTATACAGCAAGTGCATCCATGCCGTCAACTTGAATACCTACGATACCTGCAGCAGCCGCTTTTTGAGCGATTGTCTGTGCAGCTGATTGTTTTTCAACCGGAGTTGAGATTGCAAAACGGTTGTTTTGCACAACGAAGATAGCCGGTGCTTTATAAGCGCCTGCAAAGTTGATTCCTTCGTAGAAATCGCCCTGAGATGCTCCGCCGTCACCAGTGTAAGTAATTGCAACAGCTTTTTTATCTTTCTTTTTAAGACCAAGTGCAACACCCGCTGTCTGGATGATTTGCGCACCGATGATAATTTGAGGAGACAATGCATTTACTTCCTCAGGGAACTGGTTTCCGTGGAAATGTCCGCGTGAGAAAAGGAATGCCTGGTACAAAGGAAGTCCGTGCCAGATAATCTGAGGCACATCACGGTATCCAGGAAGAACGAAATCTTCTTTTTCAAGTGCAAAATGAGAAGCGATCTGTGAAGCTTCCTGTCCTGCTGTCGGTGCATAAAAGCCTAAACGGCCCTGGCGGTTCAATGAAATTGAGCGCTGGTCCAAAATACGCGTATACACCATACGGCGCATTAATTCTTTTAATTGGTCATCTGACAAGTCCGGCATTGCAGCTTCATTTACTACCTCGCCCTGCTCATTCAGAATTTGGAACGTTTCAAACTGCTTGGCAATTCCTTCAAATTGCTTTTTGCTGTCAACTACAGCATTTTTCGTTTTAGCAGCCATCTAAGTCACCTGTCCTTTCTCTTATAAAAAATAATTCTTGATTATATGACACATACAGCATTAGCCTTCCCAAAATGACATCTTATGACACATTCTTTTAGGCTTCACTCTACATATCTTTATACCACTTTAGAGAATGCCGAAACGTTCTCTATGTATTGGACAGTACAAAAATCTGTACTAATTAAAGGGAAGAAAAAAATTAATACAATTCATTTCAACATGTTTTAGTGTACACCATTAAAAATGTATACGTCAATTGATTTATACTGATATTCTTTCAACCTTTTTGCCGCATTTTATTTTACTTTTATTCCCTTTTAATCAATCTGTACTATAACTATTTGATATTCTGTACTATAAAAATCGATACAGCATTGTTTGTTTTGGCAGTTCCAAACACATCCTTCGGCAGCATACAAAAAATGCAGGGGCGGCTGCTCCCTGCATTCACTGAACTTGATCATGACGTTTTTCCTTTATCATCTGACTGCTCGACTTCAATTCCGGCTTTTTTGTAAAAATCCATCTTAGCCTTGTTGTACTTTTCAGTAAGATCGTTGAATTCTTTATTCAGAGCCGCCACCTTTTCGTAGCTGCTGTTAATTTCCGTAATTTTCGCTTCCAGTTCCTCAAGCTTCAGATCTTTTTTCTGAAAAAGCTGATACAGCTCTTTATCAAGATCGATTGCTTCATTATATGCTGGAGAAAGCGTATCGTAAGCATCGTAGCGCTGCTGCATCAATGTTTGCAGGTCAGAAGCTTTGCTTTTCAGCGCCTGATCATCCAGGTCCTTTGAAATGTCCTCAACTGCTTTGAATTCTTCTTTTGAATCCATGATGCTCTCTTTTTCATCTTCGGCTCTTTTTTCTCTTTCTTCAATGACAGAAAGCGCTTCTTCAGAAAGTGAAACAATTTTTTCATACTCTTTCATGCCGAGTGAAATAATTTCTTCGTAAAGTTCGTTTTCTTTTTTCTCAAGTTCCACCAATGGCTCCTGCTGATCTTCGAACGAACTTTCCGCCGCAACGGCTTTTTCAAGAGCATTATACATTTCTTCTTCTGCAGAAGGTCCGCTGCACCCTGCCAGAAATAATGCTCCTGCAAGCAGCGCTGCAGAAGCTGCAACCATTTTTTTCACCGCGAGTCCCCCTAACCCATTCAACATATTTACTATAAAAGGTTCTGGTTATTTTTACAATATTTTTATTTGTTTCAAAACTCAAAATGACATTCATTTTTTGGGGAACTGGGCTATCGTCTATACACATTCAACCAAAAAACATAGGTTATATTAGACGCTGAAGGCTGATGCACAGGCTGCAGAGGTAAAGCGTTACATTCAAAGGAGGTTTTCTCATGTACGGTTATCCTGGATACGGTTATGGCGGCTGCGGCTATCCTGGTTATGGACGCACGTTTGCTCTGATTGTTGTATTGTTTATTCTTTTAATTATCGTAGGAGCAGCGTTTGTAGGCCACTGCTAATAATGGCTTGCGGCAGCAGAGCCCACATACATTGTGGGCCGCCGCATCCAAAAATGATACTGGTGGACAAGCAGGACTTTTCGTTTGATCTAAGTTCCATTATACTTAGTAAGATAATTCAGCAGGAAAAGGAGTGTGAGTCCGGGTGATTACTATGGAGGATATTATCAGGGAAGGTCATCCAACCTTGCGTAAAGCTGCAGAAGAAGTGCCGATGCCGCCTTCTGATGAAGATAAAAAAACGCTGCAGGAGCTGCTTGATTATGTCCAGAACAGCCAGAATCCCGAGATGATCGAAAAATACGGCCTGAGACCCGGGATTGGCCTTGCAGCCCCTCAAATAAATGTCTCCAAACGGATGATTGCCATCCGGTTAACAGATGAAAAGGGCCAATTGCACAGTTACGCTCTGTTTAACCCTAAAATTGTAAGCCATTCAGTTGAGAAAAGCTACTTAACAAGCGGAGAAGGATGTCTTTCAGTTGACAGACCTGTTCCGGGATACGTTCCGCGCTATGCGAGAATCCGGGTAAAAGCAGTATCCCTTGAAGGAGAAAATGTGGACCTCAGACTTCGCGGGCTGCTTGCCATCGTCTTTCAGCATGAAATTGACCATTTAAACGGTGTAATGTTCTACGATCACATCAGCAGCGAAGATCCTTTGAAAGAACCTGAAGGCGCCATCGCAATCGAACGGTAAAAGGAAGCACGAAAAGCCTGTCTGCTTAGCAGACAGGTTTTTTCTTATAGAAGACCGGTTTTCTTCAAGCCGTTCAAAATGCCGTCTTCATCTACATTCGTTGTGATTTCATCTGCAATTTCCTTTAATTCGGCAACGGCATTCCCCATAGCCACACCAGTTCCGGCAAATTTAATCATTTCAAGGTCATTCAGCCCGTCACCAAACGCATATACATTTTCCTTGCTGATATCGAGGCGTTCGATAAGCTTTTTTATCCCCTCTGCCTTTGATCCGCCAAATGGAAGAATATCTGTCGCAAGTTCATGCCAGCGGATGATGTGAAAATCCTCGTATTTTTTATACGCCTCTTCTTCGCCTTCTTTGCAGAACAGCAGTGTCTGATAAATCTCATGATTCCGGTAGAACTCGGGATCAAGTTCAGGGTGCATGAATTTCAGGCTTCCCATGCTTTCATGTATGTACGGATGATCTGTTTCTGTAGACATCATTGTTTCATTGCTCATAAAGACAAGCGGATGATCCGAAGTTTTTGCGTACTCATATAATTCTTCCAGACGTTCTGTATGAAGCGGGTTCTTATAAATCACATCACCTTCGAAAACAACATATTGCCCGTTGAAGCTGACAAAGGAATCGATTCCAAGCTCGCGGCGGAGGTCTTCAAACATGAACGGAGCTCTCCCTGTTGCAATTGCAACATGGTGTCCCGCTTTTTTCAAATCATCTATCGCTTTTCTAGTTGAATCAGGAATTTCCTTATCATGATTAAGCAATGTTCCGTCTATATCAAAAAAGATTACGTTTCCGGTCATAATATAGGTCTCCTTACTTGTTCGTAGTTTTGACAGCTTTTACATGACTCATCATAGCGGAAAATAAATGGAGCCACAACCAAAACACCTGTATTTTTTCCCGCAGCTGCATCTGCCATAAATATCCATGTTATCTTTTCCGATATTCACATATACTAAGTCTGGCAGATTCGAACGGTAAACATTCCGAAAATTGGACAAGATGGGAGTGTGGAAAATCATGATGAAAAAACTCAGACGCAGATTGCGGTCTCAATGGAATAGCATTCTTGGCAGAAAATCAATAGCGTAATGAAACCTTTCTGCCCGCAGAAAGGTTTTTTCTTTCCTCCAAAAACGCCCCGGGACCGGGTGAGGGTTGGCTTAGAGGCCATTATCGAATATAATAGAACAAGTTAGTCTAACATACGGCAGTTAAGGAGAGATTTGGCAATGCTATACAAAGTTTATTTTCAGGAAAAACTCGGAGAGGTTCCTGTTCGCGAAAAAACAAAAACCCTTTATATTGAAGCGAGAACAGAAGGCGATGCACGCAATAAACTGAAGGAACGCAATCACAACATTGAATTTATTCAATCTGTTGAAGGTGCTTACTTAGAATACGAAAAACAAAACGAAAACTTTAAAGTATTGGAGATTTGATTTTATGAAATTTGTTAAAAATGACCAGGTAGCGGTTTTCGCTCTTGGTGGACTTGGAGAAATCGGGAAAAACACGTACGGTGTCCAGTTCCAGGATGAGATCATCATGATTGATGCCGGCATTAAGTTTCCTGAAGAGGAACTGCTTGGAATTGATTATGTTATACCCGATTATACGTACTTAGTAAAAAACGAGGATAAAATTAAGGGACTTTTCATCACGCACGGCCACGAAGATCATATTGGAGGAATTCCCTACCTTTTAAAGCAAGTGAACATTCCGATCTACGGAGGAAAGCTTGCCCTCGGACTTATCCGCAACAAATTAGAAGAGCACGGTTTGCTTCGCCAGGCTAAACTCATCGAAATTAAAGAAGATGACATCATTAAGTTCAGAAAAACGTCTGTTACTTTCTTCCGTACAACTCACAGCATTCCGGATTCTTATGGAATCGTTGTCAAAACACCGCCGGGAAATATCGTCCATACAGGTGACTTCAAATTTGATTTCACACCTGTCGGCGAACCTGCCAACTTGACGAAAATGGCTGAGATCGGCAAAGAAGGCGTACTGTGCCTGTTATCAGACAGCACAAACAGCGAAATTCCCCATTTCACTATGTCAGAGCGCCGCGTTGGCGAAAGCATCCAGGAAATTTTCCGGAAAGTCGATGGACGCGTCATTTTCGCTACCTTTGCATCTAACATTCACAGGCTTCAGCAAGTAGTAGAAGCTGCGGTTCAGCATGGCAGAAAAGTTGCTGTTTTTGGCCGGAGTATGGAATCTGCCATTACAATCGGCCAGGACCTTGGCTACATTCAGTGTCCGAAAGATACATTCGTTGAGCCTCATGAAATTAACCGCCTTCCTGCAAACAGAGTCACCATTCTCTGCACAGGAAGCCAGGGTGAACCAATGGCTGCTCTGTCCCGTATAGCGAACGGAACACACCGCCAGATTCAGATTATTCCAGGCGATACTGTTGTTTTTTCATCTTCACCGATTCCGGGCAACACAATCAGCGTAAGCCGGACCATTAACCAGCTCTATCGTGCAGGAGCAGAAGTCATTCACGGTTCATTGAGTGACGTTCATACTTCAGGCCATGGCGGCCAGGAAGAACAAAAGCTGATGCTGCGCCTTATGAAACCTGAATACTTTATGCCGATTCACGGTGAATACCGCATGCAGATTATGCACTCCAAGCTCGCAAAGGATTGCGGAGTAGCTGCAGAAAACTGCTTTATCATGGACAACGGCGAAGTGCTTGCATTAAGCGACCGCGAAGTGTCCGTAGCAGGCAAAATCCCTTCAGGCTCTGTTTACATTGACGGAAGCGGAATTGGCGATATCGGGAACATCGTTCTCAGAGACCGCCGTATTCTTTCTGAAGAAGGCCTTGTGATTGTAGTAGTGAGCATTAATATGAAAGAATTTAAAATTTCAGCCGGTCCAGACATCATCTCTCGCGGATTTGTCTATATGAGAGAATCAGGCGACCTGATCAATGACGCCCAGGTTCTGATTACAAAACACTTGAATAAAGTGATGGAACGTCGTACAAGCCAGTGGTCTGAAATCAAAAATGAAATAACAGACACACTTGCACCGTTCCTGTATGAAAAAACAAAACGCCGCCCGATGATCCTGCCGATCATCATGGAGGTTTAATCTAAATGACTGCTAATCCGGAATTCTTTCCGGACGCACCATCTTATATTCTTTGACGAAGACTGCCCGTCTAGCGGCAGTCTTTTTCATTCTCCGAAGTTATTTTGCTTTTACCGGCACATTCTCCTCCTTAAACCATCTTGAAGCTGAGTGTTATTTAAGGTATAATGAACTGACCGTTCAGTCAAGTACTTTTAGATTCAGAAAGGTAGTGCCTAAGCGATGAAAAAGCCATCCTCTCTTGAAAAATTTGTACAGCGTTTAAAAGAAAAAGGTGTCAAGGCGGACGTGATCAGCCCTGCCACTAAAAAGGCGGTCACTCTTTTGCAGATCGACAGAAAGACTCAGTTTGAAAATTAGAGCAGCATTGCATTCTTACATAAATTAAAAAACCGGTCTCAGAAATTTCTGAGACCGGTTTTTTCTGTTAAATATGTCTGAATTGAGTAACATCAAATATCCCTTCACACGTTATTTTCAGCTCGGGAATAACCGGAAGGCCTAGAAACGACAATGTCAGAAATGGATTAAAGCTGTCCGGAAGTCCGGTTTCAGCAAGGGCATCATGAATTTTTTGCAGGCCATCAAGAACTTTTTCATAAGGCTGATCTGACAGTAGACCCGATACAGGAAGAGGCAGCTGTGCGAGGATTTCCCCGTCAGCCGCAACAGCAAGTCCTCCCCCCATTTCCTTGATTGCTGCTGCAGCGAGTATCAGATCCTCATCACTCATTCCGGCTGCAATGAGGTTGTGGGAGTCATGTGCAATCGTCGCTGCAATGGCGCCGCGCTTCATGGGGAACCCTTTCAGAACTCCTTTGCCGATCAGCCCGGTTCCTTTATGGCGTTCAGCCATGATCAGCTTTGCGTGCCCAAGGTCTGCCGATGGCACAAAAAATCCGTTTACAGTATGAACGATCTCCTCGGCCCTTCGTGTAACAAGCTGATTCGGCACTGCTTCGATCATGGTCATCAGCTGATTTTCGTCTGCACGTACAGCAAGCATGGAGGAATCGATTTCAGGAAGAACGACAGAACCCAGCAGCATGCCGGGAACCTTTCTCCGGTCTGCAGCTTTTTTCACCGTTTTTCCATGGATTGCGGCAAGCACCCCTCGCTTGTACACAGAATCAACTTTAAAACTGCTTAAATCATCTACCAGCACAAAATCTGCATCATATCCCGGCGCTACTGCCCCTTTGCTTTTAAGACCGTAGCATTCTGCAGCATTCAAAGTCGCCATCTGAATGGCTGTCACAGGATTCAGTCCATGTTTGGCTGCAAGTCTGATATGATGGTCTACACTTCCCTCTTTTACAAGATCATCAAGGTGTTTATCATCTGTGCAGAATAAAAATCTCCGTGCATTTTTCTCATTGACCGCCCCAATAACACGGTGGAAGTCTTTTGCCGCAGAACCTTGCCTGATCTGTACATACATTCCCCGCTGCACCCGTTCAATTGCCTCTTGGGCAGTCGTCACTTCGTGATCCGTACTTATTCCGGCCGATCTGTAAACATTGGCCATATCCACAGGAAGCCCTGCCATATGGCCATCAAGCAAGCTGGAATGCTTCTGCGCCATTTTAAGTTTATCCATCATACTGTCCGACGTATTTTTCACAGCCACATAATCCATCACTTCCGCTAGCCCAATAACACGTTCATGCTGAAAAAAAGGTTCAAGGTCCTCCGCTTCAAGTTTTGCTCCAGAATGCTCAAAACTTGTCGCCGGTACACAAGATGGCAGCATGATAAAAACATCAAGCAGTATGTCCTCTGAACTGTCAAGAATGTACTGTATGCCGGCCGCACCCGAGACATTGGCGATCTCATGAGGATCTGCTATCACGGCAGTTACTCCGTGCGGAAGCACAGCTTCAGCAAATTCGTGAGGAGGAACCATGGAGGATTCAATGTGGACATGAGCGTCAATCAGGCCGGGACAGATGAATTTGTCTGATGCATCGATTTCATCATGCCCCTCATAGTCCCCGATGCCGACTATTTTCCCCGCTGAAACGGCAACATCGCCATGGATGATGTCCAAATTAAACACATCCACGATACGGGCATTTTTAAAAACAAGGTCTGCTTTTTCTTTTTTTGATGCAGCCCAGATCTTGTATTTCAATTGTTCTTTTTCAGTCATAAAAAAACCCCTCGCTTTTATAGGATTGCGAAGAGGATGCAAAAGAAAGACGCATGTGTTTGCGCCTGTTCTAATATAATCCCCGCAGTCAAACTTTTTACGGCAGTTCGGTAGAAACTTTTGGACCTTATTTCCAAAATTATACGAGAAAAGATGTTTAATTAGTTTCATATACTAAGACACATCAGCCTTGCAGTCAATCTTTTTTTCTGCTTATAAAAAACGCCTCCTGAGGAAGTCTATAAAAGGAAGGCAATAGATAAAGCCGCAGGTGCCTGACAGCCTGCGGCCTGCATACAAGGGTCCCGAATCTGGGGCCGGCCTGAAAGAAACAGTCAAAGAACATTCCAGACCTCGCCTGCAGCCGAACAGCCGGGGGTCTATTTTTTTTGGTCAAATGACAGGATGGCAATGATAAGCGTGGCGAAAGAGATAGCTAACGTCAAGCTTTCAAAGACTGTCATCCGGGCATCACCCCCTTCCTTTGCTTCAAAAGAAAAGAGACAGGGGCTCAGCCGACCGCCCAGCTGGAATCCAGCATGTATACATTATCAAGTATGCCACTTTTCCAAAAACACAAACGGACAGACAAGGCAGGAACTAAGAAAAAAAAGACACGAAATGTGTCTTTTTAAGCTTCCAGAACCCGCTTTTCAAACCGGTCTATATCTGTATCTGCACCGATGACGATCAGAATATCGCCCTTTTGGATAATTTCATCTGCCTGGGGAGAAACAAAAATTTCTTTATCTCTTTTAATGGCAACAATGTTAATGCCGTATTTGGCACGAATATCAAGATCAATCAGCGTGTTTCCATCGAGCTTGCTGTTTGCCACAATCTCAACGATGCTGTGTTCATCAGAAAGCTCAAGATAATCAAGCACATTGTTTGAAATAAGATTATGGGCAATCCGTCTTCCCATATCCCTCTCTGGATGGACAATCTGATCGGCGCCTATTTTGGAAAGCACCTTTTCGTGATAATCATTCTGGGCTTTGACTGTAATAAACTTCACTCCAAGCTCTTTAAGCATCAGCGTTGTAAGAATGCTCGACTGAATGTTATCCCCAATCGCAACAATGACATGATCAAAGTTACGGATTCCAAGACTTTTTAATACAGCTTCATCTGTTGTATCTCCTACTACGGCATGTGAAGCTATATTAGCATATTCGTTTACTTTATCTTCATCAAGGTCAATCGCCATTACTTCCATGCCCTCTTCGCTGAGCTCGCGGCAAATGCTCCCGCCAAAACGGCCAAGGCCGATAACTGCAAAATCTTTTTTCATATGTATTTCCTCCAGCTATCATTCTTTAAACAAATGTTACCATTACTTTAAACCCAATGAACTAAAATGGCAAGCATCTGCCGCTTAATCAAGATGTCTTTTCCAAAAGTGGAATACTACATTTCAGGCAGCTCATCCATATAGCGTTTCATTCGCTTCACATACTCCGGACTCAATCTGCCTTCAGCACCTTTTAAAATCTCTGACGAATAATGACCAGGTGGCCGAAACTCTTCTTTCTTGTCGATGACTGTAAAAGTCAGACACTGCTCGTATACCCGGCCATTCACCTCCACTTTTACAAATGCAGGCCGGTACATTCCTGTTCCTACCCCTTCTCTCACATAAAGATACTCGACAGCTTCTTTTGGAACTCTGTACAGAATTCCTTCTGCTCCCCCGCGTTCCTCAACAAGATCTGCACGTCCGCCGTCATGTACGGAAATCGTGAATTTCACCGTATATCGCTCAATTTTCCCCGCCCCTATTACTTCAGCAAAGTGATGATCGACTCCTGCAAGTTTGAACCGTTCTGTATCCATGCACGATCCGTAAGCAAAATACAGCGTTTCTTCCGGTAATTCGGAAGCAAACATGTATTCTTTCCAGTCGCCGCTTTGAATCTGTTTCATTCGGGTTGTTTTGCTTGTGTTCATGATGTAGCTTAAAGCCCGGAATTCTCCGGTATCCGTCATAACAGTGATTTCTTTAAGTTCGAATAAGTTATCTTGATGGTTTTCAGCGAAGTACCCCTCTAATTCATGGATCTTTTCAAGGTTCTCTTCGTCCAGTTCAAACAGCTCACCATAAACGGCTCCGGATTCAGCTGTCATCGCAGGATATCCTTCCCCTGTGTCATAAAGTCTTCCTGACGTACGCGCCTGTTCAGCCAGGCACAAGGCGCCTTTCATATATGTAAAATTGCTTTCTCCATGGCGGAGTGTTCCATAAATAAACAAGTGAACGTTCATGATGCTTTCTTGCTCCTTTCATGCTTGTCTTTCTGCAAGACCAGCGGATGATTTACCCAAGTATACCATTTCCTCATTTGTCGGTATATTCAGACAGAACCGGCAATTCAGCAGTGAATCCTTCTTTTTTCTGCAATGGCCTTTTTCAGTTTTTGCTGCATATAGCCGATTCCCCTGCACCCGCTTAAAGGAAAAACAGCTTCACCTTCAAACACCGCAGCTGCTATAGGTCTGAATTTTTTTCCGCCAAGGACTATTAGCCGCTCATACTGCAACAGATTTTTATCTGCTGCCTGTTTCTTCAAGTCTTCCAGTTTTATAATCTCGTCTGATTTCATGCTGAAAGAAAGGTTATACGAACCGGGCACGGGGTCTTCCGGCAGCAGGAAACCGTGTTTAGCCGAAAGAATCACCCATTGATCACTATAGAAAAGATCTGCATACTGTCTGCAAAGCAAATGAAACGTTCCAGTATAGGCGTATTTTGCTTCCACTTCACCAATATGCGGCTCCTTATCCCATATTTTCCTGTTCCCGCACGGTATAATACAAAGCTCTTTCATCCCAATATCCATCCTCCTGGAAGTTTGTTCTTGTTCATTTCAGCGGTGCATGCATGCTAAACTTTAAGTAAAGAAACAAACAATATATAAAGCCAGTATACTTAAAATCTATCTCAGGGAACATGTATGCTGATTTCCTGAAAAACCGCGTGGTCCTGCAGCTTTCGCTTCAGCACCACGGATAGTCCGTTCCAAATGCAGCTGCCATGCCAGCAGCTTCTTCTTTGCGTTTTTTTCTGATTGCTGCCCTCTTCAGAGCGGAGTCATGCAGCATTTTCTCTGTTTCTGATTCAGGCACCACCTGCGGAACAGGAGTAGGCTTGTTATGTTTGTCTACGGCAACCATTGTTAAAAACGACATGGCACAAAGGTTTCTGTTGCCGTTCAGGAGATCTTCGGAAATGACTTTCACAAATACTTCCATTGACGTTCTTCCTGTATACGTCACAAATGCTTCAAGACAGACTGAATTCCCTTCATAAATAGGATGAAGAAAATCAACAGAATCTGTGGATGCCGTGACGACCGGCGTCCTTGCATGTCTGATTGCTGCAATTGCTGCAACATCGTCAATATACGACATGAGCCTTCCACCGAATAACGTACCATAGTTATTTGTATCTGACGGAAGGACAATGCTCGTTTTCACAACAAAAGAGTGTCGGCAGAACTTTATTTCCACTTACATTCACTTCCTTTTTCGGTCCTTTACTTTGTATGCCCATAAAAACCGAAAAAATTCATGAGGAAATAGTTGATCCTGCCCCCATAAATCGACACTCTTTGCAGAATACTTATGAAAGACTCGAAATCTATGAGGATTGGGTGAAGATAAATGTTTTCTACTTCTGAAATTGGAATTGATTTAGGCACAGCAAACATTCTTGTCTACAGCAAGGATAAAGGAATTGCTCTTAATGAACCGTCCGTAGTGGCGATTGATACTGTTACAAAAAATGTACTCGCCGTCGGCACGGAAGCAAAAAGCATGATCGGCAAAACGCCTGGTAAAATAGTGGCTGTACGGCCTCTTAAAGACGGTGTCATTGCTGATTATGATGTGACCACCGAAATGCTTAAGCAGATCATGAAAAAAGCGTCGAAGAAACTTGGATTTTCAATCAGAAAACCAACCGTTGTCGTGTGCACGCCTTCTGGCGCTACAAGCGTTGAGCGCCGCGCCATCCACGATGCTGTTAAGAATTCAGGTGCAAAAATTGTTCATTTAATTGAAGAGCCGGTTGCTGCTGCAATTGGCGCTGATCTGCCAGTTGATGAACCGATCGCAAATGTGATTGTTGATATCGGCGGCGGCACGACTGAAGTTGCCATTATTTCATTCGGCGGTGTTGTATCGTGCCACTCTATCAGAATTGGCGGGGATCAGCTTGATGAAGATATTATCGGCTACGTCCGCAAAAATTACAACCTGCTGATCGGCGAACGCACAGCAGAGAACATCAAAATGGAAATCGGCTATGCCCTGGTCAAACATGAAGAGCTTCATATGGATGTCAGAGGCCGTGATCTTGTGACAGGACTTCCAAAAACGATTACACTGTCATCTGCAGAAATGCAAAACGCTATGAGAGAATCACTGCTTCACATTCTTGAAGCGATACGCGCTACTCTTGAAGACTGCCCGCCTGAGCTGAGCGGTGATATCGTAGACCGCGGTGTGATTCTGACAGGAGGAGGGGCTTTAATGAAAGGCATGCAGGAGTGGCTGAGCGAAGAGATTGTCGTTCCTGTTCACCTTGCACCAAACCCTCTGGAATCTGTGGCGATTGGAACAGGAAGATCTCTGCAGGTTATTCATAAGCTTCAGAAAGTCTCTAAATAACCGGAAATGGACCGCTCCCTGAGCGGTTCTTTTTCTCGTCAATATAAGAACATGCGTTCCTATTTTTTCATTTTATCAGCTTTTGCTACCAAATTCAACCTTAGCAAAATATTCTTTTTTTCTCCAAATTTTTGAAACTTTATCTCTTTCCTTTTCGTCTTATCTAATGTATGATTCACAATAAATGATAGATAACTGGGGGAGAACACCATTAAACGCTTTTTAATTGCTGTATGTATTGTTGCAGGTTTAAGCGGATGCGGATTGGGAGAAAAAGAGGTGCTGCTGACAGCTAAAAATGCCGTCAGCGCCAAAGCGGTCTCAGCAAAAGCTGCTGAAATCAGCCGGGAGTTTGCCTTAATCGACCCAAGGGACGGCAAAGCGGTCAAAACCATTGAAGCCGCTCCTCTGTCAGATAAAGCAGCTCACGCAGAAAATATGGAAAAGCTTGTGAAAGAGCTTGCCGGACAGTATGACAGGCCAATGACACCTTCAAAGATAAGAAACGGCAAGCTGGAACCTGGTCAAAGCAGAGTAATTCTGGATGAAAAAGCATTGCTCCAGCAGCTGATGTCGCTGCCTGCTTTTGACAGGGATATTATCCTTCCGATCACAGAAACATCACCAAACGTTACGGCAGAATCATTGACCGGAGCTTCTCAAAAAGTGATTGGAACCTACAGAACGACATTTAATGCTTCAGTAAAGGGCAGGAGCATGAATATCGCTTTGTCTGCAAATGCGATTGACCAGATTGTACTTGGTCCTGGAGACAGATTTTATTTCAATCAGACAGTTGGCGAACGGACTCCGGCACGCGGTTACCAAAAAGCAATGGAGATCGTCAACAAGGAATTTGTAGAAGGCATAGGCGGCGGAATTTGCCAGACTTCAAGCACCCTGTACAACGCAGTGGCACAGGCAGGACTTGAAATCATTGAGCTTCACCACCATTCCAAAGAAGTCGGCTATGTGCCGATCAATAAGGATGCTACCGTTTCATGGAACGGATATGATTTTAAGTTTATGAACAGCAAAGACTATCCTGTTATTATTAAAACAATGACAGATCTAACAAACGGCAGCCTTCAAGTTCAGATCATAGAAGCAGTAAAATAAAATAGGGCGCTGCATGGAAAAAAGCTGAGACGGAATCCCGTCTCAGCCTTTTTTGCGTTTCTCAAGAAGATTTTTCTCGCGGATAAGCCTTGCAAATTCATTGTCATATTCCTGAAATTCTGGATGATCTCTGTTTATAAGGCTGAGATTTCCTATGACTGCTGTCAGACGGTTATTCACTTTCAGCAGTTCTTCCTCATCGTCATTAGGCACGGTATTTTCATTCTTTAATGCAGAATAATACTCACCAATTCTCATCTCGGCTCTTCTAATGCTCCCGTACTCAAAAACCAGCAGTTTATCGCACAGTTTTTCAACAAGATATCTGTCGTGGGAGATGATGATGAGGGTGCCTTCAAACTGACTGAGCGTCTCCTCCAGCTGCTCCCTGCTTGGCAGATCGAGATGGTTCGTCGGTTCATCCAGAATCAGACAATCGTATTCGTTTAAGATGAGCCCGGCTAGTTTCACTCTGGTTCTCTCGCCAAGACTCAAGCAGCCAATCTTCTGCTCTATTTTGTCTTCTTTAAGCCCCATATTGGCAAGCAGTGTCCTTGCTTTAAGCAACTTATCCCTGTCGGCTGCCTGCATGGCTTCGAGAACACTTTCATCTGCATTTAAGTCACCCACATCCTGGCTCAGACAAGCGATTTTCAGTGTAGGGCTCCTCCATAATTCTCCGCCGGACAATCCTTCAATTCCCTGAAGCATCCTTATAAGAGTCGTCTTTCCTGCACCGTTTCTGCCGATGACTCCTATTCTTTCTCCATGTTTCATGTAAAAATGGCTGCTGCCGATCAGAGTGCGTCCTGCAAATGATTTCTGAAGACCTTTTGCTTCAAAAATCCGTTTTCCCCTCTTCCCTGCAGCATCAAATTCAAACTGTACAGCCGTATCCTCAAGAGGCTTTTCAATTTTATTTTTTTCAAGCTCTGCTTCGAGCCTTTTCATTTTAGACCGAACTTGCACATCCATCTTTTTTGCTTTTGCCCGGTGATACTCTTTAAAGCCCATTTGCCTGCGCTCAGACAGACTTCCCTGTTTTGTTGAATTCCGGTGTGCCTTTTCAGACCAGCTGCGCAGGTTCTCCATTTGTCCCTCAATATTCGCTTTATGCCTCTGCTGCAATTCATAATCATGCTTTTGTTCCTCAAGCTGCCGCTTTTTTTCCTGTCTGTACGCAGTATAATTTCCTTTGTATTCCTTTAGCTTTTTGTTCTCAAGTTCAAAAATGTGTGAAACAGTCCGGTCCAGAAAATGCCGGTCATGGGAGATGATCAGTACTGCTCCCCTGAATGTTTGGAGCCAGTCTGCCAGCCATTCAATGCCATGATAATCCAAATGATTGGTTGGTTCATCCAGAATCAGCAGGTCGGGATTTGATGAAATGACCTGAGCAAGAGCAAGCTTCAGCTTTTCTCCCCCGCTCAAATGCAGGAGCCGATCTTCTTCCCAGTCAGCCACCTTTTCAAGTCCAAGCCTGCCTGCTGCTTCAAGCACTGTTTGATCCCCTTCGCTGTTCAATGCGTCTTTAAAATTCTGTACGGAATAATCTACCGACTGAAGCAAATAGCCAATTTTAAGGCCTGCTTTCCTTGTCAAGCTGCCTTTGTCAGGTTCAATTGTTCCATACAGCAAATTCGCAAGTGTTGTCTTTCCCGTGCCGTTATAGCCTGCCAGTCCGGCACGATCACCTTCTCTGATGTCAAAACTGACATCCTCAAAAACCAATTTATCTCCAAAATGCTTTGTCAGTCCGTTTATTTTTACAATTACTTTTTCGTTTCGACTATTTTTAGCCATAAAAAAACCTCCCAGTTTGCCCTAGAGAGGATTTTCAACCATATGAAAGAAACCGAAAGAACCTGGCATACAGATGCACAGAAAAATCTTTTCAATTCGGAAATGGTATGAAAAATGAGCGCACTCATCCTATTCTCTAGGTCCCGTTTTTTCTTTATTCAAAAAACGTTTAGAAAATAAGATTAGTTCCACATTGTTTCAAGCACCTTTTCCTTTCCAAAAATACACTATACTTCAGTATATTCAGTATTCTGATTAGAAGTCAACAAAAAATGGCATATTCAAAGCAGTTTTTCATACAAATCAGCGAGTATCAGATTTTCATCAGCGCACGGCATATGATCTTCTTTACACCAGCAGGCGCTTAAAACGGCCCCGCAATAGCCCCACCGGATCATCTTTTTAAGGTTAAGTCCGGCTGCTTTCTCAAATAATGACAGTCTGTTTTGAAGGACAGCAAATGGATGGAGTTTGTCAAAAAGATAATTCCTGCAAAAAGCGGCAGCTTCAAACTCCTTTTCGCCAATCACGCCTTTCGGGTCAATCGCTTTCCATTCCCCTTGATGGCTGAGGATATTATTTTGATGCAGGTCTCCATGCAAAAGAGAGGGATGATGCATTTCAAAAAGCAGCTCATTTACGATCACAGATGCCTTCTTGAGGTACCTTTCGGGAATATCTTCTGCAAGGTCCAAACCTTTAAACCAGTCAGATAAATGAGGAAAGTGCAAGCTGCCCCAGTCATCAGTACGAATACTCCCCATAACAGCCGCTGCCGCAGCGACTGCTTTTTCATCTTCCATGCTGTCTGAGAGAACCGTACCCGGAACTGCCTTTTCAAGCAGCAAAAATCCTTCATCGGTATGATCCTCAAGCAGCTTGATCATTCCGGCGCCTTTTCCAAAAACAGCAAGGGCGTTTTTTTCGTTAATAAGCTCTTTATTAGCAGGCAATCCCACTTTAATAACCGCTTCCACGCCGCCATTAAGCGTAACTTCAGCAACAAAATGAAAGGTCATTGGATAGAATTTGCCAATCCTGATGCCGTATTTTTGCTCCCACCCGGCCAGCCTGGCAGGAAGTTCCCGAAGCCAGACATCTCCATTCTCACCATGAACGCCGCGGATTGTCTGCTTGAACGTTTCAGGAAACATCATGATCCTTCACTGAATGCCTGGTCGGCCAGAAGCTTATAAGTAATGTCATCTGCCGGGGGGTTATGAAGTCCGGCTCTTACATCCCGGTAATAGCGTTCAATTGGATGAGAACGGAATATACTTTGTCCGCCGACAATTCTCATTGCAAGATCAACGACTTCTACGGCCGTGTTTGTTGCAACCGTTTTGGAAGCCGCCAGTTCTGCTGAAAGTGTGTGCCGCGTATCGGGACTCTCATCCCACTTTTCTGCTGTGCCGTACAAAAGGTGCCTTGCCGTCATAAGCTTTACATCCATTTCTGCTGTCTTTCTTCTGACTTCAGGAAGCTCAGAAATCGGATGGTCCAAACTGTTTGGCTGATGTTTCTTCGCAAACTCCACGGCGAAATTTCTTGCGGCAATCGCGATTCCAAGATAACAGGCCGGAATATGAAGGAGCCAGCCCTGCGGCATCGGTTTTTTGGCAGGTTTTGAACGGTAAGAAGCAAGCGCCTGATTTTCGAGCACAACATCGTCCAGAATGAGATCATCGCTCCTGGTCCCTCTCATGCCAAGCGTATCCCACGTCTCCATGATGGAAAGTCCTTTTGAATCCTTCGGAATAATAAATTCTCCCACTTCACCAGATTCTTCTATTGTTGCTGTAATTAAAAAATAATCAAGGGCAGGGGCAAGCGATGTAAAGATCTTCTTCCCGTTGATGACCCACTTATCCCCCCTGCGGACAGCCGTTGTTTCCGGTTTCCCCCCTCTTGCAGGACTTCCGCTGTTCGGCTCGGAAGCAGCGCTGTTGATGATTTTGTCGAACTGTATGATTTCTCGCGAAATCTGCGCGTACAATTCTTCCGGCCATCTATTGGTTTCTCTTATATTCATTAAAATGCCGAGATGCCAGCCAAGCGAAAGCGCTGTCGGTCCGTCTCCCTGCGCCAGGGTTTCCTGGACCATGACAAAGTCATAAAGAGACAGTCCTGATCCGCCGTATGCATCCGGTATAGACAATGTCAAAAAACCGGCTTTTTTCAAGTCATCAAAGTTTTCAAATGGAAAGAGCGCATGGCGGTCATAATATTCCGCACGCTCAGAAAAGGTTTCAGCAAGCTTCTCCGCCTTTGCGGCAAGCTGTTTTTGTTTATCGGTCTTGATAAAAGATGAATTCAGCATACACTCACCCGCTTTCTGACTATATTTTATCTCTTTCATACATCGTTGAAAAGAATTCCGGTCTGAGCAGCTCCAGAAAATAGAATACTCAGTCTTTTTTATTTCCTAAAACCGGCAGTTCTGATAAAATAGAACCAATCTTATATAAGGAGCTAAACAAATGACTTCTTTTCAAACAAACTTAGAAAAATATGCTGAGCTAGCCGTTAAAGTCGGCGTAAATATTCAAAAAGGACAAACGCTTGTCATCAATGCTTCTCTTGATGCAGCGGAATTCGTCCGTCTTGTTGTCAGAAAAGCATATGAGACTGGCGCAAAACACGTTCAGGTTGAATGGGCGGACGATGAAGTAACACGCGCACGCTTCGAGCTTGCTCCGATGGAAGCGTTCAGTGAATTTCCTGAGTGGCGCGCAAAAGGGCTTGAAGCACTGGCTGAAGGCGGAGCTGCTTTCATGTCCATCGTTTCATCATCACCGGATTTGCTGAAAGGCATTGATTCAAAACGCATCGCAGCCAATTCAAAAGCTGCAGGAACGGCGCTTTCAACCTACAGAAATTACATACAGGCAGACAAAGTCAGCTGGTCTGTCATTGCTGTTCCTTCTGAAAAGTGGGCGGCAAAAGTGTTCCCTGATGCAGAAGACCAGGCTGTAGATCTGCTGTGGGATGCTATTTTTAAAGCAACACGCACTGACCTTGAAGATCCTGTTTCGGCATGGAAAGAACATGACCGGTCACTGAACAGCAAAGTCGAGTATTTAAACGGCAAGAAATATAAAAAGCTTCACTACCGTGCAAAAGGAACCGATTTAACGATAGAGCTTCCCGAAAAACATTTGTGGATCGGCGCAGGCAGCACAAATGAACAAGGTCATGACTTTATGGCCAATATGCCGACAGAGGAAGTCTTTACTGTACCTGCAAAAGAAGGCGTAAACGGCACAGTAGCCAGCACAAAGCCGTTAAGCTATGGCGGGAATCTGATCGACAACTTCTCCATCACGTTTGAAAACGGGAGAATCACAGATGTGAAAGCAGAAGAGGGCGAAGAGATTTTGAAGGAGCTTGTCGCTACTGATGAGGGATCTCACTACCTTGGCGAAGTTGCTCTCGTACCTCATGACTCCCCGATCTCCATGTCAAATGTTCTTTTCTATAATACGCTGTTTGATGAAAACGCGTCGAACCATCTGGCAATCGGCAATGCGTATGCATTCTGCATTGAAGGCGGAAAGAAAATGTCCCGAGAAGAGCTTGAGAAAAACGGCGTCAACTCAAGCATCACTCATGTTGACTTTATGATTGGCTCTGAAGAGATGGATATTGACGGCATTCTTGAAGACGGCACAAGCGAACCGATTTTCAGAAAAGGAACATGGGCTATTTAATTTAAGCGACTTTACCCAAACCTGCATGACATTCGTGCAGGTTTTTCTATTGGAATTGACGCTGGATACAGCCTTCATGTACCATAGAAAAATAGCTTATAGAACGGAGCGTACATGATATGAAATCTGTTGAAGTCTACATTCTGTCCGGATTTTTAGGGGCAGGGAAAACCACTCTATTAAAAAATATTCTAAAACAGGAACAAGAAAACGGAAGAAAAATTGCCGTCGTGATGAACGAGCTCGGTAAAATATCCATAGATTCGGATGCTGTTTCTGATGATATTCCGCTGAAAGAACTGCTCAACGGGTGTGTCTGCTGCACGATGCAGGGACAGCTCGAAGCACAGCTTCAAGGCATGCTTTCGCAGTATGAGCTTGATGCCATCTATATTGAAACAACAGGTGCAGCACATCCTATTGAAGTCCTTGACGCCTGTTTGTCTCCTGTTTTTGCAGACAAACTTGCTATTGGAGCCATTGTCACCCTTGTTGACGGCCCACGCTATCACGACCGTACCGGCCTTAGCATTCAGCTTCAGAAACTGCTTCAGGAGCAGATTCATCATGCAGATGTTGTGCTTCTTAATAAAATCGATTCCTTATCAGATTCTGAGCAGGCGTCCCTTGTAATGGATATTCAGAACATAGCTCCTGCATCCAAGGTACTGCTTACCCAGTTTGCATCCATCCGCCTGAGTGATTTTCAGCAGGTGTCACGCATGAAGAGACGTGAGCACGAGCAGACACATGTCGAGCACCATCTTCATTTAAAAACGTATGTACATACCTTTACAGGTCCAATTGATTTTGACTCATTTGAGAACTTCCTGCGAACGATGCCTGATACGATCTACCGGGTAAAAGGCTATGTTGCTTTTACCCGCTCGGCGGAAACGTATCTTTTTCAGTATTCCTACGGGATGCCGATTTATATGAAAGAACCTGTTAAAATGAAAAAAACCCTTGTCTTTATTGGAGAAAACCTGGATCATGACTGGCTGAAGCAAGAGCTTACCAGTCTGCAGCACTGAAAAACCTTCCTGCACACCTGCTGCAGGAAGGTTTTTTAACGTCTATACTGAGCTGTACAGTCTTCAGTATTTCATACTTGTGCAAAGTCTCTTTATACCTCTTTTTTACGAGTGCCCAAATGCTGTGTGATACGGTCCAGAATAATGGCAAGGATAACGATTGATATTCCTGCTTCGAATCCTCTTCCTACTTCAATACGTGTGACCGCCCGGTAAACGTCGACTCCAAGTCCCGGTGCACCGACCAGAGAAGCGATGACCACCATGGACAGCGCAAGCATAATGCTCTGGTTGACACCTGCCATAATGGTTTTTGTGGCAAGCGGCAGTTCTACCTTCATCAATTTCTGAGCTGTAGTCGATCCGAAAGCGTTCGCCGCTTCAACGAGGTCCTCCGGAACCTGTCTGATTCCAAGGTTAGTAAGCCTGATGGTAGGCGGCATGGCAAAAATGACAGAAGCAATAATGCCAGGCACAACGCCGATTCCAAAAAAGAGAATGGCTGGAATTAAGTAAACAAAAGCGGGCATAGTCTGCATCAGGTCCAGTATTGGCGTTAAAATCTTTGAAAAGGTATCGTTTTGTGAAGCAATGATACCAAGAGGCACTCCAATAATAACGGAAATGATTACAGAAGTAAGGACCAGTGAGAGTGTGTCTATCATTTGCTCCCAGTATCCAAGATTCAGAATAAACAGGAGCCCTGCCAGTGACAGTAAAGGAAGGGACCAGCTTCTGCTGACAAACCAGGCTATTGCTGCGACAATCACTATCAGCAGCAGTGCAGGTATCGCCATCAGCCCGTAAACAATGAAATCTGTAAATCCTTCAATACCATTTGAAAGCCATCCGAAGAAACCTTCAAAGCTTTCATTTAAATAGGTAACAAATCCATCGACCCATTTTCCAACAGGTATTTTGGGGATATTATTCATGCGGCTGCACCTCCTTTGATTCTGTTCCCGCCAGTGCCTGAATGACTTTCTCGCGTTTTATAACACCTTTGATTCTTCTGTTTTCATCTACTACCGGCAGAGGGTACTTGCTCGCAGCCATCTTTTCATAAAGATCCTCAAGCACTGTGTCAAGCTCCACATAAGGCATTTCTCTTTTCACATATGTTTCAGTCGGCACGTTTTCTTTAATCGCTTTTACCGCATCGTCAGCTGTGATCAGGCCGATCAGTGTCTGCTTTTTATCTACGGCATACACACTCGAATAGCCTGCATCACGCATAAGCGTCAATGCTACACGAGGTCCTCTGTCGATCTGGATGGTTTCCGCCCGGTTCATGATGGATCCTGCCGTTATGACCTTGGACAGATTCACATCTTCTACGAACCGCTCAACATATTCATCAGCCGGATGAGTCATAATTTCCTCAGGAGTCCCTATCTGGACGATTGATCCGTCCTTCATCAGAGCAATCCTGTCCCCAATGCGAAGTGCTTCATCAAGATCATGGGTAATAAAGATAATTGTTTTCTCCATTTTTTCCTGAAGCTCAAGCAGTTCATCCTGCATATCTTTCCGAATCAGCGGATCAAGTGCGCTGAAGGCTTCATCCATTAAAAGAACATCCGGTGCGTTTGCCAGTGCACGGGCAAGGCCCACCCGCTGCTGCATGCCCCCGCTCAGTTCACCCGGATAGCTGTCTGCGTACCCTTTTAATCCTACGAGCTCAAGAGATTCTCTGGCCCGCTGATAACGCTCTTTTTTCTTCCAGCCCTGAATTTCAAGACCATACTCAACGTTTTCAACGACCGTTCGGTGGGGAAATAAAGCAAATCGCTGAAAAACCATGCTCATTTTCTTTCTCCGAATTTCTCTGAGAGCATCTCCCTTCAGCTTCATAATGTCCTCATCATCTATAAAAATATGGCCGGATGTAGGATCAATAAGCTTATTCAGCAGCCTGACCAACGTTGATTTCCCGCTGCCTGACAGACCCATAATGACGAAGATCTCTCCCGAATAGACCTCAAAGCTCGCCCGGTTAACACCGACGGTCATTCCGGTTTCTTTCAGAATATCCTCCTTTGAGCTCCCTTTTTTAAGCATAGCAACTGCTTTTTGCGGGTTCTTTCCGAATACTTTTGTGACTTCATCAACTTTCAACTTTACCGTTTTCATCATACACCTCTCGCTAGCGACTTCTTTGTATCAGTTTTCACATCATAAAAATGAAATATGTAAGTTTTCCGTTCTAATTGGCAGAATAAAGAAGGACGGATGTTTGGGACCTAATAGATAGTACCCGATCCTAAGAAAAACAAAACAATTTTATGTTTCCAGAAAAGTTTTTAAGGGAATATAAGGTGATATACATATATCCTTTGGAGGTTCAATACGTGAAAAAATATTTTTATGCCCTATCTTCAATTATTCTTTTATCAGCATTACTTGCATCCTGTGCCCCGGCAAATTCAGACAAGAAGATAAAAATTGGCATGGTGAACTGGATTGATAACATTTCTACTGCTTACTTGTGGAAAATCATCCTGGAAGAGAAAGGCTATGATACAGAAATTATCGAACTTGAAAAAATTGCTCTATGGACCGGTATATCCAGAGGGGATATTGATGTCACCGGACAAGTATGGCTCCCTCTGACAGACAAGCCCCTGTACGATAAGTTTAAAGAAGATGTGGAAATCGGGGAACCTTGGTTTGAAGGTACAAAAATGGGGATTGCTGTACCGGCATACGTAAAAGATATTAACAGCATCGAAGATCTGAATTCAAAAAAAGGGCAGCTAAACGGGGAAATCATCGGAATCGACCCGGGATCAAGCTTGATGCAGCTGACATCGAAAGCCAAAAAAGAGTACGGGCTTGAACTTGAACTTGTCGAGTCTTCGGAAGCTGCCATGCTGACTGAATTTAAAAAAGCGTATGAAAAGAAACAGCCAATTGCAGTCACTCTCTGGAATCCTCATTGGGTTTTTGCAGATTATGAAATAAAGTATCTGAAGGATTCTAAAAACGTATTTGGTGCGCCTGATAAAATACATTCTATGTCACGAACAGGATTCGAAAAGGATCATCCTGAAATCGGCAAATGGATGTCTGAATGGGAAATGAATGATGAACAGCTGAATTCCCTCATTAAAGAAGTACAGGAAGAATCACTGACTCAGGAACCTGATGCCTATGAAAAAGGGGCAAGAAAGTGGATTGAGAAAAACAGGGAACTTGTCGACAGCTGGACCGACGAATAACACACCTCGAGAATACTTCAAGCTCAAAAAAGAGCAGAACAAAAGACCGCCGAATGAATCGGCGGTCTTTTATTTGTTTAAATTAAGCGTACAACCCCTGTACTTGCTTTTGAACATCTTCATTTTCAAGGTACTCATCATACGTCATTTGCTTGTCGACAACGCCGTTTGGAGTTACCTCAATGATGCGGTTGGCAATCGTCTGTACAAACTGATGGTCATGTGACGTAAAGATCATAGCGCCTTTGAAAGCAATAAGACCGTTGTTCAGTGCTGTAATCGACTCAAGGTCCAAGTGGTTCGTCGGTTCGTCAAGAAGCAGGATATTTGAGCTGCTGAGCATCATTTTTGAAAGCATGCAGCGTACTTTTTCTCCTCCGGACAGAACGCTTGCTTTTTTAAGCACTTCTTCACCTGAGAACAGCATTCTGCCAAGGAAACCGCGAAGGAAGCTCTCGCTTTGGTCATTCGGCGAATACTGGCGGAGCCAGTCAACAAGGTTCATGTCGACACCTTCAAAGAACTCGCTGTTGTCTTTCGGGAAATAGGCCTGGGAAGTTGTAATTCCCCATTTGAACGTTCCGCTGTCAGGCTCCATTTCACCCATCAGAATTTTGAAGAGCGTTGTAATCGCAATTTCGTCGCGGCCGACTAACGCAATTTTGTCCTCTTTGTTCATGATAAAGCTGACATTATCAAGCACTTTCACGCCGTCAATCGTTTTAGAAATGCCGTCTACGCGGAGAACATCATTCCCGATTTCGCGCTCAGGTGAAAATCCGACATACGGATAGCGTCTTGAAGAAGGCCTGATGTCATCAAGCGATATTTTATCAAGCAGTTTCTTTCTTGAAGTGGCCTGCTTGGATTTTGATGCATTCGCACTGAAGCGTGCAATGAACGCCTGAAGCTCTTTGATTTTTTCTTCTTTTTTCTTGTTCGCATCCGAAGCCATTCGGGATGCAAGCTGGCTTGATTCGTACCAGAAGTCGTAGTTTCCGACATAAAGCTGGATTTTACCGTAGTCAAGGTCAGCGATATGAGTACATACTTTGTTCAGGAAATGACGGTCATGGGACACAACGATGACGGTATTCTCAAAGTTGATCAGGAATTCTTCAAGCCATTGGATCGCCTTGATGTCAAGGTGGTTGGTAGGCTCATCCAGAAGAAGAACATCCGGTTTGCCGAACAGAGCCTGTGCAAGAAGAACCTTCACTTTGTCTCCGCCCGTAAGATCTGCCATTTTCTTCGCATGAAGATCTTCAGTGATGCCAAGTCCTTTTAAAAGAATGGCAGCCTCACTTTCTGCTTCCCATCCGTTAAGCTCTGCAAATTCACCTTCAAGCTCAGCCGCACGCATGCCGTCTTCATCTGAGAAATCAGCTTTCATATAGATTGCATCCTTCTCCTGCATGACTTCATACAGACGTGCATGGCCCATAATAACGACCTGCATCACTTCAATTTCCTCGTACTCGAAGTGGTTCTGTTTCAGGACAGCAAGACGCTCTCCAGGTCCCATGCTTACATTGCCGGACTGTGCTTCAATTTCTCCAGAGAGAATTTTAATAAATGTTGATTTGCCTGCACCGTTTGCCCCGATTAATCCGTAGCAGTTTCCCGGTGTGAATTTTATATTAACATCTTCAAAAAGTTTGCGGTCACCATAGCGCAATCCTACATTGCTTACTGTTATCATTAAAGTTAAGCCTCCATCTATACAATATCTACAAAATTATAACACGAACCGGAAGAAAAAAATATGCATACAGGAACTGATTTCAATGTTCACAGTCCTGACATGTTGAATCTCCGGTTTTTATGGTAGGATTATGTTCAGTACATCACGGAGGTATCTGCTATGAAATTACTGACTTTAATGGAATATTCTCTGTATATCTTCTTTACGGGGCTCTTTCTCGCTTATACAGGATTTAAAACAAGCAACATGACCTTTTTCATTGGTCTTGTGATTATTTATCTGCTAGTGCATTACTTCAGCAAAAAGATTCTAACCCGGCTTGGAAAAATAGATGAAAGAGTTTCGTTTCCAAAAACAATCCTTGGGATAATTGGTTCTGTCTTTATCACCATGCTGATCTTAACCCTCATCTATACGTAAAAAAAATCAGACACCTGTCTGATTTTTTACGTTCCGGATTCTTTTTTAAATCTCTCCTCAATCTCCTCCATGCGCCTGCGGTTAACACCGAAGTCATAATAGCCGGTTCGGGAAGCCGATCTAAAATGAATTTTTTTTGCCTTGTCATTCATTTCAAATTCCACATCGTCTTTAAATTTCATTTTATCCGACGTAAATACCGCATGAAGACGGGTACCGCTCTGCTCGGCAATTTCAGCGCCCTTCATGGAATAAAGAACATTGCGCAGGTGATTCATTGCTTCAGATGCACTGCATGAATACGTGATGGGATTCATGCTCCGTCCGCCTTTTTCATTTGTCGTTGACACACAATTTTTTGTAAGCTTTGAACATGCTTTAATTGTCATTATTCATCCCGCCTTTTCCTTCTTTTTCCCAATCTGAGAAAAAAGAAAACACAGAATCAGTCACCCATATCAGCCGGAGGTGCCGGATCGTTCCTGTTCATACGTTTTTTTACAGCAAGCCATATGGCAAAGCCGGCAAGGAAGATCACCGCAAGTACAGGCAAATTTCCAGCTGTAAAGACGATGATGGCTGAACCTGCTGACAATAGAGTATTTAAGCTTTCCATGAACTTCTGTTTTGTTTTCAGCCATGTATTCAAGTTTTCATTCTCAAGGCCGGGAACATTGATTTTATTTTCTGATAGATGTATGGAAACAGTGGCGAAAGATGTTTGATTGTTTAAGTAATTGATTCTGCCTGTAAGCTGTTCAATTTCTTCCTGAACAGCACTTAAATCATTTGAAATTTTTAAAAGGTCCTCCGTTTTTTGAGCTTCTTTCATAAAGCTCAGCAGCCTCTCCTCAACGGTCTTTTTAGATTTCAGCCTTGATTCTAAATCCACATATTCCTCCGTTACATCCTGTCCTGAAACTGTTTGGTTTTCAACCTTGATGCTTCCCTTTTCAACCATAGTCAGGAACGACTGAAAGGCTTCCTGAGGGACTTTTACGGTCAGCGTCCCTTCCTGCGGCTGGTCTTCTTCCCCTGAATATGTATTTGATTCCATGATATATCCGCCTAGTGAGGCAAGTGTTTTCTGTATGGATGACACAGCTTCCTGATAGCTTTTCACCCTCACGGACATGTCAGCCGTGTAGATCACTTTGCGGTCTTGCGGAATAGGTGCTGCTGTTTTGCTGTCATTTTGCATCGTCGTTTCTTCAGGAGCAGGTTTTTCGGATTTCTCCGCAAAGTCAGCATTGGACATTTCTTCTGATGAACTTCCTGAGCTGTCCATTTTTGATTCCTCTGAGCTGCTGCAGGCTGAGACGATCAGAATTAAAATAATCATGAATAAAGATACCGCGAATTTTCTCATGGATTGACACTCCCCTTTTTCTTTACACGATTAGACGAGAGTGTTTTCCATTTCGTTACATTCTTTCTATTATTTTGTTGACCTTATTTTTTCAAAAGGATAAAAAATGAATGCCGCTTTTCCCTCGATGCGGCTGATTTTAATGCTGCCGAGTCCATTTCGTGAATCCATGCTGTTCGCGCGGTTATCGCCCATGACAAACACCTTGTCTTTTGGAACTTTGACTGGCGGAAAGTCCTCCATAATGTATGTGCCAAGTTCCGCTGCCTTCTGCTCGTTCGATTTGATATACGGTTCATCTGACGGCATTCCATTTACACGCACCTTGTGGTCTCTCACTTCTATACGATCTCCCGGCAGTCCAATCACCCGCTTGACATAATGAATCCCTTTCTCTTGTCCGCTGATAATCACAATATCACCATGCCTTATGCCACCGGAGACAAACAGGGCTTTGTTTACAAACAGTCTCTCTCCGTCATGAAGCGTCGGATCCATCGAAGAGCCTTCCACCATGTAGGGTTCAAATAAGAACAATCTGATTAAAAGAGCCAGTCCTGCTGCAAAAAGAACTGCCTTTCCCCATTCAATAAAAGAATGCCGCTTCATTCGACTAATCAACCTCCTCTGCAGTCCTTCCAGACAACCTATTTGTGAAATTCCAAAAAAGCAGGCGTTTGTCATTAAGTTTGCCGAATACAAGTAAAATTCCTCTAAAGTTAAAAAATTCCTCCTCCCCCAAAATTGAAGGACGAAATAGACAGCCATCTGAATACACTTTAGGGACAAGGATGGAAAGGCAGATGAACAAATTGGATATGATTCTGTTTATTATAAAACCGCTTGTGCTTGGGATCAGTCTTGCTGCTCCGGTCGGCCCGATAAAGCTCGAGATGATCAGAAGGGGGATTAGAGGGGGGTTTTGGCCTTCCATGTTCGTCGGACTCGGTGCGGTCACGATCGATATGGTCCTTATGTTTCTTATATTTCTCGGACTTGCCGTTTATCTTACTCATTCGTTCTTTTCTTATGTTCTTAGCGCGGCCGGTTTTTTATTGCTGGCCAGGCTTGGCATAAAAAGCATGAAGAGCGCGCTGTCTGATGAAAACATGCTGGACCACGCAAGTGAAACTACTGCTGAAAAGAGTTCCTACTGGACAGGGTTTTCCATTGCTCTTGCCAATCCGTTTATTTTCATTTTCTGGCTTGGTGTTTACGGTTCAAGTTTAACAACTCTTGGCCCTGGACATTCTTTCATGTACCTTTTCCTCTTCAGCATGCTGATCATTGCAGGGATTATATTATGGAACATCAATGTTGCGATGACGGTTCATTTTCTAAGAAATTATTTGAAGGATTGGATTCTAAAAGCTGTATCGTTTGCTGCCGGAGCTTATCTCCTTGGGTACAGTTTTTATTTGCTTTCACATTTGTTCACGCTGCTTATTTAAACAAAAAAGAGGATTACCCGCTGGGCAATTCCTCTTTTTTGTTCATCATTTCAAATGGAAGCGTCACAAGATACCCTGCATAGAACAGCACTTCCTTTGAGTAAACGGGAAGTTTCGTTTCCCATGTTCTGTATGCGGATGTGGTGGTTGGAGATGAGTAAACGTTCATCCCGATTTTTTCTGCCAGCAGCACCGATCGCTTCATATGGTAGGGGTCACTCACAATGGTATATGATTCAATGCCTGCTTTTTTCCCTTTTTCATAGGCAAATTTCAAATTATCTTCTGTCAGTCTGGAACTTGTCTCAACTAAAATATCTGATTCGCGGACACCATGATCGACTGCATAGTTTTTACCGACTACAGATTCAGGAAGATCGGTCTGAATCGCTTTTCCGCCTGTAAAAATAATTTTCTCCACCTTTTTTTCCTTGTACAGTTTAATGGCATGATTGATGCGTTCTTTGAAAACAGGAGACGGATCTTCTCCCCAGGCGGCTGCTCCAAGAACTACTGCTGCATCTGTTTTGACTGAATCATGTTTGTTTCCATAGAACCATATGCTTGCTGAAGAATAAAGGAACAGTCCGATAACCGCTATCATTGTCAGTTTTATAAGCGTTCCTGCAAGTTTCATCTTACATCATTCCAATCTCGTGGCACATAAAATCTCTATTCCCTTTGTATCATCATCACAACCACGTAGCAAGGGTTTTCTGTGATTTCCTTTTTATGGATTTTTAAAGGTTGGTATTTTTTGCGTTAGTGATACTGTTCCCTTTCGCTCCAGTCACTTGCTTTCCGCGGGGAGGCATGGGATCCTTCTCGGCGAGCCTGCGGGGTCTCCCATTCCCTCTTCATCCCGCAGGAGTCAAGTGCCTTCCGCTGCAGTCCACTAGCAGTCATTCGGACAAGTACTCAAAATAAAAACACACCGATTGCTGAAGCTCGTCGGTGTGTCTAAAAACTTTTTCAGTACCTGAACCAAATCCGTCCAGAAAAATTGTTTATTCATAACGCAGGGAATCGATCGGATCAAGACGGGCTGCTTTGTTTGCCGGCAGCATGCCGAAAATGATGCCGATGACCATTGAGAATGCTAGTCCTCCCAGGACGACTTGCCAGGATACGAGTGACGGCCATCCGGCAAACACGGAAACGAGTGAAGCCCCTCCTGCACCGAGTAGGATGCCAATGATGCCTCCAATGAGGGTAAGCGTGATGGATTCGATGAGAAACTGGGTCAGGATCTGACGCTTTGTCGCTCCAAGCGCTTTTCTTATGCCGATCTCACGGGTTCTTTCTGTTACGGAAACGAGCATGATGTTCATGACGCCAATTCCGCCGACAAACAATGAGATGCCTGCGATTGAACCAATGATCAAGGTCATGATCCTTGTTACCTGACCAATTCCTTCAGCGATTTCCTCCATATTAAACACCTGATAGGAATCTTCCGTATCATGCTTTTGATTCAGCATGGAAGTGGCTTTTTTTCCTGCTTCCTGCAGGCTTTCTGCATCTTTTGCCTGCAGCGTCACCTGATTAAAATCTGATTTGCCGAAAGAAGCGCGATACGTATTGGACGGGATGTAGATTTCCATTGAACCGAACGAAAACAGCCCCTCCGGTTTTTCAAGAACTCCGACAATTTCAATCGGCTGACCATTGATCCAGACAATTTCCCCGATCGGGTCAGTGTCTTTGAAGAGCTCTTTTTTCGTCTCTTGGCTGATAATGCCGGCCCTTTCGCCTCCGATAAAATCAGCTTCCATCAGATTTCTTCCAGATTCGATCTTCAGCTGATTTACTTCGATGTAAGCCAGATTAATGCTGAAAATCGACGTATCCGCCGTTTCCTCTTTATGACGCACCGGCATGAACTCAGAGCTTGAAGCAACAACTTTTTCAACCTCTGGAATGCCTGCCATGTCATTAATATCTGACTGGTCAAAAGCAGACTTCATATACGCATTGGGGTCTGATTGCATTTCTTCCTCACTCGGCTGGTAAAAAACTTCGATCGTATTGCTGGTACCGGTAAACTGTGATTTAAGCATTTGCTCTCCGCCCTGCCCGATGGCTACAACTAAAATAACGGACGCAACCCCGATAATGATGCCAAGCATTGTTAAGATCGACCGAAGTTTATGAGCCAGAACAGAGGAGAACGCCATTCTGATGTTTTCAACAAAACTCATGCGTTTCTCCTTTCTGCTCCCTGAGAGATAATTTCACCGTCTCTGACCATAATGACCCTTTTTGTATAATCGGCTACTTCCTGTTCATGGGTGACGATTATGACAGTCGTGCCTTCCAGATTAAGGGCAGCAAATTGCTCCATGATTGATACACTTGTTTTTGTATCCAAAGCCCCTGTCGGTTCGTCAGCAAGAATCAGACGGGGCTGATTAACGATAGAACGGGCAATGGCAACACGCTGCTTTTGCCCCCCCGACAGTTCATTTGGAAGATGATTGATTCGCTCTGAAAGGCCGACCTTTTCAAGCGCAAGTCTTGCTCTTTCTTCGCGCTCTTTCTTTTTAATGCCGGCATAAACCATGGGTAATTCAACGTTTTTAATCGCTGTAAGTCTCGGAAGAAGCTGAAACTGCTGAAAAACAAAGCCGATGGAGAGATTCCGCACACTTGCAAGCTCTGAATCCTGATAGCCTGCCACATCTGTACCATCGAGGAAGTATTGGCCTTCTGACGGCCGGTCCAGACAGCCGATAATGTTCATCAGCGTTGACTTGCCTGAACCGGACGGTCCCATGATCGAGATGAATTCTCCCTCTTCAATGACAAGGTTGATGTTCTTCAGCACGTCGAAGGATTCTTTTCCGACCTTATAGCTCTTTGTGATGCCGGAAAGACTGATCATTTCACCGTCACTTCCGTCCCGCTCAGAAGATTGTCTTGGGGTTTTGCCACCACTTGATCTTTGTCTGTCAGCCCTTCTTTAATTTCCATATAGTCAGAAGAAGCTGTACCAATTTCAACTGTTTTCTTCTTTGTTTTGCCTTCTTCTACTGTATAGACATAATAGTCTTCCCCGTCCTGTTTGACCGCATCTACAGGCACTGTCTGTACGTTCCGCTTTTCTGTTTCAATTTCCATAATCAGCTTAAAACCGGGTTTTGCCTGCATTTCACTGCCTTCAATGATGACTTCAACAGGGTATTGAACGGCTGTATTTTCAGTTCCCATCGTTCCTGCTGCAACTTCTGGAAGAAGGCCGATTTTACTGACTTTCCCCTTCCATTCAGCATCTGTCACAACATCAGAACGAAGGGTTACAGGCTGGTCTTTGGCAACTTTAAGAGAATCATATTCTGACAGAACTCCGCTTACAATATAGGAATCTGTTTTTGCAATATGTATGACCGCTTTCAGCGTACCGTCTGCAGACTGTGTATGCTGATCCTCAACGGCAATAACGGTGCCGGCCATCTCGCTTTTCACTTCAAGATTCTCAAGCTGCTTTTGGACTGTTTCTTTTTGAAGATTCAGCTGGCGCAATTCGATGTCTGCCATTTTAAGCTCCATCTTCAGCTGGTCACGCTCTGCTTCAACAGTTTTTTCTGCTTCTTTTTTACCTGCCTGCTCAGCTAACTCTTTTTCTTTTTCATCAAGATCCTCCAGCTGATCTTTCAGCTGGCTGATCTTAAGATAGCTTGATTCAATAGATAGCATATTTTGTTCTTTTTCGAGTGCTGCCTGTTCATTTTCATACCGGAGAAGAGGGGTTCCTTCTTTAACAGCATCCCCCTCTTTCACCAGAATTTCGGCGATCCGGCCTTTCTCAGGTTCCTGATAGATGTATTGCTCGCTTTGAAACTTAAGTGTCCCGGGAACCATTACATTTGAAACGATTTCCCGGTCTGATAGATTCACTGTGCTGACTTTAACCTCTTCTGTATTCATGGCACGGTATACATTCACACCTGCAAGTAATACGATAATGGCTGCAACTCCGATGGATATCCAGATTTTTTTCTTCATGCTGCCGGTACAAGTCCTTGCAGCACTCCGCCGGCTACAGCAAGAACAGCTCCAAGTGCAAAGAAGATAAGGGCGATTGTCCATGAAGCTGCTTTAGATAGACCTGCCACTTTCTGAAGACCCAGCGCCGTCAGAACAACACCCCAGATTGTGAAAACTTCAACCGTCATTAAAAGACCGCCAAGGCCGCCCTCAGCGCCGACAATGCTGTTCACACTAGTATAAGGATTCACATAATTTTCATCTTTAATGAAGAAAGCAATAAGTCCATTTAAAAGAGTGCCGATTGACGTAACAAAAGAAATATAGATTGTCATAGAAAGAATTTGTTTGAACTTTACAGCCGAACCGGTCATTTTCACGATAGCTAAAGTGATAGCAGCCATAATAATAAGAACAACAATGCTTCCGATTGCTCCTACAGCCATGCCGACAATAGTCATCACAGTAGTGAACATGGCCGCTTCTTCTGATGACATTCCGATATCGGACGGCATATCCTCAGTTAGCGCCGGCGTATGAAAAACGGTAAGCACTGTCCCGATTAAAATCATGAGTGTAACAAGCAGAAAACCCGCAAGCACTTTAGGGTTTTGGCGGATGCGGTCAAATTGCTCACCCGGGTTCATAATCATACCGAATAATGATGGTTTATTCGGCGGCGGTGTGTTTCCTTCCAAAACAGGATTCGTTTGATGTTCCATATCCATATACCTCCACTTTTTATGTATTCTGTAAGTAATACGTGTATTTTAGCAGAAGGTTTCAGTTTTTCTTTAAAACTCCCAAAATATTTTGCAGTTAATGAGTTTTCATACGGCTGATTCCTGGCTTATTCGGCCTCTCTCAAATCTTCTGCCAGTCCATCGTCATCCAGGTTCTGAAATCCCTGGATCTTTTCTTTTTCCTGCGTTGAGAATAATGCTTCCCCATCTACATTTGCCGTTTTTTCTTCTCCATTTTTATGCTGATAGCCGACCTCTGCACTGAACATATAAAGCGCGGATTGGTTCTCATCCTGTTTTACCGTCAGATTTTTAAGACTCAGCGTGTATCCATTTTCGTATGCCAGTATTGTGTATTGAGCACCAATCGTCGACAGGAACGTATTTAAGTAATCTTCTGTCATGTACGGCCCATATTCTTTTTTTATGTATGCATCCAATTTCTCATTCTTTTCCTCGCCATTAACTACCTTCCTGTATTTAGGATTCAGCATTAAATCTGCAAATGTTTCATCAGGACCTGTGAAAAGACGGTTCAGTACTTCGTTGACTGCTGTCTCTTCCTGCTTCCTGTCTTCTTCACCGCTGCATGCTGCTGTAAAAAGTGCTGCCAAAATCAAAATCACACCTATCAGAAGCGATTTTTTCTTCACCATAAAATATCACTCTCCTTTCTTAGAAAATACGATTCAATTGACTAAACGTTTCATTTTAATAGAATCTTCCCTCAATATAAGCATTAAGACTTAAAAAAATGAGCCAGCCGAAACGGCTGACTCTTTGCTGTTATCCTGCATCAAGCATTTTAAACTGTGACTTTACCAGTTCAAAATAAATTCCCTGATGTTTCATTAATGCATCATGATTGCCCTGCTCCATAATGTTTCCGTGGTCGAGGACGATGATGTTGTCTGCCTCGCGGATGGTTGACAGGCGATGGGCGATCATAATGGCGGTTCTGCCCTTCAGCAGCGTTTTCAATGCCTGCTGAATTTTCATTTCAGACTCCGTATCAATGCTTGCTGTTGCTTCATCAAGTATGAGAATTTTGGGGTCTGCAAGAATGGCTCTTGCAAAAGAAAGAAGCTGGCGCTCACCGACAGACAGAACATTCCCCCGCTCTTCCACTTCTGTCGCGTAACCGTTCGCCAAATCTTTTATAAATTCATCAGCACCTACCGCTTCGGCTGCTGCAATCACCTCTTCATCTGACGCTGACGGTCTGCCGAAACGGATATTTTCCATTATTGTGCCGGAAAAGATAAACGTATCCTGCAGAACCACACTGATTTGTGAACGGAGACTTCCTATTGAAAGATCTTTAATGTTATAGCCGTCGATTTTCACTTCGCCCCCGGTAGCATCGTAGAACCTGCTGATCAGACTCGCAATCGTTGTTTTTCCTGAGCCGGTATGTCCGACAAGTGCTACAGTCTGGCCGGACTTGATTTCAAGAGAAACGCTGTTTAATGCCTTTCGGGTGCCGTCATAGGAAAATTCGACTTCATCAAAGGCGATGTTTCCTTTCATATCCGGCAGGACAACAGGGTCATCCTTTTCAGAAACAATTGGCTTTTCATCAAGAAATTCAAAAATCCGTTCAGAGGAAGCCATCCCCATCAGCAGCTGATTGTACACCTGCCCAAGTCTTGAAATCGGCTCCCAGAACATGCCCAGATAAAAAGCAAACGAAACAAATTCTCCAATTGTAATCGATTTATTTGCAATGAGAGAAGCGCCAAACCAGATAAGAATTGCTGTTCCGATTGCATTAGTCATTTCAACGAATGGCCGGAACACGGCGTTCTTCTGGGTCGCATCCTGCCAGCTGCTGAAGTTCTCTGTATTGATTCCGTCAAAGAACTCGATGTTCTCTTTTTCCTGAGTATACGCCTGCGTCACGCGAATTCCCTGAATACTCTCGTTCAAATGCGAATTCAGCATGGACTGCTTAAGCCTTACTGTCTGCCATGATCTTCTGATTTTTTTCCGCAGGCTTGTTGAGATAAAGAACATCACCGGCAGAATAATCATAATGGCAAGGGCAAGCGGCGGACTGATGGTAAAGAGAATGACGATAACGCCGATCAGCAGCAGGAAATCCATTAATAGATTGATAACCCCGCTTGTGAACAGCTCCTGAAGGGAATTGATGTCATTCATGATCCTTACCAGAATGGACCCCGCCGACCTTGAGTCAAAGAAACGGTGGGAAAGGGACTGTACATGGGTGAACAAATGCTTGCGCAAATCATAGATCACGTTTTGCCCGAGCATATTCATCCACCTGATCCGGAGGGTATTCGCAACATAGGAAACGAGATACAGTCCGAAAATCGAACCTACAAGCACCCACAGCAGATCAAGGTCTTTTTGGACGATCGCTTTGTCAAGGGTATAGACGCCAATCAGGATCGGCACAATCAGCCTGACGATCGTTGTCAGAATGACCGTTAAAAAAGACAGCGGCAGAAGATTCTTTGAATAAGGCTTAATATAGCCCATCAGACGCCCCATCTGCTTCCAGTTAAAAGGTTTTTCAATAATCTGGTCCGTTGAATAATAGAACCTCTGTTTAATCAAATTTTGTTTTTCATCCGTTTTCATGTTCCCACCTACCCTGCGTTTGACTGAACTACGGCTTGCTGATCTTTGTACTGGATATCATAGATTCGTCTGTATGGGCCTTCAGCCTGAAGCAGCTGTTCATGCGTCCCTCTCTCTGCGACCCCGCCGTCTTCAAGGACAATAATTTCATCTGCATGTTTTAATGAAGAAATGCGGTGGGCAATGATGATCGTTGTACGGTCCTTCATCACCATTTTTAAATCCTTTTGAATCCGGAATTCTGTTTCCATGTCAACAGCACTCGTTGAGTCATCCAGAATCAGAATGCTCGGATCAACACATATAGCCCGCGCTATCGAAATCCGCTGTTTTTGACCGCCTGAAAGTCCCATTCCCCGCTCACCGAGCATCGTGTCGTAGCCTTCAGGAAGCTCCATAATAAAATCATGCGCCTGGGCCCGTTTTGCCGCATTTACAATCTCATCCATCGTGGCATTTGGTTTCCCGTAAGCAATATTAGACTTGATTGTCGTAGAAAAAAGGAATGATTCCTGGAGGACAACTCCAATACTGCCCCGCAGTGTTTTAATTGTATGATCTTTTATATCTTTGCCGTCCAAAAGGATTTGTCCTGAAGTGGCTTCGTAAAAACGTGTCATCAGCTGGGTGACCGTCGTCTTTCCTGAACCTGTGGCGCCTATCAGCCCGATTGTTTTCCCTGGAGGCGCATCAAATGACACATTTGTAAGGGCAGGAACATCTTGATCATTGTATGATAAGGAGACATTCTTAAAGGTGACATGCCCTGACAGCTTTTCTCTGGAAAGCTGTTCATCCCTGTCCGTAATTTCTTCATCTGCTTCCAGAATTTCGAGCAGCCTTTCCCCGGATGCCTTTGACTGGGAAAATAAGTTAATGACAAATCCAAGGTTCATAATCGGCCACATGATGTACCAGACGAGACTGTAAAAGGCTACAAGTTCCCCGGGCTGAAGACTTTCGTTTATGACCATATATCCTCCAAAGCCCAATAGAGCAACAACTGAGATGTTGCCGATAAACTCCATCAGCGGAAAGTACTTTGCCCAGACATCAGAAGTATCCAAATATTTTTGTCTGTATTCATTGTTGGAGGAATTAAACTTTGAAATTTCAAAATCTTCTCTGGATAATGATTTTACAGTATGAATGCCGCTGATGTTTTCCTGCACGTTTGTGTTCAGCTTTCCAAACGATTTTCTGATGCTTCTGAATGCCGGATGAACCCTCTTGTCAAAACGGTAGACCGCTACGGCAAGAAACGGAAGAGCCGCAATTGTAACAAAAGTGAGCGGCACAGAGTAATAGAACATGACGCACAGACTGATGGCAATAAGAATAATGAAGCGGATAAGTTCAGCAATCCCGAATGAAAGAAAAAACCGGAAGCCTTCTACATCTGCTGTCAGCCGTGACATCAAGTCGCCTGTTTTCGCATTATCATAGTAGCGGAACGGAAGCCTCTGCAGTTTTTCATATAGTTCATTTCTCAATCTGTAAACAGATTTGATGCCGAACATGTCGCCAAGATACTGATGAAAGTATGTCGCAACTCCTTTAACCACCATAATTCCGACAAAGCCCAGGGCAATCCACGGCACAAGCGAAAATTGCTCTTTCAGCACCACATCATCAATCGTAAACTGAAGCACCATTGGATACACAACAGTAATCCCCGTCATAATGAGCAAAAAAGCCATTGACCATAAAAAATCATTTTTGTAAGGCATATAGAAGGCCTTAAGCTTCTTAAATGTTTCCACTTCTTATCCCTCCTCCGGCCTCAACCGTTTCCTCAACTGTTTAAATTTACAACGTATTACTTAATATATCGGGTTTCGAAATATATTTCTAGTCATTTTACTCAATTTTTAAAAAATTAATGCTAATTAATGAAACAGGTTTAAAACTTTATCATGAAACGCCTCCATCCATGGTCTTACATGAAAAAAACATGGATGAACTCATCCATGTTTTCTGAACATTACCTATTCATATGCTTAATCTGCGCGTTCATGACTTTTGCTTCTGCAGCTGCTTTTTTGTCTTTTTCCATATCTCCGGGCGCATTGGCTTCCCCAATAATGTAGCCGCAAAATTCCATGCCGACGAAATCAAAGATATACTGAAACTGCTGGATCAGCGGCAATGCCTTTATTCTAGGGGAGTCTCCGCCAGCAATGACTACATAGGCTTTTTTCCCTTTAACTGTTTCTTTAAAAGATAATTTTTCATCCCGTAATGCCTGTGACCACCGGTCGAAAAAGTCCTTCATTGAACCAGACATTCCGTACCAGTACAGCGGGGTTGAAAAGACAACCGTGTCCGCCTTCAGAAAGGCGTCAATGACAGAATCAAAATCATCTTCAACCGGCTGAAAGCCCCCTTCCTCATGCCGCTTATCAGCAATCGGCAGGATGGTTTTTTTACGGAGATGGATAGCCGTATGCTCTGTTCCCTCTAACACCCAATCTGCCAATTTTTCTGAATTGCCGTTCTCCCGGCTGCTTCCATATATGGCTAATAAACTCATTCCGACACTTCCTCTTGATTTGTTTTCAGCTGTTTTGCTTTGTTTAGTATGTGCATGACACAATCTGATTTTGCAGATGCATAGTCATTGCCGCTTTCCCACTCTTTTTCAGAGAGGGCTCTTTTTGTTTCTTCATAGTATTTGAGGTCATCGGGACTGGCCCGAAGATGATCACGGAACAAAAGATGATCCTCCCACCACTGATGCGTAACCGGCACAGCATGAATATGAGCGGTTCTGTGCTCCCTGGCAACCGTCAGACCCTCATCTTCAACAGGATTTGGATAGAGGTCAAGCACATCCTCTTTTACCCCAATAAAAAACCGCCTGAAGGGCAGTGCCTGATCGTAAACTTTCTTGTATATGTATGGCTCTCCTGCAAGAGCTGAAACCACATCGGGCAAGTCCTTTTCACCAGGGACGCCGATCAGAATATCGATTATCGGCTTGGCAGACAGACCTTCGACAGACGTGCTTCCGATATGCTCAATTTTAAATTCCGCATTTTTAAAGCATTTTTCAAGCTTTCTTTTTTGCTGCTGGAACAGTGTTTTCCAAGCCGGATCATATGCCGCAAGCTCAATTTTCATATGCAGGACTCCTTTATAAAAATTCACCTTGACTATCGTACCATTACCTGTAAGCTTTTTTAAAGCATTTTGCATGACTTCGGTACGAACGATTTTTCTCCAAAGACGCCCACCCGGCAAAGCTTTTCCCTGCATATACTTTTTTTGTGCAGGCATCAATGAAATGCTTATCCCTGTTCAAGGAGATGTTAAAATGGAAAATCAGCAGGAACTGCTTGATATGAATGATGTCAGAAGACCGTTTGGATTTGGCGGTTTTGGAAGGCCGGGATTTGGGTTTGGAAGACCGGGGTTTGGTTTCGGGAGACCGGGATTTGGATTTGGCAGACCGGGGTTCGGGTTTGGCTTCGGACGTCCATTTGGGTTTGGATTATGGCAGACCGTTTGGATTTTATCCGTTTGGATTTGGTTTTCCGTTCTTTGGCGGACTTCTCGGAGGACTCGCGCTGAGCTCGCTGTACAATCCATATTATTATGGATACGGATATCCTTATTACGGCTATTATTGAAAACGGGAAGAATGACTCTTCCCGTTTCTTATTTTTCCGGGCAAGAACCGATGAGCCCTTTTCTGCATATGGATAACGTAAAGATGAATAGAAGGTGAAGCAATGCCTACAGTTGTTAATCTCTACTGCTTAAAGGTAAACAGTATTTCAGGCAACGGATCCGTAACAATTGGGGAAGCGATTCACAACAGTCATACATCCAACAATAAATCTCAGGGACTTAACTCTTCTTACGGTGACACCTCCCCTGCAGAGGCATTGATGGAAAACGTTTATATTGATCCGGATGTCAATGATCAAACCGATATTGCCAACTCTGATCCTATCAGTATAGGTGTTCCGGCGCAGGTTCCTGTTCCCATTCCAAATCCGCCGGTAAACGGGTTTCCATTTCCGGTGCCCGCAATGGCTGGTCCTGGTTCAAATATGGATTTACCTCCTGAGGTATATGTTCCGATTACTAAAAAGTAAGGAGTTAAAGATATGCCCTTTCAGATAAATGTGTTTAACTTTCAGGTCAACGGTGTTACCCAGAACGGGAATGTTGACTTGGGTCCTACTGTCCATAACAGTCATACCGCAAACAGCAAATTCTTTGGCGTTAATTTTTCCCTCGGCAATTTTTCTCCAACTTTTTCACAAATGAACACATGTACAATTGATCCGGACGTAAGCGATCAGGATCAAATCGCGAATCCGTCGATGCCGGTTGTCAGTCAGATATAAAAATGGGATTAAAGGAGGAGCTCTATGGATATTCACAAGGTTCAAAAATGGCTGGAATTTACGAATGCCAATCAGAAGAATGATTTCTGGCAGAATATTTTTGATCAGCAAAAGCCTGAGCGGCTTTTTGAGGAAAACCATAAGCCTCTTTATGACCTATATAAAAGCGATACACATGTATGTGCAGTCATTGAGCTCCCCGGGGTTGGACGGGATGATGTCACATTTGCGCTTAAATCCAATATCGATTTAATAGTAAAAGGTCATAAAAGGGCCTTGTACCCCCAGGAGATGGAAGTTGAAAAACATCGGGCCTACGGGGATTTCGAGTGGGTCATCCGGCTTCCTGAACCTGCTCACGCCAGTCAAATCAGCCTCCACTTTGATCATGGTCTTGTTTATGCTGCCTATCCTGTTTCGAGAGCGGAACCCATTCAGCCAATAGAAGGTCACAACAATCTAACTTAAGTGTGTGATACTATGCTATTTTCCTACTTAAAAAGAAAACTGCTGGCAGACCTTACAGATCAGACAATGATTGAACGGGATCAGCTGGTGAAAAAAATTGAATCTCTTGAAAACGAAATCGGCATTCTTGTTAAGCATTTGGCTAAAGAACAGGTGAAAGATGTTTGGAAGAATGAATCCCGTTCGATCATTATCGAGAACGTAACCATTGAAAACCTGAACATCGATCAGGCCGATCTCAGCAGCAACTTTGGGCAGCTTGGCATCAACGAATTAAGCGGCCAGCTGAACATCGGCACAACGTATCAATCGAAACTTTCGGATAAGATTTCTGAAAAAACAAACAGACTGTTTGAACAATCCGGGGAAGCAGGGCCGAAGACAACCATTCGAAAAAGGCGGGATGAATAGGAACATCCGGAAAGTTCCTCATTCATTACATAATGAAAGCTGAAATCGTGGTCGATTTCAGCTTTTGGTGTCAGTTATTTTCAATTACTTTTAAAACCTTTGCCGGATTTCCTCCGACAACTGTGTTTGGAGGCACGTCCTTTGTCACGACCGCACCGGAAGCAATCACAGCATTGTCGCCAATCGTTACGCCAGGATTGATAACAGCAGCTCCTCCGATCCATACATTGTTTCCAAAGGTAACCGGCTTACCGAACTCTCTGCCGCTGTTACGTTCTTTCGCGTTTAAGGGATGAGTTGCCGTATAGATGTGAACACCAGGTGCAAGCATGCAGTTGTCTCCGAATCTTACTTCGCATACATCCAGAATGACACAGTCAAAATTAGCAAAAAAGTTTTCGCCGACATGGATATTCGAGCCGTAATCACAGCGGAAGGTCGGCTCTATGTAGACATGGTCGCCAGTTGAACCTAAAAGCTCTTTCAGAAGGCTGACACGTTCAGGGTCTGTTTCAGTTGTTTCGTTAAAATGACGGACAAGTTTCCTTGCTCTTATTCGCTCCTCTACGAGCGTTTTGTCTTGAGGGTCGTACATTTCTCCTGCCAGCATGATCTCTTTTTCCGTTCTCATAGTTGTCGCTCCTTCTGATTTTTGATACCTAAAATCTTACTCTTTTTTTCATGTTTTGTTAAGCACTGCAAAATAAAAAGACAGCACAGATTTCTCTGCACTGCTCGAGGTATTTAAGACAGGTCCGCGATTGTATTCAATTCTGAAATCAGCGTTTCTACAATAAATGCTGCATCCTCTTCCTCGATATTCAGAGGCGGTGAGATGGCCAGCACGTTGTTATAGCCTGCCACTGTAGCCCCGTTCTTTCCGATCAGCAGCCCTTTTTCCTTGCATGCAGCCATGACTTTATTGACAAGACCGGCATTTAACGGGGCTTTTGTTTCTTTGCTTTCGACAAGCTCGACTCCAATAAGAAGACCCTTCCCTCTCACATTGCCGACCAGAGGATTTTTCTGCAGCCTTGAGGTGAGTTCCGATCTTATTTTTGCGCCAAGCTCTGCTGAGCGCTCAAACAAATTCTCTTTTTCAAAGATTTCAATGTTTTTAAGGGCAAGGGCACATGCTGCCGGATTTCCTCCAAAGGTATTTACATGGCGGAAATAATCGTATTCCTCCGTCCCTTTAAAGGCTTCATAGATTTCTTTTTTCACAGCCGTTGCAGACAGAGGAAGATAGGCGCTTGTAATTCCCTTTGCCATGGTGATGATATCCGGCTTTACTCCGTAGTTCATAAAGCCGAATGCTTTCCCGGTCCGGCCGAATCCGCAGATGACTTCATCCACAATCAGGAGTGCGCCGTGCTTCTCGCACGATTCTTTAACACCCTGCATGTACTGCTCAGGAGGCATCAGAATGCCGCCTCCGGTAATGATCGGTTCCATAATAACCGCAGCGACTGTCTCGCTGAGCTCCCAAGTCATGGCCTGATCAATCGCCTGAACCGATTTGAGCTCAGCAGGCTTTGCACCTTCTTCTTCAGGAAAACGGTACTGATCGGGCGGTGCTACATGGATAAAGCCCGGAGCGAGAGGTTCATATTTGTACTTCCTCTGCGCCTGGCCGGTTGCAGCCAGTGAACCAAGAGTGTTGCCGTGATAGGCTCTGTACCGTGAAATAATCTTGTACCGCTCATTGCTTCCTGTCTGCTGATGGTATTGGCGGGCTATTTTAAACGCCGTTTCATTCGCCTCAGATCCGCTGTTTGAGAAAAAGATGACATAATCCCCGCCAAGCATGTCATTCAGCTTCTCCGAAAGCTCAATGGCAGGCAGATGACTCTGTGTCAGCGGAAAATATGCAAGCTTTTTCAGCTGTTCATAGGCTGCTTCTGCAAGCTCTGTTCTCCCGTAGCCAGCATTGACGCACCATAATCCAGCCATGGCATCAAGATACCTCTTGCCGCCGGCATCTGTCACCCATGCTCCCTTAGCTTCTTTCGCGATTATGGTTGCCTCTGGATTGAACGGCTTCATGGAATGCCACAGATGCGCTTCGTCTTTTTGCAGGGCATCTTTTACATCTGTACTCTTTTGCATACTCATCCTCCCTGTCTGTTAAAAATCAAATCGGGATGTAATCATTTTTTTCCGCGTATAGAAGTTTACGCCGTCTTTTCCGTTAACATGTAGATCACCGTAAAAAGAATCCTTCCATCCTGAAAACGGGAAGAAGGCCATCGTCGCAGGCACGCCTACATTGATGCCGAGCATTCCGGCATCCGCTTCTTCTCTGAATGTGCGGATAGCCTGCGCATCCTTCGTATAAATGGTTGCCCCGTTTCCATAACGGGATTTGCGGATATATTCAAGAGCCACGTCAAGGTCTGATGCTCTCAGAACACTGAGTACCGGCGCAAAGATTTCTTCTTTTGCAAGGGTCATGTCCGGGGTGACTTCGTCAAAAATGGTCGCTCCGAGGAAATAGCCTTCGTTGTTGGCTTCCATATCTCTCCGTCCGTCTCTGACAAGAGCCGCTCCTTCTTCCATCCCCTTCTCAATATAGCCTATCACTTTCTTCAAATGGGAATCCCTGATAACCGGTGTAAGTAAAACCTCATCATCCAGGCCATTCCCCATCACAAGTTCATCCGCTTTTCGCTTAAGGATCTTCATGAACTCGGTTCCGTCTCCGACCGTGACAACTGCACTGCATGCCATACACCGCTGGCCCGCGCTGCCGAATGCCGAACTGACAATATGCTGGGCTGCTTTTTCAAAGTCAGCGTCCGGCATGACGACATGATGATTTTTTGCTCCCGATAACGCCTGCACGCGCTTTCCGTTAGCAGCAGCTTTTTCATAGACATATTTGGCGACCGGCTGTGAGCCGACAAATGAAATCGCTTTTATTTCCGGATGCCCGAGCAGGCCGTTAACCACATCGCGGCTTCCGTGAACAACGTTCAGCACACCGGCCGGAGCCCCAGCTTCCGTAAACATCTCCGCAAGTCTGTTTGACAGGAGCGGAGTTCGTTCAGAAGGCTTCAGCACAAAAGTATTTCCGCATGCTACTGCAAGAGGGAACATCCAAAGCGGCACCATCATCGGAAAGTTAAAAGGCGTAATGCCGCCTACTGCCCCGAGCGGGTAACGGAACATTTCAGAGTCCATCTCTTCAGCAATTCCGGAAAGCGACTCGCCCATCATCAGACTTGGAGCCCCAGCCGCAAACTCCACACACTCGATTCCCCTTTGGACTTCCCCGTAGGCTTCTTTATAAGCCTTGCCATTCTCTGAAACAATCAGTTTCGCAAGCTCCTCATGGTTTTGGGACAATAAGTGATGATAGGCAAAAAGAATTCTGGCCCGCTTTGGAACAGGCACACGCTTCCAGGTTTTAAAAGCTTCTGCCGCTGCCATTGCAGCTGCATGCACATCCTCTTCAGTTGAAATCGGCACCGATGCTATTTTCTTTCCCGTCGCAGGATTGATGACATCCTGCATCTCACTTCCAGCAGCACTCACCCATTTCCCGTTAATAAAATTCTTTATAACCGCTGCCTCATTAGCAACTGTCATTCTCATCCCTCCTGATTACTGAAAATTCTATAAATTCATTATCCCCCACAACACCACCATGTTCATTAGACACACTGTAAAACAAAAGAAAGGAAGAATGCTACATAGTGACAAGAAAAGCGGAGCCGACTGTTCAGGCCTAGCAGTCAGATAAGAAATCACTGGAATCGATCGTTTGCTTACCCTCCGATATCGATTCTCGGTTTGAGAGGGTAGGATTCAGGCTTTTGCTTACCCTCCGAAATCGATTTTCAGTTTGACAGGGTACGATTCAGGCTTTTGCTTACCCTCCGATATCGATTTGCAGTTTGAGAGGGTACGATTCAGGCTTTTGCTTACCCTCCGTTATCGATTTTCAGTTTGAGAGGGTACGATTCAGGCTTTTGCTTACCCTCCGATATCGATTTGCAGTTTGACAGGGTACGATTCAGTCATTTGCTTACCCTCCGATATCGATTATCAGTTTGAGAGGGTACGATTCCAACGTTTGCTTACCCTCCCACATCGTTTCTCGGTTTCCGAGGGTACGATTCACGCTTTTGCTTACCCTCCCACATCGTTTCTCGGTTTCCGAGGGTACGATTCAGTCATTTGCTTACCCTCCGATATCGATTATCAGTTTGAGAGGGTACGATTCAGGCTTTTGCTTACCCTCCGAAATTGATTTTCAGTTTGACAGGGTACGATTCGATCTTTTGCTTACCCTCCGATATCGATTTTCGATTTGACAGGGTACGGTTCGGACGTTTGCTTACCCTCCGATTTCGATTTTCAGTTTGAGAGGGTACGATTCAGGCTTTTGCTTACCCTCCGATTTCGATTTTCAATTTAAGAGGGCACGATTCCAACGCTTGCTTACCCTCCAATATTGATTTTCAGTTTGACAGGGTACGATTCCAACGCTTGCTTACCCTCCGATATCGATTTTCAGTTTGACAGGGTACGATTCCAACGTTTGCTTACCCTCCGTTATCGATTTTCAGTTTGACAGGGTACGATTCCAACGTTTGCTTACCCTCCGTTATCGATTTTCAGTTTAAGAGGGTACGATTCCAACGTTTGCTTACCCTCCGTTATCGATTTTCAGTTTGATAGGGTACGATTCACGCGTTTGCTTACCCTCCCACATCGTTTCTCGGTTTCCGAGGGTACGATTTACGGTTTTAGAGGGGAAGGTCCAGCAGCTATCTCGCCCCCCAAAACCGATTTTCAGTTTTACTGGATGCAATTTCCCCTCCCGCACAGCAAAAAAGAGCACCTCCACTTAGAAGTGCTCCTAATCTATTATTCAATTTTATGCTGCAGCGGAATGGTCCCTTCTGTGTTCCTGATAAAATCATAGGCCATGAGCATAAACTCAAGGGCAAGGCGTTTGTCTGAATTCATGAAGTTCTCCCCAAGCAGCAGCTCAAGTTTTTCGATGCGGTGGTACAGGGTCTGCCTGACAATAAAGAGCTTTTTGGAGGTTTCCTGCTTCGACCCGCTGCAGGCAAGATAGGTTTTCAGCGTAATCAGCATATCACCGTTGTACTTGCGGTCGTATTCAAGAACAGGACCGAGGTATTCATTGATTGTCTCTTCAAGGTCACCGTGTTTTTTTAAGAGAGACATCATTCTGTACATATGAAGATCCTGATAAAAGCAGCTTTTTCCTTCTGCTGAGAGTGAGTCCTGCAGGGCGAGAGTTTCTTTGGCCGTCTGATAGCTGTACGGTATATTCCCCAGTCTGTCCGCGAATTTTCCCACACCGATAGTGAGGGAGGAGGCTCTCTGCCTCTCTGTTCCGCTTCCTGAATATATTCTGGAAATCGCTCCGCTCATGCGGTCTTTCCAGTCCTGCTTGTTCCGTTTGTTTCCTGCAATGAAAATCAGGTGATGGCGGACTTCTACGGTAAACAAGTGAAAGCCGAATTGTTCAAAAACGGTTCTGAATAATAACTTAAAGTAAGTGCTGTCTGCATTTTGGGTCTGGCCTGCGGCATCAGGGGATAATTTGCAGATGCACACCGCGCCTCCGTTAAGCCTCAGCATAGGATCTTGAAAAGCAAGCTGCTCTTTGATCACTTCATCGGTATATTCTCCCTCAAGCCAGTTGGTCAGCCACTCGCTTTCTTCAGCCATTTTTTTCTCTTTTACATAAAGGTCCCTGAGCAAATGCTGGGCAAATGCATTTGCCGTTCGGTCCAGTACAAGAAGGTCAAATTCGTTCAGTTCTCTGCACTCGGTCCATATATGCAATTCTGCATATGTTTCGCCGAGAATTTGGACGGGCTGTCTTGCCGCCCATGCTTTCTTTTCCTCACTTCTTAATGAAAATAGCAATGCTTCCTTTTCGCTGATGTCAGGTTCCGGGAAAAAGTCGGTTTTATTCCCTCCAAGAACAGCCGCCACCTGTACCTCCAGATAAGATTGCATAAATTTGAGGATTTGTTTGTAATCTTCAATTTCAAGAAGCATTTTATTCAGCTGCTGAGAATAGGTTTCAAGTTCAGATAATAGTTGATATTGTTTATTGATGATGAGGGAATGCACATCTTGTGTAATTTCAACAAAAGGCACTTCGTGATGAAACAGAATGATGGGAAAATGGCGGGAATCAGCAAGTTCAATAACATCTTCAGGTATGGTATGGATATGAGTGCCGAGCTCAATGCACAGTCCGGCAGCCTGCCTGTCGATTAACTGCTGAAGAAAAGAAACAAGTTGTCCGGGATGATCCTTGAAACCAAGACCGGTAGTCAGAATCAGTTCATGACCATTTAAGAGATTGCTGATTTGAATCGATTCGACAATATGCACCCATTTTAACTGCCGCCGCAGGCCATTTGCTCCTGCAATGACTTCAGTCCGGGAAAAATGCTTTCGATTTAAAATCTCATCAATCGTTATGTATGATTTCATCCGCACACCCCTTTTTTGATGTCTCTTCCTTATATTATAAAAGAGGCACAGGGTGAACACTATACGTTTGTCAGCTTTTCTCACAAAAAAGATAGGACAAAATCTGCCCTATCCGCGTCGAACAATGTCAATTTTTAGCTTGTGCAATAAGCATGGCCGAAAAGTATTTTCTGCCATCAGCCGTTTTCACTTGCATTTCCGCTTCAGAATCATCCTGATCTTTGAAGACAAGGAATGCTCCGCTGAGGTTTTCTGTAACGGAAGATATCTTCCACCCTTTTCCGAGATAGTAATCGATTTTGTCCCGTTCAGCAAGATACTCCTGGTAATCTGACATCTTTCTCCTCCTATTATATGTGTTCTGTTGGAGCAGGCGAGATTGCTATGTTCGGCTCATATTCTTCTTCAAGATCAATGATCCAGTCGTTTCCTGCGGTGATACCGAGGTATTTTGAATCATCCGGGTCAGTGATTTCAGCCTGTGCATATTTTTTAAACCACCAGTATTTTGCAAGAAAATAGTAGCTTGCCCCACCGGCTGCAAAACCAATGATAAATGAGTAGTCTTTAAATATGACAGCAGCCGCTCCCCCGGCTATCCATGCTATATAGCCCGCTGCATTAATGCCTTTATAGTATTTGTACTGTCCTTCTGTTTCGTAGAGGTCCTTTACATTCACTCTTCGCTTTCTGAGAAGATAGTAGTCTGAAATTAAAATGCCGCAGATGGCGGAAAGAATGCCCCCGACGACGAGCAGAATTTCAATTATGATACCAAACAGGCTCCAAGGCTGCACGACAATTCCAATTAGGCCTGCAACGGCAACTCCCGCCCAGAAAGGCACTTTCGGACCGCCAACATTTGAAAAGATAGTGGCAGCCGGTATCAGGTTGGCTGACGTATTGGTCGACCACTGCGCAAGGACTATCATGATGAGCAGTACGCCGAGAACGATGCCTGTTGCAGACTGCTGCAGGGCAACAACCGGGTCGTAGTTCGTCACAGCGATATAGGAAACCGCACCAATCACGACCATAAACGTTTGAACAATGGGATAGGCGATCAGATTTCCTGCAATTTGGCTCCTGTTCCGCTTAAACCAATTACGCTCCATTTTAGGAGCCTTTACGAACCTGGAAAGGGAGGGCATATCTGCCGCAAGCGTTCCCCAAAACCCCATGTTCGCCATGATGACAACCATAAAAGCGGTGACAGCTGCACCTCCGGCTGCCGGACTCTCTACCCATGACCAGACGCTTCTTCCCTGCGCCAGGGCCTGATCTGACAGCGTAAAATACATCCATCCGGAAATAAGAATAATAACGGGTGCCGCAAGATCTGCAAAGCGCTCGATCGCTTTCATGCCGAGAGCCGTGTTGACAACTTGCAGAATGGCAAAGATGAAAAAGCAGACCATCCAATTATCAAATCCAAATAACGTTGCAAGAATCGCATTCATCGCGCTTGCTCCGAAAAACGTATTCACTCCAAACCAGCAGGAAGCAACAAATCCCCTCACAATAGAAGGAATGTGTGTCCCAAATGTCCCAAACGGCGCTCTCATATAAACCGGAAAACTCAAGCCGTGCTCAACACCTATGTCGCCCGTAAGCGTCATAATAAAACCAAGAGCAACGGATCCCAGTATTGTGGCGGCCACGACCCATCCAAGCGGAAGAGACTGGACCCCGGAACCCCCAATGGCAAATGCAGCAAGAACAACAGCCATCCCTACCCAAATCAGGCCAAAACCAAGTGAACCGATGTTTTTCTTATGATGAGGAATCGGCAGCAAATCCGGAGATTTCAAATAACCTTTCGCCACAATACATGTCCCCTTCCGCATGAAACATTTAAATTTTCAAGAAGCCTCACTCTTATTTTATTGAAACCTTTGAAGAGCCGGCCGTTCCAAGCTGTTTCCCGTATTTAGCCCGTTTTATATATTGTCCGCTGCCGGTTTTGCCTGCAAATTGTCTGTCGCGCACGACAAATTCCCCTCTTGAAAGAACGGAAACGGGAACTCCTTTCACCTCCATGCCTTCAAACGCATTATAGTCCACAGCCATGTGGTGGGTTGAAGCAGAAATTGTTCTCTCTGCTGACGGGTCAAACAGCACAAGATCAGCATCAGATCCAACTGCAATGGTTCCTTTTTTCGGATACAGGCCGAACAGCTTCGCAGCCTTGGTGCTCGTCAAATCAACGAACTGATTTAAATTGATCCTGCCTTTGCTTACCCCTTCAGAAAAGAGAATGCTGAAACGGTCCTCAATAATCGGCCCGCCGTTAGGTATTTTCGTAAAATCGCCCTTGCCAAGATCCTTTTGCCCATTAAAATCAAACGAGCACTGATCAGAACCGAGTGTCTGCAGCACGCCTGTCTTCATGGCGTTCCACAGAACATCCTGGTGCTTTTTCTCGCGGAGCGGAGGTGACCAGACGTACTTGGCGCCTTCAAACTCAGGCTTTTCTAAATAAGACTGATCAAGCACAAGATATTGCGGGCATGTTTCTCCCCAGACATCAAACCCTCTGCTCCTTGCTTCGGCTATTTTTTCTACAGCCTCTGCACAGGAAACATGAACGACATACAGCTGCGATCCCGCAAGACCTGTAAGCTGGGCTGCTCTTCCTGTTGCTTCGCCTTCTACTTCAGGAGGACGTGTAAGAGCATGATAAACTGGATCTGTTTTGCCTTCTTGGAGTGCCTTTTTTGTTAAATAATCAATCACGTCCCCGTTTTCTGCGTGGACCATGACAAGTCCGCCGAGCTCTTTTGCGGTCAGCAGTGTCCGGAAAAGGGTTTCATCATCTGCCTGAAAAACATTTTTGTAGGCCATAAAGACTTTAAAGGAAGAAATTCCTTCTTCTTCAATGACAGAAGGCAATTCATCAAGGACATGATCATTGATTTCTGAGATCATTAAGTGGAAGCTGTAATCGATTACGGCTTTGTCTTTGGATTTCTTATGCCAAGTCTTTATGGCGTCCTTTAATGGCTTTCCTTTTTCCGTCAGGCAGAAATCGATGATGGTCGTTGTGCCTCCAAAGGCCGCTGCGGTCGTCCCTGTTTCAAAATCATCTTTTGTAACGGTTCCTCCAAACGGCATATCAAGGTGTGTATGAGGGTCAATTCCTCCCGGGAAAATGTAGCATCCGTTTGCATCAATGATTTCTGCACCGTTTTCTGTCAGATTGAGGCCAATTGCAGCAATCTGTTCTCCGATAATGAGAATATCTCCCTGAAAGGTATCCGAAGCTGTCACAATCGTTCCGTTTTTAATGAGTTTTTTCACAATTCCTCCCCCTTTCCTATTTCACAGCATTGGACGTTCCAAGAGAAGCGATCGCTGACTGCCGCTCATTCCAAGTCATTGGTGGCAGTTCATTTGCAAGTTCAACCATGTCAATAGCCCCGTCAACAGGACAGACGATGGAACAGAGATTGCAGCCGACGCAATCTTCTTCCCTTACTTTTAAGTATGGTTTTCCGTCAGACGTCATCAGCATATCAATGCACTGATGGGACGTGTCTTCGCACGCAATATGGCATTTATTGCAGTTAATGCAGACGTCTTCATTAATTTTTGCAGCAATTTTATAATTCAGATCAAGCTCGCCCCAGTCTGAATACCTTTCAACCGATTTTCCGACAAGGTCCATAACGGACGCAAGACCCTTTTCATCTAAGTAGTTTGAAAGACCTTCAATCATGTCCTCAACAATTCGGAAGCCATGATGCATGGCAGCTGTGCATACTTGCACGCCGGTTGCTCCCATCAGCATGAATTCAACTGTGTCCTTCCAGTTTGAAATCCCTCCTATTCCTGATATCGGTACATTAATGCGGGGATTTCTCGCACATTCAGCGACCATATTCAGCGCAATTGGCTTAACAGCAGGACCGCAATATCCGCCGTGAGCCCCTTTTCCTGCTACATGCGGAATCGTATTCCATGTATCGATGTCTACTCCTGCAAGGCTGTTGATCGTATTGATCATCGAGATGGCATCAGCTCCGCCTGACGCTGCAGCTTCTGCGGTCACGGTGATATCGGTAATATTCGGCGTCAGCTTCACGATAACAGGCGTTTTCGCAGCTTCTTTCGCCCAGTAGGTCTGCCTTTCAACGAGATCAGGCACTTGTCCTGAGGCCGCGCCCATACCGCGCTCTGCCATACCGTGAGGACAGCCGAAATTCAATTCAAGCCCGTCAACTCCGACATCTTCAACACGCTTGACAATTTCATGCCACTTTTCCTGGTTTTGGCTCAACCATCAAAGAAGCGATAATTGCATGATTCGGAAACCTTTTTTTCGTTTCATAAATTTCCTTCAGGTTCACTTCAAGCGGCCGGTCCGTAATAAGCTCAATATTGTTAAAACCTGCAACGCGCTGTCCATTAAAACTGACTGCTGCAAATCGTGAAGAAACATTCAGGATCGGATCACCGAGTGTTTTCCATACAGCTCCTCCCCAGCCTGCTTCAAATGCCCTCTGAACCTGATAGCCCGAGTTTGTCGGCGGAGCTGAAGCAAGCCAGAACGGATTCGGAGACCGTATCCCGGCAAGATCAATCTTTAAATCAGCCATGTTTTGGATCCTCCTTTATAAGAAATGTGGAACCGCCTCGATCAGCTCCGAAAGACAGAAAAGAAATCACCGGAAAAGGCCGGGTTTGCCTTTTACGGGGATTTTGTTCTGGCCGAGGAGTTAGGCGGTGGAACTGGACAATACGAAAAGTGGAACCGCCTTGGTCAGCTCCGAAGGACAGAAAAGGATCAGCCAGAAAAAGCCGGGTTTGCTTTTTATGGCTGAGCCGTTCTGGCCGAGGAGTTAGGCGGTGGAACTGGACAATGCGAAATGTGGAACCGCCTTGGGCAGTTCCTAATGACAAAAGAAATCACAAAGCAGGGTTCAGCGCCTCTGAAATTAGTTTTTTGTGAATCTGATAAGCTGTCAGTTTCCCCTGCTGGGCAGCGGAGACGACCATGGCTTCACCCTGGCCTTTTCCGAAGATAACATCACCGCAGGCAAATACTTTTTCGTTTGAGGTCTGATAAGTCCCTGCTGTGAGCTTTACGACTCCGTCTGCATGATCGAGGCCAAAACTCTCTATGAGAGATACATATCTTGATTGGCCGATCGCCCGGATGACCGCATCTGTTTCAATGATGAATTCAGATCCTTCAACAGGCACCGGACGCGGCCGCTCTCCTTCACTTGCTGAAGCAAGCTCCATTTTGATGCATTCAACACCTGTCACTTTGTTTTCTTCATTTTTAATAATCCGCTTTGGAGCCGTCAGCCATCTGAAGACGACGCCATCCTGTTTGGCAAATTCATACTCAAACTCGTAGGCTGTCATTTCAGCTCTTGTTCGTCTGTAGAGGATGCTCACATCCTCTGCACCAAGGCGGACTGAGCAGGTTGCAGCATCGATTGCCGTGTTCCCTGCACCGATTACGACCGCTTTTTTCCCGGCAAGCTTAAGCGTTTTTTTTGTTTTTGTTTCTTTGACAAATTCAATGGCATCATAGACACCATCTGCATCCTCGCCTTCTATGCCAAGCTTTGGCACAGCAGCCATTCCTGCGGCAAGAATCACGGCATCATACTCCTCAAGCAGCTCTGAAGGCATAATGTCTCTTCCAACTTTGGTATTCGTTCTGATCTTCACGTCAAGGCTTTTCACCTGATCGACTTCCCAAAATGAAATGGCCTGCGGCAGCCTGAATGAAACAATTCCGTAAGTGTTTAAGCCGCCTGCCAGACTTTCCGATTCAAAAATGGTGACTTCATAGCCAAGCAGAGCAAGTTCTCTTGCAGCTGAAAGACCTGCAGGACCCCCGCCTACAACGGCAACATTTTTTCCGTTCTTTTCCCCTGCTTGAAACAGGACCTGCTCATTATGAATCGCCCAGTCGGTTGCATAGCGCTGAAGGTTGCCGATCATAATCGGTTTCGTGGAGGAATTCAGCACACAGGCTCCCTCGCAAAGTTCCTCAGTCGGACAAACACGGGAGCAGCTTGCGCCGACGGGATTTGCCGACATAATGGTTTTAGCTGATCCTTTCAAATTGCCTGAAGCGATTTTCTTAATAAAAGAAGGAATATCGATGCCGGTCGGACATGCTTTAATGCATGGTGCATCATAGCAGTACAGGCACCGGTTTGCTTCTTCTAGTGCTTCCCTGGCAGACAGTGGCGGTTCTACTTCCATGAAGTTCTGTTCAAGTTCTTGGGCCGTAATCTCTCTCATCAAGCTCATTACCTCCTTTTTAAGGCAGCAGGGCCGTCATTTCCTGATACGTTTCAGGGCGTCTGTCCCGGTAAAATTGCCACGTATCCCGGACTTCGCGGATCACTTTTTTATCCATCTCCCCAATGACCACTTCATCTCTGTCACGGCTTCCTTCAGCAACAAATCTGCCTCTTGGATCGGCGAGATAGGATTGTCCGTAAAATTCACCCATATTCCATGGCCCCTCATATCCCACCCTGTTGATGGCGCCTATATAATAGCCATTTGCAACAGCATGTGCAGGCTGTTCAAGTTTCCACAGGTATTCTGACAGGCCTGCAACCGTTGCTGAAGGATTAAAGACGATTTCCGCACCGTTCAGACCGAGAAGCCTTGCTCCCTCAGGAAAGTGCCTGTCATAGCATATATAGACACCAATCTTCGCAAATGCTGTATCAAAAACCGGGTAGCCGAGATTGCCTGGCTTAAAGTAGAACTTCTCCCAAAATCCGCCGCCGTCTTTTCCGACTCCGACATGAGGGATATGATGTTTGCGGTATTTCCCTAAATACGTTCCATCCGCGTCAATGACAGCAGCAGTATTATAATAAGTTGCGATTCCTTCCCTTTCATAAATCGGCAGCACGATCACCATTCCGAGCTCACGGGCAAGCTCCTGAAACCGTTTTGTGGTCGGTCCGTTTGGAATTTCCTCTGCTGCATCGTACCATTTCGTATTCTGTTCCGTGCAGAAATAAGGGCCGTAGAATATCTCCTGAAGACAGACAATCTGCGCACCCCTGCTGCTTGCTTCCCTCACAAGCTTCATATGCTTTTCAATCGCCCGTTCTTTATGGATATCTACAGCCTCATTTCCGTCTGTATCATTGCTTGCCTGAATTAAACCGATGACCACTTTATCCGGCATATAAAAAACCTCCTCCGTTTCGCATAAATAGTCTAAATATTAAAAAAATAATACCTGTCTCTATTTTACTTTTAACAAATTGGCTTTACACTGTACAAATTGTTAAATGGTTAAGGAGATTTGTCTTGCAGAATGTAAAATATAAGCAGTGTGCTGTCAGTATATCTGACACTCTTTTCTATAAAGTTGTTTTATGGACTTTTTTTAGGTAGGATAGGTAGGGAGTATACCCTGAAAGATTGGAATGATACATATGAACATAGCAGCCTATACGGTTGAAAAACTGCAGGATCCATTTGGCATTCTCACCGGAGACCGGTATGAATTTATTCTTGAGCTTGAGGTAGATGAAGAGGATGAGCTTTATACTGAAAAAGGTCTCCTGATGAAGGTGATTTTTGCTGTAAACGACACCGGTGAAGGAACCGTTTCTGTTTATCATCTGATGGAGCAGGAAACAAATGGCGTTCTTGATTTTGAGCTTGAAGAAGAAGAAGAAATCATGGTTAAAGCATTTTGCCAGGAGCATTACAGAGAAGAAAAGTAAAACGAGCAGGGAATGAACCCTGCTCGTTTTCTTTTGCTTATTTTTTGAAGATCCCAAAAGGTTTTCCAACAGGCAGCACTGTTTTTTCGAAATGAGTATTCAGTACCGCTGCAGCAGAACCGTAGAACGACAGCAGGGCAATGATCAGCTCAGATACAGCAGCAAGCATGTGGGTCGCCTCATGCATAATATCAAAAGCACTCAGTGAAAGTCCGATAAATAGAAAATCGATAAAAACAAAAATCAAAAACAGGACCTTGTGTGTTTCCATTGCACCGATTGTCATGAACAGACTGAAAATCAGGTATCCGACAAATGCAAATCCAAGCTGTTTTGGATCAGCGGCTGCCGCAAGTTTCTCGCCGAACACGCCCATTTGAATCAGCCAGGTTGCGCCGACTCCAAGCCAGAAAAGACCGAAAGCGCCAAATGCAGTCGTTCCAAACGTGTTGTTGTGTTTTGCATCGTGAACACTTGCAAAAAGCTGTGCAAAGCCGCCCAGGAATATCGCCCAGGGCAATATAAGTGAAAGACCGTCAGTCAATCCAAGTTTTTGTGACGAAGCCACTAGTGTTACCATAGCGAGTCCAAATAGCCCGATTGCCGAAGGATCTGCAGTAGTGATTTTTACTTGCTGTACATTTTGTTGATTCATGGTGAGCCTCCTAAATATTTAACACATACTTGACCACGATACAGGATGCAGATACCGGTGTCAATGGATTTTTTAAGAGCAGTTAAAGGTAACCGTTTGCAAAAAAAATATGACCCTTCTTGTTTGGCAGCACGCTGAGAAAGGTCATATCCCAGTTGCTTATGACCCTTTATACCTCGTCGGACACTGCGAAAGGTCGTATCCCAGTTGCTTATGACCCTTCTTGCATCACAAGACTCTGCGAGAGATCGTATCCCAGTTGCTTATGACCCTTCTTGCATCACAGGACTCCTGCGAAAAGTCATTTCCCACCTGCTTATGACCCTTCATAAGCGGACGGAAATCTTTAAAAGCCATATGTTTTCAACTGAGGTTTTCAGATGTGGTGACATTCTGCAAATCCAGCAAAAAGCAAATAAAAAAGCCGCTCAGACCTGAGCGGCTTTTTCGTTCATTATAATTTTACAACATTCTCAGCTTGAGGTCCGCGGTTGCCTTCAACGATGTTGAATTCAACTTCTTGGCCTTCTTCTAATGTTTTGTACCCTTCGCCAGTGATCGCGCTGAAGTGAACGAATACGTCGTTTCCGCCTTCAACTTCGATAAATCCAAAGCCTTTTTCTGAATTGAACCATTTTACTTTTCCAGTCGTCATGAGAGAAAACCTCCAAAAATTTTTTAATATGCCCTACTATTTACAACATGGTAAATAAAATATTCACATATTATAAAGAGTATCAATTAGAGGAATAGATAGTCTTTATAACATGTGAATGCTAAATGCCATATAAAATCATAAAAAGATTTTGATAGTGTGACAAATCTATTGGTTATTCATTTATTATCTGTGAACACAAAGCAACGAAAGCCCTACCTCTCTCTCGTCCTTGCGGCTCCGATGACCGCGCCAGCTTGAATTGAGCTAACAAAAATCAAAGGATTTGAATTTGAAGCATTTGTCCGTATAAGGACTGATTGACTCATTATTAATATGGTAGAAGGGTATTTTATAATGAACTAACTTTTTCATTATACATGGAAAGGTTTAGAAAATCAAATAAATGGTTAAAAATGTCGAAAAAAGAAAGCGCTCCTAAAACGGAGCACTTTTTTCATTCTGCGTTTTCTGTTTCGGCAAGCACGCGGTTTACACGTTTTTCAAGCATTTTCATGCCGCTTCCGCCTGCCTGGAAGTGACGGAGAGCTCCTGTTTTGTCAAATACATAATAAGCAGGAACATACTGATTTTCAAATGCATCTGTCAGCTTATGTTCGCTGTCAACAAAGATTGGCTGTGAAATATCATGCTCAGCCGCAACTTTCTTGATGTCTTCAAGGTTCAGATCGTCTTCTGATCTTGGCATGTGAACAGCCACAACATTCAGTTTGTCTTTGTACTGATCTCTGAATTCATTTACCTGAGGCATTGCCTCTTTGCAAAGATGGCAGCTTACTGACCAGAAATGGATCAGTGTAGGTTTCTCGCCAATCAGGTCTTCTTTTGTCAGCTGGCCGTTCAGCCATTCAGTTGCGCCGTTCAGTTCAGGCATTTGTGCGCGTAATTTCATTGTGTTTCCCTCCATTGCTTGTTTAAAAAAGGCCTAACAAAAAGTTAGACCTCTCATCAACCGTTTATTAAAGTGTAGCTTGTCCAGGTTTCCAGTTAGCCGGGCAAAGTCCGCCAGTTTGAAGAGCCTGAAGCACACGAAGTGTTTCATCTACGTCACGGCCGATGTTGTTGTGGTTAACAACAGCGTATTGAAGCTCGCCGTCAGGATTGATGATGAATAGTCCGCGAAGAGCTACGCCTTCTTCTTCAATAAGGACGCCGTATTCGCGTGAAACCATATGGTTTGTATCCGCTGCAAGCGGGAATTTAAGATCGCCAAGGCCGTTTTCTTTACGGTCTGTGTTGATCCATGCAAGATGAGTGTGGATTGTATCAGTTGAAACGCCGATTACTTCAGCATCAAGATCTTCGAACTCATCATAACGGTCTGACATTGATGTAATTTCAGTCGGGCAAACGAACGTGAAGTCCATTGGGTAAAAGAACAGCACTGTCCATTTGTCGTTTTTCATATTTTCTTCAAGGCTTACTTTTCCAAATTCCTTGTCAGCCATTACCGCATCCATTTCAAAGCGCGGTGCTTGTTTACCTACCATGCGTTCTGCCATGATGTATCCCTCCAATATGTAATTGATATCTGGAATCGATATCAGCTTAATTGAGAATCATAAAATGATTTTCTCAATTATTGTCTTGTTTATTTCACATTGACCATTATAGTGCAATGTTTATTTTCAGTCAATGTTAAATAATAATTAATTTAAAAAAGGCGTGTTGCTTAAAATGGAGCACATGTATTGGTATTCCCTTTTCAGGTTGAAAACAATCACCAAATCTCAGCAATTTCTGATTAAATTCTACAAAATCAAGTTTAACATGACGTCCTTGGGGTAACCAAATAATTAGTCTTACTTTATTTGTACAGGAAGGATGTTGGTTCATGGAATTTTTTGATTTAATCAGCAGAGTAAACTGGGTAGGCCTATTGACGGCAGCCGGAGTGATCACACTTAAGCTGATCGGCATACTCATTGCTTTTCTGGTCGTAAGGGCTATCGGCACAAGAGTGGTTGAAAAGACGTTTAAGAGGGTTCAGGAGCGTCAGTCCATTTCAATTGGGAGATCCAGAACGCTGCAGAGTCTGACACTCAATCTCTTCTCATATATTCTGATCTTTATTTTTGTCGTGATGGTGTTTGAGGTATTTGAATATGATGCAACAGCTCTCCTTGCCGGGGCTGGAGTTGTAGGGCTTGCCATCGGTTTTGGAGCACAGGGACTTGTCAGCGACGTGGTGACAGGCTTTTTCCTGCTTCTTGAAAAACAGCTTGATGTCGAGGATTATGTAACAACGGCAGGATACTCTGGCATTGTTGAGCAGGTTGGCCTGCGGACTACCCAGATCAGAAGCTTTGACGGAACGCTTAATTATGTGCCGAACAGAGAGATTATCAGTTTAAGCAATCATTCCAGGGGCAACATGCGGGCACTTGTTGATATTGGCATTTCATACGATGATAATATTGATGAGGCTATTTCGGTTATTCAAAAGGCATGTGATGAAATGGCCGCCCATGATGCATCAATCATTGAGGGACCAAGTGTGATTGGGGTTCAAAGCCTTGGCGCATCGGATGTTGTGATCCGGATTATCGCCAAGACAGAGAATATGATGCAGTGGGGAGTAGAGCGCAATCTCCGTAAAAAAGTGAAAGAAACACTTGATGCACACGGCATTGAGATTCCGTTTCCGCATCAGGTTTATATTGAGAAAAAACAGTAAACAGCAAATGAGCTGCCGGCTTCGGCAGCTCATTTCTTTTTCTATTGAAGCCTGCTCTCCACCTGCTGGCAGATTTCATCCGCTGTATAACCGCTGGCTGTAAAAACAGAACCGCTTGTTACTGCATTGCTGATTCCCATAATGTTGGAATCCTGGCCTGTAATAATGCAGCAATCACAGCCTTTTGCATCCTCTTCATTGCGGAGTTCCACAACATCATATCCCTTTGACTGAAGTGCAGCTGTAACATCTGATAATGATTGTTCAACACCGATTTTTGGCATCTCATCCACCTCCTAAGACTAATGTGTCTCATAGGAGGTACCTTTATTCTGATAAGCCGTTCGCTTTGTAGAGAAAATATCTGCACATAAGGTCAACAGCTGCCCCTATCGCTTCCTCTTTAGGCTGAAGCTTTGAGTGATGAAGTCCATACGGGGAGTCCACTCCGAGCCAGAACATGAATCCCGGGATTTCATCCAGCATATATCCAAAGTCTTCGCCCGTCATGGCCTCTCTGCACAGCACAACTTCAGTATCTGTGTTCACTTTTGCAAAATCCATGAATTCTTCCGTCAGCTCATGATGGTTGTATACCTGATGGTACATCGAACCGTAATCAATGACCGCGCTGCAGGAATAGCCGACCTCAAGCCCTCTGACAAGTGCCTCAATGCGTTCTTTTACTTTATCCATTGACTCAACGGACAGTGTTCGGATCGTTCCTTCAAGCCTTGCATTTTCTGCAATAATGTTCTGAACGGTGCCTCCTGTTATTTTCCCGAACGTAATCACCGCACTGTCAAGCGGGTCTACGTTTCTTGAAACAACGGTCTGCAGCTGCGTGACAAGCGATGCAGCAGCAACAATCATGTCCTGAGCCGTATGAGGATAGGCTGCATGTCCCCCTTTTCCCTTTAAGTCAATGAATAATTCCGATGTATTCGCAAAAAGAAGACCGGGACGTGTGGCGATTGTACCGACAGGATATTCCGGAGCAATGTGAAGTGCCGTAATGAAATCAGGTTTCCACTCCTTCATTTCTTCGCTTCTGAGCATCGGTTCAGCTCCTCCGGGGCCTTCTTCAGCAGGCTGAAAAAGAAACAGCAGATCATCTCTGACTGGATGTTTGACGAAATAATGAATGATTCCAAGCGCAATCGTCATATGGAAATCGTGGCCGCAGGCATGCATGAGCTCCGGATGATCAGATTTGAAGTCGTAGCCGGTTTCCTCGCTGATGGGAAGTCCGTCAATATCGGCACGGTAAGCAAGTGTTTTCAAAGGAGCTGTTCCTTTTACTTTTACAAACAAACCGGTTTTCCATTTTTTGATTTCGAGTCTTTCTGCGGGTAAAGACCCGAGATGTTCCAATAGGTACGCCTGAGTTTTATATTCCTGAAAGCCAAGCTCAGGAATTCGGTGAAGATCCTGTCTGATTTTTGACAATAGGTCCATTTGATCCAATCGTATCCCCCCTGTTTCTATAGAGAAGGCGTGGATGCTAAAACATCCACGCCGGTCAATCATTCAAGTATTAAAGCTGTCTGAGCTCTTGTTTGATTTCAGTTTTTGATTTTGTTTTTTCATCGATATCTTTAATTTTGCGGGCAGGAGTACCTGCTACAACTGTATAAGGCTCCACATCGTCAATGACGATCGCGCCTGCAGCAACGACAGCGCCTTTACCGACTGTAACGCCTTCTAATACGACGGCATTGGCTCCGATGACTACATCATCTTCAATGACAACCGGTTTTGCAGATGGCGGTTCGATGACGCCTGCAAGAACAGATCCCGCTCCGATATGGCAGTTTTTCCCTACTGTAGCGCGGCCTCCAAGAACAACGTTCATATCAATCATCGTGCCTTCGCCAATTACTGAACCGATGTTGATGGAAGCTCCCATCATAATAACGGCGTTATCTCCAATTTCGACTTGGTCGCGGATAATAGCGCCAGGCTCAATTCGCGCTTTAATGTTTTTCATGTCAAGAAGCGGAATCGCTGAATTGCGGCGGTCATTTTCAACAACAAAATCATCAATTTTCGCTTGGTTTTGAGAAAGCACCGTCTGAATTTCAGCCCATTCGCCGAAAACTACACCGCTGCTGCCGTTTATGAATGTTTGTGAAGAAGAACCGAAATCGATTCCTTCAAGATCGCCTTTCACATACACTTTTACAGGTGTCGATTTTGTACTATTTTGAATAAACGAGATAATCTCATTCGCATCCATCATTTTCATATGTATTCCTCCTTCAGACTATATACCTCATTACTGTATCAAAGGACGGGTTTGTTGACAAGCTGAAACCGGACGCCTCATTTATATCATTGATTTTCCGGCAGCAGCGCTCCATTCGGCAACTGCATCTGCAAACATTCTGCAGGCTTCATGTTCCAGATCTGATTCAGGTGAACCTTCTATTTTTAATGTATCATGAAAAACTTCTGCCCCTGTTTCTTTAAACCGCCTTTGCAGCAAGTCTGCTGCCTCGCAGAATTTCGGATAGGCATGATCTCCTGACCCGAAACAGGCAACCAGCTTCCCTCTTAGGTTTAACTCTGAGAGTTCTTCATAAAAATCTTCTGCCTCATACGGAAGGTCTCCGTCTCCCCACGTGTAAGACCCGGCAAAAATCACATCATAGTTGAACAGCTCATCTGTCATGCAAAGATCCAGCTCCTCAAACACTACATCCATCCCTTTTTTACTTAGCTGCTGTCCGATCAGTCTTGCCATGTCTTCTGTATTCCCTGACATGCTGGCATATAGAATAAGAGCCGTTTTCACTCGTGCCACCTCTTCAATTGATAATGATTTTCATTTTCACTTTTACTTTAATTGAAAACTATTCTCATTGTCAATTGTTTCTGCTGAAATAAAAAAACAGCATTATCAGCTGCTTGCACAAAAAATCGTCCCTTTTACGAAATTCCCTCTTCGTTCAAAATATCGAGAAATGCCTGCACTTGTTTTAATTTAAAGGATGACTCAAACCCAAGCAGCCATGTATCCCTTACGATTGGATCTCCGTGCTCGTTTAATAATGGGATTTTATGAATGTCCCGATTATCGTCCACAAGCGTAACCGAAGGCAGGATTGCATATCCGATTCCGTTGTAGGCCATTTGTTTGCACGTTTCAATCTGGTCGACAACAATCGTGCGCTTTGGGCTGCTCTGAAAATGTTTATGCCACCAGTCCTGAATCTCCTGGTAATAGGATGAGTCGCTTTTAAACTGAATAAAGGGCCGCTCGGTATCAATCAAATCCTCAACCTTATGAATTTCTGAATCCACTAAGTACAGGGTGTCTGTCAGCAAGTGCTTCTTGACCCCTTTCCACTCCGGATTGCCTCTGATGATGCCGAGGTGAACGTGATCTTCATACATGCTTTTTAAAATCTCGCTGCTCCACCCTGTAACAAGCGAAATCTTTGCATGAGGATATTTGCTGACATATTTTTTTAGAATGTTAGGCAGCCAGTGCTGTCCGATGATGGATGCCACGGCGATCTTCAGTGTTCCGTGCACTTCTCCTTCAAGCTCTGAAATCTCTTCACGCAGTTTTTCTTCTTTCTTCGTCACTTCTTTTGCGAATGCTACAATCTTTTCTCCCGCAGGCGTAAGCGTCAGTCCTTTTTGTGAACGGATAAAAATTTGAAAGCCCCATGACTTTTCGATGGACTGCAGCCTTTGTGACAGCGCAGGCTGGGAAACAAAAAGCCGTTCGGATGCTTTTCTCATATTCATTTCTTCAGATAGAACTACGAGCATTTTTAATTCAGTCAGCTGCATAAATACCTCCTCTATAAGTTTTCCTTATATTATATGCTAATTTATTCATAATTTCATTATTGTCACTCGAAGAATATACTAAGGGTGAAAAGCGCGCTTTAACTTGTCAGGAAGATGTGATGCTTTATGGAATGGCCGATCTTTTTCATCGGTATTGCAGCAACCTTCATCGGCACTCTTGCAGGGAGCGGCGGGATGATCAACATGCCCCTTATGCTCATGTACGGACTGCCTATTCACACCATTATCTCCTCTAATAAATTTGCAAATACGTTAAGTTCATTTTCAAGCTTTGCTGTTCTTCTTAGAAAAAAAGAAGTGAACGTGAAGGAAATGGCAGCAACTGCGCCATTTACGGTTGGAGGAGGTGTGCTTGGAGCTGCCTTCACAAGTCAGCTGAGCGGTGAAGTGATGACTGTCATCGCTCTCTTTCTCCTCCTTTTCGCTTTGGGGCTCAATCTGTTGAAAAAACCGCAGGAACAGAAAACGGCTGAACCCCGGCTGAAGAAAAGCCTCTACCCTCTCGTTTTTGGAATTGGAGCCTATGACGGCATGTTCGGGCCCGGGCAGGGAACTCTCCTGATGTACACCTTTTTGCATAACGGATTTTCCTATATTAAATCAGTTGCCTTTACACGCTTTCAGACTTTTTTAAGCTGCACCGGAGCATTCACTGCCTACGCCCTTTCAGGCATCATGAATTGGAATATTGCGCTGAGTCTTGCTGCTGGAAGCATACTTGGAGCACAGATTGCAGTGCGTTTTGCAGCAAAGCTCAGTTTTAAACAGGCGGCTTGGCTGATACGTCTGATCACTGTTCTCCTCATTCTTCAGTTATTCTATAACCTTATCTTATAGGAGGTTTCCCAATGAAAATAAAAAGCCTGCATCATCTGCAGCTGTGCGTTTCTCCTGCAGAAGAAGAGCCTGCCCGCCGATTTTACATTCAAGAGCTCGGATTTGAAGAAATACCTAAGCCGCCGGCACTTTTAAAGAATGGCGGTTTCTGGTGCCGGGCAGGATCAATAGAACTGCATATCGGCCTTGAGGAAACGGACAGATCCAAAAGCAAGCGGCATCCGGCCTTTGAAGTAGAAGATCTTGAAGATGCCAGGGATTATCTGACTAAGCTTTCTGTAGAAATGAAAGAAGAGATACCGATTCCCGGTGTAAACAGATTTTCATTTTACGATCCATTCGGAAACCGGATTGAACTCCTTGAACTAAATTAAACAGCAAAAAGGCGCGGGAGTTACTTCTCCTGCGCCTCTTTCTTTTCTTTTGGAAGCCTTAATATAAGAACGAAACTGATTACAGCAAATAGGAACACAATAATATAAACACTGTGAAGGGAGTATGTCAGGCCTTCTTTTAAAGCCTGCATGGCATCATCAGAAAGCTTTGATGCTTCCTCAGGGCTGAGGAGCCTGTTAATGGAATCAAGATTGATTGTTTCACCAATTCCTTCATCCCTGAAATAAGACTGCAGCCGGGTATTTAGTATTCCTCCAAGCAGAGCGGCGCCAATCGTATTACCCAGCGTTCTCATAAACATGTTGGCCGCTGTTGCTGAACCCCTCTGCTCCCAGCTGACTGTACTTTGAATGGAGACAATGAAAGCCGTCGTGGTCATTCCCATCCCTATGCCGACAAGGAAGGAACCAAAGGCAGCCCACAGAGGGCCGTCGTCCGGTGTCAGCGTGAAGAAAACAGCACTTCCGGCGATCAGGGCTGCACCTCCGATAACAGAGGTGGTTCTAAAACCAATTTTAAAAAGGAGCCGCCCTGATATGGTTGATGCGATTGGCCAGCCAATGGACATGGCAGTAAGAGTAAATCCCGCAATAATCGGAGTCTGTCCCATCACAGCCTGTACAAAAGCAGGAAGAAAAGATGAGATTCCAATCAGCATCACACCTGTTGTTAATGAGGTCATGTTTGCGATGAAGATGCTTTTTTCTTTCCAGATACTAAACGGCATCATAGGCTCTTTTGCACTTTTTTCCTGTCGAATAAATAGGACAAAAGACAAAACGGCAGCCGATGAGATCAAAAGGACCGGACTCGACATCCATGGCCATCTGATGCCTCCTTCCACAAGAACAATCATAGCTGTGCTTATGGAAAGAAATAAGAATAGGGCTCCTTTGTAATCAATTTCATGTTTTTTCCGCTCCACATTTTCGTGGAGATATAAAACAAGCCCTGCAATCGCTAAAAGCCCAAGCGGAATATTAACCCAAAAGACAAATCTCCAGCTCACAAACTGGACTAAAAGCCCGCCGATTGCAGGTCCCATTACGGCAGAAATCCCCCATACGCTTGATAAGTATCCCTGAATTTTAGCCCGTTCTTCTTTTGTATAAATGTCCCCGACAATTGTCGATGCAATCGGCATGACAGCGCCTGCTCCAAACCCTTGGATAAACCGTGCTGCAATCAGCCACTCCATCGAGCTGACCAGCCCGCACATCGCAGAACCGGCGAGAAAAACAGAAATGCCGAATATAAGGACAGGCTTTCTGCCGAACAGATCGGATAACTTCCCATAAATCAAAACGGTAACAGCATTCATCAGCAAATAGGACGAAAAAACCCAGCTGTATAATGAAAATCCTCCAAGCTCTCCTACAATCGCAGGCATGGCTGTGGATACAATTGTTGCTTCAATAGCAGCCATAAACATTGCGAGCATAACCGCAGCCAGGATAAATGGGCGTTTTCTATTCGAAGACTGCTGCTTGATTTCTTCTTTTTCAAGAATAGCCTGTGCCACCTTCATCGTCTCCCTTTTCCGTTAAAAAGCAAAAGAAGGAGCAAATGTTCCTCTCCTTCTCTCCCGGAATTTATCTATTTTCAATCATTTGTTTCTGAAGTTCTTTCAAAATTGCGCGTCTTGTCAGGATTCCCTCAAAAATGCCGTCGTCATCGACAACACAGACAAAAGAGTGATCAATGACCAAATCCAGCCCTTTGGAAATCGGATCTTTTAAATGCAGCCTTGGAATATCTGCATTCATAGCCTCTTCAACCTTCATATGTTCAAGCTTCTCAAATTCAATTCGCTGGAGGCCAAGGATTGCATCCATCATCATGTTTGTGCCAAGAAGTCCATGCAGTTTAAAGAAAGGATCAAGAACCGGCACTGCCGTGTAGCCTGTTTTCGTCAAAACAAGCAGCGCATGCTCGAGGTTATTGCCAATCTGTACATGTGCAACCTTATCTGAAGGTATCATATATTCTTCTATCGTTGATTCATTCAGCAATTTCTTTGTATGTATGCTAATCACATTTGTTCTCCCTCTCTAAAAAAGTTCACACCGAACCCATTTACCCCGCTTTAAAAATGTTCAAACTACCTTCTTATTCTACCACAAAGAGGGAAAGTAATGCGGATTCATCTTTTCTTTGCCATTCCCTCATCAGCATGTTTTAACATGAAAAGCAAAAAAAAGATACTCTTGCTAAGAGTACCAGGCGTATGTAATCATTTCACTTCAAATCGGATTCGGTCATACAGCCGGATCAGTTTTTGATAGGTTGCATGATCAGACTGTTTTGTGCCGTTTTCAATTTCATAAATCTCGCTGCTGACCAGCTCCAGAGCATATTGCTGTTTTAGAAGAAGCTCAACTAAAAATTTTTGGTCGTCCTGTGAAAGAATTTCTGCTGCAGAATTCATAATAGATTGCCCCCTTAATGATAGATTAATCAATGAAAAAGCACTGCGTCAACCGCAAATTCCGACAGATTCATTATTTTGTGAACCGATTGGCATAGCTGAATGCAGTATAGGAGTCAGGCTTGATTTTTGCTTCCAGGCCCATAGCCTGAATTCTTCCGGTCATCTCCTGAATAAGGTCCTTTGTCACACCCTTCCTCCCAATATCCAGATGAATTTCAAATGTAAGATCTGCTCCCTCATCCGAATAAGGAATAAGAATTTCTGCAAGCTCTGCCAAATAAACGGATGTAAACGCATAGGCAAGCTCCTGGCTTAAAGTCGTTTCCATGGATATTTTTTCATGGAGGCTCGTCATTGGCCGCGGGATGACCGAATTCTTCAGGCAGCCCCACGCTCCTTTTCCGAGACGGTGAACATGAACAGCAGTGATAAACTTTGTTTCTGTCTGATGAACCTGTGAATCTGTCCCGATTGACAGAAGATAGGTGCTTCTCGGGTCTTTCTTCAGGAAGGATTTAATTTTATGGATCATAGCTTCAAATGACATGTTTCCTTCAGAGACATTGTAAAAGACAAAATGGTCAGTCATATGACAGCTCCTTTTCAGCGGAAATTACAGAACCAAGATATTATATGCTTGGCTGAAGAGAGTATTGAGCAAATTGGCGTAAATTTCATAGTATATTTTTTCCTCAAAGCCCTCTTTTTAAACAGTCCGCTGTTTCACCGCTGAACAGATCCGCCTCCTTTACCCGAGTCACTATATATAACGTTTGAAATTGAATGAAGGTTTCGGATTTTCACACAAATTTATAAAAAGTTTTTTCACTTAAATAAATGTTGGTTAAAACTAGAAAATGACCAGATCAAAAGCGGAAGCGCCAAGGCCCGCTCCGATAGGCAGATAAGAATCCGGCAGAAAAGTCCGGGTCCCGCCTTTTTTGCCGGATTTGTTCTGACAGAGGATCTAGGCGCTTACGCTTGCCGAGGATAACTTTGTTATGTTTTCCACAGCCTTTTAACTTTATAATTTTCTAAACATCAAAAAAAAACAGCCAATGATTTTGGCTGTTTACCCTTTTTTCGTTTGAATATTACGCATATGATAATGGCAGTTGGAACACGAATAATTGACATTCTGATTGGACAGGGCAGTCAGCACTTCATTCAGAGGCTGCTGCTCATGGCAATTCGGACAAATGACGCTTGGTTTCGTATTCATCGGTTCCCTCCCGTTTATTGGAGCAAATCAAAAATTTCAATTGCGATCATATCGATGTTGTCAAATTGATAAGACTGGGGCTTTTCATCTTTTTGGAATACTTCGAGTTCGAACGTATCCGTTTTATCAAAATATTTTACACTGCAGCGTTTTTCACCCTCAACTTCAAAGAAGCGCTGGCTTGGTTCATTCGAAACGGCATTTTCCTGCAGACTTTGAAGTCTAGTTATGATACCTAAAAGCTGTGACATTAGTATCACCTCCAACAGAGTGAGTCAACTTGAGGTCCGCCTTCGCCTCTAGTTTGTGCGTCCTTCTTCATTCTATCCATCGGATTTACAGCTGCCTGAAAATTCTTTACATCGTCTCCGGGCAAACATAAAATGGGTATGATGGGAGAAATCAATGATCACAAGGGGGTAAAAACGTGTCGCTTGTAACCAAAATGGATGAACGTTCAGCAATCATCGACAGTCATGATTTAGGGATGACGGGTCGTACAAGTTCCTATGTATTACTTGAAGAGAATATCACACTCTTTGAGCCTTCATCAAGTCCTTCTGTTCCACATATTAAAAATGGGTTGAATGACCTTGGCGTCCGGCTTGAAGATATTTCCTATATTATTGTTACCCACGTCCACCTTGACCATGCAGGCGGAGCCGGTTTGCTTCTTGAAAGCTGTCCGAATGCAAAGGTTATCGTGCATCCGAAAGGGGCAAGGCATTTAATCGATCCCACCAGGCTGATTGCCGGTGCAAAAACGGTGTACGGCGAACAGTTTGATGATCTTTTTTCGCCGATCGTGCCTGTGCCCGAAGACCGGATTATCGCCATGTCAGATGGCGAATCCATTCAGATCGGACCGGATTCAAAACTCACTTTTTATGATACACCGGGGCATGCCAATCATCATTTCAGCATTTTAGACCATAAAAGCATGAGTATGTATACAGGGGATACAATCGGCATTTACTATCAGGAGCTGCTTTCTGAAGGGCTTGAATTTTATTTGCCGTCCACTTCCCCGAATCAGTTCAACCCGGAAGCGATGCTTAAAGCCGCGGATTTATTTGACAGCCTGGACTTAAAGGCAATCCATTTCAGTCATTTCGGAGTGAGCCGCAATCCAATAGCCGCTACGGCTGCGCTCAGGGAATGGCTGCCGGTCTTTATCAGGGCAGCGGAAACAGGCGCTGGTCAAACCGGGGTTCGTTCTTTAGAAAAAGCAGCAGAACGTGTTAAAATGGAACTTCAGCACGAGATTTATGCGTATCTTGATTTAAAAGGCATCCCAAGATCACACAGTGTATACAGAATACTGGATCTTGATTTATCCGTCTGTGCAATGGGTCTTGTCGATGCATATGCCAAAAAGATAAAGAGCTGAAAAAAAAAGGAGCATGACAGGAATGAAAGAAGTAAATGTTTATACACAGCCCGAATGTCCTCCGTGTCAGATCGTCAAGCAGTTTTTAGATCATCACGGGATACAATACAAGGTTTTCAATGTAGCAGAAGATGCTGAAGCAAGAAAGAGAATGACAGAAAAATTAAAATCTTTTTCTACACCAACAGTGACGGTCGACGGGGAAACAGTAACTGGATTCGATTTGAAAAAGCTTGAAAAACTGCTTGAAATTGGCTAAACGAGCAAAAAGGATGTCCCAAAGTTTTATTTTTGGGACATCCTTTTTATATTCCCGCTGACCTCATCAGCCTTTTAGCAATTTCATCAAAATCCTCTTTAGAAATGCCCGGTGCGAATTCTTCAGGTACTTCATCCAGTTCCGGCACCGGAGCTCCTGATGGCATTCCGTCAAATACTTTTAAAGGCTGGCCGTCAATCGGATGCGGTCCCTTCCAGATTTTATTTATGTCCCTGTAATCCGTATCACTGAACGTATAAAGCCTCAGATGGATGCCCATGTCCTCGAATTTTTTCGCATCGGCGAAGGCTTTATTATCAAGATTAGGTATCGGCAGCATTTTTCCGACATCAACACCTGTAATGACTTCAAGAGCTTTTGCATAGGCAACGACATGTACCCCGCCCCGAACGAGCAAGTACCCGATCATCTCTCTTGCAACCGGGTGGTCCGTCATCTCATACACTCTCATTTTATGCGTCCTTGCCCCGCATTCAAGGAAAAAGTTATGAAGCAGATCAAGGACCAGATTCCCGCTGTTGAATACATTTTCTCCCGTCCATGGTTTTCCCATCGAGTCAAATGGATAGGAAGTCTGTGCCGTCTGAATGAAATGCTGGCTGTTCCTTTTGTCCTTTGCCCCCTGCATAGGTGTTGCATCAGGAGGCGCAGGATACGTTGAACCGGTGAGCATTAAATTGATGGTATTGGAAACGAGCTCAACATGGCCAAACTCCTCGGCTGTTATGCTAGAGACCAGGTCATAAAAAGGCTTCAGCTTTTTCTTCTGCCTGAAATTAAACGACTGAAACATATAATTATTCAGCGTTGACATCTCTCCAAATTTTCCGCCGAGCAGCTCCTGAACGGCAGCTGCCGCATTTGGATCCGCATACTTCGGCTTTGGCAGCTCAATCAGCAGCCGGTTAAACCGCTTTATCATCCCGTAATCCCCCTTTAAAAGAGTGTTTCCCTCTAAAGGGTATGCAGGCCGGGATTTGTCTTATTACCTGTCTGATGTCCAGGGTGGTTTCTTTCTTATCACTCCGCATATCCTGCAGCACTTGCCTGAACGTCAGAGGCGTAAGCGCTCAGCAGTGTTTTCATTTGAAAATAAGGGTTCCAAATAAAACTGAAACCGTCCTCATTTCCAAATGAAACAGCCTCCCGCTTATCGAAAATCAGACTGACATTAAACGGCTTCTTCTTTTCTGGAGATTCTATTTTAGGCTCAGTCTCTGAAAAGACGACATCATCAATTTTGTACCCGCCGTTCTCCTTCACAAACAGGACAGCCTCATAATGGTCATCATAGCTCACAGGCCCCTCCTCTTCTGCAGGAAAAAACTGAAATAATTTATGCGTATTCTTTTCAGCGCCGAACGTCATCTCTTCGTCATAATTAAAGTAAGGCATGCAGTAAGGGGTAAAATCGCTGCCGTATACGATATAGCCGTTTTCAGTTTCTTTTACGTTCTCTTTTACATACGTTTCAATAAATGAATGCGTGAAATAAGGCTCCATCATAGCCTTTATTTCCTTTAATGGCCGTTCCTTTTCGGTGAGGGCGGCTTGTACCTCTGACGCCTTCTGCACTGCCTGAACCGACTGTTCTTCAGTCAGCAGTTCCTCAGCAGAGCCTACATGTCCATAACCCAGAAATACTATAAGTGCGACGAGTGTGCTTAAAAGAAGTTTCATGTCATTACCCTCCCGCTAATATCTGTGCTTAAATTTTATCAGAGTCTGTGTCGTTTTCATCCAACGATAATCCACAAAATACCATCATTTTCTGACAATTTCTCTTATTTTAATCCTTACCCTATTGAGAAAAGGATAATCGTCTTTTTTCCAAACAAAAAACAGCAGCTGACTGCTGCTGTTTACCATGTACGTGTGAAAGCAAGATAAAAAATGTAGATTGCAATGAAAGCTGCTGCAATCAGGCATGCCAGGAATATTGGATTGCGGATATAGGGATGGGCCTGAATTTTCTCATTCATTTGGGTATCGTGTTCGCTCTTTCTAGTGTCCACAAGCCGGCCTACACCAATGGTATACAGCAGTCCGCCTGCTGCAATCATAAATGCCAGGATAGCCAGAGCGAGTGTGAATTTGTCCATATTGTCACCCCTTAGAGCGTTCTTTCTTTCTAGGATGGCGCAATGAACAAAATTTATTACAGCAGCCCCTCATTTTCATAAAGATAGGAATAGGGCAGATCGAGAAACAGGTAATGCTGCTGATCAATCGGGTAGGAGAACGTTCTGATGGATTCACCGGTTTCAATGTCGCTGTACACATCACTGAAAAAGCCTTTTTTTCTGATCTGCATCTTCATGATATTTTCAAGAAAATAAGGGCGCCAGCTCCAGTTTTTATGATGATGGTGAGGCTGAATTTGCCATTCATTGTCTTTTTTCAGGAAGTTCGAGCTTTGCTGAAAACCGTCACCGTCGCAGACATAGATCCTGAAACAGCAATCGTTCAGTTCTTCTGCAAGTTTTTTTATTAATTCATCAAATGATCCGGCAGCATGCCTGGATTCTTTTGCAAAAAGAAGGCTGATTCTTTGGTGAAACTGTTCAGACAGGTTATAGAAATGCTGCAGTTTTTTCTTTTCGTACCTGATAAACGCCTGAAACTCTCCTGTCATTTTCTCTTTCAGGAGGTAAGGTTCTATTTTCCCTTCTCTTGGCGGCTGAAGATAATCCCCCTGAAAGAAACGGCCGCCATTTTTCCACGCGTACTGAAATTGAAAGTGAAGGTCAATTTCGCTGTACAAAATGGCTGCACCAATTTTTCTTGCAAGCAGAGATATGGAATACAGAACATCGTGATACGTTTGCAGAGGAGACGTTAACCTGAGAGGCTGCAGATCAATCTTCAGGATATTTGGCATCAAAAGAGCAATTCTGTCCAGATTGCTGCTTGCTTTCCCTACATTCTCAACCGCCATTTTAATGCCGTATGTCCGGTAATAGGTAAAAACATGTGTAAGCTGCCGAATATCTCCAGTAAATGTATGTTCCGTAATTTCAATCACGATCCGATCAAGATTTCCGCCCTTTTCCTGCCATTGAAACAATAGTTCGAGAAGGCTTTCACCGTGATCGAGCATGAGCAGGTTCGCATCTCTGTTAATAAAAATCAGGGTATCATCAGCCGGATCAAGAAAACGATCCAGCGCCATATGTAAGATGTGGTAATCTGCCTCGAGTCTGTATTCATCAGGAATGGAATCATCTCTAAAAAATGGCCCCATGCTCTTCCATTCATTATCAATGTAGATTCTCCCCACAATCTCATACCCGATGACCTTTTGTTCATCCGCACTGAAAATGGCCTGGCAGAACGGTTTTGCGCGCTCCAGGTTAGCCATGATATCCAATGGATCCATATCCCATTCCCCGCTTTCTCTCTTTGTTTTTGTATGATTATACCATAGAGGGAGGCCGGTTTAATGGTGCTTAAGATATGAAAAAAGATGCTCTGAAGCGAGCATCTTTTTTGAATGTATCGTCAGTAATTAAAACGGGTGCTGATTCAGCCATTGTCCCCCGTCTAATGTAATGCATTCCCCGTTCATGTACGAGGCTTCATCAGAAAGAATGAACGAAGCAAGGGATGCGATTTCCTCCGGTGTTCCAAGACGGCCGAGCGGCACACTTTTCAGCGTTCTTTTAGCTGCTTCCTCAGATTGAAACAGCTTGTCAGCTCCCCCAGTTCTCTCAATGGGACCAGGTGCGATGGCATTTACCCGAATGCCGTATTTTCTTCCCCATTCAACAGCAAGCGTTCTTGTCATGGACAGCACGCCTGCTTTCGCTGCAGCAGAGTGAATGACACCCGCTCCTGCTCCCCATGCATATGTAGCAACCATATTCAGAATTGATCCTCTTTGCTGCTTTTCAATCCAGTACTTCCCTGCTGCACTGCTGCAGTAAAACGTTCCGTTCAAGACAATATTGATAACGGAGTTCCATCCATTAACAGAAAGCTGTTCAGCAGGACAAATGAAATTCCCCGCAGCATTATTGACAAGTCCGTCAATTCGTCCGAATGCTTCATCCGTTTTGCGGATCAGTTCTTCCGACATTTCAGGCACCCTCACATCCATCTGAAAAGGAGTGATTGTCCCTTCAAGACCTGTCATTTCTTCTTTGGCTGCTTCTAAATTTTCAAGTGATCTTCCGGTAATAACAACGTTCGCGCCTTGTGCAGCAAACTTTGCCGCCATTGCTTTTCCCATCCCGCTGGAACCGCCTGTTACAATAATTACTTTATCCTTCAACAAAAACACCCCCAAAATGAATGACCATTCATATTTTACCATAGTTTTCAAATAATTAAAATAATTATCTGAAAAAGAGGAAAACGGGCCGTCTTTCTAAAAGTAGTAGGGGCAGTTTTTAAAAAAAGGGGGCGGCGGTCTGGAACACACCCATTCAAGAAGGAGTTTTCTCAAACTTTTTTTATCAGCAGCTGCCGGGATGCTTCTTGCTCTTTTTTTCGGCTATGCTTATGCAAGATATATTGAGCCGAAATTGATAAAAGTGACTCAGATAACTATGAAAAACGCCAAAATCCCTCCGGCCTTTGATGGCCTTAAAATGATTCAGTTCAGCGATACCCATCTGGGTCATGATTATTCAATTGACCAGCTTGTCAAAGTTGTCAGTAAAATAAACCAGCTTTCCCCCGATATTATTTTATTTACAGGTGATCTTGTCGATAAACCGAATCAATATGAATATTTGCATAAGATCGCCCCTGAACTGAAAAAATTAAAAGCACCGCTCGGAAAATACTCCATATACGGAAATCACGACCATGGGGGATACGGCACAGACGTTTATAAGGCCATAATGGATGAGTCCGGATTTTCTCTGCTGAAAAACAGCGGCAAAAAGATTGCATTGCTGGATGGTTCATTCATCTATTTGGCCGGGATCGACGATTTGATGCTTGGAAAACCTGATTATCAGCAGGCACTTGCCGGAGCAGACAGCAGGCATTTCACTCTCCTTCTCGCACATGAGCCGGATGCCGCACTGGAAACGAAAAAGCACCCTGCAGACTGGCAGCTTTCAGGCCACAGCCACGGCGGCCAGGTCCAGCTGCCCCTGTATGGCCCGCTTGTAACTCCTCCCTTTGCTTCTGTCTATACAGAAGGCATGTATGAAGAGGATGGGCTGACCCTGTATGTGAACAGGGGGCTTGGTACAACGAGGCTTCCTTTCCGATTTCTTTCCGTTCCTGAAATCACTGTTTTCACTTTAAAAACAAACGAAAAAAGCACCTGAATTAAGGTGCTTTTTTGGTGCTGCAGCTGAACCCGGACGTTATTTCTGACGGCAAAAGCGGGCCTGAAAAATAAAACCCCTGGCCCCTGTTGCAATTCAGCGAGAGCAGCCACTCCGCCTGATTCTCAGTCTCAATTCCTTCTGCAAGAACTTCAAGAGAAAGGCTTTGAGCAAAGTGAACGATTGAAGCAATCACAGCTCCGTCTTTGCCATCACTAATTTCGCCTTTAATAAATGCAGGGTCGATTTTTAAAAGGTCCACAGGATACGTTTTAAGGCTTTGCAGCGAAGTTAATCCGCTCCCAAAATCATCAATCGCGATCCTCACACCAATTTCTTTAAGCTTCTTCAAAGCAAGTGAAGCTTCTTTTTGATGATGAAGCGCGCTTTCAGTCACTTCGAGTGTAATTTGCCGGGGCATAATCTGATAGGTCTGAAGCAGCGACCGAATCATTTCAGGAAGGTTGCGCTGCTGAAATTGTTTGGAAGACAGGTTGATGGAAATGCATTGGTCCCCGAATCCTTCAAACCTCCACTCTGCCAGCTGCCTGAACGCTTCTTCCATAATCCATTCTCCAATGGGAATCATTAGTCCTGATTCTTCTGCAGCAGGAATGAATTCGGCAGGAGAAACGTTTCCAAGCACCACGCTTTCCCATCGGACAAGAACTTCAAAACCCTCTGTCGCGCCCGTTTCAAGGTTAATCTGAGGCTGATACACAAGGTGAAGTTCATCGTTTTCAATCGCCTGCCTGAGGCCTGAATCCATAGCAAGCAGCCTTTTTGACCGGTGATTGAGCCCGGCATGGAATACTTGAAATTGTCCCCTTCCCTGATGCTTGGCATCATATAGGGCAAGATCGGCCCCCGCAATCAGTTCTTCCCCGCTTAGTCCATGCTCAGGGTACAGGCTGATTCCGATGCTCGGACTGACAAAATAGACAAGTTCATTGAGATAATAAGGGTCGGCAAACAAATCAAGGATTTGCTTAGCGTAAGTTACTGCTTCCTTTTGATTTGTATTTTTGAATAACAGAATAAATTCGTCCCCTCCGTGTCTGTAGACACTGAAGGACGGTGCTTCAATTGACTGCAGGCGAGCGCTTACTTTTTGCAGGAGCAGATCTCCTGCTGCGTGACCTGCCGTATCATTCAGCCATTTAAATCTGTCAAGGTCTATATACATGAGCGCATGAACAGAGCCCGCATCGCTGCTGAAACATTCCTTAAGATGTTTTTCAAGGGCCGTCCGGTTCAAAAGACCGGTAAGAGCATCATGAAAAGCCATATGACTGATCAGGGCCTCGTGCCTCTTTTGCTCAGAAACGTCTTTAGCAAACAGATAGATGCCCTGAACGCTTCCATTTAAGACAATCGGAAATGTTTTCAGGTGAAGGTTCCATTCCTTGCTTTTCACTGTCAGCTTGACGTCTGTCTCAAACGTTCTTCCTTCAGAGGCTTCCGTTAACAGCTTTTCAGTTTCAGCTGCGTTCTTTTCAAACAGTTTGAATATGGACTTCCCTGTAATTGAAATCGTTACTTTTTTAAAAAGATTAATTGCAGCGGGATTCGCCGACAGGATGGTGCCGTTCAGATCGAGTGAGAGGATGCTGTCATTCGTGTGATCGAACAGGGACCTGTATCTCTGCTCGCTCTCAATAAGCTTTTGCCTTTCAAGCATTCGATCAGAAATATCCCTTGTGACTGAAATAATATAGATGACGTCTCCTCTATCGTTTAAAATAGGCGTAAGCATCGATTCGCCAAACATGCCGGACCCATCCAATAACTGCACTTGATCCTGAAAGGAATAAGGTTCTTTTAACTCAATGACGGTCCTGTACATTTCCGTGAGGTGAAGGGAGACGTTTTTATCCATCACATCCGAAAGCGCCATGCCCCCGTAATCATCTGGAAGACCCGCATGCCTCACTCCTTCGTCATTCACAAATACATACCGCAGCTGGCCCTCATCAACCTTCATCAGAAAAACAAGGTCTTTTATATGTTCAAGAATAATAGCAAAAATAATCGATTCTATTTTTTCAATGTTCTCTTCTGAACTGAAATCTTCTGTAATGGCTTTCTTTAATTTATTCATGATACCCTCATTCTTAACATGGTCTTATTCTATCACTGCACCGTTTTTAATAAGTCTTTTTTCATAGTATCATATCCTGCGGTGCCTGTACTATGATTCCTTGTGTGAAATTGAGGGTACCATTTTCTTCACGGCAAAAAAGAGCACCTGAAAGGCACTCTTCTGATTATTCCTCATCCTCAGAAACTCTGTAGGATAATTTCCGCAATATTGCCTGGCTGTCAATCTCCTCTTCATCAGGCAGCCTTGTTACATAGTGATAGTCACCCGACGCATCCTGTTCTCTTGCTTTTACGTTATCAGCCAGCATAATATCAAGCATAGAGAAGATTCTGGATTTTATTTTACCATCAAACACAGGAAATAGAATTTCAACCCTTTTTTCCATATTTCTGGTCATCATGTCAGCAGAGGATAAAAACATTTTCTTTTCGCCGTTGTGATGAAAAGAGTAAATCCGGCTGTGCTCAAGGAATCTTCCGACAATGCTTCTTACCCGGATTTTTTCACTGACTCCTTCAATTCCCGGTCTAAGGCAGCACGTGCCCCGCACAATCAAGTCAATCTTCACTCCTGCAATAGAGGCCTCATAAAGCTTCATAATAATCGCCTTATCTGTCAGCGAATTCATCTTCGCAATAATTCTGCCGTTTCCGAAATGACGATGATAATCGATTTCCTGATCAACAAGCTTTAAAAAATCCGTCCGGATATCAAATGGTGCGACAGACAGATGATGAAATTCCGGTTTTTCTGTATAACCGCTTAAATAATTAAAGAAGTTCGTAGCATCTATTCCAAAATGGTAGTCAGAAGTGATTAGACTCATGTCCGTATAAATTTTCGCTGTCTGATCGTTGTAATTTCCGGTCCCCAGATGAACAAACCGTTCAATCAGGCTGTTTTTCCTTCTGACAACAAGCGTGATTTTGCTGTGGGTTTTTAAGTAGGTCATGCCGTAAATAACATGACATCCCGCTTTTTCCAGTTCCTTTGCCCACTGAACATTGTTTTCTTCATCAAACCTTGCTTTAAGTTCAACAAGGACGGTTACCTGCTTGCCATTTTCAGCCGCTTTTTTCAGCGCTTCAATGACGGGCGATCCTCCGCTTACCCTGTATAGTGTCTGCTTGATGGCTAATACATCGGGGTCTGCCGCTGCGTCTCTGACAAAATCAATCACAGGTTCGAATGATTCATAGGGGTGGTGCAAAAACAGATCCTGCGCGGCAGCTGTCTCAAAAACATCATCATCAGCAAGAAGATCTTTCGGAGGCTGGGGAATAAACGTTTCAAACGTAAGATGTTCAAATTTAGAACTCAGTTCTTTATAAAAACCAAACAGAAAAGTAAAATCAAGCGGCCCGTCAATTTCATAAACATCGCCGCTGTGGATCTCAAGTTCTTCAAGCAGATAATCCAAAACGTGCGAATCAAAGCCGTTTTTTCTTACTTCAAGCCGGACGGCTGCACCCCATTTTCTTTTCTTCAATTCTTTTTCAATTTCCTTCAGAAGGTCTCTAGCTCCTTCTTCATGTATCGTCATATCAGCGTTTCGGGTTATGCGGAAAGGAGTGACTGACAAAACTTGATAGCCGTGGAACAGCTTATGTATATGGCGTGTAATCACATCCTCCAAAAGCACATATGCGCAGTCATTTTCGCCTGAAGGGATGGAAATAAACCGGTCGAGCACAGCCGGAACCTGCACAATGGCTGTTTTTGCCCTGAATTCTTCTGTTTCAGAGTGATCTTCAAGCTTAACGACAAGATTGAGGCTTTTATTCAGAAGCATTGGAAATGGCCTGTATGCATCAACAGCCATTGGGGTGAGAACGGGAAATATGTGCTCGTCAAAGTGTTTTTCAATGAGATCAAGCTGATCCATGTGCAGGCTGTCTAAGCTTAAGAATAAGATTCCTTCTTCCTTTAATGCAGGGAGAATCACATCATTATAGGTGCCTGCCTGGAGATCTACAAGTTTATGATTCAGTGCTGATATTTGCTTAAGCTGCTGTTTCGGGGTAAGTCCTGCTTTGTTCTCAGGCTTGCCGAATCCCGCTTTCACCTGGTCCTTTAGACCCGCAACCCTGACCATAAAAAACTCATCAAGGTTTGAGCTGAAAATCGCAAGGAACTTCAATCGTTCCAGAAGAGGATTTCTGCTGTCAATCGCCTCTTCGAGCACTCTTTTGTTAAAAGCAAGCCAGCTGAGCTCCCGGTTATTGTAATAGTGAGGGCTGCCAAGTTTTGCCTCATCGGTGTGTAATGTGCTCATAAAAAAGTCACCCTTTTGAATTAGTCATTTGGATTCATTTGTAATGATAGCACTTGAGTTTAAGAGGAATGTAAATGATGTGTAAAGATTATATGTGGTTTATGTAAATGCTGCAGAAAAAAGAAGAGCATCTCCTCTTCTTTTTTCCTTTACTAATCTATTGCTGAAACTTCAATTGAATGTTTTTCTTCAGCAATTTTTCAAGATTCTTTTTTTGTTTTTCTGCCTGGTACTCCTCTGGCATAAAATTGCCTTCACAATAAATCGTGCACACTGTACGGTCGATATCATCCTGCAGGCTGACTGAACGGACAACATTTCTTTTTGTCGCATTCAGACTGTAGGCAAATTTTATAATCGCCCCAAGCAGCATAATGTTGTGCTGCTCCACCTTTGAAAACCAGTGTTTGAAAGGAGCTGAATATTGTTTGTAGGCAGACTTGCTTTTAAAGGAGGCGATCAGGGCAAGCTTCAGTCTGTCTCTATGGGAAAGACCGTCTATCGTGCGGTTGGCGATCAGGTAAAAAGTATGCTGGCTGCTTGATTCGGAATCAATGTACTGTCCGAGATTATAAACAAATGATCCTTTCCTGATCAGGCGGATATCTTCTTCTGTATAAGAAATTTTCCCCGCAGCAGCTAAACCGGAATACAGCTCAAGGGCAATTTTTGTGACATGCTGCACGTGATCAAGGTCAATGTCATAATCACTCAGCAATTCGTGAAAGCTTTCTTCAATGACACTCGGAAAAATGGCTGTTCCTGTGCCTCTAGTAAGCTCTTCATAAAATACCCCGTCCCTCAGGCCCTTTCGGCTCAAGATAAACCGGTCTGAGGCCGTAATGTCGCTCAGAGTGACAAAAACCTGCGCTGCCGGAAGAATAATATCAGCCCTGTCTTTTGACAGACCCTCCGTTCTTTGCAGCTCATGCATGGACATAGGGGAGAGAAATCGCTGAACATCCAGGAGATCGTTTGCCGACATTTCATATAAGTGGACGCCGGCAAGCGGATATTCCTGCATGGCCTGATGGATTTGAACAATATTCCGGGCACTTCCCCCAATACCGACAACCGGCAGACGTTTATTGATAAGCCAAGGCAGTGTTTTGAAGTTTTCTTCAAGGTAAATCCTTAGGTCGTGCAATTCCGTCTTTGTCGGTTTCTCCCCTTTTACAAACTCTTTTTTTAAAGATAGAGCACCGAAAGGAAAGCTGTGATAATTTATGAGCTTCCGGTTTTCAAAGTAGGTAATCTCGGTACTCCCCCCGCCGATGTCAATTGTAATTCCGCTCCTGATCTGAGTGGAATTTACGGCTGCAAGGAAACCGTAATAAGCCTCTTCATATTCGGAGAGAATGCGGATTGTAAAATCTGTTTTTTCTTTGACTATTCCCAGTACGTCGTCCTTATTGACAGCCTGTCTGACGGTCGCCGTAGCTGCACACTTCACATCTTTAAGGTCATGATGCCTCGTTACTTCCTGAAAACTGAGCAGAGATGAAACTAAAACGGTGATTCCTTCGTCGTTTAAGATGGACTCATCTGTTAAATAATTCCTCAGCCTCGCCGAAATCTTTACATTTTCAATTTCTTTGAGTCTCCGGCTTTTATCGCGCTGATAAATAACCAGTCTCATTGTGTTGGAGCCAATGTCAATAATCGCATATTTTTCCTTAATCATCTGCTCAACTCCTCTGAATATACAAAAAATTATATCACAGAAACAAAAGCGGAAGCGCCTTGGTCAGATCCGATAGGCAGATAAGAATCCGGCAGAAAAGTCCGGGTTTGACTTTTTTGACGGATTTGTTCTGACAGAGGATTTAGGCGCTGTAGCTGGACGAAGATAACTCTGTTGCATTTTCTTAAAGTTAATATTTTTTAAAATTAGTTAAAGGCATAAGAAACGGAATGGCACACCGGGCGGAAACAAAATCCATATGTGCACATATGATGCTTTAACACACCGGAACTGAGCAAGTGCCTGATAAATCCGGAGCCTAATCATGTAAAACGAAGTATTCATCACAAATAAAGCGGTGAAAACAGATGATCTATCTTGTAAAACCCGGTGAGACTCTCACCTCTATAGCCCAGGACTTCCGCATCAGCCCGGCAGTTCTCGTTACTGCCAATCAGCTTTCAGATCCAAATAAATTAACCGCCGGACAGCCTCTGATTATTCCCGGGCTGCCTGAGCCTTCCTCCATTCCTTACAGCATCATGATATCGATTGGCCGCAGACAGCTGACTCTGCTGAATAGAGGACAAGTGATGAAAGTCTATCCGATAGCTGTCGGCAAAATTCTTTCAAGAACCCCTATTGGAGAATTTGTCATTGTCAACCGCCAGCCTAATCCGGGAGGTCCGTTTGGAGTGCTTTGGCTCAGCCTATCAAAAATTCATTACGGCATACACGGAACGAACGATCCAAGCTCAATTGGAAAGGCTGTTTCAAAAGGATGCATACGCATGCAGAACAAAGATGTCCTTGAACTCGGGTCCATTGTCCCGAACGGAACAAGGGTCTCCATCCGCCAGTAAAATTTTTACAAAACCTTTATGTTAAAATGAACATGTTTCTATTATAATAACTACTGTGACTACTATCCTGCAAAATAAGGAGCAGCATAATGAAAATCTTTGAAAACAGAAATTTTGTGAAGCTCTTTTTTGCCGCACTCGCTTCGCAAATGGGCACTACAATCGGAAATATGGCCTTTGCCTTTTATTTATTGGACCGTTTCAGCCACCAGCCGTCCTATGCGACACTGGCAGAACTGATGTATTCACTTCCAACATTGTTTGTTTTCTTTCTGGTCGGGGTGGTTGCAGACCGTTTTGACAGAAAAAAAGTAGCTGAAAACTGTGACTGGATCAGAGCATTTCTGACTGTGCTTCTGTTTGGTTCCTTATTTTTGAATTCCATCCCGCTTATCTTCTTCCTGCTCTTTTTAAGAAGTGCAGTGACAAAATTCTTCTATCCTGCCGAAGCGAGCCTCGTGCAGGGAATTTTAAGTAAAGAGCAGTATGCGCAGGCTGCAGGGTTGAACCAGATTCTCTTCAGCATCTTTATGGTTTTCGGGGTTGGGCTCGGTGCAATTGCCTATCAGACAATCGGACTGAAGGGCGCCGTGGCTTTCGATTTTATCAGCTTTGTCATCTCTGCAATACTCATCCGGCGATGCAAAATTCCCATGGAGGCAAGGCTTCCGAATGGAAAAGCGAAATGGAAAGATTTCAGTATTTCTTCCACTTACCGTGATTTTAAAGACGGCATTCTGTATATTGTAAAAAACAAACTGCTTGCTTCGCTCGTGTTCGGTTTCTTTGTTTTCGGGTTTGTAAATGGCGCATTTTCCATCCTTCCGATTTTTACTATGAAGTACGAGCTGTCGCCTGACAATTACGAAAAGTATGCGTCATTTTTCGCGATTTCTCTTGGAGCCGGCCTTCTGGCGGGAAGCCTCATCGGTACACTTATGTCTTCGAAATTCAAGCCGCATCAAATGATGATTTATCCGATTTTCGTAAGCGGCATTCTGATTTTCATGCTCGGTCTGACCGATCATCTTGGCATTTTTCTTGCCACTGTGTTCATTATTGGGACATGCATTGGACCGATTAATGTTGCCATTGGGGGCTGGATGCCTAAAATCGTGCATCCAAAACTGATGGGCAGAGTAAGCGGATGGACAGACCCATTGATGATGTTTGCACAGTCCCTGACCCTTGGCATTATTGCCGTAGTCTTTCCGAAATTCATCAGCAATATTGAATATCTCTACTATGGAATGGCCACTGTGATTCTTTTCGTTTTCCTTTTCTATGCCCTTACTTTGCCAAAGCTAAGCAAAGAACTTGAATATTCCCAGAAAAAACTTGCACAGCGGACAGGAAAAGAACAGATCCATATTTCGTAAGACGTTTTCACGGCAGCAGACTTCATCTGCTGTCTTTTTTTTCAAGTTTTCAGTGTCCCGGTAAAGATTCAGAAAAAACAGCCGATATTACTAAAGAAGTATTGACTGAAAGTTGGGTCCTGAATTGACAATATATAAAGAGTTTATAACAAAGCTGATCATTCATAATTTTACTGCTTCTTTATTAGCTGTATTTGGCGTGGGTTCCGTTCTTATTTTTACTACATTAACAGTCACTCCATCTGAAGTCATGCTGCTTATGCTGCTGCTCTTGTGTTCGATTATCTGCATGAGCCTATGTGAATGGGCACTGTTCCGGAGACACATCGCACCGATCAAAAACGTTTTCAAAGAGAGTGATACCTCTTTAGATACACTGGATGCTGCTTTCAGACAGACTCATCGTCTACCCCTTTTAAGTGTATACAGAATTTTGGGTCCGCATCTTTTTGGGTTTTCTGTTCCGGCTTGTATGTTTGGAATCTACCTTATCAACAATAACTTGCTGAATATCCCGCTATCGTACATTCTTCCTGCTTTTGCAGTCACTTTTTTAGTTGCGGGCATGCACAGCGTCATTGAATTCTTTTTATGCTCCAAAGCGGTGAAGCCTATGCTTATTACCCTCCGCAATAAAGGTCTTATGCTCTATGGGAAGGATCTTGTACCAGATCGGGAAATCCCCATCTCTTTAAAATCCAAAGTAATGTTCAGCGCCATTTACATTGGTGTATATCCCCTGCTGTTATTTGCTCTTGCTTCACAACTGCGTTTTAAGGAGAATGTGTCCCCGGGATTGCCTGAATACTGGAGCTGGTCCTTGCTGATTGTAATCATGTCTGTGCTGTTTGCAGTGTTTGGTTCTTTTTTGCTATTCAAAAACATTTCTGAACCTATTGAGAAGCTTCAGGAGGGCATGGCTGAGGTTGAACAGGGGCAATTCCATTACCGGAATGAGGTTTATTCGGATGAGTTTGCAACGGTTATCGCAGGCTTTAATAAAATGATACGCGGGCTCAAAGAGCGTGATCAAATCAATAATCAGCTACTGGAAAGTTTGTATACAACACTTGCTTCAGCTCTTGATGCAAGAGATCCTTATACCGCGGGCCACTCCATCAGAGTAGCGGAATATTCCGTTATGATCGGCAGGGAAGCAGGGTTATGCGAAGAAACACTTGATGATTTGAGGAAATCAGCGCTTCTTCATGATATAGGCAAAATCGGCATTAAAGACAGCATTCTCATGAAAGAAGGACGCCTGACAATGGATGAGTATGAAGAAATAAAAAAACATCCGGTCATAGGCGCCGGAATCCTCCTGAGTGTTCAGCCTGCTGAAATGCTGCGGCCGCTCATACCAGGCGTCAAATATCATCATGAGCGATTTGACGGTCACGGGTACCCTGAAGGTCTTGCCGGAAATGACATTCCTCTTTTCGGAAGGATTATGGCCGTTGCTGATGCCTATGATGCGATGACCTCTGACCGGCCTTACAGACGGGGGATGCCGTCTGAGACTGCGCTCTCCATTATTAAAGAGGGCCGGGGCACGCAATGGGATCCTGTTTATGCGGATTATTTCCTGAAGATCATGGATTCGTTTTCAGAACGTCAGCTGATGAACGAAAACCGGGAAAACGGGTGATTGATTTTAGATTAAGTTTGCATTTTACACCTGGAAACGTATAATTTAGAATAAGCGAATAAATGTGCAAAGGAGAGAGAAAATGGACGATCAGCGAAATCAGCCGCTTAAACCAACGACAGATAATGTAGCAAAAGCAATCTATATCGTAAACCGCCATGCTAAGACGGCGCCAGACCCGAAATTTTTATATATGCTGAAAAAACGGGCACTTCAAAAACTATTAACCGAAGGAAAAGCAAAAAAAGAAGGACTGCACTTTTCCAATAATCCTAAAAACAGCAAGCAGCAGTCAGACGTTCTTATATCTGCCGGAGAATATTATTTTCATATGCCTCCCACTAAAGATGACTTCGAAAATCTCCCACATCTCGGTTCACTGAATCAGTCGTACCGAAATCCAAAAATACATTTATCCCTGGCAAAAGCAAAAGCACTGCTTCAGCAGTATGTCGGCGTAAAGGAGTCGGTTTCAAACCGCCCTTCTACCAATAAACCTGCACCTACATACAAAAAACCTGTATTTAAACGCTTGGGCGAGAGCTATTGAAGAGAAATAAGAAAGAGCCATTTCATCATACGGAAATGGCTCTTTCTCATTTATACTGCAATCTAAAGGATATATTGATCAATCATGGAAACGAGCTCAGCAATTTCAGGTTTGCTTACCTGCCCGTCTGCCCCGACTTTTCTTCCTTTATGTTTAAGATCCTCCGTTATGAGCGATGAAAAAATGAGAACAGGTAAAACCGCAAGTGTCGTATGCTCCTTGATGCGCTTCGTCAGATGGTGGCCGTCCATTTGCGGCATTTCGATGTCTGTAATCACCAGCTGCACTTCATCTTTTAATGCACCGCCATTGCTGCACAGCGTTTGAAGGTACTCCAGTGCGTCTTTGCCATTTTCAAAAAATTCCAGATTTACAAATCCCGCTTCCTGCAGCGTATCATGCAAAAGCCCTCTGAGTAATGGCGAATCCTCTGCGATGACTATTTTCTTATCTGACCGCTCGCGCTTGCCGAGCTTTTTTATTTGATTTAAGTGAATGCCTGATTCCGGATTAATCTCAACAATCAGTTTTTCAAAGTCAGGCAGAAGAATCATCTCGCCGTTCCATTTCACGACTCCTGTAATCTGACTTTCGAGACCCTGGTACAGCCGGGACGGTTTTTCAATCAGGCTCCATGAAATCCGGTGAATTTGAGTGACGCCATGCACATGAAAGATGACCTTTTGTTTATTAAATTCCGTCACAATCAGCTTGTCTGCAGAAGAATTCGGATTCTCCCCCAGGCCAAGTGCTTTTGCTGTATCCACTACAGGTAAAACTTCCCCTCTCAGCTCGGTAATGCCTTCAACATTCGGATGGGCATGAGGCACTTTTGTCATAGTCTGAAGCTGGATGATTTCTTTCACTTTAATGACATTAATCCCGAATTTCAGACCTGCTACAGTAAATTCAACGATTTCAAGCTCATTTGTGCCGCTTTCCAATAATATCTCTGTCTGCTGCATCGTTTTCTTCCTCTCTATAGTTACACATACCTTATATATCGGAACAATTCGATCTTTCTCAACCGGACAATGAAAAAAAGCCTGAGGAAATCTCAGGCTTACGCTTCATTGTCAGGAACAAACATATGGACAGCAAGCCCGATGCCTGCAAGTATCATCAGAGAGCCAATGGCAATCCTGCTTGCAAGATCACCGTAATCTGCAAGAACAAGTGTAATAGTTCCGTATAGAAGCGGCCCGGCAATGGATGACACCTTGCCGGAAAAGGCAAAAAGCCCAAAGAACTGTCCCCTCTTGTTTTCCGGCGTCAATTCTACAATAAATGTCCTTGACGTGACCCACATAGCCCCAAGAGAAACTCCGAATAAACTTCCAGCAACCCAGAACATGGCTGCATTAACAGCAAATGCAGCAAATGCCAGCGCTATGACCAGGATGATTCCAACATACATGATGCTTTTTTTCGTTCCTGCTGCCCTTGTTATATATCCAAAAAGAAAAGACCCTGCTATGCTTGCCACCGTTGAGACAAGGTACAGCAAAATAAATTCACCTGAAGAAAATCCAACAATAGCCTTTGAATAAACAGCCATCATCGCTACCGCTGTGGCGATGGCATCGTTTAAAAAGAAATAGGCAATCATGAATAAAAAAACGGCTTTATACGTTCTTACTTCCTTAAAGGTCCGGATAATTTCTCTGTAGCCATCCAAAAATCCCGTCTTTTCCGCTTTACCCGCAAAAGGCTTATCTTTTACAAAGAAAAAAAGCGGAAGTGAAAAGACCAGAAAAAGAAGGGCTGTCGGAATAAATGCCCTATGAAAGCCTGAATCTCCAATAAGCAGATAAACACTGAGGCCGACAAGGGTTCCGACATATCCTACGGCAACACCGAATCCTGATATTAGAGGAATCTGCTTTCCAGTGCCTAAATCAGAAATCATCGTATCATAAAAGATCAGGCTTGAATGGTAAAAGAATTTCGCCATGATAAAGAGCAAAATAACGTACACTAAACCGGCGGGGAGTCCAAACAGCGTATAAGAAAACTCTGTCATTCCAAAAACGCCCATAAGTATGGTGCACAGCACGGTTATTAAGGTAAAAGGAATAATATATGCTTTCTTTTTCCCCGATCTGTCAATTAATACGCCAAACAGCGGAGAAAACAGAACGAGCAGGAAGCTTGCTGCTGCATTGGCATAGGATATGAATGAACTTGCAATCTGATCCAGTCTTTCGTTTGCGCCAATTACTTCCTGCAGATAAAAAGGAAAGAAAATGGTAGTAATATTTGATGAAAAGATAGTGTTCGCAAAATCATACAGCGCCCATGACAGAATGGGGAGCGACAGGTACAGTCTCCATGCCCTCTCCTTTTGAAGAGTCAACGTGTCAGGCTTTTCTAATTGTGCCATTTAGCATCCTCCGTTTTCTTTTTGTATGGTTAACTTCTTTAAACAGAGAGCCGCCACCTGCCCGTTTACAAAAAATTAACGTGAACGAGCTCCTGTATGTTTAATAAGAGTCATGATAGTAAAGCCTCTCACAGAAAATGACAAATAAAGATAATGCACAAAGTCTTCCCTCTTGGTATAATGCTATATGTGAATCGGCTGATGCCGGTTGAACGGGTTGGGTCGAGGGTTACTTTTTAAGGAAGGGTTAAAAATTGCATAAGTACTTTCAGCTTGAGCAACATGACACGACAGTCAGAAAAGAGCTGCTCGCAGGAATGATTTCCTTTTTTACGATTGTCTACATCGTAGCCGTAAACGGTGCGATCCTGGCTGACGCCGGCATTCCGATTGAAGCAGGCATTATCGCGACCATTCTTACATCTTTCATTGGCTGCGTACTGATGGGCTTTATTGGAAAAACACCGATTATTCTAGTTCCAGGGATGGGGGTGAATGCGTTATTCACCTACACAATCTGCGGTTCAATGGGACTCTCCTGGCAGGAAGGTCTTGCGGTCGTTTTTGTCTCAGGACTTCTTTTTGCACTTGTTGCATTCACGAAGCTCTCTGGCATCATCAGCGCTTCCATACCTGATTCGCTGAAAGAAGCGATTACGGTTGGAATTGGAATATTCCTCACGTTTATCGGTCTGCAAAAAGGCGGTATTGTCACCGGAAGCGAGACGACTTTTGTCAAACTGGGTGATTTTACAGACCCCCATGTCTTCGTTACGCTGATTACATTAGTGATCACGATTGTGCTCTTTGCCAGAAACATTCCGGGCAATTTCCTGATCAGCATACTTGCCGGTTCAGCAATCGCTGCAGGATTCGGCTTGATTGACAGCTCTGAAAGCAGCGGGTCCTCCTTTTCGGCAGCTTCGTATACTCAGGTTTTTGGCGCCATGTCATTTAATCAGGCAGCAGATCTTGCATTCTGGACGGCCACTTTCTCACTCACGATGGTCATTGTGTTTGAGAACATCGGCCTTGTTCATGGACACGTCAATATGATAAGCAGACAAGACAGGTACAGCAGTTCGCTCAGGGCAAACGCCATTTCTGCCATTACAGCGGGTTTATTCGGAACAAGTCCAACAGTAAGCACGGTCGAAACAGCTGCAGGCATTCAGGCAGGCGGACGCACAGGACTGACTGCCATAACAACAGGATTCCTGTTTTTAGGTTCACTGTTCTTTCTGCCATATCTTAAATTGATTCCAGACAGTGCAATTGCCCCTATTTTAATTTTAATCGGCGGGCTGATGATTCAGAATATCCAAAACATCGATCTGAAAGATTTTACGGAAAGCTTTCCGGCCTTTTTGATCATTGCACTCATTCCCCTTACCTACAGCATCGTAGACGGAATGGCCTTTGGATTCATTGCATATCCAATCTTAAAACTTGCCATGAAACGCACAAACGAAGTGGCGCTGCCGCTCTACATCATCGCGGCGCTGTTTTTGGCGAATTTTATTACACATAGTATCTAGAAAAGCGGAATCGCCCGTTTAGCCCTGACAGGCAGAAAAGAAATCCCCGGAAAAGTCCGGTTTTGACTTTTTTGGGGATTTTGTTCTGACGGAAGGGTTGGGCGATGGAGCTGGACACCTAGAAAAGCGGAATCGCCCGGTTAGCTCCGGGAGTCAGATAAGGAAACGGCGGTGAAGGCGCTTTTTGCCTTTGCCGACGGTTCCGTTCTGACAGAGGAGTTGGGCGATGGAGCTGGACACCTAGAAAAGCGGAATCGCCCGGTTAGCTCCGGGAGTCAGATAAGGAAACGGCGGTAAAGGCGCTTTTTGCCTTTGCCGACGGTTCCGTTCTGGCAGAGGAGTTGGGCGATGGAGCTGGACAATGAGAAAAGCAGAATCGCCCGGTTAGCTCCGGGAGTCCAATATAAAAACCCAGTTCAAGTTGAACTGGGTTTTTTACTGCTTCTTAATCATTCTTATCACAATATACAGGGCTGTAAACAAGAATATAGCACCGGCAACGGCGAGTGCCTGCATGAGAAAAGACATCATGAAGTCCTGCTTTTCTCCATTTTTTTCAGAAATGCGTCAATCTGTGCTTTATGATGCAGGTCATGATGAATGAACTCTTCCATATAACCTGCAATGGTAAACGGATGATCTCCGATGCTGAATTTAAAATCAAATTCTTTTCCTGTAAAAGACCGGAATCCTTCAACAACGGCAGACCGAGATTGAGTGAACTCCTGAATAAGCGCCTTCTTCCCAATTCCGCTTTTCGCATACTCCGCTGCCCTGCTGTTGACTGCCTCAATATCAGGGAATGGATCTAAAACAGCGTTCATATGTATGTTCTGCAGTCTCTGCTCAAGGGTAAACCTGTCCCATGAAATAAGATGTGAAATTATTTCAGCTATGGACCATTTTCCATGATCAATCGGATGATGCCATAGCTCTTCGCTTGTAAACTCCAATGAGATGACCCAGTTTGTAAAGTCAGAATAATGCTGATTCATTTCATCTATTGTTTTCATCAGTCTCCCCCTTTTCCGTTATACATTCTCTCCGAACGTACGTTTCTCCTTCTTCTGTCAGTGATTCATTTCCTGAAATAATTGAAGGCTAATGATTACACAGGTGCCCTTTCCAAGCTCACTTTGGTATTCGACTGTGCCGCCCATTTCCCGAATCAGCCTGTTTGTGATCATCGATCCAAGACCGGTGCCTTTTGATTTTGTGGTATAGAACGGCAAACCGAGATTTTTTCTTACTTCCTCAGTCATTCCTTTTCCGTTATCGCTGATGGCAATGCTGATGGTGCCGTCTGCATCATGCGTTATTTTGGTTATTTCTACTTCTCCGCTGTCTTCAATGGATTCAATTGCATTTTTAATCACATTCATCAAAGACTGCTTAAGGAGATGGATGTCCCCATATACTTCATTTCTCCCGTCAGATTCGAAAGACAGGCTGACATTGGAATAATACCCGAGCGGTTTCAGCAGCTCTATGCTGTCTACAAGCACATCATCAATATCAATCTTCGTCATCTCTCGATTTCCGGGCTTTGACAGCAGCAGATAATCTGTAATAATTTTGTTTGTCCGGTCCAGTTCTTCCAAAATCAAAGGTGAAAACTTCTTCAGATTTTCATCACCTGTATTCTGCTGTATATATTGGATAAATCCTCTGACCGTTGTGATTGGATTGCGGATCTCATGGGCAATGGCGGCTGCCATTTGGCCAATTGTCGTAAGTTTATCCATATAAACCATTTCATCAAACTGCTTATTTGTTTTTATAAGGCTTTCAATAATATAAATCATCGAAATACATGAAAAGTAAAAGGTCAGGAAATAGACAAAGTAAAAAGGAAGCCCCAGAAAATTCATCTTAGAGTAAATGATCAGGATATAGACAGCAAAATAAACGGCAAAAATGATGCTTCCGGACATGTATTTATTGCTTGACTGAAGAAACGCCCTTCTGAACAGCAGTGCCATAACATAGGCAAAGACTGTAACAGCAATCCCGATCAGATAGAACTCTCCGCCGATTAAAAATCTGGCAAAGCATGTTACAATAAGGACAATTCCACCTGATATAAAGCCGGAATACAGGGTAATAATCATTACAACAACCATTCTCAAATCAAAGTTCGTGTCCCCGAGTGTTTCAATCGGGTAGGCCATGCAAAGAAGAGCGCCAAATGAGCTGATCAGCCCGTAAATGATTTTCTGTTTTAATGCCGGCTTTTGCGTTGAATGAAACGGAAAAAACAGGTTTGCATTATAGGTTAGGGAAAATAGAATTGTAATATTAACCAATAGCGGTTTAATCATTTGCAGCACACGTATTCCTCCATAAAGGAACTATTTTTTCAAACACTTTATTTTACAGGATAGAACAGAAAATAGATAGATGGTTCATTTACATTCCCACCGATACCTTTCCCTTTTATCGAATTAGTGAACCTTCATGTAAAATCGTTGCTAAATGGTCAAACTAGACTATATAATCAAAGTAAGCTGATAAAGAAACACCAGCTTCGGTAAAGCGAGGTATGCTGTATGTCAATGAAATTGGTCATACTTGGGCTCTTAATGGAACAGAATGCCCATCCCTATGAAATGAAGCAGATTATGGAACAAAGACATATGGACCACTTTATGAAACTGCAGAAAGGCTCCCTGTATTATGCAGTTGAACAGCTTTACAAGAAAGAGCATATTGAAATTGTTGATATTATTAAAGATACGAACAGGCCTGATAAAACGATTTATTCGATTACCGAATCAGGGAAAAAGCTCTTTCACAAAATGATTCTGGACGAACTGTCGAGCGACTCAAATCTGTATCACCCTCTTTTTACGGGCGTTGCTTTTACTCTCCACAGCAATCCTCAAGAAGTGGCAGAAGTTCTTGAAAAGAGAGTGGAGCTGACAAAAAAAAGAGTGGCAGAGCTTGAAGGAATTCTTGATTTATATAAGAGGCTTCCGAGAGCTGTTATTCACTTAATTAGGGGATCAATCCTGCATGGAGAAGCAGAACTTGCCTGGTTAACGGATTTAATTAAAGATGCGCGTGCAGAAAAATTAAACATATTTGGTGGTGCTGATGAAGATTAGATTATTTGAACAAAAAGATCTTGAATCTGTCATCAATTTATATATTGATACAGTCAATGAGATTAATGGCAGAGACTATTCACCTGATCATATCCATACACTGGCTCCAAAAAGTCGGGATCATTATGAAAATTGGGGAGACCTGCTTTCAGTGAACACGACACTCCTTGCAGTAATAAATAAAAAAATAACAGGTTTTGGCACACTGACGCATAACGGAGACATTCATTTTTTATATGCTCATAAAGACCATCAAAGGACGGGAACCGGATCTGCCCTTCTTGAGGCACTCGAGAAGACGGCAAGAGATTTGGGCCACAAAAAGGTCACTCTCAATACGGGAATTACAGCCCGGCCCTTTTTCTTGAAAAGGGGCTACTCCGTTTTAACTGAACACTACGTATCTATTGATCCCATGCTTTTCATTCAGTACAAAATGAAAAAATACCTTTAAACCTCCTGTAAACGATTTCGATTTGGCGATTTTATGACATCTTCTTTTCAGCGGCAGATTTCATTCAAAAACATGGTAGAATTCTAAATGTGTTTTTTGAGTGATCTCTAGTAAAAGAAGGTGTTTTTTCGGTGGGAACCGTATTGCTGTTTCATGAAAATCAGGATATGACTGTTCTTGAGGATGTTCCTGAAGAAATATATGTGCAATTAAAAGAAAATGCCGGCTCAGAGTCGTGCAGCTGTAAAGTGAACGGCAGAACAATGATTCTTCCTCCCTTTCATTTCGCCGTCTGGCAGGAGCAGATGGATTGGGATTTCGGCTATTAATGTCCCGTACGCAAAAAGGAACACTCAAAGAAGTGTTCCTTTTTGCGTGTTGCTGCACGCAGTCCGGTATTCCATTCACTCCCTTCCTCGTTGATGCATACTGTGTGTTGTAGGCTAATGAGGAGAGGAATGTTTATATGTACAATCCATACGATCGTCAGGGATTTCCAGGTTTTCCGGGAGCAGGCTTTGGTCCTGGAGGAGGTATGCCGCCTGGTCCGCCGCCAGGGTTTGGAGGAGGAGGAACGCAGGCACCGACAGGACCGCCTCCAAGTCAGATCCCACAGCAAAGTCCATCACTATTTGCAGTAGACCCGGGAGCCATCAGCGGATGTCTTTTCCGGTTTACGTACGTTTGGCTTAACAATGGAAACAGCTTTTGGTTTTACCCGACATTTGTCGGCAGAACATCCGTCGCAGGGTACAGATGGAGACCGCGCCAATTCAGATGGGACTATTTCGGAATAGACACGCAGCGGATTGCTTCGTTTTCTTGCAGGTAGCCCAGAAAAGCGGAAGCGCCTTGCTTAGCTCCGAAGGACAGAAAAGGCTCCGCCGGAAAAAGCCGATTTTGCTTTTTTTGGCGGAGCCGTTCTGGCCGAGGAGTTAGGCGCTGGAGCTAGACAATGTGCAGAGCGCAATGAACGAAATGACTTCTTAACTCCTAAGCATAGTAAAGAAATCACACGAAAAGCGGACGGCCAAACAGCACGTCCGCTTTTATTTTTATTAATCTCCGATAATCCCTGTATTTTTCATTTCATCAAGCGGATGTTCGATTCTTAAGAACGCTCTGTCTACTGCCATTTTTGCTGAGTCCGCGTAGTGAATTTCCACGGTCCGGCGCTCGTCAAGATAGGCTCCTTCAAATGCGGCTTCCTTCAGTTTCGCCGCCCACCCTCCAGATGTTTCAATAACAACGGCAGGCTTTTTATTCATATAGGCAGCAGACAGCTCTCCCAATGTTCCATTTCCTCCCCTGATCATAATTATCGCATCTGAGGAATGAACCAGCACGAGACTTCTGTAATCAAAGGATAAGCCCGTCGTAATCGGAACATCCAGGTAATCGTTGGCAACATGTGTCTCATCTCCTGCCAGAATCCCGATGACAAGACCTCCCGCTTCTTTTGCCCCTTTGGACGCAGCCTCCATCACTCCGCTTCCGCCGCCTGTCAGCAGGACGGCATTTCGCTTGGCAATTTCAGCTCCCACTTCTTCACTTATTGCCCGCACTTCTGCAGGGATCTCTCCCGATTGGCCAATAACAGCAATTCTTTTCAAACCTTCCACCGCCTCAGTCTTTTCCTTTATTATACTATCATTTTCCTCTTCATTCTTTTAATTAAACGTAAAAAAACTGCCCGAAGGCAGCGTGTATTTGCGTTATAGCTTTGTTCCTTTATGATACCTGAACCAGCCCATTTTCGCGAAAAAGTAAATCATTCCCGCTGCAATCAGCACCATAATGCCCACAACAATAAAGTAATTGTATTTGCCGGCAAGCTCCGGCATGTACTGGAAGTTCATCCCGTAAAGCCCAGCAATAAATGTGAGCGGAAGGAAGATGGACGAGATGACCGTCAATGTCATCATGACTCTGTTCATTCTGTCTGAACTGATGGAAAGATAGCTGTCCCTGATATCTGCGCTCAGCTCTCTGTTCGCATCAATCATTTCAACAAGCTTCAGCAGGTGATCGTATATATCCTGAAAATAGATCTCATCTCTGATATAGGCTTTCAGACTGCTGGAACTTATCATCCTGTACAGCAGGTCCCGCATTGGAATAATTGTTCTTCTCAGCTTATACAAATCTGTGCGGATATCAAAAACACCTTCCATCAATTCGCTGATAGTCAGATCCTTTGTATTTTCCTCGATTTCATTCAGCAAATCCTCAAGCTTATAGACAGGAGGGAAATATTCATCTACCAGCTGATCCATCAGCTGGTGCATCAAAAGGGAAGGCCCCCCTTCCTTCAGACCTTCGTCCTTTTTCAGCTTAAACCAGATATTATTCAAATCCCTGATCGGCTTTTTATGGAAAGTAACAGCGTAATTTCTCGCAATAAAGAGATCAAGCTCTTCGGCATCAAGTGTTTTTTGCTGGATGGCATGCATGACAACAAACAGATAGGTATCATAAGTATCAATTTTCGGTCTCTGAACAAACTCCACACAGTCTTCAATAGCTAAAGGATGAAAGCGGAAAAATTTGCTCAGCAGTTTCGTTTCCTCTGCAGTAGGATCCTGAAAATCGACCCAATACCATTTAATTTCGGGTTTTCTCAGTTCTTTAAGGGGCAGGTCATAAACAACCTCCCCGCTGGATTGAACGGCTAATGTACGTATCATTCTGTCACATCTTTCTTTGTAGGTAAATGTATTTTTGACCTTTACCCTTCTTAATATGTTGCTAAACACGCGCAGAATGGGTGAATTAGTCTGAATAATTGTGTATGATGGTAGAATAACACGTTATTTGATTACTTAGAAAAAGGATGAACATGATGGAGCACCTTATTAATCAGCAGGTTAAAAACATTCAGATTTCTGGCATCCGCCAGTTTTTCAATATGGTCTCAGAATTTGAGGATACCATATCACTCACAATCGGCCAGCCGGATTTTTTAACTCCAGCTCATGTAAAAAAAGCCGCCATTGAGGCGATTGAGAGCGATTTTACAACGTATACCCACAATGCGGGCTATCCAGAACTCACAGAAGCTGCCGCTGCTTTTGTAAAAGAAAAGTATGGACTTTCCTATCAAGGAAAAGATGAAGTGATTGTAACCGCCGGAGCCAGTCAGGCCATTGATATTGCATTCAGGACCATCCTTTCTCCGGGAAGCGAAGTCATCCTGCCTGGACCGGTCTATCCAGGCTATGAGCCAATCATCTCACTGTGCGGAGCCAAAGCGGTGCACGCTGATACAACCGGACACGGGTTTAAATTAACGGCAGAACTGATCAGCAGGCATCTGACAGAAAAAACGCGGTGTGTCGTCCTGCCGTATCCATCCAATCCTACAGGCGTTACACTTGATGAGGAAGAGCTAATGAAAATTGCCGAACTGCTTAAAGGCAAAGATCTTTTCATTTTGTCAGATGAAATATACAGTGAACTTGTTTTTGATGGAAAACACCGTTCGATCGCATCGTTCCTGCGTGATCAGACAATCGTCATAAACGGGCTTTCAAAATCACACAGCATGACCGGCTTTCGAATCGGGTTTGTGTTCGCACCGGCTTCCATCAGCAAGCATCTGCTGAAGGTGCATCAGTATAACATATCCTGTGCATCCTCCATCTCGCAAAAGGCTGCTCTGGAGGCCCTTACTGCAGGCAAAAACGATGCAGCACCTATGAACGGGGAATATTCAAAAAGAATGAACTATGTGTACAGGAGATTGACGGAGATGGGGCTCCCGACTGAAAAGCCGGACGGATCCTTTTACATTTTTCCTAGCATCAAGCATTTCAATGCCTCGTCTTTTGATTTTGCCTATTCTCTTGCAAAGGATGGGGGGGTGGCTGTAGTGCCCGGGAGTGCATTTTCTGCTTTGGGGGAAGGATACATCCGGATCTCTTATGCCTGCAGCTTTGAACAGCTAAAAGAGGCGATGGACCGGTTTGAACACTATATAAAAAGCCGATAAGATTGGCCAGCGGACGCTATATGATTCGCTGGCTTTTTGCCTTTCAAGCTTCCGGCAGCTTCAGTGAAAAAACCGTGCCCATTCCAGGCTCGCTCTCAATGCTCATGCTGCCTTTATGATTTTCAATGATTTTATAAGTGATCATCAAGCCAAGGCCTGTTCCCTTTTCTTTCGTCGTGTAGAATGGTTCGCCGATTTTTTTCAGGGCTTCTTTAGGTATTCCCTCCCCTTCATCTTTCACATGCACAAAAATAAAACCTCCCGCTTTTTCGAAACGAAGCTGAATGGCTCCTCCTTTAGGCATGGAATCAATCGCATTTTTAATCAGATTAATAAATACCTGTTTCAGCTGGTTCTGATCACAGTGGATAAACAGTTTTTCTTCCTGGGGAACGGTTTGGATGATGACATTATTCATAATCGCCTGCGTTTCAAGAAGCGTTGCAACATCACTTACCAGAGCTGTTAAGTCCGTTTTTTTCAGGACCCTTTCCTGAGGTTTTGCGAGCATCAGCAGTTCGCTCAGGATCAGTTCAATTCGGTTCAGCTCAGAAAAGACAATTTCGTAGTACCCTTGATCGTGACGGTTTGCAGAATGCATAAGCTGCAAAAACCCCTTGATGGCCGTCAGCGGATTGCGGATTTCATGGGCAATGCCGGCTGCCAGCTGTCCAGCAACGGAAAGTTTTTCAGAGCGAAGCATCAGTTCCTCTGCCTTTTTCCGGTCAGAAATATCCCTCAAAATGACCTGAACGGCCCGTTCGCCAAAATAGGTGGTTGGAATGCAGACCATTTCCGTATAAATTGTGCTGCCGTTGTATGTATGCCAGGATTGCTTCGTTACTTCCACTTCAGACTTTTCTTCGACAATACTGCGGAGTTTCTCCCTCACCTGTTCATGATCTTCCTGTTCCAATAAGGCAAAGACGTTTTTGCCGAGCATATCAGGATAGTCTCCAGCTTCAAAAAGCTTTACTCCCGACTCATTAATAAAAACCCATTTGTCTCTGTGAATAACGGCAATAGTATCAATGGAATTCTGAATCAGGAGCTGATACCGTTCCCTGCTTTTCTGAAGGATTTTCTGGAACTTCTTGCGTGATGAAATATCAATCAGAACGACCAGTTCCGCCGGCTTGTTTTTATAAATGGCGGGGGCCGCTTTAATTTCCACTTCAACCGGTGTTCCGTCAAGCCTTCTCCACGTTTGTTCAATAAGGCCTACATAGGAGCCCTGCTGCATTCTTTGTATGCGGTTTTTTACAATGTCATGATAATCATGATCGATGATATCAAGAACATCTTTCCCAAGAAGATCTTCTTTTGAGGACCCTCCAAGCAGATCAATAAGGGCCTGATTTACATAGCAAAGCTGACCCTTCTGGGATATAAACAGGGGACATGGCAGTTTCTTCAGCAGTTCTGTCGCATGAACACTTATTTCCTGTGATTCTTCACTTAAAAAGGGATTATTCAGCTGCACACGCCTTGCCGGATCTCCATGCTGGCTTGGTTTTGGAATTTTCAGCTTAAGAATAATCTGATTTTCCTCTGCAGCTGCTGTTCTTATAAAATCAATATCAGCTTCCAGCCATATATAGGTTTCATTCTTTAACATGAAACGAAAGGTGCACGGATGAAGATGATGTTCATTGTAAAAATAGCTCTCCACTAAAAAAAGATCGTCTTTATGAACATATTCCTTCAATGTGGTGCCAATCATTTCACTGCTTTTAAAGCCCAGGTGCTCTTCGCTGTTTGCAGACATAAACTGAAACCTGCCGCTGTCGTTCATCACTGCAAACAGCTCTGCCTGCGGCAATACCTGATATTCGCTTTCTGTTTCCTGCTTCATGCATTGCCCCCCTTAATATGTAAATCACAACACAATACCGTGCTATCTGCTTTTGGGAAACAGCAGTCAAAATGATCGTCATGCGGGAGACTGAGGGAGAAAAATGAAGAAACAAGGAAGCAGATGATCTTCGCCTGCAGAACGTTCGATTTTACTTAACAAAATTCGATTCTGTCTTTCAAAATTCCTTTATGATTTCCTGAAAAAGTTAATTTTTTCTGAAAAAGAAAGCGCAGGTTATCATGATTGATAAACGGCGGTCATAAAAAAAGCAAGCCGGTATGGGATCCGGCTTGCTTTTATCCTTTATATTCACCAGCATTTTTTGAAGCTTTTTCTTTCTTTGCTTTTTCTTTATGAGCACGGTTTGTAGCGGCGCTTCCCAGTTCATTGCTGAACTCAGAGTCCGTTTTGCTTGAGTCAAAGCCTTTTTTGTTCTTCTGATCAGCATCGTTTTTGTTTGTTTTAGACATGTTCTTCCCTCCTTTTATTTACCTTAGTTTTGGCAGGTCCGCTTCAATTATGTGTAGAGTTTTCGTTTTCACCCTCAAAGGATTTCAGCATATTCACCGCATGTGTGACAACGCCGCCTGACCTTAAAAGCGCTGCTGTTATTGCCGCTTCCGCCAGTTCTTCCTTAGAGCAGCCTTCCTGTTTGGCACCTGCTGTATGGGAGGCTATGCAATAGGGACATTCTGACGTGTGCGCCACCGCCACTGCAATCAGCTGCTTTTGTTTGGCCGAAAGCTTGCCCGCAGCCATTGCCTTAGAAAAAAAAGCATGGGCCGAAGCTCCGATTTCCGGAGTCAAATCGGTCATTGTTTTTAAATCAGCAAGATCAGAGCTTTTATAAAATGCATCTGCAGCATTTCCGTCGTATACCCTGTGCATCTGCATTCTATGGGCATAGGCGCCGCCTGCTTCGACTGCAGCCGAGACCATAACTGCTTCAAATAATTCCTCCGCACTTGCCCCTTCTTTCTTTGCTTTTTTTGTATGAAAATCAATGCAGTAAGGACATTCCGTTGCATGAGAAACAGCCACAGCTATGATTTCCTTGTCCTTTTTTGTTAAATGTCCGTCACTCAATACCGCTTTGCTGAATGCAATATATGACTGATAAAGCTCAGGCGCAAGATCAGGAAACCTTTTCATAAGCTGAATGTTTTCAGGAGAGTAAAATCCCATGTGATCCCTCTTTTCTTAGATTTAACCTATTTTTTCCTACTATATAATGGGCTACTCTGATTTCAGAAAAAAAGGCAAAGAAAAAGCCTTCCTGTGAAGGAAAGCTGAAGTCTGCCTGTTATTCCTGCCCGGCTTCTTCCTGTGAAGAGGCATCAGCCGAACTGTCTGCATCCTGATTCTGCGGTTTCGAATCAAGGTTTGCATAGGCTTCGATTGCGCGCTTGGCGATATTTTTGTTTACAGGATGCCCTGCCCGCAGCCCAGTATAAGGAACCAATACACTGATAGCTACTTCAGGCTTTGATGCAGGGTAATACCCTACGAAAGCTAAATTATTTGTATCAGTACCCCAATATGCTTTCTTGCTCAGCTCACCATAATAGCTTGTTTGGGATGTTCCAGTTTTCCCTGCTACATCGTATTCACCAAAGACTCCTGCTGCGGTACCTTCAGTTTTTGTAACGGCTTCAAATCCCCGTTGCACTTGTCTTATGTCTTCCGGTGAGTTATTTATTCGATTTAGAATAGTTGGTTCATGTTCAGTTACAATCGGTCCAAGCTGTTTTTCTTCATTCGGTGAATGGATACTTGTTACAATCCGCGGTTCAACACGGTAACCGCCATTAGCTATAACGGATACGTACTGAGCCATTTGAAGCGGAGTATACGTATCAAACTGGCCTATTGCCATATCGACAAGCTTACCCGGATCACTCGCACTTGTTTGCAGACCAATTGATTCATTAGGAAGATCAATTCCTGTCGGCACACCAAGTCCGAATTGGCTGTAATAATTCCGCAGACGCTGATAATCACTTGCTGAAATATCAAGAGGTCCATTTGGAATGTATGTCTCCCCTGCAATTTCAAGAGCGATTCTGAACATATAAACGTTTGAACTTTTTTGAAGAGCTCTTATGTCAGAGACAGGCCCCATATTTCTGACTGACTTTTTATCAGGAGCACCTTTCAGTTTCATCGGAGTATCAACGTAGACAGTGCCCCTTGGTATTCCATGTTGATATCCAGCCAAAACAGTTGCCCCTTTAATAGTAGAGCCTATTTCATACTGAGTTGTAAAGTTCCCTACAATATAATCGTTTATTTTCCCCTCTTCAAAACTGTACTTCTTACCCGACATGGCAAGCACGTCGCCTGTATGAGGGTCCATCATGACCGCAAAGGCTCTGTCCACGAGGTAATTTCCGGATTTTCCGCGGGCAACTTTCAGTTCTTCTTCGACAATTTGATCGAGCTGCTTCTGCAGATCAAGGTCAAAGGACAGTTTTAGATCATAGCCGCGTCTTCCCTCGTCGATGACCGATTCGGAAATGACATTGCCGCTTGTGTCCGTCACATATTGCACTTTTGATTTTCTCGGATTCAGATAGTCCTCGTACTGATACTCAAGGTTGCTTCGTCCAACCCGTTCGTTGCGTGCATATCCGCGGGCTGTGTAATATGATTTTCTTGCTTCGAGAATTCCCTGTTTAGGAGTTGTAACACTGCCGAAAACCCCTGTCAGAAGGTCGCCGTTAGGATAGGAACGTTTCCAGTCCGTGATGATATCCACACCCGGCAGATCTTCAAGATTTTCAGCCACGCGTGTCAGCTCGTCCTTTGTCAGCTCTTCATCTTTTGTCAGGCCTGTAGCTGTTACAATTTGGGGCTCATAGGCATAGCCGGATGAAAAACGGGTATAAAGAGCCGCTATTTCAAGTTCTGAAGGATTTGCTTTTAATGCATCCAGTTCTTTTACGGGTACCCGGTCGATCTGAAGTTTATAGGTTTCACTGCCTTTTTTCGATTTTTCCTTTTCTGTTAAGAGGTCTGCTGCCTCTTCAGGATTCGCTGCCACCCAGTAGTCCTTCAAATCCCGTTCCTTCAGAAAATCGGATGGAACGTCAATTAATGAAGCCAGTTTCGCAGCAGTTTCGAGCTTGTCTTTTGCTTTGGTTGTTTTTTCAACCGTATACGTAATCGCGTCTACACCGATGTTTTCAACAAGGACATTTCCGTTCCTGTCATACATCTTGCCCCGCGGAGCAGGAAAACTGGCATAGTTGGACTCTGTGCGGCTGACTTCCTTGGAAAACTCCTCTCCCTGGACAATCTGCACAACACCAAGCCGGATAATAAGTGCTACAAACAGCAAAAACACAAAGAAAAAGAAAACGTTGATGCGGATTAAGCGTTTTTTCTTTAATTTCCGCAAATCCGCCTGACTATTGCCTTGCTCAGTCAACGCAGTTTATCTCCTTTCAAAATCGGATTCATCCGATTGTGGGTTCATTCATCTAATTACAATCCTATTGTAACACTTGTGTAATACTTGTTACACAAAAATGGGGGTAAATTTTTTGTCAAGAAACAATTCAATGAAAAAGTTAGTTTTGATGGATAATGCTAGAAATCATTCGTCCTTTATGTGTTTGGTCTGACAGCTGTTTAAATTGCTGAAAAGTCTTTGCTGACTGGTCTTTATGAGACTTACAATTTGTAAGGATGATAGATTGACATTCTGCATGAGTGTCAATGGAAAGCACTGGCTGATATATTACAAGAATCGTGTGTTACGATATGTGTGTAGCAAGGAACACAACAAAAAAAACTCTTAGGAGGAATTTTTTCATGAAAAAGAAGTCTATTGCACTTTCAGTTGCAGCAGCAGCTACTATTTTTACATTTAATGCGGGTGGACAAACTGCAGATGCAGCAGCTCCACAGCAATCAAATATGCAAGTTAAAGCTTATCAAATTGCCGGTCAAAACTGCAATTTAAATCAGGAACAAACACAGGATATGCTGAAAAACATCAACAATCCTGAGCTTCAAAAAATGGTTGAAGAGCAGCTGAGCCAGTTTAAAGCACAGCAAGGACAGGCTGCACCGCAGGCACCTAAGCAAGAGCAAGCTCAAGCGCCTAAGCAAGAAGCAGCTCCAGCACCTGCACAGCAGCAGGCACCTGAAGCAAAAGAAGAAGCTCCAAAGCAAGAGCAAACTCAGGCTGCAGTAAGTGAATTTGAGAAAAAAGTTGTAGAGCTTACAAATGCAGAGCGTGAAAAGCAAGGTCTAAAACCTCTTCAGCTTGACGAAGAACTAAGCAAAGTAGCTAAAGAAAAGTCTAAAGACATGCAAAGCAAGAACTACTTTGACCACAACAGCCCAACTTACGGATCACCATTTGATATGATGAAAAAGTTCGGCGTTGAGTATACAACTGCAGGCGAAAACATTGCAAAAGGACAAGCTTCTCCTGAAGAAGTTGTACAAGCATGGATGAACTCTGAAGGTCACCGCAAAAACATCATGAACGCTGACTTCACACACATCGGTGTGGGCCACGTTGAAGAAGGCAACTACTGGACTCAAATGTTCATCGGAAAATAATAGAGTTTGATCGTCATAGACAGCCGGGATATCCGGCTGTCTTTTTTATGTCAAGGGCATTTTCAAGCGGACCATATCAAGACATGGTATTCCATTTTCATAAATTGGCTTATCATAATGATCCAGGAAGTAATTCTTGATAATTCCGTCTAACCTGAAGCCGCACTTTTGATAAAGGGCCAGCTGGTCAAGGCTCGAATTTCCTGTACCAATTTCCAGAAAAGTAAAACCGCCAGTTTCCCCTTCCATTTTGGCACGTGCCAGCAGTTTCTTTGCAATTCCTTTTCCCCGGAATGCTTCATCAACTGCAAGATTCATCACTTCTAATGATGTGGATGAACGTTTAACGAGAACCAGTACACCAGCTGTCTGTTCTTTATGTTCTGCCAAAAAAACGAGGCTCTTATGAAGGTACTTTTGAATGGCTTTTTCCTCAGGATCTGCTTCAAGCAGCAGGTGTATTGGAGCAGATTCCCCGCTATTCAGTTTTCTGATGATGATTTCCATAACTTGTACAGAGCCTGTGTTCCGCTCTCGGCTTCCCCTTTTTCTGAAAGCTCCGTATACAGCTTGTGGGCAAGTGCGAGGCCAGGCACCTCCATTTTCAATTGTTCAGCTTCTTCGATGGCAATGCTCATGTCTTTCAGAAAATGTTTGACATAAAACCCAGGTTCAAAATCTTCCTTCAGCATTCTTGGTGCAAGATTGCTTAATGACCAGCTTCCCGCAGCACCTGCTGATATGCTTTTCAGCACATTTTCAGGATCAAGACCTGCTGAATGCGCATACGCAATCGCCTCGCTAACCCCGATCATGCCGGCTGCAATTGCAATTTGATTGCACATTTTAGTATGCTGTCCGCTTCCTGCAGGCCCCTGGTAGACAATATTTTTTCCAATAATAGAAAAAATCGGCAAACACGCTTCAAATGCTTCCTTATCTCCGCCGGCCATTATGGACAGTCTAGCCTCTTTAGCACCTACATCTCCGCCTGAAACAGGTGCGTCGATTGCGTAAATCCCCTTTTGCTTCGCCAGTTCGTAGATGCGTATGGCAAGGCTCGGCTTAGAAGTTGTCATATCAATTACGTAGCTGCCGGTTTTTGCAGCATTTAAAATTCCATTATCTCCCAAATAAAGTTCTTCTACATCTGATGGATATCCAACCATCGTCATAACGACATCAGAGTTCCGGGCAAGCTCTTCTGCTGTCTCTCTCCAGACCGCCCCCTCTTTAATCAGATCATCCGCTTTATCTTTTGTTCTCGTATAAATGGAAACAGAGTAGCCTGCCTTCAGCAAATGCATGGCCATGCTCCTGCCCATTACGCCCGTTCCGATGAACCCTATACTTTGTGTCATACATCTCTCCCTCTCTTTTTCAGCTTCCTCTTTTTATATAATGGAAGACTTTTCTTTCAGCTTATCATATTCCTTCATGACAAAATGAAAAAAGATGATAAAGAATGTCTGGATGTACAGGTAAATCGGAAATGAATATTGCATTTTGTACCCTTTGCCAAAATCAAAGATTCCGACTTGAACGGCCACCCATTCATAAAACACCGAAAACATTGACCAAAGAATGATGTATGGGATTGTCAGAATACCCCTGATTCGAAAGTGCTGATAAATAAATAGAAAAAAGTAACCGAAAAATCCATACATGCTGTAGTAAATAAAATCCCATACTTCGAAGTTCGGCGAATCATTGACATCATATATGTCGTAGGGCGGAATAGCTAATATGTGATCTGCAGTCAGCCCGATAAACGCACTGAACGTAAAAATAAGAACGGTAACGCCTGCCGGAAACTTTTTCGGGAGCTTTGCCATGATCAAGAGAGCAGCAGCAATGGTAGCAAGAATATAAAGCTCATTTTGCATGCCGTTCATCTAATCGTCACTCCCCTTTTCAATACCGGCCTGAATAAAGTCAGGGCAATGATTCCTGTCAATAGCAGCAGCGGAGTGTGGATAAGCGGGATTGCCCATCTGTTTTCAACATACTTCATGACTTGGAAGTACATGCAGAGCTCCTCCATTCCGACAACAATGCCAAATGATGCAGCTAAAAGAAGGAATTTGCCAAGAATGCTCCTTACATTTAATAACAGATGGAGAATAAGCAAAAACAAAAGAGGGATAATCAGGACTCTTTGTAAAATTAAGACGGTAAATCCCTCTGGCGTTTCATACGGTACCGCCCACCTCAGGTTTTCAGTAATAATTGAACAGAACATATTATTCATAATTGAAGTCGTCAAAAAAATAAATACTGACTCAATCGGGTTGCACTTTTTAGGCATATACACAAAAATGTGAACCAAAAGCCAGATGATAATTGCAGCGAGAACGATCGCCATCCATAGAAGCCACCTTACCTGTTTTATCTATGGCTTAGTTTACTTCAGCGGCTGGTGTTCTATACGGATTTAACCATTCCTCCGTCAATCAGCTGGGTCTGACCCGTCATATAGGTATTTGCATCTGACAGCAAAAAGAGAACATAGGCTGCAAATTCTTCCGGCGTACCATACCTCCCCGCTGGAATTTTCTTTTTGTTTTCCTCTTCTGCGTCTTCAGCACGAATACCGAGCCGCTCTGCTGCCGCCTGATCAAGGGAGGCTGTCCGATCTGTCGCAATTCTCCCCGGTGCTGCCGTATTAATCAGAATTTGATAAGGTGCAAGCTCGGATGCAAGCGTCTTTGTGAGGCCGACAATACCCAGCCGGAACGTATTGGACAGTACAAGTCCCGGGATTGGTTCTTTAACAGAAGATGAGGCGATATTAACAATCTTGCCTCCTTTTCCTCTCATATAAGGAAGGACCGTTCTGATCAGTCTGACATGGCTCATGACGTTCAATTCGAAAGACTTTTGCCAGTCTTCATCTGTCATCATTTCAAATGTGCCTGTCGGCGGGCCTCCTGCATTGTTAACAAGAAGGTCTATTGTTCCAAAGCGTTTCGCTGTCTCCTCTACAAGCTGCACAATTTCCTCTCCATTTGAAAGATCGCATGCTTTGTATTCAATTCTGCCGGATGCTTTTTTGGAAATCTCTTCTTTAACCCTGTGCAATTTTTCAGGGTCTCTGCTGGTAATCATGACGTTAGCGCCCTCTATTGCAAGTGCCTCGGCAACAGCTCTTCCAAGTCCCTGGCTGGATGCTGCAACAAGTGCCGTTTTCCCCTTAAAACCTAAATCCATCTTCAGCACCTCTTCCTGATTTATCTTCTCTTTTATAGTATCAGGATATGGACAGGAATGCCTTATTTGAGATTTAAAACCAGAAAAAACAGAGAAAGCCTCTGTTTTTTCAAGTGAAATATTCAATTTTTGCATTCGGAAAAAAGTCATCGATATAGCTCTCAAGCGTATCTCTTAATTCAGCTTCTTCATCTTTCTGATAAATATATTTTCCAATTCCATATCTCCCCCACTTATAGCGGCGGTCATCTTCGTTCATTTCCAGCTTTGACTTAGGATAGTTTTTCTGAATAACACGCTTGGCAGGCTTTGTGAACCTGTGCTGAATCATCTCAAAGGTAATATCCTCTCTTGCTTCCGGCGGCAGCAATTCATCAAGTTTTGTAAAGAGTTCTTTATAGCCTTCCTGCCATCCCTCGTGGATATAGATTGGCGCAACTATGAATCCGAGCGGATATCCTGCCTTGGCAACTTTAACTGCAGCTTCAATGCGTTTATCAAGCGGCGATGTTCCAGGTTCAAAATTCCGGATGACATAATCAGCATTAATACTGAACCGAAATCTCGTCTTCCCTTTGTGATCGGCATCCAGCAAGTGATCGACATGGTGAAATTTTGTCACAAAACGCAGGCGGCCCATATCAGTGTTTCCAAAAAACTCAATGGCCCGTTTAAGCGAATGTGTCAAATGATCAATTCCGACGATATCAGATGTACAGGAGGCTTCAAAACGGGTCATTTGCGGCGCCCGTTCTTCCATGTATTCCTGAGCCCGCTGAAAGATTTCGTCTGTATTCACGTACGTTCTGATATATGGCTTAGATCCCATCGTCGTCTGCAAGTAACAATAATGACAATGCCCCATGCATCCTGTAGCAAGAGGTATGGCATACTCAGCAGATGGCTTTGATGAATCAAAGTCCAATGTTTTTCGGACTCCGACGACTAATGTTGATTTCGCATTCCGGTATTTCTGAAGATCGTTCTTGCCGGGAATATTGCGCACCTGATTATGTGAAGTTGTTTCCCGTATTTCAAGACCCATCTTTTCAAATTTTTCTTTCAGCTCCACTCCAAGAGGGTATTCAAGTGCCCTTGGTTCGATATAGACGAGCTGCGGCACGAATGGTTTCACTATGCTGTCACTTCCTTCTGATTAAAAGCGGTATGTTAATAAGGTTTGTCTTTCAAGGAGTTCATATCCTTTTTAAATATTTCCTAAAACAACATAGGGCTTCCGCGTCTTTTTAAACATAAAAAAACTCCGCATAAACGGAGTTTTACTCGTATTGCTCGTAATCAAACAACTTGTTGTACATCTCTTCTGCATCTGAGTATGAAGGAAAAATCGCGTCTCCTTCGTCAAGTAAATGGTATGAATCATGGATAAACAAAGCTTTTTGTCCGGGCTCTGTCGGATGATCGACTACTTCTGCCTGCTGAATATTTGCTACATTTGCTGCATGGGGGTTTCGGTAGATCACATACACCTTATCGCCTGCTCTGACATCTTTTTTCTCCATTTTACATCACCTTTCAATCTGGTTGATGCAGTTAGTTTTTACCCATTTCCAGAAAGTGATGCAGGAAAAGTGGCCGTAACCTTCGTACCTGAACCTTTTTGGCTCGATATGGCAAGTGTTCCGCCATGCTGGCGAATAATCTTTTCAGTAATAACAAGGCCGAGCCCTGTCCCTTTTTCCTTTGTTGTAAAGAAAGGCTTGCGGATCTGAGTGAGCAGATGTTGGGGTATCCCCTCGCCCTCATCGGTGATTATTACTCTGATGCAGTCTTTATCAGCACATGCTTCAACCAGGATTGTTCCGCCGCCTGACATTGCATCAAACGCATTTTTTAAGAGGTTGATCAGAACCTGCTTAACCTGATTTTCATCCCCCTTTACCGGGAGCTGTTCTGCGCTGCACTTGAACTGAATGCCGATATTTTTAAGGGCACTTTCCGTTTCAAAAAAACGGATGATCGACTGGATGAGTTCTTTCATATTCATTTCTTTCTTGTACACAGCCTGAGGTTTTGAAAGGATTAGAAACTCACTTACGATACTGTTCATCCGTTTCAGTTCCTGAAGCATGATCTTTGTGTAGTGCGGGTCAATAATGTCTTTCTTTTCATCCATCATTTGCAGAAAACCCTGAATCACCGTCAGCGGATTTCTGATCTCATGGGCAACGCCCGCAGCCATTTGACCCGCTACCTTTAGTTTTTCATGCTGAAAAAGGGCAAACTCTTCTTCTTTTTTCTCTGTAACATCGCGTATCATTTCGCAATAGGCAATCAATTCTCCTGAGGGATTATAAAGAGGTGTAGTCGTCACTTCGACTTCTATGGTCTTGCCGGATTTCGTTCTGTCTCTCCTTGAACTGACGCCTGATTTTTCTGCTGAATGAAATGGAAAGAGACTTCCTGAAATTTCCTGATTGCTCCAGCCGTAAAGGTCGGTAAACGCGGGGTTTACATCTTTTACCGTTCGCTCAGGATCAATGATCGCTATGGCGTCATGGCTTTGTGAAAAAACAAGGTCAAATTTCGCCTCAGTTGTTTTCAGGTTTCTTGACACCTTGTCGTTTTGCCGCTGGACTTTTTCCCATAGGTAATTTATATATTTGATGTAGTAGAACAGAATAACAACAATGATGATTGCAAAAAAGACATAGTACATGACATCTATTTTTTCAAACGAAGACGAGATGATTTCATAACCGTTCAGAAAAAAATAAAACTGGCTGCAGATGGTGACTGCACCTGTTATGAAGACAACCTTCAGATTTTGAAACACGGCGCTGAAAATGACTGGGAAAAGCAAAAAAATAAAATTCACTATATATGGATCTGTGTAGTTTAAGGCAAATAAATAGCAATAGATAAGCCCGAGGGAACTCCAGACAAAAAAAGAGTCCTTCTTTATAGACCTTAGAAGGAAGGTATAGCACAGGAGGATGCCGGCAAAGATCAAAACGATCGGAAAATATTTATAGCTTCTTTCAATGACTAAAATAAAGAGCGCGTCCAAAATAAAGATGACCCACATGGACTTCAGCAGGAGTTTTTTTCTCAAATCTTGATTTTCTATCCGGTTCACTAAAGCTTCCCCATTTCTTCTGCATTCGTGACTATTTTACCATATTTTACTCAATTAGTGGAAATGAGGAAGGAAAAACACAAATAAAAAGACCTGCCGCAGCAGGTCTTTTCAAACTTACACGTTGAATTTCGCTTTAACGAATTCAACTACTTCTTCTGTTGTGCTCATGGAAAGGATTTCTTCTTTAAAGCTTGCAGCTTCTTCTTTTGAAAGGTTCTTAATTAAAGAACGTGCCGGAAGGATTGAAGTAGCACTCATTGAGAACTCATCAAGTCCAAGACCGAGAAGAACCGGAATCGCTAAAGGATCTCCTGCCATTTCTCCGCACATGCCAACCCATTTGCCTTCTTTGTGAGCAGCTTCAATGACAAGCGTCACAAGACGAAGAATAGCAGGGTTATAAGGCTGGTACAAGTATGAAACGCGTTCGTTCATACGGTCGGCAGCCATCGTGTACTGGATCAGGTCGTTTGTTCCGATGCTGAAGAAGTCAACATCTTTGGCAAACTGATCTGCAAGCACGGCAGTTGAAGGAATTTCAACCATCATTCCAATTTCGATGTTTTCTGAAACCTGAACGCCTTCGCTTACAAGCTTCGCTTTTTCTTCTAGAAGAATGGCTTTAGCTTCTCTGAACTCATCCACAACCGCTATCATCGGGAACATGATTTTCAGGTTGCCGAATGTGCTTGCACGAAGCAATGCACGCAATTGAGTGCGGAAGATTTCCTGTTCTTCAAGGCAAAGACGGATCGCCCGGAAACCAAGGAAAGGATTCATTTCTTTTGGAAGGTTTAAGTATGGAAGCTCTTTGTCTCCGCCAATGTCAAGGGTGCGGACAACAACAGGCTTGCCTTCCATGCGCTCAAGCACAGCTTTGTATGCTTCAAACTGCTCATCCTCTGTCGGAAGCTGGTCGCGGCCCATGTATAGGAATTCAGTACGGTAAAGACCGACAGCTTCTCCGCCGTTTTCAAGAACTCCGCGAACATCGTCAGGAGTTCCGATATTGGCTGCAAGCTCAACATGCTGTCCGTCTTTTGTAACGGTTTCTTCATTAACAAGCTTCGCCCACTCGGCTTTTTGCACTTCGTATTGCGCTTTTTTCTTTTCAAAGCCTGCAATCACTTCTTCAGAAGGATTGACGACTACATCTCCGTCAATTCCATCCACGATAACAATGTCGCCATTTTTAATGTCAGAAGTGGCTTTTTTTGTTCCGACTACTGCCGGAATTTCCATTGAACGTGCCATGATGGCCGAGTGTGATGTTCTGCCGCCGATATCTGTCGTAAAGCCAAGAACATACTGACGGTTAAGCTGTGCAGTATCTGATGGTGTAAGATCTTCGGCAATGATAATCACTTCTTCAGAAATCATGCTTGGGTTTGGAATTTCAACGCCAAGAAGATGGCCGATTACGCGTTTTGTCACGTCGCGGATGTCCGCTGCACGCTCTTTCATGTATTCATTGTCCATCGATTCAAACATGCTGACAAACATGTCTGATGTTTCTTTCATTGCAAATTCAGCGTTGACTGATTCGCTGCTAATTTTATCTTTTACAGGATTAAGCAGTTCAGGATCGCTGAGCACGAGAATATGGGCTTCAAAAATTTCGGCTTTATCTGCGCCAAGTTCTCTGAATGCATGCTCTTTGATTTGTTCAAGCTCTGCTTTGGATTGTTGGATAGCTTCTTCAAAGCGTACAGTTTCAGCTGCTTTATCTGCAACCTCGCGCTTTGATACTGTAAGATCTGGTTCTTCTAGTCGGTAAGCTTTTGCAATCGCGATCCCAGCTGAAGCTCCAATCCCTTTTAGTTCAGTCATTATTCGCCTAAACCTTCTTTTTTCATTGTTTCTTCAAGAGCTGCGATTGCATCGTTTTCATCTGAACCAGCTGCAGAAATTGTGATTTCTGAATCTTTGGCGATACCAAGTGACATAACGCCCATGATTGATTTTAGGTTAACTGTTTTTCCGTTATATGCTAAGTTCACATCAGCATCAAACTTGCTTGCCGTTTGAACAAGCACAGTTGCCGGACGTGCGTGGATACCTGATTCTGCTGTTACTTTAAATGTTTTCTCTGCCATAATTAATCAATCTCCTTTATAGTTAAATAAAGCTTGTACACAATACCTTATCATAACAGCCGCATCACATGGTTGACAAGTGATGCGGCTTAAGTTCATTTATTTTTCGATAGAAATGATGTGCTCTTGACCAGCTTCAACGCTGCCTGAAGACTTAATCACTATCGATTCGCCTTCGTTTAAGTTCGTGAAGACGATCGGCGTCATGATAGACGGTGCGTTTTGTTTCACGAAATCAAGGTTCACTTCAAGTAGTTTTTGGCCTTTTTTAACTGTATCCCCTTCTTTTACGAAAGCTTCAAAGCCTTCACCTTTCAGGTTTACAGTGTCAATGCCGACATGAATCAGAATTTCATTCCCGCTCTCAGACTCAAGGCCGATTGCATGTTTAGTAGGGAAAACATTCAGGATTTTTCCGTCAACCGGAGAGACAATTGTTCCGTTTGAAGGAATAATCGCAATTCCGTCACCCATCATTTTGCCTGAGAATACTTGATCAGGAACTTCTGTGATCGGGTGAATCTCACCTGTAATAGGTGAAACAAAAGAGAATTCCTCTACATCATTTTTAAGCGGGCCTGGTACAACGTCCTCTATCTGTTCTTCTACTTCTTTTTCAGGTGATGCAGGTTTTGCCGGACGAGGTGTTTTGCCTGCCATTACATCCTGGATCTGTGATTTCAGACTGTCTGATTTAGGGCCGTAGATAGCCTGGATGTTGTTTCCAACTTCAAGTACTCCTGCAGCTCCAAGACGCTTAAGACGGTTTTTGTCTACTGCTTTAACGTCATTTACAGTCACGCGAAGGCGTGTAATACACGCATCAAGATGCTTGATGTTTGAGCTGCCGCCAAGTGATTCAAGGATGTTGTATGGAAGGTCGCCTGCAGCTTCCGTTGTTCCGCTTGTATCTTCATCATCCTGTTTGTCCTCGCGGCCAGGTGTCTTCAGATTGAATTTGCGGATCGCAAAACGGAATCCGAAGTAATAGATCAGCGAGAATACAAGACCCACTGGAATGACAAGCCACCAGTCAGTACGGTTTGGAAGAATTCCGAACAGGAAGTAGTCAATAACCCCGCCCGAGAATGTCATTCCGATTTTTACGTTCAGAATATGCATCGTCATAAAGGACAGACCTGCAAAGACTGCGTGAATCGCAAACAAAATTGGAGCTACGAAAAGAAATGAAAACTCAAGCGGTTCAGTGATACCCGTCAGGAATGATGTTAATGCGGCTGAACCCATGATGCCTGCAACAAATTTTTTGTTTTCAGCTTTTGCTTCATGATAGATCGCAAGTGCTGCAGCAGGAAGACCGAACATCATGAACGGGAATTTACCTGTCATAAATGTTCCAGCTGTCAGTTCAGCGCCATCTTTGATTTGTGCCATGAAGATACGCTGATCTCCGCGCACGATTTCTCCGGCCTGCGTTGTGTAATTTCCAAACTCATACCAGAACGGAGAATAGAAAATATGATGAAGACCAAAAGGAATAAGAGAACGCTCGATTAAACCGAAGACGAATGCTGCCAATGTTTTGTTGGATTCCAGAAGGCCTGTTGAAAAGGCATTAAGTCCTCCTTGAACCGGCGGCCAAATAAACAGCATAACCAAACCAAGAACAACAGCTGACACAGCGGTCATAATCGGTACAAAACGTTTACCTGCAAAGAAACCTAAGTATTGAGGCAGTTCAATGTTAAAGAATTTGTTGTACATGTATGCACCGAGGACACCGACGATAATACCGCCGAAGACCCCGGTCTGTAAGGTCGGCATTCCAAGCACCCTTGCATATTCAGGATGCAGCTGCTGGAAGAATTGCGCAAGCTCTACAGCGTCACTTGGAATTTTCCCTGTTTGAATCAGTACTGCACTCATTGTAGCGTTCATAATTAAGTATCCGATAATGGCTGCAAGACCAGCAACACCATCACCGTTAGCCAGTCCAATAGCAACACCTACTGCAAAGAGCAGCGGAAGGTTTGCAAAGACAATGTCCCCAGAAGACTCCATTACTTTAGCAATCAGCTGGATGATATCATTTGTCAAAAATGGCACTTTTGATGTTAATTCCGGATTTTGCATCGCATTACCAAATGCCAGCAGGATCCCTGCAGCAGGAAGGATGGCAACCGGCAGCATAAGTGCTTTACCAATTTTTTGGAGAACTCCAAATAAATTTTTAAACATGTTTTAACCTCCTTGAGGAATAGTTTGTGTAAGCAGCAACCAAAAAAAACATGAAAGCAAATTACAAGCGTTTACATTTAAATCCCAAAAAGAACGCAAAAAAAGCATGGTGCAACAAGGACATCCGCACTCAAAGGGTATACTTCCCCTTATGGGCGGTTTCAACACGTACTTGTTCACTCATGCCTGATCGTATCAGTAACACGTAAGGTACTTTTTAAGATTAAGTTTTGTTTGTTAAACGGTATAAATGGAGGGTAAGATACACTGCCTCAGCTTCATATACCGGTTTTTTCAAGAATTGCTGCATTACTTTGATCATTTTCCAAGATGTATTGTAGCACAGCGGATATTCTTTTTTCAACAGTAAAGCAAATTTTTCTGGCTCTTCCACACTCTCACCTGATAAAACCCTTTCAATCGTATATCGCAAATGCCTGACAAGCCTCATATAATTTACGCTGTCCTGATTCACTTTCAGCTTCATGGAATCCTCGATGACGCCGATCAGCTGGCCGATCAGCTGTGAAAATTGATTCACATCTGAGATTGGTTTATTCGTGATGGCACTGTGAATGTGCAGGGCAATAAATCCAATTTCCCCGACCGGCAAGTCCACTTTAAGCCGGTCATTGATCATATGAACAACTTCCTCTGCTATCATGTACTCATTTGGATAAAGGGTTTTGGTTTCGGTCAAAAACGGATTTTTAATATCCATCCCTTTTTGAAGGCGCTTAATGGCAAAAGTTATATGGTCAATAAGCGCGATATGAATATGTTCATTGAGGGGGAGCTTTACCTGTTCTGCGATATAGTGAATCACATCGCTCACTACCTCAATCATATCTTCATCTACAAAAGGCAGTAGCATTTTAAATTGCTCTTGTTCCTTCTGACTTTTAAGCACAAACATTTTTTCATAGGATGTTTCTTCAAGCCTGTCCCCGCGTTTACGGCCAAATCCAATCCCTTTGCCGATCAGCACGACTTCCTCAAACGAATCGTGCTCGGCAATCAGCACATTATTATTCAGTACCTTTTTTATTGTAAAGGACTCCTCCACGAAATCCTCAGCTCCTTTTATCTCTCAATGCTTCATATCGTACTAATAATGTCATATGCAGTCAACTGCGAAGAGCCTTGCCGTTATTTATCTTCCGGTGTATACTCTGTTTTTTCAAAATCCTCTTTGTTTCCTACGAAAAAAAAGGCTTCTCCTTTATTCTCATCTCCGGCTGACGCGCCGTGGATCATCTTCCCTTCTGAAAGCTCTTTGCGTTTTCCCTCTTTATCCACGTAATAATACTTATTGGAGGCCCATCCATCATGAATATCTTTTTCCTTCACTTCTGCATGCCCCTCTTCGGACACTTTATATTCTCTCTCGCCTTCCCCTTCGGAAGGCTCATTGTGAACGGTCACCCAGCCAGTAAAACCTTCAGGAATTAGAAATGTCCGCTGGCCCTGATCCGCCTGTTTACATCCTGTTAAAAGGGAGAACGCCAAAACGAAAATAAATAGTTTTCTCATTAAAATCACTCCTTCAATATCATGACTATTCGTTAGGATTGGCCATTCATGTAAATCTATCCTCCTGTCCGCCTTCATGAAATTACTGCCAGAAAATAATCTGCGATATTGGGGAAAGTACAAAGGAGGTGTTCATCATGAAAAAACAAATCATATGCTTTTTATCAATCTTCTTCCTTATAGCCCTGCCTGCAGTCAAGGGATATGCAGAAGTAAAGGAAGTGAAAGTAATTGATGTAGAGACGGGCGATGTTGTAAAGACTGCTCCTTCTACTGACTACTATTCAAATGAGTTGAAGAAGGCTATTCAATCAATGAAAGGCATTACTGTAAAAATAAATCCGCTTCCTAAAAAAGGATATCTGGTGCTCATTCAGCCTGTTATGCCATTTAAAGTGGAAAATAAGTGGTTCAATGGCATCGTATCAGAAGGTATGATCGTATACAGCAAAGAAGACGATCCCCGCCTGATCTTGTTTACAGATGAAAACAAGCCGCTGTTCTTTGAAATAAACTACAGTCCTGAGAACATGATTAAAACCCTTGGAGTAGACCAGCCCTGAAAAAGAAGACAGCTTACAAAAGACCATTTAATTGCAGCCGCAGCAATGTCTCTTTAAAATAAACCAAGTGTTATTCTTTTAAGCAAAATACCGAAAGGGAGGAACTCCGGTATGATTAAGTTATTTGTAAGTGATCTCGACGGGACACTGCTGGATCACCAGAAAGAAGTTTCGGAAAAAGACATTGAAGCCTTAAAGCAGCTGAAAAAATCAGGTGTGGATATATGCCTTGCTTCTGGACGAATGGATGTGGAGATTGGGGAGATCTTAACGAAAATCGGTGAAAAATACCACCGGATCAGTCAGAACGGAGCCTTTATCAACACTGACAGCGATGAATCGCTGCATGCTCTTACTTTTGAAAGTGTGATTGCACAAGAAGTGTTTGAAGTTGTTCGATCTGAAGATTTTATTATAATTGTCGCAGACTACAGCACCAATTATACAGAGCGGCGTAATGAAGCCGTGACAAGCATTGAATCCCGGATGTTTGCTCCCATAACAGAAAATGAACAATTGTCTGAAGGGATAGGCAGAGATATTAAAGCTTCAAAGATCTCCATACTTGGTGAGTATGAGTCCCTGCTGCCCCTGCAGAAAAAACTCCGCGAGAGCTATCCTGATACAATTGAAACGTACATATCCGACAGGCAGTGCCTGGACATTATGCCGAAACATATCAGCAAAGGAAATGCGCTTCACATGCTAATCCAGCACCTTGACATTTCGCCTTCGGAAATTGCCTGCATCGGCGATTCTTTTAACGATATTCCCATGTTCCGCTTAACCCCGTTCAGCTTTGCTATGGAAAATGCGCTGCCTGAGGTAAAGAAAGAAGCCGCCTATACTGCAGCTTCTGTCGGGGATGCGATTTTAAAAGTGCTGGAGATCAATGATAATAAGGGATAACGGCAAAAAAGGCGAGATACTCGCCTTTTTTTAGCTTGCTTTCCCGCTGGCAAGGTACTCGGCAAAAAATTCATCAGCCGGGATAGGCCTGCCGCCAAGGTATCCCTGAAATTCAAGACAGCCGAGGTTTGAGAGCAGTTCTTTTTGCATCAAAGTCTCCACACCTTCAGCAATAACCTTTAAGTTAAGATGGTGTGCCATTGAGATGATCATCGAGACAATAGCTTCGTTTCCATTTTGATGCTCCATTTCCTTAATAAAAGACTGATCGATTTTCAGTCTGTCGATATTCAGTTTTTGAAGATAGCTTAAGGAACTGTAGCCTGTTCCAAAGTCATCCATGCTGATTTCGATTCCTCTGTCTCTAAGCAGGGAAAGTTTCATATTTGCCTCAAGCTCATTGTCCATCATGGCTGTTTCAGTTATCTCAAGTTCAAGACTTGAGGCCCTTATATTGTAATTAGAGAGAACATCGTCGATTGTCTGCACTAAATCATCCTGATAAAGATGCAGGTGTGAAATATTAATTGAAATTCTTCCAAAGGATGCGTTTTTTCTTTCCCACAGCTGTACGTGTTTTCCAACTTCTCCAATGACAAACCTTTCAAGATCAAAGATCAGGCCAGTTTCTTCAGCAATTGGAATAAACGTTGAAGGAGGAATAAATCCAAGTTCCTTATGATTCCACCTGACCAGCGCTTCAGCCCCGATGATTGTTGACAGATTCTCTTTAAATTTGGGCTGGAAGTAAACCGTAAGCTCCCCGTACTGAATAGCTTTTCTCAATTCATTTTCGATTTTGATTTTTTCGATCATTTTATTGTTCATTTCCGGTGTATAGATGCTCCAGCTGTTAGAGCCGTTTATCTTTACATCATACATGGCAATATCCGCATACTTCAGCAGCAATTCCTCATCCGTGCTGTGAGTCGGATAGTGGGAAGCGCCGATGCTCGCTGTTACAAGACAGTCATTTCCTCTGACCTTCATCGGCAGCCTGAAGTGATGAACCATGTCATGTGCAAGTTCATTTGCTTCCTCAAGTGAGACATCCAGCAGAATGACACTGAACTCATCTCCCCCAAGCCTTGCTGCAAACGACCTTTCGGGAAGCACAGCAGACAGACGCTCTGCAATTTTAATGAAAACCTGATCTCCAAAAGCGTAGCCATAAAGATCATTGAGCCTTTTAAACCTGTCAAAATCAAGACTCAATACAGCAAATGTTTTTTCTTTTGCGATAACTTCAGACAATTTTTGCACAAAGAATCTTCTGTTGGGCAATCCGGTCAGCTCATCGTGATATGCGAGGTAGTTAATCCGTGTTTGAGCTTTTTTGCTTTCCGTAATATCCTTTATGACTCCGTATACACCTACAACTTCATTGTTTACTACCTGCCTTACGGCTGTGATGAGAATATCGAGGTCATCACCGTTCTTTTGCTTCATCTTTAAAGAGAGATCATTATCAATGAGAGTGCCCGTTACAATTTCAGAAAAATAGTGCATCACTTTTTGATGATCCTCTTTGTGAATCAGCTCTAAAAAACGCAGGCCAATCAGCTCTGATTCATTCAGCTGAGTCATCACTCCTGCGATTTTGTTGACAGATGTAATGGTTCCCTCTAAATCAGTCGAAATAACAGCATCAGGGCTTTGATGAAACAGGGACCTGAATCTCTCTTCTTTTTCATGAATTCTCTTAGTCTGTTCATACATCATTGTATGGCTGTATAAATCCGGGATCAAAGTAAGGATAAAATTTAAAAAGAAAACGAATAGGAACGGAAGCAAATACACATATTTTCCGCCTTCTGCAAATTCAAAATCCAGGACAGATGTCATGATGACATACGGAATTCCCGAAAGTGCAATTCCTCCGATGATGCTTCCTGCTGTACGATACCTGATGGACCTGCTCTGGTTCATTGCCCTGTCCTGAAGAGCGATCAGCAAAAGTCTTACAGCCGAAAAACTGAAGGCAACTGACAGGAGCAAAGCAAAAAGAATCAGCAGCGGCTTAATTTCCAAATGATCGCTGAAAATGACCATATAGCCGATAAAATCAACCATAACAATGCCGGCAGACATACCAAATCCCGTTTTAAAATACGCTGAGGTATTGAAATTTTCAGTGTCTCCCGATCTGATTGAAAAGACAGCGATCATGCTGCATAAACAAAAGCTGAGCACCAAATAAAAAGAGAACCATTTTTCTGAAACAGGAAGGCCGGCAGAGAAAACAGCCGTTACGTGCGTCAGCCAGAACATGAACCCTAGTAGCAGGCTCATTACCCATGGATTCGTTCTAAAGGAAGGTTTTACACTGTATTTGCGGATGGCGGCAAATATAGGAGCAAGATGATAACTAGCTATGGATAAGAGCATGACAAGTAAAACCAGCAGCAAATCTGCATTCACAAACATCGATCTGAACTCCCCCTTCATCCCTTATATCGAACGAAAGCGGAGATAGTTAAGATGTTCTGTTCGTTTTTTATAAATTTTGCCCTCTGTATCCCAAACTATTTTTCAAGTTAAAAGAATGGAATTCTAGATTGTTTCCAAAAAAATGATAAAAAGAGGTTTAAAATGCGGTATTTTGATGCAAACTATCGAACGAAAGTGATTTTCACCTTGAAAGGAGGGGAAAAAAATGAAGCAAGAGCAAAACAACAAGCAGCAGCAAAATATGCAGCAGCAGCAGCAAAACCAGCAAAATCAGCAAGCTGATACAGAATTTGCACAAGAAATGAATCAGCAAAAAGCTAACAAAAAACAAAAATAAGTTTACATAGTGTAAGCTGATAAGGACGGTTTATTTAACCGTCCTTTTTCCTATGTTCCGTCAAGCGCTGAATTTTTTAAAAATCAGCATGCGGGCAGGGATTTTTACTTTTTTTATGATATAATGTTTACGTGAAGCTGCAGATGGTGCCACATCTACAGCCAAAGCAGTCAAACTGCACTCATATGGATCAGCATCATCTTTTTGATTGCACGGGCCTCAAGGAACATACCGAGGTCTATTTTTTTTGTCCGAAGCCAAGCACGGCTACAATCAGCGTAGCAAATGAAACCATCACAACTAAGCTCTCAAATATAGTCACCATTCATCCCCCCTTTCCCCAGGGGTTCAAACTGATCCATAAAAGATTGACCTGCAAGTCCATTATAACATTTATCGAACAAAACAGGAACATACGTTTGTATTTTGATGCTATTTTACTAATAAGCTGCCGAAAGAGCAAAAAAAAGAGAGCTTTTGTGTGCCCTCAGGTTAAGTCTTAACTTTGGTGCGGTCCAATGTGTTTAAGGCGATTTGCATCTTTGCAAGTGTCCCTTTAAGCGTTTCTTCATGGTTGCACTGATCGTTCACGTACATCTCCGACAGATCATAAACGGATCTTGACAGCAGTTCGGCCACGTTCTTAAGTGAATAAGCATCAGGTGCGTAGCCGTCATGTAGCACTTTTCGCAGAATCTCATCACTCAGTTCTTTGATTTTAGCTGCTTTTTCTTTCTCCCTCATGATTCATCCTCCTTACGTTTCATACGTTATTACATTCGCTTCAGGAGCAGAATTCCCTTTGTATGATTCTGTCGAGAAATAATTCTGCTGCAGATGCCAGGCTGCATCAGTCATAAAAAGGCTGGGACAAAACATAGGACAGTCGGATTGCTGAAACATTGTTCATCGGCTGAGATTCGCACAAAAGATATGTATCTTATGTTTTTTGGACACCAGCTGGAGATTAGACCGTACGATAGAGCTCGAATCTTATGCTATTTGCACACCAGATGGAGATTATAACGTAAGAAAACGAATAAATCTTACGCTAAGGCACCAGGTATCAGATTATGATAATGCGTAAATAAACACGAATAAAAAAGGATGAATTTGACAATTGCAACTCAAATTCACCCTTTTTTATGTATGTCTCAGGTGCATTTACGATGGTTCTATATGAACATGGACATGAGATATCCGGTGTTCCTTTTCCAACCTGCTTTCAACAAGATCTGTTATTTCATGGCTTTCAGTCACATTCAATCCGGCATGGACCTCAATAACGACATCAACGAGAACACTGCTTCCGAGATACCTTGCCTTAATATCCTTTATTCGGTCGACACCCGGTGTCGATTCAACGGTGGATTTAAAGCTGAGGAGCTTTTGATCATCAAAACCGTCTGTCAGAGAATGGGCGGTTTCTTTAAAGATATCCCATGCTGTTTTACAGATAATAAACCCAATGGTAATGGCTGTGAGAGTATCAAGCCACGCAATCCCGAACTGAGAGGCGGCAATACCGGCAAATGCCCCGAGACTCACGAGCGCATCTGACCTGTTGTCATGTGCGGCGGCAATCAGCGCTTTGGAATTGATTTTTACAGCCAGAGCACGGTTATACCTGTAAACACCATACATAAGGGCCGCACTGATAATGGCCGTCCATGCGGTAATTAAGCTTGGGGATTCTGTTTTCGGCTCAATAATGGACTTAAAGCCTTCAAATAATACCTGAAGCCCCACTGACATGATAATAAAAGATGCAACAAGCGCAGCAATGGCCTCTGCTTTAAAATGTCCATACGGGTGGTCCTTATCGGGCGGCTTCTGGGAAATTTTCAAACCAATCAGAACGGCAGCAGAAGCAATAACGTCTGTGCCGTTGTTCAGGCCGTCTGCAAGCAGAGCCTGAGAGGAATAAAGATAGCCGATCGAGAGTTTTGCTGCGGCCAGAATTAAATAGGATGCGATGCTCAGCCAGGCACCGCGCTCCCCCTTTTTCAGGTCATCATAAACATCCACTTGTTCACTTCCTAACGCCGGTGAGTGCCGGCACATTCTTACTTGCTGTTCAGCTGATTTGGAAGCATCTGGATCGTACTGTTCAGAGTGTCCAGTTTACTTTCAATTCTATGCAGCAAATAGAGCGTCACCACGATTGGAAATCCGACTTCACTCACTACTTGAATCCATTCTTCCATAATAGGCTTTCCTCCTTTTCCATCATTTATTGCACTAAGACTGAAAACACATCTATTCAGCTGTAAACAGCCGGCATGATTTGAATACAGGAAAGGGCCGGATCCTCCGTGCATCAGATCCGGCCCTAATCTTTAAAACGTCAGGTCAGCTACATTGCGCTCAACGATGCGGCCTCCCTTTTTGCTGATGAAGTTTCCCCCCGCTGAAAAAAATGCGTTGGATGCTAGAATTTCATCCATTGCTAATGCCACGTCACCGGGCACAACAGGTTCTTTCGGAGAATCAATCATGATTTTCACGATCTTTCCTTCTTCATTTAAAAAATGAAGTTCAAGTGTTTTTGCCATACTCCCACCTCCTTGTCTCCAGCTGTTTTTTCATTACGCCATTACTTGATGAGAATCATTGCGTTCAACATGCAAAAGCGTTTCCGTCTGCAGTTCTGCAATGGCTGCTGCTGCCTGAAGCAGCTGTTCAGGCGTTGCTGAAGTCTTAATGTTGTTGTAATTTTTGTACTTGACTGCCGGCTCGCCCTTTTCATTTACACCCATATCAAACACAAGGCGGAGCTGTGAATCAAGAATGACTGTTTCTGCCATTTCATCACCTCCTTTCATGAATGTTATACATGGATTTCATGAATGGAGTAGCTTTGTCAGGCATCATTTTTTTCATCTTTTACATTTCATGCTGAAATTTACTGTATGTTCTCTGTTTTTTTACAGAAAATAACATTAGATCATATTCTTTAATACATAAGACAGACAGGGATAGGCAGGTTAGAATGTGAAAACAACTAAGCTTGAAGTTTTGTTATGGAGCATAGCATTTCCGGGGTTTGGGCAGCTGCTGAACAGACAGCTGGTGAAGGGGATCCTTTTTATTGCTCTGGAAGTGATCATAAATACGTACAGCCATTTTAACAGAGGAATTATGCTGAGCTTTTTAGGGGAAATAAATGCAGCTTTTAAGACGGTTGACTTTGGATGGCTCATGTTTTATCCATGCATCTACATGTATGCCATGTATGATGCTTACAAACATGCAGATGGACATCAGCCTGAGCTGTCCTTTCTGCCGTTTGCATCCTGTGCTTATTTCGTAACAGTCGGGTTAATGCTGTCCCCTAAAGTGAGGCTGTTTGGAGTTTTGCCCGGGCCGATCTGGCTGCCTATGCTGTCTTTAATCCCTGGACTCTCTGCTGGATTTTTCGTGAGATACCTGCTTCTCAAGATGAAATAAAACTCTCCAAGCTGTGTTTCACAACCGGAATATCGGGTAAATAATGGCTAGAGGCAAGATTTCAGCCAATCATGAATTCACTTACTCCAGCTGGCGCGGGCTTGGAACCGCAAGGACGTTTGAGAGGCAGGGCTTACGTTGTGTAGGTGGTACCGGCATGGCTGAATCAATCAGATTTTCACATAAGTACAGTCTACTATTACAACTACTTATTGCACACTGCGCTGTATGCGAGTGTGCTTTTCATTGCGGTCAAGGGGTGTTTGAATGAAGCATTTGGTGCTGCTTGGAGGAGGGCATGTTCACGCTTCCTTCCTTCAGAGAGCAAAATCAGAAAAATGGAATTGCCGCATTACATGTGTGTCTCCTTCAGAGTATCAATTTTACTCCGGCATGTTCTCCGGATTTTCAGAAGGGCTTTATGATGAAGCGGATCTCACTTTCAGTGTAGAGGCACTCTGCAAAAGAGCAGGAGCGCAGTTTTTAAAAGCAGAAGCAGTTAGAATTGATCCATTGAAAAAGGAGGTTCTTCTTCAAACAGGGGAAAAGCTGGCTTTTGACATGCTCAGCCTGAACCTCGGGTCAGAAAGTCATTCCCCTTTTCCCGGTCATCCAGCAGTTCATTCCATAAAGCCTTCTTATACCTTTCCTGAAAAGATGAGGAGATTCAGAGAAGCAAACCTGCCCGTTATTGTCGGAGCAGGAATCGCAGGTTTAGAGCTTGCTTTATCCGTATCAGCATACAGAAGGAAAAACGGGTTCCCTTCAAATGTTGCGATTCTTTCAAACAGCGGCATATTGCCTTCTGCAGATGAAAATATCTCAAAAGAATTGAAACGCCTGCTTGAAGCAAACAGCATCCGGCTCTTTCTCCATCAGTCAGCTGTATCCGCCAAACTGCAATCCATACAGACAGAAGCCAGTACAATTCCTTTCGACGCAGCGCTTATCCTTACAGGACCGGCTCCGCATCCCATGCTGAAGGAAAGCGGTATTGCATGCGATGAGAACGGATTTATGCTAGTCTCAAAAACTCTTCAATCCGTTCAGTTTCCCTATATTTTTGGTGCAGGAGACTGTGTGTCGTTTGAGGAATACCCTGGTCTTGCAAAGAACGGCGTGTATGCCATCCGGCAGGCTCCAGTCTTGTTTGATACTGTCAAAAGATTTCTGCTGGGGCAGAAGCTAAAGCCGTTCAAACCTCAAAAACGCTATATAAGTATCCTTTCCGCAGGAGATAAAAAGGGATTTCTCCTTTATGGAAATTTCTTTTGTTATGGACGTCTACCCTGGAAAATAAAGCACTGGATTGACAGAAGATATATGAAAAAGATGAAACGCTGAAGAATTCTTCAGCGTTTTACTTTGATCCATTTTTCTGTCAGCTTAGGCACAATCCCTGAAAAAAGTTTCTCTCTCCAATAAAGATCCGCCGTTTTTTGAACAGCTGCCGCCCTGTTTGGATAGGGATAGACCATCTGGGAAAGATCGCCGATTTTTTTCCCGAGCTGACTGGCAAATACGACCGGCTGCATCCAGTCTCCCGCTCCCTCTCCAATTGCATGTGCACCTATAATAGAGCCGTGTTTATCCGTTATTATTTTCACAAATCCCTCTGTCTCATCTTCGGCTATAAATCTGTCCACTTCATTGAGGTCAGCCTTATATACCCCAATTTCCTTGTGATTTTTCCGCGCTTCATCCTCCGTCATTCCAAGATGAAAAATCTCCGGGTGCGTATATGTAACCCAAGGCATGCTGTCATACTTGACGGTATGCGGCAATCCCAGAACTGCTTTTTGAACGACCCCTTTTCCCTCCATGCCGGCAGCGTGAGTAAAAAGCTGGTTTCCGTTAACATCTCCGATGGCAAAAATATGCGGAATGCTCGTCTGCATGGACCGGTTGACTTTTATGGCTCCTTTCTCGTCGCACTCAATACCGATTGTTTCTAGCTTTAGCCCATCACTATTCGGTTTTCTACCGGCTGCTACGAGAATATGGCTCACTTCAAGCGTTTTAAGGACATCATTTTGCCTTATCACAAGTTCTTTCCTGTCTTCAAAAGAAGACACTGATTCAATGGCTGCTTCAGTTAAAATGGTGAATTCCTTTCCTAGCAGGCGCGCTGCGGTTTCCCTGATCTCATCATCTTCTTTTGAGAGAGGCAATTGGGACCTTTCAATAAGTGTTACTTCGGTCCCAAGCCTTGAAAATGCCTGTGCAAGCTCCACTCCGATAGGTCCTCCGCCTATAACGGCAAGGCTTTCAGGGAGAACCTCAAGCTGAAATACATTCCGGTTTGTCAAATAGCCGCAATCGCGGATGCCGTCAATATCCGGAACCGCCGGTCTTGAGCCTGTTGCAAGTATGATTTTCTTCCCTTTTAGAATTTTATCTCCCACACTGATCTCATGACTTGAAACAAAAACGGCCTCGCCGTGAATCACATCAATCCCAAGATTCTCAAACCGCTCATCGCCATCATGCTCCTGAATAACAGCTATCGCCCTTTGAACGGACTCCATCACTTTTTTCATATCGGCTTTGCCGCCTGAGGTAAGTCCGAACGCGGCTGCTGCTTTTTTAGCGCTGTATACTTTGTTTGCTGCAGCGATAAAAGCTTTAGAAGGAACACAGCCGGCGTGAAGGCAGTCTCCCCCTAAAGCTTTCTCTTTCTCAATTAAAGCTGTCCTCGCCCCAAAGCTTGCTGCGCCTGCAGCAGCTGTCAGTCCCCCTGATCCTCCGCCAATCACAATTACGTCATATTCCATGTCTGATCCCCCTATTTCAAAATGGTTTTAGCTTCTCTCAGCCTCTGCATGGCTGTAAACAGTTCAATTGCAAAAAATAAATAGGTAATAAGAATAAGGTGATCAGTTAAAAGAATCATTAGAGAAAACAAAATAAATCCTTCTGTCCTCTCAGCCAATCCAGCCTGATAATAAAAGGTTTTCACTCCCTGCTTTTCGCTGACGGCCCCTACTGTAAGGAAGATGGTCATTGAAAGGATAATAGAAACCGATAACAGCAGAAGGGCAAGCCGCGCATCAGGGAAGGCAAGCGCAAGACCTACGATGACGCTTATTTCAACCACCCTGTCAAATGTAATGTCAAGAACGGTTCCAAAGCCTGAAGGTTTAGTCAGCCTCGCCATCGTTCCGTCAACGGCATCCAAATATCCTGATAACCACAGTACGGCCAAGGCCCATAAAGGCTGTCCGATATAAACGAAAAAACCGGAAGACGAACCGATGATAAAAGCCAGAACCGTCACCTGATTCGCCGTGAGCCCCGCTCGCAGGAGGCGCTTTGCAGAATGTTGGATGATGGGCTGAACATATTTTCTTGCATGTGTATCTAGCATACATTTTCCTCATTTCGATTCATTGGTAAGCAGCTGTTTTACTTTTTCCCTGAAAAGCAGGGGCAAGAGCATCAAAAGAACAAATACAGCTCCTGCAGCAGCAAGCAGCAGCACGTTCCCTTCGGCAAAGCTTGATCCTAAAAAGGTGAAGGCAATTGTACCCGGGATTACCCCTATAAAAGTTGCAGCTGCAAATGGAAGAAGCCTCACTTTTGAAATGCCGGCTGCATAGCTTATGACATCAAAATGGACAATCGGTATCAGCCTGAGGATAAGCACATAGAAAAATCCGTTCTGCTCAAGCTGCTTTTTCAGTGTCTTCATTCTTTGATTTTCTGATTTCCTGAACATGTCGAGTTTGAAGGTGCCGGCTGCCAAATAGGCAACTACCGCTCCAATTGTTGCGCCGGCCAGAGTATACAGTGTCCCCAAATAGGGGCCGAAAGCCAATCCGCCTGCAAGCGACATGACAGACGCGGGAAAAAGAATTAACGGTCTGACGGAATATAAAACGATATAAAGGAGCGGTGCAGCGGCCCCGAAAGATAATATCCAGTCCTTGATCGTCTTAGGCTGCAGATTCAGATAACGGCTGTTGAACCAAAGCAGTACTCCCGCTCCCGTTATAATGAAAAGCAATTTCCATACACTGTTCTTTTTCATCCTGCATCTTCCTCTTTTTCGGAATGATCAAACGACTGAATGAGTTCCGGATGAATGACTTCTACGTAGACTGAATCCTGAATACCTGCCGATATATCTGAATGGATGGTTATTCTATCATTTGCATCTTTCAGTTTAAGCGTATAGAAAGTGGCGCCATGCCTCATAAAAATGTGTTCAATTTCAGCAGCATATCTGTATGGATACTGCTCATTCTTATCGACAGCAAGCCTTAGATTGCTGACATGCACAAACGAGCCGCTGCCGGTCATCATCCCTTCGCTGAAGATCGAAGCGGCAGCTTCCGTTTTAGGATGCAGATAGAGGGTTTCCGGAACATCTGCCTGATGAACCCTGCCGTCAGCAAGAACGGCTGCCCGGTCCCCCATGTACATCGCTTCTTCCATATCATGTGTAACAAATAATGCAGACATGCCCTCTTCCTTAAGCAACTTTCTTACCCACATTCTCATTTTTTTCCTGAGCTCAGGATCAAGACTTGAAAACGGCTCATCCAAAAGGATCAGCTGGGGTTTCACAATAAGTGCCCTCGCAAGAGAAATCCTTTGCTGCTGGCCGCCTGATAACTCGTTTGGATAAGCATCTGAATAAGCTGACATATCCACTTTTTCAAGCATCGCAGCGACCTGTTCCCGCCGGTTTTTCTTTTTGGCAGCCTTTAAACCGTACTCAACGTTTTCAAATACCGTCATATGCGAAAAAAGCAGAGGCTGCTGAAACATCATGACGACCGGCCGTTTCTGGGGTTTACTCATGGTTACATTCTCTCCGTTGATCTTAATTTCACCCTCATCAAGCGTTTCAAGTCCTGCGATGCACCGCAGCAAAGTCGTCTTTCCTGTCCCTGAAGGACCGACAAGCGAAACAATTTCCCCTTTGGGTATGACCAAGTCCAGCCTTTTAAAAACAGGCTTTTGCTTATACATTTTTGTCAACGAGCATAGTTCTATTCCTTGATTCAAACCGATCACCTTTTCTGATATGGAGTTACTAAGCGAAGCAGCCCTTCAAACAAAAGCCAGATTCCAATTGGAAGGATGGCAAACAGCATGGAAAAACTCGCGATCACCGTGTCATCTGCACTGCTGAAGTAAGGAAAATACAGACCTGCAAGTGTAAGTACATTTCCCCCTCCTATCAGAGCTGTTAGCAAATACTGGCTTAGGGAGATCGTTGATGCCAGAAAAATAACGCTTCGTATTGACGGGATCAGCTGAGGAAAATAAATGGTGTAAAACACTTTAAACCTGCCGGCTCCAAGCAAAGCTGCCTGTTCGCCCGACAAAACTCCCGCTCTTTCAAATCCTGAACGCATCACTTTGATGGTGTAGGGCAGAGTCGGGAGCAGGTGGATCAGGACAACACCTGAAAGCGACCCGGCCAAGCCTGCCTGGATAAACACTGTATGAAGTCCCATTGCGATCGCCAGAACCGGCACAATGACAGGTGTAAGCAGCAGCGTTTCAACTGCTGATTTCCATTTAAAAGAATATTGGGCAAGAACCTGGGCAGCAGGTATGCCAAGCAGCAGGTTAAGCACAATCACACAAACGGCAATCGTGATGGACTGAGACAAAGCTTCTGCTAGTTTTGGCTCTTTCATCAATAAAGCGTATCCTCTTCCTGAAAAAGTTTCCGGAAGCAGTCCGGTCCATCCCGATGTCATACTTTTCGCTATAACGAATACGACCGGGGCTGTGAACAGAATCAGCAAAACGGCCATCACAGTACGGGACCCATTCCCATGAGGCATGCTTTCCACCGTACTGGACTTCGTTATTCTCTCTCTTTGCTTATTCAATAGGAGATAAACAGCTGCAAGAACTGCAAGAATGACAGCAGTTGAGAAAATCATAACAGCAAATGCAGCCGGTCTTCTGCTCCAGTCTCCCGAATAAAACCACTCATAAGTTAAAACAGAAACCATTTTCGGGTAAGTAGTCCCAAGCAGAGCAGGCACTTCGTAGGCTGCAAAAATAAAGGAAAACAAAAGAATAAAGATTTCGATCAGACTGGGGATGAGCACCGGCCACTCCACCAGCTTAAAAGCATCCCATTCATTACCTCCGAGAGTATACACAGCATCTTTGCGTCCCGTATTCAGCTGCAGATAGACAGGAAGAAGGATGAGAAGAACGAACGGAATCTCTTTCCATACATATGTGAGAATAATGCCGGTCCCTTCTGAATCTTTCATCAGATCAGGAAAAGCGCCTGATGAGGAGATCAGTCCCAGTTCAACTGAAATGGACGAAATCCAGCCGTTTTGTGATAACAGCAAAAACAGCATGTACCCCCACACAAAATGGGGGAAAAGCATTGGAATCCATGCAGCAAGCTTAAGATATCTATTTTTCAAAAGCGGATAGACAGACCTGATAATCAATAAACCTGCAAAAATAGAAATGACTGCCGACAGCAGGGTGATTTTCAAACTGTAAACTAATGAATCCCTGAAAGGCTCATTAGTAAAAAGATCGTGATACGCTGACAGGCTTTTCGCTCCATCAGGCGCCGTTAAGCTCTCAGCCGCAGCAAGCCACAGTCCTGCAAAAACCATTACTAAGGTAAACAGGACTGAGGGGACGGCAGGCTTCAGCCTATTTCTTTCCTGCCACTTCATTCAGCCAATTCTCCTTTAACCAGTTCACGTATTGTGCATCCACTTCAGGAACAAGCGCTTTTTGGAGGACATCCTGAGGGAGCACTGACTGTCCCCTCTCAATTTCTTTAAGCTGCTTCTTTTGCTCCTCATTAAATGTTTCCGGATCAACTGCCATTCCCTCTCCCCAATATGTGCTGTCATGCTTCGCAAGCTGAGCTTCAGGAGACATGAAGAAGTTGATGGCCGTCATAGCGCCTTCCGGGTTCTGAGTGTTGAAAGGGATACCCAGAAAATGAGTGTTTCCGAGTGATCCGGAATCAAGCACGAACGATTTGGTCGTTTCAGGGAAAATTCCTTTTTCGATTAAACTTTCCGCTCTTGCTTCGTTATAGCCCATTGTCATCCACACTTCCCCGCTGCTGTACAGTCTGTCAAGCTCTGTCAGCGAATTCGGGTAGGCAGATCCTTTTTTCCAGAGAGATGGTTTTAGATCATTCAGATAGGTCCACATATCAGAGCTTGATGAGGCTGCAAGTTCTTCATCAAAACCTTCTTTCAGAAAGCGGTCTGCTCCTCCTCCCGACTCATAGAAAACATGCCTTAAAAAAGCATTTCCCGTGAAGTCATTAGCATCGGGGTAGGTGAATTTTCCGGGATTTTCCTCTGCCCATTGTTTAAGTTCCTCAAGCGATGCCGGGGGATTCTTCACCTTCGCCCCGTCATAGTGAAAAACAAACTGCACCTTGCCCCACGGTGCTTCAAGACCTTCTGTTTTTTCTCCGAAATCATACTGAATATCAAGGGCATCCCCGTTGATATGTTTTTTGAAATTCGGAAGCTTTTCTGTAAATGGCCCGTAAAGAAGTTCACTGTTTTTGGCGTTTTTAAAGTTTTCTCCGTTAATCCAGATAATATCTGTTGAACCTTTGGTTTCTCCGGCCTTTTTCTCGTTCAGGAGCTTTTGAAGAAATTCAGGGGCGTCCATCGGAACCCGTTCAAGGTTCAGTCCATATTGCTCTTTAAGTATTGGCGCAGCCCAGTCGTCAATGTACTGATTAATTCCCTCGTCACCGCCCCACATAAACATTCGGACTGTCGTTCCATCTGCCTCTTTTTCAATCTCTTCCCACGATAGATCCAGTGCCTCCCGATTTTTATTTGGAGCAGACGATTGGGAGCAACCGGCTGCCGCTGTCAACAAAATTAAAAACAGTATAAATGGCTTCATATAATCCTCCTTTTAAGGTAATCCTCTCTTCATGATGCTATTAACCTGACGCGGATTCAAGCAGGAATATGTTTTCCCTGAAAAGTTAACGGATAAGGTTCCGGTTTGGATGAAGGGAAATTTTTTCCTGATACGCTCTTAAGCATAAAAAAACCTGACCAATTATGATCAGGTTTTGTGCTCATACTTGAAATTCTCCAACGAGCTGGGAGAGTTCGTCAGACAGAGCTTTCAGACGGTCGGAGGAGGCTGCCACCTCTCTTATGTTTTCAGAAGACTGGTGCACAGAAGCGGAAACTTCTTCAATCCCTGCCGCTGACTCCTCAGACACAGCAGCAACTTCTTCTGCCGCCCTGTTGACCAGCACCATCCCGCTTGCAATTGTTTTCATGTAATCGTCTACATTGGCTATCTTTTCATCAAGCTTTCGGATCGATTTGGTGATCATCTCAAATGATTCACCTGTTTGCTTAATAGAGGAAGCAGAATCTTTCACACGGAGCTGTCCGCTGTTTAACGTGGCTGCCACATTTTTAGAAACGTTTTTGAAGTCTTCAACAATCCTTGTAATATCGGATACAGAAGCCGATACCCCAACAGCGAGTTTCCTTACTTCATCCGCAACAACGGCAAATCCCTTGCCGTGCTCTCCTACTCTCGCAGCTTCAATTGCAGCATTGAGAGATAAAAGATTTGTCTGTTCGGCAATTTGTTCAATGACCGTAACAAGCGCAGCAATTTCTTTTGTTTTATCATCCAGATTCATGACTTCTGCTGCAGATGTATTCATCACACCCATGATGTCATTCATTCTGGCAGAAGATGAATTCATCTGTACAGATCCCTGTGAAACTAAATGCATCACTTCATGTGATGACTTTCTCATAAAGGCGCCTTCTTCATTCGCTTTTTCGAGCTGCCTTGAGAAGTCATCCATTTGAGATGCGATGTCTGATGAAGCATGGGACTGCGCAGATGAACCTGCAGCAAGCTCCTGCATCGTTGCAGATACATGACTGCTTCCTTCATTGACTTCGACGGAAGCTCTGTTTAATTGGCCGCTTCGCACTTGCAGCTCTTCAGATGCTTTTTTAATTTGGCGTACCATGTTGTTCATCTTTGTTTTCAGCTCATTTTGGGAAGCGGTCAGCTGCCCGATTTCATCCCGCCCACCATATTCAAGGTCTGGAGCAGCAAGATTCCCGGCTGAAATCTCATGTGAGAAGCGGATGACACGGTTAAAATGCCTGATAATCATTCTTTGAACGACGAACGTAATCGCTCCTGATAGAACAATAGAAACAACAAGGGCTCCAAGCAAAGTGAAAGCAATCTGTTCCATGCTGCTGCGGGAATCCTCAGCCGCATCTGTTCTTTCTTTGTTTTTCAAGTCCCGGAGCTCATAAAGGGCTGCAATGGTCTCATCTCTGAGTACATTCGCTCTTTCTCTAGCCTGGCTTAATGTCTGCGCATTGTTCTGTTCGACTGCAGGCATAACCGTTATGTAAAAGAGATCATTCAACATTTTGTCATTTTGAATCATCTTCAAGTATAACGCTGTTTCTTCAGGATCATTGAATTCTTTCTTGCTTTTGTCTCCTGCATCCAGCAATTTCTTTCTCTTATCAAGATAGTTTTCTTTGTTTTCGTCTGTGGGATTAATGATGTAATCAGCAATGGCAATATCCATCGACCGGAAAATCGAACCCATCTCAGTGATTGTGCTTGCACTTGTGCTCAATTTGTCCATTTCTGATATATGTTCGTCCACTCTGCTCAGCTGTGCAAACGTTACCATCATTGAGATCGCAAAGAGAAGAATGCACATCATAACAGAAAAGCTGAACTTCCAGCCGATTTTGATATTTCTCCAGAACATAACCGCTTTTTTCATATGTTTAACCCCTTTATTCTTTATCTACGTTTACTATCGGAGGCAGAAAGGAAATGTTTAATCTTCAAATAAGTCTATTTTCATAGGTCTTATTATTCATATCATTCTAGTATTTTGGTATAATGGATTTATTATGAAAAAAGGGGATTTGTTCATGCATGCGTGTTCGTTTTGTTATCAGTCTTTTCCAATCAGCCCGGCTGGTTTCTTAACTATCAAAAATACAGACTCAGTCTATACGAGCTTCCTGGAATCCTCCGGTTTTACGATCAAAGGTGACGGAAGATTCGAGCTTGCCTATTCAACGAAAGATGAACTCAAAGAGAAAATCCTGCCTTTAGCTTCTTTTTTTGCAGACAAACCATGGGTTGCAGCCATTCATACAGGCATGGCTGAAGAAAAGACATCCTTCCATGATCTCCAGTTAGTCTGTGCCCACATTATGAACGAGGAGACTGTCCATCTTATACAAAACGGAACATTTGTCAGCCATCTCCAGCCTATCATCCATGCACAAAGCGGCAGCCTTTACGGATATGAATCATTGCTCCGTGCAATGAATCAGGAAATCTCTCCATACAGGCTCTTTCAAACAGCCGTCGAAACGAATATGCAGTCAGTCCTTGATAAAAAGGCAAGGGAAGCGGCGATTAAAGCGAAGGCAACTCATATTCCTGCAGGCATTAAAAGCTTTATTAACTTTCTGCCTTCCACCATCTATAATCCGGAGTATTGTCTGAAGCATACCTTTGATATCGTAAAGAAATACGGGGTTTCACCGCAGGATCTAGTCTTTGAAGTCGTTGAAACGGAAAAAATAGAGGATGTTGTTCATTTAAAAAAAGTGCTTAACGTTTACAGGGAGAATGGAATGAAGGTGGCTCTCGATGATTTAGGGGCAGGATACGCCACCCTTGATATGCTTCATGAGCTGCAGCCTGACTATGTGAAAATTGACAGACATTATATTACGAACTGCCACAGCGATACAGAAAAACAGGCTTTCGTTTCAAACGTCATAGCCATCGGCAAGAAGCTCGGCATTCAGGTGCTTGGCGAAGGTGTTGAAACGGAAGAAGAGTTTGCTTTTCTTAGAGAGAAAGGGATTGATTTTATACAGGGCTACCTTATAGGAAAGCCAAGTGCAAAACCGGTAATTCCAATGATATTAGCGGGATGAGAGGACTGAAAAAAGCAGCGGAATCACCTCCCGCTGCTTACCTTTTTGACGCTCTGTATCCTGCCTGAACGGCTTCTTTTTCAGAACAGAACAGCTCCTCTTCATCCGTTACGTCATAATACTGCCCGTCCGGCAGATGATAGATTTTTTCTCTCCTGAGGAAGAAACGTTCCCTTTAATATCGCATGACTCGTTCTTGCTTTCTGCAGGAACTTCCTCTTTTTCTTGGATTTCCCTGAACCCCTCGTCTTCAGCTGCATAGTTTTCAATGCTCCATATTCCGATTTCGCTTTGCTGAGCCTGCTTTTGCAGCTCATAAAACCGGTCTACATGTTTTGTGTTCGGAGCATACACATATCCGACTCTTGCCAGGCCTTTTTCAATCAGCATTTCATTAAACATCTTTCCGTCTACATGGAGATAAACAAGGAGACGGCCGTACTTGTCTCTCTCGCCAACATCGAGTTCAAGCTCAACTTTTTTTCCTGAGAGCGTGTCTTTGGCAAAGCGGCTGGCTTCAGGGCCAAACGGCTGAACCGGTTTGTTCGGATGAACGGTCTCAGGTGTGTCGACCAGCAGGAGACGAAGCGTTTCTTCTCTTCCTTCTGCCGTTACTTTTACCGTGTCTCCGTCAATCACTTTTACAACTTCGGCTTCAATAAACCCTTCAGAACTGCTTTCTTGTGTATCCTGCCGTTTTTCTTCCTGTACTGCAGGTGCAGCGGCGTCTTCTGTTACTTCTTCTTTTTCATCCTGCATAACAGCAGGCTGCCCGGTTTTGGGCTGCTCTGCCGCCTCATCCGAGCAGCCTGCTGAGAGCATGGCTCCGAGCAGGAGTGCAATCCATTTTTTCATTTCGTTCTTCCCCTTTAATAAAATTCAAATCGTTCCTTCAAAAGGCAAAAATAAACCGCACATGCAGTGCGGTTTACGGCTCTTACGAAATAATTTGCAGGTCTTTTGGGAATTTTGTGAGCGTTTCATGGCCGTCTTTTGTAATGCAGACATCATCTTCTATACGGACTCCGCCGATTTCAGGAACATAGATGCCCGGTTCGATCGTATAGACCATCCCCTCTTTAAGCACGCCGTTATTTGTATGGCTAATAGACGGGTACTCATGAACGCTGATGCCAAGCCCATGGCCCAGTCGGTGAGGGAAATATTCGCCGTAGCCGGCATTTGTAATCACATCACGTGCAATCTGGTCGAGATCTCCGATTCTGGTGCCGGGTCTGCTTGCATCAAGCGCCTGCAGCTGGGCGTCAAGAACGGTCTGATAAATGTTTCTCTGCTCGCTGCTGACAGATTTGTAAGCTAGTGTCCTTGTAATATCCGAGCAATACCCATCAAGAACAACCCCCATATCAAACAGTACAAAATCTCCGTCTTTTAAAGGGGCAAGTCCAGGATTTCCATGAGGCTGGCCTGATTTTTGCCCGAAGAGAACCATCGTTGAAAAGGACATTTCGCGGATTCCTTTCCGCTTTAGTTCATATTCGATTTTAGCAAGTACGTCCATTTCAGAAACGCCTTCTTTTAAGGACTGAACACCGACTTCAACACCGTAGTCGGCAAGTTCTGCTGCCTGCTTCAAAATGGCAAGCTCCGTTTCATCCTTTACAAGACGAAGCTCATTCATAATCTCTTCAGCTGATACTAAGGCTGCATCCGGAAGAATCTTCTGAATTTCTTCTGCTCTGGAAAAAGGAAGCAGCTCTTTTTCAACGGCTGCCTGCTTCATGTTCTGACGGCCTCTTTTATGTATGGCCGTTTTCACTTTTTCCCATGGATCTTCATGATCGGCATATCCGATGATTTCACCTTCAAAACCTGCGTCTCTCGCCTGGGAGACTTCCATGCCGGGACAAATGAAAAACGGTTCGGCCTCTTTAAATACAAATAACCCCATTAACCGCTCATGAGGATCAGTGTAAAAATTTGTCAAGTAAAAAACATTTTCTGTTGACGATATAAACGCAGCATCTGTATTCTGCTCGTTAAGCCAATCGCCGAGTTTTTGGAGTCTTTCTTTCTTCATCCGCACTCTCTCCTTCATCTAAACATCTCTTCTCTATCATACGCCAATTTTATCAGAACTTAAAGAAGGCGGTTTGACTTTCGCTTCCGGAGTATGAACTTTTTTTGTCTTTCTTTTAGATAAAGCCCGGTTTAGACGGATCCTGTTGTACCGCTGAATCATGATAAACGGCAAATTGAAGCAGGCAGCATACAGTCCATTGATAAGACCTGCAGCAGGAGTGTTCCAAATAAAAAACAGTACAAAGGCAATCAGCTGCATCCAGTGGGACAGCTCTCCCCTTTTTGTTTCTAGGACGAAGCGTTCCATGTCATTTGCCGCATGCAGGTGTTTTTTTGAAAAACCGCCCGGAAACAAACCTCCAGCTTCAGGCATTCTGTCTTTCCATTTTTTAATCATCAGCCGTTCATAAAGTCTGCCGCTTTTCTCAACGGTTTTTTCATTCCACATCCAGTTAAACCGGCAAACCTGGCAGCTGTCCATTTTGCTTGTCAGCAAAGAAACAGAAAGGTGGATGCCCACCCATGCTGCTATATTCACGAATAGTGACTCTGCACCTGTAAGCAAGCTCACTTAGCATCCTCCTTTACAATAATTTTTCTCCCTTTCCAGGATGCTGATTTGCTGATGAAGGTCCGCCAAAATGACGTGATGAAAACAAGCATGAAAAAACCTGCATGAAAAGGAAAGAACAGAGCGGTGATAATGCCGAAAGAGCCAATTTTTCTTACCGTTATCCAAATATGCAGAACAGCGGCAGCATAAAGAAGAGCATACACCTCCCGCCACTCACCCATAGGGAACTCAGTCAAAAAGGATAAACATCCGGCCACCCAGAGCACAAATGGAAGCAGAACCTTCCAATCCGTTGCCTTCGCTCCGCTTGCAAATGTTTTTGAAAAGCCCGCAATAAGAGATGCGGCCCCGTCTGGATACATTCTCATTGAAAGAGCGCCTTTTCCGCTCAGGCAGCGGACAGGTTCTCCTGTCCGGCTTACACGGACGGCAAATTCCATATTTTCAGCGACCTTGTCTTTAATGGTGCCGTGACCGCCCCATTTAAAATAATCTTGTTTTGTACAGATCATGCACTGTCCAAACGCACCGTATGAAACACCTTTTCTCTGAAGGAAACGAAAAGCACCCATAGCAGAAAAAGCTGCCAAGTGGAAAAAAGCAGAAAGTGATTCGTATGGCTTTTGAATGTTGTGATACGGGTGAACGGACAGAATTCCGGAAGCTCCCTGATCAAGAAATGCAGCGGCCGTTTTTCCCGCGCCGAACTCCTCAAAAAAAGTATCTGCATCAAGGAACATGAGCCACTCTCCTTTAGCTTTCTTTGCCCCCGAAAAGCATGCCCATGATTTTCCGAGCCATCCTTCTGGAGGTTCCTCCGCGTGCATGACTTCTGCTCCGCAAGCAGACGCAATTTCTGCTGTTTTGTCTTCTGAACCATCATCCACAACAAGGATTTCGGCTGGATATTGGCCTTTCAGCGAATGCAGCAGTCTGCCGATATTCTGTTCTTCATTTCTTGCAGGAATAATAATAGAAAGCCTGCTTAGAGAATCTTTATCTCCTTTTTGCTTCTCAAGAGTCTGAATTCTGTATAGAAGGTAAAGGCCGGCAGCTATACCGGCTGTCATCGTAAACATACACATCACACTTTCATAATGGAATGATCCGTCCCGCCTCCATGCGGACAGCTGCCCATTCTCCTGGCAAACTGGTTTAAAACGAGCTTTTCAGGGCAGAATGGATGTCTGTAAAGACTGGTCATTAGTTTAGTCAAATTAGAAGAATTTCATAAGGAGGGTTTTCGATGAATAAGAAAGCAGTCATTATCGGCGGCGGGCTTGGCGGGCTGTCAGCGGCAATCAGGCTCCGTTCAGACGGCTATCATGTCACAGTGGTGGAGAAAGGAGAGCGTGTCGGCGGCAAACTGAACATGCGCGGCGGACTCGGCTATACCTTTGATACAGGCCCGTCTATTTTGACAATGCCCTGGGTGCTTGAAAAATTATTTAAAAGCGCCGGGCGGAATCTATCAGATTACCTGACAATTAAAAGGATTGAGCCGGGCTGGAGAACATTCTATGAAGACGGGACAACGATTGATTTAACAAGCGATTTGCCGGTGATGCTTGAGGAACTGAAAAAAGTTTCCGAAGAAGATGCAAACGAATTCTTTGATTACCTGCAGTATTGCAGTAAAATGTATGAATACAGCATGAAGAGCTTTTACAGCAAAAGCTTATCCGGCCTGAATGACCTCCGCTCTCTTCACAGCGTAAAAGAACTGCTGCTGATGGAACCGCTGAAATCAATGGACGGCGTCACACGCAAGCATTTTAAAAACAAGAAAATCAGACAGCTGTTTAATTTTCTGATTATGTACATAGGCTCTTCGCCTTACCATGCCCCTGCCGTTCTTTCGCAGCTGACTCATGTCCAGCTCGGGCTTGGCGTCTATTACGTCGAAGGCGGCATGTACAACATTGCACTGGCCATGAACAAGCTGCTGCATGAACTCGGTGCTGACATTCTCCTGAATACTAAGGCAGAGCGGATTGTCACTGAAGGCTCAAGAGCAGCCGGCGTCGAACTTTCAGATGGCAGAATCCTTCATGCCGACATTGTCGTATCCAATCTTGAAGCCATTCCTGCCTACAATACGCTTCTTAAAGATAAAGCCGGCAGCAGCCAGAAGGCGTCAGATCTCCAAAAATATGAGCCTACCGTATCAGGCCTTGTCATGCTTCTTGGAGTAGACCGGACGTACGAAAATCTGGCCCATCATAATTTCTTTTTCTCGGAAGATCCGGAAAAAGAATTTCATCAGATTTTTAATGAAGGCAAGCTTGCAGATGACCCGACGGTTTATGTCGGCATCTCGTCAAAATCTGATCCGACTCAGGCTCCAGCCGGAAAAGAAAACTTGTTTGTCCTTACTCATGTGCCTCCTTTGAAGGAAGGAGAAAACTTTGAATTCAGAAAAGAAACGTACCGGGCACAAATCCTTGATAAGCTGGAACGCATGGGGATGACAGGGTTAAGAGAGCACATTGAATTTGAATATACGTTTACGCCGAACGATCTTCAAAGTTTATACGGCGCAAACGGCGGCTCGATTTACGGAGTTGCTACAGACCGGAAGAAAAACGGAGGGTTTAAAATCCCGAGCAAAAGCACGCTGCTTGAAAATCTGTATTTTGTCGGAGGTTCCACCCATCCGGGCGGCGGAGTGCCGATGGTCACCCTTTCCGGACAGCTGACCGCAGACCTGATAGCAGAACACGAAAGCAAAAAGCCTCAAATCAATCAAGACAAAGAAATTTCCTGAAGATGCAAAGAAGGATAAGCACTGAGCTTCATCCTTCTTTTGCCTTTTGCCCTTATTGTATATATGTATAAAAGGATGTGTTTACATGCTTCTTATGTTTGAGATTTTCCTTGCCTGTCTTCTCGCCTGGACCATACTTAATTCTCTTTTCATGCCGTCTTTAAAAAAAGGGTCGACCGGCGCCACACCTTTAGTCTCAATCTTAATTCCCCTCCGGAATGAGGAAAAAAATGCAGGAGATCTCGCCGCATCCCTTAAGGGCCTGTCCTATCCAAACCTTGAAATCATCATGCTCGATGATCAGTCGACTGACCGGACAAAAGAAATGTTGACGGATGCAACCGAAAATGACAGCCGGTTCAGGATTGTGACAGGTTCAGACCTGCCTGATGGATGGGCAGGCAAAGTATTTGCCTGTCACCAGCTGAGCAAAATGGCATCAGGCGACTATTATTTATTTCTTGATGCAGATGTACGCGTTCATAAACATACGATCGAAAGTTCACTCGCCTTAATGAAACAAAAAAAAGCATCCATGCTTTCCGGTTTTCCCCGCTTTCCGGTCAAAACGATTCTCGAAAAATGGCTTGTGCCCATGCAGCATCTCTTAATCTATTTTCAACTTCCGCTTTACCTTGCCAATCACACGTCTATGGCAGCTGCATCCGCTGCACACGGTGCCTTTATCATGTTTGAAAAAAACGCATACCTCAAGTTTGGAGGACATCAGGCGGTTAAAGACGCCATAGTAGATGATGTGGCTCTTGCAAAAATCACGAAACAAAACGGATATCGCGCAGTCCTTGCGAATGTCACGGAATATGTCACCTGTTATATGTATGACAGCAATAAAGCTGTTTGGGAAGGATTCAAAAAAAACATTTTTCCGGGGTTTGGGCGATCGATTGTGATTGTCATACTCTTTTCGCTGTTTTACGGAGCAGTCTACCTGTTTCCTTTTTTTCTAGCACTCTATGGAATTACAGAACTGATTCAGGGGAAAATGAACCTGCATCTTTTTGTCCCCTACCTGCTTATCGTACTCCAAAAAGCATACATCGACTTGCGCAGCAGGCAGAGACTGGCTTTGTCCCCTTCCATTCCGTTTTCGGCAGCAGCCTTCCTGCTGCTCCTTTATGCGTCCATGTTTGCTTCTATTAAAAAAACCGGCTATACCTGGAAAGGAAGAACCTATGATTAATCCTATAAAAAAAGAATTCTTCCGCACTTTTGCACATTCCCAAGGTTTACCTCTCTGAGATCAGGGAATGTAACAAGTAACTTTACCAGGAGGTGCAAGAAACATGTCAAATCATCAAGTAAAAGACGAGTCAATTCAAACTGAAAAGATTGAGAATAAGCTGGATTCTATGAACAATGAAAAAATGGACGCGATCCTGAGAGACTTTGAAGAGTTTAAATCGTACTTAGGGGATAAAGTTGAAGCCGGGAAACGCCTCGGACTGAGTGATGAGATGCTGGCCAAAGGCGCTGAAAAAGTAGCCGGTTACCTTGCCAATAACGTAGAACCTAAAAACAGCGAAGAATATCTTCTCCATCAGCTTTGGAAAGTCGGAAATGATGAAGAAAGACATTACCTTGCACACATGCTTGTGAAACTGGCCAACGAAACGAATTAACATCTCTAAAGCGGAAGCGCCTTGGTCAGATCCGATAGGCAGATAAGAATCTGTCAGAAAAGTCCGGGCTTGACTTTTTTGACAGATTTGTTCTGACAGAGGATCTAGGCGCTTCCGCTTGCCGAGGATAACTTTGTACTATTATCCTCAACCTTTTACTCTTTATAATTTCCTTAATGAGAAACAGAAAACATCCATCCAGGCAGCCTGGATGGATGTTTCTATTTTAATGAAGAAAGATCCTTTTTAACATCCGTCAATAAAGCATTTCCTGCGCGGGATACAATGACTTTTGCATACTTCGCCGAGCGTTCAAGCTCAAGCCCGGTACCTTCTTCCACAAAAAACGATTCAATGCCGAAATGCACACTGTCATAGCCATTGTATTTCCCGGTGAGATAGACGGTGTCATGTTCAGGCTCTCCCATGTCGGCCGCCCTTCCAATGACAGGCTCTCCTTCCTGTCTAAAAACCCCGGTACTGTCCTTCTTCACTTTAACAGTGACAACCGTGCCGCTTTTGATGGTTTCATCTGCTTCAAAACGGCCGGCTTCATATCTAAGCTGTACATAATCTCCCTGCAGCACAGATCTCGGATCCAGCGGTTCGAGCTGAAGAATGACAGACGTTCCTTCTTTTAAAGCAGTCTCATTGGTAATAGACTGATAACCCGTGAATCCCAGCTGCAGAAGAACAACAGCTGCAATCATCGCCCATCTCTTTTTTGAAAAGGCAGATTCCCCTGCTCTATTTTCCCGGTCAAAGTAACGGGCAGCTGCAAACAGCACCACGCCAATAATCAGGAACGTGACCGATTTATGCAGCAGCTTCCAGGCAAAGTCATAATATAAGCCTGTTAAAAACAGAATAAAAAACACCCAGGCTGCATTTCTCTTAAACACTTCCTCCTTTTGCTGATAAATGACCAGTGCTGCAAGATTCAGTCCAAAATACAAAATCTGATAGACAAGTGTTTCCCGCCAGTCCGTACCCCAGAACGCTGCAGGATACAACAGCAGAAAACCATATGTCAGAAATACACTGTCAAGCTTTCGCAGAGGCTTGAACGGAACCAGCAAAAGGGCAAATTGAATGAGTGACATGGCTGCAAGAATCACTCTGAAATGATCAGTCCACTCAAAATGCACGGAAAACAGGTTAAGCAATAAAGCGAGCACGAATGAATAAGAGAGAAATTGAAGGAAACCTTCTCTTTCAATCAGGAGGATGACTGCTCCCGCTATTAGAAAAAGATAAACAGCCGCTGTATCCATGATGGTGATGACCCCAAGAGCTGATAAAAATCCTGTAATGAAAAGCGTATACCTTGCTGCAGGATTTACTGTTTTCAGGACTGCAGCCAAAATCAGAAACACCATACTCACGATTGCCAAAGCATATGAGGACTCAAATATCAGATAAAGCAGGCCGGCCAAGCTTGATGACAGCAAAATGGAAGATGTGAACGTGATAATCACAATCAGAATATTTTTAGACACTTTATACGCTGCCGAATCACTTGATGCCTGTTTAGCTGCTTTAACTGCTGCAAAGATTCCGGCACCTAAAAAGAGAAGAGCCAGAAGAATGGTGAAGAAATAAAAGCTGAGTCCTCCAAGCTGATCTGACAGCCGGATGCTCATCTCTATATATTTTGAAAGAACATAGATGCCCGCCATCGTGAAGCCAATAAACGTCAAGGCCTGATGCCCCGCTTTTTTCATGAATGAAAAATAGCTGAACAGAAGAACGGCAAGGAACAGGCCATTCATCCAGAGGCTGTAGGTTTCAAAAACATAGTAAAACGACATGATGATCAAAAAGAGGTGAACGACAGCAAACGCACAATATTCAAGCACCTTCAGCCCCAGTGACCTCGCAAGAAAAAAGACCACTCCATTTAACAGCACGATTCCAAGATAGATGAGGAGCTGCTCGAATTCCGTCCGGTAAAGAAAGATGCTTGACGGATAGAGATAAAACCAGTACGAAAGCATAAACAGCACGTAGGATAATATAGCAAAAGGCTGATAGCGGGTAATAACAGCAAGCAGCAGGGATGGAATCAGCCATATGACAAACAGGAGATAACTGTCTGCATGTGAATTGTAAATCTGCCCGATCAAAGCAACGGCAGCTCCAAAGGACACCGCTCCGCCAACCAGCAGCCATCTGGTCAATTCCGATCTTTTCATCCATTTTCCAAAAAGAAAGCTCGCCCCATAAAATAAAATCATAATACCTGCTGCAAGGGCGGTCTTTTCAGTTCGTTCAAATCCTCCCCAATTTGACGCAAAGAAAAAGATAATGCCCGAGAGAATAAAAACAATTGATGCTGCATAGCCAAGCGGGATAAGTCTGTTCATCTTTTATGCACCTTCCTTTTACAAGTTCTCAAATATTACGGCAATTTCGTGTTGATAGTGTAATATTACACTATTTACTATATTGTGTAAATATGACATTTGATTACTCATTTCGAGTCAGTTCACATGGTCTATTACTAGTTTATCATCATTTTAAAACCTCATCATAGAATCTGGTGTAAAAAAGGAGATTTCACATTGAAAGCGAATACATTTTAGTGCACACAAGTACAAAAAATGGAGGGAAGAGAATGAAAGCAGTCATTTCGCTGTCGAACAGGCTTATGCAGCGCTACTTGCCCGATCCGTATTTATTCGTCATTATTCTAACTCTTGCCGTTTTCGCCCTTGGCCTTATCTTTACGCCGTCCACTCCTCTTCAAATGGTGGAGTTCTGGGGAGGCGGATTTTGGGGCCTGCTCAGTTTTGCGATGCAGATGGTACTCGTTCTTGTAACAGGGCATGTACTTGCAAGCAGCCCGCTTTTTAAAAAGGGGCTCAGCGCAATGGCTTCCGCTGCAAAAACACCCGGTCAGGCGATCGTTTATGTAACGGCGGTCTCTATGATCGCGAGCTTTATCAACTGGGGTTTCGGACTTGTCATCGGAGCACTTTTTGCAAAGGAACTTGCGAAAAAAGTAACAAATGTTGACTATCGTCTGCTGATAGCGAGCGCATACAGCGGATTTGTTATTTGGCATGGGGGAATATCAGGTTCAGTTCCGCTGACGATTGCAACAGATGGCCATTTTGCACAGGATCTGATTGGGCTGATTCCGACATCCGAAACCATTTTTGCCCCATTCAACCTAATCATTGTTGCAGTGTTGTTTATCGCGCTTCCGCTTGTTAACAGAATGATGATGCCGGTAAAAGAGGAGACCATATCAATTGATCCTGCTCTTTTGAATGAGACAGGCTCTGAAGCTGCTTCGCTTGAGTTTGCGTCTCACACTCCGGCTGAAAAGGCTGAAAACAGCAAAATCATTTCAATGGTCATTGGGATAATGGGCCTGATCTACCTTATTTCTTATTTTATGAAGAATGGATTTCTGCTGAACCTGGATGTAGTAAATTTCATGTTTTTATTTTTAGGCATCTTGTTCCACGGTACTCCGAGGAATTTCCTGAATGCTGTGGCAGAAGCCATTAAAGGCACTTCGGGAATTATCATTCAGTTTCCTTTTTATGCAGGCATAATGGGGATGATGGTCACATCAGGACTCGCTGCGGTCATTTCAGAAGGCTTCGTATCTATTTCAAATCAGCAGACGTTCCCGGTCCTTGCCTTCTGGAGCGCCGGACTTGTCAATATCTTTGTTCCATCAGGCGGCGGACAATGGGCGGTTCAGGCACCTGTTATGATTGAAGCTGCAAAAACACTCGATGTATCGATGCCAAAGACCGCGATGGCCGTTGCCTGGGGTGATGCATGGACGAATATGATTCAGCCATTCTGGGCACTTCCTGCCCTTGCCATAGCAGGTTTAAAAGCAAAAGACATTATGGGCTACTGCGTTTTTGTGCTTCTTATCAGCGGTGTCATCATTTCACTCGGATTTTTCTTTCTATAAGGGTTAGACCTTCCAAATGGCGATACACATTTTTCACAGCATATGATTTTATGTATAATGAATGGTGGAGTCTGTTCTTACCCAGTTAAGGAGATGTTCGCATTGCTGAAATGGATGAAACGCAGAATAGTCCTACTTTTATGCCTTGCCGGTTTTGCTTCGCCATTTATCTTTATTCAATTAACAGATTGGTTTTATTACAGCTCGCTCATTGGCTGGATTCTTGGCTTTATCTGCATTTCATCCGCTTACGTCATTGTAAGCAGACGGCCGGATGAAGAACCGGCCGGAGAACAGTAGTTGGTCGGAACAAAAGCGCAAGCGCCAAGACCCGCTCCGATAGGCAGATAAGAATCCGGCGGAAAAGTCCGGGTTTGACTTTTTTGACGGATTTGTTCTGACAGAGGGTCTAGGCGCTTCCGCTTGCCGATGATAACTTTGTTATGTTATCCACAGTCTTTTATTCTTTATGATTTACTGAACGACAAAAAAACGGACGAAATCATTTCGTCCGTTTTTTCATGCCTTCAGAAGGCGAAGTCCATTTAATATAACCAGGATCGTGCTGCCTTCATGTCCTATGACGCCAAGGGGCAAATCAAGGATTTGAAGGAAGTTTGAACAAATAAGCAGGGCGATGACAGACATGGAGAAGACAATGTTCTGCTTTACGATCAGGTCCATTTTTTTTGAAAGCTCAATCGCTTTTTTCAGCTTTGTCAGGTCATTTTTCATCAGAACAACATCTGCTGTTTCAAGAGCCACATCCGTTCCTTCCCCCATTGCAATGCCGACATTGGCAGCGGCAAGAGCAGGGGCATCATTAATGCCGTCGCCGATCATGGCGGTCTGTCCGTATGTTTTTCCGAGGTTTTTCACTTCGTTCACCTTATCATCAGGCAGACATTCCGCCACATACTGATCCACATTTGCAGCTTCAGCAATTGATTTGGCCGTAGATTCATTATCTCCTGTAAGCATAACCGTATGGATTCCTGCTTCTTTTAGTTCCTTTATAGCCAACACAGCGTCATGTCTTAAGCCATCCTGAAGACAAAGAACAGCTGCAAGAGTCTGCTCTTTTTTTACATAAACGACTGTTTTCCCTTCCTGTGCCTTTTTCAGTCCGAATTCAGTCAGCTGATTTTGCGGTTCATTCTGATCCGGCTTTCCAATACTCCATTTATCACCTTTCCATATAGCGCTCACACCAAAGCCCGATTGCTCCTGAACTTCGGCCATTCCAGTCACCACATGAGGATATTCTTTTTCAACATGCTTGACAATCGCTTTTGCCAGGGGATGATTTGACTGCTTTTCAATAGAAGCTGCGGCAGACAGAACATCTGCCTCATTCAGCTCTTCAAGGATCAGCACATCTGTTACTTGCGGTTCTCCCTTCGTCAAAGTCCCTGTCTTATCAAAAGCGATGACCTTCAGTTTGCTCAGGCGCTCTAAGTGAACGCCTCCTTTGAAGAGAAGTCCGTTTCTGGCTCCATTGGAAATGGCAGACAGTGTTGCCGGTGTAATGGATGCAACAAGTGCACATGGTGACGCAACAACCATCAGGACCATGGCGCGGTAAAAGCTTTCGCTGAAGCTCCAGTCAAGCAGGTAGTGGGGCACAAACATCATGAGGGCAACTGCTGCAAGAACCCCTTTTACATACGTTCCTTCAAATCGTTCAATAAAAAGCTGGGATGGTGACTTTTCAGACTGTGCGGATTGCACAAGCTCAATAATTTTCTTAAAAAGCGTTTCATCGCTGTTTTTTGTAACAGCAACTGTGATGGAACCGCTCAAGTTCACGGTTCCTGCATAGACGGTATCCTCCGTCTTTTTCTCGACAGGAATGGATTCTCCAGTTATCGCTGCCTGATCGATGCTTGTTGTTCCTGAGACCACTTCCCCGTCTGTTGCTATCCGCTCACCGGGTCTGACAACAATTCTGTCTCCCACTTTGAGTTCTGATACATGAACTCTTATTTCTCTGCCGTCTTTGAGCAGTGACGCTTCTTCAGGCTGAAGCTCCATAAGGGCAGATAGCTCTCTTTCACTTTTATTCATTGTAAACGTTTCGAGAGCTCCGCTCAGCGCGAAGATGAAAATTAAAATCGCTCCCTCTACCCAATAACCGATAACGGCTGAACCGATGGCTGCAAAAACCATGAGGAGTTCAACATTAAGCTTGCGGTCTTCAATAGTTTCTTCAATGCCTTCTTTGGCTTTAGCATATCCTCCTATAATGAATGCCGATATGAACAGGGCAGCCGTAAAATGGGTATCTCCCTGCTGTGTCTGCAGAAGCCATCCACAAAGGATCAGCAATCCCGATAGAAGTGCTGCTATAAGTTCGCCGTATTCTTTTATTCTATCAATCATTGATTTCCCGCCATGTGCGAGCGCATTTTCATTTAAGCTCATTGTAAGCCTCCTTAATTGAGAATCATAATCATCATCATTCTCTTGTATAAAACACAAATGCTGCCCTCTGAGCAGCAGTATCCGCCAATAAATAAAGATTTCAACTAGTGTATGTTTTATTATAACAAAATGTCACCGAAACTCAACTAAAAATTATTATAATTTCTTTTTAATAATAATTATCATTTAGGTCGTGTTTCCACCGAAAATCCATTCATACAAATTGTTAGGGTAACCGGCCTTTTTTTTTAAAAAAATCCACTTTGGAAAAGGATTCCATTAAAACATGGAGAAAAAAGGAAGTAAGGAGGTGGGATAATGGTATGATTCAAGGGGAAAATGTCCTTCTCAGAAGGCTGAACCATGATGATATCCCTATATTATGGGAGTTTATATACGGTGAAAAAGATCCGGAGTGGAAGAAATGGGATGCTCCCTATTTCCCTGTCGGCTTTATGACAAGAAGAGATTTTGAAAAGGAGAAAAAAAGAGAAGCAAAAGATTTGTATTCAAATAAAATGTATATTGAAGCAAACGGACGCCTTATTGGAATGGTGACATACTACTGGGAGCACCAGCCTTCTAACTGGCTTGAGGTGGGGATTGTCATTTACGAGCCGTCCAACTGGCACAAGGGAGCAGGCACAGAGGCCTTAAAGCTCTGGATCCGGCATTTATTTGAAAAATACAAGCTCATCAGGATCGGCTTATCCACCTGGTCGGGCAATACAAGGATGATCAGGGTTGCAGAAAAAACAGGCATGCGGGAAGAAGGCAGGATCAGAAAGTGCCGATTTTACAATGGCGTTTATTATGATGCCATTAAGATGGGCATGCTGCGGGAAGAATGGCTGTCTTTTTCATTAAAAAATGTATAATCCCTCTTCATGAGTCCCAAAATAGATAGTGGTTTCTATCTATTTTCTTGGCGAGGTGAACGCTTGATGGCATTAGTTGTTATTTGCAGAAGCTGCAGCGGGTCAGGCAAGGTGAAGATAAATTCCGTTCTTCCCTTATCCCGGACATGCCGTTCATGCAGCGGATCAGGCAAGCTTCAGGAATTCACATACAAAAGCTGAACACTAAAAGTGGCTGGGACAGAAAAAAAAAGGGTGAATTTGATTATAGACTAGTCAAATTCATCCTTTTTTGATTTCATTTGTGTTTATTTATGCAAGATGATTTTATAATTTGATACCAGATCTCAATAGCGTACGATTGGCCTGCTTTGTAGGGTATAATCATCGGCCGTTATAAAAATAGCATAAGATACACGCGTTATCATACGGTATAAACTCGAGCCGGCATTCAAATAACATCTCGTGCTTTTGTACGCTATAATCTCCAGCCAGTCTTCAAATGGCACAAGGTACATGGTCTATCCTAAGCTATAATCTCCAGTTGGTGGTCAAATAGAATAAGATAAACGCTTTTTTGTTTCACAGATTTCAACCTGTTCTATGTTTTGTCCGAGTCTTTTTCCATGCTACTTTAAATTGACTAGCACATTCCATACAAAGAATATCAAACCCGCGACAACTGCAAAGGAGCCGGCAATGGTCAGGAAAAGAAGGCTGCTGTTTCCTGATACAGCAAACACAATGCCAATCATCATACAAGGCAGGCCGATGTTATGCAGCCAAAAATGTGCTTTTGCCAGAAAATGATCCGTTAGTTCAGGAAATAAATAATACAGAATACCCGCAATGGTCAGAGTCGTCCAACCGAGAAGATTCACGTGTGCATGAACCGGCGCAAGCACATAGTCATGGGCCATAGACATGTACAAACCGAGGAAAAGCCCGGCAGCCAGGTACAGCGCTGAAATTTTAATGGTTCTGATTCCCATATTAAAACCTCCCGCCTGGAATTTCTTCTCCCTAACTTTACGCGTCTTTTTCCTCTTTAGAAATTGTCCTATTCATTTTTTACATGAACATGCCCACAAACGCAGCTGTAATGAAGCTTGCGAGGGTCCCGCCGATAATTGCCTTGAATCCGAGCTTTGAAACGAGCGGGCGTTTTGACGGTTCGAGCGAGCCCAGTCCGACAATCAGCTGTCCAATTGAGGAAAGATTGGCAAAGTTGCATAGCGCAATTGACAGGATGGCCGTTGTTTTAGGAGAAAGCTCATCCATCGACTTGCTTAAATCCATGAAGGCAACAAATTCATTGACTGACAGCTTTGTTCCAATAATGGAAGCCGCTTTAAAGGCATCATCAAACGGAACGCCTATCATCAGGGCAAGCGGATAAAATACGTACCCGAAAATTTCGGACAGATCCGTTCCAAGAAGTCCAAGTCCCCCGTTGACAAGGGCAAGAATACTGATAAAAGCAATCAGCAGTCCCCCGATATTAAGTGCGAGCGACACCCCGCTCACTGCACCTTCTGCAATGGCCTCAAACACGTTGGCATGCTTCGTTTTTTCCATCATCACATTGTCATTTGTTTTTGAAACTTCTGTCTCAGGTTCAAGAAGTTTGGCTGTAATCAAAGAAACAAACGGTACGCTGAAAACCGAAATCAGCAAATACTTCATCTCAATGCCCATCAACGAATAACCGACAAGGATGGCTCCGCTGGCCGATGCGGTTCCGCCTACCATGACTGCAAACAGCTCCGAACGGGTCAGATCCTTCAAGTAAGGACGGACAAGAAGCGGTGCTTCGACAAGGCCAAGAAATGAATTGCCTACAGCGCTGAACGTCTCAACCTTTGTTGTCCCAAGCAGTCTGCCGATTGAAAGGCCGATGATTCTTACGACAAAAGGAATAATTCTCATATAATAAAGAGCCGATATAAGTGCAGAAATAAAAATGATGACCGCGAGAACATTAATGGCAAAAACAAACGTAATGTTCGTTTCTTCCCCGTAAAATCCCCCGAATACAAATTGAATTCCCTCAGAGCTGAAATCAATCATTTTCTGAACGCCTAAAGCTGTTTTTTCAAGGATAAAGGCCCCTGCTTCTACTTTAAGGACAAACAGGATAAAAACAGTCTGCAGCAATAGTCCGACGCCGATTGTTTTCCAGTTAATGCTTTTGCGGCTGCTGCTGAGGAGCCAGCCAAGAAACAGAATGCCTGCAAGTGATAGTATTCCATATAAAATGCTCAAGTTGTATGCCCCCATTTTTCGTAATCAACAGCCGTTTTCCTTAGTAAATCATTTTGGCGGTCGGATGTCTGACCTCTATACTGCCGAAAAAAAAGAGACCGCAGTTCATCTCTCTACAAAGAAAGCTTGAACAATGGCCTCTGAAACTGGACGATCCGTTCGTACTTTCCCTATAGTCCGGCACTTTAAGGCTGCCAGGTAGAAACTTATGGACCATATCTCCATGATTATATAAGGAAAACGTATGAAGTTATTTCTGTATTTTACGTTGGACACAGGACTTTTTCAACCCGCTCCGTTATTTGCAGACTAGAAAGTTTATTTTGAATCATCGGTAAACATTGTCTCTTCTTTTTGTCAGCCACACGGTAATACCTATTTTCTGGCAGATTGTTAAATAGTGCATAAACGTCAGGAGCACAATGCCCGTGTTCATGCCGAGTATAATGCCGGTCATGTGAAGCGACTCTCTCGAACCGAGGAAAAACATCATCGCAAACGAAACGATATGCGACCAAAGCGTATGATAAAAAGCATCTTTTACAAGCCCGAGACCTATTAAATAAGCCTGCATGGGGATGACGAAGAAGTGAAACAGAAAATACGGCCAGAGCAGTTTCAAATAAAAGGCTGCCTGATCAGATGAAAAGAAAAGACTTGTCAGAGGCTCAGCAAACAAGTAAATAATGAAAACCGCCGGAACCCCGTAAAGCATAGTAAAGGACATGGACTGCTGCAAAAGATTGCGCAATGTTTTTATATCCTTTTGAGCATAAGCATCCGATACAGTCGGTATAAGCATGATCATGAGAGAGTGAGCGATAAATGCAGGGAAAAAACCAATGGACATCGCAACGCCTGTCAGCATGCCGAAATGCTCTGTTGCGGCGGCTGCCCCGAATCCGGCGGCCACAAGGGCTGTCTGGATCAGAAAAGGCTGGATGGCATTTGTTATCGCATGAAAAATTCTCAGTCCGGTTGTCGGCAGGGAGACAGAAAGCAGTTTTTTCCGGGCTTCTGTTCCTGTAATTGGAGTAAAGCTCCCCCGCCTTAGTGCGTGCATGTGAATCATGAACATGCTTGTCAGGTAGAGAAAAACAATCAGTTCACTGCCTATAAAGGCACACAGAGCAATTAGAAGCGCCTGCTGGCTAAAGTTAAATAGAGAGAAAACGCAAAGCAGTACGGTGAATTGGACGGCTTTTCTCAGGAAATTGGACACCGCAATCTTTCCCATCTGCTGCACACCCATAAAGTATCCGCGGGCAATGGATGAAAATGAGGCAATCGGGATGAGCCCGATAAACAGCCATTTGACTGCGGGATGAAAGCCATCCAGCAGCGGTGTGGCCGTAAAAAGGATATAAGTCCCTGCCAAAACAGTGAATGTGACAGCTGCCGTCATTTTCAGGGCATGCTGCAGCATGCTGTAGTGAAGGACTTTCTTATTTTCTGCTATGTATTTTGAAATTGAAATGGGAAGCTCAAGACTTGCCAGAACAATCACCAAAAAGATAACAGGCAAAATGGACATATACCTTCCCATGCCCTCTTCTCCAAGCTCCCTCGCAAGAATCATATTGACGAAGAATTCGATGCATTCACTGAAAAAGGCTGCGACGATTAATAACAGTGTTCCTTTAAAAAAAGAATTCATGCTGCTCCCCCCTGCTAACAGGATATGAGACAAGGCATGAAATTATTTTAATATTTAGGGCGCTTATTCGATCACGCCTGTTTCTGTGATGGTGACAGACGGCTTAATTTTCACGGAAAGCTCAGGGTAGGTCTCTTTCCAGTCTTTTTGAGTAAATCCTCTAACTTTGCTTTTGATAATATCGTGCAGTCCTAACGGATCGACTTTCTGCTCCTTAAATTGTTCAATAAGCTCCAGCGATTCTTTGGCAACAACCTTCTCGAACGCTTTTTCCATCTCGTTTTTAATTTTTGGCGTAATCATTTTGCCGGTATACTGCTGGACAAAACCGTTAATTTTCACCTCTATCGTAATCTTTGAAGGGTCACCTTTATCAAGCCTTACTTTTCTGTCTGAGGAAATCGTTTTTATGGCTACCTGGTTTTTGTCAGGAAGTTTCAAGGCATAGGATCCCTCTGTAAATTTATCAGCAATCAATTTAAAGAAAAACAGTTTTTCATTAGGAATTTCACCGATCATTTTGTCGTCTTTAAACAGGGCAAGTCCATCAATTTCAACTGAATCAGCCTCGTTTTTCTTTAGAATCGGCAAGTACGGATCTGAGTCGCTTGAATACAGGTCATACAGGAAAATATGAAGATTTGTCTTAGGAACATCCCGGTTTTCAATGTTATGTTTGATCAAATTTGAAATATAAGGGGCCGCTCCTCTGTTTCCAAACTGCGACTTCATGATTTCATTTGCATTCTCCCTGCCCACGGTGAGATACACTCTGGATCCTACGCTTGCGTCCCTTTGAAGCGTATCTACAAGATTTGTAATTCCCTTTTTCGCAACCTCTTCTGAGTAAATGACGACAGAAATTTTTCCGAGTACAAGCGGATCAGATGATTTCCGCTGGAGATGGGTCAGAATATCTTTGCTCACTTCTGTAGAGGACGTATCCTCAATAATCTCGCTTTCGACGGGGGCATCCTGTGTGTAAACAGGAATAATGACTGTGCCCTTCATCATGTCTGAGCTCTCCATGTCATACCCGACAACTGTAATAATATTCACATCATCAAGAATTTCCTTTTCAAGGCAGCCTGTCAAAAACAGCGGAATAAGGACTATCAGCCATTTACGCTTTTTCACTTTTTTTGCCCCCTTTTTTTAGTTTCCTGTATATAAGAGTGCATAAATAAAGCATTGGAATATAGGCTACAAAAACGTAAAACCCGACTTCCCCCAGAAATGAATTCAGCATATTGATCTGCTCACGGCTGTTCATGAAGTTGATCCCGGCATAGCTGACTGCAAGAACGATCAAGATGGTGTATTTTTGCTTGATTTTTATCAGCTGCTTCATTCCCCTGCTTGCGCACCAGAGCGTGAGACAGACATTTGGCAGAATAACGAGATTCCAATTGGCAATGCCAATATACTCAAACCTCTCTACAAAAGGCATTTCAACTATTTTCCATATTGTAAGAGTTGCCCACACATTTTTCTGCAGCTGCTCTTGGCTGAAGTAGATGATGCTGAACAGCATGATGATTAAATAAAGAAGTGTCGTGACAGCTACACCGGCATGGGCCCACTTTTTTGATTTTTCCGGGTTTTTTATAAATGGATAGTACATGAACAGTGCTTCAAATCCAATAACAGTAAGAGACATGTTTTTCGTACTTTTTAAAAGATCCGTTAGTGAATGCTCAAATACGGGCATCAAATTGTTAAAATTTGCAAATTTCAGTGTGAATAGATAAGTCAAAATTAAATAACTCGGAAGAACGACTCCAAAAAATGCGATGCCGGCCACCACCCTGAATCCGCCGTTTAATATGTAATAAGCAAGGACGAGAAAGAGGAAGCTGTAGAGCCAGACATTTAAATCAGGAAACATCCACACCTGGATGACTTCAATAAAGGTTCTCAGTACATTAGTGGCAAGACAGGTAAAGTAAATGATTACCAACGCATTGAGAGCATTTCCAATCCATTTCCCAAAAAGTTTTTTCTGAACATCAAGAATATTGCCTTCTTGATCCTTTAAGATCTGAAAAATGAAGAAGACGGCGATATGGACGGCAAATCCCGATGCGAGGACAGCAATCCATGCGTCGTGCCCGGAATCAAGAGAAACGAAGCGCTGAAACCCGAGTACACCTACACCGAATTGCAGGGCATGTATCAGGTAAAATGCCATATAAGGCGAAACCTGATAGCGTTCGGCAATTTTTTTCAAGTCCGGGACACCTCCTTTGAGCAGTCTACTCGTCTATGTCGTGTTTCTGTTTCGCCTGTTCAGATGAAAATTTGTCGGGTTTTTTTGTTCTGAGAGCAAGCGGTCTTTTGCTTAATGTTGAAAATGGGAACCTGATGATTGCATCCTTCAAATCCCTTGCTCTTGCAGGGAAAATCGGCACCAGGAACGGGCGGCCGAGCGATGTAAGCCTGAGAAGATGGGCCGCCAGAAAACAAAAGCACAATACGATGCCCAAAAGGCCGTATATCTGAGCAAAAAGTAAAAACGGAAACCTGAGAAGCCGGATCGTATTGCCCATTTTATAAACAGGTGTTGTGAAAGAAGCCAGTGCAGCCAGGGCGACGATTATAAGCAGGACATTACTTGTCAGACCCGCTTCAACAGAAGCCGTCCCGATCACGATCCCGCCCACGATGCCGATTGTCTGGCCGACTTTCGTAGGAAGCCTTGCTCCTGCTTCCCTCAGTAGTTCAATTGTCAGCTCGAGAAAGAGAGCTTCCAGTATAGGAGGCAGCGGAATCTCTCTCCTGGAGGTTACAAGAGTGCTGAGCAAATCTTTCGGGATCAGCTCATAATGAAACGTCAGGGTTGCAACATACACCGGTGTCACCAAAATCGAGAAGGCTACCGCAAAAACCCTTATGAGCCTGAAGAAGGATGAAAGAACCCAGTTTAAATAATAGTCTTCAAAGGATGAGAAAAATTCTATAAGTGTCGTCGGTCCGATCAGAACCTGAGGAGATCCGTCGACAACTACAGCTACCTTCCCTTCAGCGAGTACGGCTGCAACCCGGTCAGGCCTTTCAGAATCAAGAACCTGGGGAAACGGCGAATTATGATTATCTGAAATGAACTGCGCCACATATCCGCTGTCGCCAATCTGGTCATAATGAATGTTTTTCAGTCTTTGTATAACCGTGTTGACGTTTTCTTCATCTGCAATGTTATCAATATAAAGAACCGCTGTTTTGGTTTTTGACAAGTCGCCTATTTGAAGTTCTTTGACACGCAGCTGCGGCACCTGTATCCGTTTGCGGATAAGATTTATATTAAACTCAAGTGCCTCGACAAAGGCTTCCTTCGGCCCTACTACGCTGAACTCGACTTCAGGGAGAGAAATATCCCTTGCTTTATTCAGGGTTGATCTGAGAAGAACACAGGGCGTGCCGTATTCTGTCATGGAAATAATGACATACCCTTCAAGCAGTTTTTCTGATATAACATCTGTATCGATCGTTATAATGATTTCTTCTATCGGCAAAATCTCTTTGATCTGCTGCAGACTAGTCCATTTTTCCTTAAGCAGCGGGCCTAATATGCTTTCATGCAAAAGCGTTGGATCTACTACTGTCCTAATATAGGAAATCCAGAATTTCAGCTCTTTTGCATCGTGCTCAAATTGAACAAAATCAGATGACGATTTAAAGCAGGTGATCAGTTCAGCCATCGATTGTTTCGGTTTTCCGTTTTCCTTCATCATCTCGTTCATTTGTCTCACCACGTTTCATGCTCATACTTTCCCTTATATTTCCTCCCCCGACAGGATTTATTCGAATGCGCAAAAAAACTCCTTTCCGATTAGGAAAGGAGTGGCGAAAATTTATTTTGCAAAGACGTGATCACCAATTGTAAGCGTAATTTCTCTTGATCGGATCCAGTCACTTTCGGCCGTGACAGGATTGTAGAAGTAGACAGCTTCATTGTCCATTCCCTGATAAGCGAGCGCCTCCTGGACTGCTTCTTTTGATTCTTCATCAGCCGGCTCGTTAATTGCACCGTTTTCTACAGGAGAGAAAGCATAAATGCCTGATACCTTCTGATAGATAACATCTGTGACAGTATCCGGGAAACGCTCATCTTCTACCCGGTTTAAAACAACAGTTGCAACAGCCACTTTGCCTGCATACGGTTCACCTTTTGCTTCAGCGTGAACAATGCGTGCAAGCAGATCCTTCTCTTTATCTGAGATTGATTGAGGAATCTGAAGCTCTTCTCCAACGTATAATAAATGTCCGCTTTTATGATTTAAAGACTGAATATCTTTAACAGAAACACCGTGTTTTTTTCCAATCAGCCAAAGCGTATCTCCGTGCTGCACTTTATGGCCTTCTGCAGCCTGTGCCTTTTCAAAGCCGAATAGAGAAACAGTCATCGCTGAGATTATAGTAAAGAACGCTAATTTTTTCATATGATGTAAACCTCCAGTTGTATTGCATCCATATTTGCCGGATGAACATTTTACTCTGTGAGCACATATATAAGCCTAACAGGTTTATTCACGCTCTTCATTGACAAAAAACTGGAAATTACACTCCGAATCTAAATACGGCTATTTCGGCAGGATTCCTGATTATTTCTCATCCATTTGTCATAAACCCTTAAAGAAAATGGCGAACATTCTCCATTTGACTCTCATGATTTTTCTCTTAGCAGCATTTTACCGGACGGCCGCCATTTCCTATGATGAAGATACCGCGGAATACAATAGAGAGAGCGCTCCCTTCAGAAACGGATGAACGATGGACGATGTTACATTTGCAGAGCTCGAAAAACGATATCAGCGCATGATTTACCACAATCTAAAGAAGCTTTGCATCACCCGAAATCAAGATGAGTTTTACCAGGCTGGCCTGATTGCCATCTGGAAAGCTTCAAAGACATATGACCCTTCAAAGGGATCGTTTGAAACGTACCTTTATAAAAGCATTAAAGGCCATATGCTGAATGAAATGAATAAACAAAATAAAAACAGGGACATGCCGGATGTGATGGAGCATATCCTGATCTTAGAAGACCCCACTGCCCTGAAGGATATGGAAGACATGATCAGAGCGAACTGCGACATCCTCACCAAACATCAGCAGATCTGGATGATTTCCTATTGCCTGAAAGAAAAAACAATCAGTGAAATTGCCGCAAGTGAACAGACAACTCCCGCCAGTGTCAAATCATGGAGAAGAGGCGCACTTAAGAAGCTCAGATCTTTGAGTGCTGAAGAATGGAAAGAGAGATTTTGGCTGCAGCCATGAACAAAAGCGGAAGCGCCTTGGTAAGATCCGAGAGGCAGATAAGAATCCGGCGGAAAAGTCCGGTTCCCGCCTTTTTTGACGGATTTGTTCTGACAGAGGATCTAGGCGCTTCCGCTTGCCGATGATAACTTTGTATTATCCAAAGCCTTTTATTCTTATAATTTTGCTTAACAACAAAAAAAGCCGTCTGTCGTGACGGCTTTTTCAGCTTCTAGGGGTCTCGAGATATTTGTATACAACACTTCCGCCCTGCTGGGCAATGCCGCGGAAATGCTTGAAATCGTCCCGTTCTACAAGAACTTCGCGAAAAAGGAGAAATGAATCCTTTTGTACATGGTATTCATTCATTTCCCCGCTTTTTAACGAGTCAAGGACTTCATTTGCGAGCTGCTTATCCATAAGAACCTGATTCCTCCTGTTCGTTTATCACTGCAAGTTTACTAAGGAGGAGGGTGCTTGTCCAGCATCTTTACGAATAGACTTTTGACAGAGCTTCATCAATCTCCGTTTCCCCTGAGAGGATTTCAAATGTCTTATTTTTAAGTTCGTCTTTTGTAAGGGCTGCAATGAGGACAGCTGCCACGTCTTCTCTTGGAATGCTTCTTCCTTCTGTTTGGTTAATTTTATCCGCAGCTTCAATTTTGCCTGTGCCGCGTTCATCAGTAAGAGCGCCGGGCCTTACGATTGTATAGGACAAATCTGAACCTCGCAGGTACTCATCCGCTATCGCTTTAGCCATGAAATACTGCTCCATATCTGATGGTCCTGCAGCCGGGTTGTCTGTACCCATCGAACTAAGCATGACAAAATGTTTGATTCCATGTTTTTTAGCTTCATCAATCAGGTTTTTGGCTCCTTCCTGATCGACTGAGATTGTTTTATCAGGTCCTGTTTTTGACCCTGAGCCCGCTGCAAAAATAACCGCATCGGCAAGATGTACGGCGTGGGAAACGTCTCCTTCAAGGTCACCGACGACCGTTTGGGCACCTAGCTTTTCAAGCTCCTGCTCCTGTTTTGGATCGCGCACCATGGCAATCGCCCGATGCTCGCCTTCTTTTGCAATTTGTTCGATTAGAAGTCGTCCTGTTGTTCCATTTGCTCCAGCTATAAGTACATTCATTTCAACCAACACCTTTATAAGTAGTATGCTTGTACTTTTCCCGGGTATAAGGAGGTTTAAACAATGAAACTGTTCAGACAAGAACGTGATGGGGTTTAAGCCAGTCCGTCAGCTGCTCAAACTGAGTTTCGGCATCCCTAATTCCCTGATTGTAAAGTCTTTCGAGCTTGACAGGGTTACGCTCAATTCTGTCCACTTCAAGTTTTTGGGATGGCCGGATGACAAATACGTTCCCCTTTTGCTCTTGTTCTTCAATATAGTCAAGGGTGCTGTTGTATTGCTTGTAGCGTGCCAGCATAGCATCTGCAAGGAGCGGGTACTGTTTAAACGTCCGTCTGACCATCCACTCCATGCTGCTTTTTTTCTTCCGGTAATCTGCATTTCTCGTAAGGATGACAACATTCCTCACATTTCCGTCCTCTTCAGACTTTTTAACCGGAATGGAGTCGGCAATTCCTCCGTCAAGCAGCTTTCTTCCTTTGTACTCAATCATGGGAGCTATAAACGGAAGAGAGCTGGATGCCCGCAGCAGCGTCAGAATATCCATTTCAACGTCATTTTTCTCATAGTAGACAGCTTCTCCTGTGACACAATCAGTCGTTCCCACTTTAAATGTCTGATCACTTTTTAAAAAAGCATCGTAATGAAAAGGAACGAGTTTATTTGGAATTTCATCGAATATAAAATCCATCCCAAACAGCTGCTTATGTCTGATATAATTTCCAAGCGACAAATACTGAGGGTGGCTGACGTATTCGATGTTTACGGTTTTGTTTCTTCCTTTTTGCCTCGAAACGTAAGAAGCCCCCATGCATGCTCCTGCCGAGACTCCAATAACATAAGGAAAATATAATTCTTTTTCCATAAAATATTCAAGGACGCCAGCGGTATAGACGCCGCGCATGCCTCCTCCTTCTAGGACAAGTCCTGATGAGACCAAGATGATCCGCCTCTTTCTCTGCTAATTTTATCCTACTATAACATGTTCCAGACACGTTATTCATCCATTCTGCCTGCCTGTTTTTTCAAAATTCTTGCACAATTTTGTCTGAAAGCCTTTACTTACCTGTAAAAATAATGTTAAATAGTCCTAATGGGGGATCTGTATAGAGAAGGAGAGAGGAAATGAAAATCGCTAAAGTAGGCAATGTGATTGAATTCAGAGACGGTTTACGCGGAATCGTAGAGAAAGTTAATGAAAATTCAGTGATTGTAGACTTGACGTATATGGAGAATTTCCGTGATTTGGATCTTGAAAGACGTACGGTCGTCAATCATAAAAATTATAAAATCGTGAAAGAACAGCTTCACTAAGGAAAAGCGGAAGCGCCTTGCTCAGCTCCGAAGGACAAAAAAGGATCGGCGAAAAAAGCCGGATTTGCTTTTTACGCCGATCCTTTTCTGGCCGAGGAGTTAGGCGCTGGAGCTGGACATCAGGACAAAAATGGTATTCTTTCTTATCTTAGAACAAAAGCGGAAGCGCCAAGGCCCGCTCCGATAGGCAGATAAGAATCCGGCGGAAAAGTCCGGGTTTGACTTTTTTGACGGATTTGTTCTGACAGAGGATCTAGGTGCTGTAGCTGGACGAGGATAAATTTGTGTTATCATTTCCTTAACATAAAAGATCAGCCTGGAAGAGTTTAATCTTTCAGGCTGTTTTTTATGTTGGAGCTCATGAGGAACCGCTTTTTAACCAATACTAGTCTGTAACGACTAAATGAGGTGACCGCCATGGATTTCCGTTTGCTGACAGTGGAAGACACTGAACAATACAGAAGTTTGCGTCTGCAGGCACTGGAGGAGCTCCCCTTTCATTTTGCCTCTGCCTATGAAATTGAAAAGAAAAAATCAATTGAAGAGCTGATGGAGGAAATCATGCCATCCGCCTCTCAGTTCATTGCCGGAGCGTTTACAGGCAGGGAGCTGGCCGGCATAACCGCGTTCAAGCAGGAGCCTCTTCACAAAATGAAACACAGAGGACAGATCCTGAGCATGTACATATCCCCTCCTTCCAGAGGAAACGGCGCGGGAAAAAGCCTGCTTACGTATCTTTTGGACCGGATCAGAGAAAATCCTGCTATCGAAAAAGCAGACCTTGCAGTGGGAGCTGAAAACAAAGGGGCCATCGCCTTGTACCGGTCTCTCGGTTTTGTCCAGTACGGAGAATATGCGAGTGCTTTAAAAGTAGATGGAGAATACGTAGATGAGATTTATATGACACTCGCGTTAAAAACAGAAAAAACCCGCTGAAAGCAGCGGATTTTTTTATGTAGAATGATTATTGATATACCCTAATTTTCACTGTTTTTCTTCCCCAGTTAACAGCACTGCTCTGACTGGCGATGAATACATCGATTTTATTTCCGTCAATCGCGCCTCCGATATCAGCGGCGATTGCTTTTCCGTAGCCTTCAACTTCGACTGTCGAGCCGATAGGTATCACATTAGGGTCAACTGCGATTACTTTAGCCTCCGGATATTTGTTCAGGTCCACGCCCATCTTAGTGACGCCTGAGCAGCCTTCACACGATGCAGTATATGCTGTACTTGTAACTGAGAGTTCCTTTACTGTTCCGGAAACACCGCTTGATCTTTGTTTCAGTTTTGCAAAAGTTTGCATTCCTGCAATTCCATCGCTTGCAAGTCCGTATTTCTGCTGGAAGCTTGCCACTGCATTTTTGGTTCCGTTTCCATACATGCCGTCAACGATACCGGAGTATAATCCCCATTCTTTCAATAACAGCTGAAGATCTGTAACCGGTTTTCCCATATCGCCGTATCGGAGCACCTTTATTTTCTGCAGCGTTTGCGGACCGGCAATTCCGTCCACTTTGATTCTGCTTTTCTCCTGAAAATCTTTTACCGCTTCTCTAGTAATCGGGCCATAGTAGCCTGTTTCCTCAAAGTAAGGATAAACACTCTTAGATAAAAGATGCTCCTGAAGCTCTTTCACATCTGAATGGCTCATTCCTTCTGAAAGGGTTCTGTCACCAAGTGCAGCTTCCCCGCTCAGCGGAAACATAACACTGACGCCAAGTACCGATGCTCCAATTAATCCCATAAGCTTTTTCCTCATTGTGTTCCTCCTCGAAAAGTGATTATACATAACACTATTCGACAAAAACCTGGAATTGCAGGTGCAATGAGGGAAAAACAAAGCATTTGAACTAGAAAAATGGCAATCATTAGTGCCTATTTCGACAAATGTCTCATAAATGTCTGAGGTATCGTTCAGGTGCGTTCAGAAAATCTTTTGTCATTTTCACATGCTCCAAATCATCGTAGGAAACGCTCGAAACCGGGTACTCATCAAGCGAGTACAGAATGGCCCCGGGGAACGCCATTAAGATCGGGGAATGCGTGGCAATAATAAACTGAGACCCCTCCTCCGTCATATCCTTCAGCATACTGATGAAGCTGAGCTGCTTCATAGGAGAAAGCGGCCCTTCAGGCTCATCCAGAAGATAAAAGCCATTCGGCCGGAATCTGGACTGAAAAAAAGATAAAAATCTCTCACCGTGGGACCTGTTATCAAGTCCCCTTCCATATAAGGACTGAATTTCCGCCATCGCTTTTTTGTGAGGTGACGCAGCAAGCTGACGCGCGAGAATGGATTTCCCCCGGTATTCCTCCTCCACTTCTTCAACCCTTTTCTCTGCTTCAGCTCTCATTCTGGACACATTCCGCGCATATGTCAGAAAATCATCTGCTTTCAGATAGAATCCTTTTTTCGTTTTTGCTTTCCAGGTAATCTTAAGGTGGTTAGTGAATGCTCTGATTTCAGCATTCATATCCTGTTCCTCCGCAGAAGCAATCCTGATGAGACCCGCGTGCTGGGCAATCGACTCAAGCAGTGTGGATTTGCCTGTGCCGTTCTCTCCAGCAAGAATGGTGACCGGGGCTTCAAAGGATAATTCAAAAGATTCATTAAAGAGGGGAAGATGGTAAGGATACCCCTCATTTTGATTACCCGCAGTATAATGTACTCTTTTCAAGTGAACCATCTGCAATCCCCTCCCGCTCATGCTTTCTTTCATTATACGATAACGGTTTTCTTATTGTCTAAGAGGGAATGATAACGGTATCATTTTTTATATAAAAGGAGGCGGTCCCCCATGTGCGGAAGATACACGCTTTTTGCTGAATATGCAGAACTTGTAGAACGATTTCAGATTGGAGCAGCGATAGAGGAATATCAATATGCCTTAAGCTACAACATTGCCCCCTCGCAGCATGTGGCAGCCGTTATTAACGACGGTAAGCAAAACAGAATGGGCTACCTGCGGTGGGGCCTTATCCCGCCTTGGGCAAAAGATGAAAAAATCGGCTATAAAACCATCAACGCACGTGCCGAAACACTATCAGAGAAACCAAGCTTCAGAAATGCCTTTATGAAAAAAAGATGCCTCATCCCTGCAGATTCATTTTATGAATGGAAGCGTACAGAAGGAAACAAAATCCCAATGAGGATAAAGCTGAAGTCAGGCGCACCATTCGGGATGGCAGGGCTGTGGGAATCCTGGAAGTCACCGGAGGGCAAAGTCATCCACTCTTGCTCTGTGATCACAATAGAGCCAAACAGGCTCATGAGCACAATCCACGACAGAATGCCCGTGATCCTTAAAGAAGAGGACGAATCTATCTGGCTTAACCCGCTGCATTCTGATCCCGCCTATTTAAGCCAGTTTTTGAAGCCCTTTGATGAAAACCAGATGGAGGCTTTTGAAGTCTCTTCTGAAGTGAATTCAGTTAAAAATAATGGGCCGCATCTGATTCAGGAGATTTGCTGAGGTTGCATAATCCTCTAAGAACAGCAAAAAACCAGCTCCTGAAACAGGAACTGGTTTTAATGGTAAAGACAGAAGCCACAATTGCCGTAAGTCACGTAAGAAAGTTTTAAACCACCACTTCTCAAAGTGGGTGTTTGCAGCAGCCTTCCTGTCTTCCTCTGCAAATGGAGGCATGACATTCCGGGTGCGATGTAAAACTCCCTATTACAGCTTAAAGGTTAAAACTTAATTATCATTACGCACAATGCAGCTTGTAGTAGTATATTACATCATGACAGCCGATAGGTCAACCGGCAAGTTTTTTCGGGGCATTGCGCTTATAAAAAATGCAAGTCTGCCATGTCGCGTGATGCAAATCCGGGTTATAATAGAAGTGTGCACGTAATTCTTCTGCATGGGATGGTGATTCGCATGAAAAACCGTGATAAGCGCCTGAAGCGCAAACGCGACATGATCAAGGATTACATTAAAAGCAGGCTGAAAAATTTAAAGCCTAAGGCAAACAAGTCACCCGTTTCAAACCACCAGACAAATAAGCCATAAATCTGCAAGTACCCCGCCCGCAAAACGGGCGGATTTTTATTTACCCTATAAAAATGCAAAAAAAAAACAGCCTCTTGAAAAAGAGGCTGTTTTTATATGTCAGCTTAACAATTAAGCTTTTTGAACGTTAGTTGCTTGAGGTCCGCGTTGACCTTGCTCTACGTCAAAAGTAACTGCTTGGCCTTCGTCTAGAGTTTTGAAACCTTCGCCTTGAATAGCTGAGAAATGAACGAATACGTCTTCTCCGCCTTCGCGCTCGATGAATCCGAAACCTTTTTCTGCGTTAAACCATTTTACTGTACCTTGTTCCATTGTTGTTGCCTCCTCGTATGCTTCAGCATACTTTGTATTACTATCCTTGCTCTTGTGATAACAAAAGGCGAAAAGTTGTAAACTTTGTCTTTCCTTGCGTACCGAACAAAAATAATTCTTTTAAACCATACCATGTATGAAAATAAAAAGCAAATTTTCTCGGTAATTTTTTTTATCGGTTATCAATGTTCTCCGGATACATATCGTGGTTCATCATGCGGTGCTCCGCCATTTTCTCATACTTTGTCCCTGGTTTCCCATAGTTTGTGTACGGGTCGATGGAAATGCCGCCGCGCGGTGTAAACTTGCCCCAGACTTCAATATAGCGGGGGTCCATAAGTTCAATCAGATCATTCATGATGATATTCATACAGTCTTCATGGAAATCGCCGTGGTTTCTGAAGCTGAACAAATAAAGTTTTAATGATTTGCTCTCTACCATTTTCTGATCAGGAATATAACTGATGTAAATCGTTGCGAAATCAGGCTGACCTGTTTTCGGGCAGAGGCTTGTAAATTCCGGGCAGTTGAATTTAACGAAGTAATCACGGTTCACATGCTTATTATCAAATGACTCAAGGATCTCAGGGCTGTACTCAAACAAATAGTTTGTCCCCTGATTTCCGAGCAAAGTTACATCTGTCAGTTCTGAATCTAATCTTCCAGCCATTTTATACGTCCTTTCTATGTTAAACTCCCCTTTTATTTCCCCATACGAGCGTGTGGAGCTGGGGCAGAATACGGGCGCTGTTAAGCTCTTTTTCTTGCGCTGACCGTTCAATCAGCCATTCATATCTGGACAGCAGATGCCCAATCAGCTTGTCGTCGTTGTTTTCCTGAACAAGATCGTTGCCTACTTGAATATAGAATGGAAGCTCTGGGTACATTATGTGCACTTTTTTAGCGAATTCAAGGTCTGCTTCATCAAAGACGACCACTTTAAGACTCGCATGATTAAGTCTGTTTTCCTTTACCAGATAATCGATGATTTCCTTCAGCTTATCGAAATCCGTGCTCATTCCCGAGCTTGGAGGTTTAGGTGAAATGGTCAAATCATCAATTTCTGAAAACCATGGCTGAAGCCGGCTGCCCTGCGTTTCGATGGCAACCTTTATCTCCTTCTCATGCAGCAGGTCAACCAGCTCTGATAAGTGAACGAGCAAAGCCGGGTTACCGCCGGAAATCGTAACATGGGAAAAGAGGTCTCCTCCCAGTTCATACAGCTCGTTCCAGATCTCTTCTGCTGTGAGCTGCCTGATGTCATCCTTAGCTGAACCGTCCCATGTGAAAGCAGAATCACACCAGCTGCAGGAATAATCGCATCCCGCCGTTCTGACAAACATCGTCTTCTGGCCGATGACCATGCCTTCTCCCTGAATGGTCGGACCGAAGATCTCCAAAACCGGAAACTTCTTCATCCTTTTTTCACCAGCTTGGGCCGATACATGACATAGCTTGTCGGGGTTTCGCGGACAAATACACCGACACATTTCGGTTTGTGGGAAAGACTGTCCAAATGCTGCTGAATCATTTCGCAGATTGTTCGCGCCACCACTTCTGTCGTAGGGAATTTATTTGGATCTTCATCATTAAAAACGTCATGTTCATTTAAAATCGTATGATCAAACCGGTCATGCACAAGCTGTTTGATATGGGCAAAATTTATCAAAAATCCCGAGTCATCAAGCTCATCTCCTGCAACCGTCACATTGATGAAGTACGTGTGGCCATGAAGGCGGCGGCATTTGCCCGCTTCTTCTTTAGGCACATAGTGTGCTGCTGACAGCTGCATATCTTTGTTCAGTTCGAACGTATAGGGATGAAGTGTCTGGGGATACATTTGCTGGATCATGAAGCCTCTCCCCCTTTAGCTGAGATATACTCGTCAAGCCCTTTTTTGCGGAGGCGGCAGGCTGGACATTCTCCGCACCCGTCTGCGATAATACCGTTGTAGCATGTAAGTGTTTTATCCCTTACATATTCAAGGGCTGAAAGCTCATCTGCAAGCTTCCATGTTTCGGCCTTATCAATCCACATAAGCGGAGTATGAATGACAAACTGATCATCCATGGCAAGATTGATTGTTACATTGCATGACTTTACAAATACATCACGGCAATCGGGATATCCGCTGAAATCCGTTTCACATACCCCTGTCACAATATGCTTTGCGCCAATTTGTTTGGCAAGCACTGAAGCGAATGTTAAAAAGAGAAGGTTTCTTCCCGGCACAAAAGTAGACGGGAGCTCTCCTTCCTTATGTTCAATGGCAATATCATCTCTTGTAAGGGCGTTTGGAGCCAGCTGGTTTAACAGAGACATATCAAGAAGATGATGGCGCACATCAAGCTCTTTTGCGATTTGTTCGGCCACATCAATTTCCAGTTTATGACGCTGGTTGTAATTGAAGGTTACGGCCTCGACTTCTTTAAACTGCTTCTTCGCCCAGAACAGGCAAGTCGTGCTGTCCTGTCCTCCGCTGAAGACAACAAGCGCTTTTTCATTTTTCATCATATTCTGCCTCCTCATAATAGAAGAGAGCATTCTTTCACAACCCGGATTCCTAAAAATCGGCATAAGAAAAGACACCCTGAGTGTTCAGAAGTGTCCAGCATGTAAGTCCTCAACTAAAAAACAGCAGATTTGGCTGTTTGATCTTAGTTTTTTATAGAGGGTTGTGCTAGAACCTCTCCCGCACGCACATGCGCGGAATTTATCATTCTTTTTACCGTTCATACTATACCACGAACGGAATGTTACATCAATCTATTTTAATGGAGGAAATGCCGTGCCGCTCAAACCTGCCCTTGTAAAAATAAAATCCAACTTCTGGATAACGCCTGCTGCCTATGCCGTCTTTTTTTTCATCCTTGCCATCCTCAGCATGTGGGCTGACAGATTTCTCGCTTCACATGGATATTTCAGCTATGTTCCTTCTGTTTTTTTAACTGATAAAGAGCTTTCACACACGATTCTGAGCGCAACTTCCACCTCGCTGCTTACAATGACAACCATCACCTTTTCATCTGTCCTTGTCGTTCTGACCACCTTTTTGGCTAATTTTTCGCCAAGAACCATGCACAATTTCAATACCGATTCAAAAATCCAGCGGGTACTTGGCGTCTTCGTCGGAGGATATATCTATTCTCTCGTTCTTCTAAACCAGGTGAGAGAAAATGAGACAAGCAACGACTTCATTGTACCGAGCCTTGCAATCCTTGTAGCTTTCTTGTGCGTGGGCATGTTCGTTTTCCTGATTCACCATATGACTGAGTGGATTAAAGTTGGAAACGTGATTTCAAACATCACGAAAGAAACACTTGCCTCGATCGATGATAAAAAAAGACCTGAAGAAAAAAGAACAGATGATGAGCCTTCATTTGATCACGGATTGGAAATTAAAAGCAAGCATGAAGGGTATATTGAAGACATCGCGGTTGATGAACTTGTTTCATTTGCCGCAAAACACGAAGCAGCCGTAAAGTTCCACAGAGATCAGGGAGCGTATGCAGATGAAGATACCCCTCTCTTGACACTCATTTCTAATAATAAAGAAATCCAACGGGAAGATGTCTTGAAGTTCATCACAATTAGTGCCGATCATGAATCAAAAAACGACATTGAATTCGGTATTCAGAAGCTTGCTGAAATTGCTTTGCGGGGCATCGCACCAGGAAAAAACGACCCGGAAACAGCCATTGCATGCATTGAGCACCTTACTCAGATCCTCATCAAAATCGGGAAACATCATTCCCCTTCCCCCTACCACAGGGACAGCGAAGGGAAGATAAGAGTGATTCTGCCAAAACCGGATTTTCATGACTATCTGTATACAAGCTTTTATCAGATCCGTCACTATGGCAAAGAAGATGTTTCCGTCATGGCCTCCATTTTAAAAGCGCTTTGCCTGATTGCCGAAACAAACCGGAAGGAAATGAAAGAAGATATTTGGTCTTTTTCTCACTACATTTATGAAGGACTGGATACGATAGATTGGCTTAGCTTTGATAAGAAGTTTCTGAACCGTGAGCTTGCAGCTATTGCGGTGGCATGCGGCAAAGATGATTCATCGCTTCAGCTGTAAACCAGAAGAAAAGGAATCCGTTCAATGGATTCCTTTTTGCGTTACTGCTTTTTTTGAGTACCTTCTTGTTCAAGTTCTTTAAAAGATTTTACTTTTCCGTGTTCATTTTGAGATTCCTTCCGGATGTCCCATTGACGCTGTTTTTGTCCTTTTGACTGAGTCATCTCTCGCCACTCCTTTGCTGAATAGATTTCAGATTTTATTTTGCCCTGACAACAAAAAAAGATGCCGAAGCATCTTTACTGGGTGGCAGCGATCCCGTCCTGTATGACAGGCACGCTAGCTTCCTTTTTTTTTCGGATCATTTCCAGATAGCGGATATGGTGATTTTCCATATCTTTCACCCTAAATGAGTAAGAGCCGAGTTCAACGAGCTCGCCTTTTTGGATATCGTATTTCTCAGTCAGCATCCATCCGCCAATAGTATCGACATCTGAATCATCAAGCTCAAGGCCGAAAAGATCGTTTAATTCACTGATCAGGACTTTGCCGTCAATGATGTAATGATCTTCATTGATCTTTTGAACGAGCGGCACTTCATCCGCATCGAACTCATCGCGGATTTCTCCAACGATCTCCTCAAGAATGTCCTCCACTGTGACAAGCCCTGCAGTCCCTCCATACTCATCAATAAGAATCGCCATATGAATATGCTCTCTCTGCATTTTTAAAAGCAGCTCCTGCACAGGTACGGACTGAGTTACCTGAATGACCGGCCGTATATAAGTTCTTAGGGAGAACTGTTCGAGTTTTTTTGACTGAAACAAATCGGTGAAAATTTCTTTAATATTGACCATCCCGATAATATGGTCTTTATCTCCATCAACAACAGGGTATCTTGTATATTTTTCGCTTTTAATTATTTTCAGGTGCGCCTGAAGCGGTTCATCGCTGTCGAGTGAAATAATCTGTGTGCGCGGTACCATAATTTCTTTAGCAATGCGGTCATCAAACTTAAAAATCTTATTTACATATTTATATTCCGACTGATTAATCTCCCCGCTTTCATAGCTTTCCGACAGCAGGATCCTCAGCTCTTCTTCACTGTGAGCGAGTTCATGTTCTGATACCCGCTTTAATCCAAAGGCTTGAGTGAGCATGCGTGCAGAGCCGTTCAGAAGCCAGATCGCCGGAAACATCAGCCTGTAAAATGCAATCAGCGGTTTCGAAAAAGCCAGGGTTACCCTCTCTGCTTTTTGGATCGCAACTGTTTTCGGAGCAAGTTCTCCGACAACTACGTGCAGGAAGGTAATAATGGCAAAAGCAAAAGCAATCGCAAAAAAGTGTGCAGCTGCACTAGGGAGATTCAGCTTTTCAAAAACCGGCTGAAGAAGCTTCCCTACAGCAGGTTCTCCGAGCCACCCAAGTCCAAGTGCGGTAATCGTGATTCCCAGCTGACAGGCTGATAAATACTCATCCAGATTATCCGTCACCCGCTTTGCTGAGAGCGCCTGTTTGCTGCCTTCATCAATAAGCTGATTCAGGCGGGAACTCCGGATTTTGACAATTGCAAACTCAGACGCTACAAAAAAGGCAGTCGCAGCAATTAAAACCGCAATTATGAACAAATTGACTATGTCCAAATAAATTCCCTTTTTCGCAGAAACGAAAAAGGAGTCACCTCCCGGAAAAGTTCAATCTTTAAATAAAAGATGGTGAAACCCTGTCATGAAGGTATTACCCCATCAATCACCTCTCCCGAAAAAATATATAAAATTCTGAATATATCCCATCATAATATGAAGCCTGCCACCAGTCAAACAATCCTTCGCATTGTTTTCTTCATAAATATGACGAAAATCAAGCTATTATGTTTAAATTTTTTCATTATTCTGCTTTTTTAAAATTTGTTTTCATTCCCGGAAGGAGGAGCTTTTCTGACCATCAGCAGGAGGAGAAAGATGAGGCTCATGTAACCGAAAACCGGGTACAAAACCGCAATTAACGAGCTGTAGTCAATCAGGCTGATAAAAAACGCACCGCACAGCAGCATGGCAATAATCAGCATGCCAGGAAGAGGAACGACGCGGATAAGATGGCGCTCGAGCCCGAACAGGTTCCCGATTACAGATGTAAACACTTCCCCATAGATGACAAGAATATAAATGATAAAAAACGAAAACACAGATGCCTTCATGACTTCTGCCATCGGGATATCATAGGAGATGACATCACGCAATGAGGACAGCGCAAAATGACTGCTGAGCAAAATAAACGTGAGGATGGCACCGCCTGCAATCCCGCCCCATTTTGCCGTTCGTTCATCCTCTATTTCCTTTGCAAGCGGGACAAGCACAGCCTCCGCCATCGCAAGATTAAACGCCGCGTATGAAACCGCAGAGATGATCCACTTAAAGGATGAATGACCGGACATGAGACTCTTTGCCGAATGAGCATCAAAAGATGAGGCAGCCACAAGCACACTGAACAAAATCAGCATCGGCACAACAATGATATTCACGCTGAAAAGGCCCTTTGATCCAAATGACATGGCAATAAGCGTCAGTGCTATCGTCAGCATAACCCCAAAGCGGCTTGAAAGATTAAGCTGCTCTTCAAAAATGGCACCCGCCCCTGAAAGCATGACAGATGTAACACCAAACAAAACGACAAGCATAAACAGATTGACGACCGTACCGCAGGATTTACCAAACAGGAAAAAATTAAGGTCCTGATACGAATTGGCACCTATCCGTTTTGAAATAATCATTATTTTGGAGCCAAGATGCATAAAGAAATAACCGCATAAAAGAATGCCAAACATTCCAAAAACCCCATACTGCGTAAAAAATTCAACAATCTCCCGGCCGGTGGCAAATCCTGCCCCCACTACCGTTCCCACATATACAGCTGCTATCTGCACTACCTGAAACCACTGTTTCTTCATTGTTTTGCCTCCGATACGAACCCTGGTCTTTTCATATGTATATGAGACAAGATGCCAGGAAAGAAGGACAGATTGTCACTGTTTGAGTAAAGGAATCGTTCTTTCCTGAAAAGATAAAAAAGGTAAAACAAAATACTTGAAAGTCAAAATAGGTCAAACTATAATAAGAATCAAGATCATCCACTTGAGATGATTTTCTTTCAATCAAAAGTCAAAGATAGTCAAAGTCAAACATAAACATAAATTACTATATGGAGGTTTTCACTATGCTATGTCAAAACTGCCAAGCTAAGAAAGCATCTGTTCATTTAACTATGCAAGTCAACCATGAGCGCCATCAAGTCATGATCTGCTCTGACTGTTATGCCAAGTACAGAAGTTCAGTTCCAAGCGGAGGGTTCGGTCATGTCCCGCCATCACAGCCATTTGGTCCTCATGCTGAACAAACGGCACAAAAACAAGGCGGAAACGGACTCCTTGATCAGCTGGCACGCAACCTGACACATGCTGCAAAAGCCGGCGTCATTGATCCTGTCATCGGCAGAGATGCGGAAGTTGAACGATTAATAGAGATACTGAACAGAAGAAACAAAAACAACCCTGTTCTTATCGGAGAGCCTGGTGTCGGGAAAACGGCTGTAGTAGAGGGCTTTGCTCTTAAAATTGCAGAGGGGGATGTTCCGGCTAAACTGAAGAATAAGGAAGTTTATCTGCTGGATGTTGCGTCACTTGTTGCAAATACCGGGGTCAGAGGACAATTTGAAGAGAGAATGAAGCAGCTGATCTCAGAACTTCAGCAAAAGAAAAACATCATTCTGTTTATAGATGAAATTCATCAGCTTGTAGGCGCAGGCTCAGCAGAAGGCTCCATGGACGCAGGCAACATTTTAAAACCGGCGCTTGCACGCGGAGAGCTCCAGGTTGTCGGAGCCACTACTCTGAAAGAATACCGTCAGATTGAAAAAGATGCAGCACTTGAACGCCGCTTCCAGCCTGTCATGGTCACTGAGCCTTCTCTGGAAAAAGCGATTGAAATCCTGAAAGGCATTCAGGACAAATACGAAAAATATCATGAAGTGTCTTATTCGGAAGATGCGATTAAAGCAACTGTTATGCTTTCACACCGCTACATCCAGGACCGTTATCTGCCAGATAAAGCCATCGATCTTCTTGATGAAGCGGGATCTAAAAAGAACCTGCAGTCAGGCGGCGGTGAAGATATCAGCGGGAAACTGGCTGAGATTGCACGAAAGAAAGCACAGGCTACAAAAGAAGAAAACTATGAGCTTGCTGCTAAGCTGCGTGACGAGGAAATAAAGCTTGAAAGCATGCAGTCAACATCCCATGCAACAGTGGAAGCAGAAGATATTGCAGCCATTATCGAAAAGAAAACAGGCATTCCGGTAGGCAAGTTACAGGAAGATGAGCAGGCTCAAATGAAAAATCTTGAAAGCAAACTTTCCGGTAAAGTCATCGGTCAGGAAGAAGCCGTTAAGAAAGTGGCAAAGGCCATCCGAAGAAGCCGTGCAGGGCTAAAATCAAAACAGCGTCCAATCGGTTCATTCCTGTTCGTCGGCCCTACAGGAGTCGGAAAAACGGAATTGACCAAAACCCTTGCATCCGAGCTGTTCGGTACGCGTGATTCACTGATCCGCCTGGACATGAGTGAATATATGGAAAAACACTCTGTCTCAAAGATTATCGGATCACCTCCGGGCTATGTCGGTCACGAGGAAGCAGGACAGCTATCCGAAAAAGTCCGCCGGAACCCGTACAGCATCATCCTGCTTGATGAAATTGAAAAAGCTCATCCAGATGTGCAGCATATGTTCCTACAAGTCATGGAGGATGGCCGCCTGACAGACAGCCAGGGCAGAACGGTAAGTTTCAAAGACACCGTCATTATCATGACAAGCAATGCCGGTGCCGGACACAAGAAAGTCACAGTCGGCTTCGGAAACAGCGAAGCACTGAACGAAAGCTCATTGCTTGAGTCACTTGGTTCATTCTTTAAGCCTGAATTTCTGAACCGTTTTGACAGCATCATCGAATTTAAGTCTCTCGAAAAAACGGATCTGCTGCAAATCGTAGACATTATGCTTGGTGAGCTTCAGGAAACGCTCACTGAACAGCACATTAAGCTGAACATCACAGATGAAGCAAAAGAAAAAATAGCAGAGCTCGGCTATCATCCTGCCTTTGGAGCACGTCCGCTCCGCAGAGTGATACAAGAGCATGTTGAAGATGCCATTGCCGATGTTCTTCTGGATGGCAGCCAAATCTCCGAACTTACTGTATCGCTTGTTGATGACACACTGACAGTAAAGCAAGGTTAAACTTGGAAAAGAGCTGAATTCATAGGAATTCAGCTCTTTTTTTTGCCTTAATCTTATATGGATAGACCGGGTGAACAAATTCAATTTCTGTCTGGTCCTCTGCTTCAATTGCCAGCGGGTGAATTTCTGCCCCTCTTTGTGTAGGGAACCACGGCCTCCCCTGATTCACAAGAACAAGTGAACCGTGATGATCCCCGTAAAATGAAAACATGCTATCTTCCCCGTTATGGATATCCCTTAAAAAATTCAAATCCTCCCGCATGCTCTTGACACTGGTGCAGGGCAGACCTACTTCAAAGACATCAAACCAGCCAGTCAGTTTTTCAGCCTCTCTCCTGACAATCATTTCGAGGATGTTACCTTCAGAATCGTAAAAGTATGCCTGTTTGCCTTTCCAGTCCATAATTTTCTCGCCTTGTTCATTTGAGAGCAAAGGCAGTCTACCCGCCATCATGTCAAAAAAGAACTCATTCACCCTAAAGCAGAGATGGTAATATGCGGACTCCTCTGACTGTCTGAACGTCAAAAGAGTTTTTCCTGACTGAACAGTAAAGGAGTCCGAGTCTTCGGAGATTATGTTCATACTCAGCGATTCTGTGTAAAATTTTTTGAGCTTCAGAAGGTTTTTTGCGTGCATTTGGATGTGGAGAAATTTCATTTGAACCACCTATTCCCTTATTTGTACTGGATTTTTTCCGGTTGCTGCTGCCGGCTGATCGATCCCTTTTCAAGTATAGGTTTTTTGGTTTCATCTTTGCTCAGTCTTTGTGCTGAAATTCACTTCATGCATTGGACTAAAAAACCGCCAGCATACCGCTGACGGTTTAAAAGATTACAGCTTTGTATCATCTACCTTTTCAAGCCACTCTCTGATCTCTCCTGTAACAGACTGAACGCAGCCATCTTCAAACGGAGAAATCAAATGCGCTGTCTCCACGAGCTCAAGGAAAGATTTGCTTCCGCCCTGCTTGCAGAGATGAAGGTAATCTGCCCATGCCGCGTCTTTATCTTCGTGCATTTTCTTCCAGAATTGAAGAGCGCAGATTTGAGCCAGCGTATAATCAATGTAGTAAAATGGCGAGTTGTAAATATGGCCCTGACGCTGCCAGAAGCCTCCGCCTTCTAAAAATTCGTTGTCCCCGTAATCACGGTGAGGCAAATACTTCCGCTCCATTTCTCTCCAGGCAAGTTTGCGTTCCTGCGGAGAAGCTTCCGGATTTTCATAGATAAAGTGCTGGAACTCATCTACAGCTACTCCGTATGGAAGGAACTGAAGAGCTGCACTCAAGTGGCTGAACTTATACTTCTCCGCATCTTCCTTAAAGAAGGATTCCATCCATGGCCACGTGAAGAACTCCATGCTCATGGAATGAATTTCGCATGCTTCATAGGTTGGGAAATGGTATTCCGACAAATTGAAATGACGGCTCATATAAACCTGGAATGCATGGCCCGCTTCATGCGTAAGCACATCTATATCCCCGCTTGTCCCGTTAAAATTCGCGAAAATATACGGGGATTTGTAATCTTCAATATACGTGCAATATCCGCCTCCGGCTTTGCCTTTTTGGGCAAGCAGATCCATCAGGTTTTTCTCAATCATAAAATCAAAAAACTCATTTGTTTCAGGTGATAATTCCTCATACATTTTCTTTCCATTAGAAATGATCCATTCTGCATCGCCTTTTGGCGCTGCATTTCCTGTTGTGAAGGCAAGTTTTTCATCTGCAAACTCAAGCTTGTCCAAACCAAGCCGTTTTTGCTGCCTTTTGCGGAGATCTGTTGCAATCGGAACAATATATTCCTTGATCTGATCACGGAAGTTTTTCACCATTTCAGCATTATAATCTACACGCTGCATGCGCTGATACCCTAGCTCTGTAAAATTGGAAAAGCCAAGTTTTTTGGCAATCGACGTACGGACTTTAACCAATTTATCGAAAATGTCATCGAACTTTTCGCCGTTCTCCGCGAAAAATCCGAAATAGGCATCAGAAGCGCGCTTTCTCGTCTCCCTCTCCTTTGCTTCGAGAAGCGGTTCAATTTGTGCAAGTGTATACTCTTTGCCGTCAAAATCAATTTTTGCAGAGGCAACAAGTTTTGTATATTCCGTCACCAGTTTATTTTCCTGCTGAAGATCTGCAAGCACTTCAGGGGAGAATGTTTTCAGCTGGGCATCAGCAAGTAGGAACAGCTGTCTGCCGTACTTTTCTTCAAGACTGTTTCTGAATTTAGAACCTGTAAGAGCTTTGTAAAACTCTGTTTCCAAAGCTTTAATATGAGGATCCAGCTCATCCAGATAGTCCTGTTCTTCCTTGTAGAACTCATCATTCGTATCAATCGTATGACGGATGGAACAGAGGTTGAATGCCGTTGAAACATGTCCCCTGATTTCTCCTATTTTCTCAAGTGCTTTCTCCTGCTTCTCCAGTGTTTCCGCCTGTTTGAACAGCTCCAGTGCTTCGCGGAAGGAAGCTTCTACTTCTTCTTTCACAGGACGGCTGTATGTATAATCCTGAAATTTCATATGTATGGTCCCCGCTTTCATCTATTAGTTATTGCCTGCCACGGTTTACTATTCGCGAAAAAAGTGCTGAATCCTTTCTATCTCTTTTTGAAACTTACCTAAAAGTTAAAGAAAAACAGACGATATTACTTATAAGAACTAGTTTCTAAAAAGGATTTGGTGAATTCTATGGATAAAACGTCCCTCATTGGATTATTGTTAGGCATTATCGCAGTCGGCGTCGGCATGTTCATGAAAGGGGTCAGTCCTGCTGTACTCCTCAATCCGGCAGCTCTGCTCATCATCATTGCAGGTACAATTGCAACGGTTGTCACCGCTTTTCCGACAAGCGAGATTAAAAGAGTGCCAAAGCTCTTTGGTGTTATTTTCAAAGAACAGCAATCGCTCAGCATTCAGGAACTGATCCCTATGTTTTCTGAATGGGCTCAAGTAGCACGGCGCGAAGGATTGCTTGCCCTTGAAGCAAAAATTGCAGATGTGGAAGATCCATTTTTGAAAAATGGACTGAGCATGGCTGTAGACGGTCAGAACGCGGAATTTATCCGTGATGTGATGACGGAAGAAATTGATGCAATGGAAGAAAGGCATCTCGCCGGCGCGTCGATTTTTTCCCAGGCAGGCACGTACGCCCCTACTCTCGGGGTACTTGGTGCAGTTGTCGGCCTCATTGCCGCACTGTCCCATATGGATAATACAGATGAACTTGGAAAAGCAATCGGAGCAGCGTTTGTTGCCACCCTAATGGGGATTTTTACAGGCTATGTCCTCTGGCATCCATTCGCAAATAAACTTAAGAGAAAATCAAAGCAGGAAGCAAAAGTCAAGCAAGTCATGATTGAAGGGGTGCTGTCAGTGCTTGAAGGACAGGCTCCAAAAGCGATTGAGCAAAAACTCGCAACCTACCTTCCAGCTCACGAAAGGGACGGGCTGCTCGCTGAGGGAGAGAAGCTCGATGGCTAGAAAGAAAAAAAAGAAGCACGAAGAAAAGCACGTTGATGAGTCCTGGCTGCTGCCCTATGCAGACCTGCTGACCCTGCTCCTTGCCCTTTTCATTGTCCTGTTTGCCATGAGCTCCGTTGATGCGCAGAAATTCCAGATGCTTGCACGCGCATTTAACAGCACATTTACAGGCGGAACAGGTGTCCTTGAATATCCAAGCCCTGTGCCGGACGGGGACATGGAACAGCTGGATGATAAAAAGGAAGAAAAAGCAGATCAGGAAGAAGCCCAGAAAGAAATGGAACAGCAAAAGCTTAAAAAAATTCAGGAAAAAGTAAATGCCTATATTAAAGCGAATAATCTCGAAAGCCAGCTCAAAACCACCCTTACAGATGAAGGCCTGCTGATTACGATTCTGAACGATATCTTTTTTGATTCAGGCGAATCAGCCATCAGAGGCAAAGATGAGAAACTGGCAAAAGAAATTTCAAATCTGCTCGTCATGAATCCTCCGAGAAATATTATCGTGAGCGGCCATACAGACAATGTTCCGATCTCAAATGCCGACTATGATTCTAACTGGCATTTGAGCGTAATGAGAGCCGTTAATTTTATGAAACTCTTGCTTGAAAATGAAAAGCTTGACCCGAGAGCCTTTTCCGCCAAAGGATTTGGTGAATATAACCCCGTTGCCGACAATGCAACAGAAGCCGGCCAGCAAAAAAACCGACGTGTTGAAATTCTCATTCTTCCAATTGAACAAAACCAGTAAGAAGCGCCTGCTTGCAGGCGTTTTTTGTTTCAAGTTTTGGGCAAAAGAAAAAACACTTTCATCCAGAAAGTGTTTCACTCATGACTATCCCGGGCATGATAACCGACTTTTTTCATAAGGTCGATGACAGTCTGCTTTTCCTCTTCCGATAAAATGCCCACAATCTCATTCAATCTTTCCTGATGTGCAGGAAAAATGCGTTCAATCAGCTGTTTTCCGTTTTCGGTGATTTGAGCAAACGTCACACGGCGGTCTTTTTCGCACGCTTTTCTAGTCAGCAGCTGTTTTTGTTCAAGCTTATCGACTACATAGGTGATGCTGCCGCTTGCAAGGAGAATTTTCCCGCCAATTTGCTGAAGGGGCTGTTCGCCTTTGTGATACAGCAGCTCCAGTACGGCAAATTCCGTCGGATTCAGCCCAAAGCTTGTAATCTGTTTATTTACTTGATCGTTAATGGCACGGTGAGCACGTGACAGCACGATAAAAAGCTTTAGTGACTGTTCAATATCTGTTTGTGTATTTTCCACTTTTCATCAATCCTTCGATAACTAAATATCTTGAATTCTAACTATTAATAATACAGACTTTGTTTTCTGCTGTCAAGAAGAGCAATGTGCACTGCGTTTAGAAGGGCAAAATTAAAAGAATAGGTTCATTCATAAACGGCTGCAATATTCATCTCTTCCCTTTTCTTTCCATCATACATAAAAAGTCCTACTTCTTCAAGAGATGGTTTCAAGGCTGGCACAACGCTTTTCCCGATTCTACCTTCCTAGTAGAAAACATGTAAATGGTATATAATTGAAAGTATGCCTAATCGGCAATATCAAACTGGGGCGATTACCTTGCTGAAAGATTCTGCAAAATACAGAAAAGCTGCCGTCTATTTTATAATCGTGCTTATCCCCTCCCTTTTGATCAACACAGGCATTTACTTGTATCAAAAGGATAAAATCATGGATGAACACAGGGAAGAGGCAGCGTTTTTAATTACCATTCATAAAAATCAAATTGATAATCTGATACAGGATACAAAAGCGAGGCTTGAGACGATGTCCCTCGTTCTTGAAGAAGAATCGGATACAGCAAAAATCCAGCGCATTTTGAATGAAGCGCACAGCCAGGAACCCCGCTTCTCGGGCCTTTACTATGTGAAAAAGAATGGAGATATAACAGCCGGCACATCAAAACGGATGAAGTCTGTAAACATATCAAACCGCGCTTTTTTCCAAAGTGCTCTGGCAACAAAACAGTCGAAAGTTTCGGATGCTTATTTTGGTAACATAACAGGTGATTATATCGTTTCAATCGGAACTCCGGTAATGGATGATGAAGGGGAAGTCAAAAGTCTGCTTGTGGCAGCGGTTAAAGTCGATTATCTCCAGAACATTATGAACGTGATCAGTCCAAGACTGACGATAAGTGTCCTAAATGGCAGCGATCACACAATTTTCACTGCCGGCCGCTCAGAGCCAACCGGCAGCATCGAACCTGTACGCGTTTATTTAGATCAGATCCCCTGGAAACTTGAAGGCTTTCCTGAAACCGTCATCACCGCTGATCATACGAAAGACATTGCCGTCTACATGCTGATTGTATTCGGTCTGATGAACATCATTTACATTCTCATTCAGAATTACTTACTGAAGAGGCGCGCCCTTCTGGAGCAAAGCCAGATTGATGCACAGAAAGTCGAGCTTGTAGGAACTCTCGCTGCAAGCACCGCACATGAGATCCGGAATCCTCTGACGGGAATCAAAGGGTTTATTCAGCTGCTTCAGGAAAAATATAAAGACTCAGAGGATCAATATTACTTTTCTGTCATTGACATCGAAATTCAGCGCATCAATGAAATTGTAAGTGAATTTTTAGTCCTTGGAAAACCAACAGCCCATCACCATGCTGTATACGATTTGAATGCGATCATCCTGGAATTATCTCCGCTCCTTGGATCAGAAGCCAATTTGTACAACACAGAACTGGATTTAAAGCTGAATAAAGAACCGCTTCACATTTTCTGTACAAAAGATCACATAAAACAAGTCCTTCTGAATCTTGTAAAAAACGCTCTGGAGGCGATAGATAAGCAGGAAGGAAAGGTGACAATAGAGGTCAGAAAGCTGGATGGCAATGCGGTGATTAATGTAACTGATACAGGAAAAGGCATTCCGCAGGAAGTTCAGTCCAAACTGTTCCACCCTTTCTTTACGATGAAAGATACAGGAACAGGGCTTGGTCTTGTCGTATGCAAACGCATCATCACCCTGTACAAAGGCACGATTTCGATTAAGAGTGAATCAAACAAGGGCACTGAAGTAACAATCATACTCCCTCTGACAGAGCCAAAAGCCTGAGGCATTTTTATAAACCTAAAGAAAGAGTGACAGGCAATCCTGTCACTCTCATTTGTATTTGCCTATGTATCCTGTCAGCTTGTAATGATTTCTTCAATCCTCTGCAGGGTGCTGTAGCCTAAAGCTACATCAGATGCTTTTGCATTTTCAGCGATCTGATCGGGATGAGATGCACCGACAAGGGTGCTGGCGACGTTATGCTGGCGAAGGGTCCATGCAAGGGCAAGCTGGGCAAGTGTGATGTCATTCTCTTTTGCAAGCTGATCGAGCAGCTCTACTTTGCGGTTTACCATATCATTTAAAATTTGCTTCATCCATGAATTGACGTTTTCCCCTGAAGCACGGCTGCCTTTGGGGATCAGCCCCTCTTTATACTTTCCTGTCAGGATGCCCTGAGCAAGCGGTGACCAGACAACCTGTGAAACACCTGCATTTTCGCACATAGGAATGATTTCTTCTTCAATATCCCGGTGAAACATATTATATTGAGGCTGATTGACGACGATCCTGTCAAGAAGATAGCGGTCTGATACACTGAGCGCTTCCTGGATTTGCGCAGCCGTCCACTCGCTGACACCTGCATAAAGAACTTTACCCTGGCGGATCAAGTCGTCTATTGCCCTCAGCGTTTCATCAAGAGGTGTTTCCTGGTCATAGCGGTGGCAATAAAAAATATCAACATACTCAAGGTCCATTCTCTTTAAACTCGCATGAACCTGTTCCATAATATGCTTTCTTGAAAGCCCTCTGTCGTTCGGCCCGTCTCCCATCGGCCAAAACGCTTTTGTCGTAAGTACATAAGAATCGCGCGGAAATGATTTAAGCGCCCTTGACATGACGATTTCTGCTTTTCCGCGTTCATATACGTTGGCACTGTCGAAAAAATTGATGCCCGCTTCATAGGCCTTGTGGATAATTTCGGATGCTGCCCGCTCATCTACTGTTTTCCCAAATGTAAGCCAGCTTCCAAGACTGATTTCACTAACTTTTAATCCCGATCTCCCAAGCCTCCGGTACTGCATCTCCATTCCCCCTGTTGTGCATGATCAATATCGTTATCTTTAACTTATCAGAAATTTCAAATATCGTAAAGAGAGAGAATCGCCGTCCTTGCGACACAATTTGACACCGCCCCCCTCCTGAAATCAATAAACCCACCTTCATTTTTCTCTGCTTCGTCATCAAACAGGTGCAAAGTCTATCTTTTCACTGCCAAAATCAGCTATAATATGGCTAACATAGATCCGTTTAAAAAAGGAGCCGTAACATGACAGAAGTTTTACTCGGCAGCACACTGTCTGCCCTTGCTACAGGACTTGGGGCTCTTCCTATCCTGTTCCTGCAAAATACGATTACACACAGGTGGAGAGATATTCTGCTTGCTTTTACCGCGGGCATCATGATGGCCGCATCCATGATGAGCCTGCTTCCTGAAGCGCTGAGTCAGGGAGGGTTTCTTGAAGTCTTTGCCGGACTCTTTCTAGGAGTATTAGTGCTGACGACGCTTGAAAAAAAAATTCCCCACATAGACCTTGAGCATTCAAGATACGGCATACAATTCGACGAAAAGGCGTTCCTGATTATCGCTGCGATCACGATGCATAATCTGCCGGAAGGTCTTTCTGTAGGTGTAAGCTATGCATCAGAGCAGTCAGAGACAGGAAATCTAATTGCTTTCGCCATTGGTCTGCAGAACGCTCCGGAAGGATTTCTCGTTGCCTTGTTCCTGTTTAATCAGAACATCGGCAAATTTAAAGCCCTGATCATTGCAACGATGACAGGCGCTGTTGAAATCATAACTTCTCTTCTGGGATTTTATTTGACGTCATTCGCAGACAATCTCGTTCCGTACGGCCTGTCCTTTGCAGCCGGTGCCATGCTGTTCATTATTTATAAAGAACTGATTCCTGAAAGTCACGGGGACGGAAATGAACGGAATGCAACCTACTCCTTCATTTTAGGAATATTGTTTATGATTCTGCTCATTGAGACTTTCGGCTAAATAAAGCGTAAAAAAAAACGGCTGAGCTGCGGGCTCTGCCGTTTTTGGTTTTATATAGTAAGTCCTTCCCGATCTGTCCATTTTTTCATAGAATGAATAAACCGCATAAAAGGGGGGGTTGTCCGGTTTTCCTCTTCAAAAACAATCTGCTGGTATTGGTTTAACAGCATGTCCAGTTCCTGGCTGCACTTCACGGCCTCGCTGCTCGTATATCCTCCGGCCCTTGCAGAGTCCATCATTTCTTTCCTTTTTGCATCGATGCTCTCAAGCAGCTGGGTCTTATCTGATACAGTTGACATTTTCTTCCCTCCGCCTCATCCAAAAATATCTGTAATGGGAATAAATATTCAAGTAAATTATTACAGATACTTCTAAACTTGTAAATAGATTAGCAAAATCCGACAGCTTTTTTACAGGACTTTTTGACAATTCTGTTAACACACCTGGATGAACCGGCTCATTTGCTTTTCTTTTCCCATATTCCCCCACTTTTAAACCTTTATTTCCAATTTTTTTAAAAATAAAAAGAACCGGAATTACCGGTTCTGCAGTTATTTTATCAGTACTTTCTCACTTTTGTTTACATCATCCACTGCGGTCACTCTGAAATCTTTTTCTTCGAGTTTTTTGATGATTTTATGAAGCTTTTTTTCTGAGATATCATGGGACAGATTAACGATGATTCGCCTTAAATATGTATCTCCATTATCCAGAGTGAGCAGCCCTTCGATATTTACATCTTTGATGGCAGAGACGAGCTCCTTGATGGCACCCTTGTGTTCCTTAGTGCCGACAGTCAGGATATAGCCCCCTGTTTTCATGCCGAATGAATCTTCAAGAACGTCCATGATGTTTCCATGTGTAATGATTCCGGAAAATTCATCTTTTTCATTCAGGACAGCCAAAAATGGAAGCCTTCTGATTGTCAGAAACGTTTTAAAAAACGAATCCTCCTCGTAAACAAATGCATCCTTATCTGCAATCAAAGATTCAATTGAATCCTCATCCTTGCCCTGCTTTTCTACATAATAATCGAGCAGATCAACTTTATAGATCAAACCTGCGAAAACTGTTCCGTTGTCTTTCAGAACAGGAATGCTGCGGTAGCCTGATTCTTTCAGCAATTCGTAAGCTTCTTTTACAGTGCTCTCCGCCTTGCAGTACCTGACATCCTCTTTTTTAACAAAATTGTAGCGAATTTTCATGCTGACAATCCTCCCCTCTCTATATTGTTGAAAATTTACCATAGAACAAGGTAAGAGTAAAGAAAATTCGTATTATTTCGTCTAATGACCGGAAGAAACCCCCTTTCTGAAAGTGAAGGGGGTTTTAGACCGTTTAAGCCTGCTGCTGTTCTTTTTCGTAGATAGGCACCCATCCTTCAGTCGTTACAAAAATGCGGACTGCTACTACTTTGCGGTCTTCCTGAAGTGTAAAGTAGTGGCGGATGTTCGGAGGAACAGAGATCAGGTCGCCTGGGTCCAGTTCAACATCAAAAAATGAGCCGTCTTTTGCCTGGATAATAAAAATACCGTGGCCGCTGACAATGAAGCGGACTTCGTCATCTGTGTGATGGTGCTCCTGCTGGAAATTTTGAAGAAGCTGTTCAAGGTTCGGCGTGCTTTCAGACAAAGAAATAACGTCCTGCGCCTTGTAGCCGCGGCGTTCCGAGATATCCGCAATTTCATTTGTGAACACCTGAAGAATTTCTTCTTTTTGTTCATTAGAAAGACTGAAGTTTTCTCTCAATGCCTCAGGCAGCTTCTCTATATCCCATTGCTCATAAATAACCTCCTGCGCATTAAGAAAAGCTGAAACTTCCTTTTGATCTGTTAATCTTTCATTCGTTTCTTGAAGTCGAATCGTCGCCATCCTTCATTCCTCCTGTATGTTTAATTTATCGCACGAGCGATTTTGCCTGTTTAAGAGCAAGTAATTTCACTTGATAGGAAAATAAAAATTCGCACGCTTCCAGCACTTTTTTGGCTTCAAAAGCGTCTTTGCCCCAAACCGTAATGCCGTGATTCCGAATGAGAACGGCACCAAAGCTGCCTTTGACATACCGTCCAAAGTCAGCAGCGAGAGCAGGAATATCCGCAGGGTTTTCGATGATTGGAATATGCCATTCCGCATCCTCTTCCCACAGCCCGAAAGCTTTAATAATCTCCTGCCCTTTGAAAGTGATTCCGCCTTCATCGCCATATATTTCAGAAATCACATTATTGTCTACGGTGTGGACATGGAGGCTGCAGCCGGCACTGGTCCGCTTATAGATTTCTACGTGCAGAAGGGTTTCCGCTGAAGGCCTTTGAGCTGTGTCTTCAAGGGGTGTTCCAGCACCGTCCACAAGCAGAAAATCTTCATCTGTTTCAAGTCTCTTGTCTTTTCCGCTTGATGTGACCAGAAATGAGAGCGGGTCGGAATGTACTTTTATCGCAAGATTTCCGCTTGTACCCGGGAACCAGTCCCGTTCCGCCAGTTCCCTTTTCACAGATGCAAGCTCACTCCATCGCTGTTTATATAAGCTCATACTGCCGCCTCCTGCCTTTTCTTAAGCCCTTCAATTACGTCATAAAAGCTTGAGAAAGCCTGATGGCGCAGCTTTAGTGCATCGCATTTCTCAAGAAGATAATCCCGGGCAAATACAAAATCTGCAAGCTTGGCCGCTTCAAGATCTGTCACCGAATCTCCGATCACAATGACCTCCTGATCAGAGGCAACAAGCTTTCTGATGATGCTCGGTTTACAGCATCCGCAGTCATTTGTGCACCTGTCATCACATGAGTTCGGCCAGAGGATTTGAACATATTCCCCGCTGAAATCTGATTCATTGCAGTAGACGCGGTCATATGGAATTAGTCCGTTTAACAGCGGATAGACAAAAAAATCAATTCCTCCGCTCACAATGTACAGCGGTATTTCATTGTCTTTTGCAAATTGAACAAAATTTCTGAATCCGTCCCGGATTTGTGCGGTAAACAGCAAATGCTGAATCATATCCGCCTTGAGATGTGACGGGATCAGCTCAAACATCCTGCCGACTCCTTCACGGACTGAGATGCGCCGGCTTAAAACGTCATCTTTCAGAGAGTTCCACTCAGGAGGTGCAAATTGTTTCATGAGCGCGATAATATTGTCATTGTTTGTAATCGTGCCGTCAAAATCGCAGATAATAACCGGTTTGCTCATCGGTTCACCTCCACCTGACCCCATAGATCCAGCGCAAGCTGAAGGTCTTGTTGGCTTTTAGCTTTTTCAGATAATGAGATGCCTTCAAGCACAGCATCGATTGCAGAGCGGAAAGCTCTTCCGCCCGCCTGCGCACCGTTTGGATGCCCGTGTACGCCTCCGCCGGCATTAATGACACTGTCGATGCCAAAATCCTGAATCAGAACAGGCACAAGACCCGGATGAATTCCTGCTGATGGAACCGGAAACGTTTCTTTTAACCCAGTGCTCTCTTTGCACGCTGCACCGATAGACAGTGCGGCATCCCTTTCAAGTGCCACACTGCCGTATGGCGACGGGAAGAGGGAAAAGTCTGCTCCGCACTGGCGAAGCAATTTTCCAAGCAGCAGAGAATGTGAAATACCATAAAGGGCGGAAGAAGACAAAGCACCGCTTACAGCAGGGTGCGCCATGATCGGAACATGAATCTCCCTGTCTTCTGCAAGCTCCTGCAAAACGTCAAGACCATAAGCGAAAACATTAAAAAGAAGGGCGTCCGCCCCAAGCTCTGAAGCGCGTCTTGCCTTCTCTTTGAGGCTGAATGTCTTTCCGGTTAAGTTAACAGCGTACATCGCTTTATGGCCGGTCTCCTCATACACCCTGCCGAGCACTTCTTTTCCTGCTGTGATTCTTTGTTCAAACGGCGTAAGCGGATTGTCAAACAGAATTTCGTCATCCTTTACAAGATCAACGCCGCCAAGCACCTGATTTCTTAGCTGTTCTTTTAAAAACGATAGATCACGTCCGATGACTCCTTTGAAAATGCTCATGAGAAGAGGCCGGTTATAGACTCCGAGTTTTTCCCTGATGCCGCTTATGCCGAATGCAGGTCCCTGAAAAGAAGAAAGAAGATCTTCTGTAAACTCCAAATCAAGCAGTTTCACTTCCCCGTCAAGGGAAAGCTTTCCGAAAACCGTCGTCAGGACCGCAGGCAGGTCATGAGAATAGTTCACGCCGGGATAGAATATTTTCACAATTCCTTTTTTCACTTTTTTTCCGAGAAACTCGGCAATGCGTTCTTCAGCATCTGTTTCTTCAACGGAAACAACTTGACCCTTGTGCTGTTTCAACTGCTGCTGTGTAAGCTCCGGAAGGTCCGTCCATGAGCCGACCGTAAGGCTGGTGGCGATTCCTTCTGCTTTTTTTGGGATGCTGTACTGATCATAGATGAGATAAGTTGCTGTAACGCCGCTCATGATTGTACCTGCCTTTCGCATTTAAATAAAAAAGGTCCCCTCCGCTGACGGAAGAGACCTTATCTGAAATGGGTAAGATCCTTATCTGCCAGCAATTGCTGCAAGATTTAGCACCGTGCTTAAACACTGTTTAAGTCGGTTGCCGGGCTTCATCGGGCCAGTCCCTCCACCTGCTCTTGATAAGAATTGTATATGTTCTGAATAACCTGAAATTAATTTGGATTATGACAGCTTTTTCCTCAGCTGTCAACCGGCAATGAAAAGAGATTTAAAGATTTTATTCTATCTGCGGCTTCTCTTAATCTCTCTTCAGAGGTTAAGAGTCCGGCACGGACATATCCCTCACCAAACGTCCCGAATCCAATGCCCGGCGCCACGCATACATGAGCGTGTTCCAGCAGATAGTCAGCGAATGATTCCGATGTGAATCCCTCGGGTACAGGCAGCCATGCAAAGAATGATCCAGGCGGAGCCTCCACTCTCCAGCCGATGCCGTTCAGAGCCTTTATAAACGCCGCACGTCTGCTTTCATAGCGTGCGACAAGATCACTGACACAGTCCTGCGGGGCAAGAAGAGCAACAGCCGCAGCTTCCTGTATTCCGCTGAACACACTGACAAACATGTGATCCTGCAAAAGATTAATCGACTCTATGACGCTTTTATTGCCGACTGCAAAACCGATTCTCCACCCTGCCATGTTATACGTCTTAGACAGCGTATAAATTTCGATTCCTGTCTCTTTTGCTCCATCTGACTCAAGAAAGCTGACCGGCTTTTTGCCGTCAAAACCGATGGCTCCATATGCAAAATCATGGACGACGCATAGATCATTTTCTTCTGCAAACGCAACCGTTTCATCGAAAAAGCTCCGGCTGGCCACTGCCCCTGTAGGGTTGTTTGGATAGTTTAAAAACATGAGCTTTGCATCCGCCTTCGTTTTTTCAGAGAGCTTGGAGTAGTCAGGCAAAAACTCATTTTCCTTCAAAAGAGGCATATATTCCATACGGGCCCTCGCAAGCTCCACTCCTGACCAATAATCCGGATAGCCCGGATCGGGAACTAGAACCGTCTCACCGGGATTAAGCAGACACTGCGGGATTTCCACAAGACCTGCCTTTCCCCCAAAAAGAATGGCCACTTCTGTGTCAGGATCCAGTGTGACGCTATATTCCCTTTGATAAAATTCTGCTATCGCCGTTTTTAAAAAGCGCTGTCCTCTAAACGGTGAATATTTGTGATAGTCCGGTTTTCCTGCCGCTTCCTGCAGAGCTTTTACAATATGAGGCGGCGTCGGCTGATCGGGATTCCCCTGGCCAAGATTAATGACATCATGCCCGGCCTCAATACTCGCATTTACTTTTGAAACGAGACTTGCAAAAAATTGTTTCGGAAGATTATTCAATAGCGTTGATTGCTCAAACTTTTTCATCTTTGCACCTTCTTGTGAAAATTCTTGAAATTCTAGTCAAAAATCATATATTGTTATAGTCAGCTTGTAAAGGAAAATATTTTTTAGCGGAGATGACGCATATGAAACTTAAAATCGCCTGCCTGCAGACAGACATTGCATTCGGAAAACCGGAAGAAAACATTGCAGCAGTGGAAAAAAAGATAAAATCCATCATGCTCAGCGACAATCCTGATGTTATTGTCCTGCCGGAGTTATGGACGACCGGATATGACCTGACACGTCTTGATGTGCTGGCAGATGAAGAAGGAAAACGCACCCTTTCCCTGATGAGCGGCCTTTCAAAAAACTGCTCGGTTAATATCATAGCAGGGTCTGTAGCAAAAAGAACAGAAGCAGGAGTAACAAACACCATGTACGTGTTTAACAGACAGGGTGAACTCCTGCACGAATACAGCAAACTGCACCTTTTCAAACTGATGGATGAACACTTGTATCTAAATGGCGGCACAGAAAAGGGACTTTTTAAGCTTGAAGGAATTCAAAGTGCCGGAGTCATTTGCTATGACATCCGTTTTCCTGAATGGATCCGCGCTCATACGGTTAATGGGGCTGAACTCCTGTTCGTTGTTGCGGAGTGGCCGCTTCCGAGACTTCATCACTGGAAAACCATGCTGATCAGCCGCGCAATTGAAAATCACTGCTACGTTGTTGCTTGCAACCGGGCGGGCAGCGATCCTGCAAACGTCTTTGCCGGCCATTCTATGATCATTGATCCATGGGGAGAAATTCTTGCTGAAGCAGGAACAGAGGAAGCCGTTCTTACAGCAGAAATCGACCTGGAAAAGGTAAAAGAAATCCGAAAACAAATTCCCGTTTTTGAAGACAGACTTCCCCATTTTTATTTGTAACTTTCTAAAAAAAGCATTGACATATTTCTTTAAAACCTGTTAACATTCAGAACAAGTGATCAATTGCGAATTGTTTGAAAACAAAACCTAATAGAATCTCTTATCAAGAGCAGGCGGAGGGATTTGGCCCTATGATGCCCAGCAACCGACCGTAAAACCATTGCGAAATGGGGCGCAGCTTTTTGCGCCGGAAGACATCTTCCACAAGGCACGGTGCTAATTCCAGCAGAAAGACATCTTTCTGGCAGATAAGAGGTGCGAAGCCTGCGCCTTCAAGCCTCTTTCCCTGTGAAAGAGGCTTTTTTACATGTGCATGGCCTCTTTCTCAGACGACATGTTCCTGCTGCTGGCAGTAAAAGTCCATATGAAACCGGAGGAAGAAACCCATGTCAAACTATCAATCATATCAACCATTAACAGAAAGCGCTGCCGTCACTCTTGCCCTCAGGCTTGGATTATTTGAAGAAAAAAGTGTGCTTTCCTGCACGGAAATAGGAGACGGCAACTTAAATCTCGTTTTCCGCATAACCGACCAATCAAATAAAGGTCTGATCGTTAAACAGGCTCTTCCATATGCAAAGGTTATTGGCGAGAGCTGGCCGCTTACGCTTGACCGCGCAAGAATTGAAAGCAGCGCCATGCTCAAGCAGGCTGAAACGGCAGGAGAATACGTGCCGAAGATTTATTACTCAGATGAAACACTTGCCATAACAGCCATGGAGGACCTATCCCATCTTCAGATTGCACGCGCTGGGTTGATCGAAGGCAAAGAATTCCCTCTTCTCGGGCGCCACATTGGTGAATTTCTTGGAAAAACCCTTTTCTACAGCTCGGATTTCGCTTTAAATCCGCAGACAAAAAAGCAGCTGGTCAAGCAGTTTTCAAACCCTGAGCTCTGCAAAATAACGGAAGATTTCGTTTTTACAGATCCCTTTTTTGATGTGGAATCAAACAGTTTTGAAGATGAACTGAGACCTGCAGCAGAAGCCATTTGGAACGACACGGAACTAAAGCTTGAAGTTGCCAAGCTGAAGCACAAATTTTTAACAGAAGCCGAGACCCTTGTTCACGGAGATCTTCATACGGGAAGTATTTTTGCAGATGATGAAACAACAAAAGTCATTGATCCCGAATTTGCTTACTATGGACCAATTGGTTTTGACTACGGGCATTTCACGGCAAATTTATTGATGAATGCCATTTCACGTGAGGAAGCAAAACAGCAGGTCCTCCTGGATCATATTGATACGGCCTGGACTGTATTTGCCGGGGAGTTTTCTAAAGCATGGGAGAAAGACGGCCTTGAAGTTTACACAGAAGTCGACGGCTATCTTTCCTTCATCCTGGAAAAAACGTTTGAAGATGCGGTTGGCTTTGCCGGTGTGGAAATCATCAGAAGGACAATCGGGCTTGCGCACGTTGCAGACCTTGATTTGGTAGAGCCGCATGACAGAAAGATTGAAGCGAAAATCCGCGCGCTCGAACTTGGAAAAAAACTCGTTAAGAACCGCAGCAGCATCAAAACACCTGCACAAATTGCAGACTATTTCAAACAAGTACCTGTCAGATAAGGAGCATTCATCATGACATATCAGCAATCCATCATACCCCGTTCTGTCGAATGGAAAGAATCCTATATCCGCCTTCTTGATCAGCAGAAACTGCCTGCTGTGAGTGAATACCTGCACCTTGAAACGATTGAAGAGGTCTGGGATGCCATCAAAACCCTTAAAGTGCGCGGAGCCCCTGCAATCGGCATTGCAGCTGCTTTCGGGCTCGCGCTCGCGGCAAAAAAATATGAAACAGATGATATTTCGGAATTTCAAAAACTGCTTTCCCGCGACCATGATTATCTTGCCAGTTCAAGACCGACTGCCGTCAACCTTTTCTGGGCTCTCAACCGCTTAAAAAACAGTGTACAGCATGCCCTGTCCACAGAAGAAGCAAAAACAGTTATGCTGCATGAAGCGATTCAAATTCAAGTTGAAGATGAAGAAACGTGCAGGAAAATCGGCGAGCATGCCCTGCCTCTTTTTAGTGCAGGTGACGCTGTTATGACCATATGCAATGCAGGCTCTATTGCGACAGCAAGATACGGAACGGCCCTCTCGCCTTTTTATCTCGCGAAAGAAAGAGGCATCCCCTTAAGTGTATATGCCTGTGAAACACGTCCCGTACTGCAGGGATCAAGACTGACAACATGGGAGCTTATGCAGGCAGGCGTTGATGTAACGCTCATAACAGACAGTATGGCTGCCCATACGATCCGCACAAAACAGATTTCAGCCATCATTGTCGGAGCTGACCGGATTGCTGCAAATGGAGATACAGCCAATAAAATCGGCACATACGGCCTTGCCCTTCTTGCACATGCTTTCCAGATTCCGTTTTATGTAGCTGCGCCCCTTTCGACGTTTGATCCTGAGACAGGCAGCGGGGATGACATCCCAATAGAAGAACGTGATGCGGAAGAAATCACTCATATAGCGGGCTGCCGTGTTGCACCTGAAGGAGTGCAGGTCTTTAATCCGGCATTTGATGTAACGCCTCATGAATTAATCACAGGCATTATTACAGAGGAAGGTGTTTTATCCGGAGACTACCTGCTGGAAATAGAAAGCCTCTTTCAAAAAGTCAAAAAGTAGAGCCATCCGGCTCTACTTGATTTGTTTTCCGAAGTGGATGATGGGCTTTCCTTTGTAAACTCCCTCTTTAAAAGCAGAATACCCCATCTTCATCCAATACTTCCTGCCCCGCTCATTCTCTGTCAGGACTCCAAGCCTCATTTCGGTAAACCCTTCTTCCTGAAGCAGCTTTTCTGCTGTCTCATATGCTGCAGCGGCATAACCTTTTCCTTGGTAGGAACGGTGAAGAATAAACAAGCCGATCCATGGTTTTTTATCACTCGGATTAAGCGGGCAGTATTCAAAAATGCCTGCAGGAACATCGCCGTCCATGATTAAAAATCGTTTGGCACTGACTGCTTTTCCTTCTTCCCTGTCTTCTGCTATGTTCTGCTTGTTAAGTATTTCCCTGTCTTCAGAAATCAAGTTATAAGCAGGATTCGAGTTCATGATACAGAGTTCTTCATCAAGAAGATGTTCATCTTGCACCGGAACAAACGTCAGCATACAATGCCCCCCTATTCAATCTTCGCCCACAGCTCTTTGGGGTTCAGTTCATAGATGCTTTTCTCGCGGTACATCATATGATTCACTATCAATTCCCGCCTGATCGTCGCAAAATCTTCGTGATATTTTTTAATGATGTCATTAATCTCTTTTTCCGGATATTTTCTTCCCGGCTCAAACTCTTTAACTAAGTGATATAAAACAATAAGCCTTCTTTTTCGCTGCGGCGGAATGGTTTTTAATTTTCCTTCCTTTGTTAAATAATTCCCCAGAATTTTCGCATGTTCACCCGTTTTTCCCTGATTCATCTCAAGCTCCCCTTTTCCAGTGACAATTTCCATCATCCCAAGTGAAAGCTGCTGCAGCAGCTTTTCGTTCACCTGAAAATAGACGGTGTTTTTTACCCGTTTTTCAGTGACAAGGCCAATCTCTCTAAGTTTCGTTAAATGATGTGTGATGGTAGGCGGCGTCAGGCCCAGTATTCCGGCAAGCGCCTGCCCGTTTTTAGGGCTTTTCGCCAAAAGAGCCAGTATCCGGATGCGCGTAGCATCTCCCATTACTTTGTGAAATGTGACAAGTTTGCCGAGCTGTATGATCGTTCCCCTCCATCTAATTCGATTACTATCTAATTAGATGATAATCAAATTAGATATTTCTGTCAATCTGGTTTTTGAAAATCTTACGGTCTTGCTGGGGAGGAGGGTAAGTGCTCTTTAGGGATGTTACTGCACTAAATATGAGTGGTACCGGGGTGTAAGTGTTATTAAACGATGTTTACAACAAGAACTACGATTCACAGCAAGACGAAAGTGTTCTTAAACGATCTTTACAACAAGAACTACGATTCACAGCAAGACGAAAGTGCTCTTAAACGATGTTTGCAACAAGAACTCGCATTAACAGCAAGACGAAAGTGCTCTTAAACGATGTTTACAACATTTATTGTGATTGGCACATGCTCGTAAGTGTTCTTAACCAACTTTTACAACACGAATTACATTTAGCCCGAACCCATAAGTGCTCTTAAACGATGCCTTACAGCACAACCACAAATAAAAAAGACCCAAGCATTCAGCTTGGGCCCATGTCATCATAATTTTGTCCGGATATCCCACAGTTCGGGGAAAAAACGGTGATCGAGTACTTTTTTCAAGTAGGTGACCCCTGAAGAGCCGCCTGTTCCTTTTTTAAATCCAATGATTCGTTCGACTGTTTTCATGTGGCGGAAACGCCATTGCTGAAGCCAGTCCTCAATATCAATCAATTTCTCGGCAAGCTCATATAAGTCCCAGTAGGTGCCGGTATTCCGGTATACTTCCAGCCATGCTTCCTCTACGGATGCATCACCTTTATAGGTCAGTGAATGATCCCTGTTCAGGATTTCATCTTTAATTGGAAGCCCTGCTTTAGCAAGAGCCTGAATGGATACATCATATATGCTTGGGCTATTAAGGGCTTTTGACAGCTCGCTGTGCAGCTCTTGATCTTTTTTGTAAATTTCCAGAACATGCGTGGTTTTATAGCCGAGGGCAAATTCAATCAGTCTGTACTGATGGGACTGAAATCCTGAAGCCTGACCGAGCTTGTCCCGGAACTGCACATATTCAGACGGCGTTAATGTAGAAAGCACGTCCCATGCTGCAATAATCTGTGACTGGATTTTTGACACACGGGCAAGCATTTTGAATGCCATTGACAGATTTCCCTCTTCAATTGCCTGTATGCTCGCCTGAAGCTCATGCAGGATGAGCTTCATCCATAGTTCGCTGACTTGATGGATAATAATAAACAGCATTTCATCATGATGGCCTGAAAGGCGGTTCTGACTGCCAAGCAGCTGTCCTAGACTCAAGTATTCTCCGTACGTCATCCGGCTGCTGAAATCGGTATGTATCCCTTTTTCGTCTTTTGGATCTTTCACATGACTCTCCCCCGCTCCATTTCTCCTCATGCAAAAGGAGTTCAGCGCTTGAACTCCATTTCCCTTTATCTGTTCTTATCAGTTAATATCAGCTTTTTCTGTTCTTCTGTCAGCACATGCATGGCAGTCAGGAGACTCGTATAAAATGCAAGTTTATTCGGCCGTTTCCACATTTCAAGCCCGCCCTTCTAATTTGCCCTTGAGCAACTTTTTTACCCTTACCAAATGATATGTCGCTGGGGCTAAAAAGTGACAAGCAAACCTACATTTTATACGGTATTTTTTCCAGGTCCAGCAGCACTTGCTTTAAATGGACATTCGCTCCCGCATACCCCGTCATACGTCCGTTTGCTCCAATTACCCGGTGACATGGCACAATGATGGGAAGATTATTTTTTCTGTTGGCCTGGCCGACGGCGCGGACAGCTTTTGGGTTGCCGGTCTTTACAGCGATGGCCTGATACGTGCAGGATGTGCCATACGGAATTTCAGTGAGCGCCTGCCACACCTTTTCCTGAAATGCTGTTCCCTTTTGCTTCAGCGGCAGACTGAAATCTTTTCTTGTGCCTGCAAAATATTCGTTGAGCTGCTTCTCTGCTTCATTGAGCAGCGGGTCTTCACTGTTTTCCTGCACTTGATTTTTTTCCATAAACTCATGTAAGTGTTCTTCCTTTAAAAAAAGATTCGTTATATATGTTCCGTCTGATGCTATGCGGAGAATCCCCATTGGCGTGCTGACTGATTTATATGCGTTCATGATGTCTTCCTTTCAGCATGTCTGATGAAGCGGCAAGCTGATATGAAAAGCTGTCCCTTTTCCGACTTCGCTTTCAACCTCCACTTTTCCGCAGTGCTCTTCGATAATTTTGTAGCTCACCATAAGGCCTAGTCCTGTGCCCCTGTCTTTTGTTGTATAAAAAGGTTCCCCGAGCCGTTTAATTTTGTCTTCAGGAATGCCTGACCCTTCGTCAATAATCGAAATATGAAGTTCATCTTCGTTTTTCAGTGAAATATGGACCTGGATTGTACCGCCTGACGGCATAACCTCAATCGCATTTTTTAAAATATTGATAAAGACTTGCTTGAGCTGGTTCGGCTCACAGTATACATGAGGCACACAGCCGTTATGAAAAAGCTCAATCTGCACATTGACCAATATAGCCTGCGCGTTCAAAAGATCGATTGTTTCCTTCATTATGGTCACGACATCTTTTTCCTGATAAGAAATGGCCTGAGGCTTTGCGAGTATGAGAAATTCTGTAATGATGGATTCAATCCTGCTCAGTTCTGATGTAATCACGTTGAAATACATGGAAAAGTCTTCTTTTACATTCGCTTCGAGCAGCTGGATAAAACCTTTTAATGCCGTCATCGGATTTCGGATTTCGTGCGCAATGCCTGCTGCAAGCTCTCCGACAACGCTCAGCGTGTCAGATTTGCGGAGCCGTTCTTCAAGCTCCTTCTTCTCCGTAACGTCTCTGAAAATAGCCAGGTTCATGTTTTCGATAATATGCCGCTTTAATGAAAATTCGAGAATCTTTTCTTTGTTGTTTTGCAGTTTAAATGGAATTTCCTCTGTCATTTCGTCCATGAGATACATGGCGCTGCCTTCCATTTTATCATAGGAAATCAGCTCATGCAGATTGTACTTATGGATGTCCTCAAGAGGAATCTCAAGGATTTTTCCAGCTGCCTGATTGGCGTCAATAATCGTGTAATTGTCATCGATCAGCACAATGCCGTCCATGGCCCCGTTGAAAATTTTTCTGAATTTTTGTTCGCTTTCCCTTAATTCTTTTTCCATCTGCTTACGGTCGCTTACATTCCGGAGGATGGTCAGATGGTGCCCGTCTGTTACGTCCATTTTAGATGTGAATTCCAGCTGTTTGCACTGGCCGTTCGGCATATAAAACAAGAGCTCCTCGCGAATAGCTCCTGATTTTACATATTTCTTTTTGACTGTCCTGAATTTGGATTCACTGGCATCCATAAAATCAAAGATGCTGCTGCTGATCAGGTTTTCCATTGAAAGCTCAAACGTTCTGCAGGCTGACTGATTGGCGTTGATGATCCGCCCGTCATTGTTCCATATAATGATGGCATCTATTGCATTTTCAAATATTTCCCTGAAACGTTCCTCGCTTTTGAACAGTTTCATTTCCATATTCCGTTTTTCCGTAATGTCTCTCATAATGGCCATGTTGAATCCGCTGAGCACATTGGAGGTGGATGTAAATTCAAATACTTTTCTGCGCCCTGACAAAAGCGTCACGGGCATTTCCCCTTTTGCTCTGCCTCCTTCATTCAAAATAGACCAGAGTTTATCGAGTTTAAACTGGTTCTCGTGCTCAACAAAATCCTCAAGCTTAAATGAGCCAAGGCTGGTTTTATCTATTTCAAAATTCAGACAAAAAGAGCCGTTCGCATCTATAAACTGGCCGCTCCCGTCAAAAATGACGATGCCGTCAACCGCCCTGTGAAACAGATCTTTAAAGAGCTGTTCGTTGATTGTCCGTTCCCGCTCAAGCATTTTATTGGAGGAAATATCCCTCATAAGAGCAAGATGCCGGGTTCCGAGCGCATTTTTCTTAATGGACAGTTCAATAAATTTCACCTGGCCATTGTCAAGCTTGATAATCAGTTCATCTTCTATTTGATCCCTGTCACGAAGCTCGTCCACTTGATTCAGCAGCTGCTGGTGGGGAACAAGCGAAAGAAAATCACACATCTTTCTCTTGCCCATTTCAAGCTTATCCAGCTGAAAAAGGTGACAAGCAGATTTGTTGCAATCTATAAAATGAAACGATTCATCAAGAATAATGATCGCTTCCATCGCACTTTCAATAATCAATTCCTGCTGACGGCTCTTTTCTGCAAGCCGCTTATTTTCTTCTTTTAATATCGTGATCTGCTCCTGCAATGACGTCACTTCACATTCATTCATTACTTTGCTCATGCATCATTCCGCTCCTTGCCGACGGGCAAATTTTCATCTCCCCTGTAATTCTACAGAATACTGAATAGTCCTTCACCGTTTTACCGGATTTGACAATTTTATTGCTAAGGACCTATGCAAAAGGGAGCAATCGTGAATAAGTGCAAAAATTCGTTCTTTTTACACGCACCTAACAACTTCTTTACAATCCCTTTAAAAAAGGCTATATTGCTGTTTGGCTGTTTTAAACTCTTTTGAGAAAGGGTAGAAAGGGTAGTAATATCCCTTATGGGAAAACTAACTGCAGGAGCCTTTAATGACTTCTGTGAAAATGGGTGATACTGTGAAAAATCGTGAAAGCTATTTCGATAATGCGAAATTTATTCTGATCATTCTTGTTGTGTTTGGTCATGTTATTCGCTCATTTATTGATGATAACGAATTTATGCTGAATGTATATAAATTTGTGTACACCTTTCATATGCCTGCCTTCATTTTAATATCAGGCTTCTTTGCAAAAGGGTACAACAAAAAAGGCTATGTACAGAAAATCTTTAAAAAACTGATTATCCCGTATTTAATTTTCCAGGGAATTTACTCAGTTTATTACTTCCTTGTTGAATCCGAAAGCGCTCTTGCCGTCAATCCGCTCGACCCGCACTGGTCGCTTTGGTTCCTGATGAGCTTGTTTTTCTGGAATCTCTTCCTGTTTGCCTATACGAAGCTTGATAAAAGAACGGCTATTCTTGTTGCCATCGCACTTGGCGTTGGAATAGGCTATGTGGATTCGGCAAGCAATTACTTGAGTGTGTCAAGAACATTTGTCTTCTTCCCGCTGTTTTTAGTCGGGTTCTATCTGGATAAATCACACTTCAAGCGACTGACCGGAGTAAAAGTGCGTCTTGTGTCAACCGCTATGCTGATGGCCGTTTTCGCCGCCTATTTCTTTATGGATTTTGACTACGAGTGGCTGTTTGGTTCTAAACCCTACTCTCAGTTTGGCGGAGTCGGCATTGAAGACGGCCTGATCCGTCTCGGATTTTACACACTGACATTTGTCCTGACATTCAGTTTTCTTTCCCTGATTCCTAAAAGCCGCTTTTTCTTTACACATTGGGGGACACGGACATTTTACGTTTACCTGCTGCACGGATTCATTGTCAGATCCTTGAGAAACAGCGAGGCTCTCGAATGGCTTAAAGATTATCAGAGCGTCACCCTGATTGTTATTCTGTCCATTCTTCTGACATTCATCTTATCTACAAATGCTGTTAAAACTGTTACACAGCCGATTATTGAGCTGAAAGCAACAAATCTGCGGAAATTCTTCAAAAACAGAGAAGAAAAGGTGCAGTACCGCTAAGAATAGAACCCGCTGCTTGTGCAGCGGGTTTTTCCATGTTTTTAGGTCGCTTTATTATGGATAAAATGTGATAGAATAGATAGGATTAAAAATTATGTTAGAAGTGGTGTTAATAAATGAACGTTGTACTAAGTACGCTGAACGCAAAATATATCCACACAAGTCTTGCCCTGCGCTGCCTGAAAGCTCATGCCCAGCCTGACTTTGAAGTGGCCATTGCTGAATATACAATTAAAGATCCGGCGATGAATGTAGTGACCGATCTGTTCCGCATGAAACCTGATGTCGTTGGTTTCAGCTGCTATATTTGGAATATCGAAGAAACCATTAAGATCATGAAAATGATGAAAAAAATCAACCCTTCCCTCATCATCGTGCTCGGCGGTCCTGAGGTGACGTACGACACAAGAGAATGGATGGAATCCATACCTGAAGCGGATTATATTGTCATTGGCGAAGGTGAAGAGACATTCAAGCAATTTTTGGCTGCCCTTCAATCAGACAAAAACATGAAGAATGTTTCCGGAATTGCCTACAGAAATCATGGCGAGGTCATGATCAATCCTCAGCGGAATAAGATCAATCTGGCTGAACTTGCTTCTCCTTTTCGTTTTGAAGAGGATATCCCCCACCTTTCAAAGCGGGTTACCTATATTGAAACAAGCAGAGGGTGTCCGTTCAGCTGCCAGTTCTGTCTGTCATCCATTGAGGTCGGGGTCCGTTATTTTGACCGTGAAAAAGTTAAAGATGACATCCGCTACCTGATGCAAAACGGAGCCAAAACCATTAAGTTTGTTGACAGGACGTTTAACATCAGCAGAAGCTATGCGATGGAAATGTTTCAGTTTCTTATCGATGAGCATCTGCCCGGAACGGTTTTTCAATTTGAAATAACCGCTGACATTATGCGGCCTGAAGTCATCCAGTTTTTAAATGACAATGCCCCAAAAGGTCTTTTCCGTTTTGAAATCGGCGTGCAGTCCACAAATGATGCGACAAATGATCTTGTGATGAGACGCCAGAATTTCAGCAAGCTTACGAGGACTGTCACAATGGTTAAAGAAGGCGGAAAGATTGACCAGCATCTTGATTTGATAGCAGGGCTGCCTGAGGAGGACTATACGTCGTTTAAAAAGACATTTAACGATGTATTTGAAATGCGTCCGGAAGAACTGCAGCTCGGCTTCTTAAAAATGCTTCGCGGAACAGGCCTGCGTCTGCGCGCTGCAGACCATGATTATGTCTATATGGACCACTCGCCTTATGAAATTCTGAAAAATAATGTCCTTTCATTTGAAGATATCGTGAAGATTAAGCAAGTGGAAGATGTACTTGAGAAGTACTGGAATGATCACCGGATGGATGCAACGGTAGAATTTCTGATCAAGAGTGTGTTTGAAACTCCGTTTGATTTTTTCCAGCAATTCGGCACCTACTGGGACGAACAGGGCTGGGTCCGCATCGGCCATCAGCTTGAAGACTTATTTAAACGCCTTTATGAGTTCCTGTCTGTTCATCATAAAGAACAGGCTGACTTGGCAGAAGGATTCATGAAATACGACTATCTGTCATCTCAAAAACATAAACCGCGCAAGCCGTGGTGGAACGATATGCTGACAAAGTCAGAACGCAGCACCATTTATCAGGCGATTCTTTCTCAGCCGTCATTGCTTGGAAAAGAATTCGAAGCAAAAGCTTTTACTGAAAAAGATCTTTATAAGCATACAATCCTTGATAAGGTGCCGTTTGACATGGATGCATATTTAAGAACCGGAGAGGTGATGCCCGGCGAGAGCATCCTGCTTGTTCATTATGATCCAGTTACACGCACTGCAAGCTCCTATGCTGTACAAGAAAATAGACTGCACAATAAAGTCAGCTGACAAACAAAGAAGAACCGCCCCCTGAGCGGTTCTTCTTTTATTTGCATGTCTTCTTTTTGGATGATGCCGCCTCCAAAAACTTCGCTGAATTATAATCGCCCATTTCTGTGCCGAACTCTTCTTTCAGCAGATCAGGATCCATATGCTTTTTATGCTGTCCGCTCTCTTTGCTTTTGTGTGTTTTCTTTGTCATGAGAATGACCCTCCTGAACGTCCCTTGCTGCCGTTTTTACTGTTGCGGTTTGCACCCTTGGCAGGATTTTCGCTGCTGTAGACCGCTTCTGCAGCAAATTCAGTATCGGCCATGCTTTCTTTTGGTGTTGTATTATTTTTCACTGCCTGATTTCTAGCGGCTTTTCTTTTCATCTTCATACCCCCCTGAAAGTTCGTGAGAAGCACCTCACTGTTTATAGTGTTAGGCGAATCCGGATCATTCATTAGAGGGAAAACGAGTCAGTTTTGCTGTTTATTGTGTTTGTAGGCAATTAGTACAATCTCTTCTCCTGTTTGTTCTCTCAATTCACTTTCCATCTTTTTCACCTTTTCAAGAAACTGATCCTGAAGAGCTGCAACCGGAAATTCCTTGTTCATATCCTTTTCCTCCTTAAAGATGTCTCTTTCATAGCCTGCCAAAAAGCAGACAATACTACTACAGAGGTGATGAATATGAGTGAAAAAGATGAATTTACGATGGATGAAACGATGCCTCATCAGGCAAGTGCCCCGTCCTTTAAAGGAACAGGCATAACCATGAAAAAACCCTTTATCAATGAATACGGCGTTTTAATCGGAGACAGTTTTTATGATTCCAAACAGTCTCCCTTAAATCAGTGGAGCGATGATGTCGACCCTTCCATCATGACGGGCGATCAATGGGTCCATCCTACAAACGACATTGGCTGGAACACACCTGAAAACCGGGAGCTTTTAGAAAGCAAAAAAAAGCCTGATGGCTTTCCGTTTACTCATCCTGATAAAGATGCAGGCTATGGACAGGATTAGAAATTAGCCCTGTTTTCCCCAAAGGCGCAGCCATTGGGGATCTTTTTCCGCAGAAGTTATTGATGAAATTTTTTGACAAAATATACAGACAGCACATCTGAAAGTTCCGGTCCTTTTTGAATGATTTCCCCTGATTTAAATGCCTCAAAGCCATCTCCGCCTGATGCAAGGTAATTGCTTGCAGCCGCACGATACATTTTTTGATCTTCAATAACTTCTCCATCTTCTGTCTTTAATGCTTTTATCCGCTCTCCCTTTGGCGCACTCCGGTCGATCTCAAAGGTCAGTCCTTTCGTTTGAAGCAAATTCTCTGCTTTTAAACTCCACTGCTGTTCAAGAATCTCTCTTATTTGTTTTCCAGATAGTGAAATTTCAGCTGCGTAATGATTAAAAGGGAGTGCGGCAATGACGTGCTGTTTTGTCACAGGCCCTCTCTTCAGGCTTTCCCTGATGCCGCCATGATGAACGAAAGCAATATCAGTATTCATTTCTTTCATCATAGATTCTGCCAGGAGTGCGGCAAGAGGGGAATGGCCCTGATCATTCTTTTTTCTTGATAAATCGTGGGGAAGACTCCCTATTTCCTTGCTGTATTCGGCTCCGACCCGCTTCTTATATTTTTCAATAAGCTTCAGAGAACCTTCATCGGGTGGTGCCTGACTGTGGTCTGTCAGAATAATTTGTGCTTCCTTCTGGATAATTTCCTTCTGGTCGCGGTCAATGAGAAGCGTTACATCAGAAAAGGCTTTCCCGTAAGAATAGCTCTGAACAATCATCTTGTTTCCAACTCTGGTATTTGCACGCTTATGGCTGTGAGCCCCGAATATGACATCTACTTCATCGGTGATTTTCGGAGCCATCTCGATCAGTTCTTCTCCTGCATGTTCACCGTTTTCATCTGATGATGCAGCTGCATGCGCCAAAACAATGATTGACTCAACACCAAGCTGTTTCAATTGTGAAGCTGCCTGATTGATTGCCTCAGACTCATCCGTTATTTCAATCTGCTCCCGGTTTTCAGGCAGCAGAAATTGATTGGTTTCTTTTGTTACAACACCGATTATGCCTAACTGTACGCCGTCAATTTTTTTAATTGTGTATGCTGGAAAAATTGGCTTTCCTGTCTGTTTATCAATCACATTGGCTGAAACATAATCAAAATCGGCACCTTTAAAGTATCCTGTACTACTATGATACCCTCCATTTATCAGTCTTTTAAGCTCGCCGATTCCTCTGTCAAATTCGTGGTTTCCCGGTGTTCCAGCATCAAACTTAAGCTGATTCATAAACTCAATAGTCGGTTCATCCATAAACAAGGATGACAGCGGCGGACTTCCTCCTGTCATATCACCCGCATGCAAGAGCAGCGAGTGCTCATGCATCTCTCTCCGTTTGTTAAGATGAGAAGCAAGATATTCGGCTCCGCCAACCTTTTTGCCAGATTGAACAGAATGAGTGTCCAGCTGTCCATGAAAATCATTCACACCAAGCAGATGAATTTCTGTGAGTTTGTTATCATCTGTGCCTGCCCGCCCTTGACTTTCTCCAAAAACAGATGCAAAAAATAAAAATAAGACAATCATGAATAAAATGCCTGCTGTTTTTACAGAATGCTTCATTGGCCTTCCCTCCCTCTGATGCTTCTAACGTATCACGCCAGAATGAAGGCCATCTAAAGTGAAGGTAAAGGATTATTAAGAATTGTTAAGAAGCAGATAAAAGCTTTTACACACAAAAAATGGAAAAGGTATAAAAAAAGAAGCTGCGCTGGCAGCTTCTTTTTTGTTCATTGCTTAAGATAAGCGGAAAACGCCTGTTTTACTTTAGGCACCACATAGTGGCTTCCGCCTCTGTCTTTTACATCCTCAATCATCATGGCAATCAGCAGGCTTGGCTGATCCGTATTCACAGCCACAAACCAGCCGTTTTCCTGTCCTATTTCACCTTTGGCCTGTTTCAGTTCGGCTGTGCCGGTTTTTCCCGCCAGATTCAGACCCGGCACGACAGGCTTATGGCCGGTACCGCTCGGGTCATCCACGACGCTGATTAAGTGATTCAAAAGGAAAGAACTCTGCTCCGGCGTTATAATGCCTTCCTTCCAAATTTCAGGAGCAGGCTCATCTTTTTTCTCAAGATAAGGCATAATCATGCTGCCGTTATTGACAAATGCGGTATAGGCTGCTGCGATATGAACAGGGCTCATCAGGACCTCTCCCTGCCCGTATCCTGAGTCAGCCAGAAGAACTTCCTTTTCAGCTAGGTCAGACGCTGCGACTGATGAGTCAGCAGTCGGAAAGTCAAACTCAAATCGTTCACCAAGCCCAAACGCAGCTGCTCCTTCTTTAAAAGCATCGGCACCCATTTCGAGCGCTGCCTGTGCGAAATAAATGTTGTCAGATGAAACAAGAGCCCTTTTAAGGTCAACCGCAGAATAGGCGTCCGTTACTCTTGTGACAGAGTAGTTCCCCCACTCAGGCCCTTTCTTCCAGGTTAAACCCGCAATGGTTTTGACTTCAGCCGGATCCAGTGTACCTGCTTTTAAACCCGCTGCGGCTGTCAGAGGCTTAAACACAGACCCCGGAGAGAATGTCTTGTTGAATTTGGCGCTCAGCGGCTTACCGGGCTGCTCTGTAAGAGCCTGATAAGCCTCACCTGACATTCCTAATACAAAGCTGTTCGGATTGTAAGCAGGGCTGCTGACAAGCGCAAGTGTTTCCCCTGTCATCGGATGAACAGCTGCAGCTGTTCCTGAATCACCTTTCAGCTGATTGTAAAGCACTGTTTGAAGAGCAGAGTCGATCGTTAAAGTGATGTCCTTGCCATCTTCGGCAGGCTGCTCGGCAATGGTTTCGTTTGAAGGATCTGTATAGATGCGGAATCCGGATTTTCCCCGGAGCTCGTCCTCGTAAACTTCTTCAAGCCCTGCTTTTCCAAGCTGCGATGTACTTGTATATCCTTTCCCTTTCAGCTTTTGGAGTTCCTCACCGGAAATATTGCCTATGTATCCGGTTAAATGGGCAGCATTCTCACCCAGCGGGTAGTACCTGGATGAAACATCCGCCTTTTGAAAACCCGGAAGGGATGTCACTTTTTTTACCAGTTCGGTTTCTGATGGGTCCACCTTTGCGACCGGCACGGACATATCAGGCTTAACCCAGCTTGCTGACAGCTTTTTATCTATGTCCTCAGCTGTCAGATTCAAAAGCTTTGCTGCTGCTTCTTTTGCGGCTTCAGGATCGCTTCCGAGCTTTTCGGGAACTGCCTGGATTTCAGGAACGACGGCATTTATAGCCAGACCTTTTCCGTTCTTATCCAGGATGCTTCCTCTTTCCGGCTTATCTTCCGAAATTCTGACCGCATCTCCTTCCTTCAGCTGCGGGAAAATCATCGATGGATTCCATGAGACGAACCAGTTGTCTCCATCATCCGTCTCTTCCTGAACGAGTGACGCCTGATGATCAAATGCAACAGGTCCTGCCAGAGTATCCATTTTTAACGAAAACGGCAAGGAAGCTTTTTTCTCATCTTTTCTCTCTTCGGGCTCCTCCGGCTTCTCATAGCTGATGCTTAGATTTTCCGTCTCGATGGACTCATAAATCTGCTGATATCGTTCTGTGAATTCCTGTTCAGTGATGCTTTTTTTAGCATCTGAAGATAAATAAGCATACATTCCGCTGAAATTCTGGTCATTCCACAGGCTGACATATTTCTGGAATCGTTCTTCAGGCTGCGGTCCCTTTGAACATGCCGAAAGAATCACAAGCGTTAGCATACAAAAAAGTACTGCCGTCCATTTCTTCACTTTATCTGACCTCTCCCAATACGTATTAGCTAAAGTATAGCACAGGCAAGGGAAGATTTTCCTGAACTGTACGTTGTAAACAGCAAAAAGCAGACAGTCTCCCTGTCTGCTTCATCCTTCGTCACCCGATAATAACACGTTCTTTCGGATAGTGATAATTTGGTTTTGATGCTTTTGATCCGATAATGTAAATGAACGTAACAATCCCAATCCGTCCGATAAACATTAAGATCATAATGATGCATTTTCCTATTGTGCTCAGATCTGCTGTAATTCCCATCGATAACCCTGTCGTTCCGAATGCCGAACAAACTTCAAAAAGGATTTCAATGAGCGTGAATTTTTCTGTGATTGAAAGAATAAACACGGAACCAAAACAAAGGACAAAGGCCATCAGCGTGACGACGAGTGATTTTTTCACATCATCTTCATGAAGTTCCCGTTTAAAGATCTTAATGGTTTTGTTGCCTTTGGCAAAGTGATAAAGAGCAAGCAAATTTAAAGCAAATGTCGTTGTCCTGATCCCGCCCCCAACAGAGCTTGGGGAAGCCCCGATAAACATCAGCGCACACATGACGAGCAGCGTGGCTTCAGAAAACAGGCTGACATCCATCGTTGCAAGTCCCCCGCTTCGTGTGGCGGTTGACTGGAACAAGGAATAAAAAAAGCTTTCGTGCCAGCTTTTCCCGCTGAAAAAAAACTGGTACTCAAGCAGAGCGATCATAATCGTTCCGCCGATAACGAGCAAGGTATATGTAACAGTCGTCAGCTTTGTAAAAAGAGTAAATCTGTACTTGCCTTTTTTGCTGAAAAGAAAGGTTTTCACTTCTATCAGTACAGGAAATCCAATAGCTCCAAGTGTAATTAAAAGGATGATGACAAACTGAATGAAATAATCGTCTGCATATGGAATCATGGATGCTCCTGTAATATCAAAGCCTCCGTTTGTAGTTGCACTGACAGAATTAAAAAACCCGTGCAAATACGCCTCCTGCCAAGTCGAGTAGTATTTTAAAAAGTAGGTTCCAAGAATCATGCCGCCGCAAAACTCAATAATCAATATTAAAAACAGGACCTGCTTCATCAAGTTGACGATTCCCGAAAGAGAATACTGATTTTGATCAGCCATGATCAGTCTTCTTTCTCTCAGGCCAATGCGTTTTCCGACAATCAGCCAGACAAATGTTCCAAGTGTCATGACGCCAATCCCCCCGAACTGCAGCACAAACATCAGAATAAAAATGCCGGGTACAGTCAGGGTATCTGCTACCGTTATGACACTGAGGCCTGTCACGCTTACAGCACTTACAGCTGTAAACAGACCGTCCATAAACGTCCATTGCACTCCCTCCTGGTGGGCAACAGGCAGGCTCAGCAAACCAACTGAAACGGAGACGGCTATGGCATAATAAGCTACAATCAGCTGAAAAGGCGTTAATGATTGGAAAAAGGTTCTAGTTCGGGTCATGGATATCGTTCCTTAAATTTTTAGGGTGAACTGCATGTTCTCTATCATAATGAAAACCCGGCAGAATGAAAAGGGGTTGTCCAAAATTTATCTTGCCTGCTTTCATTTTCAACATGCGAAGACAAAAACATACTTTGGGGTTGAGTAAACAAAAAAAAGAGGAGACAGCATCTCCTCAGATTCATACCCTGGTTATTTTGCTTCTAAACGGCGGATTCTCTCATCAAGGTCAGGATGGGTTGAAAAGAGGGCAAGCCCGCGTTTCCCGCTTATCTTCAATGATGCAACAGAAGATTGATCGCTGCTGACCCGCTGCGTGTATCCTTTCAGCATACGCAGAGCGTGGACCATTTTGTCCTTGCCTGCCAAATCGGCCCCTCCCTTGTCCGCGTGGAATTCTCTGTGGCGGGAGAAAGCAAAAACGACGAGGCTTCCAAGAATGGAAAACAGGATTTGGAACACTAAAACCGCAATAAAATGAACGATTGGCGCCATGTCCTCTCTAACAAACCTGGAGGCAATCCAAGCCGCAATTCTTGCCAGGAACACTACGAATGTATTAACGATACCCTGAAGCAGCGTCATCGTTACCATATCGCCATTTGAGATATGGGCAACTTCATGGGCAAGAACGCCCTCAACTGCAGCGTCATCCATTTCTTCAAGCAGTCCGGTGGAAACGGCAACGAGAGAATTATTTTTAGACGGGCCCGTTGCAAACGCATTGACCTCGCGTGACTGATAGATGCCCACTTCAGGCATTTTTCTGATGCCTGCAGCTCTTGCAAGTCTGTGAACGCGTTCTACGAGGTTTCGCTCATATGCCGATAAATTTTGATCCGGTTTCAGAACCTTTACGCCCATCATCATTTTTGCCATCCACTTTGACATGAACAGAGAAATAAATGAGCCGGAGAAACCTACAACAGCACTGAATACGAGCAGGCTGATGAGATCGATTCCACCTCCAGCCGTTACATAGGAGCCAACTCCAAGCAAAGATAAGACAATTCCTATTGTTGTCAATACGAGGATATTGGTTAAAAGGAACAAAAAGATACGTTTAGCCATCTTGCACCCCCAAAGATTTTGAGTTCATTTGAACTTATATTATAATTTATAGTATAAAGAATGAAGAGGAATAATCGCAAATACTAAGCACTTGGTAATGTTATGCAGCACGATTGAAAAATGGCTGCTTAAAAAACAGACATATAAATGACAAAGAGGTGATGCCCATGAAAATACAGCTGAAACGCTCAGAAATGGCCAAACTGCTTTTCACCCTGCAGGGAGAAAGCGATGCGGCCCCGGCATCTGTACTGAAAGAAATCGGGATCGACCCGTCTGATTTTCCTGATTTCATCAGAAGCTCCAAGCCTCTTCCAAGAGGACTTTCATCAAATGAAATTGTTTCACTTGCAAAACTGTGCGAACTGACTTCTTTAAAGTCCACATCGATTCAGAATTGGATAAAGAGGGATATGAAAGAACTGATCGGCTCACCTGAACACGGCAAAAAATATTCAATCGAACAAGCAGCCATCCTCCTCATTGTGAGAGACCTGAAATCAGCATTTGATTTTGATACAATCAGGCATTTGCTGAAGCTTCTGTTTAATACATTATCGGACCGAAGCGATGATTTGATTTCGCCATTGCGTTATTACTCCGCTTACGGGACAATTCTTGAACGTATGGAATCGATCACGGTATTCTCGCTTTCTGAACATGAGCTCGAAAAGGATGTTCAGGATCAAATACAGGCGGCTCATGACCTTTTTCAGGATCTTCCGGAAGATGACTGGAATCAGGTAAAGGATATTTTGACGATTACCGTGCTTTCCGTCATCACATCCTATCTTCAGAAAAGAACCCGTCTGTTTCTGCAGGAGCATTTTTAAATAAATGTCATTTACTCAACCCCTTCACCTCATATCATAGGGCACAATTGCCAGTATAGATTGTCCTTTTGAAACAAGACTATAAACACAGCCCTATGGCTGCAAACTTTTATGAAGGAGTTGAGTATAATGGCACGCAGCAGCAATAAATTGCTTGTTCCTGGGATTGAACAGGCCCTGGATCAAATTAAATATGAAATTGCACAGGAATTCGGCGTTACGCTTGGTTCTGATACAGTTGCACGCTCTAACGGTTCTGTTGGAGGAGAAATCACGAAGCGCCTGGTCGCACAAGCACAGGCAGGTCTTGGAGGACAGGCTTCTAAAACTGAATAATATGGCAAAAACCGCAGGAATCCTCCTGCGGTTTTCTTCTTTCTATGTATGCAGCAGGTGCCTATCCGGTCAGATTCGCTTTCGCGGCACCCTATGTTTCAATCACGATCAGATCTTGACCCCTCATTATCGTCATCGTCATTGTCGTTGTCTTCATCTTCCTCGCGGTCATCATCCCGGTCGCGGCTGTCGCCGTCTCTCTCGTCATCATCGTCTTCACGGGATTTCTCTTCATTCCGCTTTTTTTCTTTCTCTCTTTCTTTACTTACTTTATCTGCTTCTTTTCTTGCTTTTTCAGCTTCTTTACTTGCTTTTTCAGCTTCGGCTTTTGCTTTAGCTGTCTGTTTATTTGTGTTCATCGATGTTTCTTTTTCTTTAGGCGGATCTGGCACAGCGGGCTTTTTGTTGATTTCCTTCTCTTTGTTCTCTTTCAAAGCAGGCGGTTCCTGATCCTTTTTTGGCGGAGGTGCTGGCTCTTTAACAGGAGGAACTGTTTCAGCAGATTCCGGTTTGGCTGGTTCTGTCTCTTTATCAGCCTTTTCCTCTTCATTGCGCTTTTCCGCATCTTCTTTTTCTGCAGGATCAGCTTCTTCTGTTTTTTGCAGTTTTACATATTTACCAGTAGAAATCCCTTGTTCCACTGCTTTATTGCGTGTTTCAACATCTGTCTCTACCGCCTGAACATTCAGGCTTTGTTCCATGTATGACTCTTTCAGGCGCACAACATCTGCAAGCATTTTCTTTTTTGTCTCTTCATGCTTGTCATCTGCTGTTACCGTCGTCACAAAGATCTCCTTATCGTCTGTTAAATAGCCGAGAGATCTGCTTTTGTCCACAATGGTTGAAAAGACATCTGATACACTGCGTTTATTCATGTCTTTCAGTTCGGCAAGCATAGCCTTCCCATCTTCATTCATGGGTTCAATCCTTATGACTTTAAGTTCTTCGTTTAATTGAAGCTCAAAGCTTGGATTGATATCAATCGTCATATAAGCATATACCCTGTCATCATTCAAAACGGGCAGCAAGGTAAAAAAGATAAGAATAAGAGCTGCCACTGCGAGTAACCCGTTTCGAATTCCGCGCAGATTAAAAATACTTACTGATTTTGATGCTCTTTCGCTTGTATCTGAAAGCTGAAAAAAAGTAATTTCCTCACCCAGCTCGTATGAACGTTTTTGTTTTGCTGCTTTCAAAAATTGTCCATCAGGGGTAAGCAATGTAACATAATCATCATTACGGTCAACGACGATCCCTTTTTTCATGATTGAAGCACCCCTCTTATATAGTCTTTCAGATAAACGTAATCCCCCGATAAAATTATTGTCATGGCAATAATATATTTTCTGTTTCTCTCTATTGTTTTGCGGCTGACAGATACAAGCGATTCAAGCTGTTTAACAGGAAGCTGTTTTTTCGCAAACAGAATCCGCCTCAGCTCATCGTGCTCAATCAGGACTTGAGCTACTTTTATTGCATTTTGCCTTGCATCCATATGTTTTGGAGAATTCTCCATCAGCTCTGAAAAAGAAAGACCGAATTCCTGGAGCACTTTATGGAAATACACAATCTCTTCCCTTCGCTGTTCCTGTTCAATGAGCTTTTGATGCTCTTCAACGGACAGCTCCGCTTCAATCTTGCTCTGCGAAGCCTCGCCTTCTTCGTGTTCCTGTAGATCAATATTTACTGTCTGGGCGTTTCTTGCTTCTTTTCGAATATAGTCAATGACTTTTCTCTTTATAATCAATTCGGCAAAAGCGAGCAGCGAACTTCCCTTTTCAGTTGAATATTTTTCAATGGCCTCATTAAAGGCAATTAATCCAATGCTGAATTCATCGTCTTTTTCATCAATATACCTTTTGCAGACCGAAGAAACGGTTTTTGCCACGAAAGGTTTATACTGGTCAATTAATGTGTTCTGCAATTGTGTGTCGCCGTCCTGGATCTGCAGGACAGTTTCTTCTAAAGTTGGTTTCTTTTTGCCAAGTTTAAACAACAGGCTAAGCACCGGTTCTCACCTCAGTTCTCCCATATTACTTCGTATAATCATAGCTAATTTGCCCTGAGAGCGCAAAGGAAGAAATTTGGAATCGTGAGAGCCTTGAGGTAAAGATGAACCTATTAGGCATTGATGAAGCAGCAGATGAAGAATCTATTATAATTGTTCTCCTTTCTTTTTTCTTACTAAACAGCTACGAAGCAAGTTTGGGTTTTGAGGGTGTAATATTAGTTTTTTTACAAAAAGGTTACAAATAAAGGCGGAAATCCAGGGTAAAAGTTGATTAATTGTAAAATTTTTAATATAAAACCACTATTTCACCCACGAACTGTCATTTAATTTCAAAAAAAAAAACACCCCTTTCAGGGTGCTCAATCAAGTCGGTCTTCAGCTTTTTCCACAAGCTTCTCTTCTTCTGTATCCGGGCGACTGCTTTCATCTTTGGATAAGAACCATCCGGCAACAGCAATCCCTGCTAGAACAATCCAGAAGATAAGCTTCCATGTTGCAGATTCAATGAAATGTTTATCAATGATGTTAATGTCCGGGTGAGCGAGCGTGTACAAAGCAAGCTTCACTCCTACCCAGCCAACAATGACAAATGCAGCGGTCTCAAGACTCGGACGTTTTTGCAGCAGGGCGACAAAATAGCTCGCTGCAAATCTCATGATAATCAGGCCAATGATGCCCCCGGCCAAAATGACGGCAAACTGGCCGCCATCCAGACCTCCGATTTCCGGCAGACCCGTTGCAGGCAGTGTTACTGCCAGTGCGACTGCCGCAAGGATGGAATCAACCGCAAACGCAATGTCTGCAAGTTCCACTTTAAGAACCGTCATCCAAAAGCCTGATTCCTTTCTGTCCTTATCACCATGCAAATCCTTCTTTAAAATGAATTTCTTCACCAAATGATTTATGGCAATAAACAGCAGATAAACAGCCCCTATTGCCTGTACCTGCCAGACATCGACCAAAAATGAAATTAAAAAAAGCGAGCCGAACCTCAGGACAAATGCTCCTGCAAGCCCGTAAAACAGAGCTTTTTTTCTTTGATCATCCGGAAGGTGCTTAACCATGACGGCCATAACAAGAGCATTGTCTGCCGCAAGAATTCCTTCCAGTGCAATTAAAACAAGTAATACCCACCCGTATTCAAGCAAAAGGGCAACATCCATTCAACATTCCTCCTATATCTGTATTTTCTCTATATACCCAATTTCCTTTCACTCTTATCAAAAAAAATCTTTTCCTTATGCTGGAAAAGACGTTTTAGGAAATCCATGTCAGGATGCAGCAAGTTTTTCAGCTGATTTTCTTATCCTGTGAAATTGCTGAGGGCTTGACCGTTTTTCTTGTGAAGAACTTGTACAAAATAAAAGCAGCTACGACTACTGCAGCGGCAGGAAGCAAATAGTCGTTTGCCATTCCGCCTACCTGTTCCCATTTATCCCCAAGTTTAAATCCGAGATAAACATACAGGAATGTGATCGGCAGCATGGCTGCAAAGGTATAGATGGAAAATACCCAGACGTTCATTTTTGCCATGCCGCACGGAATGGAGATCAGCGTTCGGACCCCTGGCAGAAACCTTGCCGTAAAAGCCACCATAGCCCCGTTTTTCTCAAAGAACAAATCGGCCTTAGCGAGATTTTCTTCATTGATAAACATGTATTTTCCATATTTAATCAGAAAAGGTCTTCCACCATAGCGGCCAAGTGCATAAAGGGTAAGCGGACCGATTGTTCCGCCAATCGTGCCGGCAAGCACAGTGCCCCACAGCAGCATATCTCCCTGATACACCCAGTATCCAGCGAGCGGAAGAACAATCTCGGCAGGCACAAATTCAAAACATAGAGCAAAAAGCACCCCAAAATAGGAGAGGTCTTTAAAGTACTCAATAAAAGCAAGTATGTAATGTTCCATATTCAGTTCCAGACTCCTTTATTACAGACATCGATTACGCGCAGTACTTTCCTTCTTATCAGAAGCAGCCGCACAAATCAGCCTTTCAGTTCTACAAGCTATCATACTATACATACCATTAAAAAGGGACAACTTTACAATACTTTTATTTTGGCATTTTTATGAACGCTTATTTTACAGGGGTGATGAAAATGGACTGGATTCAGGCGTTTATTTTGGGCGTTATTCAGGGACTGACGGAATTTCTTCCCATCAGTTCAACTGGTCATCTTTACTTGGGCAGAATGCTGTTTGGCATGAAGGACGGCGGGATCTTTCTCGATACGATGCTTCACATTGGCACATTTATTGCCCTGATCGTCTTTTACAAAGATATATTATGGAGGCTTTTGAAACAGCCATTCAGCAAATTAACTCTTTTGCTTGCTGCGGGAACATTGCCTGCGGTGGCTGCAGGTGTTTTCATCAGCGATTTTTTTGACGGCATCAGCAAATCAGGGGCAACGATCGGATGGGAGTTTCTTATTACCGGAGCATTTTTATGGTTTGCTGATTCCATAAAAAAAGGAGCAAAAAAACTCGATGACCTCACCATTTTTGATGCCTTTTTCATCGGTTCCTTCCAGGCCCTCGCCATCTTCCCTGCCATTTCAAGATCAGGAATGACGATCGTCGGAGCTCTTATGAGAGGAATAGACAAAGAAACAGCTGCTTATTTTTCGTTTCTGCTGTCGATACCTGCTATATTCGGAGCTATTCTTTTTCAGGCATCCGATTTGTTTTCAGGCGAGGCGGCGACTATTGGCTTCTTCCCTCTTTTCGTTGCTACGCTTAGTGCTGCCCTGACAGGATATGTGGCTGTTAAGTGGATGATCCAATTTGTGAAGAAACATTCTTTGAGGGGATTTGCGGTCTACGTATGGATATTGGGAGCGGTCATTCTGTTCATTCAGTTTAAGGGATAAGAACAAAAGCGCAAGCGCCAAGGCCCGCTCCGATAGGCAGATAAGAATCAGGCTGAAGAGTCCGGTTCCCGCCTTTTTTGACGGATTTGTTCTGAGAGAGGATTTAGGAGCTTACGCTTGCCGAGGATAAATTTGTTATGCTATCCACAGCCTTTTATTCTTTATAATTTCCTTACAAACAGAAAAAAACAGCGGAGGTTCTCCCGCTGTTTTTTAGCGTGCCTTTCGGTTTCTTTTCCTGCCGTAGAGCATCTTTAAAAGCGACTTTACTTTGTTATACTTGTTTTTATACGGATACCACTGCATCTCTGTCTTTTTTCTGCCCCTGTCCACCATGACAGATTTTTCATGGCAAAAGCGGCGGATTCCGTCCTTGCCGTGATACTTTCCGATTCCGCTTTGTTTCACTCCTCCAAACGGGAGATGCTGGTTGGCTATGGACATCATCACATCATTAATAACGGCGTTTCCAGTTTCAAGTCTTGAAGTAACACGCTTAGCTTTTTCAAGATCTTTGCTCCAGACGCTTGCATTCAGCCCATAGACTGAATCATTCGCGAGAGCAATGGCCTCATCTTCAGATTGAAACGGCATGACAGCTGCAACAGGCCCAAAGGTTTCTTCCTGCATGATCTTCATATGCTGCTTTACGTCTGCAAAAACCATCGGATTGATAAACAGGCCTTCAGACAGCTTCCAGTTTTCAGGAAGTGATCCGGCGATGAGTCGTGCCCCTCCCGCAACGGCTTCTTCCACGTGGTCTTTTATAACTGAAAGCTGCGACGGATGTGTCATCGCGCCGATATCATCATCCTCACCACGACCCTGCTTCAGCTTGACTGTTTCAGAAACGAGCAGGTCAAGAAATGTTTCATACACATCCTCCTGCACATAAATCCTCTCAGTACTCATGCAGACCTGCCCGCTGTTTGTGAAGGAACCCCATGCAGCTGCCTTCGCTGCTCTTTCAAGATTTGCATCTTCAAAAACAATGAAGGGGTCCTTTCCTCCGAGCTCCAATGTAACGGGAATGAGGGTCTTTGCGGCTTCTTCCTGAATCTTCTTGCCTGCAGCAGCAGATCCTGTAAAAAAGATAAAATCCGGTTTAGCTTTAACCAGCGCTTGCCCGGTTTCCTTTCCTCCATGAACCACCTGAATGACTCCATCCGGAAAACCTGCGAGCTGAACGGCTTTTTCAATAAACAATCCTGTTTCAGCGGTAATTTCCGAAGGCTTCAAAATAACGGTATTTCCTGCTGCAAGAGCATTTACGACTGGCACGAGTGCGAGCTGGAGGGGATAATTCCAGGGCGAGATAATCAGAGCGGCTCCTCTTGGCATATATTCAATGTAGCTTTTTTTCCCGATAAAGTGGATCGGCGTCTTAACACGCCTCGCCTTCAAACTTTTTTCAGCATTTTTTTCGAGAAAGGATAATGTGTCAAGAACAGGCATCAAATCTGCTGTTACCGCTTCTATTTTTACTTTTCCGGTGTCTGCTGCAAGAACTTCAATGCATTCGTCCATATGGTCTATCAGAACGTGTTTCAGCTTTTTCAGATAAGATAGCCGTTCTCCTGCACTCTTTTCTCTCCAAGAGGCAAACGCTCTTCTTGAAGAATTCATGATTTGGCTGATGCGGAAATCAGATGTCTGATCAATGGCTCCTGCCCCGGCAATTCCAGCCGGGTTTAGGTCTGCCGCAGTTTTGCTTTGCTCCATGGCTTCCCCTCCTGTTCTTTTCTAGAAATATTCCCATTTAAAAAGATCATAAACAATAAACAGCTGTATGGAACCTGCACATTATCACAGAAATTATGGCAAACCTAATGATATATCATCAAGGAAAGCAGGAGATCTGACATGCACACGATGTGGAAAGGATCCATCAGTTTTGGACTGGTCAATATACCGGTTAAATTATATGCCGCTACTGAAGATAAAGATGTGAAGCTGAGGAATTTGCACAGTAAATGCCATACGCCCATTCAATATGAAAAGAAATGCCCGAACTGTGATGAAGCAGTCGGAAATGATGAGATTGTAAAAGGCTACGAATACGTAAAAGGAAAATTTGTCATCCTTGAAGAAGACGAACTCAAACAGCTTAAGCAGGAGCTTGAGGATAAAGCGGTTGAAATTATCGATTTTGTCAACCTTGATGAAATTGATCCGATTTACTTTAATCGCTCCTATTTTATCGGCCCCGGGGAAAATGGAGCAAAAGCTTATTCTCTTCTGCGCGAGGCCCTGCTGAAATCGGGTAAAATCGGTGTTGCAGAAATGACCATCCGTTCAAAACAGCAGCTCGCGGTTCTGAGGGTATACCAGAATACGATTGTGATGGAGACCGTTCATTACCCGGACGAAGTCAGAAAAGCATCAGACGTGCCAAGTGTTCCGGAGAAGACAGATATTGGGGAAAAGGAACTTGACACAGCGATCATGCTCATTGACCAGCTGACAACCTCTTTCAACCCAGAATCTTATAAAGATGACTACCGGGAAGCGCTCCTGAATTTGATTCAGAAAAAAGCCGGCAAAAATGAGGGCAAAACACCTGCAGATGCTCCCCGTGAAAATGTCGTTGACTTGATGAGCGCCCTTCAGGCAAGCATCGACAAATCCAAAGAAAAACCGCCAGAAAAAGAAACAGCTGCAAAACCGAAGAAAAAAGCGGCAGCCGGCAAAAAAACAAAAACAGCCAGAAAAAAAGCGTAAGGACAGTCCCGCTGAGCGATTAGCGGGATTCCGGCTGTCCTCCAATCCATTTAGCGGCATCCAGCAGAGAAGGAAAAGTCATATCCGCACCATGATCAGATGAGCCAACCAAAATTGTTTTGGTTCCCGCTTTTTTTCCGGCCATTATATCCACATCCCTGTCACCGATCATGTAACTTTCTTCTATTGTAATGCCATGCCGTTCAGCAAGATCTGTAATCATGAGGGACCCGGGCTTTCTGCACTCACAGCCCGCATGCGGGGAATGTGCACAATAGGCGACTTCTTCGATTCTCCCCCCTGCTTTTTTAATCTCTTCAACCATTTTCCGGTGGATATCTTTTAGGACAGCCTCTTTCATATACCCAAATCCAACTCCGCCCTGATTGGTGACGACAAACACTTTATAGCCTTTATCGCATAAAATCCGCACTCCCTCTGCAGCACCGTCAAGCAGGTAAAGCTGTGAGGGATTGTTCACAAAGCGGACCCTCTCCGTAAGCACTTCGTTTATCACACCATCACGGTCCAAAAATACGGCTTTCATCATTAGAACATCCTTTCATAAACGAATCGTTAATAAGAAATAGTAAGAGTAATAAAAAGCAAAGGAAGTCTGCTATGTATGTAAAACCAATGCTTCCATCTCTTTCTTTAAAGAGGCCTGCAGGAAGCCAGTGGAGCTTTGAAATAAAATATGACGGATTCAGAGCCCTTCTTTCCATCTCACAATCAGCCATTTCCTTTACAAGCCGAAACGGAAAAGACCTTGCTCCTCTTTTTCCCGAAATCATAGAAGCTGTCCGTTCAAGCTTTTCCAAGTTTCAGCCGTTTATGCCTTGTACACTTGACGGGGAACTCACCGTTTTGCAAAGTGCGCACAAAGCATCATTTGAGAAGATTCAAAAGCGGGGAAGGCTGAAAAAGGAGGAGAACATCCAGCGTGCAGTACATGCTGATCCATGTACGTTTTTGGTGTTTGATCTTGTAGAGTGCGCCGGTGAGAAGTTCTCGGCTTCCCCTCTCAATATCAGAAAGGAGAAACTGGCCTCTCTGTTGGAAGCATGTGGTTTTCCGCTCACCCCCGCACCCGGGGAAGGACGTATACAATATGTCCCCTCTTTCTCAGACGGAGATGCCCTGTTTAAGGATGCCATACGCCATGACTCAGAAGGAATTCTGGCGAAAGATCTGAACAGCAGGTGGGAGCCAGGCATCCGAACAAAAAACTGGCTCAAAATAAAAAACTATAAATACGGCCTTGTTTTTATTATCGGATATGACAAGAAAAACGGCTACTTTAAAGCAGGCACTTACGATCACGGCACGATTATGGAAGCCGGTGTTTTTTCCCACGGGCTTGAGGAAACAGAAAGAGAATCGCTTGTGGAGTTTCTCAGACAAAATAAAGAGAAGGAAAATTCCCAATGGATCACTATTGCTCCAGCAATCTGTGTGGAACTTCAATTTCTCGGACTGTACAAAAATCAGCTGCGGGAGCCTTCATTTCATGCGTTCAGATTTGACCTTGCTCCTGAACTCTGCACATGGTCACAGCTTAAAGTACATGCGGTTTCCGTTCATGAAGACGTTCAGCTTACTCACCCGGACAAGCCTCTTTGGAACAATCCGGTAAGGTCAAAGGAAGATTATCTTGCATACTTGATTGATGTTTCTGAAAGCATGCTCCCTTTTCTTGAGAATAAACATTTGACTGTCATCCGCTATCCGCACGGCACTTCTGATGAAGCTTTTTATCAGAAAAACTGCCCTGACTACGCGCCGGATTTTATTCAAACATCCTTACATGAAGGAATCCAGTACATTCTCTGCAATGACCCCTCCACTTTATTGTGGCTCGGCAATCAGAGTGCCATCGAATTTCACGTTCCCTTTCAGACCCGGAAGTCCCATCAGCCAAATGAAATCGTATTTGACCTAGACCCTCCTTCAAGAAATGAATTTGGACTTGCTGTAAAAGCGGCTCTTGAAATGCATAAACTATTTGAATCATTCTCTCTTAAGTCTTTTCCAAAGCTTTCAGGAGGAAAAGGCATTCAGATTCACATCCCCATAACGGAGGGGACATTTTCCTACGAGCAGACGAGAAGCTTTACAGAATTTATTGCTTCTTATCTTGTACAGGTATTCCCTGAAGCGTTTACGGTTGAAAGACTGAAGAAAAACCGCGGAAACAGGCTGTATATCGATTATATTCAGCATGCTGAAGGCAAGACCATCATTTCACCCTATTCTCTCAGGGGAAATCCTGCAGGAGCCTTTGCAGCAGCACCGCTCTATTGGGAGGAAGTAAAGGACGGTCTGAAGCCTGACTCGTATACAATGAACACAGTTGCCGATCGCCTGCAGGATATGTCCTGTCCCTTTGCAGACTTCTTTTCCTCTCCGCAGGATAAAGTGCTAATGCAAATCCTGCATTTCATTGAGGAGCAAGTATCAAAAGGATAACAGCGTCATCATCCCGAATCTGTTAAGCCAAACATAATTCATCGGGAGAATGACAAAAATAAGTCATACTCTTATATAAATGAGGCCTGACCTATGCCGAATTTTTTTTGGTTCTTTCTCCTTTTCGCAGCAACCGCAGCGCTTGCTTATGCAAATGCACGAAAAGACCGTCCCATGCTCGTTCCTCTATGGCTGTTAAATGCGGGGCTTGCGATTATTTTTGAAGTTTTCATCTTTGTTTTCTTACATTCTTATACATATAAACCGGAAGTTTTCAGTGACCCTTTCTCAGACAGCTCATTTGGTTCTATTTTCAGCCAGCTCATGATTGTCCCGATGATTGGTGTCACAGCCGCATTTTACAGGCTTACCTTTCCGGCGATGCTGCTGATCAGTTTTGGCATGTCCGCTGTGGAAGTTTCCTTTTTGCATTTGGGAATTTATGAACATCACTGGTGGAAAGTTTACTATACAACTTTGCTGCTTCCTGCCGCCTTTCTCATTTCATCCCGGTGGTACAGGCTGCTGAAAAAAAATAACCGCCCCGCTGCCAAACTGGGCCTTTACTTTATGAATTTGAGCGTATCCTTAACACTCACATGGGCAGCAACTGTTCCGCTTACCATGTATTTGTTTCAGCCGGGCTGGTTTGATAATCCCGTTCGTGATCATCTTGCAGCAAACTCTGTCTTTTTCAGCATTGCGTGCGTTTTTTACACACTGATTGTGCTTATCCGCCGCAGAGTCATTAAGCTGCTGCTTTTTCTTATCCTTCTCTGCATCCACTATTTACTGCTGGAAAATGGATTATTTTCCTATCACACCGGCTTCGCCTCGTTCGCAGCGCTGCACCTGTTCTTTATCGCAGTGAGCTGCCTGATGTGGAAATGGACACAGGATGCTGTCAGATCGCACGCAGGATGATTAAGGCGTACAGCCAAAATAAAAAATCCCGATTTTCGGGATTTTTTATCTGAAAAGCAGATGCTGACTGTGTACGCCTGCTTTTTTCAGCAAAGCCATCAGCTGCTGCTGTTCGTCGATGGACAGGCCGGAGAAAGCCCGGGCCATTCGCAATGTATGTACCGGATAGATCTCATCCAGGTAGGTTCTTCCTTTTTCAGTAAGATTGGCATAAACAGAACGCTTGTCTTTTGGATCCTGCTCCCTGTATATAAATTCATTCTTTTCAAGCTTATCGATCACATAGGTAACATTCCCGCTGACAAGCAGAAGACGCGAGCCAATTTGCTGAAGCTTCTGGGGACCTTTCGTATAAAGAAGTTCAAGCACAGAAAACTCTGTCGGGTTAAACCCATGTTCCTTGCTGTCACGAATTGAATGTTCGGAAACACTCTTAAATGCCCTTGCGAACGTTTTAAAAAGATTCAGTGCAAGTTCAAGTTCTTCATTTGTATAAGACTTCATTCTCATCGCCCTCTTACCTTAACATTGTAAAGATATCTAAAAATTCAAAAAAACCACATGGATTATTTTACTATGACATACTGTTTTTTAAAGGTTTCTTTCCTGCTGGAACTTTGGCTCATTCAATAAGGCCAGATCCTCTTTTTTATTGATATTTGCAAATCGGTCAGGCCGGTCAAAATGCGATTGATCGAGCATGAGCGGCTCGGCGGCATGCAGCAGTGACATCATTTTAAGTTCTCTGTCCTCAAGCTGTTTCTGCAGCACGGGAAGCAGCGAGCGATGGTACATTGCACAAAGCGGATGAACCTTTCCGTGAATAACAGGTACAACAGCTGAATGTCCGGCGGTTTGTAACCCTGTAAAGACAGAGAGAGTCTGCCGGTCAATCAGCGGCATGTCACAAGCAAGGACAAGGTACCATTCAGATTTTACTATTTTCATAGCCGAGTAAATTCCGGCAAGCGGTCCAAGTCCCTTAAATGGAGGAATGTCTTCAAAACTTGTGATCTCAGGATGTTTCAATTTGCGTCCGGAGACTGCAGCAACATCTGATACCGCTTTCAATTCCGAATAAGCATACGTGAGAAATGTGCCGTTTTTGTATGGTTCACATGCCTTATCAGACTGAAATCGCCGCGACATTCCGCCGGCCAGTACAATACCTGCAACTGTCATAAATTCCTCCGCAGTCTTCTTTTAATCATCTTACCACAATTTCGTGTCTCGAGGCTATCTTCTCTTTTCCCTCTGTTCCTGCACCGCGCGTCTTCCAGACAGCAAAAAAAGCCGGAGAACATCTCGGCTTTTGGCGGGATTTAATGAGGAAGGCTGATTAGAAGAATGGCATCGTTTTTGCAATTTTTGCCCGCCATGAAGAGTATAAACCGGGATTCTACGGCTGCACAGGTTTTTTATGGGTGAGTTTCATAAAAGGCACACCGCTGTAAAAATACTGATATTCCTTTTTCAATTCAGACAGCGTCATGCTGCTCAGCACCTCTTCGTCGTGTATGCCGAGCGAGTTCAATTTCCTGCTGTAAAAAAACCCTTTGATCTTCAAGAGCTTTCCGGAACAATTTGCTCATTTTTCACTTCTCCTTTCAAACTGTCTAGTTATCACTCTACCCGCTGATTGTTAGTCCACGGTTAAGCCAGTGTAAAAGTTCAGCTGAATGTGTTAAAAAGCCGTAAACGGTCAAGACTAGTCTCAGGCTATTACATGGAGGAGGCTTGACAATGAATCATATCCGCCCGATTGCTTATCGGACACGCGGGGAACTGCATCAAATCTATTTTCTGAATACACTTGAACCGAAGAATGAGCAGCTGTATACTGCTGAATTCAAATCCGGGAAACTGCTGCTTTTATGTGCTTATGAACACAGATATGACCGCTTCAGCGATGTAACCTCAATGTTTACAGAAGACTATCTTTTTGAGCTCAGTCACTTTTTAACGGACTTTCTTCCTTCCCGAATGGCCAGAAGATCAGGATGATTTTTTCAGGCATGAGTTTTGCATGTACCGCAGAAATTCATGCGCATCTTTTCCGATTTCATTCTGCAGATCCTCAAGCATTTCATCCCTCCTTACATCCAGTTCTACAATCTTCCTGGCAATTTCAGCTGCCTTCTTCAAATCCATGCTGTCTCCTCCTTCAATCTGTTAATTCAAGTGTAATGAGAAAAGATTCATAAATCATCATTGTTGTTAAATAAACTCACAATGTTTTTTATAAATCTGACAATTCATGTTAGATTTTCTGACAAAAGTGCACTTCAACTCATTTCCATAAGGTATAATTGGAAAAAGAAATGAAAGTGCGGGGTGGAAAAATGGAACAGCAGGACCACTCATATAAAGATAAAAAAGTGATTTCAATCGGGATTGTAAGCGAGCTTACCGGCTTATCCCTGCGCCAAATCCGCTATTACGAAGAGAGGCATCTGATTTCTCCGCAGCGGACCTCAAGAGGCACAAGAAAGTATTCTTTTTCGGATGTAGAACGATTAATGGACATTGCCAACAAACGTGAAGACGGCGTGCAGACGAATGAAATCCTGAAAGAAATGCGCAAGAAGGAAATGCGTTCAAATCCTGATTACCGCAAAAAAATGCTTGAAGGCCAGCTAAACGCTCAGTTTCATTTTCGCAATAAAAAATGAGGCGCCTGCTGCGCCTCATTTTTTTATAGTTTAAACCGGTTTACAAGCTGTGTAAGTCTTGTTGAGACGGCAGCCAGTGAATCAGCATGTCCTGATATCTCTTCCATGGACTGGCTTGACTGTTCAGCAGAAGCAGCAGTCTGCTCAATCCCTGCCGCAGCCTCCTCTGAAACTGACGCAATACTTGAAATGGAATCATTCATGATTTCGCTGCTTTTCATAATGCGGTTTAAATCCTTTTGGATGGTCGTGATTCTTCCCGACATTTCTTCAATATACTCTTTAATCTCTGAAAAACTCTCTCCTGTCTTACTGATGGATGCAGACCCTTTTATAATTTGCTTATATCCATCCTTCAGGTTTTCAGCTACTTCTTCTATTTCTTTGCGGACATTGCTGACAATCTTGTTAATATCAACAACTGAGCTTGAAACCTGTTCAGCAAGTTTTCTAACCTCATCTGCCACAACCGCAAACCCTCTGCCGTGCTCCCCTGCTCTGGCAGCTTCAATCGCTGCGTTAAGAGCAAGAAGATTCGTCTGATCTGCGATGCTCTGAATGACATCCACCAAAGTGGAAATTTTCTCTGACTGTTCATCCAGATGCTCTACTTTTTCAACAGTTGTTTCCATAAGTCCATTAATGCGGTTCATCTGATTGACAGATTCATTCATAAGTTCATACCCCGCATACGAATGAGTGAGAACTTCACCAGATGCTTTTGCAACAGCTTCCCCGCTTTGATTCGCGACATAAATGGATTCCATCAGTTCACCCATCGTTTCAGAAAGATCAGAAGCGGAAGATGCCTGCGTCTCAGCTCCCGATGAAAGCTCCTGCATCGTTGACGCAATTTGTTCGCTTCCAGCTTTTAACTCTTTTGAAGAAGCCTGCAGCTGACCGCTTTGCGATGAAACAACAACCGATGCTTCCGAAATGTCCCTGACAATTCCGCTCAGCTGCACATTCATTTCATTCACAGATGCGACAAGACTGCCAATTTCATCTTTCGAATCAAGAGACATGGGCTCATGATTCAGCTGTCCTTTTGAAATATCCTCCATCCTTTTGGCGATGGAATGAATTGGTTTCGTCAAGGCATTTGAAATCCGGACAGAAAGAAAAATACCCGTTCCGATAATAAGTAAAGACAAAACAATTCCAAGAAGATTGATCAATCTTCCCTGACTGATGATCGCGTCACCATCTCTTACAATCGATTTTTCACGCTCTTCAGCCAGGGCGTCAAAGCCCTTTGTAAGCTCATCCGCAAGATTCTGAACATCGCCTCTCAACGTCTGATTGGCTGTCACTCTCATCCCGGAATCAAAGCTTTTAATCACATCTTCCTCAACCATTTTCTCCCACTCGGAACTCTTTTCCATAAGCTCCCTGCTTTTAGGGTTCACACTGCGTTCAAGCAGATTTTTCTGAAGAGATTTGCTTTCTTCCGTCAACTCATAATACTGATCTTTGTATTCATCTTTTCCATAAATGAAATATGCCCTGATTAAAGAAACCCGCTGTGTGATATTGTCCCTGAGCTTGCCTTCTGCAAGCAGCGACTGCATATCCTCCTGCACAATTTTCTTCGTCTGGCTGTTGACCATAGTGAACCCGGCAATCGTAAATCCTGCCATCAGCAGGCTGAGCACCATGATGATCGAAAAACTCCCCAGCAGCTTGCCCTTCAATGTAAGGTTTGACCTCTTGTTAAAATTCCATCCTTTTCTCTTTCTCATATCCAGACCCTCCTATTTAACCAAATCTGCCAAATATGTATGTGTGCAAAAAGACTTATACACCATACATCGGCCATTTTGGCAGAATATTTAGCAAATCGGAAGGTCAAAAGAATGAATAGAGCTGTTGATGGGGGATGAGGACTGGGTGGAGTGCTGTTAAGGGCGGGTTTAGAGCACTTACTGGGTTCATTCGTTGAGGGTTCGTGTTGTTAACGGGGGATTAGAACACTTACTTGGGTCAATCGGCGAGGGTTCGTGTTGTTAAGGGCGGATTAGAGCATTTACTTGGGTCAATCGGCGAGGGTTCGTGTTGTTAACGGCGGATTAGAGCATTTACTTGGGTCAATCGGCGAGGGTTCGTGTTGTTAGAGGCGGAATAGAACACTTTCTTGGGTCAATGGATGAGGGAAAGCGCTGTTAGAGGATAACGAGCCACTATCGAGGTTCCATCTCCGATAAAAGTCGCAGCACTTCAGCGAATGACGCCACAAACCAGGAGCCACTTCCGTTAAAAATGGCACCACTCCAACGATTGACGCCACAAACCAGGAGCCATCTCCGTTAAAAGTGGCAACATTCCAACGAATGACGCCACAAACCAGGATGCAATCCCGTTAAAAGTGGCACCACTCCAACGATTGACGCCACAAACAAGGATTCAATCCCGTTAAAAGTGGCAGCACTCCAGCAAATGACGCCATAAACGACGATCCTTTTCCAATAAAATCGGCGGCACTAGTAGAAACACACACAAATACGAATCCATTCATAGGCTTTAAACATAAAAAAAACCAAACTAGCTACCCTAGTTCGGTTTTTCATGACTAAAATGGTATCAAGCCAGACTCGCTGGCCAAAGTCTATGTTTATCAATTAAACAATTTTAGGATGATCCGGCTCCGAGACAATCTTCGGGTGATCAGGTTCAGAAACAATTTTCGGATGGTCAGGTTCTGAGAAAAGTCCAACTCCCGCTGCAAACGCCAGAGAGAATACGCCAGTGGTTAATCCAACTAATAGTTTCTTCATAAATCATTCTCCTCTTTTCCTAATTTGAATAAGCTCTTTTTAAAGCATTACATACGATTTGATAGTAGTGTGCCGCTGATTTATATTTGTGGCGCTCTTCGAAGTAAGAGGCCATGAGCTCCGAGTATTCAATAATATATTGCTGCTTTTCATGTTCAATAAAGTACGGAATGACCACTTCCAGCATAAAGAATTCAAATTCAGCTGAAAGATTGCCTTTGAGCAGAGAATCATAGACTTTAAAATGATAATCATATTCCTGATTAGGATTCTGCATTAAAATGGTTTGGCCTTCAAGAATCCACTTTTCTGCATCCTCTTTCTTGTCCAGCTGGTAATACGCGTAGAGAATGGAGAAAATTGTGCTTAATGCTTCATGTTTATTTTTGTACTTCAAGGCCTCGTTATAATGAACAATTGCCTGTTCATATTTTTTGGTGATAGAACTTAAATACCCCATGTTATGGCAGATCATTCCTAGTAAACTTTTATCATTCAGCTGTTCGGCTATTTTTCGGGCAAGCTGATAGCTTTCCTCTGACCTGCTGTACTCCTCACACCTCAAATAATTAATCCCAAGCAGGATCTGGCATTCGGCACATCTCATTAAATCATATCTTGACTGATAGATATTTAATGCGAAGTGAGTATATTGAATGACCAGGGCTGCCTTCCGCAGCTGGCTGAGGGTAAGGGCGATTGAATAATAGAGATCCGCTTCTTCCCATTTTTCAAAGGGGAGATGCTTCGTCAAAAACCGTTCAGCTCCTTTAAGATGCATAAGGGCTGAGGAATATTTGCTCTGAAGGTAGTGATGAAGGCCGATGAATTTCTCGTAATAGTACGTCATTTTTTCTTCAAAGATATCTTTATAGAGGCTGATTTTCTCAAGCTTTGCTTCTGCTTCTGCAAAATCTCTTTCTGTGAGCAAGTATCTGAACTCAAAAAGAACAAAGTACAGCATGGCTGTTGTGTCGCTTGTGGAATGGATTTTCTCCCGGAGCTCTTCATATCTTTTTTTGAGAGTATCCTGCCGGCGGTGAACGATATCATGGTACCAGTCAAACAGGGACTTCATGAGCGGAATTTCTTCTTCTTCGATGAGGTTGATCTTAAGTCTGCTGCAGAGGAAATCCAATACCTCGATGCTTGCTGTGGTCTGGTTATTTTCAATTTTCGATAAGTATGAAGTGGAAATGATGCCTCTAGACAGTTCCTCCTGGGTCATATTCTGCTGTATGCGATAGAACCTTATCCGACTTCCGATTTCCATGGGCAGCACCTCATCTACTAATCTGTATATGTCATTCTCTCTTTATTATGACGATTCCTTGTCGTTTCGTATTGGGAAAATAGACTTAATTTTCCGAAATTAAATGAAAAAATACAACCTTATTTCCCAATATTAAAAGTTGTAAGGAAACACCCCTCTGCTTTTCTGCATTAAACGGTGAAAAAAGGCTCATTTTTCCCAATACAAGACCTTCTATTAAAATGGTAGCATAATTAATAGAATAGTCAATCTATTCAATCATTTCTACCTAGGGGGTATTTGATGAAAAAGAAAAAGATTTTCAGTCTGCTTCTTGCTGCTATTCTAGCATTCACAATGGCATTTTCCATGCAGCCGGCAGAAGCGGAAACGGTAAAGAAAGATTACCTCATCGGAATGAAACCAACTGTTAAAGATTCTAAAATGAAAGCATCGATCATCTCCGGTTTAGGGGGCAAGGTCAAGCATCAATATAAATATATGAATGTTGTTCACGCCTCCCTGCCTGATCAGGCAGCGGCAGCGCTCGAGAAAAACCCGAACGTTCTGTTTGTTGAAGAAGATTTCGAAGCAAAAGCCATTGGACAATCCGTCCCTTATGGAATCACACAAATTAAAGCAGACGCCGTTCAGTCGTCAGGGGTAAAAGGAAGCGGTGTAAAGGTTGCCATTCTCGATTCCGGAATTGACGCTTCCCATGAAGATCTGAATGTTTCAGGCGGAGCAAGCTTTATCCCAAATGAGCCTGATCCGTTTATTGATGGCGATAGTCACGGGACTCATGTAGCCGGCACTGTAGCAGCATTAAATAATACAGTTGGGGTGCTCGGTACTGCACCGGACGTTTCTCTTTATGCAGTAAAGGTTCTTGATTCAACAGGAAGCGGCAGCTACAGCGGAATCGCACAGGGAATTGAATGGGCTGTTGCTAATGGTATGGATGTTATTAACATGAGCCTCGGCGGCAGTCAGGATTCAACAGCTCTTAAACAGGCCGCAGACCTCGCTTACAGCAGAGGAGTAGTGGTTGTTGCTGCTGCAGGAAACAGCGGATCAAAGGGCAAACGGAATACAATTGGCTACCCTGCCAAATACAGTTCTGTCATTGCTGTTGGAGCCGTTGATTCAGCAAATGCCAGAGCTTCATTTTCAAGTGTCGGCAGCGAACTTGAAGTGATGGCTCCAGGTGTAAATATTTTAAGTTCGGTTCCGGGAAATAAGTATGCATCTTTTAATGGAACTTCAATGGCTTCTCCTCATGTTGCTGGTGCTGCAGCACTTATTTTGTCAAAATACCCATCCATGTCCAATACAGAAGTCCGAAGCAGGCTGAAAAACACTGCTCTTCCTTTGGGCGACCCATTTTATTATGGTGCGGGATTAATTAATGTCCAGGCCGCCATCCAATAAAGCAAAAGAGCTCACGTCCTAAACGTGAGCTCTTTTCCATCTTTAAACAATTTTTAATTCAACTTCAATATTTCCTTTGACCGCTTTTGAATACGGGCATACGCCGTGAGCCTTTTGAACAAGCTCCATTGCGCGTTCTTCTGACACATCCGGGATATGAACTTCCAGCACAACCGACAGTCCGAAGCCGGAGTCATCTTTTCCGATCGAAACGTGGGAAGTGACTTTTGTCTGGCCAATTTTCTCACGCTCAGTACGGGCAACAAGGTTCAGCGCACTGTCAAAACATGCTGCATACCCTGCAGCAAACAACTGTTCCGGGTTCGTCCCTTCTCCGCCGCGTCCTCCCAGCGCTTTCGGCATTTCAATTGCAAGGTCCAGGAAATTGTCGGCGGTCTGCACCCGTCCTTCTCTGCCGCCAATGGCTGATGCTGTTGCAGTGTATAGCTTTTGCATGTGAATCTCTCCTTTAGTTTCGTATAATTTAATTGCGCACAATTTATTTTTGCAAAACTAATATAACAAGGGTATACTGGTCTTGTCAAATAAGAAATGTCAGGAGAATGTATGATGGCTATAGAGCAATCTCTCAGACTGGAGCAGCAGCTTTGTTTTTCTATTTACGCATGCTCGAGGGAAATGACTAAGCTGTACAGGCCCATCCTGCAGGAGCTTAAGCTGACTTATCCCCAGTACCTGGTCATGCTAGTGTTATGGGAGCAGGAAGAGATGAGTGTTAATGCACTTGGTAAAGAACTGTTTCTTGATTCGGGCACTCTGACACCTCTTTTAAAAAGGCTAGAAGAAGCGGGACTCGTTCAGAGGAACCGGTCAAAAGCAGACGAACGAAAAGTGAACATTTGTCTGACAGAACAAGGACGGAATCTGCAGGCGGATGCCTCACGCGTCCCCGAGTACATGGCTGCAGCAAGCGGACTTACAATAGAGGATTATGAGCGGCTGAACACGGAGTTCAGGCATTTATTAAAAAAACTCACCTCCTCCCAGAAAAAGGTTTAAAATAGGAAAAATCGGCCGATAGTTAAACTATAAACACATGCGGGAAAGCGGTGATGGTTTTGAGCCGAGTAGATCTATTAATTGAAAAGTACCGTCAGAAAATGCTTGAGAGTGCAAGACGAGAGGGACTCAGTTCCCCTTCTACCATCAGAGCGAGCCAGCAGCTTGACCGCCTCTTAAACATTGGCGTCAGAATGCAGGAAGCGTCTAATTGAATTCATGCAAAAACAAAGCCGAGTGAAACCAATCAGGTATCACCCGGCTTTGTTTTTGTTCCTTTTCCGGATTGGATAATAAGCTTAAAATTGGGATTTTTTATATAAAAAAGAGGAAAATCGTGTCATAATGGAAAATGGATTCGGCCTAGCTATTCATGTTAACCGGTTTCGGTTTTGGATAGTCAACACCCGCATCAGGATTTTACTGGATGGTAAGGAGGATATTACAAATGCAAAAGGCATCAATGCTATTTTTACTTCTCGGACTGCTGGCATTGCTTGGAGGATGCACCGAAGATACTGCCAAACCAGAGGATTCCACGAAAAAAAGTCCGCCTGCAGCATCAGCAGAGAACACTACCGATGACGAAGATGTAAGCACAGCTTCAAATGAAACGGAAGAATCCCTTCCGCAGGATACAGCTTCAACAGCTGAAAAAAGCGGCCAAACCCAATCCAAAGAAGGAAGCAGGTCCCAAACCCCCAAAAAGAGTGGGACTGATAATGACAGTTCCAAGGAGACAAATGATCCACTGGACAGCTATTCCAGAGAAGAAATTGAATATGCGAGGGTCTGGACACAGCTTGGTCCAAATCAGGAGCTTGATGAACTGAATATCAGGCACATTCCCCCGGGAGAGCCGGTCAATCCAAATATAGACAACAGCGCAGTCTTTCCAGGCGGTGTCATCCAATTATCCGGCTCCCGATTAATTGACGGTTCGGTTACTTACAGAGGGAATGGCGACGGGACGATTCACGTGTACGCAACCCCGATGCGCTGGGAAGCTCCTCCGCCTGATGCAGATGAAAAAGAGCTGCAAAAAGATACAGAAGATATCCTTAAAAACACAGAACTGGTGCATATCGAACCAAGGGATGGCCAGGAGATTATCAGCTTGATTGAACGGTTAAAGTTTCGCTGACATCCATACAAAAAACCAGGCCCGAAAATCTGAGCCTGGTTTTTAACATTCATCAACCGCTTCCTTCTATTCGCATCACTCTTGTCTCTTTTCGGCTATCTGATCAACAAAATCAACAATGATCCGGTCATCTTCCGTTTCCCTGACGCGCAGAACAATCGCTTTTCTCTCCGTTTGGTCATCCTCGTCATAATAGGCGCGGTAAACGTAAAAGCTTTCTTCCTGAAGATTAAAATCCTTCAGTTCCAGCTTGTCAATTCCCCATTTTTTCTTGAGGGAAATCAATTCTTCGGGTGTATGATAAGCCCCTTTGAGGTAAAGGTCTTTCATCTCCCTTTCATCTTCTTCCAAAATTGCCTCTAACATATCTTCTGCTGCAACAAGCCTCCGGTCTCTTCCTTCGTCTTCGTCCTTGCAGCCTGACAGAAGAAAAGCAAATAAGGCTGTCATGAGAAAGAGCGTAACTTTTTTCACTATAGTCCTCCTGCATGGTGCAAACGACACGTCTCCTGTGTCAGCTTGATAATGTGGACATGTGATCCGGCAGGCTGAACGTAATTTTCTGCATGGCTTCGTTCCAGTCTATTTTCAGCTTCTCGCCAACATCAATATCACAGAGATTTCTTATTTCGCTTGGTATGGTCACGGTTCCTTTGCTGCTTATAATGGTTTCGTTTTCAAAGGTGCTGCTGTCATTTTTCATCAGCTGTATCGTTCTGCCGTCTGTTTGTACAATGACACGCTCACCTGACTGTATGTTTAATTTTTTGCGGATATAGGAAGGAATCATCACTTGACCATTTGACCAAATTTTCACGAAAAATGGGCCTTTTTTCAACGATCTCACTCCATTCCTCTTTAAGATGCCTTCAATTATAACATAAAAAGAGCACCATTTCTCCTCCCGGCTATGCTGTTTAAAGCTGCCTCAGGGCTGTCGAGTTTCTCAGCACAAGTTCAGTCGGCAGCAGATAATCCCTGCCTTCTATCCCTTCATTCAGCGCCTGATAGATCAAATGGGCCGCGAGAGACCCAATTTCGTAGTTGGACTGCTTAACGGTTGATAGCGGCGGAGAGATATACTGCGAGATTTCAATGTCGTCAAATCCAATGATAGAGAGATCATGCGGTATTTTTAAACCCGCTTCCTTAAAGGCTTTAATCGCTCCTACCGCCATTTCGTCATTTGCGCAGAAAACAGCAGACGGGGCGTTCCCCTGCATCATAAGAATTTTGCCCGCGGAGTATCCGCCTTCACGAGTATACTGGCCTTGAAGAATCCAGCTTGGATGGAGATGAATTCCTGAGTCTTTCAGAGCCTGCTTATATCCTTCAAAACGGAGCTGATTGTCCCGGTTATGCGACGGTCCCCCAATGTAGGCAAGCTCTTTATGGCCAAGGTCGATGAGATGCTGCGTTGCCTGATACCCGCCTGAAAAATTATCGACGAGGACATGAATGATGCTGTCACTGTCAAGCTTCCGGTCGAGAACAATAATCGGAAAATCTTCCCTGACGGACTGCAGAATCAGCTCATCCGGAAGGCTTTCAGCAAGAATGATGACTCCGTCCACTCTTCGTTCTCTTAAAAATTTTGTCGCAGTGGTTACATTTCCGCCGATGGCGCTGCAGGCAATCAGCCCGTATTTGTGAGTGAGGAGGGTATCCTGCGCGCCTCTCATCAGTTCTGAATAAAAAGGGCCGGACAGGTCCTGGACAATGATGCCGATTGTTTCTGTTTTGCTTCGCTTTAAATCCCTGGCTATCCCGTTTTTCTGATAGTTCAGGGTTTTGGCAGCTTCCAGAACACGTTTTGCCGTTTCTGAATTCACTCTTGAATTATTGTTTAATGCATAGGATGCTGTGGAAACAGCAACACCGGCCAATTTTGCAACATCTTTGATTGTGGCCATTCTACTCCACCTTACTTTCATGGCTTCTTCTGAATTGCTCGAACAGAGTTTATGCGCGGGATGCTTGGGGTGAATAAAGAGAGGAAATGGTTCTTTGAAAATAATCCGTACAAGCAGGTGTCAAACCCGCCTGTACGGTGTATCCCATAAAGAAGTTCTTATGCCCACCACATATTTGCAGGCTGTTCTTTAATCAGTACGCTCTTTAAGTTTGATACTGCGCGCTGGAAGCCTTCTTCAATCGACATGATCGGATCTTCATGTTCAATGCTTACAACATAGTCATAGCCGTATGTTCTAAGCGCACTGATCATATCTGACCACTCCTGCATGCTGTGGCCGCAGCCGACTGAACGGAAATTCCATGCTCTGGACTGGATTTCTCCGTATGGCTGCATGTCTGTCAGACCATACATGTTGATGTTGTCCTGGTCAAGATACGTATCTTTAGCGTGGAAATGATGAATCGCTCCCGCTTTTCCAAGGATTTTAATCGCTCCTACAGGATCAATTCCCTGCCACCATAAGTGACTTGGATCAAGGTTGGCACCGATGGCTTCACATGTTTCCTCGCGCAATTTCAGCAGCGTGTAAGGAGTGTGAACCAGGAACCCTCCGTGAAGCTCTAATCCGATTTTCACGTTCAGGCTTTGAGCAAGCTCGCCGACTTCCTTCCAGTAAGGAATCAGCTTTTGCTCCCATTGCCACTTCAGAATGTCGCCATATTCGTTCGGCCAAGGGGCAACCGGCCAGTTTGGATATTTAGCATTTTCGTGGTCACCTGCAGTACCTGAAAAGCAGTTGACAACCGGAACGTTCATTTCGTTTGCAAGCTTGATCGTTTTGACAAGTGTTTCATGAGACTCAGCAGCAAAAGCCGAGTCAGGTGAAATCGGATTTCCGTGGCAGCTGAATGCGCTGATTGTCAGTCCGCGTGAAGTAACTTTCTCCAAATACTCATTTTGCTTTTCCTTGTTGCCAAGAAGCTCTTCTAAAGAACAATGTGCATTTCCAGGATAGCAGCCTGTTCCAATCTCAACAGCTTCCACACCTGATGCTTTCACATAATCCAGCATTTCATCGAGGTTTTTATCTGAAAATAAAACCGTGAATACTCCTAGTTTCATCTTGATCTTCCTTTCTATGCTTTTAATAGTTCGTCCATTTTTTTCGAATTAAGCGCAACGGCTTCCATTAACTCGCCTTCAAAATGCTCCTGCTCAGCAATGAACCATGGCAGTTCAAGGTCTTTTCCAAGAGTCAGCAGGCCTTTCATATCAAGGGTTCCTTCGCCAATGACTGTGCTGTGCTTAACACCGTTTGTTTCTTTCATATCTTTAATATGGAGGCTTGCAACACGGTCCCGCTGTTCTTTAATCAGGGAAAGCGGGTCATAGCCGGCATAAGTCACCCAGTAACAGTCAAGCTCAAATTTGACCAGATTGCGGTCTGTTTCCTGAAGCAGGACGTCAAATGGCGTCTGCTCTCCAAATGAATGAAATTCAAAATCGTGGTTATGGTACGCAAGCTGCAGGCCCTGCTGTTTAATCACTTCTCCTGCTTTGTTCAGTTCCTGCGCAACGTGTTTATATGCATCAAGGTCCGTGCGCTGCTCTTCTGTTAAATAAGGAACAATAATTAAATCATTGCCGATTTCTTTATTGTAGGAAATGACTTGGCTGAGCCCGTCCCCTGTCACTTGTTCATAAGGCACATGACTCCCCGCTGCCTTCAGTCCATACTCGTTTAATGCCTCTTTCAGACGGTCTGCCGGCGTGTCGTAATAGCCTGCAAACTGCACCCCTTCGTACCCGCACTCGGCAACTTGTTTTAATGTGCCGAAAAAATCCTTTTCGAGCAGCGTTCTGATTGTATAGAGCTGAAGTCCTTTTTTCGTCATGACATAATCCCCCTTATGATTATAGTTTTACAATCGTTTTCGTTTCGTTCGACTCTAATGCACCAAGTACGATTTTCAGAGATTTGTAGCCTTCTTCCCCTGATACTGCTGGCACTGTATTGCCGATGATGCTGTCGACAAATTTATCAATCACTTTAGATGAGGTTTGTCCGCCTTCATCATTTGACTGAATTTTGCCAAGCTCGTAGTTTACTACTTCACCAGTCGTATATTGTGCGATTAAAGAGAATTGAGGGTGATCTTCTAAACGAAGCACTCCTTTTTCACCATAGATAACCGTCGCATTATCTTCCCTGCTGTATGACCAGCTTGCAGCAAGCGTTCCCATGATGCCGCTTTCTGTTTTAACCACGCAGACAGCGTTATCATCAACGTCTGCTCCCTCTTTTGCTACCGTATCTACAAATGCTGCTACTTCTGTCACTTCTTCGCCAAGAATGTAGCGCATTAAATCAGCTTTATGAACACCAAGGTCTCCCATTGCGCCGATAAACGCATCTTCTTTCTTGAAGAACCAGCTGTCGCGTCCATCAGCACTCCAGCCTTCCGGACCGCCGTGGCCAAATGCTGTGCGGAAAGAAAATACTTTTCCGATATCTCCGTTTTTGATCAGTTCTCTTGCTTTCTCATGAGAAGGCACAAAACGCTGGTTGTGACCGATCATAAGCTTGCGGTTGTTTTTTTCAGCGGCTTGAATCATTGCTTCTGCTTCTTCTTTTGAAGTAGCCATCGGCTTTTCACAAAGAACATGCTTGCCTGCATTCAGCGCATCAATTGACATTGGCGCATGCAGGGCATTCGGAGTACAAACGCTTACAGCGTCGATCTCTTCAAGGGCAAGAAGCTCTCTGTAATCTGTAAATGCTTTTGCATTGTACTGCTGTGCAGTAAGGTTTGCACGGTCTTCGTTAATGTCGCAGACAGCAACGATCTCAGCAAATTTGTTTCCAGCCCATTCAGGCAGATGTCTGTGTTTTGAAATGCTTCCGCATCCGATAATTCCGATTTTTAACGTTTTCATGTTTCTTTTCCTCCTAGTAGTTAAAAAGATGAAATCGATTCCTGCTGCAGAAATCTCTTATTTTTTCTCAAAGTATACTGGTTCGCCGGTTTCGGACGATTTATAAATCGCTTCCAAAATTTCCGTTACAATCAGGGCCTGTTCAGGCTTTACAACTGGATCTTTGTCTTCGACAATTGCTTCAATCCAAAGCCGCGCTTCAATATCTGCTTCGCTTTCGAGTTTTCCGTCCACAACAGATGCTCCGGATTCATCCAGATCAACGTTTGTCGTATAAAGCTTTCCGCGGCGCTCTCCGTTAATGCGGAGACCGCTGTCCATATCCGCTCCGCCTTCTGTTCCCATCAGCGTGCACTTGCTTTCACCGATATTAACGGTATTCAATGCCCAGCTTGATTCGAGGAAAATGGTTGCGCCATTTTGCATCGTAATATAGGCAAACGCCGAATCTTCCACCTGAAACTTTTCAGGATCCCATGGTCCCCAGAGGTTTGCCGCATTTTCCTTAGGTCCAAGCTTATGAAAAGCTGTTCCGACAACCATTTTCGGCTCATAATTATCCATCATCCAAAGTGTCAGATCCAGGGCATGAGTGCCGATGTCAATCAGCGGTCCGCCTCCCTGTTTCTCCTTATCAAGGAACACTCCCCAAGTCGGCACTGCACGTCTTCTGACTGCATGGGCCTTCGCAAAATAAATATCGCCAAGCTCCCCTTCTTCGCAGAGATTTTTCAGGTGAAGGCTGTCTGAGCGGTAGCGGTTCTGATAAGCAACAGACAGCTTTTTGCCTGTGCGCTTCGCTGTTTCAAGCATTCTTTTCGCTTCTGCAGCTGATGTTGCCATCGGCTTTTCACACATAACATGCTTGCCTGCCTCAAGGGCTGCAATTGAAATATCTGAATGGGAATCATTCGGTGTGCAGACATGAACGACATCAATACCCGGATTTGCAAGCAATTCCTTATAATCTGTGTAATGTTCAGCCATCTCTGAACCAAACTGCATTTTTGCTTCGATGGCTCTTTCTTCCACAAGATCAAAGAATGCCACCATCTGAACATTCTTCAGGCGTGCGAGAGCAGGCATATGCTTGCCGGTTGCAATTCCTCCGCACCCGATAATTCCAACTCGAACAATCGTACTCATTGTCCACCTCCGGGTTCATTCCGGCCCATTGTCAGGACCCGTTCTGGAAGCGTGCTTAAGCCGCTGCCGTATTTATAAGTGATTTGAAACGTTTCACAAGATATGGGGCATTTATGTATAAATCCCTTATTCCTGTTCTTCTAAATCAATGTGAAACGTTTCGACAAACCCATTTTAACATGAAAGCGCTTTTAATCAAACAAAAAATTAAAAAATATTTATCTCTCACAATCGTTTTCTTGTAAGCTAAAAAAAGAATGAAAATTGAAAACTTTTTCAGACGTTTGAAGTCTAATGAATAAAGAGGAAAAAGCTTTCACACAAAACTAGGTTCATGACAAACTTGCTTTTTTTATAAACAGGATATATGACCCCATCAAGGAGGAATCCCCATTGACAGATCCCACTCTCGCCAAGGCAGCGATCAGGGGCGATGACCGGGCCTTTCTGCTCGTAATGAAACAGCATAAAGAACAGCTTTACCGGACCGCCTATTTGTATTTGAAAAATGAAAACGATGCGATTGAAGCTGTTCAGGAAGTAACGTACCGTGCGTATAAATCACTCAAAAAAGTGAAGGAGCCGTCTTATTTTACAACATACCTGATCCGAATCATGATGAACTACTGCCATGATCAGCTGAAGCGTCAAAGGAAAGTGAAGCTTGACGAAAAGCTTGCCTCATCGGGTACGGTTGCAGATTCCCTGCATTCCGTGGAAATTCAGGAGGCGCTAAGCAGCCTCAGTGAAAAATATCAGATTGTCATCGTCATGAAATATTTCCAGGATCTGAAAATAATAGAAATAGCCGAACAGTTAAACTGTCCGGAAAGCACTGTTAAAACAAGACTGAAAAAAGCGCTTGCCCTGCTTAGACAGCAGCTGGAAGAAAACGGAGGTGATGGTCATGTTTGAAAAGGAAGAATATAAGCTGAAGCAGATCAGGACGAAAACAGACATGATTGCCGTTCCTTTTGACGAACTCGATGATGCCATCATGGCCGGATATCAGAAAGCGAAAACGGAAAAAAGGCCGTATTCATTAAAATGGGCCGCTATAGCTGCTTCATTATTCATTTTTACGTTTATCACCTTAGTCAGAGTTTCTCCAGCATTTGCTTCCTATGTCAGTTCAATCCCGGGCATGGAACATGTAGTCGAAATCATCAGATACAATAAAGGGTTAATGTCTGCCGCCGAAAATGATTTTGTACAGGAAATCGGTGTATCTGATGAGAAAAACGGCATAGTAATCACCCTGAACTCGGCCATTGTCGACCAGAGAAAGCTCCGTATCTTCTATACAGTTCAAAACAAGTCAGAAAAAGCTGATGTCGGATTGGAGAATGTCAAACTAACATCCGGAACAAACAATCTTAACGAAAATGCGATGTTTAGTTACGGCCATACCGATGAAACGATCGCGCATAATGAAAGCGAACATTCGTCGATTGACTACGACTTTGCTGAACCAATGAACCATGAGGATTTCAAGCTGAACATTGTTGTGAAGACACAAAGACCTCTGTCAAGAGCTCAAGAAGATACGTTTCAATTCGAGTTTAAACTGGATCAGGATTTAGTGAAGGAAAAGATGAGAGAGATTGAGCTGGACAAAACCGTTTCAGTAGAAAACCAGAAGATCACTTTCAGAAAACTTGAAATTACCCCACTTTCTGCAGCCCTTTATGTGGAATATGATCAAGAGAATACGATGGAGCTATTCGCCTTCGATGATATCAGGCTTACAGATGAAAAAGGCGAGCCGTGGTCTCTTTTCCAAAATGGCTTAGTGGGAACGGAAGTCAGCGCCACAGAAGATGTGATTTATCTGGAGAGCAATTACTTTGAAACACCTAAAGAGCTGTATCTGGAATTCAGCAGGATACGGGGAGTGAGTAAAAATGATCTGGAAGTTATCATCGATCCTGTCAAAAAAACAGTAGTTAAACAGCCGCAAGACAATGTTTTCAGCCTTATAGAAGTTTCTGAAAATGAAGTTTCCTTCACCTATACCGAAGATAGAGAAATGTCCAGCATGCTGATTAATGACGTGACTGATGCTAATGGAAAAAGCGTCTATGTCCACTCTTACAATGAGGACTTTGGAGACAGCAAGAAACGGTTCTCTGTTCGATTTGACCGCCGAAAAGCAGGCAGCGGCCCCCTGACTATGAAGTTTATCGACTACCCAGGCTTTCTAAAAGAAAAAACAAAAATCAAAATACAATAAAGAATGCCCGCTCAGATGAGCGGGCATTCCTGTTTAGTTGCGGCGCAGTTTTGCAAGCAGGCGCAATATCTCCAGGTACAGCCAGACAAGCGTGACCAGAAGTGCAAAGCCTGCATACCATTCCATGTGCTTAGGAAGCCCTGCATTCGACCCATTTTCAATAAAATCAAAATCCAAAACAAGGTTTAGAGATGCGACAATCACGATTGCAACCGAAATGAGGATTCCAATCGGACTTGCATCATGCAAAAACGGAATGGCTACACCGAAAAACCCAAGAATAAACGACAGCAAATACATAATTAAAATGCCAAAGGTTGCGGCAAACACACCCAGCCTGAAGTTGCGCGTCACTTTAATCAGTCTGAAGCGATAAGCCAGCAGCAAAGCTAAAAACACACTTGCCGTCAAAAGGACCGCCTGCATCACGATACCTTCATAGAGGGATGCGTAATAGGCTGAGATGCCACCTACAAACATTCCTTCAAGGACCGCATACACGGGCGCGAGCACCGGCGCTGTTTTCGGAACAAAGCTTACAATCAGTGCAATGACAAACCCGCCGATTGCCCCTCCGATCATGATGGCAGATACGTCCTGCCCCTGTGCACTGTAATACCAGGCAGCTCCTGCGGCCGTTATTAAAATAAAGAGCAGCAGAAACGATTTATTAATGGCACCCATCAGCGTCATCGGCTGGCTGGAGTAAGAACCTTCCCGTTTTGCAAAAGCTTTCAAAGCAGGATTAGATGTTCTCATAAGATCAACTCCTTTTTCTCAACTTGTAGTACGTACAGATGCGGAAAAAGTTTCACAGTGAACGCAGCTTACTAGTTTCATTATATCGCAATGATCTCTTATTATGAAAATCTTCTGCCGCAAAGTTCTTCAAGGGGTCTTAGAGGTGTTCCATCACAAAAACAAGGAGACCGCATGCGGTCTCCTTAATGCTTCAGCTTCAGAATGTGCCCGATATTTGCCATTGTTTGCTCTACATACTGAGAACCCTTTCTCAGCGCTTCTTCGAGTGTGACTATGCCTGGCACAATAGAAAATACAGATCCAATCCCAGCTTCATAAACAGATTCATATCCTTCTCCAATTGAACCGGTAAGAGCTATTACAGGAATTCCGTGTTCCTTCGCAAGCCTTGATACGCCCGCAGGAGTCTTGCCATGGATGGTCTGGCCGTCAATTCTGCCTTCCCCTGTGATGACAAGGTCTGCATCTGATATGTGCTGTTTAAGATTCACTGCAGTTAATACAATATCCACTCCACTTTTAAGTTCAGCGTTTAAGAAGGCCATCAGTCCCGCTCCCAGCCCTCCGGCAGCGCCAGCTCCCTTTGTTTGCGCCACATCTGCCCCGGTTGTCTGTTTTAAAAGGGATGCGAAATGGGCAAGATTGCGGTCAAGTACAGCAACCGATTCGGCCGTTGCCCCCTTTTGCGGGCCGAATATGGCAGATGCACCATTTGGCCCTGTCAAAGGATTGTCCACATCGCACGCTACTTCTATTTTCACTTTTGAAAGTTCAGGCATTAAGCCGGAAACATCAATTTCCGCAAGCTCCGCCAATGACCCTCCGCCATGTCCGATTTCCTTTTTCTGATTATCCAGAAAGAGAACTCCGAGTGCTCTTGCCATCCCCATTCCGCCGTCATTTGTTGCACTGCCGCCGATGCCGATGATGATATGCTCAGCTCCCTTTTTGACCGCATCCCTGATCAGCTCTCCAGTACCTGCCGTTGTCGTTATAAGAGGGTTTCTCCGTTCCGCCGGCACTAAATGCAGGCCGGAGGCAGATGCCATTTCGATAACTGCCGTTTTTCCGTCACCAAGCCAGCCGTACTCCGCATCTGCAGGATGGCCAAGCGGCCCCGTGACAGACAGTTTCGTCATCGTGCCGTTCGTGGCATCAACAAGCGCCTGCACAGTCCCCTCTCCGCCGTCTGCAACAGGCACTTTTACAATTTCCGCCCCGGGAAACGTCTGTTTAAGACCTCTTTCAGCCGCTTCGCATACTTCAAGGGCCGTCATGCTTTCTTTAAAAGAATCAGGTGCGATGACAATCTTCATCTCGAACATCTCCTATCCAAACAGTTTAAATACACCAAAGATCAGGGTAGAAATCACCGCAAGTGTCAGCCCGACAAGTGATTCATAAGGAATAAGCTTCATTCTCTCCTTCATTCCCATAAACACACTGCCTCCTGTTGCATGGAAGAAGCTTCCGTGCGGAAGGTGATCAAGTACTGTTGCGCCCGCATGAACCATAGCCGCACCTGCAAGTGCAGGTATTCCAATCTCCAAAATCGCCGGAGCAAACACACTGCTTGCAACAGCTGTTCCTGCTGTTGTAGAGGCTGTTGCTGCTGACATTAAGATCCCGGAGGCAGGCGCCAAAATATAGGCAGGCAGACCGGAAGCATTGAGCCCTGCAACAATGACATCTTTCAGACCGGAATTTGCGATGATGCCTGCCAGTGTACCGGTTCCAATCAGCATGATCGCAACACCTGACATTTTCAGTAACCCGGATGCTGCAAACTCTGTTAAACGCGTCATATTTTTTGTAGCAATTGCACCGATCAGCCCCCCTGCAGGCAATGCAATAATCGGGTCTATGGCTATATCAAAGGCAGGCCGCAGGGAAAGAAGCAGAATTGCTGCAGCCGGCCCGCTGACAGCTGCCGCAAATGATGGAAGGCTGCCTCCATCATTTGAAATGATTTCTTCCGACTTGATCTGCTCGCCTTTTCTCACCATTCTCTTAGCAAGCACATATGTGACGGCAACACCGAAAATGGCAGGAATGGCACCTGCCGCCATGACCGATGTTAAAGGAACATTAAACGCATCAGAAGCTGCTATCGTATTCGGATTCGGCGACATAATATTTCCCGCTTTGCCTCCTCCGATCATGGCAAGGAGTATCGCAGGCTTTGACAGCTTCGCTTTAAATGCGATGGCCAGGGCAATCGGTGCCACTGTAATGACGGCCACATCCACGAACACACCAACCATAGTAAGCAGCATGGTTGATAAGACCAGAGCAAGAAGCGAACGCTTCTCTCCGATTTTTTTTATAATTGTATCAGCAATCACCGAGGCAGATCCTGATTCAATCAGTACTCCAGCCAGTACTCCTGCAGCCAGAATTCTAAGAACCGCGGGGGTAATATCTTTTGCTCCCGCAATCATCAGCTCAACGGTTTCTGTCAGATTCACTCCGCCCAGAAGCCCCCCAATAAGAGCTCCTGCCATCATTCCATACGCGGGAGGAACTTTTTTCAGAATGAGAAAAATGGCTGCAATGAGTGCGCATAACGCTCCGAAAGCGCTTACTTGAATATCCATCGTGATTTCCTCCTTCTCTCTTTTTGCTCCTTTCATTGTAACCGCTTACTTTTGTGAAATCATTGTCCATACAGACAAAAAAAGACGGCCTGCCAGTGCCTCTTTTTTGTGCATATGCACAATCAGACAACCAGCAAAGCCGTATACAGCGTCAGTAAATCTTTCATTTTCCTTGGATTCAGAGAGGTCGATTCTTCTATTTTATCAAGCCTGTATCTCAGTGTATTTCGATGAATAAACAGCTCTTCTGCTGTATGGTTCATATCTCCGTTCTGATTGAAAAATAATCGCAGAGTGTCAAGTAGCTCACCGTTTTTGTCCATTTCATCAAAAGCGTTCTTAATATCCTGTAAGTAAACATCCTTTTGTCTGTCATATCCCCTGCGAATTAATACAGGCAGCGCCATTTCTTTATACTGAATAAACGAACCTTCTCGCGCTCCTCCTGAAGCTAGGGCATCCTTTGCACTTTCATACGACAGGGCAGGACCGTTAAACCCCTTATAAACGTACCCCGCTGCCCCTCTATGCGCGTACTGCTGCGAAAGTTCCGCCATTTTCATTAAAAATGCAGGGCTTTGACTTGAGCGGCAGTCTTTAAGAAGGACAATTTCCGCAGCACCCGGAATGACAATCAAGCCATCTGCAGCGTCTTCAAGCTGTTTTAAGAAGAGATTCCGCTTCTTTAAATTCATATCCTCTTTTAGAACAAAGACAATTGCCTGCCTTTCAATGTCCAGATTAATCCTCAGCCTTTGGGCACGCTGTGCAAATTCTCTCCTGTCGATTATTTTCCCTTTTATCAGCTGGATCAGTGTTTCCTGCCTCAACGTTTCATTCCAACGTATTTGATCTGACAAATAAGCCTGCTCAATGGTCAGTTCTGCCGCCATTTTCACAAGTTCTCCAAGCGGTCCTACAACATCCGGATCTCCGGTAATGCCAATGACTCCAATTAATTCATGATGAAAATAGATTGGCAGGTTTACTCCTTTTTTCATCCGTTTCTTGCCGTCTTCTTCTGACACAACGGCTTTTTTACCGGTTTGAATGACACTTATTGCACCGGTATGTATGTCCCCAAGCCTTTTTCTATCTCCTGAACCAATGATTGTGCCGTCTTTGTCCATGACATTGATGTTATATGGAATGATGGACATTGTCCTTGATACGATTTCGTTTGCGAGTTTTTCATTCATTGTCTGTCACCTGCTGATTTTTGATTTATCTTACCACAGCTCCATTATTCGAAATTAATGAAACTTTCTGTCAAGTGGAGCGTATTACTGATTGAAGGCCTATTCCTTTTCTTCCGCAGTTTAAAACGGTCAGGGGGTGATCACCATTTCAGTTCATACTATTGAGGCCATTTACCTTGCAGGACTCATTATTGCCGGTGTTCTGACTCTTATCTTCGTCTTTTTCGGAGACATCTTTGAAGGAATCAGCGAAGCCGTCCCTTTTTTCAGTCCCACACTTGTTCTCGCTTTTATCACATTCTTTTGTGCGGGCGGATACATCTTTGAAGTAACCGGCATTTTCTCTTCCATATTATCTGCTGTTCTTTCCGTTATGGCATCCTGTGTCCTTGTTGCTCTTCTTCATTTTTTCGTCCTCGTGCCTTTGTCATCTGCAGAAGAGTCTCTTTCTTATCATGAATCGGATTTAAAAGGCCGAACAGGACAGGTCATTACATCTATTCCTGCAGACGGCTTTGGAGAAGTGCTGCTTACAAGCAGCGTGGGGTCCATTTCAAAAACGGCCTCAAGCTTTGATCATACACCAATTGCAGGAGGCACGAAAATACTGGTGATTGAAAGCAAAAACAGCATCGTCTATGTAGCACCCTATCAGCCATTCGAAGAAACTCTTTAGGAGGAATTTTTATGTTAACTACTATCATTGTCATTGCTGGAATTGCTCTATTTGTCCTAATCGCTCTGCTTGCAGTTTTTGTTGCCAAGTACCGTACTGCAGGACCTGATGAAGCATTGATCGTGACGGGAAGCTATCTGGGCAGCAAAAATGTCCACATGGATGAAAACAGCAATAAAATTAAAATTGTACGCGGAGGAGGAACGTTCGTACTGCCTGTCTTTCAGCAGGCTGAACCGCTGAGCCTCCTGTCAAGCAAGCTTGATGTATCAACTCCGGAAGTGTATACAGAACAAGGCGTTCCGGTCATGGCAGACGGCACAGCCATTATTAAAATCGGAGGTTCTATCAGCGAGATCGCAACCGCTGCCGAACAATTTCTCGGGAAATCAAAAACAGACAGAGAGCAGGAGGCTCGTGAAGTTCTTGAAGGGCATCTGCGCTCCATTCTTGGCTCTATGACGGTAGAGGAAATCTACAAAAACAGGGAGAAGTTTTCACAGGAAGTACAGCGGGTAGCTTCTCAAGACCTGGCAAAAATGGGTCTTGTCATTGTCTCCTTTACCATTAAAGATGTCCGGGACAAAAACGGGTATCTCGATTCGCTTGGAAAGCCCCGTATCGCACAGGTAAAGCGGGACGCAGATATTGCAACAGCGGAAGCCGAGAAAGAAACGCGCATTAAACGTGCTGAGGCAGCAAAAGAAGCAAAAAAATCAGAGCTTGAGAGAGCAACAGAAATTGCAGAAGCTGAAAAAATGAATCAGCTGAAAATGGCAGAGTACAGAAGAGACCAGGATACTGCTAAAGCAAACGCTGACCAAGCCTATGATCTTGAAGCCGCAAAAGCAAGACAGAAGGTCACTGAACAGGAAATGCAGGTCAAAATCATTGAACGCCAGAAGCAGATCGAGCTTGAAGAAAGAGAAATCCTGCGCCGCGAGCTTCAATACGATTCTGAAGTAAAGAAAAAAGCAGACGCTGACCGTTATTCAGTAGAACAAGCCGCTGCAGCAGAAAAAGCGAAACAGCTTGCAGATGCAGACGCAAATCAATACCGCATTGAGGCACTTGCAAGAGCAGAAGCTGAACGAATCCGCATGGACGGTCTCGCAAAGGCTGAAGCTGAACGTGCTCAAGGGGAAACAGAAGCTGAAATCATCCGCCTCAAAGGACTTGCAGAAGCTGAAGCTAAGGAAAAAATTGCAGAAGCCTTTGAACAATACGGCAAGGCAGCCGTACTCGATATGATCGTGAAAATGCTTCCTGAATATGCCAAGCAAGTAGCTGCTCCCCTATCCAATATTGATAAAATTACTGTCGTGGACACTGGAGGCGGCGGAGAAAACAGCGGAGCAAATAAAATCACAGGCTATGCTACAAATCTCATGAGCTCACTGCAGGAAACACTGAAGGCATCATCCGGCATTGATATGAAAGAACTGATAGAAAACTACTCCGGCAAAGGGAATATCAGACAAAGCATCGATCAGCTTTCATTAAGACAAAAAGAGGCAGATCAAGCTGAATAATTTCAGCGAAAAAAAGCGCATGCCGGTGTCGGCATGCGCAAGCAGGAAGAGGTGTCTTACAAACATGAGGCTTATGAGAAAAAATATCTTCTCATAGCATATCCTATTCAGCGTACAGGAGATTGCTATGTGGAATTTGTCCATTTTTAACAAATTCCGCCAAAAATCAGCAATTGCCTTTATATGCAATGGAAATCCCCCGCACCGAAGCTGCCGCCTGTCAGAAAACATAAAAAGAAGCTGCTGATCTACTCATCAGCAGCTCCTCTTTATCATGTTCAGTTTAGTTAAAGTATGAAGCTCCAACAATGATCAAAAGAATAAACAATACAACCACTAGCGCAAAGCCATTTCCATAACCGCGTCCTTCAGACATGTCTCTTCCTCCATTTCACCTCTTATTCACTTTCCTTATCAAAATATGTAGAATGATAGAGATTGATATAGGACAAGAGTGGAGATTTGAGAAAATCCCTCAAACGCCCTTAGGGCACTTAAGGGAACTTGTATTAGTCTTCATCTTCCCATTCCGTTTTTACCGTTTCTCCGCTTTCAGCGGAAATTTCTATTTCAGCTTCTTTGCCGTCTTCTGCCATGATCTCAAACTTGTAGACAGCCTGGCCGTCATCACTTTCAAGCTCCGCTTCAGTGACCTCGCCTTTCACTTCTTTTAAAGCGATTTTTTTCGCCTCTTCCATCGTCACTTTAACCCTATCCTGATTTACCTTGGCGTCATCGCTGCTGTCACTATCCTCATGCCTTTCTGTCACTTCACCGGTATCGGCGTTAATGGTAAAATCGTATTCTTTTCCTTTTGACTTCACTTCGGCTTCATAAACCCATCCTTCTGCCCCCTGCTCAAGCTCCATCTCTGAAATACTGCCTTTTTTCTCCTTCAGAACGATTTCTTTTGCTTTTTCATAGCTGATTTTCAAGTTTTGTTCTTCTGCTGTTTTTTCAGCCTGTGCTTTATCTCCAGGCGTGATAAACTGTGAACCTATGCCAATTCCTCCGACAAGTAATGCCCCAGTTAGAATAGCTGCTGTTTTTTTCATCTGAATTCCTCCTTGATTTGTATACATTTATCCTACATCTGAAAAATGAAAAACAAGAGAGAGAAAGATTAGAAATTGATGAGAAATTGATTAGGTTCTGGTGTAAATTCATATTAGCGATAAAAAAGAACCTTTTGCGCACAAAAGGTTCACTTTTAATCTTCAACAGATACGGAAAGGACAGCGCCTGTAAAAGCATCGACATGAACGGTTGTCTCATTCTCGCCATTTTCAATTTCAATCTCGTAATAAAGCCTGCCGTCCTCTTCTTCAAGGTCAAGATCACCAACCTCACCCTTTGCTTCTTTCCTTGCAATTTCAATCGCCTGTTCTTCTGTCAGCTTCACCTTCGGATTGTTTGAACCTATGGTTTTCCGGTCTTCAGATAGTATCTTCCCGCTGGACGCATCCATCTTCAGCGAAATTTCATCCTTGCCGGTTACAAGCCGGATGCTGTATGCCTGCTCCGATTCAACGTAGGACAATGATTCTATCTTTCCTTGATAGTGCTCCTCAGCGATTTTTTTCGCTTCTGTCTTTGTAACAGAAACGCTTCTTTTCTCATCAAGATCTTTCATTTTTTTCAGTTCCATAATTTTTCCGGCCTCAGCATCTACGGACAGCGAGTACAAGGCTCCCTTTTCCTCAAGTTCGGCAATGAAAAGATGCTCTCCGTCTGCTCGTGACTCTTCGAGTGAAGTGATTGTTCCAGAGTACTGGCTGTTAACAAGGGCTCTTGCCTCTGCTTCAGTGAGAGGCTCATCCTTGAAAAAAACAAAAACAGCCAGTGATGCTGCACCTGCTAAAAGAACCAAAATTATCAGCACCGTCCACTTGTTTGGCATGAGCTCCCCCCTTATGTGAATATACGTTCAGCATAACCCGCAAACATTAAAACTTCATGAGAAAGCAGGCAAATACACATGAACTTCTGTCCCCTGTCCTTCTGAACTGTCAACGCGGATCTCACCGTCATGTGCGGTGACAATTTTCCGGGCAATCGACAGGCCAAGGCCAGTTCCTCCAGTTCCCCTTGTACGTGCTTTATCCACTCTGAAAAACCGGTCAAAAACAAAAGGAAGATCTTCTTTTGGGATGCCGATCCCGCGGTCTCTGATGCACAAATGAATCATGTCCCCCGTTAGATCTATTGTGCATTCAATTTCTTCTTCACTGTATTTAAAGGCATTATCAAATAAGATAAACAGCAGCTGTTTTAGCTTTAACTCATCTGCAGACACCATCACTTCCTGCTTGAAAAAGTGATAGACCACTCTTCTTTGATACACCTGTTCCAGGCTTTTCCCTGTTTGTCGGCATAGAGCTGCTGCATCTGTCCTTTTCGTTTCAGCCTGCATGTGTGCATCATTTTCTGCAAGCAGGAGGAGCTGCGCTGTCATCTCTTTCATTCTTACCGCTTCGGAATAAATGGCTTCTACTGCTTCTTCAAGCACTTCGGGCTTTTTAGAGCCCCATCGTTTCAGCAGGTTAGCGTAGCTTTCAATGACAGTCAGGGGAGTCTTCAGTTCATGACTTGCATCAGACACAAACTGCTGCTGTTTTTCAAAATTCGTCTGAATCAGCCCGATCATTTTATTGAACGTTTCGGTCATTTGATGAAGTTCATCTTTTTTTGAACCGCTGTTTGTCTCAATTTTTTTAAACGTTTCTTTCTTTTGAATTTCTTCCATCGTTTGTATTAGCGTGTGGATGGGTTTCAGGATGATTCTGCTTAATGTGCTGCCAGCTGCAAAGATCGGCAGCAGCATAAAAAGCGAAGCCAGAGCAAGGACAACCTTCAGCCGGTCCATATCTTCATCAACATGCTTGAGGTTTTCTGTCACCTCAAGCTGGACAACTTCTCCGTCCGTCCAGATGAGAGGAATGGCCGCCCTGGAGAAGGTATCACCACCGGATTTGACAGTGCCGCTTATTTCAGAAGCTGAGTAATCCGGATCAAAATCTGAACGGTATTCTCCTTTTTTAGAAACAGTGGCAAGCTGCCTGGACGACTCGTCAATGATTCGGATCATTCCATCTGCCGGTAAATACGCTCTTAAAAGATTCGTTGTGTTCATCGTTCTGCCGTCTTCTTCCTTCAAGGCTGCTGCAACGGCATGAGCCTGATTCTCGGTTCGTTCAACCTCGCGATCAAGAGTGATTGTTAAAAAAAGAAAATAGATGGCCGCATGAATGCCAAGGACAATAATCAGCATCCATACCGTTGAAAAAAGCTGGATTTTATGGCTGATTTTCATTCTGCAGGCTCCTTGATGGAATACCCGACTCCTCTTGAAGTGTGGATGAGAGGCTGATGATAGCTGCTGTCGATTTTCTTCCTCAGATAACGTATGTACACATCAACAACATTTGTGTCGCCGTAGTAATCAAATCCCCACACTGCGTTTAGAATCTGCTCCCTGTTTAGAACCTGATTTTTATGTGAAAGCAAGTACACAAGAAGATCGAATTCACGCGGCGTTAATTCAATTGAGTCATCACCTCGTGTTACGTCCCTCGTTTTTATGTTCACCATAAGATTTCCCGCCTTTAGAATTCCTGCTTCCTTCAGAACATTTGCAGGCTTCGCTGCACGAAGGCACACTCTGATCCTTGCAAGGAGTTCTTCAATCTGAAAAGGCTTTGTTATATAATCATTTGCTCCCTGATCAAGTCCGCTCACTTTATCCGGCAGGGTATCACGGGCTGTCAAAAGAATTACCGGTGTTTGTCCATCCTGTGCCCTGAGCCGTCTCAGCACTTCTAAACCAGTAACCCCGGGCAGCATGACATCAAGAAGGATGCAGTCCCATGAAGAAGAACGGATTTCCTCGAGCGCTTCAAGGCCGTCATGTACAGAATGGACGCTGTACCCTTCAAATTCCAGCTCAAGCTTCAGAACACGCGCAATTTTCACTTCATCTTCCACGACCAGAATTTTTTCCATACTAACTCCCCTGTATTTTTTACTTGCAGTATATCACAGTTCCATGATAACTCTTACCGTCCAGCTGGCAAACATTCCTAAACTGGGGTACTATAAAAAGACAAGCTTGAACGGGAGGGACAGATTTATGGAAACAATTGTGATTGCTGCTGCAGTCATTTTACTGGCAGTTATTTATTTCATAAAAAAGACTTCACACCGCGGGCAAGCAAAATCAATGCTGACAATTGCCCACAGGGGAGCTTCGGGATATGCACCCGAGAACACCCTGGCATCCTTTGACAAGGCGATGGACATGAAAGCCGACTTTATCGAAATTGATCTCCAGCTGAGCAAAGACGGAAGACTGATGGTGATTCACGACGATTCTGTCGAGCGGACAACAAACGGCAAAGGCAATGTACGCGACTTGACCAGCCAGGAACTTCAGGCTCTGGATGCAGGGAGCTGGTTTGATCCCGTTTTTGCAGGAGAGCGCATCCCAACGTTTGATGAAGTTCTCGACCGGTATCCTCAAAAATGCGGATTGCTGATTGAACTCAAAAGCCCTGCCCTTTATCCAGGAATTGAGCAGAAAGTCTATGACGCCCTTGCAAGCAGGGGGCTCATTGAAAACCGGGAACCCAAAATCATCGTTCAGTCGTTTGATACAAATTCAATGAAACTGTTCCATGATATCGCGCCAACTGTTCCAATTGGCGTACTTGTAAAATTCACACCAAAGGGCATATCAAATGCTCAGCTGGGAGCGTTCAAAAAATATGCAAACTATGTAAATCCAAACAAACGTCTGGTGACAAAGAAGCTGATTTCCCGTATTCACGCACATGACATGAAAATCATTCCCTACACCATACGTGACAGAAGATCTGCAAATGCGTTTCTTCAGCTTGATCTGGACGGCATTACAACCGATTTTCCGGATTATATAAAACCAGCAAAAGCATGAAGCCGCGGCTTCATGCTTTTAAAGTTACACTTATTTGCGGTTCAGAGAAAAGCCGATATGACTTAAAACCCCCTCGACATCTCCTCCAATCAGGACATTATCCAAATCAAGATTCAGCTGAACAGCCTTCATCGCAAGATCCGGCCGAATCCCTGTCAGGGCAGGTGTCACCCCGATCAGCTCAAGCATTCTGACAAGGTTAAGCAAATGAAAGCTCACATCGTCATTTATTTGAAGAATCCCTGATAAGTCGATGATCAGGTAGCTTAATGACAAATCTGCACTTGAGGTAAGTGCCGTATGTATAATCTTTTCTGCACGGTATTCGCTGATATCACCAATGATCGGAAGAATAGCCACCCCTTTGGTGATCGGGACAATCGGAGCTGACAAGTGAATGATCTCTTTGTTCGCCCGGTCAAGCTCAAGTACATACGAAAGCAGGGTTGCCATCGTTTCAAAGAGCTCAACATGCTTATCTGTAAAAGGAAAAGACCTTGTATCGAGTCCGCATATTGTTCCGTAATTCTCTCCGTTTTCATAGTAAATCGGAATACCGATAAAACATCCTCCGCCTAAATCTTTCGTCACATCCAGATCTTTCGTCAAGCTGCTGCCTGCCAAATCGGGAATAATCAGAACCTCTCTCCCCTGATCGACGCTCAGCTTGCAGAATGTTTCCCTGAATGGAAGCTCAGAGCCCTCCTCGAGGAGTACTGAATCCTGATTCAAAACCTTCACAATTTCATTATGCTGCTGATCATTTTTTGCAATAAATAAGGTGTTAATTTCAATGAACTTGCTCATCATTTGAAGAATGCTTTCAGAAGCTTCAACAAAATTTGAAAATTTCTTAATCGGCTTGCTCAAACCTAAAAGCGTGTCTGTCACTTCTGTTCACCAGCCCTTCTGAAGGTCGTCGTTTGTTTGTGCCCGTCCCACATAACCTATAACCAATACCCATTGCATTAACCAATCAAACATGATTTTTGACTATTTATCAGGCCCGTGTGCGTGCAGTTAACCAATCAATTTTCATAACATTTCCATTTTTCAATAACAAATGGTTTTCGGATATCTTCATGTATAATGAATTTTATCATCTATAGAAGGAGTCGTACGGAAAGCATGCACATTGTTATTCGCTGGATCAGCATCATCACCGGCTGTTTTGCCGTGTCGCTCGGCGTTCACCTGCTTTCATCCTCAGAGCTTGTCATCGGCGGAACTGCAGGGATGGGAATCATAGCACAGCACCTTACAGCTTACTCATTTGGAACTCTGTTTTTTGTCATTAACTTGCCTTTTTATGCACTTGCCGTCACACAGCTGGGCATAGCCTTTACCCTAAGGACGTTTATCAGCGTCAGCATCTTGTCCATCACCTCAGAATTTCTGCAGCAATCATTCATTGTCCATTTTCCTCACCCTGCCATCGCAGCCATACTTGGAGGAATCTCCATCGGAATCGGTCTGATCTTCTTATTCAGAAACGGGTCGTCACTTGGCGGCATGAACATTCTCTGTATTTTTCTCGAGAAGAAATTTGGATTTAACCCAGGCAGAACGATGCTTATCACCGACCTGATGATCGTCGGATCAGCGCTGCTTGTTTTCGGTCCCCTGCAAATTGTCTACTCAGCCATTGCCATCTTCGTCATGACGGCAATTCTTGGAAGATACCATAAAAAAGCTCCGCTTGAGCGTGAAAGCGGTCATGCTGAAGCAGAAGAGAACAGCGTTTCGGCAACAGCGTGAAAAACAAAAAAGGAACCGGGTTTTATTCCGATTCCTTTTTTGTTCATCCAAACAGCCACTGATAAATAATAACTCCAGCAATGCTCCCAAAGACTATGAACCCCCCTATTGTCGGACTCCCGTAAAAGGTCCGGTTCCAGGCATCGTTCCTCACCTTTGTTTTTTCATCTTCACTATTCACCGAATTACTCCTACCTCCTATCAAAGGATATATTAGTATATGTCTAAGAAGGTTGGACTACATTCAATGCACAGCTTTCAATAAAATTTCCAGGAGCGGCTGTCATTTTACTCCAAGTTAAATTCGATAATTGAGTTTGCGGGAACTCCTGTATACGGCTCGCTGTATTCTTTAAATTTAAAGGTAGTTCCTGAAAGATCATCAGGCAATGGAGGGGAAACTGTAAACTGATAAGCGAGATGTCCGTCTGATCCGCCTCCGCCTTTTATACGGCAGTCATATGCTTCATCAATATACAACTCCCAGTATCTATGCATATGCATGCGTTCTTCCATCTCCATGCTCGTCAATTCCCAGTCAATTTGAAAAGAGACAACACTGGCATTTTCATATTGCCTGATAAATGGAATTGTATATAAAAACTCTCCTTTTTCGGCAGTTTTTAATACTTGGACGTTTTTAATAAAACCTTGAGGCACTACCGGAGGGCGGCATTCATCTTCATTTCTCAGCAAACCGAACAAAGCTTCCAACAAATCTTCATATATATCATATTGTTTTGCCCATGAAGAAATCATCTCCTGTGGAGGAAATACCGGATTCTTGTTGGCAGCTTTCCTTCTTTCAATAAGCAACTGGCATATTCGTTCATCTATCTGCTGGATATTTTCAAAATAGTAATGGTCGGAACTATTATTTTGAAGTCTTTTCAAATGTATCCCACCGCCTTATTAATAATTGTCCGCCTACTTATATAATATCCTCGGATTTTCCTTTTGGCTGCATGACTCCAAAGCATACAGCGACTGCTGTGCCCCAAAGCGCAGCAGTTTGCGTTCAAGCTTCATGCCGATCTTCTCAAGCATTTTGCAAGATGCCAGATTGGCTGTCTGCGTTTCAGCAAGGATCACCGGAAGATTCATCTCTTCGAAAGCATACGTTATCACGGCACGGACTATTTCAGAAGCATACCCCGCTCCCCACCATTTCGGCAGGAACTGATAGGAGATTTCGGTATGCACGCCTTCATGGTGAACATCAAGAGAGACAGTACCCATGAACTGCTGCGTCATTTTTTCCCTTACAACCCAATAAGGCAGCTGGCCTTCTGCGACCTTTACAGCTTCAATCATTGGTGCAAGCGACTCTTCATCGCGCACTCCTCCAAGATATTTGCGCACTTCCGCGTTTAAATAGAGCTGTTTTACTTCTTCTATATCTGCTATCCGGATTCGGGACGCCCGACACCTCTTCGTTTCAATCAACATGTCCACCGCTTTTCCAATTTATTCTTGCTACCATACGAGATACTGATGAAAAAATAAAAAGCAAAAAGCAAGAAGATGGAAAGAACCGCGGCTGCCCCTGAGCATTTCCTTATTTTATGCTGCCTTCTTTTTCTTTCTTTCGCGATATGGTTGCTGCACTGCCTTCCTATTTACCTGATTGCTTATAATAAGTCTCGCTTTCAGCACCGTTGAAGAGGAACATCATTTACTTATCTAAAACATTCTCTGTATTCCATATATATCCTGCATCCTGTTGTTATTTATTTGGATTGCAGCTGAATCGGAGTTTAAACAGAATGTGCTTTCACACGTAGGATTCACGCTGTTGCTTACCCCCCCAGATCGTTTTACGGTTTTGCAGGGTACGATTCCGGCTTTTGCTTACCCTCCCTAACCGGTTTTTCGCTCTTGCTGGGTACGATTCACACTTTTGCTTACCCTCCCTAACCGGTTTTTCGCTCTTGCTGGGTACGATTCACACTTTTGCTTACCCTCCCTAACCGGTTTTTCGCTCTTGCTGGGTACGATTCACACTTTTGCTTACCCTCCCTAACCGGTTTTTCGCTCTTGCTGGGTACGATTCACACTTTTGCTTACCCTCCCTAACCGGTTTTTCGCTCTTGCTGGGTACGATTCACTCTGTTGATTACCCTCCCAGATCGTTTTACGGTTTTGCAGGGTACGATTCACTCTGTTGATTACCCTCTCAAATCGTTTTACGGTTTTGCAGGGTATGATTCCAGCTTTTGCTTACCCTCCCTAACCGGTTTTTCGCTCTTGCTGGGTACGATTCCGGCTTTTGCTTACCCTCCCTAACCGGTTTTTCGCTCTTGCTGGGTACGATTCCGGCTTTTGCTTACCCTCCCTAACCGTTTTAAATGCTGGAGGGCAACAAAAAAGATGAAATCCGAAGATTCCATCCTTTTTGTGCTTACTTATAAATCAAATATTCTTTTCGTACTTTTTTGAATGCATCAAGGTCTTTTTTGTATTTGCCTGTGATATCAGAGACAGCTGCTCCTTCAAGTATCATCGGTCTTGTCCATGTGTTGCCGATCAGCTTGTCGAAGAAATTGTTTGACAAGAACTGAAAATCTTCCGGATACATGTCATGGACGGTTTTGATGATGTGCAGGCCGGTTGGCACAGCATCAAATTCTTCTCTGTCGGTCACATAGACTTCTATTCCGTGGCTGAGTTTGCCTGCATGTTTAGAGAACATCGGTGTAAATGATGCAGCCCGGAATTTCACGCCCGGCAGGCTGAGTGCGTTCAGCTCCGCAGCAAGGTCTGTGCTGTTAATGAATGGTGCTCCAATCAGCTCAAACGGTTTTGTAGTACCGCGTCCTTCAGACAGGTTTGTTCCTTCAATCAGACCTGTTGCAGGATAGACAAATGCTGTAGAGACAGTCGGCATGTTTGGCGAAGGCAGAACAAACGGAAGGCCCGTGTCATCATAATCCATGGAGCGTTTCCAGCCTTTCATTTTCACGACTGTGAGATCGGCTCCAATGTTGAATTCTTCATTAAAGAGAGAAGCAAGCTCTCCAACCGTCATGCCGTGCTTGGTCGGAATCGGGTAAAGTCCGATAAAGGACGAAGCTTCAGGTTCAAGGACAGGTCCGTCGACACTGTCCCCTCCCTGCGGATTCGGGCGGTCGAGCACGACTATCGGAATGTTGTTTTCTTTTGCTGCTTCCATGGCATAAGCCATTGTGTAAATGTATGTGTAGTAGCGCGTTCCGACATCCTGGATGTCAAAAAGAAGAATCTCTACGTTCTCGAGCATTTCAGGAGTCGGTTTTTTCGTCGCTCCATACAGGCTGTAAACAGGCAGCCCTGTTTTTTCATCAATGTAAAACTCGACGTACGATCCGGCCTGAGCATCTCCGCGGACGCCGTGCTCAGGGCCGAAAAGGGCCGTAAGTTCGATTTCAGGATCGTTATGCAGCTGGTCAACGATGCTGTTCAGTTTTGAATCAATTCCCGTCGGATTTGTAATCAGCCCGACTTTTTTACCTTTAAGAAGTTCTTTCTCATCCTTCAGCAATACTTCAACACCCGGTGTGACTTTAGGTTTTTCTTTTTCTCTTTATGGGCAGAAACATCTTTATCAGCCGGCCACGCACTGAGTGCAAGCATCAGTACCGTTATGAGCACAAGTATTCGTTTCATTTCAGCCTCTCCCTTACATCAGATTATTTAAGCTGTTTGCCTGAGCGGATGTCCAGTCCGTATCCGAACGGATAGAGCGTTTCTTCTGGATTTGTGACGGATGGAATGTCGACAGGAAGCTTACCTTTTGGATTTGACTCTCCGAAAATTGTTCTGATTCCGGCCGGGATGTTTGGCTGTCTGTATGCGCCGTTTGAATAGCCTTTGAAGCCGTAAACGGCCATGACAGCTTTTGCTTCTTCAAAATTTGCTGCGTCATACGGATTGCGCAGGCTCATAAGAACAAAATCTTTGCCTTTTGACTGTGCATCTTTCATGACTGCTCTCGGGAAAGCTGTTGCCCATTTGCTTGAATCCTGAACCGAGTCGTCAATGACGCCGTCGTTTACAGCAGGGTCGTTTTTCACCACATAGGAACCGGTGATGATATAGTCAGCCTGATCAATCATCGCAGCTGTTTCAGGACCGAATGTTTTTCCCGAGAAAGCATAGCCTGAGACTTCAACATCTTTTTTCTTGCCTTTTAATTCTTTGATGCTGCGTGTCATCGCTTCTACTTGATCTGCAAACGGTGCAAGCACCAATACTTTTTCGCCTTTTTTCGGCTTGAAAGGAAGTGTTTTGTCTTCATTTTTCAAAAGTGTGACAGCATCTTCTGCCATTTTCTTTTCTTTTTTCAGGTGATCTTTGTTTCCGACCACTTCAAGTGCATTTTCTACTTTTTCCTCAATTGGAGTTGAATCAGGTGTTAAGATGCCGCGTTTTTCCTTCAGTTTAAGAATGCGCTCAACAGATGCATTCACCTGCTCAATCGGAAGTTCCCCTTCTGAGATTGCTTCTTTCACAGCATTGAAGACAGATGCGAGATTTTGTTCCATATCAAGAGAATTTACCTGTGCAGGCATTAATGCGATATCCACACCGGATTTCAGTGCAAGAACAACAGCTTCTTCCTGACCGAAGTTGTCAGCGATGGCTTTCATGTTCAAGGCATCCGTAATAATGACGCCGTCAAAGCCCATTTCTTCGCGAAGCAGTCCTGTAAGAACTTTTTTGGAAAGGGTTGCCGGAACCAAAATTTCCTGACCGTCTTTTTTGCTGATGTACGTTGTATCGTCAAATGCCGGGAATTGAACATGAGCCGTCATGACCATGTCAACGCCTTCATCAATGGCTTTTTGGAATGGAGCGAGCTCCACGGCACGAAGCCTTTCTTTGTCATGCGTCACGATAGGAAGTCCGTAATGGCTGTCTGTCGCTGTATCGCCATGTCCCGGGAAATGCTTTGTTGTTGCAGCCATGTTCTGGCTTTGCAGTCCTTTAATTGTCTGAATGCCGAGCTTTGAAACAAGTTCTGGATTGGAACTGAACGAACGGACGCCGATTACCGGATTCCCCGGATTATTGTTCACATCAACCGACGGACCAAAGTTAACGTTCACTCCGAGAGAGGAAAGTTCTTTGCCGACAATTTCACCGGTTTGATAGGCATATTTTTCACTTCTTGCAGCACCAAGTGCCATATTGCCCGGAAGGTTTGTCCCTGTCTGAAGACGTGTGACAATCCCGCCTTCCTGATCGATTGTAATGAAGAGCGGAATATCAGGGCTTGCCTGATGAAGGCCGTCCGTTAACCGTGCTGTCTGTTCGGTCCCGACAACGTTTTCTGCGAAAAGAATCACTCCGCCAAGGTGATATTTCTGAATGATGCCGCCGACTTCATCGTTCATAACCGTGAAGCCTGTCGCTTTGCTTTCCCCTTCTTTTTTCCAGTTGCGGAAATCAGGCATCAGCATCTGTCCGATTTTTTCATCAACGGACATATTTTCTACAATGGCTTTCACATCTGTTTCTGCCGAAGCTTTTGCCGGCTTGATTCCGGCTAAAGCTGATACTGACAGGACCGCTGCAAGAGCGGCGGATATCCATTTCTTTTTCCCCATGTTACCCATCCCCTTATTTTTAATTGGTTTCCATAGCTTCATAAACAGCGGTTACTACACTTCCATAGCTGCCTGTTGTAAACAGATCGCCGAAGAATTGATTGGAATTGGCAGCCGGATTCACAAGCGGAGAGTGCTTTTTATTTGTTAAAAGAACGATGCCAAGGTCATACTCAGGATCAATGATTGTGACAGTGCCTGTCCAGCCTGTATGACCATATGCGCTGTCGCTTGCATATTCGCTGAACATCCAGTCCATGCTGTCGTTTCCATTTAATCTCCACCCGAGTCCGTACGTTCCATTCATGTCAGAAGGCTCTACGAATTCTTCAATAACCTCTCTGTCAAAAAGCTTCTCCTTTCCATAGCCTCCACCATTAAGCATCACTTGAAGAAGAACGGCAAGGTCCTGTGTGGTTGAAAACAAACCTGCGTGTCCTGATACACCTTCCATAGAATAGAAGGCTTTTTCATCATGAACTTCCCCCTGAAGCGTATATGTTCTGATGTTCGGGAAGCTGATGATGCCGTCACGGGTGTTGCCCATCAGTTCTGTTGCTGCGATTTCCTTCTGTTTAAACCCTTTTTGCAGCGGATTAAAGACTGTATCCTTCAATTTCAAAGGCTTGTACAATTCGTTTTCAACGTATTGATCAAGCTTTTGTCCGGTAATTTTTTCAACGATTGTGCCAAGAAGCATATAATCTACATCGCTGTAAATATTCTTTGTTCCCGGTTCATATGTAAGAGGCGTCTTGTTGATATTGGCGATTGTTTTTTCCCGCTCCTGCGAATACAGTTCCTTTGATACTGCAGGGTTATGATATTGCGGGTCAGGCTTAAATCCTGCTGTGTGATGGAGGACATCTATAATTCGCATCGTATCTTTGCCTTTTATCACATCAGACTCTGAATCCTTAAATTCCGGAATGTACGTTTGAACTTTGTCGTAAACATCCAGTTTTCCTTCGCTTGCCAGTTTTTGAAGAGCAAAGTTTGCAGCATACATTTTTGTATTGGAGGCGAGGTCAAATAATGTATCGTTCTCCATCTTCAAGAATTTCTTGAGCGGTGTATGTCCGTCAAATTTTTGTTTGTAGCCGTAGCTTTCATTTTTTACGATTTTGCCGTCTTTTATGACAATCAGAGCGGCTCCGGGAAACCCGGCTGCGACTTCTTTTTCAATCAGCTGGTCTACTTTTTCAAGTTTTTCAGAAGAGAAACCCGCTTCTTCAGGTTTTTTTGCTTTCGTCAGAACTGTGTACTCGGTTTTAGCTTTAGGCGAGGCTTTTTCAGCGATTTCTGCAAACGATGCTGATGGTGCGATAAGCGATAGAGCAAGAACTGAACTAAGTGCGCTGGCTGTCCATTTTTTCATACGTTTCCCCTTTGTTTTCCGTATTTTTTTAAACCGCGTCGATCTTCACTTTTTGACCGGGCAGGGCAAGATTCAAAAGCGGCAAATCCTCATCTATCACTCTCCCGATGACATTCACTCTTTCATCTGCCGCTAACACCCGCCTGCAAATCTGGACTTCTCCCCTGTAGCGGCCGTATCCGCTGTTATCCATCGTAATCATTCCTATTTGCCGTTCGATCGTATTGCATGGTTTTACCTCTTCAGCCAATCGCGTATCTTTTAGTCTGAAAACATCTCTTGATGCATCTGGCCGAAACTGATAAAAGCCGCCTGTAAACTGGTCTGAAAGTATCCTTAAAATGAGAATATTCTGTTTTTTATAAAGAGATAATTTTTCAATCAGGCTGTCTTCTGTACCCGGGTCGCCTATATAGACGTGATTGACCTTTAGAAGCAGTTCGACACCGGCTGCATAGGAGGATATGTTTCTATGTTTCTCTAAAGTTGGCAGTCCATCATACAGCGGTCCTCTTTTTGTCCCTGCACCTGGAATGAAAGCTGCTGTCTCAATGCCGTATTTTCTGAACAGCTCATTTTGAGAATGAAAGAATTCTTCGTCTAAACCGGTTTCTCTTCTCGGATAGAAATTGTGCCATGCGATGATTTTTTGAGGTTCCAAGCCGTTTTCCAGCAAAGCTGAAAGCTCAGACTCTGTGACTGTGCTCGCATTAATAGAGAGGGAAAAAACGGATGAAAGTGACTTAATCGCTGCTTCATCGAATCCGTCGTCTAGTCTGATTCCCCTGACTCCAAATGCAGAAAGCTCTTCGAATTTATGTATGTCAAGATGCTTTAGTGTGGAAGGTGATACATCGGCGTGGATCCCAATGTCATGTTTTTCTGCAAGTTCCAGCAGCTCTTTTGCCCTCTGCTTCAGGTTTCCCTTTTCTTCAGGAATGTGAAGCGAGGTAAACGCCCGCTTCACGCCTGATGCTGCCGCATGCAGAATCTGCTGTTCTGCATGCGGGTCCTGAAGATAAAATGATATGCCGATCACTTGAACTCAGCTGCCATTTCGTCTTTAAATCCGAATAGATACGTAAAGATGAAACCTGCAGCGTAAGAGATGGCGAGTCCGGCAAGGTAAAGAATAATCTGGTTTGTGTGGACCAGGAATGTCAGCGGCAGGCCGGATACACCGACTGCAATTGTCGCAATATCAAAGTGGGCCTGGAAGGCTCCCCCTACTCCTGCTCCAAGACATGCTGTCAGGAACGGACGGCCAAGAGGCAGTGTGACACCGAAGATCAGCGGTTCGCCGATTCCGAGCATTCCTGATGGAAGGCCGCCGCCAATTGCGCGCTTAAGGCTTTTCTTCTTTGTTTTAAAGTAGATGGCAAAGGCTGCCCCTACCTGACCTGCGCCTCCCATTGCAAGAATCGGAAGAAGCGGATCATCGCCGATTGAATTTATCAGCTCAAGATGTACAGGTGTCAGACCCTGATGAAGGCCTGTTACAACAAGCGGAAGGAACGTAGCTCCAAGTACAAAGCCGGCTACTACTCCTCCAAGATCAAGTACGCTGAGAAGTCCTTTTGTGATCGTATCCGATACAAAACCTCCAACAGGCATGAATACGATATAAGTTACGATCCCTGTAATTAAAAGTGCAATTGTAGGTGTAATTATAATATCAAGAGACTGAGGAACAAATTTGCGCACCTGCTTTTCAACGAAAGCGATAAAGATGGCAGCGAAAAGGACTCCGATTAAGCCGCCGCGTCCTGGAAGAAGATTCTCGCCGAACAGGGCAATATCGCCAACTGCAGGGTTAATGACCAGAATTCCTGCGAGTGCGCCAAGCGCCGGCGAACCGCCAAATTCTTTTGCCGCGTTTGTACCGACTAAAATTCCAAGGTAAGCGAACAGTCCTGAACCGATAACCGTTAAAATAATGGCCAGCTGCGAATCGGCTGCAAGCCACTCTGCCTGAACAACCGCTTTCGTAATACCGGTAATCAAACCGGAGGCGACAAGTGCCGGAATCAGCGGAATGAAGATGCTTGCAATTCTTCTGAGAAACAGTTTAAACGGCTTTGCATTTTTTTTATCAATTTCGGATTTGTTTTTCGATGCGGCATCCTTTAAGTCGAATCCATCCGCTGCTGCAAGCAGCTTTTCAAACTCGGCCGAAACTTTGTTGACAGCTCCGGGTCCAAGGATAATCTGAATCGTTTCTTCCTCTACAACCCCAAGAACACCGTCTGTTTTTTTAATGGCATCCATATTTACTTTTGATTTGTCATGCGGAGAAACTCTCAGCCTCGTCATGCAGTGTGTAGATGCACTGACGTTTTCTGCTCCTCCAAGATGCTCAAGCAGCTGCTCGGCAATGAGTAAGTTTCTGTTATTCCCCTTAGCCATCCTGTAATCCCCCTTTTGTAGTGCCTATTTCATTTTTTCTGTCATTGATTTGATCGCCGCTCTTGTATTGTCAATATATTGAACGGTCTTATCATACTGCTCGGTCGCCATTCCGAGGAACAAAATATCAATCATATACAGCTGCGCAAGCCGTGATGACGTCGCAGCACTCCTGAAAGGAGCTTCATTTGAGAAAGAAGTATGAAGCGAGACATCGCTGAGTGAGGAAACGGTTGTCTGCCCGAAATGGGTAAGTCCAATCGTTTTCACTCCTCTTTCTCTTGCAAGTTTCATCACATTGACGATTTCCTTCGTTTCACCCGAAAACGAAATGGCGAAAAGCACATCGTCCGGCTGTGCATTTGCTATCAATGTTGCAACAAGATGCATATCTGTAAAGGCAGTTGCTCCTTTGTTGATGCGGATCAGCTTTTGCTGGGCATCCTGCGCGACGATGTTTGATGCGCCTACCCCGCAGAAGTGAACGTTTTTCGCCTTCATGAGCATGCTGATTGCCATTTTCAGATTATCATGATCAATGATTTCCGCTGTATCTCTTATAATCTGAATCGTATTGCTTGTCGTTTTCTCAACAACTCTGTAAAGAGATTCACCAGGCTCAATATCACGGTAGCCTTGTTCAACAGACTTCATCAGGTCGCCGGCAATTCTCATTTTCAGATCCTGAAATCCTTTGAGTCCAAGTGATTTGCAGAGCCTGACAACAGCTGCGCCGCTTGACTTTGCAGATGTGCTGAGTTCGCTTACAGTGCTGTTTACCACTTCATGCGGGTGTTTGAGAATATATTCGGCAAGCTTTTGTTCAGATTGCGGCAGCTTGGAAAGCATCGTTTGGATAATGGAGAGAGCTCCGGTTGTCATAGCTTCCGCTCCTTATCCTTCATGAAGTGAGATGGCTTTTCGGACATCTCCGTCTGCACGAAGCAATAAATCAGATGCTTCGTCATACGCGACTTTCGCTTTAATCATCACAATGGACGGCTTTACTTTAAGCTCCGCTTTTTCAAGTGCCGCTTTTGCCGTCTCGTAATCTGCTCCAGTTAACGTCTGAATAATGCTGACGGCCCGTTCTTTCAGCTTGTAGTTGCTCACATTCACATCAACCATCAGATTTTCATACACTTTTCCGATTTTGATCATGGATGCTGTTGAGATCATGTTTAAAACCATCTTGTGGGCAGTAGCCGCTTTCATTCTTGTTGAACCCGTTACAACTTCAGGGCCTACAATCACTTCTATGCCGACTTCCGCTGCCTCCGAAATTTTCGCATCTTTGTTGCATGAAAGAGCGACTGTTTTAGCCCCGATGCTTTTAGCATATTGAAGGCCTCCGTAAACATATGGCGTTCTTCCGCTTGCGGCAATGCCTATTACCGTATCATTAGCTGTAAGCTGGATGGATTTTAAATCATTCACTCCAAAATCTTCTCTGTCTTCTGCTCCTTCTACCGCTTTAACGAAAGCACGTTCCCCCCCGGCAATCAGTCCAATGACTGTATCCGGAGATGTACTGAAGGTTGGCGGGCATTCGACAGCGTCGAGGACTCCGAGCCTGCCGCTTGTGCCTGCGCCAATATAAATGATTCTTCCTCCCTTTTTCAGAGATTCATAGGCAAACTCTACGGCCGCCTTCACTTCAGGAAGCACCTCTTGCACTGCCACCGCTACTTTCATATCCTCGTTATTCATGATTGAGAGGATTTCAAGCGTGCTTGCGCTGTCAATCTTCATTGTTTGTTCATTTCTCAATTCTGTCGTTAATGAACGCAGCTGTTTTTCCATAAAAGGATGTTGCCTCCTAACAAAATTCTTACTATTCAGTATATTTTAACCTAAACATAATTTCAATTTAAACTTAATTATTTTGAAATTACATTTCAGATTATACGTCCATGATAGCGCTTTTATGACTAGACAGCAAGAGGTGCCGGCCTGTTTTTTAAATTGTAAATTATGTAAAAGTCCGCTTTTTTCGGGTCATTTGATTCATTTATTGAGAACCTTGCATGAAAAAAGATTGGTTTCTTTGCCGCTTTTCTCATGCAAACAGGAAAAAGGAATGATTTTTCAAAAAAAGGCCACAGGATTAAGCCCTGTGGCCTCAAATTTACAATACTCGTTTGCCCTTTGCTTCTCTGATCCAGTCCGGAAACTCATTCAGCAAGCGGTCATACAGCTCTTCATCTGTCATTGCATCGATGTTCTGCACATGGAAGAAGTTTGCGTTGTCGATGAACCTGCCTTCCATTGTGTCAAGATTTTCAAGCACTTTAAAATTGGAATCTCCAATCCCGACAAACTGCCAGAAAAGCGGCTTATCAGAAGATGAGACAACCGGTTTTTTAATGGTGCTTTTGCAGCCTCCGTCGTTGATAAAAACGATAAACGCAGGATCTCTGCTTGGCTCTTCCTTTAAATATTTTGTCATGACATCAAACATGACCGGCGGTTCATCGTTGCGCCCGAATTTATGTATAGAATCGTTAAAGAGAATCTCCCTGTTTACATAGTTTTCGAAATCTCTTTCTGTGACTGAAGGAAGTCTTGTAAATTCATTGTCGTACACCCAGACGTCAAGCATCCCGTCATCATCAAACTGGCTTGCCACTGCAAGAATTCTCTCAACTACTTTTTGCACGGTTCCATCCTTGTAGAGGGTCCGCATTGAACCGGAAATATCAAGAACAAGACCTACCCGGGCGACGACTCCGGTGAGCTTTTTCTTCTCAAGTACGATTCCTGCTGTTTTTTTCATCAAATTGATCGAGCTCATTTTAAAGTCTCCTCTCAGACATCAAGTCCATAGTTTCGGCATAACGCACCAAGTCCTCCGGAGAAACCGCTGCCGATGGCATTGAACTTCCAGTCCTGGCCGTGCTTGTACAATTCGCAGACGACAACTGCTGTTTCTACCGAAAAGTCTTCTCCAAGATCATAGCGGAGAACTTCCTCAGAGGTGTCGGCATTCACAACACGTACAAATGCGTTTGAAACCTGTCCGAAATTCTGGCTTCGTGCATCTGCGTCATGGATGGTTACGGTAATACCTATTTTCTCAACATGGGACGGCATCAGGGAAAAATCGATGATCATCTGCTCATCATCTCCGTCTCCTTCACCTGTTCGGTTGTCGCCAGTATGTTCGACTGCCCCGTCCGGACTCTTCAGATTGTTGTAAAAAATAAATTCGTGATCGTTTTGAACCTTTCCGCCTGCATCTGCCATAAATGCCGAGGCATCCAAATCAAAATCTCTGCCGCCTGAATATTTATTCGTATCCCAGCCCAGTCCGATTATGACTTTTGTTAATCCCGGATTTGTCTTTGTAAGATCGATGCGCTGACCTTTTGATAAAGAAATTGACAAGTAAATCACCCCTAAAAGTATTTTCCAATAAAGGAATTCCGCTTCTATTGTACTACGAATCTAACACAATAAAGTTTCAATTTCCATTTTTTCGCTGCACATTCCCCGTGCTGATGATGTTTAAAGAAAAAGCGTGAGTGGAACAGTTTAGAAGAATGATAGAAGGAGGCCAATCATGAAGACACATAAATTATATATTAATGGTGAGTACATCGATTCCACATCAAAGGAAACAATTGAGGTCCTCAATCCGGCGACAGAGGAAGTCATTTCGTCCATTTTTGCAGGAACAGAGGAAGATGCGAATAAGGCAATTGAAGCAGCTTTTGAAGCACAGAAGAAATGGGAAAAGGTTCCTTCTGCAGAAAGAGGGAAAATTGTAAGAGCTCTTGGGGACAGAGTAAAAGACCGCCGCGATACCTTTATAGAGCTGCTGATGGAAGAACAGGGCAAGCCTTATGAACAGGCGAGCGGAGAAATCGACACGGCCATTGATTATTTTTACTATATGTCCGAATGGGCAAGGCGAATAGAGGGAGAAATTATCCCGAGCGACCGTGCGAACGAGAACATTCTGATGTTCAGAAAGCCGATAGGGGTTGTGGCAGGAATTGTTCCCTGGAACTTCCCGGTCTTTATTCTGGCAAGAAAGGTCGCAACCGCTCTGATTACAGGATGCTCAATCGTCCTTAAGCCAAGTCAGCAGACACCAAATACGGCGGCAGAATTCACAAAAATCATCGATGAAATGAAGGACATTCCGACGGGAGTATATAATTTCATCACCGGTAAAGGTTCAACAATCGGCAATGTGATGGCCTCCCACCCCAAAGTCGGCATTATTACCATGACAGGAAGTGTAAAAGCAGGAACAAAGGTGATGGAAGCCGCTGCTAAAAACATTACCAAGGTCAACCTTGAGCTTGGAGGAAAAGCACCTGCCATCGTTACGAAGCATGCCAATTTGGATACTGCCGTTAAGAGCATCAAAACATCAAGAATCACAAATTCCGGACAGGCCTGCACAAATGCTGAACGTGTGTATGTTCATGAAGACGTAGCTGAGGAATTCATTGAGAAGATGACGCAGGCAATGAAGGATACGAAGGTTGGAATGCCTTCAGACAGGGAGTCTGAAATGGGACCTCTCGTCAGTATGGATCGTCTGGAAACGGTAGAAAAAATGGTTCAGAACGCTGTTGCGGCAGGTGCTAAAATTCTTACAGGCGGCAAACGGGCAGAGATGACTTCAGGTTTCTTTTATGAACCTACAGTCATTACGAACGTGAGTCAGGACTCAGAAATCATTCAGGAAGAGATCTTCGGTCCGGTGCTCCCGATTATGACCTACAAAACCCTTGATGAAGCCATTGAGCTTGCAAATGATTCAGATTTTGGTCTTTCATCTTCCATCTATACAGATAATGTCCATGAAGCCATGCGGGCTGCCAATGAACTGAAGTTCGGCGAGACCTTCATAAACCGTGAAAATTTCGAAGCCATTCAAGGCTATCATGCCGGCCTACGCAAATCAGGGCTTGGCGGAGCTGACGGCAAACACGGGATTGAGGACTTTACCGTCACACACGCTGTTTACATGCAGTATGACGACAAAAAAGCATAATAAAAAAACGTTCAGGCAATTGCCTGGACGTTTTTTCATAATTCCTCCCCCATTCGAGCATGATGAATAACAGGAGGGATTTTTTGTGACTTATTCAAAACCGATCAGAATCATCATTCTTATTCTCTCATGGGGAAGCCTGTTTTTATTAAAGCCAGCTTCTATCCTTCGCTTTTCTCCTGCCTCATTTCTGGTCTCATTGCTTTTGGCAGTTGAGACAATGATTGCAGGACCTTATCAGCTGTGGACAATTAAAGGCGGCAGAAAGAACCGCTTATGGGGAGATCTGAGCTTTATATTCGGCCCGTTCATTTCAGGAACCCTCTGGATATTCCACCTTACATACGGAAGATTTTGGAGGTTTATGCTGCTCAATGCGGCCATGGATTTCCTATTGGCCTATCCTCTGACTTACCTTTTCGAAAAAACAGGTTTATATAAGCTTAAGAAATTAAATAAGCACAGCCTCTTTGCACTTTCCGTTTCCTATGCTGCTCTGATTTATGGCTATCAGAAGATACTGGAAGGAAGTTTTAAAAAAGAATCATCATAGGGACTTGAACAAAACATGTTATTTAGAATAGTCAGGAAGTTCAATTGAAGAAATTCGTAAAAACGATGCTGCTTTACGGCATGGCGCCACTAACGAGGATTCAACTATGATATAGGTGGCGCCACTAAGCCGAGTGATGCCGCTAATGAGGTTCTTTTTTAAAAAAAATGCGCCACTCTCCCTAATCACGCCACTATTTAGGTTTCTTTTCCGATAAAAGTGGCAGCACTAACCCGATTGATGAGCTTTTTCTAATCTTTTAATATGAAAAAACACCGAACCAGTATATACCCTGGTTCGGTGTTTTTCATGGCTGAAATTGTTAGGTCTCAGCATCACTTTCTTTATTTCCGAAGCTTCTGAATGAGTTTTACCAGAACAGCCGCTGCAATCACAATCACGGTTATGACAACGGTTCTTTTTATGGCGGCCGGATCCTGCATAACATAAATGGCAATATACGCCCAGATGAAGACAAGCGGATAATAGACATCATCATTTTTAAATGTAAACAAGACGGCCAGCACGGCGCCGACAATCAGCATAATAACTGCCCAGGCAAGCTCGTTCAAGCCAAGGAATGACTCGATGCCCGCCGTATAAAAGAAAATGAAAAAGTTTACGATTGTTGCAACTGAAATCCAACCTAGATAAATCGAAAATGGTGTTCTCATCAGCCATTTCCGTTCTGGAAGACGCTGAATGCGTGTATACACGACAATCAGGGAAATCAGCAGTGCCAGCATGACAAGCAGCGAGACCGGAAACAGTTCATAATGGAAAGCAAATAGCCATAGGCTGTTAAAGATGCAGCTAAGGAAAAACCAAATGCCAATCTTCGCATAGTTCATGCGTTCTTCTTCATTCACAAAAAATTGTCTTGCCGTCCAAATTCCAAGCAGCAGGTAAATCAGTCCCCAGATGGAAAATGCATAGCCTGCAGGCGTGAATAAAACCGGAATACTGTCAGACACTTCAGCTGATGTCTGTCCATTGAGCGGCAGGGCATTTGCGAGATAGTTAACGACAATGACGAGAACATATCCCGCCGCATTCAGAAGGGCAAAACCGGAAAATCTCTTCATGATGACCTCCTCCTTTTCACAATAGTGTATTTTGCTTGTCTTTTTTTCATACCCTTTATTAGTCAAATTAAAATAATCAAAACACATTTGGGAGTTTTGAACGAGTCATGAGTTTCTTCTGATCATTCATCATGCTTTTGCTCACGCTATCATATATCTAAAGCATTACGAGTAAAGGAGAGGGAGAGATGAGAGGACAAGTAAGGCTGCTCCCCCATAAATATGGTCCGATCGTTAAAAATGTGAAAACCAATTCAGAAGGTGTTCAAATGATCCAAGCCCCAAAGCTTTGGGAAAAGGGAATCCGCGGAAGGGGCATCACCATCGCAGTGCTCGATACCGGCTGTGACATCAATCACCCTGATCTGCGCGGCAATATAGCAGGCGCGCGGAATTTTACGACCGATGACAATGGGGACCAAAACCGGGTGACTGATTACCACGGCCACGGTACTCATGTCGCAGGAACAATAGCCGCATCAAAATATGTGGGTGTTGCCCCGCAGGCAAAAATTCTCGTTGTAAAAGTGCTCGCAGGAGACACGGGAAGCGGTGAGTACGACTGGATTGTAAAAGGCATTCTTTACGCCATTGAACAGAAAGTGGATGTTATTTCCATGTCACTTGGAGGACCTTCTGATCATTCTGAGCTTCGCAAAGCGGTAAAAAAAGCCGCTGCGAATCAGATTTCCATCGTCTGTGCTGCGGGAAATGAAGGAGACCAGGACGGCGGAACATCGGAATATTCTTATCCAGGCTCATATAATGAAGTGATTTCGGTTGGCTCAGTTGGATTTAACAGGGTGTCTTCCCCTTTTTCCAATTCAAACAATGAACTGGATTTAGTTGCACCGGGTGAGCGGATTGTTTCTACTATACCCGGAGGTGAATATGCTGCATTCAGCGGGACTTCTATGGCCACCCCGCACGTTTCAGGTGCACTTGCTTTAATAAAAGAGCTTGAAGAAAAAGAATTTGACAGGACGCTGACTGAAGCTGAAGTTTACGCTCAGCTGATTAAGCGCACGGTTCCGCATGGCAATCCAAAAACGCTGGAAGGCAATGGGCTGCTCTACTTGACAGCGCCTGACCTGCTCCGCGAAGCCGCCGAAGGAGCTTCAGAAGAATAAGAAAGAGCCATCATCCGCATAAGATGATGGCTCTTTTTGTATGATCTCAAGTACTCATCTGAAAAAATCCGCTCAAACAAATTGATTGTTCCTCCTGAATTTCTCTATAAGCGCTTTAGCGAAGTCATTAGCCTTTATCAAATCGCCCTTTTCCATGTAATAATCAAACAGCAATAAACCGTAATGCTGTGCCGGAAGAACATATCCAAGTTCTTTAAAATGCGGATAGGCATGATTTTCTATGTACTCATAGTAGGATTCGATTTCCCCGTTTATTTTGAATAGGTGCATCGTAAAGAAATGAATAAAAGTCCGATTGTCGTCTTTTTCGGCGAGTGACAGACCCTTTTCTGCAAGGGCTGCCAGTTCTTCCTTCTTTGTCAGCCCCTCTTTGGACAGAGCATTCACATATCCTTCAAAAGAACCAAGGTAATTGGGATCTCCGGGCTGCCGTTTATCGGCAGATTTTTTGTAGTATTCTGCAGCAGCTGTAAATTCCCCCTGCCTGAGCTGATGATATCCGAAATTATGGTGCAGCAGCGCCTGCTGATGATCCAGCCCGTAATCTCCTGACATCTCTATGAGACGCTGATATTCTTTGTTTTGAAAAACAGCATCATCTGATTGCTCCAGCTGAATCAGCATAAGCATTTCCGTTTCAATTATTCGTGACAGGCTTCTGTTTTCTGTAAAGAACTGCAGGGCTTTACCCGCATAAAAATACGCAAGGACATTCGAATGGATGGAATGGTAAGCCAGTGCCAGGTCGTAATAATATTCACGGTTAGAATATTCTGCAAGATTAATTTCTTTTAACACGGCAATTGCTTTAAAGTAGTCATTCTGGGCTCTCAAATGATAATTCCCCTGGATATGCAGCAGAAGATTTTGTTCATATGGGGACAGGCCGCTCCAAAGGCGCATCTCGTTTAAAAGGGCACCTGCTTCTTCATTTTTAGAAGATGAAAGATAGTATCTGGCTAAAATAAGCGTATATGTACGGTGAAAGTCCTGAATCTGAAGCAGGCGGCTGCTTTCCAGCTGCTGTTTAACCGCTTCGGTTTTTGAATGGCTTTTGTGGATGATGGCTTCATGCCATTCATTAAGAAGTTTTTTAATCTTATGGTAGTTCTCAATTTCTGATTCGATGCTGATCCCAAGCCGCTCGCAGAGCAGTTGAATGGTTTCTTTCGATACCTCTGTCAGCCCGCGTTCTATTTTGCTGATGTGCGTTGCTGAACAGATTGCATCCCCAAGGTCCTTTTGCTTAATGTTGTAGAGTTCACGGTAAAATTTTATGATTTTCCCTTCCAGCATGGTGTGTCATCCCCCTAAGCATCTCTATAAAATTATTATAACGGCATGCCCAATTGATTGGTTCGTGTTCAGGAAGAATATTTTTTTGACACCAAAAATACCCCCGGCAGCCCGGAGGTATTCATTTTCATTATTTTGAAAGAACGTGCAGAATCATTTCTGCATCTTTTTCATCCACATTCATTTCATCAGCCAGCTTCAAAGGATCTTCTGCAAGGCCGGGCTTTCTTTTCAAAGCATATAAAGCCTGATAGCAAAGGCTTATCGGTGTTTTTTCAATGCGGGTGGTGATAATTCTGCACACACCCTGCCTTTCTGTCTGAATGGCCCCAAACTGCTCAAGCTGCTGCATTCTGAGAATAGCGGTCCGCTTTGACAATCCAAGTTCATCCGACAGATCACTGATGTCATATGAGACATTTCCGTCGGCATCCCGATGAACCAGCAAATACCCCAATATCTTTGAATAGATGCCCGATAGATGTACTAATGCTCTCTCATTTATGTTCATTTCTATGCCACCTAATCCAATCTGTTACAATTCAGTATACATATTGTCTTAGGCCCAATGTTTCATATCATCATTTTGTAATATAGTTTTTACCCGTTTGTTATATATCTGTGAATTTTTAGGAGTTTATTTCTTTTCATCGTCAAAATCAATCATCTTATCTGAAAACCCAAACAGCCACGTCAGGACAAATGCCGCTGCGACTGCAAGAAAATTCACAGCCAGGTACATGATAATCTGGCCATTTAGATACAGCAGGACTCCCGGGATTGCCGTTATCGCCATTCCTGTCGCTTTAAGGCCTGCAAGAGATGCAGCAAACCCTCCGATGCCGCCTCCGATCAACGCCATGATAAACGGTTTAATATAGCGGAGGTTCACACCAAAGATGGCAGGTTCTGTAATTCCAAGCAAAGCAGAAAAAGAAGACGGCAGTGCAATGGCCTTTAGTTTTTTCGACTTGGTTTTCAGGCCGACAGCAAGCGCCGCTCCCCCCTGCGCAACGACAGAACACGTGATAATCGCATTGTACTGATTGTATCCGAAGCGCTCGAGCAGCTGTATCTCAAGCAGGTTAAACACGTGATGGACACCTGTTACAACGATCAGCTGATTTAATGAACCTATGATGAGACCGCTTATGCCAAACGGCCAGTTTAAAATGGCTACTGTGCTGTTCAGGATAACCTCTTCAACTGTATGAAAAACAGGTCCTATTATAAAAAGAGAAAGAATGATCATGAATAAAAGCGTTAAAAACGGAGTCAAAATCAAATCAAGCGATTCTCTTGTATGTTTTCTGATCGATCGCTCAAGTTTTGCTCCTATAAGTCCTGCGATAAATGCAGGGAGGACAGAACCCTGATAGCCAAGAACCGGAATAAATCCGAAAAATGTCAGAGCCTCGGCTTTGTCTGCCGCCACATCGTAGGCATTTGGAAGGGCAGGACTTACAAGCATTAAACCAAGCACCATTCCAATGACCGGATTCCCCCCGAAAACCCTGAATGCAGACCATGCAACGAGTGCTGGAAGAAAAGCAAAGGCTGTATCCGTCAGCACCTCTGAAAACGTAATGACATTTTGCGGAATCTGTTCAGGTTTCATGCCGAAAAAGGCAAGCACCTGCTCCTGGAGGATAAGACCTCTAATCCCCATAAAAAGCCCTGTAGCAACGAGAATTGGAATGATTGGAACAAATACATCCCCAAACGTGCGGACGGCTCTTTGAAACAAGTTGCCGCTTCTTGCTGCTGCCTCTTTCTGTTCAGCCTTTTCAGAACCGGTTACACCAAGAGCAGCAATCTCTTCATAGATGCGGTTCACCGTTCCTGTTCCGAAAATCAGCTGATATTGCCCTGAATTAAAAAAAGCTCCCTTTACTTTATCAATGGACTCCGCTTTTTTTTGATCGATGCCTTCTTTCCTTTTTACCATTACGCGAAGCCTTGTGGCACAATGCGACACAGATATGATATTTTCACGGCCTCCTAGTGCCTCGATGACTTCTTCGGCAATTTTCCGGGTGTCTGACATGGAATCCTCCTGGATGTATTTGACATACCTGTAATTTCCCTCATTTTATCTTCTTTTAAACAGAAAAAATAGCTGAAATTTCACTCAAATCAGAAAATAATGATTGTCGAAACAAAATCTTGCGGTATAATTTAATGAATAAAAGCATAAAAGCGTAAAAGCGAATAAAACGGGGGAATGTCTAATGAACTGGAAAAACATCGGAATGGGAATTGCACTGTCAAGCATGCTGATAGCTGCAGGCTGCGGAAGTAAAGAAACGGCCGGAAACAGCGGCGAAAAGACTTATCAGGTGGGTGTCACTCAAATTGTCGAGCATCCTTCTCTTGATGCTGCTTTAAAAGGGTTTCAAAAAGCTCTGAAAGATGAAGGTCTCAAGGTTGACTATGACGTCCAGATTGCAGGCGGCGATCAGAATAATAATCAGACCATTGCAAGCAACTTTGTCGGCGACGGCGTTGATCTGATTTTTGCCAACTCCACACCAAGTGCTCTAAGCGCACTCAATGCAACAAAAGACATACCGATTGTTTTCACTTCAGTCACGGATCCAATTGGGGCGGGCCTTGTCGAAAGCTTTGAAAAACCGGGTGCAAACATTACCGGAACGACAGATACTCACCCTGATGCCATTCCAAATACGGTCAAATTTATAGATGAAAATGTGGACGGCAATAAGATTGGAATGATTTATAACTCCGGTGAGCAAAATTCGGCTGCTCAAATTGATCTTGTTAAAAAAGCAGCAAAGGGAACAGACCTTGAAATTGTTGAAGCTTCTGTTTCAACTTCAGCTGAAGTGAAGCAGGCCGCTGAAAGCTTAGTCGGAAAAGTAGATTCTTTCTATATTATTACTGATAATACAGTTGTATCCGCGCTGGAGTCTGTTATTTCTGTTGCAGGGGATGAAGACCTGCCCCTGTTTGTCGGGGAGCTTGATTCTGTAGCAAGAGGCGGTTTTGCAGCTTACGGATTTGACTACGGGGATATTGGATATGAAGCAGGCTTAAAAGCAGCTGACATCCTTAAGGGAGAAAAAGAAGCGGGAGAAATCCCTGTCGATTACCCGCAGAAGTTAAAACTGCAGGTCAGCAAAAAAGCGGCTGAAGCGATGAATGTTGAAATGAAAGACTTTAAAGACGCTGAATTTATTGATTAAGGAGGACACACCATGTTTACTGCCCTATTTTCTTCTGTTGAATCCGGACTGATCTACGCCATCATGGCTCTTGGTGTGTACCTTTCCTTCAGGATTCTCGATTTTCCGGATCTCACCGTAGACGGCAGCTTTGTCACAGGTGCCGCAGTATGTGCTGCATTGATTGTAAATGGAGTTAACCCTTTTTTCGCAACTCTGGCGGCCCTTGCCGCCGGATTTATTGCAGGGTGTCTTACTGGAATTTTTCACACGAAAGGGAAAATCAATCCCCTGCTTGCAGGAATCCTGATGATGATTGCCTTATATTCGATTAATCTGCGGATTATGGGCCAGTCAAACGTCCCTCTGCTTCAGGAAAGCACCGTCTTTTCTGTTTTGCTTGATGGCTGGAACCAGCTTGGAATTGACGCATTTATGCAGTCTGTTTTTGTATCAGCAGGTCTTGAAGCATTTATCCCGAAAACATGGTCGGTTCTCGCAGCCATGTGCGCCCTTATTGTCCTTATAAAGCTTTCGCTTGATTATTTCCTTAAAACAGAGATCGGCATTGCCATCCGCGCTGTCGGTGATAATGAAAAAATGATTTCAAGCTTTTCAGCCAATACGGATCTTCTGAAAATTATCGGTCTCGGTATCTCCAATGCACTTGTTGCCTTTTCAGGTGCTTTCATCGCCCAATTTTCGGGATTCAGCGATATTGGCATGGGGATCGGGATGATCATTATTGGCCTTGCATCTGTCATTATCGGGGAAGCCCTCGTCGGAACAAAAACGATTATCCGGGCAACTCTAGCTGTTATCATTGGAGCCATCCTCTACCGCATTATTATTGCGCTTGCGCTCAGAGCAGACTTCCTTGAGACAGGCGATATGAAGATGATTACGGCAGCCATCGTCATCGCGGCGCTCGTCGTGCCGCAGCTGCTTGCAAAACAGAAAGAAAAAAGGAAAAAACTTCTCAGGAGAAAGGGAGATGTTCACATTGCTTGAGCTGAAGCAGATTGAAAAAGTGTTTAATGAAGGTTCTCCCGATGAGAAAAAAGCTTTGAGCGGGCTTTCCCTTTCTCTTAAAAAAGGAGATTTTGTAACCGTAATCGGCAGCAATGGAGCAGGTAAATCCACATTGCTGAACGTTATATCAGGCCGACTTTTTCCTGATTACGGGGACGTGCTGATTGAAGGAAGAGCAATCACAAACCTGCGCGAGCACAAGCGCGCAAAATACCTCGGCCGCGTTTTTCAGGATCCGATGGCCGGAACTGCACCAGCTCTCACGATAGAAGAAAATCTCGCCATAGCCTATGCACGTGTCCATAAACGCACACTGAGACCCGGCGTTACAGCCAGGAGAAAAGCATTTTTTAAGGAAAAGCTAACGACGCTCGGCCTTGGACTCGAAGACAGACTCTCTGCAAAAGTCGGGCTGCTTTCAGGAGGGGAACGGCAGGCGCTTTCCCTTTTAATGGCCACGTTCACAAATCCCGGAATACTCCTGCTTGATGAGCATACAGCTGCACTTGATCCTTCACGGGCTGACCTTATTACAAACCTCACGGAAAAGCTTGTCTCAGAAGGGCAGTTAACGACTCTGATGATCACACACAATATGCAGCAGGCAGTCGACCTTGGCAATCGCCTTGTCATGATGGACGGCGGACGAATAATCTTTCAGGCTGAGGGAGATCAAAAGAAAAAACTGACTGTTTCCTCCCTCCTGAACGAATTTTCAAAAATAAAAGGCGGAAGCTCACTGTCAGACAAAGTCATGCTGAGTTAATAGAGGGTTACATTTCTCCGATTAGTGGTAAAGAAAGACAAATCACTAAAAGGAGATGGATAGGATGAATCAGGAAAAACAAACGTACTATATTGACGTCGCAAGCGGAGAAATTCTTCAGAATCCTGCAGAATCAAGTCCAAGCTTCAAACTGTATGCCACTCCGGCTGAAATTGATCAGCTGAAGTCCTATTACAGCGAGAACAGCTCGGCTGACTTTCAGACCTTCCAGCGTGCACAAGTTCCATTCCGCGAATATCACCATGATGCTGAAAATAAAGCCTATGACGATTCGATGAGAAAAATATACGGCATGATTTATTTGCTTGGCGATGAAGAAGCCAAACGGCATATCGAAGAAAATGGCATTTTGAAAGACAATCATTCGGATAATCCGGAAAGCGTAGAAAATTTCAAGTAACTCCATGAACTTACTCAACACCAAAAAGATCCGCTGCACAGGCAGCGGATTTTTTTGTTCTAAAGTCTTTTATACAGACGTTCAATTTCGCTTACTATTTCTTCTTTTCGGCGGTTAAGAAGGATCAACTCATTTAGTTCACTTTGTTTATTCATATTCTGTTCAATCTCATACACATCATTTTCAAGCTGTTCAATTTTATTCAGCACGTCCTCTTCATTTTCCTGCACTGGTGTTTTCGGTTGTTTCGTTCTAATAACTGAAGGCTGGTTTTCTTTTATGCCTTTTGGAGACTGATTCATCACAGGCTGCATTTTTTCACGCGCCCACGCATAATTGCCTTCAAAGGAGAAGAGCTTTTGCTGATGGATCCAGCAGGTCTTTGTAAAAAGCTTGTTGAGGAAAAAACGGTCATGGGAAACTGCCACGATTGTTCCCTCAAACTGTTCAATTGCATCCTCAAGCACTTCCCTGGAATCAATATCCAGATGATTTGTCGGCTCATCTAAAATAAGCACGTTCAAATCCTGCTGCATAAGCTTTGCAAGCTGAATTCTCATCCGTTCACCGCCGCTTGTATGTTTCAGTTTTTTAAAAACTGCCGGACCATAAAACATAAATCCTGCAAGAATGTGACGGGCTTCTTCCTCAGATGCATGCACATCTTCTCTGAAAAAATCAATAATAGATGTGTCTGTATCACCAAGCATAAGCTGCTGGGAAAGATAGCCGATCTTAACGCTGCTGCCTATTTTCACAGCCCCGCTGTCAGGTTCTACCTGGCCCATGACCATCTTCAGCAAAGTCGATTTACCTGACCCGTTTTCGCCGACAATGGCGGTTCTGTCCTTGTACTGAATATCCAGTGAAATCTCTTCTAGAATGGTCCGACCTCCAAATGCTTTTGAAGCACCATCAAGACTTACGACTCTTTTTCCGCTTCTGTCAGTCCCTTCAAAGGACAGGTCCATTTTTTTATGCTGCAGGACAGGCCGTTTCAGTTTCTCCATTCTCATGAGCGCACGCTCCATATTTCTTGCCCGCTTGTGAAGGCCCTCGTTTGGCGGATTAGCCTGATTCGCCCACTCTTTCAACCTTTTAATCGCTTCTTTCATTTTTTTGATTTTTTTCTGCTGATCCTGGTATGCCTGAAATTCCGCCAGCAGCTTTTTTTGTTTTTGGGTGATGAAACCTGAATAATTATGGTGGTAGACAGTCACTTCCCCGCCTTCGAGATCAAGGATTTTACCTGCTACCTCATCCAGAAATGCGCGGTCATGTGATATTACGACAACGGTCCCTTTATATTCTTTCAGATAGGTTTCAAGCCATTCTACAGCTGCAATATCCAAATGGTTGGTCGGTTCATCAAGAAGCAGAATATCCGGCTGCTTTAAAAGAATCATGCCAAGTGAAACTTTCGTCTTTTCTCCGCCGCTTATCGCCTGGAATTTTTCATTCAGAAGTTCCTGAAGCTTCAGGCCGCAGGCAACCGCCTGCACCTTCGCATCCATTTCGTAGCCTCCTAGCAATTCAAATTGCTGCCTGCAGCTGCCGTAACGCTCCATCACCCTTTCAAGCAGATGAGGATTTTTTGCCTCAGCCATTTTCATCTCAAGTTCAGATAGCTCAGCTGCCAGTTCTGTCAGTTCCGAGATCCCCTCTCTCAGCACATCTTCCACAGTCGCACCGTCATGAAAAACAGGTATTTGAGCCAAATAGCCGATCTTTTTTCCTTTTTTAATCGCGATTGTGCCTTCATCAGGCTGTTCAATTCCTGACAGACACTTAAAGATCGTCGTTTTCCCTGTCCCATTTCTGCCTGTAAACCCAATCTTTTCGCCTTCATTTATTTCAAAGCTCAGCTTTTCAAAAATCAGCTGGCTTCCGTATGATTTTGTTAATCCCTGAACCGAACAAATCGTCATAATTAGGAACCCCTTTCAAATATAAAAAAACCAGAATAAGCAGTTTCCTGCTTATCCCGGTTCATCAGCGAGTTTATCTGAATTCGCCAAAACAAAAAAACGGAGAGCTAATAAGCCCTCCGCATCACTTGTGGATAAGAGAATCTTCTTAACGTTTGAATGTGTCTATGCAGTTGCTGAAAAAGGGCATACGTATCCCGTTAAGAGCAATTGCATGAAAAATTGCACGACATAAATAAAGGTATGATAATTCTTTCCCGTGCATCACATTCAAACTGTTCATCTCTCATCCACCTCCGTTCCTTAAAGTATACCTATTATAACCCGCCGCTTTCAGAATTATCAATCCATTTTTCCAAATACATGTATTTTTGCCATGAGGATACGCTAATGATGACTCAGGAGGAGGATTACATATGAAAAATACGAACTCGAAACTGCCCCGGTTTCCTGAACCTTACTGGAGAGACACCTCAAGTCTTCCCGATTTCCCTAAACTTTCAAAGCACATAACGGTTGATGCAGCTGTAGTCGGCGGGGGGATTACCGGCATAACTTCAGCCTACCTTCTTGCGAAAGAAGGACTTAAGGTCGCACTAATTGACTCTGATTGTCTGCTCAATGGCACGACCGGCCACACGACTGCTAAAGTTACCATTCAGCATGATCTTATTTATCACGAACTGACCCAGCATGTCGGAACAGATGGCGCCAAACACTATTATGAAGCGAACCTGGCAGGACTTGATTTTATTAGAAACACCGTTGAAGAAAAAAACATTCCATGTGATTTCAGCATTCAGGATGCTATTCTCTATGCCGTTTCTGATGAATCTCTGGACAAACTTCTGAAGGAAAAAGATGCTTACGATGCCATTGGGATTCCTTATGAATACGTTGATCAGATCCCGCTTGATATCGAGATTAAAGGAGCACTGCGTGTTAAAAATCAGGCTCAGTTTCATCCGCTGAATTATTTGCAGGCCCTTCTTGAAGAAATGATGAAGGCCGGTGTACAGATTTATGAAAACTCAGCGATAATTGACGTGAAAGGCACAAAAGAAGAGCCTGTTCTGCTTTCAAATGAAGGATTTGAGATCACTTGTGAACATGTCATTGCAGCGACTCATTTTCCTTTTTACGACGGAAACGGCTTCTATTTTGCCAGAATGTATGCCGATCGTTCCTATGTCATTAGTGCTAAAACTTCAAAACCGTATCCCGGCGGCATGTATTTAAGTGTCGATGAGCCTAAACGTTCGCTCAGATCCGCATCCTCCAGCGGTCAGGATGTCGTCTTAATCGGAGGCGAAGGCCATAAAGCAGGCCAGGAAAAAGATACCCACAAGCTGTATGAAAAGCTCGAAGGTTTTGGAGAAGAGATTTTTGGCCTGGAGGAAATTACACACAGGTGGTCTGCACAGGACTTGTTTACATTGGATAAAATCCCGTACATCGGCCCCCTCACATCAAGCAATCCCACTATCTACGCAGCTACAGGCTTTCATAAATGGGGCATGACAAACGGCACGTTTGCTGCACACATGCTAAGGGATTTAATTGTGAAGAAAGAATCACGCTATCTTGATCTTTTCACACCGAGCCGCTTTCACTCTGACCCTGGTGTAAAAGAATTTTTGAAAGCAAATGCCGATGTGGCAAAGCATTTAATAGCAGGTAAAATCAAGCGTCCATCAAAGACACCTGAGGATCTTCATGCTGATGAAGGCTGTGCGGTGATGGTAAACGGGAAAAAAGCCGGAGGCTATAAAGATGAACAAGGTGTGCTTCACCTTGTGGACATGACCTGCACCCACCTTGGCTGCGAAGTGGAATGGAACAGCGGAGACCGCTCTTGGGACTGCCCGTGTCATGGATCGAGATTTTCTTATAAGGGTGATGTAATAGAAGGGCCGGCTGATAAGCCGCTGAAGGTGATAAAAGAAGAGTAGGTTTTGGAGGGGTGGCACCAGGGTGCTTGCTTACCCTCCCACATCGTTTTACGGTTTCGGAAGGTACGAATAAGCCGCTTGCTTACCCTCACACATCGTTTTTCGGTTTCGGAGGGTACGATTCCGACGCTTGCTTACCCTCCCAGATCGTTTTACGGTTTTGGAGGGTACGATTCCGACGCTTGCTTACCCTACCAGATCGTTTTACGGTTTCGGAGGGTACGATTCCGACGCTTGCTTACCCTCTCAGATCGATTTTCGGTTTTGGAGGGTAGGATTCACGCACTTGCTTACCCTCACACATCGTTTTTCGGTTTCGGAGGGTAGGATTCACGCACTTGCTTACCCTCCCAGATCGTTTTACGGTTTCGGAGGGTACGATTCAGGCACCTTCTTACCCTCCCAGATCGTTTTACGGTTTCGGAGGGTACGATTAAGCCGCTTACATACCCTCCCAGATCGATTTTCGGTTTTGGAGGGTAGGATTCCAACGCTTGCCGTGATTTAATTGTGCTTCACTCCCCCAAAACACACAAAAAAAAAGACTCCTTTACAGGAGTCTTTTTTCAGTCATTACTTTTGAACGTTAGCAGCTTGTGGTCCACGAGCGCCTTCAACGATTTCGAAAGTAACTTCTTGGCCTTCTTCTAAAGATTTAAAGCCTTCGCCTTGAATAGCAGAGAAATGTACGAATACGTCTTCTTGACCTTCTGCTTCGATGAAACCGAAACCTTTTTCTGCGTTAAACCATTTAACTTTACCTTGTAACATGTGTGTATCCTCCTCGTGCGCCAAGCGCACAATTGTATTACTATCCCTGCTCTAAATAATATTCTTCAAGACGAGTGCCTTTTTAATCATATTACGAACAAAAATAAGTACTTTCATTATAACAAAAGCCGAAAGAACCCGCAACCGTTTCTAGTATCTTTTTAAAGTATGAATCTATCTGACTGTGTGCGTATTCTCAGCAGCGCACATGTCAGTTCTTCTGTGCCTTGAGCCCGCCTCTCAATTGTGACACTTTTCTTACAATTGGCCTATTTTTATACTTTTTGCTCTTCAATCATATTAAGATATAAGTTCCTATGAACCTATAATCTTAACAGATGGCAGGTGTTACACATTTTATATTACAGAACCCTGAAACTTCACGAGAAAAAGCCGTGGGTTACCTTTATTCATGGTGCAGGCGGAAGCTCGTCAATTTGGTACAAGCAAATAAGGGAATTTAAAAAGCATTTCAACATCCTGCTCATTGATCTTCGCGGACATGGTAGATCCGCAAAAGGGCTGTGGAAAGACGGCGATGATTTTTCAGAAATTGCTGAAGAAGTCATCCATGTTCATGATCGGCTGAAAATAGCTTCTTCTCATTTTGTCGGGATTTCACTTGGCACGATTGTTATTCAAACCATTGCGAAGATCAGGCCGAGGCTTCTTTCTTCCATGGTTCTGGGCGGGGCCATCACAAAATTGAACGTATTTACGAGAATGCTGCTTGTTATTGGCAACCTCGGCAAAAGGATTCTGCCCTATATGTGGCTTTATTCTTTGTTTGCCTGGATCATAATGCCTTATGCAACTCATAAAGAATCCCGCACGATGTTCATCAGCCAGGCAAAGAAGATGTGCCAAAAAGAGTTTATTCAATGGTTTTCACTTACTCGTTTTGTGAATCCGTACTTGATAGAGCTTCAAAAAGACTTTTACAAGATTCCCGTCTTGTTTTTAATGGGAGAACAAGACCATTTATTTTTAAAGCCGGTAAAAGAGATTGCCGCGGAAAACAAGGACGTACAGGCAGTGTATATAGCTGATTCCGGTCACGTCTGCAATATTGATCAGCCTGACAGGTTTAATCAACATGCTGTCTCATTTATAAAAAAAATCGAAACAGACCGCTTTTCTGTCCGCACAAAGAATGCCTGAATCAGGAGATGATTCAGGCATTCTTCTTTATTTCAGTTTTTTCAGCTCATTGGATACAAACTCAACGTCTGTTCCGACGATCACCTGTACATCTGTTTTCGTCAGCTTGATAACGCCTCTTGCACCAGCTTGTTTAAGTGCTTTTTCATCGATTGCTCCTGCGTCCTTCACTTTAAGACGAAGGCGCGTGACACAGTTATCAATCTCTGTCAGATTGTCGCTGCCGCCAAGACCTGCCATATATTTAGCAGCCATCGCAGCATATTTGTCTCCGCCTGCAGCCGGCTCGTCAATTGCTTCCTCATCTGTCTCATCCTCGCGGCCAGGCGTTTTCAGATCAAGCTTTTTGATCAGGAAGTAGAACAGGAAGAAATAGATTGCTGCATACACAGCTCCCATGACAAGAAGCAGCCATGCATTTTTCGCAGCAGGAGCATTAAAGTTCAGCACATAGTCGATCGCTCCTGCAGAGAATGTGAATCCAAGGTGAATATCAAGCATTTGCGCTATTGCCATAGACGCACCTGTTAAAACAGCATGAATCACATACAGCAATGGAGATAAGAACATGAACATAAATTCAATTGGTTCTGTAATACCAGTTAAAAATGATGTAAAAGCAACACCGATCAGCAAACCTGATACAGCTTTCCGGCGCTCCTTCTTAGCAGCCATAATCATAGCAGCTGCAGCTGCAGGAAGGCCGAACATCATGATCGGGAACATACCTGACATGAAAAATCCTGCACTTGGATCACCTGCGAAGAACCGGTTAAGATCACCAGTCGCTCCGTTATATTCACCGAATACAAACCATACCAAACTATTTATAAACTGATGAAGTCCTACTGGAATTAAGATTCGGTTTAAGAATCCATAGATGGCTACACCTGCGGCACCTGCCTCAGTTAGCCAGACACCAACGTTGTTGATCCCTTCCTGCACAGGACCCCAAAGATAGCCGAATGCAAGAGAAAGAATGAGCATCACGGCAGCCGTAATAATAGGAACAAACCTGCGCCCTCCAAAAAATGCGAGCCATTCAGGCAATTTTATCTCTGAAAAACGATTATATAAGAGACCCGCTATGATACCTGCTATAATCCCCCCAAGAACGGACAGCTTAATATCCGGATTGATGACTTCAATCCCCTTCGTTAACACCAGGTAGCCAATTGTACCTGCAAGTGCGGCCGAACCATGCCCATCCTTCGATAAGCCGATTGCAACCCCAATGGCAAAGATAAGAGCCAGATTTGCAAAAATGAAATCGCCTGTCTGCGCCAATAACGGAATGCCGAGCAGGTCATCCTGTCCAAGGCGCAGCATAAGCCCGGCGGCCGGAAGTACGGCGATCGGAAGCTGCAGTGATTTCCCTATTTTCTGTAAAAACCCCAACATGATAGTTCCCCCTTACTTGTTTTTATTATCGAAAAAGCGATGAATCGCTTGTTTCAATCTCCCTTGCGCCTCCTGAATATAGAGGCCTGCTTCTTCTTCGGAAGCATTTGTAACCGTCATGAAAATGGCTTCTTTAAGATTGTACTGTGTTTTTTCCATAGTTAGTCCTGCTGTTTCCTCATCAATGCCTGTCGTTTCCGCCAAAATCATTTCTGCCCGCTTTTTCAGTTTGCGGTTGATCAGTTTCATGTCGACCATTTCGTTTCCATATACTTTCCCAAGCTGTATCATGACACTTGTTGAGATCATGTTTAGAGCCATTTTTTGAGAAGTTCCCGCTTTTAATCTTGTGGACCCCCGTATGACTTCAGGGCCAGTTCTAAGTTCGATGGCAACATCAGCCAGTTCGGAAATGACTGAGTGTTCATTGTTGCTGATCGAAATTGTACAGGCACCCTTCTGATTCGCATATTCAAGGCCGCTTACAGCAAACGGAGTTGAACCGCTGGCTGTTATGCCGATGACACAATCCTGCTCAGCGAGTGAGTGGGATTTCAATTCCTCCCTGATGGCGTTTTCATCGTCTTCAGTCTCCTCAAGCGGCATCCACATCGCTTCATTTCCGCCGGATACAAGTGCCGTCCATCTGTCTTCCTCTACAGAAAAAGTCGGTCCGAGCTCCACTGCATCAAGCATGCCCACTCTTCCGCTGGTGCCTGCTCCAATCACAAACACTCTTCCGCCCGTTTTCCATCGTGCGACTATTTCATCAGCCGCTTCAGCAATTTGCGGAAGTGCTTTCTCCACAGCAGCAGATATTGCCGCGTCCTCCTGGTGCATAAGTTTTGCCATCTCATAGGAAGTCATTTCATCAATGGCAGACGTCCGGATGTTTTTTTGTTCTGTTGCCCGCTTTTTCATGACAATCGCTCCATATCAATCGTGAATTTATAACGGTCCGCCCGGTAAACAGACTTTACAACTTCTAGCGGTTTATTTGATTCAAGCGTGCTTCTCCGCTCGATCATCAGGACCGGGGCACCTTCTTCAACCTGGAGCATTTCCGCTTCTGTTCTTCTGGCAATAGAGGCCTCAAGAACCTGTCGTCCATGGTGAATCTTCAGGCCCAGTTTATTTTCCACGTATTCATATATAGAAGATTGAGCGATTTTTTCGGTCAAATCAGGTGCCGTTTCTTTTGAAATGTACAGCATTTCATAGGCCATCGGCAGCTGGTCTGCAAGCCTAATCCGTTTTAATTCAAAAAGGGACGTTCCCGCTTCCACCTCGAGCTTAGAAGCAAGGTCATGACTTGCAGGCACTTCCTTAAAGCTGATGACGCGCGTACTTGGTTCAAGGCCGCGTGACCTCATATCCTCAGAAAAACTGGTCAGGCCTTGAAGCGGCTGTTCAATTTTCTGATGCGCGACAAACGTTCCCTTCCCTCTCTGTCTGTAAAGGAAGCCGTCATTTACAAGGTTTGAAAGAGCTTGCCTGACAGTCATTCTGCTGATTCCGTACTTTTCCGCATATTCTCTTTCAGATGGAATCATCTGGCCTGGTGTCAGCTCTTGATTTTGTATTGCTTCTTTGATGGCTTCTTCGAGCTGATAGTAGATTGGCAGGGGTGAGTTCTTTTGAATCATCTGGCAAACATCTTCCTTTCTTCCGGCTGAAGCTTCGAAAGTGCATCCCTGTCTGCAATAATTACGGCATTCGGGTGATTTCTGAGGACAGTCGCCGGAATTTCTTCAGATACATCTGCATGAAAAAGATCATTTAATATGGCTGCTTTTTGAACACCTGATGCAAGAAGAAGAATTTTTTTGCTTCTCATGATTGAAGCGATTCCCATCGTCACCGCATGTTTCGGCACATCCTCAATCGTGTTGAAATACCTTGCATTTGCCTGACGGGTTGATTCTTCCAGTTTTACAAGGTGGGTGTTTGATTCAAATGAACTGCCTGGTTCATTAAACCCGATGTGCCCGTTTTGACCGATCCCCAAAAGCTGCAGGTCAATGCCCCCGCTTTCGCTGATCAGCCTGTCGTAATCTCTGCACTCATTCTCTAAATCGGATGCTTCTCCGTCAGGAAGGTGTGTATTTGCATCAGAGACATTGACGCTGTCAAAAAAGTGCTTTTTCATGTACGTATGATAGCTGTTTTCATCATCTTTATGGAGACCGGCATATTCATCCAGATTAAAGGTTTTTACTTCAGAGTAGTCCGTTCCGTTCTCCTGATGGTCAAGGATCAGCTGCTGATAGGTGCCTAAAACCGTTCCGCCCGTTGCAAGTCCTAGCACTGAGTCTTTTTTGGACCGGACCTGCTCTGAGATCATTCTTGAAGCAATCATGCTCATTTCTTTGTAATCCTTCGCTTCAATCAGCTTCATTTGTCAGCACTCCCTGTAAAAGATATCGTTCCTCTGCAGATCGTCATCATCACATTCAATTGGTCATCGAGCACGGCAATGTCTGCATCTTTTCCCTTCTCAAGGCTGCCTTTTCTGTCGTAGACCCCAATTTGTTTAGCAGGATTAACAGATGACATCGTGACAGCATCCTGAAGGGAGCACCCCGTGAATGACATCATGTTGACTACCGCATCTCTGAATGTAAGAATACTTCCTGCAAGTGTCCCATCAGCGAGTGTCGCCCGCTCCCCGTCAACTGTTACTTCCTGTCCGCCAAGATCGTAAGTGCCTGGACCGAGCCCTTTGGCACGCATAGCATCAGTTATAAGAATGGCCCTTTCACTGCCTTTCATCCTATAAGCAAACTTGACCATTTCAGGTGCAATATGAATGCCGTCGACAATCATTTCCGTTATCACTTCATCCTTCATCAGAACAGCTCCTGCAGTGCCTGCGTCGCGGTGGTGAATCCCTCTCATTCCGTTAAAAAGATGTGTCGCATGATGGACACCGCTTGCAATCGCCGTCTCCACTTCCTGATAAACAGCATCACTGTGGCCGATAGACGGGACGATGGACAAACTCTTTAAATGGCCGGCAAGCGCATACCCGCCTTCGCGCTCCGGTGCCAGTGTCACAAGTTTAATGCTTCCGCCTGACTCTTCATGCCACCTGTCAAAAAGGTCAATTGAGGGTTCAATAATATTTCCTGGTGCCTGGGCCCCTGCCCGTTTCGGATTTAAAAATGGACCTTCAAGATGGATGCCAAGGATCTCTGCACCGGTTTGATTTTTTTCTTTTAAGTATGCGGCCGCATTGACAAGAGCTTCAGAAATTTGTTCTTTACTTGAAGTCATTGTAGTTGCCAGAAAACTTGTTGTTCCTTCAAATGGAAGCTTTGAAGTCATTATTTGCAGCGCTTCTAAAGAAGCGTCCATCACATCCGCACCGTGTGCTCCGTGGATATGGAGATCAATAAAGCCCGGAACGACTCTTGCAGCGTGGTTTAAATCAATTACGCGCTCAAATCCGCTCTGCTCCTGATAATCCTCCATCATCCCGACTTGTTTTATTTTTTCATCTTCTATTAAAACGTACCCACTCTCAATAATGGATTCGCCAGTATAAATTTCAGCGTTCAATAAGCATATTTCTGCCATCATTACAGCTCCTTGCATCCGTTTTCACACATACTATAACATCTATTCAACTAGTTGTCTATACCAGTTTGAATCAGTGTTTTTTAAATCATTCCAGTATACCTGCTTCCCTGTAACAGTAACGTGCTGCCAATAAGAACAAACGAAATTTACCCGTCATCAAAAGGTAAAATATGCTAAAATTAATGTAAGGAGGTCTGTCATGACGTTTAAAGTAAAACGGAACCCAATCCTTGTATGTATCGTCGTTTTTTTAATTGTTTTCCCGTTTTTTCTTCTGTATCAGGGTGAACCCGCACCACCTCTTGTTTTCCCTTTTTTAATTGCAGCCTTTCTTGCACATGCTCTTCTTAACTCGTATTTTGTCATCGCCGATCAGAAACTGAAAATTGTATTCGGACTCATCAGAAAAGAAATTTTTATCAGAGACATTAAAGAAGTGCACTATTCAATGAATCCACTATCTTCACCGGCCTGGACATTCAAGCGCCTGAAAATCGTGTACACAGGTTCTTTTTCATCCAGCCGCCCTGCCTATTCAAAATTTGCGCTTGTTTCGCTGCCAAAAGATGAAAAGCTTTTCTTCAGGGAACTGTCCGCAGTTAATCCGTCTGTTTCCACCCCATAAATGCCTCCCTCATAGCGGGAGGCATTTGCGTGTCAGCCAACACTCCACTTTCATGTTTCAAGATAAGAAAATGAAGGAATACATACATTAATACGTATAAAGGAGATGTTACCATGGACAAGCAGACACTGAATCAAGAGGTCCTTCAGGTACTTGAAAAACACAAAGTAGGGACACTGTCTACCGTAGTGGACAATAAACCCCACTCCCGCTATATGACCTTTTCCAATGATGAACTTATGCTCTATACTCCGACTAATGTTCACACGCACAAAGCAGAGGAAATTGATAAAAATCCGAACGTACATATCCTGCTGGGCTATGAAGGCGAAGGATACGGGGACTCCTATGTAGAGTTCGAGGGAACAGCGGAAATCAGCAGCGACCAGGAACTGAAAGACCGGATCTGGAATGAGCATATGAAAAATTGGTTCAAGGGTCCTGATGACCCGGACTATATTGTTCTTGCCATTAAACCGAACAAAATCCGCCTGATGAACAGCGGACAGAAAACACCTCAGACACTGGATGTCTGATCCGCTTATGCCAATTCCTTGTTTTCACCCGGCTGTCGTGAGAAAATAGGGGACGAAAGAACGCATAAAGGGTGATTTCATGTACTATGTGGTAGTTGATATAGGCTGTTCCGACTGTGGAGAGGCTTCAAACGTAGTTGGTGTCTTTACAGAGGAAGATAAAGCGCGCACAGCATTAGAGCATTATAAAAAAGCAAACAAGCTTGACTTGTATGGCGACGACCACCAGTTTTTAATTTACGGGGTTAAGGAACTGAACCATATCCACAATGACAGCTTTGACCATTGTATTTATGACAGTCAAGAAGAATAGCATCCGGCGCCTGTACTGGCGCCGTTTTTTTTAGTAAGCAACTCCTTCCAATTCGAGCAAAACGGTTGATGCTTTTGCCGCAGTCCAGTAAAATAGATAATTGTGTTTTACGTACGGACTACTATATAGGAAGGAGATCAGTATGTATCAATCTGTACTTACTGGCGAAAATCAGGCACCTGTGGATGCGGAAGAACTGCAGTTTCAGCTCTTTAGAATGCAGGATAATCTCAAGGAAATAGCCAAGAGGTGGAAAGTTGTCGGAATTGATCAGACGAAAGAAGACAAATGGGTCGTTGTTTATGCACAAAATGACGGTGATTCATGCAAAGTGATGCTGAACGATTGCGAAACAGCCTATAGGGGGAAATGGGATTTTTCCATTCATGCCACCTATTCAGACGATCATGCCATTCATATTGGCGATATTAAAGGACCTGCCAACAAAGGCTACGGATCAATTTGCATGAATTATTTAAAAGAAATCGCAAAAGACCAGAACATCCCGACTATTACCGGAGATATCGCCAAGAGAGACTGGGATCATGTCGACCGTCTTGTGCACTTTTATGAAAAGCACGACTTTAAAGTAAACATTGATTATGAAGAGCAGGCAGGAGAAATTGAATGGAATGCAATGCAGTAGAAGCAGCTATACAGCTGCTTCTTTTTTTATGCAAGTTTACATTTTCCTTTTCTAAAAAATTCTAAAAAATACGATTACAGTAAGTAAGATAAGGGTATGTACAACTAGCGCATTTTTTCCTGTTTACCATAATCACTCATACCATTCAGAAAGGAGACTTGGAGCATCTTATGAAAAAACAAGTTTATCTTATGATCCTTGTTCTATTAACAGGTGTTTTTTTATCAGCCTGTGCCGAGAAAGAAAAGTTGTCAGACGGAACAGAATTGATTGACAAGGATGAATTCGTCTTTGCTGCATCAGGTGAATTCAAACCCTTCAGCTATGTGAAGGATGATATGACAATGACCGGGTTTGATGTCGCCGTCGGAGAAGCGATTGCCAAGGAGCTTGGACTGAAGCCAGTTCAAAAACGGATTAAATTCAAAGGGATTGTTGAAGGTGTTAAAACCGGCCGGGCCGACGCCGCTGTGGCAAGCCACACCATCAATGACCAGCGGGCAAAGCACGTGTCCTTTTCCACACCCTACTACTATTCAGGACCTCAAATTTTCACGCGCACAGACAGCAGCATCAAAACAGTTGAAGATCTCAAAGGAAAAGAAGTCGCTGTAGCCAAAGGCTCTACATATGCTGCAACCGCAGAGAAATATACAAACAACATAAAGATGTACGACAGCGATATCACTGCCCTCAAAGCACTGAGTACAGGCCGCCACGACGCGGTGATCACGGATTTTGTAACAGGAAAAAGTGCAGCCAAAGGCGGATTTGAAATTACCGGACAGCAGCTGATTGAACGAAGTGAACAGGCTGTTGTCATTCCGCAGGACAACCCCGAACTCTTAAAACGTGTTAATGAAGCGCTCGAAAATCTGCGCAAAGACGGAACACTAAAAAAAATCAGCATTGAGTATTTTGGAGAAGACATTACAGTAAAACCGGAATAATCACTGCCTGTACAGAAAGGATGCTGTTTATATTGCCCAGCTTTTCACATTTTTTTGATTCACTCATAGCCAGCAGAGGTGTATTTTTTGATGCAATGCTCGTCACTCTTCAACTGACGGTTGTGTCTATCTTAATTGGAATTATCATCGGCCTCTTTTTCGCATTGCTGAAAATATCCAAACTGAAGGTTCTCGGCTGGATTTCAGATGCTTATATCTACCTTGTCCGAGGTACACCATTGATCGTTCAGATTTTCATCCTGTACTTCGGTTTCAGCGGATTGTTTCTCATCCCTGACTTCTGGGCTGCATCACTTGCTCTCGCCTTCCACAATGGTGCTTATATTGCCGAAATTTTCAGAGGCACCATCCAGTCCATAGACAAAGGTCAAATGGAAGCAGGCCGTTCTCTCGGAATGACCAGAGCTCTGACAATGAGGCGGATCATCATGCCGCAGGCGTTCAGACGCGCCCTGCCTCCGCTTGGAAACCAGATGATTATCGGCTTGAAGGATTCTTCTCTGGCAGCCTTTATTTCCATCAATGAATTATTTAACGTGGCGACCACACTCGGTTCAAACAACTTTGATGAGATGACATTCCTGCTCATTGTTGCCGTTTACTACTTAATACTAGTTGCAATACTGACACTCGTTGTAAATGGACTTGAAAAGAAAATGTCCATCAGTGACCGCTAAAGGAGGGAATCTTTTTGGAATCAAAAGAAATGATCAAAGTGGAAAAGCTGAATAAATCATTCGGCGACCTGCATGTCTTAAAAGATATTGATATGAAAGTTGGTGAAAGCGATGTTGTATGTTTGATCGGATCAAGCGGATCCGGAAAAAGCACCCTTCTCAGGTGCCTCAACTTTCTTGAGAAAAAAGATAACGGAAAAATCATCATAAACGGTGAAGAAGTCACACAGGCAACTCATGATATCAACGAAGTCCGGCAAAAAGTCGGCATGGTGTTTCAGCATTTCCAGCTGTTCCCTCATAAAACAGTGATTGAAAACATTATGGAAGCACCGCTGATGGTAAAGAAAATGAAAAAGAACCAGGCTGAAGCGGAAGCACGTGCTCTCCTTGAAAAAGTAGGGCTTTCCGACAAAGCAGATGTCTACCCGAACAAATTGTCAGGGGGGCAAAAGCAGCGGGTTGCCATTGCCCGGGCACTTGCGATGAAGCCTGAAATCATGCTGTTTGACGAACCTACATCCGCTCTTGATCCGGAACTTGTCGGAGAGGTTCTCGCCACCATGAAAGAACTTGCTGAAGAAGGAATGACAATGGTTGTCGTCACGCATGAGATGCAGTTTGCAAGAGAGGTTGCTGACTGGATCGTGTATATGAACGAAGGAAGAGTTGTTGAGATCGGACACCCGGAAGAGTTCTTTTCTAATCCAAAAGAAGAACGGACAAAAGAGTTTCTAAAGACCACTCAGCTCAGCTGAGTAAAAGCCGCAGAACATGGATTCTGCGGTTTTTTTCATGGATCCTTCTTCCACTATAATTTTTCTTGCCAAAACGGCCAATATTAGATATGATGTAAACGAATTCAAGAGGTCTGACGACTAACAACTAATAACTCCACGTGAGAGGGGACACAATATGAAAGAAAGAATACTGTTTTTCATGACAGGCTTACTGGCTCTTACGCTCGGTGTAGCCCTGATTATCAAATCAGGTCTTGGCGCATCCTCATGGGACGCACTTGCAGTAGGAGAATCCAATCTTTTTGGACTCACTGTCGGTACCTGTATCTTTATAAATGGAATCGTTTTAATTTTTATTAACTCATTCCTGATGAAGAAGAAACCCGAGTTGCTCGCAGCAGGAAGCATTCTCTTAATTGGAGCTTTGATTGATTTCTGGCTTCTAGTCGTTTTAAAACACTATTCCCCTGCCGGATTATTCTTCCAGGCATCTGCTCTGATTGCCGGAATACTCACCATGGGTATTGGAGTAGCCGTTTATCTGCAGGCAAAGTTTCCTGCCAGTCCGATGGATACACTGATGGTTGCCATTCATACCCGTTTCGGTTTTAATTTAAGAAATTCAAGGATCATCAGCGAAACCTTTGCGCTCCTTCTCGCTTTTGCTTTTCAGGGAGCAATCGGCATCGGCACATTTGTCGTGACATTGACACTTGGTTTTGTTGTTCAATATTTCCATCCTAAATTTGAAGGGTTATTGCTGCGAATGAGCAGCAGCCGATTATCCTTTAAATAGCAAAAATTTATTGTTGCTTTGTTCCTATAAATCTATTATAGTTGAATACGTCAGAGGTCAGACATCTGATCATACTGACTCTCTTTTTTGAAGAGGATGAAAGCGTATACAGTGTCTTTCAAAAATTGTTTTATAATTCCATCACAGAGGTGAACGAAATGAAATACCTGATTGCCCTTCTTGGACTTGCCATCGTACTTGGTCTCGCCTGGGTTGCCAGCAGCGACCGCAAGAAAATCAAGTTTAAACCTGTTGCACTGATGATTGTTATACAAATTGCTTTAACGTTCCTATTACTCAACACAAAATTTGGTCTCGTGTTAATTACTGCAATTGCCGACGGATTCGGCAAGCTGCTTGAATATGCAAACGAAGGAATCATGTTTGTTTTTGGCGGACTCGCGAATGATGGACAATCTCCATTTTTCCTGAACGTTCTTCTCCCAATCGTCTTTATCTCTGCTTTGATCGGGATCTTCCAGTACTTTAAAATTCTGCCTTTTGTTATGAAGGGCATCGGTTATGTACTGAGCAAGGTTAACGGCATGGGTAAGCTTGAGTCTTACAATGCAGTTGCATCAGCGATTGTAGGTCAGTCCGAAGTCTTCATCACCGTTAAAAAACAGCTTGGACAGCTGTCTTCACAGCGTCTGTACACACTTTGCGCATCTGCAATGTCGACTGTATCCATGTCGATTGTTGGAGCATACATGACGATGATCGAGCCGAAGTATGTTGTAACGGCAATCGTCATCAACCTGTTCGGCGGATTTATCATTGCTTCAATCATTAATCCTTACACTGTTTCAGATGAAGAAGATATTCTTGTCATTCAGGAAGAAGAAAAGCAGTCATTCTTTGAAATGCTTGGCGAATACATCATGGACGGTTTCAAAGTAGCCGTCATTGTCGGCGCTATGCTGATTGGTTTCGTTGCCCTGATTGCAGCGGTCAACAACATTTTTGATATGATCTTCGGCATTACATTCCAGGGTATTCTTGGATACATCTTTGCCCCATTCGCCTTTATCATGGGTGTTCCTATGAACGAAGCAGTAGCTGCGGGCGGAATTATGGCAACTAAGCTTGTGACAAACGAATTTGTAGCGATGATGGACCTGGCTAATGTTGCAGATACGTTCAGTGAGCGTACGCTTGGCATCATCTCCGTCTTCCTTGTCTCGTTTGCCAATTTCTCATCAATCGGAATTATTGCCGGTGCGGTGAAGGGTCTGCATGAAAAACAAGGAAACGTAGTTGCACGTTTCGGTTTGAAACTGCTTTACGGTGCTACACTTGTGAGTATCCTGTCAGCGATTATTGTAAGTATCGTACTATAAGAACAAAAGCGCAAGCGCCTTGGTCAGATCCGATAGGCAGATAAGAATCCGACGGAAAAGTCCGGGTTTGACTTTTTTGACGGATTTGTTCTGACAGAGGATTTAGGCGCTGGAGCTGGACGAGGATAACTTTGTTATGTTATCCACAGCCTTTAATTCTTTATAATTTCCTGCTTAACAATGAAAAAACAGATCCCGTGATTTAGCGGGATCTGTTTTTTATTGCTTACTTCAGCTTTTTCCCATCAAACATAAACCGGTAAACCGGCAATTCTTCACCAATTTCTGACGGAATATAGCCGAATGTTACATAGCTGTCAATCGACTCGGGCTCAAGGGAGAGAGACAGCAGATTATTTTGCGGCTGAGCAGACAAGAAGATAAATGAGCCTTTCGGGAAAACGACCTCTTTTTTTGTGAGCTCTGTCTCCACTTCAACCAGCTGCTTTCCTTCGTACAGTTCTGTCTCTTCTTTGCCTGTTATCTGATAGGCTTCAACAGGGAGTTTCATTTGTTTCGGAAGCTTAAATCCTTTTACTCCCTGATTCATCAGCCTGGCCGCAGCATCACCCTGATCAGGCTGCAGTACATATGCGGTCGGACGCTCGCGTGTTAATGTCGGAACAGCTTCTGTTGCACTGAAATAATTAACAGGTACATCCTGAACAGTTCCGCTCTCAATATCAATCATTTCAAGAGTCTGTCCTTCTATCTCCAATGCTTCACTGTTCACATAAACAGGATCATTGTCATTTGGAAGCAGGCCTTTTTTAACTAGCTTTGCCCGTTCAGCTGCAACCGTTACTTTTACTTTACGGGCATTTTCTGCTGTCTGTCTTAAAATGCTTTCATGTGTGGCGATTTGAGCTGCGACCCGGCGTCCAAAGTCCTCCCTGCCAATTTCAATGCCCCTGCTTTCCACAAGGAACGAAAAGGCAGGCTGCAGTCCGAAGGAGTTTCTTCCGATGCGCGGCTCTGTCCCGCCTTCTAAAATATCAATTTCACCGTTTGTCACAGCGGTTGTATAATAGCGGTCAGCCGAATATCCCTGATCTTCAAGTGCAGTAAACGCAGGTTCAACATAAAGGCTGTCTGACATCGTTCTGATTTTTTCAGGAATGTTTAAATTTCTGCCTGAGAGCAGAAGGATATCATGATACTTCAGGAGACCGTCTTCCCCAAACCGGTCAAACGAACGGGTGTACGGCGAATATTCATGGGCATCAATGACAACTTCAGGCGTGTACTTATTGTATTCGCGGTGAATAGCCTGCACTTCCGGTGACTCCAGCTTGACATGATCACGGTTGCCGTCAAGGCCATTTTGAAGCTGCCGCTTAAAGTTGTAGGATCCATCCGGATTTACACGTGGAACAATAATAATATTGATATCATCCAGCAGCTCTTTCCCAAGCTCGCCTGTCAGACGATTTGCGATGGCTAGAATGGATTCACCGCTTGCAGGCTCATTTCCGTGAATCTGGCTCTGAATCCAGACCGTCGGCTTACGAGATGCGTAGCTCGGTTTTATGCTCCCGTCCTTTGTAAAGTAAAGTGCAGGAATTACCATGCCGTTTTGCGATTTCCCGATCTCTTTTACTGATACGTAAGGAGATTTTGTTTTGAGTTCTTCTATGTAAGCAAGCATTTCCTCCTGGGTGGTGAAGGCTTCTTCACCTTTTGTAAAAGCCGGTGTTTCGTCTGTTGAAGCAACATCGGGAAAAAGCGGCCTTACTTGTTCGGGCTGCGTATACGTTTTTCCATAGTATGGTGTTTCGGCGCTTACTGCAGGGGCAAGAAGGAAGCTCGCTGTCAGCAAAACAGGAATCGCCTTTTTCTTCAAATTTTCCCAACTCCTCTTGTCATTTGCTTACAATCATAGAGGAAAAAGATAATATTATCAAAAAATTCACACTAGTTTCAAATTCCTATGTCTTCCTATAGTGTGTTCAATCTGAATCAAAACAGGAACATGGACAGGTTCTGATTCTCCTTATAATAGTGAATAAATACTCGCAGTATATGGCAGTCTGCCTGATAAGACCGTCTTTTGGCTCAATTTTTCAAAAACCTTTCATATGAACAAAAGCGCAAGCGCCAAGGCCCGCTCCGATAGGCAGATAAGAATCCGGCGGAAAAGTCCGGTTTTGACTTTTTTGACGGATTTGTTCTGACAGAGGATTTAGGCGCTGGAGCTGGACGAAGATAACTTTGTTATGTTATCCACAGCCTTTTGCTCTTTATAATTTCCTTAAATAAAGAAAAAGAGCCTAAACAAAGCCCTATGCTTCATTTAAGCTCTTTCTTCATTTAGCGGATGCTGCCTCTTTCTTCTCGATGTTCAGTCTTGTTTTCCCCATAAAAAAGACGGTGATCAGGGCAGCTCCAAGCGGAATAAGCGCGAACAGGAACATGGCTGTAATAGAATCTGACATCGCATTTATTACCGGTTCAAGCACCCGGGCAGGAATCTGCTCCCGTACTTCCGGCTGAAAAATCCCCTGAGGATTGCTCATATCAAACCCGCTGCCGGCAGATCCGGCGTTTTCAAGCTCTCTTGTGAAGATTTTTGTCTGAATAGCTCCGAATATTGTCACACCGATTGTCATGCCAAGCGATCTGAAAAAGGCATTTGTTGCGTTCGCTGAACCCCTGAAACGAGGATCCAGGTTATGAATGGACGCATTTGGAAGGAGCGAAAAGGAAAATCCGACGCCAAATCCCGATAGAATCATAAACAGCGTCAGCAACAGCCTTCCCGTATCCGGCGTCATCGTGCTGAGGAGTCCCATTCCGGCTATAAAGGAAGTGATGGAAACGAACATGATGCTGCGGTAGCTTGTTTTTGTCATAAACGCACCTGCAAGTCCGCTGCCGACAACCGACCCAAGCATAAGCGGCATGAGAATGTAACCTGCACTTGTAGCTGATCCCCCATATACAGCCTGAACAAAAATCGGAATAAAAATCGTAAGTATGATAAACGAAGCCCCGTACAAAAAGGCAAGAATCTGAGAACTTGCAAACAGTCTGCTTTTAAACATCCAAAAAGAAATGATTGGATCTTTTGCTTTTGTTTCGGCAACTAAAAATAAAATCAGAAATAAGACAAAAGAGCCGAACAATGAAAAGAACTGCCAAGAAGTCCAGGAGAACTCTTTTCCTCCAAGCTCCAGTGCAAACATAAGGCTGACAACGCCGGCTACAAGCGTGAGTGCTCCGGCCCAGTCAATTTTCTGGCTTTCAAGCTTTGCTTTTTCATGATAAAACTTTCCGACCAGAATCACGGATAAAAGACCGATTGGAATATTCACATAAAAAACCCAGTGCCAGCTGATATATTCTGTCAAATACGCTCCGATGAGCGGGCCGAAAACAGATGCAGATCCGAAAACAGCACCTAAAAGCCCTGTCATTTTCCCGCGTTTTTCCGGCGGGAAAATATCAAAAACAATGGTAAATGCAATGGGCAGAAGCGCACCGCCGCCAACTCCCTGAACAGCCCTGAAGATGCTGAGCTGAGTTATGTTCTGTGCAACCCCGCACAGGGCAGATCCTGCAAGAAAAATAATAAGTCCAATGATGAAAAACCGTTTCCGCCCGTACATATCAGAAAGCTTTCCAAAAATCGGCATACCCGCAAGCACCGTCACCATATAGGCAGACGTTACCCACACGAACTGATCAAGCCCTCCGAGATCACTGACAATCGATCCAAGGGCAGTTGCAACAATCGTGTTATCAATCGCAGCCATAAAAATACCGAGGAGGAGACCTGCGACAACCAGCCGGGTATGTTGTTGAGATGCGTCCATTTCCTTCACTTCCTTAATAGTTAAGTTGATGAAGCTTCATTTACTATTATAGTCAAATTTGAATAAGATACCAGCATAAACTGCAAATAAGCGGGCCAGTTACAGACCCGCAGCGGCTTTGGATTTTTTTCGTATTTCTTTATATTTCTCAAAATCAAAGCTTTTCAGAAACTGCCGTGCCGAAGAATACCCTGACTGATACAAGTACTCGATTTCCTCTCTATTCAAGTCAAAGTCGGTTGCTGTTATTCCTCCTGTGGGAATTTGCACCGTGCGTCCTTTTGTTTCTTCAGTCAAATGCCTCAGATCGTGAGCCTGCAGCATCGTTTTAAAGATATTTTTAAAAAGATGGACCGGTGTCGGTATAACAGCCCCCGCCTTGATTTCTTCTTTAATAAAACGGAATCCGAAGGTTGGAAAGCGCGGTTCTTCTTTCGAATCAAACAGCCAGATCGGAAAATTGCTCAGCAGTCCGCCATCTAATATATAGGAAGTGAACTGGGAAGATGATTTCCATTTTACCGGCCTGAAGAAAAAGGGAATGGATGCGCTCATCATAACCGCTTTAGAGATTTTCAAGTCTGAGCGTTTCATCTTGTATTTGGGCAGATCATCAGGCAGGATAAGAATTTCTCCATTGGATACGTCTGATGCAATAATTTTCAGCTTATCTTCAGGCAGGTCTGCAAATGTATTGATCCCTTTTGCCGAAAGGAGACCGTCTATCCATTCTTCCAGATAGCTGTTTTTGTAAAAACCGAGATGAATCATGAGCTGAAGCAGTCCGCCGATGATTGGGATATAATTCAAAAAGGTTCTCCCTCTGAATTTCGTAAAATCAAGCTCTGTGAGATGCTCCCTGATTTCATTGCTTTTATAGCCTGCTGCCAAAAGGGCGGCAATGACAGCACCCGCAGATGTACCTGCAAGGCGTTCCCACTCAATTTTTTCTTCCTCCATTGCCTGAATAGCACCAGTAAACGCAATACCCCGGACTCCCCCGCCCTCAAATACTCCGTCAGCCTTCATCTGTGCTTCACCTCCGGAATGATCTTCTATCTTTATTCTTGTTTTTTGTCATAAATCCTTTTTGTCAAACACATCAATCCAAGAACAAAAGCGCAAGCGCCTTGATCAGATCCGATAGACAGATAAGAATCCGGCAGAAAAGTCCGGTTTTGACTTTTTTGACGGATTTGTTCTGGCAGAGGATCTAGGCGCTTCCGCTTGCCGATGATTACTTTGTTATGTTATACACAGCCTTTTATTCTTTAATAATTCCTTAACACCAGAAAAAGAGGGAGAATCATGACATTCTCCCTCTTTTTCCTTACTTCCCTAATAAGCCTTCTTTACTTAAATACTGCTCAGCAACTTCTGCAGCCGGTTTTCCTTCAACGTTTACCTGATAATTCATTTCTCTCATTTCGTCATCCGTTATTTTTCCTGACAATTGATTCAGTGCTTCCTCAAGCTCAGGATGCTCATCAAGCGTTTCCGTTCTCAGCAGCGGTGCTCCCTGATAGGGAGGAAACAGGTTTTTGTCGTCTTCAAGGACTAAAAGATTATATTGTTTCAGCTCACTGTCTGTCGAATAAGCGTCAATTAAATTGATTTCGCCTGTCTGAATGGCTTCATATCTGAGCTTAGGCTCCATTGTTTTCAAGTTCGCAAAGGTGGTGCCGTAAACTTTCTGGATGCCTTTGTAGCCATCCTCCCGGTCCGAAAACTCAAGAGTGAATCCTGCTTTTATATTCCCTGCAGCCGGTTTAAGGTCTGACATTTTTTCAAGTCCGTATTGCTCTGCAGCTTCTTTGGGAACAGCAAGTGTATACGTGTTGTTGAATGACATCGGCTCAAGATACGCCATATCAAATTTCTCAAGCATTCCCGCTTTTGCCTGCTCGTACACTTCATTCCGGTCTGTGCTGACGGCCTCTTCTTTTAAAAAGGTCGTAATCGCTGTTCCTGTAAATTCAGGGTAAATATCAATATCCCCTGACTTAAGAGCGTTAAAGACAAATGACGTTTTTCCAAGACCGGGCTTTAATTCAACCTCAAGATCCGTCTCCTGCTCTATCAGCAGCTTGTACATATTGATCAGTATTTCGGGTTCAGAACCAAGCTTTCCGGCAATGACAATGTCTTTCTTGCCGGTGCCGAACGCAAGCGGCACCGCCACCGCCAGCAGTACGATTAATCCTGCAATGCCGATCACTTTCATTGATCGTCTCGCTGCTGCTTTTTCAACGCCCCGCAGAACGGCATCAAACAAAATAGCAAGCAGGGCAGCAGGAATCGCTCCAAGCAGAATCAGCATGTTGTCGTTTCTGTCGATGCCAAGCAAAATAAGCTTCCCGAGTCCTCCAGCACCAATAAGGGCCGCAAGTGTAGTGGTTCCAACAATCAGCACCATCGCCGTGCGGATACCAGCCATGATGACCGGCATGGCAAGCGGGAGCTCCACTTTAAACAGCCGTTTCATGCTGTTCATCCCCATGGCGCGGGCTGCTTCAATTAAAGAGGAATCCACTTCTTTAATGCCGGTGTACGTATTTCGCAATATCGGAAGCAGGGCATAGATGACCAGTGCAATAATGGCAGGCACTACTCCAATGCCCACGAGAGGAATAAGCAGTCCGAGAAGGGCAAGTGACGGAATCGTCTGCAGGACGGCAGAAACACCAATCACACCTTCTGCGGCTCCTGATTTTCTGGTCAAATAAATGCCGAGCGGAATGGAAATGGCGACCGCGAGCAGCAAAGCAATAAATGAGATCTGGATATGCTCAAGCAAAGCAGCTAAAAGCTCGCTTTGCCGTTCTTTAAATACGTCAATAAATGCCGTCATACTCTCCCTCTTTCTTCCGCACGGCCGGCTAAGAACTGAACCGCGGACTCTCTCGTTATCGTCCCGATAATCTGCCCGTTCCGCTCAACAGGAATCAAGTCTTCTGTCCCCAGTCTCTGGAGGGCTTCCTTTCGGTCAGCCGTAAAAGATATCGGCTTTTTGAGTGGATCTGTTTCCTGCAGAGGCCTGATCCACGGCTCAATGGAACCTTCGAGAATGGCTGCCTGTCCTCTGTTCCCGATAAATTCTTTGACAAAATCATTGGCAGGACGTCTGATGATTGCTTCCGGGCTGTCAATTTGCACGGCTTCCCCGTCTTTCATCACACAAATCCGGTCCCCGAGAGCAAGGGCCTCCTGCATATCATGAGTGACAAACACAATTGTTTTATGAATTCGCTTTTGCAGGTCAATGATATCCTGCTGCAGTTTCTCCCTGCTGATCGGATCAAGTGCACTGAATGGCTCATCCATAAGAATAATGTCCGGGTCTGCAGCCAGCGCTCTGATGACCCCGATTCTCTGCTGCTGACCGCCGGACAGCTCATTTGGTTTTCTCGTTCTGTATGTATCCGGATCAAGCCCCACCATATTCAGAAGTTCATCTGTGCGTTTCCGTATTTTCTCTGCTTTCCATCCCCTCAGTTCAGGAACAACCGCAATGTTTTCTTCAATCGTCATATGAGGAAAAAGCGCAATCTGCTGGAGAACATACCCTATATTCCACCGCAGTTCGTGAATGTCATAATCATGTACATTTTTGCCGTCTATGCTGACAGTGCCGTCTGTTGCATCAATCAGCCTGTTGATCATTTTCATCGTGGTTGTCTTGCCGCAGCCGGATGGCCCGATAAAAACAAAAAATTCACCTTTTTCAATGGTTAAGTCAAGGGCATTTACTGCCTTCGTACCGTCTTTGTATACCTTTGTCACATTCTCAAACCGGATCATCTGCTCACCTGTTTTCTATAGTGTTATCATAGCGCCACCAAATGTATTACCCTTTCCCGGCGAAAGATAAGCTTCTTTTTTACTGAAGAAAGGAATCTCCACCCAATTAGTGGAATTAGTAGTATCATACTAAAAAAGAGAGGATAAAATCCAATGGTCCAAATCCAGAAAGATTCCATCACAGGCTACAAAGACGGCACTGTTTCCTATTCCCTGTTCAAAAAAGCCTCTCAAGCAAAAACACTTGCTATTATGTTTCCAGGCTACGGGTATACAGCGCAGGGCCCGCTGTTTCACTATTCAACAGGAATTTTCCTGAACCGCGGTGAGGATGTGCTGCATCTTAACTACTCCTACCAGTCACCTTTTTATGAATCGTTTTCAGATAAAGAGCTTGAAGATGCGTTAAAAAGAGATGTCCGGCATGTCATTGATACCGTATTAAGCGCGCACTCCTATGAACATTTTTACTTGATAGGAAAATCACTCGGCACAATTGCACTTGCTGCTGAACTTGGGAGAACGGCATTTCTCGATGCGAAAATTGTCTGGCTCACGCCTTTGCTGAAAAGGGATGATGTGTTTGAGGGCATGTACACAAGCAAAAAGAGAGGGTTATGCATCATCGGCGATTCAGACCCTTGCTATGATCAGGAGCGCTTTGAGAAGCTTTCTGGTAATGCATTTCTTGAGCGTGTCCTCATTAACGGGGCTGACCACAGCCTGGAAGATTCCGAGGATGCGGTTGGTTCAGTCGATGTGCTGAAGGATGTTATGTTGAAAATTAAGAGGTTTTAAATCACTTCTAAATGGAAAGACCGGTGCAGCTAATGCTCACCGGCCTTTCTCATGCTATGGCTTTATTCAAAAAGCTGATCGATTGCTTTTTGAGGGAGAGCTGTCTCACCGCCGAGGATGTAATTGATAATTGTTTGTTCCTTGTAAGTCTGAACTGTCTGATAAGTAGATGAGTTGAACTTTGCTGGATTTACAAGAACAACAGGGCTATGGTAATTAGCAGCAAGAGCAGAACCTGCAAGGGCATCCGGATAGTTTGCACCTGTTGCAAAATACATCATTGATACATCAATGTCATCAATAAATGCTTCAATAATTTTGCTGTTCGTTGCATAACGGTCTGAGCCGCTGATGCGTTTTTTGCCTGGCAATGCTTTTACAGATGCATCTGAAATAACACTTGATCCTCCAATAATATATGTCTCGTCTACTTCCCAATTTTTCATAAATGTATGAACAGCACCCGGCACTGAATCTTTTCTTGTCAGAAGGATTGGCATTTCCATCTGTGCCGCAAATGGTGCAATTGAGAGAGCGTCCGCGAAGTTTAAGCCTGTTGCTAGAGTGACCGGACCGTACGTGCCGATTTCATCAGCAATTTTAGCAGAAGTTGCATAGCGGTCAGCACCGCTGATTCTTGAGACTCTCAGTCCCATGTTTTTTAATTCTTTTTCAACATTGGCAGAAACTGCCCCTGTTCCCCCGACAATGATGACTTTTGTGACATCCAGACGCGTTAACTCATTCTTAACAACACCTGGCAGTGCCCCCGGTCTTGTCAACAATAAAGGAGCATAATGTCTGTAGGCTAGCGGAGTAGCACTTAAAGCATCCGGAAAGCTTGTACCGGTTGCAAGAACGGCCGTATCTGTGTCTCCTTCAAACCAGTATTCCTTTGAAATATTGACAGCTGTTTCGTAGCGGTCTTCCCCAGAAATTCTCTGGAATTTCTCCATCACGCTATGAACTAGAAAATATTCTTCACTTGCGGAATTTGAATTAGTCACTTCCAAGTAGTAAGTTCCAGGAGGTATTTGCATCTCAATGCCCTGTGAACCTACCTCTCCTTCTTCACCATAAAACTTGCTTTTGGCTTTTTCTTTTCCATCAGCCGAGAGTAAGCGGATCGTTAATGTGCTGGCATTGCCATTCTCGGTAAATCCCAAAAGACTGTAATGTGCTTCACTTTTGACTGTGAACTTATAATGATCAATATCCTTACCGCCTGCTTTACCCTCAATCCAATGATCAGCTTCAACCGGATTTGCTTCTGTTAAAAGATTGTTAGGCTCTTCCTCATAATAAATTCCTTCTTCTTCATCAAATCCAAATGGCTTCATTTTGTCTGCCTGAACCTGCGCTGCAGACCATTTCTCTGTCGTTTTTTCTGCTGCAAATCCCTGTATGCCAGGCAAGGCAAGCACTAGCCCGCAGGCCAGCAATAATTCCTTTTTCATAGTATCCCCCTATTTCTATGTATCAAATCTACTAGATTATACATTCTATCAGTGCTGAATGTAATAGGTATTATCTATTATTCCAGCTGATTTTTTTCGACTTTTTTTGACATAAATAAAGCCCCGGCAAGTGCCAGGGCCTGATTCTTAACCTCTTATTCAAATAATGAAAGAATAGAATCTTCCGGTAAAGCTGTTTCTCCGCCGATGATGTAATACATTGAAGCTGTATCAGCATAATCAGCCAGTGTATCTTTCGTCGTTTGCTTAGCTCCGGACGGGCTTGTAAGAATCACAGGACTTCCGTTCTTGGCTGCAAGGGCAGATCCTGCAAGGGCATCCGGGTAGTTCATGCCTGTAGCAATATACGGTGCAGTCATATTCAGCGTGTCACTGAAGTAAGAGATAATCCTGCTGTTCGTCACGTATCTGTCAGAACCGCCGATTCTGTCAGGCTCAGGGAATGATTTTGCCGTTTTGTCAGAAATCACGCCTGTTCCGCCGATAATGTAAGAAAGTTCAATTCCGCTCTCATCGACAAAGTTTCTGACAACTGACGGCACACTGTTCTTCTTAGTAAGAAGGATCGGCATTTCCAAAGATGCGGCTACAGGTGCAATAGAAAGGGCATCTGCAAAGCTTTCTCCTGTTGCAACTGCTGCGAAGAAAGGCTCCTCTAGCTCTTCTGCAATCTTGACAGAAGTTGCATATCTGTCAGCGCCGCTGATGCGTTTGATGTTCTTTACTCCAAGCTCTTTCAGCTGTTTTTCTACATTTGCAGAAATAGCTGTTTTTCCTCCAACAAGAATAACCGTTTCAGTTTCCAGTCTTATTAATTCATCCTGCACGATGACTGGAAGCTGATTTGTATCAGTCAAAAGAAGCGGTGCGTCGTTTTTATACGCCAGAGGCGTAGCACTTAACGCATCCGGGAAGTTGCGGCCAGTTGCGATAACGGCAGTCTCTGCCGTTTCAAAGCCTTCTTCAGAAAGCTTTACCGCTGTTTCAAAGCGGTTTTCACCCGAAATGCGCGTCCATTCAGTAAAGTTCTTTCCGATTCCGTTGATTGCTGCAGGAGCATCAAGACGGCCCCAGCCGGATACTCTGTCATAGCCTGGAATCACTTCTTCTTCCTCATATGGAATCTCTTCTTCATCTGGGTATTCTTCATAGTTTTCCCACGGATTATCCTGCTCATCAAAAGCGATATCCTGAGCGGTCTTCGTCAGAATTTTTTCAATCTCAGCAGGCGTCAGATCCTGCTTATGTGAAAGAAGCAGACCTGCAACCGCTGCAACATGCGGTGTTGCCATAGACGTACCAGTCATGTTTGTAACGTTTCCGTCAGGCATTAAACTCGGAATGTCTGTACCCGGTGCGACAAGGTCAAGACCTTTTCCATAGTTAGAGTAGTCTGAAACTAGATCAATTCTGTTTGTTCCGCCGACAGAAATAACATATTTTGATGAAGCTGGATAGGATAACTCTTCCATCGCTTCATTTCCGCTGGCTGCAACTACTGTTACTCCTTTGTCATGTGCATATTTTAACGCACTTTCAATAACGCGGCTGTAGCTTCCGCCAAGACTCAGGTTAATCACCTGTGCTCCCTGGTCAACTGCATACCTGATGCCAAAAGCGATTCCTTCGGTGTCACCGCTGCCAGCTGAATCAAGGACTTTTACTGGAAGAATTTTTGTGTGCTGATTGATGCCGGCCATTGAGTAATGGTTATCGTTTTCAGCTGCGATAATTCCGGATACATGTGTTCCATGTCCGTTGTCATCCATGGCATCCGTGTTTTTAGATATGAAATTGTAGCCTTTTTCTGTCAGTACTTTTCCGCTTAGGTCTGCAAGAGTATGATCCACTCCCGAGTCCGCAACAGCGATGACTGTTTCTTTAAGGTCTTTGCCTTTCAGAAGCTCCTGAAGCTGTTCGAACTTGATGTCTGCTCCTTCAGTGCCTCCGTCGCGTCCTTCATTTTTAAGGGACCATTGGTAAGGATATTGAGCATCGGCAGTGAATGCCTGATACTGCTGAACCGGTTCTGCGTATTCTACTTCAGGAAGATTCGAAAGGTTGCTTACTGCGGATTTAACGCTTTTTGCAGAAGCTTTATAGCCTGTGCTTCCTTCAACTTCCATCACATACGTATCTGGGAAAACTGACTTTTGTGCTTTCAGCGGTGCAGCTGACTGAATGCCGTAAGCCTTTGTTTTTGACTGAATGCTGCTGAGCTTTTTTCCTTCTTTCAGTTTCACGATGACACGGTTTTCTGTACCGCCTGCTGAAGGGACACTGTAGCCGCCTTTTTGCAGGATGGAAGATACTGTTTTGTCTTTAACATTGCTGATGCCGATGGCATTTCCTGTTTTCTTCATGGATTCCTGAAGGAATGAAGGAACAGAATCAAGGGCTGTCGTGTAAAGACGGTTAATGGCATCCTGATCCTCTTTTGTTACTTTATACGTGCTGCTGCTTCCGTTTTCAGCTACATCCGCAAATAAAGCTTTGAGCTGAACAAGATCCTGGTAGACTTGATCGCGGATCGTTTTGCTGAATACCATTTTTGTGCTTAGGAACGGTGCAACTTTATAATACATGGAAGAAAGTTCTTTTCCGTTTTCGCTTTTGGCAAGAACTCCCTCACGGATTGTTCTCAAATCCTTTAAAATGGATTTGCCGTTTTCTCTTTCCTTTGTGCTCAGCTCTGCCGGGCACTCATCAGAACTAATGTACTCTGAAGGAGGAAGTGTTACTCCGTCATAAGAAAGGGTAAAAGATGCCTGAGGTGCTTCCGTCTCTTCTTCTCCTTCTATGTATTCCTCTTCAGATACAAAGTGCTCCACTTTCACATAGAAAGGGCCAGACCATGCGACCGGAAAATCAATTTGAACCGGTTCTTCTGCAAAGGAGTATCCCATATATCTGTCAAATGCCAGGTTGTCCACTGCATTCTCCAGGCTTGAATATACGGTGATATTCATTTCAAGTTCTGATTGCATTTTCACTCTGAGATGTGTAAAATCCTTTACTTCTGCCGCTGATGGATCAATCATGTACCATTTTGCGGTTTCATCTGCTTCAAAAAGTCCTTCGACAGGTGTTCCAATTTGAAGAAGAGCTTCTTCCTCAGGAACAACCGCTGCGGCTGATGCTGCAGGAGCCTGGCTGAAGAACAGGGAAAAAATCATTGCCATAGCCATGAGGCTGCTGATGGTTCTTTTCATTCAATTACCTCCGTTACTAGATTCATTGCGAATACACATCTATTAAATCACAGAAACTTCTAATATGGAAAACTTTTCTACTTTTTTAAGGTAGATTTAATATTGTGAAAAGGATTGACAAAAGACCCGGATGAGATCCGGGTCTTTGCAGGATTATAGAACCATTTCCGATAGGATGTAATGATAAAGCAGATTTGCCGTGTTCTCAAGTGACTCCATATGAGTCCGTTCATAAGCATGTGATGAATCAATGCCCGGGCCAATCAATCCGTGGATGATATCATGACCAGCACGGATGGCTGCCGATGCATCTGAACTGTAGTAAGGATAAATGTCGAGCTTATAGTTTATCCCGTTGTCCTGAGCAAGCTTTGTTAAATGCTTTCGCAGTCCGTAATGATAAGGTCCGCTTCCGTCTTTGACACAAATCGAAACGGTATATTCATCGGTTGATTGCCCATCTCCCATCGCCCCCATATCAACCGCCAGATATTCAGCCGTTTCAGGCGTGATGTTCGAGTTGCCTCCATATCCGATCTCTTCATTGTTGGAAATAAGAAAATGCGTGGTAAAGGGAAGCTCGATTGCCTCTTCTTTAATTTTCTTCATAAGCTCCAGCAGAAGCGCAACACTTGCTTTATCATCTAAATGACGTGATTTTATGTAGCCGCTGTCCGTGATTTCCACACGCGGTTCAAACGAAACAAAATCTCCGGCTTCAATTCCAAGCTTTCTGACATCCTCTGCATTTTTCACCTTTTCGTCGAGGCGGATTTCCATGTTCGCCTGATTGCGCTCCGCTTTTCCTGCATCGTGATACACGTGCACGGACGTTTGATGCATGAGGATTGTTCCAGTGATTGTTTTTCCTGAAGACGTTTCTATTTTACAGTATTCGCCTTCTATGGAGTTGTAGGTAAACCCTCCAATCCGGTCGAGTGCCAGCCGTCCGCTGCTTTTTATTTCTTTTACCATGGCGCCAAGTGTATCCACATGGGCGGTCAGCATCCGGTGGCGGCTCTGATCTTTGCCTGGAATTGTTGCAATCAGGCCGCCTTTTCGGTTGCGTCTTGTTTCTATGCCGCAGGAGGATAAATAGTTTTCAACAAATGTAATGACTTCATTTGTATTTCCCGATGGACTCGGTATGGAGACTAGTTCTTTTATAAGCTGCATTGTATCTTTCACGGCAGACACCTCTTTTGTCTTTTTTTCAAGTATAGCAGGTTCTTTTATCCTTTATATAGAAAAAACCGATATTCCGCACGGAACACCGGTTTTTCTATGCCATCTAAATTTGTGTTCAGTATGAAATCATTGCGATTCCGTGCGGCTTTAGCTCAATGGATAAACCATTCACTTTTTCACCTGTCAGCACACATTGTCCGCCAGCTGCTTTTTCAGGCAGACGTGCTGCTTCATCACGGTCTGTTCCATTTAGAACAAACAATATGGTTTGATCTTCGTATGTTTTTGTATACATAACAACCTCATCCTCTGCTGAAGCTTCCATAAACTGAATCCGCCCTCTGTTCCCGAATGCAGGATTCGTTTTCCGCAGCGAAATCAGCTGTGTAATAAAGCTGAGCAGATCTGTATCCTGCTCTTTTTCATCCCAGACCATGCATTTTCTGCAGCCCGGATCCATTACACCCGTCAGGCCGATTTCATCTCCGTAGTAGATGCACGGTGCTCCCGGGGAGGATAGAAGAAACGTAAAGAGCTGCTTCACTTTTGCCGTGTTCTCTCCGCAGACGGTCGCGATGCGTGGCGTATCATGGCTGCCGAGGAGATTAAAGGCAACTGCTGATACTTGCTCAGGATACATAAGCAAAGCTTCGGATGTACGGTTGATGAACTCACTTGCCGTTACTTTCCCTTCAGCAAAATATTCAATCGCAACACTTGTATAAGGATAGTTCATGACCGCATCAAACTGATCTCCCTGAAGCCACGGCATTGCGTCGTGCCAAACTTCACCAAGGATATAGACCTCTGGATCAATGGCCTTGATCTCTTTTCGGAATTCCCTCCAGAAATCATGGGACACTTCATTTGCAACATCAAGTCTCCAGCCGTCGATGCCAAATTCCTTCACCCAGTACCGTCCAACTTCAAGGAGATATTCTCTTACTTCTGGATTGCCTGTTTTCAGTTTTGGCATATTTTCAGAGAATCCGAACGTTTCATACTCCACCTTACCATCTTTTTTCAGCGGAAAGCTGTTAATGTGGAACCAGTCTTTATACTCCGAATGCTCTCCATTTACAACAACATCCTGAAAAGGCGGGAATTCATAGCCGCAGTGGTTGAAAACTGCATCAAGCATGACTTTAATTCCATTTTCATGACAGATGTCAACCAATCGCTTAAAGGTTTCCTTATCTCCGAACTGCGGATCAATCTCCATATAATCGATCGTGTCATATTTGTGATTTGAAAAGGCTTTAAAAATAGGTGTAAAATAAATGCCCGTTACACCGAGTTTAACGAGATAATCAATATTTTGAATGACGCCTTCAAAATCCCCGCCAAACGTGTTGTTTGCAGTCGGCTCCGTGCTTCCCCAAGGCAAAGCTCCTGCAGGATTCAGCGTTTCATCCCCATTTGCAAATCGTTCAGGAAAAATTTGATACCAGACTGTATCTTTCACCCATGAAGGAGCAGTGAAAATGTCTTCTTCATTAAGATAAGGGAAGGTAAAATATCCGCCGTTATGTTCAGGTTTCTTTTCAATAAAACCCTGCTCTGTGTAAATGAGCTTTTCTCCCCCGGCAATGATTTCAAATCCGTATTTCAGCCGTTTGTGCGGAGGCTTTAAAGCAATTGTCCAAATATCAAACAGTTCTGTCTTTCCAAGCAGCGTCATTTCAGCATGCTCTTCTGATTTCCATTTCCACACGCCGTCTTTGTCCTGGTCCCATGTAAATGGATCTCCCCATATCAGGCGCACAATTTCTGCCTCATTTTTTTTAACCTGCAAGCGGATATGCAAAGTGTCTTTATCGTAAGCATAAGCAAAATTGTTTTTTGGACGGTGATAGACTGCTTCTTTAGTTAACATTGTAGATTCCCCCTGATAATAACTTAAACGTTTAAGTTTGGTGAAAAAGAGCAGATTTTACTCTGCTTGAATAGACGTATATTTTTCCAGATGGAGACCGCGGTTGTCTTTCATCAGATCAGACAGAACGTTGAACGCGGCGGCTGCCTTCGTTTCTTTAAATTCGACGCAGTTCACTCCTGCCGGCAGAATGGATGGACAGCCGGATGTGCATATGACCGTGTCCTTTTCAATGTTTCTGTGCCTGCTTATTGAAGAAGCAAGGAATTCATTGAGAATGACCGCAGGTTGGTCCTTTTTTTTGTCCAGGAAAGTTAGAAGGTCTTGTTCATTGGAAGTAATGTGTATATCATCCTTGTGAAAACCCGAATCCTTCATCATTTTTTCCGTGATTCCTGCATTGTGATAAGCCTCCATAATTAAAACAGCAGGCTCGGGCGAATTCTTTCTAGCAGCCTGGAATGCAGCCTGATAATCAAAGATGACTTTATAAAAGAGATCATCATCAATGATGCTGTCGACTATGACCAGCGGGACCCCTGATGGAACGGTGGTTGAGATGCTGTAGAAGAAGTCCTCCTTCACATCAACAAGAATAACCCCGTCAAGTTTCCGTTCCGCAATAATTTCAAGATTCGGCTTTTCAACATCTATACTTGAAAGCAGAACATGATACCCTTGTTTAGTCAGAAGTTTTTCCAGTTCAAAGAGAAATTCTGCCTGATGGGACCGTTTCCATACCCTTTCATCAGCTCCCCTGTTCAAAAGGATGCCAACAAGACCTGTTTTTTGTTTCACGAGCGATCTCGCCGCAAGATTCGGGACATAGTTCAGTTTTTTGGCAATTTCAAGCACCCGTTCCTTCGTTTCTGACGGAATGGTCTGATTTTGCGCGCCGTTCAGTACATAACTGACCGTCGCAACCGACACACCTGCTTCTGCCGCAATATCTTTCATTGTTGCTTTTTTCATTGTTTCACCATTTTCACTTAATCGTTTAAGTTGATTATAAAGCATCATTTAGTCAATGTCCAGCTGATCTTCCTTTGACAAAAACCGGCTGGAGTACAGCCGGCTTTTGACCATCATGCCTGAAGTCTTTTTTCAGAAGCTGCCTGGAAATCCGGTTCCGCTTTAACCACATATGTATCTGCCATCATATCGTGCAGGGCTCGTTTTCTGTCCGTAAAAGCAGCCATGATGTAGCCAACATAAAAAATACTGCTTACTATGTATCCGAGGTATCTGATCCACGATTGACCCATGGAAATTTTCCCTCCGGAATCGTTAACGACTTTCAGCCCCAGCATCTTTTTTCCAAGCGTTCCCTGAAAGGAGGTTGCCGGCATCATTCCAAAGTACAGGATTGTTCCTATTAATAGTACAAGAGTTAAAAACCCTACTAATGCTGGAAGGACCCCTTCTGTTTCTCCAGATACCATTAAAAAAATGATGGGAACGAAAAAAATGACGTTCGTTATCAGCCCATCGATCGTTGCGGCGGCAAACCGAATCCAGAATCCTGCAGGTCTTTGTTCATTCATCAACATCAATCCTCTTTCACGTTTATTTTTCTTGAATCTGGAAATCTTTTACCCTTATTTCCCATTTAATAAACAGACTATTTACCTATTCATTTAGAACATAAAAAAACAGCTGCCAGAAGCAGCTGTTTCAATCATACCGTTCTTAAGATGGGCATCGTACAGCATCTGAACGAGCCGCCCGATTTTATAATTTCGGAGATGTCCACTTCGATGACATTAAATCCCTTTTCCCTCAGCCTGCTGTTTACTTCCTTGTTGACTGGAAGACTGATAACCGTTCTGTTTCCGATGGAAAGGACATTTGTTCCCATTGTAAATTGTTCAGATTCATTTATTTCAATCAGCGTATATCTTTCCTTAAGCATGTTGAGTTCATTTTCTTCAAAAGCTGGTTTGTAAACGAGTGCCTCATTTTCAGAAAGGACATTAAACACGCAGTCGAGATGGAGATATTTTTCTTTAAAAGGCACTGGTATCACTTGAAACGCCGGCGCTTCCGCCTGGAGTTTTTCGATGGCACTCATGCACGTTCTGCCGCTTACGCCTGCGAAAATGGTTGTGCAGTCAATGATCACATCACCGCCTTCAATCCGGTGGTCATTAAGGCAAACCATTGGATAGCCCTGAACATCCAGCCATTCTCTGAGCACAGTCTCCTCACCTTTTCTAATATCCTGGCCCATTTCGGAAACAAAGACCGTCTTTCCGATCGTAAAGCCTATATCTCTTGTAAAAACCTGCTCTGGATACCGCTCATCAGGCTGAAGCTTTATCACTTCTGCTCCGTTTTCAGTTAAAGCACGTACAAATTGGCGGTGCTGCTCTGCTGCAAGCTTCTTATTGATATTTTCATTGGCATAGTGCCTTTGCGTTTCGTTAATGACTTCAGTAATGCGCATATAATGAGGTTCACAAACAAGCACCCTCTTTAAAGAATCATATTCACTGAAGCAAGCTAATGTTTCTTCCGGTTTTCTGATGGCTGTCAAATGAATTCCCCCATAAAAAGTATGCTTTTATGAGATTATTCCCTATTCCTGCAAAATATTAAACTACCTTGTTATAAAATCTTACGCCTATTTTCGCAAACTCTACTGTTAGGAATTGTCAACCAACCCAATATGTTATATAGTCTTATAGGTTAAACTAATTTTTTCCTAATGAGGAAGGTACATGAAACCAGAAAACGAAATGGAAGCTCTGAAAAAAGAAAATCAGATGTTACGGGAACTTCTTGCCGAATGGCCCGCTGCCTTTACATATGTGAATACGGAGCATGAGCTTTCAGTCAGCAAGACCAAAAAGCACAGCCCTCCCGAAATCCGGACGCTTACATATGAAGATAAGCAGGCTTACACAGAACAGCGCATCTTCTTATCTGCATCTGAAACCGGTTCTTTTTTACAGACAGAAAAATTCTTATCCGATATTTTTGACCTTGTTGCCCATCATATCGTCTTCATCGACGAATCGGGCATCATTACATTATGCAATCTTCAGGCAGCCAGAGATCATGGCGTTGACAGAGATACAATCGTAGGAAAACATTTGCGCGAGCTCGTCCAGATCCCTGATGAGCAGCTGTTGACCCTGGAAACCGCCCGAACAGGCATTGAGTTTGTTGACCGGGAAGTGCTTGATAAAAATTACGGCATCCTGAACACGCGCATTCTTAGGGACGCAGATGGATCGATCATGCGCGTCATAGGTACCTTTTACTTTTTAAATGCCATTAAAGAAGCAGAAAAGCAGGCAATCGCAGGAAGGATTGCAGCCGGCATAGCCCATGAAATCCGCAACCCCCTTACAACAGTGCGGGGATTTTTGCAGGTGCTGAAGGAATCTGCTGACCCGGATACTAAAGCGCTGTTTCAGTCTGTGCTTATTCCTGAAATCGACCGCGCCAATAAGATCATTACCGATTTTCTAAGTATCGCAAAGCCTGTGGAGATCAGGTCTGAAACCTTTAAAATAGCCGACTTTCTGGAAATTCACCTCGGAAGAATCTTGAAAAGTGAAGCTCTATTATATGGGGTTGAAGTTGAAATTGTCATTGATTCACAGGCAAGAGAAGCGGCAGTTCTCGGAAATAAAGATGAACTGCTTCAAGTTTTTCTCAACCTGTTTCAAAACTCATTTCAGGCAAAAAAGAAAGAGCCGCTCATCATACAGCTAACTGCAGCTGTGACCGGCGACCGTCTTCAGGTTGCTTTCAAGGATAACGGCAGCGGCATCATCCCGTCTGCGATCCGCCATATTTTTGATCCTTTTTTCTCTACAAAAGACAGCGGCACAGGCCTTGGACTGTCCGTTTCAAAAAAAATCATTGAGAATCACAAGGGGACAATGTCAGCAGAAAGTGATGAAAACGGAACGGTTTTCTATATGGAATTTCCTGTGGTGACGGAGTAAATACTCTTTATAACGAAACAACCGGCAGCTTGGTAACAGCTGCCGGTTGTTTATGTGCCATCAAATCAGTTTTTCCTTCTATTGATGGTTGTGAACTCTGTGATAAGTGCCATCAAATCAGAATTCCTACCGCTTGATGGTTCTGAACTCAGACATAAGTGACATCAAATCAGAGTTCCTACCGCTTGATGGTTCTGAACTCCGCGATAAGGGACATCAAAACAGATTTCCGTGCGCTTGATGGTTCCTATCTCACCGATAAGGGACATCAAAACTGATTTCCCTCCGCTTGATGGTTCCGATCTCCGCGATAAGTGCCTTCAAATCAGAATTCCCTCCGCTTGATGGTTCTGAACTCAGACATAAGTGACATCAAGTAAGAATTCCTACCGCTTCATGGTTCCGAACTCAGACATAAGTGACATCAAGTAAGAATTCCTACCGCTTCATGGTTCCAATCTCACCGATAAGTTCCATCAAATCAGATTCCCAACCGCTTGATGGTTCCAATCCTCACTCTTCAGCTTTTCCCATCCAGCAGCCTCTTATAAATCAGCTTCCCTATTTCACTGATTGCTTTTCTTCCCCATTCTTTCTGTTCAAGCTGATCGATCATTACAGCAGCATACACGCATGAATCTCTGTACTTTATGATCGCGCAGTCGTGCTCAATTCCGTGAAGTTCTCCTGTTTTGTTCCCTGCGTACAGCAGTTCTTTATCCATGCTGTAAGGAAGTTTATCAGTAAACTGCTGTTTTTGCAGGATATCAAGCATCTTCTGTCTGCTGTCATCAGAGACAAAGTCACCATCGTTAATGGCCTGAAGGCATCTCACCATATCTGCCGGTGATGTGAAATTATCGATTCCCGACCCGATGGCATCAAGGTCCATCATTTTCCGATTAAGCTTCGTGTTGACAAGACCAAGCCCCTCAATGGTCTCATTGATTTTAGGCATCCCGATTTTTTCAATCACCCAATTGGTTGCGGCGTTGTCAGAAACCGTGATCATCAGCGCCAAAAGATCCTGTACAGATAAGACGGCATTCTCAGATAAAACCTGAAGGACACCCGCTCCGCCAGTTCTTTCAATATCACCCAATATCACCTTTTCATTTAAATCCAGACTTCCCTTTTCAGCCTGCCTGAATGCTGTAAGCAGAATCGGCAGCTTGATTAAGCTTGCAGATGAGAAAACATCCCCGCTGCCGGCTTCGAGCCATTCACCGTTCCACGAGAAACATGCACCGGCCCTTCCAGGACAATTCGATAATATGTCAACTGCATTCTTTAGAAAATCGTTCATTTTTTTGCAGCTGCAATCTGCTCTGAGCCGCGGCTGCCGACTATGCCGGCATCATATAAATGGCAGGCAACGTAGTGATTTTCTTCCACTTCCTGAAACTCCGGTTTTTTGACAGCACATGCCTCCATTGCATAGGCGCAACGTGTTCTGAAGACACATCCGCTTGGAGGATTCATTGGACTCGGCAGTTCTCCCTGAAGAATAATCCGCTCCCGCTTATCTTCAACATCAGGATCCGGAATCGGGATGGCTGTCAGGAGTGCCTGAGTGTATGGGTGAAGCGGCTTTTTATAAAGGCTGCTGCTTTCCGTAAGCTCGACCATCTGCCCAAGATACATGACGCCGATACGGTCGCTGATTTGTTTCACCATGGACAAATCATGCGCAATGAATACATAAGTCAGACCTTTTTCCTTTTGCAGACGTTTCATCAAATTGACAACTTGGGCCTGGACGGAAACATCAAGTGCTGAAATCGGCTCGTCCGCAATAATCAGCTGGGGATCAAGGGCGAGGGCTCTCGCAATTCCGATCCGCTGTCTTTGTCCTCCGCTGAATTCGTGCGGATAGCGGTTGGCATGATCCCGGTTCAGGCCGACATCCTCGAGGAGCTGATGCACTTTTTCTGTCCGCCCTTTTTTGCTGCCGTACATCCCGTGAACTTCCATCGGTTCAGAAATAATCTCAAGAACGGTAGACCTTGGATTCAGTGATGCATACGGATCCTGAAAAATCATTTGCATTTGGCGGTAAAAGGAAAACTTCTCTTTTCCTTTGAGCTGATGAATATTCTTTCCGTTAAAAATCACTTCTCCATCTGTCTGATCGTAAAGTCCGAGAATGGTTCTTCCGGCTGTTGATTTGCCGCATCCTGATTCTCCTACGATCCCGAATGTTTCTCCTTTTTTCACTGAAAAGGTAATCCCGTCTACCGCTTTCAGCGTTGCCCCTTTGCCAAGATGAAAATGTTTTTTCAGATTGCGCACTTCAAGCAAATTCTCCACTGTTATCCCTCCGTCTTCTGAAAGTAGCGTCTGGCTGCACATAGTTCTTTCTCGTAAATCGTTCCTGCCATTTCAAGTATCTCAATTGTTTTTCCTGTGTTAGGAGAGTGCAGAAGTTTTCCATCTCCATAATAGATTCCGACATGATGCAGGCTGCCTTTTCCTTCTTCATAGGCAAAAAACAGCAAATCCCCGGGCTCAAGCTGATTGAGTTCAACCTTCTCTCCTGATGCTGCCTGATCATGGGCATCGCGGGGAATGATATACCCGTTTGCTTTGCACATCGTATAGCTGAAACCTGAACAGTCAAAGCCAAAACTGCTCATTCCCCCCCAGAGATATGGAAGGCCGATAAATCGCTCGCCATCTTTTACAATGTCTGTACCGTCTCCTTTGGGGATCTCCTCAAAGGAACCGGAAATGGATACATCTTCTGCTTTTAAAAGACAGCTGCCAAGAGGCGTATTCACTCTGATCCATTCAGTGTCTTCCTTTTCAACCGGCAAAATCGTCTGAAAGCTCAGCTCGAATAAAGGGGATTTTTCTTTAGAGAACAGCATCGTCTTATTGCTTTGCACAACGGCGATTGGTCCAGTGCTCTCCTCTTTCCCTACGGCAATTTGGGCGATCGGCATCCAGCCCGGATATCCACGGTCATCTTTTGAGGAAGCCTGGCTCGGCACGATGACGTGCGCGTAGCCATCTTCTTCTGCAAGAATCAGAACCTCTTCTCCAAAAAGGGCCTGCGTCTGAATCCGGTTTTCATCACATAGCGCAAGTCTTGTTTCATGCGTTAGCCCCTTCAGCCAGCCATCAAGATCGGCCGGATTTGATACGGCTTTTTCATCCAGTTCCCTCGGTGAGTGCTTATCCGTCCAGATAGTTGCTGCTGCAACTGTTACTCTTCCTTTTTTTACTGTCATATTGAGAGCGCCTCCCCGTCATTTATCCATACATCCGTAATGCCAAGGCCATTTCCTTTTGAAAAAGTGATATGCCTGCCGTCATATTTGATGCCGCCTTCTACGATTTCTTTAGCAAGCATCAGCGGCGCATCAAAATCAAATCGGGTAATGTTTTTCTTTGCTGCGGCAAAATGAGCAGCAGCGGTTATGCCGACTTTCGTTTCGATCATGCTTCCGGTCATGCATTCTACCCCGCATATTTCTGCAAGCCGGCTGATCATTGACGCCTGATAGATTCCGCCTGCTTTCATAAGCTTGATGTTGATCATGTCGGCACTTCTCGTTTTCAGCACGTCAAATGCCTGTTTTGGAGTAAACACGCTTTCATCCGCCATAATCGGTGTTTCCACGGCATCTGTTACTTGCTTAAGACCTTCGATATCATGTGCCTTAACCGGCTGCTCCACAAGTTCGATATCAAGACCCAAATCCTCCATTTTCTGAATAACCTTCACAGCTTCTTTCGGCTTCCATCCCTGGTTGGCATCAAGGCGGACTTTAATATCCTGGCCGACCCTGCTGCGTATTTCCTGCACTCTTGCAATGTCGAGACTGCTGTCTCCAAGACCCACTTTAATTTTCAGGACGTTAAAGCCCTTTTGGACGTACGAAACGGCATCCTCTCCCATTTCCTTCACATCATTCACACTTACTGTAAAATCGGTTTCAAGCTCCTGCCTGTATCCGCCGAGATATTGATAAAGAGGGAGCCTGCTGTATTTTGCAAGACAGTCATAAAGAGCGATATCAACTGCTGCTTTTGCACTGGAATTCCCTGCAAGAACCGTTTGAATTCCCTGGAAAACATCTTCATAGTTTACTAGATCTTTTCCGATTAAAAATGGTTTGAGAACGTGATGGATGGCGCCTTCAATACTGCTTGTACTGTCACCTGTGATGACATGTGTAGGGGGTGCTTCCCCCCACCCGGTTATGCCTTCTGAACAAGTCACTTTCACAAGGACGGTTTCAGCAGTGACAACCGTTCTGAGGGCCGTTTTAAAAGGTTTGATGAGAGGCACCGCGGCTTTGAATGTTTCGATTCTTTCAATTTTCATCATCATCAGACTCCCGAGATTCCGCTTTGAATGGTTAAGGTTTTCGTTTTTGTATTCATGACAGCTTTCGTTCCGAGCGGCACAGCAATATTGGGACTGCAGTGCCCGATTTTGAACCCTTTCATGGCAGGTTTGCCTGATAGACCAACATAATGTTCCAGCACTTCGTCAAGCGGAATAGAGCGTTTTCGTTTTTGAGGAACACAATTGTGAAAGTCTGCCACGACAATGCCTGCTGCCTCGGTCAGCTTGCCTGCTGAATAAAGCTGGTTCATCATCCGGTCAATCGCGTAAGGTTCTTCATCAATATCTTCGATTAGAAGCAGTTTTCCGGCAGTATCAATTTCAAAAGGCGTTCCAAGTGAGCTTGCAAGCAGTGAAAGATTGCCTCCCGTAAGCTCCCCGTCAGCCTCCCCTTCTGTCATGACCTCAAGAGGTGAAATGGATTCGTCATATGTGATGCTGCTGCCGTCAAACAGCTGCTGAAAATAGGATTCTGTCAGCGGCAAAACGCCTTTTTCTTCTCCAAAATCAGAACTCAGCATCGGTCCGTGGAAGGTGACAAGGCCGGTATTTTGTCTGATGGCTGTATGTAAAAATGTAATATCACTGTATCCCCAGAAAATTTTAGGATACTTCTTAATAAGGTCATAGTCTAAGAGAGATGCCATTCTCGCCGTGCCAAATCCGCCGCATGCGCAAATAATCGCTTGGATGCTTTCGTCTGCAAACATGCTGTTCACGTCTGCCGCCCTGTCTTCATCTTTTCCTGCAAGGTAGCCGTACTCGTCCTGAGCGTGCTTTCCAAAGCGGTAAGACAGACCGTTCTTTTCCAGAAATGAGAGAGAGCGTTTAAGGTTTTCTTTATTCGGGGGACTTGCCGGGGAAATAATTCCGACCGTGTCTCCCTTTTTTAAGGCTTGAGCTTTGATCATCGTTCATTCTCCTTTATAGACAAAAGGGGTGTTCATGTGAACACCCCTTTTGCACAGCTTACTTCTTATCTGCCCATTTCAGTTCAAGGTATCCGACAGGGTGACGGACGATGCCTGATACATCTTCATTTTGAAGGTACACTTGGTTGTAGAAATGAATTGGAATGATCGGTGCTTCATCAAACAAGATCTTTTCAGCTTTGTAAAGCATTTCAAAGCGTTTTGTTTCATCTGACTCATTTTTTGAGTCCTTAATAAGCTGATCGTACTCAGCGTTTGTCCAGCCTGTGCGGTTCATGCTGTGGCCAGTCTGGAAGTTCTCAAGGAAGTTCACAGGGTCTGCATAGTCTGCCAGGAACGAACTGCGTGACAATTGGAATTTCAGTGCTTTTTGGTCTGTTGCAAATACGTTTGCTTCAAGATTTGCAAGCTTCACGTCCACGCCAAGGTTCTCTTTGAACATTTGCTGCAGAGCTTCAGCAATCTTTTTGTGTGTGTCATCTGTGCTGTACGTAAGTGTTACTTCAGGAAGTGTTTCATAGCCTTCTTCCTTCATGCCTTTTTCTAAAAGGGCCTTCGCCTCAGCTGCGTCAGTTTTAACGAGATCGCCGCTGACTTCACGGAAATCTTTTCCTGAAGGATCTTTAAAGCCCGGCGATACAAAGCCGTAAGCTGCTGTTTCCTGGTTCTTCGTTACAAAATCAACGATTTGCTTTTGGTCAACAGCCATTGCGAACGCTTTGCGGATGTTGACATTCTGGAATGGTTCAAGTGTGACATTCATACGGTAGAAATAATCTCCCGCCTGCTCCTCAACATTTGCTTTTCCTTCTTCAAAAAGTGTATCGGCAAGGTCAGCAGGTACGTCAGACGAATCTAGCTCACCTGTCTGGTAAAGCTGGTATTCTGTGTTTGTATCTTCTACAATTGCCCAGTGGACGCCGTCAAGCTTCACGTTTTTTGCATCCCAGTACTGATCATTTTTCTTCATGACAAATTCTTTATCATGCTCCCACGACTCAAGCGTGAAAGGTCCGTTGCTTACAAATGAATCGGCTTCTGCAAACCACTCAGGATTTTCTGTAGCCACTTTCTCGTTGACCGGGAAAAAGGCAGGATTTGCAATAACACTAAGGAAATAAGCCTGCGGGCTGATTAATGTCACTTCAAATTTTTTCTCGTCAACTGCTTTTACTTTCACATCGTCTGCTGATCCAGTTCCGCTATTATAGGCTTCTCCGCCTTCAATGAAGTAACCGAGGAAAGCTGCCCCTGATCCAGTTTCAGGATTTAAAAGACGCTTCCAGGCAAAAACGAAATCGTTTGCTGTCAAATCGTCGCCATTTGACCATTTGGCGTCTTCGCGAATGTGGAATGTGTATGTTTTGCCATCTTCCGACACATCCCATTTCTCAGCGATTGCCGCTTCAGGCTCGTGATCTTTGCCAAGACGGGTAAGACCCTCCATAAGGTTGTTCAGCGCATTCCAGGAAACTGCATCAAATCCGATGACCGGATCAAAGGATGTTGGTTCAGCCCCGTTATTTAAATACAGAATCTTCTCTTCGTCTTTTTCTTTTTTGTCTGTCTCATTTCCTGCACTCTCATTGGCCGTACATGCTGCAAGCACAAATACAAGCATGGCCGTCAGGAACATTGCCAACCACTTTTTCATCATCTTCCCCCTCTTATTGTTTGATTTATATGTTATTTCATTGATGCTGCGGCTAAAGCCCGGCTGTCCTGCAGCCAGCAGTCTACGTGGTGCTCTTTGCTCAGGGCTGACGTATATGGATAGATCCTGTCGCAAACCTCCATCGCATGCTCGCATCTTGCGGAAAACGGGCATCCCTGCGGAGGCGAAAAGAGATCAGGAGGCGAACCCGCAATCGGGATAAGCTCTTCCCCTTCGATATCAAGTCTCGGTATCGAGCGGAGAAGTCCTTTTGTGTACGGGTGCTGCGGCTGATAGAAGATTTCTCTTCTTGAGCCTGCCTCCACCACTTTCCCTGCATACATGACAGCCACTCTGTCCGCGACTTGGGCCACAACTCCCAGGTCATGCGTGATCAGGATAATCGAGACACCTGTTTTTTTCTGAATGTCTCTGAAAAGATCAAGGATCTGGGCCTGTATGGTGACATCAAGGGCTGTTGTCGGCTCGTCTGCAATCAGTACCTCAGGTTCGCAGACAAGAGCCATCGCAATGACGATCCGCTGTCTCATCCCTCCGCTGAACTGATGAGGGTATTGCTTCATACGGCTTTCAGGACTTGGTATGCCGACGAGGTTCATCATCTCAAGCGCTTTTTTCTTTGCTTCGCTCTTTGACATGCTCTCATGCTGCATGATGCCTTCCATAATTTGATCGCCGATTGTCAGGGTAGGATTCAGTGCTGTCATCGGATCCTGAAAAATCATCGAGATATCAGCGCCCCTTATTTTCCGGAGGTCTTTTTCCTTCAGCTTTGTCAGATCCTTCCCCTTAAAGAGAATAGAACCTGAGTCAATGCTGCCTGGCGGTTCGGGAATCAGACGCATAATGCTTTGGGATGTAACGCTTTTTCCGCAGCCTGATTCTCCGACGATGGCAAGAGTCTCTCCTTTGCGGAGGTCAAATGTTACTCCGCGGACAGCTTTTACAGTGCCTCCATACGTCTGAAACGAAACATGGAGATCATTTACTTCAAGTACTTTCGTCATGCTGCTACCTCCTTAGCTTTGGATCAAGCGCATCCTGCAGTCCGTCTCCAAGCACGTTAAACGCAAACATCGTCAGGGAGATGCACAGGGCAGGAAAAAAGAGGCGCCACCAATGTCCAGTTAGAATTGTCGAGAGGGCATCACTTGCCATAACGCCCCAGCTCGCAAACGGAGCCTGAATACCGAGACCGAGAAAGCTTAGAAATGCTTCTGCGAAAATGGCAGACGGGACAGTAAGCGTGATTTGCACGATGATTGGACCCATCGTATTCGGAAGCAGGTTTTTCCTGATGATTCTGCTTGTTTTCGTGCCGAATGATTTGGAAGCATGCACAAATTCATAGTTTTTGATCTGCAGGACCTGTCCACGCACGATTCGTGCCATGCCGATCCATCCGGTCACTGTTAGTGCAACAATGATGGTGAAAAGACCGGGTCCCATCACAACCATCAAAAGAATGACGACAAGAAGGTACGGAAGCCCGTATAAAACTTCGACCACGCGCATCATATAATGATCTGTCTTTCCGCCTTTGTAGCCGGCAATCCCGCCGTACAGAACTCCGATTGCAAAATCAATCAGAGCAGCAATGGCCGCTACAAACAGGGAGATTCTTGCCCCGTACCACGTTCTTGTAAACACATCGCGGCCAAGCTCGTCTGTACCGAACCAGTATTTCGCAGACGGCGGCAGGTTTTGATCTGTCAGCACCTGGGTTCTGACGGAGTGAGGTGAAATCAATGGGCCGAAAATGGCCATTAACGTTATAAAAATCAAAAAGATGAGGCCTGTCATAGCCAGTTTATTTTTCCGGAGCCTTCTCCAGGCATCGTGCCAGTAGGAGAGACTAGGTCTTACAACCGCTTCTGCTGCTTTGCTGTCTTTGCCTTTAGGGGCAAACCATGCATCAGGAATATCCCGGGACAGGTGCGGATCGTGCTGTTTGTTCAGTTCCATTATCGTCCCCCCCGTTTTGCCACTTGAATTCTCGGATCAAGAATTCCGTACGCTATGTCTACTAAAAACAGCATCACGATTAAGATGGTGCTGTAAAAGACTGTCGTTCCCATAATGACGGGATAGTCTCTCGTGCCGATGCTTTCAATGAAATATTTTCCCATACCCGGTATTGCAAAGATTTTTTCGATGACGAATGTTCCTGTCAAAATACTTGCTGCGAGCGTTCCAAGGACAGTCACAACCGGCAAAAGAGCATTTCTCAAGGCATGCTTGAAAACGATTTTGACTGGAGAAAGTCCTTTGGCCCGCGCTGTTCTTATGTAGTCCTGAGTAAGCACTTCAAGCATGCTTGAGCGCGTCAGACGGGCAATAATCGCCATTGGCCCAGTTGCAAGCGCAAGGGTCGGCAAAATCATATGCAGCGGGCTTGACCACGTAGCAGCAGGTAGGATGTTCCAGTTAACCGCAAAGTTTTGAATAAGCAGTGTGGCCATAATGAAGTTTGGAACAGAAATTCCAAGCACCGCTATGGTCATGGCAAGATAATCAATAAATCCGTTATGCCGCAATGCAGCAATCACGCCAAGAGCAATTCCTGAAAATACGGCAACTGTCAAGGTGACAATTCCAAGCTCAAACGACACCGGAAATCCTCGGCCGAGAAGCTCGTTAACCGTCTGTGACGACTTTTTGATTGAAGGGCCAAAATCAAATGTGACAAGCGACTTCATGTACATCGCATATTGAACCGGCAGCGGCTCATCCAGGTGATAAAAAGCTTCAAGATTACGCTGGACAGCTTCGCTCGTGCCTCTCTCTTCGTTAAAAGGAGAACCCGGGATTGTATGCATCAGAACAAATGTAAGAGTAATAATCAGCCAGATTGTCAAAACCATAGAAATCAGGCGTTTTACAAAGTATGTATTCATGCTATCCCACTTCCTAACAGAATGTCGTTCTCATAGCCAGTTCCGTCATCACAAGCATTGCGCGGTAGGCTTCCAGGATGTCCCTGGCCTGGAACGTGACAATCGTGGTGTTTTCTTTATGCTCTGTTCCCGGCATGAGCGCTGCCCATTCAGCCTGTCCATAATTGGCAAATTCAATGGCCATGAGGGGACGGTCTGGAGGAGTGAGCGGTTTTACATGTTCTCTATTCTTAATGGCAAGTGCCGTCTTCTCTTTTAACAGCTCCTGTGCTCTTTGAGGAGTAAGAGATTTAACAACTGATCGTGAAATCGTCTCCTTTACAATTGCGGTTGTGACGTTCGGAATAAGAGCCTCCGCTTCCATAGCTGCCTGGTCATCTCCTGCAACCATGATGACCGGAACTCCGTGATAGCCTGCAACATAGGCGTTAAATCCCAGTTCACCGACGGCCACATCATTGATCCAGATTTCTCTCACACCGAAAATCATCGTATGGGACATAACCCCTTTTTTTGAAGCACGTGCATGATAACCCGTGAAAACAGCTCCCCTGAAACTGCCGTCGAGCCCCTGAACCATACTATACGGCTTTACATCACCCGTGATCAGCTGTGTATCGGGGTGCAGGTCTTCAATCAGGAGGTTGTTCATTTTCGAGTGGCTGTCATTGACCACGACTTCATTTGCCCCCGATTCAAAAGCTGCTTCTATGACAGCATTCGCTTCCCCTGTCATGATTTTACGGCCTCTTTCATAATTGAGCTTAGATGAATTCACATGTGTCTCATCAGCGAGTCCAGTGATTCCTTCCATGTCAACTGAGACATATACCTTCACCTGTATTCCCCCTGTTTTTATTTCTAATTTTCTTAAAATTATAAATTATAAATCATTACTTTACAATAACATTTACATAAAAATGCATAGATACGAATGAACTTCCTTGTTCTTCCATAGTTAATAAGTCCCAATTCATTACTTTTCTACTAAATTCAAACATGAAAACCATCCTATTTCCTCTCCCCTTTGATAGAGTAAAAGAATGAGTTTAAGAGCTGTTCCAAAAAACAATAATGTTCAAAAAAAGAGAAAGAATCCTTGATAACAAAGGAACTCTTTCTCTATCTCACAGGATTGGCATTTATTTCAAAGAAGACTGTTCTCCTTTTTCCCATCAGCATACTTTGAATTTCCTGCCCGTTATTTCGGCAGCCGAAAAACAGTCAATTAGTCTCCCTACCTATTTTCAGTGCATAAATTTCGTCTGCCTAATCATTTTCCCCTTCTCTTATCAGCTTGAACGTTCCGGAGCCTTTTGCAAGCAGCTTCCCCTCTGAATCTCTTATTTCACCTTCCATAAAAGCCGTCTTATATCCCAGCTGAAGAATCTTTCCTTCCGCATAGATTTCTCCTCCCGTGCTCGGTGCAAGGTACTGGATGCTGGAATTCATGGTTGCACACCTTGTTTTCGACACAGACCTGAGGAGCATGCCCTGGACATAGTCAAGCATGGTGGCATGTACGCCTCCGTGCAGTGTGCCGTTTGCATTCAGGACATACTCTTTCATCTCAAGCTTGATTTTCACTTCATTTTCCTCAAAGTGCACGATGTCGATTCCCATGTGCTGAAAAAAAGGACTTTCCTCAAAGCTCCGCCTTATTTCTTTCACGTCCATTGCCGTTGCCATAAAATGTCCCCCCTTCTACATTGACGTAAACTGCGGCTTCCGTTTTTCTAAAAAAGCTGCCGTTCCCTCATTTTTATCCTCTGTGGAAAACAGAACGGCCTGGGCGAGCTTCTCAATCAGGAGACCCGTTCTCTGATCAGCGTCAAAGCCCGCATGCACGGCAAGTTTGGCAAGCTTCACAGCAAGCGGCCCTTTCGATAGAATCTCCTTTGCCGCTTCTTCTGTTTGCGCCTGCAGCTGTCCGTTTCCTGCAACCTCAGACACTAAGCCTATGCGATAGGCTTCAGTTGCATCAATGATCTTCCCTCTCAGAATCATGTTCATCGCTGGGCCTTTTCCTATCAGTCTTGCAAGCCGCTGGGTTCCTCCCGCACTTGGGATAATGGACAGATTCAGTTCCGGCAGGCCGAACTTCGCATGTTCAGAAGCAATGCGGATGTCACAGGCCATAGCAAGCTCGCAGCCTCCTCCTAATGCAAACCCATTGACCATGGCAATCGTCGGCTTTTCATATGACTCTATGTAGTCGTATACCTGCTGCATGCCTCCAGGATTAAAGACATCCAGGGCAGTCCGCGTTTTCAGCTGGCCAATATCAGCTCCTGCAGCAAATGATTTTTCGCCGCTTCCTGTAAAGATGACGCAGCCTGTTTCATCGTCTTTTGCCAGTTCCTGAAGAGCTTCGGTCATTTCATCAAGCGTTTCTTTGTTTAATGCATTCCTGCGCTCAGGACGGTTAATAATCAAATAGGCAAGGTTCCCCGATTTTTTCACTTCAATATTTGCAAAAGCATTCATCGTTTCAGCCCCTTTTTTTCAGTAATTTAAAATCTCCGTGGCCAATTGCTGCCAATGTCTGATCTGATCTGTATACCCAGCCTTCTGCAGACGACATCCCGTCCCTGGAGCAAATAACCTTAGCTGTACAGGTAAAAAAAGGAGAAGGTGACGGGTCTAGAATCGATGTACTCAGAACGATTGTTGCAGTCGGAGCTGCTCCTGCGAGTGATGCTGCCGTCCCCATGGCAATATCAAGCAGTGTGTAAAACACACCGGTCCCCAACCGTTTCATCATCAAGCAAATGCTCCCTGCTCGTTTCAACTGAAACAACAACAGCATCCCCTTGATCCTCTTCTCTTTTCATCGATAGATGGCTGAAAAACGAGGAATGCACCATGTCCGGAGCTTTCATTTATACGAGCTCCAGCATCAGGGCCATACCCTGTCCGCCGCCGATGCAGAGTGTTGAAATGCCGGTCTTTTTGCCGGACCGCTTCATTTCATGAAGCAGAGAAACCGTTATTCTTGCACCTGTAGCCCCAAGGGGATGACCGAGTGCAATCGCTCCGCCGTTTACGTTTACTTTCGAAGAATCGAGTCCAAGTTCTCTTATGACGGCCAGAGCCTGGGAAGCAAAGGCTTCGTTCACTTCGAATAAATCGATGTCTTCTATGGATTTTCCCGTTCTCTCGAGCAGTTTTCTTACGGCCGGAACGGGTCCGATCCCCATAATTTCCGGGGAAACGCCAGCTGCTGCCCAATCCGTGATTCTTGCCATCGCCATAATACCAAGCTCTTTTGCTTTACTCTCTTTCATCAGAACAACGGCTGCAGCCCCATCATTTCTTCCGCACGCATTTCCTGCTGTCACAGTTCCTGATTTGCGGAAAGCGGGCTTTAGCTGTGACAGTTTTTCATAGGTTGATTCCGGACGGGGGTGCTCATCTGTATTGAATAAAACCGAGCCTTTTTTATTCGGCACTTCAACAGGTACGATTTCCTCTTCAAAAACCTTTTGATTAACGGCTTCCGCTGTTCTCCGCTGGCTTTCAATTGCGAAAGCATCCTGATCTTCCCTTGAAACGCCATACTTTTCTGCTACATTTTCAGCTGTTATTCCCATTCCGAGGTGCTCACCGTATATTTCTCTAGGCTGCTGCCCATTCTCTTTGTTTGAATCTACAAGAACAGCAGTATCTCCTCCAAAGCGTGATCCTCTCAAATAAATGGGAGCCTGGCTCATGTTTTCCGTGCCTCCGGCCACAACAATCTCAGCCTGTCCTGACATGATCTGCTGAACCCCTGATGCGATGGCCTGCATGCCGGATGCGCAGAGGCGGTTGATGGAAAAGGCGGGTGAAGATTCAGGAATTCCCGCACGGAGCGCTGCCACCCTGGCAACATTTGATGCCATAGTCGTTTGTCTCACTTCTCCTAAAATGACTTCATCAACCTGTTCCGGCGTTATACCCGCGCGGACAATTGATTCCTGAATGACCCTGGTCGCGAGCACGCTTGCCTCTACGTCCTTCAAAGTCCCTCCATACCGTCCAATCGCTGTCCGGACAGCACTTGCAATAATAATCGGATCCATACCCCTCACCCTTTCAATTGTTACTGATACTGCTTTTTCAGCTGGCCTGCAATGATGTTCTTCTGGATCTCGGACGTGCCTTCATAAATCCTTGTGATTCTTGCATCACGAAAAAAACGTTCAATCGGATAATCCGCAATGTACCCGATTCCGCCGTGCACCTGAACCGCCTTGTCAGCAATTCTGTTGTACACCTCTGATCCAAACAGCTTCAGCATGGCTGCTTCTTTAATGACCTTCATGCCTTCATCAACCATCCAGGCGACCCTGTAAGTAAAAGAACGCAAAGCTTCAATTTCCATGGCCATCTCCGCAATCATGTGAGAAACGGCCTGATGCTCAAAGATCGGGACATCAAATTGCACCCTGTCCTTTGCATAAAGCATGGAAAGGTCGAGCAATTTTTGACATGAACCAAGGTTTCTCGCAGCAAGGCCCGCTCTTCCATTGGCAAGAATTTTCAGGGCATTCACATACCCCTGTCCTTCCTCGCCCAGCACATTTTCAGCAGGAACCTCACAATCCTCCATGATGATTTCAGCCGAATGTGACCCGCGAAGACCCATTTTCTTTTCAACAGCCCCTACTTGAAAGCCGGGGAAATCTTTTTCCACAATAAAGGAGGTGATTCCCTTCGGCCCTTTTGCAGGATCCGTAACAGCCATTACAGTGAAAACACCAGCTTCCGTGGCATTTGTAATGTAATGCTTCGTCCCGTTCAGGATGTATTTATCGCCTCTTTTTACAGCTGTTGTTTTCAGGTTTGTCGCATTGGATCCGGCGCTCGGCTCGGTCAGTGCAAACGCCCCGATCTGCTCTCCGGCTGCCATTTTGGGGAGATATCTTTGTTTTTGCTCTTCATTTCCCATCTCCACAATTCCAACAGTGCCGATTCCTGTATGAGCGCCAATCAGAGTGGTGTAACCGTTATGTGTAGCGCCGATCTCTTCGTACAGGGCACACTTTCCAACCATACCAATGCCGAGGCCGCCGTATTCTTCCGGAATACTTAATCCAAATAAGCCGAGTTCTTTTGACATGGCAATGATCCGTTCAGGGATCGCATTTGATTCTTCAATTTCCATCGCAGCAGCTTCAACCTCTGTTTGAACAAAGTCCCGGACACCCCGCTTTAACAGCTGAATATCCTCATCCAATTGAAAATTCATATGCATGGCCTCCTAGCTGTAAGTATAAAAACCGCGGCCGCTTTTCTTTCCAAGCCAGCCGGCCTTCACGTATTTCACAAGAATCGGGCAGGGGCGGAATTTTTCACCGAGTGTTTGATGCAAATATTCCATGTTGCGAAGCCTTGTATCAAGTCCTACCAGATCCGCTAATTCGAGAGGGCCCATAGGGTGATTTAATCCAAGCTTCATTGCTTTATCGATGTCTTCAGCAGATCCGACACCCTCCATAAGCATGGTCATTGCCTCATTGCCGATCAGGCAGTTCATCCTGCTGACCGCAAAACCCGGATATTCATTAATTCTCACGCATTCTTTTCCAAGTTTTTCGCCAAAATGAAAGCAGCTTTCAACCGTTTCATCAGATGTTTCAAGTCCGCATATGACTTCAATCAGCTTCATCTTAGGGACAGGGTTGAAAAAGTGCAGGGCAATGCACTGCTTCGGTCTGCCTGTCTGCGCTGCAATTTCAGTCGGACTCATGGTTGATGTATTCGTCGCAAGAATGGCTGAAGGCTTTGCATACCGGTCAAGCTCTTTAAACACACTGATTTTAAGATCCATTAATTCAAGAACGGCTTCTATAATTAAGTCTGCCTCCTCTGCGGCTGATTTCATGTCAGTTGTAAATGCAAGGTTTGCTTTCTCTATGCTTAAACCGGCTTTTTCAGCTTGTCTGCTGATATAAAATCGCGCCATTTCCAAAGATTGTTCTGAAATGTCCTGAACGGTCACTTCATAGCCTGCAGCAGCACACGCATAGGCAATGCCGCGCCCCATCGTTCCTGCACCGATCACACTGATTTTTTTCACACTATCCCTCCACAGGGGCCTTTTCGTACGTATAGAAGCCTTTTCCGGTCTTCCGGCCGAGTTCTCCGTACTGCACTTTTTCTCGGACTATTTTTGCTGGCATGTCCCGTTCATCCCCGCTCTCTTCATAGCGCTGCATGCGGACAAAGTAATTGACGTCAATACCTGTCAGGTCCATCAGGGCAAAAGGACCGATCGGATGGTTCAAAGCTTTCGTGCACACAAGATCAATTTCTTCGTGAGAGGCATAGCCGTTCTCAAGCAGAAAGACAGCTTCATCCATGAGCTTGCCTAATATGCGGTTGGCTATAAAACCGGAAATCTCTTTTTTTAATAAAACAGGAGTCTTTTTAATGGTTTTAACAAATTCCATCGCCGTATTTGCTGTTTCTTCTGATGTATGCGGCCCTTTTACCACTTCTACAAGCTCCATGACAAGGGCGGGGTTAAAGAAGTGAATGTTGCAGACTTTTTCAGGGCGGTTTGTTGCATCAGCTAGTTTCGAGCTTACGATTGTCGAGCTGTTTGTAGCCAAAATGGCATGCGGCTGCGTGAGGTCATCCAGCTGCCTGAACAGTTCTCTTTTCACATCCAGCTTTTCAACAATTGCCTCAATGACAAGGTCGGCATCCCTAACATCTGCCAAGCTTGAGGTAAATAAAATTCTGCTGAATGCAGCATCCGTTTCTTCAGCTGTATATCTCCCCTTTTTCACCCGCTTATCCATCTGCTGCTGAAGAAAATCCTTTGCTTTTGCCAGACTCTCCTCACTTACATCCTGAAGCGTTACAGGATAGCCGGAAAGCGCACACACCATAGCTATCTGCGATCCCATTGTTCCTGAACCAATCACAGCAATCTCATGAACCTTCATTTTCATTCTCCCCTCTTTCGCTTTCTTCTTTAATCAGCAGCCGCTTCAGCAGTTTTCCCACCGTGTTTCTCGGGAGGCTCTCCCTTACTTCAAACTGCTTCGGCACTTTATAAGGTGTCAGCTTTGTATAGCAGTATCCTTTTATTTCCTCTGCATCTATTATTCTTCCGTCTTTAGGAACAACATAAGCTTTGACTCTCTCTCCGTGCTCTTCATCCGGCAAACCTACTACAGCAGCTTCTTTTACATCCGGATGCTCATAAAGGACACCTTCAACCTCCTGTGGATAAATATTAAATCCGCCAAGAATGATCATTTCCTTTTTCCGGCCGACGATGTAAAAATAGCCTTCTTCATCCATCGTCGCGAGGTCTCCCGTGTACAGCCAGCCGTTTTGGAGGGCTGCATGTGTTTCGCTTTCATTTTTCCAGTAGCCCTTCATAATCTGGGGCCCCTTGATCAGCAGCTCCCCTACGCTTTTTGGACCAAGCTCCCTGTTGTCTTCATCTACAATCATGCAGTCTGTCAGGGGAACAGGAATGCCGATGCTGCCGATTTTCCTCTTTCCAAAAGGCGGATTGCGGTGGGTGGAAGGTGAAGCTTCGGAAAGACCGAATCCTTCTCCGATTCTTGTGCCTGTCAGCTTTTCAAAGCGCTGAATGATTTCAACGGGAAGCGGAGCGGATCCTGATGAGCACAGCTTTAGGCAATGGAGCTTAGCTTCCTCAATTTTAGGATGATTGACAAAGGCAATATACATCTTTGGAACACCCGGAAAGAAAGTCGGTCTGTGTTCCTTGATTTTTTCAAGAACATCATCAATCTCAAACTTTCTGAAAAGCAGAAGCCTTCCGCCTATGAAGATGCCGAGATTCATCCCGCTTGTCATTGCGTAAACGTGGTAGAGAGGCGTAGCGATAAGGACGGTTTCCTCTCCTTGAATCATGGAGTCGCCATACATCAAATAGCTTTGATACACATTTGCGGTCAGGTTGTAGTGAGTGAGCATGGCGCCTTTCATTTTCCCGGTTGTCCCGCCTGTGTACTGAATGACCGCCACATCTTCCGCTGCATCAATTCCTTCCGGCTGATGGAGAGGCTTCCCGGATTCAATCAGCTGATCAAGATCGTAAAATGAATCATCCTGCTGCTCCAGCTGAGAACCAAATGTATAGGTGAATGTGAAGATATCACTGATTTTCCTGATGGTTTCTCTTCCGGCTGCATCAGCAACTATAGATGTTACTTCTGCATCCATTACAATCTGGATCAGTTCGCGTGCCGTATACATCGGATTAATCTGAACCACAACAAGACCAAGTGCATGTGCAGCATAGTACGAAACAACATAATCAGGGTGATTGGCAAGCATGAGGCCTATACGGTCCCCTTTTGCGAGTCCCAGTTCCTTCCAGGATCCTGCCAGCCTGTCAACCCTGTCCTTAAGCTCCAAATAAGACATCTCTTCCCCTTCAAACAAAATGGCCGTCTGATTTCCGTATCTCTCTGCTGTATTCTGCAGCAGCATGTAGAGAGATTCCTCAGGCAGATGGACATCCCTGTGCTGATAAAAAGAGTGCCAGGGCCGTTCTTTTTCTTTTTTCAAATTGCATCCCTCCTACTTGCCAATTGCGGCCTGCTGATCGGGCGCAAGATCGATTTTCTGCTGCGGTCTGACAAATGCAGTAAATAAGACTCCGAACAAAACGATCAGGCCGGCCATAAACAAGATGGACCAGTCGAACCCCGCTGCACTGTTTTCTCCGCCGGCAGCAACGATATACCCTGTAATAAGCGGACCTACAATTCCGGCAAGATTCCCTGAAGACGTCAGAATACTCGTCATAAGATTTCCTCTGTCAGGCAGCAGCTGAATCATAATTGTCGGTCCTATCGTCAGAATCCCATATGTAAGACCTTTCGCAAGGCACATAGCGATGATGACCCAGACTGCGTTTGTGATAAGAGCAGTAGAAGCAAGAAGCACGGCCCCGATAATCATGGCGTAACCGACAACGTATACGCGCGAGGTCTTCCAGTCTTTGTTTTTCTTAAACATTCTGTCTGATAAAACAGATACTCCGATATAAACGCCAACTGAAACGAGACCGATTCCTGATACGGCGTAACCCATTTCCATGCTGCTCATATTGACAACCTTCACAAGGTAAACAGGCAGCCAGACGGCAAACCAGACGACAAGAAGATAGGTTGAAAAATAAGCAAGAGTCGTAAAAAGAGCGGAAGGCTTTGACAGCATCAGCATAAAGGCTTTCAAATCAAGCTTTTCAAGTTTCTTCACTTTCGGCTTTTCGTTTTCTTCAAGCTCATCTGCACGAGGAACATCTCTGGTAAACTGAATCGCCACAAACCACACAATGCTTGCCAGACCAAGGACTGCAAACGCAACCCTCCAGCCGAACATGTGAATCAGTGCGACTAAAATCGGAGCGGCGACCATTGCTCCAAGAGTTGCTCCTGATACGACTACGGAATTCGCCAGGCCGCGAAGCTTCGGCGGAAACCACGTATTGGCGTGATTATAGGCAATCGGACTGAACGGACCTTCAAACGCTCCGAGCAAAAACCTGTAAAGCAAAAGCAGCGGAAGACCGGCAATGGCCAGCACTCCAATCTGCAGCACCGCCCACGTAAGCATCAGGAAACCAAGCACTTTCTTTGCTCCGACCCTGTCTGCCCAGGCAGCCCCGAAAATACCCGTCACCGGATACAGCCAGTAATAGCTGCTTCCCACAAGACCCCAGTCGGCATAGGAAAGGTTAAATTCCTTCATGATCGGCACAGCCGCAAGTCCAGTGATGGATTTATCAGCAAAGTTAATGAACATTCCGAAAAACAGCAGTACAAGCACAGTCCAGCGCATGTTGATTCCCCCCAGTCGCCTAATTTTCTTCAAGCACGCGTCTTGCAATGATCAGACGCTGAATTTCGTTCGTTCCTTCATAAATCTTTGTAATTCGCGCATCACGGTAAAAGCGCTCAACCGGATAGTCGGAAACATAGCCCATGCCGCCATGGATCTGTACCGCTTTATCCGCAACACGGTTAAAAACGTCTGATGCAAAAAGCTTAGCCATCGATGCTTCTTTGATTACTTTTTTCCCTTCATCAATCATCGCTGCAGCCATGTACGTCAAAGTCCGTGCCGCCTCTGTTTCAGTCGCCATATCCGCAAGCATCCACTGAATCGCCTGATTGTCGGCAATCGGTTTTCCGAATTGAACCCTTTCTTTCGCGTAAGATGCTGAAAGCGCTATCAGTTTGTCGCATGACCCGACAGCCCTTGCTGCAAGCCCAACCCTGCCTTCACTGAGAATCTTCAGTGCCGACATGTATCCCATCCCGACTTCGCCGATTACATTCTCCTCAGGAACAATACAGTCTTCAAAAATCAGCTGCGCCGTATGAGACCCGCGAAGGCCCATTTTTTTATCTTTTTTTCCAAGAGAAAAACCCGGGAGATCCTTTTCGATTAAAAACGCGGTGATGCCGCCTTTAGCTCCCTTTTCCTTGTCTGTCAGAGCAAAAACCGTGAACACATCCGCAACAGGCGCATTCGTAATAAAATGCTTCGTCCCGTTCAGAATCCACTGATTGCCTCTTTTTTCTGCACGAGTCGAAAGATTTGTCGCATCAGACCCTGCACCCGGCTCAGATAAAGCAAACGCAGCAATCTTTTTCCCCGCTGCCATTTCCGGCAAATATTTTTGTTTTAAGTGTTCTGATGCGAGCTTCACCAGTCCTGTGCTTCCAATTCCTGTGTGAGCACTGATCAGACTCACAAACCCGTTGTGGGTATGGCCAAGCTGTTCAAGCACGACCGCCTTTCCGACCGCATTCAGTCCAATGCCGCCGTACTCTTCAGGAATGCTGATCCCAAACAGTCCCAGATCCTTCGCCTGCTCCACAAGATGATCCGGAATTCTGTCCTCATCCTCAATCTGCTGAGCGTAAGGTTCGACCTCCTGATCAACAAAACTCCTAACCATTTTCCTCATTTGTTCAATTTCCGGTGTAACGGTTGCCTGCATCCTTAAATCCCCCTTTTGTGTTGTTGCTTATATTGATGCAAGAAGTGTGCCAATGCGGAAAATGCTGATGAATCAGGTTTCAGAAAAAATGGTGATTCATAATTGAATTGAATTTGTCGATATTGCAGGGTATTTGCGATTCGATTTTGAATCAGAGAATTCATTAATGAATGATGGAGAGGACTTTTTGAGGGTACTATGCCAAACCTTCGGGAGCATCAAGGGCTGATTGGTGCTAGCTTGGGGTAATCATGAATTAGTTGCACAAACTCAGCGCGGCGCCCCGCAGAAAGTGTTCTAAACAAGAGTTAGCTGCACAAACTCAGTGCGATGCCCCGCCGAAAGTGTTCTAAACATGAGTTAGCAACACAAACTCAGTGCGATGCTCCGCCGAAAGTGTTCTAAACATGAGTTAGCTGCACAAACTCAGTGCGATGCCCCGCCGAAAGTGTTCTAAACATGAGTTAGCTGCACAAACTCATTGCGGGGCCAGCCCGAAAGTGCTCAATAAATGATTTAGCAACACAAACTCAGTACGATGCCCCGCCGAAAGTGTTCTAAACATGAGTTTGCTGCACAAACTCAGTGCGGGGCCAGCCCGAAAGTGTTCTATAAATGATTTAGCAACACAAACTCAGTACGGGGCTGGCCTGAGGATGTTCATGACCAACAAGTACAGACTCCTGCCGGCTTGGGGATTCTTTTCCGGGCGATCAGGACCATCAAACACAGGCAGAACCAGATTTGATGGCACTATTCCAAATCTATAGACCATCAACAGCCCCCACTAAAAATGCCCCCAACTATAGGTTGGGGGCATCATTTTATATCAGATACAAACCGGTCTATTGCAGTTCAACCTTTATCGGCTCCATTTTTTCAGACGGCCTGTTCATGCTGAGGACACCAAATGGCACAGACAATGTTAAATCATTCAGATCGGTTTCAGAAGGAATTTCATAAACCGACTGAAAGCGGAGCTCCTTCTGATCGGCAGCTTTGCTTATCTTGCCGTTAATAAGTGTCTCTGTGTTCCCAATGGAAACTCCTTCTGCAAAGTTGTAAAATACGTCCTTTTTGAATTTCTCACCAGATGCATTTGCCAAATGATAGTCAACAATGAGCTGATCTCCGTCTTTTTTCATCTGTTCCACACGCAGCTGATAGCCAAACCGGCTGCTTTCGACGACAAGCGAAGGCGACAGTTTTGCGCTGGCCGGAGGCTCATCCCGTTCAATCACAGGAAGAACCGTTAACACATCTGTATTTTTCAAAAGATCATCCGTATATAACACGCGCCAGTCTGTGACTGTCATTCCATCTTTTTTCTCTGAACGGATCACCTCGCTGCTGACTGGGAACAGTTCCTTGCCCCCTGCATCCTCTATCTTAAAAGAGAGATGGTCATATTCGTTTGAAAGAACCGTTTTGTATTCAATCACCGTCGTCGCTTTCCCTTTTGCGACAGACTGTATGGTCACCGATTCGCTTCCTGATTTCGACACTCTGTTTACCGCAAGTACCTCAGGTTCAATCCGCTTTAAAGGTATATCAAACCGCCAGTCGCCTTTTTTGCCGGCAATTGACGTGAATGTCACCGGAAGAGTAAAGTCCGAGGGAAGCTTCTTTTCACCCAGATAATACTCAGCCGCTCCGGTGTATCCTTCTTCTGTTTCAACGAGTGAATGACTGCCCGCCCACTGACTGGACTCTTTGCCATCAAATAAGGACAGACTGTAGCCAGAAGCAGGTTCATTCGGACCTTCCTTCCAATCTTTAGGAAGGTTTTCCCCTTCTGCTTTAAACGTAATGCCGACAACATTTCCTTCATAATAAGCACTTGTTAAAGTCACACTTATCCCGCCGCTTTCAGCCTTTTCGTTCAGCTCATTCACGAGTCCTGCTGAAGCAAGTTCTTTTCCTATCGTAAAGGAAGAAAACGGCTCATATAGTGATCCAATCAGCGGAACACTGGCGAGCACCCCATTGACCGGGGCAAAGAAAAACCCTGTTCCAAGGATGATGGCAGCTGCAGATCCCGACAGAACTCCGGCAGAAGCGAACATTTTTTTCTTTTTCTGTTGTTTGCCCGCATGTATTCCGCGGGACACGGCTGCCATAATGTCGTCTTCGGGTACGGCAATTTGATCGATCTGACTGTCAAACCAGTTTTTGTTCATGGCCATTTCCTCCTTCAAGGGCTGCTTTCAGCTCACCTTTAGCTCTGCGCAAATAGGTTTTCACTGTGTTCTCCGGTTTTTCCATCATGTCTGAAATTGTTCGGATCGGTAAATCGTGATAATAAAACAATAGAATAACGGTCTGGTAGTTTTCACTAAGTCCGCTTATCGCATGGACAAGATCCAGGTCATTTTCCTTTTGCACATAAGAAACGTTCTCAAGAAACGCACTTTCAATCGCCACCGTTTTCTTCTTTTTTCTCAGCAGCTCAAAGGCTGTTCTGATTAAAATCTTCATCAGCCACGTACGGAAATATTCGGGCTGCTTTAACGTTCCGATCGAGATAAACGCTTTGCAGACCGTGTCCTGAAGAACATCCAGTGCGTCTTCTTTGTTTCTCACATATATAAACGCGGTTTTATATAGCTTTGTACTTTCCTGTTTGATCAGTTTTTCAAAGGCTTTTTCATTGCCTTTCATCGCTTTTTTTACTGTATGTATGTCCACTTCTTCCTCTCCTTTCAGCTGTTAGAGGAAACACATGCTGGAAAAGTTTCAAAAAAATTCTATTAGAGTCATTATACTTGGCAAGCATCATTACAAACCATAAAAAAAAAGCCCAGCAAAAGCTGAGCTCCTTAATAGTACGGCGAAATCATCAAGTACACAACAACACCTGTAAAGCTTACATAAAGCCAGATCGGCATGCTCCAGCGGACAATTTTGCGGTGCTTGTCAAGCTGGCCTGTCCAACCCCACACGAGTGAGAAAAGCGCAAGCGGCACGATGATGGCTGCAAGGAAACTGTGTGTAATCAGGATAAAGAAATAAACGCTGCGGATGATTCCTTCTCCGCCGAACCGCGTTGTTTCAACTGAAAGGTAGTGATACGTCAAATACGACACGCAGAAAAGCAGGGTTGTCGTAAAGGCCGCCAGAATGAAGCCTTTGTGGAGCTTGACGTTTTTCTTAATAATCGATACGAGCGCAATAACTAAAAAGACAAATGTAAAACTGTTCAGTACGGCATTGATGCGCGGGAAAATATGAATATCGAATGTAACCTCGCCGCCGTATCCGATCGGCAAAAAGAATAAACCGAGGATAACCGCATTGACGACAAGGGAAAGGGTTACGATAATCGCCGTGTAATTCTTGCCTGAGCGATGTGTCTGTTCCATAAAATTCTCTCCTTGTGTTTCAATATGCTTTATTGTACCACGGAGAGAGCGCAGAATATTCGACAATTGTATGAAGGATGTGCTGCTGATGGGCCGTTCCGCAGGCAAATTAGTGGACAGGCTGCCTGACTGCAAGTCCGTACTTTTTCAGTTTCCTGACAATCGTAGGCTGGCTGCTGTCCAGAGCTTCTGCAATTTCATACGTTGTCCTGTATTTTTGAACAGCAAGAGTCAGGATTTTTTCTTCCGCAAGTTCGGCTGCTTCTTTTAATGTGACAATTTCAGAAAGCTTGATCGGCCCTTCCTCTCTGTACTCATTCGGCAGATTCTTATGTGTCAGCACATCCTCTTCACTGATCAGCACAAGCCTCTCCACTAAATTGGCGAGCTCGCGGACATTACCGGGCCAGCTGTACGTGTAAAAAAAATCTTTCAGCGCTGCTTCCATCCGTTTGCTCTTGCCGTACTTCAAATTGGCTTTTTCCAAAAAGAAAGAAACGATCGGCAGTATGTCGTTTTTCCGGTTCCGGAGAGGAGGAATGAAAATTGGAATAACATTGAGACGGTAAAACAAATCTTCGCGGAACTCTCCGTTATGAACCATTTCTTTTAAGTCCTTATTTGTCGCAGCAAGAATCCGGACATCCGCTTTTTTAGAAACCGTTGCACCGACCCGCTGAATTTCTTTCTCCTGAATGACCCGAAGCAGCTTGACCTGCAGATTCAGCGGAAGCTCGCCCACCTCATCCAGAAAAAGGACGCCTCCATCTGCAAGCTCAAACATCCCGGGCTTTCCATGTTTATTAGCGCCTGTAAAGGCTCCGCCTTCATAGCCAAACAGTTCAGACTCCAGAAGATCCGGGGGGATTGCTCCGCAGTTCACTTTAATAAAACGCCCTTTATCTGACCGCCCGCTCCTGTTGTAAATATAGCGGGCAAGCACATCCTTCCCGACACCTGTCTCTCCCAGAATGAGAACGGTCGCTTCTACATTAACGATTCGGTCAGCCGTTTCATAAATGGCGGCAAGCTCTTCGCTCTCGATAATAACGTCACCGCTGCTGTTTTTTCTTTTCAGCCGTTCAATTTCTTTTTTATAGCTGTCATTGAGTTTTGTCGCTTTTCTGAGAGCGTTCTGCAAATCGTTGAGTTCTGACAGGTCTCTGATATTCGTGACGATGCTCTCAATTTCACCTTTGTCATTAAAAACAGGATTCCCTGTCAGCAGCGTTTCCTTTCCTGTCCGGTTGAGCTGCACAACTGACACGCTTCTTCGTTTTTCCATCACTTTATGGGTCACTGAATTTTCAAGAATCCCGCGTTCAATAAGAGCGTTCACATTTTTCCCTGTGTAATATTCCTTTGGTATGCCTGTAATCCGCTCGATCGCCCGGTTCGTTCTGAGCGTGACCCCATCTTTATCTGTTATATAAATGCCGTCATAGGAATTATCAATAATCGCATCCAGTTCACGGTTTATCCGTTGTGATTCCTTCAGTTCATCGATCAATGATACAAGCTCAGTCGAAATCGTGCCGATATACAGGCAGTCCGCTGAATCCTGTATGGACGTTTTTATAAAAATACAGCTGGTGTTCCCGCACGCAGCGTGAATCAGCTTCCCGCCGCCCAGCTTTTCCCACACATCAAACACTTGATTAATATGACGGCTCTCAGTTTCCATGCCGCCACTCAGCTTCTTTAAAGAGGCATTGGCCTGTACAATCACCTGCTCTTCTGTAGTCATCATGCACGGAAAAGGGATATTCATCAGGGTCTCTGCTTTCATGTCCTCACCGTTCGATCTTCAGCTGCTGATACTGAAAATGCAGATCTGACAGCGCAGCGGTGATGGCATGGATGGCTTTTCCGCAATAATGTTCCCTGACATGCTCAGTGACTTCGTCCACCCCGTTCTGAAGGCTGTAGCCCCGGAGAAGGCGACCGACAAAATCCCTTCCGTGCTCCGTTGCAAGCGTGCAGGAAGCTTCCAGTATCACCGCGTATCTTTTATCAATTTCAACCGTGATCGTCAGCATATCGTATACGTTCTTAGCCGCCATTCCTGCCGGCAGGCGCGCATGTCCCGCAATAAACATCGTCTGTGAGTGCATGGTGAGGTCCCTCTCTTTCGGCTAATTTGTATATGTATCTCTTTTCATACTTCTTGATGTTTCACATAATTCCTGCTATTTCAATTGAGATATGCCCTTTTTGGTCTGCCAGGCTGTTTGGAACAAGATAATAATGCGGCAAACAGAAGTGATTTTAAAACAAAAAACAAGCAGACGGATTCATAAAAAGAATCAGTCTGCTTTTATCTCTTTTTCTGAGATTAGATAAATATCAGCTCTCTACTTTCTCCTTCATTTCCTCAAACGGCCAGCTCGGCAGCATATGGCTCAGCGTTTTATCTTCTCTGTAACCTAACACATACTCCGCCTGCATCACGGTATGAATTTCTCTTGTTCCCTCGTAAATAACAGGTGCTTTAGAGTTTCTAAGGAATCGTTCAACCGGATATTCATTGGAGTAACCGTACGCACCGTGGATCTGTACTGCATCGTTCGCCGCTTCGTTTGCGAAATCACAGGATTGCCACTTGGCGAGGGAGGTTTCCCTTGTGTTTCGTTTTCCTTCGTTTTTAAGACACCCTGCTCTGAAGACAAGCAGGCGGGACATGTGATAGCCTGCTTCCATTTTGGCGATCATCTGCTGAACAAGCTGGTGTTTGCCAATCTCTTTTCCGAATGTTTTCCGCTCATGGCAGTAGTTGACGCTCTGTTCAATACATGCCTGAATGAGTCCGCAGGCACCGGCCGCAACGGTAAACCGTCCATTATCAAGAGCGGACATGGCAATTTTAAAGCCGTCCCCTTCCTGTCCAAGAAGGTTTTCTTTCGGCACCCGGATGTTGTCAAAGAAGATTTCACCTGTGTTCCCTGCTCGAATGCCAAGCTTCCCTTTAATAGCTTTGGAGGAAAAGCCAGGCATCGTGCGCTCTACAATAAACGCCGAAATGCCGTGGTGCTTTTTGCTTTTATCCGTGTAAGCGAATACAAGAAAGTGGTCAGCATAGTCGCAAAGAGAAATCCATGTCTTCTGACCATTCAGTATGTAATGATCGCCTTCCAAAACGGCTGAAGTCTGCAAAGCCGCAACGTCCGATCCTGCATTCGGTTCTGTTAAGCCGAACGCTCCGACTTTTTCCCCTTTTGCCTGCGGAGTAAGATATTTCTGCTTCTGCTCTTCATTTCCCCACTGAAGCAGCGTCAAACTGTTTAAGCCGGTGTGGACGGAAACGGCTGTGCGGTAGGCTGTATCGCCGCGCTCAAGCTCCTCGCACACAATTGCAAGTGTATTATAATCCATGGCACTGCCGCCATATTGTTCCGGCACGCAGATTCCCATCAGGCCAAGATCTGCAAGTTTTTTCAAAATGGACGGTTCAAAATGACCTTCTGCATCCCACTCCGCAATGTACGGGTTAATCTCTTTATCTACGAAATCACGGACCATTTTTCTTACAGCGTTCTGTTCTTCAGACAAGTTAAAATTCATCATTTGCTTCATCCCCTTTTAGTAGATAAAAAAAGCCGGCTGCGCAAAAAGGCAGCCGGCTTTTGTCAACGTTAAGAAATCTCTTCCATAGACAAAACAGCAATCAGGTTTAAACATATGTTCACTGGTGCTAACCGTCATCACGGATCACAGGAAGGCTAATTCCATAGGCGTGAAATGCGATTAGTTACTAGAAGTATATCCAGTAATCCGAAAACAGGCAATCTTTTTTTGAAAATTCTATATATTTTTAGTCTATCAGACTGCCGCTCCTCCATTCGGATTGACTCCCACAGGCCAATCTTTTACACTTGAAGAACTGAAAAAGAAGCAGGTGAATCCAGTGGAATTTAAGATTAACTATCTCTCTTTCTATTTGATCCAGGTGGACGGAAAAGACGAGAATGCCAATAAGCAGTACAAACACTTTCAAACATTAACGGCGGAGGAGTACGAGCAGAACGCGCTGAAGGATTTTTTGGACGGCGAGCTGAAAAAAATTGTGAAACGGAAAGTGGAGAAGCATCCTAAGAGCGAGCAGGTTCCCACAAAACTTGGCCACTTTGTTGTGGAACCGGGATATGAACTGGATTCTAATCCAAATTACAACCTCTTTCACAGAGCACTTACAGCAGAAACAAAGGAAGCTTTTAAAGAAGCAGGCGAACGGTTCGTCTCTGCCTATCTCGATGCAAGTGCCGTCCGGGGCGGTGCATTCCTTGTTTTGTCGGCAACTCCTGAGAAGTATTTCGAGGATACATTTGTATTTATTTTAAAATGTGATTTTGAACCTAAAGTGGCTTCCATTTCGGATGAATCAACCCTGATCCGCAATGTGCAGATGGCAATCACGACGAAAAATATGAAATCCATCCAATACCCCCACATGCCTGAAGAAGGAATGACAGAGCCCGGTGAGCTTAAAATTCATCAGGCGTCACATGCCCGCTACTTTGAAGACTTTCTGAAGTTTGTCGAATACGGCGAATCCATGCCTGAGATTATGAAAACTCAAGTCATGAGCATGGTCCAGGAGCATGTCCTTGAGACGTATGAAGAGAACAGCCAAGAACGCCAGCAGTTCGAACAGGACATGGAAATCTGGGAAGCAAGCGAGAAGCGGGAAATCCAGGAGCGTCTGGATACCCATCAGGTCATTGAAGCGGCTGCCCAAATTGTGGAGCATACACCCGAAGCCGAGCTTAAGATGAAGCTCGGGGAAACTTCTGTAAAAGGACTCCTGGCAGACTACGGGGAAAACATTCATTTAGGAAAGATCAACGGAAGATATGTTCTTCTCGTAGAAGCGGACAGCATCCAATTTGAAAAAGGGGTATCTCCGATTGAATTTCACCGTCCTGACGAGCTGGGAGCGATAATTGAAAGGATATCAAAGAAAGGGGAGTCATAACTCCCATTAGATCGCACGATTAAATTTTCTCTCCCCTCATCTGTCTATTTCCCTTTCAATCCTATATACTTAACCTATTCAATCGGTTAAAAGGGGAACTTTCATGAAAGATGAGCTGTATTATATAGGCAATAAGATTCAGGAAAACGCACGTCAAATTACTTTGAATATCCCGAACGCCCAAGATGCCAAGCATACTCAGCAGCTGGAACATTCGGGATTCCCATTAGAAGAGCGAATTGCCTACCGGGAAGAACTGATCGGTTATTTGGGACAGGCTCTGTGTGATGTGAAGGTTGAGGAAAAAGTAGACCAGTGGAGCATAAAAATAGCAAAAAGAGCCATCCATTTTGACGTCCCGCTGGCCCAGTGTCTCCGTGCAATCGGGGCATACAGGACGGCTCTGTGGGACACTCTGACCGAAGAGCTTCACAAAAACAACTTCTACGCCGTTACGATGCTGGATGTTTCCAAAATGATTGATCCGCTGATTGACAGAGCCTGCAGTGTGACAGGCAGCGTCTATGAAAACCACAGCAATGAATTAATGGAAGTGGCTTATTCAGCATTGGAAGAGCTTTCTGTTCCGGTTGTGCCGGTGGCAGAAGGAATTGCCGTTATTCCTCTTGTTGGAGCGGTTGACACAAGAAGGGCCGCACTGATCATGGAAGTTTCCCTTAGAGAGGGCGCCCGCCTGAATCTCGAAGAAGTCATCCTGGATGTATCCGGAGTTCCCATTATTGATACTATGGTGGCAGACCAGATTTTCAAAATCGTCAGCGCACTTAAGATCAGCGGCATCCACACCGTCCTCACCGGCCTCCGTCCTGAAATCGCCCAGACCATCATGAGTCTCGGCCTTGATTTTAATCATATCGAAACCAAATTCAACATGAGAAAAGCTTTGTATGACCTTGGGTTCAGACGACAATAAATGAAGATGATATGTATCGTAAAATCCGAACTATGAATCAACTAGTTCGGATTTTTTCTGTTTCTACCTGTGGAGTATTAGCCGAAGTGCTGCCGCTTTTCTAGGTGATGGAACATGTTTTGTGGCGCCACTCACCGGAATGCTGCCACTTTTACAAGTCATGATTCCTCACTTGTGGCGCCATTCAGCAGAGTGCTGCCACTTTTTCCGATCACGAATCCTCTTTTGTGGTGCCACTCACCGGAGTGCTGCCACTTTTTCAGGTCACAAATCCTCTTTTGTGGCGCCACTCACCAGAGTGCTGCCACTTTTTCAGGTCATGATTCCTCACTTGTGGCGCCATTCAGCAGAGTGCTGCCACTTTTTCCGGTCACGAATCCTCTTTTGTGGCGCCACTCACCAGAGTGCTGCCACTTTTTCCGATCACGAATCCTCTTTTGTGGCGCCACTCACCGGAGTGCTGCCACTTTTTCAGGTCACGAATCCTCTTTTGTGGCGCCACTCACCAGAGTGCTGCCACTTTTTCAGGTCATGATTCCTCACTTATGGCGTCATTCACCAGAGTGCTCCCACTATTTCAGGTCACGAATCCTCTTTTGTGGCGCCACTCATCGGAGAGCTGCCGCTTTCCCAATTTTTAATTGAACACCGGCTTTCCTGTTAATAACATACTGTGCCGTATCCTTAGTCAATAAAAGCGGAATGAAAAACAACTCCCCCATAACCCAAATACTCTATTACTGGAGCGGTTCTTTTCAGGATAGATTCTAAATCAAAAAGCATAAATTGCCTCCCTTCATTATTGAGTTTGACCGAACGGCCGGCTGCGTGCATCCGGTTTAAAGCAGATTAAAGAGTGTATCATGCGTTTTATGAATCTCTGATTTTATAAACTAGCTAATCGAACTCAGATTTGAATAGAATATTCGTCTGAATGCATGTCACGAAAGAAGTCTATTCCCCGTTATGCGATTTCCTGTTCTTAAAAGTGCAAGTATTGTTCTCCTTTTTTAAACTAGAGCGGTTATGCCGCCATCTACGACAAATACCTGGCCGACGATATAGTCGGAGGCTTTTCCTGACAGAAGGAGAACAACACCGTCTAGGTCTCCGTCCGTTCCGAATCGGCCGGCAGGCACCCCTTTTAAAATGTCCGCATTTTCTCTTTCTAAAATCATTTTTGTCAGTTTCGTCGGGAAATATCCCGGTGCGATTGCATTCACCTGAATATTGTCCGGGGCAAGTTTTACTGCAAGATCCTTCGTGAAACTGATGACAGCGCCTTTGCTTGTGCTGTAGGCAATCGTATCCATAAGCTCTGCCGGAGTTCCTCCCATTCCCGTAACTGAGGCGATATTGATGATCTTGCCCGAGCCCTGGCTTTTCATTACTTTTGCAGCAGCCTGGCTGAAAAGGAAGACTCCCCTGACATTGACATTCATGACTTTGTCCCATTTATCGGCCGGCAGTTCAAGCGCAGGCGCCATCCATGAGGTACCGCTGTTGTTGATTAAAATATCAATTGTTCCAAAGTGAGCCAACGTCTGGTCGATGACATTCTGGATATCTTTCTGGCTCGTTACATCACAGGCAATCGCAAGGGACTTAACACCGAGAGCAACAAGTTCTCCCCTGACCTTCTCGCATGCTTCAAGATCCCTTGAACACACAACAACATTAGCGCCTGCAAGTGCAAGCACTCTTGCCATTTGTGCGCCAAGCCCCTTTCCTCCGCCGGTAACAATAGCTGTTTTATTTTTCAAGCTGAATAGATTCAAGTTCCTTGCTCCTTTCTAAAAGCAGTGTGATCCTTTAATATCTTAGTAAGAGTTTGTCTAAGAGGTTACACTATTTGATGCGTTAGCCCCCGCCCTTTTCGACAAAAATAGACGTTTTCGGTAGACAAGGATATGGGTATACGGATAATAACTTGATTTGGCGGGATTTATGCTAAAATAAGGTCATACCAATTAGAGGAGGATAAAAGATGAAATACAGCGGGTATATCGGTACATATACAAAGGGAGACAGCAAAGGCATTTACTCCTTTACACTTGATACAGATGCAAAAAAACTGAGTGAACCAAGCGTTGCTGCTGAAATCGGCAGTCCTACATACTTGAATTTAAGCAAAGATAACCGTTTCGTATATGCGATTGGAAAAGACGGGGACGCAGGAGGGTTGGTTGCCTACTCAAGAAATGCGAATACAGGGGAATTGACGGAGCTTAACAGACAGCTTCGCGAAGGAGCATCACCCTGCCACGTAAGTGTTGATTCAACCAACCGGTTTGTTGTATCTGCAAATTACCATAACGGGACGATTGAATCCCATGAGATGGATGTGATCAGCGGAACTCTCTCATCCGCCCTTTCCATCCGCAAGCATGAAGGTTCAGGGCCTAATGAAGAAAGACAGGACGCTCCGCACGCCCACTATGCAGGCTTCACGCCTGAGGAAAAGTATGTCGCTGCTATTGATCTTGGCACTGACAAACTGTACACATATGAGCTCAATGACGGTGAACTTTATGAAGTTCACAGCCTTCACCTGAAGAGAGGAAGCGGACCAAGACATCTGACGTTCCACCCGAACGGGAAGATTGCATATCTGCTCACAGAGCTCAGCAACGAAGTAGTTGTTCTTGATTATAAGGAAGACGGCAGCTTCACAGAGCTTCAGTATATCTCCACTCTTCCGGAGGATTTTACAGAAAACAGCCAGGGTTCTGCGATTCACATCTCATCTGATGGACAATTCGTGTATGCCGGCAACCGCGGGCACGACAGCATCGCCGTTTTCAAAACTGACAGCGACACAGGTAAACTGACATTCGTAGAACGCACGTCCACTGAAGGAAACTGGCCGCGTGACTTTGCACTCGATCCAACTGAAAACTTCCTGATTGCATCCAACCAGGAAAGCAGCAGCCTGATCCTGTTTGAAAGAAACCGCGAAACAGGAAAACTGTCTCTTCTGCAGTCAGATGTTCATGTGCCTTATCCGGTTTGCGTAAAATTCTTAAATCAATAAAAAATCTCAGAGCCTGACCGGCTCTGAGATTTTTTTATATTCTTCCCTCGTAATTCCAAACAGGAGCAGGTCATGATAGCTGCCTTGCGTATAAATCATGTTCCTCATTCTGCCTTCTTCTTGAAAGCCCAGATTTCTGTGCAGGCTGATCGAAGCCTTATTAAAACTGTACACATGAGCATTTGCTTTTTGATAGCGCAGTTCTTCAAAGAAATAGCGAAGCACAATTCTGATGGCATCTCCTGCATATCCCTTTCACCAGTGCTCTCTGAATATACTGATGCCATAGCTGAATGTGCCGTTTCGGGTATCACACTTATCTGTGCTGATGCTGCCAGCAAATTCTCCCACTGCATTCTCTATAGAAAGTCTGACAGCATCCTCGTTCCAGCCTTTTTCCGCCTCGGCCTCAGTCCATCTTCTTGTGCCCTCTTCAGATCTTGGACCATAAATGGCATTCTTTGAGTCTAGCTATCTCTGAATCCATGCCGTCTTTGTGAAACATCACGGCTGAACAGGCCTGAGTCTGACAAGCTCCCCCTGCCAGATGCTGTTGCTTTCAGCCATTTAGAGCCTCTCCTTTTCATTCCACTTCCTTCAGCATTTTTTCAATTGAAGTCAGTCTTTGATTTAATTCTTCGTTTACTTTTACTTGTTTCTGCTGAAAAGCCGCGTGATCTCTCTCCAGTTTCAGTCTCTCTTCGGCTCTCGCTTCCATCCGTTTAAAATAGCGGATGATAAAGATTAAGGGAAGAATGATGAGGATGATCCAAAATAATAATGGCCCTAGCGTAGTAATAATATCCCCCATAAAAATCTCCTTTTCGTTCTGCACATTTATTCTTTCTTTTTTTCAGATATGCTTTCTGATGCTTCCGCAATGATTCCGGCATCGAGCGGAACACTGAATGGAACAAGCTCAAAATATTTCATTGCTTTCCCATCGTCTGAAATTTCATGCTCCCCCTTTATGAGTCCGGCTTCTTCAAGCTTTTTCAGATGCAAATACACAAGCGGACGGCTGATGCCAAGCTCCCTTGCAAGCTGGCTGACATACTGACGCTCCCTGTGCAGAATAGCAATAATCTTCATCCGATACGGATTGGAGAGCGCATCAAGAAGCTTAATCAAATCGTCACCATTCATTTGTTTTTTCATATGTAATAATTATATTACAGGTGTAAGTAACAAGCAAGAAAATATTGGAATATATGCTTAATAATTGAAGTTCGTTATCTATCATGCAGGATTCTCATACATTAAAAAAGAACTATAAACCTATAATGACCAGGAGGTGCTGTGCTTGGAAACTATTTATCTGATTTGCGTCGTTGCTGCCGTCGGGTTTTTCATTTTCAATCTGCTTAGACAAAACCGCAGGCTGCCTAACAATGAGTACACACCCATGAATGATATTGACAACGGCCTCGTCCGAAACTATCAGAATGAAATTCCCCTAAGTGAAAGCAAACATGAAGCAAGATATGAAGAATACGAGGAGAGAAAATAAGGAATGCCTAAAACTATGAAAAGGAGCAATCGTGATTTGAACCGAAATGTACTGCTTGCAATCCCTTCTTATTCACCCGATGATTCAGGCTTTCAGTCTCCCATTGGAGAAACCTATGACTATTGGGAGAAAATCATTTCTTATTTCCTGACTAAGGCAGATACGGTTGAGATTCATTGCTGGAAAGATGAGAAAGCAGCAATGAATGAACTCAGTCATTTTGAAGAGAAAGCCGCTGCTGCCGATGACGGGGATCTCATTATATTTACCGTAAAGAAAACACCCGCTCTGTCTGAGTTCCTGGTTAAGAACCATTTAAAAAACGGCCGGATGAAATGGTTTACGGTGAACTTGATCCTCAGGGGTGAGACTGTTCTTCATTCCGGACACTGGGGCACTGAACTTGCCGTTTACGGTCTTTCAGAAGAAGACCTTTCATTTATCACGAACACAGTTCCATCTGAAACTGATTTCACCTGGTGGTAAAATCAGTTTTTTTATGCATTTTTATCCTGTCCTACAAGCTCCAAAAGCCTCAATTAAATGTTTTTCACTTTAAAGAAACAGGGCGTGTGAATAGGATCCATTAAAATTCGGGCATAATGTCGCATATTTAAGCTGAATTTAAGGTTTCATTCAGCATGGTTTAATGACCATGAAATAAAATTTTCAGTGGAGCCGTATACACAGAAAGAAAGCGCTTTAAAACTGTACAAATACATAACTAGGATGGAAAACAATGAGAACACAGACCGTGCTAAGAAAAATGGATTCAGAAGGCAGAGTCACATTGCCTCAAAAATGGAGAAAGTACTTAGGCATTAAACGCTATGATCATGTTGAAATATTCGCAGACCATCATTCCATCACGATCAGAAAATTTGAGCCCCAGAAAAAATGCTTCATTACAGGAAAAATTGATCCGGACAATTTTGTTTGCTGCGATGGAAAAGTTGTCCTCAGTCCTGAGGGAGTTGACATCTTAAAAAACAGACTGGCAGGCAGCACGAGCTTTATGATCCGGCCATAAAACCCCCTGCCGCCATGGCAGGGGGTAAGCTTTTTATTCTGCTTTTTCCGGCTCGCTGTATTCCTCGCCAAATGTTTCAACAGTAACAGATTTCATTTTCTGGTCTTCCAGCGGCTTATCGTTCTCCGTTTGGACAGAAACGATTTCATCGACCACTTCCATACCCTCCGTTACTTTTCCAAAGGATGCGTACTCGCCGTCAAGGCTTGGATAGTCAGCAACCATAATAAAAAACTGCGAACCTCCGCTGTCAGGCTCCTGTGAGCGGGCCATTGAGATCACGCCGCGTTCGTGTTTCAGGCTGTTTTCAAAACCATTTGAACTGAACTCTCCTTTAACCGAATAGCCTGGACCGCCTGTTCCATTTCCGTCAGGGTCTCCCCCCTGAATCATAAACTCAGGAATCACACGGTGAAAAATCAGTCCGTCATAAAACTTATCGTTAATCAGCGAAATAAAGTTAGCAACCGTATTTGGCGCGACTTCAGGATACAGCTCTACTTTGATTTGCTTGTCATTTTCCATTGTAATGGTGACAATTGGATTTTTATCTACTTTTTTTACAGGCTCCTCAGCGCTTTGCTCCTGATCTTTGTTTCCGCATGCTGTCAGGATGAGCAAAAGCATGGCCATGATCAGTACTGCCGTCTTTTTCATGTCATCATCTCTCCCATTTCATTTGCAATCAGTTCATACGACCTCAGCCTGTCCTCATAGCTGTGTGTAATTGTAACAATCATGATTTCGTTCACGCCGTATTTTCCCGCTATGCCGATCAGCTTCCTTTTTACTTCTGCGGGATTGCCTGCGATTAATTTACCTTCTGAGCTCTGCAGCATCTCACGTTCTTCCCGGCTGTATGTATAGGATTTTGCTTCTTCAACCGACGGAATGCCTCCGGTGATCCCCTTTAGCTGCTGAATTCGCCAAAGTCTGAGACTTCCGGCTAACTCTTTTGCTTTTTCAGTGGAATCGGCGCAAATAGCACTCACGGTAAGAAGGGATTTCGGCTGTTTCAGCTCATATTTCGGCTGAAAGCGGGTTTTGTACTCTTTCAGCATGTCCACCCCGTCTTTGTCGCTCATAAACTCTCCAAATGCAAAGGCCGTTCCCGTCTGCGCAGCAAGCCTTCCGCTCTTTATGCTTGTCCCAAGAAGCCACACTTCAGGCGGGACTCCAGGCACCGGCGCTGCTTTAAGAGTGGAATAGAAATTTTCTTCAGGAAAATCACCATGAATAAAATGAAGCAGCTCTTTAAATTTGTGCGGCATTGTACGGACATTTTCCAGGAAATTGTCAGATAACGCCATCGTTGCTTCTGCCGATCCCCCTGGTGCCCTGCCGATGCCAAGATCTACCCTTCCCGGAAAAAGCACAGAGAGCATATGGAAGGTTTCTGCGACTTTATAGGGCTTATAATGCGGGAGCAAAACAGCACCGGCACCGATGCGGATTTTTTCTGTTTCTGCCCCGATATAACTCAGCATAATTTCAGGCGCAGGACAGGCAAGACCGGGCATGTCATGATGCTCCGCTATCCAGTAGCGGTGATACCCCATTTTTTCAGCCGCCCTGGCAAGACGTGCTGATTCCCTCAGAGCTGTTCCCGCTGAGGATCCGGATGAAATCGGGGACTGATCGAGTATACTGAGTTTCAATCCTTCCACTTCTTTCTAATGTGAGATGGGTTCATTATACTGGCTGACAGACTAAAATGATGAACTGCATGATCTTCATTATTTTACCACGAATAACAGCGGAATACAGGGCACATCCTGTTAAAAGAACGTATAGACAGAGGTGACAGGTTTGACCCAGATTACCCTTATCTTTCTGATTTTAATATGGATGCCGCTATTTATTGTCCTGTTCCGTTTTCACATGAACCCGGATCCTCATTTAAACAAAGAGGCGATCTCCTTTGAAAACAGGGTGCAGCAGCGCCTCTACACAACTCTCCGGAACAATGGCTATTATGTCAGGGTCAAAGAAAAGTGCGGACCTTACACGCTTGATTTGGTCCTTCCCTATTACAGAGTTGCACTCCGCTGTATGATGGATGCAGAAAAAATAGAAGACCTCGGCAAAAGGAAATATATCCGGAAACAGGGCTGGAAAGTAGTCGGTGTAACGGAAAAGGATATAGACGGGAAAATGACGACGGTTTTGCATAAAATTGAATCTGCAGTTCTTGAGAAAATAAAATGAGAGCGGACGACATGTCCGCTCTCATTTTATTTATTTTCTTCTTCAAGCGCTTTTGACAAGGTTGATTTAATCGAAACATTTTCAAACGTCAGCCCAAGCTGCATGGACGTAAGCGCGATTTCAGGGCGGATACCTGAGAGAGTCGATTTAATGCCGATTAAATTCAGAGCATCAATCAGCTGGAAGATCTGATGTGCAACCATTGTATCGATCATCACTACGCCTGAGAGATCAATAAACAAATGAGCAACACCTTTTTCCGTGCACTGCTTCAGTGTATTTTCGAGTATCATTTTTGCACGTGCTGTATCTATATCTCCTACTAGAGGAAGCAGGGCCGATTCACCTTTCAATTTAATCACGGGTGAACTCAGTTCATAAATCATTTCCTGCTGGGCTTTCAGCTGCAGCTCTGACGTTCTTTGCGTTTCAACGACAAAATGATAGATCACTCTGTCATGAGCTCGTACAATCAGATCTTTTATTGCCTCTATTTTCTCGCTGGTGTACTCATTCGGATGCATTTGAATAAATGCTTCGACCTCTTTTAAATACTGGCTTCGTGTACGCATAAACTCTTTTATCACAAATTGAATCGGTGTGCTTAAATGCTCGCCGTCCTTTGCAATGCGTACAATCCACTCCTCGAACAATTCCATAAAGTCCACATCTTCTTCAGAGAAGACTTGAATAAACCGCTGGTGAAATTCCTGATTTTGCGCTTTAAGCGCTTTTATGACCCCCGGATCATTTGATACGTAAACGCCTCCAGTATCTGACCGGTCAATTGATTCGTACCATTCCTCTGTTAACTGCGGAGCACGCTGCTGCAAATAGGTGTAGAATTTCTGGTTTCTGTGCACGATGTTTCTCCTCCTGCTTCTAGCTCATTTCCTTCTCTTATTTTACTTCAATCTTTAAAAAAGCGCCAAATGAATGATTTTGTAAGACATGCCAAAGAACCCCAAAAAATTGGGTAGTTGTTTAATTTCCCTGTTTTATATCAACTTAAACCTAATAAATGAATTTTTTATAGAAAAAATGACCAATAAAGGCGTTTTCCTCTGCTATAATGACAGATGTTTGATAAATTTCTTACATTCTTTACATATTACCGAAACAATTTGAAATGAAATACGTCAAGTCAGTAAGGCAAAAGGGTGGGAAGAAGAACGTGAATGTTGAAAAACTGATTGAAACGCACCGGCCCAGAATGGAGAGAACGATCAGAAAAATCATAAAAAATCCCTCTCTGGCCGATGATATTTTCCAGGATGCTTCCATCAAGATATTCCGGTATTTCTCGGATTCAACAAAAGCACTACCTGAAAACATGGAAGCATGGATCACCATCCTCTCGAAAAATACAGCCTACGATCACTTGCGGAAACTTAAACGCACCCAGGATGCTGTTTCGCACGCAAGCGAAGAATTGAAACGCCATGGCTCCATGGACAGCGAAACTCCTGAACGTGCTTTTCTCTCAAAAGAAATGATGCTAGAAGTAAAAGAAGTTTTTCAATCACTTGATCAAGAAACGAAAAACATTCTGATTCTGCGAAACCAGGGCCATTCGTATGATGAAATCGCCTCTGTGCTCAATATTACCCTTGCAAAGGTCAAAACTAGAGTATTCAGGGGACGCAAGAAACTATTGGAAGCACTTAAAAGTAAGGGGGTGCTCTAAATGAACTGCGAAACGTGCCGGGACCGGATTCTCATTTTTGACCAACTTTCTGAAGCAGAACAGGATGCCTTGCTTGAACATATTGGGGAGTGTGACGGATGCTCTCAGACTTTTGAGGAATATTTGCAGCTTGAAGAAGCGCTAGACCTCATTTTGGAAGAGGAAGCTGTCTTGATTCCTGCCAGAAAGAAACACAATCCATATAAATATCTCAAACGTGCAGCTCTCATATGCGCATCCCTTTTCATCCTTTGCCTTGCAGCCTGGAATACCCCTCCGGTAAAAGCAGCCATCGAAAAAGCGCTGAACGAGCTGATTGGGGACAAATTCCTTGAGATGGACAAACCTCTTGAGCATAAAGAGGATGATAAAGAAAAAGAAAAAGAAAAAGAAACTGTGCCTGTCATCTATACAGTCAAAGTATCACCCCAAGGAAAAAAGACAATTTCCTATATGTCAGGTCGAAAAAACAGGCAGGAGTATGAAAACGGGAATTACGAAGTCTCAGATGGAACCACACGCCTTACTTATTATAAAGATGACCATGTCTACACATCTGAAAAACTTGATAACACCATCTCCCAGATGACACAGGATATTTTTAATGGACTCGATTCCGACCAAATAAAAAAACTGGGAGAAACCACGTATGTCGGAAGAAAGGCAGACATGTACGAAATTACGTTTGATGACGGGTCGAAGGTTGAATACTGGTTTGACCAGGAAACGAATTGGGTGATCAATGAGTTCAGTTTTGAAGACGGAGTGAAGATATCGAACGACGACCTGCCACAGCTTGTTGAATTCAAGGTGATTGAAGCAGAGAAAAACCATTCGCTTTTCGATGCCGGTCCACCTGAAGGAGCAAAGGAAATTGAGTTTGATCCGATGAGGATTTTGGAGCTGGAAGATTAACTGCACATTATTAAACCCCTGATCACTGCCGATCAGGGGTTTAAGTTATTTCACAGCTCGTTTGCACTCTTCTTCAAGTTCTGACAAAGTTAATTGAAATAAATGCAGATCATTTTTCTTGTAAATTCCGGAGCTTAACAGCTTTTTAATCAGATGATTTTTCCGCTTTTCAATTGCCCGGCGGATCATGTGCCCCATTTTTGGCACCCCTTTCACCGTTTATAATAGACTGGGCATTTATTTGCTGATGACTGAAAATGGTTAATGCCGTTTACTGCTGATAATATGACAATAAGAATTCTTTCATCAAAAAAGCCCATACATAATATGCATGAGCTTTCGGCTGACCGATCAGCGGAAATAAACACCCTACTTTAGCATTGCTATGTGTCAAGTCGGATTTAATACCTGATTTTTCTACTCATTACCTGCTTTTTTCATTTCAGTTGAAATCGAAGTCCAGGACCGCTTGGAAAATAGGACAGGAATCGCTTGATTCTGTGCTTTCTTTTTTATGACAGAAGACAAATTATGGTTAATATAATCTGTGAGAATTAAAACGATGTCTACATTGCTTGGAATTTCCTTTAACTTAATTTTGGGTTTTCTGCCGTCCAGATGAGAAATAACTTTCACTCCCTGCTGCCCAAGCTTTGAAATGATGGGTTCTATTCTGTCTCCTCCTGCAATCAATACGTTCTTCATCACGGTTTCCTCCTATATCAATATTGTTGTGGAGAGAACTTACAATCCTTATTTCAAAGCCTCCTCCACATACTGATTATCAATGACCTCGGATGTATCCAGTTTTTTATTGATTCCGCCTGCCTTGTATAAAAAGTCTGCCTGATCCTGATGGGCTTTTTTAAATTCAGCTGTGGCGGGTGATAAGATTTGAGTTGTATTTTTCAATACTTGAGAGATAATCTCAACATCCACCTTTTCAGCATCAGCTATTTCTTTTGCTGTTTGATCAAGATTTTCGGTGAATTGCTTTCTGACTTCTTCATATGTTTTCAGAAAAAGAACGGTCAGTTCAGGGTGTTCTTCTGTAAAATCCGAGCGTGCTATCAGAAATCCCGGGGCATTAATGTTTAAATCTTCTCCGCTGGCTAATATCTCAGCTCCAGTTTGGAAGACTGCAGTTGTTACATACGGCTCCCATGTGGACCACGCGTCAATGGATCCATTGTCGAGTGCCGGTCTTGCTTCATCAGGCTGCAGCTGAACGACTTTTATATCGGTGTCTTTTAATCCTGCCCGGTCAAGCGCAAGATATAAAAAATTGTAGGCGCTGCTTCCTTTTGCAACAGCAATTTTCTTCCCTTTTAAATCCTTAAGTTCTTTAATTGTGCTTCCCTTTGGCACGACAATCGAGTTTCCTTTTTTTCCGTCTGTTGTGACAGCAATAGCCTTAAAATCAATTCCGCCGGACTGTCCGGCAATAAGAGGAGTGCCTCCCGTTGCCCCAAAGTCAAGCTTTCCGGATGCGAGTGCTTCAAAATGCGGAGGTCCGCTTGCAAATTCATGCCATTCAACTTTTGCCCCTGCCTTTTCAAAGGCCTCTTCAAACGATTTTTTCTCCCGGGCGTAAGGAAGAATTCCCGTGCTACCCTGCACCCCTATATGGACGACTGTATTATCGCCTGATGCAGCTGCTTTCTTTTCAGAACTGCCGCCGTTGCCGCATCCCGTCAGATATAGCTGAATCATGACTAGTAAACTGACAAACATGCCCCATTTAAACCATTTTCCTCTTTTCATACACAAACTCCCTCCTGTTACGAGTTTACTTGATTCCCTGTCTTTTCATTTTTTTCACTGCTGCAAGTCCTAAATGTCCGCGCAAAGTGCTGCCTTCATATTCGTGTCTGAAAAGACCTCTGCGCTGCAATTCCGGAATGACTTTATGGGCAAAGGCATCAAATCCTTCGCTCATTATCTGCGGCATAATGTTAAATCCGTCCGCTGCTTCAGAAACAAACCAGTTTTCAAGCTCATCAGCAATCTGAACGGCAGTTCCCGCCAGTGTAAAATGTCCTCTTCCTCCGGCAAGCCTCTGCAAAAGCTGTCTGATGGTCAGCTGTTCTTTTTCAGCCAAATTACTGATGAGCTGTGTTCTGCTTTTATGCCCCTGAATGACAGCCGGAAGCTCGGGAAGCGGACCGTCAAGCGGATAACCGGTCAAATCTGCTCCCACACGCTTTGAAAGCTGAATCAGACTGTACTCCGGATCAGCAAGTTCATGAAGCTGCGCTTGCTTTTCTTTCGCTTCTTCCTCTGTTCTCCCAATCACAGGGCAAATACCCGGAAGAATTATGGTTTCTTCTTTTGTGCGCCCAAACTCAAGAGCTTTCGCTTTTAACGCCTTGTAAAACGTTTGTGCATCTTCAATAGACGATTGCGCCGTAAAAATGGCCTCTGCATATTTTGCAGCAAAGCTGATTCCTGTTTTGGAGGAGCCTGCCTGCACAATGACCGGGCGTCCCTGAGGAGACCTGGAGCTGTTAAGAGGACCTTTAACAGAAAAATATGTTCCTTTGTGATGAATTTCATGTACTTTCGATGAGTCTGCGTACCTGCCGTTTTTTTTATCTCCGATAAACGCATCTTCCTCCCAGCTGTCCCACAGCTTGAGAGCAACATCCACAAACTCTTCAGCTTTTAAATACCTTTCACTGTGAGGAGGAATCTGCTGCAGGCTGAAATTTTGTGCTTCTTCATCTGTACCTGAAGTAATCACATTCCACCCAGCTCTACCTTTACTGATATGATCGAGTGATGAAAATCTGCGCGCTACATTATAAGGTTCGTTAAAAGACGTAGATACAGTGGCAATTAAGCCTATTTTTGATGTAACTGCTGAAAGGGCGGATAAGAGAGTTAGAGGTTCGAGGCCTCCCCCTCCAAACTCGCCGAATGCTGCTCCCTTTTTTGAAACAGAGTATCTGTCTGCGAGAAAAATAGAATCAAGCTTTGCTGATTCAGCCTTTTGAACAATCTCTTTGTAATAGGAGATATCATGAATTCGTTCAATTTCTGCTGATGGATGTCTCCATGCTGCCTCATGATGTCCCATGCCCGAGAGAAACAAATTCAGATGCATCTGCTTTTTTTTCTCCATACGTCTCCTCCTCATCCTTTGTAGCTGTCACGCCATTTCAGCAGTCTTCTTTCAAAAAGACGCACGAAAGAATCAGATGCTTTTCCAAATACAGCAAAGATAATGATCCCGACAAATACAATCGTGGTCTGCGAGAACTGCCTTGCATCTGTAATTAAATACCCGATGCCCTCGCTTGATCCCATTAATTCTGCAGCCACAAGTGCAAGCCACGCTGCGCCAAGCGAGAGCCTAATTCCAAGGAGAATATTTGGCAGGGCCGAAGGCAGAATCAGGTGTTTGATCTGCTTCCATTTACTGAATTCAAGGACTTTAGCAACTTCAAACAGCTTTACATCTACACTTCGTATTCCTAAAAATGTGTTCACGTAAAGCGGGAAAAACGCTCCTTTTGCGATTAACAAAAGCTTTGATGCCTCACCAAAACCAAACCAGAGAATGAATAGCGGAATGACAGCAAGAGTAGGAATGGTTCTCAGCATCTGCATGGTGGGATCAATCGTTTCTTCTGCCTTACTGGAAAAACCAACTACCAGTCCAAACAGAAGTCCAAGAGATCCTCCAATCACAAACCCTCCAATAGCACGGAGCAGACTCACTTGAAAATGATAAAGAAGATTCCCTCCTGTCAGAAGATCAAGAAAAGAAAGGAAAATATCGGTTGGCCTCGGCAGTAGAGTCGGGGAAATCAGTCCGAGATACCCCGCGAGCTCCCATAATGCCAATACAGCTGCGGGAAGCAGCATCCCTCTTGCAATCGCTGATGATTTCCCGTTTTTTCTCACTTCATCTATAGCGGTTTCCCCTTGCTGTGATTTATGACCGGGTGCAAAAATCCATAATGCTTTTTGGCTCAAATTGACCTCCTCCTTATATTCCCGCACTGTCTACAAGCTCAAGTTCATCGGTTTTTTCAAATTCGTTCAGGATCAGCTGCCGGTATTCCTGGAAGGACCGGCTCGTTTTTTTTCTTGGATGAGGAAGGTCAATGCTCACGATGTTACGGATGGAACCGGGTCTGGCATTCATAATGACAATGCGGCCCCCGAGATAAATAGCCTCATCTATATCGTGAGTGACAAACAGCATTGTTGTTCTGTTTTTTTGCCAGATATCAAGAAGAACTTCCTGCATATGTGAACGTGTAAAAGCATCAAGGGCTCCAAAAGGTTCATCAAGGAGCAATACTTTAGGGTTTCTGAGGAGGGCTCTTGCTATAGCTGCCCTCTGAGCCATTCCCCCTGACAGTTCTTTTGGAAAAGCTTTTTCAAAACCGGAAAGCTTGACAAGTTCAATCAGCTCTTTCACTTTTTTCCACGTTTCCCTTTCAAAAAGGGAGTGATTCGCCGCTATATTTTTTTCTACGTTCAGCCACGGAAACAGCCTTGGCTCCTGGAAGATGAACCCTTTGTCAATACTTGGACCCTGTACCTCTTCCCCCGCAATTTGCACACTTCCTGTTAAGTCCGTGTCGAGCCCCGCAATAATCTTAAGCAGGGTGCTTTTTCCGCACCCGCTCGGACCGATAATCGTGATAAATTCTCCGTTATGAACGGAAAGCTGAATATCTTTCAAAGCATGAGTTACACCCTTTTCAGATCGAAACCGTTTGTTTAACTGACTGATCTCAAGCAGTGTCATACATGCCCACCTTCCCGGGCGGTAACCTTTTGTTTTTCTTTTATAAGCGGAAGCAGCAGCTTCCCTGTTATTTCTGCTTCCTCAAGATTTGGATACCCAGATAAAATAAAGGAAGAGATGCCTAGATCAGCGTACTCCAATATTCGGTCTGAAACTTGATCCGGCGTGCCTACAAGCAGCAGGGAACCGCCTCCCCTGACTGATGACAGGCCGGTCCAAAGATTGGGACCAGCAAAATAATCTTGATCTGCCGACTGAGCCCGAAGCTTATTCTGTCTTTTTTGGTTAACGGCATCGCTGCGGTTGAACCGCACAGATGACTGTTCAACTGCACGATGATCAACTTTACTGATAATGTTCCATGCAGCACGGTATGCCTCTTCTTCTGTCTCCCTTACAAGCACCTGTGCCCGCAAACCGAATTTCAGACTGCGCCCGATTCCAGTTTCTTCTCTTTCCTTTTTAAGCAAGTCTCTCATCTCTTCCATCTGCTCTTTAATCCAATCAAGCGGCTCAGCCCACATAAGATATACGTCTGCCGTTTTAGCGGCGGTCTTTTTACCTGCAGCAGAACTTCCTCCAAAGTAAATGGGCGGATGTGGTTTTTGAACCGGTGCAGGCTGGCTTGCCCCCTGCTCAATCGCATAATAGTTGCCTTGATAAAAAAGCCCCGTTCCGCTGCCTGAGGCATGAGCCGCTAAAAACTCGTTTCCTTCTGCAGGAGCCTGCTGCTCCCACAGTCCCTTTACGATCTGCAGAAATTCAAGCGTTCTGTCATACCTCTTGTCATGATGGTCAGCAAGAGGATCTCCGGTTGCACGCAAATCATCAGGGGAACCGCCTGTCACTATATTCACCAGGGCCCGGCCTTTGGACAAGACATCAAGAGTTGCTGCCATTCTAGCTGCAAGAACAGGCTCGATCAAACCCGGCCTCATCGCTACGAGAGGCTTTAGGATGCTTGTGTGCGAGGCAATCATAGAACCCGTTATCCATGCGTCAAGGCATGAGCCGCCTGTAGGAATTAAAGCGAATGTAAATCCGGCTTCCTCTGCTTTTTTTGCCACATTGATCATATATTCTGCTGTTGACTCCCTTTCCGGTTTTACTCCTATGTAAGCTCCGTCCCCCGTCGTTGGAATAAACCAGCCAAACTCAATCTGATGTCCTGTTATACTCATATCTCCTCATCCTCTCTCATTTTTCCCATTAAAAAAAGACACGTTCTACAAGTAGAATTCGTGTCTTCTCCGGATGACCGGTCGAATGACTTCAGCTTAGCTTTTAACAGGCTTCGGCTTCGTAAATCTATTCTTTTCAGTGCTGTCGAGCTGGGTGATTTCTCCTCCGTGAATGGTAATCAGCACAGATCCGTAATCGATTTTCTTAACGGCGGTTAGAATTTGCTGAAGATGTGATTCATTTACATTGGCCATCCGTGTTCCCCCTTACTTCAATTCTTTTTGAATGCTCAGATTTTGGGCAATTTCTGCAAATTGTTCAAATTGAACGTCAACCTTCTCCTGTACCTCTTCATCCTTAATAGGCTCATTGGCATCTGATTTATCTACATACTTATCAAGTACATAGACTCCTTTAAGAATGGTCTGTGCACTTAAAGCAGCGAGCAGCGGTTTAAGTGCGTAATCAATGGCCAGTAAGTGAGCTGCACTTCCGCCGACCATTAAAGGAAATACGGGTTTATTCTTGAAGATATCCTGGGGAAGCAAATCCAAAAGTGTTTTTAAAGCGCCCGTATAAGCCGCTTTGTATACAGGCGAGACAATGACAACTCCGCTGGCTTCACGAAGAACCGAAATTGCTTCTGTGATGGATGGATCATCATATTTTCCCCGGATTAGTACATCCGGATTAAAATCAAGAACTGAAATCTCTCTTACAGTTAACCCTCTTTCCTCTGCTTTCCTTTTAATATAAGCAGATACAATTGATGACCTTGACGCTTCAGATGGGCTTCCGGAAATTGATACAAGATAACTCACAACCATCATCCTTTCCAATAAGTACAAAGGCCCCAATATCTGTTTAAACAAGCAGAAAGTGGAGCCTTCGGTTTTCCGATTAGCATATCACATTTTTTGTAATTGTCTGTATTTTATAACTTATTAATCCGATAAGTCAACTATGTTTTTAAAAAAATTTAAAAAACCAGCTCTGCATGTAAACAGCAAAGCCGGAAAAAATTTAATACCTCGCAACAGAAAGACAATAATACGTATCCTTTCCAACAATGCCGTCAGATGACAGCCCTTTATCAGCTTGAAATGCCTTTACGGCACGTTCCGTCATACTTCCGAAAATCCCGTCAGCAGAACCCGGCGAATAGCCGAGGCAGGAGAGTGTCCGCTGAATGGCGGCAACATAGGCGGACTTGTTTCCCGAATAACCATCCTTAGCAAGATACGCATGGCTGAAATCAATCACGATATTGCTGAGGACAACTCCGCAGATGATTCCGCCGGACCGGACAAAGCCTTTATCCGACTTGCTGATAATCCACTGATAACCTTCATTTTCTGTACGGGCATTTTCTTCCCATGCACTTCTCCCGTTGCACGAATACGCTTTTGCATCTAATGACATATGTACTTCCCCCTAAAAAAATCATTCCGTTCATGTACTCTGACTGCCGTTCCATTCTTTATGTATTCCCAGAAAGTACTTGAACCTCCATATAGGTACGAATGATGGGGCTGATTGGTTTCAAATTTCCATATGAGTTAATTCTCAGATGCCCGCTGTGTAAACAAACTCGCAAGGACATAAGCACAGAGTGAAATCAGAATAGGGAGAACGACTGTGTGCATGCCGAGCGCATTTGGATAAAGCCTGTCAAACAAAATGTAGGATCCCATTCCGAAAATCATTGATGCAAGCGCTCCGTATTTGTTTCCAAGGGTCCAGTACAAACCAAAAATAACAGGCCAGATAAAGACAGACTGGAGGCCTCCGAATGAAAAAAGATTCAGCCAGATCAACAAATCCGGCGGACTCAGAGCAAACAGCACAACAGACACTCCAATGATGCTTGTCACCAGGAAACTTGCTGTTTTCACTTGTTTTTCACTCGCATCAGGCTTGATATAATTCAGGTAAATATCTTTTACAACAGCCGAGCTGACAAGAATCAGCAGAGAGTCAACCGTTGACATGATTGCTGCCATCGGTGCTGCCAGGACAAGTCCTGCAAGCAGCGGCGGAAGCACTTCAAGCGTCAGCATCGGCATCACCTGATCTCCGACTTCGATTCCCGGAAGAACAGAACGTGCAAAAACACCAATAAGATGCATGCCGAGCATAATAAATCCGATGACGCCCGTCCCAATAATGATGGCCTTGTGCATCGACCTTGAATCCTTGTAAGACATCGCACGGACAGTAATTTGCGGAAGGCCCACTACTCCAACCCCGACAAGAATCCAGAAGGAGGAAACATAAAGCGGCGTCAAGTCCCGCTCAGCACCAAACGGAGACACAAAATCAGGATTTTCAGCTGCGAGATCTGCCATAATCGCAGGTATACCTCCACCGGCTATTATTACGGCAACCAAAAGCACAAGCGTTCCAATAAACATGATGACACCCTGGACAGCATCTGTGAGCGCAACTGCCCTGAAACCGCCGATAATGACGTAAACAAGGACAGATACTGCGAAAATAAACAATGCGGTTGTATATGACACTCCGGTGAGAGACTCAATTAACCTTGCCCCTCCAACCCATTGTGCCGCCATGGCTGAAAATAAAAAGACAATGATGCTTACCGCAGAAAGAATAACAACGGCATGACTCTGATACCGTTCTTTCAGAAAGTCTATAAGCGTAATCGCTTTATACTGCCTTGCCATAATGGCAAATTTTTTGCCGAGCACCATCAGGACAAAATACCCTGTCGCAAGCTGGGCCATTGACAAAAGCACCCATCCGAGGCCTTTAGTGTATGCAACACCCGGACCGCCAATGAAGGAGCTTGCACTTCCGTATGTAGCAATCATTGTCATCGCAAGAACAAAGCCCCCCAGCTGTCTTCCTCCAAGAAAATACTCCTGGAGGAACGAATCAGCGGACTTCACGTGACGGTTCGCCAAGAATCCAACTAAAAAAATCAGAACTAAAAACAGCAAAAGAGGAAAAATAACTTGCCAGTTCAATTTGAATCCCCCTCTTCTGCATCATCAAAGGGCACTTCTTTAAAAAAGAATCCAACAATCAGCGCAACAAGGACAAGCATCACAATAAACCCGAGCACGCAGCTGTAGAAAAACCATTCCGGCAAACCGAGCACGTATTTGTAGGATTCAGGATCGCCCGAACCGAGGCCGTACGCGAAGCCAAACCACCAGATAAAATTAAAAATAACAAGAACAAGTCCGATTTTCGCTTCCCTGTGGGCAATCTTAAATCGCCAGTCACTGCTTTTTTTCATACCCGCTCTCCTTTCAAAAGAAATTCTAGTATTTATTATAGCTATCTTCACTGGAAGAATCATCAGGGTTTTTCGAGCGTTCTTTCGAAAAAAACAGGTTTAGAGCCCTCCGGCATAGGGAATTGTACTCAGAGGTCTGCTTCAAAAACACAAAAACATGCAAAATCTTTTTCTCACTTTCTATCACGATTCAAGTCACGATGAGACAAGTCCGGAAAGATGCGTTATACTGTTCAAGTGCCTTTTTTGCCCCTTCCTGCAGCGGACATCATGTTTACTGGCGCGCACGGCGCAATCATCCATCCGGTATTTTTGCCTGCGAGAGCAGGCAGCTTAGTGTTCATGAGCAAATAATAGCTAAGTGAGAATGATTTGGTTAATGCATTTTTTTAACGCAATCTTTAAGGGTTAGTTACTATTGCTTCATAGAAATGAAAAAAGAGAATTGTTGGTTTTGCATGTTTTTGTGTTTTCCAATTGAAGTAAACCCTCTGCGAATCTATCAAAGATGGGAGTTTTTAATTGAATATGAAAAAAGTTTCAGCAGTATTTTACGTATCGGCTGCCATTCTCTCTCTTCTTGTGCTTGCGGGTGTCGCTGCACCTAAAACACTTGAGAGAGTGACTGGAAGTCTGCAAGGAATGATTACAGATAAATTTGGATGGTATTATTTGATTGTCGTGACCGCGTTTGTGTTTGTATGTTTATATTTGCTCGTAAGTCCGATTGGCCGGATTAAACTTGGGAAACAGGAGGATAAGCCTGAGTTTTCACGTCCAACCTGGCTTGCCATGCTGTTCAGTGCAGGAATGGGAATAGGCCTGGTCTTTTGGGGAGCAGCTGAGCCGATCAGCCATTATGCGATCAGCTCGCCTACCGGAGAGACAGGCACAGATCAGGCAATCCGCAACTCTATGCGTTTTACGTTTTTCCATTGGGGCATTCACGCCTGGGCTATTTATGGAATCGTTGCACTCGTACTCGCTTATTTCACTTTCCGTAAAGGGGAGCCAGGACTCATAAGCGCAACATTGAGGCCTATCATTGGCCGCCATGCAGATGGGCCTGTCGGAAAAGCGATTGATGTGATTGCTGTTATTGCCACTGTTATCGGCGTAGCAACGACCCTTGGCTTTGGAGCTGTTCAAATTAACGGAGGATTGACGTTCTTGTACGGGATTCCTTCAAATCTATGGGTACAGTTTGTCATTGTGGCTGTATTTACCATCCTTTTTATAGCTTCTGCATTAAGCGGACTTGGAAAAGGAATCAAAATCCTGAGCAACGCCAATATGGTTCTGGCATTTGCTCTCTTTATACTGATGTTTGTATTTGGCCCAACGCTCTTTACACTAAATTTATTTACAGATACAATCGGAACTTATCTTCAGAATCTGCTGAATATGAGCTTCCGAATCTCGCCTCTTGACGAAGAAAACCGCAGCTGGATCAACGGCTGGACCATTTTCTATTGGGCCTGGTGGATTGCATGGTCTCCTTTTGTCGGCATCTTTATTGCCCGCGTCTCAAAAGGAAGAACGATTCGGGAATTTGTCGTATTCGTCTTGCTCATTCCATCACTAATCGGATTCATCTGGTTTTCAACGTTTGGCGGTTCAGCCATTTTGCTTGAACACGAAGGAATTGCAAAAATTTCAGCACTGGCCACAGAAGAATCTCTCTTCGGTGTCTTTGAAAACTATCCGATGGGAACCGTTCTTTCCATCATTGCCATGCTGCTTGTTGGTACGTTCTTTATCACATCTGCTGACTCCGGAACATTCGTGCTCGGCATGATGACAACAAACGGCTCGCAAAACCCAAGCAACAGCGTCAAAGTGATCTGGGGAATTTTCCTGGCTGCCATTGCTCTTGTCCTTCTTTATTCCGGTGGACTGCAGGCCCTGCAGAACACGATGATTATTGCTGCTCTGCCGTTCTCAGTCATTATGGCGCTAATGACCATAAGCTTAATGAAGTCGTTATCAAAAGAAGCAAAAGAACTCGGAATGACACAAGTTCCTGTGAAAAAGCAGAAGAAGAAAGTAGAGACTCCTGCATAACATTAAACTAACAAAAGGCTCAGAGCATTCGCTCCTGAGCCTTTTGTCTTTACCAAGTATCTTTTTATTTATTACCTATTTGATTAACCGAAACAGTTCCGCTGACTTCATTCCCAATCAAGATCAGCGGTTTGCCGGTTGGGCTGATCTTTGCCGGAATGAACTCAAGTCCTTCCGGAGAAACATCCCCTGCGATGGCTGCTGAAAAATCCCGTGTGTTAAAGTAATTGGCAAACTCCGGAGAGGCGGGATTTGACACGTTATATGTCATAACGCCACCGATGCGCTCAAGACCGATAAACGCATAGACGTCTCTGCCGATTTTTCCGATTTTTACATCCTCAGGTTCAGGCCCTTTTTTCGCACTGCGCTTTTCAAAAGCTGTATCGTCATTTGACCAGTTGAAGACTTCCGGAAAGCGCTTTGAGGTCACGTTCTCAAAGTCGCTGCCGCTGTCATAGACAAGCTCCATCGTATTTTCATTCCAGATGGAAAAAGATCTTCCACCAAGAGTATACACGGCATCCGTACCGCGGTCTGTCAAAACCTCAAGCTTATCAAATTTGCCTGATTGCTTCATCTGAGCGAGCGCTTCCTTGGATTCTGCTTCTGACATCCCTTTAAAAAGCGATGAGTCGAGTGAAATGCTGTTTTTCACATCCTTGAAATCAGCAATGTTTTCAAATTCTTCCCATTCGGTAGCATCTCCTTCGTTTGCCGTAACAAGATACTCCTTACCCTTAATCTTCATATAAGCGACGCTGTCAGGCATGTATGCTCCAAGAACCGGAAGCCGTTCAAGCTCAATTTGGTCATTCCGCGCTGCATCAAGCTCGTTTCCAGGCAGGGAATGGTCTTTATAGCCAAGTGATTTAACAGATTTGACCTTCCCCGTCTTTAGATCAACTGCGGCAATGGCGTTGTTTTCCTGAAGAGTCACATAAGCAGTACTTCCACCTTTATCGAGGGCGATGTATTCAGGTTCAAAATCCCTTGCTGCATCTGCTTTTGTTCCGTTGTTGCGGATATGAACATCGCTGTTAATAACTTCAGAATCATTAAACCCTGCACGCTTTACGCTTCCGGTCCTCAGATCTGCAATCGTTACAGAACCCTCAGGATCAATGCCTTTTTCAAGTCCTTCGCGCGGTTCGCCTTCATCAGCCGATACGATATATCGCCCGTTTTCAGAGATTCTGACCATATCAGGCTGAACGCCGGCATCAAAGGTTTTAAGCAGGTTGCCTTCATAATCCATAACCGCAATTTTTCCGGATTTTGCATAGTCTGCTTCCTGAATGGCAACGGCAATGATGTTCTTTTTCGTGTGAATGTCAATGCTTGTTACATCTCCGTACTGAAAGGAAGCTGAGTTTACAGCATCCGCGATATTTAAAGATTTCTCTTTTTTAAGCTCCTGCTTTTTCCCTGAAGCAAGTTTTGAAAGACTGACGATATCAATCGTCTGCTGCTTACCGTTGATGACATAAAATTTCTTGTTGTCTGAGTTGTATTTGACAATCTCCGCGACTCCGCCATCTTCATCTGTCATTCCAGTGCTGAAGTTTCCGATTTTCTTAAGCTGAAGGCTGTCCGTAAAACGCGGGTGAGCTGAAGTATCTCCTTTTAATTTGGCATCTGCAGGATAATTCCCCAAAAATCCCGCTGACAGCATCACACCTGCTAAAGAAAAGGCACCTAATTTACTGTACAGACTTGAACGTTTCAACTTCATTCCTCCTGTCCTTTTAAAAAACTACCTTAAGAGTAGCGGAAAAAACGGGTCGATTACGGTTAAGTTTCTGTAAAGAAATATGGAGGCTTTGTAAAAGTAAATAAGAGCATACAAAAAAAGGCTTATCCGATAGGAAGCCTTGTTTGTCATGACGCAAGAGCAGCCTTCATCTGCTTTCTCGCTCTATGTATTTTCGTTTTAACAGTCGGAAGCTTTAAGGAAAGCTGTTCGGCTATTTCCTGATCCTTCATGCCAAGAAACAGCTTCATCATCATAATCTCGCGTTCTTCCGCTTTCAGCTCATTAAGCACTCCTTTTGCTTTTTCTTTCAAAAACGCATAATCAGCGGTTTCCTCCACGCACTCTCTTCCATCCGCAAGTACAAGGTCTTCGAGGGACATCTCATTTCTCTTTTTCCTGATAAACAGATCAATCGCCGTTCTTCTTGCAATCGAGGAAAGCCAGTTTTTCAGTTTGTCTTTTTCAAAAATGGTATCAAGCTTCAAGAATGCCTTAATAAAGGTTTCCTGGACAATATCCTCCGCCATGTGGGGATCTCTTGTCATTCTCAAAGCAATTCGATAAATAACGGTATAGTAAGTTTGATAGATTTCATTAAATGACGGCTTTTCATACGCCAGTGCTGCTGGGGGCATCTGACACTCACCCATCCTTCTCATATTCTGTTTTCTCTCTTCCTGTATGATTATAAGCCAGCAGCACGTGGCGTTAAAGGAAACTTTTTCTTAAGATTTTTTAAAGAAGATTTAAGAAATTATAGATTGAACGTATGTTTAATTCGGAGAGCTGTTTCCTCGGCCGGGAGATTCGTATTATTAATCCGTGTATAATTTGTTCTTTTTATTTCTCCCTCGTCCGAGTTCAGTCTGTAGATCTCCATGCTAGACAGCAAATCATTTTCAGACCAATCAAGATTGCGCTTAGTTGGTTTATGTGCAAGGCGGTGTTCACTTTTGTTGCGGAGGAGTCTTACATCTGTATCCGCTTCTAGCTCTGCAAAGTATACGTCCGCTCCTTTTGACTCAAAAACAGCGCAGATCTCTTCTACATAGTCCCAATCCGTCTGTTGATCAAACGCCCATACATATGTAAAAATCAAACCGGGCAAATCACTCCCCGCCACTTCCTCGAAGATTCTCTTCCTGAACTCACCAACCAGCTTTTTCCCTTGCACAGTCCCATAATTAAAAAAAGGAGCTACAAGGTCAATGGTCATGTGATTATGAAAAAGCTTCAAATCCGTCATCTTTTCAAGCTGCTGTCCAACCGTCATTTTCCCGACAGCCTGCGGGCCGAAAATCAATACAAATTTCATCTTAACTCTCCTTATTTATCAGGGACTTTTTCATGCACAGACTGGCGGATTTGCCGATATAGGGACCATAGTTTGGAATGGAGCTGTATCCGACCCTTTTATATAGATTAATAGCTTCGTGCTGCTTTGTACCTGTTTCCAGAACCGCATCAGTATACCCTTTTTCTGCTCCCGTCTGTTCGAGCTGACGCACAATCTCCTTTGACAGCCCCTGTCCGCGGAACGTTTTTTCAACGAAAATCCGTTTCAATTCAATCGTGCTGCTGTCGAATTCTTTGAAGGCTCCGCAGGCTGCTGCCACGCCATCTTTATAAATCAAAACCACATCGTGAATATCATCCAGCTGATTATGGGGAGTGTATTCTTTTTGCAGATCCCCGTACCGTTCATGCAAATCCTGATCAAGCAGCTTAACGAGGCTCAGAAAATCATCATTGCGGCCATTTGTTTTAACTAGTTTCATTGTCATGTTCCACCCCGGAAATTAGAATACTTTCTATTTTCAGGCAACAGAAGGACAATTACAAGGAATAAAAGACTTAGACAGTAAAAAAATCCGAACTGAGGTGTAGTTAGTTCGGAATCTTTGCTGTTTTAGGTCATTTCTAATGTACATTATTTTCTGGCGCCACCCACCCCAGTGCTGCCACTTTCATCAAGGGTGTAGCCACTTTTCTGGCACCACTCACTCGAGTCCTGCCACTTTCATCAAGGGTGTAGCCACTTTTCTGGCACCACTCACCCGAGTCCTGCCACTTTCATCAAGGGTGTAGCCACTTTTCTGGCACCACTCACCCGAGTCCTGCCACTTTCGTCAAGGGTGAAACCACTTTTCTGGCACCACTCACCCGAGTCCTGCCACTTTCATCAACGTTGGAACCACTTTTCTGGCGCCACTCACCCGAGTCCTGCCACTTTCATCAAGGGTGTAGCCACTTTTCTGGCACCACTCACCCGAGTCCTGCCACTTTCGTCAAGGGTGAAACCACTTTTCTAGCACCACTCACCCGAGTCCTGCCACTTTCATCAACGTTGGAACCACTTTTCTGGCGCCACTCACCGAAGTGATGCCACTTTCATCAAGTTTGAAGCTCCTTTCTTGGCGCCATTCCCACGAGTGATGCCACTTTCAACATAGATGGAGCTCCTTTTCTGCCCCACTCCCCAAAGTGTCATCAACCTTCCTTCTGCACTGTACTGACACGCTTTTTGCTAGCCTTTACCGATCTACTTCCCCCCAATAATCTCATCAATAATGCCGTATTCCTTTGCTTCCGCTGCACTCAAATAGTAATCACGGTCAGAATCTCGGGCGACTTTTTCGATTGGCTGTCCTGTCCGTTCAGCAATGATTTTATTGATGTGCTCGCGGAGCTTTAGAATGCGGCGCGCTGAAATTTCAATCTCTGCCGCCTGGCCTCTTGCCCCGCCGAGCGGCTGGTGGATCATGACTTCACTGTTTGGAAGTGCAAAACGTTTTCCTTTTGTTCCGGCCAAAAGCAGCAAGGCCCCGAAAGATGCGGCCATACCTGTACAGATCGTTCTGGCGTCAGGTTTGATATATTGCATCGTATCAAAAATGGAGAAGCCTGCAGTGATTGAGCCGCCTGGACTGTTAATGTAAATAGATATATCCTTATCAGGATCTTCTGCAGCCAGGAATAACAGCTGAGCCACTGTCACGTTTGCCGTGTGATCATTAATTTCATCGCCAATCATAATAATCCTGTCTTTCAGCAGGCGGGAATAAATATCATAGGAACGCTCACCGCGGCCTGAACTTTCAATGACGTAAGGGATCGTACTCATCCTTTTTCCTCCTTCATAAGGCTATGCAGCCATTTTCAGAGAAGCAGACGAAGACCGTCTGAACGGAATGTACACAAGTGCAGGGCTGTCAGTGTTTTTAAATGTGAGGATATCAGGCAATGCCTTCAGCAGCGGCGCAGGATCCTGAAACTGCAGTGACGTATACATCAAATCCGACAGCCATTCCCTCTCCACCTCATCCCAATACGAATCTGCTTCGCCCTTTTCTTTGGATAACCGCTTTTTCGCTCTGAATACAGCTGATTTGACGGACGTTTCTGATGTTTCAAGGATCTCCGCCAGTTCATTCGCCTGATAGTGAAAGACTTCCTTAAGCAAAAAGAGAACCGCCTGCTTTGGCGTGCATTTTGCCAGAAGATGCTCAAGCAAGCTCCGCCGTTCAATCATCTGATTCGCATGATCCGCACCGCTCATTTCAGGAAGCTCGCACGGAGTCTCTTTCTTGCGCTTTCTGACCACATCTATCCAGTGATGATAAGCCATTTTATTTAACAATGCAGAGCTCAAGGCACTCTGATCATAGGTCAAGTACGCCTTCAGCATCACTTCCTGGGCTGCATCCTCACCGTCATATTTATCCTGGGTCAAGAACCGGCAGTAATGCTGCAGCTTCCTGTACAGCTCTTTCATATTGGGATGTTCCTGCTTCTTTTCCTGATTAGTTGACAGCCTGTTGCCTTGCATGCTCTCACTCCTTTTTGCCTCTCTGCTTTATAAACGGATGAAAACGGATAAAAAGATACGGGGTATAATACTTTTTATTTTATACAATTGCGCCTGGATATGACCAGAGACAGAAAAATTGGTAATTTCAAGAATGTATGATATGGCATGAAATAGGCAGTGAATTATGGTAAGCTTGCCGTATCTTTTAGGAGAGGGAGTTTTTGCATGCTGCTGCAGGCGCTGTTAATCTTTATTCTGCAACTGATTTTCGTACCGGTTTTGACGATGCGGACCATCCTTTTGGTGAAAAATCAAACAAAATCAGCCGCTGGTGTAGGATTGCTTGAAGCAATCATTTACATCATCAGTTTAGGAATTGTTTTTCAGGATCTATCAAACTTCTATAACATCAGTGCCTATGTACTCGGGTTCAGCATTGGGCTGCTGCTCGGCGGCATGCTTGAGAAGAAGCTTGCGATCGGCTACATCACGTACCAAGTAAACATACCGGAAAAAAACACTGAGCTAGTTACTGACTTAAGAAATGCCGGTTTTGGCGTGACGGTTTTCGAAGGACAGGGAATGAATTCTGTCCGCTACCGTCTTGACATTGTATCCAAGAGATCACGTGAAGAAGAGCTTCAGGAAATCATCCACTTGAGGGAGCCTTCAGCCTTTATGATGTCTTATGAAATCCGTTCATTTAAGGGCGGTTACTTAACAAAGTCGATGAAAAAAAGACAGAATATGAAAAAAAATAAACAGGTAAAACAGGAAGGCCACTCTATATAAGGAGCGGCCTTTTTTCTATTCATGCATATTTAACGGAACATGCAATAGCTTGTAATAAGGACATCAAACAGGAGGGATCTTTCATGTGGGTGATCACCCTTTTTCTGAAAGAATCGGTCAAAATGTATGAATTCAGTACAGAAGAAGAAGCGAGGGATGCATTTAAGCGTTTGAAAGGGTGCAAGTTTTTATCCGAGATTGTTTATTTTAATGATCCTTGCTTCTCATAGAAAAAGGAAGATCTCAGGGGGGCCGCTTGCGGCCTTTTTTCGTTGTCCTAAAAATATGTCGTACAGGCCCTTTTTCAGGAATAGGATGACATATAGAGAGTGTATAGGAGGCTGTTAAATGACCGTTTTTCTGACGTACATCCTTCTTGGAATTTCGCTAGCGGCACCTGTTGGCCCTGTGAATGCTGCTCAGCTGAACCGTGGAATTAAAAAAGGATTTTTTCATGCGTGGGTGTTTGGAATAGGAGCTTTGTCAGCTGATATTTTGTACATGCTCCTTGTTTTTTTAGGTGTGTCTCAGCTGATTGAAAATTCTTTCGTGCAGGTGTTTCTTTGGTTATTTGGTTTTTTTGTCCTTATGTATACAGGGGTGGAGGGTTTAAAAGGTGCCGGGGAATTACATATTGATAACCGGAAAGATGCAGGAGACTCCCTTTTCAGCTCTTTTTCTTCCGGTTTTATCATGTCCATTTCAAATCCGCTTACGGTGATGTTCTGGCTGGGCATTTTCGGGTCTGTTCTTGCGAAAACGGCTTCGGCATCGAGCGTGCAAGATTTAATCGGCTATAGTGCGGCCATCATCCTCGGCATTTTGCTTTGGGATTTTGCCATGGCCCTTGCTTCAAGCTTTGCGAGGCGCTTTCTGCATTCTAAGCTGCTTATTCTGATTTCCATCCTGTCTTCTGTGTCAATGATCGGCTTTGGCATCTATTTTGGCTGGCATGCGATGATTGTGCTGTTTTTCTGAGTTTTTGTATGAGGCATCTTTTGCCTGTACAGACTAGAAAGAGCAAATCAGCAGGAGGAATGGTCATGGAACAATCTGAAATGAATCAGATGCAGGAATTGGTCAAGCAGGCACGTGAAGCAGTTATTGGGGCACAAATGAATTTTAATCCTGAAGAATATCAAAAAGCGTTTAAAGCACTGACTCTGGCAAAAGAGCATGTGAACGCCGCCAGGGCACACGAGGAAGACTCACCGGACCTGCTGCATGCAAGTGAGCATTTGATGCATTTAAACGAAACGCTGACTGCCCTTCAAAGTACGAATTCTTTCTAAGGAGCGCTGAACTATGAATCCGTCTAAAATAAGCTGCCATACTGAATACGATGTAATGGAAAGTGTCGTGTTGTGCAAACCTGAATTTATGAGAATCCATCATGTCATCAATGAAACACAGCGGCGCTACCATAAGGAAAATATTAATGTAGAAACGGCGATTGCCCAGCATACAGCGTTTATGAATGTACTGAAGGAAAATGGCATTGAAGTGCACCATCTGCCCCCAAAAAAAGAATTTCCGGAACAGGTTTTCACAAGAGACATCGGTTTTACAATCGGGGATACCATTTTCATCTCAGCCATGAGCATGCCGGTCAGGCAGGGAGAAGAACAGATTTTAAAGGACTGGCTGAAAAATTATGATCTTCCCTTCATTGATCTTACAGAAGACCAGACTGAAGGCGGAGATGTTATCATCCATCAGAAGACCGTTTACATAGGCATCAGCGAACGGACAACTGAGCATGCGATTGAACATATTCAGGCCGGGATTCCTGATTATACGATCATCCCGATCCCAATTAAGCAGGAAATTCTGCATTTGGACTGTATTTTCAATATCCTGTCCCCTACCGAAGCCCTTATCCACAAAGAAGGAATGGAAGATGCTGAATACGAGCTGCTCAAATCACATTTTGACCTGATTGAAGTATCAGAGGAAGAACAATTTGCCATGGGCGCAAATGTTCTATCGATCGGCCATAAAAAAGTCATCAGTCTTCCTCAGAATAAAGGCGTCAATGGCGAACTGAAAAAACGGGGATATGACGTGATTGAAGTTGATTTCAGTGAGATTATTAAATCAGGCGGGTCGTTCAGGTGCTGCACCATGCCTTTAAGCCGGAGAACTGAAGCATGAGGAAAAGCCAGGGAATATCCCTGGCTTTTTCATGTGAAAATGCTGATGATTGCAAGCATCATCCCAAGTCCGCCTATAAACGCATAGGTCGAATACCGTTCATTTCCGTCCCCGTGGCTTTCAGGAATCAGTTCTTTATAGACAATAAAGAGCATGGCACCTGCCGCAAACGATAAACCGTAGGGAATCAAATCATCAATATAGTTCGTCAGTGAGTAGCCAAGGAGAGCTGCTGCAATTTCGATGCTGCCTGTTAAAGCAGCAAATAAAAAGGCTTTTAGTTTAGACATGTTCTGGTTCACAAGATAAAGAGCAACAAGCAGACCTTCCGGGGCATTCTGCAGGCCAATCGCAAGGGCAATGATTCCTCCAAGCCCTCCGGAATCACCGGCATAGCTGACTCCAACAGAAAGTCCTTCAGGAATATTGTGAAGCGTAAGGGCGGAAACAATTAAAAACGTCTTTTTATCAAGATTAGGCATATAACTGAGATTTTCACGTTCGGGATGGCTGTGCGGGATGTATTTTTCCATGCGGTCAAGCACAAATGTACCAATCAAAAGGCCTGTTAAGACAACCCATACATTTGATTTGACAAGCGCTTCCGGTATCAGACTGAAGCTGCATGCGGTCACCATAATGCCTGCTGTAAAGGCAAGCAGCATATCCCTGAACTTATGTGACAGACGGTTAAAAAGCAATATGGGCAGAGCACCGAGAGCAGTGGCAAACGCAGAGATGGAACTGCCGATTATCATATCCAGCAAGAGATCACCTTCCTGCTTAAATGTATTCACGACACTATGGTATGTATGATTGTTTAAAATTGCCCCCTCCTGTTTTTTCACCTCATACATAATTGCCCCCCCATATTCGAACAATACCACTGTATAGGAGGGATTGTATGAGCAGCTGTACACCAGCAGGCAAAAACAAAAGCCCGGCTAAAGGTGATCTTGCATGGTGGCAATTATCCCTGATCGGCATCGGCTGCACGATCGGCACAGGGTATTTCCTTGGATCCGGCATCGGAGTTAAAATCACCGGGCCATCGATTGTCCTTTCGTTTCTTTTGGCAGCACTCGGTACATATATCGTCTTTAACGTACTTGCAAAAATGACAGCAGCCGATCCACAGACAGGCAGTTTCTGCTACTATGCAGGAAAAGCGTTCGGCAAGTGGGCGGCCTTCAGCTGCGGCTGGAATTACTGGGCTTCAAACATTCTGATTATGGGCAGTCAGCTCACGGCCCTCTCGATTCTTTCGCAGTTCTGGTTTCCGCATGTCCCGCTGTGGCTCTTTGCCACCGGTTATGCCATATTGTCCATCCTTGTCGTGCTGACCGGAACAAAAGGGTTTGATAAGACGGAAAATCTGTTTGCCGTGATTAAGTTTGCGGCCATCCTCATGTTCATTGTGCTTGCCGTTGCGGCGCTCGCTGGAATGCTGTCAAGTTCAAAGGAACCAGTGGTCCGAAGTGGACTTCCCCCGCTTTTCACTGGAGGACTTTCAGGTTTTTGGGCCTCCCTCACCTACGCATTTTATGCATATGGAGGAATTGAAGTCATTGGACTTATGGCCATGCAGCTGAAAAAGAAAGAAGATGCACCAAAATCCGGAACAGTGATGCTGATCTGTCTTGCGGCTGTTTATGTTGCATCTCTTGCGCTTGCCGTTCTCATCGTTTCTGCAGATGTGTTTCACGAAAATGAAAGTCCTTTTGTCACTGCCCTTTCAGCTTACAATCTGCCCTTTTTCCCTCATGTTTTTAACGGGGCCATTATTATTGCAGGCTTTTCTGCGATGACGGCATCTTTGTTCGGCGTAACCAACCTTCTTGTCATTTTGGCAGACGATGGCGACGCACCGGCCTTTTTTTCCAAAAAGAGCAGGAAATTAAAAGACCTGCCGCTGCCTTCTCTTGGACTTGCCGTCATCGGTCTGATTGCTTCTATTATTACGGCACTGCTATTGCCCGGGAAAATTTATGAGTATATTACAACGGCAGCAGGCATTCTGCTTTTATACAACTGGTTCTTCATTGTGATCTCGTCGCTTAAGCTGCTGAAACAATCCGTTCTCATGAAGATTGCCTCCTGGACCGGCCTTGTGCTGATTGTGTTTGCTGTCAGCGGAACCCTGCTTGATCATGAAGTAAGACCGGGATTTTATGTAAGCCTGCTTTTTGTGATGATCATAGCAATCGTCTGTCTGTTTATGAAGAAAAAATGGAAAGTGAAAAAGACAACGCCTAAATATTTTTAAGGAAGGTGCGAAACATGGCAAATGCCAAAAAAGAGCAGGCAACAACCGAGGATGCAGTCCTGCTGATGTTCCTCTCGCTTGCAGAGAATGACGGGATTGAAATGAATGTCACACTGAATGTACAGGGCACACTGGTTTCGGGGGTATTAATCGGTTCCAGGGCTTATTACGACGGAATTACAGAATCCGCTCATGATCTCCGCGATGACACAATGTCACGCATTATCGGAAAGCGGTTTGAAGATTTAAAAGATGAATATGTGAAACAAAAACAAGAGCAGGGTGATAAAAAAGCAGACGAACAAGAACCTCCTGCTTATATCCACCTGAGAAATGCAAAATATCAGCATACGCAGCCGGCCAATCCGGCATGGTGGCGGGGGAAAGTTTCATCAGTTGATGCTTTTTCTTTTGATTCGTTAATATGAGGCTGGGACATCACTGTTTCAGCCATAAAAAAAACCGGACTAGGGTATAGCAGCTAGTTCGGTTTTGTTATGTTAAAGGACTAAAATAGATTCCCATTTGCAGGAATCATTCGCCTTAGTGGCACCACTTTTATCAGAGATGGATGCTCGTCGTGGCGGCATTCGATGTAGTGGCGCCATATCTGAACCCGTTATAATATGTTTTGGCCTGCCTTTTTTTTTCACGAAAAAAAGCATCCTTTTCAGAATGCTTTTTAGAAAAATTTCGGTTTCAGCGGTTTGGGTTTTGCTTTAAAGTTTTTAAAAACAAAGATCAAAAGCAGAATGCCTGCACAGCCTGCTGCGATAAAGGAAATCGTTAAGTAATTTTTCATAACAGCCGTCATGATCGGCGGGCCGGCTGCTACTCCTATAAACCTTGCTGAGCTGTAAAAAGAAGAAATCGTTCCCCTCTCTTCTTTTTCGATGTTTTCTGTAACCATCGCATCCAGGGTTGGCAGCATGGCGCCAATCGCGAGGCCGGCGATGCTGGTCACGAGAAACAGCAAAAACCATTCATCCTTCACAAAGCCAACAAATGCCGTACTAATCGATAAAATGACGAGGCAGAGCATCGTGATCGTTCTCATCACTTTCACATTTCCTTTAATCGTTTTCCCTGTAACATACGCTGAGATGCAAAGGACAAGCAGCGGGATAGCCAGCATAAATCCTTTTTTAATGCCAGTCACACCGTACTCCTTTTCCAGATAATCGGACAAAAAGTACAAGATGGAAAACAGAATAAGCATGATAAAAGCACCGAGCATAAAAACCAGATACAGCCATTTCCCTTCTTTTTTAAACGTTTTTCTCGTTTTTGACAGGAACTCGCTGAAAGCAGGCGGTGTTTCTGTCTTTTTCGGCACCTTCACGAAAAAAAAGACCAAAACAATGGAAATCAGGCTGAAAAAAGAGATTGAAAAAAATGGAACAAACCACAGAATTGATGCAAAAAATGAACCGATGATTGGACTCAGCACTTTGCCGAATGTATTTGATGTTTCAATAATTCCAAGACATGAGCTTGTCTTTTCGTCATCATTTTTATACAAGTCACCGACAAGCGGCAAGATGATTGGCGACGCACCCGCTGCCCCTATGCCCTGCAGAACCCTGCCGACAATGATCAGCAGATAGGGATCCGGCAGTTTCCAGGAGGCAAACCCGGCAATAAGCCCTCCAATCATGGCAATGATCAAGCTTGGTATGATTACTGCTTTTCTTCCTGCCCGGTCTGAAAGATACCCTGCAATCGGAATGAGGATGATGGAAGCGATGGAATAGCTTGTGATAACCATACTGGACTGAAAAGAGGTAATGCCCACCTCTTTTTCAAAAACCGGCAAAACGGGGATCAGCATGGAATTTCCAAGGGTCATGACCAAAGGGATGGAAGCCATGCTGATTAAGCACCAAATACTTACCTTCTTACATTGTTCAGCCATAGCCGCACCTCATATCAGAATATACGCTGCAAAATGCTTTTTAAAATGACTGTATTAGTGTTTCCTTTTGGTGATGAATTATGTGCTGTGAATGGTTTGCCCCATCCTGGAGCAATCTAATATCGAACGAACGATGCGGAGGTGTCAAATATGAAAAAGCAGCCATCAGAAGAGCTTGCAGGAAGACAGTTTGAGGTTTCTGACTATGAAGGAAAATCCCAGCTTGAAAAAGGCCTTGCAGAGACGCACGAACAGGTCAGTGATGATTACTACGAAGGTACAATTGATCAGGAAAACAGCAAAAAATAAAACCAGACGGAACTTCCGTCTGGTCTTTTATCACGCTATGGTTGCTTTTCTGCGAATAAGGAAATAGGATCCTGCTCCCGCAGCAACCGCTGCAGCTCCGATCAGTATCAGCAGATAATGATTGGTCGCAGTCGCCGGCAGTGAGCTTCCGCCTGATTGATTATCTGACTTGGCTGGAACTGCTGCTTCCTGCTCATCTTCCGATTTCTCTGAAGCGGAAGGCTTTTTTGGTTCGTTCTTTTTTGGTTCAGCCGGTTTCACTTCAGGCTTTTCCGGCTTGTTTGGCTTTGGAGCAGGCGGTGCCGGATCTTTAGGGCCATTTGTCTTTTCATCGCTTACTTTAATAACAACCGCAGTCAGAGGTTCGATTGTGATTGAATCTTTTTTCAGCTTAAAGCCTGATTCTGTCTTAACCTTTTCTGCTCCTGCCTCGTCGTTATCCGCGACAACGGTTCCTTTCCGAAGATCTTCAGAAAGCGTCAGGGTTCTTTCTTTTGAGTCTGCATTGACAAACACAGAGTACTCTTCTTTTTTGTCCGAAGAGACAGCTTTGTATCCGATCATCAAATCAGATGCCTGTATCTCGGGAGCTTCAATCATCGTTACGTTAGAATCAACGAGGTCTTTGCTGCCGAGTCTGAAGGCGTCAGTTGATTTTCTAAGTTCAATAAGACCTGCTGTGTATTCGCGAGTTGTACTGTTAATCGGATACGCACCCGCATCTGTTGCTTTAGTCCAGTCAAATTTGTTAATGGCATCAGACGAGTCATAGGAATCATGAATGAAGTAGCCGAAAGATTTTCCTGTCTCATCCTTGAGTTCATGGAACTTCTGTTCAGGCATTCCCTCGCCAAGCCACTGTTTTGTCCGTCCATATTCCTGTCCTGCATGAAGGAAGGCTGTTCCCTGTGAAGTGAGGATCATCGCGTTTCCAAGACGGATTCTGTCATGGATTTCCTGGTTGTTCTCAGGAACCGCAGGATCTTTTTTGATGGATTGAGCGATAACATCATACAATGGAAGATTGTCATGCGCTTCAATATATTGCACCATGTCGCCGGGATCGTCAGCCGGTGTATTCGTTGGCTGGCCTTTGATGTTTTTCAATATGAGGTCAATGCTTCTCGCGCCGCCTGTAAGGAATCGCGGTTCACCTTCAGAACCGAATCCGGACTTCAGCTCGTTTCGGATCTCATCAGAGAAAACGCCGACATCATTTGTTTTGTTCATCCAGTCCTGATCTGCTCCCTTGCCTGCAAGCGCAGGATCTGAAAGCTGTCCTCCGAATGTTCTCCAGCCTTCTCCGATGAAAAGGGCATCCTTATTGATATCGGCAGCTGCATTGTACGCATTTTGGATGGAATCATAAGTGGCATCCCCCATCATGTCAAAACGCATGCCGTCAATCTTATACTCTTCAAACCAGTATTTAACAGAATCAATCATCAATTTTTCAGCCATGTAATGGTTTGTCGCAAGGTTATTGCCAAACCCGCCGATGAAATTGCCGTTTGCATCCTGAAACGCGTAGTAATTCGGAACAATGTCATTCAGCATGCTTGCTTTGGCCATGTGCGTGTAAACAACATCGAGGACAACACCCATGCCTGCATCATGAACAGCATCAATTAAGCCTTTCAGCTCTTTAATTCTAAGCTCCGGATCTGCCGCATTTTTTGAATAAGCTCCGTCCGGTGAAAAATAGCTGTGAGGGTCATAGCCCCAGTTGTACTCGTTATTTGCTGCAGAATATTCCATTTCTCTCTGTCTCATGTTCGTTTCATCGCCGTAGTACCAGGCCATCACAGGGAGAAGCTGAACGTGCGTTACACCAAGTGATTTAATGTACTCAAGCTTGTCTTTAAACGCATCGTACGTTCCCCACTCTGACGTCAAATCGCCTTCAATGGAAGGATCAGATGTGAAATCTCTGACATGAATTTCCCAGATGACGGCATCTTCTTTCTTTTCATAGCCGTCAATCTTTGCAAAATCAAGTCCCTCAGGATCTGTGCCTGCAAGGTCTACGATGGCCGCTTTACCAACAAGATCCCCGTCAGGTCCTGCTTCACCTTTCGTGTTGACCGTAAAAGGCGCCATTGATTTTGCGTACGGATCAAGAACTTTCTTTGTTTCCCCTCCGTTAGTCACCTCGTACTGATAGTAATATCCTTTTAGGTCACTGATTCCAAGGTCGCCCGGTTTTGCTTCAACAGACCAGACTCCTTTGTCCCCCATCGTTAAATCGAGTTTGCCGATTTCTTTAGATGCATCGTTTTTATCGTAAAATACAGCTGTCACTTTGCTAGCTTTAGGTGCCCAGAGCTTCAAAACAGCATTCCCGCCGCTGTAAGCTGCTCCAAGGTCATCGCCTTCATAGGAATAAAGCTCATCAATCATTCTCCAGCCTCTTGTGGCCGTCACGGTCTTTGTTCCGTATGTAACCGTATAGGCATCGCCGCTCAGCTCACTGCCAACGGTTACTTCAACCGTTGAAGGAGACGTGATTTTAGCGCTTTGAACCGTCACTTCACCCCCGGTTTCATCTTTTACTTTTATGGAAGAGAGCAGCTCTTCCTCCATTAATCCTTCCGTTCTTGTTAAACCAAGAAGCAGTTTTTGGCTTGACGTGATTTCAGCGCTTATAATCGCCACTGGATTTTCCCACTGGGATGATGTGTACACTGTATCATCTGCATTTTTAATCCAAAGATGATTATAATCTTCAAGCATCGTAAACACTTTATCGCTGCCGGTTTTCTCGCCCGTGACCCGGTTTACAACGAGAAATCCGAGCTTCTTTGCGCCTTCCTTCACTTTCACATCTATGTAACGGCCGTGTTCATCAGACTGTTCATCCGTAAACGGCAGAGCATCTTTCGGCCATTCCTTCGGTGCTTCCTCCACGTCTTCCCAAAGCCACAAGCCGAGATCCTTGTAGTTCTTATCATCTTTTACGTAGTGAATCCGCACTGTGTTCTCAGGCAGATCCGGATCCGTTTCGGCAGCAGCTGATTCAGGCAGCTGCAGCGCCGGGAATATCATGCCAAGCAATAAAACAAAAATCAGTGCGTTTTTTCCCCATCTTTCCATTTCCCAACCCCCGTTTTAACTTTTATTCAAACATTTGAGACCATTGCGCAAACGTTTTCATAAAGCGTTTACATCTTTAATTAAAAGGAAAATGTCTCTGTGTGTCAACTTTTTTTTGAATTTTTCAGATTTTTCAGCTGTTAGGTTCTATGACAGGAATAGAAACGTTTATGAACTCTGTGATTATGGTATTAAATTGAAGTGGACATCTCCAGGAATACAAGGAGAAAAACAATAAAAAATGAAAGGAATTCCCCTTTTATGAAGAAAATTATTTTCGCAAGCTTTTGCCTGCTCTTTTTTACAGCCGGCTGCACTGCCGCACCGCAGGAGAAAAAAACACAGGAAGAGATTCTAAGCGTCATTAATGAAGATGTAGCAAACATCTCTGCTAATGAAGTGAAAGCAAATCAGATCCTTGGATCGGTATCCGGAGAGAATTACCGAAACGATCAGGAGCTGTATGACGTACTTGTTCAGCAAGTCATACCAATTTTTAATCAGGCAGTAGATGATGCAGAAGCTCTGGATCCCAAATCAGATGAGCTTGATCAGCAGCTGAGGATCATGACCGATGCCTTAAAGATTTATCAGAAAGCCCTGATGCTTGAAAAAGAAGCACTGGAAAAACAGGACGAACAGTTATTGGAACAGTCCAACCGTCTTGGCCTTGACTATCAGTCTGCCATAAAAAAGTATCATGAAGGGATGGAAAAGCTTACTGAAAAATATGGCATAGACTACGAACCAACTCGAATGAATGAGAACTAGCACATTCTTCTCCAGGCAGACAATCTATTCTTGCCTTCCTTTTCCGTTCCTTCCGGCCATAAGGAATTTCATTAAGCTCATGTTACATGCTAAACTGGATACAAACAGATCCGGAGGATTCAATATGATCAAACCCGCACTCGCAGAAAGCATCATTTCAGAAATGAATCATCTTATTCATGAGGAATTAATCGTTGCCGATACGACCGGTACAATCATTGCCAGCACGGATAAAAGCAGAGTCGGTACTTTTCATGAGGGTGCGCTCATCTGTATACAGGAAAAAATCATGCGGGTGATAACGGAAGAAGATCAAAAAACACTCAAAGGTGTGAAAGCAGGCATCAATCTTCCTGTCTTTTTCCAGCATCAGATTGCCGGTGTCATCGGCATTACAGGTGATCCCGAACGAGTATCATCATACGGGGAAATCCTGAGAAGAATGACGGAGCTTTTGATGAATGAACGCTACTATTCCGAGCAGGTTGAGTGGCGTGCGCGTGCACTTGAAGCTTTCGTCTTTGACTGGGTTCAAAAGTCAGACTGGACAGAGGAATTTATCAGCCAGGCGGAATTGCTCGGGGTCGATCTGACGCTGGAAAGACAGGTTCTTATCGGTCACTGCTCAAGCGAAATAGAAGGACTGATCAGCCAACAAACTTTGAATGATCTTATGCAGACTTTCACACGTGAAACAGCTGATGTCTTTGTCCGATGGGGAAACGACCGGTTCGTCATTCTCCTTTCGGGAATTAAGAAAAAAGAGCGGATACACCATTTCGCCGGACAAATCCGTGATTACCTCAAAAACCGGTACGGGCTCGATTTGTCAATCGGAATAGGACAGCCTGCATCCCCTCAGCATGTTCACCTCTCGTTTCAGCAGGCAGACCGTGCTTTAAACACAGCGAAAAAAACAAAAGAGATTGTGTTTGATGATGACCTGCGCCTGGAAATGCTTCTCAAAGATATTAAAAAGGAAACAAAAAAAGACTTTGTCAGAAGAACAATCCATTCAATGGAACGTGAGAGAGAACTTATCGATACACTTCAAACATTCATACGGCAAAATCAATCCTTCAAGGCTGCAGCCGACGTTCTTCATATTCACATCAATACCCTTCACTACAGGATGAAACGGATCGAGGAACTTACAGGATTGAATCCCCGCCATACACATGACATGACAATCTTATATCTCGCTCTTCTCTTTTTAGATGAACAGCCAAAAAAAGAATAAAAAAGCCGCAAATATTTGGAGGATTAAACATAGTTAATCCTCTTTCTCTTTTTTATGATAAAGGTACTTATTCGTTCATTTATAGAGGAGGACTGTTTTATGATACCCGAACAGATAAAAACTAGGCTTCAGGCTATTGCCGGAGCAGAAAACTACGATGATTCCAAAGCAGGCCGACTCGTCTATTCCTACGATGCCACCCCCCAGTTTCAATCCCTTCCAGACGCTGTGATTGCTCCAAGAAATACTCAGGAAACGGCGGAAATCGTTAAACTTTGCAATGAACACAGCATTCCCATTGTCCCGAGGGGCTCAGGAACCAACCTTTGTGCGGGAACGTGCCCGACCGAAGGCGGAATTGTCCTGCTTTTTAAACATATGAACCGGATTCTTGAGATCGACGAAGAAAACCTTACGGCTACTGTAGAGCCCGGTGTCATTACCCTGGATCTTATCCATGCCGTCGAGGAAAAGGGCCTGTTCTATCCCCCAGACCCAAGCTCGATGAAAATCTCGACTATCGGCGGAAATATCAATGAAAACTCCGGAGGCCTGCGCGGTCTCAAGTATGGCGTAACACGTGATTATGTCATGGGACTCGAAATCGTCCTCGCAAACGGCGACATCATCAAAACTGGCGGAAAGCTTGCGAAGGATGTCGCGGGCTATGACTTGACACGTCTTTTCGTCGGATCGGAAGGAACGCTTGGCATTGTCACAAAAGCCATTCTCAAGCTCATTCCGATGCCTGAGGATAAAATGACGATGCTCGCCCTCTATCAGGATTTGGAAGCGGCCGCAAAATCCGTTTCCAAAATCATCGCAAATAAAATCATTCCGACAACGCTTGAATTCCTTGATCAGCCCACTTTAAAAGTTGTGGAAGACTTTGCGAAAATCGGACTGCCTACTGACGTAAAAGCCGTCCTTTTAATTGAGCAGGACGGTCCCATTGATATTGTGAAGAGGGATATGCTGAAAATGGCTGCCATTTGCGAAGAAGAACATGCGGTATCCGTAAGAGTCGCGGAATCAGACGAAGAAGCAGACGGACTCCGGACAGCCCGCCGATCTGCCCTATCCGCTCTTGCACGGCTGAAGCCGACAACGATTCTTGAGGATGCAACCGTCCCCCGCTCGGAAATCGCCAAAATGGTCGTGGCCACAAGTGAAATTGCTAAAAAATACAATCTGAACATCTGCACATTCGGTCATGCAGGTGACGGTAACCTCCATCCTACCTGCTTAACCGATGTAAGGAATCATGAAGAAATTGAACGTGTGGAAAAAGCGTTTGAAGAAATTTTCATCAAAGCCATTGAACTCGGCGGGACAATCACAGGAGAACACGGAGTCGGGGTCATGAAAGCTCCTTACCTTGAACTGAAGGCCGGAAAAGAAGGAATTGCCGCGATGAAAGCCATTAAACACTCCTTTGATCCAAATAACATTATGAACCCGGGAAAAATGTTTGCAAAAGACTCAAGAAAACGGGTGGTGGTTTCAAAATGACAACGGTAAAAGAGCGCGAAACGATCCAGCAGCAGTTTCAGGAGCGGATGGATGAGGATGAGCTTCTGAACTGCATGCGCTGCGGATTCTGTCTGCCGAGCTGTCCGACCTATATCGAGTCCGGCTTTCAGGAATCCCATTCCCCAAGAGGACGGATTGCCCTGATGAAAGCAGTAGTGGATGGCCTGATCGAGCCTGATGAAGACGTTGAAAAATCATTGAACATGTGTCTCGGGTGCAGAGCATGCGAGCCGGTCTGTCCTTCAGGTGTCAATTACGGGCACTTGCTTGAAGAGGCGCGAGACATCATTAACCAGAATAAAAAACACTCGCTGCCTGTGCGGACAGTCCGCAAAGCCGTATTTGACGGCCTTTTCCCTCATCAGGATCGCATGCGTACGTTAACTGGATTAATCGGATTTTATCAGCGTTCAGGTTTGCAGAAAGCCGTTCGCTCTACCGGAATGATGAAAATCCTGCCCGACAGTCTGTCTTCAATGGAAAAAGTGCTCCCGGAAATTCCAACACGAAAAGAAATGAAAAACCGGCCAACGTACCTTCCTGCCAAACCGGAAAAACGAAAGCGCGTCGCCTTTTTCTCAGGCTGTCTCATGGACACAATGTTTATGAAAACAAATGACGCCACCATGAAGCTTCTCCAGCTCTCGGGCTGTGAAATTGTCATCCCGGAAAATCAGGCCTGCTGCGGGGCCCTGCATGGCCACAGCGGAGAAAAAGACTCGGCCAAAGACCTTGCAAAGCGGAATATCAAAGCCTTTGAAGACCTTCAAGTTGACTACATCATCACAAATGCAGGAGGCTGCGGAGCCTTTTTAATCGACTATGACCACCTGCTGAAAGACGACGCAGAATGGTCAGAACGCGCAAAAGACTTTTCCGGCAAACTGAAGGACTTTACAAGCATTCTGGCAGAACTTGAATTTCACAAAATGAAACTGAAGCTCCCGCATCAGGTGGTCACCTATCAGGATTCATGCCACTTGCGGAATGTCATGAAAACATCAAGCGAACCGCGCAGGCTGCTTAAGGCCATCGCCAACATTGACTACCGCGAAATGAAAAACGCGGACAGCTGCTGCGGATCTGCGGGCATCTACAACATCGTAGAATCGGAGATGTCCATGCAGATTCTGGACACTAAAATGAAGAACGCCAAAGCAACCGGTGCAGTAACCATCGTTACCGCCAACCCCGGTTGCCTGCTCCAAATGAAACTCGGCATCGAGCGTGAAGGGCTGTCTGATAAAGTGAGAGCCGTTCACATTGCCGACTTGCTGCTTGAAGCAGCAGAAGGTCATTCATCCATTTAATATGATTGCACAAAAAATGCCTGTACCGCTAATGGTACAGGCATTTTAATTATGTTGCAGGCAGTCCACCCTTGTGTTCATCGCGAATCTCCCCGACAATTTCCTCAAGGATATCTTCCATGGTGACAAGGCCGGCAGTTTTCCCCTGCTTATTTGTTACAATCGCCATGTGCACATGTGTTTCCTGCATTTTTAGCAGAACTTCTTTTAACAGAGCATGCTCTGAAAAGCGTGGCATTTCGTGAATGTAATCCTCGAGCTTTACTTCTCTTCCGGCAGCTGCACTTGTTAGGATTTCTTTCGTGTTGACAAATCCTGTAATCCGGTCCATGTTTCCATTTTCCGCCACCGGATAACGGGTATAATCATGTTTGTCATGCAATTGAACAAGTCCCGGCAACTGCTCATTCGGATTAACCACAGCAATTTTCGCTGCCGGAATCATCACGTCTTTTAAAAACCGCTCATCAAAAGCAAAAATGTTCTTTAAATAAGCAAGTTCGGTCTGATTGATTTCTCCGCTTTCATAGCTTTGTGTCACAATCATTTTCAGCTCTTCTTCCGAATGCACAGTATCATGCCCGGACGGCTTAACACCCAGTATGCGGAGAAGAAACTGCGCTGCACCGTTGAGAATGCTTATAAAAGGGTTCATTACTTTACCGAACCAGTATAGGCCAGGGGCAAGCAGCAAGGTCATTTTTTCCGCGAACTGAATCGCAAGCGTCTTTGGAGCGAGCTCCCCCAGAACAACGTGCAAAAAAGTAACAAGAGATAATGCAATGGCATATGAAAGCACTGTTGAAACGGCTTCAGGCACATCAAACCTTTCAAAAACCGGGTGCAGCATTCTTTCTACAGTCGGTTCTCCCAAAGCTCCAAGTACAAGTGCTGTAATCGTAATTCCAAGCTGGCAGGCTGACAGGTAATAGTCTAAGTCCTGCGCAACCTTTTTTGCCAAAATCGCTTTTTTATTTCCTTCTGCAATCAGCTGGTCAATTCTTGACATTCTCACTTTGAGAATAGCAAACTCAGCACCGACGAAAAACGCCGTTAATCCGATAAATACGGCAACTAAAAATAGGTTTAATACAATTATTCCGTCCAATTTGTTCCCCCGCGTGAGGGGTTCACCTCCAACATATCGCTTCTGTCCTGCTGATCGCGAAGCGCATATTGCTGCAACTCAACCTGCTTAATCTGGAAGTTCTCCATTTTAAGAACGGTCCACAGATGATCGTCCTGTTTAATCTGATCGCCTTCCTGAACGGTTTCAAGTTTCTGATGCTGGATCCATCCGCCAATCGTGTCAATATCCTCAACATCATTGAAAACTAGCCCGAAACGGTCTTCCAGTTCCACGAGAAGAACTCTTCCGTTAATGACATACGTACTTTCATTTGTCTGGATCATATCCGCCATTTCATCTTCGTCAAACTCATCACGGATTTCACCGACAATTTCCTCAAGCACATCCTCCATAGTCAGGATCCCTGAGGTTCCGCCGTACTCATCAATGACAAGTGCCATGTGTACCCGTTCCTGCTGCATTTTCAAAAGCACATCCTGAATCTTCGTTCCTTCCATTACAATCGGAATATCGCGGACGCACTGCTGAAGCTGATGATCTCTGCCGGCTGCAAGATGGTTCAGCATTTTCTTCACATTGACCATCCCGACAACTCTATCCTTGTCGTTATTCTCTACTACAGGATATCTTGAGTAGTTGTGCTCATCTAGAATTTCAATAATTTCAGCTCGCTGCATGTCTTTATCAAGAACGACAATATCAGTTCTTGGAACCATAATGTCCTTTGCAACTCGCTCATCAAAAGAAAAGACATTCTCCATATATTCAAGCTCTGTCTCATCTAGCTCCCCGCGCCCTGGAAGCTTTGAGCCATGATGATTTTCAGCTCTTCTTCCGAATAGGCCTGCTCATGACCGGCCGGCTTCACTCCAAATGCACTTAAAAGGACACGGGAAGTGCCGTTTAATGCCCAAATAAAGGGATACATTACTTTTCCAAACCAATACAGTGGTGCAGACAGGAGCATGGTCGCTTTTTCTGAGAATTGAATGGCAAGTGTCTTAGGAGCCATTTCACCGACAACAACGTGCAGGAATGTTACCAAAAGAAAAGCAATTGCATAAGAAGCAATGGAAGCAGTCGATTCTGAAACATTCAGCAAATCAAAGACAGGATATAAAAGTCCTTCAACTGCGGGCTTACCAAGTGCACCTAGACCAAGAGCCGTCACTGTAATTCCAAGCTGACAGGCTGACAAATAATAGTCAAGATCATGTGCCACCTTTTTGGCAACAACCGCTTTTTTACTGCCTTCTGCAATTAATTGATCGATTCTTGACATGCGGATCTTAACAACCGCAAATTCTGCTGCAACGAAAAAGGCGGTAGCTGCAATCAGCAAAACCAGCAAAAACAAATTCATAATCGTAATAATATCCAATATCTTCCCTCAAATGTGAGGGATTCACCTCCAATTAATACAGCTAACGGTTTTTCAGTCTCGCCATTATGCCTGAAATTCTGTCTTCAAGCTCTTTATATACAAGGTTTCTTTCTTCCTCTGAAGCACTTTCCAGGACCTGGTTCAGTCTGGAGATTTTCCGCTGAAGACGAATTCTGCAATTGGTATCATCACTCTTACGATTCCCAATTTCGGTTTTTTTCTCTAAAAAAAGTTCTTTTCGAATTTCAGCTATTGTCAGCCGCTGCTGTTTTAAGATGCTTATTTTTTTCAGGGTTTCAAGAACATCATCTGAATATAGCCGGTAATTGGATGAACTTCTCTCCACTTGAAGCAGCCTGCAGCGGGTATAATAATCAATGGTTCTGACGGATAATCCACTCAGCTTAGCAACCTGGCCGATGCGCAATCCCATTTTCCCAATACGGTTTCCCCCATTCATGTTAGTTAAACTTTTGAAAAGCATAACGTTACGCACTCTAAATATTCAATTACAAACGCAATTCTTTCAATCGTCTAAGGTAAAACCGTCACGTTATGGTTATGATTAGTATCATATATTCAAAATGGAAAATCTTCAAGAAATAAATTTCATCAATTTTGTGACTAAGATCAAAAGTTCAAAACAAAAAAGCTTACCTTCGGCCGGTAAGCTTTCATCAAAGCGAACATTCACTTTTTGCCTTTTCTCTTTTCAATCTGTTTTTTCACCATTGGAACGACTTGTTCTTTAACTGCTTTCTGCACCTTCGGATCTTTCAAAAGTTTCTTTAACTTATCTTTTAACACATAAATCCCTCCTGTGTTCAATATTCTGAACTACCCTTTAATAAGACTCATAAAACCACTTGAAAGTCAAATCTCTAAACCGCTCACTTTTACTTCATTCGCTTCCTTTCAGCTTGAAACCCAACCATTAATTGTAAAAATTTAAAACAGCAGCTCCTTCAATGTACTCATTTTTATACCTTTTTGTAAATAATAAGCGTGAAGGGTTTTGATGCCTTTTTCTTACCTTTAATGAAAATCCCCCATGACAAATAGCCTCAGTCTTTAAAACACCGTTTGCTTTTCTCATTCTTTCGGACTTAAAACCAGCGAGAATTCATGCATAAATGTTAAGAAGTTTACATTTGATTAACTTGTAGAAATCTCTCTTTTCATACTATCATTTCAAGTAGAGAAACAAATTCCCATCTCTTTCGCCCTCTTTTTTCATTATGCTGTCTATTAATCTCACTGACTATAAGTTATGAGATTCATATAAAAATTACATACAGGAGGCATCTACATGCTGAAAAAAGCTTCATTATCTGTTTTTGCACTGCTACTCTCATTCACTTTATTTCTGCCGGAAACCCATGCTGCGCCGCCAGGCACTCCGTCAAAGTCCACGGCACAGACCCAGCTTAATGCTTTGACAGTCAAGACAGAAGGTTCCATGACCGGCTACTCTCGTGATTTATTTCCCCATTGGATCAGCCAAGGGAGCGGCTGTGACACCCGTCAGGTTGTGCTTAAGCGTGACGCTGACTACTACAGCGGCACTTGTCCTGTGACTTCAGGAAAGTGGTACAGTTACTATGATGGTGTGACGTTCTATGACCCATCGGACCTTGACATCGATCATGTCGTCCCTCTTGCTGAAGCGTGGCGTTCAGGCGCAAGCAGCTGGACAACAGACAAACGCGAAGACTTTGCAAACGATTTAAGCGGTCCTCAGCTGATTGCAGTCAGCGCCAGCACAAACCGCTCCAAAGGTGACCAGGACCCATCTACGTGGCAGCCTCCCCGCGCTGGTGCAGCATGCGGATACTCGAAATGGTGGATCAGTACGAAATACAAATGGGGACTAAGCCTTCAGTCATCAGAGAAGACCGCGCTTCAAAGCATGCTCAATAGCTGTTCTTACTAATGTATAACTAAAAAAACGAGCAGCCAAACACGGCTGCTCGTTTATGCTATAATCTAAGCAAATGACGGAGGTGGCAGCATGGATAAGAAATCAACTGTTTTTACCGCAACCCACGGTGTCATGACCACAGAAGTCGGCGTCATCAGCGGCGAGCTTGAACTTGTCACTGCCTGCGATGAAGACGGCGTACTGAATCTCGCTATTACATACGCCGGGGCCGCGGAGTGGTACACTCTTCCTGGTGAGGAATACAGGCTGTATGATGTGCGTGATCATGAGGTTGTGCACGAGATGCTTGTAAGGGTTCTTGAGCGTCCATGATTCAATAAGCTGATAATAAAGTGAAAGCCACCTGCAAAGTCCATTTTCGGACTTATTAGGTGGTTTTTTTAATGTGCTTAAAAAGTTAAATTTCATTTTTAAAAGATTACTCTTCAGGAACATCCAAATCAAATCCAACAAACCCTTTAAATTCCTCATCTAAGAAACAAAGCGTAATTCCCGATACCCGATACTTGCTCTTGACTGCTTTTTCGCTGATCCGCAGTGAAAAGCCATGCCCGGTTTCTGAATAAGGATGGTCTGTTTTCGTATAAGTTTCTCCCTTATAAAGCATCTCCCTTAACGCCGCTGCTTCATCTCCTGCTAATTCAATTCCTTCTATTGTTTTTTTCTTGTCTATATCCAATGATATTAAAGCATTCACTTCAAGCTCTTCTGTTACAACAATACTGGTTTCCTTGTTTGCCTGCAGATAAATATAGCCCATGTCTGCATCGTTGTCATAGCTTACTTTCGCTTTCAAATTTTATTCTCCTTTTCATAGTTGCTTGATTTAAATAGTCAGAGCTCCCTTCAATCAACTAAACACATTCAAACTTTAAATTAAATGACCTAAGACCGATGATATATCTAGAGGATAGTAAAAAGGACTGGTGTTTATGATTAAAGGATCTAAACTGAGGAAGCTGAGAGAGGAATTAGGAATCCCAATAGGCTATCTCGCCCACGCTCTCGGTATTTCAATCAGCGCCCTTATTGCAATTGAAAGAGGGAAAAAACAGCTCACAAGAGATCAAATTTCTATTATATCCGCGATTTTCAACATGACAATCGCTGAATTGATCGCCAGAAAGTAAAAAGAACCCGGGCAATGAGTGTTTTATACGCTCATTGCCCGGAGTTTACATCACTGCCTGCCGCATATACCAGACACTTTTCTGCAAACAGGAGTACACCTTCTGAGACAGGATAAAGGCCGGATTCTTCTGAGGGCTTTTTCCGCACCTCCCAAAACTTCTCCATCAGTTCCTCATCTTCTCCAAACGTTTCCCTCCCTGCTTCGAGCAGCTGAAGACCAATCTCCATACCCGCATCGCTTTCAGGAGAAATATCCCTGCTGATGCACCATTCGATTCTCCGCAAAAGGGAAAGGTAGTGCTGCGTTTGTTTGCCGCTGTCACCAAGATCCGGGAGATTTTTTTTCAGAAACTCCTTTTCATCTTCAGCAAAATAGTCAACCCACTGTTTCTTCACTGTTATAGAGGATTTTACAAGCTTCGATACGCGCTCCCAGGAAAGGCTGCCTTCAAAGTCATACATATTAATCAGAGAAGTCGTATTTTTGATGCTTGTCTCAAGCGTGGCCAATTGTTCCTGCAGATGCTGATGGTGCGCAATCAGAATATCCCGGAATGACAGCTTATCCATCATCATTCTAATGTCATCAAGCGACAGCGACAGCGATTTTAGGAGCAGAATCTTCTCAAGCGTCATAAGATCCTGCTCTGAATAATGCCTTCTTCCATTATCCTGCTTACAGCTCGGCTTTAATAGGCCGATTTGATCGTAATAGCGGAGAGTTCTTACAGATACAGCATGTTCTTTTGAAACCTCACCGGTGGTCCATCGTTTCATAATTCCCTCCGAAACCTCTTGATTGTGACGCTGCGTCACCTTTTATACTGGAAGTATATCACAGTTATGAAGGAGACAGATGAATATGGTAAATGGAAAAATCACAGATTGGAAGAGAAAGGATCCTTGGAATGGAAAGACATTTCTGCTTCTGATGCTGCTTGAATTTGGTTTGGTCATGTTTCTAGTAAAAGGCACTATGCAGACCTTATATGATCAATGGCTGGGCAATTCCTTATACGCCGGTACACTGACTGGTGCCACCATTGCTCTCATTCTATTAACAGGAGTCTATTTTTTAGCGCTTAAGCCACATAATGAAACTTGGCTTGCTGTCGGAGTGCGTCCCTTTCTTAAAAAAGACTGGGGAATCATCATCTTGTGCGTGCTGTTTTTACTTGCCGCAGGTGCAGCCGTAATGGCTGCCGTCAGTTTTTTCGGCGTCAGCTATGAGAACAGCAAGACGGATACGCTTACTGGAGATATCGCTCCTTCTGCCATCCTTCTCGCGCTTGTCAGCGCTGCAGTTATATCGCCTCTGTACGAAGAAATCTTCTATCGGGGATTCTTATACAGGTGGCTGCGGACAAGGCTTGGTGTCGGGGCGGGAATCCTGCTTTCTTCACTGATTTTTACCGCTGCTCATTACCCTGTGACAAATGCCATGCCGATCAATTTTCTTGATGGAATTGTCTTTGCATGGGCTTATGAGAAGACACATTCTATCTGGCCTGCGGTTATTATTCATGGGGTGGTGAATGCGATAACCGTCTTATTGGTTGTATCTATGTAAAAAAAGGACAAAACACCATATCTATAAGGTGTTTTGTCCTTTTACTTTCATTAGCAGCTTTACCTGCTTCTTCCCTTAGAATCCTTTCCCGCATTTTTTCGTTCTCAGAAATTTTACGGCTGCTCAAAACCGAACATTGCGATAAACACCAAAAAAGCAGAAAGAGAGAAACCGGCAGCGTTCAAACTAACTAGAACGCCTTTTAATCTTCCTCCTGTTCCAACAAGTGCAAAAAGCAGTCCAGCTGAGGCAAAAAGCAGCGGAAGAAAGACACTTATCTGAAGAACCCCTGTATATAGAGAGTTTCCCCATTTTGTTAAGCCTGCTAGCAGCGGGAAAACGGCAATGACAAAACAAAAACCGGAAAGAAGTGAAAGGGATTTCTTTGACATATGAAACAGCTCCTATTTCAATATTAACCTGTGCAGATCATAATGACATGATGATCCGGATCACTGATTGTGAAGAATGAGAAGTCCTCAAAACTGACTATTTCTGTTTCAATGCTGCACCCTAATTTTTTTACATATGATAAAGATTTTTCTATATCATCAGTATGGAAATTAAAAAGAGGATGCTCTGTGGAACAATCTTTTTTTGTGATGTCTGCAGGTCCGGCATCAAGAGTCAGTCCGGTATACTCAGAAAGTTGTATCGTGAAAACCGGCTCCTCAACTTTTTCTGAATCATACTCTGACCAAGCAATTTGGTATACCATTCAACGGATTTCTGCAAATCACTGACATGAACAAAAACGGTATTTATTTTGTTATGGATTGGGCTGTTCATTTCATTACTCCCCTTCATTCGCAAGATAAAATCTTTACCCTTATTCTGAGACTATCCCTTCCCGCTGCATCCTCCAAACCAGTTCTTCAGGATCTTCCTTTTCCAAAAATGTCAGCCGCCAGACTTTCTGGTGTGTATCGTTTGCGAATTCAACTTTATGGTTCAGCCTCCATAACAGTGACCATTCTGCCTGCAGGAGATACTGTTCATCCGTGTACTCTGACGAAAAAAGCTTCTCTCTTTTGATCACTCTTCCATTCCTTTTTGCAAGCTCCATATATACGTCGATCCCGTGCACTCCATGATGACCCATGATTCTGCAGACATATTTCCGGTTTGGACTGCTTTTTTTCATCAGGGGAAAGATATTCTGGTAGTCCAAGTCTTCGATTTTGTGGAAAATCCCATCAAAAACCGTTCCATCCCAATCTAATTCCTCTGCCGCAATCTTCACTCCTTCATGAACGATAGCTGCTGCTTCTTGTTTTTTGTCTGCATCGCTCAATTCAAAAAATCGCCCAACGTCTGTCACGACAAATACCGGAAAATAGTCAAACATGAGATGATCATATATGTCCAGCTTCTGTTTCTCCTCCATACTTTCCAGGCAAAAAATCTGAATTCCTTTATAATCTTCCGTTTTCAGCTTTGGCAGAAGACGACTGTACAGAAACGCCATGCACCGCGTCTGGGTGACAAAGGCCCAGTTCCAATCCCGGTTTGGTACATATAGCTGAATGTTTCTTATAACAGGCATAACATTCTCTCCTTATGTTTCAGCAACAATCGGAACCCATAACTCATGCCTCGGCTTATGCCCCGGACCGTAAAAACATTCAATGCATGGAAGGCTGGCAAGTTCGTAGCCTGATGTTGGTACCCATTCTGTGTATAAGCGTTTCCAGGCATCAGGAATATTCGGAAAGACCGCCCACGAGCTCGGCGGAATCGTCAGAATCTCCATTCCTTCCGGTGCTTCACCGTCATATCTGACGCCCATGAAATAGTCAAATTCATCGTCCATAATGGCTGCCTCTTTTCCGCAGACGCCAAGCAGACTTTCCAGCGTGCATTTTGGCTCCTCCCAGGCCATGTCCTTCAGCTGCTGCATAAATCCGTCCTTTTTTGCAGCACTCCATAAACCCGGTATGATTTTAAACGCACGACTCGTTTTTACCGCCTTGCTTTTCCCAGCGAGTCTTAATTCAAAGTCAAGATGTTCGATTCTGTAGTCCATTTCCGTATCCCCTTTTATTGAAAGTTGAAAAGACAGTCTTGGAAAAGCCTTTAGCTGAACCCCGTCCTCCCTTGCCTGAGAAGGACTGAAACCATGTAATTTCTTAAAAGCTTTTGTAAAGGCATCTGGAGAGCCATAACCGTATTTAACGGCAAGATCAATCACTTTGGCTTCCCCTCTCTGGAGCTCAAAAGCTTCGAGAGTCATCCTTCTGCGCCTGATATATTCCGAGAGAGAACGTCCGGCTATTGAGGAGAACATTCTCGAAAAATGATACTCGGAGCAGCATGCTTCCCTGGCCAGCAGTTTGTAATCAATCTCCTTATCAAGGTTTCCCTCGATATAATCAAGCGCTGCATTCATTCGATTCAGCCATTCCATCCAAGTTCTTCCTTTCATTTCCATCCTATAAAAAAAGGGCGTGTCGCACCCGGCAATTTCTGCCTCAAATTGTCGGAATTACGGCCAAATTCTTCCCATCACAACCGTATGATAATACTTGCCGTCTGAAAGGAATTTATCATTTCTCAAAACACCTTCTACTTCAAATCCGCATGACTCATACAGCTTAATGGCTTTTTCATTCGTTTGAAGTACCTTTAAAGTCAGTTTCTTCAATCCCGCTTCTTCAGCCCAAGCAATCGATTCTTTCAGAAGGTTTTTTCCAATACCGAGTCTCCAGTACTCCTTTAAGACACCAACACCAAACTCAGCCTGATGAGCCAGCCGCTGCAGAGAGCTTCCCTCGCATCTTGAAAAGCCGGCTATTTTGCCATTCGCTTCAGCTACCAAAAAGAGGTTGCACGTTTTTTCCGCATCGTCCATTATCAGCTGCCGGAAGCGGTGCTCATTCAGATGGGCTTCCCCCTGAACCCGGTCAAGGTTCTCAGTTTCGCCGTCAATTTTCCACCTCACTTCTGATAGTTCTTTTGCGTCTTCAGGTTCTGCAGTCCGGATTATGTATTGCACGATACGCTTCCTATGTACATTTGAATAAATCATCCTGTTCTCCTTAAAATATCTTATTTCTTTATCTGTTCCCGCTCCTGATTCCAACCGAAAACGATACTTTCTGAGAATTGTCCATCGTAGCCGTGCCTTTAATAACCTGCTCTTTTATACCATCCGGCAGTGTAAACCCATTTTGATATGTCTTGATTTGCTCCACGCCATCATCCGTAAGGTAATAGACTTCTAAAGTAAAAGACCGGTCTGTATTTAAAAAGTTCAGCTCAGCAAAGGCCAATCCATTCACCTGAAATTCTACCACTCCCACATCATCTGTAGGGAGAAGATACGGTTCCCGGTCAATGGGACACCCGCTGCTGTCATCACTGTCCCAGCATGTGCTCAGCCTGATAGGGCTTGTCTCCTCATTAACTGTCAGCTCAGCCTTTGGCTCAGGTTCGTTTTGGATCGCCTGAAATTCTGCCTTTTGAATGAGCTGAGGAATGCACATCAGAACGTAAATCAAGGCTGGAACAAGGACAACACCTGCAATCTTGGCAGGGTGGCTCACTCTCCGGTAGATTACAGCGTCCGCAGCGAAAAAGACAGAAGCCGATAGGACTGGAATTCCAATTAAGAATCCTGCTTCTCCAAACAGAGCAAACCCAATAATGGCAGCCGGAAGAATATGAATTAAAAAACTGACAGTGAGTTTAAATCTCTTACTCTTTTCCACAATAAACCCTGCCAGCAGGTGAACCGGCACACCTGCTATCAGCAGGAATGGCCCTCCGTACACGGTGCAAAATACAAAGTTTCTAGCAAACTGCATCAGCAGATTTCCTCTGGTTTCAAATCCAAGTGCGATAGGAAAAACAAGCAGTGAAATGATAATGGATAAAACAATCGCTTTTGTTCTTTTCATGTTGTTCATTGATGCCCCCCAATAATCTATAAAGCGTTTACTTATTAAATTATACGATTCTATCAAATTTTGGTAAACACAAAAACCGCCATTTGATTAAAATGACGATGTTCAACCTGTTAAGATATCCGTGTAAAAATATGAAGCCTCTACTAACACTGTAAGGCAGAGAGAGTGGATGTGCGGATTTTGTTTATTTGTGTGGTTCCTGTTTAATTAAAACACGCTGTTCCATAAAAAAAGGATCAGTCCGCAAATGAATGTTACTGCCGTGAAAGAGACTATATATGCCACTGGAGAGACCGTTCTGTCAAATTCCACTTCGGATGGAAGCTCATTCACCTGTTCCCATACTCTTTCTATATCCGGAACATATCGTTTCGTCCTGATTATGCCAATAGTCATAGTAATAATTAAAAAAAGCAAATGAACGATAATCGAACCAATCATTGCTCCGATAATGATACTCATCTGCACTCTCCCCATCATTAGAAATTCAGCCGTCAGCTGCGTGCTTCATTCTCTTTCAGGTCTGTTTCCAAAAATATAAACAGCTGCTTAGTATAACACTTATTGGCCTCTTCAATTTCTTTCTTCTTTTCTATTTTCATCATAAAAGTCATTAAAATGAGCCATTTATGCCAGAATTTTAACTATTTTTAATTTGATTGAGCATCTTTAACCATTTTGTTCCAATCCTTTCTGCTTATATATTCTCTCTATTGGCTGCTAAACCCTTTTTCAGGCGGATTTGTATGCAAATGTTTGAACAAAACCTTCACATATATTAGGCCAATCGTGTGATTGAGATTGATTTTTGCCGGGTATACACTTTAGAGGAATGAATATTCATTCCCCTATTTCATCCATGAAAGGCTGAATCAATTATGGCAACTGCAGGTACTAAACGGGACAGCATTTTGTCCGGCGCATTGGCTCTTTTTGCCGAACGCGGATTTGATGCTACTACGGTTCCGATGATAGCAGCGTCGGCAGGTGTTGGCGCCGGCACCATCTACCGCTATTTTGAAAATAAAGAGGTGCTCGGGAACAGCCTTTTTCAGGAGTATGTTGGAATCTTTACGGAGACGCTGCAGCATGAATTTCCTTATGATGAAACGGTCAGAAATCAATTTCATCATATTTTTCAATCGATGATCCGATTTACAACAAAGGAAGTACATGCGCTTTATTTCATTAAAACACACAGCAATGCTCACTTTCTTGACGATGCAAGTCATGATTGTTTTCATGGGCTGCTGGATATTCTGAAAACCTTTTTTGATTTAGGAAAAGAGAAAAAAGAAATCAAGGAGATCCCTTCCTCTGCTCTGATTGCCATCGTTTACGGAGCTTTTCTTGAACTTCAGCGGCTGGTGCGAATTGGGGAACTTGAACCGGAAACAAAGCTAATAAATGATATTGAAGAAAGTATTTGGGACGCTGTAAGGCTACATGCATGAGAAATGATTCGTTTCTCATACACCAAACGGAATGAACGTTCATTCCGTAATTCACTATTAAATAAGAGGTGCTAGTAAATGACAAACTCAGCTCAACTTCCGCAGCCAAAGACTTATGGACCTCTCGGCAGTCTGCCGGTTATAAATAAAGAAAAACCGCTTCAGTCCTATATGAAGCTTGCGAAGGAGCTTGGCCCGATCTTTCAATTTCAATTTCCGGGACGCATAAGCACATTTGTTTCAAGTGCAGCTCTGGCAGAAGAGATTTGCGACGAGACACGTTTTGACAAAAAAGTGGGCCCCGCCCTTCAAAAAGTCAGAGCATTTGGAGGAGATGGCCTGTTTACAAGCGAAACGGCCGAACCGAATTGGAAAAAAGCGCACAATATCCTGCTTCCGAGCTTCAGCCAGCAGGCGATGAAAGGCTATCATGCCAAAATGATTGACATCGCCACTCAGCTTATTCAAAAATGGGCACGTTTAAATCCGGCGGAGGAAATAGATGTTCCTGAAGATATGACTCGCTTAACCCTTGATACGATTGGTCTTTGCGGATTTAATTACCGCTTTAACAGCTTTTACCGGGAAAACGCCCACCCATTTGTTGACAGCATGGTGCGGGCACTGGACGAAGCCATGAATCAGACGCAGCGTCTCGGAATCCAGGATAAACTGATGGTTAAATCTAAAAAGCAATTCAATGAAGACATTCAGTACATGTTTTGTCTGGTTGATGACTTAATTGCGGAACGCAGACGAAACGGCGATCAGGGCGAGGATGATCTGCTATCCCATATGCTGAAAGGGACTGACCCTGAAACCGGAGAAACACTGGATGACGAAAATATCCGGTATCAGATCATTACGTTTTTAATTGCGGGTCATGAAACGACAAGCGGTCTTCTCTCATTCACCGTTTACTTTCTTATGAACCACCCGGATGTATTAAAGAAAGCGCAGCAGGAAGTAGATGAAGTGCTGGGGAGCGATATTCCGGACTACAAACAGGTGAAAAAATTAAAATATGTCCGCATGGTTCTCAATGAATCGCTGCGCCTGTGGCCCACTGCACCTGCTTTTTCCGTTTATGCAAAGCAGGATACAACCCTGAGCGGGAAATACCCTGTTAAAAAAGATGACGTCTTTACTCTTTTAGTTCCGGAACTCCACAGGGATTCTTCTGTTTGGGGGGATGATGCCGAACATTTCAGACCTGAGCGGTTCGAGGATGCGTCTTCTATTCCGTATCACGCTTTTAAACCTTTCGGAAATGGACAGCGTGCATGCATCGGGCAGCAGTTTGCGCTGCACGAGGCGACACTGGTACTCGGAATGATTCTGCAGCACTTTGATTTTATCGACCACAAGAGTTATCAGCTGGACGTCAAAGAAACTCTTACCCTTAAACCGGACGGGCTCACCATTCGAGTTGCTCCCCGTAAACCGGGGATGACTTTTACGGCGTCAGCCGTGGAAGAAGCAAAACCTGATACACAAGAAATCGAGCAGGCTGCTGTTCTCACTCATGGTACTCCCCTGCTTGTACTGTATGGATCAAACATGGGAACAGCTGAAGGAATTGCCCGCGACCTTGCTGAAACAGGACGCAAGCATGGTTTTGATGCCAAAACGGCACCGTTAAATGAATATAGCGGCGGTCTTCCTGCAGAAGGAGCCGTTCTCATTGTCTCCGCGTCTTATAACGGCAATCCTCCTGACAATGCAGATGAGTTTGTTTCCTGGCTGCACGAAACAGGGAAAGATACGCTGAACGGCGTCAGCTATGCTGTTTTCGGATGCGGGGACCACAACTGGGCGACTACGTACCAGCGCATTCCTGACTTTATAGACGAGCAGCTCCAGCAAAAAGGTGCCAGCCGTCTGTTGGAAACTGGTCATGGCGATGCAAGCGAAGATTTTGAAGGAGATTACGAAAAATGGACCGGGGCTCTCTGGCCAAACCTGGCAAAAGGGCTGGCCATTGAACTGAATCAAAATGAACAGGACAGCACTTCACTTACCCTGCAGGTCGTCAGTAATGTCAGCGATACCCCGCTCGCCCGCACCCATCATGCTTTTACAGCGGAAGTGAGCAAAAACCGCGAACTCCAGCATCTGGAAAGCGGAAGAAACACTAGACACATCGAGCTGCGCCTGCCAGAGGGGATCACCTATAAAGAGGGAGACCATCTAGGTGTCCTCCCTGTCAATCCGGATGCTCTTGTTGAACGTGTGCTCAGCCGATTCAGCCTGAACGGTGAAGATTATGTGAAACTGACAGGCAACCTTGGAAAAGCCGTTCACCTGCCTGCCGGAATACCTGTAAAACTGAGGGAGCTGATTTCTCATTATGCAGAGTTCCAGGAGCCGGCCACACGTTCGCAAATCCGTGCTCTCGCTGCCCATACAGTATGTCCTCCCCATGTTATTGAGCTTGAAAAACTGCTTGAGGACGAGATGTACAAGACGGAAATTCTCGCCAAACGCATCACCATGCTTGAACTGGCGGAAAAGTACCTTGCATGTGAAATTCCGTTTGAAAAATTCCTTCTGCTCCTCCCGGCACTGAAGGCAAGATACTACTCCATTTCAAGCTCTCCCCTTCACAAAAAGGGAGAAGCAAGCATCACGGTCAGTGTCGTCAGAGGCGATGCACGGAGCGGAAATGGAGAATTCAAGGGAATCGCATCAAACTATTTAGCAGCACGCTCAGAAGGAGATAAAATTGCCTGCTTTATCTCAACACCTAAATCAAATTTCCAGCTTCCTGAACAAACGGGCACCCCGATCGTTATGATAGGACCCGGCACGGGAATCGCACCGTTCAGAGGCTTTATCCAGGCCCGCCGCAGTCTCAAAGAAAGCGGCGAAACACTTGGATCGGCTCACCTTTTCTTCGGATGCCGCACCCCTGAACATGATTTCTTATATCAAGAAGAACTGGAAAAAGCAGAACAAGACGGTCTTGTCACCCTGCACACTGCCTTTTCAAGAAATTCCGGCAGTGAGAAAGTATACGTGCAGCACAGACTGGCGGAAAACGCAGACGTCATCCTTCCTCTGCTGAAAGATGGTGGACGTTTATACATTTGCGGAGATGGAAGCAAAATGGCACCGGATGTGGAACAAACATTAATCGAGTGCTACATGTATTTTTATCAAACGACGGAAGAAGAAGCTTCCTCATGGCTTGAATCAATGGAAAAAGACGGCCGCTATGCAAAGGATGTATGGGCGGGAGCTTAATGAAAAATGAAAGCAGCGAACCTTTAACGGTTTGCTGCTTTTTTTTATTACATGAATAGATAAAGATTATTTACTCCTTTTCATAACTGTACAGTATCCCTCAAAAGAAGCCTATTAAGCCCCTCTACAGATGAAACCAAAACGCTTGGGCACGCTTCCTCAAGCTCCTCCCTGGATCCATATCCGTACGTCACACCAATCGAGCCAATGCCGGTGTTAACAGCACCGATGATGTCATGTTTTCTGTCCCCGATCATCACCATTTCTTCCTTCTGCACTCCGGGAAAGTGATTCATGACAGAATGGATGATTTCAGTTTTTGAGGCTCCTGTACCGTCAAGGCTGCTGCCGGCAACAAGATCAAAGAATTGGTCAATCTGAAAAAACCTCAGAATTTCTTCAGCAAATACACTCGGCTTAGAGGTGGCAACAGCTAACTTGTACCCAACTTGTTCCAGCCCGCTCAAAAGTTCATGAATGCCGTCATATACCTTATTTTCAAACATGCCTTTTTCTATGAAGCGCTCCCTGTAGTAAAAAACCGCTCTTTCAACTTCCTGTTCTGAAAAAGAATAATGCTCAGCAAATGAAACCTGCAGAGGCGGGCCCACAAATCCCTCCAGCTTTTTTAAATTCGTCTCATCGATTCCCATCTTTAATAGGGAGTATTGAACTGATTTAGTTATACCTTCCCCAGGATCAGAAAGAGTGCCGTCAAGGTCGAATAAAAGTAGCGTTGGTTTCATGTCGCATGTCTCTCCTTTTTATCGGATAAGATTTTTACATACACTCCGCTTAATGCTTTCTTTAACGCTTCAGAGGTCATCGTCTTCACTTTTCCAGATAATACGGAAGCTCTTTTGATATCTGCGCCATCATATGTCAAGGGATCAATGATCCGGACTTTGTTTTTCTGGTGCAGATCGTATTCCAGTTCATTTTCCATAACTCTTACATGAGCGTGCAGTTTTGAAATGAGCTCTTTTACTTCTCTGTCATTTACAGCCCTTAGTTGTGACATCAGTTCTTCATCATCTTCCAGAAAATCATCACGAGTTATGACTCCATTTGACATTGCCGCTTTCAATGCTTTTGACAAAATGTCATTGGCGTATATATTCAAAGGATCCATAAAAAAATCGATGACCTCCTGATAGTAGGTTTTCACAAACCATTCAGCTGACTGAATATCCTTCACAGCTATTTTCCCGTCTGCAATCGTCACTTTTTTTAAAAACCAGTTGATTTCATCAGAAGAAATCACACCATACTCAAACATATCTCTTAACGTATAATCCATTCGATCTGCACAGAGATCCGGTGCCGGCTGCTCGAGCAGCTGCCACTGGGAGTCATCCAGCAGGATGTCTCTGTAATCGAACCGATACTTTTCAAGAATAGAAGGTATCTCCGAGCTTTCTACTACTGAGCGGAAAATGATCTCATGGTAGTCCTCATCCCTGTTTTCAAACACATAGTCCGCTACATGCGAAAACGCAGTGTGGGAAACATCATGCAGCAATCCTGCTATTTGTTCCTCAAGAGTGCCTCCGAGCATGCGGATTAAAAGCATAACGCCGACAGAATGATCATAGCGGGTAACATTCCATTTTTCATTAACAAGGTATCCGGCCCCGCCCTGATGAATTCCCTTCAGCCGCTGAAGAGGTCCGCTCATAATCAGTTCTTCTAAAACACCATCTATTATTACTTCACCGTAAATACTGTCTTTAATCAGCAACACAAAACCTCCTTGCTTCTTCCTTATAAAGGATCCCAAAGCGCCTTTGTATAAGCAATTTTCATCCCGGCACGTTCCATATTCCGCTGGCTGCCGCTTCCAAATGAAGACTGTCCGGCTATGATGGAGCAGCCATGCTGTTTCGCTTCATCTATTCTTGCAGCAAGCAGCGCACGGTGCACTCCGCGTTTGCGGTACTCCGGCAGGACAGCTGAAGCAGCCATAGTACCAATGCCGTTTTTCATAAAAAGCACACCGATTCCGGCAGCTTTGCCTTCGATACCTGCCAGATAAAACCGCCAGTCCTCATGACCATGAAGAACCAGATTGTTCTGTGCAACTGGCTGCTTTAAAAAATCAGGCATGCCGAAGCCTCTTGTGTAAATCTCCCCAAACAGATCAAACTCGCTGGCTTCAAGAGGGCACACATTGATATCCGAAATCGGTCTGCTTGGAAGAGTCTTCGCTTCCCCATACAGCACTGTATGAAAACCGCTTTGAAAAAAGCCTCTGGCTGAAAGGCTTCTGAATAGCTCCGGGGAAGATTGAGCAGGAGTCACTTCAAACCTTGCAGGAATTTCCCGCTCTTCATAAAAACGCAGAATGTCATCCAGCGTTTCGACCGAAGCACCTCTCACCGTGTTATAGGCTGGTCCGGGAATATTTTTCACAGAAAAAGCTGCAGTGCCTTCAACCTTTTCTATAACAACATCCATTGGATTGCCTTCCATATTCCGTATAGCTGTAAGTCTCGATTCCAGTGCCTCAATTTCCGACTCTTCAAGAAGTACGGCCAATTCTTTCGTTACTACAGATGACATATGTACACCTCTTCCGGTTACTCAGTGACAAATTCAACAATAAACCTGCATATTTTCTTGACCTTAAGAAACAGTAAATACAGATCGATTTTTTAAAAAAAGGAGCCTCTTATGAAAAAAGAAAACAAAAATAACCAACCGCAATCACAAGAAGAAATGGAAACGGTAAAAGACATTACCCGCGTTGAAAATGGACAGCCCGTCCCGCAGCCGAAGGATTATGACGAAATCGAGTATTAATGCCAAAAGCGGAAGCGCCTTGGTCAGATCCGATAGGCAGATAAGAATCCGTCAAGAAAGTCCGTTATTGACTTTTTTGACGGATTTGTTCTGACAGAGGATCTAGGGGCTGGAGCTGGATGAGGACAACTTTACTATGGTATCCGCAGCCTATTATTCTTCATAATTTCGTTAGCCATGAAAAAGGACTGCTGAATCAGTCCTTTTTGCGTTGAAAGAAAATTTCAATCCAATAATTAAAGTCCAATTTTCTGCTCAATTTCTTTTTTCTGCCTCAGATGATGGCGAAGATGCATGTCAACAAGAGCATACCATTCCTCAGCATTCAGGCAGCCAAATCCGCCATGCCGCTGTTTGCAGGCAGGGTTCGTTTCCGTTACTTTCTTTTCCTGCTGCTCCATTCTTTTCTCCACTTCAAGAAGTCCCTGTAAAAGCTCCTGTTTTGTGCGGTTATTGCTCGGTGTGTTTCCCGGCAGATCAGGCAGCTTTATTTTAATGGGAGGAAATTCTCCCCGCTCAAACAGCCTCTTGCCTTCATCAGTCTTTTTCAAAGCAGGATCTGCACTAACTGACTCACACCCCTCTGCATTCTCTAAATACTCAAGCGAAACCTCAATAAGATGCTGATGCATCTGTCCAAGTGACCAGCTTCCGTCAGACGGAATTTCACTTATTTTTTGGTCAGGATACTGTTGAAGATCCGCAATAAATCCTTTTAACAATGTAACATCACGCATCCGCTGCACCTCCCTCTTCTATTGGAGACTAACGTTTTATACTTTCTTTTAAAAACAAAAAATTCCTTTATTTGTTTTCCCCGTATCTTTTTAAAAGGGGTAACCGTTAATAACAGAGAATGGTATGAACATGACGGGAGGGATGAAAATGAACATTTTGATTTTAGGCGGGACACGTTTTCTCGGAAGAGCTTTTACAGAAGAGGCTTTAAACAGGGGTTATAGTGTTACCTTGTTTAACCGCGGCACAAACAAAGACCTTTTTCCAGCGCTTGAGCAGCTGAGCGGAGACAGAAACAGTGATATGACAGCACTTGGGAACCGAAAATGGGATGCTGTCATTGACACGTCCGGCTTTGCTCCGCATCATATCAGAAAAACGGCAGAGTTCCTTGGAGAAATCGGTCATTACACCTTCATTTCAAGCATTTCTGTTTACAGGGACTGGATTCCCACCGGTATTCAGGAAGACTATCCGCTGCAGACGATTTCGGATGAAAGACTTGCGGAAAGTGAGAATGGAACGCTTTCCCCATATGAACATTATGGTGCGCTGAAGGCACTGAGTGAAGAAGAGGCTGAAAAGCACTGGCCGGGACGGGTGCTGAATGTTAGAGCAGGCCAGCTTGTCGGCCCGTTCGATTACACAGACAGGCTTCCCTATTGGGTTCAGAGGGTATCACAAGAAGGGCAGGTCATTGTGCCAGGTCGTCCAGACCGTCCCGTACAGATGATTGATGTGAGAGATCTTGTTGTGTGGGTCTTCAAAATGATTCTTCAAGGAAGGGGAGGCACCTACAACGCAACTGGCCAAAAAGAGACAATGGAAGACATCCTCCAAACCTGCAAATCTGTCTCATCCAGCACAACGGACTTCGTATGGGCAGACGAAGCCTTCCTGCTTGAAAACAACATAAAACCATGGACAGACATGCCTTTATGGATCCCAGAACACTTTCCCCTTGAAGGAGAAAAGGAACCTTGGAAAGGAACGTTTGAAATCAGTATAGAAAAAGCCGTTGGAGCCGGTCTCACGTTCAGATCACTCACTGAGACCATCCGCGATGTTTATGACTGGGAAAAGAACCGGGAATCATCCGATCGAAAAGCAGGAATTTCCCAGGAGAAAGAAAAGGAACTGCTGCAAAAATGGTCAAAGAAACTAAAGCTCTGAAAACAGAAACGGCCATCCCAAAAGGGATGGCCGTTTCTCCTTATTTAACAAGCAAACTGTCAAGCTCCCGCATCTTATCATATGATTCGATCAAACGCTCAGGCACCAGGCTTCTGCCGTACTCCCAGGCATTTCTCTCAATTTGGGACAAGAGCTCCTGCTTTTCCTCATCCCCGCCGTAAACGAGCGTCCGGATATCATGCTTGTTTTTCTGATAATCAAGGTAGTACCCGACAGTATGGTAAAGAATCAGTCTGACAAAGTCTTCGTCTGTTTCTCTGACCCTTATCTTTCCTCTGTACCCGTTTATCTGCAGATAATTAAATTTAAGCGTCCTGGTTGAAATGTTGTAGCTCATAGGGGCAGGCAGCTGATTGTCAAATTCATAATCGATATAAATCTTTAATTCTTTTAACTCTGATTCAATAATTTTTTCAATCGTCCATATGTAGAGCATAGGAGCACTCCCTTCCATCCATATCGCCTATTATAACAAAGGGGGCTTTTTATGTACTTCCTTTTGATATTTGCTGTGCCCTTTTGTTACTCCGATCAGCTCAAACCCATTCTCTTTGTAAAAAGCATTTAGTTTTTCATTATCGGCTACACAATCAAGCCTGATCAAGTCAGCTCTGACAGCCTCCGGAATCCATGACAGGATGACATTTCCGATTCCCTGTTTCATATAGGCGGGATCAACTGCAAGCTTGTGAAGGTATACCGCGTTTTCCTCCTGGTGTCCCCATATCTCCTGATCCCATTCATTTTGAGAGGGATACAGAGTAAAAGTTGCGGCAAGTTTGTCATTTTGCTGAACAACATAGGTTTCTTTGTTTTTTATACATCTGACAATCTCTTCATCTTCTCCGCCGTCCAATAGATAGCTCCATTGGTTAATTTCCTGTTCTTTTATCCATAGAGCTGTTTTTCTTAGCAATTTTATAATGTGACTGCTCTCATCTGGTTCAGCCAATCGAATGTGCAAATCTGTTCTCACGCTGTATGTACTCCTTTTTCATGTCATGATCGCAGAATCATAGTCCTCCAGTGACTGCTCCTCAATCAATTCGATGTTTCTCTTGTTTTCCAAATAGGATCTGATATGCCCGCAAAGGTTTGGATACAGCACCACCTTATCAAGATCAGCAAGCTTTACCCACCTGACACCCGTCTGATTTGGATCAGGGTTTGCTGGCATCGACGGAACAGAACCTTTCTGCAGCCTGCATTCAAACATGAGTGCTATGGAATGAGTTTCCCCGTACTTACTAGCATTCAGATGCGGGGCATACTCATAAACAAAAGCGAGCGGCCCGACCTCTGCATCAGCAGACGTCTCCTCTTTTACTTCCCGTCGCGCGGCATCCTTTACCGTCTCACCGGGATCCACCCCGCCGGCAGGCAAATTGTAATGCAGCCCGTTTTCATCGTGAAACTCAACAAGCAGAACGGCATCATCTTCAATGATTAAACCGCCTGCCCTTACTCTCATGTGGTAGGTCATGGTTTTTCGCCTTTCTTGTTTTTGTCGGGAGTTCATTACCCAATAATTTCGTTTTATAGGGTACGATTAGTGGGTTTGCTTACCCTATAATTTCGTTTCTCGGTTTTATAGGGTACGATTCCGCCTTTTGCTTACCCTATAATTTCGTTTTTCCGTTTTATAGGGTACGATTCCGCCTTTTGCTTACCCTATAATTTCGTTTCTCGATTTTATAGGGTACAATTCCGGCCTTTGCTTACCCTATAATTTCGTTTTTCCGTTTTATAGGGTACGATTCCGGCCTTTGCTTACCCTATAAACTCGTTTCTCCGTATTATAGGGTACGATTCCGCCTTTTGCTTACCCTATAAATTCGTTACTCGGTTTTATAGGGTACGATTCAAGCCTTTGCTTACCCTATAAACTCGTTTCTCCGTATTATAGGGTACGATTCCGCCTTTTGCTTACCCTATAAATTCGTTACTCGGTTTTATAGGGTAAGATTCCATCCGCTGTAATTCTTCAACTACCTTCTTCTTCAAATCATCATACTGCAGCTGATTCGTATCCGCTAACGCTTCTTCTCTGCTTGAAGGAATGTCATCGTACTGCACGTCACCCTCAAATTGAGAGGCTGTGAAATCCACCCTGACAGAGTCAATCTCGTTATAGAAATGCCATCCCTCTACTGCATTGGTTTTCTCGATCTCCCCGCCTAAAAGATCATGAACCACGAGAGCTGTTACTCCGCATTGCCCTTTTGCCGGATTTTCTGGAGTCCATTTGGAGCTTGAATTTAAAGACCAAGAGTTTAATAGCGCACGGTGTAAAAACTGTAAAGACATCATTGGATACTCCTTTCTATCTAAATGATCCCGTATTTCTTCAGTGCAAAAACGACGCCATCGTCCCCGGATTTCTTTGTAACAAAATCCGCCGCTTTCTTTACTCCTGAGCTGCCGTTTGCCATTGCAATCCCAAGGCCAGCAAGTTCAATCATATCGATGTCATTGTCACCGTCACCGAAGGCAGCGGCATCAGCCGGCTCGCACCGGAAGTATTCCAGCGTCTTTAAAATAGCAAGAGATTTTGAGACATCCTTATCCAGGACATTCAGCACATAAGGATGCCATCTTCTAAAAGTCAGATGTGGAAAAGCTTCTCTATAAAGATCCGCTTCTGTTTCCCCCGCAAATAAACACAGCAAAAACACCTCTTCAAGGGAAGGGGCAGAGTGAACGCCGGGATATTCAGTAAGCGAAAGCGTTTCCTTCAATGCGCGCAAAATGGACGCGTTTTGTATGCCATTCATCCTGAAGTCTTCTGTATAAAAGGATAAAGCATGCTTCTTTTTTTCTGCAAATGCCGCTACTTCCTTCACAATCGTTTTGTCCAGAGGGACCTTATGGATGATCTCATCTTTATGCTTTACGTACCCGCCATTTGCGGTGATAAAAGTTTCAATCCCCATTTCCGTAAGTTCACCGCACATCGACAGGGGTCTGCCAGTGGCTGCGACTACTGTAATTCCCTTCTCAAGCAGCATTCTTACAGCTGCTTTGGTCGGTTCAGAAATAGTCCCGTTCTCGTGATGCGTAATCGTTCCATCGATGTCAAAAAACACGATCTTGTAAGTCATGCCAGTCTCCTTTTATTCATTTATTCTTGCATGGATCAGCTTCAGAAGCGCCTCTTTTTCCTTTTCGCCGATACTCTCAAAAAGTCTTGCAGCTGCAACAGGAAGAATCCACTTTTGAAGCTCTGACATGTTAAATGGACCTGTTCTTCTGTAGCACCTTACATAATGTCCCGCCAATAGACGGCGAAACATTCTTTGAACCGGACTCGAAGTCAGCCCGCCATACTTAATAAGAAGAACGGACCGTGCGATATCCGTCAGCCGATTTCCAGCCGCTGCATCCGCCCAGTCAATAATGACGTGTCCTTTTTTAGTCATCAGAACATTGTCAGGATGAAAATCACCGTGGCATAAGACTCTTTCATGATCAGGGAGCCCGTCCAAATGAGAGAGTATTTTCTCTTTTTCACTCTCGGTCAAGTCACTGCAACGACTGATTCGCGAAGCTAGCCTGTCTGTGAGAACAGGCAGCAACAGATCTCGGCATTGATGAATGTCTGCATGCCATTCTGCCATCCGCCTCATATGAATCGGCATGAAAAGCGGATTGCTTTTCATCTTAGCCATCAGTGAATTTCCATTAATGCGTTCAAAAATCAGGGCATGCTTCTCTTTTTCAAAAGAATAAAGTCTTGGCACTTGTAATGGAGTCTTTGCTATTTCTTTATAAATCGCATATTCGTATTCAATAAAATCACTAGCAATGTGTCTGTGAAACACTTTTGCCACTGTCCCGCCATCACGCGCAATGACCTTGGCTGTATTGCCTGTACCCAATACGGTTTCAGCTATGTTGTCCGCCTCCTGTGGTTTAAGTCTGCTTACCGCCGCCTAAAACAAAATCCCAATCCCCGCAAAAGCGAGCTCCTCACATAGTACCTTTTGTTTATAGCTGTTTTTTTCAAAAGTATGGGTGTAACGGCTGAGCTTGATCATGCCCACATCGTTTTTGGTGTAGAAGACGACAGTCGGGTGATCATTTTCATAATAAAAAATCGGTCTCAGCGTTGGCGGAATCGTTTTAAATTCATTCCAGTCGCCAAGAGTGTACAAATAATCCACAACACTGTCTGCCTGTTCATACAATTTTTCATCAAGCGGCAGAATATCGTCTGCACTCCAGTAGCAGGTTTGACGGCTGATGCCGAACTCCCCTAGCTCATGATAGGCGACTGCAGCCTGGAGATAAGAAAGCGGAGAACGGTCACCATCTAACGCGCACATAAAATGATCCGACGGACAATGGGGTTTCGGAGTTTCATCCTTCGCAATCACTTCTGCAGGCATGGTTAATTCCTTGTCGTGCGGAATCGCATAAACAACAGAAGATGATTCGCCTTCAGCCTTGTATGAATAGGCCCTGAGTTTATACCCCTTCCGAATGGCAAGTCCCGAATAGCTTCTTACAATCCGTTCTGGATTTTGACTTGAAATACTCCATCCGTTTCCGGATTCATGTAAATCCATCTCAGACCCGCAATAAAGGTTTGGCTTTACGGCTGAAGACGTAAATTCCGTCACTTCAGTCAATGCGGAAGATTTCACTTTTTGAACATACATATCCCTCAGCTCTTCAGCGAGCAAATTTCTCCTTGATACAAGCTGCGGACAAAGATGATAATAGTCGCCAAAAGGATTTATTTTTCCAAAAGAAGGAATATCAGCCGATTTAATCCGCTCAAGCCATTTGCCTTTCAGCTGCTTTAAAAATGTATGTGAATCCGAAGCCCCTACGCCCCAGCCAATGCAGATCCATGGGTGGCGCTTCAGCTCTTCAATTGATGCGACCATATCCTCAATCCTCACAATTCCTCTTCCGCCCAGATATTCGATATGGGAAATCGCTTCTTTATCTTTTGTGCTCTGAAGAGTAAACAGATTGAAGAGATGCACCCTTCCGTTTAGGGGTTCAAGCGGTTTAAAGGACTCCATCAGCCTGACAATCTGATGCATCGTCGGATCAAGGGCCATTTCTGTAAAAATACGCTCGCCATGAAGCAGGTTTCTGACATCTTCACAGCTTGCACCTCCCGGGTTGAGCATAAGAAAGCTTCCAATCGAGGTTTCACTGCTTCCAAACTGCAAATATGCCGACTCCCGGAACGTTAAATTCCGGTTTTTATAAAACGTCCCGTATGCTTTTGGCTGGTTCATCTTACTCCTCCGTTCAGCTGTTTTCTCCCACACCCTATATTCTGCATGAACCTGCCATTTCCTTGTTAAGATTCTTTAAAGATGGCGGGTGACACGACCACCCGTTCGCTATTTTCCTCCAAGTGTGTTACGCTTGAGTGGAACAGGGGTGAGAACATGAAGACATTTTATAAACCCGTTACCTTGACTGATTTGAACGAAGGACACGTGTATTACCACTTTAAGGATGAAGAAATATACTTAGAGAAGGTAGCTTCATATATTCAGGACGGCCTTAAGAAAAACGATCAGATTCTGCTGATTGAAAGCATGAAACTTTCAGGCAAAGTAAGTCATTATATAGAGAATCATTTTACAGAAGAAGAACAGAATTCAATCAGGTTAGTGAACAACTTTGATTATTATTCAGGAAACTCCAAATTCAATATTGCATCCATTCTCGCTTATTTTGACAGAGATTTAGGCAGTCTCTCAGATAAAAATGTCCATCTGCGCACGTGGGCTCACGTGGAGTGGATGTCAAACATGTCTGATGCAGCCTTGCTGGAAAGCTTTGAAACTACATCTGACGAGTTTGTGCTGAATGAAAAAATCCTGTCTGTCTGTGCCTACCGAGATGCATCTTTGACAGATGATGCTAACGCTGCGCTTGAACAAAGCCATAAATATATCATGACAGATGATCAATTTCGATTTTCAGAAAGTTATGTAAAACCAGAAAAAACTGCTCAGTGCGATAGATGCTGAGCAGTTTTTGTTTTCTATGAAAAAACGGTATCTTATAAATCTGCTGGAGCAAATTATAAGGTATCAAAAAGCAAATATGGTTCCCTATAAATCAGCTGGGGCAATTTATAAGGTTTCAAAAAGCAAATATGATTCCCTATAAACCAGCTGGAGCAATTTATGGGGTATCAAAAAGCAAATATGATTCCCTATAAGTCAGCTGGAGCAATTTATAAGGTACCAAAAAGCGAATTTGGTTCCCTATAAATCAGCTGGAGCAATTTATAGGTTATCAAAAAGCGAAAAAGCAGGTCCTTTTACACAATTATAGGGACATCCCCTCCAATTATTATAGGCTGTTCCAACTCAGATGAAGAGGATAAAATGGCTCAATAACGAAAATGTTAAGTGAGTTTTATCCAATCAACTTTACAAATATCAGTTATTTAAGGAGGACGATTTTTTTGCTGTTCATGCTGATTGTCAAAGCCTCAAAAAATTCAGAAGCCGGAAATCTTCCAAGCTCAGAACTAATGGAAGCCATGACGGCATATAACGAGGAATTAGTAGAAGCAGGCGTAAGGGTGGCTGCTAAAGGACTGCATCCAAGCTCAAATGGCATCCGCATTTCGTTTCCTGTACCGGGAGAAAATCCAGTCATTTCAGAAGGGCCGTTTACAGAATCAACTGATTTAGTGGCCGGCTTTATTTTAATCGATGTGGAGTCAAGGGAAGAAGCCGTCAAATGGGCCTTGAGAATGCCGGACAAGCAAGGACACGGAGAAGGTCAGATTGAATTGCGCCAAGTATTTGAGTGAGCACGAAACAAGTATAAACATGTTAAAAGCACTGCAATTTGCAGTGCTTTCATTTTTCATGTATTCAGCTCTGCCTCGATGTCTGCGGAGGCTCCTCCATCCACCCATGTTTGACCATGAGCTTGCCTCCCTTTTTGGCATAGGTGAAAATGTCTTTTGCAATAATCGACATTTTAGCAGGCAAATCAGACCGGAGGCTGAAGGAAGTTCCGAGGGCATTGCTCGTCAGACCAAAGCTGCTCAGCAAGTTGGTCAGGTACATCATCATTTTTTCTGAGTAAGGGGATGTCTCTGAAAATGTAGGATTTCCCCACGAAACAGCTGGAGGCTGAATATCGCTTTTCAGTAATGTCTCACTGAACGATTCAATGATTTGCTTGGCGAGATCTTTTCCTTCTTTAAAATATTGCTTCAGCTCTTTGTCATCTGAAGCCTGCTCAAAACCTTTTAATAGCTGAAATCCCAGAATATTGGTCTCAATGCCCTGATAGAGCAGCGAGAGTTCAATAGCATTGAGCGGCCGTTTCTCACTGAACGCATCAAAGCGTGCCATGTACTTTTTCTCCTTCACAAACTCAACTTTTTCAGGCATTGGTATCATAGGCGGTCTCGTCAAAATGCCTTCATTAAGCAAAATTGAGTCGTATCTGTGTAAGTCTGCTGTGAGGCAGCTGGCATCCTCATAAACAAATCAGACATGTCGCTCCTGTAAGTCATGCTAAGATGGAGTGCATTCAGCCCTATAGTTACTTTCATCATAATTCTAAGAAAAAGAATATCAAAATACTCATCATACAGCCGAGGCGTATCAGGCTTCACGTCGCTGTCATTGAATCCCACTGGCGTAACAATCTTCTCAGCCTGAAAGATCCCGCTGATTTCCTGGATATAAGCAGTCTCCTGATCATAAAAGCTTTGCAGCTGCTGCTTAATTTTTTCATTTTCCTGCGTATGTAAAAAATGCTCAAGCATCCGTGCAAACATCGTTTTCTGCTGATAGGTCATCCAAAGGTTTCCGATTTCAGATGAGGCAAGCTGCTTCTTCACAGTGAGGTTCCTCCCGATTTTAAAATTTCACGTCTAGTATAACCTCATAAAATATTCTTTATTTATGATAACTGCGCTAAAATACAGAATGAAGGAGATGACTTACATATGCTTAGGAACAGCCGAATTCACATAAGACCTTTTACAAAACAGGATGCAGAAGACAGACTGAAACTGCAGCTTAAAAACCGTGCCTTTTTTGAACAATACTCCATGATTCGCACAGAGGACTTTTACACACTTCAAACCCAGCAGAAAATGATAGAAGACTACGAAAACCAAGCAAAAAAAGACGCCGAATATCAATTTGGCATCTATCTGAACGAAACCAATGAGCTGCTCGGCACCATCAGCCTCTTCCAGGTCATCCGCCACTCCCTCCAAAGCGCTGTCCTCGGCTACTTTCTCGACAAGGACCACAACGGCAGGGGCTATACAACAGAAGCCGTCAAACTGATTTTGGAGTATGCATTTGGCGAGCTTAAGCTGCACCGGATCGAAGCAGGCGTCATGCCGCACAACATCGGCTCCATCCGCGTGCTCGAAAAAGCCGGCTTTCATAAAGAAGGACTGGCAAAGAAGAACGTGCTAGTTAATGGGAAATGGGAGGATCATGTGATGCTGGCGGTTTTGAATCCGGGGGATTAAACAATTAGGTTAAAATAACCAAAAATCCCTGTCATTCACCTTTCAAAAATATTACAATAGTCCTATAAATGCATTTTATTGATCGTGAAAGGCGTGAATGACTTGATTCAGAAACTTTTAGGAAAACTATTTACTGCTAACCAAATTCAAAGTGTGGCAACCCAACATCCACAAAAGATTTATTTGTTTCAAACAGATCAAAATATACTTAAAGATATAACCACTAAGCCATTTCCTCCTGGTCAGGCACCAGGATATGTATATTTTGTTCAAGAGCATATGAATGGTTCATTTAAAATCGGAAAAACCAAGAACATTGAGAAAAGAATGAACGTATTCGGAGTAAAACTGCCTTTTAAGAATGAACTTGTTTTCCTAATAAAGTCAGGAAATCACCATCAAACAGAAGCAGCGTTTCACCGATATTTTGCAAATAAAAGGATAGAAGGAGAATGGTTTTCTTTATCTGAAAATGATCTTGAATGGATTAAAAAAGGTGACTACTCAGATGAAATACAGTTCACTATTATAGAATCTCATAAGGTTGATGATTCTTCTAATTCTAATAGGATTGAACCCTTGACTAAAAAGCAAATCGAGTATGTCAAAACCCTAATTGGAAGACTTGAAGGACATTATGAGTTGCTGATCCCGGATAACGCTATTACAAAGAAAGATCTCGACCGCCTTCTCGTTTACTTTAGATATAAAAACGATAGAGCTATTCAAAATTTAGTGAAGAATGGTGTATTAAGAAAAATAGGATGAAATTGATATGATAGAATGATAGGAAAAGTTTAAAGGAGGATTCCATCCTTGAAAAAATCACTAAAAGTAGTCGCAGCCATTATTGAAAATGAACACAATGAAATCCTCTGCGCCCTGAGATCACCTAAGATGGCCATTCCAAACATGTGGGAATTCCCTGGAGGCAAGGTTGAAAAGGATGAGGACTTATCAACAGCGCTCGTTCGGGAAATTGATGAAGAGCTAGGATGTAAGATCGAAACATCTGGTTTGTTCCACGAATATACGCATGAATACGACACGTTTATTATCACACTGCTTTGCTTGAAAGCGAAAGTGATTGAAGGGACACCTGCTCCAAGCGAGCACTCGGCTCTCATTTGGCTGAAACGTGAGAACTTGCTGTCGCTTAACTGGGCCCCAGCTGATATTCCTGCTGTAGAAGCTTTGGTGAGTGAAACTCTTATTTATGAAAAATAGTCTTCTCATAGCGAGAAGACTATACTTTTACCACGAATTCCGTATATAGCGGTGTTGGGAGCTCATGCTCCAGCTGAAGCTGAACCGTTATTGGCTTTTCCCCTTCAAACTCCACCGTATTTCCTTTTCCAATGTAAATATAGGGCTCTACCTTTCCATCAATCTCTTTATACTTTCGAATAAATAAATGCAAAGAAATTCCTCTGGATGTGTTGTAAATGATATTCTTTCCCCGTTCCGAGCTTTGCGCTGTACTGTTTGGCGTTTGCCACTGGAACATCCTTTCATTCACAAGTTTATCCTGGTAGTTGATACTTTCCTTAATATCCTCTTCTTTGTGCAGATCTATAAATAGGAAATAATCGTTTCCGTTCGTGAGAAGGCCTGAGCCTCGGAATGAACTATGAATTTTTCTGTAATTGGATAAAAGAGCTGCATCAATCATTTGATATTGTTCATACAGTTTGAAATGAGGCACTCCATAGTTTTTATGAGTGAATTCCTTTTCGTATCTGAAAATGCCGAAATAGATGGCGTCTTCTAAATATGGTTTATACGTTTCGTCTGCAAGTAGGTCTCCAAAAGCTTGTGTCTTCCTCAGCACTCCATCCTCGAATGAGCAAAGCTGCAGTTTTCCTTTTTTCTGAACAGAGTCGTAGAAATCCTGTTGCAGGCATTGAAAAGCATGCAGTAAACTGTCCTCATCAACACTCTCCACCACTTTAAGCATTTCTTTTTTTGCCTCTGAAAGGGTAAGGTATTCTCTTTCTAGCAATGAACGCAGGATGACAAACTCATGAACTCTCTTAAGCGGCAGTTTATCCGAAAGCTCCCGTAGCGCACGTTCGAATGATTCGTTTGAAAGTAGCACCTTAAACTCCTCAACCTTTTCAACCTTCGATAAAAACGTAAGATAGGTTTTTTCTTTTCTAATAAATTTAATCGGATCCGGTGCCCCGTCAAACAGAAAATAATCCAACAAGAACTTAGGAACCTTCTGATTGTTCATTCTCTTAAATTCGAAGTACTCTTCTTTCAAATACTTCATCGAATAGAAGTTTTCATTATCAATTTGCTCTAGAATCCGTTCCTGTGAGATGCGGTCCATTTGGATATGCGTACATCCGGGAATATTGGCAAAATCCGTGGCAATCGCTACCTTTAAACTTTCTTTGTCATAATACCTGCTTCCATTTAGAGCTAAGGCAATTAGGAAGGCTTTGTTATGATTTCCAATGAAATCAAGAACTGTGAGAAAGCTTTTACTTTCATGCTTACGCAGTCCCCTACCTAGCTGCTGGATGAAAACAATCGGTGAATTTGTTGGCCTTAGCATCAACACACAATTAACAGAAGGAATGTCTACACCTTCATTAAAAATATCAACAGAGAAAATGACTTCTAGCTCATCTTCGTCGTCTTCCAAACGCTGTATATAACGGGATCTCACATCAACGGAATCACTTCCAGAGAGTGCCACACTCTTATACCCTCTATTATTGAATTCATTTGCCATGTAATGCGCATGCTCTACACTCGCACAAAAACCTAGACACTTCCGCTTAGCTGCATCATGTCCGTAAAACAGCATCTGTTCAAGAATAAAGTCTACCCGTTCATTAACCTTGAGCCGCTTTGTTACCTCTTGAAGGTTATCAATATCCACATCACTTAAATCAACCGATTCAATATCGGTAATTCCGAAGTAATGAAAAGGGATAATCAGCTCATCATCAAGTGCTTCGTGAAGACGGACTTCTATTGCAACATTATGATCAAATAACGCAAAAACATTGTGGTTATCACTTCGTTCAGGTGTCGCGGTCATTCCAAGTGTAAATGAGGGTTGAAAATAGTCCATCACTGCTGTATAACTCGAGCTAGTCGCATGATGCGCTTCATCATAAATGATGTAATCAAATGCATCCTGTCTAAATTCCTGATAGCATCTTGATAATGTCTGTATCGTTGTAAACACATAATCTGCGTGCTTTTGTTTGATGTTTCCAGTTAAAAGGCCGAACGTCTTAGCTTCATTAACAATTAGCTTTTCAAACGTTTCCTTCGCTTTTTTCAAAATCTCTTCTCGGTGCACAATAAAAAGCATCCTGTTGGGCCTGAAATTTTTCACATCAAATGCAGACATAAAGGTTTTTCCGGTTCCCGTTGCAGCAATCACCAACGCTTTTGTTTCACCGTACGATCTCAATCGCTCAAGGTTCTCCATTGCGCGCTTTTGCATACGGTTTGGAACGATGTATTCTGTATGTTCATAAACTAAGCTTTGTTTGTTCGTAAAAGCACTTACTCTTTGTAAAAATTCCTCGTATCTTTTAATAAAGGCTTCATCTGCCTCTGCGCTTCTTTCCCAGAGAGATTGATATTCGCTGAGGACATCCCTAATGAAATGCGTTTCCTCTTTCGTAATGATTTTTACATTCCATTCAATGTTGCTTTTCAAAGCACTTTGCGTCAGATTTGACGAGCCAATAAACACTTTGTAATGGGTTAGATACTCGAAGATGTAAGCTTTTGTATGAAAACCAATCTCTTTATCTGTCACAAAAACCTTTAAGTCAATATGCTCAAAATCTGAAATTTTTCTAAGCGCCTTTGCTTCGGTAAAATTCAAATAGGTTGAAGTAATAATCTTCCCTTTAATCCCTCTATTCTCAGCTTCTTTAAACGAATCCAGCAAAAGCTGCAGACCACTGAAGTTAATAAATGCTACACTAAAATAAAACCGTTCACACTCTAAAAGCGAGTCAGTGAGCTCTTTCAAAAGATTCCCTTTATCCGAATTCACAATGAGCTTTTCCTCTACAATCATCACCATTCTCCTGACATCATTAGTAAGTAAAATATTACTATATATAGGAAAAAATATGTAGATCTTTTTATAGATATCTAGACATTTAGGAGCTGAAATCAATGGAACGCTCAAACATAATTCAAGCCATCACCACCCACCCCACCATCATCATTCACCGCCATATCCATCCTGATTTTGACGCACTAGGTTCACAAGTTGCTCTACAAAAAACATTGCAGCAGTCGTTTCCTGAAAAGAAGGTCTTTGCTGTGGGCAGCGACGCAGAGAACCTTGAATGGATCGGCAGCATGGATGTGATTGAAGACCATGAATACAAGGATGCTCTTATCATTGTCTGTGACACTGCGGAAACGAAGCGAATCAGTGATCAACGCTGCCTGTTGGGTACAACGCTCGTAAAAATCGATCATCATTCTAATGGAGAAAACTATGGGGATGTGTCCTGGATCGACCCTTCTTATAGTTCGGTGTGTGAGATGCTGGCGAATTTGTTTTTTTCCTATCCGGAGACATTTATTCTGACAAATGAAGCAGCTGCTGCATTGTATGCAGGAATAATGGGAGATACAGGCATGCTTAAGAATGGAATGGCCGGTGAACGAACGTTGAGGATTGTTTCACAGATAAAAAAATTCGCCTTTAAACCAGATCGTATCCATCGTCTGATGAAGAAGAGCGGCACTGACTTTTCGAAATGGAAACAATTTGTCTCATACCGCGCACAGGTAACTGAAGAAGGAATCGCAAGTCTTAGTGTAACAAAGGACATGCTTGAGAACCTTGGTCTCAATTCCTCTGAGGCAGCACCACTGATTCATGCCCTTGTCGCATATAAAGCAGCGCGCATCTGGGTACTTTTCATTCAGGAGGACTGCAAGATCAGAGTCCGAATCCGTTCAAAAACGGTTCCTGTAAACGAAATTGCGGAGAACTATGGCGGAGGCGGACACAGCCTGGCTGCCGGCGCCTTGCTTTCCTCGTGGGCGGAAGCTGATGAGATGATTGAGAGGTTAGGAAATGTAAAGTAAGCCTGCAAAGCTATTGGTAAGAATGACATGAATATTGGAGGGAGAACGATTGGAAGTATTACATATATGGATGGAAGCTGAAGAATGGGCTGAAGGCGAATGGAATACAGATGATGCAAATCTCGATGTAGTCGTAACCTTGTCAGATCATTCTAGATGGACGGCCACTTTTTTCACCTATCAAAACATTCAAAGTCTGCGGGAGAAAAATAAGATATCAGGGGAATGTTTACATGGCGCTTATTTATGGGGAAGCAATATGATCCTGATTGATATCGCGAGCAGCGAGCGAATTTGCAGGGTGATTTCAGATCTGATTGAAAGAAATGAGTTTGATTCTATTTTTATGAGATTAGAGGATTTCTAAAGTTCAACAATAGTGCCGGAATTTACATAGATATAGATTTTTATAATAAAGGCGATAGAACCACTGGTCCTACCGCCTTTACATGAGATATTAAACAAACAGACTCAGCAACAGAATAAATACAAGTCCTGCTACTGAAATGATGGTTTCAAGCAAGGTCCAAGTGGCAAACGTCTCTTTCATGCTAAGGCCGAAGTACTCTTTGAACATCCAGAAACCTGCATCATTAACGTGGGATGCAATCAGACTTCCAGCGCCCGTTGCAAGTACAACCAAAGCCAGGTTTACGTCAGTCGTGCCAAGCATCGGGATAACGAGACCGGCTGTAGTTAGTGCAGCCACTGTCGCTGATCCAAGCGAGATGCGAAGGATGGCTGCAATAATCCAGGCTAGCAGGATAGGTGACATGGAAGTGCCTTCAAAAAGATCAGCTACGTAGGTTCCGACACCTCCGTCAATCAATACTTGTTTGAAAGCACCGCCGCCTCCAATGATCAGAAGCATCATCCCAATGTGAGTGATGGCGGTCGTACAAGAATCCATTACCTGTTTCATTGGAATGTTGCGGGCAATTCCCATGGAATAGACGGCAAACAGTAAGGAAATCAGCATGGCCGTTCCAGCTTCACCGATAAAGCGGATGGCTGCAAGGAAGCTATTGTCATCAAGACCGACTGTATTTTGTACCAGAGTAATAATGGTTGCAATGGACATCAGGATCACTGGAAGCAAAGCAGTAAATACACTGATGCCAAATCCTGGCGTATCCTCAAGCTTAAACGTTTTTTGTTCTCCCAGAGAGGCAATGCTTCCTGTCTTCGTAAATGATTCAGGAACAATCTTCTGAGCAATTTTTGTAAAAACAGGGCCTGCCAAAAGAACTGTCGGAATGGAAATAATGATTCCGTAAAGAAGAACCTGGCCAATATCCGCCCCGTATTCACCTGATATAACAGTCGGACCCGGATGTGGCGGCAAGAAGCCGTGGGTTACAGACAGAGCCGCTGTCATTGGAATACCGAGATACAGAATGGAAACTCTCAGCTGTCGTGCAATAGCGAAAACGATAGGAATTAAAAGGACAAGTCCAACCTCAAAGAAGAGAGCTATACCGATGATGAAAGATGCAGCGACAACAGCCCACTGGATATTCTTTACACCGAATTTGTTCACTAGAGTCATAGCAATACGCTGGGCTCCGCCCGAGTCTGCTATTAATTTACCGAGCATGGCACCGAGACCAAAGATAAGGGCAAGGTGTCCAAGTGTTCCGCCTAATCCGGCTTCAATCGTTTTAACGATCGTTTCAAGAGGCATTCCAAGGGCAAGTGCTACACCGAATGATACGATGATTAATGAAACAAAGGTATTCAGTTTTAACCCCATGATCAGCACCAATAAGGCTAAAATTCCAATTCCTACTATAATTAAAGGCATTTCATACTTCCTCCTAGTGTCTGGTACTCTATGTACCAATTTCAATGATGTACACACTCTACTCTTCTCTGTCTCCTACCCCTTTATTGAGCAGTTCCTGAGACATCCAAAGGTCCTCCACTTTGTCCTGTACATCATCGAAATTCTGATGCAGCGACATTTTCATGAGCTCGCGGTCCTTTGTTGTAATCGCTTTGATATAAAGTTCGTGATTATTGAGGATTCTTTCAAAATCTTCGTATTTCTCCCTGAATCTGGCCCGCATTGAAAGCAGGATCAAGCTTTCCATAACAGGCTTTAAATTGTTCCAGATCATCATGATATAGGAATGACCTGCAGACCGGATGATGGTTTCGTGGAAAAGAACATCCTGAAAAGAGAATTCATCTGCATCCTGATATTTGATTGCAACCTTCATCATTTCCACAATTTTATGAAGCTCTCTTTCCAGATCTTTTGTATCTTCTTTGACAAGCCTTTCGAACACGAACGTTTCAATCAGCAGCCGAACATCGTATATCTCCTGAATTTCCTTCTCAGACAGTCCGACAACAACTGCCCCCATCCGTTCTAACCGAATCATATTTTCCGATGCGAGCGTCTTCATTGCATCACGAACGGGTGAACGGCTTACAGAAAAATCAGCAGCTATCTTATTTTCAGAGAGAATGGTTCCGCTTTCAATTAACCCTGAAATAATACGCATCCGAAGCTCAGAGGTAATGCGATCCCCGATTGAACCTTTTAACATCCATTTTTCCGGGTACATATATTCTGTGTTGTTCTCCAATATGCCACCTCGCTTGATAGACAAGTATACTTGTATACAAGTATATTAACATAAAGGCCGATTTTTGCAAACGCTTTACTTGTGAGATTTTGTCCAAATTAATGATTCACAATCAATTAAACATATAATAGAAAAAAGCCGAACCAGTTAATCTTAAGATGGGTTCGGTTTTCTTTAACAGAGTCTCCATATTGATTTTTGGGTCAATCTAAATTTACTTAATTCCTTTAATCCACGCAGCGATAAAGTTCCAATCCTTAATTGAGCCGTCCTCATTCAAGATTCCTAAATAAATGCCATCACCTTTTCCTACTTGCCAGATCGCTTGTGCTGATCCTTCTTTTTCTGTAATTCCATTCTTCAATACATAATCAAAAAACACTTTCTTTCCTGTACCGTAAGTCTCCGCAACATAAGCTACCAAGTAGACGTCTATGCAGCATCCTCCTAGATCATTAGGGTCTTCTGATAAAATATGTTTTCTAATGAGATCAATTCTTTCTTCCTCAGAAGCTGTCATAATACTCGATTGAATTTTTTCAAGGTTGTAAGCACGATAACTGCTTTTTTCCCACTGTTTTAGTTCATTAAAATCACCTTGCAGCTCAATTAGTTTGTTTAACATATTCTTAATGTTACAAACTGTTGGGATTACTTGATTGTGAATACTTCTTCCTCTAATGTGGTTTGGAATTAAGATTGTATGATTCAATATCATCAACTCCCTTTCTTTTTGTACAAGTTAATTTTCTAATGATTTCATAGACTCTTCGATTACTTTTCTTAAATTTACTTCATTAAAATTCTTAATATTGATCCACCCTCTTTTATCTACCAAATAAAAGTGGACATCTGAAAGATACTTTCCACATACATAACCATTTCCAGTTTCAGTAGAAAATTGAGTGATGACAGTTTTCTGACGTTTTTTTGCATTTGGATGTTTATATGAGATCCTGATGTTATCTTTGTGTTTTCTTTCAATTAGTGATGAATAACTTTTGAAGATTGAAAGTTTTTCTGAGACTGAAAGCATAGAAAGCTCCTTTCTTGTTTACTTTCCACTTATTTTATAATAACTGGAAATTTCATTGATTGCTATTCGAATTAAAAAGACCGTTCACATGTTATCATCGATTTTAAACATGTGAACGGAATATGTTTTTTGTTGTTTAAACTTTATAGCGTAAAATTAATAACATAACACTTCTTATTAAGACACAAACAATTCTCTGCTTCAGTTATTACTTCATTAGTATCTTTCAAGATAAAATTTTCATTAACATAAGGATTATAATAAATTTGTTTTGAATGACTAATTGGATCATATTGAATACCTTTAAACTCTCCCACAATAAAGGCATGTACATTTTTATTTCCGGTTTTCAGTGTTAATTCTCTACCGCTTTTTCTGACAATCATTTTTGCATTAGATACTAAAATACCTTCTCCATATCCAATCACCTTATTCAGTTTAATATCTTGTATTGAGAAAATATTTTTATGTAAATTCCTATATATTCTTATCTTTTGTCCTGGAACTAATGAGAAACCTGCTTTTAGATTTAACATTTATAACACCTTCATCTTTATTTAGCTTGTCCACAGACATATTCTGTCCAGATAATGAAAGTATTATTTATTTTTGTTTATAAACAAAAAAACTACTATTAGAATTATTCTAATAGTAGTTTTTTTAACTCTTAAGCGAAGCTTTTATGAAAATGAACATACACACGGAACAGTTTCATCTTGTATTTTTAAAAATTTTTCTACACCTTCAGCATCCATCAGATGTCTATATTGTTTCAGTGTATAGGGTCCTCCATCTTTTTTAAGTATTGAAACATTCTTTTCAAAGTGCTTACGAAAGTTTTCTTCCATTTCTTCTTGTAAAGCATATCTGTCAGGCCAAATTTTGTATAACTGAGCATAATGCTGGAATCCGCCTCTTACACATCTACCGCCACAATTAGCATGTGAAAAACCTAATTCATACATCCTAGGAAGTTTAATACCCCATTCATTCTGTATTATTCCTTTTGCATCAATGTCTTCTCTAAATGTTTCGATCATAGGAAATCTAGTTTCAATAGGCTCTACAGGTCTATGGAGATAAAACTCCTTTAAATTGTCTGACCGGTGTGTTTCATGAGGACCTATTCCAAAATAAAGTATTGGTTCTAAGTTGTGAACGTCTCTTAATTCTTCTAGAAATACTATTGTTTGATAGACTTTAAGTTCTTCTGAACATTTTGCTAATCGAGAATTTCCCAAAAAACGATAGTCATAAAACACTTCTTCAGGGGTACGACCATCTACTCTTTCGGTAATTTCTAGCCCAATATAATCTGCGACTTCATCCATAAATCTATAATTATCATCATCTTCCCACATTGTGTTTGTGAAAAATAAAATGCAATTCTCTTTCCCATGTGTTTGAACCATCTGATAAGCGACATAGGCACTCGCTGCCCCACCACTAAACATTGCTACATGTACTTTTTTTCTTTCCATGGAAAAACCACCGCCTTACTCTACAAAATCTTCCATTAACTTATAGATCATATATTCAACTTCTTCTTTAGGTACATTTCTTCCAGCATTACTTATCATTCTGGAAACGTTATTATAAATAGTCTGAGATTTAGTTGATAGTTCAACTGAATTAATATATTTTACATTACCATTATATATAATTTGGATATTTTTATCATTTATTTGATCTGACTGCTTGATAGATTCGAATTCTACTTTCAATTGACTTTTAAACATTTCAGTAGTTGTATCTGACCATGCTTCGATTTCAATACCTAAAAAGCTAAATGCAAAGGAATCTTCCCATTTATGTTTATTTAATTTTATAATTGAATTGACTAGTTTATTTTTCTTTTGAACTTCTGGAGTTTGCTCTTTTGCCCATTTATTAAGTTCTTCAAAACTACTCACATTAATCAAAGTTAATATGTCTTTCTTCAATTTCAATTTAAACTCATTAAAATAATTTTCTAATTGAAGTCTGTGTTTTTCTAATTCTGACAAATCGTTTGAATACCTAGAGTAAAGTTCAGTTAAACTTTCCTGCGGATTAATTTCACTTTTCTTAATGTTATTTTTTAACCAGAGCAAATCACTATTTAAATTATCTGTGATTTGAGTTAATCTTGGTAATTTCCTTAACCAAGTTAAGATAGCATTATTAATCCTAATTATTCTAGGTTTATTTTTCACTAAATCATTTTCAAACTCATTAAACATTCTTTCTATTCCAACAAAAAATTCTTCAAATTGTTCTTGAAAATTATAATATAGAAATGAATATTCACTAGCTTCTTCAAACATTTTGTATAGTTTCTCACCATTAATTCCAGAAACATACATATCATTTCTGTAAAACATTAGTTGATCCCATTTATCTCTGAGTAATGAAACTAAAAATATTGGTATTAATGGTTCTCTAATACCAAAGGGTTTCCCCCTCATAATTTCAACAAAATCTTCAAGGCTTCCTGTATTAAATTGCTCAATATGTGCTAATAATTTTGAACGTAGAATTTCAAACTCAATTTTTTTAATTTCATTAAGGTTAGTAATATCTAATTCATTATTTTTAAAAATAGTTGCATATATTAGATAATCAGGCCCTTTACCATTTATGCCGAAGTCTTCCTCACTATAGTTATTAATGATATGGTCTAATACATCATGACCAGCTTTTTTCTGAACATTATTAAGTTTTCTTCTATTAAAAGAATCATTTCTAACTTCTGGAGTATATGGGAATGTTTCAAACATAATTGAACTTAATTTGTTCTCCAAAATAATTTCACTTTTAATATCTATACTTTTCCCATTATGAACCCATAAAGTATCTTTACTATAAGTTGTATACTTTGAAAGAAAATCATCAAGGATAAAATTAGTGTCTTCTTTTTTTAGTATTAATTCTTGTTTTAAACTCTTATCTTGGCTTAATAATTCCGCATCCTCTAAAAGAGTTTCTATTATAGAATACTCTGTTAATTGTTCTTGAATAGCTGTAAATGGCAATTTGGATATACAGAACAATGATAATACATCTTCAATTTGTTTGAGTTTCTCAACTACAATAGATGCATCACCTGGACCTTGTATTAGTACATAGTATATGACTGCATCAGACTTAGATCTTTCTCGAATATCTCTAAAATTTAGTGTTTCGTTGATTATATCAGTACTTGAAATTAGCTTAACCGTAGCATAACGAGTAATACTTTTTTGATCATTATACTCATTTGCAAAAAAGAAATGCTTAGGTAAACATTTCCCCAAAAGTTCTAACCTTTTTCTTTCAGTTAATGCACTTTGTGCAATTCTTTCTGTTATAAGTTCCTCTATTTGAAAAGAGCTACCTTCTAGTAATTCCCAATATCCTAATACACGATTATATCTAATGATTTTTAGAACCGAAAGCTCTTTTAATAATAACGAAATGGCTTCTGAATTAAGATTTAGAGCAAAACATAAAAACTCAGTATCTAGTTTTATTCTAGATTGTAATCCTGCTAGCTGCCAAAGTGTAACTAATTTTAGAAGTTTTATGCCATAAAAATTATCAACTAAATGAGGTGTTTTATTTACGATTCCTTTGTACAACTTCAGTGATTCAAAACCTTCTCCACTTATATCCATATCATGGATATTAGAAAAAAAATAATTAAATAAATCTGATGCTAAATAATATTCTTTCGATTTTACAAGATGATTTAGAAGTCCACCTGTTTCTTCGCTTTCTAGAAAAGTGAATAATGTTCTTTCATTTTGTCCATAACTACTAGATAGAAAGGGTAGTAGATAAAGGGCGACTGGATGTAAGGGGTAAATACCTTTAACTATTATTTTCTCAATCTCTTGTTGATTTAGTTCTGGAAACAATGGATATTTCCTTAAATAATGTTTTACCGTCTGATCTTTTTCAGAATCCAAAATTATGTCAATACTATGTTCTTGTATAATGTTGTCAGCAAGTCTTATAAAAGTAGATTTATCACTTTCTACGTAATATACTCTAAAACGCTTTTCAATACGTTGGAACTCATTTTTAAGATCTTCACCTAAAAAACTAAAATACTGACGTAAGTTACGATGAGTTATTAATAGGACATGTAAATTATCACTATAATGATCAACTAACTCTGCTAAATCTTGTAAATCTTGCATTGTCTCATGTATGTCATTGGAATCTAATGTTTGTAATAGACGTCCAAATTCATCATAAGTGATAAACAAACCAATATCTTGTTTTTTTAACTCTTTTAGAACATGACTTATTTGATCTGTAAAATTTTCATTATATTCTACTACAAAGTTCGCTCCCGAAGATAATTGTGAATATATTGATAAAAACCAATCGATCTCAAACTTATCTTGATTCATAACTGAAAGTCTCCAAAGTTTTAGATCCTTATTATTATCTTTAAGAAGTCTTTTGAATTCTTTATAAGTCTTAGGATATTCATTTTCCCATTGGGAAATAACCTGAATAATCTTACCAAACTGCCCTGGTAATACTATATCAATTTTATTGTCGTTAATTGTTCGTATAATGGCGTTTAAAATGGCTTCACGGAAACGACCTTCATAACCATTTAAAACTACTGTTAAATATGTTTCTTCTAAATGTTTTACCTCTTGCAATTCAGAATGAATATCATAATGAACTTTATCGAATTTGTTTGTTAAAGTATTTAATGTTTTCTTATCAATTTTCTTAGATGTAATATTACCTAGTATAGTAGCTATTAGAGATTTGCCAGTACCGTAAGGTCCTACAATTATATGTGAACGATTATTATTTGGTTTATTGAAACCTTTTAAAAGTCCTAGAAGCGAATCAGCGTGTGAGGGTGTTGGAAGGTATCTATCTACAAATTCCTTTTTACCCAAATCAAATTTAATATTTATACTTGTTTTAAATTTAGTTAATGTAGAGGTCATGCTAATACTGCAACCTTTCGAGTGTATTCTTCTTGAAGAAACTCAAGTGAGCTAATCCTTGGAATTCTAATTAAATCTAAATTATTTGTTCTTACAAACTGAATTGGGTGCTCATTTAACATTGACAATTCTGTCAAAGCGTTTACAATACTTGCTCTACTCATATTAAATACTTTACCCCATAACCCAGATTGTGTTGAAAGTTCCTCTACTGAAACTGTATCCACATTATTTAATGTTTTATAGTCTAGTAATACATACATTAAAGCTGAAAGACCTATTTGTGAAATTGTTAAATTCCTTTTAAAAATTATCCCTTTTTTCTCTTCTACAATTGGTAATTTGCTCATTGGACTTTGGATAACTTCTTCAGGATCAATATTACTGTGACTAGCTGAATATAATTTTATTAAACAGTCAATATCTTTCTTTAATGAATTACTAGAAAATGCTTTATTTTCATTTTCTTTAACCCAATTGATGAATTCTAAGATTATTTGCTCCTTTGTAGCAATTGTTTCATTGTTTTCATTAAAAAACCAAAACCAAGCAGTACTTGGTTCTTTCTGTTTACACATGTGATAGTGAATTATAGCTGCTGTATCTTGGAATTTAATAAATTTGTCATACTGGAAAACCAAATCACCAAATTTTGTTAATAAATGAACCTTCTTGCGCTCATCGTTAAAAACTTCTTCTACAACTCCTGTTGCAACAGACCAATATCTCAAAGACTGAACCATATTTTTACCAAGTCCCATCTTTTCAAATGCTTCTTTATCATAAAAAAATCGCTCGTCCTCTCTAAGATGTCTGATCGCTTTGTTTAACCACCTATCTCTTAAATAGAAACTTTGATGTTGTCCATAACCCATAAAGAACTTCCCCTCATTTAGATGCTGGAACTTAATCTCCAGCAGTAATATAATTTCAAAATAAGGCATCTAGAAAATTTTCTAGATGCGTTTACAAAACTCTAATCACACATTTAATTCCATTTTTTCTTCTAAGATACGATAACAAATTTTCTTTTGTTCTTCACTTAAGTTGTTAAACAAACTAATTACACCATCAATCGATAATTCATTTAATCTTTCCATAACCTTATCCCTCATCTTTATAGTCTTTTCAATTGGTTCATGTCCAAGGAAACTAGGTATATTTTTAGTATCATTGAGCCATGTTGTACACTTAGAAACATCCCATAATAATTCAAGATTAAATTCTGCCAAATGTTTATTAACCCATCTGTTTTCAAGGTGGTTGATATAATTTAGTCTACTTTCTTTAACAGAGTCGATTAAATGACTAAAATCAATATCAGACTCCATTTCTATCCATTTATTATTAAGAACTTCAATTTCATATACTAATTCTACTCGATTTTCTTTTACAGCATGTACTACATCTAAATCATTTAAAAAATTTTGAAGTTGATTAGCACTATTCTCTATACTAATTCTATCTTCTTCTTTTAGTTTTCTCTCTAATAATTCCTTTGATCTTTTTAATACTTCTTGACACATACTTATATCTGTTAAATCAAAGAAGGCATCGTATACATGTGTAATTTGCTCTGTCAATCGTTCATTATATTTAGTTAGCTGCTCTACTCGAGGCTCTAATTGATTTAAATAGCTATCTAAATAATTCCGATCAACATTGTGTCCTAAAATAAAGTCGATTAGATCTTGTCCTTCTTTTTTTAACTGTAGAAGTTTGTCGTATCCTAGAGTATCATTTGGTATGCTTTTTCTCATATATTCCAAAACTGTACCATTTATATTTTGGAGTTTTTGAACAACGGAAAGATCACCTAAAATTTTATCTAGTTTTGAATATGTTTTTCTCGCTTCGTCACTATAATTATATTTTATAAGGTATTTAATAATATCCTTAACCCATTTCTCAAACAAAGTCACTTGACCTATACTTTGGCATTTAAGTTTTAAAAGCCAGCCATTAAATTCTTTCTCTACAAACTGGTGTGACTTTTTATTTAGAGTTTCACATACTTCTAAATGATTCTTGTTATATACATATCGATTAGAATCCTCAATAGGGCCATGAATACTATCGCAAGCTTCAATTACTTCAAACACTTTCTTAATATCTTTATCACGTATTGCTTGATCGTACTTAGCACGGATAGCACCAATAGTTTTTGTAGTTTTCATGTAAAGGTTAGTGCCTATTTGAAGAACCATTTCTATATGTGCTACTTTATCTTCAAATTCTTCTGGTATATCTTCCTCTTTTTTTAACTGATTTAATTCTTCATTCAACACTGGGCACAAATCTACATCGTTATTTCGCTCTACTTTTGAATATAGAGACAAATATCTTGTAGATAACTCATCTACATTGACTTTATAAATTGTAGTTTCAAACAGTTTGTGAATTCTTACTTCTTTATCTAGAAAAATTTCCTTTCCCCATTCTTCTAAGCGTAATCTTTTGTCAAGTATATTAACCCTAGTTTCAATCTTTCTTTGTGCTAAATATACTGAAATTAGTAACGCTAGAGAATAATCGTTTAAACCATATGGAGGTTTCTGGTATTCTTCAAATACCTCACTCACACTAAGATTCCCTTTTACATCTAATTTTTCATCAAAACTATTAAATATATTTCTTACTTTAATGTTTGTTGGTGATATTAATTGATAATTATTATTTAATACACCCCAAGAACCTGCTTTGTCGTCAAATAAAACTTCTTCTATCCTATTCTTCATATCTGTTGTTTCTGAGTGAATAATCTGATAGTTAATACCTGCCAAAGTAAGTCGGGCAATTCTTGATAGTCCTTGTTTTGATTTAGTTATTGATTTATTTGCAAATCCTGTATACGGAAAAGGTATAAGATCTGGATACAACCTAGCAAATAAAGCTTCTAAGTATTTATTTAAACGTTCTGAAATTTTTATTATTCCATTCTCAGTAAAAACTAGACGTTTGCTAGCTAAATTATTAAACCTATCTCTTACAAGTATTTCATTTTTGGATACATAATCTGGAATAAATCTTGCATATCTTATTTTCTCTTCTTCATTAAATAGTTTAGAAACTTGATAGTCTAGTATTGTATTATAAAAAGCTTCTTCTTGATCATCTAAGATACAAAACAAGATTGGCATATTTGTAAAACTTAGCTTATTCAACATATCTTTTATTATTGTTAATTTTCCTTCTTCCGTATTCTTAGGAATATAAATCCAAATTAATTTTCCTTTAGGTTGTTCTGGCTTAGTACTTAGCTCCCAATCATTTTTCAATGATAATAGGAAGTCATTATTGATTTCATCTAAATGCATAAGGTGTTGTGTATACTTCCATTCATTCGAGACAACAAAATTACTTTGAGCAAAGGAGGTATCTATAGTATCTAATTTAAGTAATTCTTTAACTGTACTTTCAAATACTATATTTAGGTCTAAATCTATTTTAAATTTCTTTCGTTGGATTAATCGTTTAAAATCACTAATTCCAGTAGCATCTGCAACGAAATCGTAAACTTGAGCATTATCATCGAAACTTATCACACCAAAATCATTCTCTAATAAAGTTAAAGCATCCTCAACTTGCTGATAAGTCAAACCTGAAGCATAAAAAATTGCAGTCTTTACATCTTTTAATGATTTAGTTCTAAATCGTCCAATTCTTAGAATTAGGTTAGCTGCAAGTACTGATTTTTTTATCTCATCTAATTTGTCACCATATTTAATCAGAATCTGATTATATAAAATACAATACTCACTTTGTTTTCGCTCGTCTTGCTCGGCAACTAATAACTCTTTAAAAAAGTCTGACTCTATTATCGTTGTCGCCGGAATAAACGGTAGATCTCCAAACTCATGTATTTTAACATCCTTAAAATGTTCAATTTGTTTATCTAAAAACGTTAAAGATGATCTTTGTTGAAGCCAACTTGATAAATTAGATAGCATCCATGTTGTTAATGGATGTAGAGGGTAAATGCCTTCTAATATTACTTTTTTAAAATGGTTAAAATTATTCCAAACACTTGAATTTTGTGCAGAGGGTAACCATTTCAACATGTCATTATGAAAATCGTTCCATTTTGATAATTCAGTATCTTTATTTACTTTAGCTTCAATTAGATTTTTGAAGGCTTTCGTGTTCGTTCTTTCAATCAAATTGGCAAATATCGTTTCTAAATTGGAAGATAAATGTACTTTCTCACTTGCTTCATACCGTCCTACATACCGATTAATGTTGGACGAACGATCTACCCTAGTAAGATAGGACTTTAAATCTGATTGTATAAAACCAACAAATAATATTTTATCATCACTATCCTGAACAGCTTCATAGATCTGTTGCAAAGCAGAGTCACCTGCCCTAGTTGGATAGGAAGCAGCGAATTCAATGTAGCGGCCAAATTCATCAAAGATAACTAATACTTTGTTAAACTGATCTCTATCCCCACATAATGTTTCAGAAATTTTTAGTAATACATCACCGGCAGAGACACCCTCGTCCCATCGTATGTATGTTCCATTCACATGGTAATATACATTATTTATCACTTCAAAAACATTTGTATCCTGCAAAATATTTTCCAGCAAATAATCTCTTAAGTAAGATGTAGATATATGAGGTAGAATTTCGTTTGCATTCTTAATATACATATCTTCAAAATTCATAAATGTATTAATTACAAAGTTTTTCGCTATCTCATATGATTTTGTTAATGTCTGAAGGAATGAAGAGTCAACATTTTGTATGTCCAATGCTCTTTGAGTAGCATTTAAAATTTCATAGTTCAAATTAAAATCTTTCATACCATTTAGTACAAGAACAATATTAGGTTTACTAATTAGTTCACCTACTTCATTTCCTATTTTATTATCAACACTTTTTAGGTTTAAGAGAATTTTATTAGAGTTATATTCATGACTACCAAATAACGATGATAACGTAAGTGCAAGATGTGATTTTCCAGTACCATATGGAGCAATTGTTGTAATGAAATTAGAACCGTTTGTCTCTCCGTATAGTTTATTTGCAATAATTTTTGTGAAAGTAGCTGTATCTACTAGTTTATGACTCTTGTAAGTAATGTCTGATTCACTTACACCAAAATATTCTGGACCATGAAAAACGAAGCTTTTAGCAACTTCCATCTGTTTCTCTTTATTATAATACCAGTCAACTTGTACAGCACCGTTAAAGTAAAGTTCCTTCTTAAAGCGCAATATATCTTTAACTTTATGACCATCCATCTTTAGTCCTCCATTTATATCAACAAAGAATAGATTTGAGATATCAAATCCTTAGAATTAGCTTGTCTTACGGCAGATAAGGGATTTAACTGTCGATTTAATACAATTATTTTTTCATCTTGTAATAGATCAAGTACATTAAGGATTTCTTGGTCACTCCATAAATAAGGGTTGCCAAAGAATAATTTATCTTTAATATCATAAATTGTAATTTCTGTCCTATCACTTAAGTGTTTTTCCCAACTATTAAGTAACTGATAACCATACAAATATTTAAAGGAAGGTTCAATTTTATGAGGAACAAATGAATAATAATTACCTTCTTCATTAATCAAACCTAAAGTTGAAAAACTTCTACTGTTAAGATAACAAGAACGAAAAGGAGTGAGATTAACATCAATTTCAAATTTTTTATTCACTATAATTGGAAGGACTTCCTTTAAAAAAGATGAGCCAAGCTGTTGTACTACTTCATTAAATATAAAACTCCATAACTTAGCTTTTGAATCTTTCGAAGCTAAATTATAATGGCAAGCCCACATAGTAATAGGCTCACCGAGGTATGGATCTTCTGTCTTTATGAGTTCTCCCAAAAGAGTAGGAGTGAGCCTATAAGCTCCTCCTTTAATCTCAAAATCTAAAAGTCCCATTATTTCAGCATAGTTAATATGCGGAACCACTTTACCTGAACGTTCCCCGGTAGGAATTGTAGTTTTTTGTGATATTTCTTCTTTACTAAGATAAACACTACAAAGTTTAGTGAGTTGCACTAATTGAGCAATTGCTTCTCTTTCTGGAGAAAAAGTTTGATGGAAATTCATAGAATAACTCATTACTAATTCATCCTTTCAGAAAATGGCGATACGTCAACTATTCTTGGAGCCATTCTTTGCAAATTACCATCTGATTTCAGCGTAGGCCCCCACACAACACACTGACCTTTTCTCAATCCAGCTAGTTTTTTTGCCCATTCTTTTCGTTTATAGGAATCAGTATCTAAATAAGATGCAATATTATTGATTTCTTCCTCTGGTGGTGAAAAGTAAATTTTTTGACTAGCATTTTGTATTCTTTGTATTTCATCTTTAGATAATTGTCCCTGCATAAACTGGGTAGCATACCAGCCAGACCAACCAAATTTTCTACCCTCTGTTAGAATTTTTGCACTAGGAGATTTTTCACTATGATCTAAATTTTGTGCTTCATCTATTATGGCTGGGAACGGTCTAGATTTATCGCCATGTGACAATAGATAATTCCACAAATCCCAAAGAATAAACTCTGTAATAACAAGTTGAACATCCCTGTTAAAACCGGTTAACTGAACAATAAACACTTTTCCTTTTTTTTCAAGGTGTTTGTCCCAGTTATAGCTGGATTTAGTATCAAAAGGATTCCTATCAATAATTGACTGCAGTTTTGATAAAGTTGTTAAAGCATACGATGTACCTAACGCCTCTAATTCAGAACCCAAGTGTTGTAGGTCCATCTCATCTCCATATTTACGTAAACCTTCTTTGGTTGCTTGATACAATGAATTTGCTTGTTGCGAACCTATATCTTTATAAACAGCCATAAATACGCTCTTAATTCTATCTGCTACATCCTCATCGCTTTCGGGATAGTATTCATTCTCATCTAATTCTTTTAAAGTTCTTTTAAATGGGTTTATTGGAAATTTATTTTTAAATACCAAAAACTGTTCGATATTATCCTTAAGACTTTCATTAAATTCAGGTTCTAATTTCGTTTTTTTGAATCCATCTGTGTAATCAAAGACTATACTAGATATGCCATTGTTAGCTAATTCGAAAAGTAAACATTGAATGAAGTAAGTCTTACCCACTCCTGATTTCCCTGATATAAGAATGTGTCTGTTTTCTAACTGTTGATGACCGTACTCCCAGTATATATTTTGTTGATTTCTAGCATCTTTTCCTAACAAAACACGGACTTTTTCAAGTGGTATAGTCCCATAATTATTTTTCTTGTTTTCATCACTGAAATCTTCTTCATTTTCAGCGACCATACTTGCATCAGCTATTTTTGGAAATTCTTTTTCAATTTTTTTGTCATCAAACCTATTAACTTCCTTTGAATGTATAATATTTTCTTCTCTTGGCTTAAAAGCACGATCAATGATTTCAGAATCACTTTCAATTACATCTATAATCACTTGTTCATCTATTAGCTCATATTCATGTTCTTCAACCAGAGTTTCGAAATCATTGCGATTATTAGCAAAACTCAGTAGATTCTTGCCTATATCTTCATATTTAACATCTTCTGACATCTCTCGAGGCAACAAGTGCTTTTGTATATACAGCTGACCAAAAGACTCATGACTAATAGTTAAGCCTGCTTGTTCAATCAGTATTGATTCCTGACTAGATTCTTCTTGTTTTTGATCTAGCCAATAAGTGAGCAATTTTCCAGACCAGTTCACTTTGAATTTCCCATCTAATATGTTTATAAGACTTTTGTTAAAATCTATTTGATCTTTTTCAATATTAGAAACAAAATTTGGTGCAAATACTAGAGCACGGTACAATTGTGCAAACCAGTACCTCTTATTATATGATATTGATGATCCATTAAATATCTCTGAAAGATAACTAATACTATTTGTTATTTGTGTTAGGCCCTTTTCTACATGTACATTACTTTCTTTACCCATTTTACATTCAACAATAGTAGCATTTATTTCAATAAAATCAGGTTTTATTGAATTTTTTCTAATTTCCACCAATAAATAATCAGGTCTATTAGAAGCATCCAAAAACCAATGCATGTATGAATCCATTGGTATATAAGCTCTTAGAATTACTTCTTCATCATGCGAATTAATAGAAAGACTATTAAATGAAAGAATATAGGATAAGAAGCTATGAACTTCATAATCATAAGGGTTTAAAGCTTTTAAAATTTTTATACCGTCTAGATCCTTAGACTGTTCAATACAATTCTCAGAACAGGCATTAAGCTTATCTCGGTCCCATGAAGGGAACAAGTCTTTTAGTCTCTTAGTAAGACGATTCACTACATCTTCTCTGACTTTATTTGAAGCTGAAACTGTCATATTTAATTCTCCATATGGGCCTTCACCAGTTGAAAAACTAATTACTTTGTTTCTGTCAAAAAAACTTTTATCTAAAGCTGTATCTAAGGTAACTACCCACCTAGCTTTACTATGTATGATTTCTAATGTTTTTCTCATCTGCTCAGACATATAGAGTTCTTTTTCAACTCTATATACGCCTTCTTTACTGTCAGGATATTCAATCCAATGTGTTAATTGAGAATGCATAAAAGCTGCTTGAAATTGCCTTTGACTAATAGAAACTCTTCTTAAAGAATCATTATCAAAAACAGGTAGCGGATGGAACACCATTGGAAATCTCATTTCAGTTGGTGAAATATTCGCTTCGCCTGTATTTCGATATGCAATCTTACCAGCTGACATGACATTCTTCACAAAAATCATATCGTGATTGAGCAATACCTCTTCTATGACTAAATAATTACCGTTTTCAATATTAACATTTCTATAATATGTTTCTATCTTGACATTATCTTCTTCGTTAAAGAAATTATCTAGCCAATAGTTTACATATGTTCTTCCTTCCTGAAGGTGACTTGGTGAAATAATTTGCAGTTTTATATTTATTGGATGAGATATTTCTTTTAATTTCCCTATAAAAGCATGAACTCCCGAAACTACTGGTTGGAGATGTTCAAAATTCAAAAAACCTATTTTTATACAATCTGATTGTGCTGGAAACGTTTGAACATATTCGGTTAGCTTTCCTTCAATTAATCTAGACATAAAGGAATTTGTGAGCATTTCCTTTGTATTGAAATCTTCATCAAATACTATTTCTCCATCTAGAAGTGTAACAGTTTCTAATGCTGTTTCTTCTAATATCTCTCCATGAAGTCCATAATATCCAAACACTTCTTTAGTTAATCGACTACTTGAAATATCAGAAATAATATTATCTAACCCTGAAATAATTGTTGATTGTCTTGTTATATTTTCTATTACTTTTTCGAATTGCTTATTCAATGAATAATGATGCGTTTCATCTATAAGAGTTTTCAGACCTTTTCTATAAAATGCGTGTTGCTCAATCATTTTCTCTTGCATCGCTGGATGAAGTGGAGGCACAATAGCTCCTTTTAAATATTTTTCTCTTGTAGTATCTTTAGATTGCAATATTAAGAAAAGATTGCTGATAAGATGTACATACTTTTTTTCAGATGTTGTAATTGAAGATGAATTTTTTATCAATGACCGAATAATTTCAGTATACTTGTCCACAAATCTAAGTGCCGTATTCGATTTTCTAACATTTACAGTGTTATAAAAACCCTTATTTTTCAAATCAATTATAAATTCTAAGAATGTGTTGCTTAATTGGTAAAGTTTGGATGCTATTTGTCCTTCTTGAAGTTCTTTTGGGAGCAAATCAAAAACATTAATGTATTTTTGTTCAGCACCATTTAACTGATGAAAGAAAATATCAGCATCAACACTGCTTAAAAGATTCCCTAAGGAATCACTATAGAAAATAGGTAAAAACCTTAAAGAATTTTGAGATGAGTCAATTAATTCATCTAATAAATTTACATCAAATGTATTAAGCCAATATTCATTGGGATTGAATACCCATTTATACTCCAATTGCCTTTCAATTCCTTTAACTGCTACAGATATAATAATGTAAGAAAGAGTTTGAGTGCCTTTTGTAGGCTTAATAGATAAGTCATCTGCGTTAGATATTTCAAATGGGTCCTTATTATCTTTAAATGAAAGTTCTACTTCGTCTTCTAACTCCTCTTGTATGTACTCGATTAGGCCACCAGTTGCAAAACAAACCTTTGACCATGAGTTATATAGATCATATTGATTATCCTCAATGTAATTAGAAAGTACAGCTTCAATAATTGAAAATTGTAGATTTGGCTTATCTTCATTATCTGTAATTTTTTTTAACATTGATAAGCTATTAAATATTATCTTAGCAAGAGCCTCCATTGGAGATCCGTATACTTTTACAATTGTATCTTTTGATGTCTTGGGTGAATTTTCGGTCTTAAAGTTAATAATAGAATTTATAAACTTAAAGTCTAATTGAAAAAGTTTAGGTCTTAAAATTTCTAAGTTTTTCCCTTTAAAATAATCAATAAGTGCCTTCTCGAAATTATCAAAAGATCCAAACAGTTCCTTAGCGCGATTAACACTTTCAGTGTATTCTTCTAGTTTTTCATTATTATTTTTGAATTCTTCTATTTTCTTTAACAATTTATTGAATTTAGCTTTGGTTAAGCCATCTTTAAAATCAGCTCTAGTCTTAAACTTATTGGCTTTATCAATAAGATCAAATTTTTTCCCTTTACCTAAATTGGCCATAGTTTTACTGTCGAACCCATCTATACATGGAAGACCCCAATCATTTACAAAATCTCTTCCTATTGCACCCAGAACTTCGTCCCCGCCACTTATTTTTTCATCTTCTAATCTATCAATAATACAACTAAGCTTATATAAATCCTTAGGAACTACTCGAAACAAGTGTTCTATGAAGGCATTAACAGCTGTCTTTTCGTATTGGTTTTCAATATCAATTAGATTTATAAACAAGTTGGCATATTTTTTACCTATACGTCGTTCGATTATCTCTGGTGAGATTTTATAGAAATCAGCTAGTCCACCTTTATCTTGAACGCTTTCCGTTCCCATTAAGAATAAGATTCCTTTTTTTTCAGCAACAGTGTTTCTCCAAGTTGTCATTTGAGCATCTTGTTCTACCAATCCCTCCTGATCTAACTCCGTGAGGAAAGGAATTAACTCCTGATGTTTACGAAAAGCAAAATACTGTTCTTTAGATAACTTAGCATTAAAATTCAATCCATCTTTATAAGCGACTGCTTTTAAATATCTACATACCTGCAAGTAAATCTGAGGATGCACAAAGTTATCTAAGCGAAAAAGATACGCTTTACCTTTATCTGTGAAGTCGATATTTTCTTGTAATATGCTAATAATTTCACTAATGTATACTTTCACCTTGTTCACTCCTGAAATGGGTTTTCTACAATAGAAGTAGAGTCAGACAAATCCCTTAAAAAACCACAGTCTTTAAGCATTGCTTGGAACTTTACTGAATTCAAATCAAACATTGTTAAATCCAGGTGTTTATTCTCTAACCAATGATTTTTTGCTTCATTAGGGCCAATAATAATCTTAAAGTGGTCATAGCACTTTGTTAAAAAAGTTGTATACAGCATTCTTTCTCCTGGGGGGACTAAAGCTAAAACTAATACTTTCACAATATGCTCGTTAATATTAAAGCGCATATTTCCACCTTTTGGTGGTACAATTAATCCGAGTTGTTTTCCTAATTTTCTTATGAGTCTGTTGGTATCTTTTGAAGCTTCCTCATACATACCTTCTTCATCCCTCTTAGTCTTATTTTTCTCTTTATAATCTTCTATACTTGCTTGATGAACAGCACGGAATACATTCTCTTCTAATTTTTCATAAGATGAAACTGCCATCTTTCGGATTTGATTTCCTGGATCGTTTATGACATCAATTAACCACTCGCAATTATCCTTACCATCTAATAATAATTGTGCTTGAAGACACATCATTCGCATTACTTGTAAAGCAATAAGAGATGATACCATCTCAATTTTCTCTAGTATATTAACAGATGATGCAAGTAGGTTTTTTAATTCTTGTACTGTATTTGCTGACCTCTTTCTATAATTATCTGGAATCCACTCTATTGTTTTTGTTACATAATCAATCTTTTCCAAAGATTTTCCTTCTTCTAACTCGAGATCTGCATGTTTCTCATTTCTCCAAGTATTCTGTATAAATTGAGCTATAGTACTTAATTGCGGTACATTGCTAATTAATTGATATAAAAGAAATTCTAATTCTTCCTTTATATCTGGTTGTTCCTCTATACCTTGTAGGACGTGAAGATAATATACTTCTCCTCCTCTTGCCATAAACGCTCTATAGTTAAAATCAAACTTTCCGTCTACATCTCTTGACCAAGCATCTTTTTGCAAAGCCTGTCTTTCTTTTTTACTACCAATAGCTTCACAAAAAATAAGTTCTGGAGCCACTGGTAGAAGAGATTGCGCAAACCAAGATCGCTTACCAACTATAGCGTTAAATCCATATAGCAGATCCTGAATTATATTCAACACAAATTCATTGTTGAGATTATTATCATCTATTTGAATCTTATCTTTTAATAGAACTCTATGTTCTTCTAATGCATCTATATCAACTAAGAATCGTTTTTCTAGTTCACTGCGATTTAAAAATGTAAAACGTTTTAACCCCATCCTTGGGGAAGGATAGTAAACCATTTGCTTGTTATTCGTATTCATCAAAAATTTAAATGCATGGTCAGCTTCGACAAAACCTTTCCCTTTTGTGCTTTTAGGTGAAGAAAAAATAACCAAAAACTCTAGTAAATATTCATACAGGGTTTGATCTTTATATAGCCTTTGCCCATAAGTTTGAATTTGGATATTTTCTCCTTTCACATTTTTATCAAAATTCGGAAAAATATGATCCTTATACATTGTTAATGACATTTATACAGCTCCTTAATCAACAAATATTTGGGATTCATCTATTTGTAACTTTGTTAATTTTGGTCCTTTTAAAGTATGAATTAAGAGCCTAATTATTTCTTCCTCATCTCGATATTTATAGTCAGAAAATAATTGAGACTTCATACTATCAATACCATGACTCAGGGAAGGGTTAATTTTTGTGGAGACAGCTCCTTTAGCAATACGATCAAAGTAATCTAATAACATTAATGGGATTTTATGTTTTTTGTTACTTGAGAAATTAATAAAAAACTCATAGTGATCTTCATCACTATCAAATGCTGATTTTCTTAATTGTTGAGAGACAGAAATGTCATTTTCATTTAGCTCTCCCAACAATAACTGAACATTTTGCATACCAGTACCTTGCCTTTGCAATGGTAAATAAATTTTTTCTTTATCTTTTACTGGATGAGTACCAACTAGAATGTAATGCAAAGCTTTATAAATTGTAGTTTTCATGTATCTGCTCTCTTTTATAGTCCATTTTCTATTGCGATAAGTAACATATTTGCTAAATATAGGAGAAAATAGTTCATCAAGTAACTCATTTTGAGAATCTCTATCATATTGACCAAATAATATATTCATTCTACGTATTGCTTTTCTTAATAAATAAGGTTCTTCAGTTTGCATATAATCAGCGGGTTTAAGTTTAAATTTGTGTAATTTCCGGTTCCAAATCTCTGAAGTAATCGCTTTCGAAATAGGAGTTAAATGAGAGAAATCATTTTTCACAAAATAATCATAGTCATATTTCGTTTCTTTACTATCTAAATCCAATTGTTGAAGTTCATTTATTCCACGAATTTGTTTAGCTTCCTCATTTATATTTGAGCCATTATATCCAAAAAATAAATTACTAAAATGATATTTAAACTTTAAATCAACTCCAAATTGCGATGTAATAGAGTTGCATCTTTGATTCCCAGTCATAGAATAAGATAGTTGTGCTAGTATTTGTCGAATTGTTAGTCTTCGATCTGATTCAAATAACCAACGATAATAACTAGTAATAAAATAAACTATATTTTCCTTATTTTCTTTTACAGATATGTAATTATTGTAAATAGGACAGGAATCTTTTTTTAAACAGGATTGACAATTTGACCACATATCGTCTGAAGTTATTCGATCTATCAGTTTAGGAACTAGCACTACATTATCAATACGAGCCATATTAATCAGTAATATGTCGGAATCTCCTACACTAGCTTCTATACCTTGATTCTCATCCATTAACTTTAACAAGGTCATTTCTGCTTCGTCTACTGTAATACTTTTAACAAGGTCTTCCTTAATTAAGTGCTTAAATGTACCAATCAATGGACCAGTGTTAGAAACTACAATTGACGATATCCCTTTTTCCTTACCAAGAAGAGCTCTCTTCAAAAGGGAGATTTGTTCAATTTCTGCTAACTCACTCATATCCTTAATATAAAATAGTTCTCGTCCAAGATCTTCTGAATATCTCTGGTCATACTTTTTAAGACCCTCGTTATCATCAAATAGATTAAAAGTTTTCAAAATTTGATAAACCAAACTAGTTTTCCCATCTCCAGCGTGTCCCGTTAGAATTATACAAGTGGGTTTATTTTGTAATTCTCGAACAAGATAATTACCTATATTTCGATCAATGTGAAATTTCTTGTAAAACTTATTAGAAACTTGTGCTTCTGCCAAAGAATTTTCATTAGAACTATTAGCGTTATTTAATGAATTTAAATAATTAACAAAACCATTCATTATAAGTTATCCACCTTTTCAAAAAAGTGATTTATATTAAAAACAGCTAAAATATAACATATAAAAAAAATCCTGTATTTATAGGAATATCTTAACATAAATCACAATAATAATTTACATATCTTCTAAATAAATAGAAAAATTCATTTAAAATACAATTATCTTATGATTATATATATCTATTTTTTTATACTAATTAGACCTTTTAGCCTAATGTATCAAAATGAATTGAATCTTTAAAATCATTACTTTTGAACTCTCAAATCTCGATGCGTTGAAGATGATATTCTTTCCACGTTCAGAACCTTGGGTTGTACTGTTCGGTATCTGCCATTGGAATGTGTTTTCGTTGATTTGTTTGTCCTGATAATTGATGCTATTTTCTTCTTTGTGCAAATCAATAAAGAGAAAATAATCGTTTCCGTTTGTAAAGAGGCAGCCGGGGCTTTGCATGCCGAAATTATTGTGGATACTGGACGTATGCTGAACGGGACTGTTTTGCGGCGTACTATGAGGGCTGTTAAGGCATTGTGAAAGTTTCCTTTTCGGCCTGAACGGATTCATAATGAGCTGAATAAGAAAAGCAGCGGTTTTGCTCGGTTACGAGAGGCGTTTTTAAGAACGTTTAAAGTGACGGAGCAAGGGGTTGCCTTTATTTATTTTACGGAGGAGAAATTGGCTGCTTATGGGGTAGATCATGCGGAGGCGGCAAATCTTGTGAATGTCCTGTCTTCGATGGCACGGGTTAGAATCTGGGTCTTCTTTATTGAATATCCGAATGAGATTCGCATCTGGATTTGTTCAAGGAATATTCCGATTGATGACATTGCCCGCAGGTTTGGGCGGAGGGCACGCTTTTACGGTAGGCGCTTCAATTGTTTCATGGAAAAAAGGGGATGAAGTGATTGAAACATTGAATCATAAAACTTAAATCGAATATTGGAACTATTTTTGGTTTTTACATAAGGGCTGGTGTTTGTGGTAGTGTAGGTATAATACGCTTAAAATAAACACGCTGCGATTCAGCGTTCAATATTAATGGAGTGATAGTATGGGTAAAGCTAAAGCAAAAACGAAGAGCAGTAAAGGCGGGACAGGCGGCGGAACAGGCAAAAAAGGCTGGAATCGCTGGCAGGCTAGCGCCAATAAAAAGAAGAGTTTTAAGCCTTATACAAGTAAGGGCACGAAACAGCAAAACGATGAAAAAATTTCAAAAGAATAATATGTATGACAGCACAAGGATCCTTTTTGGGTCTTTTTTTAATGCAGAAAAACCTGAAATCTACTTCATGAAGAGATACGAAAAAATAAAAGACTGATCCATATAAGCTGTGATCTGCCTTTTCAACGATAACCGATCCCCTTCACAATCAAAACTAAAATCACTGGAAGCAATAATCCGCCTATAATGAACGGACCAAGGCCTGAGCTATAGAAGAGATAGACTTTTACATGCCTAATTGTATTGACTATTACATAAATGAAAAAAATGCGATTCGAGCTGGGGATTAAACAAGCACTTGTTACCTATAAGGTAAACAAGTGCTTATGTTAATACTAAGATATAAGCTTTTATTACTGAATCGGTCCCATAAACTCATTAATTATAAGGATATGTTCCTTCAATTTTACTTTTTTGAGGTTCTCTACTTTTTCTGATCCACCTAAACCAAGCAGAGGAGTGTATCCAAAACATTCATCATAGTTAGGGGCACCGTATCTGCTAATCGCATCAGGATAAGGCTGCCACATTAATTCATCATTCATAAAGTCATCGTCTTCTAAATCCTCGAAAAAGAATTTAAATCCAGAAGAAACAACAGTGACAATTCCCTTCCTGTAATTGATTAAATTTACATACTTACCTTTTTCCCATACTATAATATCGCCCATAGCAGTTGCAAAAATTGGAGTGGCTTGATTATATCTTAAATAACTTTTCTCTAAAATATCTAAATAATCATCAGGGTTAATTACTTTTATAAAGTCATTTGCGAGAGTACCAAAACCGTATTGTTTCCATGCTTCTATTAAGCCCTCAGGGAGTTTATCCCTATATTTTAAAATAACATCATTTTCAACAGTTCCATGCTTTGTAAAATTGTTAAAAATACCTTCCAATTAAAGTACCCTCCTTAAATTAATGCGTAGTTATTCGGTTAACTTCACATTTAAGTATGTATTCTTAAGCTGTTCAAGTGACATATCCTTGGCAATGTCCCGAATTTGTTCATCGACAATATCAATTCTATATTTCCATTGTGAACCTATCGAGGAATTTACTCGTTTATCACCCAAACCTCCAATAATGTCTGCTTTTCCTCCAGCTATTTGATCTGGATTATGAAGTGCTGCTTTTGTTTCAAGCCATTTTGCAGCATGCTTTTTCGCCTCTGCTCTGGAAAGTCCTTGTTCTCGTAGTTCTGCAATTTTATCTTGAAGTGCTTCTTGCCTTGCCATTTTTTGAGCAGCATTTCCTTCTATAGCCCTTCCTTCAGCTATATACTTTTCTCTATTTTTCAAATATTCGTCAATCGTTAACTCGTTCATACCCTTTTCCTGATCTTTTAATTGTCTCAAAAACTCTTCAGTATCATGTTTATCATTTCTCTTAAATATGACTTCAATTTCTTTAATACGAGGTAAGTGTTCTAAGGGTTTTTCTTTTCCCTTAACTCTTTCCACTATTATACCACTTACATCCCCAACAGCTTTCTCAACACTCTTCGTAGCGTTCATAATCGTATCCTTAGCATTTCCTGCTACATCTCTCAGTGTATTCGAATATAAAGGTCCTTCGACAGCGAAAACATTTGGCATTTCTGTATCCAACACATCATCTACCATCCGCCCCATACCCATCTTCGTCCGAACCAGCGGCCCCTTCACAACATCCTCATAAGTCTTTTTCAAAAGGACGTTGATTTTCTCAGGGTTCAATACATGCTTGGCATTCCTGAAGATGTCAGATGCCTGGTTGCTGAGGGCTTTCATGTTGACGATGGTTTTGAACAGGTTGGACTGGACAAAGTCGTTGATCTGTTTTTTGTAGCGGTGGGCTTCTTTTATGACGTTTTCCTTCATGTAGTCTTTGAGTTTTGCAGTGTCCATGACGTTGAAGGGAATGCTTTTTGGTTTTTCTGCATCAGCCAGTTTTCCGAGTTTGCTCAGTTTGCCGGCTTTGCTGACTTTGTCGAGGCCGCCTGTGAAGAAGGTGGCAGCAATTGAAAGGGTGCCGTAGGTAAAGAACCGTGATCTGCTTCGGGCGTCGCCGTTGATGACGTCGCGTTCCCATGCAGCTTCAAGGGCCCCTATCATGGCGCCGATGGTTTCGTCGATGTTGATGACGGCGTTTATGATGCCCATGACCAGTCCAGGGAAATCTGTGAAAATGGCGATGATCAGGTCAAAGAGACCGACGATGAGATCTTTGACAAACTGGTAGATCCCTTCGGCAATTCCGACAAAGACATCTCCGATGATTTGGAGGAGGTTTTTATCCTCTTTTACATCTGTAGTGTCCGGTTTTTCACAGCTGGCGCCCTGGACTTGTCCATCTGTTTTTACAGTAGCCGGCTGGAAGAGATTTTGCAAGTCGTTTACTTTTTTTACGACGGTCTGCAGTTCATTCTCAAGGTTCGTCAAGAGCGAAGCCTGGCGATGGTCAAATTCTGAGAGCTGTTCGCTCGTTTGATTTTTTTCTCGTCTCGCTTTCTCCACCATTTCTGCGAAGAAGCGGTCGTCTATTTTCGGCAGTGCTACGATGTCAGCGACCCTGTTAATGGTGGCGTTCGTTTCGTTCGTCAGCTGGTTTGTCCGCTCTCTGGCTCTGGTTAAATCCTGTTCGACCTGCTGGTCAAGAAAACTCCGGCGGATATAGCCTGAACGGGAGGGCTCCAGGTTGTGGAGTGATTTTTTCATGCTCTCGAGCGTTGTTTGATAGTGTGCGAGAAAGGCAGAGTAGCTTGACATGACAGGGAGGTGATGTTTCTCATAGAAATAGCGGATCGCTTCCCCGCCTTCGCCTTTGAAGGCATCTTCGAGATCAATGATTCCCTTTACTGCCGTTTCAAGCTGCTTGATCTGCACTGTTTGTGACGTTATTTTTTCTTTCGTTTTTTCAATGGCCGAGTGAAAGGCATCAGCATCAAGTACATGTGTCATCCGTTCCTCACCTTCCTCCGGCAATCGCAGCGGAAAGATGTTCGTCTGCTTTTTTCATCTGATCGACCGATTGCCGGGTTGCGTCTGCGTTAAGAATCAGCAATTCTTTATAGGTTTCCATCGCTTTTTGACAGGCTTCATTTACCTCGTTCAGCTTTTTTATCGCTTCCAGTTCATTTCCCGAGCCGATGCCTGACGGAAAATCGGTCTGAAAGGCATGGATAGCTGATTTCATGGCGGATAAAGCTTCTTCAATTTCTCCGTAATGGATTTTTATTTCCGTTCCCAATCCGTTCCTCTCCCTTTACCGGGTTTTTTCCGAAAGCAATGCCTCTCTCCGCTCTTCTGCTTCAAGTGAGGCAATGGATGCCTTTACACTGTTAATCTCCGTCATAATCTGCTGAATTTTTTGATCCAGCACCTGGAAAACTTCACGAAATTGAGACATGTGAATCTCCTCATGTGCCGGCTGTATATCGTTTTCCCGAATTCTATTAAACTCATTGGACAGCTCACCGTACCACGTATCAGGCGTTAATTCCGGTTCTGCCGCCAGATGCCGGCTGCTGAAAAAGTCATACTGGTGATCAGACAATTGGCTGCTGCATGTGCGCAGGCGAGAAAGCTTCTCTTCCAAGTCGCGCAGCTTTGCGTTTTGGGCTGATAAAGACAAAGGTTTGCACCTCCTGTGTATACTTACCTCTTCAAATTTTAGCACTATTTCCCATTTATACCTATTAGCATTTAGTCCCTGTTTGCCGATTCGACACATTTTTTAATGAGTCTAACTGCCTATTTTCCTTTCACTTATCGTGATGGACTTACCAAAAACACCGCAGTTTTTTATCAAAATCCGCAAAAGGAGCCGCAATTTCATTATGTTTTCTTTGAGTAAAATGAACAAAACACCTGATGCAAGGATATCAGGTGCTTTAAAAAAATCATTGATTTGTTTCTTTCTGCGTATTTGCTTTTAGCTCAATGATCTCTTTTTCAAGTTTATCGATTCGCTTCTTTGTTGTGTTTCGGGATTTGAAAAAAAGGATGATAAGTGACACAGTCCCAGCAATCAGTGCAATGGTAAAGATCTGAAAAATCACATCTCCTGTATTTAGCATGAAGCAGTACCCTTTCTGGAAATAGACTTACTAACTAATACGTTTCCGTGAAAAGAAAGTTTCATCCATCTAAATTGCTACCTGTACCCGCTCCCCTTCACAATCAGCACCAAAATCACCGCAAGCAGTAATCCTCCAAGAATAAACGGCCCAAGCCCCGAACTGTAGACAAGATATACTTTAACATGCTGGATGGTCGTGACGATCACATAAACGAAGAAAATCAGGCTCAGTCCGGCAATGAGCGGAACATATGGATTTCGCTTCAAGTTGATCAGCCCTTTTTAAAGCTTTTAATTATGCCTATGCCAGCGACAATTTGTATCATGCAAAAAAGGCGCCATTCAATGAAGAATGTGCGCCTTTCATATCTTTACATATCCCGTCCTTTTGCCTCCAATTTCTTTGGAAACAAGGTGTAGCTGAAGCTGATGAGAAAATCGACACCGAGCACAAGCGTCCAGATCTGCAGTGTTTTAAACAGCTGATCTGTCTGCTGTCCATTGTTGATATATAAAATAATCGCTCCAAGAAAGGCTGCGCCGATTCCCCATGCAAGGAGATGGCGAAGCCAGCCCTCCCGTTCACGCTTCGCATGTTCTGCTCCATGCTTTGCCTTCTTCGGCGGTTTTTCCCCATTGGCAAATCTGTAGGCAAAGTGCCGGTCCGCCCATTTAATCATACTGTGGCCGAACGCAACGCTGACTCCAATGTATATGGCCGCAATTCCATGCACCATGGTGGCGGTTGCGCCATTTTTCAAATCAAGAACAGTTGCTGCAAGCAGCACCAGGTCTACAACCGGTGTACAAATCAGTAAAAATGCGCCAAGTTTCTTCTTTTTCAAAAGATACCTTGCAGCCAAACCTGCTAATACAAAGACCCAAAATCCTATTTCACATGCAATAATCAGCCAGCCAATCAAGTAAGCTCCCCCTTATTTCATACAAGTGTATGATTTCATAGTAGCAGAATGTTTTTTATAATACAACTGTGTTATAATAAAAACATGCCAAAAATAATCGATCATGACAAACGAAAACAGCAAATAGCCGAAGCCACGTGGAAAGTGATTGCCGAGGAAGGCATCGAGCAGGCGACGGTCCGGAAGATTGCAAAGGCGACCGGACTGTCTGCGGGGGCCCTTAGGCACTACTTTTCCACACAGTCTGAGCTGCTTTTATATTCCATGAATCTCGTTTCCGAACGGGTGAAAGAACGGACAATGTCCAAAACGTACCAAGGGGATCCGATCGACCTTGTAAAAGAGGCCCTGTCGGAGCTGCTACCAATCGATGATGAGAGAAGACTGGAAATGGAGGTGTGGCTCGTTTTCTCAGTCAAAACACTCGTAGATGAAAAGCTGCGTGCTCTAAGCGAAGATGTTTACGTGGAAATGAAAGAAGGGATCAGCGCGATCATTCAGCTGCTCGTTAATCTTGGACTACTGAAAGAGGATTGTAATCCGGATGAAGAAGCGGTCAGGCTGCATGTATTAGTCGATGGCCTTGCCATTCATCACTTGCTGCACCCTGCTTCTTTTCCGCAACAGAAAATGATGGATGCGCTCCAGTATCATTTGAAATCCATTTGTACGTTTTAAAGGGAGGGCTATTCCGGTCCTCCCTTGAGTACCTCCTGCTGCCAGAGCTGATAGAGATAGATCAGCACTGCCATGAGCGTAAAGGTCAAATATATCTTCCAGTTTGTATAGTTCACAAGCTTATACAGGCCAAGGCTCTCAAACCACTCATTCAAGGGAAAAGCAAACATGGCATCGATGACAAGATTGATCAGCAAGTAAAGCTTAAAATTTCCAAAGGTGAAATAAAAAATCCAGATTGTTCCGACCAAAAATGCTCCGTATACGAACGGAAAATAGGTAATAATCTGCGGCAGGATGGTTTCTTTGACCACCCACCACTTGTATGTATAGGCGAGCTCATTCTGCACCGTTACAAGGAGCGATGCAAAGATGGCGACCGGCATGAACCGTTTGATGGTTTGCTTGTCCAAGAAAAACAGTGACAGCCATGGAACAATAAACGACGACCAGATGATAAAGTCATTGAGCATACCGTTTCTCCTCACAGGATTGATAGGTTTAATCTTTCCTATCCCTGGAAAATCATTCGGGTATAGAACAAAAAGAGCGGCCGCTGAATTGTCAGTGACCGCTCTTTTTGTTACATAGCCGTGCAAATTTCAATATAATGACCGTCCGGATCCGTTACATAGGCGACGGTTTGGCCCCATGGTTTGACTGTCGGTTCCTTTACAACAGGTACACCGGTGCTGCGCAGCTTTTCGATTGTTGCTTCAACATTCTCAACGGTAAATCCTACCTCGAAGCTTTGGGGTGCATCCGTCTTTGGCATGTCCAGTCCAATCAGTTCTTGCACAGACTCACGTGTATTCATAGATAAAGTCGTCGCCCCGGTGTCAAACTCAACATATGTTCCCTGCTGCATTTTCACCTTCAAACCAAGTTGATCACGGTAGAATTTCATTGATTTTTCGAAATCAGTTACATACAGAATGACGTATTTCATCGATAAGTTCATTTGCACAGCCCTCTCTGCTTATAGAATAGCTAATTTCTTCCATAGGTATAAGCTAAAGCTATTCATTGGAGATGTCAACGGGTGTTACTTGCACGTTCTACTGTTTTACTTGAAAAAATGCCTCTTTTTGTTGAAAATGCACAACCTTTACTTGCCGAATTGCTGCCTTTACTTGAAATATTCCAGATGCCTCCTAAATGATGAGCCGCAATCCTGTGGTTCACTTAGAATTAAGGCTCTGCTAATCGCCTTTTGTATTTAATGCACTCTATTTAGCTATGCTGCATGGCGTCAGAACAGTGAGTCATCGATTACTTGCCATCTCCTCCGTTTTACTTGAAAAAATGCGTCTTTTAGTTGGAATTGCACAACCTCTACTTGCTGAATTGCTGCCTTTACTTGAAATCTTCTAGGTGTCTCCTAATTACATCTTTACCAGCCAGATTCAGATCGCAAAAGAAGAAGCTGCCCATCAGCAGCTTCTTCTTTCATACTATTTAAACGCAGCCTCAGCATGCTCCCTCTCCCATTCAAGCAGCCAAGCTTTCCTCTGAATACCACCGCCGTAACCGCCAAGTCCGCCATCAGAAGCTATCACTCTATGGCATGGAATCACAATACAAAGCTGGTTGGCGCCGTTCGCCCGCGCGACGGCTCTGTATGCTTTCGGATTGCCCGCACGGACGGCAAGTTCCTTGTAGCTGATGGTTTCGCCTGGCGGAATCTCTTTCAGAAGCCTCCATACGTTTCGCTGAAATTCAGAACCCGCATCCGAATAAATGGGTGTTTCAAAGGTAAGACATTTACCCGCGAAGTAATCGTTCAGCTCACGTTCAATCTGTTCCAGGACCGAATTGGTTCCCGGAACGATAGCAGCAGCGTGTTTGGCCCTAAGGTTCTCCAGTTCTTTTTCCAATCCCCGGCGGTCAACAAATTCAACTAAATAAAGCACTTCTTCATCCGCAACAGCAACCATCGGGCCAAGCTTGGTTTCAATCCATTTTGCTGTAAACAGCCGGATTTCCCTGTTTTTCTTCGGGACGGCACCCATTGTTTTGGCAAAGGCATCGCGGAAGCCGTTTCCTGACTCATAGCCACTGTCCAGCTGAGTGTAGATCAAAGGTTTTCCGTTTCGAATGTGCTGAAAGGCCATCCCTAGGCGCCTTGAACGAGCGTATTCGATGAAAGTCATGCCGAACTGTTTCTTAAATTGCCTTCTGGCAGTGTGCGCAGTAATAGACAGCTCATCAAAATCTTTGTCTGTCCACTTTCGCTGAGGATTTTCCTCAATGGCAGCGACGAGTTTTTTCACTTCCGGCGACAGCGTGCTCGGGGTGCTGAGCGGATGACATCTCTTGCAGGGCCTGTAAGAAGCAAGCGCTGCTTCCTGAGCCGTTTTAAAAAACTCGCAGTTTTCTTTCAAAGGCTTTTTTGCAGGACAGGTTGGCCTGCAGAAAATACCCGTTGTTTTTACACCGACAAAAAAGGTGCCTTCGTACGATGAATTTTTCTCAACCAGCATGCTGTAGTAGTGATCAATCATTTTTTGATCATGTATCATTTGGCTTTTCTCCTTTATAAAGACTAATCGTACTAGTATCTTATCAAAAGGAATCGAAACGAAAACCAGAAAAATGAACATCAATTTTTTCACACCGCATGATCATTACCCCGCTTTCACAACAAACCTGTGCTGCTTCACTTCGAAAAAGCCCTTCTCCTCAATCTCAGTATGAATTGCGAGTAACCGCTCTTTGAACAGGTCAGTGTCAAAATCCGGAACCTGCCAAGGAATGGCCTTTAAATAATAGATAAGAGCTCCGATGTCATAAAAACGCTGAGAAGGATACTCTTCTTTTGCAAACAGTATGGTAAACCCGGCTTCTTTTAGACCATGCAAGGCATTTGAAAGACTCCACTGAAGATATTCTTCATTTGGCTTTACACCAAGAGCCTCATTTATTCCCAGACAATCCAGACCGCCAACCTGCTGTGTCAGAAAGAGTCCTCCCTCTTTTAGGATGCGGCTGACTTCTTCAGGGTCAAAGGATTCATGCTGGTTTAGTACCAAATCAAATGTCCCGTCCGGAAAAGGAAGTTCTGCATCGTTATCAATACGAACCACGGTCACTCCCAATGGCTCCAGTTTGTTTTTGGCGACCGAAACGTTCGGTTCATATCCTTCTGTTGCAAAAACAGTTTCAGGGAACGGCTGCAGTTTTGATAAAAATTCACCGCCACCTGTACCCATGTCAAGCATGGATGATGCATCAGAAATAAGGGATTGCGCCATGCTGCCGTATGACCACGAGAGGAGATCGCTCTGCATTCTTCCGGACTCTGTGATGAAGGAAAAGTCCCATCCTGTGAAGGGTCTTTCCACTTCTTTCATATATTCTTCAAATTTCATCCTGTTTCCTCCTTGTCATTTTTTATGCCATATTCAATGATGTTCGGAGGACCTCTGATTGAAACAAAGCGTTGTTATCGTTCGTGATTAAATGGATTCATGTCAGTCTCCTGTCTGTTAAAACGTTTTGTTACTAAAATTATGGCAAAAAGAATGGATTTGCACAATTCATATTTTTCAATAAATCAAGACACGAAAAAACCAGTCCAATGAAGTCGACTGGTTCTTTTTATGATTAAGATTTTATTACTTCCAAGTAGCGAAGCTGATTTCCGTCTTTCTCAAAGACTTTAAACAAATTGCCCTCAGATTCAATTTCGGTTCCGGTTTCAGCATCAAGATGATGAGTCAGGAACCATCCGCCGATTGTGTCGACATCTAACTCTTCAGTATTAAAGGTTGTTCCAAGCAATGTGTTGACATCTTCAATTAAGAGCTTTGAATCCAGGATGTAGTGTCCTTCGTTCAGCTTGCGGATTTCGGGAATCTCATCTTCATCAAATTCATCTCTGATTTCCCCGACGATTTCTTCTAAGATATCTTCAGCTGTTACAAGCCCTGAAGTACCTCCGTATTCGTCAATCAGCACGGCCATGTGTGTACGCTCTTTCTGCATTTTGACAAGAAGATCGTGAATGGCGATGGTTTCAATCACATTAATGACAGGATTAATGTAATCGGCAATTTTCAAAGTGTGGGGATCCTGCTTGTTCATGACTGCAGCTGTAAGCAATTCCTTGATGTTGATAAAGCCCTTAATGTTATCCTTATCCCCGTCAACAACCGGATAACGTGTGTAGTTTTCATTTTTGACAATCTCAAAAATGTTTTCAAAAGAGTCATCAATTGAAATGGATACAATGTCCGTTCTTGGAACCATGATTTCTTTTGCAACTCTTTCATCAAACGCAAAGATATTATTCATATATTTCAGTTCGTTCTTATTGATTTCTCCGCTTTTATAGCTTTCTGAAAGAAGAATTCTAAGCTCCTCCTCAGAGTGCGCTTCTTCATGCTCAGAAGCAGGCTTCAAACCGAACAGACCAACCAGAATTCTTGCTGAACCGTTCAGGAACCAGATAAATGGGAACATAAGACGGTAAAACCAGATGATTGGAGTCGCAAATACTAGCGTGACCGCTTCGGCTTTTTGAATCGCAACCGTTTTTGGAGCAAGCTCACCGATAACGACGTGCAGAAACGTGACAATGGCAAATGCAATACCGAACGAAAGAATATGGGTCATCGTTTCGTTTATATCAAATCGTTCAAAAAATGGGTGCAGGAGTTTCTCAACCGTTGGCTCTCCAAGCCACCCAAGCCCGAGTGCTGTTATGGTGATTCCAAGCTGACAGGCAGACAAGTATTCATCAAGATGTGTTGTGACTTTTTTTGCTGCAAGCGAGCCCTTTCTGCCCTCTGCAATCAGCTGGTCAATTCTTGAACTTCGGACCTTAACGATGGCAAATTCCGTTGCAACGAAAAAAGCAGTTAATGCAATTAATAAAACAATTAATAAAAGATTTATGGTTGTCAACGAGCGGTCTTACACGGGTAAGACCTACACCTCCAATAAAAGTTTTGTTTAGTTTCAGCCTTCTTCTGACTGACTTCCCTGCACAAAAATCATGACAAATTTAATTAGCTCAAAGAGAGCCATCATCGCACCTGCAACATATGTTAAAGCGGCTGCATTCAGTACTTTCTTCACGCCTTTTTCTTCCTCGTTGTACAAGATGCCGTCTGAGATCATCAGATTTCTGGCACGTTTACTTGCATCAAACTCCACAGGAAGCGTAATTAATTGAAAGGCCACTGCCACTGAAAAAAAGATAATCCCGATTCCAATCAGTGAAAGCTGCTGGAGAAGCATGCCCCCGATAAAAAGGAATGGGGCAATTCCTGATGCCAGGTTCGTTACTGGAAAAAGTTTGTGGCGGAAAACGAGAGCTTTATATGATTCTTTATGCTGTATCGCATGGCCGACTTCGTGTGAAGCCACGGAAACAGATGCAATAGACCTTCCATAATAAACATCTTCTGACAGTCTCACAACGCGCTGAACCGGATCATAATGATCAGACAGCATTCCCCTCACAGGTTCTACAGGGACATGATGTAAACCGTTTCTGTCAAGAAGTCTTCGTGCTGTTTCAAAACCTGATAAACCAGTGCGTGTCGGGACTTCCGCCCACTTTTTAAAGTTGCCTTTCACTCTGAATTGTGCCCAGATTGAAATTCCCAATGCAATCAGAATCAGGAAATCCATAGGATGAAAAAACATTTCTTTCCCTCCATTAATTAATGTAAGAGCAGAAGCAATGACTGAATTAATGACAAGCTTTCACTTGATATATTCTTTTTGAGACTCTCATACTTTTCAGGATCTGACTCTTTCAGCTGTTCGAGGGCTTTTGTGACGTCCTGTTCCAGCCCCTGAATTTTAAGGCGGAGCTCAAGCACATCCACTTCCTCCGAAAAACGGCTGATGACCCTTTTTTTAATCTCTTCAAGAGAATGCCCTTCTGCTTTGCTTTTTTCAATAAAAGCAATTCGTTCTATTGAGGAATGATCATAGTATCTGTAATTTGAAGGAGAACGTTCCGCTTTCAGTAAACCCAGTGTTGTGTAATAGTCAATTGTCCTCTTAGTCACACCGGTAATTTCAGCCAATTCTCCAATTTTCAGTTTCTCAGCCCCAAGTCAATCCCCCCTAACCGTAACGTGATGGTTTTATTATATGTGTGACAGTTTATGATTACAACTAAAAGGAACAGACTTCGCAAAATTGTCAAAAGTCTGTTCCTGTCATCCCTTCTCTATGTTGTCTTTTTCAATAACCTTTAACACCTATATTATTCTCCGGGTATATACCCAATCACTTTATTCGTTTCTTGATCAACCAGAATAACAGGCGCACTCACAGCCGTATTCTCAAGGTCCTCAAACTCCACTCTAATAACTTCTTTGCCTATGTACTGTTCATCCATTAGTTGTGCTTGCCCCTTATTCACCGTGTACGCTGCCACTTCCGCATGTTCCCAGTCGCCATTGGTCCGCTTTTCCCATTGATTCTGTTTCATGAAGTTCCACCCTGCTTTTCTTACCTCTTGATAGCCGTCTGTGTTTTCAACAGAACATCCGGCTATAAGCAAGGAAAACAAAGCAAACGGCAGAATGGTATTTTTCATAGTAAAGCTCCTAATATTTAAATATTCTGAAACTTAAACAGATTCTTATGCGTATACTTATTTAAGACAAGGAGGGCGTGACTATGAACTACAAAAATTATGAAAAGAAACATGTATTCGGAGTAATTGGTTTCCTCATTCTCATCCTGATTCCCTACGCATCTATTCTCTTCCCTTTTATAGTTGCGGATGTGCTGTATGCGACAAATCTGACGTGGTTTATCCAGCTTTCTACGGAAACGTACCTTCTGTATGGAACCGGATTTCTGATGTGGGGACTTGCCGCTTTGATTGCATCTTTCAGAAAAGCGGATCGCACTTCCATCATGTCAGGTATAATTCTTGTGTTCCTCAGCATTGTGCCGTTTACATTCGGAGCTATTCAGCATAAACAGCTCAGTGATGAAGGAATTTCCTACAGCAGCGGGATCAGTCTTGAACAGCATCAGTACACATGGGATGAGGTGGAGAGCGCTGTTTTTCATTTGTCCCGGGAAAATGGAGAACCTTCCGTTATTGAAATTGGATTCAAAGACGGAGAACGTGTCTCCTTATTAAAAGACAAACACTTTACTGCGAATTACAGTTTGTTTCTGCAAAAAGTGAAGCATCATCAAATTGCTTTTACAGGAGAATAGGCATCGTGACAAATAATTGGGGGTATCCGCTTTAGAAAAGCAATGATTATGAAGAACTCACTTCTTGCCTACCGTTTCAAAGAATATCCATCAGATACCCTCCTGCAATAAGCAAAGGAAAGACTGTAACAAAGTGTATCGTGATCAGATACTCTTTTTTCTCTCTTTCATATTTCCATTCCATAAATGCTCTGAAAGCGAAGAAAAGAGTAATAAATGCTAAAAACAGTCCCATAGAAAAGTCCAAAATCATTAAGCATATTAAGTAAATGAGCAGCAGAACTCTCTCTGTCCATCGGTGAGATGTGCTTACGCCCCTGTAGATGAGTCCCTTTGTTTTTGGGATGTCAAACTTTCTCCTTAACAAGTTCTCAGACAGCGTTCCAATCAGAATAACGCCGGCGAAAAAAATCAACCCTTTCAGCATATAAACACCTCCCATTCCATTATATTCCTTTCTGTTCGTGAATGGGTGCTTTTTTAAAATGAATAACGCCCAGGACCTATGCCCTGAGCGTCATTGATTATCCAGCCATCTTATGGCCTTGAACCTTTTGATCTTTCTTTTCAAGTGCACGGCTCCATCCAGTGAGGATCACTGCACCTGCGACCATCACACCGCCGATCCAGGCTGTGTGAATCAGACCGATGGAGTCTGTGATGATGCCTCCAAGGAAGGCCCCGATGGCAATTCCTGCGTTAAATGCAGCAATGTTGATGGCAGATGCAACGTCCACGGCACTTGGGACGAAACGTTCTGCAAGCATTACGACGTAAACCTGAAGACCCGGGACGTTCATGAATGCGAACAGTCCCATAACTAAAATGGTGATTAATCCTGCAATTTTAAATGGTGCTGTAAGTGTCAGGACAAAAAGAACAATAGCCTGTGCAATAAACATATAGAAAAGAGCTTTAATTGGATTTTTATTGGACATCTTGCCGCCGATCATGTTTCCGATGGCAATGGCAATTCCGTATACAAGCAGAATAATGGCAACGGTGCTGTCTTTAAAACCAGTGACTTCCACAAGAAGCGGTGACAGATAAGTGAAAACGACAAATGTTCCGCCGTATCCAAGGGCTGTTATTAAAAAGACAAGCAGCAGACGGCCGTTTTTCACAAGCTTCAGCTGATCGCCAAACGTCGTGCGGTTGCCTTTTTTCAAGTTAGATGGGACAAGAATGCTGTTTGCGATAAGAGCAAGAATACCAATAAGAATAATGACGATAAACGCAAGTCTCCAACCAAACTGCTGGCCGATAAAGGTTCCGAACGGTACGCCTGTTACTGTCGCGACGGTAAGGCCTGTAAACATAATAGAAATCGCACTTGCACGGCGGTCTTCAGGAACAAGGTCCGCTGCAATCGTTGAACCAATCGACATGAACACACCATGCGACAGCGCCGCAATCACGCGTCCCGCAAGAAGCATTTCAATGCTTGATGCTCCCGCTGAGAGGCTGTTTCCAAGAATAAAGACAATCATAATCCAAAGGAGTAGCGTCTTACGTGACATATTTGACGTTAAAGATGTTAAGACCGGTGCCCCGAACATGACTCCGACCGCATAAAGGGTGACGGTCAAACCTGCTGTTGTAACCGGTATATTTAAATCCTCTGCAATCATCGGCAGCAGGCCGACACTGATAAACTCCGTTGTTCCAATGGCAAATGCACTGACTGCAAGGGCAAGCAGCGCCCACATACTTCTTTTTTTATCTAAGCTCATTTTTTCTCCTCCTGAAAATTTATATTTATTTTAAAACGTGTATGGTAAAGATCAGCCGGCAAATGTTATTATGAGATATATCGAACATAATGAAAAGTACGTACTTTCAAGTGCTGTAGGAACTAAAAAGTTATGTAGGCACTTTTTGGTGCCTATCAAATAGGAGGATTTAGATGGAGAAGAAATACAACATTCCCGTAGAAGCAACTCTTGAGATTATCGGGGGCAAGTGGAAATGTGTCATCCTCTGTCACTTGACCCACGGCAAGAGACGGACAAATGAATTGAAAAAGCTCATGCCCAGCATTACTCAAAAAATGCTCACACAGCAGCTGCGCGAGCTCGAAGATGACGGTGTGATCAACAGGATTGTCCATCCGGAAGTTCCGCCGAAAGTGGAGTATGAATTAAGTGAATATGGCTGGAGCCTGCAAAGCATTCTGGATTCCCTTTGCGCCTGGGGAGAAAATCACATTACGAAGGTGTACGGTGATAAATCAGCTGTGCTTGAAGAAAGCATTTTGAATAAATAAGCGAAATTCCACTCAGGGATTTCGTTTTTTTTGCTTTTAATGTCAGAACAAAATGGTATATTAAATAAGTCGTTCAATTTTCTGAGAAAGGAGGAAATCACATGCATTGGTATCTAGACGTTATTAAGAAATATGCGGTGTTTCAAGGCCGCGCAAGACGCAAAGAATACTGGATGTTCTTTTTATTCAATTTAATTGTGACCATTATCCTTTCGATTGTGGAGTCACTTATTGGATTGGAGCAGATTTTAGTAGCCATTTATTCTATTCTTCTTCTGTTGCCATCACTTGCAGTTGCGGTGCGCAGGCTTCATGACATTGGGAAAACAGGCTGGTGGGTTTTAATTGGACTTATCCCAATTATCGGTGGAATCGTGCTATTAGTCTTCAACTGTCTGGACAGTGAGCCTGGAAATAATAAGTATGGTCCAAGTCCTAAATAAAAAATGCGGAAGCACCGATTAGCTCCGCCGTCAGAACAATAAAAAGCGAAATCCCTTATTCAGGATTTCGCTTTTTTACATAGTCTTTCTTCCCTTAACTCCATTAATTGAGTATTCAGCTGTAATCTCAGCATTGAGTGATTGTGAGACAGAACAATATTTATCTTTGGAAAGCTGAATGGCCCGGATCACTTTTTCTTCAGGAAGATCGCCTTCCAGTTTGTAATGAATATGAATGGCTGTAAACCGTTTTGGATGGTCCTCTGCTCTTGTGCCGGTGAGATCCATTTCAAATGCGGACGGATTGAGACGCATTTTCTGCAGGATGCTGATGATATCAATGCCCGTACAGCCGGCAACCGCATGAAGCAGAAGCTCGGTCGGCCTTGCTCCGGTGTTCTCTCCACCCACTTCTTCTGAGGCATCCATTTTCACTTCGTGTCCGGACGGGGTATTGCCGGAGAAGCTCATTTTCCCATTCCACTTAATTGACGTATCCATAGCTAATTCTCCTTCGTGTCGTTGGTTTCTTTATGTTTTCTCAACGTCCGTCTTCTATTCCCTGATTTGTCCATTTCCTGAAATGTAGTGCTTTGTCGAAGTCAGCGCCGGCAATCCCATCGGTCCCCGTGCATGCAGTTTTTGCGTGCTGATGCCGATTTCCGCACCGTAGCCGAATTCAAAGCCATCTGTAAAACGGGTCGATGCATTGTGATAAACAGCTGCCGCATCAACGCGGGATTGAAATTCATGCGCATTTTTCAGGTCTTCTGTAATGATGGCTTCCGAATGCTTAGTTCCATATGTGTTGATGTGCTTAATTGCTTCATCTGTATTTTTCACTGTTTTTACACTGGCGGTCAGTGCCAGATATTCAGTGGCCCAGTCTTCCTCACTTGCCGGTTTTGCCTGAGGAAAAAGTGACACGATGCGGTCATCGGCGATGATTTCAACGGAATGATCATGCAGGGACTGCAGCATGTTTTTCCCGTGCTGCTCAAGCCATTTTTCATGTATTAGAATTGATTCAATTGCGTTGCAGACAGAGGGACGCTGCGTTTTTGCATTCAAAACAATTCTTACTGCCATTTCAGGGTCTGCCGATTCGTCGATAAAAAGATGACAATTGCCCGCACCTGTTTCGAGAACAGGTACAGAAGACTCTCTCACGACGGTGTCGATCAGGTTCTTCCCGCCCCTCGGAATAAGGACGTCTAAGTATTGATTTAGCGTGAAAAGCTGTTTGGCTGTTTCTCTGCTTGTGTCTTCAATCAGCTGAACCGCTTCATGATGAATGGATGTCTGCTCAAGAGCACGGTGAATGACGCTGACGAGAGCCTTATTTGAATGGATGGAAGAAGAGCTGCCTCTTAAAATAACCGCATTTCCTGTTTTGAGCGACAGGGTTGCAGCGTCGATCGTCACATTAGGCCGGGCTTCATAAATCATTCCGATTACGCCGAGCGGCACGCGTTTTTTCTGGATAAGCAGCCCGTTTTCTTTTTGGATTGTCTCAAGCACCTCTCCAACAGGGTCCTCCAGGCGAATTAACTGGCGGATGGCAAGAGCCATATCATCAATTCTTTTTTTAGTCAGCAGCATGCGATCCAGGATAGAATCCGTCATGCCGGCTTTTTTTCCTGCCTCAATATCTTTTTGATTTTCTTTTATTAAAAAATCACGCTCCGCTTCCAGCTGCCTCGCAATTAGTTCCAGCGCACGGTTTTTTTCTTCGGTCGGCACCTGCATCATGTCATAGCTGACAGCCTTGGCAATTTTTCCTTTCCTCATCACTTCACTCATGGTTATCCCTCCGTTTCACGCTTTGACCCATCGGTCACGGTGTATGACTTCGATGGACGCAAGCACAGCTCCTGCTTCTTTTGTCCGTTTTCCCATTACCTGCTTTAACGTTTCAGAGGAACAAAAAACCTCTCCTTTACCGAGCATCCCGTTCGGTCCGTGAACTTCCACAACGTCTCCGGTTTCAAATGTTCCCGAAATGTCACAAACACCTGCAGGCAATAAACTTTTCCCCTTCAAAATGAGGGCAGACTCTGCTCCTTCATCAATAAAAATTTTCCCTTTGACTAAAGAATGAAGGGCAATCCACTGTTTACTGCTTTTCAGGAAAGAGCGGGCTTCTATATAGGTCCCGTCACCATCACCATTCAAGATGCGGATGAACTTATCATCACCTTTTCCCGTACCTATAAAAACGGATACACCAAGCTCAATGGCTGTTTTCGCCGCAGAAAGCTTGGATTTCATCCCGCCGGTTCCGACTGAAGATCCCGCCCCTTCCGCTCCGAGCATCATCTCATCCGTAATGCCGGTCAAACGGTCATACCTTTTCGCATCAGCATGATCGCGCGGATTTTTGTCATACAGTCCGTTGATATCCGTTAAAATAACGAGGTCATCTGCCTGAACAAGCCCGCTGACAAGGGCAGACAGCATGTCATTATCACCAAACGTCAGCTCCTCAACAGAAACGGTATCATTTTCATTGATGATCGGGATAATGCCCCTGTCAAGCAATTCACGAATCGTGGCAAAAGCATTTCTGTACCGCTCTTTTGAAGAAAAATCTGTCCGGGTCAGCAAAATCTGGGCAGGAACAAAGCCGTATGCCCCAAGCTGAGCCATATACGCTTGAATCAACAGACTCTGCCCGACAGCAGCCGCGGCCTGCCTCCCTTTTAGCGTAAGAGGTCTGGCCGGATAGCCAAGCCTGCGGAAACCTGCTGCAACAGCACCCGATGAAACGAGCAGCACTTCATGCCCTGCCTGTCTGAGCCGCGCAAGCGCTGCAATATGATCGGTGAACTTTTCCTGATCGATTTCACCTTTCCTGTTCGTAAGAGAACTGCTCCCAATTTTAACAACAATCCGTTTTTTCATGAGGGTTGGCCTCCTTTAGTTTAGTGGGGGGATGGAAGAGTTTATTGGGCAGAAGTGCCGCCGGGTTATGACCTTTTAGCTGATGTTTTTTAGTATGAAGGGTCATATTTGGCCGGCTTATGACTTTTCAGCTCCTGCTTTTTTGTTTGAAGGGTCATATCTTACCTGCTTATGACCTTTCAGCTGATGCTTTTTTGTATGAAGGGTCATATCTCAACCGCTTATGACCCTTCAGTTCCTTCTTTTTTGTTTGAAGGGTCTTATTTCACTGGCTTATGACCCTTCAGCTCCTGCTTCTTTGTACGAAAGGTCATATCTTCCTGGCTTATGACCTTTTAGCTGCTGCTTTTTTGTACGAAGGGTCATATCTCATCTGCTTATGACCCTTCAGCTCCTGCTTTTTTGTTTGAAGGGTCATATCTCAACCGCTTATGACCCTTCAGCTCCTTCTTTTTTGTTTGAAGGGTCTTATTTCACTGGCTTATGACCTTTCAGCTCCTACTTCTTTTTACGAAAGGTCATATCTTCCTGGCTTATGACCCTTCAGCTGCTGCTTCTTTTTACGAAAGGTCATATCTTCCTGGCTTATGACCCTCCAGCTCCTGCATCTTTGTATAAAGGGTTAAATCACACCGTTTTTTGACCCCTCAGCTTCTGCCTAAGAAATAAAAAAAGCCCTCCCCGTCCTGTAAAATAAGGACGAAAAGGGCTTTGCTCTCCGTGGTACCACCTTGGTTGGATGCACGTGGCATCCCGCTTTGCCTGATAACGCCAGGCTGATGGCGCCTGTGTGTTTGGCACAGGACTCGGCGGGCAGGTTCTGCGGCTTTGCTGCTGCGGGGTCTCTCAGCTTATAAACCCCGCTCTCTTTTGCACAAAGTCCCGCATACTAGTCCCGCTTCAGCGTTCATTGATTTTTATATATTATGCGCAGTCGGAAGGCTTATGTCAATTGTTTTTTTTCATAATAATTGGCAAGTTCGATAATCATCGCACCCATTCGTTCAAGATCAGGAGCGAGGGGATTCTCTACACCTTCCTCTGTAAGGGCTTCGGCAGTAATTTTTCCGACAGCTACAGGGAGTGTGCGCGTTTTGAAGGCTTCAAGTACATCCTTCGTTAAATCATGCTCCTTCACATACTGAAAAAATTCCCGAACCTGGATGGCAGCGGTAAAGCATACCGCGTCAATTTCTCCAGCTTTCAGTTCTTCGCAAAGGAGGCTGACGGCTTTTTCATCAGGTGAAATGTGACGGTACGGAAGGACCTGATGGACAGATGCCCCTTTTTCTTCAAGAAACTTAATCAGTGCAGGTGCTGTTTCACCGTGGAGCTGCACCATGACTCTTTTTCCGGAAAAATCTTCATTTTCCAAAGCCCGGACAAGGCCCCTGGTCGTTCCATCATCATCCTTTTTTAATGGCGTCAATCCAAGCTTTTTGAGCGAAGCGAAGGTCTTGTATCCCCTTGAAGCAATGTTCGACTCGCGGAGCTGTCTTAAAAAGGCTTCTTCCGCCCCCAGCTGACGGGAAAGCTTCACCAGCGTTTCTGTTCCCATTCCTGTCGTCAGGATGGTCCAGTCCGCACCCTCATTTATGTACTTGCGCAAATCAGGTTCCACCTGCTCCTCAGCCAGAAAAACGGTTCCCTGCAGAGAGCGGACAAGCGGAATCCCTCCCTGTTTTTTAATCAGCGTACTGATTTCATCTGTTTTTCTCGATCCTGCAATCACAACTTTTTTTCCTTGTAATCCTATTCCCATGCTGTGAGTCCCCATTTCCTGCGGTCTTTTTATTAAAGGTATCATGTGAACTGAACGTGTTCAATGTGTTTTTTTTCACAAAGTGTTCAAATTTAATGTAATCGCTTTCACAAAGCTGTAGTATAATAGGAATATACTCACAGAAAGCGATTACACTTTAAACTACTACCCTTAAAATAAACACAAAACGGAAGGAGACATTCACATGATTTTAAAAGCATTGAGGCGCAACAAGCTTGTAACGGTAAACTATTACATCGACGGTGCCATCCAGACACTGAAAGGCCGCGTCCGCAATCTCGACCTGAGCGATCAGACCCTGTCACTTGAAGACGAAGATAAGAATGTCTTTTCAATCAGGCTGGCGGGAATTAAAGAAATTTATTAAGACCTGAAAAGAGCATCAAAAAACTGATGCTCTTTTTTGTTTCTCAGGTGAAACGAAATCCTCTTTTCTCCGTCTACTTCAATACACGCCATTTCCAGAAGGAGGAAAAAATGAGAAAGATTCTTTTTGCCGCATTTATTTATATCGTACTCGCCGGCTGCAGTCAGCAGGAGAACAACCAGTCATACGCAGCTCTGCTTATGGCAGATGGAAAAGATTATTATGCAGAGGGTTTGTCTGAACAGTATTCGCTTGGAATAGAGCTTGGGACGATTTCAATTAAAGTGGATGCAAGTGTTAAACCATCGCAGAATTTTTGGTCGAATTATCTCGATAAAGGGACAGTCCTGTACCGCGCCAAAGAGAAAGAGGATGTGATTCTAGTGAAAAAGGGAGAAAAAATAGAAGTTTTTAAAGCTGCCGAATAAGGCAGCTTACTTTTTGAAGCGGCTTCCGCTGTTCGAATAGACAAGTGTGAAAACAACAGAAGCAATAAACAGCAAGGTGCCGAACATAAAAATCAGCAGGCTTCCACGTTCGTCGCCAATCTCCCACAGAAGGATGCTGAACGAGATGACAAACATCATTTTCCCATAAAACCTGCAAAGAGCAGGCGTGTCATATTTTTCTTTTTCTTCTTTAGAAAGCGTATTATACCCTGCTATTAAATTCGCCCATTTCCCCTGATAGAGCATCGCGCCGGCTAAGATGAATAGGGCCATGATCAGGTAGGATATCATCTGTACTCCCCCTTCTAGAATGGATAAGTGTTATACGGTTGAAACGGAATAAAGTTCCAGATAAACAAGAAAAAAACACACCCGATATAGGCGTGCTTCTCTTCCAATGAAAGGATCAAGTAAATTCATAGGAAAGATCATTCTCAATCTGCTCTTTTCCTTCTTCCAGAATGGATTGGAGCAATAGTCCAATTGAGTCAAAGGTTCGAAGGGTTTTTTTCGTTTTGTATGACACCTCATGCACGTATCCGCTGCTGTTAATTGTGTAATAAACCTGCTTGACGAACGAGTCGGCAAAGATAAAGTGGTCTGGAGGGGTTGTTTTTCGTTTATAAAGTCCCTGCATATCTGCCAGCGGAAAAGGTGAGTAAGACTCCTCCTCCTCACTCATTCCCCGGTAAGTGTCTGGCGCTTTGCCAGCAATCCTTATTAGGTCAAGGAGCCAGCATCCGTTTGTGAAAGATAAAAATTCTTTGTACTGAGATGGAAAGACAGTCTGCACTTGCTCTTCAAAAAGGGCAATTTCACTGCCGGTAAGGGGAGGCTGCAGAGAAGTATGCCATCTTCCTTCATCAAGTTCCCCGAAAAGCATCGTCCCGTTTCGCAGTTTTTTATGATTCCCGCTGTAAATGGCTGGGAGTTCATTTTTAATAGATACAAAGGTTTCTTCCATCATCTAAACTCCTGAACAACAATCCCTTTTCCGTTCTCCACTGTCACGTCCGCAAAAGCACCGTTAATCAGGGTCAGCTGAGGCGGCTGATGTCCGCAGTCAATGTCATAGATGACAGGGACACCAAGTTCTGATGCAAGGTCCTCATATACATCCTCTGCCGTATACCCCTCTACAGGATGGTTCGCCGGGCTTCTGCCAAATAGAATCCCTGAGCAATTTTCAAACCAGCCGGCCATTTTCAGCTGGACAAGCGATATGCGCAAATCCGTTGCGGAAAGCGCGCAGTTTTCGAAATACCAGAGGATCGGATCGCCGGCGATATGTTTTTCGGAAAAGGCTTTAACATCACCAAGCGGCGTGCCTGCCAGATGCTTAATCACATCAATGCAGCCTCCGAGGAGGCGTCCTTTGACCTGTTCATCTTGGCCGGACACTGTTTTCCAGACGGTTGGTTCTGTCAGATGATAAACATGAGGTGTCGGGTTCTCGTGCTGCCACTCTTTTTGATATTTTTCAGAGGACGTCTGAGTTACTTTTCCTCCCCTTTCCGTTTTCAGTACGGTTTCCCACATGGCAGTGGTTGGGTCGGACAATTCTCCTCTTAAATCAATCAGATTCGTGCCGTGAGCTGTTGCCATCCCCGTTTTGAGGGTAATGGCCAGTGTAAGCACGCTGACATCGGAGTATCCCAGAATCCATTTTTCTTTTATGGCCTCATAATCGACACCCTGAAGCATTTCCATCGCAAGCTGTCCGCCCCACGGAGGAAGAATGAAGTCAATTCGATCATCCTGCATCATTTGATTAAATTCCTCTGAGCGTTTTGCTGCATGTGCGGATTTTGCTTTATCCTGGGTCCAGGCTGTTTCACCTGTGATAATTGTATATCCCCTGGATTCCATTCTCGCCGAAGCCTGTTTTAAAAGACCGTGCAACTCCGGCTGCACACCTGACGACGGTGCGGTCACTCCTATTACGGCATTCGATTTTAACATTGGATATGTAATCATTTTATCTGCCTCCCGATGGATTTGAACGATTAAAATTCCTGAAAAATAAGATTATGTCTGTTCCTTGGCGGCTGAAATACCAGCCGCCTCCCTGAACTCTTTCGGGGAAATGCCTTCAAGCTCCCGGAATACGCGCGCAAATTGTTTAGGGTTTTTGTAGCCGACCCTGTCACTGACTTCAAAAATTTTCAAGTCAGGATCCTGAAGCAGTCTCTTGCTGTTTTCAATGCGGACTTTTTTCAGGTAATCGACGAAATTTTGACCCGTATTTTCTTTAAACACATGGCTGAAGTAAGAGTAGTTCAGGGATATGTGATTTGAAACAACTGCAAGATTCAAGTCTTTTTGATAGTTTTCACCGATAAATGCAAGTGCCTGTTCCATATAGGTTTGTTCAGTTGAAATCGACCTCAGCTGCTTCATATATTCATGAAGCCTCAGGATCAATTCCTGTGTTTCATGAAAATAATGATAGAAATCGCGGAAGCTGTAGAGGTCCTCCATATGGGACAGCTTTTTAAATGCGGCTTTTGATTCTTCTCCGAACCGCTCAAAAAAAGGTTCATAGATGATTCTGTTTGTTTCGTGATGGATACTCTCAAGATAATCGATTGAATAGGACGTAATCCTTTCGTGATCTAGAACTTTCAACAGAAGAGACTTGATTTCCTGTTCTCTGATTGTTCCGAGCATGTTTTTGATTTTCTTGATTTCTTCTATGGGAAGCATGTCTGCTGCAGGTTTAGATGTTACCGTGTTGTAATCAATATATGAGTGTCTCGGGTGGACAAACGAATATTTGCATGCCTCTGCTGCTTCCAGATAGGCCTCTCTGATCTCTGAAAAATCGGTTTTCTGCCCGCTGCAGCCCAGCTCTGCTTCAGGGATGTGCTGCTTAAGCAAATCAAGAACAGCCTGATCTTCTGTCAGAATGACGGTCCGGTCTTTCTGGTCCAGGAACAGGATTTCTTTTTTCAGCACCTGCTCTGCCTTTTCAAAAAGATTTCTCCCCTGATTCATAACGGCAATGAAATAGTGTCCGCTCTTAGCTTCAAGGTTTGACTGCCCGCAGATTTCTTTGATCCGTTCTTTTGACAGGAGCGGATTCAGCAGGATGTACTGAATTTGTCTAAGCTGTTCCTCTTCCTGTTCCTGCTGAACGAGTGTTTTTGTCTTTTCCAAATCTTCCATCGAACTGCGGACGGTCTGAAACAGCTCGTTTCTGTTCACTGGTTTTAAAAGGTAATCTTTTACTTTGCATTTAATGGCTGCCTTTGTATATTCAAAATCGTCATATCCGCTTAAAATGATCAGGATCGGTTTTTTGTCCGCTTCCTGCAGGGTGCGGATCAGCTCAATTCCGTTCATGCGAGGCATTTTTATATCCGTGATGAGAAGATCGATTTGTTCCCTGCTCATGATATCCAGTGCCTCAAGCCCGTCTCCAGCAAGGAAGGTATTGATTTCGCCCGGGAATTCCCGTTCAATCATGGCTTTAATGCCAAGGCGTATATTTGATTCATCATCCGCTATTAACAGATTGTACATGCTGCAAGTCCCCCTTTGTCTGCAAGTCTGGTACTAGGAATGAAACTTTTGTAAAAGCTCCCTCTTTGCTTTCTAATTGAAGTCCATGATCGGTTCCGTAATGCAAGAGCAGCCGCTCATTTACATTTACAAGCCCGATTCCTGACCCATGAAGCGTTTCGGTATGCTGTCCTGCTGTAATTTTTTCAGACAGGCGTTCTTTCTCTATGTCATTCATACCGGTCCCGTTATCTTCTATCTCGATCAAGATTCCGCTGTCTATTCTATTTGCACTTATTTTGATAACGCCCTGCTTTTCAGCAAGCAATGGAATCAGACCATGCTTGACCGAATTTTCCACAATTGGCTGAAGAGACATTTTCAGCACTTCTGATGCCAGCAGGTGGTCCTGCACATCGACTTTTAGCGTCAGCCTGTTCTCAAGCCGCAGATTCATAATTTCAATATAATGCTTGATATGCGTCAGTTCTTCCTGAAGCAGCACAAAATCGTTTTTCCATTTCAGATTGTAGCGCATCATGGAACCGAGTGATGTCACGGCATCGGACGTCTCGTAATCTCCTTTTATTTCAGCCATCATCTTGATGTTTTCAAGTGTATTGAATAGAAAATGAGAATCGATTTGCGTTTTAAGAGCTTTAAGCTCCGCTTCTTTTGTTACCGCATTTTTATGAATGGCTTCAGCAATCAGGCGGTTGATTTTTGCCAGCATGCTTCTGAAATGATAGGCAAGCTGTCCGATCTCGCTGTATTCATCCACCTCGACTTTCACACCGAAGTCACCAGCTTCTGCTTTTTTCATCGTGCTCATCAGCCTGTACATCTCTTTGAGCAAATACGAGATCATTTTGTATGTTAAAAAGGAGAGAATCAGCACGAGGAACACAATTCCCCCAAGGACAAGATTTCTTGTGTTTTCTGTATCTGCAAAAATCGTTTCAAGAGAGACCAGGCTCAGCATATAGGAGTCGATTGCTTCAATATAGACAGCTCCCACAAGGATGGGAAGCTCATGGTCTTCATAATAAAAAGAGAAGGATTCTTTCTTCTTTTCTTTTTCAAAGTGGCTTGTCAGTGTATCTATACGAATCTCATTTTCTTTTAAAAAGCGGTTATCAGGATTGACGATATAATTGCTGTTCTGGTCAATGACCATCATCGCAGAATCACCTGCGTCAACCGTGCTGAACATTTTCGGGAAAAAGTTCTTTTGAAGCATGCTGATTTCGATGATGCCCAAGTGTTCATCCTTAGGGTAATCCAGCTCCCGCAAGACTGAAATCTTGGCATTCGCCCGGTATGGATAGCGTCCGAGGATATCGTAATCCTGCTGTTCATACCACCACATTTCCATGCCGTTGCGGTCGATGGCTTCCTGCTTCCATGGCTTATCAGCAATCCGCTCCTCACTGAAAAGGATCGGCCACATTTCGTTTACGAAGGGATTGTTTGTGTAAAGGTGAATGTTTTCAATGGTTGGATTATTCACTTGAAGCCTTGATACATTTGAGAACGCATTCATTTTAAAGTTCAGCAGATCGTCCACATTTGTCTCATCTCTTGATTTCACAAAATCGATAAATTCATTATCAGAGACAACCATCTGTGCCGTTCTCCTCATCGATTCGATATTGTTTTCAATATGAACTTTTTCTACTTCAAGGAGATATTCATTTTTCGTTGTAATGTCCTTTATCGCACTTTCATCCACTTGCCTTGTGTAGATCAGGGTAAATGCGACGACTGGAATCATGATGATGAAAATATATAAGGCGATGAATTTTTGCTGCAATGAGAGTTTGAGGAACATTTCGAAGATCTTCGTTTTTATTTTTCCTGCCATGAGGACACCTGCTGTTCTTTTGACGTTCTTTTTAGTATAAGGGATTTCTTTTTCGGATAACAGGGAAAAAAAGGCTGCCGAAGCAGCCCTTTTTCCTTACTTTTCTCCAGCATTCAGTTTTTCATTATTCTTTTCAAACATCTTCTTCTGATACTCTTCTACTTTGTCATAGCCGTAATCTTCACGTTTTTTCAAGTAAGCTTTCATCACCTTATCAAACTCTTTGTCTGATTTTGCAAGAAGCAGCTTCGGAAGTGTTTTTCCCCATTCCTGGCTGATTTTTGTACTTGCAATGGCTTCTGCAGAAGTACCTGTAGGATTCAGGCCGTCATAAGCTGCAAAGCTGACTGTTTTGCCTTTTGTCCAGTCTTCCAATTGCTTGAACGGCTCCGCAGTAGGCGGGTTCCAAGGAAGACTCATATTCGTATCCATCAGCATCCAGTGTTTATAAGAAGCACCGTATTGCTGGTCGAAAGCTGTTCTGTCCTTGCTTAGAAGGTCAAGAACTTCCGGTTTGAACTGAGGTTTTCCGTCTGTCTCATCGTACGTCACGCCTTTTTCACCGAAGAAGAAATCTTTTTGTCCTTCTTCACTGATCAGGTAGCTTAAGAAAGCAATTGCACGGTCTTTGTCTTTTACATCTTTGGAGATAAGAGTAACTGTCCAGCCGGAAATGCTGTCCCCTGCAAGTGTCGGTTGATCGCCTGCAGCGTTAGCAGGACCATCAACAGCGATATAGACAGAATTTGGATCTTTCGCATAAAGAGCCTGCTGCTGAGCAGCCATGTCACTGCGCTGATAAAGCATAGCGAAGTAGCGGCCCTGAGCGATTTTCTCTTCCATTTGCGGGCGTTTGTCTACAAAAATATCTTTTGCAAGCAATCCTTCTTCATTTGCTTCTCTGAATGTTTTCAGCCATTTTACATATTCTTTATCTTCTGTGCGATCATACAGCTTGCCGTCTTTTTCCATAGGAATGGCTAGGAAATTTTGAAGGTAAGCTTCAAGTGATGTATTGCCTACATCTGTAAATTCATGAAGGCCAAGCGGAATAAGCGGTGCACCATTTACTTCCGGAAATTTTTCTTTTGCAGCTTGAAGAGCTGAAACAAACCCTTCAGGTGTGCTCATATCAGGACTTCCAAGTGCTTCGTACATATCTTTTCTTACTAAGAATGTTTGGTTAGAAGGCTTTAAGTCTTTGTATTTTTCAAAATCCTTCGGAGAAGATGATGCATTCGGGTAAGCGTATACATTTCCGTTCTCCTGTTTGTACCACTCAAGCTTTGCGTTATCTGCTACTTTAAAGAAGTATGGATCATATTCTTCAGCAAGTTCATTTAATGGAAGAACCAGTTCGCCTTCCTGCATTTTCTTTACAGCATCTTCCCACCAGCCAAGGGTAATAAAATCAGGAAGCTTGCCGGAAGCTATCATTGTATTCATTTTCTCTGCTTCGTTCCCTGCAGGAGAAATGTAGTTGATTGAAACGCCTGTTTTATCTGTTACATACTTTGAAACGGCGTCCTCTCCCCATTTTGATGCGAACCAGGAAAAGTTGACATACCAGTCAAATGTAATCGGCGATGTATCTGCTTTCCATGCAGGCTCATCGGCTGAAACAGGCTTTTTGTTTTCTTTCTCCCCTGATGAAGCGGTTTCATTATTGCATGCAGCCAGCATGGAAAGAAGAAGAACCGCAATGAGGAAAATGGACAGACTCTTAAACTTTTTCATAGTAAACCCCTCTCTAGTACCTAATTATAATAGACTTTCTTTCTATATGCATCAGCCCTTTACAGAACCGATAAGCATCCCTTTAACAAAGTACTTCTGAAGGAACGGGTACACAAGAACAATCGGCAGTGTCGTGATAACCATGGTTGCAAGCTTGATCGATTGTGACGTTACCGTTTTTGTTGTGATGCTGCCTGGAGCATTCATCATCATCTGGTTGGAACTGGATTCTGCAACAACCTTATACAAATAGGTTTGTATCGGCTGAAGATCAGGATTATTGACGAAGATGACCCCTGCGAAATAATCATTCCACTGATAAACACCCTGGAATAAAGCGATTGTCGCAATAACCGGCATCGACAGCGGCACAATAATCTTGATGAAAATCATAAAGTCATTGGCTCCGTCAATTTTTGCTGCCTCTTCCAGTGATGGCGGAAGCTCTCTGAAGAACGAGACAAAGATAATAAGATGGAAAAAGTTAAACATGGTCGGAATGATATAGACCAGGAAGTTATCAAATAATCCCAGGTCACGAATCAGAAGGAAGTAAGGAATCAGTCCTCCGCTGAAAAACATTGTGACAATACCGATCATCATGTACAGTTTTCTTCCATATAAATCTCTTCTTGAAATCGCATAGGCTACCATCGCTGTGAAGAAAACGTGTGTGATGGTTCCAATAACCGTTTTCGCAATCGTGACTCCGAATGATGTCAGAATGCCTGAGTTGGCAAAAACAGCTTCATAGTTTTGCAGCGTAAACTCCCTAGGCCACCAGTAAATGCCGCCATTAGCTGCATCTGCACCTTCATTCAGGGAGTTGACGATAACATACCAGATTGGGTAAAGCGTTATTCCGCAGATCAAGAACATAATAATGATGTTGATGTTGTCGAAGATGTATTCACTTTTTGTTCTGCGGTTTAATTTAAACAGTTTCAGCACGTGATCTCCCCTCCTTAGAATAATGAAGTGCCGTCAAGCTTTTTCGTAATTCTGTTAGCCGTGTAAAGCAGAATAAAGGCAATGATTGCTTTTAAAAGACCGACTGCCGTTGCATAAGAATAGCGCGCATTTTGAACACCCATTTGATACACATAGATATCAATAACATTGCTAGCGCTTTCATTTAATGCATTACGGAGAACCAAGATCTGGTCAAAGTTTGAATTCAGCACACCGCTGACTGCCAGGATGAAAAGAATCGTAATCGTTGGACGGATCGAAGGCAGTGTGACATGCCACATTTTCTGAAAACGGTTTGCCCCGTCAATTGTTGAAGACTCATAGAGTTCAGTAGATACGCCCGCTATTGCTGCAAGATAGATGATTGCAGACCAGCCGATTTCCTTCCAGATATCCGAGATAATCACAATGCCCCAGAAGTACTGCGGTTCAGCCAGGAAGCTGATGCGTTCATTGATAATTCCGAGATTAAGTAAAATGTCATTAATAATGCCAATATCAGATAACCATGTTGTTAAAATACCGCCGAGAACAACCCATGAAAGAAAATGAGGCAAATACGTAATCGTCTGAACCATTTTCTTAAACTTCAGTGAAGTCAATTCATTCAGCATCAAGGCAAAAATGATTGGCAGCGGAAATCCGATAATCAGCTTAATCAAGCTGATGCCAAGAGTGTTCTTCAGTACAGTCCAGAAATTCTCATCCTGCAGAAATTCTTTAAACTGCATCAGTCCAACCCACGGAGCCTCTCTGATTGTGCTGATAATGCTGAACTCCTTAAAAGCTATAATCAGTCCATACATCGGCACGTAGTTGAAAATGAACATCCAAACCATACCGAGCAGCGCCATAACCTGCAAATATTTTTGGGAATTCATCCTCTTTAGATCCCGTTTTACTCTTCCTTTTTTTGTACTGGGCGCAATTACTTGCTCCTCTGCCCGTACAATCTTCGCTTCCATCTGCTCACCACCCCGATTTCTATGATGTTTTCTATCTGTCCTTATTGTAAGAAAAAGTGTCCTCCTGCATAAGTTAGGAAATTTCATGTAAGGTATCAGAATTTTGGATGGAGAAAAAAGGAACTGGCACCTGATTGCATGTTTTTAATTGGGACCATAAGTGCACATTGTATCGGGCAGCGCCCGACCGCAGACAATTGTGCTAATTTACCTGGACATTTACACTGTTCACTTTGCTGCCGGTGAATATCTTAAAGTAAGCTTTTCATTTACTAGTGAAAAGCATATTTTTGAAAGGAGGAAAAAAATGAGTATCGAAAACCGTATAGTAAATGATAGTTTTGAATCGGGCAGTTTTTTCCCATGGACCGCATCCAACGCTGTCATTACAACTCAAATTTCTCATAGTGGATTTGCTGCTGTCAGATTTGCAGGAGGAAATGTTAATTCATTTCTCTATCAGTTCGTTGAAGCAAATTCAGGTGAGACTTTTTTGCTTGAACTTGCGCTTGCCAAGGTTGGCGCTCTCCCAAATCCTCTTGTTACCGTTGTCCTCGGATTTTATGATGATGCATTTAACTTTCTCGGAATTGGAACTATCCAAAATATCCCACCAAACCGCCTGCCAGATGTAAATCAGAATCACTGGCTTGAACTCTATGAAAATACTACTCCTGCTCCGGCAGGAACGACCCAGGCGCTTATTCTGATCAACAAACTTCCTCAAGCAGGCACAGCCGATGTTATTCTTGATGACATTTCTCTTCTCTATTTTGCGGGAGGAATTGCGGGACCGGCAGGACCTACAGGGGCTACCGGACCGGCTGGTGTTACGGGTGCTACTGGAATCACTGGACCGGCGGGCGTTACGGGTGCTACGGGTGTTACTGGACCGGCAGGTGTTACTGGACCACCAGGCGTTACTGGACCAGCAGGCGTTACTGGCGCGACGGGTGTTACCGGACCTGCGGGCGTTACTGGAGCTACTGGAGTTACTGGACCAGCGGGCATTACTGGTGCTACGGGTATCACTGGACCGGCAGGTAGTACGGGTGCTACGGGAATCACTGGACCAGCGGGTGTTACAGGTGCCACGGGTGTTACCGGACCGGCGGGCGTTACGGGCGCGACTGGAGTTACTGGACCGGCGGGCGTTACTGGCGCGACGGGTGTTACTGGACCAGCAGGTGTTACGGGACCGGCGGGCGTTACGGGCGCAACTGGTGTTACTGGACCAGCAGGTGTTACTGGTGCTACAGGTGTTACGGGACCGGCGGGCGTTACGGGCGCGACTGGAGTTACTGGACCAGCAGGTGTTACTGGACCGACGGGCGTTACTGGTGCGACAGGTGTTACTGGACCGGCGGGCGTTACTGGACCTGCAGGTGTTACGGGTGCTACAGGCGTTACTGGACCGGCGGGCGTTACGGGTGCCACGGGTGTTACTGGACCAGCGGGCGTTACGGGTGCTACCGGTGTTACTGGACCGGCGGGTGTTACGGGTGCTACCGGTGTTACTGGACCGGCGGGCATTACGGGTGCTACCGGTGTTACTGGACCGGCGGGCGTTACGGGTGCTACCGGTGTTACTGGACCGGCGGGCGTTACGGGTGCTACCGGTGTTACTGGACCAGCGGGTAGTACAGGCGCCACGGGTGTTACTGGACCGGCGGGCGTTACGGGTGCTACTGGAATCACTGGACCGGCGGGCGTTACGGGTGCCACTGGTGTTACCGGACCAGCGGGCGTTACGGGTCCTACTGGAGTTACTGGACCAGCGGGTAGTACAGGTGCCACAGGCGTTACTGGACCGGCGGGTACCACGGGTGCCACTGGTGTTACTGGACCGGCGGGTGCCACGGGTGCCACTGGTGTTACTGGACCGGCGGGTGTTACGGGTGCGACAGGTGTTACTGGACCGGCGGGTGTTACGGGTGCCACTGGTGTTACCGGACCGGCGGGTGTTACGGGTGCGACAGGTGTTACTGGACCGGCGGGTAGTACCGGTGCCACTGGTGTTACGGGACCGGCGGGCGTTACTGGTGCTACTGGAGTTACTGGACCGGCGGGTGTTACGGGTGCGACAGGTGTTACTGGACCGGCGGGTGTTACGGGTGCCACTGGTGTTACCGGACCGGCGGGTGTTACGGGTGCGACAGGTGTTACTGGACCGGCGGGTAGTACCGGTGCGACAGGTGTTACTGGACCGGCGGGCGTTACGGGTGCTACTGGTGTTACTGGACCGGCGGGTAGTACGGGTGCTACGGGTATCACTGGACCAGCGGGTAGTACTGGTGCCACTGGTGTTACTGGACCGGCAGGCATTACAGGTGCGACGGGTGTTACTGGACCGGCGGGCGTTACGGGTGCTACAGGTGTTACTGGACCAGCGGGCGTTACGGGTGCTACGGGTGTCACTGGACCGGCGGGCGTTACTGGTGCTACTGGAGTTACTGGACCGGCTGGCGTTACGGGGGCTACTGGAGTTACTGGACCGGCTGGCGTTACGGGGGCTACAGGCGTTACGGGTGCCACAGGCGTTACTGGACCAGCGGGCGTTACGGGCGCGACGGGTGTTACTGGACCGACTGGTGTTACTGGCGCAACGGGTGTTACTGGGCCAGCGGGCGTTACGGGTGCTACTGGAATCACTGGACCGGCGGGCGTTACAGGTGCCACGGGTGTTACTGGACCAGCGGGCATTACGGGTGCTACGGGTGTCACTGGACCAACTGGTGCTACTGGACCTACCGGCGTTACTGGGCCAACAGGACCTACCGGTGCTACTGGACCAACTGGCGCTACCGGACCCTGATTTGCTGCAGCTCTAGTCAAAGGGTGGCCTGGATTTTTTCCAGGCCATCTTTCTACATAAAAAAGAACCCTTAAAGGATTCTCAGGGTTCTCTAAACACCGGAATATGCAGAAACTCCTCCATCTACAGGTATGACCGTTCCCGTGACAAATCTGGAGGCGTCGTTGCTTGCAAGCCACAGCAATGTACCGTTTAGATCTTCAGGATTGCCGAATCTCTCCAGATGAGTTTGACCGAGAATTTTAAGCGAAGGGTCTGTATAGCTTCCATCGGGCTGTGTCAGGAGGCTCCGGTTTTGTTCTGTAAGGAAAAATCCACCCGGATTCCTGCTTATGACGTGAACGGCCAGCCACTGCGTAAAATTACTGATGTAGGCTTTGACTCCGCTGTATTCAGATTATCTTTGTCAATTGAGTAAATGCATTCATAAATCATTGTCGGCGTCCTGTGAGCAACAACGGAGCTGAACAGCCGGATTCCATCAGCCACACCCAGCTGATGGAACCTAAACTTAAAGCCCGAAAATCTGCAGTCCCTCCAAAAAAACACCTCTGACTATTCATCAGAGGTGTTTTTCAGCATATTCATTGCTTTGTATAATTCAACGTCATGTTCACTGATCTTAGACAGCACATACTTTGCTGATAATCTCAAATCTCTTACTTCATCACCAAGTTTCTGAATATCCTCTTCGTGGTCATCTCCTCCTGAATGAATGGCCCTGGAAAGCTTATACAGCTGTTCCTCTGCCTTATCAAGCCTTGAATCCACTTGTTTTTCAAGTGCATCAAACCGTTTATCCATACTGGATTTTAATTCTGTAATGGCCAGCAGAAGTTCCCTGTTTTCCACGAATATCCCCTCGCAATTGGTTAGTAGGAAGCATACATTTATTATAGTTTCAGTGAACAGGAGTTACTAGGATAAACGCGATAAATATTTGTAAAACATTTGCAAACGATTTTGGGTTTGGATTGTGAAAGCACCTGTTTAGACTGTTAGATCCTTGATTTGGATTGTTAGACTCTTCATTTGGAATGTAAGCATGTCTCCAGTGACCTCTTGAAGGGTGAAAAATTTCAGAATGTTTTCCTTCCTGCTGCATTTCCATAAGTTTTTATATTGAAAGATAGAAAAAGGCAAGGAGATATACGAAAATCATACCTCCTTGCCTGAACTCTATACGTTCTGAATCATCCCTTAGAACAGAAGAACCTATTTTTTCTCATATTTTTCTGTCATTTCTTCTTTTTTCTCCTGAATGGAGTCCTTCAGGTCTTCGCCCTCTCTTTTAACTGTACCAAGCAGCTCTTCATGAGTATCCTCCGCATAATCTTTCAGAATTTCATGTCGCTGATCGACCAGGCTTGTAACTTCCTGACGGATATCATACTCAATTTGTTCTTTTTCCTGGAGATATAAGGCTGCATCATTCAGTCTCTTTTTCTCCTCATAAATCATGTTCGTTAGCTCTCTTTTTCTTTCATAAAGATCATTTTGCTTCTTGCTTTGCTCTTCCCAGACTTCACTCCAGTTTTTATTGCCCCAGTCCCACCATTCGTTCCAGAGGCGCAGGCGCTCATCTTCCCATAATTCCTGGAAGTCTTCAGCCGTATCAACGGTTTCATATTGACCGCCGCCGGCCTGAGCTACAGACATGAGCTGTTTTTGGCCGCTGCTGTCTACATCAAAACCAATGATATTGACAACCGCTTCAATATTTGAATCGTGCAGCTCTTTTGCAGCTTTTGCCGGATCTCCGTCACACGTTTCAATCCCGTCACTCACGACATAAATAATGTTCTGTCCCTGTTTATCCGATTTTTCAAAATCTGCTTTTGATTCCGAGATGGCCTTTGCGATCGGCGTCCATCCGGTCGGCTTGAACTTTCCGAGCGATGCTTTAAACTCTGCTTCATTATACGGCTTCAAATCGTAAACCACTTCTGTGCTGCCGCAGGAAAGCTGTTTATCGCTGTCGCTGTTGCTGCCTTCCTGCCCGTACACTCTGAGAGACACATTCGCCCCCTCAGGCATAGACGCAACAAAATCATTAACGGCTTTCTTTGCCAGATCCATTTTCGTTTGACTGCCAATCTTCTGGGCCATACTGCCGCTTGCATCAAGAAGGATTGAGATATTTGTATTAAGTCCGATCTCGCCGTTTTCAAGCGACATTCCTCCAGGCATATTGCTTAAAGATGTCTCAATGCTCGGGTTGAATTCTTCATAAAAGTCATAAAAAGGCTTATAGTTTTCTCCTTCGTTAACAAGAGCAAGCAGCTCGCCATAAATCTGAAAGCTGTCTTTATCTCCAAACGACTTTTCATCTAAAGCTTTATGTATAACCGCCTTATTGTAAGCATTCCCTGAATATTTTCCAGGTTCTTCTTTAACAATATCTTCAATGCTGCCGGCTATCTCAACCTCATCCTCATTTTCTTTCTCAGAAACTTCTTCTTCTTTTTTAGTATTCTCTTTTTTCTCTTCTTTTCCAGAAGCCTGTTCCCTGCCTCCGCATGCTGCAAGCGCAAACAAGACGAATAAAGCTGACAGCAGCATCAGACATATCTTCTTCGTACGCTTCATTTTTTCACTCTCCTATTCTTTTTACCATAATTAATAAAATATGGATCTTTATAAAGACTTTTACAGTATACATGAATAAAAATGGCAAAAAAGACGAAATGGAAAATTAATAGCAAATGGATTAAAATTGGTAAAAATGTACCATCAATCTTTTACCCTTTTTTATGACGTTTACACCCCTTACCAGAAAAAAATTCCAAAAATTGAATTTCCAGTTCGAAAGTAGGAGCTTATGTTTACCCGGGTCTCCTCTTCAAGGTATAAAAACAGCCGCACATAAAAAAGCACCCGTCGACTATTTGCGTCGGGTGCTTTTTCGGGTTTCAATTTTCGGCCGTCCAACCACTCGGCATTTTCCCAAATAAAAAAGAGCTCCCCATTCCGGGAAACTCTCTCAAATGTAATGACCTGTGAGGGACTTGAACCCCCGACCCCTTCCCTGTCAAGGAAGTGCTCTCCCACTGAGCTAACAAGTCGCAGTATGTAAGTGCTGCTGACAAGTTCTATTATATGAGGCGGCGTTTGCAAAGTCAATACTTTAATTATCAAAAAAAGTCATATATTTTTTCTCTTCCTTATAATACTGAATCCTGTCCTGAAGAGTTCCTGTATGAAACTCAAACTTGTGTCCGTCCGGATCTGTGAAGTAAATGGATTTCTTGTCTCTTTCATCTCGTGATCTACCAGGTAAGACTGTAACGTGTTGCTGTAATAGTTTTTGATGGAGGCTGTCGAATTCGGACTCTTCTATTGTAAAGGCGATGTGTGTATAGGATTCTTTTATTTCAGTTCTCGGTATGTCTTTTTCAAGATTACTCCTCTCACACTACCGAAAAGTATTCTTACATCACGTTTACAGCACTTAACTTCCACTTTCACTTCTGCAGAGTGTTCTTACATCACGTTTACAATACTTAGCTTCAAATTAAAAAAGGGCAGCAATCGCCGCCCTTTAAATTTTTTGTAATAGACATCGTTTACCTGCGCCATTGTTTTCTTATAATTAGAGCAATAAAACCGCCCCTGTTAGGTTATTTCTTTACGCCTCCCGAGCCACTGTCTGACCGCTGTCTTTTTTATAAAAAAACTGCACAGCAAACAATCCTGCAAACATGATTAGACCGACTACATCTGAAATTCCCTCTGGGTAGATTAATAGCAAACCTGCAATGATAGCCAGTACTCGTTCGATCCAGTTCATAGGTCTCATCCAATAGCCAATAATTCCGGCACCAATTGCGATCATTCCCGTCACTGCTGTAAACACAACCCAAATGACTTCTGGAATTGTCGTATCAATTAGAAGCATTTCTGGTGAAAGAACAAAGATATATGGGATGATAAATGCGGCAATGGCAAGCTTGGATGATTGTATTCCTGTACGAATAGGTTCTCCTCCTGATACACCAGCAGCAGCAAATGCTGCAAGCGCTACCGGCGGTGTAATATCCGCAATGATTCCAAAATAGAAAACAAATAGATGGGCAGCTAAATCAGGATAGCCCATAAAAATGATAACAGGTGCCGCTATTGTTGATGTGATGACATAGTTTGCCGTTGTTGGGGATCCCATTCCCAAAATCAAGGATGCGATCATCGTGAAAATAAGTGTTGGAATAATGTAGCCTTGTGCCAGATCAATTAAGCCATTTGCCAATGTTAAACCTAGTCCTGTTTTTGTTACAATCCCTACGATAATACCGGCAGCAGCGGTTGCCGCCGCTACAGACAAAGCCGTTCTTGCCCCATCTACCAATGCTAAAATGATAGCTTTAGGGCCCATTCTTGTCTCTTTGTTAATGAACCCTGCTACTATAGCAATTAAAATGGAATAAAGTGCTGCATGCATAACTGGAATACCTGTCATTAACAAGACGATAATCGCCAGAATCGGAAGCAGGAGGTAGATCTTCTTCGCCACTTCTTTACGATTAGGCATCTCATCTTCTGTTAATCCCCGTAAACCTAAACGCTTCGCTTCAAAATGGGTCATGATCCAGATTCCAGTAAAATAAAGGATTGCTGGAATGGCTGCAGCCTTTGCAATGTCCCAGTACGTGATGCCATTTCCAATAAATTCGACCATCAAGAAAGCAGCAGCTCCCATGATTGGCGGCATTAATTGTCCGCCAGTTGAAGATGCGGCTTCAACAGCTCCTGCAAATTCCTTTTTATATCCCAGTTTTTTCATCATTGGAATGGTAAATGCGCCTGATGTTACTACGTTTGCAACGGAGCTTCCGCTGATTGTGCCTTGAAGGGCGCTTGAAAAAATGGCAACTTTAGCCGGTCCGCCGACTCTTTTCCCGGCGATTACAGCTGACAGATCATTAAAATATTGACCTACACCAGTCTGGATCAAGAACGAGCCGAATAACAGAAACAAGAAAATAAAAGTTGCCGATACCCCAAGCGGCGTTCCTAAAATCCCTTCTGTTGTGAAAAACATGGTCTGAACCAATCGTTCAAGACTTAACCCTCCATGCTGAAGAAATCCCGGCATGTATTGTCCAAAAACCCCATAAGCCATAAAAAGAACAGCAATAATTGTAATAGGAAGCCCGACTGCTCTTCTTGTGGCTTCGAGAACGAGCAAAATCGCAATAATCCCTATTGCAAAGTCAGTTGTCGTTAAGATTCCAACACGCATGGCGATGTCTTCCATAAAGAGCGGCCAATAGGCACCGACGACAATACTGAGAAGAGCAAGCACAATATCATACCAGCCAACTTGCCATTTGCCTGATTCTTTCTTTTTCTTATTTAAAGGGAATAATAGAAAAATAAGCGCCAGTGCAAATCCTAAATGGACGGAACGCTGAATTTGAGCAGTAAAAACGGAAAAAATAGCTGTGTATAATTGGAAAAGGGAAAATGACAGCAAACCCAGGAAAGCAATCCATCCCATAATTCCCGTGAGCTTTCTCGTTGCAGCTTCTGGATCGTATTTTTCGAGAATTTCCTGCTGTTCTTCAAGTGATAAAAATTTCACTTCTTCATCCTTCATTGATTTTCACTCCTCTCAAAAGCTGAAAAAGATTCATGGTTTCATAACTGACTCTGACCCATGTACCGGGTTTTATGTATTTTTTCAATTCATATTCTTTTCCTTTGTAAACCACTCTGTGATTGGCAACCACCTGTCCTGTGCTGAGGTCAAAAAAAGGAAATGTCCGATTCATATTTGAAATGATATAACGGCCATCCTTTCTTTCAAAAATCTCTTCCCCCTCAGGTCCAGAGGGCATGCCTACTGCAAACGTCTCATATGAAAGCTCCATTTGTTTGATCTGTTTGTTCGAAAGCTCATATGTTTCAATCACATCTGTCAGATGAATGGAATGGGTATACTTTATTTGAAAAGTATCGCTTTCTTGAACAGAAATGTACGCCAACAGCCTGTTTGTGTCTTCAAAATGAAAAGCTGCGGTTTTCTTAAACGGGATAATAAAGATGAGAATGACTAAGATGAAAAGCATGAGAGCGTATAATCGCTTTTTCTTCATCCCTGTTTCCTCCAAAATCAAGCGATAGACCGCAGTTCCTCTGCGGCCTATCTCTCAAACCATTATTTCAGTACGCCTTTTTCTTTAAAGTATTTCTCGGCGCCAGGATGCAGTTTCAGATCGCCAATCCCGTCAAGAGCTGTTTCTGCTTTGATTAATTTGCCTTTAGCATGGGCAATTTTATCTGTGTTTTCAAAAATGGATTTTGTGATCTCGTAAACGAGCTCCTCATCAAGCTCATCCTGTACGACAAGCATCGCCTTGACAGCTACTGTGTTCACGTCTTCACCAATTTTGTACGTGCCGCTTGGTACAACATCCTCTGAATAGAAAGGATATTTTTCAATCAGCGCTTTTATTTTGTCATCCTCGAGCGGAACAACAATTACCTTGTTTTGGGCTGAAAGTGTTTCAACTGCAGCAGTCGGAGTTCCGGCTGTAACGAATGCTGCATCGATGCTGCCGCCCTGAATGCCTTCAGTAGACTCATCAAATGACAGATTCTGCGCCTGAACATCCTCTACCGTCAAGCCGTATACTTCAAGAATTTGAACGGCGTTAAGATAAGCTCCAGATCCGATTGCTCCTACTGAAACTTTTTTCCCTTTTAAATCTTCAACAGATTTAATTCCGCTTTTATCTGTTGTAATCAGCTGAACTGTCTCATTATAAAGTGTTCCAATGCCGAGGACGCTGTCAATTTTGTTGTCTTTGAACATGCTTTCTCCTGTTAGAGCATAAGTGGCAATGTCCGTTTGAGAGAAAGCAATTTCAGCGTCTCCGCTTTTTAATGTCTGCATGTTTTCTACAGAAGCCCCTGAAGATTGAACCGTAGCTTTATAGTCTGTGCTGTCAGAGATAATATCACCGAAAGAACCGCCGAGAGGATAATATGTACCGCCTGTTCCCCCGGTCAGAATGCGGAGTGTTTTAGGTTTTGAATCTCCTGAACCCCCTGAACCGCTTGTTCCCTCACTGCCTCCGCAGGCGGCTGCAATCATGGCAATAGCAAGCATCATAACAACGAGCAAATATTTTTTCATGCCTTTCTCTCCCCCTCTAATTGTCATAAATTTGTAATATTACCATTTTTATATTAACATAGCAGGAAAGATAATTGTCAATTAATTCTTAAAATTTAAAAAACACACCCTGTATTAAAAATAGTTCTTTCCGGAGAGTCATATTGCTTTGTAATTCTTTTTTTATTTAGTATAATTATAAACTGATAATGATTATATTCATCAGAATAGTCACAATCATTAAAAGCAAGTATTTAAAAGACTTTTATCGGGAGGGAAAAACATGGAAACAAATAACAGCCAAGATCAAAAAAGCCATACAGCTGCAGGCCAGTGCCCATTCACTGGTGCTCAGGGAGGTCACGCAGACAGTGCAATCACAACTTCCAGAAAGCCTGGAGGTACAACAAATAAAGACTGGTGGCCGAACATGCTTAACCTTGGCATCCTTCGCCAGCATGATAAAAAATCTAATCCGTTCGGAGAGGATTTTAATTATAAAGAAGAGTTCTCAAAACTCGACTATGACGCTTTAAAGCAAGATCTTCATAATCTGATGACAGACAGCCAGGACTGGTGGCCTGCTGATTATGGTCACTACGGTCCCTTCTTCATCCGGATGTCTTGGCACGCAGCCGGTACGTACCGGACAGCTGACGGCCGCGGAGGCGGTGCTTTTGGTTCGCAGCGTTTCGCTCCTCTGAACAGTTGGCCTGATAACGTGAATCTGGATAAAGCCCGCCGCCTTCTGTGGCCGATCAAACAGAAGTACGGGAACAAAATTTCCTGGGCAGATTTGCTTGTACTAACCGGAAATGTTGCGCTTGAGTCAATGGGACTTAAAACCTTTGGATTTGGTGCCGGCCGTGAGGACATCTGGCATCCGGAAGAAGACGTATACTGGGGAAATGAAAAGGAATGGCTGGCTGACAACCGCTATTCAGGTGACCGGGAGCTTGAAAATCCTCTTGCAGCCGTTCAGATGGGACTTATCTATGTAAACCCTGAAGGCCCGAACGGAAAACCGGATCCTATGGGAAGTGCCCGTGACATTCGCGATACATTCTACCGCATGGGTATGAATGATGAAGAAACGGTTGCCTTGATTGCAGGCGGACATACATTCGGTAAAGCTCACGGCGCTGGCGATCCGTCACTTGTCGGGGATGATCCTGAAGCAGCAACACTGGAAACTCAGGGCTTCGGCTGGCTGAGCAAGCACGGTAAAGGGAAAGGCCGCGATACAATCTCAAGCGGAGTTGAGGGCGCCTGGACTGCTAACCCTACGAAATGGGACAACGGTTATTTCGAGCAGCTGTTAGGCTATGAGTGGAAGCTGACTAAGAGTCCGGCCGGCGCTTATCAGTGGGAGGCAGTGGATCTTCCTGAAAGTCACATGGCACCTGATGCGGAAGATGAATCCATCAAAGTGAAAACAATGATGACAACAGCTGATATGGCACTGCGCACAGATCCGGACTACGAGAAAATTTCACGCCGTTTTTATGAAAATCCGGAAGAATTTGAAGATGCATTTTCACGTGCATGGTTCAAGCTTCTTCACCGTGACATGGGGCCGAAAGTTCGCTACTGGGGTCCGGAAGTGCCGCAGGAAGATCTTATTTGGCAGGATCCAATTCCGGCAGCTGACTACACATTGTCTGACGCTGAAATTTTAGATTTAAAAGAAAAAATCTTAAACTCCGGTCTTTCCGTGAGTGAGCTTGTTAAAACAGCTTGGGCTTCTGCAAGCACGTACCGCGGTTCGGATATGCGCGGCGGTGCGAACGGTGCGCGTGTGCGCCTCGCTCCTCAAAAGGACTGGGAAGCAAATGAGCCTGCTGAACTGGCAAGAGCTCTTGATGCGTATGAAAGCCTCCAAAGCCAGCTTGACAAAAAAGTCAGCCTTGCTGACCTGATCGTTCTTGGCGGAAGTGCGGCAATCGAAAAGGCAGCGAAGGATGCAGGCTTTGATGTAGTCGTACCATTTACACCAGGCCGCGGCGACGCAACAGCAGAACAAACAGACGTTGAAGGCTTTGAAGTGCTTGAGCCGGTATCGGATGGCTTCCGCAACTATCAGAAAGCGGAATACTCCATCAGCCCTGAAGAAATGCTTGTTGATAAAGCACAGCTTCTTGGACTGACTGCACCGGAAATGACGGTTCTTCTTGGCGGAATGCGTGTGCTTGGGACAAACCATGGCGGCACAAAGCATGGCGTGTTCACAGATCGCGCGGGTCAATTAACAAATGACTTTTTCGTTAATCTTTTAGACATGGGCATTGAATGGAAACCGGCCGGATTTAACCAATATGAAGGCCGTGACCGCAAAACAGGTGAAGTGGTGCGCACTGCCTCCCGCTTTGACCTTGTCTTCGGCTCCAACTCTATCCTCCGTGCACTTGCGGAAGTGTATGCACAAGATGACAACAAAGAGAAATTTGTGAATGACTTTGTTGCTGCATGGGTGAAGGTAATGGATGCTGATCGATTTGATGTAAACCAATAATCACATGTTCAAGCCCGGTGGATTCTGTATCCGCCGGGCTATTTCTATTTTCGCGAAAAATAGCGCCTCTCCTACAAAAGTATCATTTTTCCAATAAGTCCATTATTTAGAGGAAAGACGGGTATAACAACACTATCACAATTTAGGAGGCTGTATTGATGAAAGCTGTAACGTTTCAGGGTGCAAAGGAAATGGAAGTGAAGGAAGTTCCGGATGCGGTTCTTCAGAAAAATGATGATATCATTGTCCGCATTACATCAACTGCCATTTGCGGTTCGGATCTGCATATCTATCAGGGCGCACTGCCCGCTGAGAAAGATTATGTCGTCGGGCATGAGCCTATGGGGATTGTCGAAGAGGTCGGACCTGAAGTAACAAAGGTTAAAAAGGGAGACCGGGTCGTTATTCCTTTTAACATTTCCTGCGGAGAATGCTACTACTGTAAACACGAACTCGAAAGCCAGTGTGACAATTCCAACGGAAATCCTGAAATCGATACAGGCGGGTACTTTGGATTCACCGAACGTTATGGAAATCATCCCGGAGGTCAGGCTGAGTATTTGAGAGTTCCTTACGGAAACTTTATGCCGTTTGTCATTCCTGAATCGGTTGAACTTGAGGATGAAGCTCTCCTGTTTATGTCTGATGTCCTTCCAACAGCCTACTGGAGTATTGAAAATGCCGGTGTGAAAGCTGACGATACGGTTGTTGTGCTCGGATGCGGTCCGGTCGGACTCATGGCGCAGAAGTTCGCCTGGATGAAAGGCGCCAAACGGGTTATCGCTGTAGATAATCTGCCGTACAGGCTTGAGAAAGCAAAACGAATGAACAATGTTGAAATACTTAATTTTGATGATTTTAAAGACACGGGTTCCCACATAAAAGAACTGACAAGCGGAGGCGCTGATGCTGTGATCGACTGTGTCGGAATGGACGGCAAAAAATCAGCTCTTGAGGAAATCGGCCAAAAGCTGAAGCTTCAGGGAGGAACGTTAAGTCCGTTTGAAATCGCCATGAACGCCGTCAGGAAGTTCGGAACCATTCAGCTTACCGGTGTATATGGTTCAAAATACAATATGTTCCCTCTGGGAAATATCTTTGAACGCAACATCAATCTAAAAATGGGACAGGCACCGGTCATTCATTACATGCCAATGCTTTTTGATATGATCGCATCAGGGAAGCTTGACCCGACCGAAATCGTTTCACATAAGGTGCCTTTAAGCAAAGCCAGCGAAGCTTACAAAATCTTTAATGATCATGAAGATGAATGTGTGAAGGTTGTATTGAAGCCTTAATCATATAGTAAAAAGGGTGAATTTGAGTACGGTCAAATTCACCCTTTTTTAATCGTAGATTCAGCTCCTGTTGGACAAGTGCCTTCAAGCAGGCTACTCCCGCTCTTGATGGTTCTAATCAAGCAGGTAAGTTCCCTCAAGCTAGCTGTTCCTGTTGCTTGAGGGTTCTAAATAAGCGGATAAGCTCCCTCAAGCATGTTCCCCCTGTCCCTTGATGGTTCTAAACAAGCGGATAAGTTCCTTCAAGCTGGCTCCCTCTGTCCCTTGATGGTTCTAAACAAGCTGATAAGTACCCTCAAGCTGGCTCCCACTGTCCCTTGATGGTTCTAATCAAGCGGATAAGTTCCCTCAAGCTGGCTTTTCCGTCCCTTGATGGTTCTAATCAAGCCGATAAGTTCCCTCAAGCAGGCTTCTCCGTCCCTTGAGGGTTCTAAACAAGCGGATAAGTTCCCTCAAGCTGGCTTTTCCGTCCCTTGATGGTTCTAATCAAGCTGATAAGTTCCCTCAAGCTGGCTCCCTCTGTCCCTTGATGGTTCTAATCAAGCCGATAAGTATCTTCAAACAGGCTCCCACTGTCCCTTAGTGGTTCTAATCAAGCGGATAAGTTCCCTCAAGCTGGCTCCCTCTGTCCCTTGATGGTTCTAATCAAGCCGATAAGTACCCTCAAGCTGGCTTTTCCGTCCCTTGATGGTTCTAATCAAGCGGATAAGTTCCCTCAAGCTGGCTCCCTCTGTCCCTTGATGGTTCTAAACAAGCTGATAAGTACCCTCAAGCTAGCTGCTCCTGTTGCTTGTTGGTTCTAATCAAGCCAATAAGTATCTTCAAACATGCTCCCACTGTCCCTTGGTGGTTCTAATCAAACGGATAAGTTCCCTCAAGCAGGCTCCCACTGTCCCTTGATGGTTCTAATCAAGCCCATAAGTACCCTCAAGCATGCTCCCCCTGTCCCTTGATGGTTCTAAACAAGCGGATAAGTTCCCTCAAGCAGGCTCCCACTGTCCCTTGATGGTTCTATTCAAGCCGATAAGTTCCCTCAAGCATGCTCCTCCTGCCTTTTGAAGGTCCTAAACAAATTTTGCATGATTTAATGCTGCTTCTTTTGAACAGGAGCAAAAGCATTTACCATCTGCTGCATGTCCCCTTCGGGAAGTTGCGGCACCTGATAATAGTGATGCTTGTTCTGATAAATCGAGATCTCATAGGCCATCTCAATACAGTTTGGAATGGTATCTGCCAGCACACGCCTGACTGTCGGGTTGGTTACCTCCGTAGTCGCCATTCCTTTAAGGGATGCATTTGATTTCACCATGTTCAGCATCAGGCTCGAAATAACCTGATCCGTTATCTCACCCGGCATCCCTATTGGCTTCACTGGCGGAGTTTGTTTCAGGCCGTATACAAAATCATTTTTCTGTTTCATGTTGTAGACTTCTGTAGAGACAGAGGGTTTTACTCCTGTCTGAAAGCATTCTACAATCGTGTTATATTCCGTCATCATAAATTGCTCCTGCCTGTTCATCAGATCAAGCAGTTCAGGGTCTTTGACATGCGGTTTTAAAAGGACATAAAGATTTAAAGCATTGACCGCTCCCGATAAAATTTCTGATACATCGAACATTTCATGCCCGCCGTGATTTTGCTGCGGCGGAACCATGCCTGTCTGCATATTTTCGTTTGGATCTCCATTGATTTGCTGAGTCATGTTTTATCCTCCTTTTTTCATCTTTCTATTCTCTATCAGGAAACCAATTCTATTCGCTCATTCCATGATTCCGGCCTGGATCAGACGTACATCTGCGTGCACGTTGAATCGCACTTTTTGACCTATTTTTTTCCAGTCCCTGTATCCCTCCTGGCGGAACTGTTCTTTTATTCCAAGAGGGTCGACATCAAGCTCCTGAAGTTTTTTGAGCAGAGAAAGCATTTCCTCCTCGAGCATTTTTTCTGCTTTCTTTTCAAGTTTTTTTATGTTTGTCTGTTTTGTTAAATCAAGCCCTCCGGCTTCCATCACCCGCCCGTCCATTTTGACTGAGACTGACATCGTGTATCCCGTCATCTCTTTTCGCGGACGGAAGGAAGCTTTTGAGGAGAGATTTTGAATGCTGACCGGGTTCTTTTTTTTCGAATCCACTTCGATTATGCCTTTATTCGTTTTTTCATAAAGGACTTTCATCATGTAGCTTTCCTGCAGATCCAGCTTGCCCGCAAGCTTATCCCCCTTTAATAGGGCAACACCCAGAACCTCGACTGCCTGGTTTTTATTTTCAATTAACGGAAGGAACGGATCGAAGCCATCTCCCCTGTATTGAAAAAGGAAATGATGCAGGTTCATGCTTGGGATTGTGCGGTCCATATTCTGCGAGACAATATCTGTCACATATCGAGACACAGATTCTTCCTGCTTAATATTTGAAGAAAGAATCTCAAAGGCCTTCCCTTCAGAAACACAAAGACTGATATCTCTCCCGATATTCGGATCCCGCTGGAGGTTATCGACAATTGGCCCGATTCCGTATTTCGCTATTTCCTGATCGAAAATAATGATGCCCACCCGACCGACTTCAACCGGTCTTGTGGACTGTGCCTGGATTTTCTGCCTGATGCTTTTGCTTGTTTTCCCAACGGCGGTAAGCACAACATTTTCCGGCTCTGACTGAACTCCCGGCGGTGTGTAGGTTGCGCCGTCTGTTACCTGGAATTCATCTTCTCCGATATAATCGTATCCGACCGCCTGAATTAGCTGCACGTCTTCGAGAACTTTTGAAGTAGGCACGCAGCCCCCCGTAATCAGCATGAGAGAAACAAGTACGGCCGCTTTAAATGCATTCAAATTTGCTTCCTCACTTTCATAATGATCATCTGCAGGATAAAAAGGAGCGGTATGTATCCGTATATCGTATAAAATCCAATCTCGGACATCTTATTATTCAGCCAGTCAATCTGACCCCTGTCTTTTAGAAAATAGCAGGAAACAAACACCGCCGCACTAATTATAATCAGGGCCGTTCTTTGTTTTACAGGCATTATGCGGTTAACCCCTCTGCTCGCGCTCCATAGTCCGATGCAGATATTCGGAAGAACAATAAAGAACCAAATGGAAATTCCAACGTATTCAAAACGTTCAATAACAGTCAGATCGACAATTTTCCAAAGGGTTAATGTAGCCCAAATCGTCGTTTTAAGTTGATCCTGGTCAAAATAGGCGAACGAAACAAGTGCAGTGATTAAATAAATAAAAATGCTGAACAGTACACCATAATGTGCCCACTTCTGAGACTTTGGAGGATCTTTTAAAAAAGGATAGAACATAAACAGGACTTCAAATCCAAGGTAATTGAGTGTCATCGTTTTCGTGGCGCTCAAAAGTTCCTTAAACGATAAATCGATGACCGGCAGCAGGCTGCCCCAATAAGCTTCCCTAATAGGAAAATATTTTATAAACAGCAATGGAATTCCGTAAATGACACCGAGGAAGGCAATGCCTGTAACGATACGAAAGCCACCTGTCACGTAAGAGTAGGCTATTAAAATGATAATTCCGGCAAATACCCAGTGATAGACGTCCGGAAATACCCAGACTTGAATGACTTCGACATAAGTACGGATGAGCACAATGACAAACATCGTATAATAGACAACAAAATAGAGGCTGAACAGCCCGCCGATCCATTTACCGAAGAGGTCATGATGGATGGCGGCTATATCATTTTTTCCCCTGTTTAAAATCTGATAGGAAATCCAGATCAGAACGAGAATGGTCACGCCTGAAAGGATAATAGCCAGCCAGGAGCTGTGACCCGCTGACTTTGCAATGTACCGTTCAAAGCCTAATATCCCAACCCCCACTTGCATGGCATGAATTAAATAAAAGACAAAATAGTTCGAGACTTTTTTATCCTCGTTTGGCAGCGGAAACATCACAGCACCTCCTTATTCTTCAATGTCTGGCTTTCTTTCCTTATGTTTTTTCGTTTCAAACCGAACAGGTGAAGCAGTTCTCATCTGCAGCGGCCTTGTATTCTGCATATAAATCGGCAGCCGGAAGAGAGAATCTTTCAGATCCTTCATTCTGAGCGGATAAACAGGTGCAAGATAAGGACGCCCGAGTGAAGATAGCTTCAATAGGTGGCCAAGAAAGTATGCAAAGCAAAAGGCAATCCCCATCAGGCCAAACAGCTGTGCAGAAAAGATGAAAGGAAAACGGATCAGACGGATGACGTTGCCCATTTGATACACCGGTGTGGTAAAGGATGCAAGGGCTGCAAGGGCAACGATAATAAGCAGCACATTGCTCGTAAGACCTGCCTGTACAGCAGCCGTACCAATAACGATCCCGCCTACGATACCGATGGTCTGCCCGATTTTTGTCGGCAGTCTTGCTCCCGCTTCTCTGAGCAGTTCAATGGTCAGTTCCAGAATAATTGCTTCCCATATAGGGGGAAACGGCACACCGCTTCTTGAAGCAACAAGAGGATTCAGCAGATTCTGCGGAATCATTTCATAGTGATACGTCAGTACGCCTACATACATGGCTGTTGAAATAACTGAGAAAAAGACGGCAAACAGCCGCACAAGCCTGAAGACAGAAGCTATCGGATAGGATAGAAAATAATCTTCAAATGCCGAGAAAAACTCAATTAGCGTTGTCGGCCCGGTCAATGCATGCGGGGATCCGTCAACTAAAATCGTAATTTTCCCTTCAGTAAGAACACCGGCCACCCGGTCAGGCCTTTCAGTATCGATCAGCTGCGGAAAGACGGAGTGATGGTTATCTGCAATAATCTGGGCTATGACAGAGCTGTCGAGAACATTGTCATAGTCGATATCACTGATTCTCTGGACAATCGTCTGAACATTTGCATCATCCGCAATATCTTTTATGTAAAGAACAGCCACTCTCGTTTTTGAAAGTCTGCCTACCTTTATTTCCTCAGAAATAAGCTCAGGGACTGGAAGCCGTTTTCGTATCAAATTTAAATTCGCATCTAGTGATTCTACAAAAGCCTCTTTCGGACCCACGACACTGTATTCCACTTCCGGCAGACTGACTGCCCTTTTCTCAAGTGTAATAGCAGGAATCAAAAGCAGTTCATTCATGTTTGACTTGCACTGAATGCCAATGTTTCCCGCCAAAAGTTTTCCTTGAGCTTTTTCAGCATCGTTAATAATTTCCGAATCATCTATTGGAACCGTTTTTTGCAGATCAAACAGTGTTGCGCCTTTTTCCCCTTCGATAATATGAGGAAGAACATGATCATGCAGCACTTTTCCATCAACAAGCGTCTTATAGTAATGAATATAGTAAGGACATTCCTCTGAATAGCGGTACGAGGTGAAATCTGAAGAAAGCTTGCACTTTTTCAGCAGGCCTTCCATGCTGCTGTCCTGCTTTTGGTCATCAGACGGTCTTTGCGGCGGTTTCTTTTTGAAAAAAGTGAACATGTGCTGGCCTCCTCCCGATCTTTTCAGGAAACATAAAAAAACAAGACATTCTTAAGGTGCCTTGTTTTAGGGAAAAATATGATAGTTAATCCTTCATAAGAAGTTTGACGGTGAGGGAAGAATTCATATAACGGATGTCAGGAAACTCATATCCTGTGTCCGGTGTATTAGTGAAGATCGTTCGAACAGAAATTTCATCCCCTTTTTCAAGTTCAAGCTGTACAACTTTGCCTACCGTTGTCTGCAGCAGATCACCTGATTTAACCGAAAATTTAGCTTCATTGATAAGAGTATTATTTCTGAAGATCCCAAAATCCGCTTCTCCATTTAAAGTCATGACATCGGTTAAGAAAATGATTTCATAAACGCCGTCTTTTTTGATTCTAATCGTATCATCTATAACACTGGATCTCGTTTTATATTCCGGTCCCTCAGAGGTGAAATTCAGTTTTACCCCCGGGACAGCAAAACCGCCAATATCAGCATTGTAAAGCGAACCGAAAGCAATAGGCGGCTTTACTTTCTTTACCACTTTTTTGATAATCGGACGCTTTTCTTTTCTTTGTTCACTTGATTCTGCAACTGCTTCTTCCACTTCTTCTATCGTACCTGCAACTGTTTCTGCGATTGCTTCGATCGTATCTGCAACTGCTTCCGACACTTCTTCAAGTGCATCCGCAACTGTTTCCGACACTTCTTCAAGTCTCTCAGCAACTACTTCTGCTGCCGCTTTTCCAGCTTCCAAGACGCTTTCCACTCCGGATCCAGCCTCGATTTCATTCAAAAAGACAACCTTTACTCTGTCCCTTAATTTCCGATTTGATTTTTTAGACACCTGCATCACTCCCTTATCATAACCTATGCCGGCTGAGGCAGGAGTGACTGTGCGTTTATCCCAGGCGGCCATATACGGTAAAAGCTGCCGCTAAAGCAAAAAAACCACCTGCTTATGCAGATGGTTTCCATTTAAAATATATGTGATCAAAAAAGAACTCGGTTTATTTACCTCCAAAACTCATATGCTCATAGCGTCCGCGGATCATTTCATAAATGCCGTAAAGCATCAGTCCTGCAGCAGCAAGACCGAGCATCCAGCCTCCGTATGGTTTAGAGGCAAGCTCAGCCAGAGCCCCGTCAATTCCTTTTGATTGCTCAGGATTAGCTGTAATAGCTGTTTGAATAAAGAAATAGCCAATCATGGCAAGTACGATTCCTCTTGCAATCAAGCCCGATTTTCCTGAATTTCTCGCAATCTTTCGCTCATGCTCATTCATTTCGCTTACTCTGAATTTATTCATAAACCGTTCTGTATAGCCGTTATAAAGTTCATACAGGCCATATCCCACAATGATGGCTCCAATCAGGCCAATGATCCACTGACCAAAGGGCTGCTGGAGCAGCTTCGCTGAAATCGTTTTTTCAGATCCGCCTCCGCCTGAGCTTGCGTGCATAGCTATCGATATTGCTTTGTAAGCGATGGCTCCATAGATGACTGCACTGACGGCATAGCCTGTTCTCACCAGTATGCCTTTTGTCTTTTTTCCTTTCCTCTCAGGATCAAGAAAAGCTTTTATGAGTTCCCATAAGACATAACCAATCAGGCCGATGCCGATTACCCACAGTAAAATTTCTCCGAATGGCTTTCCAGCCACGGTTTCAAACATGCCGCTCGTTCCGGTCATTTTCCCTCCCAGTCCAAGAGCCGCAAGCAGCGCAAGAACGCCGATTAAAAAATAGACAAGTCCTTTTGCCATATAGCCAAACCGTCCGAACCGCCTTATCCAGGGCTTTGTTTCTTCTCCTGCATCATTCGCCTTTGCCTTGGCTTCCGCCTTTGCAGAATACTCCATATTTATCTCTCCCTCACGTCAGTCATTGTTATCTGACTATACATTTCCCATTGGCAGGCGAAAAGAAACCTGCTGGAAAAAGATACATAACAGCGTTCACTCCATCTGTACAAAATGTCTTGTTTCCGCGTATACTGATAGAAATAATAGCAGGAGTGTGAATGCCATGAGTTTATCTAAAGCAAAAAAACAGCGCCTGAAAATGACGCGCGAAGGAAAACGGAATCCCGAAAGCAGCAGAAGTCCATTTGCTCTGCAGGATTTGAGCACGAAACGGACGAAAACGAAAAAAGAACAGCTTTATAGAGAAAAATATAAGAACCATTCCCGGGACGGCGGAAAAGATGGTTCTTTTTATTTTGCCTCATAGCGTCCTCTTACGTAGTAATTTGTTATCGCTAAGTACTCTCTTGAAAAAGATTTCAAAACGGCGACACTCGGAGTTTTTGCCGGCAGCCCCTCCACATCAAGGCCAAGCTGTTCTGCAGCAAGCAATGAGCGGTAAATATGAAAGTCATTTGTGGCAATCAGTCCCTGTTTTGCGTTTTTTGGCAGTACTTTCTTTGAATATGAAAGGTTCTCAATTGTGCTTGTTGACGCCGATTCCTTTATAATTCTCTTTTCATCAATCCCATGCCCGCTCAATATCCTGCTGATCGCCTCAGCTTCCGTAATCTCTTCCCCCGGCCCCTGTCCGCCCGATGCGACGGCAATTGTCCCGGGATTTCTCTTCATATACTCTGCTGCTGCATCAGCCCGGTACTGCAGTGCGAGAGAAGGCACCGTTCCATTGACTTTTGCACCGAGAATAATGATGTAATCCGCTCCATCTTCCGGCTGCCCGGAGGCTGCTGTATGAATGCTGTAATGGAGAAATCCTGTATAGATTAAGCCTGAAAGAAGCAAGCCGGCCAAACTGTATTTGATTAATTTTTTCATTACCACCATCCGTTTCTCTTGTGTAATCTACCTTCACTATACATGATAAATTTTGGAAAAAGGTAAAGATTTTCTAAAGAAAACACAAAAAAGCATCCATGATGAAATGGATGCTCTTCAAAACTATTGACTGACTTCTGCCGATTCTTCTTTTTTCTCTTTTGACAAAAACCAGCCCGCTGCTGCAATTCCAACGAGTACAACATAGAATGTGATTTTCCACTCGGGGGATTTTGCAAATCCTTCAGGCAGCACAGCGAGTTCAGGATGCGACAGGGTGTAGATGGAAAGCTTTACTCCAACCCACCCGACAATTCCGAAGGCTGCAATTTCAAGACCCGGACGTTTATGAAGCAAGTCGACAAAGTAGTTTGCCGCAAATCTCATAATCACAAGCCCGATAATGCCCCCTGCGAAAATGACGAGGAATTTTCCGCCGTCAAGACCGCCGATTGGCGGCAGGCTGGTGTTTGGAAGCGTGACAGCGAGAGCCACAGCAGCCAAAATGGAATCTACAGCAAATGCGATATCTGCAAGCTCGATCTTCAGTACAGTTGCCCAGAATCCTGATTTTTTCTTATCCGGCTTCTCTTCTTCTTCTTTCTTTTTAAACACAAGTTTTCTTAAGATATGGTTCGCTGCAATAAACAGCAAGTAGAGAGCCCCGATTGCCTGAACCTGCCAGACATCCACCAGGAAGGAGATTGCAAACAAGGAGCCAAACCTGAAAACAAAGGCACCTGCAAGACCATAAAATAAAGCTTTCTTCCGCTGATCCTCCGGCAGGTGTTTGACCATAATGGCAAGCACTAGCGCGTTATCTGCGGCAAGCAGTCCTTCAATCGCAATCAAAAGCAGCAATACCCATCCATATTCCATCAGCATTGTTAGTTCCATCTGTTAGTCCCCCTTTACTACTGTGATAAAGTCCTGATCTTTGCTGATGACACCTTCATCGAAAACCAGCCTCGTGTTAAAGAAGTATGACCTCTCATCGTTTGATTCCGTAAGGTTTTGAGGAAGCCTGAATACGAAATCAATCCGGTTTTGTTCGTCAGCAGCAATTTGCTTTGAGGTTAAAATATTTGACGTTTCAAGCACATTCTCACTCCCGGCAGACAGATCAGCCGCAACCAAATCACAGTCAATCCGCTTCAGCTGCTGCTCAATCACACCGCCTTTTATTAAAAAGTAACCTTTCACACACTCACCGGGACTGAATTCTTCCTTATTCAGGATTAAATCAATTTGAGCAGAACCAATACCTAGAATAGACATATATTTTCTTAGAATCATCTTCATTCCTCCTATTTAAATCCTATTTTTTTCGTGTACTTGTCATCAATGCGCTGTTCAATTTTTTCAAGCTGCGTTTTATCCTTCAGAAGCTCCTCTTTGTTTTCACGAATTAATTTTTCAATGGACCATCGGATTTTTTTCATATACTCTCACACCTCATTTAGGAAATTTCGAATAAAAAAACCTTTGCCTGCATTCGGCAAAGGTTTTTTGTTCTGAAAAACAATAAAGACCTTTACCGGTAATAGGTAAAGGTCTTGCTAACAACGCAATGGTTGCCAATAGAGCCGGAAGCAATTGCTTCGAAGTGACGACACTATTGTAAAAGCTACTCCCCTTTAGGAGGTTCATTTATTCGATTGGTATACTGCTATTTTATAAGAAACCGGCAATGATGTCAACAACTAATCTAAATTTTATAATAATTAGGCGGTTGTCCTTTGAGGCATTTCCGCAAAAAAGAAAACATAGATTGATACAAAAAGGAGGGAAAACATGTTAATCAAATTAAGTGTTGCAGGCGCTTCGGGTGCGTTCATCTGTCTTGCTGTCCATTTGATCGGAACATTAAAAAAAGGGATGGTTACGCTGGATGAAACCAACAAGACGCTTGCAGAAGTCAGAAATGCCGTAAACGGGCTTTCAGAAGAAGCCGAGCAGCTGATTCATACAGCCAATCAGCTAACAACAGATGTTAAAGGCAAAATCCGCACTGTCGATCCGCTCCTTGAATCTGCCCATGACGTCGGTGAAATGCTCCACAATGTCACATCCTCCATCAAGCAGGTCGGAGCTGTCTTTGGAGCTAAACGGCAGCAGCGGACAGAGATTTCGGTCAATGAACCTCCCGTGCGGATCAAAGGACCTCTCAATATAAATGTAAAATAGGTTCACCTCCTCACAATGAAGCTGTAAATATGACAAATAACACGTTTCACTTTAGGGAAATTATGGTATGATATCAGAGTCATTACTGCCATATTACCTATTAAAAGGGAGCGAACTGCCATGCAAAAATACCGAAGAAGAAATACACCGGCCTTTACATTCCTTGCTTACTTTACGTTCTTTGCCGGAGTCGCGCTGTTTTGTATCGGACTGTACAATGCCGATAATCTTCAGCTGAATGAAAAAGGCTACTACATCGCTGTCATGATGCTTGTTGCCGTTGGAGCAATTCTAACGCAGAAAGTTACACGCGACAATGCCGAAGACGATGAAATGATTGCTGAGCAGGAGCGCAAACAAAGTCTTGGAAAATCAATGGATTCATAGAATGAAAACCGGACTAGGGCTATAGCTCGTCCGGTTTTTTTATGTTAAAGTGCTAAAAATGAATCCCAACTTGCTGGCGCCATTCGGCTTAGTGTCGCCACTTTTACCAGAGTTGGATGCTCGTTTGTGGCGTCATTCGGCTTAGTGCCGTCACTTTTACCAGAATTGGATACTCGTTTGTGGCGCCATTCCGCTTAGTGCCGCCACTTTTACCAGAATTGGATACTCGTTTGTGGCGCCATTCGGCTTAGTGCCGCCACTTTTACCAGAATTGGATGCTCGTTTGTGGCGTCATTCCGCTTAGTGCTGCCACTTTTACCAGAATTGGATGCTCGTTTGTGGCGTCATTCCACTTAGTGCCTCCACTTTTACCAGAGTTGGATGCTCGTTTGTGGCGTCATTCGGCTTAGTGCTTCCACTTTTACCAGAGTTGGATGCTCGTTTGTGGCGTCATTCCGCTTAGTGCCGCCACTTTTACCAGAATTGGATGCCCGTTTGTGGTGTCATTTTCCGGATTTTTATTGAACCCCAATTTATTGTTATAACATGTTTTGTCGAAGCCTCTTTTATAGGTACAACTAAAAAACGGCAGCAACAAGCTGCCGTTTCCCATCAAAAACTTGAAATCCCGCTCCACTCTTGAAAGCGGTACATGAATGTCAAAAAGAGCGAATCATCTGCAAATACTTCATAATCCTCTGTGTATGTTCCTGACTGATTTGACCAGAGCTCATCAAAATAGGCTTCCATTTCCTCCATCATCCCTGTATTGGAAGGGCCGGTAATTTTCAGATCTGTCTCAAGATTAAAATTTCCGAGATTGCGCTTCGTAAAATTGGCTGATCCGCCAATGACCGTATCCTCTTCCTCACCCTCAAAAAACATCAGCTTCGTATGATACTGTTCGCCGTTTGTTTTATACCACCGCACCTGGATGTTTCCATCAGATTTTGAAACCAGTTCATGAGCAGCAGGCCTGTTTGGAACACCGTTCTTCTCCCGTCCAAAGGCATCTTTGTTTGCATCAAGTATCAGTCTGACCTCTGCTCCTCTTTCTGAAGCTGCTAGCAGCTCCTTAATGATATCGCGGTCAGATAAATAAAATGCCCCAATTTTAATCTTTTCACCTTTTCCGGTCTGCTTCATTTCGTTTACTAAGTGTTTCTTGATTCTCCCTTCGGTTAAAAGCTGAACATCATAATCTCCCGATTCCGCCTGTGCAAATACAACAGCGCTCTCATCCATTTCCACATCCGTTCCTGACAGGGAAGCGACCGCTTTTTCCGTTTCAACAAGTTCCCTCAGGATCTCTCCTTTTACAGCAAACGCAATATTAGAGTGGAGCGAACTGCCGTCGTGGGGATTGGCGGACGTCACGATTCCTTCTTTTTCAGATACAATGACTTTCCTGTGATTTGCTTTAAAATTTAATAAGTCCAGATAGGACCTGAGTGTGACATCAGGAGAATCAGGACTGAACGCATTCGGAATCCAGCCGCTTCCACCGGTTCCAAACCACTGCAGAAACGTCCTGTGGCCCCCGGAAAAAAAGGGATTCGAATCCCTGAGAGGGTTTAAATCCGTAAAGACAACTTCAATGCCTTTTTCTTTCAGCTCTTCTGCAATCTGTGACGGGTATGATCCATAAAAGGTATTAATGCGGTCGGTAATCACCGTTATCTGGATTTCTTTATCCTTCTGTTTCTTTTCAATTAAAGCGTCTTTAAGGCTGCGGGACAGGGCTGGATAGCTTGCAGACCGGTCGTATTCGTCGTTAAACAAGAACATATCCATCATGATAAACTGGTCAGCCTCTTCAATGGTATCTTCAATCCTGTCAAAAATGACCTGATTATGAGTCACTTCTTCCCCGTTTTCAAACGTCAGATCGTAGAGAAATTCCACCTGCCCGGCATGAATATCACCTTCGTGGGAGATGCCTGCCGGAAGAGGTTTTGTATAATGATAGACGGCTGTGCCAGAAGCCAAAAGGACGAAAAGCAGAAGTGCGCCAAGAAAAACCTTCCTCTTCCGTTTCTTTTTTACGCTTGTTTTTTCTTGTATGACTGTATTGGCCATAATCAAACGCTCCTTAAATAAGTCAATTGGAATTGTAGAATAGTAAATAAACAGACCTATTATATCTAACGTTTTATTAGGTGAAAAGTTTCATTTTTTCAAAAAATACACATTTAAAAACCAGTCTGATCAAATGACAGACTGGTTTTCTGAAGTTTAATTGACCGCTGCTATTTCAGAAGGCTCTGATTCTTGCCCAAAGGCATCGACAGTTGTTACATAATAAGTATGCTCTGCAGCTTTTTCATCCATAAAACTCTTTCTTTCAAGAGCTGATATGCTCGCAATTTGCTCGAAGTTCTCGCCATTTTTGTCTCCTCTGTATACTCTGTAGCCTGCAACCGTATCTTCGCGGACAGCATGCCACGTTACAAATGTTCCATTCACTTCTACAGTATCAGGGGCAGGGGGAGGAACATTCTTTGCCGGTTTCTTTTCCTTTTTTAACTCTGCAAACACGACAAGTCTTTCCTCATGCGTTCCTGCAGAGCGGTCAAACGTTCCTGAACAAGTAATCAAATTTAAATTCTGTCCTTCTGACGTCTGGAAGATTTCATCGATCGGAGCTGATGAACGTTCATAGCTTTCCTGCTTTTTTACGATAAACGTAAGAGCTGTTCCGTTTTGATCCTTTACGATGATTTCGTCGCCCTCTTTTACTTTTTTCAGATCAAAGAAGATGGCAGGACCCGTTTTGCTGTCAACATGTCCTGCAAGAACTGCGCTTCCCTTGCTTCCAGGCTTCACTCCAGGTTCAAACCAGCCGACATTATTAATGTCCTCTGGCACCCCCATCTGACCGTTGTCAAGAATCCCCACCTGTTCAATTGGGGCATTCACATTTATCGATGGGATTTCAACGGTTGCAGGGATGATGCCTTTCATCTGGGCAGTCTCTCTTTTTTGGGCTTCAATCAGCTTTTTCACTTCTGCTTTTAATAAGGTAAATTCATTCAGCGGACGTTCAGACCCATCTGCCCCGGCGGCAGCATTTTCCGTCTGCACAGTCGTTTGCTCTGCTTTTTTGGGGGAGGTATCGGTAGAGGATAATTGAGTTGGGAAAAGCCCGTAACTGTAGCCCGCGAGGATAAAACAGATAACGCTGCTTATGCCGAGTAAGATGATTTTTTTCATTTTCCAATGCACCCCGTTTATAAATCACATAGTTTTGTTCTAATAAGGAAAAAAGAGGGAAAGGATCAGTGCGCTTGCAGCTGATCCAATCTCATGTGTTCTAAAACAGAGCATCCCTCTCATCTCTCTTTTCAGCAATTACTTCTGCTGAGCCGTTTTTCTTCTGAAAAGAACAAGAGCTGCTGCAGCTAAGAGCGAGCCTAGGCCTGCAAATACGGCTGCTGATGCCGGAAGTGCTTCACTTGTTCCGCCGAGTCCTGTTTTTGGCATGTCTTCAGGCATTGCTGAAGCTTCAAATTTATCAGGCATTTGCGTCACAATGGCATTTCCAAGGTTCTGGCCTACACCGAACATGAACTTGTAGCCTTCGCGGAATGACTGGTAAGCTGCATCGTAGTCGCCGGCAACATATTGGTCAAACGTTTGTGTTACAAGTGCTTCGTGCTGCTTAATTGCTGCCTGTGCGTCTTTGGCAGGAAGGTTTTCACCCGTTGCAGCACCAAGGAATGTGCCGAAGTCCATTGCAAATTGATCAAGCTTTGCTTTAGATTCTGTGATTTTCGCATCATCGCCTTCAAGCGTAGCTGCTACAATTTCAGCTTGTGCATTGATGTGGTTGCCCTGCCATACTTTTTCAAACTGTGCCGCACCCTCTTCTCCATATACAGAGCCGATTGCCGCTTTAAAGTCTGCTGTGTTGGCATCTTCTGACCAGCTGACAAAGTCATAATCTTCTGTTTGGTCAAATCCTTTTTGCATGCCTGTTGCTGCCAGTGCAAAGTGTTCGGCAGCCAGACTGTTTAAAGCAGAACGAAGGTCAGCTGCAGGTGTATCGGATTTTGTATTTTCGAATTTTTCAGGCATTTGAGTTGTGATGGCTCCCGCTAATGCGTCACTGATCACATACATATGTTTATATCCTTCTCGGAATGTTTCATTTGCTTCCTTGTAGTCGCCTTCTACGTAGTTATCAAAAACTTCAAGCACCTGGGCTTCATGAACTTTCACTGCCTCTTCAGCTGCTGCTTTAGGAAGCTTTCCTTCTGTTGCAGTTCCAAGGAAGGTTGAAAATTCTTCAACAAATGCCGCGACTTCTTTTTCTGCTTCTGCACGGGCATTTTCGTCATTTCCTTTTGCCGCATTTACAAGATCGGCCGTGTAATTATTATGTTCCCGGAAGATTCGCTCGAATTCAGCTGCGCCTTCTTCCCCGTATACTGAAGCAATGGCAGGAGTCATGTCAGCTGCATTTTGATCTAAAGCTTTGTTTGCTGCCTCTGCATCTTTTGCTCCATCATAGGACTTTGTCATGGCTGTTACCGCTAAAACAAAATGCTCTGACAATAGGTAGTCAAGGTCTGCTCTGAGCTGCGCTGCAGGTGTGTTGACTGTCGGCTTCATTTCCTCTGCCTGGACGGCCGTTCCGAAAGTTGGTACAAGTAAGGATAATCCAAGTGCAGGTGCTAACAATTTTTTGATTTTCATGATTACACGCTCCCTGTCGTTTTTTTAAGTTCGTTTTGAACTTCTTGTACAGGAAACGACAGGATTTTTTAAATGGATCACTTTTTTATTCATTTTTTATCTGGGTATAAAAAAACAGACGGATTTTCCGCCTGTTTTCATCTATTATCCCAGGTCCACGTTGTGGTATACCTGCTGAACATCCTCTAAATCTTCCAGCGCATCAATCATTTTTTCAAATTGTGCCTGAGCATCTTCAGGGAGCTCAACATCATTTTGCGCAAGCATCGTAAGCTCTGCCACGGTAAATTCAGTAATGCCCGCCTGTTTGAATGCTTCCTGAACAGCATGAAATTGGTCTGGTTCAACATAGACAATCACAGAATCTTCCTCTTCAAGGATATCCCGCACATCAAGATCTGCTTCCATTAAAAGCTCCAGCACATCCTCTTCATTCTTTCCTTCAACGCCTATAACGGCAGTTGCATCAAACATGTACGCAACCGAACCGTTAACTCCCATGTTGCCGCCATTTTTTCCAAACGCAGCCCGGACATCGGATGCTGTGCGGTTGACGTTGTTTGTCAATGCATCCACGATGACCATTGAACCATTCGGCCCGAAGCCTTCATAACGAAGCTCATCATAGCTTTCTTCAGAGCCTCCTTTTGCTTTTTCGATTGCGCGGTCAACGATGTTTTTAGGGACGCTGTATGTTTTTGCACGTTCAAGCACCATGCGGAGTGCCTGGTTTGATTCAGGATTCGGCTCGCCCTGCTTGGCTGCTACATAAATCTCCCGGCCGAATTTTGCGTAAATCCGGCTTGTATTTGCATCTTTAGACGCCTTTTTCTCTTTAATATTGTTCCATTTACGGCCCATAATTTTTTCACTCTCTTTCCATTCTTATAAAAATGCCTGTTTAAACAAGCACGTGTATGATTGACATTCAATCTATTATAGCAAATTCCTCCCGTTTTTTTCGAGTACTTGTTTCCTTGTTTCAATCTTTCATAGAGCGGGTACCTTTTTACCATGGAGGCGATAAAGATGAAACCGAAATTCAAAGTTTTTCACGATGATGAACAGCTGAAGGAATCGATTGACAGATTGCGCCATGACGGCATCAGGGACGAGGATATTTACATACTCTCACACGATAATGATCACGTCAGACGCGACCGTAAAGAGACAGATGCCAATAAAATCGGTGTTGGCGTAACAGGTGTCGGAACGGCCATCAAAAACGTATTCAGAAGCAAAGATGACAAGCTCGTTGTTAAAATGGAAGAAATCGGATTCGACACTGAAATGGCCGAAAAGCTTGAGGAAGAACTTGATAAAGGTAAAACGCTTCTCATTGTAAGAAATCAGGATGAAGTGACATTTTAATAATAAAATTGAAGCTCCGGTGAGCATAATATAACCGGAGCTTGTTTTTTTGCATTCGTTCAACACCTGATTATCTTTATCGGCAGATGCCCCTGCATAAGGGTGCAGAAAATGCTTTACTTTTTCCTTATTAAAAGGTAGGATATTAAACAGGGTTAATACGGATAATCATTATCCGCTTTATACACATTCAAAAGGAGATGATAGATTGCATATAAAAACAGGCGTTGAGCAGTCCGTGTATGCTATTTTACTGCTTACATTTCTTCCTGATAAAGCGGTTCTGCCCGGAGATTCGATCAGCACTGAGCTTGGCGGCTCACCCACCTATTTTCAAAAGCTGCTAAGAAAACTGGTCCATGCAGATTTACTGACATCAGTACCGGGAAGCAAAGGCGGGTTTCGTTTAAAAAAATCTCCTGAAAAGATTCGCATTTATGATGTGTACCTGGCGATTGAAGGCAAACAGTCTCTCTACTCATCAAGCGGAATTTTTAACGATATGCTTAACTTGAAAGATAAAGATATTTGTTTATTATCGGACTTGATGGAAGAAGCCGAACATTCATGGCAGTCTGTTTTAAAACAGCAAACAATTGCCATGCTCTTAAACGAAATCCATAAAAAGTGTCCGAAAGAGAACCTGGACAGGCTAAAAGCAAGAGTAGAAGAAAAAATGGTGCTGTGACGTCAGCACAGCTACAATAAGGAGATCATCATGAAAAACTTAAATATATATTTTGATTTATTTGATCAATCACGCACAGACGAACAGGCTTTTGAAGAGCTGATCAGCCTGTTCTCTAATGATTTGGTATTTGTCTTGAACGGCCACAAGAAACAGGGAATTGAGAATTTTAAGCTATTCGTTCAAATGGTTTTCACTGAAAATGCTGATATTAAGCATATGTTTGAAGGCTGGAAAGCAGTCGAAGGTACAGATACATTTGCAACACCCTGGGCAGTATGCGGTAAACGTTCAGCAGGGAGTGTTTTTACTCAAACAGGTAAAGATATTGCAAAACTAAATGATGATGGAAAAATTTGTTATTTAGAAAATATCCCGGATAATGCTTCGATGTTTGATTCGTACAATAGCTGAAAAAAAGCACTTAAGAGTTCCCTGCAATCGGGTGCATTTCTTTAAGAAGAAATGCACTCTTTATTTTGCATAAGTACTGGCTGTCACCAACACCCTTATCCCATTTTCCGACATAAAAAACACACCATTTCACGACAAAATGGTGTGCAGATAAAATCATTCGTTCACAATGGATAACCGGTCAAATTCATCCCAGTCGAACCAGATCTGAATTATTCATTTGATACTCTCTTAAACGGCCACCAGTTTGCAGGTCCGAATGTTTTTACCATAACCGGTATAAACAGCGGCAGGATCACAAGTGCGTATAAGAACAATCCGATTAAAATGATGGAGGCAATCTGCAGCAGAGAAAGCATTCCGGAAGGCATCATTGCAGCGAACGTGCCTCCGAGTATAACGGCTGCTGAAATAATAACTGTCCCCATCTTTTTCATAGACATCAGCATTGCTTCGCCTACTGACAGATCACGGTATTCATTGAAGCGGTCCATCAGGAAAATACTGTAGTCGACGCCAAGCGCAACAAGAATGACAAATCCAAAAAATGGTACGGCCCAGCTTATGCCTGTGTACTGAAGAATGTCTACAAAAATCACTTCATTGATCGCCATGGATGTAAAGTAGGCCAACACGAGTGAACCAATAATGTAGATTGGCATAATCAGAGAGCGGAACATAAAGATGAGAATAATAGAGATTCCCACAAGCATTAAAATAACTGTACGCGAGTAATCTTGTGCAGAAACAGTACTCAAATCTGCGTTTGTGCTTGTAATGCCGCCTACGGCCACATCTGCATTTTCAAGCTTTGTATCCTTTACAGCACGGTTTACAGCTTCTTTAATTTCCGGCACTTGTTCAATCGCTTCATTGGAATACGGGCTTGCTTCAAACACAACATCAAGCGTCATCGTTTTCCGGTCTTCAGACATGTAGGCATCAAGCGCCTGCGCAAATTCCTTGCTGTCAAGAACTGCCTCAGGCAGGTAGAATCCATTTTGGTCAGAAGACTTGGAAAGGCCGGTCAAATAATCCTGTGCAGAACCAATTCCATCTGATACTTGGTTAAGCCCGTCAGCACTCTGATTTAAGCCGTCCTTCAGCTGACCAAGCTGGCCGCCAAGATCTCCAAACCCGTCAAGCAGCTGCTTTTGGCCGGAATTGACTTCTCCAAGCCCGTTTGAAAATTTCGGCATGTTTCCGACAATCTGCCCTTGGCCGTCAGCGAGCTGATTAAGTCCCGCAAGCTGCTGATCAATGCCTTTAATAAGAGCGTCGATGCCGCCAGGGAATTGTGCAAGACCGTTGTTTGCCTGGGTAAAGCCGTTGTTTGCCTTGGTCATGCCGGCAGATACACCAGCCAGATTTTTGTTAAGCTCTGCAGCACCTGCAGAAAGACCTGGTATAGCACCTGTTGCAGTAAGAGTGCCGCCTTTTATCTCCTTGTATTGAGTTTCACTTGCTATTCCTTCATATTTTTCTTCTAAATCATCAAAGTCTTTTAGCTGGATCTGGGCCATGGCATTCGTTACAGCTGCGAGCCCATTTTCAATTTTTACGTATTCTGTTAACAGGGTTTCTATTCCAGTGCCTGCTTTACTGTATCCATTCAATAGCTCTTCATACCCTGCCGAAAGCTTCTCAAGCTCAGCCTTCGTTTTCAATAGCCCATCTTTAATTTGAGCCGAGCCGGCACTGCCCTGGCGGATACCATCTTCAATTTTTACGAGATTTGACTGAACCTCATTAATGCCTGACTGGAGTTCAGACGTTCCCGAGATCAGTCCGTTAATTCCTTCTGTTGCATCATTCAGCTGGGGCTGTGATTTTGACAGCTCGCTGCCGGCCTCGTTCAATCCTTTGCTGATTTCATCGATTCCTTCTTTGCCGTCGCCGAGTCCATCGCTCAGGTTTTCCGCCTGTTTGGCAACGAAGAAGTCTTCAATCGGCTCTCCCGCCGGACGGGTAACGGACCGGACATTATCAACAAGGTCGACTTTTTCGACCTCCTGGCTGATTTTTTCGGCCAATGCTGCATATTCTGCAGAGTCCATTTCTTCATCATTTTGCATAACAATCTGTGTGGGCATGGATTCACCCGGTCCAAAGCTGTCGGCAATGGCATTAAATGCCTTGATCGAGGATACATCCCCGCTGATTTCTTCAAGAGAATCAAATGACAGTTCGCCGTCATAAACGGCCAGAAACGGCACGCAAATCGCTGCAACAATCAGCAGGGAGAGCAGCGGACGGGCAAGCGAGAATCTTCCGAGGATGCTCCAAAGCCTGCTTTCACCATGTTCTGCTTTGCTTTTGGACGGCCAGAAAATCTTCCCGCCAAGCACGGCCATGAAAAACGGCACGATCGTAAATAACGCGATAAGCAACACAGCCACACCTACTGCAACCGCTGAAGCAGACTGGTAGAGTTTAAACTGTGAAAATCCGATGGCAGCAAAGCCGATCATGACGGCAACACCGCTGAAAAAGACCGTTCGGCCCGCGTTTTTATACGTTGCCACGATGGCATCAGTCACTGTTTCACTTACGGCCAATTCTTCTTTAAATCTGCTCAGAATCAAAATACAGTAGTCGGTTCCAATTCCAAATAGAACGGCTACAAGGAAAATCTGAGTGTAGTTCGAGATAGGAAAATCCAATGAATCTACTAAAAACGAAACGATAGACTGTGAAGCAAGATACGTGAAGCCCACCGCAAGAAGCGGGATAATAGGCGCCACGATGGATCTAAAGACAAGAAGTAGCACTGCGAGTATAAAAATAACCGTGATACCCTCTGTCTTTTTCAATCCTTCTTCAGAGCTCTTGATCAAGTCTTCATTGATCATCCAGTTGCCTGTGTAGTCATATTCAACGTCCGCATCGCTGATTGCTTCATAGAGAGCATCTCTCACTTCTTCCGGTTCACGGTCGTTCCATGCGACATTTACAGATGCAAGAATCGCTTTGCCGTCTTTTGAGACAAGCTGTTCTTTGAGGCTTTTTTCGTTAAAATGGGTGAGAATTTCGGTTATACCGAGTTTATCTTCTTCTTTTTCAAGCGTGCGGATTGCCTTTTCCGCTTCGGAAATCTCTGATTTCGTCAGCTTTTTCTCGCTGTAAAAGACAAGTGCCACCGAACTTGAATCTTCCCCGCCTTCTTCTTTTTGCACCTCATCAAGAATTTCAGATGCGTAGGAAGAGGAATAGCCCTCAGGAACATCAATCTGCCCCTTCTCCCGGACCAGGTCCGCCATGTTCGGAGCTGTAAACAGCAGTCCTGCAACAACGGCAATCCATACAATCAGGACAAGCCATTTTTGTTTAATTATCGTATTCACTCAGATTCCCCCGTATGTTTTTCTTTGTTTTCAAGCAGAAGTCTGTTCAGCTTTTCATAGGTTTCAATAAACTGCGTGATCTCTTCGGGATCAAATTTATTAATAAATGATTCTACGAGCGTATGTATGCGGTTTTCCGCTTTTTCAAACAGCTCATGTCCCTTATCAGACAGCGTTAAGTAAACAACGCGGCGGTCATTTTCGTCGCGGTCGCGTTCAATCAGCCCCTTTTCATGAAGACGTGTAATGATGGCCGTAATGGCACTTTTTTTCACATTAAAAGCAGCTGCCAGTTCAGTCGATGTGCAGGTCTTTGCCCCGCTCATGTATCTCAGCATATAGTGCTGATCATTCGTCAGATCACTGCCGATCTGTTCTTTTACTAGCGTTTCCGCGATATTCGTCACAGAATAGGAAACCGCTATGTACCGGTCGACGAGCTCGGTAATTTTGCTGCATGACATGCCCGATTCCTCCTTGTGTGTCAGGTTCTGCATCTATCAAAATTAATAGTTCAACAATTTAACTTTTAACGTATTTAACTATATGGCCCAGTGGTGAAAAAGTCAATGTAGATTCTGTTAAGAATTTAAACAAAAAAAAAGATCCTTAAAAAGGATCAAGTGACACTTAAAAAACGCTTCTGTATAGGATGGACATGAATGATTCCTCAATATTGTTTAATTTGTTCAGAGAAGGCAATGCTTGCTTTTCTTCTTGATTTTCTGATCTGCGAGCGCTCATCACCGGAGGCGAATAAGTATTTTTCCTCATCAGATTCCGGGAAGACAGCCGGAACTTCTTTTGGCCGGCCATTCTCGTCAAGTGAGACGAACGTGATAAAGCTTGTTGCTGCGACCTTTGACTTCCCGCTTTTTAAATCTTCTGCCGTTACTTTTACAAACACTTCCATCGATGATCTTCCAGTGAACGTCACAAATGATTCAAGATGCACCGCATCTGCCGGACGGATCGGGTGCAGAAAATCAACCGAATCCATGGAGGCCGTGACGCATTCTGTTCTGCAGTGCTTGGATGCTGAAATGGATGCTACAACATCGATATAGGCCATCAGCTTTCCTCCAAACAGGGTCTGATGATTGTTTGTATCCGGAGGCAGCACGCGGTTTGTCTGAAAAACGCGTGACTCTGAACATGGTTTTGGAGGCATTTTAGCCATTGATTAATCTCCTTTATGTAAAGAATTCTTTCTTTCTACAAAACCGAACCCGATGCCTGCAGGGTCTGTTGCATACGCAAGATAAAAGTCATCAAATTCCATCTTTTCTCTGACGATTACAGCTCCATTCCTTTTAGCAGCGGCAAGTGTCTGATCAATTGAATCTACTTCTATCTGAATTCTTGTTCCATGAGGAAAATCCTCCGGTCCTTTGCTGATTCCGCCGTTTATTCCCGTTGCACCCTGTTCTGTCTTTACCTGTCTGTAATCCCAGACCGGCTCGCCAACATCCCATCCGAACACCGACTCGTAAAATGCTGCCGCTTTTTCCGGATGTTTGCTGCTCAATTCAAAACCGACCACTTTTCCCATATGATTGATTCCCCCTTTTCCAACACCCATATTCTAACATATCTTAAGACATTTTTTAGCTCGTAAAAAAGGTTTCAATCGTATTACATCTCGTTACAACTGCCCCATAAGGTTTCTTTTTCAATTCATTTCCTTTATAATGCGCACTAGATGATTTTTTTTTTAGAAAAAATTATACTTCTAGCTTAAAGGAAGGAGATCGATGATGAAAAAAATAATGTTTTCACTCATAACAGGTCTGATGGCCGTTGTTTTAGCCGCATGCGGAGGCAACGAAGAAAGCAAAGAGGCTAAAACAGAAGATAAAGCAAAAACAGCCGAAACCGATCAGCAGAAGGAACAGCAAAAGCAAATGGAAGAAATGCAGAAAAAATTAGAAAAGCAGCAAGTGGATGAGAAGAAGACGGTCGCTCTCGTTAATGACGAAGAGATTCTTGGAAAAGACTACAACAGCGTCCTTCAGGCAACACAGGGACAAATGCAGCAAATGGGACAGGATCCAACGTCCAAGGAAGCTGCCGAGCAAGTGAAAAAGCAGACGCTTGACAGCTTAGTCGGACAAACCCTTCTTTTGCAGGAAGCCGAGAAAAAAGGCTACAAAGCATCTGATGAAGACGTAAAAAAACAACTTGATGAAACGAAAAAACAATTCAAAACAGAAAAAGAATTTGAAGCAGCACTCAAAAAATCCGGCATGGACATGAAAACTCTTGAATCGCAGATTGCAGGTGACATTAAATTCAGACAGTATATCGAAAAAGAAGTGCCTGCAGGCGAAATCTCTGATGAAGAGATTCAAAAAACGTATGACCAGTACGCAGAGCAAGCAAAAGCAGCTAAGCAGGAAGTACCTAAGCTCGAGGAAGTAAAACCGCAAATCGAGCAATCACTGAAACAGCAAAAACAACAGGAACTTCTAGCTCAAAAAGTAGAAGAACTGAAGAAAAACGCAAAAATTGATCTTAAGATTTAATGAAGAGACCCCCGCTGATATGTCAGAGGGGGTTGTTTTGTGGTTATACAGTCTGAGGACCAGTTAACCTGGTACGATTTGATTGACGGAAACTTTAAAGAACTATCCCAAGTCTTCAATGAAGGTATTCTTGAATAAATGAGAGGATTCAACAATCGCAACCCCTTTTGAATGCATGTACTTTAAAGACTTCTCTTTTCTTGTATCACTCATGCTTGCTATTGCATCTTTTACAACTGTTGCAGTGAATTGCCTGCGGATGGAATCGAGTGCAGTTGCAGCTACACAGGCTTCTGCAAACAAACCAACAATAACTAAGTGTTTAATACTGTTAGCCGTTAAATATGAAACTAGCTCCGGATTGCTTAACGCACTTGATTTGCTTTTCGAAAAATAACGATCATTCACCCTCAGAAGCCTCTCATCCAGTTCAGCCCCCTCGCTTCCTTTTAATGCTGATTTCTTTGTTAAAAAATTGGAAATGAATTGTTTTGGTTCATATTCATTGCCAATATACACAACGGGCAGTTTTGTATGATCAGCTTTCTTTACAATGTCATTTACATTTTCCAGCATCGGTTCAATGTGATGTCCTGCTGCGGGCATTCGAGCTTTTTTGCCGATAAAGCCCTTTTGAATATCAAGTACAAGTATAGCTGTATCCATTTATTCGCTCCCCCTTGTTTGATTAGTGCCATTAGCTTTGAGATTTTTCTGCTTGAGGGTTCTTTTCTGCCGGATAAGTGACATCAACTCTGGGATTGCTCCGCTTGAGGGTTCATTTCTGCTGGATAAGTGCCATCAACTCTGAGATCTCTCTGCTTGAGGGTTCTATTCTTCTCGATAAGTGCCATCAACTCTGGGATTTCTCAGCTTGAGGGTTCTATTCTCCCGGATAAGTGCCATCAACTCTGAGATCTCTCTGCTTGAGGGTTCTATTCTTCTCGATAAGTGCCATCAACTCTGGGATTTCTCAGCTTGAGGGTTCTATTCTCCCGGATAAGTGCCATCAACTATAAGATTTCTCTGCTTGAGGGTTCTGTTCTCCTGGATAAGTGCCATCAACTCTGAGATCTCTCCGCCTGATGGCACTACTCTTCCTGATTTGTGACCTTCACGACCTGGAGCACGGTCACGAAGGGCACAATCCTTCCTGATTTGTGACCTTCACGCCTTGGAACACTTCACCAAGGGCACAATCCTTCCTGATTTGTGACCTTCACGCCATGGAATACTTCACCAAGGGCACAATCCTTCCTGATTTGTGACCTTCACGCCATGGAATACTTCACGAAGGGCACAATCCGGCCGTTTTTTTGACCTTCACGCCCTGAAACACTTCACGAAGGACACAATTCTACCGGACAAGTGCCATCAACTCTCAAGTCAGAAAGTGCTCCGTTTAAAATTTCAGCAACATCAATGAATCTGCTTTTCAAACAGCATATACCGGTCGCTGAACTTTGCCATTCTGCTTATCAGCAGCAAATTCACAAGGAGCAGGCCTAGCCCGATTAAAAACGTGACTCCAGACCCTACTAAAAAGAGCCCGCTTGCCTGACCCGCCATCATGGCGACCACCGGCAGGACAATGACCCCTCCGATGTTCTGTGCTTCCTGATACGTCTTCACCCGTGAAGAGATCAGCACGTTCAGCAGGACTGTCAGCAGGGAAACCATCGGAGACAGCCAGAAAATAAGAACAAGCCAGTTGGCGGACGGGAAAATCATTTGTCCGTACAGCTGATAGCCGAGACTGTTGATAATGATCCCGCTTAGAACAAAACTTGCAAACGATACAAGCAGCGAAGGCAAGAATGATCCAATGATCTTGCTCACAAACAGCGTTTTGACAGACACTGGCGAAAACAGGAGACTTTCAAGTGTTCTTCGCTCTTTCTCTCCAACAAAACTGTTCGCTGCGACTACGCTTGCTGTAATAATCGGCACGAGGAGAAAAAGAGACGGAAGCATGTAATTTAAAAATAAAAAGACAAACTGCTGTTCAACTGTTTCAAAAGCAATACTTTCCCTGTTCAGCTGGGTCATGAAGCTCGCGATCATCCTCTCCGCATCACTGCCGGCAAGTTCCTCAAGATCTAAAAAGAGAGCGGCAGAGAGAATGGCTGCAGGGATGACGCTTGAAAAAAGAACAGGGATAATGATCAGTACGGCAAACAGGTTCTTGCTGCGGATAATGTCTCTCAGGTCTTTTTTAATGATGGCCTTCATGATTGTGCTGTTCATTGTGCATCTCCCTTACTTTAAAATAGATGGCCTCAAGTCCGCTGTTAACCATCTCAGCTGAATAAATGGAATGCTTTTTCAAAAGTTCCCTCAGCAGCCCTGAAATGTGTTCTTTAGAAGGAAGAGTGAATACCGCTTCTCCTGGTTTCAGCTGGTCAAAAGGAAACCTGGCTGCATCCCTTTGAATCATAGCCGGCTCCGTTATTACTTTCACTTTGACCTCATTCAGGTATTTACCTGCTAGCTCTAATGCCGTACCCTGTTCAACAATCGTCCGGTTTTCAAGGAAAGCAAAAGAGTCGCAGACAGGTTCAAGCTGATGAAGAACATGGGAACAGATGATGATGGTTGTGCCTGTTTCTTTGTTGTATTTTTTCAAATAGGAAAGGACCATTTTGATGCCGTCCGGATCCAGCCCGTTTGTTGGTTCATCTAAATAAAGTAGCTTTGGTTTATGCAGGAGTGCTTTCGCCAGCGCAAGACGTTTTTTCATGCCTGTGCTGTAGGTGCCTGCAGGTTTGTCTTTATGTTCGGCAAGGTCAAAAAGCTCAAGCAGTTCTCCAGTTCTTGATTTTTCTTTTACACCGTATAAATCAGCAAAAAACGCAAGATTCTCCTGGCCGCTTAACTGGTGATAGAGGCCGGCACTTTCCGTCACAACACCGGACAGCTTCCTGATTTCATCTCCGCTTGAGGCAGGATCATGGCCAAAAATGGAGATTTCACCGCTGTCGGGCTTGATGACGCCATTCAGGATCCGGATAAACGTCGTCTTTCCCGCACCGTTCGGACCGAGCAGCCCGATAATCCTTCCTTCTTCCGCTTTAAAATTCACACCATTCAGCACTGTGTGACTCCCAAATGATTTTGATACATCCGTGACCTTAATCATATCTGTCAATCTCCTTTTCTAACATTAATAGAATAGCGGAATAAACAGCAGCTGCATGGAAATATGGGCAAACATATGAGAAATAATTGCGTATTCGAATCCATTTTTCCAATACAGATAGCCGAAGAAAATTCCCCCAATGCCATTAAGCAAAAAGCTTCTGAACACGATTAACCCTGTAAGCTCGCCGAACACGACGAATGTAAAGGGTAAATGCAGCGCAGCAAATCCCAAAGCAGCAATGAGGATCGCTGCCCAGTATACGGTCTTGCCTGATGTTCTGAAAATCTTGCGGAATCCCCATACAAGAAAGGAGACAAAAAACAGGCGGAGAAGTGTTTCTTCAAAAACGCCTCCTCCTACTACACCCGCAGCCAAACCGAGCCATGAAAATTCAGGACTGAACTCATTTAATTGCAGAATGCGGTTTTCAAAATAAAAACGATCCGAAGCAACAATAAGAAACCCTGTTATTCCACCAAAGATGACAGCAAGCACAAAAGGTTTACCTGCAAACGATTTGTTTTGCCCTTTTTCAAAAAAAGACTGCAGAATGTCAAACGAAAAAACCCGTTTTGCGTGCAAGATGAAACCCGGTCCAGGCTAACAGGAAACTCATCAAAAACAGCTGCGCGGAAAAAGCCAGAGACATAATCCCCACCTGCATATCCGCTGTCATTTTTTCAAATTCGCTTTGCGGCAGCGCTGAATTTAAGGTCTCTAATTGGTAAGGCAGCAGCAAAAAACCTGCCCCAAAACATATGACGCCGATAAACAATGCAAGCTTCATTTCCAATTTTTTCATAAGATCCCTCCCAATGGCTGCTACTCAGGTATGACAATCGTTGCAATGTTTCTGCTTTTTCGTTCAGGTGAAGGCTCGTTTTTCATTGCCTTCAAAACGACCTTCCCGATTTCTTGGGCTGTTTCCATAAACTCCTCGTCGGAGAGGTGAACATTTGCAACCCTGTAGGTTACACCATCCTTTACTAAATCAGGGTTATCCTTCTCCAAATAAGCTTCATACATCCCCATTAAATGAGTGGTGAAATGCATAAACATTTCAAGATGCTCCTCTTTTGTGAGATTAAGCAAATCCTCATGGGACTGTATAGCGGGTTCATTCAATGCATACACTTTCTCAACTGTTCCTCTAATCTGATTTTCCTGGACCACTGAAAGAATGTTTGCTTCGAGAAGCTTCTTTAGATGTCTGTATAACGTAGCCTGCGGAACATCTGCCACCCGCTCAGCGAGCTGCTGTACCGTCATTGTCTTTCCATTCAAAAGGGACTGAACAATTTTTAACCGGACAGGATGAAGGATCAGGTCCATTTTTTTCTTCATTTTTATAACCCTCCAACTTTTATTATCACTTTCAATAATAATATACATAATGATAATAATCAACTGCTGTTTCTTCCATTTTTAATCTTTTTAATCAATAATGAAACCATTATAATGAGAGAAAAATGAAGAGAGTTGAATCCTTTGATTTCTTTTTTCAGCACATCCTATGAACAAAATCCCTTCACGCTATTTTCTCCCGCTCATCTAGGAGGACTCTGTTTTCTGCTCTTCCTGCTTGCTTCCATGTATGGTATGCGGAAAACCTTTCTTCATAAGGGATGGAATTTAGGATTCAGACTTTTGCTTGGAGGAACCGGAGTGCTCTTTGAAGCAGCCTACCAAATCTGGCTCCTTTGGCATGGAACGTGGAACGCCGCTTATACCCTGCCGCTTGAACTGTGCAGCTTGAGTCTGGTTTTGTGCATCATCCTGCTGATCACAAAAGACAGACGTATTTTTGAGGTTGTTTATTTTATCGGAATTGCAGGCGCAGGACTTGCCCTCCTGACTCCTGAACTCAACTACAGTTTCCCTCATCTTCGTTATTTTCATTTTTTCCTGACCCACTCGGTTATCATGATGACCTGTTTCTTTTTTGTATGGACGGAGGGATATCAGGTCACGTTTACGTCCGTTTTCAAAACAATGGGCTTTCTGAATTTGGCCGCTGTCTGTATCTTTTTCATCAATCACGCACTTGGCGGAAATTATATGTTCCTTTCGCAAAAGCCGGTGAATCCGACTCCTATTGATTTCCTTGGTCCGTATCCGTGGTATATTCTGTCGCTGGAGGCTGTTGCGTTTTGCCTGTTTATGCTTCTTGCCCTTCCGTTTTACACTGGCAAAATGAAAGACAGCAAGGCAGAAAGATCTTTATAAAAATAAAAGAGAAGTGACCGAAATCACTTCTCTTCTGTATGCTTAATCACTTCCTCTATAACATCAAGCGCATCCTCTTCTGAAAAATCACTGCTCAGTAAAAATTCAAAACTGTAGGATCCTCCCTCTGCATTGAAGGATACTAAAAGAAATTTATCTTCAAGTTTGTTGTATTGAACGTTTTCACCATCCACAACCCTGCTCTCGTCTTCATCTAAATCCAGCTTATAGGAGCTGTAGGTAAGTCTGAATTTCGGTTCACCGCTGTAAGGACCGTAAAAAAGCTTGGAATCTGCCGAGTCAGGCGACTTTTTCTCCTCTTTTTCCAGCTCCCCAATCTCAGATGCATAGGTCAGTTCCAGATCCTTCTTTCCGTTCTTTATTTCCGCCGGCGGGTAAAAAACTTCAGCATAGATGATCGGATACTCACTGAACTCCGGGACATAAATGTCTCTTCCGAATTCTTTTTGAATATCACTCGTAACGTCTTTCGGCACGGCATTTGCCTCAAGCGAACATCCTCCCGAAAGCAGTGCAGCTGCAACAACAAACAATGTACTGAGTTTTTTCATGTTAGGCCCCCTTTTTTCTGTAATACGTTCAGGAAACCCTTAAGTTTCAATTTTTTTACATTTTACAGAGATGCCTGCTGGTTAAAAACGCCCGCTTCAGCTTTTTTCTCCATTTCTTTTTTCACCAGAAAAAGTACCGGAATTCCTGAAAGGGTCACAAGCATGAGACAGCTGAAGACGGCCGCAGGGCTGCTTATTCCGTATGCATCAAGCAGGATTCCGCCGATCCAGGGGCCGATGACATTTCCAAGCTGGGTAAAGCCCATAGCTCCAAAATACGTTCCCTTCATCTCCGGGTTTGACAGTTCATCGATGAGGACGTCCATCATGGAGAAGAGGAGAACCTCTCCTACTGTAAACAAGATGACCACAAGTGCAATCAGCCAGATGCTGTGGGCGAATGCAAAACTGAAAAGACTGATTCCAACCAGCATATTCCCAAGAATAATAGAAAAAATGGGCGGATGTTTTTTTGCAACTCTTACAATCGGATACTGGATCACCAGCACTGTCACGGCATTCAGCGACAGCAGGATTGAAAATGTTTTAGCCCCGTCTTTAATGTCAGGCGACATCGCAAAGAATTGAGGCAGTGTCGAGGTCAGCTGTGAAAATCCGGTGATGCACAGGATGATGCCGACCAGGGATAAAAGCAGCAAGTTATCCTTTCTAGTCACCTGCACAGCTTCTTTAAATGAGATCCGCACAGCTTTCTTCGTTTCCGTTTTATGTGATGTTTTCATGAACGTAATCAGAAGGGATAATCCGTATAGGGCATAAATAATGGCGGCTATAAAAAAAGGCGACGTTGTTTTTGACGAACCCAAATAAATGCCGAGCAGCGGTCCGAAGACGACCCCCACATTGATTGCGGCGTATCTTAAATTAAAAATAAGAAGCCTGTTTTTCTGTTCTGTCAGATCGGATAAAAGGGCTCTTGAGGTTGGTTCAAATACGGAACGGCATACTCCGTTCAGCGCATTCATGATGAAAAAAGCAAGAACTGTGTCCGCAGCGCCAAAGCCGATAAAAACGAAGACCCAGCCGAAAATAGATGTGATTAGCACTTTTTTCCTGCCCAGTTTGTCTGACAAATATCCGCCATAGAAGCTTGATAAAATACCTGCAAGCGAGCTTACGGCAATAATGGTTCCGGTCATAGCGGCCGATACGCCCTTCACCTGCGTTAAATAGATTGCTAAAAATGGAAGACTCATAGATGTTGCCATGCGCCCGAAAATGGTTCCGATCAGAATGTTCCAGCCGAGCGGATGGACGTGTTTAAGCTGATTCATTTTGTTTCCTCCGTCCTGTAATAAGAGAAAGTTTACCACAATTTCACAGTTTTTGAATCCTTAAATGGAACGAAGATTCTCATTCTTAAGTAGGAGATTGTATGTCCGGTATCGAATCGTTCTGAGAAAGGGTTTTCATTTTTAAAGGAGGAATGAGGATGTCAGAACGTTATCCCGTATTAGAAGGCGCAGAACCATTTTACTTTGAAGGAAATTCAATAGGTATTCTCGTATCACACGGATTTACCGGCTCCACCCAAAGCATGCGTCCGCTCGGAGAGGCTTATGCAAAGGCAGGATACACGGTTTGCGGTCCGAGGCTGAAAGGCCATGGCACGCACTATGAGGAAATGGAAGGAACCACTTATGAGGATTGGACTGCTTCTGTAGAAGAAGGCTACCAGTGGCTTAAAGACCGCTGCAGCACAATCTTTGTGACCGGCCTGTCCATGGGCGGCACACTGACACTCTACCTTGCCCAAAAACATCCGGAGATAAAAGCGATTATCCCGATCAACGCAGCGGTTGACATCCCTACAATGGCAGGCGCCCAGCAGATTCAGGCCCGTTTTCTTGATGCCATCGGATCGGATATCAAAAATCCTGCTGTTACCGAGCTTGCGTACGATAAAACACCGGTTCAATCCATAAAAGAAATTAATAAGCTTATGGCGCTGGTAAGACAAAACTTACATGAAATCAAATGCCCGGCACTCGTTTTTGTATCAACAGAGGATCACGTCGTTCCGCCGGATAACTCCAGGCTCATCATGGATGAAATCTCGTCCGAGCATAAAAAAATGATTGTCCTTGAAAACAGCTACCATGTGGCTACACTTGATCATGATCAGCAGATCATTATTGATCAGACGCTTGAGTTTATTGAGCATGTACTAAATCAGACGGCAGTTTAACCCGGCCGGCTTTGCCGGCAGCAGGTGGCATCTTGTTTTCTTATGACCCTTCACATCGCTCAGTCTGCGCTGAAGGGTTATTTCCTCTTCTCTTATGACCCTTCCCATCACTCCCGCCGGGCTGAACAAGCATTTCACACTTTCTTATGACCCTTCACATCACTCCCGACGGGCTGAACAGGCATTTCACACGTACTTACAACCCTTCACATCACTCCCTAACGGCTCAACAGGCATTTCTTCCACTTTTCAACCTTACCACGGGGTTTTCACTCGTTTATTATTGCCGTTTTCAGGAAGCAAACGGTACAATGAATGAATAGAAAGGGTGATACGGGTATGGAAATGATTATAGGGCTGATCTGCTTTCTCATCTACCTTAAAATCGGCAGCTTGATTCCTTTTGAGGGGGATCTGCCGCTGTTGACCAAAATCATTTTATTGATCTTCTGGCTTCCGCTTTTTATCTACATGACGATCGGCATCAACGTCAAAAAAGACTTTAAAGGAATTCAGTTTGATCAAAAGGGGCGGATACGATTTTCTCAGAAGAAATAAAGATTCATAACAAAACAGAAATAGAGGTTTTAATCCATGGAATGGCTGTACAATTTTCTTTTTAGTGCTGTTTTTGCGGTTTACTTATTCATAAAAGCTCCGAAATACAATAAAAACAGGTGGCTGTGGGCGGTACTTGGCTATTTCTTTACCATTTTCGCTCTATGTATTTTCTTTATCCAGACCGGCAGAAAAAGTCTTGGATGGATCCTCTTCAGCATCATTGCCCTGCTGCTGATTGTTGGAGCACTTCTTGTCTTTGGGATCCTGTATTTTTTCGGATCACTTAAAGGGTAAACACTAGCAAGCTCACCAATATCAGAGCTTGCTAGATCCTCTTAAATCCAGGCTCCTGCAGCACCATAACTTTGAACGTGACCCCTTCATTCTCAAACCTTGCCGCTTCATTAAAGCCCGCTTTCTCATAAATGCGCGAAGCACGCTCATTAAAGCAGGCCACCGTCAGCCGGAGCGGGGTATTCGGAAAGCCTGCTCTTGCCTGATTGAGAATAAAGGCAAAAAATGCAGATCCCTGCCCTTTTCCGGTTAAGTGAGGATTCATGCCAAGGCCGATATCAATCATGTTTGCCGAATAGATTTGAGCCATGAATCTGCTTGGAACCTGAGCCGTGATGCCGAAACAGAAAAAGCCTGCTGTCTCCCCCGCTTTGTTCTTTATTGCATAATAGGGATGTGAAAGCATTCCATGAATGTTCTCTTCGCTTACTTCCATGTTATAAAAGTCGTACGGTGCCTCATAGCGCCACCCCAGAATTTCAACAGCCGTTTGGCGGCCCACTTTTTCAATTAAAACATCCATATTACGCTTCCCCCGTCCGAACTCTTGTTTTAATGAAGTTCTTATACCATCAGTCTATTTTACTGCTTTACTGAGAATGACGAACACTGTATAAAAAGCGAAAAGACCATCCGTCATCCCGGTTGGTCTTTTCGCCTCACCCTTAATACTCTTTAAATACCGGCTCCATTTCAAACGAAAAGCTGATTTTCTTCTCGTTCACCTGATAGTTTTCAGCAAGCGCCGGCCCGCAAGCTCCTGAACCTACACCGCTCATTTTGTAATCAATATAAACCCATGTTCTGCTGTCGTCCAGCTTCAATTCATGATCATGTGACGCAGTAGTCAAATCATCAAGCGCATAGCTGGAGACATTAAAGGAAAAGCTTTCGTTTGAAGAAAACTTCAGTCCCATCCCGAGTTCATTGGACACAATCGCCCAGTCTGTCCCGTACCTGGATCCGTTCTCCTGCGGATAAATGTAATGCTCGTGCATGCTTTGAACGGTTTTGAGATACCTGCCTTTCCGTACGGATGACTTCATATCGATATAGCTTTCGTGAGGACCGTATCCGAAATACTCTACTTCATCGTTTTCTTTTGGCATCGGGATTTCAAGGCCAAATCTAGGAAGATAAGGACTATCTCCGTTTACATCAGCCTTACAGGTAACCGCAATGGCTCCGCTGCTGTGCACCTTCCAGGTTGCTGTTCCTTTCACTACCGGGAAACGGCTGAATGCGCTTAATGAAAAATGGACCTGCAGTTCAATCAAGCTTTCATCTTCCTGGACAACTTCCGACTTGTAAATGTGCGGGTTCAGCTTGTCAAAGCCATGTTTCTTCCACTCTTGTATAATAGGTGCGTCATTATCAATCGGCGCCCTCCAAACCGTAAAGGACGGAATTCCCGCAAGGCATTCATAGTCATTGAGCGACAACTTTTCAAATTGTCCCTCTTCAAGGTTGAAGTGATAAGTAAAATCAAGACCTGTAATTACAAGTTTATTGCCGTTTCTTTCAGTTTTTAGAGGATGCTTTCCTGTTCGTTTTTCTGGAACTTGTTTAATGACCGGCAGCTGGAACTGTTCAAAATCGAGTTCATGACCTTTTCCAGCCCAAAGAGTCGTCTTTTTCTGAAGGAGGGAAACGGTCAGGTAATAGCTGCTGACTGATGTTTCCGGAATGTCGTAAGGAATCTGAATGACTTTTGACGCTTTCGGGTCAAGGTCCAGATCATAAATGACATCCTGCTGAACTACTTTACCGTCCCGTTCCACCATCCATTGAATTTCATAGTCTGAGAGATTGGTAAAGTCGAACAGGTTCGTTACTTCAACCAATCCTTCTTCGGCGCTCTTCATTGTAAAACGGACCGGTTTATACACGGCCTTTATTTCCTTCAGGCCGGTTGAAGGGGTTCTGTCCGGCTTAACGAGTCCATCTATGCAGAAATTTCCGTCGTGAATGCTCTCGCCGAAATCCCCCCCATAGGCATACGACACGTTTCTGCTGTCATCTGTCCTGCTGATTCCATGGTCATTCCATTCCCAGATGCATCCGCCCATAAGCTTTGGATACCTGTAAATCAGCTCCCAGTAGTCAGCCGCATCTCCCGGCCCGTTTCCCATGGCATGCGAGTATTCACATAGGAACATCGGCTTTGTCTTGTTTTCATTTTTGGCATAGTCCTCTACATACTTAAGAGTAGGGTACATTCTGCTTTCCATATCAAGGGCTTCTGTATTTTCATGCCCTTTGTATCCTTCTGCGGCACTTTCGTAATGAGTGAGCCTTGTTGTATCTCTTTTCTTCGTCCATTCCGCCATTTTGATATGATTGATTCCGTACCCTGCCTCATTTCCGAGTGACCAAATGATGACGGAAGGATTGTTTTTGTCTCTCTCGACAAGCCTTTCCATCCGGTCCAAAAACGCAGCCTGCCAGTCCTCCTGTTTACTGAGCCAGTGAATATCGCCCGCTTCTCCTGCACCGTGGCATTCAAGATCCGCTTCATCAATGACATAAAAACCAAGCTGGTCGCAAAGGGTCAAAAACCTTGGATCATTCGGATAGTGCGAAGCTCTGACGGTGTTCATATTATGTTTTTTCATCAGAAGCAGATCTTTTTTCATATGATTCAGAGGGATCGTATGGCCAAGCAGCGGATGAGAATCATGGCGGTTCACACCCTTTAATTTGACTGCTTCATTATTAATCTTAAAGACTCCGTCTTCAATTGTGATCCGCCTGAACCCTACGTGAAAGTGCAGGACTTCCTCGCCGCTTTTTACATACAGATCATACAGTACAGGGTTTTCAGCATTCCAGAGAACCGGACTGTCCACAGTCATGCTTAATGATTCAGTTCCATTTATTTCCCTGGCTATATGACCGACCGTTTCTCCTGTTTCATCTTTCAGCAGAACCTCTGCATGGCAGCGTCCCTTCGCCGTTAAATCGATTTGAAGTTCTCCCTGAGTGAGGTCTTCAGACAAGACTGCCCTGCTGAACACATCCTGTATGCGGGATACATCCCGGCTGAGCAAGTAAACGTCTCTGAAGATCCCGGTATATCTCCACATGTCCTGGTCTTCAAGGTAACTTCCGTCGCACCACTTCAGGACAACGGCTGTCAGTCTGTTTTTTCCATCTTTCAGATAAGGGGTGATGTTGAATTCGGCAGGCATTCTGCTTCCCTGGCTGTATCCGGCAAATGTCCCGTTTACATATAAATATAAGCAGGCGCTGACTCCTTCAAAAACGATGAACTGTTCCTTGCTTCCCCTGAGTTCCGATATCTGAATATCCTTTACATAAACCCCCGCCGGATTCTCATTCGGAACGTGCGGCGGATCAAATGGAAAGGGGTATCTGACGTTCACATACTGCATCTGATCATAGCCGTTTGTCTGCCAGCATGATGGAACCAGGAGGCGGTCCCAGTCCGAAACATCTGTATCACTAGAAACATGCTCATCCTTAATGCCGTTAACATTGGAAAAAAGCTTGAATTTCCATTCCCCATTTAAAAGGCGGAAGTGATCTGAAAGCTTACGATTTCTGCTTTTCGCGCGCTCATCATGGTAGGGTATGTAATATGCTCTAGGCTTTTCACGGTTTATCTGAAGAATTTGAGGGTTTTCCCATACTTTTTCAAGGGTCATATCAGATACCTCTCTCTGCTAAAATTTGATTGACTGAAAAGAGCTATCCCCGTTATCAGCAGCGGATAGCTCTTTTCCTATTTCTTTAGAACGTGCCGGTTTCCTTTTTTCTTCAGGCAAATGCTTCTTCTTTTTTAAAATAAACGGGTTTTCCTGTTTTAGCTGATTCGTAAATGGCTTCAAGAATTTCACTCACACGGAGAGCTTCTTCCGGTTTTACAAGAGGCTCCCTGTCTTCCAAAATGGCCTCAATCCACATTCTTGCTTCTCTGTCCTGAGGTTCTTCTGTCTCGCCTTCAAAGAAAGCGACCGATCCGTCATTCAGCTCAGGTTTTTTCATGAAGAACTTCCCGAATTCTTCTCCGTTGATTCTGAGGCCGTCCTTCATATCGGCACCGCCTTCTGTCCCGCAAAGCGTTGTCTGCCCTTCGCCAATATCAAGTGTGTTTAAAGCCCAGCTTGATTCAAGTACTATGGTTGCGCCATTTTCCATCGTGATAAAACCGAAGGCCGAGTCTTCCACTTCATAATCTTCCTGTTTCCAGGCACCGAATATATTCGCTTCACTTGTTCGGCCGTCCCACGCTTTGTATGTATTGCCGACCACATATTTCACGTCGTAATTATTCAGCAGCCACAGAGTCAGGTCCAGTGCATGTGTACCGATATCAATGAGAGGCCCGCCGCCTTGTTCTTCTTTGTTTAAAAAGATTCCCCAGGTCGGCACTGCCCGTCTTCTGACCGCATGTGCTTTTGCGTAATAGACGTTTCCAAGCTGGCCCGATTCGCAGATTTTCTTCAAATGCATGCTGTCATCCCGGTATCTGTTCTGATAGCCGACCGTCAGTTTTTTTCCGGTTCTTTTTGCTGCCTCTACCATCGCTCTTGCCTCATCAGCCGTTTTTGCCATCGGCTTTTCGCACATCACATGTTTGCCGGACTCAAGGGCATCAATCGTGATATAAGAATGCGATTTATTTGGCGTGCAGACATGCACAACATCCAGCTCTTCTTTTAAAAGCTCTTGATAATCCGTAAACACTTTCGCTCCAGCTGTTCCAAACGTTTCAGCAGCGTCTTGCGCACGGCTTTCAACAAGATCGCAAAAAGCGGTCAGTTCCACATTTTTTTGTTTTGAAAGAGCAGGGAGGTGCTTTTGAGTTCCAATCCCCCCGCATCCAATGATTCCAACCTTAAGAATTTTGTTTGACATCGTTTTTTCCTCCAGTTCAAGTATGATTCCAGCGTTTTCAGCCTTTTACAGAAGAACCGAGCGCTCCCTCTTTCAGCTGTCTTGCAAAAATAAAGGTGAAGATAATAATCGGAATAACAGAAGCAACCGAAATGCCCATCAGGAAATTCTGTTTGATTGCCTGGGATTCGCTCATGTTGAAGATCGCCACATTCAAGGTCCAGAGTGAAGCCTGCTTTGTTGAAATGAAATACCAGAAGAAATCGGACCAGCCTGCAATAAACGCCTGAATGGCAATAAGCGAAATGATTGGTTTTGAGATCGGCATGCAGATTTTCGTGAAGATATAAAATTCTCCTGCCCCGTCCATTCTTGCCGCCTCAAACAGGCTGTGCGGGATTCTCTGGAAAAAGGCCTTGTACAGGAGAATATAAAACGGTGACGGTACGAGCCACGGAACAAGCATCGCCCAATAGTTGTCATACATCCCCGCATTTTTCATGAGAATGAGCTGGGGCACCATAATACTGACGAACGGAATCATCATCGTGATCAGGAAAAACATCGTCACGGCGTCTGATGTTCTTTTCTTCAGGAGTCTCGCAAGCGGGTAGGCTGTCAGTGCCGGCAGGAATACCTGGCACAAAATCGCCCATACCGTTGTCAGAAACGTATTGAAAGCGAAGGCGAGCAGTCCGTATTTCGCGACGGCTTCTGAATCACTGAACATGTATTTAGGCAGCGCAAAGTAGTAGGCATATTTTTCAATGACCTGTATCCATGAATACGTAACCTGCACATTTGCAAGCTCGCCTTTCAGCGGATATTTCTCTTTAAAGTTTTCACTCACCGCCTGGACCAGAGCGGATTCATTTTCACTTTTCTTGACGTTTTCGCTCTGTATTCCGGCGGGATCAAATTCGTAGCCCATATTCTCCATGAACTGCTTGTAGCGGTCTTTTCCAAGGAGAACTTTTGGCGTCGGGTTTGTTCGTTTGTAAACGCCATAATCATTTTCAAGTGCTAACTTTGACGTATGGGCCTCGGAAAGGAAGATGACTTTACCATCCATTTTCCCGATAAAATCAATCTCTGTAATTCCTTCTTTTCTCTGTTCGATAAAGGTTGAGAAAATTGCCAGAGTCGCATCCTGAAGAATGGCATCTTCTAAATTGCCTTCATTTTTAAGAGAAGCAAGGTCCACTTCCAGCACAACATTTTTCCCCTTCTCGGGTAGGAACTGCGGCTTTGGCTTATAGATTGAAAATTCATCCTGCAGTGAAATGCTGAGCGCATAAAACAATGGAAAAAGAAGAGCCGCTATCATGATGACCGTTGCACTTACCGTCGCATAGTGTGTCCATTTTCGCTTTTTCATTTGGCCCTCCTCTTTTAGTCTGCATCCGTTTTGCTGACTTTCAGCTGAATGAGTGTAATGATGGCAATGATGAGAAGCAAGACAGTTGATAATGCGCTGCCCTGTCCGTACTGGAATTGTTCATTGAACAGCTTGTAAATGTTCAGACCCAGTGAGTTCGATGCCCCTGCAGGGCCGCCGTTTGTAAACTGGAAAATGACATCCATTATCTGAAATGTTCCAATGACAGTCATAATTAGCTGAACAAGTATGATAAATTTAATATTTGGCAGAATGATATATCTGACTTTTTTCCATCCTGAACAGCCGTCAAGCTCTGCTGCTTCATAAATATCTTTCGGGACTCCAAGAATAGCCGCATAATAGAGAAGCACGGATAACCCGCCGCCAAGTATTCCCGGAATCACGATGCACAGTTTGACAAGTTCAGGGTCGCTTAGCCACGCCTGGTTTTCAAGCCCGAACAAGCCGAATATGTAGTTTGCCACGCCATATTCCGGATTCCAGATCCATCTCCAGATGACAATAATGACTGTGCCCGGAATAACCGCCGGAAGGATGTATAACGTAGAAAACCAGTTTTTCAGTTTTTTGCTTCTGATCTCATTTAGTATGACTGCCTGAATGATTGGAACCGGGAAACATAACAGCAGGGTCAGTCCGAGATAGACTAGTGTATTTCCGAACGTTATGCCGAAATCCGGAGCCGTAAAGAGATTGATATAGTTCTGCAGGCCGACAAATTCCCCCGGCATGTCCTGCACGGTGACATTAAAGAAAGACCATGTGACGCTCGTGCCGATCGTGACGTATTTAAGCAACAGGGTTGCTAAAATACCAGGCAGCAGAAAAAGCCATGGAACCAGCCGCTTATTTGTGATGAATTCTCTTTTGTTTCGCTTCTTTGCCGCTAGCAGACTCTTGTTCAGTTGAAGCGGCTGCTCAGGTGCAGTTGGCACCATTTCTGTATTGGACAAAGCGTGCAAATTTCCCCCGTCTCTTGTTTTTGACAAGCCCCCACCCCGTTTCTTTAGTTCAACTACTGTGAGTTAATTCTCTGATAACTCTAGTATAGGAGTAAAAGAAAACGCTTACAATGACACCATTTTAAGATTTGGTGCTCATTTTAAAGGTATACAAATCAGCAAAAAAAACGAAACAGCCGGACCTGATCGGCCCGGCTGTGCTTTTACTTAATGGTTTTGTTGTACTCTGGTATTGCCTGTTTATTGGCTTCTTTTTCAGCTTCTGCAAACACTTTCTCGATGTCGAGATCTGTATCTACAAACATTTTCTGCACGGCCTGGTCAATAAACTGCGATACAACCGATGAGCCGTAGCATGATAACTTTCCGTTTGCTGACGAGTTTTCCATCGCCTGCAGAATATCCGGAGCTGTATCTGCAAAATACTTATCTGTATCAATATCTGTACGAGGAAGGGTATTCGTTAAGCTGAAGCCCTGATCCTGGAAGTATTCAATCTTTCCTTCATAGAACTTTTTGCTTGAAGCAAGTTCATAATACTTTGTCAAAGCGTCAATTTTTTCCTCAGGAACTTTTGAATGAATAACATAAGCTGAGCCGCCTACCTGTGTAGGGTTTACTCCCGCCGGTCCTTCCGGAATAGGAAGAACGCCGAAATCATCAGGGTTCATGCCAAGCTGCACAAACTTCTTCACATCATCAATGCCGTGATAAATGATTGACGCTTTGCCGGAAGCAAAGTCCTGCTGAAGCTGATCAAGCTTGCTTGACATATCAGTCTGAATCGATTTGCTCTCTTTCAAATCACGGTAAAACTGTGCTGCTTTGATAACGGCAGGATCTGTAAACGTTGGAATCAGCTCGCCGTCAGGACCTGCTTTCGTCAAATCCCCGCCGGCTCCCCATACAAACATATTAAACCACCAGTCAGCCCATTGGCCCCAGTTTAAAGCAAACCCATACTGCCCGTCTTCAGGCTTTGTCAATTTTTCAGACGTTTTCATCAAATCTTCCCATGTCCAGGATTCAGGAGGAGTGATGCCTGCAGCTTCAAAGTTTTTCTTATTGTAGAAAAAGCCCATCGCATATTCTCCTGCAGGAAGTGCATAACGGCTGCCGTTCAGCTTGAATTTCTCCACCATGTCCTTGTTGATGTTTTTGTAGTCGTCCCAGCCGTCAAAAAACTCATCCATTGGACGAAGCGCACCTGCATAAGCAAACTTTTCAATCTCTCCGTATGCAAGAATCAATACGTCTGGAGCCGTCCCGGACATCATGGCCGCCATCAGCTCGCCGCCTTCGCCCTCAGGCATTGTGACCAGTTTAATCGGATGCTCCGGATAAAGCTCATTGTACTCATCGACAACGGACTGCTCGTACTCGTCAAGACCATCTGGACCTACCCAGTATGTAAGCTCAAATCCCCCGTTTTTACCGCTGCTTTTTTTGCTGTCTGCTGATCCTGACGTTCCATTAGAACAGCCGGCGAGGCCAGCTGCAAGCAATAGTACAGCGGCCAACATCATGATGATCCCCTTTTTCTTCAATACGTTCATCCCCCATTCCACCCCTTATAAACGTTGATACTCCAATTATAAGAAGGTGAGAAAGCGCTTACAATGGCACAAAATTAAGATTTGGTCCTCATTTTTAACGTTGTTCATCTGCGGACATTTTCAGGAGAGGCTGTTCCTGTATTCCTTAGGCGTCATTCCTGTAAACAGTTTAAACACCTTTGAAAAGTGCTTTGAACTTTCATAGCCTACTAAACTGCTGACATCGTATATCCTGAGCGACAAATCTTTTAAGAGAATTTTCGCCTTTTCCATTCTTACTTTAGAGATGTAGTGCAGGATGTTTTCACCTGTTTTATCTTTAAACAAAGCACTTAAATACGCAGGATGAACATAGACAACCTCTGCGAGCCTCTGCAGGCTGAGTTCATCCCCGAAATGGTCATGAATGTATTTTTTCACATGATGGATGATGGCATGAGACGAATCATTTTGTGAGCGCTGCAGAGACTGATGAAGCTTTTTGATAAAGGATTCAAGGTACTCCATCACCTCTCCTGCCGTCTGTTTCTTTAAAACGGTATACATAAATTCCCGTTCCATTTCACCGGTAATTGAATCAATGTGAGACCTGCTTTCAAGAAACTCTCTGACAAGTCTTAACAGCTCCATGCTGATATCGTAAAAAATACTCCTGTCTTCGCTGTTAATTCTGGCGTTTTCTTCAATCATGCCCCTGACATACTCCTGAAGGTCACTGAATTCCCCGTGATTTAAAAAGGCAATGATCTTTTCCTTTGCTTCTTCAGGCATATAGATATTCATCTTTTGCTTCTCCATTGCCTCATAATCTATGAATTTTTCATCTTCAAGATAGTACCTGTAGGTGATGGCTTCTCCTGCCTCTCTATAAGATTGAGCAATCTTTTCAAGAGAGTCATAGCTTTTTCCTATTCCGGCGGAGAGACTGTCACGCCGAAGTTCTTATCAAGCTCCTCCAAATGACCGGCAAGCTTTTGGATAATACGGTCTTTGGAGTCTGAAGAGGCGAATATGGCAAGTTCAGACAGTCTGTTATTGAAAAGATAACAATAAGGGTGCGCTGAAATCATTTTCTGCAGGGAAGCTTCTATTTCTTCTTTGGAAAGAGAAATGGAATGCAGGTTAGTGATGTAGAGTCTGATGACAGTAAATGACTTCCCTCCGAATAACAGGGACATTTCATCCAGTTTTGAATGCGTCAGATCATAATGATTGGAAACAAGCTGATTCAGCAGCTGGCTGATCCGTGCGTTCCGGTAAAGCTTATGATTAATCATGTTCATCTTTTCTTTCGTGACAACATCTCTTAGTTTTTCAAAGGTTTCCTGCAGTTCATCAAATTGAACCGGTTTTGTCAGATAATCAAAAACTCCGAGTTTAAACGCTTCTTTCGCATAATTAAATTCTCCGTGTCCGCTCAGCAGCACAAATTTCAGCTGTTCATTCTGTTTTGCCGATTCCCGGACAAGATCAATTCCGTTTTTTTCATCCATGACGATGTCAGTCAGCACCACATCTGCTTCATTTGATTCAAGAAAATGAAGCGCATCTTCAGCAGAAGCAAGCGTCTGAACCGCTTCAAACCCCATGCTTTTCCAGTCAACGAATTCTCTTAAGCCATCCCTCACAATTTTGTCATCATCGACAATGACTACTTTCAGCATGCGTCTTCCTCCTCTTTCAGTTGTCCTTAATAATGGGCAGCATGATTGAAACTTTTAGTTTTTCGTCATTTGATAAGCTGACTTTAATGCCGTATTCCTCTCCGAAAAGCAGACGTATTCGGTCATGAATGTTTACAAGGCCGATGCTCCCTTTTTCATGTTCCGGTTTCATGAGCTTATTTTGAATATGCTCTGCTCTTTCTCGTGTGATTGATTTGCCGTTGTTACTGAACTCAATATAGAGAGCACCCTTCTCTTCTCTCATTATCAGATTGATTATTCCATTCTCGAATTGATGGATTTTCCCATGAATGACAGCGTTCTCAACTATCGGCTGAAAAATAAATTTCGGGATGTGCCAGTTTGCAATTTCCTCCGGCTCCATTTTTTTCTGAAGCGAGATTTCAGTATCATGCAGCAGAGAAAGAATGCCGATATACTGTTCAATGTGCGCAAGCTCTTCATGGACGTTTACCAGGCCTTCCTCTATTGAAATGTTATATCTAAGAAGCTTGGCAAACCCGCCGATTGTACTGCTTACAGGACCTGCTCCATTTTCCAGGCGCATTGTTTTCCATCTGATAATATCAAGCGTGTTGTAGATAAAATGAGGATTTATCTGCATCTGGAGTGCTTTAAGCTCTGCTTCCTTTCTTTTCATTTTTTCGCTGTGATGGAGCTTTTCGATTTCCAGTTCTTTTTGTACAGCCCTGTTCACTTGCTTGACCATAGTGAGAAATTGTCTTCCTGCACTTCCGATTTCATCCTGATACGGGTCATCGTACACCGTCACCACATTGTGCTCACCAAAGCTTTTCATGGATTGGACCAGTTTTTTCAGAGGATTGTAAATGGTGGAGGTGACAAAAATACAAATGCCGGCTGACAGGACCAGGGCTATCGTAGTAAGCAGGAGAATGCGGTTTCTGATTGTATGGGCATCCGCCATTAAGTCGTCAACGTTCAACAGGCTGATCACCTTCCAGTCCCTTACACCGAGCTGGTCATAAACAGCAATCCTGTTACCCTTCTCAAGGGAAAATTCAGCAACCCCGACATCTTCTGAGTAAATGCGTTTCCAAATCTCTTCCGGATAATAGAGGAATGAATAATGATTGCTTAACGATGAAATAATGCCTTTCTGATCCGCAATGTACAAATCCTGATTAAACTGCTTTTTAAAATCCATCGATCCTGTTAAAAATGAGATGTCCACATTTAAAATCAGCAGACCAAGATATTCTTTTGAATCGGAAAGAACAGGGGTGGTTATGGTGAGATAGTTTCCAAGAGAAATGTTTTTGCCCGTATAATAAACGCCGGTTTCCCTTATCGTATTATGAAAGGCCGGCTGATAAGGGATGGACGTTCCCCTTTTGTATACTTGTGATTCTGCAAATTGTGCGTCATCAGCAAGACGCGCCCCTCTTTCCTCTCCCTCTATCGAGCGCTGAACATATTCATTCTCCTTCGTAACAATTTGCGCATTTTTCACATAAGGATTGGAAAAAAAAGAATACAGTTTATCATTGATTTCAGCTTCTTTTTCCCGAAATTCTTCCGATTCCGGCTCCAGTGCTTCAGCTGCCTTTAAGGCGGCAGAAGTCTCCTGAGCAAACTCGGCTGCATCTGACATGTATGAATCAAGTTCTTTATTGATCAGCCTTTTAACGGCTTCAACATTCTGCGAAACATAATTGATATTTGTTTCATAGATCCTGTCTTCGACAACATCATAAACAACCGTAATAATCACCGTGCTGAAAATGATAATGACGAGAAAAAAAGCCAGTAATAGCCTGTGAAAAATGGAAAGGCTGCGAACCTTTCCCGTTAGTGTGTTTGTCCGATTTTGAGGATTATTGATAGTCTTCATGATTTAATAGTACCAATTTTCCGAAAGAATGACAGATGAATTGATCCTATTTTCTGAAAAAAACCGCGCCTGATAGGCACGGTTTTAAAATAATCATATTAAAGGGATTTAGGAACACTCTGGCCAATCAAGTATCTCTCAGCAAGAATCCTCCTGTGATGAAGCTCATGACCTGCGATGATATAGGCGATGGCTCTTACAGAAACAGTCTGGCCGCAGGCAATGCCGGTTCGTTTCCAGTCTGAATCACCGAGTGTCTTAAACAGGAGAAGAGTGGCCTCTCTTACAACAAAAAGATTCTGCAGCAGATCATCCATGCTTACCTTGTTAAAATCAGCTTTTGCAACATACTCATTTTCATCAAATCCCGGAAGCTCTGCAGCTTCCCCCCTTGCGATAGACAGCAGGCGGTACGCCATGATCCTCTCAGTATCCGTTATATGGCCGATGACTTCCTTTATGCTCCATTTTCCCGGGGCATACTTGAAGGTTCCTTCTTCTTCGGATAAATCATTCAGCTGCTTTAACGTCTCTGAAATCTGGTGTTTCAGGTTATATTCAATATCACCTTCCGGAACAAGTCCGATATAGTCTGTATAGTAGACCGGAAATTCATTTTGCTCTGGGCGAGTGTTCATCGTCTTCATCCTTTTCTTTTTCTAAAATTGCACCTGATAATAATCCTGGACATGAAACGCTTTGAATCCGCATGATTCATAGAGTCTCAGAGCATGTTCATTTTTAGCTTCCACTTCCAGAAAAACAGGATAGCCTTCCCCTGTTTCTTTTAAGACAATTTTCTTCAGCGTGTCTCTCCCAATACCCTTTCCCTGATAGTCGGGCAGAACGGCAAAGCCATAAATCCACGCTTCTCCTGAAGAATGCGAGACACGCAGTTTCCCAACAGATTTCCCCTTATATTCAATGATGATAAAATCCTGATTTGCTTCTCTTTTAAGAGAACGATTATAAGGTCCTGCTTCGTGTTCAAGGAATCCAAAACAGAGAACATCAAGCTGTGTCTCAAGGTTTAAATCTGAAGGCACAGAAGGCCTCAGATTGACGAGATTATCTTCTTCAAGCGGCGTTTCAGCCCATTTCATCTGGTATTCAGATATCGAGTATGTGCAAGGCATTTTTTTCAATAATTCCTTTGCAGCCCGGGATTCAGCCGGAGCGTTTAAGAGAATTTCTCTATATGTATCTTTGCATTGAGCGAGCGCCTGATTCAGCATGTGAGTAAAAATGCCTTTTCTGCGATAGGAAGGCTTTACCATCCCGCACAGCTCTGCTTTGCTGCCGAAGCCATAAATTCCGAGGAAGGCGGCAAGCATGCCATTTTCATAGTGAAGAAGATGCTCATCCTCTCCGGTTTGCAGCATATCCCAGTTTAGCTTTAACTGAATGCCGTCAAGCTCCTCGCATTCTGACTGCAGCTCTTTTATTTCTTTTAATTGTTCCTCTGTAAGCATGTAAATCCTCCGGTGTATAAATATTTTCACTAAAAGTATTCTGTATCACCCCCGAAAATTCCTTTTTCATGAACAGGAAGGAAATAGAGAATAAACCTAGAATTGAAGAACGTGAGGAGGGATTAACGTGGATCAGATTATGATTAAACATATGGAAACGGTAAGAGATATTACACTGAATACCCTTGGAAAAATAAAAGAAGAGCGCGCAGATATCATTCCGCAGGGCTTTAACAACAATATCCGCTGGAATCTCGGGCACATTGCCTTCGTTCAGGAGAAAATCGTCTTCGGCATTTCAGGCGGAACACCTGAGCTTCCCGCCGAATACAAGGATTTGTTCAGTGCAGGAACATCTCCTGCCGACTGGGGAGAGCACGTTCCACCCTTGAGTGAAATCAGGGCCGTTCTGCAGGACCAGACAAACCGCATTAAAGCATTCATCCCGGAGCACTATCATGAAGATCTAAAACAACCGTTCACGAACAGTGCAGGCATTACGTTCTATACAGTAGGAGAAACCTTTTTGTTCAGCTTCTTCCACGAAGCCATGCACCTTGAAACGATTAAACAAATCCATAAAGCGATTAAAAGAGAAGAAGCAGCCGTTTGACCGGCTGCTTTTTTTGGCGGACTTTTATGACACTTGGGGGATTCCCGCTTATGGGGAAAGTGTTCTTAAACTGGGTTTGCGACATTTTCGGGATGCCTGATCACGGAGAAAGTGTTCTTAACTCGGGTCTGTGACATTTTCGGGATGCCTGATCACGGGGAAAGTGTTCTTAACCTGCGTTTGTGACGTTTTCGGGATGCCTGATCACGGAGAAAGTGTTCTTAACCTGCGTTTGTGACATTTTCGGGATGCCTGATCATGGGGAAAGTGTTCTTAAACTGGGTTTGTAACATTTTCGGGATGCCTGATCATGGGGAAAGTGTTCTTAACTCGGGTCTGTGACATTTTCGGGATGCCTGATCACGGGGAAAGTGTTCTTAAACTGCGTTTGTGACGTTTTCGGGATGCCTGATCACGGAGAAAGTGTTCTTAACCTGCGTTTGTGACGTTTTCGGGATGCCTGATCACGGAGAAAGTGTTCTTAACCTGCGTTTGTGACGTTTTCGGGATGCCTGATCATGGGGAAAGTGTTCTTATTCCAGGTTTACAGCACTTTCAGGTTTCCTGCTCACCGGAAAAGTGTGCTTATCTGCAACACTTTGCCCGCTGCCAAAACAAAAAACCTCAAGCCCCTAAATTCCCGGTTCTCGAGGTTTTTCACGTTTATTTAAACCATCCCTTTTCCTTCGACTGAGAAATGGCCTCGATCCTGTTTTTGACTTCGAGTTTTTCAAAGATGGTGGAAATGTAGTTTCTGACGGTGCCGGCTTTGATGCTGAGCTCTTCTGCAATTTCTTTTGTGTTCATGCCGTCAGCGACTAGTTCCAGCACCTCTTTTTCCCGCTCTGTCAGCGGATTTTCTTCACTGTAGACGTCATCCATCAGTTCCGGGGCATAAATTCTTCTTCCCTCCATGACGCTGCGGATGGAGTTTGCCAGTTCTTCGCTCGGACTGTCCTTGAGGAGGTATGCACTGACGCCGGCTTTAATCGCCCGCTGAAAATACCCGGTTCGTGAAAAGGTCGTCAGAATAATGACTTTGCATGCATCTTCTTTAAGCGCCTCAGCAGCCTCAAGACCGTTCATGCCGGGCATTTCGATGTCTGTAATGCATACATCGGGCTTAAGTTTTCTTACTAATGAGACTGCATCTTCCCCGTTATTTGCTTTTCCAACGACCTCCATATCATCTTCAAGGTTCAAAAGCGATCCTAAAGCACCGAGCAGCATTTGCTGGTCTTCTGCAATTACAATCCGGATCATATGAGATCCTCCTTCTCCTTTTGTTTCACATCATTCGGCACTTTTATTATAAGAACAGTCCCATGTTCAGACTGAATATCAAGACTTCCGTTTACAAACTCAAGCCGTTCTTTCATGCCGTTCAGACCGTTGCCCTTTGTAAAATCACCTTCAGTGATGGCGCCTTTTCCGTCGTCTCTGACGGTCATGATAATCCCGTCCCATGTTTGCTCCACTTTGAAATAGCACGTTTTTGCCCCGCTGTGCCTGACGACATTGTTGACAGCTTCTTTCAGGCACATGCTCAATATATTTTCAGTGAGAAGCGTCACATTGGAAAGTGCCGCATTCTGTTCAATTTTAAAGTCAATCTCGGCAGCCATTAAAATTTGCTTGACCCGGACCATTTCTTCTTTCAGCCGGATGCCCCTCATTTGGGAAACCATTTTTCTGACTTCATTAAGAGCGGTTCTGGCAGTCGCCTGAACGTCTTTCAGCTCTTCTCTCGCTTTTTCAGGATCCTTGTACACAAGTTTTCTGGCAAGGTCGCTTTTCAAGCCGATCAGCGAGAGCTTCTGGCCAAGCGTATCATGCAGGTCGCGCGCAATCCGCTGACGTTCTTCAAGCTTTACAAGCTCCGAAATTTTCTTATTTGCATCTTCGAGCTTTTCCTCAAGCTGGCCTCTTTCCTTTTTATTATAAACATTGAATGGAAGAAGAATGACGCTGATGCATGTAATGATAATAAACGGAAGCTGCTGCAGGAAGGAGGATTCTTTTAAAATCAGGCTGAAATTTATGGCTGCAGTTGTCACGACAAGATGAACGACATAAAGCGTGATAAAAGCAACCCTGTCTCTTATATTCCCAATCTGATAGGCGATATAAAAAGAAAAATAAATATAGGTAAACAGGTACATCGATGTGAAGGAGATGGCCATTAAGAGGCAGCTCCAAAGATAGACAGGCCACCCTTTTGAAATAAAGGCGAGGCGGAAAATAATAAAAAACAAGATGGTCAGCGATATACCTACTGCAATTTCAGCTGTCGATGAAAGACTGCAGAATGAAATAAAACGGCAATATGCTGAGGACGGCCCAGATATAAGGAGATATTCCGTTGTTAATGTATTTCTTCAGCATGGTGGAAACTCCTTTTTTTACCTATTTTATCACAAGAAAAGCGGAAGCTCCCGCAATATATTTGTTATCTGACTTCATAAGAAAATACATGCAGCCTACTGGCTGCATGCCATTTTCATTTATACAGTCTGACTTCTTCTCACTTTTGCGTAAGCGCGGATTTCTTTGTAGCCGACAAACTTCTTCCCCTGCTCATCCCATAAACGGAACTTTAGAGACTGAAGACTTGTTTTAAGGGTGATGGTCGGGATGTTTTGAAGCGGCTCCGTGTTTACATGCGCTTTTTCCAGGTTGTAGTTAGGGACTCTCGGGCTTAAATGGTGAACATGGTGGTAGCCGATGTTTCCTGTCAGCCACTGAAGAGGCTTTGGAAGCTTATAAAATGAGCTTCCCTCAACTGCTGCTTTCACATAATCCCAATTTTCGTCTTCTTCAAAATAAGAATCTTCAAATGTATGCTGCACGTAGAACAGCCATACTCCAAGGGAACCTGAGATCAAAAACAGCGGTGCCTGGACAAGCAAAAATGCTTCCCAGCCGATTGTCAGACACAGCACAGCAACTGCTGCGGCAATCAAGACATTTGTAAGATAGGTATTTAAACGCTCGCTGCGTCTTGCCCCTTTTTTATTAAAACGATTTTTCAAAAGAAATACATAGGTAGGTCCGAGGCCGAACATAACGAGAGGATTGCGGTATAAACGGTAGGCAATTCTGCGCCACACCGGCTCAGCAAGATACTCATCCACTGTTAAAACCCAAATATCACCGGTTCCGCGTTTGTCCAGATTTCCGCTTGTTCCGTGGTGGATGGAATGGTCGTGCTGCCACTGGCTGTAAGGAAATAGAGTTAAAACGCCAGTTATGGTTCCAACAAATTTATTTGCTTTTCTGCTTTTAAAAAACGAGTGATGACAGCAGTCATGGAAAATGATAAAAATCCGCGTCAGAAAAAAGGCGGCTACTGTCGTAAAGGCAAGCGTGAGGACATAAGAAATCTGCAGGCTCTGATAAGCCAGGATCCATAGAAGAAAAAAGGGTCCGAGTGTGTTGATCATCTGCATGATGCTTGCTTTCGTATTGGCTTTTTCATATGGAGCTACTTGTTTACGTAAGTTTTTCTGTAATTCTTTGCTCATAGTTTATTGATTCCCTTCTCAAATAAGGTACTTCAAATTATAAAGGGGTTTCAAACGTCTGTGCAGACATATGTGTCATAGACCATACATGATAAATGTCATATAGGTTTTTCCACACTTTTATATTTTTTATATTTTTTAGGAGGAAAAGAAAGATTCTGCGGAGAATTAGTTTACGAAACAGCACATATGTTCTGAAAAATACTAATTGAAACGGAGAGATGATAATGTTTGTTACCGTAGAAAATTTTCTCGCAGATTACAAAAATGAGTCGGTCTTGACTAAAAAATTGCTTGATGCCCTGACAGATGATTCTTTAAAACAGGAAACGGCTCCCGGTTACCGGACACTCGGGGAACTCGCATGGCACCTTGTGCCAAACGATTCCATGTTCAAACCGATGGGGCTGAGCATTAAAAATCCAGAAAGCAGCGAGGTGCCTGTAAGCGCTTCTGACATCGCAAAACAGTACCGGATCGGTGCAGATTCAGTCATTGAAGCTGTCAGCAAATGGGACGACGAAAAACTTCAGGAAACAAATGAAGTGTTTGGCTACGAGTGGCAAAACGGACTGACACTGTCCCTCTTCCTCAAGCATGAAATTCACCACCGCGGACAGCTGACCGTGCTGATGCGTCAGGCCGGGCTCCCTGTTTACGGCGCGTACGGACCATCTAAGGAAGAATGGGCTGGAATGAATATCCCTTCCCATTAAACAAGTACAATGGATAGTTTAACCAAAAAAATCCGAACTGCATTCCTTTTTAAATAAGGAATTTGTTCGGATTTTTTCTATTAATACTGTATCGATGCAGGATTTGTGGCGCCACTCGCCTTAGCGATGCCACTTTTCTCTGTTTCCGGCCACCATTCCTGGCGCAACTCCCCTTAGTGACGCCACTTTTCTCTGTTTCCGGCCACCATTTCTGGCGACACTCCCCTCAGTGCTGCCACTTTTCTCTGTTCCCGATCATCATTTGTGGCAGCACTCGCCATAGTGAAGCCACTTTTCTCTGTCCCGATCACCATTTCTGGCACCACTTCCTAAATACCTTTCCAGCATCCATCTTCAATGAACAGCTGCATGTTTTCTGGTCCATTTTTTATGTTTAAATTCTTTTTTAAAATAAGGCCATACCAGTCTGTCTAATCCGTAAAACCAGGCTGCAGCACCAGCCGCAATCAGGAGAAAGGCTGCTGTGTAGAGGACCGGATTGGTGCTTGTCGTGCCTGCCAGCATGAAGTTGAGATTCATAAACGCTCCGGCAAGCAATGCCGGAAGTGTTGCAAGTCCGATGATCAAGCCTATTCCGACCAGTAATTCTCCCCATGGAACAAGAATGTTAATAAGGTCTGCATTCGGGAGCGCCGCGTGCTTGAGAAATGCAGCGTACCATCCTTGAACAGCCGGGTGCTCGCCGCCTGCTTTTGCAATAGCACCTTGCAAATAGCCTGTGGCATCAAAGCCTCCTGCTATTTTCGCTATTCCTGCTTCGAGCCACTGAACCCCAAGCCAAATGCGAAGAACGGTCCAAACGATCGCCATTTTCGGTCCTCTTAACCAAGCCATCATTTCCATCTCCTCTTTGTGAAAAGTTTCACATAAGTAATTAAAAAAATATATGAGCCCTGCAAGCTGGTTGTACTCCAGAAAGTTTGTGAATTTTTTCACTAACTTTCCTTACTCTTACTATACTCCTGCACCATCAACTATTCAACCGCTTTCACAAAGTGTTCAAGATATATTTTTTTATTTAGAAAAGCAAAGCCGACCGTTCAGCCCTCACAGTCAAATTACTCCATCCCCCACAGCAAAAAAACCTCAACAGCCCAGCCGTCAAGGTTATCACATCAATATGTTAATCTGATCCGGTTTCCTGAAGGATCAGCAGTCATCACAGTGCCATCTTCAATAAACGTTTTCGCACCCATATTCTTTAACCGTGCAACAGCCTGTTCAAGTGCATCAGCATCAGGATAGATGAGTGTAAACCACTCCAGGCCGGCACTTTGAGAATCTGGTGCAGGTGCTCCTTCGCCTGCCCAAGTATTCAGGCCGAGGTGGTGATGGTAGCCGCCTGTGGACATAAACATGGCCTGTCTTCCGTACCTGGCAACGGTCTTAAATCCAAGTCCCTGATCATAAAACGCTTCCGTTTCTTTTAAGGAGGAAACATGCAGATGAACGTGTCCCATCACTGTATTTTCAGGCAAAGAAAGCCACAGTTCACCCTTCGCTTCTGCGAGCACATCTTGCGCATCAAGTGTTTCTGTTGTCATTGCCACCTGGCTGCCTTGCCAAATCCATTTGGAAGCGTCACGGTCTGAATAGATTTCAATTCCGTTTCCGTCCGGATCATTTAAGTACAGAGCCTCGCTCACTTGATGATCCGAAGCACCAAGCGGAATATTCAAGTTTACCAGGTGCTGCAGCACTCTTCCAAGGTCTGAACGATCAGGAAGAAGCAGGGCAAAATGATAAAGGCCCGTGGTTCCTTGCTGTTTGGGAGCAATGTTTGGACGCTGCTCGATTGAAAGAAGCACGTTTTTTCCATCAGCTGTAAGTTCTGCTGTGTGTTCTGTTTCATTTTGCACTTTAAACCCGATGACTTCTTTGTAAAATGCTAAAGAACGCTTTAGATCCTTTACTTTTATTCTTACTTCTCCTGTATACGTGTTTGGCGCATTATGAAAGCCCATGTTAAACCTCCTTAATTTAACTTACTTTATGTAAGTAATTATATTTTAGTAAGCGTTTAAAGTCAATTACTTATTCCATTTAAAAAGACCTGCGCTATACGCAGATCTCTATCTTTCCATCCATTATTCTCCTTTTCCATTTGTAGCGGTCAGAGTTAATCTGCAAAAAATAAAAGCATCACCGGTTAAAGTCATGCCCCCAGAATTACCTGCTATTATAGCTGTTTTATACAAGGCTGTAATCACGCATTTCCATGTATCTTTCAAGCTTTCTTTTCACCCGCTGCAGAGCATTGTCAATGGATTTGACATGCTTGTTCAACTCTTCTGAAATTTCAACATATGATTGTCCGTCCATATAGAGGGCGAGCACTTTTCGTTCAAGATCACTTAGCATTTCAGCCATTTTCATTTCGATATCCAGCGCTTTTTCCTGATTGATGATTAGGGCAGCCGGATCCATTGTTTTTGTTCCGGGAATCACATCGAGCAGCGTATGGTTATCATCTTCAAACAGGGGCTTGTACAAAGAGACATAGGAATTAAGAGGGGTGTGCTTCTGACGCGTCGCTGTTTTGATCGCTGTAATGATTTGTCTTGTAATGCACAATTCTGCAAAAGCCTTGAATGATGCCTGCTTGTCCACTTTAAAATCACGGATTGCTTTATAGAGGCCGATCATGCCTTCCTGCACAATATCCTCTCTTTCACCGCCGATTAAAAAGTAGCGGCTCGCTTTTGCACGGACGAAATTGCGGTATTTGCTGATTAAAAAGTCGGTCGATTCTGAATCTCCTTTTTGAACGAGCTCAAGCAATACTTCATCTGGCAAGTCAGCATAATTCTCAATTTTCCTCGCTTCTAATGTAACACTCATACAGATCCCTCCGCAGACTTCGTGATGATGATGGTGGTCCCTATCCAAAAACTAGCAACAATGAGTATGATTATAATAACCCAGATAGAACCTTAAAGATATTCAAAGTTATCGACTCTTGTTTACAGCGGGAGCCATAAAAATAGAAAACAAGGCAAGAATTGATAAAAAAGCTGTCGAATGGTGCTGAACAAAAGGATGAAATGTCGCTATTTTGTATACGAAAGAGGTTTAGAGAGTGTATTTTGTGAAATTTTCACTTGAATGAACGATTTTTTCTTTTGTTTCTGTAAGGCATTGTCTGACTCATTCTCCGTTTAGAAGGCTGTGGCTTCCGGCCGGGAAAGAGCAGCCAGTACATGTTTTTTCCGGCTGCATTTATTCCGTGATACACAAGTCCGCCGAGTAGAACAAAGAAAATAAAAGCAATGGAAGCCCAGATATCCCAAATGCCGAGACCGTCGTCAAAGTTTGACCTCTCCATAATCATGCCGAGAAAATACATGCAGCATATGGCGATTATGGAGAAAAACACACTTCCAAAGTGATCTCCAAGAGAAACTGATTCATACGCCATAAAGCCTGAAAACAGCAGCATACAGAAAAGAACCATGAAAATAAAGATCTTCATGATACCCAGGACGATTTTCATAACGAACCTCTTTTCCCGATCTACGAATCAAAAAAATATTTCTTATTGCGGAAGCTGATGCTGAACACAAGTCCGATTGCGAGCATGTTGCTGATCATCGAGCTTCCGCCGTAACTGATGAACGGCAGCGGTATCCCTGTGATCGGCAAAAGTCCGATTGTCATTCCCGCATTCTGAAAAACGTGAAACGCAATCATGGAAATGACTCCTGTACAAACGTAGGAGGAAAACGGATCTTTGACATCCAGCGATAAACTGACAATCCTGTAGATCAGCAGAAAATAGAGGCTGATCACAAAGCTTGCACCGGCAAAGCCGTATTTTTCGCCAATGACACTGAAAATAAAATCAGTGTGCCCCTCAGGGAGATGGACATTTCCAAGCCCCGCTTCTTTGCCCGTAATCAATCCTGATCCAATGGCAAGCATGGATTGATACAGGTGATAGCCTTCTCCGTCCCTGAATGTCTCAGGATCAAGCCAGGCATAAATTCTGCCCAACTGATACTGCCTGACACCGATGATGCTGAGCATGTCCGGCTGAAAGACGATGAGATAGATGATCAAACTTCCGGCTGAGAGCATGAACAGAAAGATGGGGACAATCAGTTTCCATGTGATGCCCGAAACGAGCATCATTCCGCTGAAAATAGCCAGCAGGACAAGCGATGTTCCCAAATCAGGCTGCTGCATGATGATGGCAATAAGGGCAAACGTTGCCAGCAGCATTTTTCCAAACAGCTGCAGATCGCTCTTCCAGTCGCTGAATACCACTTTTTCATGATGAGTTGAAATGAGATGGCTGAGGGTAAGTATCAAAGCAATCTTCGACAGTTCTGAGGGCTGGAGCGAAACGCTGCCTGCTATCTGAAACCAGCTTTTCGCCCCATTGACCGGCCTTGCAATAGATTCCGGCGCCACAATAAGAAAGAGTAAAAGGAGCATCGCAAAACCATAGGCAAACCATTGAATCCGCTGTATTTGCTCCATATCAAAATACATCACTGTTAAAATGATGATGCATCCGACTATATACCACGCAATCTGTTTCATGAGGAAATTTTCGTTATACTGCCCAAATTCCTGAGCCGAGCTGATTGAGATAAAACTGATGATGGAAAACAGGAAAATGATAAAGACAAGACTAAAATCAAAAGGATGTTCGTTTTTCTCCATACTTTGCAAATCCTTTCGCATGCAGAGCTGTTTCGATTCTGTCAGTACGACGTACCGCACTTACCGCAGTCTCTTTTACCGGGTGCATTTATAAAATTCCCAGTCTGAGCTATGGCAGTTCCGCAGCCCGGGCATATAACCGGCTTCACATCATAGAGCTGGTCCATTACTTTTCTGCCAAAATAAAACACCGGAATGGCCGGAACTACTACACTTAATATGACAGCCCACATTGGAATCATTTTCATACACCTCCCTATCATTACATACGAACATTCAAGATAAAAAGTTTCAAAGAACACCAGCCATTTTTTGCTCAATCAGCGCTAAAACCCTCTTATAATAGGAATCTTCATGAGGAACAAATCGTTCCATCCCTGCTGTCAGCTGTTTATCATTCCTGCTCTCATCCGGATTCTCTTCAAACCCCTCCATGACAATTTCTTTTCTGACTCCTTCAATCAGCTCTTTAAATGCGGCCAGTTCTGTTCTGTAAATCCCTGATACTTCTTCTTTCTGCAGAACAAAGTCAGAGCTTGTTCCATGAAACGAATACAGAAAGACATGGGCAATTTCATTATCGCGCAGTTCACCTCTTGTTACAGAATAATCAATGATATCCAGTAATTTCAGCTCTGAAAACATCAGACTGACACCGATCTCTTCCTCGACCTCTCTAATGCCGTCCTTTACAGATTCATCTGCCAGCAAATGTCCGGCGGCTGTAATATCGAGCATGTCAGGATAATCTTTTTTATTTGCACTTCGAAGCTGAAAATAAAGAAAGATTTTCCCTTTCTCTTCCCCAGCAAACCAGCAGTGAAAGGTTTCATGCCAATAGCCTTTTCTATGTATTTCTTCCCGCGGTGCCGTACCAATGGGCTCTCTTTTCTCATTGAATATGCGAAGCAGTTCCTGTTCCATCATTTTTCTCCTGTCATTTTTTCATAGATTGAGAGGGCCTCTATCACGAATGCCTCATCATACCCGGTTTTTGCGCAAATTCTGTCTGCCCATTCTTCAAGGGAATCTGCATCCCTGTCATGCACCAAACCGGAGTTTGTGCTTAAGAAGCTTTTCCAGTCATAAAACTCCCAGTGTGCGGTTTCTCCAGGCAGCTGCACGCGTGTCTCAACGAGCGGCTTAGGGTGAATGGTATTTTGGGAATGCTCGGCTGCAGCAAGAAACTCATTCCGATCAAGCGGTGCCGTCTGATAGATCTGGGATGAGTGTTTTCCGTTCGGGCGGTGGTAGGTGACCTTGACCCCTTCACCCGCAGGCTCCGCTGAGATTTCTGCACCCGGAAAATACTCTTTCAATCGTGCATTTGTAAACTGTTCGTCATCCGTGTCTATTAAAATCGGCATGAGCCACTGATCCCCGAGATCACACAGGAAGCGTCTTCCATTTTGATCGCGTGCTATAACCGCACCGTGGTCCAGGCCAATCGGATACGCTTCAACTCCCGCCCTGTCGAATTCATCAAGAAGCCAGATGGACAAATCAAAGCAATTGCCTGAGATGCCGTACTGCTCCCTGTGCTCTTTCATCTCTGAAAGGGATCGCTGTTTTTTCCGGCCTGCTCTCCTGTGGTGCCAGACCTTGGTGAGTGTTTCCATCGGAAAATCGTCAAATTTTCTCCATACTTGTATGATTTCGTTCGGTGCTTTCATTTTTTCCCTCCTAAAAAAGAACCAGGCTGCCCTGGTTCTTGGATGTCTCAATTGACAAATTTCTCTTTTTCTCTCCAAAATTCCTTCCTCAGATGCACTTTTTGAATTTTTCCTGAGGCGGTTTTAGGCAGCTCGTCTGCAAATATGACTCTTGTAGGTGCCTTGAAGTGAGCCAGTTTGCTGCGTGAGAAGGCAATCAGTTCTTCTTCACTTGTGAGAAGCCCTTCTTTAATGACAACGATGGCAAGCGGCGTTTCTCCCCACTTTTCGTGAGGCACGGAGATAACGGCAGCTTCCTGCACTGCAGGATGATCATATAAGACTCCTTCAACTTCAATCGACGAAATGTTTTCGCCTCCGCTTATAATAATATCTTTTTTCCTGTCGGCAATTTCAATATTTCCTTCTTCATCAACCACTGCCATATCCCCTGTAAAATACCAGCCGTCCCGGATGACTTCCGCCGTTCCTTCCGGGTTGTTCCAGTACCCTTCCATAACGCCGTTTCCGCGGACTGCCACTTCCCCGATCACGCGGCCATTGTGCTGCACTTCTTCACCGGTTTCGGTGAAAACACGCACGTCACTGCCTATAAACGAATAGCCTGCTTTTGCTTTTAAACGGTATTTTGCTTCAGGCTCCAAGTGCTTTTGAGTATCCCGGATGATGGACGTCGTAATGAGAGGGGAAGCCTCAGTCATGCCATACACCTGGATAAATTCCCACTGCATCTCTTCTTCCACTCTTTTGACAAAAGCAGGAGGAGGGGCAGAGCCTGCGACAACAATTCTCATTTCCTGCCGCGGTTTTTCATAGCCATGGGCATCTGCATATTGCAAAAGACTGTTTAAGACCGTCGGTGCCATATGCATGACCGTTACTCCATAGGCATTGATCTTTTTAAAGATGTCTGCAGGCTGTACTTTCCGCAGGCAAACCTGTACTGCCCCATTTGCCGTGTAGTAAAAAGGAGATCCCCACCCGTTTACATGAAACATCGGGAGCACGTGCAGCAGCACATCTCTGTCAGATACTCTTAGATGATGCATAGAGGTCAGCGCATGCAGGTAATTACTGCGGTGAGTCAGCATGACACCTTTAGGTTTGCCGGTCGTTCCGCTTGTATATAAAAGAGTGGCGAGGTCCTCTTCATCCATTTCCGGACGGCCGATATCACTGCTTTCGTAGTAACTGAGCCATTCCTCATAAGCAAACGTATCGTCATTCCCCGTTTCAAGCCCGTGGACAAGAATGGATTTAACCGTTTTCAATTGGTCCCGCACCGGCTCTATTTGAGCATATAATTCTTGATCAACAAATAATACTTTTGTTTCACTGTGATTTAAAATGTACACATAATCATCCGGAATCAGCCGTGTATTCAGAGGCACCATCACAGCCCCAAGCTGAAGGACTCCATAAAAACCCTCATACATCTCAGATGAATTCGGCGCAAGATACGCCACACGGTCCCCTTTTTGCACCCCTAAATCTGCAAGTCCCCGTGAAAGCCGGTTTACCCTTTCTCCAACCTGTGCATATGTAAATTCTTTCCCATCATCAATGATGGCTGTCTTCTCCCCATATAGCTTTACAGCCCGATCCAAAAAATCTGTCAGCAGCAAAGGCACCTTCATCGTCCGCATCCCCTTTGTCTAAATATTCACTATTTTACACTGCTAGTATACCACAAGTACTAAAATGTGTTATATAACAAGGGTTCAGCCTCAATCGAAATTGAAAGAAAATCCATCATCCTGACTAATATCACAAAAATTCCTTTCAAATTGATTTCACTCCACACAATTTCCTAAAATGCCGTCCCTCCGTGCCGATACAAAAGAAGGATAAGTTTTTTTTATAAACATGTTATTTTAGAGACGTTTATGGGTATACAATCTTGGTCATTATGAAACCTTAAGGAGCTGCACCATGTTCATCAGAATTTTAAAATCCTACGATTATTCTTTGATTGCCGCTGTATTTGCTCTGAGTGCTTTCGGCCTTGTCATGGTATACAGCTCAAGTATGATTACATCCATCCTGCGGTACGAGGTAACGAGCAGCTATTTCTTTCAAAAGCAGAGTCTGTCCCTTTTGATCGGAATAGCGGCGTTTATTGTCATTGCACTCTTGCCATATAAGCTGTTTCTTCAGAAAAGGATCATCAAACTTTTATTTTATGGGACCATCGGGTCTTTGCTCGTTGTTTTTGTTTTCGGCCATACGGCCGGCAATGCCCAGAGCTGGATCAAGCTTGGAGGAATGGCCATTCAGCCTGCTGAATTTGCCAAGATGTGGGTCATCATTTACCTGTCAGCCCTGCTTGCTAAAAAACAGCGGTACATGGATGATTTCGGTCATGCCATTCTGCCTCCCGTCATTTTTGTCGTAATTGTATTTGTGCTTATCCTGATTCAGCCTGATTTCGGGACGGCTCTGATCCTTCTGCTGAACGCATTCATTGTTCTTCTGTGCTCGGGAATGACGCTTAGGAGTTTTATAAGACTTTTCGTATTTTCCATTGCGGCTGCAGGTCTCGGCCTTTTGCTTTTATTTGTGTCGGATAAACTGGCAGACGTGTTTTCACCCGAGAGGATCTCAAGGTTTACTGGGTTTATGGATCCTTTTGAAAATATGGCCGATTCCGGCTATCAGCTTGTCAGCTCCTATTTTGCCATCAGCAGCGGAGGTGTTGCGGGGCTTGGTCTAGGAAACAGCATTCAAAAATACGGGTATCTCCCAGAAAGCCATACTGACTTCATCATGGCGGTCATCAGTGAAGAGTTAGGGATAACAGGGGTCCTGATCGTTATTGGACTTCTTGCTTTTATTGTTTTAAAAGGATTTTTCATAAGCAGATCGTGCAAAGATCCATTCGGTTCGCTGCTTGCCATCGGCATTTCTTCTATGATTGGCATTCAGTCTGTCATTAACCTCGGTGCCGTTGCAGGGCTTCTGCCGATAACCGGCGTGACTCTGCCTTTTGTCAGCTATGGGGGTTCATCCCTTATTCTGCTTTGCATAGCTGCCGGAATGCTTGTGAATATTTCCATGATGAATACATTTAAGGAGACGTACCAAAAAGAGAATAAAGCGGCAGCTTAACCTGAAATGCGGTACCGCCCGTTTAGACCATCAAAAAAAAGCCAGATCCTCAATGGATCTGGCTTTTCCTGTTAACTCGTCCGATTTGTCATTCTCTTGCGCACAAACCAAATGATTACCGCAACAGCTGCGACTCCGAGCACAGCGTAGATCACGGATGAATAAACACCTACGTACTCATTAATCTTCGGCCATGCTTCGCCTAGGGAAGCTCCAAGCAGCACAAGGGCTATGTTCCAGATCAGGGTTCCGGCAGTCGTGAAAATCAGGAACTTTACAAAATTCATATTGGACATCCCGGCCGGAATAGAAATAAGGCTTCGGAGCAGCGGAACCATCCGGCAGAAAAAGACGGTCCAAATCCCGTATTTGTCAAACCAGGCATCAGCCCGGTGCACATCTTTTTTCTTTACCCGAAGAATATGCCCCCACTTGTCGATGATTTTTTCAAGGCGCTCAACGTCAAGCTGAAGGCCGATCCAGAACAGGATGACCGCACCGACCACAGATCCTGCTGTGGCAGCAAGGATGACACCCGGAATCGTCAAATCCGAATTGGTTGTCATAAATCCTCCAAAAGGCAAAACAACCTCAGAAGGAATGGGAGGGAAAATATTTTCAAGTGCAATCATCAAAAATATGCCAAAATATCCGTACTGCTCCATAAAATCTGTAATCCAGTTTTCCAAAGCGGCTGCTCCTCTCGTGAAGCTTTTTTGGTAAAATTCTTCCCTGTGCATCACCTTTTAAAACGTCAGAACAAAAGCGCAAGCGCCAAGGCCCGCTCCGATAGGCAGAAAAGTCCGGGTTTGATTTTTTTGACGGATTTGTTCTGACAGAGGATCTAGGCGCTTACGCTTGCCGAGGATAACATTATTATATTATCCACAACCTTATACTCTATAATTTCCTTAACGATTAGAAAAATAGCACCTCTATAAAGAGATGCCGTTTTTTCAGTCAACCTGCTCAAAACCAATTGATTTCAGCGCAAGATGGAGGCTTGAATACGATTCTGTTCCTTTGAAATCAAGTCCCAGGCTAGTCATCGTCTGGGCAATCTCAGGGCGGATCCCGCTGAGTTTTGTATCAACACCAAGAAGTGAGAGGGCATCGAGCACTTTGAAGATTTGATTGGCAACCATTGTATCGATAACCGGAACACCTGATAAATCAATGATCAAATATTCATAGCCGCACTCAGCGCTCTTTGTTAAAGCAACGTCCATTAACACCTGGGCACGCTGTGTATCAAGATCTCCTATCAGCGGAAGAACGCCTGTTTTTTCAGAAACATTCACAATCGGCACAGATAATTCATCTACCGCACTTTTGGCCGAATCAATGTTAGCTGAATAGCTTTTCATGTAAAAGACGCTGATTAAATGAATAGCGTGGTCCACTACGTAATCAAACGCTGAAAGCAGCAAATAAAACTCATCTAAAGATAGATTATCTGCAGAAGCCTGATCCTTGATCATTTCTCCGATAAGATCTCTGTAGAATCTGATTTCCTCAACAGCAAGATCAAGGGGAAACTGAATCATAACCAGAAGATTAGCCGTCTCTCTTCCCCAATTATTAATCAGACCAACCGCATTCTCTTTTGGAAGTGTTAACGCTTCTGCATAAACATCAATCAGCTTGTTTCTCCACTCCGCCAGTTCAGCAGTATTCGATTGAATGCTGTTTGGGTATTGGATCGTTCTTTCTTTTTTAATGGCATTTATTAAGGTTTGTTTTTCATCTATAACTTTTTCATTTATTTTTTTAAGGGTCTCTTGTAAATTGTTTTTCGTTTGCATGGTTCTCCTTTCCAAAACAATGTTCTTTTTATAAGGATAGTACGTTTCAGTAAGAATCTCAAACCATTTATGCCAATTGGCTTTAAAAAATATTACCATCTAAGGCATATCCCTGCGTATTCATGTAACGCAAAAAACACTCGATCACGAGTGTTTTTTGTCATGTCTTATTTTTTAACCGGTATCCAAATTTCTGAATAATAGTCGCTGCTGTATGCATCACCTTCGGTATAAACTTCAAGATCCGGGGTTCCTGCATGTTCATACCCGCTAGCCGGAAACCACTCTGAATAGATTTTTTTCCACGCCTCCTGCATCGCACCTGGCATCGCGCCTCTTACTTCAAAGATCACCCATTTTGAAGCAGGGACGGCCGCTGAAGCGAGTCCTTCCGGCGTTTCGCCGCTGTAGCTGCACGCCGCCCAATACGTCATCATACTGTCAGGACCCGGTTCACATATTCCCATGATTCCTTTCACACCGCCGTTATTCAGCGCAAGCAGCCTGTCATTCGTTCCGTTCTCATGAATGTCTTTCCACAATTGCGGAATCCCGATGAGATTCTCCCCATTTACACAGGAAAAGCTTCTCTTTACTCCAATCACAGGAAAACTCTCTCTTTCTTCCACTCTGTACTTCATCGGATCTGCTCCTTTCAAACTCACCTGAATCACCAGGCGGCTGTAGCTTGTAAAACGGCATGAGGCTTTTTTAGCTTCGCTCGGAGAAATTCCGTGCTGTCTTCTGAAAGCCTTCGCAAACGATTCAGGAGTGTCATAGCCATATTTCAAAGCAAGATCAATGACTTTTGCGCTGCCATGCGCAAGGTCATGCGCTGCGAGAGTCAGCCTTCTCCTCCGAATATACTCGCCGACTGTTGAATCTGTCAAAATGGCAAACGTCCGCTGAAAATGAAAGACTGACGCATTGGCGGCAGCCGCAATATCTTCAATGGCAAGCTCTTCAAGCATATGGTCTTCCATGTAATTAATCGCGTTTTGAATCGACTCTGTCCATGATGGCATATGACTCACCTCCTGACTTTATTTTACAGGCATCCAGCTGCAGCTTCCTGTCTTTTTCTGCTTTTAGATGACAGGTTAAAGGTGCTTCGTGCAGTTGTACAGCTCACAGGACCAGCCCTTTTCCCCTTTAATCAGGGTAGAAACAGAGGTATTATTCAGAGCTTCCTTCATCTCAAACTGAGGGACGAGCTGTTTAAGAAAGTGGGCTATGAAGAGGCCGTGACTGACGATCAGAATGTTCTTATCAGGGTGTTCATTCAGCAGGTCTTCCAAAAACTCTTTGCCTCTTTTTATGACAGCATCGGTCTTTTCAATGCCAAGATCAAGACCGCGCCATCCCTCTCCCCACTTTTCCAGACGTTCAGCTTCGGTCGTTCCTTCAATGAGTCCCCCATTTACTTCAACTAAACGATCATCAAATATAATCGGCAGATCCCCAAGCTTTACTGAGACACATTCTGCTGTCTGCCTTGCTCTTTTCAGCGGGCTTGCATAGATCAGATCCCATTCTTCTTCACCCAGCCTGTCTGCAAGCTTCTGCGCTTCTTCCATGCCATTTTCATCAAGCGGAATATCTGAGCTGCCCTGAGCTCTTCTTTCAACATTCCAAGCGGTTCTCCCGTGGCGTATAATTCCTATTTGTGTCATTTACGTCCAGCCCCTTTGTAAAAATGTGGACAAAATCTCTAAATCTCTCATTTATCCGTCTATGAATATGATACTCTAAAAAAGAGGTGAATACGATGAAAAACAAGCCGGTCTATGTGGAAATTCCTATAGAAGCGGATATGAATAAACTATGGGACGCCACGCAGTCTCCCGACTTGCATGCACGATGGGATCTCCGGTTTTCCTCTATTACATATCTTCCTAAAAAAGAAGAAAGCGAGCCCCAGCATTTCAAGTACAAAACCAATATTGGTATTGGCATGAGCATAAAAGGATTCGGAAAAAGCGCCGGGGAATTTCACGCCGGAGACGGGTCGAGAACCTCCTCCCTGCATTTTGGAACGGATCAGAAACGGTCTTTGATCAGGGAAGGTAGAGGTTATTGGAAATACAAGCCAAATCAAGAAAACATCACATTTTTGACCCAATATGACTATGATGTCAGATTTGGCAAAGCCGGAACTTTTTTTGACAAAATGTTGTTCAGACCGATGATCGGCTGGGCAACCGCATTAAGCTTTGATGTGTTAAGAAGGTGGCTAGTAAAAGGGGAGACTCCTGAGAGCCAGTACCTCCGTTTTTTCAGCGTCTGGGTGATTTCGTTCCTTTTCTTCTTTGTCTGGACATACCACGGGGCTGTCCCAAAGCTGTTCTTCCAGCACCCTGAAGAAATCGGAATGGCTGAAAAGCTGCTGGAGATGCCATTTAAGGAAGCAGCCCGGTTAACTGCAGGTATTGGAATCGCTGAAATCTTATTTGGATGCCTGTGGCTGTTCCCGCTTAAAAAGAGATGGCTGTTCGGGATCCAGCTTCTTGCTTTCCCGATGCTTGCTCTGTCTGCCGCTCTAGCAGACCCGGGTGTCCTTACTCATCCTTTTACACCAATTACATTTAATGCAGCGCTTTTTGTCCTGTCGGGAATCGGCTTTTTTCAAAGCAGAGACGTGCCTTCAGCAAAGAGCTGCAGTCGAAAAAGATAAGGAGAAACAGATGGCCATTTATCAGCAAGTATTAGGAGAAGACTATCACCGTCTGCACCCTGCTCTAAAGCAAAGATATCAGTTTCCGTTCAGGGGGAGCGGGATGATGCATCAAATAACAGGGGGCCCGAAATGGCTGTATCCGCTCTTCTTAGGCGGAGTCGCATACAAGCTTCTTTTTCCTGAAAAAGGAGAGAACATTCCGTTTACGATTGTGAATTCTATGAGAACCGGCACGGGCGGTGAACAGCAGGTTCATTGGGAGAGAGTGTTTTATTTCCCAGGCAAAAAGAGGTGGTTTAACGCTTTGATGAGCCTGGACGGTGAACGGAACGTCATCAAAGATTACTTGGGCGAACCGGGCCTGTTTTACTCTGATTTAACGTTTCATGTTACGGACTGCGGAAACCTCAGGATTGAGTCCGGAAATCAAAGGCTTGTCATCGGAAAGCTTGAGATACCCCTGCCTAAGATCCTGCAGGGTCTGGCATCTGTTACTGAATCGTTCGATGAAACGAAAGGGATCTTTACCATCCGGGTAGAAGTGACAAATCCGCTGATCGGTCCTGTATTTTCCTATGAAGGAGAGTTTGTTTCTGATGAACGTTTATAAATCTGCCTTATTATGCGGCTTGATGTTTTTGCTCGCAGCCGCTTTTCACGAAGGGCCCTGGTATTATCTGCTTCTTACTGCAGCCCAGCTTGTCTACGTCCCCCTCGTCCTCCAGCTTGTCATGCAAAAAGAGGACTGGTTTTACAAACTTTATAAATGGATCGCACCTTTCGGGTTTGGCTCCGTTCTTCTCCTGCATATTCTGGGTCCGTCACCGGCTGATCCAATCCTTGCAGGTATGTATCTGCTTTTTACCGTCCTTGTCGCAAGTTACGGCATTACGCGTTTTCTAAAAAGGGGATTTGTCCGGTTTGAGGAGTTTTCCATCGACATGGGCCTGATTTCATTAATGATCGGGGGCGGATGGTTTTTTGCCCATATTGCTGGAATTGAAACGGGATTCTCTCCAATCATCACGTGGCTGACGGGCATTCATTTTCACTACTCTTCCTTTTTGCTTCCGATTTTTGCAGGATTTCTCGGAAGAATTTTAAAAGGGACAGTTTACCGGGCTGCAGTCAGTATCCTGATTATTTCACCTGGCATCGTGGCTGCAGGCATTGCTTTTTCAGTATGGCTGGAGCTTTTTTCAGTAGTTCTATACATCACCGGAATTTATGCGCTTATCTGGCTTTCTTTTAAAGCAGACATTCCAGGTGGTAAATGGCTCATTCGCCTCTCCTTCCTATCTCTTGGAATCACCATCCTGTTTTCTCTTGCATACGCATCAGGCAATGCTTTCGGCGAATATGCCGTTTCCATAGACTTCATGCTGAAGTTTCATGGCGTGTTAAATGGGGGGGGCTTTGCATTGGCTGGAGTGATCGGTTGGCATTTATTTAAGCCTGCACCTGCAGCGCTGCCTTCCTTCCCTGTAAGCAAAATACGCGGAAGACAGCATGTGGCGGATCTCGCAGCTGAGGCTCAGATTCATCAGGGGCTTGTTGATGATATGAAAATTTACGGGACTGGCCCTATTCCTGAAACCATCGTTGACTTTTATGAGCATACGAAAGAATACAGCCTGTTTGCTGAAGTTCACTGGCATCGCTGGTTCAAACCTTTTGCGTATATCTATCATCTTATCAGCAGCCGCACAGAACAAATCCATTTACCGCTTTCCTCTGACCCAAAAGAAATGACCGGCGGTATTTATACGGTAAAAGAGGGCCTTGACGGAAGAAAATCTGTTAGAGCATGGCATAGACAAATTGACGGAAAAACGGTTTTTCTTGCCCTTTATTCCTATCATCAGAAAGACGGCGAGACCTATATGAATATTGCGCTCCCTCTGCCCGGATGCTCTATGATCGGTATACTCGAACTCCATAAAGCTTTAGATGCCCTGCTTCTGACAAGCAGAAAACAGAACCCTTCCTCTGATGCAGGCATCTATCTCGCCTGGAAAGATCACTTGTTCAAGCTTCCCTTTGATGAGGTTTTCAGAGTAGAAGAGACTGAAAAGGGAAAGCTTGCAGCCATTCATCAGATGAAAATAGCCCGCCTCCCTTTTTTAACAATCCGCTACAACATTTCTAAAAATGAGGGCTCCTTTTAAAAGACGGCTTTCCAGGACAAAAACAGCCTTCATGCATGTGAAGGCTGTTTTTTCTGTTTACTTAATATTCTCTTCTGTTTTGAGCTCATCCGGTGCTTTAACCTTTGGAGCTTTTTTCGGTTTTGGTCCGATCTGATCCAATCTGGCACGGTCATAAATGGCTGTTCCGACAATTTCAGCTGTATCCTGAAGCTTTTCTTTGCTGATTTTGTCTATAGAATCTTCAGGCGTATGATACCAAGGCTCGGAGGGACTGTGAATAAACAGCGCAGCAGGAATTCCCGCTTCCGCAAAAGGAACATGATCACTGCGTCCTCCCTGTCCATATGGCGTCGGTTCGCCGTTTAGTTTTCCGCTTGATTTTTGAGCAAGGTCTGTGACAAGGTTCGGCTTGCCGTCAAGTGTCAGCATAACAAGATCGCCGGCATCTCTGCTGCCAACCATATCAAGGTTAAAGTTAGCAACTGTGCGGCTGATTTCATCGTCTGATAACATGCTTACATAGTGTTCTGATCCAAGCAATCCTACTTCTTCCGCACCAAATGTCACAAAGCGTATTTCTGTATCTGCCGGTACATTCTTCAGAACGCGTGCAAGCTCAAGAGTCATTGCAGTTCCTGAGGCATCATCATTTGCTCCCGGGGCACCCGCAACAGAGTCATGATGTGCACCGAGAACGATAATATCATTCGCTTCAGACTTTTTGCCTGTCGGTTTTTTCACGGCTATTACATTGTGGGACGTTTTTTCGCCCGTTTCTGCTCCAACTACGGAAAGAGAAACCGTTTTCCCGGCGTGTGACAGCAGCGCTTCACCTTCTGCTTTTGATAATGCAGCTGAAGGAACGAATTTGTCGTTGTGTTCTCCAAGGGTTCCGCTTAGTGCTCCCTCAGAATTGTTGTATATAATGACCCCTGCAGCTCCTTTTTCCGCTGCATTGAGCACTTTTTCTGCAAAACTGATTTCCCCGCGTTTAATAAGGGCAATTTTTCCGTTCAAATCAAGAGAAGAAAGCTCGTCCTTTTTTCCAAGGCCAGCTATAGCGAGCTCTCCTGATACATTTCCGCTCACAGAATAAGTAAATGCCTGAGGCTTCAATTCTCCGCCGTAGCCATCTACTGAAAGGGAGATGCTGCTTGGCGGAGTATAACCGTAAAATGTGAACGGCTGAACATCGGCTTTATACCCGTATGATTCAAATTCCTCTTTAATAAACTGAACAGCTTTAGCCTCAGACTCCGTTCCAGCCACACGCGGAACTTTTGATAGGTAATCAATATTTTCATAGATGTTTTCTGCGCTGATTGCCTTTAGGATCTTCTTTTCAAAAGGGTCCTGGAAGTGCTGAGCCGCTTTCGCCGCAGGCTCCTGCTTTACAGCAGCCTGTACACTCACAGCTCCAATTGCCAGAGATGCTGCCAGAGTAAGAGATAGGATCGGTTTTTTCATAGCATAGCCTCCTGATGGTTAGAGATAGATTCTTAATGTGTATCTTACTTTATTTCGCCAGACGAAATAAGTGCCAAGAAGACTATCTAATTCTATCCATTTTTTCTAATAGATAGGTTATAATCCCTAGTAAACTTATTGGTTAAATGACTTTAAGACAGATTAAAAAGAGGACCTTTATAAGGTCCTCTCCTCAGATTAAGCAATCTCTGATTCTTTTGAATGCACTTTTCTCATAAAGTCATTTACGTCTGCCGGCACTTTCCGGTCGAGTTTAGACACGATATAGACGGATAAGAAGCCGATCGGCACCGTAATCAGGCCAGGCACCCTGAACTGCAGGAATTCAGGAAGAGTTGCCGGCAGGAAGATCATGTACATGGAAGAAAGAAGTCCGAGCACAAGACCTGCGATCGCTCCTTTTTCCGTCATGCCTCTCCACCAGATGCCGAGAATGAAGATCGGGGTAAACGTACTTGCTGCTACTGTAAAGGCCAGTGCAACCAAGTGGCCGATCGAGGCTTCTTTTACAAGAAGACCAAGTGCCCCGTAAAGAATACCGAGAATGATAATCGAAACTTTCCCTGCGATAACGCGCTCTTTCTGGGAGATGTTTTTCCGCAGGAATGTAGCATACAAATCATGAGCCAATGCACCGGAGCTTGCGATGAAAAGGCCTGAAAGATTCGAGAAAACGGCCGCAAACGCGCCGGCAATAACAAGACCAAGCAGCCACTCTCCTCCGAGAGCCTGTGCTGTGGACGGAATAACCATGTTGTTACCGCCTGCAACAAGATCCTTCATTACTTGAGGATCAGCAGAACCGCTCAGGAAGATCGATCTGCCGACAGCTCCAAGATAGACAGCAAACAAAAAGAAAACGCTTGCAATTAAAATCGCCATAAGAGCGGATTTCCGGGCAGCCTTTGCACTTGGGTTCGTGTAAAAGCGAAGGAGAATATGCGGAAGTCCGATTGTACCAAGCGCAAGACCAATGGTCATGGAAATGGTCTGCCAGAAAGAAGGAAAATAGTTCCCTGTTCCAATCCATGTCTGACCGTCATGAGCGACATCTTTGCCGTCAGGAGCAAATTCAGCTGTTCCGGCGATGCTTCCTGTGAATTCGGTGACAGATGCCAGTATGCGCTCATAATATAAACCGCCGTAAACAGCCGCTACAACCATAAGGATAAAAGCGCCAAGACGGATCCACAGCTCCAGCGCCTGATTCAGCGTTGTGCCTTTCATCCCTCCGACACCAACGTAGAAAATCATGACACTGCACGTAAAGATTATGCCAAATTCATAGCTTGTTCCAAAGAACATGCTTAAAATCTGGGCGGCACCGAGCAGCTGAGGGGCTGCGTAGAAACCTGAAATGGCAAGAACGACTGCTACTGCCGCAAGTCTTGCACGCTTGCTGTGAAAGCGGTAGCCGAGGAAATCAGCTACTGTATAAGCACCGAATCTTCTAAGAGGACCCGCTACAAATATAGCCAGAAGAGTAAGACCGATCGAGAAACAGAACGCATAGTACGCACCGTCATACCCAAGCTGAAATGTCAGCCCCGCAATTCCGAGAAACGTTGCAGCACTAAGGTAGTCCCCTCCAATGGCCGAGCCGTTGGTAAACCACCCGAAGCTTCTGCCTCCTACGAAAAATTCAGATGCCGTCGCATTCCGCTTTGTAAGATACGTAATATACACGATTGTACCCATCAGGAAAATCGTCAAAAGCATTTTCGGTTCAAGTAACGCAGCCATCAGTTGACACTCCTTCCGTCAGAAGCTTGAACAGAGCTTGCCGGAGTCTGACTCTTCTTCAGTCGCTTCTCATACAGCGAAGTATGGATAAATGCAATTAAAAAGGCCATGCCCATCGCAAAGATTCCGGTGAAAAACCAGGCGTACGTCATGCCTCCGTAAAAAGATGAGAACATGAAATCCGGAGAGAACCAGTTTAAGACTGGGATAATCAAAATAAATGCAAAATAAAACAGTGTAAGCTTTGACCCGATGCTGAACTCGCTTTTCATCAAATAACGCGTCTCCTCATCAAGAGGCGTGAGCTCCCGGACGTCAACCGTCCCTGCCTCTACATACTCATAATCTTTATAATCTGCTGCCACGATCCTTTCCCCCTTTTATCTGGTAATCTGCTGCTTGATTGTATTGTACATGACCAAAACCTGCGTTACCTTACAATAAATTATCAGAAATGTATAAATATTTAATATATTCCTACTTTCATGTATACTAGTGCTAGAGTCATATTGATAGAAACGGGGAATATAAGCGTGTATACCGTAACATTCGAAGTTAAGGAACCTGCCGAAAAAGAGAAAATGGCCTCGTGGATCCAGGAAGAGCTTAAAGGGGAGTTATCTGTTTCAGGCCATAGACGCGATCCGCTTACGATAAAAGTAGTCGAAATCACGAAACTGTTCGACTGGGTAAAAATTCACCGGCTCAAAAAACACCATCAGAACTGCATTATCTTCCCGCTTATCGAGCCATCCATGCTGAAAACATCGCCCCTTGCACTTGAGATGAAGCTTCACACCATGCTCGTTAAGCCTGTCAAAAAACACACCTTCATTAAAAGCATAAAAAAAGTGCTGACTTCAGCCGGAAATGAAAGCGCAATCATAACTAACTACGGCGATATGACCAAAACATACAAGCAAGGAAACAGCGAGCTTCTTCCCTTTCAGGAAGCCTTTCTCAGAAGACTTCTCAGAGCAGAAGTCAAATCTGAGGAGGAACTGTTTGCTGCACGGCCCTATTTTCCTGATCACAGCGTCCCAAACACGGTCTGTTTTATCCAGGGATTCATTCACAATCAGCCGCGGGAAACAGCAGTAAATGCGCCCATGCTGATTCAGGCTGCTTTTAAAGATGCTTTTTCAGCTATAGGTGTACTCCCTTCTTTTCTGGCCTATAAAAAACATCTGCTCATGCTGATCCAGGTTCCGCACGGCTATACGTCCCTTCAGCACTTTCAGGAAGGCGAAGAGACTTTCCTAAGAGCAGCTGATGAGCTGAAGGAAAAACACGGCATCCACCTTTTCACCGGCGTCGGATCGATCTGCAGAGAACCCCTTATGCTCTCCCAGTCATACAGGGAAGCACGAAAAGCGAGGCGCACACCTCACTATAACAGGCTGTCACTCCGATATTATGAGGAAATAACGAAGAACCCGCTGATCACGTCATGCACCCATTACATCGCTGAAAACTGCCAGAATGATTTAACCACCAGACAAGTAGCCAAACAAATAAACATCAGTGTCCCCTACTTCTGCAGACTTTTCAAAAAAGAAACAGGCCGCAGCTTTGTTGAATATGTCACCTTCGTCCGCCTGCAGCGTGCCGTATGGATGCTGCGGCACACAGACAAAACCATTGAACAGATCGCAGAAGAACTTGGCTTCAACACACCGAACTACTTCAGCTCAACCTTTAAAAAATATGTCGGCATTACCCCGAGCGAATACCGGATGACGGATGAGATTTTGTTTGTTTGATCAAGTATGAAGAAATGAACTGTTTACACATATATCGCCGTACTTATTAAAATAGAAAAAAGTGAATTTGAGCAAGCTCAAATTCACTTTTTTCTGCTCTTAGCTGGCTTTAATTCCAGCTTCTCACGTCCTTAGCAACGCACAACACAATCCAAATGGTATTTACCCTTTTGACAATTTTCCTTTTTTGATTCCTTTGATCAGCAATGGGATTAAAAATAGAAGAATCAAATAGTTAAAAAGCGGCTGAATTGTCTGGGTGAATCGAGGCAGATTTTTTAGCGATTCATCAAGGGTGGATCCATTTACTGAAGAAAACAGAATATATCCTCCTCCAATGAATAGGCCGATTACAATAGGAATGAGCAAAGCTGTTCCCACTACTATACAAATTTTTTTAACGACTTTTAAGATCATCGTAAATTCCCATCCGTTCATGTTCATTTTGTACTGATTTCACGTTGTAAATCTGCTTCACCATCAAGCTTATTAGAAGTGATAACACCCCAATAATTGCAATCAAGATATAGATTTGGCTTGAGAACACGTCAACCAAAAAGCCGAATAGGATTTGCCCTATTGGTACGGCCGTTGTAGCCGCAGCTGCTTGTATCGACATCACTTTACCCAACATATTACCAGGGGTTTTCTCCTGAATAATTGTATTCAGATAAATGTTAACGACCGTCAAGGCAAACATGACGAGCATAGAACTGATGCTGACGAACACGTATTTTGCAAAAGCACTTTCAATGAATGGACTGGTGCCGAACGCCATTCCGAAATAGACAGCTGCACACCCTGTAATCCACAGATAAAGATTATCACCCCGAATTTTGCTCTTTAGAAGCCCAATGGCCATGGCCGAGAAAACAATACTTAGTGAAATGCCTGATTGGGCAAATCCAAAATAAGTATCGGGCATATTAAAAAGCACTTTAATCATGTATGGCAAACCTACAAAAAACATGGGGGCAACAAAAAGACTGACAGTGAATGCTATTCCAATGCTTTTTAAAATGAATCGATCATCGTGAATGACATAGGAAATCCCCTGTTTGATGTCGCTTATGACCATTTGAGCAAAAGGCTCCGGTGCCCGTTTGTCAAACGGAATCTTCATGAAGATTTCAATAACGGCTGCTGCAATAAAGAAGATGGCGCTGACAACAACAATCACATTAATGCTTGTGAAGCTGTAGAGCACACTGCCGGCAATCGGGCCAACAAAGTTTGCAGCGGACACGACTCCTGAAACGATGCCATTGCTCTTCAAGAGCAACTCCTTAGGGACAAGTGCAGGAATACTGGCCTGAACAGCAGGCTGATACATTGAGCTAATCAATGTCAAAGCCATCAGAAGAACACCTATAGAAATGACCGTTCCGTTTCCGCTAAAGAGGAGCATGGCAAACAGGATGATAAGAATACTGCTGCACAGGTCTAAGATGACCATGATCTTTTTCTTATCAAATCGATCTGCAATTGCTCCCCCGATTGGCGAAATAATGATTGCAGGCACGATGGAAAGACCCATGATTGTTCCAAAAATCGTGGCTGAATTCGTTAAATCAAGCACATATAAAGACAAAGCAAATCGTAATACAGACGAACCGAATATCGATATGATCTGTCCGAATATCAGTATTTTAAAATCACGGTTAAAACCTTTCATTGCACCAACACACGCTTTAGAGTCACGAACAAAATCCTCAATTTTTTCTGTATTTCACTTGAAAGCTCTTGTTTTGGTTTATTTCCGATGCTTACCTGATTCAAAATGCCTGACATATAGGTTTCAATCAGCATAATGATATCTTCCTTTGGTACTGCAGGCACGAATGTTTCATGATTAATCTGCTCTTCTAAAAAGGAGCAGAACTTTTCATGCAGATATTGGAGGTTAGAAACGTCCTTCACAATGCTCTGCACCTTCCCATATCGTTCTGGATCCCTTGAATAAAGAGCCATTATGCTATAATAAACAGGCCCCCGGTCCAGTAAAGATTTCTGCATATAATCACCAATGTAGATCAGAATCTTTTCAAGTTTTTGCAGAGGCTCCTCTTTGCCTCCAAATATTTCATTCACTTCTTCTTTCACTTCTCCGTTTATATTTTCTTCATTCAGTAAAGCTCCAAACACCTCGTCAATATTAGAGAAATATTTGTATACGCCTCCCTGGCTCATTCCGGTTTCGATCACAATATCTCTCATTGATACATCAAAAATCGGTTTTTGCATGCAGACTCTTCTGGCCGCTTCCAAAATTCCCTTCCGTTTCAATTGAGCATGATTTTCACTGACTTTTGGCATAACCAAATTCAATTCCTTTCTTATCTGTAATAGTTTTCAATTGTTTTATGAATAAGCTCTGCACTCTTTTGTGCACCTTTTTCTGCCCTTACCTTGTCACCTAATTCCCTTGCCTTATTCTTAATTTTAATGGATTGAGTTAAAGCAACAGCGTCAGCAAGCTTATCGGCAGTCAATTCCTTGCGCGGGATCGACCCTCCGCTTACACCAAGCTCAACCATTCTCTTTCCCCAGGCAAATTGGTCGTTCCCAAACGGAATCACCACTTGAGGCACACCTGAACGAAGTGCTGCAGCAGTCGTGCCCGCTCCCCCGTGATGGACAACCGCAGACAGCTGTGGAAAGAGCCACTCGTGAGGGACACTTTTAACGTACAGGATATCTTTTGTGTTTTCTCTTTCCTCCATGCCTCCGCCGGCATTGATGATTCCGCGCATACCATTCTTCTCAAGCGCCTTTACGACCATTTCTGTTGATTCGGCTGCATTTGCCTTATCTCCCACACTGCCAAATCCAACATATACAGGTGACTCTCCATTTTTCAGGAACTCCTGCATCTCTTCTGACGGTTTGTAAGATGATTGATCTTCAATGAACCAGTACCCAAAAGAGTGAACATGCTGTGGCCAGTCACCCGGAACAGGGAAAACGCTTGGACTTAATGACGTAATTGTAGGATGACTTGCCGTACGCTGTTTTGGATAAGGATTCGAAAAATCTTTAGGGAGCTGTCCATACTTCTGCATCCAGTATTTCTTCAAGCCGGTATTGGCCATCTTCCAAAATCCTTTTTCAAAGATGTGATGAGTCAGTATGTTCACGGACCTGCCAAGCCGCAGACGGTCATAAAAAATGATGGCAGGATATTCTTTTGTAGGAGTCATTGGAAAAGGTGCGGCCAGGATGCTGGGTATGCCCATTTCCTTTGCAGCAAAATATCCGAGTGCAGCTCCTGGATGGTACACGATGGCATCTGCACCTTCACAGGCTTGGTGCATGTCTTCTTGACCGCCGATCATCAGCTCTGTCAAATCGTCATTTTTAAAGTTTAAGCTTGTAAAAAATTTCAGTGGATTATCTGCATCCTTTACAACTCCGCTTTCTAAGATTTTGGCAACATCACCGCGCATGGGTGCATATTCAAATCCATACCCCTCGACAAGCTGCCGGTAGGATTCTGATGCAGCAATGCGTACTCGGTACCCTTTCTTTTTCAGTTCTGTTCCGAGCGCAATAAACGGCTGGGTATCTCCTCTTGTTCCAGTTGAGAGCATTGTGATTAACATATATAAACCTCCTGGGGTTAAATTCAAATAAACGACATTGTTGTCGTTTTTATTGTATAACACCACTTCGAGAAACACAACAACAAAATGACAACAGTGTCGTTTTTATTTCAGGAAGGTTTGCAAGTCCTTTAAAATGTCTCTTTAAACTGCAAACAGAAAAGTTGTACTCTTTCTTAAAGAATGAACCGCAGCATGCGTACGATTCCTGTCAGATGAATCCAGTGTTTTGAGGTCTCTCGATTAAAAACAGGCACCTTCCTAAAGGAAGATGCCTGTTTTTTATGAACGGGTATAATGGGACTGAACATAGTCCCCATAGCGGACAGATCGTTTATACGCAAGTTTTGTTTCGGGATTACCCGGTCTGAATAAAGGAATGCCCTCTCCAAGAAGGACTGGAACGGTCGTGATGATGTATTCATCAATCAGATTCTTTTTCATGAAATCATCGAGAAGATCCGCGCCGCCGACCATCCAGATGTCATTGCCATTTTCTTCTTTGAGATGTTTGATCAGTGATTCCGGTTCTTCCTTAGTAAAAATCAGGTCACCTTCTGTCCGGGATTCGCTTCTTGTATAGATGAAGCTTTTCATTCCTTCATACGGATACTTATGATTTGTCAGCTCTAAAACGTGATCATATGTTTTTTTGCCCATGATGACCGTGTCGATTGTTTCCAAAAACTCACTGTACCCGTTGTCTCCTTCTCCCTGTGCTTCTTCCAGCCAGTCAATGCTTCCATCCCTGCGTGCAATATACCCGTCAAGACTGACTCCTATATATAAAACCACTTTTCTCATATCTCCAGCTCCTTCTAAAAATTGACTTCCTTATCATCCTAGCAGATAATGACGACAGATTCTGTCGTGAATAGCGGAGGAAATTGACATGTCCAAAACACAAAGATTATTAAACATTCTCTTTTACATCAACAGGCAGAGAAAAGTGACGGCCGGCGAACTCTCTGCGGAATTCGGCATCAGCGTCAGAACGGTTCAGCGCGATCTCGCCGAACTGGAAGAATGGGGGGTTCCTTTATATAGTGAACCGGGGCCGGGCGGAGGATACACGGTTCTCAAAAACAATATCCTGCCGCCGTCTTTTTTTACAGAGGATGAGGGAATTGCACTCTATTTCTCCTATCAGCACCTCCTGCTGCTGCACGCCCTGCCGTTTCAATCCGAAATCAAGGCTGCATCTGACAAACTTTATGCTTCTTTTCCTGCTGCTGTTAAGGAGAAAATTGATCAGTTAAAAGAAAGGGTCTCTTTTTGGGCTCCGCCTTCTAAAGCGGATGTGCCTTTTTTAAACGAGCTTCTGGACGCTGCCGTTCAGCAGATTGAAATCCGCATTGCCTATGAAAGCAGAAATGGTCAATCTAATCGTGTCATCGTGCCATACGGTATATACGCATCCGGAGGGCTTTGGTACTGTCCTGCTAATGACCGCAAATCCGGCGGGGACCGGCTGTTCCGGGCAGACAGAATTCTTTCTGTTGAAAAATTGGCTCCTGCCCGGAACGGTTCTTTAACCTTAAGTCAATGGATGGAAAAAGAAGAAACGCGTACACAGGCGCCGCTTAAAGTCCGGCTCTCAAAAAACGGGGTCAGAGAGTGCAAAACGCTGCCTTTTCTATCAGATCATCTGAAGGTAAATGAGGACGGAACCGGGGTTATCGACACTTTTGCACCGCTTGAGGAAGTTCCGTTCATGGCGAAGCAGTTCATCTTGCTCGGAGAAGATGTATATGTAGAAGAACCGGCTGAACTGATTGAGGAAATGGTTGAGCGTGCTGAGAATGTGCTGAGGATATATAAAACAGATGGGTAGTTGAGAATCTGCTTTTTGAGTGAATGACCTGTCCCGTTATTCACTCAGCAGCATGACTCACCATACCTTTAACGGTTCACAGGTTTGAACCGCTTCTTACTTCAATCCGGCTATAAAACTTTATCAGGAACAGGAGAAGACAGGTTCATCATCGTGAGCGGTTCGCCGTACTCCATGGATGAATCAATAAACCCTTCTAATAACTCATTCGACTCAGTCACAACTTTAACAAGATAACTGTACTCTCCAGTTAATCGATGACATTCAATAACCAGAGGATTTTCTTTGCAAAATTCTCTAAATGCGCTGCATCGGTGCGTTTTCATTAAAATGAATGCCTGAACCGGTTTATCAATCTTCACATTGTCAATTTCAGCCTTATACCCTTTAATAATACCCTGATCCTCCATCTTCCTGACTCTTTCTGTGACCGCAGGAACGGATAAAGAAACTTTCTTTCCAAGCTCAGTCATTGAAACTCTGCCATCTTCCTGCAAAATAGTAAGTATTTGACGATTAATTGGGTCCATTTGCTTCCACCTTTATTATTTTATCTCAATCTACTAAAATTCATTATTTTCTTAAGTATAACTGGCTGAATTCCATAAGAAAAGTATGTTTCAAGGGGCATTGATAAACTAAAATAAGGAGTATTCAAACACTGGAGGTTTTTTATATGGGATTACAAATGAAGACAATATGTGAAAAATGTGATGGCGAATTAAAAGGAAGTGCATATATCTGTGTGCATGAATGTACTTTTTGCGAAGACTGCACGAATGGAATGTCAAACGTTTGTCCTAATTGTTCCGGAGAACTTGTCAGAAGGCCCGAGAGAGCTGGTTTTTGTCCTATTAATACCCTACCTGTCAGCGGGTGACATTTTATAGGACCTAAAAAAATAAGAAATATATAATAGTAAATAAATTTCATGAAGAGGTAGAATTATATGCCTAAAATCGACAATATGTTAGCCATTCTATGGATGCTTCGTTCAGGTGAAAAAATAACTGCAAAACAAATTTCAGAAAAGTTAGAGATGAATATAAGGACTGTGTATCGTTATATTGATACAATTTCAACAAGTGGCGTACCTATCATTTCAGAACCAGGACATAACGGCGGATACACTTTACTGAACAATTTTATTGCGGCTCCTCTTTTTTTTGATTATGAGGAGCAAACTTCACTATATCACGCTGCTGTTTTTGCAGAAGAAGCGGGATATTATGGTGGTGAGGCACTAAACAGGGCCATTTCAAAACTAAGTAAATACTCAAATCAAGAGCAGGAAACAAAGATAAACCAACATAAAACTAGTCTTGAAGTAATAAGTCGATTAAGTTCACTCTCTATAGAACCTTCTTTGAAGGAGTTGGAGCAGGCCGTAGCTGACGGGTACTCAGTAAAAATTCTTTACCATAAAAGTGGCGAAAAGCAATTGAATGACAGATTGGTCGATCCGTACAGAATTATCTATTGGAATAATAAATGGTATGTGATTGGATTTTGTCATCTTAGAAATGAAATCCGCAGTTTTAGAGTCGATCGAATTGAAAGTTTAATGCTAACAGAAAATAAGTTTAACCGGCCAGAAAATTTTTCAGCACGTGACTTTTTTACAAATAGCCTTCTTCCAGCTATAGAAGATAAGGAAGGGATTATTTCATTGGTTATCAATGGGGATAAAAATGTATTGGCTGATATTTGCCAACATTGGTTTTTAGGACATTACTTACAAGAACGGACTTCAAATCAAGCAGTTTTTCTTCTTGAAAAAGATGTAATACATACATATGTACCTTATTTCCTTTTACCGTACAATAAATCGATTAAAGTTATTGAGCCAATAAGCCTTAAGGAAAGACTTATTGAAGTTCTGTCGGAATTAATAGATTTTCATCAAGTATGATAACTTCCCTGACGCTACCTGTCAGGGAAGTTATTTTATAATTGCTCTATCAATTGTGATTGGAGTGTTATTGGATGCAAACAAAAAAGGCTTTTCTATATGTATTTAATACAATGTCGGACTGGGAATATGGATATTTAATGGCTGAACTAAACTCAGGAAGATATTTCAAAAAAGATTTAGCACCTTTAAAAGTAATGACAGTAGGAGCTAATAAAGAAATGATTACTACTATGGGAGGACTGAGCATAAAACCAGATATTTCCCTTGATGAATGTACTCTTGAGAATAAAGATCTTTTAATTTTACCAGGAGGGACTACCTGGAGTGAAGAAATTCATCAGCCTATCTTGGAAAGAATTGGCCGAGCTTTAAAGCTTGGCACGATTGTTGCTGCAATTTGTGGAGCAACTGATGCCCTTGCGAATATGGGATACTTAGATACTAGAAAGCATACAAGTAATAACTTAGACTATACTAAAATGACATGTCCTAACTATAAAGGAGAAAAGTTCTATGAGTTGCGATCTGCGGTATCTGATGTGAATTTAGTTACTGCATCTGGAATAGCTCCTCTGGAATTTGCAATGGAAGTACTGAAAAAAATAGATGTATTTACACCAGATGCATTACATTCATGGTATAACCTAAATAAGACTCATAAACCTGAATACTTCTTCCAGTTAATGAATTCAATAAATAAATGAAGATACGGAAAAGCTCAATTTCTCTATTTTTCTTTTTTCACAGTATCCGGGTGACTAATGGCAGTATAAAATAACCCCACAATTTGCAGGACTTTGTTGAAAAGCGAAGTCCTGCTAATTCCTGTGTGATATAAGATTTTCAAGCCTTTGATGACTGGAAGTTAATTTTTCCGATTCAAGAACCTTCTTCCCCACCTTCTAGAACTGCTTCCAATTCCCTTCAGAAATAACTTCTGCTTCTCCGTCAATCACTTTTATAGAGGTCTGATCGTCAATTGCATATGCCGGCCCCTTGATTCCTGCTGCCCATTTTTCTGCAGCAGCCATGGTGTTTCCCGGCAGCATCTCGTGGTCCAGATGGGGAAATAGGGCGAAATCAACCAGGCCCAGCGTTTCATCGCTTCCGGAGGGCGGAGTCCAGCCTACGAAATACTCTCCAATCTCAGGTGCCATCACCATGCTCCCGGCGCTCATTCCCACATAAACGGCGTTCAGCGACGGCAAGAGGTCTGCAAGCCCGGATTGCCTCATCCAGTGGCACAGGTAGAGGGCGTCGCCTCCGGACACGAGCAGGACATCCGTCTCCTGAACGAGCGGCACCCAGCGGTCTTTATCAATGCTAGGCAGCGCGGTGAGCTCCAGCACTCCTACAGATTTCCAGCCCAAATCGACCATGGGATTTCCAGGTTTCCCTGTAATAAACTCCCAGACTTTGACACCGGGCCCGACCCAGGGGTGTCCGTACATTGCTGTAGGAATGCACAGGGCGGTGGAATCTGCGATCGGCTTGTCCAGCATGTCAACAAGGGCATTGTGTATACTCTTGTTCGTTACACCTCCAGATGTAAGCAGAAATTTCATACCTTCACTCCTTATCATTTTGCATACTATTAAAGACTTCTATCCTTCAGATTTGAGTTTTTCGAATCATCTGTTTTTTATAATAATATCATATAAAACAAAAACAGCAGGCACTATTCTGCTAAGAATGTGCCTGCTGTTTTATGTGTCATTGCATTTCTCCCGCAGCCAAAAAGCAAGCTGAGAAAACGTTCATTTAAGCCTGATTTTCATCTCTCGGTTTGGCGAATCATCGTTTTTCACAGGAGGAAGTCCGTATCCGTAGCCCGATGCCGCCTGTTTTACGGTATGGGTCACACTGTTCAGAACTTCTCCCATGTCCTGTGCGGATTCAAACAGCGGTTCCACTGTTTTCATCTTGCTTTTCACATCAACCGTAATCTGATTGGCAGACTGGATGAGTTCTTCTGCTTCCCCCGACAGATCATGGACCGCTTTTCTCACTTCCGCAAGCGTTTCATTCGTCTCTTCAAGAGTCGTCATGCCCTTGCGGAGAGTCTGAATTAAATAGCCTACTAGAAAAATAAAGGCCAGCGCGGCTCCTGCAGCACTTACTTCAAAAATCATCTTGCACCTCCAAAATGGATTATGCACAAGACTGCCTGTACATTGCTACAGTATATGAACCTGTCTGATGGAGTAGAAGTTTAGAGTGAGAGCTTTTCGCCTATTTTCAGAACCGGCGCCTCTGCGCGTACCGTCTCCGGATATTTAATGCCCTGACCGGTGTTGAGGCAGACCACTTTCTCGTCTTCCTTGATCCATCCGCTCTCCTTCAATCTGCGGGCAGCTGCAAATGTTGCCGCACCTTCAGGGCATATAAAGCATCCTTCAAGCTGTGCAGTCAGGGCTTGTTCTGCTTTAATTTCCTCTTCTGATACAGCTATGGCACTCCCGTTTGTTTCATAAATTCCCTTAAGAACGAGGAAATCACCGATTGCCTTCGGAACGTTAATGCCGAACGCATCCGTCTGCGAATTTTCCCAAAACTCAGATTCAGCTTTTCCTTCTTCAAAAGCTTTGACAATCGGCGCGCATCCCTCTGCCTGAACTGCAACAAGGCGAGGCATTTTATCCTTGCTGATCCAGCCCAGATCCTGCAGCTCCCGCAGTGCTTTATAGATGCCAATGATCCCCACTCCTCCTCCTGTCGGATAAAGAATGACATCCGGCACCTCCCAGCCCAGCTGTTCGGCAATTTCATATCCCATCGTCTTTTTCCCTTCAATGCGGTACGGTTCTTTCAAGGTAGAGGCATCATAAAATCCCTGATCTTTCACAAGTTCCGCAACAACTTTTCCGGCATCGCTGATCAGTCCGTCAATTAGATGCAGATTCGCCCCTGAAATAGCAGTTTCTTTCCGGGTGATGAGCGGCGCATCAAGCGGCATGATGACATATGGCTCCATGCCCGCTCTGGCAGCATAAAGCGACCAGGCTGCACCTGCATTTCCGTTTGTCGGCATGGCAAAGGTCTTTACGCCAAGCTCCTTTGCTTTTGAAATTCCGACAGCCGCTCCTCTCGCCTTGAAGGAACCGGTCGGTATCAGCCCTTCATCCTTCATAAGCAGCTGAGTAAGACCGTACTCTGTACCAAGCCTGTCCATTTTCAAAAGAGGGGTCATTCCCTCGCCCATTGAAACCACATGTTTTGCGTCCTCAACCGGCAGCAGTTCATGATATCTCCACAAACTGTTTTCCCGTCTGCTGATTTCTTCTTTTGTTAACGTACTCTTCACTTGATCTAAATGATAGCGCACCAAAAGCGGAGATCCGCATGTGCAAAGCTGCTGCACATCCTTGACTGAATACTCGGTCCCGCACTTCGGGCATTCCAAGTGTGAAACATAGCTGTAACTCATTCTGCATTCCCTCCACCTACTAGTAAAGACCCTGAACATTGAGTCAAGGGTCTTCCGTTTTTTTCGGTCTGCTTTATGTAAAGAAAGCAAGCTTACACCGGCGGAACGCGGTCAGCACTTGCCTTTTTTCTTCTGAAAACAAACCGGTTCATGAATTTGTAATTCAGTAAATTGAACCAGATCAGTGCATCCAGAATGAAGCTGCCGGTCGTATCCATCTCATCATTCCGCATTTTCACGTCGATAAACCAGCCGGTAAAATAGCTGCCGGCAAGCCAGAAGGCGTAATACGTGATAAATTTGCTGAATGTACCATCAAAAGGAAGTGTTACAAATTCAATAAATGCAGCTAATCCTGTAAAGAAAACCAGGAATGAAGCTCCCAGCAGAAAGAAAATCCTGAACAAAAACCCTAAACAGCCCACACATTTTCCCACCTTTCCCTAAAACTATATCATTCTTTCAAGGATGGAAAAATGTGTTTTCTCTGTTTTTTCAGATGTTTTTCTTTCATTTGAGGCCATATACTCTTCTCTGAAAACCGTCTGCTGCAAGCTCCATGTTTTCTATTAAGCTCTTAATTTATTCTCCACTGCACTCGCCGGCAGTTTTGCAAGTGCCTGGTCAAAATCTTTGATCAGATCATCCGCATTTTCCAGTCCGACGCTGATGCGGAGAAGTCCGTCCGTTATTCCGCGGCGCTCCCTTTCTTCTTTTGGCATCGCTGCGTGGGACATTCTGGCCGGATAGGACAGTATGGACTCGACCGCTCCAAGGCTTACCGCAAATACCGGCAGCTCAACATTTTTAACGAGCGTGCGGACGGCATCCTCGTTTGCCAGTGTGAAAGACAGGACAGCCCCGGGACCGTCTGCCTGATACCGCTGGATCGAGTGTCCCGGATGAAAGGTTAGTCCCGGGTAGTAGACGTTCCGGACCGCTTTATGACGGGATAAATAGTCTGCGAGTTTTCGTGCAGACTCACTGGACTGCTGCAGCCTTACGTTCAATGTTTTCATGCCGCGGAGAACGAGCCAGCAGTCCTGGACGCCGAGCACGGCCCCGAATGCGTTCTGCAGTTTCTGTACTCTCGCAGCAAGCTCCTCCCCTTTAACAACGGCAAGGCCTGCAAGGACATCGCTGTGTCCGGCAAGGAATTTGGTGGCGCTGTGAAGGACGATGTCCACACCGAGTTCAATCGGCCGCTGCAGGGCTGGAGTCAAAAACGTATTATCTAAAAACGTCAGGCATCCGTTTGCCTTTGCAAGCTTTGTAATTCCGCGGATATCCGTAATTTTCAACAAAGGATTGGACGGTGTTTCAACGTAAATGACTTTCGTGTTGGGCCGGATATGCGAGGCCACTTCATGGAGATCCGTCATATCAACAAAGCTGTATTCAATGCCGAATCTGCTGAGAACGTCTGTGATAATCCGGTACGTTCCCCCGTACACATCCTCTGTAATCAGGACGTGGTCGCCTTTTGACAGGAGCAGAAAACAGGTGGAGATTGCTGCCATCCCGGATGCAAAAGCAAAGCCTCTCGTTCCGCCTTCAAGTTCGGTGATGGCCTGCTCGAGTGTTTCCCGGGTCGGATTGCCTGAACGCCCGTAGTCGAATTTACCGTAATCGTCAAAATCAAACTGATGAAACGTTGATGAATGATGGATGGGAACGCTGACCGCCCCTGTGTCTTTCTGCGCCTTATGACTGTTGTGAAGCAGTTTCGTCTCAAATGTCCACTTACCGCTGCTCAACTTTATCTGCCTCCTTCATAAGTTCAAATGCCTGAACCAGATCCCGCTCCAGATCACCTGCGTGTTCAATTCCGACTGAAAAGCGCAGGAGGCGGTTGCATACGCCGTTTGCTGCTCTGATCTCTTCAGGAATATCCATATGTGTCTGTGTGGCCGGATATGTGATAAAGCTCTCCACGCCTCCGAGGCTCTCTGCGAATGTTATTGTCTTCAGAGCTTTTAAAAACGGGTTGACCCACTCTTCCTTTTGCAGCCTGAACGAAAGCATTCCGCCTTTACCCGGATACAAAACATCTGTTACTTCGGATTGGCTCTCCAAAAATGCCGCAAGCTGTCCTGCATTTTTTTCATGCTGATTCATCCTTAAAGCAAGTGTCTTCATCCCGCGGATCAAAAGCCATGAATCAAACGGGGAGAGCACTCCGCCTATTGCATTATGATGCTGTGCGAGCTCTTCGCACAGCTCTTTGCCTTTTGCGACGACAAGGCCTGCAAGTACATCGTTATGTCCGCCCAAATATTTGGTTGCACTGTGAATGACAATATCGGCTCCGTCTAAAATCGGCTTCTGCAGAATCGGCGTGTAGAACGTATTATCAACTATCAGCAGCAAATTGTGTTCCCGTGCAATTTCGGCTATATCGCTGACCTCTGTTTCCTGCATCAAAGGATTTGTCGGAGTCTCCAGAAAAATCGCCTTTGTGCGGTCATTGATCAGCTGCTTTGTACAGTCCCCGTCTTTAAAATCCGCATAATGGAAAACAAGGCCGTATTTGCGCCATTCACGCTCAAACAAGCGGTATGTTCCGCCGTACAAATCGGAGGAGACGATCAGTTCATCCCCGCTTTTAAACAGGGCCATCAGCGTCTGAATGGCCGCCATTCCAGAACTGAACGCATACCCCTGATCGCCGTGCTCAAGATCTGCAATTGCTTTTTCTAAAATCGTTCTCGTCGGATTCCCCGTCCTGATGTAATCAAACCCTGTTGATTCCCCGATTCCATTATGTCTGTAGGCTGTTGAAAAGTAGACGGGGGGGTTTACCGTTCCCGTTATGTTTTCACTGCGATTCCCGATTTGCGCCAAAGTTGTTTCAATGCGTTCCGACATGTTTAAACACCATCCTGTTTGTCATTTCTTCTTTTTACACGCCCTGGACCGGGCTGTCTTGTATACATTGGAAAAATAAAAAGCGCCTTCCTCATATAAGAAGAAGACGCTTGGTTCTGCGAAACTGGCTTCCTCTTATCTCCCAAGCATACAAGCTTGCTGGAATTAGCACCTTGGTTCGAACAGGCATCCGCCTGATCTTTTCCGGTTGCTGAGGTTTCACAGGGCCAGAACCCTCCACCTCTCTGGATAAGAATAAATAGTATGAATTTTTTAAATGTTTTTATTACCTTACCTCACTTTTTTCATAAATGCAAGAGGTTTAGGCAAAAAACTCAGCCCTTCACTGAGCCTGCTGTCATTCCCGCAATGAAATATTTCTGAAGGAAGATGTAGGCGATAATCAGCGGAGCAGATGCGATCATCACACCTGTGAACAGCATCGGATAGTTTGTCATGTACTCCCCCTGGAATTCAAGGAGAGCAAGCGGCAAGGTCTTATATTCATCTTTCGTGATGAAAAGCAAGGGATAAAGCAGGTCGTTCCAGTGCATCACGAACAGAAAAATGGCTGTAGCCGACAGCGATGGAAGCGAGAGCGGCAAGGCAATTTTGCGGTACATCAGCCAGTTCCCGGCGCCGTCAATGGATCCTGCTTCAAATAACGATTTCGGCAGAGTTTTCATGAATCCGGTGAGGATAAAAACAGCAACGGGCAAGGTAGCCGCAATGTTGACGATCATCAGCCCCACAAGACTGTTCGTCAGCTTCAGCTGAAAAATCAGCTGATAGAGCGGAATCATGTTCACCTGCGCAGGAATCATCATGCCAAGTGTAAAGAAACCGAACACAGCAGCGCTGAATACACCGCCGATTCGCGTGATGGCATAGGCGATCAGGCTTGCAAAAAACAGCGTCAGAAAGACGGATACAAGCGTGACAATCGAGCTGTTTTGAAAATAAAGGCCCATCGACTGCTCTTGAAAAATAGATATGTAATTTGACACCGAAAACCGTTCAGGCAGTCCTAGCACATTTTCATACATTTCAGCAATCGTTTTAAACGTTGTTAAAAAGATGGCGAAAATCGGAATGATGATAATGGCTGCATAGATCAATATGAGTCCGTACTTTGTTCCTTTCAACGTTCGTCACCCTTTCCTCAGTAGTCGACCCTGTTTGCGCGCAATGCTTTAAACTGCACAAACGTAATCAGGGCAATAACGGCCATAAAAATAACTGATTCTGCTGATGCATAGCCGAATTTAAAGCTTCTGAATGCGGTTGTGTAGATCAGGGTTGCGATAATCTCCGTTGAATAGTTCGGACCACCCCGAGTCATGGCAAAGATCAGATCGAACGCCTTAAAGGACTGGATCGTTGTGTAGGCCACAACGATGGTTGCTGCGGGAGCTACAAGCGGCCATGTGACTTTTTTGAACGTCTGCCATCTGCTTGCCCCTTCTATTTTTGCCACCTCGTAAAGATCGGCAGGAATACTCTGAAGACCGGCAACAAAAATGATAATCATCTGTCCTGTATGAAACCATACTTGCACGACAGCAATTGAAAAGATGGCGATTTTCTCATCACCTAGCCAGTTCTGTGCCAGGAAATCAAGCTGCAGCCCTGTAAGAATGGTTTTAAGGAGCCCAAGGTTTGGATCGTAAATAAACGACCAGATAAAGGCGACTGAAACAGAGGATAGAATCGTAGGAAAAAAGAACAGCGCCCTGAAAAAAACATTGGTCCTTGTGTTTTTAATCAGGAACAGGGCAAATACAAGGGAAAACAGCGTTTGAAAGACAACGACAAACAGCATGAATTTCACGTTGTTTCCAAGTGCTTTTGCAAAAATAGAATCATTTGTCGCCAGATTGATATAATTGGTCACTCCGACGAAATCAAAATCAGGAGATATGCCGTCCCAGTTAGTAAATGAGTAAAAGAAGGCGCTCAGTGTCGGGTAGATAAAAAAGATGCTGTACACAAGAATGCCGGGTGCCAGAAAGAACAGCAGTGATTTGTTATGTTTCAGCAATGAAAAGGCCTCCTTTCATGATGAGAAGAAGAGGGGCTTTCCCCCTCTTCTCCGGATTACTTGCTTAAGTTCTGCTCAACGATTTTTTGTGCTTCTGCAGCTGCTTTTTCAGGATCCGTTCCGCCGATGACAGCTTGTATGGACGCGATCACCGCTTTTTCAACATCTGCATTCGGAATTAGAAAGCGGGGCTGGAACCGTGTGTTTTTTTCCATCCAGACAGCTGTATCTTTCAATTCTTCAGACTCATACGTGACATCCTTAAGTGTTACATGCTGACCGGTTTTATTTGCGTATTCGCCTGCATTTTCGGTTTCAGAAAGGAAGCTCACGAATTTCTTTGCTGCATCCTGCTTTTCTGATTTGCTGTTGACTGCAAGCATGAACGTGGTTGTATGGACACCTTCGTATTTCGCTTCATTTTCAGCAACCGTGATTGGCGCAAGAAGCTGAAGCTTGATGTCCGGATTTTGCTGCTTAATGCCGGCCATAGCGTATGATCCGCTTGCAAGCATTCCTGCTTTTTCCTGGGCCATCAGCGCAATGGCGCCGTCATGCTTTGTGCCGAGGGCTTCTTTTGTAATATAGCCTTTATCCGTCAGCTCTTTAAATTGAGAAAGTGTTTTGACCCACCACTCATCTGTCAATTTCGCATCGCCGGCCATAAGTTTAGCAAAAATCTCTTCGTCCGGCGCATTGTTCATCATCATGCTGTTCATCAGCTGTCCTGGACCAATGTCAGCTCCAGGGAAGGCGATAGGGGTATAGCCGTTTTCTTTAAGAGTTTCGCAAAGAGCTAAAAACCCTTCCCAGTCTTTAGGAGGCTCAAGACCGAGCTCTTCGAAAATACCTGCATTATAGACAGGCTGGTTATAGACAAGCTGCAGCGGAACGGCAAGCTGTTTGCCGTCTGCCTTTCCTGATTCTATCAGGTTTTCATTGTAATTTTGAACAAATTCCTCATTGGAAAGGTCAGCAAAAAAGCCTGCTTTTTTAATAATTTCAAATTGAGAACCCGGGAATGAAGTAAACACATCTCCCGTTGAACCGTCTCTGAGCAGCGTCTGTGCAGTAGACTGATATTCCTCAGATGGATAGACTGTCATGTTCACTTTGATTTTCGGATTCTCTTTTTCGAATTTGCTGATCAGTTCTTTGAAAACTTCAGCATCCTCCCCGCGCCAGTGGATAAAGCTGATTTCTGTCACACCGTCTTTCCCGCTCCCTCCTGTTTCATTTGAGGAGCATCCGGCTAAAGCAAGGACCATTACGAAAATTGCCGCTAAGAAGCTGCTGAGCTTTTTGTTCATCTTATACCTCCTGTTTGATGGTTTTATGTTTCAGGGGCAGCTTTGGAAACAGCAGTTCCGCTGTGCGGTATGCTTCTTCCAGATGCGGATACCCCGACATAATGAATGTGTCTACGCCTGCTTCAGCGTATTTTTTCATATTTTCCGCCACGCTGTCCGGATCCCCGACAAGCGCAGTTCCCGCACCTTCCCTCGCAAGGCCGATTCCTGCCCAGAGTCCCGGTGCGATTTCAAGCGCATTTTTGTTGTCCAGCGACAAATCTGTCATCCGGCGCTGGGCGACAGAGTCAAAGCGGGCAAATTTTTGTCTTTGCGCTTCCACTACGCTTTCATCAACATACTGAATGAGTTCGTCTGCCGCTTTCCATGCTTCTTCAGCTGTTTCTCTGACGATGACATGAAGTCTGATGCCGAATTTCACTTCGCGTCCTTTTTTGGCGGCAAGCTCCCTGACTTTGTCAATTCGCTCTTTTACAATCTCTACCGGCTCTCCCCACGTTAAATAATAATCAACGTGTTCAGCTGCAACTTCATGAGCTGCAGGAGAGGTTCCCCCTAGATACAGGGGAGGATAAGGCTTTTGCACCGGAGGATGGTGGATGCCGCCGCCGGCGATGTCAAAGTACTCTCCCTTAAAATCAACCGATTCTTCTTCAAAAAGCCTTCTCCACACCGTTAAAAATTCTTTTGTCTGCTCATAACGCTTGTCATGGCTCAAATGAAGACCGTCTCCCGCCAGTTCAACAGGGTCCCCTCCTTGTACGATATTCAAAAGAAGTCTTCCCCCTGAAATCCGGTCAAGAGTAGAAGCCATCCGGGCTGCAATCGTTGGAGGCGTAAAGCCCGGTCTCAGAGCAATGAGAAATTTCATCCGTTCTGTTACAGGAATAAGACTTGATGCGATGACCCAAGAATCTTCACATGCTTTTCCAGTAGGCAGGAGGGCTCCGCTGAACCCGAGCGTATCAACCGCTTTTGCCACCTGCTGCAAATATTCAATGGTGACCTCCCTCTTGCCTTTATCTGTTCCTAAGTATCTGCTGTCGCCTGCTGTCGGTAAAAACCAGAATATTTCCATATATATCCTCCTAAGTAAATTGCCTGTGCTCAAATGCACTGCTGTATTTCAGCTGCCTGTATAAAAAGTAAACGATCTGTCAGATGGATCCGCTTCCTTTTTAAAAAGGCTCCCATCCCAAATAGACATGGGGCGGGAGCCTTTGGTTTTCCAATCAGCCCAATCCATATAAGTTTAGTCAGAATTAATTTTTATAATAGTGAGAGTTTACAAGATTGTCAATTTATTTTGCATAAATTGGTGAAAAAAGGCTTTCCCTGTTACCATACATTCTTCAAAAAATGACAAATTCCTTTAACCTTTTTTCTTAAAATTCACAAGCATCACACCGGCAATGATCAGCATGCCCCCGGCACCGCTTGCGATCAGAACAGGTTCATTCAACAGGAGCACGGCGGCAATGACGGTTGCAAGCGGCTCAAAGTAAAGGAAGGATGATACTTTCGTTGCTTCCATGACTTCCAGCGCCTTCCCCCAGAACCAGTAGGCTACGGCTGATACAAAAATCCCTAGAAACAATAGATGTGTCCAGTTTTCACCTGTCAGAGCGGACATCTGCTTCCAGCCTTCTCCCCTGATGAAGAATGGGAGCGTCATCAAAAAGCCGAAAAAGCTCGTATAAAAGGTGACCGTCAAAGCCGAATACGGTATCGCCAGTTTTTTGATCAAAATCGAATAAACCGCCCAGTTTAACGTGCTTAAAATCATCAAGATATAACCGAAGTTCACATGAAACACGATGGATCCGCCCTGCCTGTAAGACGTAATCAGCAGCACCCCTAGAATGGCAATCGTCATGCCGGCCGCTTTAAACAGCGTAAACCGCTCTTTTAAAAAGAAGGCAGCAAGGATAGCTGTAAAAATCGGCGAAAAAGAAATGATCCAGCCTGCTTCAGAAGCCCCGATCGACTGAAGGGCGGATGCCTGAATAACCTGATGCACAAAAATCCCAAGCACGGCAAGAATGAAAACGGCGGGCATTTGGGACAGGCTGATCTTAAGCGGATGTCTTAGAAGAACCAGCAGAAAAAACAAAAAAACCGCAGCAATTCCAAAGCGGACAACAAGGAGCGTGAACGGCTCAAGCTGGCTGAGAACAGCTTTTGTAGACACAAAGGAGATGCCCCAAAAAGAAATAGAGACGGCTGCATAGATACTTGCAATAAACTGGAACGGTTTTTTCACCTTCAGCACTCCCGGAGCTTGTCTTCTTTTAAGGAGTATGAGCTGCTCCCCGGAAATATGACACGTTGAAATCTGTCATATTTCATCCACACACCCTTCCAATTTATTACACTATTATATGGTATATTTATCCTATATAGAAAGGCGGCGATGGATATGAACCAAACACTGACTAGGCCTAAATGGGGATTGTATCTGTTTCTTGTGGTCCTGATTCTTGCTTCAAATGCGGCTCTATACCGGCTTCCAATAGTGCAGCCTGTTCCTGATGGTGCGCTGATCGGATCCCTTCTTGATCTACTTGTTGTCATTCCCCTTTTAACTTACTTTTTCATTTTAAGAAAACGCTATTCCCTGACTTATATCGGACCTGTTGTTTTAGCCGGCTATTTATTTGCCCATTTTGTGCTGCCTGAAGAGCAGCTTGCAGCGCAGCCCCTTCTCCCTGCAGCCGTTCTGGCTTTTGAATCAATCTTTATCGCTGCAGAGCTGTTCCTTCTTGTGCTTGTATTAAGAAAGATTCCTCTCATTAGAAGAGACTATCAGTCAGCAGCCGGCCTTCCCTATTTTCACCTGAAAGCAGAATCTGCTGCCTACAATCATATTTCCCGGAACAAATTGACTGACGTCCTTTTAACAGAAGCTTCCCTGTTCTATTACGCGCTTCTTTCATGGAAGAAAAAAGCGCCCGTTCAGAGCGGAACGTTCTTTTCTGCCCACCATAAAACGAGCACGGTTGCTTTGTCGTTCATGCTGATTCATGCAATCGTGCTGGAAACGGCTGCGATACATTTTTTTCTCCACTCGTTTAGCCCCGTCCTATCGTGGGTATTGCTTATTCTAAATCTATATGGAGTGCTTTTTCTTCTCGCAGACATGCAGGCTGTGCGATTGTGTCCTTATCACCTGTCAGACGACACACTGTATCTGCAGGCAGGCATCTCAAGAAAAATCAGCATTCCGCTTGCGCTCATAAGTGATGCAGGGCTGAATGATCTTCCCGAAAAACGGCCGAAGGAACAAGAGCGGCAGATTCTTGATTTAAGCCTCCAGGATCTCGTGAAAGAGAAGCCCGCTGTTAAAATCAGTTTAAAAGAACCTGTTCCAGCGGATTTGCTGTATGGTTTTAAGAAAGAAGTCACGATCGTTTTGCTTAATGCGGATGAGGCGGAGTCATTTATCCGTGAAATCAGGAGACGAACCGTAAGCTAATGACTCAAGATGCAGGTATTTTCCCGCTGTTCATGTTAAAATGATGGAAGCGTTTTAATCATTATTTTCGGATGTTAGTCCGTCATCTTTTGGGGGTATCACACATGACAGTCAAATCAGGTATTGTACAGGAGACGCTGCTGTATTCGCAGGAATTAAAAGAAGAAATAACCTTGCTCATTTACTTGCCCAAAAATTATTCACCTCTATATAAATACAGCCTACTGATCGCTCAGGACGGTCAGGATTATTTCAGACTGGGGCGCATTTCGAGACAGGCTGAGGAATTGCTCGCAGACAGCAAAATGGAAAATGTCATCATAGTCGGCATTCCCTATCGTGATGTACATGACCGCAGGGAAAAATATCATCCTGACGGCAGACGGCAGGCGGCCTACATCCGCTTTCTGGCACATGAGCTCGTCCCATTTTTAGACCGGGAATTTCCAACTTATCAAATGGGTGCGGGACGTGCGCTCATTGGTGATTCCCTTGCAGGCACAGTATCTTTTATGACGGCTTTGACCTATCCGCACACATTCGGAAAAGTTATCATGCAGTCACCATACTCGGATGATTCCGTACTCAAAATGGTGAAGGAATGCTCCTCGCCTGAATTGCTGTCAGTGTATCACCAGATTGGTGTGAACGAGACAGAGGTGAAGACCACAGACGGCGCTGTACAGGATTTCCTTGAGCCGAACAGAGCTCTGCATCAGGTCATGACAGACAGAGGCATTCCGGTTCAGTATGAAGAATTCGAAGGCGATCACAAATGGACTTACTGGCAACCGGCCATTAAAAAAATACTGCAGTCCATGTTTTAGCTGCTTTAATAGGCTTCGGCCGCTGATTTTGATATACTTTACTTACATATTCATACATGGGAGGGAACTAAAATGAAATACGGCATAGCCATTTTTCCATCAAAAAAACTGCAGGATGCAGCCAATTCGTACAGAAAGCGCTACGATCCGAATTACGCACTGATTCCGCCGCATTTGACGCTGAAGCAGCCATTTGAAGCAACAGACGAGCGAATCCGCGATATTTCTAGAGAACTGCGCCAGATTGCGCAGAACCATCAGCCTGTGACTCTGTCAATCCGAAAGTTCAGTTCCTTTTCTCCAGTAAACAACGTTATTTATTTAAAAGTAGAACCGACAGAGCAGATCTTAAGCCTGTATGATGCGCTTCATGATGAGTATTTTTCTGATGTTGAGCCGGAATATGCATTTGTCCCTCACATCACAATCGGGCAGAAACTTTCGGATGATGAACATTCGGACGTGCTTGGCAGTCTGAAGATGACTGATTTTCAGCACGAAGAAACAGTTGACCGTTTCCACCTTCTCTATCAGCTGGAAAATGGATCATGGACGGTTTTTGAAACATTTCTCCTTGGAAAGGAAGGCCTCTAAGTGAACGTACGCATTGTAAAATCGGATGAAGAGCTTCAGGATGCATATGACGTCCGGACAAAAGTATTTGTAGAAGAGCAGCAAGTCCCTGAAGAAGAAGAAATTGACCAGTTTGAACGGGAAGCTTCCCACGTTGTTCTATACGACGGCGATCAGCCCGTTGGAGCAGGCCGTTTCAGAATATTAAACGGCGTCGGCAAAATGGAGCGGATCTGCGTGCTCCCTGAATACCGTTCAAAAGGCGCCGGCAAAATGATTATGGAAAAGCTTGAAGAAATTGCCGCTGCAAAGGACATGCAGACATTAAAACTCAACGCCCAGACACATGCAGAGGCGTTTTACGAAAGACTCGGATACCGCACAATCTCCAAAGAAACCTTCCTGGATGCGGGAATTCCTCACGTGACGATGATGAAAGAAATAAAATGATCAGATAAAAAAGCAGCTGTGTGCTGCTTTTTTATTTTTGTGCGGTTTACGGGTACCAAATGCGCTGAGGGGCATATTTTCTTCCTTTATGACCTCTCAGGCCGGACCGGATGCGCTGAAAGGGCATTTCTGCTCCATTTATAACCTCTCACACTGTACCGGATGCGCTGAAAGGTCATTCCTGCTCCCTTTATGACCTCTCACACTGTACCGGATGCGCTGAAAGGTCATTCCTGCTCCCTTTATAACCTCTCACACTGTACCGGATGCGCTGAAAGGTCATTCCTGCTCCCTTTATAACCTCTCACACTGTACCGGATGCGCTGAAAGGTCATTTGTGCTCCATTTATAACCTCTCACACTGTACCGGATGCGCTGAAAGGTCATTCCTGCTCCCTTTATGACTTCTCACACCGGACCGGATGCGCTGAAGGGTTATTTCTTTCCCGTTTATGACCTTTCCAGTCAGACCGGATATTCCAAAGGGTTATATGGCACCCCACAAGCTCCCCATTCACCCAAAACAAAATCATGAATATCCCCAAAAATGCGCATGCTAATGGCATCTCCTATTGGAATCGGGTGAAGTCGTGGATCTGTTGCATTTTAATCCTATGGAATTTGTACATACTGGCATGGATCTGGTTATTGGGTTTTTTGGTCTGTTTTTTTTGACCCGAATGCTTGGAAAGACGCAGATCACCCAAATTACAACGTTTGATTTTATCTCCGCCTTAGTGCTTGGAGAGCTTGTGGGAAATGCGGTTTTTGATGATGACACTGGCATCCTGAAAATTCTGTTTGCCATTGGGGTGTGGGGAGTTCTTATCTATCTGCTTGAGATCATCACGCAAAAGTGGAAAAAAACGAGGGCGTTTCTTGAAGGAAGGCCTACTATTGTTATTCACAAGGGTGAAATTAACCGTGAAGCCCTTAAGAAGAGCAAGCTTGATATCAACCAGCTTCAGCATTTGCTTCGTGCAAGAGGTGCATTTTCAATAAGAGAAGTGGCTTATGCGGTACTGGAAACGGACGGGACAATCAATCTTATGAAAAAGCAGCAGTTTGAATCCCCTACAAAGAGTGATTTTAATCTGCCTGTAGAACGCGCAGTTCTCCCCTTCACGATGATCATTGACGGTGAGGTGCTGCTTGATAATGTCCATGAAGCCGGCTTTTCAGAGGAATGGCTGAAAAAAGAACTTGCAGCCCGCAGCATTACCGCATACAGGGAAGTTCTGTATGCCGAGTGGCTGGAAGGCGACGGCCTTTTTCTCCAGAAATTCAAACCGACTTCCTAATTTTTGCTTCTCACAAATAGCTTTGCATCCCTGATTTCGAGTTCTGCTTTCTCTTCTTTCATCAGTTTTGTCAAATACGCTGTAATGGCCGTGCGGTATAAAAGCCACGAAGACAGTTTTTCAGCAGCCACATCATATTCTTCGCACATGCTTTGAATGACCTCATCAAAAGGTATACCTGATGGGGTCAATTTTTTTACAAGTGATTCAAGAACATTTAAATGATAGGAAATATTCACTTTTACCGTATCTTGAAACGATTCCTCAAAGGTTCCATGCCCCGGAACAGCACCTGCAGCATCCAGTTCCAAAAGCCTGTGCAGGGAATGCAGCGTATCCTCCGCATCAATGATGTACGGAATTTTGTGCTTTTTGAGCTGTTCTGCTCCAAAATAGGAGTCTGCAGCATAAAGAATGCCATCCGAAAGAATGCCCATCTGCATGAGGCTGTGTCCAGGAAGAGCGATGCATTCAAATGACCGGTCCCCAAACCGGAAAGTCCCTTCTGTCACCTCTTCATCGACGACAATAGGCGGGCCTTCAAGAAATTTATTCCGCAGCTCAGGCAGCGGCATCGCGCCATGGAATAAATAAATCGGTTCTAAAACGGGATTCCGCAGGATCGCAGCTTCCTCTTTTGATGCAAACGTATGAACAGTCAATTGTTCCTGTATGTATGAGGCTCCCCCGTAATGATCGGCGTGGGCATGTGTGATAAAGAGATGCGTCATCGGCAGCGCATTTTTTTCAAGGTGGCTGATCACCTTTTTTGCAGCTTGCCGGTCTAGGCCGGCATCAATCAGCATACCGCTCTCTCCGCTTTTTATATACCCGATATTTACCGGCGATTCAAAGTAGTAGCATGTTTCGCTGAGCTGCATGAATTTCATCGCGTTCAACTTCTTTCCTTCTCTTTAAATGGATTCGCTGAAAAGCAGTCCCTTTCCGGTCACCTTGCTTACAGCCTTTTGGTCCGTCCGTTTTTCCTCCGGCCGGGCTTTTTCTTTTAACTCTTCTCTTGAATACAGGGAAAGACTGATGCGTGCTGCACCCGGTACTTTTGCATAATCCTGCTGATGTTTAACCATGCGGTTTGCATACTGCACATACTGCTCAGGGACTGGCGGTACTGCAAAACTCATCATCATCACCCCTTTTAAGAGACTATTCCCATACATTCGTCCTTTAAAACGAATTATCCTGCCCCTTTTTTGTTTTCTCTCCTTTTGATAAGATAAGGTTTGTGACTTTAAAATGAGAATAGATGTTTACATAAATGAATCGGGGGGACTTTCATTGATTTGCGGAAAATATAAAGATGAATACATTCAGCTCCCGTACCTTGCAAGAGAACGCTATCAGCAGATATATGAAGCAAGCCTGCACGGAAAACTACATTGTGCATGCTGCGGCCAGCCGCTGAAAATGCACATGAGCATCAAACAGGATCCCGCTTTTATTCACGCGGATTATTCCGTTCACGAACAGTGCGAGCAGTACAGTCAGGCGGTTCAGGAGTCAGCAGCATCCAAAGAGGCGGTTTATAAGGAAATGAACGGCTTCAGACTGCCTGCTGGAAGGTCCATTTCAGAGAACAGTGATAAAAAAGAAACCGGCTGGAAATCTTATCAGCTTGCAAAGATGGACAGACCGCTTCAGATCAAAGAAAAATCAGCGGCAAACAGCATCCTTGAAATACGCCTGGACGATACCCAGCTTGAAGCTGTAACAACTATAGAAGGACCGCTTCTTGTCCTTGCGGGGGCAGGCAGCGGCAAAACAAGAGTTCTGACAACACGGGCTTTATACATGATGGAAAAGCAGGGCATTGACCCAGGCTCAATCATGCTCGTCACATTTACGTCCAAAGCTGCGCAGGAAATGAAGCACCGGCTGAGCGAACATGCCGTAAATGGTTCCGGAAGACTCGTTTGCGGAACGTTTCACAGCATTTTTTACAAGATTCTGATGCACAACGATCCAGAAAGATGGAATGGACAGCATCTGATTAAATGGGACTGGCAGAAAGAACAGTACATTAAAACGGCGGGCAGAGAATTAGGACTCAATGAGAAGGAATTCCCTTATGACCAGGCGCTCCAGCAGATCAGCTACTGGAAAAACACCTACCTGACAGCAGGCGAAATCAAGCCTGCTGACGAATTTGAAGAACAGGTGCTGACCCTTTATAAAAACTATGAAGAAATGAAAAGTGCCCAGGGACAATTCGATTTTGATGACATGCTTATCAAATGCTATGAGCTTCTTTCAGAAAATCCGGAGATCCTTAAGGCTTACCAGGCAAGGTTTGAGTATTTTCTCGTCGATGAGTTTCAGGATATTAACCCTGTGCAATATGAGCTTTTAAAGATGCTTTCTTCCCATACAAAGCAGCTTTGTGTTGTCGGGGATGATGATCAGTCGATCTATGCGTTCAGAGGAAGCGATCCCTCCTTCATTCTGAATTTCAAGCATGATTTTACGGGGGCGAAAATCGTGACACTGGCTGAGAATTACCGTTCAAGCCATGAGATCGTCGCAAGCGCGAATTCCGTTATCTCCAAAAATAAGCAGCGGCATCAAAAAGCGATGAACGCACAATATCAAAACGACACACCTCCCCTGTTTTTCTTTCCATTTGATGAAGAAGAAGAGGCAACGCTTGTTGTGAATGATATGAAGGAAAAGCTTGAAAGCGGGGCAAAGCCCGGTGAGTTTGCCGTTCTTTACCGGACCCACACGTCGGGACGGGCCATTTTTGAACGGCTTGCGCAGTCAAGCATCCCGTTTACGATCGAACAGGAGGGACTGTCTTTTTATGAAAGAAGAATGGTCAAATCTCTCCTTGCCTATTTGCGGCTTGGACTGAATCCCGACGATTCGGCAGCGATCGTTCACGTCATGAGTGCGCTGTTTATTAAACAAAGCGCGTTAAATGACTTAAAAGCCTTTTCCATTACACATGACTGCACCTTTGTAGAAGCCCTCGCCAAGCTTGAGTCCCTGCAGCCGTTTCAAAAAGCAAAAATCAAGAAAATTGTTCCGCTGTTTAAAAAGCTCCGTCTGATGCGGCCGGCAGCTGCCATAGATGTCATTGAAAAGGAAATGGGCTTTTCTGATTTCCTGAAAAAACGCGGAAATGAAGGCAACGCCATTGAAAAGGGCTCAGATGACCTGAAGGATGTCAGAGTGCTTGCCGGGAAGTTCGAGACGATTGCAGAGCTTCTTGAACATGCAGATCATATGACCGCAAAGTCAAAAGAGTGGCGGCAAAAACGGGATTCCCATGCGGTTCAGCTTATGACAGTGCACCGTGCAAAGGGGCTTGAGTATGAGCATGTCTATATTTTAGGCGCCGTTGACGGCGGACTGCCTCATGACTTTGCCCTTGATGCCTTCCGAAAAGGGGATGAAAAGCCGATTGAAGAAGAACGCAGGCTCATGTATGTAGCGATAACACGAGCGAGGACGTCTCTTGCCGTTTCCGTGCCCCAGTACAGAAGAGGGCGCAGAGCGATACCTTCAAGGTTTATCAGAGGGCTGATTACTCCTTAAATACGCAAAAAGACCTCTCACGCGAGAGGTCTTTTCGCTATTTCTTATTGATCATTTTTGAGATTGTGCCGAAATCAAGTTTTTCTTTGCCGTTTACGATGCTGTTTACAATTTTGTCTTCCATTTCTTTATTAACCGGCTTGTTGGCAATTTGGGATACACGGCGGATGACGCCTCGAACTGTATTTTCATCTTTGAAGTTGGCGTTTTGAAGGGAATTGGCAAGATCAAGAACTTCCTTCATGTTTACACCTGTTTTCTTTTCAAGGTTTTTAAAGAAGTGATTATCCATTTTTGCTGCCTCCTTTATGATGATATATCCTATGAAACTGATTCTTGTGTGTGCCTATCTTTTTTGATAATCGTTTTAATCAGTAAAAAGAGGAAAGTACGGACTCTCGCCCGTACCTTCTGCTCAGTTAAAGCTGTTCAATTAGTTGTAGAAAGAAGCACCTACGATGATCAATAGGATGAACAATACTACGATCAGTACAAATGTTGAACCGTAGTAGCCGCCACCGCCGTAACCGCCGCCGTAACCACAGCCGCCATAATATCCGTAACCCATATCTTAGCCACCTCCCTCTGCCTTTCGTCTATACATCATATGTCAGACAGCTTTGAATGGCTGGACATATTCATCAGGCAATATGCGGAAATTTACTATTTAGGGCGTTTTTCCTGATCTGACATCCATCTTTCTGCATCGATTGCCATCTGTTCCATCCGCTTCTCAAATGAATCAGCCGTTCGCTCGAGGGAACCAAGATCCTTTTCCTTTTGTCCCATCCATTGTGAGTGTTTTTTCTGGATGTCATCATGACGGCCGTACAGATTATCCATAAACTTTTCAAATTCACCGCTCAGCTTGCTCATTTCCTTCACCTCTACCCCCAGCCTATTCCCGCCGACTATACACTGTTCGCAAGAGATCATAGACAAAATAAAAGCCCCCTGAGAGCATCAGGGGACGTTTATTTGTTTCCATTAATCTTTTACAACAATTTTTTTCTTGCCGCAGCCGCAGCCTGCTTTTTTGCCGCCGCTTAATTGCTGCTGACTGTATTGGGAAGAGCCATGGTACACGGCACTGTTTACTTTTGGCGCTTTTGAGCTTTTTTTATAAATCATGCTGATCCTCCCTTTGCTGTTCCTATTTCTACATTATGTCAGAAGAAAGGGCTTTGACTTCAGCGAAAGTACCAATCTTGCTTGAAGCCTATTCTTCTGTCTTTTTATTGTCTATTGCCGCCTGGTTTTTCAGATTGCTGATAAACCAGGAATCATAGTATTTATCCGCATGGACTGCATCATATTCTTCTTCGGAGTTCTTGTTTTTCTTTAAAAGTTCAAATAGAACAAGGTTTTCTCCTTCTAGCAGAGATACCTTTTCCTTCAATTCTTTATTTTCTTTAAGAAGCTCCTGATAAGAACCGTCATCTTCATAGTCAAGCAGCTGTGCCCTTGTATGGGAAAGCTCTCTCTGCAAATAAGTAATTCTTGCTTTAAGGGCTTTGATGTTTTCCGTCTGCTGATTTGTCACATTCCTCTCCCCCATCCATATATTGAATTATTCCCTTACTAATATGAAATTCAGCCAGCAGGCGAATTATGCAGGAAACTGACATTCACCTAAATTTCCGCTCTTATCACGGCACACAAATTGGGAAAAAACATACTATACATTAGTCCCGACACCTAATGTATCTGTTCATTAAAATGGACGGGAGAAATTAAGATAGGAGGAAAACAACAGTGAGTCATTCCAGAAAAGAAAAAGAAAAAGTATGCATCAAAACACGCAAAGTGTATGACTGGGTTACACGTCCAGTGGACCTGCCGCTAATCAGTGTAAATGACTGCGATCTAGATAATTTGTTTGACTGCGATGGCAAGACAGACGACATCTGTAAATTTCTTAAGAAAAAGGGACGTTCTAAGGACGTTACAGTGAACTGCTTCCTAAGCGATAAAGACGGACACCGCATCGAAACAGGCGACGACAGCAAATCATTCCTTTGCATGGAAATTTCACCATATGACAAACGCACAGATGTAACAGTAAACCTTCCAAATGGTGATGAAGTAACGCTGCAAAAAGTAAAAGTTCTTGTAAAAGGGTTTGTAACAGTTGAGCTTCTTGACGCAAATGACGATGTCATCTGTGAATCAAAAGCGATTCCGTTTGCAACTGCTCAAACATTCATCCTTTGCGCTCCAGAAGGAACTGAGCTTGAATGTCACGTAAACTACTTCGAATGTGACGCAACATTAGTCTGCACAGACGTATTCTCTCAGCTTGATGTATCCATTACATTCTGCTTAGACGTACAAATGGAAGCTGATGTGAAACTTGAAGTAGAAGCTAAAATCTGCAAGCCTCGCGAAGAGCTGACAGAAGCAATCAATGTATGTGACATGAAAGACAAATTCCCGCCGCAATGCCCTGATATTTTCCCAGTGCACTAAAAACATAAGATGGCTGTTCTTAAACAGCCTCTTATTTTTTTTGGTTTGATTTGCTCCTTTTCTTCATACATATGCAGTAGGAAGTTCAGAAAGGAGTTTCACGCCATGAAAAAGCAGGATAGCCAAAATGCAGGTGAACGCACGCTGCAGCTGCAGCAGCAAATCCTCCACTACCGTTCTGAACTGAGCCGTATGCAGCAGCTTGTGAACGAGGCAGACAATCAAGTGAAAAAAGAGCTGATCCGCAACCAGTATCTACAGGAAAAGCTGAATGAGGCTCTTCACACTCATACTGATCAGTTTGAAAAAGAAGTGTTCAGGCTGGAAAAAAAAGTTCTGACGCTTGAGGTTTCGCTTGAGGAAGAAAAAAAACGGGCAGCTGATCTCCGGAAAAAACTGCTCATGCAGGAAGAACAGGCAAAACCCGCTGTCATTGAGCCGGTCATCGGGGCATCCGCCCACTTTCAGGCTTCCGTTCTCCTGCCAAAAGATGACGATGAGCCATTGACTGTTTTCGGGGATTTTGTGATAAAAAACATCGGAAATCAGCCCCTTCAGCAGCCGGTCATCTGCTTGCAGATTACGCCTGTTTCCTACGGTTCACTAAGCGGAAAAATCATTCTTCAGCGTAAGATGGAGGACACGAACCTATTTGATGACGCACCCGGACCTCTCTGGAGGCATGTTCATGAAAATTGGCGGGAACGCGTGCGGACAGACGGCCAATACTGGCTGAAACCCCTAAAAGAAAATCTGGTTGAGCCCGGCCAGACGCTCGTCTTTTCAAGTTTTGAAATTTCCTTCCCTTTCCCTCCTGAACGCGCGGCAGCGGTAAACGGATTTGTTTATGCAAAAGAGCTCCCAAATGGAATTCCTTCACTGAATAAAATAAGCATACAATAGCCGGCCGGGAATCCGCCGGCATTTTTTATACAGAAGCGGCAAACAACAAAACAAAAAAGAGCCTCCTTAAAAAGACTCCTTTCCGGATTCTATTAAAAAATCAGTTTTTCAATAATGGATTCAACAATCGCTGCACACCCGGCAATTGCAAGAATCAAAATGAGCGGTGAGGCAAGATCAGGCATGTAAACATAGATTCCGTACAGGAAGGCCGATGTCCATATGCCGGTGCACCAGTAGCAGCTGAGCAATTCACCGATCCACTTCTGAAGGCCCGTTCCCTTTATTTCAATATAGGCAACCGTACTGCCATCGGGAAGCGTTTCTTCTGCTTCCCTGTGAAAAGGACGTCTGATGAAGGCCGTTATTTTATCGTATACAAGCAATCTTGTAAGCCTGAAGCCCGCAAGAAACAATAATAGAAAATCGATCCATGCTATCATAGATGTCTCCTTTTCTTCAAGCGAATGATGTTACATTTTATGAGCTGCTTTAGTGTTTATGCCGAAGTTATCTGTTTACTGGTCAAATATCCATACTTTCCGGTGCTTACCTACATATACTGTTTAGTAAATGGACGTTTGAGGAGGATATTATGAGAAAAGTATTGTTTTTCAACAATGAAAGTCAGGATGATATTTCTATGAAGCTTGCAAAACTTGCAGCAGGCGACGAAGTGAATGTCCACGCCGGAGAAAAAGTCTATTATGAGGCAGCCTTTGAATCTTTTGATGAACAATCCGGCACAGCCTCTTTCTTAATTGACCGCTTTTATAAAAATGGAGGAGAAAGCGTTTCTTTTGATCTGGATGAAATCACCGGCATTGAAATGCCTCTCGGAGATGAAACGGTCGGAAGCGAAGACGAGTAATCGCTTAAGGGGGATGGGATATGTCTCACCAGGGGGTTCAGCCTGTCAAATACGTAAAGACACTTGAAGGAAATTATGCTCATCTGTTTCAGTTCACTGATGATGGTATGTATGTTGTGAAATTTTACAAAGTGCGGGAATATCGGAAAAGGGAAGTTGTGAATGAATGGCTTGCGGCAAAGCTCGGGGAGATTCTCGGGCTTCCCGTCTTGCCCGTTGCTGCAGTAGATATGCCTCAAAAATCACTTCAGGAAATCCCCGAAAGCAGCCGGGGAACGTACCGGGCGGGAACACATCTCGCCATTCCTTATTTGAATCGGGCGAAATCCTATCTGGATCTTCATCAGCCCCAAGCGTCCTTAAATGTGCTAAACGCAAATGACCTTGCCGGCATGCTTATTTTTGATCAGTGGCTGAATAACAACGACAGAAGCCGCACGAATATTCTTTTTGAAGAAAAGAAGGATAATAGCGTTTTCTTTTGGATGATTGATCATGGCAGGTGTTTTCCCGGCATGTACAGCTGGGATGTGCAGACTCTTTCAGGATCCGCCTGTCTACCGGGTTGATATGCCTGTTTACAAATGGGCCAGTTCTCTGCTCCCTGATGCTGATCCGCTGCATGAATTTGCAGAAAAAATTATGCAGATGAACAAACAGAAAATAGCTGAAATCATTCACGCCATACCTGAAAATTGGGAAGTGACAGAACGGGAAAAAGAATTGCTGACGGCTTTTTTAACACGCAGGGATATCTCTGACCTTCCAGATTTAGTGATTGGGGCAAACCGGAGCTGATTAAATGAAAACGCAAATAAACGCAGCCTCCGGTCTGCGTTTTCATTTGCTCATCTTCAAAAACCGCTCATACATTTCGTGCTGTCTGATCAGCTGCTTCCTTAAATCGAATTTCTCCTCAATGACCGCTCTTGCTGCATGTGTATACTCTGCCCATGCATCACTTGACCGCAGAAAGGAAAGCATTCCGTCTGCAAGCTGCTGCACATTTCTTTCCTCAATTAGATACCCCGTCTTCAGATGCGCAATCAGTTCGGGTATTCCTGCATGTCTGGTAGAAATGACCGGGAGCCCGATTGCCATTGCCTCTTTAAGAGCATTAGGTATTCCTTCAACGTCACCGTTTGGAGCCACTTCGCTCGGCAGACAAAATAGATGGGCTTTTTTCAACTCTTCCGCAATGTCATACAGGCTCATTTTCCCGGGAAGCGTAACCGCCTCTTCCAGATTCAATTCTCTTATCAGCGCTTCAAGGTTCAGCCGTTCTTTCCCGCCGCCAATAATTTTTAGCTTTATCTTCGGAAATAGGTCATGGGCTTTTTTAAAAGCACGAATCAGTGTTTCATGGCCCTTTTTTTGGACTAGCCTTCCGACCGATATCATGACAAATTCGCCGTCCTCAGGCGGAATCCGTTTTTGAAACGGGAACACATCCAAATCGATTCCTCCGTAAAGCACATTCATCTTACCCTTTGGCACCCCAAGCTTCAGAAGCTCGTTTCCAAGGTATTCGCATACAGGAACAAACAGGCTGCTGTAAGCAACCATCGTCCGGTAACGAGAAAAGTTCTTATTATATAACACCTCACTTTGAGAAGATCCGTCTGATCCCCGAATGCTGATAATAAAAGGAAGCTGCTGCTGCATGGCAAGCGGAAACACATCCACTGCATGCTTTCCGTGATGTGCATGGATGGCGGCTACTTCCTGTTCCTTGAAAAAAGTCGCCAAATCTGAAATTTCATTCAGATTATAGAAATGGTCCATTGGAAACTCGGTATCTTCCTTTCTCTGAAAAGGCCCGATGACAATTGACCGGTATTTTCCCTGATAGACCATCTGATTGTAGATAAACCGCTGATTGACCTTCACATCTTCCATAAGATAGTGCGCGATCGTTTCCATCTGGAACGTTTCACTCCTCCTCTTAAGTGCACAGCTGTGCCTCTTCACTCATCTTTTATGCTGTCAGCCTATTCATCTATGGACTTTGGTGCATATTGTCCAGAGAAAAAGCACCCATTCACAAGTTTTTATCCTGATTCAGTAACGTTTTATGCATGTTTCATAATAGGTTATGGGAGAAGGTTTTTAGAAAGGGGTTTCTACTATGAATGTGTGCGTGATTGGTGCAGGCTATGTGGGCCTGACAACGGCAGCCGTTCTTTCAAGTCTTGGCCACCGGGTATCATGCATCGACCAGGATAAAAAGAAAGTCACCATGCTGCAGGCCGGAAGGATACCCATTTATGAACCTGGACTTCAGGATCTGATTGAAGAAAATAAAAACAGGCTCCGTTTTTCTGATGATCTCGCTTCAGGTATAAACCAGGCCGACATAATCGTTCTGGCAGTCGGAACACCTTCCCTTCCAGATGGCAGCTCAAATTTAAGCTTTCTTTATAAAGCGCTGGCAGATGCTGCTGCAAACATTGCAGCCTATAAATTAATCCTCATTAAAAGTACTGTTCCACCGGGAACGAACCGGGCTGTTCTGAACTCACTCAGAGAAAAAGGCTACGGCCCTGATCTTCTTGACATTGTTTCTAATCCCGAATTTTTAAGAGAAGGATCTGCCCTGAAGGATATGCTTTTCCCCGACAGAATGGTCTATGGACTATTTGAGGAAAATGAGCGGGTCCTGCAGCTGCTGAAACAGCTGTACGCAGGAATTGATGCTCCTGATGTAGTCACGAACTATGAAGGGGCTGAACTGATCAAATACGCATCCAATGCCTTTCTTGCCGCAAAAATCAGCTTTATCAATGAAATCTCAAGAGTATGCGAAAAATATGGAGCGGATATTACGCATGTGGCGAGGGGAATCGGCCTTGACAACCGGATTGGACCTGCTTTTTTGCAGGCTGGAATCGGCTACGGAGGTTCGTGTTTTCCGAAAGATCTTCAGTCATTAAGCTACACAGCTAAAAGCAGCGGCCTGGAACCGCTTATTCTTGATGCTGTTCAATCAGTAAATGCAAGCCAGCTGACAATATATATTGAAAAACTGAAATCACTTTTTCCGGCATTCCCGGCTGTGAAGACCGCAGTTTTAGGTATTGCCTTTAAACCTGAAACAGATGATATCCGCGAATCTCCCGCTGCAGCACTGATTCATGCCCTGAATAAAGCGGGGTGTGAAGTATCTGCTTATGATCCGAAAGCAGCTCTTCCTGAACACTTGAGCGGCGTGAAACAGACCAGTGATCCGTACGATGCGGTTACAGGAGCAGACATCGTGATTCTTGCAACGGACTGGCAGGAGATCAAGAATCTTGACTGGCAGCGGGTTAAACAGCTCATGAAAGGCGAGACGCTTCTGGATGCGAGAAATTGCCTTGTGCCGGAAGTGATACGCGCAGCAGGACTTACCTACGAAGGAGTTGGGCGCCTATGAACATTCTTGTAACCGGCTGTGCAGGCTTTATCGGATCTCATTTATGCGAAAAACTGCTGGAAAATGAGGCAAATACCGTTACCGGCATTGATTGCATGATCGGACCTGTGCCGGAACCTTTAAAACACATAAATCTGCACAGCCTTTTAACCCATCCCCGGTTTCAGCTCATTAGAAAATCAATCATGGAAATTGACTGCAAAAAGCTAATAGAAAAAGCGGATGTAGTCTATCATCTGGCCGGAATCCCCGGGGTTCGTTCAAGCTGGGGAAAAGATTTTAATCCTTATGCAGAAAATAATATTCTGGCAACGCAAAAACTGCTGGAAGCGGCAAAAGATACATCACTTAAAAAATTCATCTACGCCTCTACCTCCTCCATTTACGGATACAAACATGGAAAGGTCTCTGAGGACGCAATGCCTGATCCGCTTTCCCCCTATGGCGTCACAAAGCTTGCGGGTGAGCACCTGTGCTCTGTCTACAAAAACAATTTTGGAGTTCCTGCTGTGATTCTCAGGTATTTTACCGTCTACGGTCCGCGGCAAAGACCTGATATGGCCTTTCACCGCTTTTTTAAGCAAATCATGACAGATCAGCCGCTTACTCTGTTTGGGGACGGTTCTCAAACGAGGGATTTCACTTATATAGATGATTGTGTAAAAGGAACGGCTGCTGTGATGCATGCTGATCATACAATTGGCAAGATCTTTAATATCGGGGGAAAAGAAAGGGCATCTGTGATTGACCTGATCAGAGAGATAGAGCTGATTACAGGCCGGAAAGCAGATATTCATTTCCTGGATGCGGCAATCGGCGAACCGAAACACACCCATGCAGATATTGCTCTTGCAAAAAATGTGCTCGGCTATTCCCCGGATGTGCCACTGAAAGAGGGGCTGCGAAAAGAATATGACTATATGAAACGCATCCTGCATGGGGATCCGCTATGAAGATCGCCTTTATCTGCACAGAAAAACTGCCGTCCCCTGCTGTAAAAGGGGGTGCCATCCAGCTTATGCTCGATGGCATTCTCCCTTATTTCAGCAGGAATCACGACGTTACGGTCTACTCCATTACAGATCCTCTGCTGCCTGATTCAAATGAACATAACGGAATACAGTATATCCGGTTTCCAAGACCAGCCTTTCACGAACAAACAGCCAACGATATCGAAGGCAAATTCTTTTCTCATATTCACGTCTTCAATCGGCCGGGCGAACTGTGGCGATACAAACAAGCTTCTCCGAAAAGCAAGCTGTTTGTCAGCCTTCACAACGACATGTTTTCCACAAGAAAATTGAAGCGGGAGCAGGCGCTTGAGGCATTGAGCATGTGCGACGCCATTACGACAGTCAGCGAATATATCAAGAGGACGGTCACTTTCCGCTATCCGGATGCAGAGGCTAAATCACACGTGGTTTATTCAGGCGTTGATTTCTCTTCCTTTTTGCCAAGGGAATCAGCGGAAGGAGAACAAAAACGAGCTCTCTGGCGCGAGAAATACGGACTGAACGGAAAAAAAGCCATTCTCTTCATTGGCAGGCTGAGCAGAACGAAAGGTCCTCACCTGCTGATCAGAGCGATGAAGCAAGTGATCCGGGAACACCCCGATTCCGTTCTTGTCATCGTTGGAGGCAAGTGGTTCAGCGAAGACGGCATCAACGACTATGTTCAGTTCCTGTACGATGAAGCAGCTAAATTAGGCAATCATGTACTGTTTACAAAATACATTCCATCCGAAGACATTCCTAACATCCTGCTCATGGGTGACCTTCTCGTCTGCAGCTCCCAGTGGCATGAACCGCTTGCCCGGATTCATTACGAAGCCATGGCAGCAGGCCTTCCGATCATTACAACCGACCGCGGAGGCAATGCGGAAGTGATCAATCATCATGTGAACGGCCTCATCATCCAAGAATACGACCAGACAAATGCCTTTGCTGAAGCCATCTCGCAGCTGCTTGCTGACAGCACCGGCGCCGTTTCTTTAGGGAAAAACGGAAGGCAGTATGCTGCGAAGAACTTTACGTTTCAGCATACTGCGGCAAAACTTGAAACCATCTATGTGAACGCGCAGAAATTCGGCTGAGAGCCGTTTTTTTTTGCATCCATTTTCAACTGCTTTTCCACCAGGACATGAACACAACTAAGAAAAAAAGCACACCATGATGATGTGCTTTTTTTGAAATCGTTCTTCTTACATAAATAACACTCTATTTTTTCTCGTTGAGCTGCGGTGTTTTGATTTTCTCTTCGATCTGAACCGTGACTCCTGCTTATCATCTGATTCACTTTCGCTGCTGAAATGCTCCTTCTTATTGAGCGCGCTGAACATCTCAATTAGACTCATGGAGGTATTGATTGTGTTCTGAACTTTTTCTATTTGATCTTGTAAAACAGTATCTGACATTGAAATGATGTCTGCTACTGCTTCCTGTGTTTCTTTCTGAATAGCTGCTATAGGAACGGCTGCTTCTGCTTCCGGCGTTTCTTTCTGAATAGCTGCTATAGGAACGGCTGTTTCTGCTTCCGGCATTTCTTTCTGAATAGCTGCTATAGGAACGGCTGTTTCTGCTTCCGGCATTTCTTTCTGAATAGCTGCTATAGGAACGGCTGTTTCTGCTTCCGGTGTTTCTTTCTGCATAGCTGCTATAGGAACGGCTGCTTCTGCTTCCGGTGTTTCTTCCTGAACGGCTGCTGCGGCCAGGTCCGTTTCTGAACGTGCCAAGACGTATGCTTCCTGCGGCTTTCTCGTCTTTATGGGAAGTTCGATCAGTTCAACGTCTCCCGTTGGCGGCTCTGCTTTGCGGTACTTATTCTGCGAAAGAAACGTTTCCGGATCTTCGAGCATCGTTTCATACTCTGCAGCACTCCATCCCATCGGCCCGGGAGGAGAAAAAGAGAAGTTTACAAGCTCGACTTTAGGAATCTCCTGAAATTCATTTGTACTCATTGTATCACCCTCCCTACGCCTTTATCTTAGAATAGAATTCTTCAAAGTTAGATAGAAATGCCTGTTTGGACTGTTCAACAGAAACGATGTTCTGCAGGGCCCAGATATATTTTTCATCCGACCATGAAGTCTTTTGTCCAAGAAAATATTTATGGACAATAGAACAATAGAGATGAGGGAACTTCAAATCGGTCCACAGCACTTTGTACTGATCTTTCGTCAAAGGATGAATGCTGTCATAGGTTCTCAAAAGTTCAATGACAAGTTCTGAATCCCAGACTGACATCTTTTTCATCATTTTATTTAAGATGACTCTCAGATCTCTTGACGGCAGATCAGATGTAATCGAGTGCAGTTCTTTCATCGAAAGGCCGTCTTCTGTTTCAATGAACCTGGCAAGCGTAAAATCCTGCTGGCAGAACATTCTTGATTCGATGCATTCAAGCGTCCATTGATCGTACTGACCTGCATCAAGTTCCTCGAGTGCCTGTTTTCCCCGCAGAATCATGTCATCGATTGTTTCAATAACCATTTTTGAAAAAGGATCCTGAAGCCATGTCTGTTCTGCATCCGGATCAATTACAGCAGGCGCCGGCAGATTATTTTCCTGGTCGGATTTAAGAGCCAGCATTTTATTGCCTTCAAGCTCCTGAAGCTTCCATCTGAAAAGCTTATGCCATTTGCCTAGTCTGCTTCTCTTTTTGCTCATCTCATCCGGCATATATCCTTGTGACGTATGGTGGAACGTTCCAATAAACTCCATAATGTTAAGCATCTGCGCTTTATCATAGTAAAGTACTTCTTTCCCCTGCTGCAGGTCATAAAGGACATAGGCGGATTTTCCGGCGCCAACACAAATGGCACCCGCTCTGGTCCGGTGAATTCGGGCGATCGGCAGTCCTTTTTCCTGCAGATGTTCATGTGCTTCTGCAATAAGCAGCATTCTTGCAGGCTTCATCACAACGCGTTTTAAAATTTTTACACCCTGGGCGGTTTCAACCTTCCACGTTGTTCTTCCGCTTTTATTTGTCAGCAGGGTGATCGACTGCACCTCAAACGGGTATAAATTCATAATGTTCATTTGCAGTTCATGCTGATTGACTTCTGTATCCAAAATGCTTCCCCCTCTCTATCTTCTATTCTCATATACACTGAGCAAATTGCCTGATACATTGCTCCAGCTGAAATCCCGCTCCACTTTTGAACGGCCGTATTTCCCCATGTCATTCCGCTTGCCCTGACTGTCCAGAAGAGAAATAATGGCTTGTGCGTAAGCATCGGGATTTTCAAAATCCTTAATAACATTGCCGTTTCTGCCCTCATCGATCACTTCAGGATTTCCTCCGCGGTTGCTCGTAATAATCGGCAAACCACATGCCATTGCTTCATAGTGGACACGTGCAAGCGGCTCCTGCCACTGCGAAGAGCAGACAAAAATATCGGACATGGCGTAAAGAGTCGGAATGTTTTTCGGCTGCACAAACTGAATAAACTGAACATTTTCAGGATACATGGCGCCAAGCGTATACAAATGCCTTACATAGTTATTTACTTCATTATCCCCGAACCATTTTGATCCGATAAAGACCATCACTGTGTCCGGATGCTTCTTTAAGATTTCAGGCATGGCCTGCAGAAGAATATGAGGGCCTTTTACCTTGCTCAGCCTTCCTACAAACAAAATCACTTTCTGGTTTTTCAAATTCAGCTCAGAGCGGACTTTTTCTTTCAGCCTGCGCCCTTCAGTCGTCCAGTCCGGAAAATAAGTCTTTAAATCCACTCCGGAGTAAACGGTTTTCACCTTGCCTTTTGCCTGTGGAAAACGGTCTGTAATCGTTCGTCCGATATAGTCGCTTACCGTCACAATCTGCGACACAGCTGCAATACAAGCTTTTCCTTCTTCATCAGACATTTTTTCAACAGCGAACATCTCGTTGTGTACGCTTAAGATCCAGCGCGCGTTTGGTGCTGCTGCCTGCAAAACAGGTACCCACGCCGGCCTGTTGCATAAGTGAATCACATCATACTTCACATTTTTCAAGTGCGCGCCAAGCGAAGATAAATACTCGCCTTCAGCAAATCGGATGTATTGAACCCCGTTCCGTGTTTCCTGATCAGGAAGATCCTGATGAGTAATGGAAAGTATAGTCACGTCATGCCTTTGAGCAATAAGAGGAGCAATGGCATCCAGATAAATCTGTATCGCTCCCCCTTTTATCGCGGGAACAGGAAGTTTTTCTGTTGCGATTAATGCAATCTTCATACGTTACCTCCATTCATCTAGTAAGCCCTTATCCTAAAATACGGAAACACAGGAGGCTGTGTGCCTTTCTCTGTGGAACTATTTTAAAAAAGGCGGAATCCCTATTAAGCTGAATCATTTTTAAAAAAGGACAGCTCATCAATAAAACGCCGGCATTTACCCCATGACAAAAACCGGCTTTGTTTCATAGTCTATGAAATAAAAGGATGGGATGGTGACCATATTGGAGGAAAACAAAAACACAAGATTCTCGAAGTCTTCAGAGGGAACGGTCAATGTTTTTTCACTCATTGACCGTAAAAACACTCCGCAGCGGACGGTAACTCCAGAAGAAAAGGCGGAACCTGGTGTTGAGGAAGAGCAGCTGATGACCGAGAGAAAAAGAAAAGGACAGAAAAACAAAGGAAAAAGCAAATCCAGAAAGAACGCCATGCTGCAGTTTTCTCCAGAGTCAGAAGAAGATGTACCAAAGGCGGAAGTTCAGAAGGAATCTATGCAAAAGAGCAGCATGACTGCAGAGAACGTCTCCCCTGCAGCAGAGGAAAAACCAAAGCAAAAAAAAGAAAAAAAGAAAAAAAACGCTTTTCCGCTTGAGGCGGCTAAAAGTAAAACCGTAATGGAACCCAAGAAAATAAAAGCGGAGAACAAGGAAGAAAAAGAAGAAGAAGACGTGTATGTGATGTCTCCTGAAGAGGAAGCAAAGCTTGTTAAACTCGCTGAATATATTATCACAAGCTGGGACGTGTCTGTCGACCGGATAGAAGTTATTCAAGGCGGCCAAATGGCCCTCGTATGGAAAATTCATACTCCAAATGGACCCGTCTGTCTTAAGAGAATTCACCGCCCGGAGAAAAAAGCTCTTTTTTCCATCAATGCTCAAAACTACTTAGCAGAAAAAGGCGGAAGGGTTCCCGGCATTATACGAAACAAAAACGATGTGCTTTTTACTAAACAGGGGCCGTTTTTGTTTGTTTTGTATGACTGGATTGAAGGCGGAGTATTTGATTTAGCCGTTGATCCGGACCTTGAAGTGGTCATGAAGGGTCTTGCTGAATTTCATCTTTGGTCAGAAGGCTATCATCCGCCTGAAGGGATCCCTGTCTTTAAGAAGCTCGGACGCTGGCCGAACCATTACATTAAAAGGTGCCAGCAGCTTGAGTCATGGAAGCTCATCGCACAAAGCACTCCAGACAATCCTTTTTCCCAGCTGTATCTTCAGGAGATTGATTACTTTATCCAGCAGGGACGGGAAACGCTTGACCGTCTGATGAACTCCAAGTATGTTCCGTGGATTGAACAGCAGTCCGCTAACCCTACTCTGTGCCACCAGGATTACGGGGCAGGCAATACGGTGCTCGGAAATGATGGTAAAATATGGGTAATTGACCTTGATACAGTCTCATATGACCTGCCGATCCGCGACTTGCGCAAAATGATTATCCCTCTCCTCGATACAACAGGCGAGTGGGATGAAGCGAGATTTCAGCTGATGATGAATGCATATGAAAGCGTCAACCCGCTGACTGACGAACAGAAAGAGGTTATGTATATCGACATGCTTTTCCCGTATGAAATGTACGACATTGCCCGGGAAAAGTTTGTCAGAAAAACAGATATGCTGCCGGAAGAACTTGCTCAGGCATTTGAGTACGAAAGAATTAAGGAAGCACATTTGAATTCCATGATCAAGTCAGGACAATAGCATGGCAAAGGGCGCCGGAAACGGCGCTCTTTTTTGCAATAAAAAAAGCGTCCCGGCAGGACACTTTTATAAGCCTTTCAGCGTAATAGACTGAATGTCTTCAAGCTTTACTTTTTCACCGTTTATTGTTGCGCAGTTATCTTTAAAATCTGTTACCTTGCCTATATAGGTCTGCTTATTGGTGGAGATGCTGCAGTTTAGTCCCGATAAGCGTTCCGGCAAATGAAGAAGCAGCTGCAGTTTTTCCTCGTTTGATAAGTCATTGAAGGAATGCAGGGGCTTTGAGAGTTTTTGCTCTTTTTGAACCGGCGCATCTTTTTTTGCTGCCTCATTCGCTGCAGGCTCTGCAGGCACAGGAGCAGCCGCTTCGGCCGGCGGATTTTTTCTCATCACATAGGTTTTCTGCATGGACGTTAGCACTGGCTCAAATTCCGGCTGAACAATATACAGCAGCGGGGGATTTTTCACAGATTGATGTTTTTTCAACAGGCTTCCCTCCCGGTTTAAATGCTTTACAAGAAAGTATATGCGGGGTACCAGGGTTTATGATTATAAAGGGGCTGACTATTCGCTTTGCTTTTGTGCTTCTATCGCTTTTTTCAGATGTTTCAAATGATCGCCGTCTTCTTTTTTCATGATTTTCGCAAAGACAGGCTTGATCAGTTTCATTTTGAACGTCTTTGCAGTGATTTCGCACACAAAGCGGATGACAGTCTGATTTCCCGCCTTGGTAAATGTGTAGTGATACTCGGTTTCCATTCCGTTCATTTCACTTTTTACGGAAAATTTTGCACTGGGTACGTATTCTGTAAATTCAATAACAGCAGATGCCCGTCTTCCTCTTATTTCCCGCGTTTCCCTGTACTGTGTTCCTTTTGCAGCAGGCCCGTCTGTCAGCTTTTCAACTTTTATCACGTTTTCCATGAACTGCAGAGCATTCTCCGGATTTGCTGCGAATGCAAATGCTTCTTCAATTGGGGCTTCAACGGTTACTTCATCATGAAATGCGCTCATTGTTGGTCCTTTCTATGCGGGTTTTTATCTTATTCTATCAAACTCTCCTGCTGGGATGTCTGACTTGCGTATAAATAAATCCGGATATTCAAGTACAAAACCATCAGTGTCTACATAAATCAAAGACTCAAAATCCCGGCACTGATAGGCAAATGTTCTCGTACTGTCTATCTGTTCAAGAAACGTGTACGTTTGTGATACTTTAAATAAGCGCAATTGGGGAACATCCACATAGACCATTTCAAAATTCCTTTTCTGGCCAGGCTCCCACTCATTCCGGTTAATCGGGAGAGAATTAGTAAAAGGTGTGACGGAAAGATCTACATCGATTGCACCGTTTAACTCCCCTATTTCCTTTCTATCAGGCCGAAACCAGCGTCCTTCACCGTCTGAAAGGATCTCGAGTTCTCCTGCGCCGGAAGCCGCTATTTTCACGTTCCTTGTCCGCCAATTTGAGTCCAGTTCTACAGCATAATTGACATGAAAAAGGACATTTCCCTCTTCATAAGTAACTTTTCCATATCCGCGAAAAAGCCCGCCTTCGCGAGCCAAACTGAAATGCTCTGTCCCAGACGAGTCTATCTTGTTCCAACTAACAGCTTGCTGCTGCATGTTCTTCCCCCTCTGCAGTTATTCATTTATACATTCTTTTCAAAAAACGTTAAGGAGATCTGTTCATTTACAATGACTTCTTTCACTTTCTGAAATCCATTCTTTTCGTAAAATCTTACTGCCGGCGTATTTTTTGAACCAGTTGAAACGCTGATTCTTTTTATCCCTTCCTGTCTTTCAGCATAATGCAGCAGGCTCTGGGCAATTCCTTTTCGAAAGTAGTCAGGGTCTACAATCAAACGATGGATATCCATTTCTTCATTTTCTATTTTCATAGCTAGTGCCCCGCATAGCTTATTTTCTGAAAAATAGCCATAGAAGCATTCTCCGCATCGCTGCAGGGTATCAATTGTATCTTTTAATGGAGGTATGTCATAAGAGCCAATTAATTTTGCCTCAACTTTATAAGAAGGGATTTGAATCGTTAAAACTTCTTCAGCTGTTTTTTTATCTGTTATATCCATTTTTATAATCATGTCTATCACCCATTCAATTGATTAGCTCGGCTGTTTCCATTTTATCACAATTCCCCATTAGCAAAGGTCATGCTGCCGGATTAAGCGAAATTGTTTGTACCGAACGCTCATGTTATAAAAAAGAACACAAAAAAGCCTCCCGCACACATGCAGGAAGCTCTGATCTTTTATCCAAGAATATGATAGCCTGAATCAACATGAAGGTTTTCTCCGGTCATGCCGCGTGCAAGGTCACTGAACAAAAACAGCGCAGTGTCGCCGACTTCTTCAGGAGTCGTTGTGCGGCGGAGCGGGGCACGCTCTTCAATGTCCTTAAGGATTGAGTTGAAGTCGCTGATGCCTTTTGCTGAAAGAGTGCGGATTGGTCCCGCTGAAATGGAATTCACTCGGATGCCGTCTTTTCCAAGGTCGCTTGCAAGGTAGCGCACGCTTGCATCAAGCGACGCCTTTGCCACACCCATTACATTGTAATTCGGAAGAACTCTTTCTCCTCCAAGATACGTAAGTGTGACGATGCTGCCGCCTTCTGTCATCAGGCCTCTTGCCGCTTTTGCAACAGCCGTGAGGGAATAGGAGCTGATGTTGTGGGCAAGCAGAAATCCGTCACGAGTCGTATTCATGTATTCTCCGCTTAATTCTTCTTTATGGGCAAACGCGATACAGTGCGCAATGCCATGAATAACGCCGACTTCATTTTTAATCGCTTCAAAACATGTTTCAATCTCCGCATCGTCTGTCACATCGCACGGCAGAACGATCGAATCGCTGCGGTCAAGCGTCTCAACGAGATCACGCACTGATTTTTCAAGACGTTCCCCTGCATATGTAAAAATAAGACGCGCTCCCGCTTCGTGAAGAGAACGTGCAATTCCCCAGGCAATGCTTCGTTTATTTGCGACGCCCATTACGACAACATTGCGTCCAGCTAATGATAAGTTCATTTGGAATCCTCCCGATTAATACATGTTATTAGTACCTGGTTATAATTATAGCATGTAATTGAAGCGGGAACAATCTCGCGTTGCTTTCTAACCCAAATACTTCTGATAAATCTTCCTTGCTTCAGCCGGGTCTTTTGTGCCGTGAATAAGCGCCCGGCCGTCACGAAAAACAACCACCCGGTTTTCACCTGCCTGAAAAGAGAGCAGATACGGATTGGCCGTTATCTTTTGGGCCGCACGTTCCAGCTGTTTGGCGAGACTTTGAAAATCAAGGCTTCGGGCTTCTGCGGGCCTGATCTGAACTGTATCCCTTCCGCATAGAACGGATGCTTTTGCGCTCTTGTCCCAGGTCAGATATGGATAGAGAGGATCTTCTCCGCACGAAGGACACGATGGACTTTTCACTTTGGCAACGCTGATTTTGCTGAATTGATTACGCCAGACATCAAAGGAAAGAAGCTCTCTTCTCATCGCTGATTTTTCTCCTGTCAGCCACTTCAACACCTCTGCCGTCTGGTAAGAAGCCGTGATTTGAACGGCAGGACTGATAATTCCCGCCGTATCGCACGTCTGGCCTTCCATCGGAATCTGCTTAATCAGACAGCTCAGGCAGGGACCCTCCCCCGGTATAACTGTATAGGTCAGCCCGTAGCTTCCGACACATGCCCCGTAAACCCAGGGAATTCCCTGCTTCAAAGCAGCATCGTTGATCAGCATGCGGGTTTCAAAATTATCCGTCGCATCCAAAATCATATCCGCATCATGACAGTAATCAAAGATGGAATCCGCCGTCACATCATCAATAACGCCCCTGATTTTCACCTCACTGTTGATGGAGGCAAGTCTCCGTTCAGCAGCTGCTGATTTCGGCATCCGTTCTTTTGCATCCTGCTCTGTATAGAGCTGCTGGCGCTGAAGGTTGCTCCACTCGACGTAGTCACGGTCAACGATTGTGATTCGGCCAACGCCTCCCCTGACAAGCATTTCAGAGCTGGCTGTGCCGAGTGCACCGGCTCCAATGACGAGCACATGACTGTTTATGATTTCTTTCTGGCCTTTTTCCCCAATAGGGGCGAATAGTTGCTGTCTTGAGTACCGTTCCATTTACGTTGTGATCATTCCTTCTTCAGGACTGCTTGCAACAGCATAGGATTTAACAGGGATACGGCCTGCTTCATAACTCAGCCGTCCCGCTTCGACCGCAAACTTCATGGCTTTGGCCATTTTCACGGGATCTGCTGCTCCGGAGACAGCCGTATTCAGGAGCACGCCGTCAGCACCAAGCTCCATCGCTTTCGCTGCATCAGCGGCAGATCCGATTCCTGCATCCACAATAACCGGCAAGTCAGTCTGTTCGATAATAAATGTGAGATTGAGTGGATTGATGATTCCCTGCCCTGATCCAATTGGGGATGCCCCGGGCATGATGGCGTGGACGCCTGTCTCTTCAAGTCTTCTGGCAAGTACAACGTCATCAGAAGTATAAGGAAGAACGATAAATCCTTCTTTTACGAGTTCTTCGCTTGCTTTAAGCGTTTCCACCGGATCCGGCAGGAGTGTTTTCTGACACCCAATCACTTCTACTTTTAACATATCACACAGACCTGAAGCTTTAGCGAGCTTTGCAATTCGGACGGCTTCCCCGGCCGTTTTGGCGCCTGCCGTATTGGGAAGCAGTGTGTATGCGGTCAAATCAAGCTTCTCAAGCAAGTCTGGCTGAGACGGCTCGAATACATTCATCCTGCGGACAGCAAACGTCAGGATCTCCGCTTCTGACACTTCTGCCGCTTTCTTTTGAATGTCAAAAGACGGATATTTCCCTGTTCCAAGCAAGAGCCGTGATTTAAACGCTTTCCCTGCAATTTTTAACATGTGTCATCCTCCTCCTACAAAATGAACCATTTCAAGAACATCACCGTCATTTAAAATTGCGCGATGATAGCATTCCTTATCAAGGATTGTTTCATTATGCTCAATCATGACCGTTTTATGGCTCAGCTGATAAAATGCCAGAAGATCTTCAATTGTCTTTATGTGCGAATCCAGCTCAGCTGTGCTGCCGTTCAATTTGATTTTCATGATTTCACCTCTGTCCGCCGGTTTAATCCAAACTCTCTTTCATACTCTTCCTTGACCGGGCGATTCAAAAACAAATCCCTTACCATTTCGCCTGTTTTCGGAGCCAGCAGAATGCCGTTCCGGTAATGTCCTGTTGCCGCATAAAGATTTTTCATTCCTTCATGCTTAAAAATATAAGGTTTTTCATCCTGTGTTCCCGGTCTCAGTCCTGCCCATGCTTTTTGGAAAACACCCTTTTTTATGCACGGCATAATGGAAACAGCCTTCTCCATCAAGGAAGCCATCCCCTGAATTGTAGGCTCTGCCTTCCAATTCCCCTCTTCCATCGTCGCGCCGATGATGATGCTCCCGTCAGATTTTGGGACAAGATAGCAGCTGTCATGAAAGACCGTTGACGCTAAACGGAACCCATCCGGCATGATGGAAAGACATTCGCCTTTAACAGGATGAACAGGAGCTGAGATGCCTAATTCCTTAAACAGCTGGCCGCTCCATGTCCCGCCCGTAATCACAAGTGCTTCACAATAATGAGTCTCTCCTGCAGCTGAAACTTCATAGTGAGAAGGCTCTGCCCGCTGTATACGTCCCGCTGCAGCTCCTTCAAGTATGGTTCCTCCGTTTATTTGTACCGCCCTTGCCAGCGCCCGGCAAAGAGCGGAAGGGGAGACCTGGCCGTCTTTTGCAATGAACAGGCCGCCTTGAAGATCCTCTGTCAGGTTGCTTTCTTTCTTTAGGACAGAATCCCTTGAGAGCCACTCAACATCCGGTTCTTTCCCTGCTCTATCCCTAAGGGAAGCAGCTTCCTCAGCCGTCATGGCAAGTTTCAGCATCCCATTGTAAACAAGCTGAATATCTATGCCTGTTTCCTCAAGTAATTCGGCTGCAAGCCTAGGATAAAGAGCCGCGCTCTCTTCGGCAAAACGGAAAAAGGCATCTGCCCTTTCCGTTTCTGTATGAGCCCCAAGCATGCCTGCTGCAGCGGATGATGCCCCGCAGCCGATCTTCCCTTTTTCAAATACAGTTACTTTCATACCTGCCTTTGACAGAAAATAGGCAGACATCAGGCCGATGACTCCTCCCCCGACAATTCCAGCATCATAAAATGTCCTCAACCGCCGTTCCTCCTTTCAGCTTTCGTGCAAGCTCTTTTGCCGCCTCCACGGGTTTGTCTGCTGAAAACACATAAGACATGGCTGCTGCTCCTGCGATTCTCAGCTTTTTCAGTTCCGGCAGCACACCAGGAGTGATTCCTCCAATTGCATAGACAGGGATGGATACAGATTCGCAGACTGTTTGAAGAAAAGAAATTCCTTTCGGCTCAAGACCGTTTTTTGAATTTGTCTGAAAAACATGTCCGGCAATCAGCCAGTCTGCTCCTTCTTTCTCCCTCTCGATTGCCTCTTTTGCTGAATGAACTGAACATCCCGCCCCGAGGTAAGGGTAGTGCTCTTTAACAAACTTCACAGGCAGCCCATGTGACGGAAGCTGGACTTTTGCCAGTCCCGACCGCACCGCTGCATCCACCCTGCCGTTCATGATCAGTTTTGATTTTGGAACCCCGCTGCTCGCAAGAAGCTCAACCAGCTCCACCAGTTCATCAGCTGACATCTTTTTTTCCCTTATATGAATGGCATCCGCAAATTTATGTACGTCTGTGATGATGGAAACCAGTGATTCTGCAGAATGCCTTCCATCCGTTACAAAATGAAGCTTCACTTTTGAAGCTGCAGCGAGTCTGCACGGCCCCACGCTTCAAGGTTTTCAGCCATATCCCAGAAGCGGTATTCATACATGGAGCTGATCAGGAAGTGTTCTTTCATCATCATGCGCTCATGCGCGCTTGCTTTTTCGGCCAGTTCATCAAAACGGTTCACCTGTTCAAGGACAAGCTCTTTAAACCAGTCGCCATGATAGGTCTCAATCCATTTTTCATAGACGGCATCATCAGGCTCACAATCCTTCAGACGCTCTCCCACTTCGTAATAAAGCCAGTAGCACGGCAGCAGCGCAGCTATGATTTCACCGAGATTTCCGGTCGCGACTGCGCGGTACATATGAGACGTATAAGCATATGCTGTCGGCGCCGGTCTAAATTCCTCGCGTTCTTTCTCTGTAATTCCGAGCAATTTTGAAAACTGCTGATGAAGGGAAAGCTCTGCTTCATAGGTTCCCTGAGAATGAACGGACATTCTGAACGTCGTATGCAGATCCGGGGCCATTGCACCGGCAAACGCCTGCACTTTTGCAAAGTGGGTCAAGTAATACGAATCCTGCATCACATAAAATTTGAACTTTTCTTTCGACAGCGTCCCGTCACCGATTCCTTTTACGAAAGGATGGTGAAAGCTCCCTTCCCACCACTCGTTTGCGTACTCCCTGCATTCTTTTGAAAATAGCATGACGTCTCCTCCATTTCTTTTTTAAACAGCAAAAAACCACTTTTCGCATAGAAAAGTGGTGTATGAAATAGACCCTTACACCACTTCCCTACGCTGGTGTTAACCAGATCAGGTTCTGAGGGTCTCGGTGGCAAACTCCGATCTCAGCCCTTCTGAAGGGCTCCCCTAGCGGTTTATCGTATAAAATTTTCTGAATGTTTTACATGCCCATCATACCACGATAAAAATATCTTTCAAGGCTTTTTCAGGAAATTCCTGCTTAATTTTTGTGAAACTCAAGCTCCTGCCTCAGTTCATCGATATACTCGGATGATCCCGTCAAAATCAGAAGATCTCCCCGTTTCAGCTCCGTATCGCCGTGAGGAACAATGGACTCATTCTCCCGGAAAATCCGGACAAAAATGACATCTCCCGTGAACGGGAAGCTTCTGAGAACCATGCCGTCATAACGTCTGTTGTTCATTTTGATCTGATAAAGGGCAGATTCGCTGTGCGTCAGGATTTTCATGATGCCCGGCGCTTCGATCAGGGCTCTGAGCAGCGTTTTGGTCGAGAGCAGAACAGAGAACACATCAATGTTCTTTGCTTTCAGCTGCTCATCAAGCAGGGGCGAAGCAATACTTGCAATGACCCTGTCGACTTCAAGCTCTTTTGCCATCAGGGCTATTTCCGCATTCGCATCCTCATCGCCTGTTGCTGCAATCAGAATATCCGATTCAAATACCCCTTTTTCCTGAAGCGTCTCAATCGAATAATCTTCAACCTCTTCGATTTGAAAAAGAGATTCGGCAATCTGCTGTTCGTTTTTATCAACATGCGTATGATAGATGATGGTCTCATACAAGTTCGGATTCAGTTCTCTTGTAACAGGCAACGTCATTTGGTTGGCCCCTATGAACGCAACCTTCAGTCTTTTCTTGGAACCAAGCTTTTCCGGGAAAAGCTTTTTAAATCCAATCGGCGTAAAGATGCTTGTCAGAACTGCCGTCAGAATGAGCGCCCCGGACATCTGCGAGTCAATAACATTCACCCGTTCTCCAATCGTCGCTGCGGCGATAACAAGCGACAATGTGGATGTAAGCAAAAATCCAGCAGCAAGAGTCGTTTTCGTATCGTACCATCTTTTTAAAAGATAAATCGGCACAACTTTTGATATCAGCAGCGCGATAAACAACAGCGGAATCAGCATAAGAATTTTAGGTTCTTTAAACAGCGACCAAATATCAAGGTCCACTCCAACCATGACAAAGAATATCGGAATCAGAAAGCCGTACCCGAACGAATCCATTTTCTGAACCATTTCCTTGTTCGGGGAAAGAAGAGATACGAGCACGCCTGCTAAAAAGGCGCCGAGAATGTTTTCTGCACCAATCGTTTCTGAAAGCGCAACAAGCACAATAATCAGCGTAAAAACAGCTCTTGTCCCAATTTGAATCGTGCCTTTAGAAAGCGTCTCGATAAACGATCTGCTCTGAAAGGTTTTGCCGATAAAATAAAGGGCAACACCAGCTCCGAACAAAATGAGCATCAGCCACATATTCGTATTTTCCCCGCCATAAATCGACGCAAAAACAGCAAGCAGAATCATCGTCACCAAATCGGCAATGACGGCGACAAGAAGAATAATCTGTCCGATGTTCGACTTCATGATGCCTGCATCCTTAAGCGTCGGCACGACCACCCCGAGTGAGATGGTCGAGATGATCAGCGTCATCAGGAACGCATTTTCAATAAATCCGATCAGAACAAACAGATAAGAGAGCAGCAGGGAAAGAATAAAAATGCCGACAAAAACAAGAAAAGAGACAAGGAACGTATTCGGCGCCTCTTTTCCGGATGGCAGCACCTCTTTTTTCCTGCCCCCGATAAATGCTGTGAAATCAATTTCAAGACCGCTCAGAAACATGAGAAAAATAAATCCGAGCATAGACAGCGTTTCGAGCCACATATCCTGCTGAACAAGGTCAAACCCGCTTTTGCCGATCACAATACCCATAATTATTTCTGCTACGACGACCGGCATCACTTTTATTTTGAAGCGGTGCAGTATGAGCGGAGTGATAAAAGCTGCGAGCAGGACAATAACAAGTGATGAAAAAGAAGCTCCGTGCAAGGTTTTTCCCTCATTTCTGTAGTTAGATTAAGTACTGCATAAACATAGTGGCCATTCCAAAATAAATAAGGATGGAAATAATGTCATTAATCGTTGTAATAAACGGGCCGGATGCAACGGCCGGGTCGACCTTCAGCCTGTGCATGATAAGAGGCACAAACGCTCCGGCAATTGTCGCGACAGTCAGCGTGGCAAGAATGGATACTCCGACAAGCAGACCAAGATACAGATCCTGTTTCCAGAAATACACGACGCCCGTTACAAGAACTCCGCAGACAGCACCGTTAATCAAACCTGTTCCCGCTTCCCGTACAATGATTTTGAAGTTTCCTCCTTCTTCATCCCCCATGGCAATTCTGCGGACGGCAACTGCCAGTGCTTGCGTGCCTGTATTTCCGGCCATTCCGGCAATTAATGGAATGAAGACAGCAAGAATTGCTACCTTATCAAGGGTCTCTTCAAACTGCCCGATCAGATTGGCCGTCAGCATCCCGAGAAATAAAAGAATCACGAGCCATGGCAGTCTTTTTTTAGCAGCGGAAAGAGGACCTCTGTCAATAGAGTCCACATCCGAAACCCCTGCGAGCTTGGAATAGTCATCAGATGCTTCTTCATCAATAACGTCCACGATATCATCAACCGTAATAATTCCAAGAAGGTGATTTTGAAAATCAACAACCGGCAGCGCAAGAAAGTTGTAATCCCGCATTTTCCGGGCAACTTCTTCCTGGTCTTCCCCAACACTGACGGAAAACACACGCTCACTCATGATTTCGCCAATCATCACATCGTCGTCACTCACGATTAAATCTCTGAGAGAGATAACTCCCGCCAGGTGCTTATCTTCATCAATGACATACAGATAATAGATGGTTTCAGCATCAGGAGCCTCATGCTTAAGGATATGCATCGCCGATTTGACGGTTTGATTCGCCTGAATCGCGATAAATTCCGTCGTCATGATACTTCCTGCTGTAAACTCTTCATAATGAAGGAGCTCGCGGATTTCCTTCGCTGCTTCATCGTCCATAATGGTCAGGTAGCTTGCAACCTGATCTTTGTTGAGCTCATTCAGAACATCTACCGCATCATCCGCATACATGTGCTCAAGCATTTGCGAAGCAAACCTTGGATCCATTTCTGACAGATACATTTCGTAGTTGTATTCTTCATCTTCGATATTTTCAAACAGGGCAGCCATCTCTTCAGGAGACAAATACTGATAGACCCTTGAACGCTCTTCCTGTTCGAGCTTTACGAACATTTTTGCCTGGTCATATGGATGCTTCTCCAAAAACAGCGAGCGAAAACCGTCAAAGTCTTCATTCTCTAATGCTGTCACGAGCGCTTCTGTCTCAATGACAACTTTTTCTTTTTCTTCTGACATAAAGAATCTCCTCCTCTCCCTGTCGCTAAATCACCGGGAAATCAAAATGTCATGAAATTGTGATACAAATCGTCTATTCGCTGTGAACATGCGCCGGTACGGCATTCTGCAGTCTTCACAACCGTTTTTTCATTGTGATAAGGTATCATGTTTTTGACTGATTTACAAATGAATCCTTTGCAAAACCGTCAATTTTCGCTAAGATTGTAAAAGATGATTTTCGCTTGCAAGCTAAGCACAAACCATATAATGACTGAAAGTACAAGAAAGGGATCCCGTATGAACACAGATAAATCCCCACAGCAGCAATTAGATTACACGCTGATTTTTATTATGTTTTTAATGGCACTGACCAGTGCCGTCGCCATAAGCAGTGCCCAGCCTACTTTACCCGAAAAATTGCAGAATATAAACTTTGCGTTTCTGCAGCTCAGATGGTACATCATCGGTATTATCGCCGTCATTGGAACGATGATTATCGACTTTGACCGCTTCAAGCAGCTCTCATGGTATTTATATGGATTCGGGATGCTTTTGCTCATCGGCCTTGAAATTCTTCCGCCGCCGATTGTAGAGCCGATCAAAGGCGCGACAAGCTGGTACACACTGCCCGGAATCGGAAACTTCCAGCCTTCTGAATTAATGAAGATCTTCATGATTATTGTGCTCAGCAGAATTATAGCAGATCACAGGGAGAAATACGCAACCAATACTGTGAGAGACGACTTGCTCCTATTAGGTAAAGTATTTGCAGCAGCCGCACCTCCCATACTCCTGCTGATGAGACAGCCGGATACAGGGATGACGATGGTTTTTTGCGCCATCATCGGATCACTGATCCTCGTTTCTGGCGTGAAATGGAAAATCATTCTCGGCTTCGTTTTTTCAGGTGCTGCCGTTTTTGCCATGGGAGTCGGCATCTATTTTGCCTTCCCGAGTTTTTTCAACACGTATATTCTTGATACGAACTCGTACAAGCTGGACCGGATTTACGGCTGGCTGAACCCTTATGAATACTCTAACGATATCGGATTTCAGCTGATTAAATCGCTCCTTGCCATCGGCTCCGGAGAATTATACGGCAAAGGCTATCAGCAGCTGGAAGTATACCTGCCTGAAGGACATACGGACTTCATCTTTGCGATCATCAGTGAACAGTTCGGTTTTATCGGCGGAAGTATTGTCATATCTCTGTTTTTCCTTCTGATCTACCGGATGGTTCACATCGCACTTGAAAGCAACGACCCGTTCGGCAGCTTTCTTTGCACGGGCGTAATCGGCATGATCACATTCCAGGTTTTCCAGAATGTCGGCATGACCGTCGGCCTCCTGCCGATTACAGGACTTCCGCTCCCTTTCATCAGCTACGGAGGAAGCTCGCTTGCCACTTACATGATTGCCATTGGAATTGTGCTGAATGTCCGCTCAAGAACGAGAAAGTATATGTTTGATTAACCCGCTTTGATGAGCGGGTTTTTCTTTATAATGGGATGCAATTGTGCATTTAATGGAAGAATAAATCCAGATTCTTTTTTTGATAAGATGAAGAAAAGAGAAAAGTAAGGAAGTGGCAGGTGTGAAGCTCGATATTATCGGAGATATACACGGATGTTTTGATGAGTTTAAAAGCTTGACGGAAAAGCTTGGGTACGACTGGGCCGGCGGATTTCCGCTCCACCCTGACCGGAAGCTTGCGTTTGTAGGTGATCTTGCTGACAGAGGACCAAAGTCGCTCAAGGTTATTGCAACCGTTGTGGCTTTAATAGAGAACAATGCAGCCTATTATGTGCCCGGCAATCACTGCAATAAACTGTACCGTTACATGCTCGGGAACAAAGTCCAGGTCGCCCACGGACTCGAAACTACCGCAGCAGAGCTTGAGTCCCTGGAAGAAGAAGAACGAAAACAGATCTATGCAAGCTTCATGAACCTGTACGAACAGGCTCCTCTCTATCAGGTGGTTGACGGTGGTGCACTGGTCATTGCCCACGCCGGGATCCGGGCAGATTACATAGGAAAAACGAACAAAAAGGTCAAAGAATTTGTTCTGTACGGAGATATTACGGGCCAAACGAATCCGGACGGCACCCCTGTCAGACGAGACTGGGCCAAGCTGTACCGCGGAAAACCCTTTATCGTGTACGGACATACGCCGGTGCGCAAAGCCAGATTCGTCGGGAACACAGTCAACATTGACACCGGAGCAGTATTTGGCGGAATGCTGACAGCCCTCAGGTACCCGGAAAAAGAGACGGTGACTGTGCCCTCTTCCATGCCTTACGTTGAAACACGTTTCAGGGAGCTGGACGGGACGGAGTGAGGGGATGAAGGTGGAAGTATATTGTTGTGAAAGGGTATCATTTCTATGAAAATGGTGCCCTTTATTTTGGATGCGGCGAATTATAGGGTTTCGTATTGGTGTAATGGTGTCTTATATTTTTGCGGCAATCTTTTATAGGGCAGCGTTTTAGGGTTTTGTTGGCCTATTTTTCAGATGGAGCATTTTATAGGGTTGCATTTTCATGTTTTGCTGCCCTATATTCCGGAGGGCGCATTTCAATAGGGTTTCTTTTCAGCAATCCAAACTCTTTTCAGGCACACTAACTACCTCTTTTTCTAGCAAGATCTTGGGCATTTTTCAGTTGATTTGCGTCCCTGAATGATGCAAGTCAGCTAAATCCTAGGGCTGGTGCAGATCCGCTCTTCTGTGCAGGATGCATTACTGCCGACAATCCGGCAAACACAACCAGCTTCATCCGATTTACAACTAACTATCCATGCATAACTACCAACTTTCCCTGTTTTACTACCAACCCTCTTTAAACCAGCATTTCTGCCAATTGACTCTATAGAATCCAACTATCAAAAACCGCCGGCATAATCGACGGCGGTCTTCTTTCAATTATAAACCTTTCAGCACTGCCTGCATATCTGCTGGAATCTCCGCTTCAAACGTCATTTCCTTCTCAAGAAGCGGGTGAAAAAAGGAGAGTACTCTGCTGTGCAGCGCCTGTCTCCCGATCAGGTCCCTGCTTCCTCCGTAGAGGCTGTCTCCGCAAAGCGGGTGCCCGATATAAGCCATATGCACCCGGATCTGATGAGTGCGGCCGGTTTCGAGCCGGAGAGTTACAAGGGTGTACTTTTCCGCAGTAGACATCACCTGATAATGCGTGACTGCATCCTGTCCGTCTTCCCGCACAGTCCGTTCGATGATGCTTTCCTCTTTGCGTCCGATTGGTGCATCAATGGTTCCGCTCTCCTCGGTCAAAGCCCCTTCTACTAAAGCGGCATATGTCCGCTTAATGCTTCCCTGCTTTTGCATGGAAGAAAAGAGCGAATGGGCAAAACGGTGCTTCGCGACAAGCATGAGTCCCGAAGTATCTTTATCCAGGCGGTTCACAGCATGAATGGTTGCAGCGATTCCGTTTTCCCGGTAATAGTCCAGCAGACCGTTTGCAAGTGTTCCGCCCGGGTGTTCTCTGGACGGGATTGTGGGTACAAACGGAGGTTTGTTGATCACAAGGCACCATTCATCTTCATACACAATATCCAAATCCATTTTTTCCGGAACAATCCCTGCGCTTGGCTCTTCAGGAGGAAACGTCACCTTCAGGTCATCTCCGGCAGAGAGCGCTGCACGGACTGTTGCATGTTCCCCGTTCAGCAGAATGCTTCCGCCTGCAAACTTGATGTCGGTTAAGGCACGCTTTGAAATTTTTTTCTCTTTCAAATAGTCTTTGATGGTTTTGCCTTCGTCTTCAGAAGGAATCGTCCATGATAATAAAAACGCGTCCACAGGCATGTCACTCCGATATGAATGAATCGCGGACACGCTTCCAGAATGGAAACGGTCTGAACCGCGCAAATCTGATTTTTTCATTGGCTACCCTGCACTGAATCGATTTTACATCTTTGTGGAGAAGTGTTAAGTGATCGATTGTAATTTGAAAATCCACATCGTTAACCGGTTTCAGCAGGCATGTGTGATGGTCCGGCAGCACAAGCGGCGAACCTACCGTTCTAAACACTCTGTTGTTGATGGAAGCCATTTCAGCCACTTGAATGGCAGGGATAGAGGGATGGAGAATGGCTCCTCCAAGGGCTTTATTATAGGCTGTCGAGCCGGATGGCGTTGACATGCAAAGCCCGTCTCCTCTGAACGTTTCAAAAAGCTGGCCTTTGATTTCTACATCCATAACAAGAGAGCCTTCTATGGCCTTCACGGTGCATTCATTGAGAGCAAGGTATCTTGCTTCTCGTCCGCCGTCATTATGTCTGATGATGACCTCAAGCAGCGGATATTCCACTACCTGATAAGGCGTTTTGGCAATGGCGATCACAAGCTTTTCAATTTCATCAGGGACCCAGTCTGCATAGAACCCGAGATGTCCCGTATGCACCCCTACAAAAGCCGTTTTATCAAGTCTGCTTCGGTATCTATGAAACGCATACAGGAGCGTTCCGTCTCCTCCTACAGAAATCACAATATCAGGCTTGTCCTCGTCATACTCAAGCTGAAAGTCCATCAAGTAGGCTTTCATTTTATGCATCAAAGTATTTGATACCGTGTCACCTTTAGATGTTACTGCAAATTTCATAGCAGTATGCCCCTTTTTTCATCATTTATCATTCTTGTCCGTTTTCCTTGAAAAAATGACTTGTGCATCCCGTATCTCCCCGCGGATTTTAGACATCTCTTCATCAAGCAGAAATGCTGCCTCCGCAGAGCTTTTCAGCCTGATTTTAATGTCCTCCGGAAAATTCCCGCTGTATTTGTAATTCAGGGAATGCTCAACGGTCGCCCAGAAGTTCATCGCAAGCGTCCGGATCTGAATCTCCACAAGGATGCTCTTCTCCCCTGAAACCGTCTGGACAGGATACTCTGCCACCACGTGATAGGAGCGGTATCCGCTTGCTTTTTTCTGTGTAATGTAATCCCGTTCTTCAATGATTTTAAAATCGTTCCGCTTCCTGAGCATCTCCACTACAATTTTAATATCATCAACAAACTGGCACATCATGCGGATGCCTGCAATGTCCTGCATATCGCGTTCCAGAGCGTCAAGCGGAATTTCTTTTCTCTTCGCTTTATCCAGAATGCTCGCGATTGGCTTCACCCTGCCGGTAACAAATTCAATTGGGGAATGCGTCCCTTCTAATTCATACTGAGATCTGGTTCCTCTCAGCTTTACTTTCAGCTCATCCACCGCCTGGCGGTACGGAGCTAAAAACACTTCCCAGTTTCTTCCGATCATAACCTTCCCCCTTTTGTAAAAAAACGAAGCTGCAGCGTGCACTGCATTTGATCTCTTTTTAAGAAAATCCCTTATGTATCAATCTTCCAAACCGAACGTTTCTACTGCTTTTCTTTCCATTTCTTCCCCGTAGTTTGCATTTCCTTTTATGTTTTCAAGCAGGGCTGATAATTCATCATGAAGATCCTTAAGCTCAATCGTCAGCCCATTGACCGTCAAATATGCCGGTATGTTGCTGTCGAGTGTTTGTTTAAGCTCCGGCCAAATCTTTGAAGGAAGATTAGCGTAGATGAATTCTTCTTGATAATCCAATATGTATATAAATGAAAGCTGATCCGAATCTGCAAGCACCTGGCCCACGGCAGTAAGTCCTGCAAGGTCTGACTCTTCAAAAGGCTGTGCCTGAAAGATCATCCGGTCATTTTCGCGTACTGCCCCTGTTACTTCAATTCTCTGTTTCATAGCAATCTCCTTCCAAATCAATTCCACGTCTATTCTAACATATTCCCCCTTTACATGATAAACATTGAAAACCCGTTTTTTAATTGCGATAATGGAAGAAGATAGTGTCAGAACGGAAAGGAACATCGTATATGAACCAGGAAATTGAAATTGAATATAAGAACCTGCTTACAAAACAGGAATTTGACAGATTGACCGATTTTTTCGGCTTTACAAAAGATGCATTCAGCCTTCAGGAAAACCATTACTTTGACACGCCTGATTTTCAGCTGAAAGCCTCAAATGCTGCCCTGCGCATCCGTTTTAAAAATGGAAGCTATGTGCTTACACTGAAAGAGCCTGCAGAGATCGGACTGCTTGAAACACACCAGCAGCTGCACAAAGAAGAAGCGGAAGGGCTTTTGTTTTCGAATGAACGGCTGAGAGAGGGAGCCATTACAAAACAGCTCCAAAACCTCGGAGTAAATTCAGGTGACTTGAGGTTTTTCGGGACGCTGTCCACCTCACGGGCTGAAAAAAACACAGATGAAGGCTTAATTGTGCTTGATCACAGCCGATATTTAAATAAAGAGGATTACGAAATTGAGGTTGAAGTGACAAATGCGGAAGAGGGATATCGTTCTTTTCAGAACCTGCTTGCCTCTCAACAAATTCCGGTTCGCAAAACCCCTAATAAAATCAAACGTTTTTACGACCAAAAACTTCTGACGGAAAACAAGTAAGGAGTAAAAAGCAAATGGATATCGCCCATCTCAAATCAGCCCTGCAGCTGCAGGCATTGCGGAGTCTTTCAGGAGAAGAAACAACGGTTTCCCCCCTGTCCTCCCATTCTTATTTCAAGGATGTTTTTCAGTCTTTTATCAATGAGGACCAGAAAAACGATTCCGTTGCTGTCCGTACGCCAATTGGACTGCCGGTCCAGCTGACTCAGCCAGCGCCTTTACTGAAAGATCACGTTCAAATAGAGAGTGCTCCAAAGCCTATGCCGGAAAATAAAACCTCACATATTGACGGCATTATTTCTGAAATGGCAGCCAAATATGGTGTGGACGAGAAATTGATCCGTTCAGTCATCAGACAGGAATCAAACTTCAATCCGGATGCGGTCAGTCATGCGGGGGCGGCAGGACTCATGCAGCTCATGCCTGCCACCGCCCGGTCACTTGGCGTATACAACGCTTTTGACCCGGTTCAGAATGTGGAAGGCGGCACGAAATACCTGAAGCAAATGCTCACGAAATACAGCGGAAACGTATCGCTTGCTCTCGCTGCCTATAATGCAGGGCCGGGGAATGTGGATAAATACGGCGGAATTCCCCCTTTTAAAGAAACACGCAGCTACGTTCAAAAAATTACAGATGCCTATTACGCCTGATGAAGAGCTGATTCCAATGAATCGGCTTTTTTTAATGCTGTTTCAAATACAGGACAGACCAGAAAAATCCCTGTCGCCTAAAAGCATAATTCCTTATATAATGAGAAAGAACTAAAGACACTCAGAGCAGTTTGTTTGAGCAATGGCAAGTCAGTTGTTACAATAAGCTTATTACGAAATAAAGGAGATCACTGGAATGGCTGATCAATTTGCAACACCGTACGAGGCGATCGGAGCAGATGCACTTTCGCAGCTGGTTGATGCCTTTTACCTAAGAGTGCATAAGCATCCTCTGCTCTCTCCGATTTTTCCGGATGATTTATCGGAAACAGCCAGAAAACAAAAACAATTTTTAACGCAATACTTGGGCGGACCGTCTTTATATACAGAAGAACACGGACATCCCATGCTTCGCGCCAGGCATTTGCCATTTGAAATAACGCCTGAGAGAGCACGCGCGTGGCTGTCCTGCATGGAAGAAGCAATGGACGAACTGGATCTGGATGAACGATTTCAAGCATGGTTTTTTGAACGGCTGGAGCTGACGGCCCGGCATATGGTGAACACACCTGACAAAGAGCTGCAAGAGAAAGGGATACACCAATGATGATAAGCCACAGTGAGAATACGGCCCCTTTTTTCTCTCACTGCCAGGGAAATTCAAAGAAACCGCTTGAAATCTATATGTTTGTCGATCCTTTATGTCCTGAATGCTGGGCTCTTGAGCCGATTATTAAAAAACTTCAGATTGAATACGGGCGTTTTTTCACTTTGAAACACATTATCAGCGGCCGTATCAACACGCTTAATCAATTCAAAAAGAGAACACCCGTCAATCAGTCAAAAGCATGGGAGAAAACGGCCAGTCTGACCGGCATGTCCTGCGACGGCATCCTTAAGTCAGAAAGCAGCATTTCAGCACCTTTTGCAGCATCCCTGGCGGTTAAAGCTGCCGAGCTTCAGGGAAGAAAAGCCGGAATCAAATATTTGCGGAAGCTTCAGGAAGTTCTGTTTCTTGAAACGAGAAATATTTCAGAAGAAAGAGTACTCCTGGAGATTGCAAAAGAAGTAGGACTGGACGAAGATGAATTCATAAGAGATCTTCATTCGCCAAGCGCCGCGAAAGCACTTCAATGCGATTTGAAAATTTCTTCCGAGATGGAGGTTCAGGAAAATCCCACTCTTACGTTCTTCAATCAAAATGTGGATGAAGAAGGACTGAAGATAAGCGGAATCTATCCTTACGAAATGTATGTAGGCATCCTGTCCGAAATGATCGGGGACCTGCCGAAAAAATCTGTCGCTCCCCCTCTTGAAATCTTTCTGAGCTATTACCGTTTTGTAGCCACAGCCGAAATTGCCGCTGTCTACAATTTGACCCATGAAGATGCGGATAGGGAAATGAAAAAGTACATGCTTGCTCAAAAAGCAGAACGTGTCCCGCTCAAACACGGCACTTTCTGGAGATATATCGGATGAACGGACCCTGTACATATGTACGGGTCTTTTTCTTATTCCCTTTGGACACCTTTAAAAAACCAGATGATGTGCAGGATCCAAAAAGAGTTCAGCGTCACCTTAGATAGAAAGCGCTTACAATACAAACATTAAAAAGACTCCGCACGGGTAATACGGAGTCTTCTGTATGTCTTAACGACAACAAAGGGGATGGGAGAAATTTTTCACGGTCAAACAAAGGGGTAAATGTTTGTTTGTGATTAATTTCACATCTATAATATATCAGATTCTGTCGACTTATGACAACCCATTGATCTTCATTTCACAAATTTGTCACAAACATAAAAATGCCCGGCACTTCATAGTTTTTTAAAAAGGTCAATCCGGGAGGAGATTATGAATAACCGCATCCCCTTGCTTATCAGCTTCGTAATCCTGCTTATCAGCTTTTTCCTGAACGTTCTTGGGCTGATGGAAATGTTCCCGCTGCTGATTTCTTCGCCGCTTTTGTTTGTTTCCATTTTTGTAACTCTGTACTTTGTGAATCACCGGAATACGTTTAAAGGGTTTTAGATGAAAGCAGAAAACCTGCAGCAATGATCGCTGCAGGTTTTTCTTTTATTCAGACAGAAGCTGTTCCATTTCGTTCAGTTTCTCTTCAAACACCTTCAGCGCCTCTTCAATCGGCTCTTTTGAAGTCATGTCTACGCCGGCTTTTTTGAGGACTTCAATCGGGTAGTCAGAGCTTCCTGATTTGAGGAACTCAATGTATCGTTTAACGGCAGGCTCCCCTTCTTCAAGGATCTGTTTGCTGAGCGCCGTAGCTGCACTGAACCCTGTTGCATATTGATAGACATAGTAGTTGTAGTAGAAATGAGGAATTCTTGCCCACTCAAGCCCGATTTCTTCATCTACAGTCAAATGTTCTCCGAAGTATTTTTTATTCAGATCATAGTACAGTTCAGTCAGAAGATCAGGAGTCAGCGGCTCTCCGTCCTGTGCTTTTTTATGAATGGCATGCTCATATTCCGCAAACATCGTCTGGCGGAAGACCGTGCCTCTGAATCCTTCAAGGTAATGATTTAAAAGATACAGCTGTTTCTTCTTATCATCGATTGTTTTCAGCAGGTAATCATTCAATAGTGCTTCGTTGCAGGTAGATGCCACCTCTGCCACAAAGATTGAATAGTGCCCGTACTGATAAGGCTGTGAATTGCGTGTGTAGTAGCTGTGCACAGAGTGCCCGAATTCATGTGCAAGTGTAAAGAGATTATTTACGTTATCCTGCCAGTTCATAAGGATATAAGGATTTGTTCCGTATGTGCCTGATGAATAGGCGCCGCTTCGTTTTCCTTTGTTTTCATGAACATCGACCCAGCGGTTTTCAAACCCTTCGTTTAAAATAGCGATGTACTCATCGCCAAGAGGAGCAAGGCCTTTTAAAAGGTAATCCTTTGCTTCTGCGTACGGTACCTTCATCTTCACTTCTTTTACGAGCGGTGTGAACAGATCATACATGTGCAGCTCTTCAAGTCCAAGAACTTTTTTACGGAGCTCAATATACTTGTGCAACAGGTGAAGGTTGTCATTCACCGTTTTCACAAGGTTTTCGTATACTTCTTCCGGAATGTTGTTGTTGCTGAGTGCCGCTTCGCGCGCAGAAGAATAGTTTCTTACTGTTGCGTAGAAATTATCTTTTTTAACGGCTCCGCTTAACGTGCTTGCGAATGTATTCTTGTATTTGTCATACGTGCCGTATACAGCTTTGAATGCATCTTCTCTTACCCTGCGGTCTTCGCTTTCAAGAAAGCGGATATAGCGGCCGTGGGTGACTTCCACTTCTTCGCCGTCTTCATCCTTGATGGACGGAAATTCAAGATCTGCGTTGTTCAGCATTCCGAATGTATTGCCTGAAGAACTGAGAACATCCGATGCTTGAGCAAGCATGGCTTCCTGCTCGGCTGAAAGAACGTGCGGGCGCTGGCGGTTAATTTCATCCAGTGTATGTCCGTACACCTTCAGTTCTTCTTTTTCCTGAAGGAATTCTTTGATCTTCACTTCATCCATTTCAAGGATTTCCGGTATCATGTAGGATGACACGCTGCTTGCCTGCGTATAGAGGTTTGCGGCGCGGTCGTTCAGTCCCTGATAGTGGGAGTTCCCTGTATCCTGATCGTATCTCATGTGAGCGTATGTATAAAGCTTGCCAAGTCTCTCCATTACTGAATCCTGATACGTTAAGGCCTCAAGAAAGGCATCTGCAGAATCTCCAAGCTTTCCTTTAAACTCTTCCATTTTCGGCAGGGCTGCTTTTACTTCTTTAAATTCCGCTTCCCATGCCTCGTCGTCTTTAAAAATATCTTCAAGTCTCCACGTGTCTTCTACAGCAATTTCAGACCGTTTCGGCAACGTTTTTGCAGCTGTTTGTTCTGTCATGGAAATATCCCCCTTTTAAACATGATTACTCCAATAATATTCTATATTTTCTATCAAATCAATTGAAGAGTCTTGCTATTTTCACTCAACATCAGACATTTCCCGACGGGGTCCGTCATTTTCTCCCTCGTGTTTCTGCATCGATTTTGCAAGGATGTAGGCAATGGCTCCCGTGCTTGCTGCTGTTACAGTAAAATCAAATAAAGTCGCTTTCTTTTTCTTCTTATAAAACATACTCATTCCTCCATTTTTCGTTTTGTCCTTAGGTTGCTGCATCTCCCCCCTGTTCATACTCATTTATCTTTTGTTTAAAAGCTCATTGTCTCTTTTTAAAAGCTCCTCCTGATTCTGAGTCCAGTTCAGCTCTGCCGTTTTTCTGTATGAATAGGTGGTTTCCTTTTCGATCAATCCTGTTTGAGTCAGCGCCTCAAGGTAAGCCCGGACAGGTGCTCCGATGGATACGTGCTTCAAATGGCTGATATCACGTCTTACAATCTGGCGGTCACGCTTTATTTCATTTCCTGCATCTTGCAGCTGAAAGACTGAACGCACAGATAAAGAGTCTATAAAAAGCAGGATCTTTGTCTGCCAAACGTAAACAGCTGTATGAAAAAGATATCCAGTCGCGACAGGAATGAAGGCTTCTGAAGGAAGACATGACAGCGGAATTTGCTTTTTTTCATAGAGAGTTTGCTGAAGGGATTTCAGTTCTTCTGATAAGTGGATGTGCGGCTTAAGCCGGTGCATTTTGACGAGGTTCAGCCACTGTGTCCAATTTTTTGGCGATGGCGCTGCCTGCGGAGTTACATCGTGAAGGGAGATATGACGGATGGGTTTGACTGAGGGAATGGATGTGAACACTTGCTTGGAAAATGGGATGAGGTGTTCGATGAGAAGAAAAGCCTGAAGGGACGAACAATAAGACAGGAGATATGGTGGACCAAGAATATCAGGCCCCTGTTTTGCAAAAAGCCATTGAAACGGAGAGATGCGAAAGGTGCTGCTGCTTAATCTTACCGCGTTTTTTGCTCCAAGAATCCAGAGCGGTTCAATATTTGCCTGCTTATACTGCGAAGTTCGTTTATAAAACTGGGCGGCAGGTAGGGCTGAACACTGAAATTCGACGGCAATTTTTCTTTGCCCTGTGTCTGCATAAACGTCCGGCCTCTGCATAATCTCAGGAAAATAGCGTTCCATTTCTGTTTGGACCATGTTTTGACTTTTCAGCCACTCGTACAGCTGGATCTTACCGTTCAGGTGATAGTCTGATTCAGGCTCGTGGTCGATGAGGCAGGATTTCAGTTTCTGATGGGCAAAATGAGGAATGTTAATGCTGCCCGCTTTCAGGTCAAGGGGATGTTCACACACGGGACAGTAATGCGTTTTTCCGCGCATACGGTGCAGATCTGAATGACCGTTCCTTATCGATGTCAGATTGATCAGTCTGCCATCAGCATCTTTGGCTATCAGCATGTTTATCTATCAGCTCCTATTTAGAATTCTTTTCCATTATACAATATACAGGAGAAAGAAAGCACAAAAAAAGACACACCTCTTTAGGTATGCCCTACAACAATGGCGAAAGCAGCCTTGACATGGATTCAAACAATTTCTGTTTGAACGGCCGTTTTTCAAATTCATCCATGATAATCTCATGAGAGTCCAAGATATCTTTTTCATAGTCATTGACCAGCTTCTGTGTGCTTCGTGTTCTGTACAGGAAAGCGTTGACTTCAAAGTTCAGATGAAAGCTTCTCATATCCATATTTGCCGTTCCGATTGAGGCAAGCTCATAATCGACGATGACAATTTTGCTGTGCATGAAGCCTTCCTTATATTCGTAGATCTTTACTCCTGCTTCAAGCAGTTCAAGGAAATACGACCTTGATGCGTAAAAGACAATTTTTTTATCGGGACGGCGCGGCACGAGGAGTCTGACATCCACACCGCTTAAGGCTGCTACCTTAAGCGCAGATAGAATATCCTCATCCGGAACAAAATAAGGTGATGCAATCCAGATGGAATCCTTGGCAGAGATAATCATGGAGAAGAACAGGTTTTTGATGACTTCCCATTTATTATCGGGCCCTCCTGCAATAATCTGTACTCCGCCTTCATGTTCTTCCAGTTGCACAGTCGGTGTCATGTACTCCTTCTTCACAAGGTTTTCTCCGGTCATATAGTACCAGTCCTGCAGAAAAATCATTTGAAGTGTGCGGACGGCTTCTCCGCGCACCATTAAGTGCGTATCCCTCCAGAAGCCGAAGTACGCATCTTTCCCCAGGTATTCATCTCCGACATTCAGCCCGCCGACAAATCCTGCAGTTCCGTCTATAACGACGATTTTTCTGTGATTGCGGAAGTTAACTTTATTATTTAAAAACGGCATTTTAACAGGCAAAAAAGAGACCACATCGATGCCTGCCGCGCGCATTTCTTTTATGTAGGATTTAGACAGCTTCCAGCTGCCGACTGAATCAAATAAGAAGCGGACTTCAACACCCTGCTTCGCTTTTTTGATCAGGAGATCTTTGAGCTTGCAGCCTACTTCATCGTGTCTGACAATATAGTATTCCAAGTGGACATGATGCTCGGCTTTTTCGATTTCGCTGAAGATATGGTCGAACGTTTCTTTCCCGTTCGTTAATGTTTTTGACCGCGTTGCAAATGAAATCGGTGTATGGCCGAGCCTATGGGCCAGATTAAAAAGCATTTGCTGGTGGTCTCCCATTAAGTCGATCTTATCTTCATAAGAGCGCTGATTCCCTTCAATTTCAAACATGATTTTTTCATCAACAAGCGCCTTTCTGTCAAACAGTTTCCGCTTCCTTACATTCCTTCCAAACACAAGGTAGAACAAAAAACCAATCAGCGGAAAGCTTCCAAGGACAACGAGCCATGTAATCGTCTGCGATGGCTTGCGGTTTTCAAGAAAGATAACAAAGCCGATGAAGATAATCGAAAATGTAAACAAAACAGTCACAGCCGTCAGAAGCCATTCGCTTGAAATACTGCCTGTCACGTTTTGAAGAAGGTAGATGCCTATTCCTATTAATGCTGTAAATAAAAAAACACGGACTGTATTCTTCATGTGATTCCCCTGACTCTATAAAGGTGATGGCCGCTATTGGCTAAAAAAAACCGACTTCAATCAGAATGAAATCGGCTTTTAGATCTTCAGCTGAAATGCTGCTTAATAACACTCAATGCGTTTTCGGCAATAATTTGTTTGCCGTATTCGGCAACGCGGTGAACCGTCATGCGTGATTCTTGTCCATACTCGAGTATAACACTGAGCATATTTTCAATGTCTTCGTCTGAGTGCTCATCGTTGAATTCCACAAAGAGGTAATACCGGTTCTCCATGGAATAAAGCGCGTTTGTAAACCCGCTGAGCTGTACTTTCGACAAAGAAATAAGGTGTTCAAAATCATTGAATTTCACAAGGAACTCAAGCTGCTGTTCCTCCTCATCCTGCGAGCTGTCTGATTTTTCATCAAGGTCATCGCTGAAATGATGATCGAGGATGGATTCAATATTTTCATCAACAGGCAGTTCTTTTACTTTATCTTCAGACAAGGGAAGCTCAATTTTCTGGCCGTCCTTTGAAAGCTGGGCTCTTGTCACGATTACTTCAAGCCCTTTGTCGAGCGCCTGAACCTGAATCCAAAGCGGTCCTTCGACCATAAAATCTTCTTCGTCATGCACTTCGTCCATCATTTCCCAAAAAAGCTCTTCGCTTCTTTCGCGGTTGTACCAGATTTCATCTCTGTCAAAACCGCGCTCTTCTATATCAAGATATGAAATATAAAACTTTACGGTATATTCATTAATACGTTCTATCTCCATCTTTACAACCTTCCCTTCTTTATATGATGTTGAAGGGACAACTAAACCCCTAAATAAGTTGCACTTTTTTACACTTTACCCAAATCAGCACCTATTTAATCGTCAGCGCAGCGCATTGCAGGCGTTTAAAACTTGTCTTGAAATTGAGACTTGCCTTTCAAGCTTCTTGTACTCCTATTTTATGATAAAACTGCTCTGAATGAAATAAAAAAACCTCAGGATTTACAAAAACAGTTATTTGCCCAGAAGGATAAGCTCATATTTCATCTTTTCGTTCATATACTTGGTACGAGCAGTCAATTACACAGAAAGAGGTACTTGAATGGAACAGGAATTTCTCATGTCTTTAGTTATGATTATCGGCATTGATCTACTGCTCGGCGGGGACAATGCGATTGTCATTGCAATGGCAAGCCGCAACCTTCCGCCAAAGCAGAGGAAAAAAGCTGTGGTGCTCGGGACGGTTTTTGCCATTGTCGTCCGGATTCTGCTTACAACAGTCGCGGTCTATTTGTTTCAAATTCCATTCGTACAGCTGATCGGCGGGATTCTTCTTCTCTATATCGCCTATCATCTTATTGTCGGGTCAGAAGAGAAGGAAGGAGAAATTAAAAGCCACCAGTCACTGAGAAAAGCCGTGCAGACGATTGTGGCGGCGGATATGCTGATGGGCATGGACAATGTCATTGCCGTTGCAGGTGCTGCAGGAGGGAAAACGGTGCTTGTCGTCATCGGGCTCTTAATCTCCATTCCTATTATGATCTGGGGGAGCAATTTGATTTTAAAGCTGTTGGACAAATATCCCGCTCTCGTCTACATCGGGGGAGGCATGCTTGCCTATACAGCCGGTAAAATGATTATCCATGAGCATAAGCTTGCACCAATCTTCCATACCCATCCAAGCATGGGCACGCTGCTTCCGTACTTGCTTATCCTCTTCCTGACAGCTGCTGGCTTTATCTATCAGCGCATGGAAAAAAAAGAAAACCTTCCTTAAATGATAAGGAAGGTTTTCTGTCAGTTAATTAACTAAACGCTGTGCTTCGCGCAGCTGGTATGTGCGTACTTTTCTTGGAAGGAATCGTCTGATTTCATCTTCGTTGTATCCGACCTGCAGACGCTTTTCATCAATAATGATCGGGCGTCTCAAAAGACCAGGATGCTCCTGAATCAGATCATACAGATCTTGAAGAGGCATCGTTTCAACGTTTACGTTCAATTTCTGGAAAATCTTCGAACGAGTTGAAATGATTTCATCCGTTCCGTCCTCTGTCATGCGCAGAATTTCTTTAATTTCGTCTACCGACAAAGGCTCTGAGAAAATGTTGCGCTCTGTATAAGGAATTTCATGTTCTTCCAACCATGCTTTAGCTTTACGACAAGAAGTACAGCTTGGTGATGTATATAACGTTACCATAAACCTTTCACTCCTTTATGTGTAAATGAGCATACTGCTATATAAGTAAGATGAATTGTATTTAGATTGAAATTACTTTAATTAAGTAATATCTATAAAGGATTATACTATAGAAAAGTAAGTAAGTATACACTTTTTAAATACAAATGTTTGACAAAACAGTTACAATTCCGTAAAGTGGCGGGAAAACTCTCTTTACACTTGCCAATTCCTGCGTTCTGCAGGTTTTGTCATTCGCAAGTGGACAGCAGGATTCTCAATTAATTCAGATTATCAAAAATGTCTTTTGAATCATCCCGGTCGTTTATCGACAGGACATCCTGAACATCCTGATATTTTTTCCCATAGAATTCTTTGTCTTTGTAAGTATGAATAAGCAAATACGTCTTTTTCATCGCTTCATAGATCTTCTCTTCGCTTGCATCATCAGGTGACCAGTACAGAATTTCCATTGGATTGACTTCATTCGTTGCGAGGGATTTTCTTCTGTATCCAATCGCTTTTGCATGCTGAAAGCCTTCTCTCTGGTAAAATTTCAGCCGCTTGCCTGTATCAAGTACATCTTCATCCACAGGTTCCACCTCTAAAAGTATTGGTTTTCCGAGTTCTTTCAGTTTCGCAATCAGCTTATGGCCCAGTCCCTGGCCTCTTGCTGACTTGGCAACAAATAAGTAATCAATGAAGATAAAATCATCAAGCTCGGCATACATGAGAACGTGGTGTTCCCCTTCATCTTTATAATAAATATCACCCCGCTCTTTCAGAAGAGTTTCCATATGTTCTTTTGATTTCATTTCCTCAACAGGAAAGTACTGATTAAGCTTCTCATACCAGTTCATTGACCCGCTCCTTGCTGTTCGTTAACGTTCGTTTCTCTCTAAATTAGATATACCCTCTTTCCTTAGTGTTAAACATGAGCTACTATAAAAATATAGTAAATAATGGGATGGTGATGGATTTGGCTGAATATGCAATAGATTTTCTGATTGTGGCAGCACTCGTTATCGGAATTACCGCCTTTATGGGAGTTATGGCAAACGGAATTGGAGAAACCATCTTTGCCGGAAAAAAGAAGAATGAACACGTGGATCACACCCTGAAAACACAGGCCGGCTGGAGAAAAGTCGGCGGACGGAAACAATAGGTAAAGGGATTTAAGGCGGATTAGAGCACTTTCTAACCTCATAGTACATGAGAAGTTGTTATTAACAGCGGATTAGAACATTTACCGGGTTCAATAGACGAGGCAAAGTGTTGTTAGAGGCGAAATAGAACGTGTGCCACAAAAAAGGATCCACCTACCATACAATTGGCAGTACTCGTGATAAAACACCACAAATACGGATCCATTCCTAGTCTTTTAACACGAAAAACCGAACTGGCTATGGCTAGTTCGGTTTTTTCATGACTAAAACAGTTACGTCCCAGCCTCTTTTTTACGGAGTATAATCAACGCCCTTTGTATAATTGTTCCCTGCGTTCCATATGAGATATTCATCGATTCCCTGATCCTGAAGCGCCTTGATTTGGGCTTCCACGTCTTCTTTTCCGTACTTTTTATAATTGCCGGAGCCAAGCCACGAGGCGGTAAAGTCCTGAAGCCAAGGCCTTGAGACGGGACTGTTTTTCAGCTCTGCCAGCTTTTTCTTTTCAAGTTTCGCATATTCTGTAATCAGCTCATAAGGTTTCAGATCGGGTTTTTCTATGCCGAAATAGGCCGTCCAGTGGCTCGGATAAATCATAGAGGAGATGACATCTACATGGCTTGAAATTTTCGAGAAGTTCTGCCCGATGCCCGGCGCTTCCGGAAGGGTTGCTGTATATCCGAAAATATCAACAGAAACCTTGACGCCATATGGCTTCAGCTTTTCTTTTGCATAGGCTACAAAATCCGTTACCGCTGTTACCCTTTTTTGAACATTATCCTGTTTTAACTGACCATATTTTCCCTGACTGTAGGTAAGGGCTGCATCTTTGTTTTCAAAGCCTTCCGGAAACCGGACATAATCAAACTGTATTTCCTGGAAGCCTAATTTAGCTGCCTCGATGGCAATATTCACATTATAGTCCCATACTTCCTTCATAAATGGATTAACAAATGATTCGCCCCTGCCGTTTTTCCATACGCTGCTGCCGTCCTGAAACGACCACTCGGGCTTCTGCTGCGCAAGTACAGAATCTTTAAATACAACGACCCTTGCAATCGGATAGATGTTCTTCTTCTGAAGCTGTTCAAGCATGGCCCGCGGATCTTTTATGTATTGCTTGCTGATCCCGATATAAGGCGACGTTTTTTCAGGCATGTAGGTCAGGTTTCCAAAATCATCTTTCACATCGATAACCATAGCATTTAAATCTGTCTTATCAATCAGGTCTGTGAGCTGGCTGAACTTGCTGCCTCCTGCTGAATGGCCTGTCACATAAATCCCTCTGATTGCATCAGGGTACTGAAACACGAGGCCTGAATCAAACAGAAATCGGAACATTTCTTCCGGAAGCTCTTTCAGCTGATGAACGATTTCTTTAGACTCATGAACGGATGCGGTTAAAACGGAATCCGCCTGTGCCTGATGTCCCCCTGCTAATACAGGTATGAACGCAAGCAATGCGGCAGGAAAAATCTTCCTATAAAAAGCCACGTTACCACCCCTTTTTGGCTAGTTTCTTCTTATTATAAATGACAGGTATAGAGGTTCATACATGTAATGAGACTTATTTTTACAAATTCCAACAGGATTTGCCAACCACTTCCTTGAAATATAAAAAAGCGACCTCTTTAAAAGAGGTCACTTCAACATAGCTAGTTCGTATATTTTGCCTGATATTGTTTGAATTCCGCTTCTGAACACATAACGAAATGTCCTGGTTTTACTTCGCGGAACTGCGGTTCATCTCCTGCAGTGTATTGATGCTGGGCAGGATCATATTTTTTTCTGATGCGCGTGCGCTCATAGTCCGGATCCGGAAGCGGAATCGCAGACAATAGAGCCTGTGTATAAGGATGAATCGGATTGTTGTAAAGCTCTTCTGCATCTGCAAGCTCTACAAGCTTTCCGAAGTACATAACACCGATGCGGTCACTGATGTATTTTACCATGGAAAGGTCATGGGCAATGAACAGGTACGTAAGACCTTTTTCCTGCTGAAGCTTTTTCATCAGGTTGACAACCTGAGCCTGAATCGAAACATCAAGCGCTGAAATCGGCTCATCGGCAATAATGAAGTCAGGATCTACAGCCAGCGCGCGGGCGATTCCGATACGCTGGCGCTGTCCTCCGCTGAACTCATGAGGATAGCGGTTCGCATGCTCCCGGTTCAAACCAACTGTCTCAAGCAGCTCATATACCCGCTCCATGCGCTCTTTGTCTGATTTCGCAAGACCGTGAATATCAATTCCCTCGGCAATAACGTCAGAAACCTTCATTCTCGGATTTAATGAAGCATAAGGATCTTGGAAAATCATTTGCATTTTACGGTTAAAGATTTTCAAATCAGCTTTTGATTTTTTTCCGTGGACATTGACTCCGCCAAACTTCACTTCTCCGCCGGTTGCTTCATACAGACGGATGATTGAACGGCCTGTTGTCGATTTTCCGCATCCGGATTCTCCGACAAGTCCAAGTGTTTCGCCTTTATAAATGTCAAACGAAATACCGTCAACAGCTTTCACTTCATTCGATTTTCCTACATTAAAGTGCTGTTTCAGATCTTTCACTTCAAGAAGTTTTTCTTTTTGCATGTGTTATTTTCCCTCCTTGATTTCAGGGAACTTGCGCTGGCGCAGTTTAACAGCTGCCGGCGGTTCAACTTTAGGAGCGTCCGGATGGAGCAGCCATGTTGCCGCATAATGGGTATCGGACACTTTAAACATTGGAGGCTGCTCTTCTAAGTCAATCTGCATCGCATATTCATTACGGGCAGCAAATGCATCACCTTTTGGAGGGTTTAGCAAGTTCGGAGGCGTACCCGGAATGGCATACAGTTCCTGGTCCTGAGAATCAAGACTTGGCATCGAACTGATTAATCCCCATGTATATGGATGCTGAGGATTATAGAAAATTTCATCGACTGTGCCGATTTCAATAATCTTGCCGCCATACATGACTGCTACCCGGTCAGCAACGTTTGCCACGACTCCAAGGTCATGCGTAATGAAAATAATGGATGTATCGATTTTCTTTTGAAGATCCTTCATCAGCTCAAGGATCTGGGCCTGAATCGTAACATCAAGAGCTGTTGTCGGCTCATCCGCAATTAAGACTTTGGGATTGCAGGCAAGAGCAATTGCAATTACAACCCTTTGTCTCATACCGCCTGAAAATTGGTGCGGATATTGCTTAAAGCGAAGCTCGGGCTTTGGTATCCCTACAAGACGAAGCAGCTCAATCGCTCTCTCTTTCGCCTGTGATTTGCTCATATTCTGGTGCTTCACAATTGGTTCCATAATCTGTTTGCCGACAATCATTGTCGGGTTCAAAGAGGTCATCGGATCCTGGAAAATCATAGAGATGTCTTTTCCTCGAATCTTCTGCATTTGTTTATCGCTCAGCTTGGCAAGGTCTTTGCCGCCAAAAAGGATCTGGCCTTTTTTTATGTCAGAGTTGCTTTCAGGCAGCAGACGCATGATTGACTTAGTCGTAACCGATTTCCCTGACCCGGATTCACCTACAATGGCAAGTGTCTCTCCTTTTTTCAGGTCAAAGTCAACTCCGCGGATTGCCTGTACTTCTCCTCCAAATGTATGGAAGGAGATGTGCAAGTCTTTTACTTCAAGTATTTTTTCCATCGTCTATTCACCTGCCCTCTAGTCTCTCATTTTCGGATCAAGCGCATCGCGCAGTCCGTCAGCAATCATATTGAATGCAACCATAATGACACTGATTACGATCGCAGGGTAAATCATTTGATATGGGAATGCTCTCATTGATTTGAATCCTTCATCAATCAGCGTTCCAAGTGAAGCAATCGGATCCTGAAGTCCAAGACCGATAAAGCTCAGGAATGCTTCAAAGAAAATCGCATTCGGAATCGTGAACATCGTATTGATGATAATGACACCGACCAGGTTCGGGATTAAATGTTTAAAGATAATTTTCGAATGACTTGCACCAAGCGTTCTGGAAGCAAGAACGAATTCCTGATTTTTAAGTTTAAGAACCTGCGCACGCACGACCCGCGCCATTCCGACCCATCCAGTTATCGTCAGGGCTACAGTGATTGAGATAATACCAGGTTTCAAAATTAAGATCATGAGAATAACAACAACAAGGTTCGGTATTCCCATCAGTACTTCAATAATACGCTGCATGACATTGTCAATGCGTCCGCCGAAGTAGCCTGAAATAGCTCCATAGGCAACTCCGATTACCATATCAATAAAGGCTGCAAGGAAGGCGATGTAAAGAGAGATCTGCGTTCCTTTCCAGATACGCGTGAACTGATCTCGTCCAAGGTTATCTGTTCCAAGCCAGTAGTACTCTTTAATTTGTTTTTGCTCGTACACATTCACTTCTTCTCCATTATTAAGGGTTCTTGTCCCGTCGAATGGAAGCCAGCTCACATTTTCAAGTCCCTGAATGCGGGGCGGCAGGTTGGAGTGCGTCGCTTTTTGGCGGGCTGAATCATATCCGCTGACAGCAGGCCCGATAAAAGCAAGCAGCGTCAATAATACGATGACAACTAAGCTTGCAACTGCAGCTTTGTTTTTTCTTACGCGAAGCCAGGCGTCCTGCCAGTAGTTTAAACTTGGTTTGTTAATCTCTTCACTCTTAGAGGAATCAATTTTAGCGGGCTGGAACAATTCTTTGCTGATTTCTTTTTCTGCCATTATTTTTTACCTCCCGCTAAACGAATTCGTGGGTCAATGATGCCGTAAAGGATATCGACAACAAGAATGATGACGACAAAAAGGAATGCAAACAGCAGGGTTGTACCCATGATGACCGGATAATCATTAACAGTGATCGATTTAACGAACTGCTCTCCAAGACCCGGTACAGAGAAAATCTTTTCAATGACAAGAGATCCTGTCATCAAACCTACTGCAAGAGGTCCAAGAACCGTTACAACAGGAATCAGCGCGTTTCTGAGCGCATGTTTAAACGCAATTTCAAAGTAGCTTGCACCTTTTGCTTTGGCAAGCGTGATGTAGTCAGAATTCAAAACATCGATCATTTCCGTTCTCATAAAACGGGCAGCAATCGCAATCGGGAACATCGCAAGAGCGATCGTCGGCAGAATGCTGTACTCAGGCCCGCGCCAGAATGCAACAGGAAGCCATCCAAGTTTAACGCCAACGTAATATTGAAGGAGTCCCGCAAAAACGAATGACGGAATGGATTTTCCTATGACAGCAAAAAATGTTGCTCCGTAATCCACCCAGGTGTTTTGCCGCAAAGCACCAATGACACCTAGAAAAATCCCAAATAGTGTTCCTACAAACATTGCCTGAAATCCGAGGGTTGCAGAAGGGGCGATACGAGCAGCCAATAGCTCAGATACCGGAGTGTTGTCGAATTGGAAAGATACTCCAAAATCACCTTTTACAATATTGGTCATATAGGTGATATACTGCACTGGTACAGGTTCATCCAGCCCGTATTTTTCTTTCATAATCTCAATTTGCGAGTCAGAAAGCTTGGCACTGTTAAATGGAGTACCGGGGATCAGTTTCATTAGGAAAAATGTGAAAGAGGCAATTAATATCAATGTGATTAACATGTAAATCATGCGTTGCCCTAAATATTTGACCATGTGTGCACCTCCTGGAACTATATAAAAATTCAGAATCATCTACATAATTCGACAATTCTTTAGCAGGTAAAAAGAGAGTATATCGGATATACTCTCTTCTTATTCTTTTTGATTATAATCATTTTTCTGGTAACTGCAACAAAAAATTACTCAGCGTCAGTGATTTTAATCCACTTGTAGCTGTATTCAGGTCCTACAAGGTGGTACGTAAAGCCTTCAACCTTTTTGTTGATCAGAAGGTTTGAAGCACGCTGATACATAGGAGCGATACCCGCATCTTCTTCTAATAGTACTTTTTCAGCTTCTTGAAGAGCAGCGAAACGCTTAGCCGGATCATTAGCTAGAGTTGTTTGAGCGTCTTTTAGAAGTTTGTCATATTTTTCGTTTGAATATGCCATTCTGTTGTTTCCGCCATCTGTGATCCATAGATCAGAGAATGAGATCGGGTCTAGATAGTCAGGACCCCATCCAGCAGCCTGGATGTCGTAATCCATCGTTTTGTCACGGTCAAGACGCACGCTGAAAGGTACGCTTTGAACGTCGATTGTTAAACCAGGAAGCGCGTTTTGAAGCTGGTCTTTCATGTAAGAGTCAACTGTTTTAGATGTTTCAGTGTCTCCGCCAAGGTATACAAGCTTAACTTCTTCCTGGCCGATTTCAGCTAATCCTTTTTCCCAAAGCTTTTTAGCTTCTTCAGGGTTGTAAGTCAGAAGATCCTTGTTAACTTCACGGAAATCTTCGCCTGTTTCAGGGTGTGTAACAAATTCAGCAGGTACTGCATAGTTAGCCGGTTTAGAACCGTTGTTAAGAATTTCGTTCGTTAAATCTTCTTTGTTGAATGCCATAGCAATTGCTTTACGGATGTTCACGTTAGCAAGAGCTTCGTTCTTTTGGTTTAATTTCAACCAGAAAATTGTAGGCTCTAACCATCTTTTCAGGCGGTCGTCACCATCGTATTGAGCGATAACAGCAGGTGTTGAAAGCTTAGGAGTTACATCAGCTTCTCCAGCTTCAAATGCGTTTGCTGCAGCTTGAGGATCTTTAGATACGTTGAACGTAATTTTCTCAAGACTTACATTTTTTGCATCCCAGTACTCAGCGTTTTTCTCTAAAGTCCATTCAGTATCAGCAGGTCCTTCCCATCCAGCGATTGTGAATGGTCCGTTGAACACTAAATTTTCAGACTTTTTACCGAAGTTTTCGCCTTGCTCTTCAACAAACTTTTGGTTTTGCGGGTAGAACGTTGGGAATGCCATTAATGACTTGAAGAAAGGAATCGGTTTTTCAAGAGTGACAACAAGTGTCTTTTCATCTTGAGCTTTTACTCCAAGATCTTCAGGTTTAGCTTTACCATTATATAATGCTTCAGCATTTTTGATTTTACCCATCATCATGTATGGACCGTAAGCAGATCCAGTATCAGGGTTAAGAGCGCGCTGCCATGCAAATACAAAGTCATTTGCTGTTACAGGCTCTCCGTTTGACCATTTAGCATCTTCTTTAATTTTGATTGTGTACTCAGTGCCGTCTTCGTTAGCTTCCGGCTCGCCGTCAGCCATGCCCGGGATCGGCTCCTGGTTTTCATCAATACGGTATAAACCTTCATTCGTATTGTTTAATTGAGATAAACTGATTGTATCTTCTGCAAGAACTGAGTCCATAGATGGAATCTCAGAAGATTCAAGTACTTTCAGCTCCTGAGGAACATCAGCTGCTTCTTTAGAGTCTTTGTCTTTTTCTCCTCCATCAGAAGAACTGGATCCGCCTCCGCCGTAGCAAGCAGTTAAGAAAACGCTCAGTACAAGCGAAAGGACTAAAAGCAATGAAAATTTTGACTTTTTCATTTATTACCCTCCCTTTTATTTTTAAAAAATTCTTACAAACACTATTATACAAGCTTTCGAATTTTTGTACATTCATTTTTTTAATAAAATTTACACAAATGCAATAAAATTAAGACTTTTTTAAAGCAAAAATAGTTCTTTATGCCTATATTATCTACGGTATTTCTTCATGATATTTCATTCATTTAACATAAAAATGGCCAGAAGCACTGCCTTTGTAAAGATTTTAAATTGTAAGTAAAATTAAAAATGTATACAATATACAACAATAGCTAATAAACTATTTTGCAGGGAAACTGACAATATTCTGAGTAGTATTACTTTTCTCACAATAATTTTTTTTATATATTTCAATATAAAAAAACTATTGAACATCCCCGTAATTTAGTAATATAAAAAGAAAAAAGAGGGTATTTATGAATCGAAAATTATTTTTATCAGCCTTCACCGTGTCATTTGTTCTAGTCTTTCTGCTTTCACTGCTTTTCTATCAGGAGATCAGCCTGCTCCATTATATCAATATTTCATTTTACATTTCCGGGGTTCTGCTCTTTGCTTCCCTATTCCTTTTAGTGGCTGAAGGCGGATTCTTTGACGGCATCACTCAAGGGTTCAGAAGAACCTTTCAATCCAAAGGCCGGGACCTTGAAAAGAAGGAAGTAGAGGAAATGAGACTCTTTTCGGAACTCCTGCGGGTTCAATATACACCGTTCCTGCTTGCCGGACTGCTGCTTGCGGCCACGATGCTTGCATCTCTTGCTGTTTATTATTTATGAACAGTTGAAAATCACAGCGCAAGCCACTATAATGTAGGAAATAACATGTAAACGCGATGAGAAAGAGTAGTACACAGTGACCTTATTTTTCAGAGAGTCTGCTGCCTGGTGAAAGGCGGACAATAAACACTGCGGAATGGACTTTTGAGCAGCTGACTGAAATTTAAAGTAGGATCAGCCGTTTCGTCTTGCGATAAAAGACGTCAAGTGATTTCTATTACAGAAATAATCAGGGTGGCACCGCGGTCCATTCGTCCCTTTTAGTTCAAGGGGACGAATGGGCTTTTTTGCGTTATTTTAAGAAGGAGTGAGGAAAATGAAGACCATTTTTTCGGGCATCCAGCCCACAGGTAATGTTACGTTAGGAAACTATATCGGAGCTATGAAACAGTTTGTGGACCTGCAGAATGACTATGACTGCTATTTTTGCATTGTCGACCAGCATGCAATTACACAGCCGCAGGATCGTCTGCAGCTCCGCAAAAGCATAAAAAGCCTTGCAGCACTATATTTAGCTGTTGGACTTGATCCTGAAAAAGCAACATTGTTCATTCAGTCAGAGGTTCCGGCGCACGCACAGGCTGGATGGATGATGCAATGTGTGGCCTACATCGGCGAACTTGAGCGAATGACTCAGTTCAAGGACAAATCGGCTGGCAAAGAAGCCGTTTCTGCCGGTCTGTTAACCTATCCGCCTCTAATGGCAGCCGACATTCTACTATATAAAACGGATCTCGTTCCAGTCGGCGAAGACCAAAAACAGCACCTGGAGCTCACAAGAGACTTAGCTGAACGCTTTAATAAAAAATACAATGACATCTTTACCGTCCCTGAAGTGCGTATTCCAAAGATCGGTGCAAGGATTATGTCCCTTGCAGATCCGACGAAAAAAATGAGCAAATCAGATCCAAACCAGAAAGCTTTCATTACACTGCTGGACGATCCTAAAGTGATTGAAAAGAAAATCAAAAGCGCGGTTACCGATTCGGAGGGCATTGTAAAATTTGATAAAGAGAACAAACCGGGTGTATCTAACCTTCTCTCCATCTATTCCATTCTTTCAGGCATTTCCATCGAAGACCTGGAGAAAAAATATGAAGGAAAAGGCTACGGAGATTTTAAAGCGGATACCGCTGCTGCCGTGATTAACGCCCTGCAGCCTATTCAGGAAACATACTATGCCCTTGTTGAATCAGATGAACTTGACGAAATCCTTGACCGCGGGGCTGAACGTGCAAACGCACAGGCAGGAAAAATGATTAAAAAGATGGAAAGCGCTATGGGTCTTGGAAGAAAACGAAAATAAAAAAGGGAGAGTGCTCAATAAAGAGCTCTCTCCTTTTTTATACCTGCTACATTTTTTCAAACTCCATGCCTTTTTGCACCATTAAGTACTGCAGTGCCGTCCGGAAGGTTAAGAATGTCTTGATGTCCTGGCCGTTTGATAAGCCAGATGAAATTAACAGCTGGATGACAGCAGGGCCAAAACCGACGAACAGAATCTGAATGCCCATGAGCCTTACAGCGGCCGTCAACTGCTGGATATAGGATCCAAACAGTTCTACCTCCCCGATTTCCCGTTCTGATATGGCGGTAAAATCGATGATGACAGTAGCGACTTCATTTGCGTGAGATGTTTCCAAGATTTTAGACGTAATCATATCAAACCGTTCTGATGAAAGCTTCCCGGTAATCGGCACAAGAATGGTCTCCGGTATGATCGAAGGAATAATCGGAACAGAAATATCTCTGATCAGTTCTTCCTGTTCCCGAAGCTGCCTTTTCAATTCGATAATCTCTGCCTGCAGCTCTTCCACATTTACTTTTTCACTTATCATATATGCCCTCGCTCAAATGAATGACTTTTTTTCATTTTACCATTGTTTCAGCTTTTTACCTATTAAATAGAAGTTTTGGAATGGTTTTTCCGGTTTTTTATTTAGCAGATTACAAAAACAGAAAAAGAAGCCAATTCCGGCTTCTTTTAAGCTTGTCTTAATTTACTTTTGATTCATGCTCCATATCCCACAGTTTTTCAAAAAAGGGCTGGCCTTTAATCAGGTTTTCTGTAAGAATCATGTGTTTTGGGCTCCAGCCTGAAACAGTCTCATTGTAAAGCTTTTGCCACACATCCTCAAAGCTCAGGTCCTGAATGGTTTCGTACATAGACGGATTCCACTCTGTATACCAGTATTTCACTTCAGCTGCATTCTTTGTTGACTGAAGCTGATCCAGGGCCATAAACAGCAGCTGCTTAAGCTGTCTCTCCTTGCGGGTAAGCCCGCTCATTTGAGATGGACTTGGCGAGAGGATGTGAAACTCTTTTTCAAGAATTTCTGCCTCGTATGTATATTCTTCAGCTTCTACATCTTTTATCATTTCATATACCAGCTGTTCCTGCCTTGGAATGAGACGGCTTTTGCGGACGGGAATACTGTAGCCGATTGTATCAACGGCAAGAATTCCTTCGCCGTCTGTAACGACAAAACAATAATCAAGCTGAATCCGCTCATGATTTTTTCTGATATATGCCTTTTGAAAGGCGTCCTTCAGCAGTCCCTGTGGCAGTTCCGACAAATCATTTTCAATATAATGGAATAAAACTGAATTTACTCTGAACAGAGGAACCTGGTCTAAAAGCTCAACACTGTCGTCTTTTCTCCATTCGTGAAAATGACACACATTGTACCCGTTTTCTTCACCCTCGAACCAATTCACCCATACATCATGAAGAAACAACATTTCTTACCCCTCACTTCCGATGCTTTTGTCTTTCAGTATAGGCAGGGAAAAGAAAATATATTCCATTTCGTTCATTTTATGGTTGTTTTCTTTCGACAAATTCCAAAAGCGGAAGCGCCAAGACCCGCTCCGATAGGCAGATAAGAATCCGACAGAAAAGTCCGGGTTTAACTTTTTTGTCGGATTTGTTCTGACAGAGGATCTAGGCGCTGTAGCTGGTCGTTGTTACTTTGTTATGTGTTCCAACGCCTTTTACACTTCATTAATTCCTTTACAATAAAAAATAGCCAAGAAACAATGTCTTGGCTGTTCTTCTTGTTATTCGTTTACTTTTGGATCCAGCGCGTCTCTTAACCCGTCCCCTACAAAGTTGAAGGCAAGAACTGTCAGGAGAATTAATGAACCCGGCAATAGCGGGTACCAAGGCGATGTCAGCAGAATGGTGAAGTTCTGTGCATCCTGCAGCATATTGCCCCAGCTTGCTGTCGGAGGCTGAATGCCAAGACCAAGGTAGCTGAGCGTTGACTCAGCAAGAATAACTCCGCCTACTGAAAGGGTAGCAGAAACGATGATCGGCCCAATCGCATTCGGAAGAATGTGCGAGAAAATAATCTTAAAGCTTTTCGTTCCAATTGTCTTAGAAGCGAGAACGAACTCGCGTGTGCGCAGCGACAGGAATTCACCGCGGACAAGACGCGCAGTTGTCGTCCACCCAAGTACGGCAAATATGATGATCAGCTTGTCTACACCCGGTTTAAAGATTGTTACAAGAGTGATCAGAAGAAAAATTTGCGGGATAGAAAGAACAATATCCACAAATCGCATTAGAATGGCATCAATGATGCCTCCAAAATAACCGGCAATTGCTCCAACAACCGTGCCGATTGTGATGGAACCTAGCACTGAAGCAAACCCGACAAGCAGGGATACTTGCGCCCCGTAAAGCAAACGCGTCAGCAAGTCGCGTCCAAACCGGTCTGTTCCAAGCAAATTCTCAGCTCCGCCCGGCGGAACTAATTTTTTCGTCAAATCCTGTGTCTCATAAGCATATGGTGCAATGACAGGTGCCAGGAGTGCTGCAGAGATGATAAAGATCAGGAATGCAGCACCTGCAACAGCCAGTTTGTTTTTGGCAAACTTTCTGAAGAATATTTTTGTTAACGTGTCAGGGTTCGCTTTGATTCCGTGAACCGCCAGCTGACCAGAAGTTTCCGGTGTCAGGTTAGTTTGTGCCATTGTGCTCCCCCTCCTAGTACTCGATTCTCGGATCGAAGATTGCGTAAAGAATGTCAGCAATTAAGTTTCCGATGACGACAAAAACAGCTGAAATAACAGTTAACGCCATAATAACCGGATAATCACGCTGGAATGCAGAATCGATGAAAAGAAGTCCAATTCCAGGCCATGAGAAAATCTTCTCAACAACGACAGCTCCTCCGATAAAGGAAGGAATCATCAGACCGAAAATTGTGATGATTGGAATCAACCCATTTCGCACGCCGTGTTTAATAATGACTTTCGATTCTTTAAACCCTTTTGCACGGGCAGTTCTCATATAATCCTGCTTAAGGACGTCGAACATGCTTGACCTTGAATACCTCGTCAAGCCCGCCATATCGGCAGAGGCAAGAACAAATGCAGGCAGCATGAGATGGTGAATCCTGTCCCATATGCTGAATTCGGCATTCAAGGTTGAGGTTCCTCCGGTCGGGAACCAGTTGAGCTGCACGGCAAAGACCATGATCAGAATAAGACCGAGCCAGAAGTTCGGGGTAGCCAGTCCAAGGAAAGAAGTGACAGATACAGTGTAATCAACTTTTGTGTAAGGTCTTGCTGCAGAGATGATGCCAAATGGAATGGCAATGATCAGAGCTAGAACAGTTGAGACAACCATTAGCAATAACGTATTCGGCAAACGGTTCATAATCATTTCGCTTACAGGCACACCCTTACGGATAAGCGATGTACCGAAGTCACCCTGCACCATGCTTCCAAGCCATTTCAAATACTGAATGTGAACAGGATCATTTAATCCGTATTTCTCCATAAATTTTGCTTTATCAGCAGGGCTGATGGTCGGATCCATCAAAAGTGTTGTCGGGTCTCCAGGCGCAAGTCTGATAATCGCAAACGAGATAATTGTAATACCTAACAATAAGGGAATAGCCATCAATGTTCGGCGGACGATATAAGTAAGCACAGCTAGATCTCCCCTTTCCTTCTCAATTTTCTATAGGTAAAAACAGGGTCCAAAAACAAACAGACTCGTTCAATTTTCAAATTCAATCAGAATGTGCAAATTCTGCTTCATAAAAACAAGGGAAGGGATACTCCCTTCCCTTTGCACGTTTCCTGAAGTGTGTCAGTAATCAGTGATTACTGTTTTAACCACCATTTGTGGACATTGTAGTATTCAGACTTCGCGTTAAACTCGTAGCCTTGAAGATTTTCAGGCATTACGCGGTGAACGTTTGGATAGTACAGGAATGTGTATGGCTGGTCTTCAGCAATAAGCTTGTAGATGTCAGCATACTTTGTAGCATACTCATCTTGATCAAGAATTTGTTTCGCTTCTTCCATTAACTTGTCTGCTTCTTTGTTTGTGTAATCAGTCATGTTTAAGCCTTCAGCAATTTGGCTTGAGTGGAAGATGTCATATTGATCAGGGAAAGTAGACAAGCTCCATCCTAAGATCATTGCATCGAAATCCCAGTTTGGTGCAGAAACCTGCTCGATGAAAGCAGAGAACTCGATGATCTCAGGCTTAACTTCGATACCGATTTCTTTTAATTGCTGCTGTACAACAACCGCGATATCTTCACGGATTTTGTTACCTTGGTTCGTTTTTAGAGAGAATGAGAATTTCTTGCCGTCTTTGTCAAGAATGCCGTCGCCGTCAGTATCTTCCCATCCTGCTTCTTTAAGCATAGATTTTGCTTTTTCAACATCATAATTGAACTTTGGCACATCGTCGCTGTATGCGAAAGAAAGCGGGCTCTCAGGAACGTGAGCTACTTCACCGTCGCCGTTCATAACAGATGAAACCATAGCGTCTCTGTCAAGAGCCATTGTTAGAGCCTGGCGTACTTTAACATCTTTGAAAAGGTCGTTCTTTTGGTTCCAGCCGATGTAAGTGTAAGAAAGACCTAAGCCAGACTCAACTTTTACGCCGCTGAACGTGCTTTTTACTGTTTCAATGTCAGTACCTGGTACTTCTGTGAATTGAACATCGCCAGCTTGAAGCTGTGCAAGAAGCGCATCCTGGTCAGGAACGATTTTGTACGTGATTGAATCAAGGTATGGCTCGCCAAGGAAGTAATCTTTGTTCTTCTCAACTTTTACATATTCTCCGTCTTTCCACTCAACAAATTTGAATGGGCCTGTACCGATTGGAGATTTTGTGTTGAATTCGTTCTCGCCAAGCTCACCCACTGGAACTTTTCCAAGGATATGCTCAGGAAGGATTCCGTAGCTTAGAGAAACAGGGTAGAATGAAGCATCTTTCTTGTTAAGCTTGAATTCTACTTCAAAGTCGCCTTTTTTAGTTACTGTTTCTAAAGATTCAAAACCAGATCCGCGCTCACCGACATAGTCAGGGCTTTTAGGGATGCCGTATGTAAATACTACGTCATCTGCAGTAAGCTGTTCGCCGTCGTGGAATTTAACATCTTCTCTGATTTTTACAGTGTACGTTAAACCGTCTTCAGACACGTCGATTTTTTCAGCGAGGTGCAAAGTCGGGTTGAACTCAGTGTCAGAAGACACAAGTCCGTCAAAGATGAAGCCTTCGATATCAGAGCTTGAAGCATCTGTAGAATACATTGGGTTAAACAATGTTGGTCCGCCAATCGTTCCAACTACCAAATCTCCGCCCATTTGCGGTTCGCCGGCATCTTCAGCCGGTTTTTCTTTGCCGCCAGAACCTGAAGCAGGTTTGTCGCCCGCGCCGTTGTTGCACGCAGCAAGGAACAACGAGAATACAAGCAGTAAGCTAAGCAGTGTAAATAAACCTTTACGTTGTTTCACTTCGTATTTCCCCCTTAGAAAATTTTTAATTTTTAGACTTCTTGACTGACAAGTTATGGCTTCTGCCATCTCCCCCCTTCAAGAGTGTGATGTATGCTGATCTTGCCATCAATAAAGATGGCAAGCAACAAAGTGATTTTTCTTTACTTCTTTAAATTGAGGAACGGCTTCGCGGCAGGCGCTTGTAGCAGCCGGACATCTTGTATGGAAGACGCAGCCTTGCGGAGGATTTGCCGGGCTCGGCAATTCTCCCTTCAGGACGATGCGCTCCCGTCTTGCCATACCTGCTTTTCTAGGAACCGGAACGGCTGAAAGCAGTGCTTGAGTATAAGGATGCAGCGGCTCAGAGTAGAGGCTGTTTTTATCAGCAAGCTCCATCATTTTGCCGAGATACATCACTCCGACACGGTCGCTTATGTGCCTTACAACACTCAAGTCATGCGAGATGAACATATAGGTCAGGTTAAACTCATCCTGCAGATCTTCTAATAGATTAATAATCTGTGCCTGAATCGATACATCAAGCGCCGACACAGCTTCATCTGCAATGACCATCTGAGGATTCAGGGCGATTGCCCGCGCGATCCCGATTCTCTGGCGCTGCCCTCCTGAAAATTCGTGAGGATAGCGGTTGATGAAGGAAGCATTCAATCCTACTTTTTCAAGCAGCTCTTCTACTTTTTCGGTTCTTTCTTTCCCTCTGTAAAGATTATGGGTATTCATCGGTTCTTTAATGATGGAACCTAATGTTTTTCTCGGATTTAATGAAGCAAACGGATCCTGAAACACCATCTGAATATTTTTCCGGACGGTTTTGCGGAGCTCGCTTTCGGGTAAATTAGTGATATCCTGTCCATCGAACAGAATTTTTCCGCCGGTTGGCTCATACAGACGGATAATCGTCCGCCCTGCAGTAGATTTTCCGCAGCCTGATTCACCAACTATTCCGATGGTTTCTCCCTTTTTAACAGTCAGGTTGATTCCATCTACGGCCTTTACATACCCTGCAGTTTTCTGAAGAATTCCCGATTTGATCGGAAAATGTTTTTGTACATCTATCAGCTGAAGAATCGTTTCATCGTTTTTCAGCTGCGCTGTCTTTCTTTCTGCATCTGCAACTTTCATTGAACGGCAGCCTCCTCGTCATCATATAAAAAGCACCGGACAGAGCGATGAGCTGAATGCTGCGTCAACTCAGGAAGAGCGCTGAAACATTTATCAAATGCTTTTGGGCATCTTGGTGCAAACCTGCAGCCTGCAGGAAGATTATCCGGTGTAGGAACGTTGCCCGGAATCGAATTCAGCTTCTCAATATCACCGTCTATTGAAGGAATCGAAGCCATGAGCCCCTGTGTATAAGGGTGAAGCGGTTCATCAAACAAATCTTCTACGGACGCTTCTTCAACGACCTGACCGCAATACATAACTACTACTCTCTCGGCTATTTCAGATACAACGCCGAGATCATGAGTGATTAAGAGAATACTAGTATCAAATTTCTGGCTGACATCTTTCATCAGATCCAGAATCTGTGCCTGAATGGTAACATCCAGTGCCGTTGTCGGCTCATCCGCAATCAGGAGCTTCGGATTGCAGCTCATCGCGATCGCAATCATGACACGCTGGCGCATTCCTCCTGATAATCTGTGCGGATAATCATGAATAATTTCATCCGCCCGGCTGAATCCTACTAATCTTAAAAGCTCAATTGCTTTTTTGACAGCCTGGTTTTTAGGAAGCTTCTGATGATACATCAGCACTTCTGTAATCTGGTCGCCAATGGTCAGAACAGGATTCAGGGAGGTCATCGGCTCCTGGAAAATCATTGAGATGTCATTTCCCCGCACCTTGCACAATTCCTTTTCGGATAGCTTGGCCAAATCCTTTCCGTTTAGCAGAATCTCTCCATCTACTATCTTTCCTCCGGGACTTGGTACGAGCCCCATAATGGAAAGAGATGTAATACTTTTGCCCGATCCCGATTCCCCTACAAGTGCAACCGTCTCGCCTTTATGTATCTTCAAGTCAACGCCGTCCACAGCAGGAACAGCTTGCTTCTTTTTGTAAAAATATGTTTTCAGATTCTTAACTTCCAACAGTACTGACAATACCCTTCACCGCCCTATGATGTAAAGAATTTCCTTATCAATTATATAAATCATCTTAACTTTTTGTAAACATTGAATAGTCAGAAAATATATATTTGTATAGTATTACAAAAGTTTTACAAAAGCAAGCGAATTTTTAAAATATTGTAACTTTATTATTAAATTACTGTCTTTACTAGGAAAAAATACCAACAAAAAAACCCTTACTTGGGTTTAATGAATGACTTATTAACTATTTCGTCTGACGAAACAAAAAAGAGATCTGTCATGTTTATTTTTGTCTTTTCCATGTAATCCTTCACAATCTGATAGCCTGCGGCATATCCCAGCATCTTTGGATAAAAGCCTGTTCCGAACATGATTTGGGTGAACTTTCTGGAATCGCTTTTCAGTTCAAGATTCGGTTTTAAGATTTTCTCATAAAAAGACTGAACCTGATCCTTCGAATAGCGCTTCGTCCAGGATCCTGCATACTCTTCCCCCATTCTCACCCTGACTGCATTCTCTGCCATGCCCTCAAGAATGACCGCATCCATCAGCGTATAGTCCCTTTCCTTTTTCGGGTCTTTTGCAAGCCTGCAGACATGATGATATTCATGAGTCAGGATTGTCTGAATTTCTTTTTTGCTGTTGTCCGACAAAAACAGAAAGAGTTTATCATGAAAGGCAAGACCTGATTTCCCTCCAAATTCATCGCGCATTTTTCTGTTGGCCGCATCAGCAGGCAGGATGAATACCGGCACATCGGGACCTGACCATTCCTTTTTGAGCAAGGCTTCATCCGCCCTCACAATGTCCCACACCTTGTTTTTCTTCAAATCTGCAAGCAGCAGACCACCCGTTTCTTCCCCTTTGTACATACCAAAAGAATGCAAATAGCCGCTGATTTCCCTTGTGCTGTTTTTATGAAAGTACGGCTTCATCCGTCCGCAAATCTTAAGATGATCGGTTGATTCTTCGAGCCATTCATTTGTCTTGATTACAGTCATAAAACATCCGCACTCCCCTCTGCGGTATCTTATGAAGAGGCGGGAGGGAGGGTGAAAAACGAAATAAAAATGCCTCTTTTCCGAGAAAAAGAGGCATTTAAAATCATTGATATTTTTTAAAGATAATCGTTGCGTTATGTCCGCCGAACCCAAGTGAATTGCTCAGTGCAACATTCACTTCCGTTTTTCTTGCCTCGTTTGGAACGTAGTCAAGGTCACATTCCGGGTCCTTTTCATGAAGGTTAATAGTTGGCGGAATGATGCCTTCTTTGATGGCAAGTATGGAAAGAATCGCTTCAACTCCGCCCGCTGCTCCAAGCAAGTGCCCTGTCATGGATTTTGTGGATGAAACGGCAAGCTTGTATGCGTGCTCTCCGAATACTTCTTTAATGGCAAGCGTCTCAAATTTATCATTATAAGGAGTGCTTGTGCCATGGGCATTCACATAGTCAACGTCCTCCGGAGACAGGCCGCCGTTTTCAAGCGCCATTCTCATCGCGCGCACGCCGCCTTCTCCTCCAGGTGCAGGAGCCGTAATATGATGGGCATCGCCTGTTGCTCCGTAGCCCACGATTTCAGCATAAATAGGTGCTCCGCGGTCGAGTGCATGCTGCAGCTCTTCAAGAACAAGAATACCTGCCCCTTCTCCCATGACAAATCCGTCGCGGTTGGCATCAAACGGTCTGCTTGCTGTTGCCGGATCCTGATTTGTGGAAAGGGCTTTGCTTGCGCTGAAGCCGGCAAACGCCATCCTTGTAATCGGTGCTTCTGTTCCGCCTGTGATCATCACATCTGAATCACCGCGCTGAATAACTTTAAATGCATCACCAATTGAGTTTGTGCCTGTAGCACATGCTGTTACCGTACATGAGTTAAATCCTTTTGCTCCTAAAGCAATCGACACCTGGCCTGCTGCCATGTCCGGGATCATCATTGGAACAAAGAATGGGCTGACGCGTCTCGCACCCTTTGTCAGCAGTGTTTCAAACTGATTTTCAAAGGTTTCCATCCCGCCGATGCCTGACCCGATCCATACTCCAACACGAGGTGCAATCTCATCTGTAATTTCAAGCTGTGCATCTTTAACCGCCATAAAAGACGCCGCTACGGCATATTGCGTGAAACGGTCCATCTTTCTTGCATCTTTTTTATCCATATACTTCTCAACATCAAAGTCCTTGATTTCTGCTGCCACTTTTGCAGGGTAATCAGCAGAATCAATCCGCGTCAGCGGGCCGACACCTGATACCCCTTTAATTGCATTGTCCCAAGTGGACGCTGCATCGCTTCCAATTGGAGTAATGGCTCCAAGTCCAGTTACAACAACTCGCCTGTTTGTCATCTGTATACACCCTGCCTTTTTTATAATTTGAAAGTTTATCTGCCCCAGCGCATAGCAATGGCGCCCCAGGTTAATCCGCCGCCAAAACCTACCATGACCACAACGTCTCCGTCCTTAACCGTCCCTGCCTCAATTTCCTCGACAAGTGAAATCGGAATGGATGCTGCTGAGGTGTTTCCATATTTATGAACCGTTTTTGACATTTTTTCAACTGGAAGCTCAAGACGCTCTCTCGCTGCTTCCATGATCCGAATGTTTGCCTGATGCGGAATTAAGAAGTCAACATCCTCTTTTTTAAGGCCCGCTTTTTCAATGACATTCACACTCGATTCACCCATCTGCCTGACGGCAAATTTAAAAACTTCTCTGCCGTTCATCACAATTTTTTCATCCTGATATAAATGTTTTCCGCCAGATCCGTCTGAGCCAAGTTCAAAAGAAAGAAATCCTTTTCCTTCTGATACGCTGCTGACAACAGCCGCTCCGGCACCATCTCCGAAAAGGACGGCTGTATTGCGGTCATCCCAGTCTGTAATTTTTGAAAGTTTTTCAACACCTACAACGAGCACATTTTTATAAGCGCCCGTTTCAATGAACTGCTGAGCTGTAATCAGTCCGTACATAAAGCCAGCACATGCCGCGCTCAAGTCCATGGCAGCTACTTTCCTTGCCCCGAGTTTTTCCTGCAGCATGCATGCAACCGTAGGAAATGGCTGATCGGGGGTCACAGTGGCCACTAAAATCATATCCAAATCCTCTGCAGTCAGTCCAGCGTTTTCAATCGCTTTTTTAGCTGCATAGTAAGCCATATCGGAAGTATCCATATCATCTTCTGCAAGACGGCGTTCTTCAATACCTGTCCGTGTGCGGATCCATTCATCGGATGTATCCATCACTTTCTCAAGATCAGCATTTGTTACAGTACGGTCCGGAGTATACCGTGCAATCCCAATAATTCCAGCACTCATATATGCAGCTCCTTTTTCGCTTGTTTTTAGAATCAATTATTATTACCTGGTACTAATTTTATCGTATTCTTTTCAAAATTTCAATCCAAATCTGTGCGTTTGCCTCGCTCCGCTTTTGAATCAGAACATACACTGTCAGTAAGGAAAACTAAGAGAGGTGTTTATGTTGAGCGAAAAAAGGCAGTCGGATGAGTCCGGAGATTTTTTCAACTCCTTCATGTTCGGCGATAGACGTGAGGTGCGCACAGAGCAGGAGGAAACAGAAAAAAGGCCCGCTCTTGATGAGCAGGAACCTCAGTCCGGAACCGATTATTTTAGCATTTTCATGCAGATTGATGACATTATGGACTCGATAAAAGAATTAAAGCCGGTAGTAAAAGAGTTTTCACCTATACTGGATTATTTTAAACAGAAGCTCAAATAAAAAAAGCGCAGCTTATCTCACCGGCTGCGCTTTTTTTTATTTACCTGCTTCATTTTTTCCAAGTTCGTATGCATCGTTCATGACTTTCGTTAAAAGCTCCATCATCGGCTGAAGGTGTTCAGCTCTGATTTCAATTCCTGCTTCATCGAGCTTTGCTTTTGCCTCGGGAAGATATTTCATGGCAATCTGCATAAATTCAAGCGTTTTTGTATCCTGGCTCATTCTAAGTTCTCCTTTACAGCTGATTTGGCAATTTGTCTGTTTGCCGGTAGGTTTCAATTTGCTGCTCTACTTTCTCCTGAAAGGCTTTATCGACTTTCGGACTGTATGTACCCATTTCAATCACGTTATCCTGAAAATCAAAATAGAGATTTCCGCTGGCCAGTTCCCCGGCCTGGTATTTCTCTGCGACAAGCTCATAAAGCCTGTCCACATGCTGAATCGTGCTGGTCAGAACGGTAGTTTCTCCAAGGTCTGACTGGTCGGACACATAGCCGATGGCATACAGGCCTTTTTCTTTCATTCTTTCGATTACAGGTACATTATAGCCGTCACCTGCCGGATATACAACATCCACGCCTTCGGCAAGCATTTCATCTGTATAATTCAGAGCTGTCCGCACGTCATCCCAGCTCTCGACATATTGAATCTTCACTTCAACATCAGGGTTTTGATAAAATGCCCCTTCATAAAAACCGTCAACTTCCGGCTGCCATTCATACGCAGCAACAATTCCCACTTTGTTGGTACTCGTCATTTCCCCGGCGATCATGCCCCCAAAAAACCCCATGGCATTCGCATTGAAGTTGAGGCTAGTCACATTCTCTCCATCTGCATCACCATTGAAAAAAACAAACCGGATATTTTCATATTCTTCATTCAGCCCTTCAAAATAGGCTTCATATTCGCTTCCATGGCCAAAAATGAGATTGACTCCTTTGCCGCTCATCTCATTGACGGCTTCTCTCACCGCATCTTCATTATTCATGCCTTCTTTATAAAAGACTTCGGCCCCGTATTGCGATTGTATTTTCAAAAGCCCTTTGTATCCTTTCGTTCCCCAAACCTGATCGCTGATCGTATCAGGTACAAGCAAGCCTACTTTTTCCAGCTCATTCTGACGGGGTTGTCCGCATCCAGCCAGAAAAAAAAGGCACATCGCGAAGAGAATACTTTTCTTCAGCATGGCAAGCAGCTCCTTTAAGCTTGTGCTAGTCTAGATTCCTCTATATTTTAGACTGTATGACTCATTCGGCACAAGGATATATTTCCCAATAAATAAGCAAATGGGAGATTTTATCTAAAGGGACTGAAAAATATAGAGGTTTTGTCTGATCCACTCGGTTTGGGCGCTTAATCCATCTTTTAGCGAAACAGTGCTGCGCACGGTATATTTTATGTCCTCTGAAACTTTGCAGGCGACCCCGCTTTCCTTTTTTTCATTCAAAAGCACTGCAGCCTCTCTCCACTGATTTTCTTTACCGGAAGACAAATGAATGGTATCTCCTGTAAATGTTTCAGGCTTAGACAGCTCAATCAGGGCATTAACGGCATCTTCAATGTAAAGCAGGTCTCTTCTTTCCTCTTTTTCATCTTGAACAGGGCTCCCGCCAGTTAAGGAAGCAACAATGCGTTTATGAATGCTGCCCGAATTGGGCTGCCACGGACCGTAAAGACCTGGAAACCGGATGATTTTCAGCAGATCTGACTGTTTAAATAGCTTTTTCAATGTCTGTTCCTGCTTTAAATGAGCTGCTCCATTTATCGTTGTCGGAGCTGGTACTGTGTTTTTATCAATGACAAGCTGATTCTCACCGTATACTTCCATCGATGAAATTAATACTAGAGGGATTTTGTGAGTAAGTGAAAGAGAAGCACACTCTTTTAGAAGATTTTCATGAATCCTGCTTTCTTTGTCGGCAGGATCCTGAATGCAGCAGAAAATAATATCAAGCTCTTTTTCATCCGGAACCGAATCCACGCTTTGAAACAGAGCATTTCTCCCGATCATCATCAGCTTTTCTTCAGCGACTCTCTGTTCGAGTTCATCCTCATAATGATTGCTGATGCCATCAACACATACGCCCTCTTCAAGCAGCCTGCTGCAGAGGGAAAAACCGACAAACTGCAGGGTTCCCGCAATGAACGCTTTTTTCATGTTACGAATCCTCCTTATAAGAGCGTTATAGTAATCGTATGCTTAAAAACAGCGCAAAAGAATCGTTCCTGATGCAGGAACGATTCCGGCTACAAATTTTTTTCATTTTCTTTAAAAAACTTCACGACCGAATGATGCAATCTGTATTGATTGTCGGCAAGATGGAACGTGAGATCGATCGGATTTCCATGCTTGCTTCTGTGCTCCTCATACATTTTGCTGTGGTCCTGATAAGGGTAAGTGATGCTGTTCATCCGCTGCCAAATATGAACCGGTATGTCTGCTGTATCAAAGCTTTCATCAAATGTCATGCTCCCTGCCTCTTTTGGGTCCTTGTCATACGCAAGGGCTATTTCGCGGGAAAGCCGTTTGTAGAAAAATTTGTTCTCTCTCTCTTTTTCAAGGTGGGCGCTTAGATTCAGGCAGGGATTAAACATGGCAGCAGATCTGATTTTATCGCTTGATTTCATAAGTTCCTTTGCAACAAGCGCGCCCATTCCCTCGCACAGAATGTGAACACGCTCATTTAAGATTTCTTTTTTCATGACTATATGATAAATCCTCATTGCGAGCTGCTGTGCTTTCGGACTTCCCCAATTTGCCCCGTACAAATTGGACGTAAAGACCGTATAGCCTGCTTCGAGAAGTACGCCAAGCAGCTGATTTCTTCCATAATGCTGAAGCCAGAAGCTTGTTTGCGAATCCACGAAATGAGTTTTGTCCCCGAAGATATAGACCCCGAATCCATTCGGCTGATACGGATAATGAATAATTGTCCACTCGGAATCAAGCTGAAAAAAACGTTTTGTAATGCCCATCTTTGCCCACCTCCTTTCAATCGTACTTTGAACTTCTATACAACGTATGTTCACTTCTTATAAAACGAATGGATATATACCCAGTCCGGGCATCCATTAACGTTCATCAAATGGTCACGTTCAGCAGAAATAAAGCTTTTATTCCTCAATCTATGTATGATAATATGGACATAGAATTGTTTGAAGAATGAGGTGAACAGATTGCGCTTTTTTTGGACTTTTTTCTGGACGTTTTTATTAATACAAATGATGGTATACGTTGTTGCTTCTATGACAGGTGTCGCCTATAGTTTTGTTACTGCTTCTATACTCGCTGTAGCTGTAACCGTTGTCATCCTGATTTTGGGTGAAGTTGTTCCTGACAAATCGGCAGAGGGACATCATTAATACCTGACTTCGACTCTGCATGCAAAAAACCCTACTGAAAACAGTAGGGTTTTTTGCATGCACAGCTGTCAAGGTTTGCGCTGGTACGTCCATTCACGGTCGTCATTTGACGTTTCCGGAAAATGGTCTCCTGCCTGAAGCTTTATTTTACGGGGATTTTTAACCATTGAACCTGTCTCCCCAATTTCTACATACACACCGTTATTAGGTGCTTTTTGGCCAGATTTAAAGCGGTGCTGCTGCCCCAAATTGATTCCCTCCTTCAAGGTTTCATACATCTGTAGTATGGTTTAAACGAGGTCAATCCATGTAAATTCCCGCTTAAGTTTGCCTTTACACCCTCTTTCACCTGTAGTTAAATAGAGGAGTGAAACGGAGGATTTACTTTATGGAAGACTTTTATTTAATACTGAAATATTTACTGCTGGGGCTGTTTCAAGGTTTTACAGAGCCAATCCCTGTATCATCCAGCGGACATCTGGTGTTCGCCCAGCACTTTCTTGGCTTGAAAATTGAAGGACTAAGCTTTGAACTCCTTGTCAACGCAGCCTCACTGCTTGCTGTTTTGCTTATCTACCGGGAGGATCTGATTCGGCTGACTGTAAATGGCGCAAGCTACGCAGCAAACAGAAATCCGGAGAATAAAAAAGATTTTCAATTTATTCTATATTTGATTATTGCTACCATCCCTGCCGGTGTTTTCGGAATTCTATTCAAGGATGTACTCTCAAGCAAAGATGTCAGGCTTGCTGCAGGATCCCTGATTGTAACGGGTATTGCCCTTTATTTAATCCGAAATCTGCGGGGCAATAAAAAAGACGGAGATTTGACAGTAAAGGATGCTGTCATAATCGGTTTTGCACAGGCTGGAGCCCTGATACCTGGAATCAGCCGTTCAGGAGCTACCATCGTAGCAGCCATGGCTCTCGGTACAAAACAGGAAACAGCTCTTAGATTTTCATTTCTTTTGTTTATACCTGTCAGTGCAGGCGGAATGATCCTTGGCATCAGCGATCTCTTGGCAGATGAACATTTTAAAGAGCTCATTATGCCATATGCAGCAGGCTTTGCAGGATCGCTCATTATGTCCTATTTTTCACTGAAGTGGTTTATGGGCATTATGGATAAAGGAAATCTGAAATACTTTGCTTATTACTGCTTTATTGTAGGACCGGTTATTTTGATTTTGACTCTTTTTTCTTGAAACAGGAAACACCCCTGAATAAAACCGTTCAGGGGTGTTTTGTTTGTATGGGCGATTTAACTTGAATCGCCGCCGGCAAAATGATGGAATTTTTTTATCCAGCAAGAATCTCCTTCAGCAATGCTTTTTGCACGTGCAGCCGGTTTTCGGCCTGCTGGAAGACCGCTGACTGGCTGCCGTCAATGACTTCCGCTGTCACTTCCACGCCTCGGTGGGCCGGCAGGCAGTGAAGGAAGCTGCTGTCCCGCTTTGCGCCTGCCATGAGCTTGCTGTTGATTTGGTATCCCTTAAAGGCGGCAAGACGGATTTCATTTTCTTCTTCCTGCCCCATACTCGTCCAAACATCTGAATAGACGATATCGGCACCCTGCACTGCTTCTGCAGGATTCGTGACAGCTGTGACAGCTGCTCCGGTTTGTTTGCACACCTGCTGAACTTTTTTCATGACTTCAGGATCCGGCCCATACCCTTCCGGATGAGCAATGACTGCATCCATTCCAACTTTTGCACATGCGATAAGCAGGGAATGGGCAACATTGTTTCCATCACCTATGTAGGCAACCTTTGTTCCTTTAAATGTCTTTTTCAGCTGGAGGATGGTCATTAAATCAGCGAGCGCCTGGCAGGGATGATACGTATCGGTCAGTCCGTTGATGACCGGAATCGATGCGTGGCGGGCAAGCTCCTCGACTTTTTCATGTTCAAATGTCCGGATCATAATAGCATCCACGTAACCCGATAAAACCTTAGCCGTATCGGCAATGCTCTCGCCGCGTCCAAGCTGCAGATCATGGCTGCTTAAAAACAGAGCATTCCCTCCAAGCTGCTGCATGCCTGCTTCAAATGAAACACGGGTGCGGGTTGATGATTTTTCGAAAATCATCGCCAGGATTTTGCCTGAGAGCACCGACTGAACCGGATTTTTCTTCATCTCCATGCCCTCGTGTATGATATGAAGAATTTCTTCGGTTGTATAATCAAGCAGGGTCAGACAGTCTCTCCCAAAGAAAGAGGACTTAGGCCGGGCAAGTTTCACTGAACTCATCACGCATTCACTCCTGTTCGTGTTAATTCTTTTATTGAGTACACCTTGTAATCTGGCGCCGCCTGCAGATACGCGGCCAATGTTTCCCGATTTGAAAACACTTTAATTCCTTTATCCAATGCTTTAAGTCTTAGATCTGCTGATTGTTCCTTCATCAGACTCACAAGCAAACCATTGCGGACATTATCGGCCCATTCATCAAAATCCTCTGTGACAGCTGTCATTCCGGCGTTTTCAATCTGAGTGAGAAGCTGCTGATCGAGCGTATCCAAAAACACACTTGTTTCCTTACCGCCTTCTTCATCAAATACTTTGCCAAGTGCCTCTTCAATGGTCGGTGCCAGACACATGCCTTCTCCGGTTGACCGCATTTCAGGTCCAAGCAGCAAATCAACATTCTGAAGGGCATGGCTTGAGAAAACAGGATATTTTACAGCTACATACTCTTTTTCTTCTATTGAATCATGGGAGAGCATCTTTCCGTCAAGCGCTTCAGCGGCAAGACGGATCATCGGCACATCCATCACTTTGCTGACAACAGGTGCAGTCCGGCTTGCCCGCGGATTGACTTCAAGTACAAAGAGCTCATCCTCTTTTATTAAAAATTGAATATTCATCATGCCTTTATATTGAAGCTTCTGCACGATTTTCAGAGCTGCTTCATGCATTTCTGCTTTAAGTTCTGCACTAATTGATCGGGAAGGAATAATCGCCATGCTGTCACCTGAATGGACTCCTGCAGGCTCTATGTGCTCCATAATTGCCGGAACGAAAATGCCGGTTCCATCAGCCACTAAATCAAGCTCTGCTTCTTTTCCGATTACATAGCGGTCGATCAGCACAGGAAACGAATGCTTGCCTGCTGTTTTCAGCTGTTTTTGAAGCTGCTCTTTTGTTTCCAGAACGAGCATTCCTTTTCCGCCAATCACATAAGACGGTCTGATCAGAACCGGATAGCCGATCTTCTCAGCTTCCGCGAGCGCCTCTTCCTCGTGATGCGCTGTTGCTCCAGGAAGATGGGGGATTTCAAGCTCGTCAAGTAGGTGATAAAACCGTTCACGTTCTTCAAGAATATCAAGGGTTTCTGAGTCTGTCCCAAGGAGAAGCGCTCCTTCGGCCTCAAGTGCGGCAGCCAGATTGATTGCCGTTTGTCCGCCAAACTGCACAATCGTGACATCAATGCCCTCAGCCTCGATTACGTTCATCACGTGTTCTACTGTCAGTGGTTCAAAATAAAGACGGTCTGCGGTTTCAAAATCCGTGCTGACGGTTTCCGGGTTGTTGTTGATCATAATGGCTTCATATCCAAGCTTTTGCAGGGCTTTGATTCCCTGAACAGCACTATAGTCGAACTCGACCCCCTGCCCGATCCGGATGGGGCCGGAACCCAGTACAAGTGCCTTCTTCTTTTTCGGAGAAGCTTCTTTTTCAAGCTCGCACTCACCAAAGTACGCAGAGTAATAATAGTTCGTTCTCGCTTCAAACTCTCCTGCGCATGTATCCACCAGCTTATATTTAGCAGTTATGCCGAATGACTTTCTCACCTTTGACACTTCCGGTTCTTTTACATTCAGCAAGTGGGCAATATATGCATCTGAACAGCCCTTTTCCTTGATGCGGGTGAAAAACTCGCGTGTCATTGTATCAAGCGAAGAAGTCTTCAGCTGCTGTTCGAGCTCGATAAGTGAGGAAAAGATGTTCAGAAAATAATAATCAATGCCGGTTTCTTCATGAATAACATGGATGGTTTCGCCTCTTCTCAAAAGCTCCATGATGGCAAAAAAGCGCTGATCGGTAGCGTATTTCAGCAAGCTCAGAAGCTCCACATCCGAAAGACCGGCCGTATCTTCATGCCAGATTCCAATGTTTCCGAGCTCCAGGGAAGCTGCTGCTTTTTGAATGGCTGCCTCCAGGTTCCGTTCAATTGACATCACTTCGCCCGTTGCCTTCATTTTTGTGCCCAGAACACGGTCCGCATCTTTAAACTTATCAAACGGCCATCTCGGAAATTTAACCACTGCATAGTCAAGTGCAGGTTCAAAGCTTGCAAACGTTGATTGTGTCAGCGGATTCTTCAGTTCATCCAGCGTATAGCCGCAAGCAAGCTTAGCAGCAAGTTTGGCAATCGGATAGCCGGTTGCTTTCGATGCAAGAGCTGAGGAACGGCTTACACGCGGATTTACTTCGATGACATAGTATTGTTTGCTTACAGGATCAAGCGCAAATTGAATGTTGCATCCGCCGATTACTTCAAGTGCTGAAATAATTGTGAGTGATGCGGAGCGGAGCATTTGATACTCATGATCGGTCAATGTCTGAGACGGGGCAACAACCATAGAATCACCGGTATGAATGCCGACCGGGTCGATGTTTTCCATATTGCACACCGTTATGCACGTATTTGAGCGGTCTCTCATCACCTCATATTCAATTTCCTTAAATCCTGCAATGCTCTTTTCAACGAGGCACTGATGAATGGGACTCGCATTCAGCCCGCTTTTCATCAGCTGCATCAGCCTTTTCTCATTCTCTGCAATTCCGCCTCCCTTGCCTCCGAGTGTATAGGCTGGGCGGACGATAATCGGGTAGCCGATACTTTCTGCAAAAGCGAGTGCTTCCTTTGCGTCTGTCACGATCTCACTCGCCGGCACGGGCTGATTTAATTCATACATGAGCTTTCTGAATTTCTCCCGGTCTTCCCCTTTTTGAATCGAATCGACGCTTGTTCCGAGCACTTCCACCTGATATTTTTGAAGAATGCCTGCTTCATGCAGTTTTACCGCAAGATTTAATCCTGTTTGTCCTCCGAGCGATGCAAGCAGGCCGTCCGGCCGTTCTTTTTCAATAATTTTTGTGAGACTTTTCACCGTCAGAGGCTCAAAGTAAATTTCATCAGCGTACTCATGATCCGTCATGATTGTAGCGGGATTGTTATTCACAAGAATGACTTTGTAGCCTTCCTCTTTTAACGCGATGCATCCTTGCGTTCCCGAATAGTCAAATTCTGCTGCCTGACCGATGATGATAGGTCCTGAACCAATTACCAAGATGCTTTTAAGATCATGTCGTTTAGGCATATACCGTTTCTCTCCTTGTCTTTTTCACCATTTCCAAAAACTCGTCAAACAAGTATTCACTCTCTGCCGGTCCCGGATGTGCCTCCGGATGAAACTGAACGGACAGGATTGGAAGCGACTTATGAAGCATGCCTTCCACTGATTGATCATTCACATTCAGAAACCGGACCTTAAACGCTTCTTGATGCGACGTCACAACATAGCTGTGATTTTGGGAGGTCATGAACACCTTCCCCTTAACCTGATCAGCAACCGGATGGTTCGCGCCCCGGTGGCCAAACCGCAGCTTCTTCGTATCTCCGCCGTATGCAAGGGCAATCAGCTGATGGCCAAGGCAAATACCGAGTGACGGGTAGTCTTCCGTCGCTTTCTTGATCCCCGGCAAATACATGGCAAGGCTCTTCGGATCTCCTGGTCCATTTGAAAAAACAACGGCATCCGGCTTTACTGAGCTAAGCTCATGTAATTTTGTATAAGGAATCACCGTCACTTTGCAGCCCCTCTTTAAAAAGGAAGCCCCAATGGATTTTTTAAACCCGAAATCAATAAGGGCAACATGGACATCCCCATCGCCTGCTGTTGTCAGGGTTTCATTGATGCTCGGCAGCTGTTTTTCAGGAAATATAGAAAGATCTTTTTTTTCGGCTGAAAGCTCTGCTTTCATCGTTCCGTGCTTTCTGATCTGTTTGACGACAGACCTTGTGTCCACATGGCTGATAAACGGAACATTCCATTTGCTCAAGTACTCCTTCACGCTGTAAGCTGCCTCGTAGTGGGAAAAATGCTCGCAGCATTCATAAAAGACAGCGCCTTTAATCTGAGGTCTCTCACTTTCAAAGTCTGAAGCATTAATTCCGTAATTTCCGATTAGCGGATACGTAAAGACGATAATCTGATTTTGGTAGGACGGGTCTGTCAGCACCTCCTGATAACCGGTCATGCCGGTATAAAAAACGATCTCGCCCCCGATGTGCGCGCCGGTTAAATTTCCTTTATAGCTTGTGCCGTTCTCAAGAAGCAGGTAACCGCTCATGTTCCGTTCACCTCGAAATGAATTTTTATATAACTTTGAGTATATTTATGCATTGGTGTGTAAAAAAAATTTAGTGTGGTGATGGTTGGTGCCATCAATCCGGGTCTTGATGTTCAGTGCTATCAATACTGGTTTTTTGTTCGTTGATGGCTCTATTCTCGATGTTCAGTGCCATCAAATCTGATTTTCTGTTTGTTGGTGGTTCTATTCTTGCTGTTTCGTGCCATCAAACCTGATTTTCTGTTTGTTGATGGTTCTATTCTTGATGTTTCGAGCCATCAAACCTGATTTTCTGTTTGTTGATGGTTCTATTCTTGATGTTTCGAGCCATCAAACCTGATTTTCTGTTTGTTGGTGGTTCTATTCTTGATGTTCAGTTCCATCAAACCTGATTTTCTGTTTGTTGGTGGTTCTATTCTTGCTGTTTCGTGCCATCAAAACTGATTTTCTGTTTGTTGGTGGTTCTATTCTTGATGTTCAGTTCCATCAAAACTGATTTTCTGTTCGTTGATGGTTCTCTTCTTGATGTTTAGTGCCAACAAATCTGATTTTCTGTTTGTTGATGGTTCTATTCTCAATGTTCAGTTCCATCAAATCTGATTTTCTGTTCGTTGGTGGTTCTATTCTCAATGTTCAGTTCCATCAAATCTGATTTTCTGTTCGTTGGTGGTTCTATTCTTGATGTTCAGTTCCATCAAACCTGATTTTCTGTTTGTTGATGGTTCTATTCTTGATGTTTAGTGCCATCAAACAGAATTCTCCAACTGTTGATGGCTCTTTTCTCCCTGTTCAGTGCCATCAATCCGGAATTTCCGCTGACTGATGGCACCCATCCGCCAGAACAAAGTTCTACCTCACGCTCCCTGCCGTTTTCCTCAAGGTTTTTCCGATAATATCTGCAGCTGCAGACATTTCTTCATCTGTTACGGTAAGCGGCGGCAGCAGCCTGATCACCGTCGGCCCGGCCGGTAGTGCAAGCAGCCCGCTCAACCGGAGTTCTGCAATGAGTGGAGCTGCCTCCTGACTTAGCTGAATGCCAATCATGAAGCCTTTACCTCTGATTTCTTCCACTTCTTCTGCACCGGATAGGACATCTTTGAGCAGATCGTACATTTTATCGGCTTTCCTGTTCACGTCTTCGAGAAAGACAGGATCAAAGATTTTTTCAAGTGTTGCTTTGGCTGCTGCCATCGCAAGCGGATTGCCTCCGAATGTGGTTCCGTGAGAGCCTGGCTGAAAAGATGAAATCAGCTCTTTTTTCCCGATCATGGCTCCTGCCGGAAATCCATTTGCCAGCCCCTTGGCTGATGTAATGATATCTGGCTCTGCACCAAAATGCTGATAGGCGAACGGTTTTCCTGTCCGGCCGATGCCTGTTTGCACTTCATCAACAATCAGCAGTGCTCCAAGTCTTGTGCACGCTTTTTTTACTGCATCCATGAATGTCTGCTCTGCAGGAACGACTCCGCCTTCTCCCTGAACCACTTCAAGCATAATGGCTGCATAGTCATCTCCTGCAATTTGCTCCAGTGCTTCAGAATCATTATACGGAAGGTATTCAAACGACGGCAGCAGCGGCCCGAATCCGTCATGAATCTTCGACTGGCCGGTTGCAGACATCGTCGCGAATGTTCTGCCGTGGAAGGACTGTCTGAATGTCAGGATTTTCGACTTGCCCGTATGCTTTCTTGCAAGCTTGATCGCCGCTTCATTCGCTTCTGCCCCGCTGTTGCAGAAGAAGACGGCATCTCCTGAACTGCTTTCAGTAAGCAGCCGGGCTGTTTCCTCCTGGATAGAGCTTTGAAAGAGATTGGAAACATGCCATACTTTATCGAGCTGCTTTTTTACAGCTTCTTTTACATCCTCATCGCAATGACCTAAATTGCACACGGCAATGCCGGAGATAAAATCCAGGTATTCTTTTCCATTCTGATCAACTGCAACCGCGCCTTTTGCTTCTTTTATTTCAAGATCATACCTTGCGTATGTAGGGAATAAATGACTCACTTTAATGCAGCCTCCTTGCCGGCAGTTATTTTTGTTCCAAAGATGGATGATTCAGATGCAAACTTCCTCTTTCCGCTGACGATCATCACTTCTTTCAGCGTTTGGGAGAGAGATTTTATGGCAGCCTGGACCTTGGGAATCATTCCGCCGCTGATAATGCCGGAGCCGATCATTTCTGCTATTTCATCGGGAGTTGTATGCCGGATGACGATTTGTTCCTTCATGATGCCCTCTACATCTGTCACAAACAGCAGCTGGTTTGCCTCAAGCGCGCTTGCTACAGCTGCAGCTGCCGCATCCGCATTCACATTCAGCGTGCTGTGGTCTTTTGTTTTGGCGAGCGGTGCGATGACTGGGATATAGCCGCCTTTCAGCAGTGTTTTAATAAGATGGTCATCGACGGCTGTAATCTTGCCTACGTGCCCAAGCTCCTGTTCATTCAGATGCTCTCCTGTCAGGGTCCCTCCGTCGCATCCGGCAATGCCCGCTGCTTTAAATCCGTGCTGCTGCAGGGCTCTTACCAGCTGTTTGTTGATTTGTCCCGCAAGCACCATTTCCGCTACATCAAGAACCTGCTTTGTCGTCTTCCGCTGGCCGCCGATAAACTCCGTCTGCACATTCATTGATTTTAAGGCCGCATTGATGGCAGGCCCTCCTCCATGAACAATGACAACCCGGTGTCCATGACTGATCAGCTCGTGCAGGCTTTCAAAAAAATCACCTGACAGCTCATCGACTGTACTTCCTCCGCATTTCAGCACCACTGTTCTGTCCATAGTCCGCTCCTTACGTTCTGTAGCTTGCGTTGATTTTGACATAATCGTATGTCAGGTCGCAGCCCCATGCTTTACCTTCACCGTTTCCAACCCTGAGATCAATATGAATGGCAACCGTTTCTTGCTCAAGCGCTTTTTTTGCCAGTTCCTCTGAAAATGCCTGCGGCTGGCCATTATGAAAAAGACACTGGCCTTCTAAAAAGATGCCGATCCCATCCGGATTTACTTTTGCATCACTGTGCCCGATTGCCCCGATGATTCTGCCCCAGTTGGCATCAGAGCCGTAAACAGCTGTTTTCACGAGGCTTGATCCGACGACTTTCTTGGCCGTTATTCTCGCTTCCTCATTTGAAGCAGCACCCTCAACTGTCACTTCAATCAGTTTTGTAGCTCCTTCACCGTCTTTTGCAATGCTTTTTGCGAGATCTTCGCATACCATTTTCAGCCCCCGTTTAAAAGCATCCCAATCTTCATGTTCCGGAGTGAGCATATCATTTCCTGCAAGGCCGTTTGCCATGACAAGCACCATATCATTAGTCGATGTCTCCCCGTCCACTGTAATCTGGTTAAACGAAATATCTGTCAGCTCGCTCAGCGCCCCCTGGAGCACATCGCTTTCAACTGCTGCATCTGTCGTAATGAAGGCAAGCATCGTGGCCATATTTGGATGGATCATCCCCGACCCTTTTGCGCACCCTCCAATAGTTACTTTCTTTCCGCCGACGACAATCTCATAGGCCGTTTTCTTTGTCACAGTGTCTGTTGTCAAAATCGCTTCTTCAAAAGCAGATGCCCCAAGCTTTACAGGAGAAACGGCCCTTACTCCGCTGCGGATGCAGTCCATTTTCAGAAATTCTCCAATAACACCTGTTGATGCTACCGCCACATATTCTTCTTTCAATGAGAATGCTTCCGCGCACAGCGATCTCATTTCATACGCATCTTTCAGCCCCTGCTTCCCTGTGCAGGCATTTGCAATCGCGCTGTTTACGATCAGCGCCTGCAGTTTTTGCTCTGACTTTGTGCTTTCCTGTGTCACTTTTAATGGAGCAGCCTGAAAATGACTCTGTGTATAAACTGCTGCACAGCTTGCCGGAACCTCGCTGATCAGGACACCCAAATCTCTTTTTGCATATCTTAAGCCGGTATGTACCCCGTCCGCCTTAAATCCCTGCGGCGATGTCACAGAACCTTCTTCTATTTTCTGAATCCCAGCGGACTCTTTTACTTTTAGCATCGATAAGCCTCCTTATGGATACAGGGGAGCCATTTCAAGACCTGCTGTTTCATCAAATCCGTTCATCAGGTTGAAATTCTGAACTGCCTGCCCTGCTGCACCTTTCATTAAGTTGTCAATCACAGACACAATGGTAATCCTGCCTGTTCTTTCATCAAAAGCAATTCCGATATCACAGTAGTTTGAACCGTACACTTCCTTAGTTGAAGGAAATTCCCCGACCGGCCTCACTCTTACAAAATAGCAATCTTTGTAATACTCCTGATAAAGATCATGCCACTCTTTTAAACTGCCGCTTTTCGCCTTTGCGTAAATGGTCGTCATAATTCCCCTTGTCATGGGAACAAGGTGAGTCTGAAACGTAAGAGGCTTTACCGCGCTGTTCATTTCTAACAGAGCCTGTTCAATCTCCGGAATATGCTGGTGTTCATTCACTTTATAAATCTTAAAATTCTCATTTGTCTCTGCATAATGAACGCCGGCGTCAGGCTTGCGTCCTGCACCGGAAACCCCGGTTTTTGCATCAATAATAATAGAGGATTCATCGATTAATTCCCTGCTGACCGCAGGCGCGAGACCAAGGATTGCTGCCGTTGGAAAGCAGCCGGGATTTGAGATAACGGACGCTTTTCTGATTGCGTCTTTATTCCATTCAGAAAGCCCGTAAACCGCCTTGCCCACGATGACCGGATCTGCTGCCTTTCGTTTGTACCAGCTTTCATAAGTCTTTGAATCTCTTAATCTTAAGTCTCCGGACAAATCAATGACTTTTACCTTTTCCGTGCAGATCTCAGGCAGCAGTTCTGCCGCTGCACCGGGAGGGGATGCCATAAACAGGACATCCACCTCGGACTCAATTCCTGCAGTGTGAATGGCAGTCAAGCTTTCCCAGCTGATGTCAGTCAGATGCGGATAAGAATCCCTGTATGCCTTCTCTGCTTCTGACGATGTATATAAAATACATTCATTTACATGTGGATGCTTTGAGAGAAGCCTGTATAGCTCATTCCCTCCGTAGCCTGTAGCGCCTATTATACCTACCTTCAAATCGAATCACCCTTTAATTTATATCGTACATATGTGAGATTTAGTACCCATTATAATACTGCATAAAAATAAAATCAATTGTATTTTTATATATTTTTCATCAAGAAAAAAATCCCGATCCATAACGGACCGGGATTTAATACTCACTGAACACCCAGAGCAATTTTGGCAATTCTGCTCATTCTGTCTTTTGTCCATGGCGGATTCCAGACGATGTTCACTTCTGTTTCTTTGATTTCAGGGATATCGCGAAGGGCTGCTTTCACCTGATCGATAATCGTGCCTGCAAGCGGGCATCCCATTGAAGTTAATGTCATCGTGACAAGGGCTGTACCGTTTTCATCAAGGTCAACATCATACACAAGACCAAGATTGACAATGTCGACTCCAAGCTCAGGGTCAACCACAAGCTCAAGCGCGCCATATATATTCTCTTTCAATGCTTCATCCATTTTTATCACTCCTCTTATCTAGTATACCTGACAAAGGGACCGGCCTAAACTGATTTGCTTTCGCAAAGAAAATCAGCAAACCAGTCAACCGTTGCAATCAGTCCTTCTCGGGAAACTTTATGATCGGCGTTCGTATCGGCAATAAATTTCAGATACTCCGGTTTTGTCTCATAAGCAGATTGAATTTCCTTGAAAAATGTATACGTCGGATCAAACGGGACCACATTGTCCTTTTTGCCATGCCAGAAAAGCAGCGGCCGTGATGCAAGCTTTTCTGTATGTAGGCTGAGATCATATTCCTGCAGGCTGAGAAAATGCTTTTCCATCTCTTCATCTGTAAGAGGGACCTTCATGCCCATTTTTTGTACATATTGTATCTGCTGACGGGAAAACTGCTCATAATAAGGGCTGCCCATCAAGCTTGCTGCAGCTTTGATCCATTCGTACTGGGTCAGTGCCCCGAGAGTGACGATGCCGCCCATCGATGTTCCGGCAACGCCTATGTTTTCAGGATCGATCAGGCCGTTCTTTTCAAAATGATTCTTTATCAAATCAAGTTCCTTGATCTCATTTATTACAATGCTCCAAAATTGCATATTTAACTCCGTGCCCTGAAGTTTTCCGCTTCGTTCACCGTGGTGAAGAGCATCAGGAAGAGCAACGCGAATTCCTCTTTCTGCAAGAAGGTAGGCATAGTGAAGGTTGTGTTCCTTGGCGCTCGTAAAGCCGTGGACGAACAGGACAAACGGCGTCTTTTTATTTTTATCCGCATCCCTCGCGATGTGCAGGACGGGAATACCGGCAATGTTCATTTTTTCAACAGTGATCATGAGGCATACCTCCTTTTTAAGACTTCTTTCTTTTCTAAACATAAGTGTAACATGTAGACAATAATCTTGGAAAAAAGATACACTGTAAGGGGACTTTGTTTTTCAGCCGTCCCTTTAATCATAAAATAAAGGAGCTTCTATGACGACACTACCTCATTTAATTGCACTCGATTTAGATGGTACTTTATTAAAGGATGATAAAACGATTTCTGACTACTCAAAAGAAATCTTAAAAAAAGCGAGAGAAGCGGGACATATCGTCTGCATCTCAACAGGCCGCCCATACAGAGCAAGCTCCATGTATTATGAAGAGCTCGAGCTTGATACACCTATTGTCAATTTCAACGGGGCATTTGTCCATCACCCGAAAGACGATCAATGGGGAGCGTTTCACACTACGCTGGATGTGGAAACAGTCAAGCAGATTGTTGAAGTATGTGAAAAACACAACGTGAAAAATATTCTTGCCGAAGTGATCGATCATGTTTATTTTCACTATCATGACGAAAAATTACTCGATGTATTTACAATGAATACATCTGACATTACAGTGGGAGACCTTCGCAAAAATCTCGGTGATGATGTGACAAGCATTCTGATTCATGCATCAGAAGAAGAAGTCGACAATATCCGCACCTATTTGTCGGACGTTCATGCAGAGCTGGTTGACCACAGACGCTGGGCCGCTCCTTGGCATGTCATCGAATTAATCAAGCATGGCATGAACAAAGCCGTGGGATTGAAAATAATTGCCGATTCCTACTCGATTCCCGCAGAAAGAATTATTGCCTTCGGAGACGAAGACAACGACCTTGAAATGCTGGAATACGCAGGTCAGGGAGTAGCGATGGGAAATGCCATCCCAAAACTGAAAGAAGTAGCAAACCGCGAAACGAAGACAAACGAAGAAGACGGCATTGCCGAATACTTAAAAGACGCCCTATCTCTGTAAGGCGTCTTTTTTAGTGAAGTTTTCCAACCATAAAACGCCCACGTATGAGACAAAATAATGAGGACGCATCAGCAGCGTCAACCATTCATTTTAGGGGGAATTTCGCATGAGCAGTAATAAATCTAAACGCTTTGTTCAGCAAGGTAAAGATTCCGTTTCGAAACATGATGAACGTTTCCCTTATCATACAACAATGGCTGAGTCAGAAGAGCGCAAAGCTCAAATGGCAGAAAAATCCTCTTTAGGAGGCTTTTAATTTATGGGTAACCAACTATTTCAGGCAGCACGCAAAGCAGTCGAAAAAGCTGGAGAAGTTTTAACCGGCAAAATCGGTCATGACCATGGTCATGAACACCGTTCTGAAGAAAATCAGTACAGCTCGCAGCATGGAGCACAGCATAACGGGTCCCATAGCTACGGGGCAAATCACAATGAACATCAAAGCTACAGCTCTCAGCATGGCGGACAGCAAGGCGGGGCTCAGCAGCATGGCGGCGAAAGCGTAGACGCAGATTCTAAAGCGAAAGCCGAAAATGCTCTTATGTCCGCATTTGCCAACGCTTCACCCGCAGAGCAAAAGCAGCTCAGCGAACTTCAGGATGAACTGAAGAACATGTAGGTATGATGGCGGTCCCCGGAATCTGTATTCCGGGGATTTTAACTGATGAAACAAGAACAAAAGCGCAAGCGCCAAGGCCCGCTCCGATAGTCAGATAAGAATCCGGCGGAAAAGTCCGGTTCCCGCCTTTTTTGTCGGATTTGTTCTGAAAGAGGATCTAGGCGCTTCCGCTTGCCGATGATAACTTTGTTATGTTATCAACAACCTTTTATTTTTTATAATTTCCTACAGAACAGAAAAAGCTGCGGATAAACCGCAGCCGTTTTATTCTGAAACTGTAAATGTTTTGACTTCCTGAAGAGGCTTGGCTCCTTCAGCTTTTCCGGCAAACTGGGCGGTCACCGTATAGTCTCCCGCCTGCAGGCTTCCTGCTGATTTCATGTCCCATGTCTCCTCGTAGGTTTTGCTTTCGCCAGGAGGAATCGTTACATACTGCAGCGCCTGTGTAAACATTTTGCCTTTTGAATATTTGTAGACTTCTGCCCCGTTCGGATCGGTAATAATGATTTCGTACTTTTGTCCGGACGAAAATTCAAAGTTTTTTTCTTCATCTGAGTTGTTTTTAACCATCATGGTGATTTGGACAACACCTGATTCTTCTTTCGTTTCAACTGAAAGCTCGACATCTTTTTCTTCCATATCACCCGACACCTCTTCCGCTTGTTCTTTCTCTTGCGGCTGTTCAGCACTTTGGCCGCAGCCTGCAAGAATCAAAAAGACCGTAATGAACAAAAGTTTTTTCATTGCGCATATCTCCTATTCTTTGCGGAAGAATCCAAAGATGCCTGTTGTCTGAAGAATGTTTGTGAATGCCTTTGGATCCACTTCCTTAATGATTTTTTCTAAATCATAAAGTTCATAGCGCGTGATCACGATCATCAGCATGTCCTTTTGTTCGTTAGTAAAGGCCCCTTTTGCAGGAACCATCGTGATGCCTCTTACCATTTTAGCATGAATTGCCTTTTTCAGGTCATCGGCTTTTTTCGTGATAATCATGGCTGTCAGTTTTTCATGACGGGTATGGATTGCATCGATGACCCTCGTTGATGCGTAGAGAGTGACAAGCGTATAGAGTGCTTTTTCCCATCCATAAAGCAGACCGGCTGTAAAGATGATGATTCCGTTCAAAATGAAGAAATACGTTCCCACGGGCTTATCTTTCATGCGTGAGAGAATCATGGCAACAATATCAAGTCCTCCGGTTGATGCCCCGTACTTAAGCGTAATTCCGACTCCGATTGCTACGATCACGCCTCCGAATACTGCATTCAGCAGGATGTCTTCAGACAGCGGATAGAGCGGGACAATCGAAAGAAAGAAGGTTGTCGCTGCGACGCTCAGCACACTGTAGAGCGTAAATGATTTCCCGACCTTCTGCCAGCCTAAAATCGCTACAGGTATATTCAGCAGGAGCAGCAGAACCCCGGTCGATATGTTAAGGGGCGTATATTCAATCAAAACGCTTGATAAAAGCTGGGCAATCCCTGTAAATCCGCTGGCATATACATCCGCCGGAATCATAAACAGGTTCAGTCCCACAGCGTTCAGCAGCGCGCCGAAAATCACAATTATTCCTTTTTTGACTTCTTCATAAACCATTTGCAGAAAATCCTCCCGGGCTATAAGATATTAATAGTATTTCTGATTTACCCTTTTTTCTTGCAGACCAATACAAATTATGTCTTTTCAGGGCTTTCGTTGTTCTTTACTTCTATTTGGCTAAGTGCTACTTTTACTATAAGAATTCAATTTCAAATGAGACTATTCTCCCAAAGGGAAAAATTACATGAAATGAGGTGCAAAAATGACGGTTCACATCCTCGCAGACAGCGCAAGCGATCTGCCGCTTGAGTTTTACGAAAAGAACGGTGTCACGCTGCTTCCGCTCGGCGTACATATTGATGAGCATGACTACCGTGACCTTCTGACCATTACACCGAAGGAAGTATACGATGCAATGAGAGAAGGGAAAGTTGCGAAAACAACGCAAATTTCTCCTTTAGATGTCAAAGAGATCTTTACCTCTCTCGCCCAAAAGAAAGTGCCTGCTCTGTATGTAGCATTTTCTTCAGAGCTTTCAGGGACATACCAGACTGCAGTCATGATCGGCAATGAGGTAAAAGAAGAATATCCTGATTTTGAGCTTGCCATTATCGATTCAAAATGTGCTTCACTTGGCCTTGGCCTTGCTGTTAAATATGCAGCTGAACTCGCCGGTAAAGGAAAAACTCTACACGAAATCGCAGAGTCTGTAAAGGACTTCTGCGTGCATACAGAACACATTTTCACAGTCGACAATCTCGACTATCTCGCAAGAGGCGGCCGCATCAGCAAAACCTCTGCATTTGTCGGCGGTCTGCTGAACATAAAGCCTCTTCTCCATGTTGAGGACGGAAAACTTATTCCTATAGAGAAAATCAGAGGGAGAAAAAAAGTATTCCGCCGTGTCATTGAACTTATGAAAGAACGCGGCACTGACTTAAGCAATCAGACAATCGCCATCAGCCATGGCGACGACCTTGATTCCGCTAATGAAATCAAGTCCATGATTCAAGCTGAATTTCAGCCGAAAGAAATTTACATCAACACGGTCGGCTGTTCCGTTGGAGCACACTCAGGCCCAGGCACAATCGCCATCTTTTTCTTAAACAAACAGATCTCATAATATTTTTCTTCTCGTAGGGCATCCTAAACATATCATTTTTAAAGGAGTTTTGATGATGCCCCATACAAGCGATAACGACAAAAAAGCAAAAGACAACAATGCCAAGCAGCATGAAAAAAACATGATGCGCGAAAAAAGCCGCCAAAAAGGCGAACAACAATTTTCTAAGAAAACAGATCACTTGTAATCAGAAATGGAAACAGCAGCGGGGGAGATTCCGCTGCTGTTTTTTTATGTTAATTTAAATTGTGTTAACGTTTGTTTCAGATCATAGGTCAGCTTTCTCAGCTCTGAAACCCCTTCAGCCATCTTTTCAAAAGCAGCAAGCTGCTCAGCAGTTGAAGCTGAAATTTCTTCGCTTCCCGCTGCTGTTTCCTCCACTACAGCGCTGATGCTCTCAACATTTTGCAGAACATTTCCGCCTAATGTTTTCGAGTGATTCACACCTTCTTCAAGGCTAATCAATTCCAGTGTAATATTCTTCACTTTTTCATCAATCGCATGAAAAGCCTGTGTAGTGATGTCCATACCTGTCTTTTGCTTTTCTGCAAGGGAAACCCCTTTTGCTACAGATTCAGAAATGTTTGCAATGCCGGATTGCATCAGGCTTGCCATTTCAAAGATTTGGGAGGTGGCATTCGTAGATTCTTCTGCAAGCTTTCTGACTTCTGCTGCCACTACGGCAAATCCCTTTCCCGCTTCCCCTGCGCGCGCAGCCTCGATTGCTGCATTTAGCGCAAGAAGATTGGTCTGATCGGCAATGCCGGAGACGACCTTCGTCATATCTTCGATTTTCGTCATATACCCTAAAAATGTCTTCGTTGAGTCATTGATCAGGTTCATCATCACGCCATTTTCTTTCAGCAAATCGCTCTGGGTTCTGATTGCCCCCTGCCCCTCCTGAATGGCGCCTGCCGCTTCTTCGCCAAAAATGACAGACTTTTGGGAGCGTATGACGTTTTCGCTGAAGCCTGCATCCATCCGCTCAATCAGAGAAACAGCATCTTGAAGATCAGAGGAAATTGACTGGGATCCGGCAGACAGTTCATCTGTTGATAAAACGACCTGTCCGCTGATTTCACTTAAAACACGTGTTTCACTGTCAAGGGTTTCAGCAAATCCATCGACCTGTTTGCTTACAGTGTCAATAGAAAGGATCAGCCCTTTAAGCTGATTCACCATACTTGAAAACGAATCATTGAGCGCCCCGATTTCATCTTTCCCCTTATAGGTTAAAGCCTGCACGGCAAGATTCCCCTGTGCAATTGCCGCCGCCTGTTCTGACATGCTTTTTAAAGGCTTCGTAATTGACGATGTCATTCTGATGACAAGAACACTTGAAACAAGAATTAAAAGAGCCGTTCCAATGGCCGCTGACAAAATGACAAACTCGATCTGTCTTTTGACTTCTTCTTGAATAAATGTATACCTGTCATGAACATGGAGATTCACAGAATAAATATCGTTTGAGATGCCATCCATTCTTACAGCCTGGCGTTTCACTTCTGCCTGATTTTTCTCTTCAAGTGCAGGCAGCGTTTTCTGCTTGAGCTCAACGAATTTGGCTGATGCCTTTCTTAAAGCAGCCTTCCCATTTTTATCCTGCAAGGTCTGATCCAGGCTGTCTAAAAGCTTTTCGGTCCGGTTCAGCGACTGCAGCGCCTCCTCCTTGTGCGCATCGGAAAGCGAAAAAGCAGCATTATTTAAGCTCTGCTTGGCTGCATTCAGTTCTCCCTGCAGCTTTTCCACATTTAAAAGCACAGGAACTTCATTCTGGTTTGTCTTTTGAATCAATAGCATATTGAAGACGATAAAGCCAATCATAAAGGTAGCAAGTATGATAATGCCGACAGAATTGAACAATAATTTTTTCTTTAATGACACGATGATCCTCCTAGTTGCTCTCTGCTAATTTTTGCTTCCATTGATCAAGCGTTTTCTGCTGCTGTTCAGTCAGGTTCAGGACACGGATCGGAGCCAGTTGAACCCCATTATCCTTCACACCAAGTTCAATATGCCCCTCAGGAAGCTCCTGTTTCTTGACATAGTCTTTCAGAAGCTGAAAAATGCCGATATCCACATTTTTCATCATAGAGGTTACAACAGCCTTTTCCGCATAAAAATACTGATCGCTGTCAACACCAATCGCATATACTCCGCTGTCCTGCGCCGCTTTTAAAACACCTGCCCCAGTAAAACCGGCTGCTGCATAAAGTACATCCGCCTTTCTTTTAATCATGCTGTCTGCCATGACACCGCCCTTGATGTCATTGCCGAAATCATTTGCATACTCCGTGTAGATGACAATCTCAGGCTTGATCGTTCTTGCCCCTTCTGCAAATCCGTCTGCGAACTTATTTATAAGCGGCACATCAGCGCCGCCGATAAAACCGATCGTATTTGTTTTAGAAGCCATCGCTGCAACAACCCCGGCAAGAAAGCTCCCTTCATCCTCTTTAAACGTAACTGAGGTAATATTCTCAGCCTCAGAAACCGCATCGATCAGCAAAAACTGCTGATCCGGATACTTCTTTGCCGCTTTTTCCAAATCTTCCTGAACCATAAACCCAAGTCCAACGACAAGATCATTGCCCTCTTCAACAAGCTCAGTAATCCCTTTTTCATAAGTGCCCGTTTTTTCAAGCTCCCGGTAATCAAACAAAATGCCAAGTTCATCACGGGATTTCATCAGGCCCGCAAACGCAGAGTCACTGAACGACTGATCCCCAAGCCCCACATCCGAGAGCATGATCCCTACTTTTATTTTTTGATCCGCACTGCTGACTGCCTCATTCTTCCCGCACCCGGCGGCAAGCAGCATACAGGACGCGATTATGATCATAATTTTTTTCATTGATGTCTCTCTCCTTAAAAAGTTCTACTAGGAGGTTATCGACGGGTTTGGGGGAAAGTTTATTTTTTTGGAGGGGGATTTTTGCGGGACCATCAAGCGGCGGATTTTTTGTTTTGGTGGCACTTATCTATGAGTTGGGAACCATCAAGACGTGGAATTTCTGTTTTGATGGCACTTATCTCTGAGTTCGGAACCATCAAGACGTGGAATTTCTGTTTTGATGGCACTTATCTATGAGTTGAGAACCATCAAACGGAGGATTTTTTGTTTTGGTGGTACTTATCTATGAGTTGAGAACCATCAAACGGAGGATTTTCTGTTTTGATGGTACTTATCTCAGAGTTGGGAACCATCAAGACATGGGATTTCTGTTTTGATGGCACTTATCTCTGAGTTCGGAACCATCAAGACGTGGGATTTCTGTTTTGATGGCACTTATCTCTGAGTTCGGAACCACCAAACGGAGGATTTTTTGTTTTGGTGGTACTTATCTCAGAGTTGGGAACCATCAAGACATGGGATTTCTTTTTTGATGGCACTTATCTCTGAGTTCGAAACCACCAAACGGAGGATTTTTTGTTTTGGCGGTACTTATCTCAGAGTTGGGAACCATCAAGACATGGGATTTCTTTTTTGATGGAACTTATCTATGAGTTGAGAACCATCAAGACATGGGATTTCTTTTTTGATGGCACTTATCTCTGAGTTGGGAACCATTAAGACGTGGGATTTCTGTCTTGATGGCACTTATCTCTGAGTTCGGAACCATCAAGACGTGGGATATCTGTCTTGATGGCACTTATCTCTGAGTTCGGAACCACCAAACGGAGGATTTTCTGTTTTGGTGGCACTTATCATCGAGTTCCGAACCATCAAGCGGTTGGATTTCTTTTTTGATGGCACTTATCTCTGAGTTGGGAACCATCAAGAAGTGGGATTTCTGTCTTGATGGCACTTATCGATGAGATCGGAACCACCAAACAGAAAAATTCCTTTCTTGAAGGCACTTATCTCTAAGTTCGGACCTATCATTCAGAAAAATCTTTTATTCAATGGCACTAATTTTATTTATCTACAAAGTGAGAAGACCTCCCGCGCCCTATATGTTCAAAATGTGCGTACAGAATCTTTCTTATTGTCTTTTTTGATAAAACAAGCTTACACCATTCATGAATCTGATCTGTGGTGATCCTCTTTTCCGGAAAGAGAAGCCTGAATTCTCCTATTGCCCGTAATACTGCAGGTAGAAGCGGTTCGGTTGTTTTACAATTAGAGCATATAAAATTTCTGTTATTAAAGAGGGTATACAGCAATAGACATTTTGGACAGATAATACCTTTTTCCAGCCCCTCAAACCCATACCCCGGCAGCTTCAAAAACGGATATTCTTCCACGTGCGAATCCAGAAGTTTCTTGGCGAGCATGTCATGAAAGCCGGTTAATCTGCCCGGCTTGTGATTGAGTTTTTCTGCAAAACGGTTCAGCTGGGGGTGATAAATGATGGGTTGGTCCATTGGAGCATTGTAGAGGTGAAAGCGGTGGTTTACAAAGACGACAAATGGTTCGAGGGGAAACTTGATGCTTTGATCCTGGAGGAGCCGAGTGAGCAAGGCTTCACTTCTTTTGAGCTGAAGCAGGGGGTTTTTCATTTCTTTTTTGGCCGGGGTCGACCATCTTTCTTCTTCTGCGAAGTAATCACCTTCAGAGTTCTTTACATTGAATACGTACATTTTATCAGGTTTGATAAACAGGGAATCAATTTGTACGAATGATCCGCTGATTTCAAAAAGCAGATCGCTTAATACTATGCCATCCCCTCCTTTCTCAATAAGCCACTGCTCAAAATACTTTTCTCCTTCAAAGCCTTTTTCGAGATTCCGCAATTGATTAAGAGCTTCCTCATCCAGCATACTTCTGGCGTTCAAGCTCCGGTAAACAAGCAATTCCCGGTTTTCCTTTAAGTCCTTCAACTAATAAACATCCCCTTTCGTTTTTATCAGATCCATCAATTCCTCATTCATTTTTTCAGTTCCATAAATCAATTCCCCTTCCTTAATTTCGGATCAATCACCACCTGCCCTTCCTTCTTTACACATCCATCATAAAACAATACTATTCCCACCGGCAAAAACCCAAAATCAAATTTTCCCCATAAAAAAACAGCAAACGCATAGGCGCTTACTGTTGTTCTTTTTTAAAATAAGTCCAGCCGTCTTCCTGATAGACCTTTCCTGCTTTCATAAGTGAGCCGAGCGCACGCTTGAATGCCCCTTTGCTCATGTTGAAGCGTTCTTTGATGTCATCGGGATCGCTCTTGTCAAAGAAGGGCATGGCTCCTCCTCTTTCTTCCATGTAATCACAGATCACTTGTGCATCCTCATCCAATGCCTCATGTTTGAATGGAAGGAGAGAAACGTTAAGGGTGCCGTCTTCCTTCACATCAACAACTCGTCCTGTTACAAGTTCGCCAAGACGCGGCTCTCTTTTGCGCTGGGAGGAGTGGATGAATCCTTTGTAGCCTTCTTCAGTTATGATGAAAGAACCGGCAATAATGATTCGGTAGACTCTGCCAGTAACAGTCTGATTGTTCCGGACTCCTGCAGCCGGGACGATGTTTTCCTGCATGACATCTTCCGTTGCAAGTTTTGTGAAAAATCTTCCGTTTTTCGTCACTTTCAGGGAACAGTAGAGCTTGTCGCCTTCTTTTGGCCATACACTTACATAGGCCGGAAGAATATCGTTGTCGACAAGTGCATCTTTTGAAAGGCCAATGTCGACGAATGCCCCCATGTCTTCCCTGACACTGACTACTTCTACCCATCCGAACCGGTCTTCTGATATCGTCGGCTTTTTCATTGTTGCAGCGAGACGGTCTTCATGGTCCACAATCAGGTACACCTCAACCTCATCCAATTCTTCAATTGGTTCAGTGATTTCCGTTTTGTGAAGCAGTACTCGGCTTTCTCCATCTGCTAAATAATATCCGTAATCTACTTTTTCATCTATTTTAAGCGTCATAAACGTTCCGGGATTCATGTGTTCGTTCCTTCCTTTGCAGCTGAACTGCCGTTAGTTGTTATATCATGTACATTCTACTATAATCTAAAGATAATACAAACTTTTGGGAGGATTCTTATGGCCAAGGACAGTTCGTTTGATATTGTGTCGAAGGTGGATATGCCTGAGGTAACAAATGCCATCACGATGACGATGAAAGAAATCGGCACACGCTATGATTTTAAAGGAAGCAAAAGCAGCATCACGCTTGAAAAAGAGGAGCTTGTTTTAGTTTCTGATGATGAGTTCAAAATGGATCAGCTGAAGGATGTGTTCATTTCAAAACTGATCAAGCGCAATGTGGCAACGCGCAATATTGATTACGGAAAAATTGAAGGCGCATCAGGCGGCACCATCCGCCAGCGTGCAAAGCTTGTCCAGGGTATTGATAAGGACAATGCGAAAAAGATTAACGCGATCATAAAAAATGCAGGGCTTAAAGTGAAAACGCAGGTTCAGGATGATCAGGTCCGCGTAACCGGCAAAAGCAAGGACGACCTGCAGCAGGTGATTGCAGCTGTCCGCGGAGCGGATCTGCCGATCGATGTTCAGTTCATTAATTTCAGATAAACGCGTGGACTCAGCAGGTTTTTCCTGCTGGGTCTTTTTTTATCCGGACTGTGGCAAGAATTCCTCATCAATTCAGAAAACTTTTACTTTTCGCACTTGAATCTCCTGAAAAAAACATGTAAATTAGATATAATATCATTTAGCCAATTTCATATTTTTGATTCTTATCTAGAGAAGCTGAGGGACTGGCCCGTCGAAGCTTCAGCAACCTGGCGTAAACCAAGGTGCTAATTCCAGCGATGCATCCATCGGACGATAAGAAGAAGTCATGCATACTCAAAAGTCTTCTTCTTGGAAGGCTTTTTTCTTTTTCCCATTATCAGCTGTATTTTAGGAGGTTTATAGCTTTGGCACTTTTAACAGACTTGCAGACAAAAATTCTGATCGGGGACGGAGCAATGGGCACCCTGCTTTATTCCCACGGTGTGGACCGGTGTTTTGAAGAACTGAACCTGTCAAAACCCGATGACATTCTGAATGTTCATAAGGCGTATCTTGATGCCGGAGCTGATGTCATTCAGACAAATACGTACGGGGCCAATTATATCAAGCTGTCGAGATACGGGCTTGAAGATGAGGTGCGCGCCATTAACCGCAAGGCTGTGCAGATTGCAAAGCAAGCTGCGGAAGGCACCTCAGCCTATGTCCTCGGAACAATCGGCGGGGTCCGTGCTTTTAAAAAGGGCTCTTATTCGCTTGAGGACCTGCGGCGAAATTTCAGGGAGCAGCTTTATCTTCTGCTGAACGAAGAGCCGGACGGCCTCCTGCTTGAAACGTATTATGATCTTGAAGAAATGAAGACGGTTCTTGAGATTGCAAGAAAAGAAACAGACTTGCCGATTATAACGAACATTTCCCTTCATGAAATCGGCGTTCTTCAGGACGGTACTCCTCTTTCTGACGGCCTGTCCCAGCTTGAGGAGCTCGGGGCGAATGTTGTCGGGCTGAACTGCAGGCTTGGGCCATATCATATGCTCTCATCTCTGGAAGAAGTTCCTCTTCCCGAAAAGGCCTTCCTGTCTGTTTATCCGAACAGCAGCCTCCCGACCATTGAGGAAGGCAGACTTGTTTACGGATCCGGTGAAAAATACTTCGCTGAAAGCGCACTTGCTTTTAGAAATCAGGGTGCGAGATTAATAGGCGGCTGCTGCGGAACGACTCCTGATCATATCAGGGCGATGGCTTCTGCACTTAAAGGACTGCCTCCAGTGACAGAAAAGAAGGTGAAAGCTAGGAAAGAAGAAATCTCCATTGCCTCAGCTGCCGAGAGAAAGTATCCTCCGCTGCAGGATATCGTAAAAGAAAAACGATCCATTATTGTCGAGCTTGACCCGCCGAAAAAGCTCGGTATTGAAAAATTTTTAAAAGGAGCAAAGGCCCTTCAGGAGGCTGGAATCGATGCCTTAACTCTTGCGGATAACTCTCTTGCTTCCCCAAGAATCAGCAATGGCGCGATGGGATCCATTGTCCAGCAGACCCATGGACTCCGCTCGCTGATCCATATTACGTGCCGTGACCGGAATTTAATTGGCCTGCAGTCACATTTAATGGGTCTCCATACTCTCGGCTTAACAGATGTTTTAGCCATAACAGGAGATCCGTCCAAAATCGGGGATTTCCCGGGGGCAACTTCTGTTTATGACCTTTCTTCCTTTGACTTGATCAGTCTGATTAAGCAATTTAATGACGGGCTTTCTTACTCAGGAAAACCGCTTGGCGAAAAAACGAACTTCTCAGTTGCCGCCGCCTTTAACCCGAATGTGAAGTACCTTGATAAAGCCGTTAAAAGGCTGGAGAAAAAAATAGCGTGCGGCGCTGATTATTTTATCTCCCAGCCGATCTATTCCGAAAAACAGCTGCTTGATGTCTATGAAGAAACAAAACACTTAACCGTACCGGTTTATATCGGCATTATGCCGCTCACCAGCAGCCGGAATGCCGAATTTATTCATAATGAGATTCCGGGCATTACCCTGTCTGACAGCATCCGCGAAAAAATGGCCAATGCCGGAGATGACAAGGAAAAATCGTATCAGGAGGGTCTGGCCATTGCCAAAAACCTGATTGATGCTGCATTTGATCTGTTTAACGGCATTTACTTGATCACACCGTTTTTGAATTATGAACTAACCGTGGAATTGACGAACTATATTCATAATAAAGAGTCTGAGGCCACCGAAAGGAAGATTACGCATGTCTGATATAAAAAAACAGCTTGAGAAAAAAATCCTCGTTCTGGACGGAGCGATGGGCACCATGATTCAGGACGCCAATCTTTCTGCAGATGACTTCGGCGGAGAAGCTTATGAAGGGTGCAACGAATATTTGACTATAACTGCACCTGAGGTCATTCAATCGATCCATGAAGCTTACCTTGAAGCAAAAGCAGATATTATTGAGACAAACACGTTCGGGGCTACGAAAATCGTTCTGGATGAATACGATCTTGGGCACCTTGCCTTCGAACTGAATAAAAAAGCGGCTGAAATTGCGAAAAGAGCAGCTGAAAAATACTCAACACCCGAATGGCCCCGCTTTGTAGCTGGCTCAATGGGACCGACAACAAAAACGCTCTCTGTTACGGGAGGAGCCACATTTGAAGAACTGATCGAGAACTATGAAGAACAGACACTGGGACTGCTTGCAGGCGGAGCCGATCTGCTTCTTCTTGAAACGAGCCAGGACCTGCTGAATGTAAAAGCCGGCTTTTTAGGCATTAAGCGTGCCTTTGAGAAGACTGGAAAAGAAATCCCGCTTATGGTATCAGGGACGATTGAGCCGATGGGCACGACCCTTGCCGGCCAGGACATTGAAGCCTTCTTTATTTCCCTTGAACATATGCAGCCTCTTTCTGTCGGCTTGAACTGTGCGACAGGGCCTGAGTTTATGACAGACCATATCAGGACGCTGTCAGGCATGGCCCATACAGCTGTCAGCTGTTACCCGAACGCCGGCCTGCCGGATGAGGAAGGAAAATACCATGAATCCCCGCGTTCGCTTGCTCAGAAAGTGAAGGGTTTTGCAGAACAGGGCTGGCTCAATATTGTCGGCGGCTGCTGCGGAACCACACCCGCCCATATCACGGCTATCGCAGATGCAGTCAGCGAACTGAATCCGCGCACCGTCCCGGAACGTGATCCGGCACATACCGTTTCCGGTATTGATCCGCTTATTTATGACGACTCCATGAGACCCCTGTTTGTCGGGGAACGGACAAATGTCATTGGATCAAGAAAATTCAAACGCCTGATTGCCGAGGGGAAATTTGAAGAAGCATCTGAAATTGCGAGAGCACAGGTTAAAAACGGAGCACATGTCATTGATATTTGTCTTGCAGACCCTGACCGCGATGAACTTGAAGATATGGAAGCATTCATAAAAGAAGTGACCAAAAAAGTAAAGGCGCCGCTTGTCATCGATTCAACCGATGAAGCTGTCATTGAAAAAGCACTCTCTTATTCCCAGGGAAAAGTCATCATCAACTCGATTAACCTCGAAGACGGCGAAGAGCGCTTTGACGCAGTTGTTCCGCTGATTCATAAATATGGTGCCGCCGTTGTTGTCGGAACCATAGACGAAAAGGGCATGGCTCTTACAGCTGAGGAAAAGCTTGATATTGCGGTCCGTTCGTTTGAACTGCTTACTGAAAAGCACGGCCTGAGTCCGTCAGATATTATTTTTGATCCCCTCGTTTTCCCTGTCGGCACAGGAGACGAGCAGTATATTGGTTCTGCTGAAGAAACCATTAAGGGCATCCGCCTGATCAAAGAGCGACTTCCGGAATGTCTGACCATGCTTGGAGTCAGCAATGTATCCTTCGGCCTGCCGCCTGTCGGACGCGAAGTATTGAACGCAGTTTATCTTTATCACTGTACACAGGCGGGACTTGACTATGCCATTGTCAACACAGAAAAACTTGAGCGTTTTGCTTCAATTCCGAAACAAGAAGTAGAAATGGCAGAAACGCTTCTTTTTAATACAAATGACGAAACACTCGCGACTTTTACAAATCACTACCGCGGGAAGAAAAAAACAGCCAAAAAACCTGTACAGTCCCTTCCGCTTGAGCAGCGTCTCGCCCAATATGTTGTTGAGGGGACAAAAGAAGGACTGATTTCAGACCTTGAAATAGCCCTTAAGGAATATGATGCTCCTCTCGATATTATTAACGGTCCGCTAATGAGCGGAATGGCTGAAGTCGGAGAGCTGTTCAATACAAACCAGCTGATCGTCGCCGAGGTTCTTCAAAGTGCAGAAGTAATGAAGGCTTCCGTCTCCTTTTTAGAGCAGTATATGGAGAAGAAGGATGACAGCGGAAAAGGAAAAATCCTGCTTGCAACGGTTAAAGGTGATGTGCATGATATCGGGAAAAACCTCGTGGATATTATCCTGAGCAACAATGGCTACAAAGTAGTGGATCTCGGAATTAAAGTGACCCCGCAGGATTTAATTGCAGCTGTCAGAAAAGAAAAACCGGATATTGTCGGACTTTCAGGCCTGCTTGTTAAGTCAGCCCAGCAAATGGTCCTGACCGCTCAGGATCTGCGTGAAGCTGACATTTCTGTACCAATCCTGGTCGGCGGCGCTGCCCTTTCCAGAAAGTTTGCAGACGGAAAGATTGCTCCGCAATACAGCGGACCGGTGGTGTATGCCAAGGATGCGATGGACGGCCTTTCACTTGCAAACCGGATCCGCGTCGACCCGGCCCAGTTTAAAAAGAAAGAAGTGCGATCTGAACGGTTTTCTGAAAAGAAACCGACTGCCGCAGTGACAGAGCTGCTTGAAAAAAGAGCAGAGCTTGCACCGTCCCCTGTTTTTGTGCCTGAGGACTGCAGACGCCATATCATCAAAGATTTCAATTTGCAGCACCTCATCCCTTATATCAACATGCAGATGCTGATCGGCCATCACCTCGGCCTCAAGGGAAAAGTAAAGGAAATGCTGAAAAACAATGATCCAAAAGCTGTTTCTCTCAAAGAAACCATTGATGAACTCCTGAAGCAGGGAGAGGCGGAAAAATGGTTTGAACCTGCTGCGGTTTATCAGTTCTTCCCTGCTGTATCAGAGGGAAATTCTCTGCACATTCTGGATCCTGAAACAGAAGAAAAGCTGCAGACCTTTGACTTTCCAAGACAATCCAAGCTGCCGCACCGCTGCATTTCAGACTATGTTCGTCCGGACGGCGGAATGAGAGACTATGTATCCTTCTTTGCTGTTACGGCAGGAAAGAAAGTAAGAGAGATTGCAAACCGCTTCAAGGAACAGGGCGACTATTTGAAAAGCCATGTCGTTCAGGCACTTGCCCTTGAACTTGCTGAAGGTCTCGCCGAGCGGACGCACCAGCTGATTCGAGATCAGTGGGGCTTCCCTGATCCACCGGACTTTACAATGGATCAGCGCTTTTCAGCCAAATATCAGGGCCAGCGGTTCTCTTTCGGATATCCTGCCTGCCCGAATCTTGATGACCAGGCCAAATTATTCGATCTGATCAGGCCTGAAGACATCGGAGTGAACCTTACAGAAGGCTTTATGATGGAACCTGAAGCATCTGTTACGGCCATAGTCGTTGCCCATCCTGAAGCACGGTATTTCAACGTTTTGAACTGAGACTTCTGTCTCGGTTTTTTTTTTGCCGGAATCAGGTGTTTTATCAAAAAAAGATAGGGAATATATAAAGCATGTCCAACATACTTATCGGATTTTTCACCATACTAAACGTGATCAAAACCTGGAGGGATTGTAAATGAGCCAAAACAGCCAAACAAATAAAACGATGCCTGCACAGCATCAGGATGTGCAGCCAGGGCATGAAAATCAGATGCATCCAAAACCCGAGTTTGACAGCCATCAATACATAGGCAGCGGCAAGCTTTCGGATAAAACAGCGATCATCACAGGCGGTGATTCAGGCATCGGGCGGTCGGTAGCCGTCCACTTTGCAAGAGAAGGCGCAGATGTTGTCATTTCCTATTTGGATGAACACGATGATGCGAATGAAACGAAACGCCTTGTTGAACAGGAAGGCAGACAGTGTCTGCTTATTCCGGGAGATATCGGAGATGAAGCATTTTGCGGACAGGTAGTAAACGAAACAGTCAGCAAGTTCGGCAAAATTGACATTCTTGTCAACAATGCGGCTGAGCAGCATCCGCAGGCTGGCATTGAGGAAATTACAAAAGAGCAGCTTGAACGCACATTCAAAACAAATATTTTCTCTTTTTTCTATATGACAAAAGCAGCCCTTCCCCATCTGAAGCAAGGAAGCAGCATCATCAACACGTCATCCATCACAGCTTATGCAGGAAACGAACAGCTGATTGATTATTCAGCCACGAAAGGTGCCATTACGACGTTCACACGTTCCCTTTCCATGTCTCTTGTGAAAAAAGGCATCCGGGTAAACGGCGTAGCTCCGGGTCCAATCTGGACACCGCTCATCCCTTCAACGTTTGATGCAGAAAAAGTTTCAGAGTTCGGCGCCGACACGCCAATGGGACGCCCCGGACAGCCTGATGAACTTGCACCAAGCTACGTATTCCTCGCAAGCAGCGACTCAAGCTACATCACCGGACAGATGATTCATGTGAACGGTGGTAAAATCATTAACGGCTAAGAAAAGCGGAGCCGACCGTTTAGACCTGACAGGCAGAAAAGAAATCACCCGAAAAGTCCGACTTTGACTTTTTGGGGGATTTTGTTCTGACGGAAGGGCTGGGAGGCGGAGCTGGACAATGAAGAAAAGCGGAATCGCCCGTTTAGCCCTGACAGGCAGAAAAGAAATCACCCGAAAAGTCCGGTTTTGACTTTTTGGGGGATTTTGTTCTGACGGAAGGGCTGGGCGATGGAGCTGGACACCACGAAAAGCGGAATCGCTCGTTTAGCCCTGACAGGCAGAAAAGAAATCACCCTAAAAGTCCGGTTTTGATTTTTTGGGGGATTTTGTTCTGACGGAAGGGCTGGGAGGCGGAGCTGGACAATGAAGAAAAGCGGAATCACCCATTTAGACCTGAAAGTTACAAAATCTAATAAGTTTACCGCTGCAAAAAAAGCCCGTATCCAAAACGGGCTTTTTTCGTGTCTTCAAATTATATATTCTTAAGAAAATGTGCATGTGACCTATACTATTAAGAAAACGCTTACATATACTGTATTAGGAAGGAGGGGATAATGATGGATCGATTAATTTTCTTATTCCTTGCAGCCATTCTTGCAGGCTTTGCTCTAGTTGAACTTCCGCTGGCCGGAACATTCCTTGCAAGCCTAGCACCGTTTACGACAGTCGTTGGCGTTTTAGCAATCTTAGTTTTTTCTTTCGTTTTGATTTTCCACGGCGTCAAAAGCTTATTTAATAAGTAGCTGATTTCAAGGCCGGAGATCCTTTTCTCCGGTCTTTTTGTGCTGCTGGAAATGTCTTTTATGAGCTGAGTTCAGTAAGCAATAGATAAATAGGCTAACATAATTCTTTCTTCCGCATACCCTAAATTTGAGCAAGAGAAAAGCTCACGATTTCATGATTGGAGGAGACACAACCATGAGTAAAGATGGATGCGGCGGCGGATACAATAATGGATTCGCGCTAATTATCGTATTGTTTATTTTGCTGATTATCATCGGTGCTTCTTTTGTCGGCGGCGCTGGTTATGGTCCTGGACCTGGCTACTGCTAAAAACACAAAAAAAACGGCTTGCAGTGCAGGCCGTTTTTTTAAATGAAATTTTACAGTGCGTTTGTTAAAACTTCTGTCAGGACAGGTACAATTTGTTTCTTGCGGGATACAACGCCTTTCAGCACCGCCATGTTATCAATAAGCTTTACATCGTATGCCTGTTCTACCGCGCGTGTTTCACGGCCAAGAGCAATGGCAACGGAATCATTGATCAGGATATCTGTTACGACAAATACGAACAAGTCCAATTCTTTTTCAGCGATAACCGCTGAAACCATCGCTTCGATTTCTTCTTTATGAACAAGAATGTCGTTAGGATCTACCGCATTTACCTGTGCAATCTCAACTTTGTAATCGCCCATTGAGAATTCTTTTGCATCAAGAGAAATGAGTTCTGAAACTGTTTTGCCGCTGAGGTCAGCTCCTGCTTTCAGCATATCAAGTCCGTACACTTCTGCATCCACGCCGGCAATGGCTGCAAGTTCTTTCGCAGCTGCTACATCCTGCTCTGTGCATGTAGGTGATTTAAACAATAATGAATCAGAGATGATGGCAGACAGCATAAGGCCCGCAATTTCTTTTGGAATGCTCACGCCGTTCTCTTTGTAAATCTTGTTCAGGATTGTAGCTGTGCATCCGACAGGCTCCGCGCGGTAATAAAGCGGATCGCTTGTTTCAAAGTTTGCGATGCGGTGATGGTCAATAACCTCAAGCACGTGTACTTTTTCAATGTCACTGACACTTTGCTGGCGTTCGTTATGGTCGACTAAAATGACCTGGCTTGTCTCATTCGCAGCTGTTTCGATCAGTCTTGGAACGTCAACTCCAAATGTATTCAGAGCAAATTCTGTTTCGCCGTTGATTTCTCCGAGGCGGACAGGCTCTGCATTCATGCCTAGCTTTGTTTTAAGATCAGCATACGCAATTGCAGAGCAAATCGTATCTGTATCCGGGTTTTTATGACCAAAGATCAATACTTTTTCCATCTGAAAAACTCCTTTATTCTATCTGTTTTTGCTGAATCAGCATACATTCTCTTATTTTAACAGAAAAGCGGCTTTCTGCTACTTTTTCTTTTAGGCGGCTTAGGAAAGCAAATCACCCGCGAAACATTGCACTCTATTATTATGACCGCTTTCCACTCCCTTTTTCAAGTGGACAGGTTTATCTGCCGGCTGCTTTATTCACCGGGAAGTATCCCGCTTCTTTCAGCGGATCGAGGTCTTCATCCTCTTCGGCCATTTCCATGAAGATGAAGTCTTCATCAAGTTCATACAGGGCCTCAAGCTGTTCTGCGGCTTCTTTAAACCGTTTCATTGAGGCAAGATAGCAGGCTCTGTTATAAAGACAGAGAAGATCCTCAGGCTCAAGTGCAATTGCCGCTTCAACAGCTTCAAGTGCTTCTTTCAACTTGAATTGATGTCTGTATATGAGGCCAAGCTGATTGTAATTGTCGTGGTCGTCAGGGCTGACATCCATCGCCTGCCTGATGTGAGCTTCCGCCTGCCGGTATTTTTCATCTTCTGTATAGAGTCTTGCCAGATGGAAATGTCCCTTTTCCACTTCCGGATCAATTTCCAAAGCCCGTTTAAACGCACCTACTGCCTCTTCAAAGTCTCCGAATTCAAGCAGGGCGATGCCAAGAAGACTGTAATAGTCTGCATCTTCCTCGTCCTCAATCAGTGCTTCAAGTAGACCGCATGCTTCTGAGAGGTAGCGGACTGCTTTCTTTTCGCCTGCAGCAGCCGCTTCTTGAACAAGAAGGCCTGCAAGTTTATAGGCTGCGGCAGGTTCAAATGAATGGCGCAGTGACTGCTGCAGCACTTTAATGGCATCTTCATTAAGCCCAAGCTGAAGCTGTAGATCAGCAAACCATATGACGGCGGTTGTATTTTCCCTGTCAAGCTTTACCGCCTCTTCGTACAGATGAAGAAGAACTCCAAGTTTTAAACTTGCTTTTGAGATGCCTGTAATCCGCTTCAGCCAGCCTTTTTGCTCCTCCGCCTGTTCGAACGCATCCTGCATGTCTTTTAAGTGTCTTTCATAAGAAACTGCTGCATGCATGAAAATGATGCTTTTTTCTTCGTTTGAAGCTTTCAGTCTTTTCAATTCTACTTCAAGCTTTTGTATCGTTCTTGTTTCCATCATCAAATCAATCAGTGTGTCGTACAAAGTCCTGGTATCCGGATGGACAAGGATCAGCTTGAAAAGAAGAGCCTTTGCCTCTTTTGCTTTCCCGCGCCTGATCAGAAATGCTGCATAATGATGCTGCACCTGCAATTGGTCCGGATCAAGTTCAAGAGCCTGCATGAGGTGCTGTTCCTCTTTCTCAGCATCGCCGAGTTTTGCATAGACATGTGAGAGAGAATGGTGAAGGAATGCCTCTTCCACTGTTCCTTCAAGCTTCAATAGGTCCTGTTTAAAGGACTCTGCTTCTGCTTTTGTTTCCATTAAATTCAGCAGAACATCTGCTGAAATACAGTAAGGATCAACATGGAAAGCGGACAGGAGATAGTCTTTTTCTGCAGTCTTATCTTCTCTGCGGTTTGCAACTGATGCAAGGTCGAGCATCGCCTGTTCATGTTTCGGATCCAGCTCGAGAACTTTTTTATAATGACGCTCCGCCTCCGTGTACTCTTCAAGCTTTAAGGCGACCTCGCCAAGCCGGTAAAACGTGAAAACTTTTTCACCGCAGATTTCAGCAGCCTGGCGGTATAATTTTCTTGCTTTAACAATTGAGCCCTGCTGTTCATGAAGATAGCCCGAATAGGCTAAAATGGCCGATTCGCTTACCTTCCCTTTTAAACGTTCATAAAACGCAAGGCCTCTCCGGTAATGCCGTGTTTCAGCAATCATGTCCGTATAGATTTCCATTGCCTCTTCCACATTTTCGTCAGCAAAGGAGATTGCTTTTTCCATATAGGACAAAGCAAATTCCTCGAAAGCATCGCTTTCATCCATTTCGCTGCTTGCAGCAAACATCCGTTTCCCGGCGTTAAAGAGAAACTCGCTGTCATGCTGAAATGCTTCATAATGCGACTGAATTTCTTTAAAGAAGCGGGCTGTATCCCCTTCTTCTTTGTAAAGAGCAGCCAGAGCAATCCGTGAAAATGCGTCCTTTTCATCAAGGGCAGCCGCCATGCTGTAAAGTTCCCTGGCCTGCTGATACTCTTCTCGATTCTCCCGAATAACGCCCGCTGCATGAAGAAGCTCTTTCTTGTCATCTGCTGTTTGAATTCCCTGATCAAGAACGCCTAGAGCCTTCTCCTCATCCTTAAAAACGGAATCATAGAGGTCCGCAAGTTCAATAAATGCTTCTGCTTCAGCCGGATCAAGGGCAGCAGCGGTCCGGAATCCGCGGAGTGCCGCCCGGTATTTGCCGAGGGCCAAGTCGCATTTCGCCCTTTGAAGCCAGACGTACCCGTCATCTTTGTTTTCCCTCAGGCATTCGTGAAGCAAGCCTCTAGCCTCCTCCGGCCGGTCTGCTTCAAGCAGAAGGAGGCAATGATTGACGATTGTGAAAAGATCCAGGCTGTTAATATCCATTGCAATTTCAGAAAGCCTGAGCGCTTCTGCCGACTGGTTTCTGCTGAATGCTGCCATCGACAGGTAGGTCCATAACACGTGGTCTTCAGGCTCTTTTTTCAGGGCTTCTTTAAAAGCCGAATAGGCTTCATCGTACTGCCCGGAACCGTAGCTGATTCTGCCTTTTGTCAACCAATAGACCCCCGGATAATGGCGGGACTTGGTGCTGTTCAAATAGCTTTCTGCCTGTTCATTGTTTTTTGCGCTGTAATAGGCCATAGCGGCTGTAAGACTGTGGTATTCCGCCTGTTCTTTATGCTTTGAAATGACTTCTGCAGCTGCGCTTAAGATTTCTTCATCCACAACACCCGGCAAGTATTTCATGATATAGGCGGACACGGCCATGTGCCCGATATTCTCTTTCAGGAAATCCTGATCTTCACGGCTGAGTTCCTTATGAAAAATTTCGGTCAAAGCGAAAAGTTTTTCAGACATCTCATGTACGTGATCAGGCAGAAGGACGGACAGGTTTGAGTGTCCCTTTGGAGAAATGGCAAGCGATAACGCACCATTGTTTCCAAATTCGCGCTGCAGATCTTCATACATCAGCTCGTGCGTATATCTGTTGTTTGGGTCCTGCACGTGAAAAACCTGAAGTCTGTCATCATACCCGACAATCAATTGAACATGGGACGCCGTAGGGTAATCAATATTAACCATAATGGCTATATCACGGTCAAGCAGCTCTTTAAATACCTCTTCGTTTCCAAAAAAATACGTGCACCGGAATTCTTTTTCTTTAAAATAAGCAATCATCTTAGAAAGCTTTGATCCGTTTACGGCAAAAATGGATTCGGCAATCTCATCCTGTTTTACGGTTTTCCCGTACATGCTGAAAACCATCTCTGCACAGGCAGGAACACAATAGTTGTACTTCTGCACGACCGGTTTATAAGCGGTATTTTTCTTTTTAAAGCTGCCTTCTTTTTTAAAATGCTTAAAATAGGACTTCTCTTTAAAATGGCTGTGTTTGTTTAAGTAAGATTCAAGAACATCAAAATCTTCTTCCCCGTAATGGGATTCGGCCGTGTAGTATTCGGTCATTTTCTTGTAATCGTGGTATTGGGTAAGCTCATTCAGCCGCTGAATCGTGTCCCGCATCTCTTCCCACTTCTTTTGCTTTGAACACAGTCTGATTTTTTCGATAAGAAGTTTTGGATAATCGGGGTACAGGGTCATCGCTTGGTCAAGCTCACGCTTTGCAAGTTCAGCTTCCCCTTGAAGAGCCCAATGCTGAACAAGAAGCAAACGGGCAATCACACCGTCTTTCTTATCCTTTTTCCCCGCTTCAAGAAGGGGGACAGCCTTGTCCCAGTCGCCGCTTTGAAGATAGTAATAGCCCCATCTAGTATTCATGCTGTCCTTCGCCAGCGCTTCACATTTTTTCATATACTCATAGGCTGCCCCGAGTCTTCTCATCTGCATGAGAACAGTCGCCATGGAAAAAGAGAGCTTTTCTCTCAGCTCATCTGTAAGCTCCTGTTTCTCAACCTGAACAAGCAGCTCTTCTGCCTCAATCAGCTTGTGTTCATCCGCAAGCTGTTCGCTGTACCAGATGGCCGTCTGCGGAGAAGGAGCCGTCCGGTACATATCCCGAATCATAATTGAGCTCAGCTGATCCATCAGGCTTTCCTCTGCTGCAATCAGCAATTCCTTCATTTCCTTTTCATTGCTGCCGCAGCGGATAAAAGATTTGAAAGCTGTCAGACTATTTTTCGCTGCCATTTCCTGATACGCCTCTGAAAAGTGAGAAACTGCCGTCTTGTATTCTTGCTTTTCAAGCATTTCCTCTATGTATGATAGATTCATTTTTACCCCTCGCCCGTTAGTTTGTAAAACGCTTTATAAGGTAACTATACTCTGTTCCGGTGCTTTTGCAATCCATTTTTCCATGCAAAAAAAACCCGCATGAAAGCGGGTTCTGGCAGAAGATATTCAGTTGATTTCGGATGCCATGACTTTGATGAAATCAGTCAGAAAATCCTGATAGTTAAAATTCAGTGCAATGGTATGTTTCGCGCCAGGCGGGGTGAGGTGATTACGGAAATCGGCAAAGCTCATTCCTCTTGCATCTCCCAAAACACAAACAGAAACGGTTTTTTTGACAGAATAAATTTTTTCCTGATTCATCATAAAGTAGATGGCAAAGGCGTCGTGGATCGATGGACCATTCTGGTGCGGCCTAAGCTTCGCATAAGCGTCTGAATAATAATTCGTTACAGACGGAATCAATGCTTTAAACGGATTTTTTGAAATGGAATCGATGTACGCGGCAGTCTCTCTCGTTACGATGGCCCGGTCCGTCACATTGAGGGGCGCGATATGGACACTTTTTGCATAGTTAAGGACAACATTTGCGGCGACAGGATCCCCGTGGTAATTTGCTTCAGCAAGCGCCGTGACGTTTCCGGGCACAAAAAAGGCGCCGCCCATGCTGAATATATCGTTCACCTGCTGCAGCCTTTCAAGGTTTAAATTGAAGGCATGGGCAAGCGATGTGGGCCTGCCGATATCGGCAATCGTCAGATCAGGGTGTTTTTCAATCAGTTCAAATACATGGGAAAACCTTTTTAGATTCACCCTGATTCCTTTTGGAGGCCTGATTGGCCCGAGTCCTTCCGCGCCGTGTATTTCCGGATAGTAGACAGACAATTCACCGCTTAACGGGAAGGTAGCCCCTTCAATGACCGGGATATCTTCTCTCCCTGCAAGTTTCAGCAGATAGGCAGTATTCTCTGTTGCCTGCTGCTTTGAGACATTGCCGAAACTTGTGACAATTCCAAGCAGTTTTATGTCAGGGTGCAGCAAAGCATAAATAATCGCAAGCGAGTCATCAATGCCGGGGTCGGCAAACAGCAGAAGTTTTTTCATGCATCAGTCACCTTTTTCCATTTGATAGTTCACTATATGAAGGAAAAGCCGTTTAGAGAATTCCTATTTTATCCAAAGGGTTTTTGGTGAACCAGGTGGTATATAGTTCTTAAATCATATTGGGAGTGAGAAAATGGAAGCACAGGTACCGCGCAGAGGGATGGCAGGTAAAAAGAAGGGAATTTGGATCGGAACGATAGGACTACTTTTTTTGATTACTGGAGTCCTGGTTTTTGTAAACCTTTACATAAGCAGAAGCCTTCCTGGTTTATCTGGAGAGGTATCCGTTTCAGGTCTTTCGGCAGAGGTGAACGTCACAAGGGATAAGCATGGTGTCCCCCACATCCTCGCCGTCTCAGATCAAGATCTCTACACAGCTCAGGGCTATGTTCAGGCACAGGACAGACTTTTTCAAATGGATTTAAGCAGAAGGCAGGCATCCGGAACACTCAGCGAAGTCGTTGGGGAAGCAGCCATCGAAAGAGACAAGTTTTTCAGGACACTCGGACTTAGAAGAGCAGCTGAGGCGTCCTATCCAATTTACGATGAGACATCAAAAAAGGCGATGCAATGGTTTGCAGACGGTGTGAATGCCTTCATCAAAGAGGCGGAGGCTGAGGGAAAACTGCCGTTTGAATTCAGGATACTGGGCTACGAACCAGCTGAATGGACGCCCGCTGATTCCCTGACGATAGGGAAATATATGGCCTTTGATCTCGGCGGCCACTGGTCTGGACAGGCCTTCCGCTACTGGGCCATGGAAAACCTGCCGGAAGAAAAAGCACTGGACCTTTTCCCAACGTATCCAAAGAATGCACCTGAAATCATCTCTTCCTACAAAGATTCGGATTTAGATATTGAAACTGGATTTGCTTCTGCCGTTATACCGCCGGAATTTAACGGAAGCAACAACTGGGTAATAAGCGGAGAAAAGAGTGAAAGCGGCAAACCGATGCTTGCAGACGATCCCCACCTTTCGCTCGGCACTCCGTCCATCTGGTATCAGATGCATCTGCAAAATGAGAACATGAATGTAAGCGGCGTTATTTTTGCGGGAGTTCCGGGGATTATTCTAGGTCATAATGAAGACATCGCATGGGGTGTGACAAATACCGGCCCTGATGTGCAGGATTTATATATCGAAAAACGCAATCCTGAAAACCCGAACCAATTTTTATACAACGGAAGTTATGAGGATGCCGCTGTCATAAAAGAACCGATTGCTGTAAAAGACGGAAAAACGATTGATTATGAAGTAGTAGAAACGAGACACGGTCCGATCATTTCGGATTTTGCCCATGATTCAAAGAAAGACACAGCGCTTTCGATGAAATGGACGGCTCTTATGCCGTCAACCGAATTTCAGGCAGTTCTTTCGATGAATAAAGCGAAAAACTGGGATGAATTTGAGCGGGCACTTGCCGACTTTCACGTTCCGACCCAAAACTTTGTGTTTGCCGGCAAAGACGGAACGATTGCCTACAAAGCAAACGGGAAAATTCCGATCCGCAAAAAAGGCGACGGCATGCTGCCTGTTCCGGGATGGACAGATGAATACGAATGGGAAGGATTTATTCCATATGATGAGCTCCCGCGGACTGTTAACCCCAAGGAAGGATTTGCTGCCACCGCGAACAACAAAGTGATCGGCGATGAGTACCCCTATCACATCAGCCATCACTGGGCGCAGCCATACAGGTATATGAGAATAAAGGAAGTACTGGAATCCAAAGAGAAGTTTTCCCTTCAGGATATGAAAGACCTTCAAATGGACAAGAAAAATCTGTATGCTGAAGAATTTTTAAAGCCCCTTCTTGAACAGCTTAAAACGGCTGATTTAAATGAAACCGAACAAGCAGCAGCGGACCTGCTTGGCGGCTGGAATATGACTGACGATAAAGAGCTTGCCGCACCCCTTTTGTTTCATTTATGGATGAAGCAGATTCCAGCCGTGCTGTTTGAAGATTCCATTCCGGAGAAAATGGATGATTTATTTGAAGGGAAACAGGGGATAACGGATGAACTCTTAAGGCGGGCTTTGAACGGGGATGAATCTAAGTGGTTTACAGATCAGGGCGGATTCCAGCAGGTTCTTCTCGCTTCTTTTCAGGATATCGTCAGTCTGATTCAAGAAAAATACGGCAATGATCCCGGCAGCTGGAAATGGGGTGAGTATCATCAGCTTTATTTCGCCCATCCGCTTTCTTCCGCTTCACCTGTTCTAAAGTGGCTTTTTAACAGGGAAAATCCTGTGCCTGTCGGAGGCAGCCAAATTACAGTGCAGGCTGCAAACTATAACGCGGAAGGCACAGTGAATCACGGAGCTTCATGGCGGTTTGTCATCGATGCAGCTGATCTCGGCAAAGGCCACCATATTGTCGGGCCTGGCCAGTCAGGGCATGTTAAGAGTGAATGGTACAAAGATCAGCTTGATGATTGGGTAAATGGAACCTATCATGTGACAGATATTAAAAAGGCCGAGGGGAAAAAGACGCTTGTGCTTGTGCCGGGCGGCTGAATACAGCAGATGAAACAAAAACGGCCCTGAAGGCCGTTTTTGTTTAGATTATCGTTGTTTTTTTTGCAGGAACGTATTCTCTGCATGATTGACGCTTCATCAGCTTATGCGGGATGATAATGCGCTTGATCGGGTCCATCGGATCTTCCACCAGCTGAATGACATGCTTGGAAGCTTCATAGCCTAATTGAAAAATATTGATATCAACGGTTGTAAGCGGCGGTCTTGACACTTCAGAAAGCATAACATTATTGAATGATACAACAGATACATCATTCGGAACATTAATGCCCATATCATCAAGGGTGTTCAGCACCCCAAGAGCCATCAGATCGTCTGCTACGACAAGAGCTGTTGGAGGCTCATCCAGGTTAAACAGTTCCTGAACGGCTGCCTGCCCGCCCTCTTTTAAAAACTGTGCGTGAATGATGTAATCATCACGGTAAACAAGGCCTGCGTTGCGTATCGCTTTTTCATATCCCAAAAGGCGCTCGACCGTTACGACAAGCTTGAGATTTCCCCCGATGAACGCCACCCGCTCATGGCCAAGCTGAATCAGATGATCCGTAACTTCCTTCGCTGCACGGTAGTTATCATTGTCTACATGCGTAATGTGCTCGACATCTTTAAATGGCTTGCCGACAATGACAAACGGGAATTTTTTTCTGAGAAGATATTTAGTCAGCTTATCGTCTACTTGAGAATACAGGAGAATGATGCCGTCTACCCGTTTCCCTTCAACCATTTGCACGACGCCCTCCATAATTTCAGCGTCCGTTTCACCCGTCGACATATGCAGAGCATAATGTTTTTGATGGGCTCCTTTGCTTATGCCGCGGATAACTTCAGGAAAGAATGGATTTAAGAACGCTTTGTCAGCAGAACCCGGAATCACGATGCCGATTGCCTGGGTTGACTGATTGGCAAGACTTCTGGCAATGAAATTGGGATGATACCCAAGCTCACTCATCGCTTCTCTAACTCTCTCTTTTGTTTTTTCACTTATACGCGGGTTATTAGCAATCACTCTCGAAACTGTTGATGGAGCTACATTTGCTAACTTTGCGACATCTTTTATTGTTGCCACAATCCCATCCCTCTCTTACTGGCATGATCGGAGATTTTCTTCTCCGGATAAGTATCATTTAATCTATCACGAATGCTTTAAAGCTACAATACTGTAACCGCATTCAAATCTTTTCTGTAAAAAGGGGAAAGATTTCCCCTATGCTTTCTTCCTTCTGTTCCGGTACAAAAATCCTGCAAATAATGCGGGAACGGCTATAAATACACTGATCAGCGGAATATTCGGTCCTGTTTTTTCAACAGTCTCATAGATTTCAGCAGTCTCTCTGTCGAGAATAAATTCGTACTCCCCGTTTTTCTCTTCGGTACTGTCCCCGGTTAAAAGCCCGTTCAGTTCTTTACCTTCAGAGAGAGCATCAGCCGGAACAACAGCCGTTCTTGATTCTTCGGTATTGTTTACGGCAACCACCGTTGTTTCACCTTTGTATGTCCGCTTGAAAATGGTCATGCCCTTTTCATCAAACAGCACTTCCATCTCTCCTCTTCTGAGAGAAGGAAATTCATTTCGGACCTTTCCAAGCTTTGAAACATATTTTATGAGTTCATCATTTGCACGGAAATTCATCATTCTGCGATTATCCGGATCATTGCCTCCGTCCATCGCAATTTCAGTTCCGTAATACACAATCGGCATGCCCGGTGCAGCGTACATGTATGTCAGCGCCATTTTAATACGGGTAACCGGATTCTGTTTATTGACAAGAGCTTTTCTCGTAAATCGTTCGTTATCATGATTATCAATAAAATTGCCTAAAACAAATGGATCCTTGTACAGAACCTGATTTCTTTTAAAAACATTTGCAAGCATTCCTGCAGTGCCTCCTGTATTGGAAAACACTTTGGAAGCATCCTCATAAAACGGGTAGTCTACAACAGAATCAAGTCCTGCTTCCGTATACCCCGCAACATACTTCGGGTCCTTATCCCAGACCTCTCCCATTAAAAAGAAGTCGCTTTTGACTGATTTTACTTCCCTGGAAAACTCTTCCCAGAATGCTTTTGGGACGTGACGGACTGTATCAAGGCGATAGCCGTCAATGTCTGTCTCCGTAATCCACCATTTTGCAGCGTCTATCAAAAACGCTTTCGTTTCCGGATTTTCCGTATTCAGATCAGGCAGACCGAAAAGCCAGCCATTTTCTACTTCCTCTTGGTTTTGCCAGTTGGCAATGTCCTTTTTTTCATGAAACCAGTCTTTTTTGTCCGGATCATTTACCCACGGATGCTTATAGCCGGTATGATTGACTACAAAATCGAGCATCACTTTCATGTCGCGCTTGTGCGCTTCTTTTACGAGCGTCTTGAACTCTTCAAGTGTTCCAAAGTTTTCATCAACGTTCTTGAAATCACGGATCCAGTAGCCATGATAGCCGCCTTCTTCATTATCGAACACAGGAGTCAGCCAGATGGACGTAAAGCCCATTTCCTGAATGTAATCAAGCTTGTCAATGATTCCTTTCAGGTCCCCTCCGTGATAGGCTTTCGGATTTTTCGGATCTGCTTCAAAATCATTGGACGTGTCGCCATTATGGAAGCGGTCCACCATGATAAAATACATACTTTCATCCTGCCAAGAACGATTTTCCTCCTTCTTTTCAGCACCGGCATGAGACGCCGGGAATGCTGATAGAAGAAGAAAAGGGATGACTAGTCCTTTTATAAACCGTTTAAACATCCCTATGCCCCCCTTACTGCGTAATAGCTGCCCGGAACCGGACAGCTTTACACATAAGACTATTAAACTGTTAAGGTGATTTCAATATGAAATCGTTCTCCTGCTTATCCTTTATTTGCTCCTGCAGTCAGTCCTTCAACGATATACTTCTGGAAGATCAGGAACAAAATCGTAATTGGAACGGCTACCAGTACAGCTCCTGCTGCAAAGGTCGTAAACTGAGTGCTTGTTCTGCCTGTAACAAATTCGAACAATCCAACGGCAAGTGTTTTATTTTCATTCGAACGAAGGATCAAACGGGCAAAGATGAAGTCCATCCATGGACCGATAAAGTTATTAACAGCGATAAAAACAAGGATCGGTTTAGAAAGCGGCATCATGATTTTAAAGAAAATCGTTGTATGGCTCGCTCCGTCAATCTTCGCTGCCTCTTCAAGACTTCTAGGAAGTCCGTCAAAATATCCTTTAACAAGCCATGCACCAAACGGAATGGATCCGCCGGCGTAAACAAGAATCAGACCCCAGTGATTGTCCAAAAGGCCAATTTGAAGCAGAAGAATGTATATGGCGATCATCCCCATGAAGCTTGGGAACATCTGAAGAACGAGCATGGCCATAAGACCCTGCTTGCGTCCCGGGAAACGGAAGCGGGAAAATGCATATGCTGCCGTTACAACAAGGAATGTTGAGATGAGCATGTTGAAAAAGGCAATTTTAAATGTGTTTTTATACCATGTCAGATACTTTGTTTCTTCAAACAGATAGCGGTAATGATCCAGTGTAAGCGCCTCTGGAATCAGCTTTGTTTTGAAAAGAGAATCTCCAGGATTCAGCGATCCGATGATAATGAAATACACAGGATAGAGTACGGCTATAGCTGTTAGGATTAAAATGGCATATATAACGCCTACGACGAGTTTATCAGTTAGTTTTTTGTTCATCATGACATCATATCCTCTTCCTTGAAGGCTTTTGTTTTTCTGAAGTTCCAGATAGAAAGAGTTGCTACTACGATAAAGATGAGGATGGATACAACCGAAGCTGTAGCAAACTGGCTCTGCTCAAGCGTCATTTTGTAAATCCAGCTGATCAGGATATCTGTAGAGCCGGCATAGCTGTATTCTACATTTACAGGATTACCCTGCGTTAATAGATAGATAATGTTGAAGTTATTGAAGTTTCCTGCAAAGCTCATGATAAGCAGCGGAGCCGTTGAGAACATGACGATCGGCATAGTGATTTTCCAGAACTTGCTCCATGGAGTTGCTCCGTCAACATCTGCCGCTTCAAACATTTCTTTATCAATTGTAGTCATGACACCGCTCATCAGAACCATCCAGAACGGGAATCCAAACCACATGTTAACTGTGACAAGCGTCACTTTTGCCCACATCGGATCAGAAAGCCATGGAATCGCTTCAAGACCAAGTGCTCTTAAGTATTGATTCAGCGGACCGAATTCTCCGTTGAAGATGTTTCTCATAATCAAAATGCTGACAAACTGCGGGATAGCCCATGGCAGAATGTAGATCGAGCGCCATAAGCGCTTAAGTTTAATTCCTTTATGGTTGATCAGAACAGCAAACACAAGACCAAGGAAGAAGGTTGTTGCTGTAGAAAGAATCGCCCATATTACCGTCCATCCGAATACGCCGTAGAACGTTGTGCTCCATGTCTTCAGCTGGAAAAGGTTAAGGAATGTATCAAAGCCTACCCAGTCAACAAGCGCCTTCGGCGGCAAGTGGTTTGGACCGGAGTAGTTTGTAAAAGCAATCATAACTCCGAACAGGAGCGGAAGAATGGTAAGGAACATTGTAAATAGAATAGAAGGTGTTAACAGAATGTAAGGGAATCCGTTCTCCCATACATTGGCAAGCGTTTGCTTAGTTGTGTTAGGCTTAATGCCGCGTTCGCGTGCTTTGCCGACTTTATAGGCATCGCGCACGTTCAAGTAGTAAACCCACAGGAACAAAATGAATGAAATTAAGAAGATAATTCCTTCGATCATCAGGAAGATTGAGTGATCGCCCTGAACAACTTCGAATCCATTTCTTGACTGAGGTGTGTCTCCAAGAGTTGTCAGACCCCACATTGCATATCTGAAAGGCAGTGACCAAAAAACGAGAAGATAAACTTCCAAAAGGATAAAAAGGATACCCTTTAAATATTGACGGTGGTAAATCTGTCCAAGCCCCATTAATAAAAGCGATAGTAATGCACCTATTCTTGCTGGTCCGCGCATTATGCCAGGCCTCCTCACGTTGTATGAAAATCATGTATATTGAGAAAACTTCTTCAAAAAATCCCCATTGTCCCTTTGCTGTCCCCATTTACGGGCAGTTGACCCCCACCTCTTTCTCATGCATGTTCAGGGCATAGAGGTAGAGGCTGCTGCCTGCCAATAAAGGATAAAAGTTGAGCCAATACCATAGGTATCGGCTCAGACTGACTATTACTTCGTTTGTGAAGAGATAGCATCCTCAATTTGCTGACGTGCAGCGTCAAGTGCCTTTTTAGGTTCAGTTCCATCGTTCCACATTGTTGTATAAGCCGTTTCCATTGGACCCCAAACTGATTGCATTTCAGGAATGTTCGGCATTGGAAGTGCTGATTCAGCCTGCTCAAGGAATGCTGAAGCAACTTCGTCGTTTTGGATAGCATCGCTTTCAATCAATTCTGTTTGAGGAGGAAGCTGTCCTGTCATTTCAAAACGTTTTTCAAGCATTTCTTTGCTTGTTGCAAATTGTGCAAGAAGTGTAGCTGCTTTTGGATATTTAGAATAAGAGTTTACATAGTAAGCTTTGATTCCAGAGAAACTTTTTGGTGTTTCGCCGTTATCTAATTTCGGAAGCGGAGCAATACCGAAGTTGATGCCTGCTTCTTCATGGTTTTTAATATCCCATGGACCAGAGATGCGGTACATTAAGTTGTTTTCGTTAAAGAAAGAACTGATCAAGTCGCCAGTGATGTCTTCTTTTTTAAGCGGAAGAAGTTCTTTGTTCATGCGCTGCATGAATTCACCGGATTTAACTGCGCCTTCGTTGTTCACTCCAAGATCAGCTGCGTCTGTATTGTCGCTGCCGAAAATGTAGCCGCCGTAGCCAGCGAAGAATGCATGTGCAAAGTAGAAGTTTGCAGGCTCCATCATGAAGCCGTATTTGCCGTCTCCGGCAAAGCCTTTAGACTGTTCGAAAATTTCGTCAAATGTTTCTGCAGGCTTGTCTACTAAATCTTTATTGTAATATAGTGCATATGTTTCAATAGCCATCGGGAATCCGTAAAGCTTAGAATCGCCGTTTTCATCTGTATAAGATGTTCCGTCGATTGCAGCCGGAAGGAAGCTGTCTTTATATTCATCTGCTAAAACGTTTTCATAAATGAGTCCCGCTTTAACCATGTTTCCTACATGATCGTGAGGTGCATGGAATACGTCTCCGCCAAGTTCAGCAGGACCGTCTACTTCAAGTTTGCCGGCAGCGTCAGTGTGGTTAACTTCCTGCACTTCAACCGGAATATCGTATTTTTTCGTAAATTCTTCTGCAACCATAGTCGCCCACTTGGCTTCTGAGTCTGCATTATCCCAAAGTACAAGCTTTGCGCCTTCTTCAGGAGTCAAATCTACTGCTTCTTCTGTCTTTTTTTCTCCCTCTTTGTCGCCGCCTTCTGTCTTTGCCGGCTCTGAGCTGCCAGGCTTGCTGCATGCTGCCATGACGAATACAAGCAAAGCAATGAGAGTAAGTGATAAAAACTTTCTCATAATTTCCCCACCTTTTATTTTGTTGTAATCTATTTCATTGTACTTAGTGCCCAGGGGACTTTCAGCACAACTGAAACCAAAGTCTCATAGTTCGTCAGTGAAAACGCTTCCTATTACCCTCTTAAAAAAAGGCTTTCATCTCTATCAGACAGCCGTTTCTGCCAAGGTTTGTGCAAACGTTTTCCCTACTAACTAATTTTTATTTTAAGTTTGCCAGAATTAAAAGTCAATACATTTTTAAAATAAATGCAAACGTTTTCCCATTGCCTTATAATAGAAAAGAAATCTATTTTTTGGCTATAGTCGGTGCACAAAAGGATGGGATGATAGTCACACATCTTCCGTTCCTGTGCCCCGCTGCAAAACGGCCCGCAGAAAGAGAGTGAATGTATTGTTAAAAGAAGCTGTATATCACCGCCCTAAAAATCAATATGCCTACGCATACGATGAAAAAACACTGCACATCAGACTGCGCACGAAGAAGAATGATGTTGAAACCGTCAGCCTTGTGCATGGCGATCCATATGAATGGAGCAAGGACGGCTGGACGTTTAAGCAGAAAGAAATGAAGAAAAGCGGATCGGATGAGCTGTTTGACTACTGGTTTACAGCTGTCGAACCGGAATACAGAAGAATGCGCTACGGATTTGAGCTGATTTCAGGAGATGAAAAATGGGTCTATACAGAAAAGGGGTTTATTAAAGATGTGGTCTCGGACGATACAGCTCCGTACTTCGCCTTCCCTTTCTTAAATAAAGCGGATGTATTCCATGCACCTGAGTGGGTGAAGGATACAGTCTGGTATCAGATTTTCCCGGAACGCTTTGCCAACGGAGATTCTTCTATTAATCCAGAGGGCACCCTGGAATGGGGAAGAACAGAACCGACAAGCAGCAATTTCTTCGGCGGTGATTTTGAAGGAGTCATCCAAAACATCGGCTACCTGAAGGACCTTGGCATCAGCGGCATTTATTTCACTCCTGTTTTTAAAGCGTATTCAAACCACAAATACGACACGATCGACTACATGGAGCTTGACCCGCAATTCGGTGATAAAGAAACCTTTAAGCGCCTTGTCAGAACGTGTCTTGATAACGGCATTAAAGTGATGCTTGATGCTGTTTTCAATCACAGCGGCTACTATTTCCCGCAGTTTCAGGACGTTCTTGAACATGGTGAGAAATCAGCCTATAAAGACTGGTTTCACATCCGCAAGTTCCCTCTAAAAAACGAGGATGATTCTTTGAATTATGATGCGTTCGCATTTGTTGAAAGCATGCCGAAGCTGAACACAGAGCATCCAGAAGTGCGGAGCTATCTGCTGGAAGTGGGCCGTTACTGGGTAAGGGAGTTTGATATTGACGGATGGCGCCTCGATGTTGCGAACGAAGTGGATCATGCATTCTGGAGAGAGTTCAGGCAGGCTGTGAGAGCTGAAAAAGAAGATGTCTACATACTGGGTGAAATCTGGCACGACTCTATGCCTTGGCTTCAGGGTGATCAGTTTGATGCCGTCATGAATTACCCGTTCACAACCGGAACGATGAACTTTATCGCAAATAATAAAGTGAAAGCGGAAGAATTTGTTCACATCATGGAAAGCGTCCTCCACTCTTATCCTAAAAACGTGAACGAGGTCGCCTTCAACCTTCTTGGAAGCCATGATACCCCAAGAATCTTAACAACAGCAGGCGGGTCCAAAGAAAAACTGAAACTGCTTTTTGCCTATCAATTAAGCTTCATCGGAACACCGTGCATCTACTACGGAGATGAAATCGGCATGGACGGAGAACAGGACCCGGGCTGCCGCAAGTGCATGATCTGGGAAGAGGACAAGCAGGACCGCGAACTGTTCACTTATGTCAAAAAACTGATCAGCCTGCGCAAAAAGTACCCTGTATTCGGAAACGGCGGCGACATCACCTTTGTTGAAGCAAACGATGAGACCAATCATGTCATTTTCACAAAACAGAACAGCAGCCAGAAAATGATAGCCGTTCTGAACAATTCGGACAAAGAACTCTCAGCCGTTCTTCCGTTCAGCCTTGAAGATACGAAGCTGACCGACTTATTGACCGGGCAAGAATTTGCAGCACATGCAGAGAAACTGACGGTGACAGTCCCTCCTTATGAGATGGCGTTTTATTTGGTTGAGGAGTAAGGAATGAAGGTGCCCCGGATTATGGGGTGCTTTTTTTTGGTTCTTTCACGATGGAACTGTTTTGATGGAGGGGCTTATCCTTCTGATTATTGACCGTTCACGACGGACCAGTTCTGCTGAAGGGTCATATCTTTCTCCTTATAGACCTTTCACGACGGACCAGTTCTGCTGAAGGGTCATATCTTGCTGCTTATTGACCTTTCAAGTCAGATCCGCTCTGCTGAAGGGTCATATCCTTCTGCTAATTGACCTTTTACACCAGATCAGCTCTGCTGAATGGTCATATCTTTCCTCCTTTTTGACCCGCCAATCAAATGTCCTCCAACCTGCAGGTTTCGCACCGGAAATTTCCAAAACCCATCCACTCTGTCCCCATAAAAACCACAAAAAAACACGCCAGAAAAAATTTTCTGGCGTGTTACTATCCGGTTTCATTCCTCAGGCCTTGGCCCCGCATCAATGCCCCTGCTTTCAACCGTCATAATCGGCCTGCAGGTGACATCGCCGTTTACGCGGATCTGGCAGGATAGGCGCAGATGATCCTCTACTCCCTTTTCAGCGAACGCGTTTCGTTCTGTGTTAGTTAAATCTTCAAAATCACCTTCAAGAATTTCCACGCGGCAGCTTGTGCATTTCGCTTTCCCGCCGCAGCGGTGGAGAATGTTGACTCCATTATCTTCAAGTGCTAAAACAAGTTTTTTTCCCATTTCTGTTTCAAATGAGCCGTGGCCCGGCACGTTAATTGTCGGCATTTTTATTCCTCCATTGGTTTCTGGTTTAATGTTACTTATTACTTGAATTGGAACCATCAAGCTTCAGATTTTCTGTCTTGATGGCACTTATCTACGAGATTGGAACCATCAAGACCCGGATTTTTCGGCTTGGTGGCACTTATCTACGGGATTGGAACCATCAAGACCCGGATTTTCCGGCTTGGTGGCACTTATCTCCGAGATCAGGACCATCAAGCTTTGGATTTTCCGGTTTGACGGCACTTATCTCCGAGTTCGGAACCATCAAGCCAGCGATTTCCTGTTTTGACGGCACTTATCTCCGAGTTCGGAACCATCAAGCCAGCGATTTTCCCGTTTGATGGCCTTTATCTCCGAGTTCGGAACCATCAAGCTACCGGTTTTCTGTTTTTATGGCACTTATCTCCAAGTTCAGAACCATCAAGCCAGCAATTTTCTCGTTTGATGGCACTTATCTCCGAGTTCGGAACCATCAAGCCACAGGTTTTCCGCTTTGATGGCCTTTATCTCCGAGTTCGGAACCATCAAGCTGCAGATTTTCTGTCTTGATGGCACTTATCTCCAAGTTCAGAACCATCAAGCCAGCAATTTTCTCGTTTGATGGCACTTATCTCCGAGATCGGAACCATCAAGCCACAGGTTTTCCGCTTTGATGGCCTTTATCTCCGAGTTCGGAACCATCAAGCCAGCGATTTTCCCGTTTGATGGCCTTTATCTCCAAGTTCAGAACCATCAAGCCAGCGATTTTCCCGTTTGATGGCCTTTATCTCCGAGTTCGGAACCATCAAGCCAGCGATTTTCTGTTTTGACGACACTTATCTCCAAGATCGCAACCATCAAACACATGATTTTCCGCCCTGAAGGCACTTACCCCCAAGACCATAACTTCAGTACCATCCTGACCTATTATCGGTCTTATTCATACATGTTTTATTTTTTCCTTGATACTATCTTTCGATATTCAAGTGGTGAAACTCCTTCCAGCCGCTTAAATATTTTTGTGAAGTAGGCGGGATCCTGTATGCCGGACTCTTTTGCAATGAATGAAATTTTATCGTCAGTAGTAGACAGAAGACGCTTCGCCTGTTCCATCCGGTACTGAGTTAAGTACTGTACGGGTGTGACCCCCATTGTTTTCTGCATGCATCTTGTGATGTAGTCGGGATGAAAGTGAAGTTCCTTTGCAACGTCCTCCATCTTCTTCTCTTCTTTGTAATGTTTCCTAATATAACGCAGCGTGTCTTCTACTACTTTTTCAGCCGCGCTTGAGATCTTCAGTGATTCTTTTTGGAGATGAAGAATGATTTCCTGAAAATAAATCTGCTGCCTCAGCGGAAAATCAGGGGTCTGATGATCCAGACGTGTAAGATTCTCAAAAATCTTTTCAACAAAATCACGGTGGAGGCACTCTCCGAAAGCCGGAAGTTTAAAATGAAATTGGGGCGGAACGACAAAGTCCCCGTCTCGCGTCTGAATCTCTGCCCAGTTTTCATACCCCTCCCTGTACAGTGAAAATTCACCCTCCATTTTGAAATGACACCAAAAAACTCTTGTATCTTCTCTGCAGCTTTTATGTCCGTAGTGTTCAAAGCCTGGAGTTAAGATGATGAACTGGCCGTCTTTTATTGTAAATGGCTCGCTGTTTTCCGTTATGTAAAGCTCTCCCGACTGGACGTAGATCAGATCAAAGACGGTAAAAATGCGCTTAAAGTGCTTGGATCCCTTTTTAAAAATAGCATCTCCGCCTTTTATAAAAGTTGGAAATGGAGGAATGTCAAAACCGATGTAGGACATGGCGCTCTCTCTCTTCAGGTCGTATTTTTCCAAAAATGATCGAAATCATCTCTTTTTATTATAGAAGATCATCTGTAAACTAGTAATGATTTTACGTAAGTTTTTGGGAAGGAGGATGTTTTTTGCCTCAAGTAAAGAAAGATCGAAAATTGACATTATTTGCTCTTACCTGGCCTATTTTTATTGAGCTGTTTCTTCACATGCTGATGGGAAATGCCGACACCCTGATGCTCAGCCAGTATTCGGATAACTCTGTTGCAGCTGTAGGAGTGGCGAATCAGATTCTGAACATTTTAATCGTCATGTTCGGCTTTATCGCAACAGGAACGATTGTTCTGATTACGCAGAACGTCGGTGCCGGCAACAGCAGAAGCGCCCTTGAAATTTCGCAGGTATCCATTGCAGCCAATCTGGTTCTTGGCCTGATTATCGGTGCAGCGGTCATTGTTTTCAGCGAAAACATGCTCATGATGATGAATATCCCCCCTGCCCTGATGGCAGAAGCAGACTATTACTTAAAGATGGTCGGAGGGCTCTGTTTCCTTCAGGCGCTTATCATGACCATTGGAGCTGTGCTTAAGAGCTACGGATTTACAAAGGATACGATGTATATCACAATCGGCATGAATATTCTTAATGTCATTGGAAATTATCTGTTTATTTTCGGACCATTCGGCATACCGGTTCTTGGAGTGGAGGGGGTTGCCCTTTCGACTGTTGTCTCAAGGCTTGCGGGACTGATTGCAATTTCTTATCTCCTGGTAAAGCGGATTTCATTCCAGACGAAAGCGCTCGATGTTTTTAAACTGCCTGTTTCTCACCTGAAAAATCTGCTGAAGATCGGGGTGCCGTCCGCAGGTGAGCATCTTGCCTACAACGGATCTCAAATCGTCATTACCATTTTTATTACCATGCTTGGAGCTGAAGCGCTGACAACAAAGGTTTATGCACAGAACCTGATGATGTTCATCTTCCTTTTCAGTCTCGCGATCAGCCAGGGAAATCAGATTATGATCGGACAGATGACAGGAGCAAAAGAATACAACCAGGCCTACGCCAGATGCATGAAGTCCCTCTATTGGGGTATCGGTACTTCTGCCGTTATCGCTGTGATATTCAGCATTTTTACCGACAGTCTGTTCGGCATCTTCACAGATAACACCGAGATTCTGCAGACAGGAGCTGTCCTTCTTCTCCTGACCATCATTCTTGAACCCGGCAGAGCATTTAATCTGATTATCATCAGTGCGCTTAGAGCGGCAGGAGATGTAAAGTTCCCGGTATATATGGGTATTTTGTCCATGTGGGGAATCAGCGTTCCGCTTGCCTATGTGCTTGGGATTCAATTTGAACTTGGTCTTGCAGGCATCTGGATTGCGTTTATAGCGGATGAGTGGCTGAGAGGCATCCTCATGCTTATAAGATGGAAGTCCAGAGTCTGGATCAATAAAGGATTTGTTTTACATTCAAAAGCAGCAATCTGACATCCGGCGATTCCGCCGGATGTTTTAATTTTCGCGTCAGCTTATGTGACGCAAGTTGTAACCGCTGTCAAAAATCACACAGGAAATTAGTCCTTATTTTTTATTATAATTTTCAGAAAAATGCTTGCTTTCTGCATACTCTTGCCATATGATAATATACATAACAACAGGTGTTATATTTCCTGACATGAAAATCAGTCTTTATTATCTTTTATTAAAAGGAGTGTGTTGAGGAATGGATGCTGTCGTGCTAATGGATAATTTATGGGTCGTCATTGCGGGTATACTTGTTTTGCTCATGCAAGGAGGATTTATTCTTCTTGAAGCGGGATCTACCCGGATGAAAAACGCCGGTCATATTGCAGGAAAGACGATTTTTACAGTTGGAATTGCCTCTCTTGTGTTCTGGGCAGTAGGGTACGGGTTCATTTACGGTGATGGCAACAAGTTTATCGGTCTTTCAAACTTCTTTTACGGAGATGCTTCTCCAGCAACTGACGGGCTGACCACTTCCGTTGATTTCTTTTTCCAGCTCGCCTTTGCAGCAATTGCACTGACAATTGCCTTCGGAGGATTTGCAGAACGTGCTAAACTGTCTGCATATGTTATCTTCGCAGTCTTATTCTCTGCATTGATCTATCCGGTCGTTGCCCACTGGATTTGGGGAGCCGGCTGGCTTAAGGATTTAGGCAAGCAGGATTTCGCAGGATCCACAGTCGTTCATTTGACTGGTGCAATGGCGGCACTCGCTGCGACGATTGTCTTAAAGCCAAGACTCGGAAAATATGCAAAAGACGGTACGATGAATCAGCTTTTCGGCCATAACCAGGTATACACGGCTCTAGGCGTTTTAATCCTTTGGGTCGGCTGGTTCGGATTTAACGCAGGAAGCACATTCGGCGTATCAGACGGATTTTTTGGATATGTTGCTTTAAACACGCAGCTTGCAGCAGGTGCAGGTGCCATCGCAGCGATGATTGCCGTCCGGGTGATGACAGGCAAAGCTGATATTCCTACAACTTTAAACGGCGCTCTTGCCGGACTTGTAGCCATCACTGCCTCCTGTGCATTCGTGGCCCCGTGGGCAGCGGTTGTCATCGGACTTGTCGCAGGAGTTCTTGTCTACTTCAGCATGAAGCTGTTTGATAAAGCGAAAATTGATGATCCGATTTTTGCCCTCTCTGTTCACGGTGCGGCAGGCGTCTGGGGTACATTATCCACCGGTTTCTTCGCTACTCCGGAGCTTGCTGAGCGAAACGGCGGACTTGCGGGACTGTTCTACGGAGGAGGCCTCACACAGCTCGGCGTTCAGGCCATCGGCATTCTCTCATGTGCCGCGTATGCGTTCATCGTGTCTTACGTCATCCTCATTGTGATGAAAAAGGCAATGGGCACAATCCGGGTGACAGAAGAAGAAGAAATGATCGGTCTTGATATGAGTGAACACGGCAGCTACGGCTATCCTGAATCGTTTGCTTCTGCAGAAGGAAGCAAGCCTGAGAAAAAAACAACAGCTTAACAGAGTGGTTTAGAGCGGTGTGATGCCGCTCTTTTTTTGTGCTCAGCTTTCATCAGACGCCTCGTCCGCATGGCCAGAGCGCGTTTCCTTGTGCATTCCCCTGCGGTTTCTTATAATCAGAGTAGAGAGAGGTGCACAAATGAAAATTGACCAGTCAATCTATTATTTTTTCCTTTTCTGGTATGCGTGCGGTGTTGTTCTTTTAAGCTTTGATATCCTTCCTCCCGCCCTGGAATGGGCAAATGTGGTGTTCCTGATAGCTGCAGGCTTGATTGGAGGCATTTATTTTGTCCGTTCGTACGGAACTTCAAAAGGACTTTCCATTTCTGCGATCATCGTTTTTTTCTCCATTTTTGCAGAGCACCTCGGCGTTGAGTACGGTATTTTGTTTGGTGACTACTACTACACTCAGGATTTCGGCCCTAAACTGATCGGCGTTCCGATCGCAATCGGATTTGCATGGCTGATGGTGATCGCCTCGTCACATGCACTTGCCAAAGTGATCGCCTATAAGAAAAATGTGCTGATCTACGTTCTCACAGGCTCTTTGCTTGCGGTTCTGATGGATCTGATCATTGATCCTGTAGCCTATGAGGTTAAAGAATACTGGGTATGGCAGGCAGAAAGTTTTTACTACAACATTCCCTTTTCAAATTTTGCAGGGTGGTTTATTGTTGCCTTCATTCTGCATGCTGTCATCTACTTTCTTGTACATAGCGAAATGAACGTGAGCGGCATCTGGCACAGCCGGATGGTCCTTGTTTTTATTCTGATGCAGGCCATGTTCATCCTTTTGGCTCTGATCAGCAAACTGTGGCTTGCTGTTTCCGCCACTTTTGTGCTGACTGCTGCAGCGCTTGCGGTTTACTATTATTCTTTAAAGAGGTTCCCACATGATTGAAGCCGCCAAAAAGCCTTACTTTGAAAAATTGTTTTTCCTTTATAACAGGCAGCTGTTTAAACGCCATTTTAACGGGATTTACCTCGATGGGCCTGCAGAGCTGCCCAATCAGGCGATCATCTGCATGAATCACAGTTCGTGGTGGGACGGTCTTCTTCTTTTCCACTGCAATCAGGCAAAAATAAAGCACGATATCTACATCATGATGCACGAAAAAGGACTGAAGGAATTCCCCTTTTTCAGAAAGCTCGGCGCGTTTTCTGTTAACCGGGGGAAACCGAAAGACATTGTGCTTTCTCTTCAGTATGCAGGCAGAAAACTGGATGAGGGCAAATCAGTCTGTCTTTTCCCGCAGGGGGATGAAATGCATCTCGAGAAGCGCCCTCTAGGCTTTTTGCCAGGGGCGGTTTCCCTGCTTGAGAAACACCCTCACATACCGGTTCTTCCCGTCATCTTTTACTATTCTTTTGGAGACCGGAAAAAGCAGGATCTTTTCGTCCGAATTTGTCCTCCTATTACATACAATGAACTTACCGGGACCTCCCGTAAAGAAAAGAACCTTTGTTTTGAGGAACTGTTTACAAAAGAACTCGATTCCCTGAGACAGCAGGTCATTGAAAAGAACGTCTGCGGGTTTGAGAATGTGTTATAGAAGAAAGGACGTTTCCCTATGAAAAAAGCAGTCGTCATCGGAGCCGGTCTTGGAGGGCTGTCTGCGGCCATTACTCTTGCAAGCGAAGGCTTTCACGTAGATGTTGTGGAGAAGAACAGGCATGCAGGCGGAAAGCTGATGCCTGTTTCTCTTTTAGACTATCATTTTGACTTTGGTCCAAATACGATTACCATGCCTCAGGTTTTTGACCGCGTCTTTTCAAAAGCAGGCATAAGGATGAGTGACGTTCTGAACATGAAAAAGCTTGATGTTCATACGCGCAACGTTTTTAGTGACGGAACGGTCTTTGATTTTACAAACAATACCGCTGCCATGAAAGAACAGCTGAAGGAAATCGATCCGTTCGCCGCACAGCATTATGATGACTTTTTAAGAGAAATTACGAGGCTGTACAAACTGTCTGAAACGCACTTTTTCCCAAAGATGTTTCAGTCGTTTGCAGACTACCTTTCACCTTCTCTTGGAAGCGCGCTGCTGAAAGTCCGGCCGCTTGAATCCATGCATCACTTTTTCGGCAGATATTTTAAAAACCCTGAGCTGCTCAAGGCGTTTGACCGGTATGCCACATACATCGGCTCCTCCCCGTATATCTCTCCTGCCACTTTTTCAATGATTGCTTATCTTGAACTTGTGCAGGGCGTTTATTACGTTGAAGGCGGGAATGTGAAAATTGCAGAAGGATTTAAAGCGGCTGCAGAAAAACTCGGGGTGCGGTTTCACTTTGGGTCGAAGGTGAACAGGCTCCAAGTCAAAGATAAGAAGGTGTCATCAGTTCTGCTTGAAGACGGACGATCTTTTCAAGCGGATGAAGTCATCATGAATGCCGACCTGCTTCAGGCGTATCCTGAACTTGTTGACGAGCAGCACCGTCCGGGATTTAAAGCTTCCAAGCGCGACAGCTACCAGCCGTCCATCTCTGCATTTGTCATTTTGGCCGGCCTGAAAAAAAGACATAGGGAGCTTTTGCACCATAATGTCTTTTTCTCTAAGGATTACAAAGAGGAATTCAATGATCTGTTTTCTGAGCATCGGTACAGCGGTGAGCCGACCATCTACATCAGTAATTCCTCGTATACGGACAAAAGCGTATCCCCGTCAGGAGATAACCTGTTCATTTTGGTCAATGCTCCGGCTCTTACAAAAGAGGGAGAGCTTGCTGCCGATGCAGAAGAATACAAGGAACGGATATATGATATTCTGGAGGCAAAAGGACTCGAGATCCGAGGTCAGCTTGCATGTGAACGAGTCATAACTCCGCTTGAAATCGCAGACACGTTCGGAGCATACCGCGGAGCTCTTTACGGCATCTCAGCCAACAGAAAAATGGACGCCTTTCTCCGGCCTTCCAATTTTTCAAAAGACATCCGCAATCTTTCCTTCGTTGGCGGCAGCACCCATCCCGGAGGAGGTTCGCCCATGGTAACACTGAGCGGTATGAACGTCGGGGAGGCTGTTGCTTCAAGGCACAGAAGCTAAAAAACTGTTTCCCTGAATGCGGGAAACAGTTTTTTTATCATCTCACGTACCACAATAAGTCTTGTAAGGCTGATCGTCATTCAGAGGAAGCTTGCAGTATTCTTCCTGTTCCGGAGAGTACGCATACGGATTTTCCAATACACGCAGCAGCCTCTCAGTCACACTGTAATTTCCCTCAGCAGCGGCTGCAAGGGCCTCTTCTACCCGGTGATTGCGGGCAATGACTGCGGGGTTGCTGTTTTTCATCAGCTGCAGCGACTCCTCTTTTGATTGCGTCTGCCTGCTTAGCCTCTCTTCCCAAAGACGATTCCACTTTCCGAACTCCTCTGATTGAAACAGGGCAGAGTCCCCGTATGAACCAGTCGTGAGTGACCTGAACGAATTTGTGTAATCCGCATGATGCTTCTGCATCAACTTCAGCCATTCCTGAACGAGAGACTCGTCCTCTTCTTCCTGAGTGAACAAGCCCAATTTAGCCCTCATTCCATTAAGCCAGTACTGCTGATACAAATCACTGTACGCTGAGAGGGTATCCTGCGCAATCTCAACCGCCTTTTCTTCATCCTCATGAAGCAGCGGCAAAAGGGATTCTGCCAGTCTTGCAAGGTTCCATCCTCCGATGTAAGGCTGATTTCCGTATGCATAGCGGCCATTGACATCAATGGAGCTAAATACAGTTCCCGGATCATATGCGTCCATAAAGGCACATGGTCCGTAATCGATGGTTTCTCCGCTGATTGTCATGTTGTCTGTGTTCATGACACCGTGAATAAATCCTGCAAGCTGCCATTTGGCAATGAGTTCAGCCTGACGGTCAATCACTTTCTTTAAAAAGGACAAATAGGCGTGTTCATTTTCTTCAATCTCTGGATCATGCCGCTTGATTGCATAGTCAGCAAGCGTCTTTAAATCCTCTATGCTTCCCCAGTTAGCCGCATACTGGAAGGTGCCAACCCTAATGTGGCTTGAAGCGATCCGGGTCAGAACTGCACCAGGCAAAAACGATTCCCGGATCACAGCATCCCCCGTCGTGACCACTGCAAGACTCCGTGTCGTCTGGATGCCGAGACCATGCATGGCTTCACTGATAATGTACTCTCGAAGCATTGGACCAAGAGCAGACCGGCCGTCGCCTCCCCGGGAAAATTTCGTCCTTCCTCCGCCTTTCAGCTGCATATCGATTCTCCGGCCATCCGGCGTCAAGTGCTCACCAATCAGGATCGCCCGGCCGTCTCCAAGCATTGTAAAATGGGCCAAATTGGTGGCCGGCATATGCTTGTGCAATCGGCTCTGCACCATCTGGAATCCGGTTTCCCGCGAAAACGTCCGCATCGCTTTTTAATGTGTCAGCGCTGAGACCGAGAGAAACAGCCAGTTTTTCATTGAACAGCACTATTTCAGGAGAACTTGCCGCAGCCGGTTTCTGACTGGCAAAAAAGAGTGACGGAAGACGCATGTAGCTGTTGTCAAATTTCCATCCGCTGGTTAAATTATTCATCCTGTCTCCTTTCTTGTTTTCATTCAGGTTTAGGATAAACTGTATTTCAATTATTTCAGAGGAAGCGAATTTACTCAAGAAATAACAAAAGCGGAAACGCCTTGAACAGATCCGATAGGCAGATAAGAATCCGGCAGAAAAGTCCGGGTTTGACTTTTTTGCTGGATTTGTTCTGACAGAGGATCTAGGCGGTGGAGCTGGACGCCGATCACGTTTCAAAGTTTTTCACAACTCATTTTTTATAATTCCCATCAGAAAAACAGCCCAATACGGACTGTTTTCATTCTGCTCCATTTATTTGCCTTCCATCCACTCAGGCTTTCCAAATCCTTTAAAATCTTTGTCTATTGCCTCCTCAAACTCTTCGGATTGAACAACGTCTTTAATATCCTTGGCGATTTCCGACTCAGCGTCTTTTGTGTTCATCACAACGCGATTGCGGTGTACATCGTTCATGTTCTCGAGAGTCACCGCATCCGCAAGGTCCATTTTAGCTGCAAGAGCAAAATTCCCCGGCACGGCAGAAAGGTCCGCATCTTCTACAGCTCTTGGAAGCTGTGCAGCTTCGATCGGAAGGAACGTCAGTTTTTTAGGATTCTCCGTCACATCTTTTTCAGATACTTGAAGCGGGCTGACCTCTTCATTTAACTGAATCAGTCCTGCGTCCTTCAGAATATGAAGCGCCCTGGCAGCATTCGTCGGATCGTTTGGAATGGCGACTGAGGCACCCTCTTTGACTTCATCAATGTCCTTTACTTTATCAGAATACAATCCCATTGGGGCCGTCGGAACTGTGATAATTTCCGAAAGCTCCAGTTTGCTTTGCTCAGCGAATGTTTCCATGTAAATTTTGTGCTGAAACAGGTTTGCATCCAGTTCATCATTGCCAAGGGCATTATTAGGCTGAATATAATCGTTGAACTGAATAACCTCAACTTCATATCCTTTCTTTTCAAGGCCGGGTTTAATGGCCAGTTCCACCATATCTGTGTATGGACCGGCTGATGCGCCGATTTTAATTTCTTTCTTCTCTCCATTTGTTTCTTCTGCGCCGCACGCAGACAGGATTCCCGCTCCTGCCACTAATAATGCCAATACCATTTTCTTCATGTCTTTTTCCCCCTAGATTGAATAAAAAAATTCCTCCTTCATTCAGAAAGAGGAATCGTATGTATGACGACTTATCTTTCAGAATGAAGAACATTCTGCAGGATTTAGCACCGTTCCAATTAAGGAGGTTGCCGGACGTCGCAGGGGCCTGTTCCCTCAGTCACTCTTGATAAGCAAGCTATTAAATTGAATAACGTAATCTTATACTGTGTATTGGGTTCTGTCAATCACTATTTTAGAATAATCAAAATAGTAAGATTAACACTCTGCTAAAAAGCACCGTCCCGATGAAGACGGTGCAGCTCAGAGCTGTGTTCAAAATCAGATCTGCGAAAGGATCGCATGTTTTTCTTCACTTGACACAAAATTCCGCTCACCGAACACATTGTAGTCATTTAAGCGGATTTTATTAAGGATCGCACGGTAAAAGTGGCCGGCCGCTTTCACAGGTGCGCGGGAATGCAGAGGGTATTCATGCATAGTCAGCATCGCTGTATCATAATGCTTTTCCGCTTCTGCCGCAAGATGCTCCCATACTCGGATAAATTCAGGGGTTACCTTCTGCTGCTGCAGATCAAATTCGGTCATTTTATGTCTTGCCATCACCTCTTCAGGGACATAAATGCGGCCGCGTTCAAGATCTTCTCCGATATCCCTTAGGATGTTCGTCAGCTGCATGCCGAGTCCAAGAGCAATAGCCCCTTCCCGAAGAAGGCTTGTCTTTTTCGGAGCAAGCACCGGCAAAAGCATGAGGCCGACTGTGCTTGCAACGTGATACGAATAATCGAGCACTTCTTCCATAGACTGATAGCGGATTTTGACAAGATCCATTCCCTGGCCTTTAATCATGTCCCGGAAAGCTTCCACATCCATATCGTAATTGGTGAATGTATCGTGAAGGGCCACCCACATGAAATTGTCTCTGGAGTAGTCCCCTCTTAGAAAAGAGTCAAATTCAGCCGTGAATGCCATTAATTCTTCGCTTGGCCTCTCTCCCTCGTCTACAATGTCATCGACGATTCTGCAGAATGCATAAACAGCCCACACTGCTTTTCTTTTTTTGGGAGGCAGAAGCGAAAAAGCTTTATAGAAAGTTTTAGAATGATGCCGGATGACTTCTTCACATTGCTGATAGGCTTGTTTTAAATCAACCACTCAGACTCACTCCTTCCCTCTCTTTGTTTTGATGATCGGATAAGATGGCAGAAACCATCAGCTTCGCCCCCTGCATCACGATCGGGACTCCGCCTCCGGGGTGAATCGAAGCTCCTGCTGCATAAACGTTTGTGAGCTTGGATGGTTTAACCTGCGGTCTGAACACGCCGGATTGAAACAAAGTCGGAGCGATGCCGAAGCTTCCTCCCTGAAAGAGTCCTTCCATTTCTTTGTCATCCGGTGTTCTGACTTTTTTCCACTGGATCGACTTTCTGAGTCCGGGGAATCCTCTTTCTTCAAGCTGATCAATAATCTTTTCAACGAACCCTTCCTGTTCCCCCCAGTTGATCGAACTGCCTGACGGCACCGGCACAAGCGCGTATAAAACGCCGTGTCCCTCGGGTGCAAGTGAGGAATCGATTACAGAAGGATGAAATGCGTAGATGGAAGGATCTGACGGAACTTCTTTTGTTTCAAAGATTTCTTTCATATGCTGCTGAAAATTCGAGCCCATGAAAAACTGATGCACAGGTGAATCCCTGTAGACTTTGTCCAGTCCGAAGTAAAGCAGAACACAGCTGGATGACGCCGTATAGTTTCTTGCAGGCATTGACTCCTTTGGAATCATCTTTGATGCGCCCGGAAAATCGCCGTTTAAAACAAAGGCATCCGCCTTGACTTCTTCTCCGTTTACAATCAGAGCTGCTGCTTGCACGCCATCTGTTACCACTCTCTCAACAGTAGCATTTTTCATCACCTTTACGCCAGAATTTAGAAGGGCGTTTTCAAGAACCGTTACAAGGGAAGCATAACCGCCTTTCAGATAATAAATGCCATGCTTATGCTCGCTGAATGAAATAAGCGAATAAAGGGCCGGTGAATCAAGTGGATTGCCTCCGATATATAGCGTCTGCAGGGAATAGGCCTGCCGGATTCTCTCATCCTGAAAATAGGCTTTTAGAGAGTTGTTTACAGATTTATAAGCTTTCAGATGCATGAGTGTTTTCAGATTGTTGCGTGTCCAGAACGTTCGCTTATCATGAAAAGATTTCTCGAGAAACTGGTCCCGTCCAAGGTTAAAGCGGATCTCCATATCCTTCATGAACTGAACGAAGCCTTCTTCATTTCCCGGAAAGTTCTCCTTTATCTCCTGGATCTGCCGTTCAATGGAATTGTATTTCGTGTACGAAGACCCATCTTTAAAGTGCAGTTTATAAAGCGGATTAATATTGATTAATTCGTACTGATCACGGCTAATTCCTGCTTCATTCAAAATGGATGTGAGCATTTCCGGCAAAAGAACTATTGTCGGGCCTTCATCGATCCTGTACCCCTTCTCTTCTGTAAAGGCAAGCCTTCCCCCAAGTCTGTCTCTCTTTTCAAACAAACTGACCTCATATCCTTTTTTCCTGAGCATAAGAGCTGAAATAAGCCCGCCAATGCCGCCGCCCGCTATTGCAATTTTCATAGTGCATTCCCCAATTTCTTTTCAGATTTGATTGGTAGAGCATGACTGGTTTCGTCCATTATGGCATTAGTCGTGATCCTTGCTGATTCGAGAATGGTAGGAAGCCCGCTGCCCGGATGAGTTCCTCCTCCGACAAGCCAGCAGTTGTTCAGCTCTTCAAATTTGTTGTGCGGTCTGAGCACCATCATCTGTGTCAGCTGATGGCCTAAATTAAAGGTTGCTCCTTTATAGACAAGAATGTCTTCTTCCCAGTTCTTTGGCGTAATGATTTTTTCAGTTTCAATATGATTTCTCAAATTTTTAAACTGCGTTTTCCGTTCAATTGTCTCAAACACGAGTTCCCGGAACTCTTCCTGATGCTGTTCCCAGTCAATATTGCTGAAGTTGTTTGGTACCGGGGCAAGTATGTAAAGCGCAGACTTGCCTTCGGGCGCCAGAGTATCATCTGTTGCGGCTGCATTTTGAATATAGATGGACGGATCCCCTGACAGCTTGAGGGTTTTCGTGATTTCCTCTACGTTTCTCTTATAATCTTCAGAAAAAACGATTGTATGGTGAGGCAGATCATATTTTTTATCGAGACCGAGGTAGATCATGAAGGTTGAACAGGAGTATTTTTTCTTCTCCAGTTTTTCTTTTGAGAATTTCTTTAAGATTCCCGGTTCAACGAGATTTGACATAACGTGGGCGAAATCGCCGTTGATGACGACTTCATCAGCAGCTGCTGTCGTTCCGTCTTCAAGAATGACGCCTTTCACATCCTTGCCTTGGAGCAGCAGTTTTTTCACTCCTTTTCCGAGGTGGATGGTTCCCCCATGCTCTTTCAGCACGGCTGCCATTGCTTTTGACAGCTGGTTTACCCCGCCTCTTGGGTGAAAAATGCCGTATTCGTGTTCCATAAAAGAAAGGATTGAAAATGCGCCGGGACATTCCCATGGGGACATGCCAAGATATTTAGACTGAAACGTAAACGCATATTTGACTCTTTCGTCTTTAAAATAGCCTGATAAAACATCATACAGCGATTTCGTAACAGTCAGCTGCGGAAGAGCCTTAATGACCTTCCAGCTCATGTAATGACTGAAGCGGTCCATTTTACTTTGCAGTATTGGAGTCAATGCCGCCATTTTCCTGCGCGTATCGTTCATGAACCTGTTATAGCCTTTGCCGTCCCCCGGCGAAAACTCTTCTAATCTCTCGACCATTTTTTCCGGATTTTTTGTCATTTTTAAGGACTGATCGTCAAAAATCAGTTCGTACATTTCTTCAAGTTCAATCATGTCCATATAATCATGAAGGTTTCTTCCGGCTGAAGCAAAAATCTCTTCAGCAATATGGACCATGCTCAAAAAGGTCGGCCCCATGTCAAACGTGAAGCCGTCCAGTTCAATGGAAGCGTTGCGCCCCCCGACATATGGCTGTTTTTCATATACGTCTACCTGGTACCCCTGACTCGCTAAATTCATGGCAGCTGCCAAGCCGCCAGGCCCTGCACCGATGACTATGATTTTTTTAGCCATGTTTACTCCTCCTAATTCCTGTACAACAGTTATACAAACATTATACAATTCAATTTATTAAAACACAATTATTTAGGTTCTCCCTTTTTTTTACTATTCCCTAATACAAACGATTTCAGCAGCTTTTCCGATCATTCGATGCACATAAAAAAAACCCGGCTATTCCGCCGGACTTGCTTCTATCATATTCACCGCTGCTTCAAATGTCAGGATTTCGTCCTCCCAAATGGCATTTCCCTTCATTACCTGATCTTTCAGTCCCAAAGGCACAACATAAACGCCGTTCACTGGTCTGAGCTCCTTCACTTCTTCTCCTTCGAGATAATAGATTTCAAATTCCGGTTCTTCTACCCTGTTAGCGGCACTCAGCGTGAAAGTGTTTGAATAATAGGTATCAAGCACATCACCTTTCAGGCTGCTTGTATAATATGGATCCATATCCTTTGTACAGGCTTCAGATTCAACCTTGCAGTACTGGGGCTTTATAGACCCAAGCGTGCTATTCTTCCATACGACCGAAACAACCGGAGGCTTGGACAAATCAACAGTTTCCACTTCCCCTTCTGTTCCGCCGCTGTTTGCTAGAGACAGATAAATGGGAATTCCTATACCAATAAGAACAAGTGCACCGAGCGCACCGTCCCACTTTGTGACTCTTACCGGCACATGCTTTCGGTGATAAAGAAGCACTTCATCGAAGAGAAAAAATAAAAAGCCTGCGAAAACGGTCAGGAGGACACCATCAAGAGACCCAATGGACAAGATAAACCCGGCAGCAGCCGCAGAAAAAACATGGATGGAAAAGTTCAGAAACCTTCTGCTCTTACCCCTGTTCCGGACAATAAAATAAGAGATAACGCTCACAGGCAAGCCTACAGCAAAAATAAACATCGCAGAAAACACTAGATAAATCGGCATTATTATCAATGAGTGCCAAAAATCTGTATCAGTATTAACAGCAGCGGAAATTAAGCTCGTTACCACACTAAGGACAAAAGCGGTACCTGCTGCACTTAAGATTTTTTTTAATATCATTGCATCCACCCCCCCAAAAACCAATTTTAACATAAAGAGGAAAATACAAGGATGTTTCATAACACAAAAAGCCGGAAAATCCGGCTTTTACGATTCATCAATATCAATTCTGTAGGTTTCAAACCAGACGTGGATCTGTGCAAGATGGGCAAGCAGCTGCGGCCCTGTCATCAGCTGTCCGTACCAAGGCGCCTTAAAGGCACTTCCCTCTGATTCTATGATGTCATGCAGCGCCTTTTTATCGAAAAATGTATGCAGTGCTGAATCCTTTTTCTGAGTAAGAGACTGCAGCCACGTTTTGACCGCTTTTGTGTAATGAGGATTGTGCGTTTTCGGATATGGGCTCTTTTTCCGGTAGAGCACTTCGTTTGGCAGAGCACCTTCGAGCGCTTTGCGGAGGATGCCTTTTTCCCGGTCTCCGTGCATCTTCATCTCCCACGGAATGTTCCAGACATATTCAACAAGACGGTGATCTGCAAACGGCACCCGGACTTCAAGGCTTGCGCCCATGCTCATGCGGTCTTTGCGGTCAAGCAGCGTCGTCATAAACCATAGGATATTCAAATAAAACAGCTGTCTGCGTTTTGACTCTGTCTCAGATTCCCCGTCGAGCAGCGGCGTCTCCTTCAGCGTTTCCTGATATCTCATTTTCACATACTCTTTCAAATTCAGCTTGCTTTGCCAGTCCTTGTGAAGCAGATTCATACGTGCATCTGTTGACCTCATCCACGGGAAGGCTTCTTCTGATAAATCCTGCGGCCTGTGGAACCACGGATAGCCTCCAAAAATTTCATCCGCACACTCTCCGGACAGACCCACAACAAAGTCTTTCTTTATCTCGCGGCAGAACCAGAGCAGAGATGAATCAATATCCGCCATTCCAGGAAGATCTCTGACTTCTACCGCTTCCGTCAAGTTGTCAACGAGCTGCTGCTGCGTGATAACAGACCGGTGATGAACGGTCTGGAACGCTTCTGTCATTTTATCAATCCACGGGGCATCCGAGTTCGGCTGAAATTCATTGGCTTTAAAAAACTTCTCGTTATCTTCATAATCAATTGAAAATGTGTGAAGCGGGCCTTTTCCTTCCTTTTCAAAAGCCTTGGCTGCAATAGCGGTAATGGCGCTTGAATCAAGACCGCCGGATAAAAAGGTGCAAACCGGCACATCGGATACAAGCTGCCTTGTCACAGCATCATTCACAAGGAACCCGACGCGGCTGACCGTTTCATCAAATGTGTCTATATGCCTGGCACTTTTCACATTCCAGTATCTCCAGACCTTCATGCCATTCTTTGAAAATGTCATGGCATGGGCAGGACGCAGTTCTTTTATTCCTTTAAAAACGCCGATGCCGGGCGTTCTGGATGGTCCGAGGCCGAATATTTCGCTCATCCCTTCCCGGTCAATCACCGCCTTTTGATCAGGGTGTGCAAGGATCGCTTTCAGCTCGGAGCCGAAAATCAGAGATGCGTCCTTCTCTGCATAAAATAACGGCTTTACCCCCAGTCTGTCTCTTGCGATGAACACTGATTCCCGGGCAGCATCCCACACAGCAAAGGCAAATATGCCGTTTAAATGAGTGACGCACTCTTCTTTCCATTCCATATAGGCAGTCAGCAGCACCTCTGTATCAGAATGGCCTCTGAATGTGTAGCCTCTTTTAAGAAGTTCCGTGCGGATATCTTCTGTATTGTACAGCTCGCCATTGTAGCAGATTGTATAATTGTTATCTTCCCTGCTCCTTGTCATCGGCTGCCTGCCGCCTTCAGGGTCCACAACAACGAGACGCTTATGTCCAAACAGAACATGCTGCTCTCCCCACAGGTTCGTATCATCCGGTCCGCGCTTGGATAAGCACTCCGCCATGGCTTTCATGACAGCTTTTTGCTGTTTGAGATCTTTCTGGTAATCAACCCAGCCTGTTATTCCACACATCTGCCTCTCACTCCCCATTTTTACTGTCTGATAGGTCTCAGACGGTCAAAGATGTACCTATCCTATGCTTACTTTATGAAGTGTTGATTTGTCCTTATCACGTTTTCTTCTGGCAAGTGTGAAGGCATCCTGCATAATTCTTCCTCCTTTTGGAAAAAACGAATGATAAGAATATGGGCAAAGGAGGTCTGCGTTATGCTGTCAAAACAGAAGCACCGGCTGTTTGAGCGTCAAAAAAGAGCGCACATAACCGGATTTATTGAGATTGGCGAGGATCAGGAAATCTTATTTTATGATGATGAGCATGAGGAAGTGACCATTCTTCATTTTAAAAAAGATGAAAAAGTGGAGATTCTTTTAGAAGACAGCTGGTATCAGGGAATTTATACCGGAAACGGACAGTTAGCGGTTCCGACGGGGATGCATAAGCTCCGTGAAAATGATACCCTCCGTATTCCCAAAAAGGTTCAATACGCGCTTGATTATATGCTGAAAGAAGCTACAGATGACTCATTTGTTGCGTTTACGTCAAAACTGAATGAACTTTCCTTTTCCATTCATGACTGCATATACAGCTACAATCAGATGGTTTTTCTAGAAGAAACAGAAGATAAAAAAGGGGTATCCTTCTACCAGTTTGATAATGAAGAAGCCGTCTGCGGCGTTCAGCATCACTTCTCAAGAGGAAGCAAACATGAAGACAGATTTGAATTTACAGTCTGTACTGGAACAAGAGCTCTTTTAACTCAGCTGAAACCATAAAAAAACCTCCGCAGAAATTGCGGAGGCTTTTTTCATTAAAACAGCTTTAAGCCAAGCGGCAGTCGCAGGCCAAGCAGAATAACAACAATCAATGCAATGACAAACTGAATCCAGAAAATGCGTGTCGGCTTGCCCTTTTTTCCGCGGACAAGGATCATTTCCATCATGCCGATTACATAGATTCCAAGAATGACTTTTCCGATGTACTCGCCGGTGATCGCGCCAAGGCCGAGCAGCAGCTGAATTCCTGATGCAATGATCAGCAGATAGAACAGTCTGAGTGTCATGTGTACGATTTTAAACGGTTTTTCTTTTCCCGACTTGAAGAGGGAGTTCGCAACGAAAAATAGAATAAGTGCGACAACCCAGGTCGTGATATGCAAGTGTGTAGTAACTTGTTCCGTCATATGGCATTCCTCCTCTTTTAAACATAGTAATCCATCCATATAATATCACGAATCTCTGTGAAAAATGAAATGTAAGCGCATTTGCCTGCCTATTGTTTTCTTCAAAAAGGTAGGCTATTGTAGTACTTGAGGAATGCTAGATTCCTGTATTACAAGACTTAATCGCACCAGGAGGGGATATTGTGTCTAAATCAGTACAAATCATCAGCTTGACTGAAAAATACGGGGCAAATAATTATCATCCGCTGCCGATCGTTATATCCAAGGCAGAAGGGGTTTGGGTAGAGGATCCTGAAGGAAACAAATATATGGATATGCTCAGCGCTTATTCAGCCGTCAATCAGGGCCACCGCCACCCTAAAGATCATTGAAGCACTTAAGGAACAGGCAGACAAAATCACCCTGACTTCCAGAGCTTTTCACAACGACCAGCTCGGACCATGGTATGAGAAAGTATCCGCTTTAACTGGAAAAGAAATGGTTCTGCCAATGAATACAGGTGCTGAAGCCGTTGAAACCGCTGTTAAAACAGTGCGCCGGTGGGCATATGATGTGAAAGGGGTACCTGCTGATCAGGCTGAGATCATCGTGTGCGAGGAAAATTTCCACGGCCGTACAATGACAGCGGTATCAATGAGTTCAAGCGATGAATACAAGCGCGGTTTCGGGCCGATGCTTCCGGGAATAAAAGTCATTCCGTTCGGTGATCTTGATGCACTTAAAGCAGCGATTACACCGAATACAGCTGCTTTCATTTTCGAGCCGATTCAGGGCGAAGCAGGCATCCACATTCCTGAAGAAGGCTTCCTGAAAGCTGCTTTTGACATCTGCAAAGAGCAAAATGTTCTCTACGTCGCAGATGAAATTCAGGCAGGTCTTGGCCGCTCCGGCAAGCTTTTTGCATGCGACTGGGAAGACGTTAAGCCTGATATGTACATTCTTGGAAAAGCACTTGGAGGCGGGGTTTTCCCTATTTCCTGCGTAGCTGCAGACAAAGATGTCCTTGGTGTGTTTGAGCCGGGATCACATGGTTCAACGTTCGGAGGAAACCCTCTTGCGTGCGCTGTTTCCATCGCTGCACTTGACGTTCTCACAGAGGAAAAGCTTCCTGAGCGTTCACTTGAACTCGGCACATATATGCAGGAGAAGCTCCGTGAAATCAGCAATCCTGTCATTAAAGAAGTTCGCGGAAGAGGTTTATTTATCGGCCTTGAGCTGACTGAAGCCGCTCGTCCATACTGCGAGAAGCTGAAAGAAGAAGGCCTTCTTTGCAAAGAGACACATGATACGGTCATCCGCTTTGCACCGCCGCTAGTCATTTCAAAAGAAGATCTGGACTGGGCGATTGAAAAAGTGAAGAAAGTTCTTTCATAAACGAACAAAAGCGCAAGCGCCTTGGTCAGATCCGATAGGCAGATAAGAATCCGTCAAAAAAGTCCGGTTTTGACTTTTTTGACGGATTTGTTCTGACAGAGGATCTAGGGGCTGGAGCTGGACGAGGATAACTTTGTAATGTTATCCACAGCCTTTTAACTTTATAATTTCCTATACAAGAGCAAAGAAGCACACCGGTTTCGGTGTGCTTCTTTCTATTTATTCAGCAATCGTGTTGCTTAACGTTCCGATGCCTTCAATTGATATTTCAACAGTATCTCCCGGGCTTAAATATTTTGGCGGCTTAAACCCTTTCCCTACTCCAGCAGGTGTTCCTGTTGCAATGATATCACCGGGCTCAAGCGTCGTGCCCTGTGAAATGGTCGAGATCACATTTTCAATGGAGAAGATCATGTCTTTCGTATGACCGTCCTGTCTGACTTCCCCATTTACTTTTGTAACAAGAGAAAGTGCGTATGGATCAGGAACCGCAGATTTATGTACGATATACGGTCCCATCGGGCAGGACGTATCCAGGCTTTTTCCAAGAAGAAACTGCTTATGCCTTGACTGAAGATCCCTTGCCGTAATGTCATTTAACACCGTATAACCGTATACGTAATCCATCGCCTCAGCTTCCGGGATCTGTTTTCCCTTTTTCCCGATAATGACCGCAAGCTCACCCTCGTAATCCAGCTCACTTGTCAGATGGAGGTGAGGGTCTATCTTCTGTCCATGGCCCGTTACGGCTGTCGGGGCTTTTGAAAAAAGCATCACATGTTCCGGAATATCCGCTTCGCTTCCAAGCTCAATCGCATGTTCCCGGTAATTTTTGCCCACGCAGAATATGTTCTTCCGCGGAGAAGCAATAGGAGGAAGCCATGTTACATCAGACAGAGAATATAAAAAGGATTCTGTCTCATCCGCCTTTTTCACATACATCTGCAGTTGTTTCAGGTGATTGAAAAACTTCTCCCCCATTTCAATGCATTCAATCATTGACTGCGGGGCTGATTCCATATCAAACCATTTTTTCTCTGCCCTTTGAATATCAAGAATCCTGTTTTCCTCCATAATCAGTCCGATGAAGGTCCTTCCGCCAATCTGAGCTGTTGCAAGTTTCATTGTTACCCCCCGTTATCTCTTTAATCTAAACTGCCTGATAATGTATCTTATTCGATAAAGAATGACACATTTCCTCTAAAAAACCGCCTGTCTGTACGGCAGCATTTTTCTTTGGCATAAGACCAATGAAAAAACAGATCGAAACCTATCCCGCTTTGTAGAAACCTGTAATGTTTTTTGTTATTTTAGCGAAATCAAACCATTTTGTACAACCCTGTGTATAATAAGTGTAACCCGCGTGAAAGAAGACTTTCCAGGGAATCCATTTCATAGAAAACCATCCTATTAAACCATGAAAGTTGGAGAAAAATCATGGCAGTGAATGAAATTGAAGTGCACAGACAAAAGCTTTTTGAAGCAGCAAAAGAACATGGAATGAATTCTTCTGAAACGGTGCGCCGCAGCCAGGAGCTCGACCAGCTGATCTTAGAACAAATCAAGCGGCAGATGGAAGGTGAACTGCAGACGGCAGTAAACTAAGCTCTGCTGAACAAGTAAATCCACTTCCGCAAAAGCCATTCTGCCGGACCAAACCGAAATGTTCTAAACCAATAATAGCTGACAATAAGCTGCACCGAATAGAGGACCACTGCGATCATGACGCCTTCGCCTGCTGAAATGTTTCCGTACAACCCAAAACCATAGGAATAAAAAAGAAGTGTACAGACCAATGACTGCATCAGATAATTGCTTAAAGACGCCCGTCCCGCTGCCTTAACCGCGCCGAGCTTGAAAGAATAGTTATTCAGCAGCAGCAGGATCACCGAAACATAAAACAGGGTCAGTGCCGGACCCCCTAATGACAGCTGCAGATGCTGAGTAAGCAAATTCTCCTCCCAATAAAAGGGTGCACCTTTTAACAAAACTGCGGCAGTTCCTGTTATCAGTGCCGTCCGTTTCCATTCAGACGACAGATCCTTATGGAACCAGCCACGCTTATAGGCGGCAGCACCAAGCATGAAAAGCGGTAAAATGGATATCACAAGAAAAAATGCATTCTCAAAGTTATTTACATACAGCCAGTCTGTCACTCTCTGCTGAGTAATGTCAAAAAAGCTACCTGTCTGGTACGTCTCAGCTGACTGCTGAACAGCTTCCTCCGATTTATAGTAACTGAGCATCTCCGGATCCGCTGCATATGCCGCAATAAGAGCAAAAGAAATCAGCACATTCGGAAGCAGCAGGATGAAAAGCCCCCACTTAATGAGCCCCCTGGAATTCCACTTTATAAATAACAGAAATAAAAACCCAATCAAGGCGTAGTTTGTCAGAATGTCCCCATGCCAGATCAAAAAAGCATGCAGAAGGCCAATAATCAACAGCCCAATCAGCCTTCTTGAGAAATACACATTGAACGAATGCCCCTTTTTCAATGCCCTCTCATAAAAAATCACTGTTCCCGCTCCAAATAAAAATGAGAACAGCGGATAAAAGCTTGCCTGAGCAAAAAACGAAATCAGCTGCTCAACAATCCGGTCAGACCCGCTGCCGCTCACAAGGCTTGTCTCATAAAGAGCAGGCTCATAAAAAGACTTCATATTCACAAGCAGGATGCCAAGCAGCGAAAAGCCTCTCAGAATATCAAGCGTATGCAGCCTGTCCTTCTCAGGGACTGCTGTAAGTGGATCCATTTTGATTTCCCTCCTTTTTTTCATACGATCAATTTTCTGGTTTTTATGGTCTTGGGGTGCGAATCCGCTTTTTTAGTGCCCTCAATTTCCTACTTTCAGGTTTTGAGGGTACTGTTCTGCGTTTTTAGTGCCCTCAAGCTCCGATTTACAGCATTTGAGGTCACCATTCTGCGTTTTTAGTGCCCTCAATTTCCTACTTTCAGGTTTTGAGGGTACTGTTCTCGCTCTTTCGTACCCTCAAGCTCCGATTTCCAGCATTTGAGGGCACCATTCTTCGTTTTTAGTGCCCTCAATTTCCTACTTTCAGGTTTTGAGGGTACTGTTCTGCGTTTTTAGTGCCCTCAAGCTCCGATTTACAGGTTTTGAGGGTTCTATTCTGCGTTTTTAGTGCCCTCAATTTCCGACTTTCAGGTTTTGAGGGTACTGTTCTCGCTCTTTCGTACCCTCAAGCTCCGATTTACAGCATTTGAGGGCACCATTCTGCGTTTTTAGTGCCCCCAATTTCCGACTTTTGATTTTTGAGGGTTCTAATCTGCGTTTTTAGTGCCCTCAAGCTCCGATTTACAGGTTTTGAGGGCACCACTCCCGCTCTCCAGTGCCCTCAAGCTCCGTTTTCCAGGTTTTGAGGGCACCACTCCCCTGCTCTCCACTACCCCCAAGCCCAGTCTCCAAGGGTTTAAGGGTACGGTTGTTCCGCTATTCACCGCCCTTGATTACCGAAGAACATGCGGTGCAGTCAGATTAGTCAAACGAAAACTCAATCTTCCCGTCCTTCAGGACAAGACTTGCATCAAAAGGCTTTTTGCCTTTGAAGCCTTTCAGCTTGTTTGTTTTTCCTTTTTGGCACAGTGTTTTAATCTGTGAGGCGGATATGGATTTTCCAAGCAGTTTTTTCGGAAAGGTCTGCTTGCATCCGCTTTTGTATTCTGTGCAGCCGTAGAACGTTTTTCGGTCCATGATGCTGCCCTTTAGACAGGCCGGGCAGGCGCAGATTGCAGCCCGGGTTTCCTGCTGGGGCGGAATGTCGACCTCAAGTTTTTCCATACTTTCCCCTGCCTGACTGATCAGGGTGTAGCAGAATTTTTTAGCCGTTTCGATAAAGACTTCTTTGGACTTTTCGCCGCTTCCGATTCCTTTTAGGTAGACTTCCCATTTTGCTGTCATTTCAGGCTTGGAGAGCAGAGTGCCGTCAACCGCTTCACAAAGAACTTCCCCTTTCGGCGTGACAAACACTTCATTTTTCTTCACTTCAATAAACTTCCTCATAAGAAGCGTATCAATAATTCCGGAGCGCGTTGCTTCTGTCCCGAGACCTTCTGTGCTGTTCAGCGCTTCTCTCATCTCTTTGTCTTCCACATGCTTGCCGGCTGTTTTCATGAGCGTGATCAGCTGTCCCTGGGTGTACGGTTTAGGTGGCTGTGTCATGCCGTCCTTCACACCGATTTCCGCTTTGGCAGGCTCGCCCGCCGCCACTTTTGGAAGCATTTGAAGATCTGCTTTTTCTTCCGGGCTGTCAGTCTCTCTTTGGTAAAGCGTCTTCCAGCCGGGTTTTTTCATCGTTCTTCCCTTGCTGATAAAATCGTTTTTTCCGATGGACGTCAGGATGGTTGTTTCATCATAGACGTAATCCTCCATAAACATGCCGAGAGCTGTTTTGATGACTTCTTCGTATACAGCTTTTTGTTCACCGCTGAAGGAATTGTAAGCAGCTTGCGTGACTCTTTTTTCAGTAGGCACGATAGCATAGTGATCGCTCACTCGTTTGGCATCCACAAACCGTTTTGAAGGCGACAGTCTTGCAGGGGTAAACGAGAGGGACAGGGTTTCCTGATACTGGCCGATTCTTGCCTTAATGTAACTGAATTCTTCCTCTGTAATAAACTGTGAGTCTGTTCTCGGATACGAAATATACCCTTTTTCATAAAGAGACTGTGCTGTTTTCAGAACCCCGCTTGGGCTCATTTTTCTCTGTTTATTCAATTTCGCCTGAAGGGTTGATAAGCTGTGAAGCTTTGGCGGCGGTACTCTTTTCTCCGCTGTATCTGCACTTTTCACTGTCGCTTCATACAGCGTTTTTCCCTTTACAATGTCAGGACCAACAGCAGAAAACAATTCTTCCTGGCTTTTAAAGCGGCCCTTCAGCTTTCCAGTATAGTTTCCTGCGGCCACTTCAAAAGCAGCCTGAAGCTCGAAGAAAGGTTCAGGCTTAAAGTTTTCAATCTCCTTTTGCCTGTCATAAATCAGTTTCAGAACCGGAGTCTGTACTCTTCCCACACTGAAGACATCCCTTATCCCTTTCTTCTGAAGGTGAAGGGTATAAAGTCTGCTCGCATTTAAGCCTACAAGCCAGTCGGAGATCTGTCTCGCCTGCGCTTCGTGATAAAGATGAATGGTTTTGCTTCCGTCGTAAAGCTCTGTGAATCCTTTCATGATGGCGTTTTCTGTTAACGAACTTGTCCAAAGACGCTTCACGCTCTTTTTTTCTGCACCGGCCATCATGATCAGAAGTCTTGCAATATTTTCCCCTTCACGGGCAGGATCAGTGCCGATGATAATTTCATCTGCTTCCTTTAATAACTCTTTGACAATCTTAAACTGCTTCGCTTTTCCTTTACTGACTTTATATGAAAAATGATCGGGAATAATCGGCAGTGTTTCAAACCGCCATTTTTTCCATTCGTCTTTATATTCATCAGGGTTTTTAAGTTCGACCAGATGGCCGATTGCCCACGTAACCTTTGCCCCGTCCGGAAAGACCGGGCATGGTTTAATCTCTAAATATCCCTCTTTTTTCACAGAAGGAAAAGGGGCTGCAAGCTTGCGGCCCTGATCTGGTTTTTCAGCTAGAATGACCACTTGGGACATGTTTGCATGGACCTCATTTCATTTAAGAAACAATGAATCTGCTTCTCTTGTATTCTTATCCAGTATGGATCATTTTGCTCTAAAAAGAAATAGCTTCAGCTTCAGTGAGAGCTGGCAAAACGTCTTTTTCTTGATGGAAAAAGGGTGAAAAATTACTTTTCGCGCTGCAGGAAAAATTCCGCTTTTATCACAAGTCTGCCTATCTTTCATACGATATGTTACAGGTGCCTTACTGCCTGAATGAAGCAAAGGATGTTGAATATGCCAGCCATTGTGGGAGCATTTAAAGTAAATGCCGTCGGAACTAGCAGCATTGTTCATGTCGGGGATGTTATTACCATCTCACCTTACAGCGAGGTCAAAACCTTTGCAGGGGCAGGATCGTTTAATACAGGTGACGGACTGAACATCTACAATCAAAACAGTGTAACGAACGCATACGATAACGACACTGTTGACCAGCCGATTGTCGGCAATGCATAAACGGGGTGAAAAAATGAATTTTTACATTAACCAGACCATTCAAATTAATTTTTTGAAAGTGGATGCCGTCAGCAATTCTTCCGTCCTGCAGATCGGAAGCGCAGGCATCATCAAGCCTCTTGCAAATCTTTATAACACCGGGGCTTTCACAACGCCTGCTCCTCCTGCAATCAGTCCGGGCGGCTCTCAGTCAGAAGGCCCGTTTGTCCCGCTTGCACCGAGTTAATTTCAATAGGCATTCACCCAAATTGGCAGCGTGCATATAATAGCCCATAATCGTTTTGCACGTGATCCATAGAAACGGGGTGAGTGAATTGTACTATGACCAGTCGATGATGCAGTGCATTCAGCATTTGTATGGAATGGTTCAGGCTCAAGATCAGAAGATTCAAAAACTTGAAGCCGCTGTTTCCGCTATGATGGAAGAAATAGAAGAACTAAAAAAACGCCCCAGTACTACAATTGAAAAGATTGAATATAAATTTGACCAGTTAAAAGTGGAGACGCTTGAAGGGACGCTGAATATCGGGCTGAATCCAACCGTTCCTGACCAGATTGAACAGTTTGACGTGGAACAGAACGGTCTGCAGGTAAACAACCAGACCACAAATCCAAAGCGCGAGGAAGAAATCTTTGAGGCCGTTCAGTCAAATCTGCTTGTCTTCTTAACAGAAGACATTGCCAAATACATTGAAACGCTTGCTGAACAGAATAACTACCAGCTTGATGACGCACATAAAGAATTCATTATTGAAGACATCCGCAAACAAATTGACAGCCGGATCAAATTCTATTTAAAACAGGGAGGATACAGCGAGTCTGTTCCTGCCGAAAAGCAGATAGAAGAAATTACGGCTAAAGTAAAACAGGAAGTGGAACGGTCAATCACTTACTTTATCCAGGCCCTGCCCCAAGAAGGAGCTGAAAGCGAAACATGAAATTCACGGTTGTAAACAAGGACATTTCAGTTGGTGCCATCAGAGTAACGGCTGTTGCGAGTTCAAGCGTCTTTCTCATCGGAGATGCAAACTGCATCACCATGTCATCGGTTTTTGATACGCCGCCTGAATCACTGATCATCGGTCCGTTTGTACCGCTTGCCCCTGCATGATCCAGAATCGCTTATCCATCGTCAATGCGGCGTACATTGATTCGGTGGGGATCAGTTCGGTTTTTCAAGTCGGCGACAGCGTTGATATTATCCCGCGTGTAAAAGTTTATGCCGTTCAGAGGGAAGAAGAAATTGAACTCGGAAATGAAGGGGACCTGAGGCAGTATAATATCTATTCAGAAAACCTCCCCCGTCCGCTCATATATGAAAATGTTCAGACTGCATTTTTTCATGAATGTCCGGTCATCCGTGTCGGTGCTGTAAAAGTTACCTCTATATCCTCTTCCGGTGTTGTCCATTTCGGGTCAACCAATACGATTGACGGCGAATCAAGAGTGAAGCATATCAGACAATTACGGAACAGGAATGAACGTTCCGATTCATAATGCATAGACTGAAAGTATGACAGAAAGACAAAGGGTGTTCGTTCATGCCAGCAATCATCGGTCCGATCTGCATTAACTCTGTCGGCGGCGGTGTCGTAAACTTTGGTGATTCCTTTTATCTGTCTCCAAAAAGCTCATCAAAGACAGCTTCCGGTTCCGGCGGCGGAAATACAGGCGACTTTATCATAGTCAACAACATCGTAAGTGCAACCAACTCGCTAGACCCAGATGTGAATGATCAGAATATTGTGGCTAATAATTAGAAAAGCGGAATCAGCCGTTTAGCTCCGACAGACAGAAAAGAAATCACCGGAAAAGTCCGGGTTTGACTTTTTCGGGGATTTTGTTCTGACAGAAGGACTAGGAGGCGCAGCTAGACACCAGAAAAGCGGAATCACCTTTCCACACAAAAAAGACGTGCCAACTCTCCGGCACGTCTTTTTTCATTTCCGTTTCTTCCGCTCGTTTGATTTTCTTGTTCTGACAAGCTTTGTGGACGGCTGCTTGCGTATCCATTTGATGAAGCTTGCAATTTTCGGATCGCTTCTTAAATCCTGAATGGTATTCAGCCTTACAGCAAGTTCGTCATTTGTATAGAGGGCATGGATCTGTTTATGGCAAGGAATGCAGAGCATCGCGGTCGGCATGAAGGTTCCGCCCATTTCCTTCGGGGTTAAATGGTGTTCTGTTGTTTCAACGTCCTGCCTTTTGCACAGCTCGCATGTTCCAAGTTGTTTCTTTACCATTTTCAACCTATCCTCTCTACATCACTTCAAGCTGGACCGATGTGCCGCTTCCTGTCGGCTCTGCAGGTGTTACGACCAGCTTTCTCGGAAGTCTTGCACGAAGCTCCTGCACATGGCTGATGACTCCGACTGAAAGGTTGTCGGACTGCAGTTTTTCAAGAGCCGTGATAACTGTATCAAGCAAATCTGCATCAAGCGTCCCGAACCCTTCATCAAGGAAAAAGAACTGAAGCGGGTATTCCCCCCGCAGCTGAATTTGAGATGAGAGGGAAAGCGCCAGTGCCAAAGAGGTCAGGAACGTTTCTCCGCCTGAAAGGCTTGAAACGGGACGCCTTACTCCTCCGTTTGCATCATCACGCATGACAAATCCGCCGGATGAATCCACCTCAATGGCATAGCGCTGTCTTGTAAGCTGCCCGAGCCGCTCAGAAGCATCCTCGCTCACAAGGTGAAGCTGTTCTTCTGCCAGGAATTCAACAAACGCGTTTCCTTTAAATACAGTCTGCAGCTTTTCAAGTCTTGCTGCAAGCTCTTCAAGCTCAAGACGTTTTTGTTCCAGTTCCATGTATCTTTCGTGCTTATCCTTCAGGATATGAAGAGCTTTTGCGGCAGCTCCGCGGGCTTCTGAAGCAGTATCTGCCAACTGTTTCGTTTCTGCTTTCAGCTCTTTAATGGACTCCCATTCTTCAGAGCTTACTGAGCGGTTTTTCCGTTTCGCTTCCACACGTTTAAAGTCTGCCATGACTTGTTTCTTTTTATCCTGATAGACGTCAAACTCTTCCTTCAGATTTTGTTTGACGGCTTGTGGCATAAAAGCAGCGGCAGCCTCAGAAGCATCTTTGAAAGGTGTCTTCTGTTTGATCTGCTCCCATTTTTCAGCTGCTTCGCGCAGTCTTGCTTCTGCCTGCTCGAACGTTTTTTCCGCTGCCGCGCTGCTGCTTTCCGCTTTTTGCAGAGCCTCCATCGCTTCCTGAAAGGATTTGTAGAGGCTTTGTTCCTTTGCAGAAAGTTCTTTTAGCATCATTTCGTTTTCCTGAAGCTGAAGGGAGAGGTCTTTCTCTCCTGTTTCTTTTTCAATCCGTTTTTGTTTTTCAGCCGCAGTTTGCCTCATGCTTGTCAGATAGGCTGTCAGCTCTGCGCGGCTAATGCTCAGCTGCTGGCATTCTCTCTCAAGCTGCTTGATCTCTTTCTCTTTTTCTTCAATAAAATCAATGCTCTTTGCAACTCTGGTTTTCAGCTCTTCAAATTGTTCATCTTTCTCCCGGATCAGCCGCTGCTCTTCTGCTGCCTGGTCAGCTGTAAGGTCACCAAACGCTTCTGTCCACTTTTCAAGTGCAGCATTGTGTTCCTTTTCTGCCTGTTGCCGTTTTTCTGCTGCTTCCTGATGCTCAGAAACAAGGGTGCCATGCGTAAACTCAAGCTGGCGAAGAGCTTCATTTTGCTTCCTTACGGATGAGTCAAGCTTTGTATACTGCTCTTTCATTTGAAGAAAATCCTGAGTTAATGATTTTGATTCTGTTAACACATCCATTTCATCATTCCTGTCTTTAACATCAGTTAAGACAGAGGATAAAAACGAATAGGATGAGACCATTTCTTTTGAGAGGTCTTCCCACTTTTCTTTTGCATTCTCCAATTGCAGCGTCAGAAGCGCATCTTGGCCTGCCTGCTTTTCAAGCATTTCAAGATTTGATCCATCTGAAGATTCCAACGCCTTGAAGTCAGCCGGCGCAGGGTGATGAACAGATCCGCATACAGGGCACGGCTCATCAGCGGTGAGGCTTTTTGCAAGCATTTCTGCCATGTTTCTCTGAACATTTTTCTTTTCCTGCTGGAGCAGCTGTTTTCTCGTCTCTGCAAGTTTTTTGTGCTGGTTCAGCACTTCGCAGCTTGCATGATAGCCCCATTGCACATTGTCATAGAGAGCTTTTAAGCTGCCTTCAGCTTCTTGAATTTTCCCCTTTGCCTGCTTCAGTATTTCATCAGATTGACCGATCTTCTGCTTCTTTTGCTCTGCTTTATTCTTCCATTCATCAAGGATCGACTCGGCATTTGCAAGGAACATTCTTTGTTCTGACGCAGCCCGTATTCGTTCTCTCTCTTTGCTTGTTACTGTATTTTTCTCCATCTGCTCTTTTAAAAGGTTTTGCTTTTGAACAGCTTTTTTCAAAAGCTCATTTGCCCGTGCAGCAGTTTCCTCTTTTTCAGAGAGTTCTGTTGTCAGGCGATTGTGCTGCGCTGCCTTTTCTTCAAGCAGGCGGTTTTCATGTTTCAGTTCTTCTTCCAGAGCAAGCAGCTGCAGGAGCTGTTCTTTTCTTGAAGCAAGCGCCGGCTCATCCTCTGCTTTTTTCTTCCGTATCTGTTCATAGGCCGCTGCCGCCGCAGCATAGGATTGCTTTTGTCTTTGCCATTCTTGTGCAGACTCTTCCTTTATTCTGCTGCTGAGTTCTTTTTCCCGCTCAGCCGTTTGCAGTGCTTCGGCGTATGGTTTTGCCAAATCCGCTTTTTCTGCGCGGTCAAGTTTTGCTGCCAGCTGTTCGATGTCCGCTTTCCGCTTTTCAAGCTCTGCAAGTTCCTTTTCATAGCTTTCCTGTTCAAGCTGAAGTGCCCGGACTTCCTCAAGCTCTTGATGCTGCCTGACTGTTTCTTCATATTCCTTCTGCCTTTTTTCTAAAAGAAGATTTACGCCTTTCAGCTCTTCTTCCGCCAGTTTAACGGCTTCCTCTGAAGCATCTCCAAGACCTGCCTGTTCGGCTGAAATCTCGTTCTGCTCTCCCCTGGCATCCATCAGCCGTTTTCTGACCTTTTTGACAAGCTCTTCCCCGTATTGCTCCAAGTGGAAAAGCCGCTGCAGCATCTGTCTTCTTTCAGCTCCCTTGAGAGATAAAAATTCTGCAAACTTGCCCTGCGGAAGCACGACTGCCCTTGTGAAATCATCAATGGTCAAGCCTAAAAGAGCATGTACTTTTTCATTCACTTCCGCCGCTTTATCCGCAAGGACCGCTGTTTCCTCGCCATGCTCAAGAATTCTGCACAGCGCGGTTTTCACCCGGTGCTCATCTGTCCGCTTAAACATCCTTTCAACCGAATACCGTTTCAGGCTTTCTGCATTTTCAAGTTCAAATGTAAACGAGACATGAACGGTATCCTCGGCATGATTGATGATTCCGTGAGTGTTGTTTGCCGCCCGCTCCACTTTTCCGTACAGAGCGAGTGTCATGGCGTCAAGAATCGAGGATTTCCCGCTTCCGGTCGGGCCGAATATGCCGAATACGCCGCCTTCGCAGAGAGAACTGAAATCTACGGTCTGTTTTTCTCTGAAGCTGTGAAGCCCCGAGATGGTAAGTGCGATTGGCTTCATCCTCTGTCCTCCTCCTCTTTCGTCTCATCATGAACCATATCAAGGAAAAGCTTCATCGTTTCCCCGTCCGGCTGAGCTCCACCGGTCTGTTTTTCATAAAACCTCGTAAAAAGCTCGTCAATGGGCAGGTTCGCCCTGCTTTCACGGATTTCTTCGTTCATGTTCTTTTCAAAAACCGGACGAATATGGACAAAGCCGGGATGTGATTTTCTCAACCTGTGGATTTCCTCAAGAGAAAGTGTATCCTTCAGGTGCACCTCAAGGTCAATCCAGGCAAGCCTGTCCTTCCCTTCATCCAGCCACTGATGAACCTGATGCAGGCCTTCCCGGGCTCTCCATTTCACAAGGGGCTTTCCGCTTGAGAGCAGAATCTCGGATACCTGTGCCTGTCCTCCAGGATCTGCCTCCACCATCGTGACGGATTTCGCATAGCCAGATTCAGAAAAACTGTAGGCAAGCGGCGAGCCGGAATATCTGGCTACAGAGCTCGCCCGCTTCAGCGTTTGAGGACGGTGGAGGTGGCCTAGCGCCGTATACTGAGCAAGTTCCGGAAGGCTTGAGGCAGCGACCGTATATGCCCCTCCTACTTCAATCGGCCTTTCTGAGTCGGTCGAGCTCCCGCCTGCGACATAGATGTGGCTCATCGAAAGATTCACTGTGTCTTTTCTGAACTTTCCCGCCATCACGGCAAACAAATCTCTGATCCGCTCGTCATATGAGTTGCGGAGCAGTATTTCATCGTGGGTGTCTGAAAGAACCTCTTTAAGCCTTGCCTCAGAAGGATAGGCAAGAGCAGCCATGGCCATCGTCTGGCCGGCAGACGGCACATCAATTGTCAGTACATCCGCTGTCGGGTAGCCAACCAAGTAAATCCCCTGGGTATCTGCAAGGGGCGAAGCAGCCTGAACCCGTTCCGGATTGTCATGATTCCCTGCAATCACAACGACAGGCCGGTTTCCCTTGTCCGAAAGTCTTGAGATGCTCTCATAAAACAGCTGTTCAGCCGCTGCGGGCGGATTAACTGTGTCAAATACGTCTCCGGCCATGATAATGGCATCCGCTTTTTCATCCGCGGCGATCAGGGAGAGCTCATCTAAAAACTGGGCCTGCTCTTCAAGCCGGCTCCTTCCTTCAAGCGTCCTTCCAAGATGCCAGTCTGCTGTGTGCAGAATTCTCATAAGCTTCTCTCCTTTAAAAAAGCTCAAGCTGCGCCAAGAGGCGCACCCTGAGCTTGTTCTTTTTCTTTACATTTCCAGCACATGCCCTCCGTCAAAGAAATACAGCACCTTTGAAGAGAGAGGTTTTTTCGTTATTTTTTCAATGGCTTTGCCGTAGAGGTCAAGCTGCACGCTGTAGCGGCTTGCAAGAACAGGCTTTGCCTGCTGGAACCCTCCCGGAAATTTGCCGTGAATCGCATCTGTCTTGTAATCAAGCAGCACGACTCCTTCTTCGTCTTCAAACAGACAGTCAATAACCCCCTGGATAAGCACCTGTTCACCGCTTGCTGCCTCGTACAGCTCTTCAGCCGGCAGGGCATAGCTGAAGGGCACTTCCCGTTCGATGCGGTCTGCTTTTTGAAGGCGCATGCCGATATCTGTTTCAAAAAAATGGACAATGGCAGCAATATTGATGCTGTCCGCCTGCGCTCTTGTCAAAATTTCTTTTTCAACAAGCTCGTTTACTTTCAATGCAGTATTTTCTTCCGTCACAGGCTCTCTGACATTCAGCTGTTGCATGACGGCATGCATGGCTGTCCCTTTTTCGGCAGCTGTGAGAGTTTTTTTCTGCATGAATTTAGGGCGGTCGAACATATACGTATCCTTCTGATTTTCGAGAATCCGGATGTCGCTGAATTCATCCCGCGTTTCCTGCTGCCTCTTCACTTCTGAAACAGACTGCTTGGATCTGAACACAGAGGCGAACTGATGAGGATAGACCCATGAGAGCTGCTTTTCGATCTGATCGCGGTACGCTGACTGCTCTGCGATTGGCTCCAGATTTTTCAAGGCTGTGAGCATGTCCTCATCATATTTCTTTTCTTCTGCCCGGATATCATAGAGGTCCGTTTCTTTCACCATTGAGATTAACCATCTGGAAGGATGTGTCAGCAGATGCTGAGCCCCTTCAGCCTGTTCTCTCAACAGTTCTGCGTCTTTGTGGCGGACAAGCGCCGGCCCGATCCAGTCCAGGTAGGACTTTGCCTGCGCCCGTTCAAAATCAGGCAGCAGCCAATCTTCCTGACCCAGCGCTGTCTGCCAGTCTGAAAGAGATTTTGCTGCATCTTTAACTGTTCCGATTAAAAAGAGCTTTTCCTTTGCACGGGTAAGCCCAACATACAAGACTCTGAGCTCTTCTGAAAGCAGCTCAATCTTCATTTTTTTCTTCATGGCTGAAAGCGCAAGCGTCGGATAGCTGATTCTGAGTGATGGTTTAATCAGCTTCGTGGCAAAGCCAAGCTCTTTATCCAGCAAATACTTTTTGTTCATATCCATCATATTGAACTGTCTTGCGAGCCCGGCAGTAAAGACCACCGGGAACTCTAGCCCTTTGCTGCTGTGGATGGTCATCAGCCTGACAACATCCTCCTGCTCGCCGAGTGCCCTTGCTGCACCGAGATCATCTCCGCGCTCCTGCATCCGTTCAATAAAGCGCAGAAACCGGAAAAGTCCCCTGAACGAAGTCGCTTCATACTGTCTTGCCCTGTCATAAAGGGCACGCAGATTGGCCTGGCGCTGCTTTCCGCCCGGCATGCCGCCAACGTAGTTAAAGAACTTTGTATCTCTGTACAGCTGCCAGATCAGCTCTGAAACAGAGCCCATCCGCGCCCGTTCTCTCCACTCCTGGAGCTGATCATAAAATACTTGAAGCTGATCTCTTAAATCCGCATCAGATCCCTGCGCTTCAGAAAGAAACACCTTCAGCGCTTCAAAATAAGTGCCCTTTTTTGAATAGGTCCGGACAACAGCAAGTTCGTTCGTGCCAAGGCCCGCAACAGGAGACCTTAAAACAGACGCCAGAGGAACATCCTGATACGGGTTATCGATGACCTTCAGCAGCGACATCATGACAGCTACCTCCGCCGCTTCAAAATAACCGCCTGAGAGATTCGCATAGACAGGAATTCCTTCCTGCTTAAACTCTTCCATGATCTGCGGTGCCCACGGCATGGAACGGAGAAGCACGACAATATCTTTGTATGTGATATTTCGCGTGCCTCCAAGCTTTCGGTCATAGATCTGATATTTTGTCTGAACCATTTCCCGGATTTTTTTGGCCATCACTCTTGCTTCAAGCTGAACGGTTTCCAAATCCTCTGCAGCAAAAACATCTTCTTCAGAAGCATCATCTGATTCTTCTTTTCCTCGGTCCACAAGCAGAAGTTCCGCACTCATCGTTTCAGACTCCGGGTAGGACGCGCCAAGCTTCAGCTCAGCGGCTTCGTCATAGGCGACCTCTCCCACTTTTTCTCCCATCACCTGTTTAAAGAGAAAATTGGTGCCGTCTATCACTTCCGCACGGCTTCTGAAATTTTTTGACAGGTCAATTCTCAGACCGTCCTGTGCGTGATCGTCTTTGCCGAATGTCTTGTATTTGCTTAAAAACAGAAACGGCTCTGCAAGGCGGAAACGGTAAATGGACTGCTTGACATCGCCGACCATAAAGAGGTTTCCCGGCCCGCTTTTTGAAACAAGCTTCAGAATCGTTTCCTGAACAAGGTTTGTGTCCTGGTATTCATCAACAAGCACCTCTTCAAACTGCTGTCTGTAATCAAGGGCAGCTTCGCCCGGCTGCAGACGGCCGTGCTCATCTGGAACACCGAGAATCTGCAGGCAATAGTGCTCAAGGTCCGAGAAATCAACGATGCCTTTTTGTTTTTTCATCTCGTCAAAACGGATTCCGAACTGATGAACAAGCCCAATCAGTGTTTCTATGACAGGCTTCAGTTCCTTAAGGTCGTTCATGTGGCTTTCATAAGAGCGCGCAAACAATTCTTCCTGCAGCTGTTCAATCTGCTTTTTTGCGGAATTGCGGAGCGATGTCGCCTGTTCAAGCAGCTCTTTGCTGTATTCAGCCCCTCTGCATGCCTTGGCGCGGGAGAAAGAAATCAGCTTGATTTTCTCAGCAAGATCGTGCCACGACCCTTTCACCTCAAGCAGCCCCTGAACCTGTCTGATGTCATCTGTCAGATTTTCAGCTCTCGGTGCCGGACCTCCGGGCTTTTCAGTCAGGGCAAGCGCCCGTTTCAGCTTTTCGAGACTGCTCGTAAGCTGCATCGAGATGTCTTCAGCAAGATACGGGAAGAACGGCAGGTTTTCAAGCGGTTCTTCTCCGCCGTACATATCCAGCAGCCCATAAAGCCACCCTTCAGGATTCGGATGGGAGCGGGAAAAATCATACAGCGTCCGGATCAGTGTCTGAAGATCCGTATCGCTTCTGTCTGTTGTATACATATCAACAAGAGCAAAAAACCGCTCGTTATCGGGGATGCTGTACTGCTCTTCAAACAGATCATCAAGCACTTCATCGATCAGCAGCTGGCCTTCCGTCTGATCGGCAATCCGGAACCCGGGATCAAGGTCAATCAAATAATAATACTTTCTTACAACGTTTAAGCAGAACGAATGCAAGGTGGAAATGGCAGCCCTGTTCAGCAGTGAAAGCTGGCGTCTTAAATGCAGGGATGATGGATTTTCCTTCAGCGCCCTGTCAAGCGCTTCGCCGATCCGGTTTCTCATTTCAGCTGCAGACGCATTCGTAAACGTAGCAACAAGAAGGCGGTCAACGTCCACGGGATTTTCTTTTGAAATGATTTTCCGGATGATCCGTTCGACAAGCACCGCTGTTTTTCCTGAGCCGGCAGCTGCAGCAACCAGTATGTCCTGTCCGCTTGAGACAATGGCTTTCCACTGGTCATCTGTCCACTGGCTGTCTGCTGGTTTTTGCAGCATCATGATTCCTCCCTTCCCGCTTCGTTCTGAAGCCGTTTTAAAATGACATCATTCTTGTCATCTTTCAGAACACGGTACTGATTTTCAGAAAGCGACTGGTCAAACTGGCAGACCGATTTGAATGAACAGAAGGTACACGGTACTTTATCCTTCAGCTTGTAAGGAGAAATGTCCGTTTTCCCGTTCGTAATGTCCGTTCCGATCGATTGAAAAACGGATCTGACATGGCCTCTGAGCAGATCAAATTCGGCTTCGCTTGCAATGGCGGAATCTGACCTGAATCCGCCGTCTTTCTTAAGGCCTGCCGAGACGATTTTTGAGAGGCCGGATTCAAGTGTCTGATCCATCAGCCTTACAGCTTCCTCATCTCCAAGAAGCAGGCCTTTCATTTTAAACTTTTTGAAAATCTCTTCATCGATTTTATCCTGCGGCAGCATGGCTGAAGACTGGATCATCGGATCATGCACATGGAAATAGAGAACACCGGCAGGAGTCGCTTCGACACCAAGCCATGATTTTGAATGAGTAATGATGACGTCAAGATACGTCAGCATCTGCAGAGCGAGTCCGTAGTACACTTCCGATAAATTCAGCGTCTTATCACTTGATTTAAAATCAACAATCCTGAGAAGAACGCCTTTTGAACTTTCTGCTTTATCAACCCTGTCAATCCGGCCGACAAGCTCCATTGTGCATCCATTTTCAAGCTTAAAGCGGATTGGCGGCAGCGGGCCGCCTTTTCCGAATCCAAGCTCAAGACCTGCGGGGGCAAAGCCGCTTGCCCTGGCATGCTCGCTCAAGATGGAGGATGCCCTCGTAATGATGGTGACGAGCTTTCTCTTTAAATAATGATGCCTGTTTGAGCTCAGCAGAATTTCGCGCTGAAGCCGCGGCGCCAGTGTTTCGACAGCATCATGGGAAAGACGGGAGCACTGATCTAAAGACAGGTCCTTCCAGCCGATTTTCAGCTGCTGCATCCGGTCTGAAATCAGTTTAAGCGCAGAGTGGAACAGCTGTCCGATATCAGGAGCCTCAAGACGGAACTGCTGCCTGTCCTTTAATTTCAGGCCGTGGGAAGCATAGTGGGAAAACGCACAGGCTTTGAACATTTCCATCCGGGACACACTTCCCTGAATGTGCTCTCCGTAAAGCTCTCTGCTGATTCCTTTTTCAAGTGTTTCTGCTTCATTCCGGTAAAACAGGCTTCCTGTCACTTTTGACAGCGCAGACCGCTCCTCTTTTTCTGCAAAATGTGTATAGGCATCCCACCAGATCGGGCTGATCGGATAGCTTCTTTTCCAGTTTTGAAGCTGAGATGTTAAGTAAGAAAGAGTGACCTCCTCATTTACGATAAAAGAAAGCTGTTCCTCTTCTGTAAGCTCTTCCGGCTCATTGATAAAAATCTCAGTTTTGATATCAGGAAATAAATCTCTTAATCGTTTCACGATGATGGAAGGCAGCATCGCCTTTCCTTCCTCATCTGCGAGAGGATACGAGATATACAGCTCGCGGGATGCACTTGAGAGGGCCATGTACAAAACAAAGGTTTCATCAAGCAGCTGCTCCCGTGCAGTCGGGGCAAGTTCAATGCCCTGATGATGAAGGGAGATGCGGTCTTCCTCCGTCAGCACGCCTTCTTCCATTGGTCTTGCAGGCAGTACACCGTCATTTGCTCCTGCAACAAACGCAACGCTCACATTCAGCAGCCTTGAACGTTCCAGGCTTGCAATCACTACCTGGTCCATCGCAGGCGGTACAAGAGCAAACTTCATGGCTTCAAGCCCGGTGTCAATCATATCCGCGAACAGACTGCGTGATACACGGTGTTCATTCATCATCTCGGCAAATTCATCAAGCATTCCGATGACCGCGCTCCACACCTGAGCATGCTCTCTCGCCTCAACGAGTCTCCCCGCTTCCTCTGCTTCCGCTCTCATCTGTTCGAGTTTATATGGAATATGGAGTTCTTCGAGGAATAGATAAAGAGCCTCTGCCATGCCGGATGCATCTTTCGCACGCTTCATCCGTTCACCGAGCGTCTGGATCGGCGGTACAACGATGTCTTTCAGCTCATTAATCATCTCTTCCGTTTCATTTTCTTCATCTGTTCTGACATATTCATCATCAAGAGAATAATAGCGGCGGTAGACAAACCGTTCACCGTTCGTCCATTTGCTGCCCTGAACGCCGTAGGAAAGAACATAGTTTTCAAACTGGTCCATTTTTTCTCTCATGCTGCGCTTATCCGTTTCAGCAGGGAACAGGAGCTCGGTTTTAACCGCCCTGAAAACAGCCTCATAACGCCAGCCCCCATTCAGCACTTCAAGAGCCGAGCGAATCAATTCTATGACCGGATGATTCAGCATCGATCTCTTTTGATCGATGAAAAAAGGAATCTCGTAATCTTTGAATACCTGTTCGATGACATCCTGATAGTCTCCGATATTCCGGATCAAAACAGCAAGGTCCTTATACCGGTAGCCATCATCCATGACAAATCCTCTTATTTTTCTGGCAATGCCCTCAATTTCCGCCCTTCGTGAGGAAGCTTGTGCAAGCACGGCATTTGTCTCTCCCTCATAAGGCTTCACCGGCCGTGACTCAAGAAAGCGCTCCAGATGGGCAAGGGACGGCCGCTCTGCAAAACGGGGCATTTCGTTCAGCACCGTCACATCCTCGATTTCGGCACCGTTATCCGCGGCAAGAACAGAAAGCCTGTGATAGGTCATGCCTGTCATCCTGAAAAGATGCAGTTCATGAGGCAGATGTTCATGAAACGGCTTGTCTGCTGTCAGCGCAATCGTTACACTCTTTGCATGTTTCATTAACGCGCCGATCACCATGTATTCCTGAGGCGTAAAGCTGTGAAAACCATCGAGGTAAATATCCGCCTTCTGAATATAGGATGAATCCTGAATTTTTTCAGCCAGAAGACGCAGATAATCCTCTGAATCGACGTATGTGCCGCTCAGTTCCTTTTCCATCTGCTTATACAGCAGAACAACGTCATGAAGTTTGTCAGCGAGCGCCTGCTCCTGTCTCGTGGCGTTGACTGACATCCCGTTTATCTTCTCTTCCATCTCCTGCGGCGTGAGGCAATAGCGTTTAAGCTCCGTAATCATCGCTTCCATATGATCAATAAAACCGCTTTTGCCGCTTGCTTTTGCAAAGAGCCTGAAGTCCTGCTTGTGCTGCTCAATCAGCTTTCTCAGCATCATCTGAATGCCTGTCCCGGTTATATGATAGCGGCTGATCCCGCCTGTTTCCTGAAGAATTCTCCACGCAAGACGGCTGAAGCTGAACGTCTGCGCCCTCATCATGCCGCCAAGCCCTGGCGTTTTGGCAAGCTCATATTCTATGCCGAATGTCATCTGATCGGGCACAAGATAGACAACCGGATCCCCTTCAGGCTTCCTGAAAAGCTCTGAACGGATTTCATTCAGCATGCGGTGTGTTTTTCCGCTTCCCGATCTTCCCAAAATAAACTTGACACCCACCGTCAGAACCCCTTTCTATGTAAAAAAAGGCATACGATCATACGCCTTTCTGTTCCGTTTCACTCTCTTTTTTCTATCTCTCTATTTTACTTGAAAACAATAGGGAATGCCATTCTCCCGGGACTTCCAAGTTTTGCAGAAGCCCCGTGACCGCTGTGCCGGCACATGCATAGGCTGTTTTTAAAGGAGGCAGTCTGATGAAAAAAATCCATCTGCTCTCGGCCTTTTTTCTCGTGACGGCCGTTATGGTCGCAAGCAGCATCTATGTCCTTATTCCCCTGTATGCATCTATATCGGAGGATACGGGCCTTTCCTTCAATGAAGCCGTTCTCGGCAGCACCTTTTTTACATTCTTTTATGCGGCCGGCCTTTTCACGTTCGGTCCGCTCACAGAAAAAGCCGGAAAGAAAAACGTCCTGATCGGAGGCTTTGCCATCGCGATTGCAGCAACCGCCATGCTCGCGTTTTCCTCATCCGCCACATTTATTCCGCTCAGATCCCTGCAGGGTTTTTGCCTCGGCTGCTTTGCGCCCGTTGCCTATGCCTATTGCTTTGAATCGTTCAGGGAAAAAGAGGCAACCATGCTCATCTCCCTGATTAATATGGGATTTTTAATGTCCGGCATGATCGGGCAGCTGATCAGCTCAGCCATAGCCATTTCGTATGACTGGAGAACGGTCTTTCTCTTTTTCGCCGTCGCCTATGCCCTGCTTACAGGATGTCTGGCATGGCTGATAGACGGCAGGAAAAAAAACACCGAGCCAAAGAGCCTGATCTCCTCGTTCCGGTCCATTTTCCGTAATGGGAAGCTTGTTCTGTGCTATATTTTGACGTTTGCCATGCTGATGTCATTTGTCTCCTATTATGAGGGGTTTCACCGTGCCTATTCGGGGATTGTCTCTGAAGAAGTCCTGTTCTGGTGCAAAGCAGCAGGACTTGCCGGGGCGCTGTTTTCCTTGTTCAGCGTAAAGTGGATCGGAAGGTTCGGGAAAACAGCTGCTGTCAGGTACGCCATGCTGTTGATCATTCTGGCTTTTCTGCTGAACTATGCAAGCGGAAGCCTCTTCATGTCCGCCGCTTTATCTGTCCTGTTCACTGCCTCTCTTTCCATTTGTATACCGGCGGTTATTTCCATGATCGGAGAGGCTGCGGGAAGAGACAGGGCAACAGCCGTCTCACTGTATTCCTGTATTTTGCTCACAGGTGCAAGCATAGGGCCTTTGCTTGCGGGAGTTCTGTCTTTTCAAAGCATGCTGCTTGGGTTCTCGGTGTTTTACGGGATTGCTGCTGCGGTTACTTTATTTGAATCAGGGAATCAAAAAAGTGCACGATGATCATGATCGTGCACTTTTACTGGGGCCTGCCCTATTCTTTTGAAGCCTTGCCAATCACATGATCTGTGCTGATCAGGCCAAACTGTCTGCTGTCCCTGCTGACAAGGCGGTTGTCACCCATAACGAAAAGACAGCCTTCGGGAATCGTTTTTTTGCCCGTAATCTCCTCAAGCGTAAAATTGCCGGTCAGCTTTCCCATGCTTAACTCTTTTTTGACCGGATTTAAATAGGGTTCTTTCACCGCTTTTCCGTTGATATACAGCTTGTCGTTCTTATACTCCAGCTCATCTCCGGGCAGGCCGATAATCCTCTTGATGTAGGCCTCTTTTTCCCCTTGCGGCTGAAACACAACAATATCAAAGCGTTTCAGGTCAAAAAGCCGGTGGTTTACTTTATTAATAGACAGAAGGTGGCCCGCCGTCAGAGTAGGCTGCATCGAAACCCCTTCCACCCTGTAGTCGACGAACAGCAGATTTTTTATAGTAAGTATGAGCAAAAAGGTAATGACGGCAGACAAAAACCAGGATCTTTTTCTCATCTTTACTCCCCCGTAAAAATATTAATGGCCTCGTTTCCTCTCAAGCATTCTGACATTCAGGCGCTTTTCCACCTGCTTGCCGATCAGCCAGAGCAGAAAAATCACAACCGCAGCGATGAGCGTTCTTTCAGGCTGCGTGATGATTGCACGCAGGTCATATCCAATAAAGCTGACCAGGAAAATCATCACGAACTTCCCGGACATCACTGCAAGACTGAACTGCCAGATGCTGACCTTCGACAGGCCGGCCACCACGTTGACGGCAGCAGACGGTGTAAATGGAAAGCACAGCAGGATAAACAAAGGTCCGAAACCATGTCTCTCAATCCAGCCCATCATTTTCTGCACCGATTGATGACGGCTTATAAATCTGAAAAACCGCTCCTGCCCGTACTTTCTTACAAGAAAAAACAGGATGAGCGCCCCGAGACAGCTTCCAATCCAGGAATACAAGAAGCCGAACCATAACCCGTATGAATTGGCATTCGCCACAATAAACACAACCAGAGGCAAAAACGGAAGAAATGCCTCGAGCAAAGGAAGCCCAATGCCAAGCAGCGGTCCAAACGATCTGTAATCCTTAAAGAATTCCATCATTCTTTCAATTGTAAAATAATCCATTATTGCCTGAAGTTCCATCCTGCAAGCTCCTTCTATCTTTCTCTATGCTCATATTCTACACGTTTGTGCAAAGACTTTAAACATGGAGCATTTTTTCAGGAACTGCCTGCATAAAAGCAGCTTGCATTTCGTATACTGATAAAGTAAAATAAAACCGAACATACGTTCCTTTTATCATGTTAAAGCGAGGTTTTTGCGATGACAAGAATTCCCTCAGACCTGCGAGATGCCATTGAGATGTCCATCTACCTCCCCATGACCATCTCCATCTTCAGCAGGGATCTGTTAATCATTGAAAAAAGTCCATTCAAGCTGCAGCAGCCCTATTTGAACCTCGTGGAGGAATCACTGAAGCTTGCACAGAAAGACCTTGCTGCAGTGCGCCGCGAGCTGAAAAAAAACAGCATCAAAGTGAGTGAAGTGAAAAGGGATGAAGCTTTTACGATGTATTCCTTTATCTTCAGAGGCTACGAAGAGCAGCACAACTATTTTAATCCGAGAATACGCAATAAGGTATGCGAGCTGATGGAAGAATATTTGTTTAAAGCGGTAAAAGCCTGATTAATGTTTGTTGAGTTCACGGATAATCTGTTCGTAAATGAAATTTGTCTGCTTTTCCTTCGGAAACATCAGCATATTCATTTTGCGGTGCTCCTCTTCAATTCTTGCCGTAATAATGGTCCGCAGCTGAGCTGTTCTGTAAAGCTGATTTTCAAATGACGAAGAGGAAACCGGTATGGTTTCAATCAGTCCGTTCGTAAACAACACTTCTGTATTGTCAAAATCCGAAGCCGTATAATGCTGGATATGGGCATGCGATATCCAGGCGCACTGACTCCTGGTTGAGGCCAGTGTAGGAAAAAAGAACATATAGTTTCCGGGGTCAATGACAATCGGCGGCTTGTGTGTAATTCCCATAAGGTCCCGTGTCCCCGCCTTTCTTCCTTCATAGCTGCTGCCGAAGTACATGCAGCTCTTGCTTACAATCTCCTGGGGGCTGAGCTTAACTGCAATCTCTTTCTCCGTCTCAATCACCCTCGAATAAAGCTTTCCCATATGCGGATCAGGAAGAATGGCCATCGTGAACCGGTTTGCTATGTAGTCCTTCATAAACTTATTTTCCATCGCTATCACCTCAATTTTAATAGGAGTAAAGAACTACTTTTAATCTAGCATAATCCCCCTCTGTTTTTCTACATTTTTACAATATTTTTACATAATTGCGATTCAGCCTCTACTAACACAAATCCTCCTTGCAAATATGATGCTTACTTTCAAAAAGGAAAAACGTGCAAAATTTGGTGAAATAAGTTTTCTAAAAATTTTAAATATTTAGTTGATTTATAGGCCCATTATCCATATAATTAAAAAAAGGCATCAGGGGTGATCTTTCTTGAAAAACAGGAAAACGTATACCGAGATCATGAAGTCCCGTAACACGCTCAAGATGGAAAAGAAACAGGAAACCGTACTTGATATTTACATTCAAATGGTGTTGGATGAAGCTGTGTTGACCCGGAAACTGTCCCTCCTTCAGGAAAAGATCGATGAGTCCTTAGACCGAAATGACAAACCGCTGTTTTTTAAACTGGCAAAAGAATATGCAGAATTGAGACTGCTTATTTAAAAGAGGCTACGATCATAACTAGCTCCGAATAATGAAAAAGGTGAATTTGAGCAAGCTCAAATTCACCTTTTTCTGTTTTTTGAAGAAAGTTATCTGCTTCCTTAGTGGTCGGATGTAAGATCCGGACAGGGCCCTGTTTACTTATAAAAAACATTTAAAAGATTGAACCAAAAAAGATCCGGGTATCACTTATCTAAAGGATGACACGAGCCGTCTTTTCTCAGTGCCTGTTTGTCATTCACATTTTGTTTGGAGGGATTAGTATGGCGATGCTTAAAGTTGGCAATGAAAACGATGCTCCAATTGACATTTACTATGAAGATCAAGGAACCGGAAAACCGGTTGTACTCATTCACGGATGGCCGCTGAGCGGACGATCATGGGAAAGCCAGGTGCCCGCTCTCATTGATGCCGGCTACAGGGTGATTACATACGACCGCAGAGGGTTTGGAAAATCCTCTCAGCCCTACAGCGGCTATGAATATGATACATTCGCAGCGGACCTGAACAGTTTGCTTGAGCATTTAGATCTCCGTGAAGCCACACTTGTCGGATTCTCAATGGGCGGCGGAGAAGTAGCGCGCTACATCAGCACATATGGAACAGAACGTGTGAACAAAGCGGTGTTCGCTGCAGCGGTTCCTCCATATTTGTACAAGGCTTCGGATAACCCTGATGGTGGTCTGGATGATGGGGCAATTGAAGAGTTCCAGAACGGTGTAAAAGGCGACCGAATCGCGTTCCTTGATACGTTTACGCAAAATTTCTTTGCAGCCGGTGACAAGACAGACCTTGTCAGCGAGCCATTCCGTCTCTACAACAGGGATATTGCAGCAATGGCGTCTCCAAAAGGCACCCTTGAATGTATCGCAGCGTTCGCTAAAACCGATTTCCGGGGCGACTTGGAGAAAATAACTGTTCCAACACTCATCATTCATGGGGATTCAGACGGGACTGTCCCGTTCGAAGTGAGCGGCAAGCGTACCCATGAAATGATTCCAGGTAGTGAGCTTGTTGTGATTGAAGGCGCTCCTCACGGATTCAACGCTACGCATGCCGAGGAATTTAACCGGGGTCTAATCAGCTTCCTTAATTCTTAATGATGGAATAGCTATAATGGGCAAAAAAACCAGTTTAATTTTAGAACTGGTTTTTTCTTTGTTTAACCTGTAAAAAGGGTAAGTGCAGCCTAACCGCAAATCCTTTCGGCACTGCTAATTAGAGATAGGCCAATTAATGGATAATCCTAAAGAGGCCTGCATCAATCATAGTAATCCGGTTCTTCGATTTTCACGGCAGTAGGACGCTTCCATGCAGGTCACGCTTTTAGAGCCTGACCTTTTTTAGTATGCTAAAACAAAAACGGAGGGCGATTCTATGGGAACAAAACGATTGCAGATCCAGGAAATACCCGGCTGGGGAACGTATCTGCGAGGCCAGTGGGAGGCCCGGTTTACCGGCCATCTCTCTGCTGAGGAAAAAGAAGAAATTTATTTAGACTCCTTTTTATGGCATGTGTGCAGCTATCAAAAGATAGTCTGTCTGGAGAAGCAGGAAGCGATCCAGGCGTTTCAGGATCAGAAAAAGGAGAAGTGCACCTTCTTCTATCAGTTTGTAGATGATGCCTGCCTCATCAATCATGCTGCTTCCTTAACAATGGAAGACCTGCCTTATGATCGGCTCCATATGGATTTTGGGGATTTGTATGTAATGGACTGGGAACAGAAGTGGACATTTGTGATGACGCATGAGTCAAGCTGCGGACCTTATTTCATCCGTTTGTAAAGGATTTCAAATTCAGTGCGATTTCTCTTCCCATCTTGTTCAAGGCCGCTTTTGTCCCGTATTTTCCATGACTCTGGCCATTTTTATCCTGTCCCCCTCCTAACCCAAGAAATTGCTCGGACGGTTTGAAATGGAGGCCTAGCAGCGGAATTCCAAGCCTATGATGAAAGCCAAGCTGATAGGCGGCGCCCGGGTAAGATTCAATCGCTTTCGGCGGATCAAATCCAATCCCAGGTTCGACTCTTTCAAACAGTGCGCAGTGCTCTCTGCCTAGAAGAATGACCATGCCCGGTCTTAAGAACTCGAGCTTTGACCGCAAAAACTCCCGTGAAAAATCAGAACCGAGCAAACTAAGTTTCTCTTTAATCCTCCCCATATGCGTACGCGTCGCAAAAGGAAAAAAGTCCGAATGAACTACGTTTTGAAAATGGGGAGAGCCGTAAAAAGAACCGCCCATTCCATTTAAGAAACCTTCCAGTTTCGCTCCACCAGGTTTGCCAAACCATGTGCGGTACGTCTTCCCCTCCTTAAAATAGGTTTGATAGAATTCAACGGCTGATTCCAACTGAGCGTCGTCCTTTGCAAACTCTGCTAATGATTGTCCGTTTTCCAGGATATGAAATCTTGCTTGTTCTCCAAGAAGCAGCTGATTGTTCCGATTGAGGAATTCTTTAGGAGACGGATTGGTGGCCATTGTGACCCAGCTGCCCGGAATCGCCTCTCCCAGCCACGCAACCGGTGTGGCTCTTTCGATAAATTCAGGAGCAATCGTTTCCCCGAGCAGCTCTTCCTGATGCAGGGAAGCTTTGGCTATTAATGATTTAGCTTTGCTTAATCCTTCTTTGCCAAGAGAGAATGAGCTCATAGCGGTTCGCCTCCTTTTTTCAGGACATGTGGTATATAAACCATCTCCTAACGGATGGCTTGTTAAACCTTACGACCTTCTAAAGCCGATGGAATTTGAGGACCAGTCACACACAAATAACACATATTGCAGACTGAGGATGTGTCATGTATGAATCCTCAGCAAATCGTGGATATCCTCTTCGGTCAGGGTAAACGGCCTTTTTTCATCGATATCCACTATTTCATTAATAAGCTGCCTTTTCTTATCCTGCAGCTCGTTCATTTTTTCCTCAATCGTTCCGCGGGTGATAAGCTTGATGACATTCACTTTATTAGTTTGGCCTATCCGGTGAGCACGGTCTGCCGCCTGCTCCTCTACCGCGGGATTCCACCAAGTATCGAAATGAACGACTGTATCTGCACCCGTTAAGTTTAAACCCGTACCTCCCGCCTTCAGCGAAATGAGAAACAGATCCCGTTCCCCTTCATTAAAGCGTCTGCACAGATCCACCCTTTCCGGCATTGCGGTTTGACCATCGAGATAAAAGTAGGGCATACCCTGTACTGCGAGTTTTCTTCCAATCAAATTGAGCATAGAGGTAAACTGGGAAAAAATCAGCACTCTTCTTCCTGACTGCCTGGCCTCCTCCAAAATCTTGAGGAGCTGGTCAAATTTTGCCGACCCTCCGCTGTATCCATCAACGAACAGAGAAGGATGGCAGCAGATCTGCCTAAGTCTTGTGATTCCGGCCAGGATTTTCATCCGGTTTTTCTGAAGTGTGTCTTTATCCAAATGCTTCAGGGTATCCTCGCGAAGCTTTGCCAGACAGGCTGCATAAAGCTTCTTCTGCTCCGGGAACAGCTCGACGATTTCCATTGACTCAATCTTTTCCGGAAGCTCAGGCAGTACATCCTCCTTCATTCTGCGGAGCATAAAAGGGCGGATTCTCCTTGCGATCTTTTTTCTTGTGAGCGTGCTGTATTCCTTTAATCCCATGAACAGCTCCGGAAAGACAACATGAAAGATTGACCATAGTTCTTCCCTCGAATTCTCAACAGGTGTGCCTGTCAGCGCGAACCGGTGCGAGGCCTGAATTCTTTTCACCGCTCTTGCCGTTTGGGTCAGCGGATTTTTAAAGGCCTGCGCCTCATCATAAAAAACCGTATAAAAAAGCCGTTTTTCATACTCATGGATGTCCCGTCTGATGAGCGGATAGGAAGTAATGAGAACATCTGCCGCTGCATGATCCTGAAAGTGCCCCGTCCTCTCTTTCCGGCTGCCATCGATAATCATGGTTTTGATGTCAGGCGCAAAGGATTCAATTTCATTTTTCCAGTTATACAGAAGAGAGGATGGACAAATAATCAGGACCGGCCTTTTTAACCGGCGGATTTCAGGAAGAACCGACACAATATACGTGATGCTCTGCAAGGTCTTCCCAAGACCCATATCATCTGCCAGAATTCCTCCAAAACCGTGCTTCGCAAGAGATTTCATCCACTTGTATCCGGTCTTCTGATAATTCCTCAGCACCGGTTCGAGCTTCACTGGAACCGCAAATTCCTTCTCGTCCGGGTGGAGAAGTCCATTAAGCAGCTGCTGAACCGAATCACCGAGCGTCATTGTGCCGGAAACAGGAACCGAATCGAGAAGCTGAAGTCCTTTGATCAAAGGCATTTCAAGCTCTTGTTCCCAGTCCTCCGCCTGTACCGGTGCCGCATTTAAAAACCGGTAAATCTCCTCATATTCCCGTTTTTCAAGAGAAAGCAGCGCCCCGCTCCTTAACCGGTAATACTTCCGTTTTTCCTCGAGGGCCGCAAGTACATTGCGGATTTCCTTTTCAGAAATTCCATCCATCTCAAACTTGAATTCCAGCCAGTTCGTCCTCTCCTTATTCGCCTCCACCTTGATTCTCGGCGGGGCTGCTTCTTTAAATATCCTGCTCCGGACAGCAGTGGTTGCAAGTACCTTGGCCACCTTTTCAACCTTCGGCAGGACATGATACAGGAACTCATATTCCAGTAGTTCATTTTGGAGATAATAGCCGCTGTCCGTCCGGGTAAATGAGCTTTCCTCCATCAGTTTAAGAATCAGATCCTCTTTTTCAATATCCCGGATGACCACCTGCAGAGAGCGTACCTCTTGTTCATCCAGGGGATTAAAAACGATGTTTCCGTAATGAAATTCAAGTCCCGCAAGCAGCCGGTTTTTCACACGGTCTAGATAGAGCTTCGCAGTAAGAGAAGTTTCCGCTAACCGCCTGGAAATTGTTTCAGATACGGTTACGTCCCCCAGTCTCCGAAGACCAGGCACCACTTTCTCCAGATACAGGCTGACCTGATGCGGCGGGATTGGGACTGTATTTTTTCCGGATGCGAGGATGACCCGATCCAATTCGGCCAAGCGCTCGAAATTTTCAGGTTCTAAGTGATACCATGTTCCTGCGGAAAACACCGATTCATAAGGCTCCAACAGGAGCAGATCCTTTAAGCCGTTCACTCTCAGCACATATCCCGATCCTTCTTCATACAAATCAAATTGAAGCGGCAGGATGCCTTCTGACAAATGAAGTCCCGAATAAATCTCTCCGTTGACCTCAAGCTCTACATTTGGCGCTTTTATAAGGACAGGCAGGAGCAGATTCCATGAAATAGGAGAGAGGAGAAGCTGAGGATCTTCCTCAGTCCTCTCATTCCGTACGATCTTGACAAGCTGCTGAAAGACAGCATCCGTCTCTTTTGTGAAGCAATAAGACTCTGGATCAAACAGGAAGCCTGGCGCAATCTGAAAGGACTGTCCGCTATTAAGCTGTTCAAGAAAAGCCCTCGGTTTCCCGATTTTCACCGGTCCAACCGTGAGATCCAGTGCAAGTAAGAGCCCACCGTCTCCCTTTGATGCCGGCTTGAACGTAAACACGGCAGGCAGTACGGTTCGAGTTTCAAAATAATTTTGCGCCTCTGTTATACGGTCTTTTCGCTCCTTAAAGGCCGTCAGCAATTCATCTGTCAGCGCATAGTCAGGGTTACTGGAGACCTCTCCCTCGATCGGAACAGGAGGAACCGTCCCTTGTTTCTGATGTTCTTCTATCTCAAGCAATACCGCCGCAACATGCTGGCATTCCTGTTTAAAGGAGATCAGCTTCGGACAGCTGCAGGCTGCCTGAAAAACGCCGCCGGAGTCCACCGTGACCAAAACATCAAAATCCTCCGTACTTTTTACGACCGCATGAGAGCGATCTTCACGGTACTCCCGGAACTTCACTTTATTTGAGCGGCGCAGCAAATCCCCGCTCTTTAAGGAGACGCGGCCGCACAGGTTTTCAATCATTTTCTTGTTCAACTTAATATTCAAGGCAAAGGCTCCTCAAAGATAAATTTCTGTCGTGCGTACTATACTTTATCTATTATTTTAACAGAAGGGGAACAAAATATGAGGACGGGAACCATTGGGATTGCCGATAATCATGAATCGTCGATTGGGAAAGTTGATCGTGAAGAAACCAGGCTCGATCCTTGTGCCAGTTATCACAGGAAGGACAGCCGTTTTGTTCCAGCCTATTTTTTCTGAGCCAGTATCGTGCAATTCACGGCATAAAAAAACTGCCGCACCCCGATGGATGCAGCAGCTTTTTTTTAGGACTGTGCTGTAAACTGCTCTTCTTCTGTTGAACCTTTAAGTGCAGTTGTGGAGGATGTGCCTCCTGTGATAACCTGTGACACTTCATCAAAGTAGCCTGTTCCGACTTCACGCTGATGTCTTGTCGCTGTGTAGCCGTATTGTTCGCTTGCAAACTCTGCCTGCTGAAGCTCCGAATAGGCTGCCATTCCGTTATCGCGGTATTTTCTGGCGAGCTCGAACATGCCGTAGTTGAGGGCATGGAATCCGGCAAGAGTAACGAACTGGAATTTATAGCCCATTTTCGCGATTTCTCTTTGGAATTTCGCAATTGTTTCTTCGTCCAATTTCTTTTTCCAGTTAAAGGATGGGGAGCAGTTGTAGGCAAGAAGCTTCCCAGGAAACTTCGCATGAATGGCATCCGCAAACTTCTGAGCCTGATCAAGGTTCGGCTCTGACGTTTCGCACCAAATAAGGTCGGCATAAGGCGCATAAGCAAGTCCGCGGGCAATCGCCTGATCGATCCCGGCTGTTGTCCGGAAAAATCCTTCTGCCGTGCGCTCGCCTGTAATAAATGCCTGATCTTCAGGATCAACATCACTTGTAATTAAATCTGCTGCGTCAGCATCCGTGCGGGCAATAATGATCGTCGGAACACCCGAAACATCCGCTGCAAGGCGGGCAGAAATCAAATTCTTCACAGCTGTTTGTGTAGGCAGAAGCACTTTGCCGCCAAGGTGACCGCATTTTTTCTCAGAAGAAAGCTGGTCTTCAAAATGAACAGCAGCTGCTCCGGCTTCAATCATGCCCTTCATCAGTTCAAATACATTAAGCTGTCCGCCAAAACCTGCTTCAGCATCTGCAATGATTGGAGCAAACCAGTCAATATCTCCTTCTCCTTCCATATGCTGAATCTGATCTGCACGCTGAAGGGCCTGGTTGATTCGTTTCACAACGGCCGGAACGCTGTTTGCCGGATAAAGGCTTTGGTCAGGGTACATATGGCCTGAAAGGTTTGCATCAGCCGCAACCTGCCAGCCGCTTAAATAAATCGCTTTCAATCCTGCCTTTACCTGTTGAACGGCCTGATTGCCGGTTAATGCTCCCAGTGCATGAATGTAGTCTTCCGTCTGAAGCAGATTCCAGAACTTTTCTGCACCTCTGCGTGCAAGAGTATGTTCAATATCAATCGATCCGCGCAGACGAATCACTTCTTCCGCCGAATACGGTCTTTCTACTCCATTCCATCTTGCATCCATCGCCCAGCTTTCTTCCAGTTTTCGCGCTCTTTCGTTTGTCATTTCCAGTCCCTCCAATAGTCTGTACGTTTTGTTATAATACAGTTTGTATTTTATAGTATTAATATATAACAGATTAATTGAAAATGGAATCTTTTTCTTTTAAATTTTTTGATTTTTTTTAGATTTATTGATTGAAAGCTTGATATTACTGGGTTTTATAAGATTCATAAAGAAGTTGAGCCAGTCTACCGCTGTATGATAACAGCAGGAAAGCAGGAGAAAGTTTCACTCAAAACGAAAAAAATCCGAACTAACAGCCAGTTCGGATTTTTTAAGTGTAATAATCAGTTTCTTATTATTCTTCCCTCCCGCTGCCCCATTCTTCAAGATAGTTGATTCTTTCCAATATGGTCGGGTGGCTGTATCTGAAGATTTTCACGAGCCCCGGCGGATTGACCTGGCTTAAACCGGCACGCGTCAGTTCCTGGAATGTGTTTACCGCAGCCTCCGGGTTCTCTGTCATTTCTATGGCATACAGATCTGCGTCCTTTTCCTGGTGGCGCGATATGATATTTGAAAAAGGATCAGAGGCAAAGCTCAGCATGCCGAGCAGCATGAGAAAAAGCGGGAGTGAGGCAAGCTGTTTTTTCCCGTCAAGCTTCAGAACGTGCCCGTAACGCCTGATGGAGAAATTCATGAGCCTGTTGATCATATAAAGACCAAGCAAAGTAAGCACGAGATAGCCGCCTATCCCGATATAAATATGCTTCATCACATAGTGCCCCATCTCATGGGCCATGATAAACAGAATTTCTTCTTCGCTCAGTTTATTTAACGTTGTATCCCAAAGAACAATCCTTGAGTTGTCTCCAATTCCTGTGACATATGCGTTCAGAGCATTTGTCTTCTCAGACATGTTCACTTCAAACACATGGTCTGCCGGAATGTTGGCCTCCTCGGCAATCGCGAGGATCTTCGTTTCAAGCTCTTTATTTTTAAGAGGCGTAAACTCATTGTACAGCGGGTCGATCAGGACCGGCTGAATAAACATCAGGAACAGGCTGAACGGTACAGAGAGAATCCACGCAAACAGCCACCATTTCCTTGAAAATTTTCTGATCAGGCCGTACAATACGGCAACAATCAGCACCATAAATGCGCAGTTCACCCAGAAATCAATCAGCTGATCCTTCATCCACCCTGAAAAAGTCTGGGTCGTAATGTGATAGGACAGCGAAATTTTATAGCGCAGCCATTCAAGCGGAAAAGCACAGACCGTTACAAGCAAAGACAATCCAAAGACAAACACGGCCGTCTGGAGAATAAAAAACCTGGAGATACTTTCAGCCCAGCGCTGCATCTTCTTTGCAAACCCGGTAACGAGGACAACAAAAAAGATAAACCATTCAAACGGAGCGGCGGCAAAAAACATAAAATCCCTCAGCTTCGAGTATTCACCCGAGAGCATCAGCTCCCTGCTGTTCATAAACGTATTCGGGTCGGCTGAACCGCCCTGGAACTGTGCCGGAAGTGTGGAGTCCGCTCCCATATAGATATACCAGTAGACAAACAGGCCGTATAAAAAATAAATCAGGACTGATACAGTAAGCCATTTGCGCATGATGTTGTCCTCCCCCGAACAAGCTCTTTGTACTAGTGTAGTGTGAAAGCGGCAGAGTTAGAACTTATTCGTACGGATTAAAACAATAGCCCGTACACGATAAGGGTAAAAATGGAACTCATGACGACAATGATGACATTCACACCAAAATAGGCCACTGCAAATGCTGCCGCGGCGCCAACTGCCCCAAACCAAATATCCTCCTGGATAAAAAAGACACCGGGCACAATCAGGGCTCCGAGCGTTGCAAACGGAACATTCCGCAATACATTCTGAACAAAAGGCGGCAGATCTATACCGCTTAGCGCAACAAGCGGAATCATTCTTGGGAGATAGGTTACTATAGCCATTCCGAGGATCATCATCATCATATTACTCATCATGCCGCTTGGCCCCCTTTGAATAAGCAAGTTCAACTAAGACAGCGGATAACAGGGTGGACAGGACAATTGACCAGCCTGTTGAAAGAGAGCCTGTCAGATAGAAAACGGAATTAAAAACCGCTGCCGCGCCCGCTAAAAAGACGACCTTCCGCTGCTTTTTCATTGACGGGACGAGCAGGCCGATAAACATCGCATACAGCGCAACAGACATACTTTCCTGCAGGGTTTCCGGAAGATTTGCGCCAATCAGATGACCGACACCGGAAAAAACAACCCAGCTTGAATATGAAATAAAAATAAGTCCGAACATATATCCAGCAGATACTGTTCCCTCTTTAACCGAAGCTACGGAAAAGGTTTCATCTGTAATACCGAAAGAATAGAGCGCCTTTTTCCAAAGACTGTCCCCCTCCACCTTTTCATTCAGGGAGGCTGACATTAAAAAATGCCGGATGTTCACAATGAACGTCGTAAACACAATTTCAAAAGTGCCCGTGCCTGCCGCAAGCAGGCTGAGCGATATGTATTGGGCAGCACCTGCAAACACAAAAATGCTCATCATCACCGTTTCAGAAAGGGTCAGTCCTGTTTCCCCCGCAAGCAGCCCGAATGTCAGCGCCACCGGCATATACCCGACCGCAATGCTGAGCCCCGCTGTCATCCCCTCTGAAAAGTGCGTCTGTTTTCTGATAAACGCTGTTTCTGCCATTGTGTTTCCTCCTCTCTCCCTATGAATAATAGATAAGCAGAAAGCATCTTGAAACTGCTTCTGTCTTATTTTCGTAAACGTGCTCCCGGTTAGCAGTAAATTTGATTGAATCTCCTTTTCCCAGTTCATAGTGATCGTCACCGATTGAGACAAAAAGTTCACCTTCACTGACAAACAAGTACTCTTCCACTCCGCTCAAATGCTGCTGCGAAACATGTCTGCAGCCCGGAAGAAGCTCAAGCAAAAATACTTCAAACTTCTTCTGCTGATCATAAGGAAAATAAGGATACACACGATATTTCTCGTTTACATCCTGCAAAGCGGTCTTTTCCTCTTTGCGGACAATAGAGATTCCGGCGTTTTCTTCTTCAACGAGAGATGAAAAAGAGACTCCAAGACCATTTGCAATTTTCCACAGGGTGTTGACGGTCGGACTTGACTGCCCTTTTTCAATTTGGGCAAGCATCCCCTTGCTCACACCTGTGACGGCTGAAAGCTGATCAAGACTGTACTGGCGCATTTTCCGGATGCTTTTTAAGTTGTAGCCAATCTGCTCCTGCAAGGATTTCATATCTGTCTCCTTTCATTAATGTTTTTTATAGTATACATTTGTATAATATTTTGAACAATAGGAAATATTCAGACACAAGAACAAAAGCGCAAGCGCCTTGGTCAGATCCGATAGGCAGATAAGAATCCGTCGGAAAAGTCCGGGTTTGACTTTTTTGACGGATTTGTTCTGACTGAGGATTTAGGCGCTTACGCTTGCCGATGATAACTTTGTTATGTTATCCACAGCCCTATTCTTCTTTATTATTTGCTGAACAAGAAAAAGCAGCCGGCCGGCTGCTTTTTCTTACTTTCCTTTGAAAACGGGTTTTCTTTTTTCACTGAAGGCTGCTAATGCCTCCAGACGGTCCTCCGTTGGAATAGTCACTTCATATGCTTTGCGTTCAATATGAAGGCCTGTCTGAAGATCTGCATTCATTCCCTGTTTGACGGCAAACTTTGCCTGCTGCAGGGCAATTGGCGCATTTTTAAGAATTTCCTCTGCGAGCTCCTTAGCCGCTTCGAGCGCATTCGGAGCTGTTTTTAAGGCAAGTCCATAGGCTGCTGCCTGCTCGGAAGTGATTTTCCTCGCAGTCAAAATCAGCTCCAGCGCCTTCGCCTCCCCAATAATTCTCGGAAGACGCTGCGTTCCTCCTGCACCCGGAATAATTCCGAGTCCAGTCTCTGTGAGGCCCACTGACGTTCGCTCAGCAATGATTCTGAAATCGCATGAAAGAGCAAGCTCCATGCCGCCCCCGAATGCATAGCCGTTAATGGCGGCAATGGTTGGCTGAGGAAGTGAATCAATTTTCGTGAAAACTTCACCTATTTTAAAGAGGTTCCGTTTCACCTGCTGGTCAGTCAGCGTTTTTCGTTCCTTTAAATCAGCTCCGGCACAAAAGGCTTTATCTCCTGATCCTGTAAAAATAACGGCCCTTACTTCTTCGTTTGTCCGGATATCCTCTACTGCCTCCTCAAGCTGAAGAAGCGTTTCGTAGTTGAAACAGTTGAACACTTCCGGTCTGTTCAGCGTGACGACCGCAAGATTCTTTTCTACCGTATATAGAATAGTTGTCAAAACAGACTTCCCCCCGGCTATTTTTGAAGAACTTGATCCTTAAGCGCTCTGCGCAGGATTTTTCCCGTCGTATTCTTTGGAAGCTCCTCCAGGAATTCAATGGAGCCAGGGACTTTATACTTCGCCAGATGCTCACGGCAGTGCGCTTTCAGGCCTTCTTCTGTCAGCGATTTGTCTTTTACAACAACAAAGCATTTCACCGCTTCTCCCTGATTCGGGTCAGGTACGCCGACAACCGCAGCTTCCACTACACCCGGGTGGCTGTAGAGAACTTCCTCAACTTCACGGGGATAAACATTATAGCCGCCGACGATGACCATATCTTTTTTACGGTCAACAATTGTAAAATAGCCTTCTTCATCCATTGTGGCAAGGTCGCCTGTATAAAGCCAGCCATTGCGGATTGTATGGGCTGTTTCCTCAGACATGTTATAGTAGCCCTTCATGACATTCGGGCCCTTGACGATCAGTTCTCCAACCTGTCCTGGAGGCACTTCCTCTCCAAGCTCATTCACCACTTTATTTTCAACGTTTAAAATGTTTGTCCCGATGGATCCTGCCTTTCTCGGACGGTCCAGCGGATTAAAGCAGGTGACAGGAGAAGCTTCCGATAAACCATAGCCTTCCGACACAACCACATTAAATTTCTGTTCAAAGCCTTTTAAAAGAGCAACCGGCATCGAAGCTCCGCCGGAAATGCACAATCTGAGCGTCCGAAGATCCTCTTTGTCCCCGCCTTCATGCTGAAGAAGGAAATTATACATCGTCGGGACTCCTGCAAAAACAGTTGCTTCATACGTTTTTACAAGCTTAAAGATTTCAGCAGGGCTAAAGCGCGGAACAATCAGCAGTGTTGCACCGCTGATCAGCGGCGCGTTCAGCGAAACCGTCAGACAGAACACGTGGAACATCGGAAGTGTCGCCACGACTTTGTCCCCGTCGTTCATTTTCAAGTAAGAACCTACATCGCGTGCATTGCTGTACAGGTTTTTATGCGTCAGCATAGCACCTTTCGGCTTTCCTGTCGTACCTGATGTATAGAGAATGACAGCCGTGTCATCGTCTTCAAGCGCAACTTCAGCTGGGTTTGCGCCAGCTTGGGCTACAATGCTTGTAAACGATTTCAATTTTGGGCTGATTGACAGCGAAGACGCATCAAATCCGCTCTTTGCTTCTGACGGCGGTGTTTCACATGAGATAATATGCTCGACCTGAGGCAGAACCCCATTCATTTTTTCAAAAAGAGGCAGCAGCACATCCAGTGTGACAACTGTCTTTACATCACCGTTGTTCAATATGTACCCGATTTCATCCGGTGTGTAGATTGGATTGATTGGTATAACCGTAGCCCCCGCACGCATTGCCCCGTAAAGAGAAATCACAAAATACGGAGAATTGCCAAGCACAAGCGCAAGATGATCCCCCTTTTTGACCCCAAGCTGCTGCAGACTGTCAGCAAATTTGCTGATCAGCACATCAAGTTCCCCGTACGACGTTTCTTTCCCTTCAAAAATAAACGCCGGCTTGCCTCCGTACTTCTGTGCAGACAGAGACAGCTGTGATAGTAAATTCATTCTCCCACCCCTTGCGAAAATGAATGAACAGCCATTCATTTTCTAAAAATTTAAAACTATAAATCTATTATATTTTATGACGGAAAAATTCTCAACAAACTGCTTGGCGGATGTGGGAGAAATTTGCTGAATTGTGAACGTATATCACCTGCCCAACAATAAAAAAGCGCCCTAAAAAAGGACGCGCTCCGTAATCAATAGATAAGCTCAATAAATTGTTCTTTTTCAATATTGCCGAAATAATGCTTGATATCTGTGTCCCTCAAAGCTGTTTCAATGGAAGAACGGTCATATTGCAGGCCGGTAAGAAGGTTTTCGATCTCTTCAACTTCACCTACCCCGAAGAAGTCTCCGAAGATTTTGCAGTTTTCGATTTTACCTTTCTTCACTTCCAGGCGGATGTCAATCTGTCCGATCGGAAAGCGGTGTGAATGCTGGAGGTTAAAGGATGGCGATTTGCCGTAGTTCCAGTTCCAGTTCTGATAGCGTTCCTCAGACAAAGCATGGATTTTTTCCCAATCCGCTTCTGTTAAAACGTATTGGGGAATTTCGCCGTCTGTATCGAAGATGTAGCGCAGAATCAGTTCTCTGAATTCCTCAATCGTGATTTTCTCTTCAAGAAATTCGCTGATGTTTGCCACACGGCTGCGAATGGATTTGATTCCTTTTGATTCGATTTTGTCCTTTTTCACTTTCAGTGCGGACACGACATTTTCCATTTCCGAATCAAACAGCAGCGTTCCGTGGCTGAACATTCTGCCCTTTGTAGAAAACTGGGCATTTCCTGAAATCTTTCTGCCTTCAGCAAGAATATCATTGCGGCCGCTAAGCTCCGCATCTACACCAAGACGCTTTAATGCGCGCGTCACGGGTTCAGTGAATTTTTTGAAATTGTGAAAGCTGTTTCCGTCATCTTTTGTAATAAAGCTGAAGTTCAGGTTACCAAGGTCATGATAAACCGCACCCCCGCCTGAAAGCCTCCGCACAACATGAAGACCCTGCTCTTCCACATACTTTGTGTTGATTTCTTCTATTGTATTTTGATTCTTCCCGATGATAATGGAAGGTTCGTTAATATAAAAAAGCAAATACGATTGCTCAGGATCGAGATTTTTCAGGCAATATTCTTCGATTGCCAGATTGATTCTCGGATCTGTGATTCCTTTATTATCAATAAACAGCATGTACTTTTCCTCCTAATTGCCCTTCGTCCATTGCAGGCCAGATGCTGCAAGACGTACGGGACCTTTGTAGATCGTATTAGCCTCACTTACGAGATTTGCCACGGTTCCGAAATGAGGAAGGTGCGTCAGGATCAATTCTTTTACCGAGGCACGCTCAGCAAGTCTACCGGCATCAAGACTGTTCATATGCCCGGCAGACGAGCCGTCCATATCCCCGTAAAAATTGCATTCGCACAGCAGAAGGTCTGCATCTTTTGAAAATGGGACAAATTCTTCCCGGTAACTGGAATCAGCCGTGTAAACAACCTCTGCTTCGCCGTCTGAAATCCTCATCGCATAGCAGTCTACCGGATGCTTTGTTTTCATAAAACGGATGTGAAACGGTCCAATCTGGATTGGTTCTTCCGGATTGTAGGCTTTTCCTGCACTTACTTCTTTGTATGTAAGCCCTGCAAATGCTTCTGCATCAGCTGAATGGCCGTATATAGGCAGCGTCCTGGTGCTTTTATTCATAAAGGATCCAACAAGTCTTGCAAATTGCAGCGGCCCTACATCAGCAATATGATCATGATGATAATGAGACAGAATCACCGCATCAAGTTCTTCCGGTTTTGCGTAATTCTGCAGCTGGGATAAAACCGCGCTTCCGCAGTCAACTAAGAGCCGGAAACCATCTGATTCAAACAGATAGCCTGAAGAAGCTTCATTAACAGCAGGAAATCCTCCCCAAAAACCAACAACCGTTATTTTCATGTGAATCCTCCCTCGCTCATTCCTATCTTACAATATACCCATTTTTCGCTGACAAGCGCAAGCTGAGGCGCCTCTAAACCTGCAGACAGCAGCCCATTTTTTGAAAAGAAGCATATTGTTACAAAACAGATGTTGACATACCTCCATCTGTTATAATACAATGAGTATAATAACAACTTGGAGGGGATACCAATGTTAGTTAAAATGACTGAATTTTTCAAAAACCTGCCGGCAAAAAAATGTCTTGAGTGCGGGGAAAAGATTGAAGAGCAGCACGAGTGCTACGGCAATACATGCGATAAGTGCATGAACGTCGGCAGCCTGTAACCATACCAATCCTATACCTATATTTTTGAGAAAGGACTCATTGTCCTTTCTTTTTTTTTGCGAACATTTACAGCACTTTCCCGATTTTCTATACCCGCGTTTGTGTTCTTAACTGCCTGCAGCTGCACTTTCTTCTTTTCCCATAACCACGTTTGTGTTCTTAATCCCCGCTAACAGCACTTTCTCTTATTCCCATAACCACGTTTGTGTTCTTAACTGCCTTTAGCAGCACTTTCTCCATTTTCTATAACCACGTTTGTGCGCTTAACCGCCTCTAACAGCACTTTCTCTATTTTCCATAACCCCGTTTGTGCGCTTAACCGCCGCTAACAGCACTTTCTTCTTTTCCCATAATCACGTTTGTGTTCTTAACCCCCGCTAACATCACTTTCTCCTTTTCCCATAACCACATTTGTGCGCTTAATCGCCGTTAACAGCACTTTCTCTTATTCCCATAACCACGTTTATGCGCTTAACCGCCTCTAACAGCACTTTCTCTATTTTCCATAACCACGTTTGTGCGCTTAACCGCCTCTAACAGCACTTTCTCTATTTTCCATAACCACGTTTGTGCGCTTAACCGCCGCTAACATCACTTTCTTCTTTTCCCATAATCACGTTTGTGTTCTTAACCCCCTCTAACAGCACTTTCTCCTTTTCCCATAACCGCGTTTGTGCGCTTAAACCACGCTAACAGCACTTTCTAATCTCCCCATGATTAATAAGTGCTGCAATAAAGCTTTACTATAAATAAAAAAAGACACTGAAAATCTCAGTGTCTCTCCTGTCATACTTCCCGGTCCCAATGACGGTGCTCGGCTGCGGCACTGATAAATGCATCAGAGAATACCGCAGGATCTTGTGTTTGTTCTGCTACAATCACGCCGGGACCATTAGCGATTCCCGCTGCTTCAAGTACTTCTGCAGCTTCATAGGCAGCTCCAATTGGCTTAAAGTGACTGAATCCTTCTTTTAGAAATGCTGCGGCGTCTTTTTTGCCGAGCAGAAGCTCTTTGTTCTTCTGCCCGCCCGCTACATAAAAAGCGTCGAACAGAATGGAATCACTTGTGAGGAAGGTATGATCAACCTCAAGCTCTTCGCCGCCCTCACTTTTCAGCGGGCTCAGCGTATGGCTGATGACTTCAGGCATCATGCCTGTTTCTTTCATTTTTCCAATAAAAGCGTTCAGGGAAGCCGAATCGTAGCCGTCTTCGGCAAGCACTGCCACTTTACGCGTATCGGGAACTTTGACCGTTTTCTCCTGGCTCAGTGCAGGTGACTCAAGTGTGACGCCAGACTCCGTTTGCTCATTCGGAACCGAAGCGCCGATCCCCTCTGCCACTTTACCCGCAAGTCTGCTGTCAATGCAGCTGATCATATTAACGACCTGCTGCTGTACGCTCTTGCTTTTTAATTTGCCGAGCTCAAAACGGAAGGCCGTGATCATATGCTGCTTTTCAACTTCTGACATGCTGTTCCAGAACAGCTTTGCCTGTGAGAAATGATCTTTAAAGCTCTCGCTGCGCTGGCGGATCTTCCGTCCATCCACTTTTTCCTGATAGTGGACATATCCGCCTTGCTCGCGCGCGGCAGGACGCGGAGCGTTTTGGGCAAGCGAATTCTGATGATAGGCTGTCTGCCCGCGGTTTATGGTCATGCGGTGCATGCCGTCCCGCTGATTGTTATGAAACGGACAGACAGGACGATTGATTGGAATCTCATGGAAGTTCGGACCGCCAAGTCTTGTAATCTGTGTATCTGTATAGGAAAAGAGTCGTCCCTGCAGCAGCGGATCATTTGTAAAATCGATGCCCGGCACTACGTGTCCCGGATGGAACGCGACCTGCTCAGATTCGGCAAATACATTATCCTGATTGCGGTCGAGCGTCATTTTGCCGATGATTTTGACTGGGACGATTTCCTCCGGCCACAGTTTTGTTGCGTCAAGAAGATCAAAATCAAAGTTAAATTCGTCCTCTTCCTCAATCATCTGAACCCCAAGCTCGTACTCAGGATAGTCGCCGTTCTCAATAGATTCGTAGAGATCTCTTCTGTGAAAATCAGGATCTTTTCCTGCAAGCTTCTGGGCTTCGTCCCATACGAGCGAATGCACGCCGAGCTTCGGTTTCCAGTGGAATTTTACGAAGCGCGCTTTTCCTTCTTCATTAACAAACCTGAAAGTATGTACGCCAAACCCTTCCATCATCCGGTAGCTGCGGGGAATCGCCCGGTCAGACATCGCCCACATCATCATGTGTGCAGATTCCTGATTGTTGGCAATGAAGTCCCAGAACGTGTCATGAGCAGATGAGGCCTGGGGCATTTCGTTATGAGGCTCCGGCTTTACGGCATGGACGAGATCCGGAAATTTAATCGCATCCTGGATGAAAAAGACAGGGATGTTGTTCCCGACGAGATCATAGTTTCCTTCTTCCGTATAAAATTTAACGGCAAATCCCCTGACATCCCTGACCGTATCTGCAGACCCCTTAGAGCCCGCCACCGTTGAAAACCGCACGAATACAGGTGTTTTGACAGAAGGGTCCTGCAAAAATCCCGCCATTGTAAATTCTTTCATCGGCTCGTAAACCTGAAAATACCCGTGTGCTCCGTAGCCCATTGCATGGACAGCCCTCTCCGGAATCCGCTCGTGGTCGAAATGGGTCATCTTTTCCCGGAAATGAAAGTCCTCCATCAGGGTCGGTCCGCGGTCGCCTGCCTTAAGAGAGTGCTCGTCATCTGAAACCTTAAGTCCCTGATTTGTCGTCATGTTCCCGTCTTTATCATCAACCCGGTATGCTTCCAGCTGCTCATCCTTGCTGTTTTTACTCTGCTTGTCCAAATCTCTCATCCCTTCCGTACAGTAATAGTCACCCTTTTGAATTACCACACTTTTCCTTCCAGTAAACATTGAAGGCGTATGCACATAAAAAGGCACCAGCCACAGGCTGGTGCCTTACTCTGTTAAACGTTTGCGAGCTTTTTGCCGGCCGTTGAATCTCTTATAATCAGTTTTAGCGGAAACTGATAGATTTCACGGGCAGCATAAGATTTTCTGTTTATTTTTTCAATCATGATGTCCATGGCTTTTTGGGCCATTTCGCAGACAGGCTGCTGTACGGTTGTAATCATGGGGTCGAGCAGTTCTGTGATGGCCTGATTATCAAAGCCCACAACTGCAAGGTCAGAAGGAATGCTCCAGCCGTTTTTTTTCGCTTCAGAGATGACTCCTGCAGCCACTTCATCTGCTCCGGTAAAAAGAGCGGACGGCCGATTCTCCAAAGCAGCCAGCTCATGAAAAACACGTTTTCCGTCTTCAATATTAAATGCATTCCGGAATGCGGCGTTTTCATCAAACGTTAATCCAGCTTCCTTCAGTGCCTGCCTGAAGCCTCTTTCCCGCTCTTTGGCAACGTTGCTTCTGTGCCCGCCGCAGCAATAGCCGATATGGGTATGCCCCTGTTCAATCAGATGCTTGGTTGCTATGTATCCTCCAAACGTCTGATCAAGCCTGATCATCGGCACAGACGCATCCTCTTCAAACTCATTGCAAAGAACAATCGGACCGTAATCTGTGAATGGCTCGATTTTGCTCCAGTCGTTCTCCAGGGATGCAAGTATCACACCATCCACCTGCTTTGTTTTAAGAAGGTTTAAATAGGTGAGCTCTTTTGTTTTGGAATATTGAGTCTGGCACACAATCAGCTGATAATTCCTGGCTGACGACGCCATTTCAAGTGATTCGATAAACTGGCTGAAAAAAGGATTCAGAACCCGCGGTATAAAAACAGCAATAATTTCAGTTTTTTGATTTCGAAGACTTCTTGCAGATGAATTTGGAACATATCCAAGCTCATCCATTGCTTCTAAGACAACTTTTTTCTTCGAATCGGAAACGTACGGATGATTGTTGATGACCCGGGAAACAGTGGTCCTTGACAGTCCTGCAAGTCTGGCAACATCCTCGATTGTTGACACGTTCACTCCTCCTCATCTTGCGAACGAACAGCGTACCCACGGTGAAATCGTTCTCATTTTTCTATTATATGTTAAAATGTAAGGGCTTTCAATAATAGTTTTATAGATTTTTCCATTGCAAAAAAACACCCGAAGCTTTTTGCTTCGGGTGTTTAAGGTTATGCTGTAGCTTCCTCAGTGAGGCTGTTCTTGTTTTTTCTGATGGCCATGAAGAAGTAGGCAATGGTTCCTGCAATCATCGCTGCGATGAAGATGCCGAGGATACCTGCCTGCTGCCACATGAAGCTGTAATCACCTGATGAGATGACCGCTTTAAAACCTGAGACTGTATAGGTCATCGGCAGCCATGCATTAAAGATCTGCAATGGCTCTGGAATCAATTCCAGAGGGAATGTTCCGGCGCTTGTAGTAAGCTGGAGAATCAGGATAATAATAGCCACAAATCTTCCCGGATCTCCTAGTGATGTCACAAAGAATTGTACCAGTGTTAGGAATGCTATGCTTGTGATGATGCTGAATAAAATAAACAATGGAACACTTTGTACTTCGATATCAAGTCCATAGAGTAAAACGGCATCAGATAGCAAAGCCTGGATGACTCCGACTGCAGCCAGTACACCAAACTTGCTCATGAACCAGCCAATTGCGCTCTTAGGCGTTCCGGCTGCCTGTCTTAACGGGAATACGATGGAAAGCAGCAGGGCTCCAACGAATAATCCGAGTGACAGGAAGTATGGTGCAAAACCGGTTCCGTAGTTTGGAACGGCGTTGATTTTTTCATCTTTTACTTTTACCGGCTCTGAAATCATGTCATAGGTTTCGTCAGAGCCTCCGGCATCTTTTGTTTCCTCTGCTGCGTCACCTAGTTTTGATGACAGCTCGCCTGTCCCTTCAGACAGTTTACCGACGCCCTCGTCTACCTTTCCGGCACCGTCAGCAAGCTTGTTTGTTCCGTCCTGAAGCGCACCTGATCCTTCAGCAAGCTTTGAAATACCGGAGCCAAGTTCACTATTGCCGGCAGCAAGTTCAGCTGATCCGGCTTTTGCTTTTGCAAATTCCTGATTAAAGGTCTTTTGTCCTTCTGTTAATTGTTTTTGCCCATTCAATAGATCGCCTGAGCCCGCATACAGTTTTTCCTGTCCGGCAACAAGCTGATTAATTCCTTCTTCTGCTTTCTTTTGGCCTGCTGCAAGTTCAGAAGACCCTTTTGAAAGCTTTGATGCACCTTCCTGAAGCTTACCGGCTCCCGCTGAAAGTTCTGCACTTTTCTCTGCCAGTGTGGATGCTCCTTGTTGAGCATCGGCAGCGCCCGCAGAAAGCTTGCCCAGACTTGCTTCCAGCTGTTTGCTTCCTTCAGAAAGCTGGCTGACGCCTTTTGCCGCTTCAATCAGTTTTTGTTTCTCAGCTTCCGGAAGAGGAAGCTTCTCGATTTGCGGCAGCATGACTGCCAGCTGGTCATTTAACTGAGTCAGGCCTGCAGAGAGTTCTCCGGCTCCTTTATAGGCAGCCTGATTACCGGCAGAAAGCTTATCGAGACCTGTAGATAATTCACCTGCTCCGGCAGCTAATGCCGTGCTTCCGTCAGAAAGGCGGTTAACTCCTCCGGATAATTCACCTGCTCCGGCACTGATTCCCTCAGCTCCGGCAGTAAGTTTTGGAACATTGCTTTGCAGCTCTTTCATTCCAGCCAGGGAAGTTCCAAGACCTTCGTTCAGCTGGGCAGCTCCTTTTTCAGCGCTCACTGAGCCGCTGTAAAGCTTTCCGCTGCCATCCTGAAGCTGTCCCAGACCGCTGTCAAGCTTTTGAGCTCCGTCAGCCAGTTTAGTTGCTCCGGCAGAAGCGTCATTCAATCCGTCCTTAAACGTGATCGATTTTCCTGCAAGCAACTCTAGCTTTTCTTTCAGTTCAGCTGAACCGCCTTTCAGGTCGATGACACCCTCATCGATCTTGCCCGCTCCCTCACTCGCATCGCCAAGTCCGTCTGCGACCTTGTCAATGTTTTCAAAAATGCTTTCCGCATAGGTTTTCGTAATCGTATTGGAGACTTCTTCTTTAATTTGAGCAACGGCTGTTCCGCCAATTTGCCCTGATAAAAAGTTAAAGCCTTCATTCGGAACATATTTCAGTTCAAGTGACTGAGGATCTTCATCCATCAGTGTTGTCGCGTTTTCCGAAAAATTCTCGGGTATTTCAATCATCATATAGTACTGCTCGTTCTCAAGACCTCTCACAGCCTCATCCTTTGAAACAAACTCCCACTTAAACTCTGGATTTGCTTTCAGATTATCAACAAGCTCAGATCCAATCTGAAGCTCTGTTCCCTCATAATCAGCTCCAGTATCTTCGTTGACTACGGCAACTGGAAGCTGATCAAGCTGTTCATACGGATCCCAAAATGCCCAAAGGAACATCCCTGCATACATGAGCGGGATAAATAAAACAGCAAGGACCGGAATCAGCACTTTTTTGTTGGAAACTAACGCTTTCCACTCTTTAGCCATTAAACTCATTGCATTTCCTCCTAATTTAATACATATTGACCAATATGTTCAATTGGTCACTTTCCCCCCAAAAAGATAGGACCATCTATGTTGATAATCCTTTGAGTAAGTATAATTCAAATAAATGCGCAATTTCTTCTTTCTCAAGCGGTTCATGGTGCTTTTCCCAGTCAAAAATGAGAGAGATATACAATTTCAGCATCACGAATGCTGTTACTTCAGGGTTGCACTCTCGAAGTTCTCCTTTATTTACAGCTGCTTCTATTTTGGCAGCGATAAACTGCAGGATCATCTTTTCAAGCCTCTGAACAACTTCCTGAACGGCAGGTGTGCCGACATCTGTGCTTTCCTGAAAAATCTTTATCGTGAATTGGTGCTTTTTGCGAAATTCAAGCAGATTGTACAGGGCACGGTGAACATTTTCAAAGAATGGAAGATCCTCATCCATCGCCTCTTCAGCAGCAATCCGCATTTCCGTCAGCAAAGATGAGACAATCTCATCAAACAGCTCTTCCTTGTTTTTAAAGAAGGTATAGATCGTTCCTTTTCCCACATTTGCAAGCTTGGCAACAGAATCCATTGTCGTTGCCTTATAGCCATAATGGGTAAATGATCTTGTTGCTGCTTCTAAAATAAGCTGTTTACGGTCCACGCTCAAACCTCTCACCTCCTAAAAATGACCGAATGACACTTTTGGTCATTTAGTACAAATAGAAATATATCATATGAAAAAGAAAGAAGCAACTGCTGTTATAAAGAAATTTGCTGTCATATGTTTGAGAAGTTTACCCGTTCCCTTCCGCTCCGGGCACTTGCTTTCCGCGGGGAGCGCCGGAAGCTTCCTCGCTGCGCTTGCGGGATCTTCAGTGCCCTCTTCATCCCGCAGGAGTCAAGTGCCCTCCGCTGCAGTCCACTGGAATTTTGTGCTTTGCTAAATCTCTGAGAGCCTTGCTTTTCGCAAAACATTTTGAATAAAAGAAGCTTTATTCTCCGTATAAGCCACTCTGTCAAATCGATATTTATTTGCAAGGTACACTTTCAGGTCATGATATTTTCTTGCATCATCAGGATTTTCCCTTAAGTAATCTCTAAACAAAAGCTGATTCTTCCAGTGTTCTCCTTCAAATTCATAAAAATGCAAGTGGTGTGTACCTGCTCTCCACTGGCCTTTTCTAAAAAAACGTCTTTCGGGAAACTCTTTATGATAAACAAATTCATATTCTATTTGTTTTAAAGGTTCTATAAATTTGCTGACTGTCTCCAGATTATTTACTCCGGCAGCAATATCTATGACAGGTTTGGCCCCAAGGCCCTCAACGGCTGTACTTCCAATATGTTCAATGGATTCAACCCTGTCTCTCAGTATTTCCTTTAGCTTTATCTTTTCTTGTTCGAATTGTCTTGCCCAATCTATGTTGTATTCTTCTATGATCATTTCTTTATCCACTTTTTTCTCCTTGATTACGTTACTCCATTGAACAGTACAAACAAAAAAAACAACCCCTTTTAAAGAGTTGCCTTTTTCAAATAATCCAATGCGTACGAGACGGCTGATTTTCCCTGGTCGATGCAGTCGGGGATGCCGACTCCTGCGTAGGAGGCACCGGCCAGGAACATGCCAGGATAGTTGTTCATGATTTTTTCTTTTACTTTATGGACTTCTTCCTGGTGGCCCACGTTGTATTGGGGCATGGCCTGGTTCCATCTTGAAACGACTGTGAATTCAGGTTTTTGATCCAGTTTCATGATTTTATTCAAATCTTCCAGGACGGCTGAAATGATTTCGTGATCCGGCTGTTCTACAATGGCCTGGTCGCCTGCTTTTCCTACATAAGCACGGATAAGCGCTTTTCCTTTTGGGACGGTATGCGGCCACTTGCGGTGGGTCCAGGTGCAGGCAGTGATTGTATAATCGCCGTTTCTGGAAATCACAAATCCCGTTCCGTTTCCTTCAATCGCGACAGCATCCTCAGGGAAAGCCATGGCTACCGTTGCAACAGAAGTAGAAGGCATTTCCTGCATGTACTGAAAGTTTTCCTTGTCCGGAAGCATGCCTGCAGTGTGCTGATGTGGAGTGGTCACAATTAATGTGTCAGCTTCCATCCTCTCCCCGCTGCTAAGCTTTAGGGTATATTGAGCACCTGATTTTTCGATGGCCTCAACTTTGATCCCTTTTAGGATCCGGGTATCTGTCAGCTTGCTTTCAGCAGCGTCGACCAAGCTTTGAAGCCCGCCTTTAACAGTCTGGAAAATGCCTTTTTTTCTGGAAGGCTCATGTTTTTGGTTTGATGCAGGAAGTCCTTTTTTCATTCCCAGTATCAGGCTTCTGTGATCCTGCTCGACTTTATGGAATTGCGGGAAGGTGGACAGGAGGCTCAGCTTGTCGATATCTCCGGCATAGATTCCAGAAAGCAGCGGTTCGATCAGATTCTCAACCACTTCATTTCCAAGGCGCCTTCTGAAAAAATGCCCCAATGACTGGTCGCCCTGCTCTCTGCCTGCAGGCATGATAAAGTCGCCTGCTGCCCGTGCTTTTCCAAGAACGGAAAAAAGGCCTGTTGTGACAAACGGCATAATTTGAGTTGGTATACCCATAACAGCACCGGCCGGGATTGGATGAAGCCGTTCTCCTACAAGTACGTATGATCTTCCGGTTGCGTTGTTGACAAGCTCAGAACCCAGTCCGACGTCTCTTACAAACTGCGGGCCGCTCGTTTTTCGCTCCAGAAAAGAATCAGGTCCGCGCTCGATAATAAAGCCGTCCTTATGAACCGTCTGAATCTTCCCGCCAAGCCGGGGACTTGATTCAATGAGAACCGTTTCAGCCTGCAGGTTTTGTTCGCGTATTTCTTTTTGCATGTAAAATGCCGCGGATAATCCTGTGATTCCCCCGCCAATGATGACAACTTTTTTCTTTTTGCCAGTCATTGTTTATCGCCTTCTTTTTTGTTTACTTTTGTGCATCACATATTTGAGCGGAGCTTCACTTGCTGAAACTCCGCTTCATTTCTACTTTTTCATGCCAAGTTCTTTAAGAACGACAGTTGAAAGACAGTCAATAAACTCTTTCTTCGCATTTGGCATTTCAGGACGGTAATAGTTCGCGCCCAGTTCATCTGTTATGATTTTGCATTCATAATCATTGTCATACAGAACCTCAAGGTGATCTGCTACAAACCCAACCGGAATGTATACAAATGTCCGGTACCCTTTCTGTTCAAAAAGGTCTCTTGTCAGATCCTGAACGTCAGGTCCAAGCCACGGCTCAGGCGTATTGCCCGCACTTTGCCACCCAGTCTCATAGTGCGTGATGCCGGCTGCTTTTGCAATAAGATCTGCCGTTTCCTGCAGCTGTTCAGGGTAAGGATCGCCGGCAGCGATAATCTTTTCAGGAAGGCTGTGGGCAGAGACAATCAGAACAGCCTTTTCGCGTTCATCTTCTGTCATCTTAGCATAGGTTTCTTCTACTTTTTTCGCCCAGTAATCAATAAACTTAGGCTCTTTGTACCAGCTTTCAACAGACGTAATAGCCGGTCCGCCGAGATTTTCGGCTTCCTGCTTAGCACGTCCATTGTAGGACTTGACGCTGAATGTTGAGAAGTGGGGAGCAAGAACGATGCTGACAGCTTCTTCAATTCCGTCTTCTTTCATTTGTTTCACGGCGTCTTCAACGAATGGCTCGATGTGCTTCAGCCCAAGATACATTTTGAATACGACTTCATCCTGAACGGCATTCAAATGCTCTTCCAGTGATTTGGCCTGATCAAGCGTGATTTTGGCGAGCGGCGAAATTCCGCCGATTGCCTCGTAGCGGTCTTTTAAATCCTGCAGCATCTCAGGAGCAGGCGCGCGGCCATGTCTGATATGTGTGTAATAGCGTTCAATGTCTTCTTCTTTATATGGTGTTCCGTATGCCATTACAAGAAGACCCATTGTTTTCTTTGTCATTTTCATACACCTCTTTTGGATTCGTTCTGATTCTTATTTTGCCATTCCTGAGGTCAGGATTCCAAATTAGATGCTCCGCGCACTCTTGGCATTTTTTGTATAGTCATGAATGAAAGCTGTCAGTCTTTTTAAAACGTCAGGATTAACAGACGGGAAAACGCCGTGTCCGAGGTTGAAAATATATCCGTCCTGCTTCATTCCCTGGTCAAGAATATGCTTGGCGCGCTCTTCAATGACGTCCCATGGAGCAAGAAGAATAGCCGGATCAAGGTTCCCCATCAGTGTTTTCGTCAGACCCATTTCTCTTGCCTGATCAACCTGTAGTCTCCAGTCGAGTCCGACAACATCAAGCGGAAGGTCATGCCAGTCGCGTGCAAGATGGCTTGCTCCGACTCCGAACATGATCATTGGCACATTTTCTTCCTTCATTGCGGAAAAAATGCGCTCCATCACAGGTTTTATATAATAACGGTAGTCGGTTTCATTTAAAGCCCCTACCCATGAATCGAAAATTTGAAACGCTTTTGCCCCGGCCTTAATTTGAGCCTTTAAGTAGACAATCGTCATTTCTGCGAGCTTGTCCATCAAAGCAAACCATGCCTTTGGTTCTGCATACATGAATGCTTTTGTCTTATTGTAGCTTTTTGACGGTCCGCCCTCGATCATGTAGCTTGCCATCGTGAAAGGAGCTCCCGCAAATCCGATCAGCGGCACGTTCAGCTGCTCCTGCGTTAAAAGCTTAATGGTATCAAGCACATACGGAATGTCGCTTTCAGGATCAATTTCTCCAAGCTTTTCAACATCTGCGAAAGAGCGGATCGGATTGTCAATGACCGGTCCGATGCCGGACTTGATTTCTACATCTACCCCTATTGATGGAAGCGGTGTCATGATATCCTTATATAAAATTGCTGCATCTACGCCGTACTGCTCTACCGGCAATCTCGTCACATAGGCACACAGCTCAGGCTGATGCGTGATTTCAAACAGACTGTATTTCTCTTTAATCGCACGGTATTCAGGCTGCGAACGGCCTGCCTGTCTCATATACCATACCGGAACGTGATCTGTTTTTTCCCCTCTGCACGCCTTAAGGAATGTATCATTAAACTGCAAATCCGTCATAAATCCTCAAATCCACCTTTCTATGTATGCTGTTCCTCAAATAGAAACAGCGCTGCGCAGACAAACCGCGCCTTCCCTATGTTTTTGCTTCTTACACTATAACTGTTTCACAACTGGTTGTATAGATTTCACATTTAAATGTCAAAAAATTGACGTAATCAAGCAGCATGCGGAATCTGCATGCTGCTCATAGACCGGATGAAAAAAGCTCTGGTTTGACAGGATCTGATCCTTTGCCTTCCTGGTCTGTCTGCTCATTATACGGAACGACTTTGTATTCTGCGTTTGAAAAGAGATTGGAATAAGGAATCTCAAACGAATTCTCACCCTTAACAAACCCTACTAGCTTGTCTTTGCTTCCGCTTGTCTCATAAATTCTGTAGATGACGCGGTCATCGTTCTGCGCATCCCATTTTAAAGTGACGGTGAAAAGGCCAAGTGCTTTAAACGTATACCCTGCCTTTACTTCTCCCAGATTCTTCAGTCTGATCGGCTCTTCAAGATCTTCTACGCCGTCAGGCATCCGGAATGCCGCTTTCCGGCCTTTACCGGACTCATTCAGGATCTCTTTGAAAAGGCGTGTAGGATAGGAGCTTCCCTGCTTAAGATACTGCTTGCTGTCCGTGCGGTCATATCCCATCCAGAGAGCTCCGGAAACAGAAGGGGTATACCCGACAAACCATGCATCCTTCACGGCGCCATCTACACCGGTAAATGAAGTCGTGCCTGTTTTGCCGGCAAGCTCGCCCTCATAAGTTCCAGTCCTTGCTGTCCCTTCATTCACAACCTCTTCAAGCATTCTTGTCATGTTCCAGGCAGTCTGTGCGGAAAAAATCCGTTTCTTTACGCGCTCTGGTGCCGATACTTCTTTAGCATCGCGGTCTGTAATCTTTTGGATAAAATACGGCTCACTGTATACACCGTATTGCGCAAAAGCTCTGTACGCGTTTGCCATCTGAAGAGGTGTTACTCCGTTTTTAAGTCCGCCAAGCGCAATGGAGAGGCCGTTGTCTTCAATGCTCAGGCCGGATTTTTCCAAGTACTTTTTGCTGGTTGAGACACCCATTTCATTTAATGTCCACACAGCCGGAGCATTTTTGGAGGCCGTTATCGCATCGTACATCGTAACCTCTTCATCGTATTGGCGGTCGTTGTTTTTAGGCTGATAGCCATCATATGAGACAGGCTTGTCTTCAAGCAGGGAGTATGGCCCGAATTCTTCTTCCTCCATGGCTGGAGCATAAACGGCAATCGGCTTGAAAGTAGAGCCCGGCTGACGCCTTGTCGTCACGCGGTTGTACCCTTTTTGCACGTAATTCCGGCCGCCGATGGCAGCCTTGATACCGCCGGTCTTGTTGTCAATCAGGACAAATGCTCCTTCTGCGCCTTTTGTCGTTCCTGGGAAATACGCATCTTTCTGGAACAGTTCGTAGGCGGTCTTTTGCATATCTGCATCAAGTGGCACTGTGACTGTATATCCGCCCCGCATCAGTTCTTCATTTGAGAGGCTGTATCTTTCTTCCGCTTCATCCATCACCATGTCGATATAGGAGGTAAGCCATGGAGTCTCAGACTCCTCAGAAATCGAAAGTCCGAGCGTCCTTCCCTGGGATCTGACAACTTCCTCAGCCGTCAGATAGCCCTGATCACCCATTAAAGAAAGGATTGTGTCCCTCCGTTCTTTGCTTTTTTCCGGATGAAGGACAGGAGAATAATTGGAAGGTGCTTTAGGAATTCCTGCAAGCATCGCTCCTTCTTCAACCGTCAGATCCTTTACCTCTTTATTAAAATAATAAAGCGATGCGCTCTGGATCCCGTATGCACCGTGGCCGAAATAAACCTGATTTAAATAAAGCTCAAGCAGTTTGCTTTTGCTGTATTTGTTCTCAAGGCTCATGGCAATGGCGGCTTCCTTGGCTTTCCTGAGCACAGATTTTTCAGTAGTCAAAAATGTGTTTTTTGCAAGCTGCTGGGTGATGGTGCTTCCGCCCTCCACCTTCCCGCCGGCAAGCAAATCCCTGTACAAAGCCCTTGAAATGGCTTTTAAATCGATGCCGTTATGTTCGTAAAACCGTTTATCCTCAACCGCTATAAACGCTTCGCGGACATGACCGGGAATTTCTTTGATCGATACCGGCTCCCGGTTCTGCAAATACAGTTCCGCCACCTTGCTGCCTGAAGGATCTACAAGCGTTGTCGTAGAATCCATCACAAGCTTTTTTTCATCAATGGAATAATCCCCAATGACAAGGATGAGGAGGTAAACTGCCAGGGCAATAATAGCTGTCAGCAGAGCTGCCAGAGCCGAAAGAATGACTTTTTTTCGCATGCTGTCACCTGCGTTCCGTAGATTTATACATGTTTAGTATTGTTAAAAAAAGGGTTGAATATGTAAGCAGAGGCTCATAATAGCCTTCTTTGTCCAGTCATTGTTATAATGAAACAAAAAGAGGTGTATGTAAAATGAACTTTTATGTCACATTTGGAACTCCGGAATACCTGGCAAAAACCGCCGCAGAACACGCAGATGAAAACATGCTGCTGATGCAGAATGAAGATAAGGGCATCCTTCTTCATGAAAGCGAATCCGCTTCCCTTTTTAAAGAGCCTAAAAAATATGAAGTGCTTGATGGAGTGGGGGATTTCAAGACTGGCAGCTACGCCGTTTTGAACAATATACCTGTCACAGACGAAGGCAGACCGCTATTTGAACAGCGCTTCAAAGAGCGTGCCCGCATGATCGAAAACGAACCGGGATTTGCGGCAATCCGCGTCCTGAGACCTGTTCATGATGACACATACGTCATCTTAACACTTTGGGATAAAGAAGAATCATTTAAAAACTGGCAGCAGTCACAGTCCTACGCAAAAGCCCATAAAAAACGCGGAACAAGCGAGGGCATGGATCAAAAGCCGATTTTCCCGAGACCTTCTTACGTAACGACCTATCAGGCTGTGAAAGAATACTAAAAGAACCGCTCCTCCGCCCATAGTGCGGAGGAGTTTTTCACATCTAAATTGCGACACTATTTCCTTGGAAATGACACAAATCCCTCCAGTTTCTTTACCCGTCTTTCATTTTCCGCTAACACTCACACCCGCTGATTCAATACATAACCTGTATAAAAAACACCAGGCATTTATACAGGAGTGATTTCCATGGGAGTTGAGTTAACACTCATTCACTGGGTTTATGTTTTATTTATTATCAGCATCGTTGGATTTATGCTCTTCAGACGCGATACAACGATGATCAGCATTATTGGCATCATTGTCATTTCTTTTGCTGCGAGTCAATCTGTGAGCCATTCCATAACAAGCGTGTTTAATAGCTTCATATTTGCCATAACCGAGCTGCTTCCTACCATATTGGTCATCTCAATTATTGTGTCGATGAGCAGAATTTTAGAGATTACAGGAATTAATGAATCGATGGTTTCCCCGTTCACAAAGTTCATCCGAAATCCAACTCTTGCCTACTGGACCATCGGGCTGCTGATGATGGCGATATCTTGGTTTTTCTGGCCGTCTCCCGCAGTTGCGCTGATTGGAGCCGTTCTTCTTCCGGTGGCGGTTAAAGCCGGTCTTCCGGCGCTCGGTGTTGCGATGGCCATGAATTTGTTCGGTCATGGCATAGCCCTGTCCGGAGATTTTGTCATTCAGGCAGCCCCAAAACTCACCTCTGATGCGGCCGGTCTTCCGATAGGAGACGTGATTCAGGCATCCATTCCTCTCGTGATTGTCATGGGAGCTGTAACAACTATTACGGCTTACGTGTTCCTTATGAGAGACCTGAAACGCGGCAAGCCATTTCCTGCATTAACGATGCCTGTGCTGGAAGAGAAAAAAACACAGCTTCTGTCAGGCAAAATGAAACTTTTTATGGCCCTGCTGATACCTGTGCTGTTTGTCATTGACATCGTGTTAATGGCAAAGTTGAATCTTCAGGGGGGCAGCGCAACGGCCTTAATAGGAGGCACAGCTCTAGTTATATTAATGGCTGTCTGCGTGCTCGCCCATAAAAATGCCAGTCTGGAAAAAACTACGGGATATATGATTGAAGGTTTTCAATTCGGTTTCAAGGTTTTCGGGCCTGTCATTCCAATTGCCGCTTTCTTCTACCTTGGAGACGCAGGCTTTATCAAAATAGTAGGAGATTATCTTCCAAAGGCCTCACAGGGAATTGTCAACGACCTGGGGGTTGCACTCGCCTCTGTCGTCCCGCTCACAAAAGAGATCGGCGCCATCACCCTGACAGGCGTGGGCGTCCTGACAGGACTTGACGGCTCAGGCTTCTCAGGCATTTCCCTTGCAGGTTCCATTGCCAATCTTTTCTCTGCTGCCATTGGAACAGGTGCTGCAACGCTGACCGCTCTTGGACAGATCACCGCCATTTGGGTAGGAGGCGGAACCCTTATCCCCTGGGCTTTAATCCCTGCAGCAGCCATATGCGGAGTTGATCCGTTTGAACTTGCCAGAAGAAACTTGCTCCCCGTGACAATCGGGCTTGCAGTGACTACTATTGTGGCGATGTTCTTAATTTAAATGAGTAAAAGAATAATAAAAGGACAAAAACAGGCACTCTCATCAAGAGAATGCCTGTTTTTTAAGCAGAAACGCCGCCTTTTTTCCTTTTTGCAGCAGCAAGCAGATTCTTTGCCCATTCATAAATAAGAATGGTCCCAAGAAGAAAAACGAGGCCGATGAAGTACCCGCCAATCACATCTGTGGCATAATGCGAATTGGTGATGACGCGGCTGATCCCAATCAAGGCCATTAACAGAACAACCGCTGCCCAGATCCCTTTTTTAAGAACAGGAGACTTGATTTTTTCAATAATCATATAGGCAAAAAGACCATAAAAGATGACGCCTACCATGGCATGACCGCTCGGAAAGCTGAACCCCTCTTCAAAATGAAGCGGCTCCGGCGGACGTTCTCTTGCCGTCACGCTTTTAAGAAATTTGTTTAAAACATCTCCAAGATACACCGCCAAACCAATCATCAGCGGCTGAAGATAATGCCTGAATAACAGAATGAGCACAACAATGGCTAATGCAAGCAGACTGATGATGCCAGGTTTTGAAGCAAGATAGCCTATTCCCTCAAAAAACGCAAGCATGCCCTCTGACTGCTGGATGATTTGGACAAGTTGCGACACTCCATCATCTGCAGGCTTTACTAAAGCCGTGCGGATGAGAACGTACAGAATGAGAACTGCCAGAAGACATCCTCCCATAATAGAAATCTTTTTCACCTTTTCACACCTTCCAGATTTTATTCTTGTAATTTTCAAACAACTTCCCTAAAATTGACATAATATCAGAATTTAGTTTATCTTATGAATCATTTGGCGAATATATATTTTTTAAAAAGGAAGGATGAAGTGATTTGTTTCAGGAGATTTGTTCAGAACTCGATGCAGCCTATGAGGAAATGGTAGAAATCAGACGCTACCTTCATATGCATCCAGAGGTTTCATTTATGGAATTCAAGACAGCAGCCTACATAGCAGAATATTATCAAAAGCTCGGCATTGAGCCCAGGACCGGAGTGGGAGGAAATGGCGTTGTAGCGGTGGTAAAAGGCGGACTGCCCGGGAAATCAATTGCCCTTCGCGCAGACTTTGATGCCCTGCCGATTCAAGACGAAAAGGATGTACCTTACAAGTCAACCGTTCCCGGTGTCACCCACGCTTGCGGACATGACGGCCATACAGCTACACTGCTCGTTTTGGCAAAAGTGCTGCATAAGCACAAAGAGAATCTTGAAGGAAATGTTGTGTTTATTCACCAGCATGCAGAGGAGTATGCTCCAGGCGGTGCAAAAGCGATGATTGAGGACGGATGCCTTGATGGCGTCGATGTCATTTTCGGCACCCATCTATGGGCAAGCGAGCCGGCAGGCAAAATTCAGTACCGGACCGGACCGATTATGGCAGCTGCCGACCGGTTCCAGATTAAGGTACAGGGAAAAGGCGGACACGGAGCACAGCCGCAAAAAACGAAGGATGCTGTTGTCATTGGCTCCCAGCTTGTGCTGAACCTCCAGCAGATCGTCAGCCGGAAAGTCGATCCTGTTGAATCAGCCGTTGTATCTGTCGGATCATTCATCGCAGAAAACCCGTTTAACGTTATTGCCGATTCGGCCGAATTAATCGGAACCGTAAGAACTTTCAATGAAGAAATCCGCACTCAAATTGAGCAGGAAATCGAGCGTACGGTGAAAGCTTCCTGCGACCTTTACGATGCATCCTATGAGTATACGTTTGACAGAGGCTATCCGGCCGTTGTTAACCACCGCGAGGAGACAGAATTCCTGGCAAACCTTGCAGGAAACGTCCCTGGCGTGGGGGTTGTAGAAGAAAGCCCGATGCAAATGGGCGGCGAAGACTTTGCCTACTTCCTTCAGCACGTAAAAGGAACCTTCTTCTTCACAGGTGCAAAGCCGACCTATTCAGACACAACCTATCCGCATCACCATCCTAAATTTGATATCGACGAAAAAGCGATGCTGATCGCAGCCAAAACCTTCAGCCTCGCCATTCTTCAATATCAGGCAGAACATGCTGCTGTGGCGGCTGGGAAATAAGTAATTGAAACGGTGCTTCGGCGCCGTTTTTTTTTGAGCAAGGTCAGAAAAACACTATTTTTCCAGGAGGAAATCACAATGGATTTGGTAAACAATTTTTTAAAGGACTTGAAAGCAGCTTTACCAAAAGATGAACTAGAGGCTCTAAATACAGCCTTCGGTGCTGCAAAAAAGGATATTGCGGCAATTCGGTCAGAATACCCAAATTGTCCTGAATCACTAATCTCTTTACTGGAATCAATTGATGGGACCTATTGGAGGAATTACGGAGATAAAGAAATTGCGGTATGTATACTTGGCTCAGATGTAGAAGAAGGCAAATATCCGTATTATTTATTGTCAGCGCAACAGATGCTCGAAAGTTCAAGAGAAGAAGAAGACATCTCGTATCTTCTAGAATACGAAGAAGATGAGGGTGCTGTTGATGCTAAGATACATTCTGAGGGACTTCTTCCAGGTAAGTACATTCATTTTTCTGACTGTATGAACAATGGAGGAACATCAAGACTTTATATTGATTTCAATCCTTCTGATAAAGGTACATGCGGTCAAATCGTTCGCTTTTTACACGACCCTGATCAATATGCAGTTATTGCAGGGAGCTTTGATGAATATTTACAGAAGCTTATTGACGGTGGTTTTGCATTTTTGGAGGAAGAAGATTAAAGACAGGAGCATTGAACACCCATAATCGTTGTCCCGGGTAGAAGGTATTCGCTGATTAGGAGCAGGCTGAACATTTTCAAGTAAACTGATATCAAGGCAAGTAAACAGATCTTTTTTCTAAAAAAAAGAAGGATTTCGGCAAGTGAATCAGAAATGCAGGCAAATAAGTGAACGCTCCCCGCAAAAAAAGCACAATCCATTAGATTGTGCCGAGCCTTCTCAGTCTGTAGCAATTCATGGCAGTCTCCCCGAGGTGCCTGACAAGATGATAATTGGCAACGCCTCCGACTACCGCTCCGATTCCGGGCATGACCTGCAGCAGTTTGACAAGATCGATGTGATCTCTGTATTCCTGCTGGAAGGTTTGCCAGTCGATGTCCTTAACCGTTTCCTTCCGCTCTTCCCAGTTCTCAATCAGATCGAATGTTTTTCTGCGGTGATCATCGCTTGAATAGGCAAGCTGGAAAACATAAAGCAGAAAGATCCTCTCTTCAACCTGCTTTGGGTCATATCCATAAAGTGTGGCAATTTCAAACAGACACTTCATTTTAATCCCCAGCAGCAAAGGAAAATCAGCTGCAGAAGCAAGCAGTCCGCCGGCACCTGTCCCGGCACCCTCAACAGCCGCCGCCTTCTGAAAGGCAGAGATGGTTTGCCGCACCTTATTTTCCCGCTCTTCAAGCGAGATGCCTTCAAGCTTTTTTTCTGTCGTTGTCAAATTCGATCCGGCAAGCGTTGCTCCGACCATTTTTTTAATGCTTTCTGTAATGATCGTGTGTATTTTTGCAGGAATATGCGCGTTGATTTTGGTTTGTGTTTTTTTCGAAAGTCGTTCAAACCGGGAGGACTTTCTCAGCAATTTCTTTTTCCATTGAAAAAGATCCTCTTCAAGCTGCTGCTCATAAAGCATGTGTATCAGCTGCCTTTACTCTAATATACGCTGGCATCCATTTTAGCCAGCCTTTGTTTTACATACAGGTAAACAAATAAATAAGCAAACACGATGCCGGTTCCTAAAAGGATAATGGAAGGCATCCATTTTCCGGAAACAAGTGATACCACCGTCAGAATGAGATGCTGGAACAGAACGATACTGAAGAGCAAGTTCAGGAACTTCCCTTTTTTATGCTGTCTGTGAACGGGATACAGATCGGGCAGTGACAGCATATCAAAATGCTTATACAAACCGAGAATCTGGATGCCTGTCAAATACAGGACTAAAATAGCAATCGCAAGGACGCTGAACTGATTCGTCGGAATGATAAACAGAACGATGCTTCCGATGACGGTCAGCCTCAAAAAGATGCCGAGAAAGTCTCCGGACCGGAAAAAGGCGCGTGTGTAAAGGTAGGCGTACATATTTTCCTGTTTGTATTTAATCAGCGTAAGCAAACCGTCAAGCATCTTTCTCCGCTTGGCCTTTTTCTTCAGCTTCGGTACATCTGTAAAGAGATTGGCAATCCGGTAAAAGGACTGCTTTTTCTCAAGTTCGCGATCAATGAGCGCTTCCCATTTGATGCCCTTTGCTGCTGTTGCTTTTTTAAAATACAGATATAGAACTGCCATGACCGCAAAGACAACGATCGCATATAAATAAGCTTTGGATAGTACGAAAAAGACGGCCGCTGCATTTAAAGCAAAACGAACGGCAAGATCCGCTGCTTTGGCAGACTGTTCAGTATAAAAAGATATTCTGAAACTCATCAGCAAATTCCATGCTTTTGCAAGAAGAATAAGCAGACACATGAACAGGTAGTCTGTTCCTGTAAAATTTTCAGCCCGGAAAATCATCGGAGCGAATACAATCGCTGCAATAAAAAAGATGTACAGCTGGCTGAAAAAGCTGTAGACCATTGCTTTTCGGAAGTAGTCCGCCATTTTGACTTCAAGCGGCAGCAAAAAGACAAGATCGGCTTCTTTCAAAAGTGTCCGCACACTCGAAGCTGTGATAATCAGCGCAAACACAACGGTCAAAATCAGCAGAGCCGGAAAATCTTCAGGCATGGTTTTTAGCCATTCCTGGTAGGACAGCGCCCCTCCTGCACCTAAAAAAACAAGTACAAAAATGAGATGGTCATTGAACATATATTTTGTATAGGACTGCACTTCTTTTACATGAGCTTCAAGCCGTGTTTTCCATATCTGGTCGAGATTTTTCATTGCTGATCTTCCTTTGTCAGCTGAATATATAAGTCATCAAGCGATGCACCCTTCATCCCGAATTCATCCTGAAGCTCTGAAAGGGTGCCTTTTGCACGGATTTTGCCGTTATGTAAAATGATGAAGGAATCACAGTATCTTTCTGCTGTGGCCAGGATGTGCGTTGACATCAGAATGCCGGCCCCTTCCTGTTTCGCCTTGTTCATCATTTCAAGAAGCGCATTGATGGCAAGAGGATCAAGGCCGACAAACGGTTCGTCAATGATGTACAGTTCAGGCTCAACTAAAAAAGCGCACATAATCATGACTTTTTGCTTCATGCCTTTTGAAAAGTGGCTTGGAAACCATTTCAGCCTTTTTTCCATTCTGAATTCCTTAAGCAGCGGATCCAAACGGTTTTTGAATGTCTCGCGGCTTAAACCATATGCCATGGCCGTCAGTTCCAGATGCTCGTAAAGAGTTAATTCTTCGTACAGAATCGGTGTTTCAGGAATAAAAGAGAACTGGCTGCGGTAAGCCTCAGGCTCATCCTGAAACGAAATGCCATTGATTGAGATCTCCCCTTTATGCGGTTCCATCAGCCCGATCACATGACGGATTGTCGTGCTCTTTCCGGCACCATTTAACCCAATCAGCCCCACAATGGAATGCTTGTCAATTTCAAACGAAATATCTTTTAAAACGGGGTTTCGCGTGTAGCCTCCCGTAAGCTGGTTTACTTGTAATAAGCTCATCGTTTCGTCCCTTCGCCGTTTTCTTTTATCTTACCAAATCCGCCTGTCATTTTGCTAATTTCGCATGCATAATTGTCATTTACCTGGACATCATAATGGATGTAGAGGTGAGGAGCTGTCACAGACATTCATTCAAATGAGGTGTTTGTTAAAGACAGTTTAGTGAAGGAATCCATGAGCTAGTTAACATCATGAATATTTCCATTTCGAGATGAGGTGTTTGCGGGCCGTTACTTTCAGTAATAGATGCTCTGTATAAATTCATTTTCTGAATGAGGTGTTCGTCAAAGACAGTTATTGATTAGTTAAGACTCATTAGAGATACTCTTAACTGGGAGATGGTTGCTTTGAACCATGTTTAACAAATTCACTCTTTTTTTCCTTCATTTCCAAGCAAATGAGGGAGATGACAAAGAGATTTGCGAGCCTAGCCATTAAGCTGCGCCGGCTCTTCCTCCTCTGCAGAGCAGGGTGATCATTATGATCATCCTGTTTCTTTTTTTTGCGGGTTTCTTTTTGCGTTTGTGGTGCAGTAATGTTTTTTAGAACACTTTCCCCTATTCTCCAATCGGAGTTTGTGTTGTTAAACATTTATAGCAACACTTTCATTTCTTCTCGAGCTGGCGTTTGTGTTGCTAAATCCTTTTTAGAACACTTTCCTCCCTTCTCCAACTAGGGTTTGTGCGGCTAAACCCTTTTTAGAACACTTTCCACTCCTCTTCAACCAGAGTTTGTGCTGCTAAACCCTTTTTAGAACACTTTCCACTCTTCCCCATTTTGAGTTTGTGCTGCAGCAAATAAGAAACCCCTCCCAACTTTTGAATCCACTCAGCCAGCTATGGTACTATATGGATAAGCAAACCGTACCCACGAAAGGATGAATTGAATGAGCGGATGTATTTTCTGCAAGATCGTAAACGGGGAGATCCCAAGTGCAAAAGTTTTTGAAAATGAACATGTTGTTGCGTTTCTTGACATCAGCCAGGTCACAAAAGGCCATACTCTGGTCATTCCAAAAGTACATAAGGAAAATATTTATGAATTAACACCAGATATTGCCCGCAATGTTTTTGAAACGGTACCTAAAATTGCAAATGCCATTAAAGAACAGTTTCAGCCTGTTGGCATGAACATCCTGAACAACAACGTAGAAAAAGCCGGCCAGTCCGTTTTTCACTACCATATTCACCTGATTCCCCGCTACGGAAAAGGCGACGGATTTGGTGCGGTCTGGAAAACCCATACGGAGGAATATACTCTCGATGATTTGAAGCAAATCGCTTCATCCATTCAGGAAGGCCTTCTATAACACCCGCTTACACAGCGGGTTTTTTCATTCGCTGAAATATTTTTTAAAAATTCCGACTCGTCTTTCTCATTTCATGTTAGGATATAAAAATAGAAATTTTAATCAATCACAGCGACAGAGTGAGGAGTGTTATTTTTCATGAAACGTACGCACAATTTTAATGCCGGACCTGCTGCCATCCCGCTTGCAGTTCTGGAAAAAGCACAAAGCGAACTTATTGATTTTAAAGGTACAGGCATGTCGGTCATGGAACTCAGCCACAGGAGCAAACCATATGAAGATGTACATAACAAAGCTTCCGAACTGATGCGGGAGCTGATGGGCATTCCTGAAGAATATGAAGTTCTGTTCCTGCAGGGCGGAGCGAGCCTGCAATTTGCAATGATTCCGATGAATTTTCTCAAAAGCGGTTCACCGGCTCACTTTGTGATGAGCGGCGTCTGGTCTGAAAAAGCACTGGCAGAAGCGGAAAAGCTGGGAGAAACAGCTGTTATCGTTTCTTCAAAAGATCATCAATACACCTTTGTGCCTGAAGAATTTGAAGATCCTTCTGAAGGAAGCTATGTCCATTTGACATCCAATAATACAATCTACGGCACACAGTGGAAGAACTTTCCGAAAACAAAACTTCCTTTAATAGCGGATATGTCAAGCGACATTATAAGCAGGAAAATCGATGTCAGCCAATTTTCCCTCATTTACGCCGGAGCGCAGAAAAACCTCGGTCCTTCAGGAGTCACAGTTGTGATCGTCAAAAAAGAGTTGCTTGAGAATGCCAATCAGGACATCCCTTCCATTTTGAAATATGCGACTCACTCGAAACAGAATTCGCTTTATAATACACCGCCTACTTTTGCCATTTACATGCTTTCTTTAGTGCTTGAGTGGATCAAAGAACAGGGCGGGCTTTCAGCTATTGAAGAGCTGAACGAGCGGAAAGCACAGATCATTTATTCATGCATTGACGAAAGCGGCGGATTTTATAGGGGTCATGCGAAAAAAGAAAGCCGCTCGAACATGAACATTACGTTTATCTTTGGAGAATGAAGAATTAACAAAAGCGTTTCTTAAGGAATCAAAAGAAAGAGGATTTTCGGGCTTAAACGGACACCGTTCTATTGGAGGATGCCGTGCTTCCGCATACAACGCCGTACCTCTTGAAGCCTGCGAGGCGCTTGCAGCATTCATGTCGGAATTCCAGAGAAAACACAGATAATCTTTTTTACAAGGGAAGAAATACCTGTTATACTGTTTTTAAGTTCTCCCGCAATAAGACAGAGGTCATTATTGGGGAGGCCAAAAAAAGAGCTTAGACTGAGGAGAGTTGAGAAATGAATACAAGAGTACTAGTGGTGTTATCTTTGTTTGTCGCAATGGGTTTGGCGCTTCACGGCATTATTCCGCCGATCTTCGGAGGCATGAAGCCTGATATGATGCTGACGATGATGTTTTTAGGCATTCTGCTTTTCCCGCACATCCGCAACGTTTTCCTGCTTGGAGCAGTTACAGGTGTCCTTTCAGGCCTGACAACAAGCTTCCCCGGAGGATTGCTGCCGAATGTGATTGACAAGATTGTAACAGCCTTTGTTTTCTACTTGCTTGTACTGATGATTAAGAAATATGCTTCAACTGTAGCAGGAGCGGGCATCTTGACAGCTGTCGGCACACTCGTATCAGGAACGGTATTCCTGACAGCAGCCTTTTTTATCGTAGGCCTGCCTGGCGGAGCCGGATTTACAGCATTATTTCTCGCAGTTGTTCTTCCTGCTGTTGCTATGAACACTGTGGCAATGGTCTTTATATACCCGATTGTGCAGACAATCCTTAAACGTTCGAAAATTGCACTTAATTAAACGAAAACCCGATCCTAAACGGTCGGGTTTTTTTAAAACTTATATGGTATAAAATAAGATCCCAATTAGAAGTGCAATGGCTCCTCCGCCTGCAAGGACTGCTGCTTTTTGATGAACAATATGCTTAGGCGGATAGGAAGCGGACTGCTGAGCCAATCTCAAATAGTGAAACGATCCGGTAAACAGAAGTACGCTGAGTGAAAAAAACAGAAATATAACTCCGGCCACTCTTCCCCCTCCCCTTTCATGTCCTTACTCATACCTATGCAAAAACGGCATATGCTATGAGTAAAACAAGCGTTTATCTCCCTTAACAGAGGGTATTTAATAAGGAAAGACTTCCTTAGAGTCTATATGTACATAACAAAAAACTGGAGTGATACTTATGGCAAATGGAAAATCTTTAATGACAGGCCTGCTTGTAGGAGGCGTAATAGGAGGACTTGCGACCATCCTGACAGCACCTTCTTCTGGCAGGGACCTGCGGACTCAGTTAAAGCAGAACAAACAAAAACTCGAATCCATCCTCATACAGCTGAAAGATGACAGCATCTCCCTGAAAGACTCGGTTGTGAAGACAGCTCAAGAAAGCGCTGTCGTACTAAAGGATGTAACCGCTGATCTGCAGAAATCAATCCAGACCTGGCAGGAGGAAATTGAACCGCATAAAGCAGAGCTTCAAAAAGAAATCAGCCAGATTGAAGAAAAAATAAAAGAGCTTGAGCAAACACTGAACAAATAGATTGTTTTTGTAGACAAACCAATATTGAAAAAAGAGCGGCAGATTTTCTCACAGGCCGTTCTTTTTTTTATGTGAGTAAAACAACGCTTTTCCGGCCTTTTTTACAATTTATTTAAAAATTTTGTAAATTTAATCTTTATTAATCTTTATTTTATTGGCATAATAGAATATAAGAGTAAAAGAGAAAAAGTAGGTGACTGGGGATGAAACGAAACGAACAGGATTATTCCATTAAAGAAGCCTTGTTATTCAGCCAGAGAATCGCTCAGCTGAGCAAAGCTTTGTGGAAATCCATCGAAAAAGACTGGCAGCAATGGATAAAGCCCTATGACTTAAACATAAATGAGCACCATATTTTATGGATTGCCTATCATTTAAAGGGCGCTTCAATCTCCGAGATTGCCAAATTCGGGGTCATGCATGTTTCAACAGCCTTTAACTTTTCAAAAAAGCTTGAAGAAAGAGGCTATCTTGAGTTTTCGAAAAAGCAGAATGACAAACGGAATACGTACATTCAGCTGACAGAGCAGGGAGAAGAAATTCTTCTGAAGCTGCTTGAAGATTATGATCCAAGCAGAAATGCCGTTTTTAAAGGAGCCCTGCCCCTTCAAAACTTATACGGAAAATTCCCTGAGATTATGGAAATGATGTGCATCATTCGAAATATTTACGGGGACGATTTTATGGAGATCTTCGAGCATTCCTTTACGAACATCGAAAAGGAATTTGTTGAGGAAAACCGGAAGCTGAAAAAGCTTGCAGACCCAGAAGCTGAAACGGTTCCAGCTATTTCCGAATAATGTTTCTGAATTCACCCATCAGCGGCTCATAAAGCCCTTGTTTATGCAGGTGAATAATGGTGTCATCGACAGAGAGCTTATAATTCAGCTGACCCGCAAAAAGAGTAAGAAGGCTTTCGTAATTCAGAAGCCCTTGCTCTTTTTGTTCTGCAAGCATATCTTCGAGTTCCCTGCATATACGATGGATCTCTTCGATTTCCTCTGCTGAAAGACCCGCCTTCATAACCGATACATAAAAGGGATATTTTTCAGCATCAGCCATCTTAATCAGCATCTTTTGATAATACTCCAAATTGGCCATGCGTTTTTCAAACGATTCCACTCCGTTCACTTCTTTCCTTCTGATTCGTTTCTATATTTTAAATCATTCCGACTCATTTAGGTAGGCTCATCTTTTGTAAAAGATTCCTATTTTTTATTTTAACCGTTTTCATCCGAAATTTCATATTGCAATTTCTGTTCAGGCATCGTAAAGTATGTAACGGAGCCGGACTGAGCTCCTATGTTTCAATACCAATTATGTCACAGACATGATTTTCGGACGGTGATTTTAATGAACTGCTGGAAAACCATTAATCTTTCAAAAGATTATGGATTCCATAAATTGTCTATATTAGCTGCATTCATCATGATGACTACGTTTATCGGCATCTATCTGCCATTAATGGTCGTTTTTCCATACATCCATCTTAAAGCAGATCACTTTCTCCTGCTGCTTTTGTTTGCATTCTGCGTCGTGCCCTGCCACAAACTGCTGCATGCCCTGCCGCTGTGGATGGCCGGATACCGCGTCTCACTGAAGTGCAGGCTTCAATCCTATTTACCGGTTATCTATTTAAAAACAAACTGCAATGTATCAAAACCGATGATGCTGCTGTCTCTTGCAGCGCCAATTGTGCTTGTGAACTCATCTCTTGCTGCCGGCTTGATTGCTTTTCCATCTTACCTGCATTATTTCAGTTTGGGAATCGCCTTTCATACCGGGATTTGTATAACAGACTTTATTTACATGAATCATCTTTTAAAGGCTCCCAAGGCCTGCTACATTGAAGAAGCGGACGAGAGCTTTGAAATCCTCTTCCAAAAATAAGAGCATAACGTGGAGCACTGCCGAATAGGATAGGCTTGACTCCGGTTAAGAAAAGCAGCTCACTACTGAGATGCTTTTCTTTTGCTATTTATTAGGAGTCATTGCTATCTTTTTCATTGGATTTTTGGTAATGTTATATGTATCAGTGAGGAGAGGGGGAATCTCATATGATAGCTTTTTTCATTTTGTTTGCAGTGTTCATCTTATTCTATATCAATAAATTAACCAGCGCACTCTGCCTGGTAAGAGAGATTCCTGAAGACCGACAAACAAAAGTATTCCGGACAATCAATGTCCTGATCACCATCTTATTAGTTTCATCTTACATAGAAATCTTATTTACTTAGATTTCAATTAGAAAAGCGTAAGCGCCCGTTTAGCTCCGAGAGACAGATAAGAAATCACGCGAAAAGTCCGATGTTTGACTTTTTGGGGGATTTTGTTCTGGCAGAGGAGTTGGGCGGTGAAGCTAGACAACAAAGTGCAAAATGATATACATCCTTAACACTTAAAAAGCTGTATGCAAACACCCGCATACAGCTTATACAATGATAGCTGACAGATAATCTGTCAGCTATTTTAGTTTTGGCTTACAGCCAAGCAGCACCAACAATGATCAACAAGATGAACAAAACTACGATTAACGCGAAGCCACCTCCAGCGTATCCTCCCATAATGACACCTCCTTTATACGTCGGTAAGATATACTATGCATGATCACTTTACAGCGAATAGGCGACTGTCTTTTGTTTGAAAATTTTTAGCCCTTCGCTTCCTAGTAAATATAAGAAGCACCAATAATGATCAATAAAATGAACAGAACCACCAGCAATGCAAAACCGTTTGAATATCCATATCCCATAATGAAAACCTCCCTTATCGGTGTTCCATACATCATATGGACGTTTTGACGATTTGACCTAGACGAATGCCCTGATTACCCTGGTCCTATTGCAAAACTTTTTAGTTCATGGCACAATGTGGTATAGTGTTCCAATTATTAGGCAGTCCGCTGCCTTGAGGATATTCCGCCCCTGCCTTTTTGCATGTACATACTTGTTTTCACACATAAACCCGCAGAAAAGGCGAAACATCCTTACTAAAAACAGAATCAGGAGTTGTATCAGATGAAAAGATTTGCTCTCGCACTAGCAGCAGCATCCAGTGTTTTAGCACTTGGCGCATGCAGTAACAATGATGGCGGTTCAGAAGTCATCGCTGAAACAAAAGCAGGCAACGTAACGAAGGATGAATTTTACGAAGCAATGAAAGACCGCTTTGGAAAAGATGTTCTGACAGAGCTTGTCCACGAAAAAGTATTAAGCGAAGACTACAAAGTAACGGACAAAGAAGTAGATCAGGAAATCGACAACTTAAAACAGCAATATGGCCCTCAATTTGAAGCAGTCATTCAGCAGCAAGGCGAAAAGACTGTTAAAGATATGGTAAAAGTGGACCTGCTCCGCAAAAAAGCAGCTGAAAAAGAAGTAAAAGTAACAGACGAAGACACAAAGCAATACTACGAAACACTTAAAGGCAAAGTAAAAGCAAGCCACATCCTTGTTGAAGACGAAAAAACAGCAACAGAAATCAAATCCCGTCTTGATAAAGGCGAAAAGTTTGAAGATCTTGCAAAAGAAGCATCTAAAGATCCTTCAGGTCAAAACGGCGGCGACTTAGGCTGGTTTGGCGAAGGACAAATGGTTCCTGAGTTCGAAAAAGCAGCTTTCGCTCTTAAAGAAGGAGAAGTAAGCGCGCCGGTCAAATCTGAATTCGGCTACCACATCATCAAAGTAACCGAAACAGTAAAACCTTACGAAGAAATGAAAAAACAGCTTGAAGCTGACGTGAAAAAACAAAAAGTAAGCCAGCCAGATGCTGTTCAGGGAGCTCTTGACAAAGCCCTGAAAGAAGCTGATGTAAAAGTGAAAGACAAAGATCTAGAAGATACATTCAAAGCTCCTGAAGCTGCTCCGGCTGAAGGACAATAATAAAGGATTGTTACAAGCCCCGAAGTGAATGCTTCGGGGTATTTTTGTTTGATTGGCGGATGATCTCATACGCTGGGTTTGTCATCAATCTTTCGGATGAAGCTTTTGATGGTTCTATTCCGGCCGATCAGTACCATCAATCTTTCGGATAAAGCTTTTGATGGTTCTATTCCGGCCGATTAGTGCCATCAATCCTTCTTGTAAAGCTTTTGATGGTTCTAATCCGGTCAATCAGTACCATCAATCTTTCAGATAAAGATTTTGATGGTTCTATTCCGGCCGATTAGTGCCATCAATCCTTCTTGTAAAGCTTTTGATGGTTCTAATCCGGTCAATCAGTACCATCAATCTTTCAGATAAAGATTTTGATGGTTCTATTCCGGCCGATCAGTACCATCAATCTTTCGGATAAAGCTTTTGATGGTTATATCCTGGTCAATCAGTGCCATTAACATCTGTTCTCAAACTTTTGATGGTTCTATTCCTTTTATACCAATCCGTATAAACACTTACCCAAATATAAAAACAGCCGGGAACATACTCCCAGCTGCTCTCTCACCATCTTCAGTTCTCTTCATCCTCATTCTTTTTCCGCGATTCGCGTTCTTTCATCATCCGTTCGATGTACACGTTGCCCTCTTTTTCTATATAGGCTTCTTCAACGATTCTTTCTTTTCTCGTTGTTGAAAAAGCCATGTAGCCGCTGTATAAAATCCCAAGTACGCAGAGGTATACCCACCATGGCAGCAAGATCATGCCCTTTTTCCCCCTTTTCTTTGACAAGCCTCTTACTGCACTATATGTGAGAGCCTGGCCGATTATCCCTACATCTGAAAAAATTAAAAGCCCTCCTCTTTAAAAAGAGAAAGGGCTTTATCATTATTTATGAAAGGAAGGTTTATAGAACGAGCGGTTATCAAGAGCAAAAACCCGCTCCGTGTATTCGCCTGGTTTTACCCGTTCAAGCGCGCGGTCAAGCATGTTCATTTTTGCATCGAGGTTATCGATGTAATGAAGAATTTCAGCTTCTTTGATCAGCGGCGGTTTAGGGCTTCCCCACTCCGCTTTTCCGTGATGGCTGAGGACCAGATGCTGAAGAATAACAACCTCTTCCCCTTCGATGCCAAGGTGCTCTGCTGCTTTTGCGATTTCATTGACCATGATGGAAATATGTCCGATCAGGTTTCCTTCCACCGTATAGGTCGTTCCGATCGGGCCGGAAAGCTCTGTAACCTTGCCGAGGTCGTGAAGAATGACACCTGCATACAGCAGATCTTTGTCCAGGCTCGGATAAAGATCCGCGATTGATTTCGCCAAATCCAGCATGGACACAACATGGTAGGCAAGACCTGATACAAATTCGTGATGGTTTTTCGTTGCAGCCGGATATTCAAGAAATTCGTTCTGATGCTTTTTCATTAAATATCTTGTGATGCGCTGGATATTCGGATTTTTCATTTCAAAAATGTACTGTGTGACTTTTTCCATCATTTCTTCCTGTCCGACCGGGGCCGTTTCAAGAAAATCCGATATTTTCACGTTATCAGCAGCGGATGCTGTGCGGATGTTGCGGATCTTCAGCTGATTGCGCCCGCGGTAATGATGAATGTCTCCATATATTTTAACAATGCTTTGCGAACTGTATGATGTTTCATCCTCAGGACCTGCATCCCAGAGCTTTGCTTCGATCTCTCCGGATTGATCCTGCAGAATAAGCGTTAAAAACGGTTTCCCGTTGCTTGCAATGCCTTTAGTGGATGTTTTAACAAGCAAAAATACGTCTGCCTGCTCTCCTACCCCGTAATGATTTATGCCTTTTGGCGTCATAATGCGGTCCCTCCCATAGTGACTCAGTATTCTGAGTATAGCATAATCAGTCTGTTTTATCTGCTGTAAACCGTGCGTCAGGAATGAGGAGACAGGCCCGCAGCCCTCTTCTTCTTTTCCAGGTCCAGAATATCGCTTTCATGAAACAGCTTTAACAAATGTTCCTGACAGGTGAAAAAGAGAATTTGATGGTGTTCAGACAGCTCTCTGAGCAGTTCCATCACCCTGCCTGTTCGTTCCCTGTCAAAATTCACAAACCCATCATCAATCAGCAGCGGCATGGCTTCAGATGTACTGATATGGCATGCCAGTGCCAGCCGGATCGCGATATAAAGCTGCTCTGCTGTTGCCTGGGAAAGTTCGTGCGCTGCAAACCGGGTTCCATCTTTTCGTTCAACTGTCATGGTTTGTTCATTTTCAGGAAGAAAAACTCTCACATACCGTTCATTCGTCAGCCTGCTGAAGAAAGATTCGGCTTGCTGAAGCAAGCTTGGCAGCCTGACAGATCTGCTGTACTCTACCGTCTGGTTCAGCATATGTCTCGCAGCAGCAAGAACCGCCCATTGACGGGCAAGCTGCTTCACTTCTTCTTTTTGGAGCGCAGCCTTTTGTTTTAAGTCCGAATACAGCCCGGATTCTTCCATGTTTTTAATGTGTACTGTCAGCTCAGCAAGCTTCTTTTTAAGCTGGTTCTCTGTGTCTGCTGCAGCAATAAGCTCCTGCTCACATCTAGCCTTTTCTGCTGGATAGTCCTTTGAAAAATCGAGAGGTTCATGTGCCAGCAGGTGCTGCTTTGTCTTCAGCTGCTGCTGGATCCAGGAAGCCTTCTGTTTGACAGCTGCCAAATGCTCGGCCTGTTTCCCCTTTTCCCAAAACTCTTCTGTATCATCGGCGTCAGCAAGTGATAAAAGTTCTTTCTTTTTCTCGTCGAGCAGACTGAGCTCGGCCTCAATCTTCTTAAGCTTATCTTCCGCTTCTGCTCTTTTTGCAGCAGCCGTTTCCCTCAGCCGCTTATTTTCTTCAGAATCTTTCAAAGCTTTAAAAAGGCCGTCAAGAAGGCTGCTGCAAGCCGTACCGCCGATATCAAAGGACTGTGCCAAGGAAGCAATCTTTTTTTCATAAGCCGTAAGTTCAGCTGAAAGCTCCGCTGCTTTTTTTTCTGCCTGTCTGAATGCCAGAATATCGTTCTGCAGATTTACAGCCGCCTGCAGGAGGTCAGGGAGGACGAGAGGCGAAAAGGAGCTGTCCATTTTCAAGGTTTCAAACACGCGCCGTGCCTGCTGATCAGCTGTATAGTATTCCTTTTCCCATTCATCAAAACTGGACACTGTCCGGTCATAAGCCCGCTCACACTGCTTAAAAACCACTTCTTCCAGTTCGTATGAGCGTCTGATTTGTTCATCCTTCCACAGCATTCCCTTTGCCGTTTCCATATCTGCGGTGTTTTCAGAGGTATGGTCCGCCGCATCCAGCTGCTTTTTTAATACCTTTTCTTTGTTCTGAAGATGCTCTATGAAAGACGTATCGGTTGTTCTGCTTTTCATTAAAATGAAGAAACCTGCCATGCCTAGACTCAGAAGCGCAGCCCCAATAAGCCACAGCCCCTCTGCAAACAGCCAGCCCGTGCAAAGAAGGATGATAAGAGCAAAAAACACGCCCAGCCCTTTCAGCCGGCTGTTCTTTTTTTTCACAGCATCTTTTTGCTTCTTAATTTCCGTCTGAACCTCGCGATGCTCTTCCCGAAGTTTATTCTTGTCCAAATTGGCCCGCTGCACCTCTTCAAGATTGCGGACCCGTTCCTCAAGCTGCCTTCTTTCTTCTTCCTCAAGCATTCCTTCGGCATAATCAGACAGTCTGCTTTCACTTTCTTCAAGGTTTTCCTTCACCCGTTCAAACTGCTGATCAAGAAGGTGTTTCTTCTGCTGCAGGTGCTGATGTTTTCCTACAATTTCTCTAATTTCTTCTCTCACAGCTGCACCTGTGTTCAAATCAAGAATGATGCTGCTGTCGATTTCATGGGAAAACAGCCGTTTTTTCTCCTCATGAATTCTGCTTTCAGCTTGTTCTTGTTTCGTTTTGGTCTGGCTGTACTGAGCCCGTTTCATTTCCCAGGCAGAATACTCTCCGCGCAGCCGTTCGATTTCTTCTTTATACTCGAGAATACGTTCATCAGCCTGCACTTGTTGAATAGCCTCTGTTTGTTCGCGGATAATGGTTTTCAGTGCCATATATTCAGACCTGAGAGGAGACTCTCTTCCTTCAAGCTCTTCCATTCGCTTCAGGCCATTGGACGGAAAATGCCTCCTCGCTTTGTCGAGTTCATTTTTAAGGGCAGCTTCTTCATGAAAGAGAGGAAGGGCTTCAACGATTTCACCAATTCTTTTCGCTTCTGCTTCAAGCTCCCTTTTTTTCTCCGTGATCTCCCTTAATGACTGTTCTGCTGCTTCTTTTTCATTTATAAAGTCATTGTAAGGTTCGAGCTGCTGCTTTGCCTTCATCACTTCGGTGTGGATATCTTTAAGGGCAGCAAGCGCTGCATTGATTTCAGGTTTTTTCCCGTTTGGCTTAAACAGCTGCTCCTGCTTTTTTGAAAGGCTCAGTTCTGTCTGCAAAACAGCGTCCGTACCAAGCAGTCCTGATGATAATAAAAATTTGCCCAAGTCGTCAGCACCGACTTTGCTTACCTGCTGAATACCATGAATATCAAAGGAGTAAATGGACTGATACACCGTTTTATCAAAATAGGACAGCAGCTGCTGAAGAACATCTGCGCCACCCGTTTCGCCATTTTCAAAATAAACCGTGACACCGCTGCCTGCTTTTCCAGGCAGCCTCTCAATTTTCACCCGCCCGTGCTGGACCGTCTCTGCCACAAGCGATCCCCCATATGCATTGACGTGCTTTGGCTCATATCTCTTTTCCTGCTGCAGTTTTTGGGGAAAGCCAAATAAAATGCTCTGTATAAAGGACATGATGGTTGATTTCCCCGCTTCATTTTCACCGTAGATGACTTGAAAAGACGGAGAATCAAGCATGATTTCAGTGTGATGAAATTGTCCGTATCCGTATATGTTCAGTTGGATGATTTTCAATTGCTCCTCCGCCTCACAATCTTCTATGTTTGAAAAGTTCCTGAAAAATCAGGGTTTCTGCTTCTTTTTTGATCTGCTCTTTTTCCTCTTCCCCGAAATCCTGCATGTGTTTTCTATAAACCGGGTGATGTCTGAGCGGCTGCAGGGCATCATCAAATTGATCAAATTCCCGGATCATCTCTGTCAGGTCTTTCAGAAAATGAGAATCAAGCTGCAGGGTATCTGCGCTTGAAATTGGCATCGTTTCGTTGATAACAGACGAAATCCATACAAAATTTTCTCTGTCGCTCTCTTCCTCGTTCCACTGTTCAAGCATGTCAGATAGGACCGGTTCCTCTTTAAGGGCATGATAGAAATCAGTTGTACCGGTTAACCGGACCGTGACAACGACAGGTTCCATGCTGCTTCTCATGTCATCCAGTCCCTGATGAAGGCGGTTCAGCATCTCCTGAAAGCTGCCGTCTGCTGAAAGCTGAAGTTCCTCCCACCTCACATCGTGAAGCGGCACAAATGAATAAGAAGTTTCCGCTTCCGTCATGGAAACAAGATAACAGCCCTTTTCACCTGTCTCCTTTCGGTTCCTGCCCTGTACATTCCCTGAATAAAGAATGGGAGGATCCTGTTCCCGAAGAGACATGCGCTTGTGTATATGCCCGAGCGCCCAGTAGTCGAATTCTTTCTGGAGCAGATCTCCTGCTGTAAACGGCGCATACGCATCATGCTCCGTATTTCCGCTGACAGAGCCATGCAGCAGGCCAATATGGAAATCTGCGCCTTTTTGTTTTTCAAAAGCTGCAGTGATGTTTTCATAGACGGCTCTCTCCGGATAGCTGCGCCCGTACAAATGAACGATCGTTCCATTCTTTTCAAACACCTTGCATTCAGCCTGCTTTTCCGAAAAAACATGTACATTTGCAGGCCAGCTTATATCCAGCCATTTTCCGCTTAAATGATCATGATTTCCGTGAATGACGTAAACGGGAATGCCGTTTTCATCCAGCTTCTCAAACGCCTTCTTCAGCCTCAGCTGCGCTTTCAGGCTGCGGTCCTCCCCGTCGTACAAATCACCGGCAATCAGCATAAAATCCACTTTTTCATCAATTGCAAGCACCGTCAAACGGTCCAAAGCAGCAAACGTACTCTCTTTAAGCCTCTCAAAAATCGGACCTGCAAGCTGCTGCATCCCCAAAAAAGGACTGTCCACATGCAAATCAGCCGCATGAATAAATCGAATCCCCTTCATCTCGAACCTTCCTTTACTTTTCTCTTATTCTATATTGTACCATCAAGAAAAGGCGAATGCACGTTCTGCACCGAAAAGCGGAGCCGACTGTTCAGCCCTGACAGGCAGAAAAGAAATCACCCGAAAAGTCCGGGCTTGACTTTTTGGGGGACTTTGTTGTGACGGAAGGGCTGGGAGGCGCAGCTGGACACCACGAAAAGCGGAATCGACTGTTCAGGCCTGGCAGTCAGATAAGAAATCACCGGAAAAGTCCGGGTTTGACTTTTTCGGGGATTTTGTTCTGACAGAAGGACTAGGAGGCGCAGCTAGACACCACGAAAAGCGGAATCGCTCGTTTAGCTCCGGGAGTCAGTCTTGACTTGATGATTCTTACAAGCCCAATAAGTGCCACCAATCTCCAAGTTTTTTGGATTGATGATTCTTACAAGCCCAATAAGTGCCACCAATCTCCAAGTTTTTTGGATTGATGGTTCTTATAAGCCCAATAAGTGCCACCAACCTCCTAGTTTTTTGGATTGATGGTTCTTATATGTTCGATAAGTACCACCAAACCCTCAGTTTCTTGACTTGATGGTTCTTATCTCTCCAATAAGTACCACCAATCTCCAAGTTTTATGGATTGATGGTTCTTATCATCCCGATAAGTGCCACCAACCTCCTAGCTTATTGGATTGATGGTTCTTATAAGCTCGATAAGAACCACCAAACCCTGAGTTTCTTGACTTGATGGTTCTTACAAGCCCAATAAGTGCCACCAACCTCCAAGTTTTTTGAATTGATGGTTCTTATAAGCCCGATAAGTGCCACCAAACCCTGAGTTTCTTGACTTGATGGTTCTTACAAGCCCAATATGTACCACCAATCTCTAAGTTTTTTGGATTGATGGTTCTTATCATCCCGATAAGCGCCACCAACCTCTGAGTTTCTTGACTTGATGGTTCTTATCTATCCAATAAGTACCACCAACCTCTGACTTTCTTGACTTGATGGTTCTTATCAGCCCAATAAGTGCCACCAACCTCCTAGTTTTTTGCATTGATTGTTCTTATAAGCCCGATAAGCGCCACCAACCTTTAAGTTTTTGGACCTGCCCACAAAAAAAACCAGAGCCCAAACGGCTCTGATTTCTTTTGCTTACTGATCCTTCGCGATATCCATTGCTTTTTTAATATCCTTGAAGGAGGATGACTTTCCGTACATCAGCACTCCGCCTTTATACACTCTTGCACCAATGACGGCAAGAGCTGTGATTGTGGCAATCAGCAGTCCGATCGACAGCGCCACTTCCCAGACAGGGACTGAAAGCATGCCGACTCTGAGGAACATGATCATCGGTGAGAAAAGAGGGATAAAGGAAGTAACTGTAATGAATGTTGCCTCCGGATTGCCAAGTCCGAACATGGCGATGAAAAAGGCTGCCATAATGATGAACGTCAGCGGCGAAATCATTTGCTGCACATCTTCGATTCTCGTAACGAGTGATCCGAGAAACGCAGCAAGGGTGGCAAAAAGAAAATAGCCGAGCAGGAAGAAAACCACTGCGTATACAAGGGTCCCAGCCGGTATATCCGAGAAGCTTAAGAAGCCTCCCCCCGCAAGTCCGCCGCTTTCAAGACTTTCTCTCATCGAATAGTAGCCGACCAGAATGATTAATCCAAACTGAGTCAGGCTGAGCAGCCCGATTCCAAGAAGCTTTGCAAACATCTGCTTGACCGGAGAGACGCTGCTGATCAGTATTTCCATTACTCTCGACGATTTTTCAACCGCAACCTCCATGGCAATCATGCTCGCATACAGGATGACGGCGAAATAAATAATGAAGAGAAGAACATAGACAAGCCCTCTTGCCTGATTTAATTCTTCCTCTGATTTCGCGTTATCAAGAAGCGCTGTGCTTTTTACCTCCACAGGTGAAAATAACTGGTTCAGTTCCTCCTGCTCAAGGCCAAGGTTTGCCGTGCCCGCTGCAAGCTTCGTCTGCTGCAGGGCCTGTTCAAACGTGCCCGCAATACTTGAGTCCGCTATGCTTCTGGCAAAATAGGAACCTTGCGGAAAATCGTCTCCGTCAAGAGTCAGAATGAAGTAGCCTTCCATCTTTTCATCAAGTACGGCTTTTTTCAGCTCATCCTCAGGCTGATCCGTTTTTTCGAGTTCCAAATTTTTATCAAGGGCAGCCGTATTCTGTTCAAAAATGCCATATAGCTGATCGCTCTCAGTCTGATCAATCACTGCTATTCTTTCAGCTTCTTGGTCTTCTTTATTAAAAAACTCAATAACAGTTTGCACGTTTGAGAGTCCGACAATCAGCAGGAGAATAATCCCTGTTGTGATTAAAAAAGATTTTGTCTTTAACTTGCTGACATACGTATGAAAAAGAATAATCCAGAACTTATTCATAGACTGCACCCGCCTTTTCAATGAAGATATCATTCAGGGACGGTTCTGCCAGTTCAAATTTCCGCACAAAGCCTCTTCCTGATAGGGATGCAAAGATTTCCTGCGAGATTTCCTCTCCTGTAACCTGAAGCTCTGCACCTGATGATGTCTGTCTGAACTTCGTCACGCCTTTCATATGCTGCAGGTCATCCATCTCAAAATCCCCGTGAATGATGACATTCTTTTTGCCGAATGATCGTTTGATCTCCTTTAAATTGCCGTGAACAACGGGCTTTCCTCTGTGAAGAATGCACAGATGCTGACACAGTTCTTCCACATGCTCCATTCTGTGGCTTGAGAAAACGATGGAGGTACCCTGTTTTTTCAGATCAAGCACAGCTTCTTTCAGCAGCTCCACATTAACAGGGTCCAGACCGCTGAACGGTTCATCAAGGATCAATAGCTTTGGCCTGTGAAGAACAGCCGTTATAAATTGGATTTTCTGCTGGTTGCCCTTTGACAGGTCTTCAACCTTTTTGCCTGCATATTCAGGTACCCTGAATCGATCGAGCCATTTTTCCATTTCGGAAAGAGCTTCCTGTTTTTTCATCCCTTTTAGCCGTCCAAGGTAAATCAGCTGATCCCGCACTTTCACTTTTGGATAGAGTCCCCGTTCTTCAGGCAGATAGCCGATCGAATCGCTCGCATGATAGCCTATTGGTTTTCCGTCCCATGAAATCTGCCCCTCTGATGGATTTAAAAGTCCAAGTATCATCCTGAACGTCGTTGTTTTGCCTGCGCCGTTTGCTCCGAGCAGACCGAACATTTCACTTTCCGGAATGGCAAGCGACAAATCGTTTACAGCTGTATGAGTCCCGAACCTTTTAGTAATGCCTTCTAGTTTTAACGTCATCCTGATTCCTCCTGTCCGTTTATGTACGTATCGCGTCATACAAATGTTTCATCTATTGCAGGAAAAAAAGAAAAAAGTGAGAATATCTTAAGAGAAGCCTGATCAATCACAAGCAAAGGGGGCCATCATATGGGCTTGTATTACTTAACGGCATTTGGCAAAGACGGGGAAAAATTATTGGATGAAAGCTTTGAAGCAGCCACTGATCATGAAGCAAAGCAAATTGGCACACAAAAGCTTGAAGAAAAGGATGCACTGAAAAAAACGCACCGCTGCACGACGGCAGGCGGACAATTAATCCTTTTTGAAAGATAATATAAAAAATCGCTCAAATTGTGAGCGATTTTTTATTTGTGTCCGAAAATCAAGCTGAGGCCTTTTACTTCCCTGTAAACTGTGGTTTTCTTTTTTCCAGGAAGGCTTTGATGCCTTCTTTGTGATCTTCAGACTGGCGCATGTTGTACTGCGTTTCTTTTTCAAGTGTAAGAATTTGCTGAAGCTCCTCTTTGCCTGCGGCTGAATAGATGTTTTTAGAAGCGATCATTGCTTTGACCGGTCTTTGGAGCATGCCGCCGACAAGCGTCTTTACTGTATCAAGCAGATCTGCATCTGTGACCTGGTCAACAAGGCCAAGATTGAGGGCAGCGTCTGCCGTCAGCTTTTCGCCGCTCCAGATTAAGTGTTTGGCTTTTGTTTCTCCAAGACGTTTCTTCATAAAATAATGGCCGCCGCCGTCAGGAACAAGGCCGATGCCGATGAAATTCATGGCAAGGACCGCGCTTGAATGTGCAACGACGTAATCTGCTGCAAGGGCAAGGCTGAAGCCGAGTCCTGCTGCCGGCCCGTGAATGGCGCTTATAGTCACTTTAGGCATCGTATGAAAAGTGGTGACTACCTCTGAAATCAGATCCATGACCTGTGAAAATCCTTCGTTATCCATTGAATTCAGCATCGTTTTAATGTCTCCGCCGGCAGAAAAGCCTCTTCCGCTTCCGGAGAGAATGACGACATCCGCTTCACTTTCTGCCGCCTGTTTAAAGGCCTGCAGCAATCCTTCAAGCATTTGCCCGTTCATCGCGTTTAGGACTTCCGGTCTGTTCATTTCGATTGTTGCATATCTTCCGTGCACCCCGTATGTAACTGTTTCCATGTTCATCCCCCTTGCTGATATTTAAACCCACCTAGTTTATTATAGCTCGTTTCAAACTGAATTGATATTATTTTCAGATAACTTTACATTCGCTCGATAATCGTTGCGGTTGCCATTCCGTGACCGATGCAGATCGTCAGCAGACCGTACCTTGCTTCTCTTCTGTCAAGCTCCTGAATCAGAGACGTCATCAGCTTGGCGCCCGTTGCGCCAAGAGGGTGTCCGAGTGCGATGGCACCGCCGTTTACGTTCACTTTATCAAGATCCGCTCCAATTTCCTTTTGCCATGCAAGTACAACAGGTGCGAACGCTTCATTGATTTCAAAAAGGTCGATATCGTTCACAGTTAATCCGCTTTTTTGCAGCACTTTTTGCGTAGCCGGGATCACTCCTTCAAGCATGTAGGTCGGATCAGATCCGACAACTGCCTGAGCGACAATCCTTGCTTTTGCTTTGAGGCCAAGCTCTTTCGCTTTTTCAGCCTCCATAAGCAAAACAGCCGCTGCCCCGTCACTCATCTGGCTTGCGTTTCCGGCCGTCACCGCACCATCCTCTTTAAACACCGTTTTCAAGCCTGCAAGTGCTTCAAGTGATGTATCCGCCCGCGGTCCTTCATCCTGAACGAAGTCTATCTCTTCCCCGTCTTTATTCAGGCCCTTTAAAGGAACGATTTCAGATTGAAAGAGTCCTTTTTCTATCGCGGCGAGCGCCCGCTGATGGCTTCTTAATGCGTATTCATCAAGTTCTCTCCGGGAAATCCCATGTTTCTCTGCGATCATTTCGGCGGAGATTCCCTGATGGACAAAATGATATTTTTGATGGAGGCTCTCAGGAATGGTCTGGTCATTTCCGTCGCTTAGGATCGGCACCTTTGTCATGCTTTCCACACCTCCTGCAATGACGATGTCCATATCGCCAGAACGGATTTCCTGGCATGCAAAGTGGATGGCCTGCTGGCCGGATCCGCACATCCGGTTAATTTGAACGGCCGGCACACTGACAGGGAATCCCGCATCAAGGAGAGCGAGCCTGCCAATGTTGAATCCCTGTTCAGCAATTGGGGAGACACAGCCCATTACGATATCCTCAATCAGATCTTTTGAAACGCCGGCTCTTTTCACCACTTCATCAAGCACGGCTGCGGCAAGATGAACAGGGTGAGTCTCGCGCAGAGCCCCTTTTCTTTTTCCCACTGCGGTTCTTACGGCTTCAACGATGACTACGTCCCTGGTCATTTTTTCTCCCCTCCGTATGTGTAGAATCCTTTTCCGGTTTTGCGCCCGTAATGCCCCGCCTCAACAAGTTTTCTGAGCAGCTGCGGCGGAAGAAACCTGTCGCCGTAAGCATCTGCCATGCCGTTGCTTACAAACAGCATCGTATCAAGGCCGACCAGATCGGCAAGCTCAAGGGGTCCCATCGGATAATTCAGCCCGAGTCTGACTGCTTTATCAATGTCCTCAGCACTTGCAATTCCTTCCTCATAAATGCGGATGCACTCGAGCATATGGGCAGAGAGAGCCCTTGTCGTGACAAACCCCTGAGCGTCCTTAACAAGCACCGTTTCTTTCCCCGTTTCTTCAGAAAGCTCTCTGATGATTTCAATTGTTTCATCTGACGTATCCACGCCTCTTACAATTTCAATCAGTTTCATGACAGGAGCCGGATTGAACCAGTGCATGCCAATGACTTTGTCCGGCCTCTTCGTTGCGGCAGCGATTGCTGTGACGCTGAGCTCAGACGTATTTGTTGCCAGAATGACATTTGGGGCGGTACATCCATCAAGCTCGGCAAAAACGTTCTTTTTCAGCTCGAGATTTTCAGGAACAGCTTCTACAACAAGCTCTGCCTGTTTTATGGCATCTGCAAGCACCGTATACGTTTCAATGTTTGCCAGAGCCTGTGATTTCCCTTCATCCGTCAGATGTCCTGCTTTCACAAAACGGGAGAGACTCTTTTCAATGCCGGCAAGTGCTTTTCCCAGCACTTGCTCTGAAAGATCGTACAAATAAACGGTTTTCCCGGCTGCTGCAAATGCCTGGGCAATCCCGCTTCCCATCAGCCCCGAGCCGATGACGGCAATTTTTTGTATGCTCATGGAAGCTTCCTCCTCTGCCTTTTAAGCAAGATCCATATTTTTAACGATAATGGTTTTCATGATTTCATTTGTTCCTGCATAGATGGCGGAAACAGGTATGTCCCTGTACCTTCTTGCAATCTCGTACTCTTCCATGTAGCCGTAGCCCCCGTGAAGCTGCATCACTTCAGCGGCTGTCTTTTTAGCCATGTCGGTAATCCAGTACTTGGCCATGGAAACGCGCGTGACTGCATTCTTGCCTGCAAGATGATCTTCAATCACCGAATCAAGAAATGTCCGGCCGATTTCAATTTCAGTTGCCATTTCAGCGAGCCTGAACTGAACGGTCTGAAAATCGCTGATTGATTTGCCGAACGCTTTTCTTTGCTTTGTATAGTCTTTTGCGATGCTGAGCATTCTTTCTGCAGAAGTCTGCGCACCGATCGCCACAAGCAGCCGTTCCTGCTGCAGCTTTTCCATTAAGTAGTAAAAGCCCATTCCTTCCTCACCCAATAGATTCGCAGCAGGCACTTTGCAGTCTTCAAAAATAAGTTCAGCTGTGTCCTGGGCATGAAGCCCGACTTTTTCAAGCTTTCTCCCTCTTTTAAAGCCAGGAGTGTCCCTCTCCACTACAATCAGGCTGATGCCTTTATGCGCGGGCACTGCCTTTGGATCTGTCTTGCAGACCACAATCACCAGGTCAGATGAAATCCCGTTAGTAATAAAGGTCTTTTCTCCGTTTAAAAGATAATAGTCTCCGTGTTTTATAGCGGTTGTTTTTACCGCAGACAGATCAGATCCCGCTCCCGGCTCTGTCATGGCGATGGCTGTGATCGTCTCTCCAGTCACGCACGTTGGCATGAACCTGTCTTTAAGCTCTTCTGAGCCGTAAGACTCGAAATACGGCACGGTAATGTCATTGTGAAGGCTGATTCCGATGAAACTTGACCCCACTTTTTCAAGCTCTTCGTTAATAATGACGGAATAGGAAAAATCAACGCCTGACCCGCCGTATTTTTCATCTGCCCATGGACACAGGAACCCCTGCTCACCCATTTTGATCCATAGTTCTCTCGGGATCATCCCGGCTTTTTCCCACTCATCATAGTACGGGACTGCTTCTTTCTGTAAAAACTTTCTCAGCGATTCCCTGAAAATATGGTGTTCTTTCTGCAAATACGAAGCTGCCATTTCTTCCATCCCCCTGTTTTATGCGCTTGGCTGTTCAGCAAGTTTTTCCCTCAATAAAAATTTCTGGATTTTTCCGCTTGCGTTTCTCGGCAATGCATCAACAAAATGATACTTCCGCGGCCTTTTATATGGCGCGAGCTTATCGCTTGTTCTGCAGAACTCATCAAGGTCCTCTTCTGTTAATCCTGCTTCTTTTCTGACAATGAAGGCCGTCACGCACTCGCCCCATTTTTCGTGCGGTTCACCGAGAACGGCTGCATCGAGCACTCCTTTATGTTCGAACAGAACATCCTCCACTTCCCGCGGATACACATTTTCTCCGCCGCTGATGATCATGTCATCCACCCTGTCGGCTACAAAAAGAAAACCGTCCCCATCAAGGAATCCAAGGTCCCCCGAATGATACCAGCCTTTGTAAAGTGCTTTTTCGGTCGCCTCAGGCATATTAAAATACCCCGCCATCACACACGGTCCTTTGACGATAATTTCACCGACCTCGCCTGGAGGCAGAACATCATCAGGTTCTGACGGGCCGGATTCATTTGGTTTTACAATCCTGAGCTCGTGGCCAAAGCACACTTTGCCGGCAGATCCGACCTTTGTCAGCTGCTCATCCTCTGAAAGGAATGTGACAGCAGGTCCCATTTCCGTCATGCCGTAAGCCTGAATGAGATCTGTTCCAAGCTTCTCCTTGCAGAGTTTAACAAGAGCGGGAGCCATCGGGGCTGCACCGTAAAGCCCAAGTCTCAGTGAAGACAAGTCATAGTTTTCAATTTTCTCCTGCAGCATCATATTCCACATTGTCGGCGCACCGAAGAAAACAGTGATTTTCTCCTCTTCCATCAGCTGCAGCACAAGCTCCGGTTCAAAATGGTGCAGAATCACGTTGCTTCCGCCAACCTGGACCCTCGGAAGAAAACAGCAATGCAGCTCAGCACAGTGAAACATCGGGGCTGCAACAAGACCTCTGTCATCCTTTGTCAGTCTTTTGGCGGCAATGCACACATGGTTCTGCTCAATCATGTCCCGGTGTCTGTGAAGTACTCCTTTTGGACGGCCGGTCGTCCCGCTTGTGTACATGATCGCATACAGATCATTTTCAGTAATTTGCATGTCTTCAAGCCGGCTGTCTCCGTGTTTCACCTGTTCGTGATAACTTACCGCGTAGGTTGGTGCTTCATTGTCGATAAACCAGAAGGAGATTTCGCTGAACTGCGAATGAATCTCGTCAATCTGCGGCTGAAGCGCACGCTCAAACAGGACAATGGCAGGCTTGGCATCATTCAGGATATAGGCGACTTCCTGTGACTTCAGCCTGAAGTTGATCGGATTGATAACAGCTCCAATTTTTGCGCTGGCAAAATAAGCCGTGGCAAGCTCGATTGTATTGAATAAATAGGTTGAAATTCTGTCCCCTTTTTTCACGCCAGCATCAAGGAATGCATTGGCAAGCTTGTTTACTTCCTTCTGCCATTCTGAATAGCTCCATCTGATGCCTCTGCGGACATCGTAAATGGCTTCCTTTGCAGGGTATTTTTCAGCAGTTAAATCAAACACTCGGCCAATTGTTGAATACATGGAAACTCCTCCTTATAATAGAAAGCGTTTTCAAAATAAGTGTGACTTCTATGTATGCCCTTTAATAACATTCCTCTCTTTTCTGAAAATTCCTTCAATGTAATCATAAGTTTTGAGAAACTCATCTTCTGAAGCTTCTGTTTTTCCTTACTATTTGAAAAAGCACCTCGTACCCGTTCCCTTTCGCTCCAGGAACTTGCTTTCCGCGGGGAGGGCGGGGAGCCTCCTCGTCCAGCCTGCGGGGTCTCCCCTTTCCTCTAAATCCCGCAGGAGTCAAGTTCCTTCCACTGCAGTCCACTGGTGATTTATGCGTTTCTATTAAATCAGCGGAAAAACAATTATATTCGCATTAAAAATGGTCAGTGGCTGATGTGCCTCTGACCATTTTTTAATGACAATTCTTCAATTAAAGCAACCGTTTGTTGAATAATCAATGTTTGCTTCATAAACATGAAAATCATATTTGATAGGAAATCTTATTGTCTGCTATCCCTTTTTTTACTTAGATCATATTCAACTTTTAAAAGCAGCTTATGAGAAGAATGTGCTCTACCAATTAATTAAGGAATTTTTGTTATATAAAACATGACGTTTTTCTTTAAAGATATATTGACAGGAATTCATTTATATCATAAATTATACATACAATAACTATGCATAGATTTACTATGCATTAGGGAGGATGATTCTTTATGAAGATAAGCAAAGAATTGTTAAAGGGTAGTACCACTACTCTTATTTTGAGTTTGCTTAATTCTAAACCAATGTACGGCTATGAAATCATTAAAGAACTGGAATTGAAGTCTAATGGAATTTTTAATTTAAAGGAAGGCACAATCTATCCCATCCTTCACAGCCTTGAGGAAAAAGAATTAATTGTATCTTACTGGGGCGAAGGGACTGGAAAAAGAAAGAGAAAATATTACAAGATTAATAACCAGGGCAAAGAATTGATTCAAGAAAAAAAAGAAGAGTGGTCCGTTTTCAAGAATGCTGTGGACGAAGTTTTAAGCGGGGAGAAAATCGTATGGGACTAGATACTAAGTTTGAAATCTATATTAGAGAGCTGTGTAAACGGATAAAAAATAAGGATGTACATGCCCATATAAAACTGGAAATTAACGATCACCTTCATACACTCAAAGAGGAGGCCATAAGTACAGGACTTTCAGAAGAAGAAGCTATAGATCAAGCATTGGCACGTATGGGAGATGCAGAAGTTTTGGGAAAGCAGCTTAACAAAACACACAAAGCCCCAATGGATGTGAAAACCTTGCTGCCAGTGCTGACAGCTTCTCTATTTGGACTGCTGGTTATGTATTATTTGCAATTCCATTCGGCTTTTACAGATCTTCAAGAACTGAAAGTTTTCAATAAAAGTCTTGGCTTCTACTTGTTGGGTGTCGTGCTCATGCTAAGCATCTTTATGTTTGACTACAGAAGATTGATGAAATACTCCAAGCACTTCTATGCGGCAACAATCGTCATACTTTTATTGACCGTTCTTATTGGTGTTAGAGTTGATAATGTACCATTTTTAAATGTAGGCTTTGCCACTATTAATTTCACCGAAATTACTCCATTCCTTCTAGTCATTGCCTTTGCTGGAATCTTTCATTCCTGGGATTGGAATGATAACCGAAAGTCTTGGCTTGGAATAGGTATGATGTCAATACCAATCTCATTAATGGCGACTACAGGAGCCTTCGCAGCTACTATTATAAGCATCATTGTATGCGCTGCAATCATGCGTACGTCAAGGTCCAGCCTTAAGCAAACGATAACATTCACAGTTGTTGCTTCTATTTGGCCCATCTGGAATCTGCTGTCTCTTTCTCAGATAAACCCCATGGTAAGCTCCTATTCAGATTTTAAAGTAGGTGAGGCTTATTTTATAGGACGTGCCCTTCAGGTGACCCCAAGTTTCATTTCTGAGGTCCATACAGATTTTATCTTGGCGTACATCATCTATTCGTTTGGGTGGCTAGCCGCAATCACGGCTATAACCCTGGTTATATTTTTTATTTATAGAATATCGATTACCGCCAAAAGTGTGAATTCACCTTATGGAAAATTGCTTATTACAGGATTGGCAGCAGTCTTTTCAGCTCAGTTTATACTAAGCCTACTGACGAATCTCGGTTTATCTCCACTCACTGGTGTTTCGGTGCCATTCATGAGTTATGGAGGTTCACATTTATTGCTGGAGATGATATCCGCAGGACTAATTCTAAGCATATATAGAAGGCGAAAAGCCAAAGAGACAGTTTCCTTGATTCATGATCCGCAAAGTAATTAGAAACAAACCATAATGGATTCAATGCTGCAAAAGGCCATTATTAAAAATCTCAGGCTTTTGCCAGTCTGAGATTTTTTAATGGACTACTTTATATATAATAAAAATAGTGTCAAATTCTTTATAATCAAACCGTCTTTCTTCCACGAACCTGCTCCATTTTTTAATAAATTCATTGAAAAATGAGTTTATTCTTTTTGAATTAACGCCCCCGTTAGTGTAAGTGAACCAATTCACAATTCGCTACAACCCTCGATGCTTTCTTTACCGAAACTTGTTACGAAAAAACCCTTGATATCAAGGGTTTCACTTATCTAAAGAGACATCACCATAAATAAACTCTTTAATCCTTCGGTAAAGTAAGTAGTTTTTTTGAATTTATTCTGCAAAGTAATCAATAAGATAGAGAAGTAAATTCAAATATATATAAACTTGCCTTTGTGTTATAATAATTTGGAAAAATGATCCTATTATTGTAGGGATTACATATGCATAAAAGAGTTAATAAGGAGGATATGTATGGCACAAGGATTATTTGGTGGAATGAGTAACTATGAGGATCAATCTATCGGTGACATAATAGATGATATAAATAAATGGATTCTTTATACTGAACAAACCAAAAATTATATTGAAGAGGGAATTACTACCTTAAAAAGAAAAGAATATTGGATCAAAGTTCCATTTAATTTTCAGATGACTTTGATTTCAAGTGTTAGATGTCAAAAAACTTTTATTGAAGACTTATCTATAATATTAAAAGCTATAAAGAGGGACCAATTAACTCAAAGAGAAGTTAATTTAATGAAGAAGATAGGACATAATGCAATTGAGTATAACACTGAGTATGGTAAGACTTATAAGGAAGAATATGAATGGAAAGATTATGGTAATGAAAATTTTAAAATTGCTGAAAATATGTACGCCAAAGGTAGAGACTTTTTTGTTACTTTGCAAGATGCCTCCAATGTCTCTGTCAGATTAAATGATTATATAAATACACTTCCCTCCGTAGTAAATAACAATATTACACAATCAGTAACGGGAAGCGGTAATGTAGTAGCTGGTATTAATAGTGGACAAATTAATAATACGCATATTATCATTACTGATTTTATTAATGATCTTGACTCTGCCATACAGAAGCTGAAAGACAGTAATGATTTAGATAAACCTCAAAAAGATTTTCTAGAAGAAATTTTAGAGGAATCAAGAGACGCTGTAACTAATGGAGACTTAAGTGCTCAGGCAACAACTAAATCCAAAATGAAGAGTTTTTTAATCGGTGCTGGTTCCAAAGCTCTTCCCATAATAAATCTCTTGGGGACGTATTCAAGTATCGCTTCTTATTATGGCTTCTAAATTACATCAAACAAAAAACGACTCGCTAATAGTAAGAAGTTCCGATACTGTGGAGAAAATCTAAAATTAACAGATGAAATAACATACGAAAACACATTATATTTAGCACATAACACTATAAACAACATACAAAAACGCTTGGATTTTATTATCCAAGCGATTTGTTTGTAAAATTGTCTTGTTCAACTAAAGCCCCCGATTGCTTAATAAATCGCCTAACAGAAATTTAAATGGAGCCAGCATAAAAGAATAGTATGACTATTGGAAATAGAGAAATGACAATTAAGGATAATATCGCTATTTTAATTACCTTTTTCGCTGATATGGTCCAAATAAGGTTAAGAGACCAGCAAATTAAAACTGATCCAATAAATAATCCTAACAGAGTGGGAACTGGTTCAGAAATACCTAGATATGTATGACCAATTGACATTCCCCTATCACCAATAGGTGTGGTGAAGTTTATTACTGACACGCCCATAAGCACTAAGCCTGCTAATATACTTGCATACCCTAGCTTCCTATTCATTTTTAGATAACCGCCCCACTTTGTTCAGCATTCAAAATAGCAAATAGAACCTTTAACTAGTCACTTATTACAATACTGTATGAAATATTAATCTTATCCCAAACCCAAGCCTGGAATAATTTATCAATTTCTATTTTCAAATTTTCATCTTTTAATTCTTCGTCAATTCCTAATTCTTTAAGATTAAATGTTTCTGTCGCTTCTATACCTACATAATTTGAACTAGCGAAAGAAAAGGTAACTGTTCTATCCAACGGTCATCCTCCTACCTTTTAAATCTTTGCTTACTTCTTAAAGAGTTCAATAAAAGAAGCGATTATTCCTTCTTGGATAATCGCCCCCGATTGTTGAATAATAAGAAATCAAATCTAAGCTGCATTTCTGTAATCTGAATAGTAAATTGTACCCCAAAATAGAATGAAAACACTTACTAGAATAACAAGGCTTATAATTGCCTCTTTAACGGTATAATATGGTTTTTTCTTTAATAAAAGCTGATCAGTGATTAAAAAGATTCCTGCTGCTAATAAACTAATCCAGCCTAAGATTAACCCAAACAGAAAATGAAAGATACTTGAAATAAGTAAACTTATATATTTTAAATTAGAATATCTTTTTGATAGTTCACCAATTTTATCACTGAGAATCGATGTAATTATTCCATAAAAAAATATAGCTGGCACTACATAAATCATATAAATTGAAAGGGAAGAAATGACAGAATAAAAAATAGAGCCATTAGAACCAAATCGATAAAAGAATATACTTAATAAAATTGCGTATAGAGTACTTGAAATAGAAGCAGATATTATTTTACGTGAAATCATATTTGTCAGTTAACTCCTTAACTTATTTAAACGGTTTTTTTGTAAAAGTTTTATAAAAATTTACTCTTAAACAATTTTAATAAACCAAAGAGAATGACATATATAATTAGTACATTCAACAGAAGTCCCCATATTTCTAGACTAAATTGACCATCCCCATAGTAACCTAGCCATTGAGCAGGTATCCCATAGAACGTATAAGAACCTTCACTCCAGTATCCTATGTTAGGAATAAAAGCTATTAAAACCGTAAGAATTAGTGCAATGAGCAAAAGAAGTTTTTTATTAATTGACCTCAAAACAGAATCACCTCTATATATTTAAAGTGTCAATTTCTTTTGAACTAAGCCCAGCATTTTAATAAGGGTACTGCCCAATATCTTTATACCAATTATTTCAAATAGAAGTCGTATTAACAACAAAAAAATGCATATTAAAAGGACTTATCTTATTCCGGATAAGCCCCCTATTGTTGAAGAAGAAATATGTGACACTATAAGCAGAGCGTCTCATCCAATTTCTGAATCTCGGAATGGGAAATTAAAAAAACATTACCTAAAATGTCGATTTTGTCTCCCTTTACACGTACAGCACAATCTTTGTTAGAAGCATAAATGTTTATTTCCTCCGATAGGAGAGATAGTTCGCTTTGGACCAACGTAATGTTATTTTCGAGATCAAAATGAGAAAGGACAGAAAATTTGTCAAGACCAATTCCTTCGTAAACAGAGTTCATTTCAACTTTATATCCAAAGTTTTTCGAGCATAACCACTTTGCGGACATATTGATTGCACCAGCACTTGCTCCAATCACAACGCCGCTGCTTTTTTTAATCGAATCCGATAACTCATATTCCATCAAAAAACTATTTTGTTTAAGAGTGTTCCCCCCCAATAAGAAAATGACTGAAGCATTTTGAATTATCGTTTGGGCATCTTCCTTCTGTACGTGATAATTAATTAGATGATATTCATCAAATATAATGCCAGCCTGGTCAAGCCACGATCGTTCAGTAGCACCATTATCTTCATAAATAGATGGATTTGAGCTAATCATAGCAAGCGAGTTTCTATCAGTTATATCTGCCTGTAACACACTGCCCAGATTCTCTGGAAAAGAATCGTTAAACCAACCTAAATAATAATGAGTTTTCATAAATACCCCCATAGCAAAGTGTAAATCCACCATTTATTCCTTGCGTCATCATTCCATTTTCTTGTCACAAAAAAAGCTCTCAATATGACTCCATTATTGAATACAAGTTAAACAACCTCTTCAGCTAACCTGCCCTTCGTATTATAAGGTCAATCAGTTAATTCTGGTTGGCCTATTTCTTTTAGGTTATGTTTAAGTAGCCGGGGGAGGACGTTCCTGCCCTTGGGACTAGATCCCGTCCGTTATACTGTCCACCCCCTACTTACAGAAACATGTTTGAGGCTGGTTGGGACCAAGATCCCGTATAACAAGCGAAGCTATGAAACTGTAAGATAGACAGGGGCTACCGGTAAATTTATACAGAGGAGATGTGATAAAAATGAATCCAGTCATTGGCCTGGATGTCGCTAAAGGAGAAAGCCAAGTACAAGCATTCCTAGAAAAGAAAATGCCTTTCAGAAAATCATTTAAGTTTAAGCATAATAATGAAGGCTTAGGTATGTTTAATGCTTTTTATGAGGATGTTAAGCATACAGCAGAAGCAGATCCTGTTGTAATCTTTGAGTCTACTGGACATTATCATGAGCCTATCCTTCAATTCCTAGAGGAAAGAAGGATAACATACTATCTTATTAATCCAGTAGTTTCTTACGAAACAAAAAAGACAGGGCTTCGAAAAGTAAAGACAGATCCACATGATGCTAAACATTTATGTGAGATTTATTATAAAGAGGATCTAGAGAGCTTTCAAAGGAAGAGCGTTAGAACAATGAATTTAAGAAACTTATCACGGCAACATGAGTCTTTAACAAAAAATCATGTTCAATTAAAACTACAGTTCCAAACCATTCTTGACCAAGTGTTCCCTGAATATAAGAGTGTTTTTGGAAATGTATATTCACCCGTGTCACTAAAAACATTACTTCTATATCCGACTTCCAAGGATGTATTACAAGTGAAAACAGAAGAGTTGGCTAGTGATATATATAATCTAGGAGCGAAAAGATCGTACTCTTGGTGTATGGGTAAGGCAGAAAAACTAAAAGAAGCAGCAATTAACAATCCATTCAAAGAAACCTTGTATAAAAGCCATTTAGTCAGTATGAATATGTATATGAATTTACTTCTTCAGCAAAAAAAGTATCTGCTAATCCTAGAGGAAGAAATTGATCAGCTTGCACAGGAGTTTGAAGAGTATACAATCATTCGTTCCATTCCCGGTATCGGAATGAAAATCACAGCTACTCTGATTTCAGAAATTGGAGAAATAGATCAATTCAGCAATCCTAAAAAACTAGTTGCCTATGCAGGCATAGACCCGAGGATATTCCAATCTGGGAAGTTTAAAGCGTCTATTAACCGAATTACGAAAAGAGGATCTACGCGGCTTAGACAAGCCTTATATACAGCCGTCCAATGCGGAATAACGAGAAATCGAAACGCAAAATTAAAAGAGTTTTATGATAAAAAAAGAAGTGAGGGCAAGCCTCACAAAGTAGCAATAATAGCCTGTGCCAACAAGCTCTTACACTGGATTTATGCAATCCTCACACACAAAGAGACATTTAAAGCATAAACAAATTAAAATTACATTTTTTACCATAACTTCAAACTGATATTTGAAGTTTCTTTGTCATGCCTAAAATTATTATAACACGGTGAATAAAACTAATTTAGTCAAAATGTATTGACTTATATTAGCTGGTATAACGGAATAACTGATATTTCCATTTTATCACAATTGTCCAATATCCTGTTTTAATTATATAAGTGAAAAAGCACACCATTTGAACTGTTAAATGGTGTGCGGATTACATGGCGATTTTCTGTTTAGCATCTCTGGACCGAACCCGTTAAAAACACACGGGGCTTTCTTTAATACTCTTCCTCAAGCGTAACATCATGTTTTTCAGCAAGTGCCTCGAGGTCTGCGGTGTATTCTCTGAGCATTTTCCGTGCAGCTGCAAGTTTTTCGTTTGCTTCAATGATTTTGCCGCGATCCTGCTGTTCAAGGCCCGCGATGATCAGGATAAATCCTGCATGCTGAATGTTGGCTGCTTCAATATAGTGCTCATGAAGCTCTTTCAGCTCTTTTGATTCAATTTCTACTTCTTCAAGGTCGGCAATGAAGGAATTGTAAACAGGTGATACTTCATCCACCATCACGGAATACATGACATCATCACTTGTGTAATTGTCTCCTGACACACTGTCATAGGCTGTAATGGCAGCCACTTCTTTTTCGGTGACCTCAGGAAGCACATCATTTACATACGCCAGCAATTCTTCCTGAACAGGATCAGCTGAACAGCCGGCAAGCAGAAACGCAAAAAACAGCAGACATCCGCCCAATCGTTTAATCATCTCCTGCCTCCTCTCACTCCTTAAAGCTATTCAGGCAGGAGATGTCTGATGTTAGGAGGATGAGCAGAAAATTTTTGGGATACTGTACCTTTTTTAGTCGGAGAAGCTAATAACCGTTCCCTTTCGCTCCGAAAACTTGCTTTCCGCGGGGAGTGCCTGAAGCTTCCTCGCTGCGCTTGCGGGATCTTCAGTGCCCTCTTCATCCCGCAGGAGTCAAGTTTTCTCCGCTTCAGTCCACTTTTGTTATACCTTCTTGAAGCATCATAAAACAGCTATCCTATCATCAAAATGAAAAAAGCTCCCCCTAAAAAGGGAAAGCTTTACGCCTGAAACATTTCTTCAAGAAGCCTGATTTTTTCTTCTGTATAATGCTTGAAGCTGTCATTGTATGACTTCGGGTCTTTCGGATTTGCAAATTGCGTGATTTTTCCTGTTTCAGGGTGGATGAATTTGCTCGCAGCACCGCAGCCGATTCCGATAATGGTCTGCTGTTCTTCCATGATCATGATGTTGTAGATGCTGTCCTGGCCTTCGAGCGCATATCCGACGTTTTCGAGGTTGCCCAGGATATTTTTCTGGCGGTACAAGTAATATGGCGTATAGCCGTGAGCATCTGTCCACTGCACAGCGCGGTTCATCATTTCTTCGATTTCTCCGCGGTCTGCCACTTTATACCTTTGTTTGTTGCGCGTCATTTCTGATGCCCGTTTAAACGAAAGCGTGTGAACCGTCAGTGATTCGGGCATCAGCTTTTCTGTTTCTGAAAGAGTATAATCAAATTCCTCCACTCCTTCACCCGGAAGTCCGATAATCAGATCCATGTTGATATTGTCCATGCCCATTTTTCTTGCTAAATGGAACTTATCGATGGTTTCCTGAACTGTATGATGGCGGCCGATCGCTTTCAGCGTTTCATCAATGTAGGACTGGGGATTGATGCTGATGCGGCTGATCTTCCATTTGTTCAGCACATCCAGCTTTTGTTCTGTAATCGTATCCGGACGGCCTGCTTCAACGGTCAATTCCCGTATGTTTTCGACACCGGGGAATGCCGCGTACATTTCTTCATAGAGCATGTCCATTTCTTCTGCGGTAATACTTGTCGGAGTGCCGCCTCCGTAATAAACCGTCGTTATTTTAATGCCTTTTTCTTTCAGCCATCTGCCCATTTCGCGGATCTCGTAGTGCAGTCCGCCAAGGAAGGAATCAACAGAACCCTGTCTGCCGTTGATGGCGTAGGCAGGAAACGTACAGTAGGCACATTTCGTCGGGCAGAACGGAATGCCGATGTAGATGCTGACTTCCCTGGATAAGTCGTAGAGATCGGGAACAACACTCAGCTGTCTGTCGACAATCCTCTGCATGAGCGCGATCTTTTCATCCGATATTAAATACTCTTCTTTCAGCATACGGTGTGCTTCTTCTTTGGACATGCCTTCGCGCAGCTTTTTGTGAAGCAGCTTCGTCGGCCTGATCCCAGTCAGAATTCCCCATTGCTGAATGATTCCTGTGTAATCCTGAAGAAGATTCAGATGCACAAAAACGAGGGTATGCTTGATTTGTTTAAAAATTTCTTTTTCCGTAAGCTGTCCGGATAATTCTTTTTCATGCCGGGCTTCCCCGTTGTATCCGTTTTGGCCGGAAAGCACGCCTTTTACAGAAACGCTTCCGTCTTTCTGTTCCACTTCGTAGGCAATCCGGATATCGGCTTCTTCTTTTTTAAAGAACAGCTCGGTTTCTTCATAAAACAAGTTAGATATTAACTGCAGCGGCCGGTGAAGACGTTCATCTTCTATGCCATTTATATAAAAACGCAAGACTCTCACCTTATCTTTAATGGATTCAAAACTTCTTTTAGTGTACAAAACATGGAGCGTGCGGTCAATTTTATTAACAAAAGCGCAAGCGCCTTGAGCAGATCCGATCCTTAATAAAGAAAAAACAGACGGCCGCTAAACCGTCTGTTCATTTTTAAAGCACATATTTTTTAATCGCTTCAGCGACTCCGTCTTCATCATTCGACAGTGTTACCCAGTCGGCAGCCTCTTTGACAGTATCCTGTGCATTGCCCATGGCGATAACCGAGTCCTGCTTCTTTAATCATGGCCATGTCATTCATGCTGTCTCCGCACGCCATGACATTTTTCATTGTGATGCCGAGAAGGCCGCACACTTTTTCAATGCCGCGCGCTTTGTTGACGCCCATCGTGTTGACCTCGAGATTTGTCAGGCTTGAATTGGTGATCTCAAACTCTCCTCTGTCCTGAAGCTCTTTCAGGATGGTCTCGCGGGCTTTGTCGTCTTCAATCTCAAAGCCGAACTTCAGCCATTGATAGGCAGTCAGATCTTCCGGCATCTCATTAAAGAAAACCCGCTCTGTGCTTGTTGCCCAGTATCCGGTTTTGTGTGTTTTGGAAAGATCATACATCCAAGTGATTGCGTCGTTTTCCACAATGCTTCTGTGAACAAGTTCACCGTGCTCATCCCAGATTTCGCTTCCGTTTACAGTAACAAGGTATGATTTCAGACTCAGAGATTTAGCAAGGTCTCTTAGTGTCGCCATGCTTCTTCCTGTGCTGATCACGACGTGCAGCCCTTTTTCTTCTGCCGCTTTTATAGCGCTGCGGTTCGCTTCTGAAATTTCTTTTTTCTCATTCAGAAGGGTGCCGTCCATGTCCAGTGCAATTAATTTTATATCCATTTTGTGAATCCTCCTATACCTTTTCAGCTCACTACATAATATCATGTCCATGAGGATTCACCAAAAGAATGGTCCTATACGCCGGCAGATTCCATGACATAGTATTCTTTAAACGAGTAGCTGAACAGCTGGCGCTTGATCCTTCCTTTGTCACCGATCAGCCTGTACCAGCTTTGGCCCACATAAAGATGATTGGATAATAGAATTTCAAGCACATAGGCGATTCTGCTGTCTGCTTCTTCGCTCTCGATTTTCAATTTGCTTGAAAAAGCGAGAACAAAGTACGGTTTCTCAGAATCGAGCTCAAGCACCTGCAAATGATAATGATCGCCATGCTTACTGTTAAACTCCTCCAATACCTTCTCAAGACCGGCTTTTATGTCTATTTCGAATTTAGCAGCTTCATTCCAGTTTTCAATAAGCGCATCATAGAGCGACAGGGTCAGGATATAATGAGACGGATAGTCGGAAGGAGTGAATTCCTGCTTAGCATTTTGATCTTCCAGCGGCACAATAATAAACTTTTCATAGTTTGAAAAGAAATCCCCTTTCATCTCTTTCCCTTCTTTCTTTAGTTAGTCATTCAAAACGATGTAATTGACCGAGAGACTCAAGCTTTAAAAAAATAAAAATAATGGTACTTTATTATTTCTAAACATAACGCGAAATCCCTTCTCAAAAAATGAAAAGAGCTGTATGCAGCCCCCTCTTTCAAACAAGGGAATCTGCCAGCTCTTCATTGGTTGCAAGCAATAGATCTGTATGAACATACCGGGAATCAAACATGCTGTACAAGTCATCGATTGTGAGATTTTTCATTTTTACTAAAGTATCGTTATCCTGATAGACGTAGATTGTAAAATACCGGTTCAAATATGTGAAAAACTCCTTCACGTCCACTCCTGATTTTCCAAAGTATTCACTGTTGAACTCAATAAACCCGAGAACACACCGGCTTTGTTCAAAAAGACGCTTCATTCCTTTCAGAACAAACGCTTCGTACCCTTCCACGTCAATTTTGAAGAGAACCGTCTGGTCCTTCAAGTCATTTTTAAACAGCGAATCAACTGTGATGGCCTTTACTGAGACCTGGTCAATCATACTGTGGGACGGTTTATAAGAAGCAGAAGAAGTTCCAGACCAGTGGTTATCAACGAAAAATTCCTTTTCCTCCCCGTCTTTATCAGATGCAAACGCATGAATGATCCTGATCTGCGCTGAATTAGGATGCGCATCCCTTGATTTTTGGATATATGTAAGCAAATTGCGGTTTGCTTCTATCCCGTAAATCTTGGCATGCTTTGGATAAGGAACAGAAAAGATGCATTCTCCGTAGTTGACGCCAATGTCTATGACGGTATCCGGCTGCAGGATTCTTACGGCGTTTTCCCAGAAAGACAGAAGTCTTTTTTGCGTGACGCCGCCGCTGATCAGCAGGGCCCTCCCTCGGTTTTCCTTTGCGTCAACGTACAGGACGTTCGACGAGGGCATCACGACTTTGTCAGGAAGCTTCCTGATATCAAGTGTTTTGTATTTCAGCAGGATCCCTGCATCAATCAGCCCTTTCCAGAGCTTCGGGTAATGCTCCCACATTTTCATCAGAAACGGCTTGCGGACTGCTGCTTTGTTTATCATGATGAGCCTCCTTTTTCAGCATTCTTACGTATTTCTTATTAATCTATAAAAATCCTTTTAAAAGGGATACAGATTAACATAGAATTTACAAATGCTTTTTGAAAAATAAAAAAGATCCTTATAAAAGGACCTTTCACTATTTATGCGTATTTTTTGATGACGGCAAAACATTCGCTGATGCAACTGAAATGACATGGTTCCGTAAAATTGAATTGCTTTCTGTCGGCCTCACCTTATTTTCTTTCGTCAAAACATTTATATTTTTGCTGATATAGAAAACCAGCATGACCGCAGAAACCACCAGAATGACTAAATTAGGCACCATCTTAGTATGTAAATCATCAACAGTCAGGATCATCGTGAATTCAGGTGAATCAGGTGAAAAAATAGATAAAGCCATTAAGGTTGAGTTATTCAGGATATGAGCCGCCACAGGAACGAGAATATTGTCTGTTTTAAGGTAGAGCAGCGTGACGATAAACCCGAACATGACTCCCCCGATTATGTCAGAATGAAAGAGGCCGAACAGTACATTTGTTATCACAGCACTTGCCAATAGATTTGTTTTCTCGGCTAAACGCTTTAAAAGCAACCCTCTGAATATAAACTCCTCAGCAATCGGGCCTGCCAGACAAATATTTATCCCCAGCAATAGATAATAAAAGGTGTTCGAGGGCACCGGAACCTCCTCACTTAACATCTCTTCTACCATATTTGGAAAGATAAAAGACATTGTGTAATTTGTTAACCAATATGCCCCTAGAGAAAAAACAATCAAAAGAAAGACCAATCCCGGAATAAGCGGTAATTGCTTCTTTAACCCTCTCATGTAAAAGACAGCAGAAAGGCTGTACTTCTGTTTTTTGAATTGAAAAGTAAACCATAGAAGCGGAAAAACACCTAATAACCCATAAGAAAAAATAACGTAAAATAAGGAATCATCTTCTTTAGGCACACCCAGGATCAAACAATATCCTGTTAATAGAAGGATGCAGAACACAAGTCCTGAAAGTAAGAAGGAACGGATTTTCATGGAGTTGAACATAACAGTACCTTTCATAACATGCTTTTTTTCCAAACTTTGTCTTTCATATCATAACACAAATGGAAAAACCTGTTGTCCCCTTATAACCAATATGTTCAAGAAATCCTTTTTCCCGCAGAAAAAGAACCCGTGAATGCATGTATTCACGGGTTCTTTGCATATTTTTATATGAAATTTAAGTGATGCTTCCAAAATATCTGGCCAAAACTGAGTATGATTCTTTATTCCCCGGCACTAGCGGTCCACCTTCAGTTTATCCAAAAATTCAATGCGGTGCTGTTTTCTGAAATGTTCTTTGACCATGTAGGCAACTCCCTGGTCATCGTTGCTTCTTGTTATCCAGTCCGCTGCTTTTTTAACGGCATGAGGAGCATTTCCCATTGCCACGCCCAAACCTGCGAGCTCAATCATGTTCATATCGTCCTCTGCATCACCGATTGCAACCATTTCCTCCTGTGCAATGCCGAGATGCTGGCCGATCAGCCTTAAACCATTTTCCTTTGAAACTCCTTTTGCTGTTATCTCAAGCATGGAAGGGTTCTTCACTCTTACTGTAATACCTTCAAACGCATTGGCAAGAAGATTCTCTGCCTCAAGGCATGACTCTGCCTCAGAGAAATAAACATCAAGCTTAGGTGCAGCGAGCGGTTCATCTCTTAAATTTTCCCCAAGCGATTCGACGAATTGAACAGGATAAAAAAGCGGATCTTTTGGACTCAGCAGCGTTTTCCCCAAAATAGAAGAAGATACCTTTTTCCGGTTGCCAAGCGAAAACCGTTCGTGCACGATGCGCACGTTGCAGTCGAACGTTTCCAGCACCTGAACGAGGTTAAATGTCTTTTCCTCTGAGATCCTGTTTTCATACAGCGATCTGTCCACTTTATCAGAAACAAACGCACCGCTGTGAGTGACCAGCAAATTATTTATCTTCAGTGCCTTTGCAAGTTTTTTTGCCATCTGAAAATGACGGCTTGTCACGAGAGTCACATAAACTCCCTTGTTTTGCACATATTGGACCGCTTCCCTTGTTGAAGGTTCAAGACGGCCGTTTGAACGGAGCAGGGTTCCGTCAATATTTAATGCCAGTAGTCGGTAGATCACAGTGAATCCCCCTTCAGCTGATGTCTGATTTCTAATATAGGAATATGTCCTTTTGAACTGAAATAGAACGATAGAAAAGCAGATATGCCTTAACAGAAAAGGAAAGAGCCATGTAATTGAACAAACGCAAACAGCTCTGAAGCATGTGCCTCAGAGCTGTTCTATAAGTTAAAACCCCGATATTTGATTTTCTCCCATTGTTTCAGGTCCTGTTACCCGCAGGATCTGAACGCAAAACGGCACTGACGGTCATCCCCATAACCGCAGACCAAAGAATAGGTATAATAAAAACGCTTACATTTATTATTACAAGTTTTTTCCGTTTTGACAAGAGCTTTTCGCGAAAAAATGTAAGCGGTTAAATAATTCTTTTATTTCGAAAAGTCGAATTTTAAAGCGTCGATGGGGGATGGCAGCATTATTACGGAATGGCGCTACTAATGAGGGTCCTTTTCCGACAAAAGTGGCAGTTCTCCGGGGAGTGGCGCCACTTATGGGGATCCTTCTCAGGCATAAGTGGCAGCACTCAGGGGAATGGCGCCACTTATGAGGGTCCTTCTCCGGCATAAGTGGCAGCACTACAGCGAATGACACCACTATTGGGTATCCTTCTCCGTTAAAAGTGGCAGCACTACAGCGAATGACGCCACTATTGGGTATCCTTCTCCGTTAAAAGTGGCAGCACTACAGCGAATGACGCCAATATTGGGTATCCTTCTCCGTTAAAAGTTGCAGCACTACAGCGAGTGATGCCACTAACCAGGATCCCTCTCCAAAAAAAGTGGCAGCACTACAGCGAGTGATGCCACTAACCAGGATCCCTCTCCAAAAAAAGTGGCAGCACTACAGCGAGTGATGCCACTAACCAGGATCCCTCTCCAAAAAAAGTGGCAGCACTACAAGGATTGGCGCCACTAACGAGGATCTGATTGATAAAATATCACATGCTCAACATTAAAAAGGGTAGCTCCTCTTAGAAAGGTCCTTTCACGTAAAAAAAACCGAACTAATTATAGCTAGTTCGGTTTTTCCAATGACTTATATACGTAAGTCACATCTTCTTTTTATTACTGCTCAAGACTCCCATAAAGCTCTTCAAGCGGCTTCATGATGATTTTGTTGAGTTCTGCAATTGTCATGCTCATGCGCTGTTCTGCTTCCATGAGCTTAGAGATTTTGTCGTGCTGCTGAACGAGAGCAACGGATTTTTGCGCCTGTTCAATTTCATCCTGTGTGATTTCCTGGCCGGACATTTGCTTTTGCTGAAGGTTCAGCTGAACGTCTCTGAAGCTTTCAAACAGCGTGCGTGCCGAGCTGTCTGAGTTCACTTCATCATAAAGGTTTTTTAATGTTTTAAAATCATCGCTTTCGCGAAGTGCTTTCTCAAGGCTGTAGCCTAAATCATATACATTTGCAGACATAATTGTCCTCCTAACATCTTTTCGCCTTTTACGCAGGCTCCTACCACTATAACAGACTATTCCCGGAATTTCATTTCGTGCCCATTCCGCTAGTTCATCAGCAGGACGATTATCCCCTGAAGTGCCCCGATGAGACCTCCAAGCAGTGCGCCCAGATACGTGATCATCGTAAATTCGCGTCTTGAGATGCCAAGCACCATTTCTTCAAGCCGTGAAACTGAAAAAGATTGAACCTGTTCTTTGACAATATCGTGAAGGTGCATCTGTCCAAGCATGTGATCCAGGTTGTTATGCAGATAATCAACGGCTTTTGCCGTCATTTTTGGAATCAGGTCCTCCTGTATCCATTCAGAGTAAGGCATTAAATACTGTGAAACCGGTGCGTTCAGCCGCTCTTTGATGCCGATTTCTTTGAGGATGGCTTCTTGTGCTGCATCAGCAAGATCTTCGAGCCTGAATTTTTCCGCAGCTTCGCCAACATTCAGATTCTGTATGTTTGCCCATTCTTTTTCGAGGACAGATGTAATCAGCCGCTTTGTTTCCCCGTTGCGGAGAAATTTTAGAACTTCCGGCTGCACTTTGTCAAATACACTTGTGTTTCCGAGGAACATCTGGACCATGCCGCCGAGCATGCCCCTTTCTGCCAGAAAATCATCAATCATCCGTCGCAGGCGCTGTTTTCCTTCATCGCTCTGGAAATAGTCACTGCCTTTTTTCAGGATAAAATCTGCGGCCTGCGGAATAGACTGCTGAATTTTCTCAAGAAGTGTTTCCGGGAGAGCTTCTTTGATGGAAAGATCTTTATAATGAGCTGTTTTTTCTGCTATTTTTTTACCCAGCAAATCCTTAAGCCATCTTTCTGCCTTGTCATCCAGGTCCTTTATGCCAAAATCTGCTGCAAACTCCGTCACGGTTTTGCTGCTTGAAATCAGCTTTTCCGCTTCTTTGGCTGTCCATAATGTCAGTGTCTGATGAAACTCTTCATTGGCAAGCTTCCGCTTGATGCCGTCCGGAGTGAGGAGGTGCCCCACAACCATTTTCCCCATTTGATCTGCCAGTTCATCACGCCGTTTAGGAATCAGACCCGGAGTAAACGGAACCTTTTTCCCGAATAGATACTTTGCTTCATGCGGCTTAAATAGCATTTTGATGGCGAGATGATTTGTTACCCCGCCGATCGCCGCTCCAATCACGACCATGAATACGATTGTCATTAATGCTGTCATCTTCATCTACCTTCCAAAATCTCACCGTTTGAGTAATTTTTCATAAGATGCTTCTATCAGCTTCTGCCTATAGGAATATTATAGAGCTTGTTAGAAAAGTGAGCAAATGAGGGTTCTGTATGGTGACCGAAAAAATTCAGATTAAGGCCGCACGCAAGGAACTGCCGGGCAGATGCATTTATATCAGCCGGTCTTTACGCGAAGCGCTGAACATTCCTGCCGGCGCAAGAGTCCGGGTGATGTGCGGGAGGAATAGTCTTTTTGCACAGTTCGTAAGTATAAGGGAAGAACATTCCCTCGTCTCCATCCATCCGGAACTTTTGAATGAACTTGCCCTGCCGATGCACCCATTTGCCGTCAGCATGACGTATGACCGGAGAGTGAAAACCGTCAAGCTTGGACCTGTAATTGCGGTGCTGACAGAATGTGAAAAAGCAGGACTGCCTCAGTCACTTGGAAAAATGGATGGCTTTTGCAGGGAGCTTGCTTCCTGCAGCCTTGAGAAAGGTGTCCTTTTTTATGTGTTTGATCTTTCAGGCTTTGAAAAATCCGAAATGCGAGGGTATACGCTTTTTCAGGACAAATGGCTGGAAAGCACAGTTCCTTTCCCCGATGCTGTTCACAACCGCCTTCACTCCCGCGCGCTTGAGCAGTCAGAAGCTTTTATGGAGATGTCTTCTCATTTCATCCGGGAAAGAATTCCTTATTTCAATGACCGGTTTTTAAACAAATGGGAAGTCCATCAGATTCTAAGTCAGGCCGGAGCACTCGCGCCGCATCTGCCAAGAACAGAACTGCTTGCTTCAAAGGGGATCTTTGAGATGATGGTGAGGCTCTTCCCCGTCGTTTTTTTAAAGCCTGCAAGCGGCAGCCTGGGCAGAAGGATCTTCCGGATTTCACAGACGGATGACGGCTATGAGCTTGATTATTCGACCTTCTCAGGCCACCTGCTCAGGCATTACGTATCGGCAGATGAGCTTTTCAGGAGCCTTTATCCGAGAATAAAAGAGGAAGCTTTTATCATTCAGGAAGGCATAAGCCTGTTGACCTTTCAGGACAGACCGCTTGATTTCAGGATTCTGTGCCATAAACGGAACATGGCGGAGTGGGCTGTGACTTCGGCGGTTGCCCGTGTTTCTGCTGAAAATCAATTCGTGGCCAACCTTGCAAGGGGCGGGTCACAGCATCCAATTAAACGAATACTTGAAGAGTCATTTGCTGCAGAAGACGCATTTCACATCCGCAAGCTGTTAAATGAACTGTCCATTGAAATGTCAAAAGCACTCAGCATGTATGCGGGCGGGCTGTTCGGTGAATTCGGCATTGATCTTGCCGTGGATTTGGCAGGTCGTCCCTGGATTATTGAAGTGAACACGAAACCTTCTAAACATCAGGATGACAGGACGGCAGCCGGTCCGAGACCGTCGGCCCGCGCCATTATTGATTACTCCCTTTTCCTTTGCCAAACCGGGAGAGAAAAAGATGAATCCGGAGGTGTTTTATGAGTTACCCGATCAGCCTGAGCTTTACTGACTCCTTGATGCTGACCCTCCCGTCTTCTTTCAAACATGAAGCAGCAGGCGAAATCAGCCAGGTCGTTTTTGGTTCTTCCGTACGCGGCTGCACGGTTGATTTTCATGATAAACATGAAATCAGACTGTCAAAGGATTTGTTTGATCACCTTCATCTTCCCCTTCAGAAAACACAGGTTTTTGTACACGGTGAATCTGTTTATTTTGGACCTCTTGTCGGTATTTTCACAGCTGGTTTTACGGATTCCATCCTGAGGCCCATTGGAAGCCGGTCTCTTCTGTTTGCGAAATTTCTGACTGCTCAAAGGGCTGCAGGCGTGGCAGCGTATGTTTTTGGCAGTCACTCCATTGACTGGCTTTCGGGTACAGTCAGCGCCTGTGTCTTTGATGACGATGGATGGAGGCGGACAACGCTTCCTCTGCCAAATGTGGTGTATGACCGGCTGCCGAACAGGCAGATTGAAGACCACCAGGCCATACAGGAGATCAAAAGACGTTTGAGTGTAGAATATGGGATTCCCTGGTTTAATCCCGGTTTTTTTGACAAATGGAACATCCATCAGCTCCTGCTTGCGAGTCCTGAGGCATCAGCCTATTTGCCTGAAACTTTGCAAGGTGCGGACGTGTCAGACATTCACACTATGCTTGTCCGCTGCGGCAGTGTTTTTTTAAAGCCGAAAAACGGCAGTCTCGGCCGCGGCATCTTTCAGCTTATTTATGAACCGGAAAAAAAGGAGTACTACAGCAGGTACCGCTCCGGCACTGACAGGAACATTTTGAGGAAGTACCAGTCTCTTGATGCCTTTTTTACCCATTCCTTCGGTGACCGGAATCCTGACGAGTATGTCATCCAGCAGAGCATAAAATTGCTGAAGGCAGACAAGCAGAAATTGGACTTTCGTGTCCACACCAACAAAGACGGCAGCGGCCGTTTTCAAGTAACAGCCATCGCAGCCAAAGTAGCAGGCAGAGGAAGTGCCACAACTCATCTTGAAAACGGAGGGGCAGTCAAGACGCTCCATGAGCTTTTCCAGACTGAGGCTGAACGGAACTATGCCTTTCGGTCACTTAAGAAAGCGGCACTTCTTTTAAGTGAGGAGATTGACAAAGGCACCATCGGCCACATAGGAGAAATCGGTTTTGACCTTGGCATCGATACTGACGGTGCGGTCTGGCTGTTTGAAGCAAATTCAAAGCCCGGAAGATCAATCTTTTCACATCCTGACCTCAGAGAAGCAGACAGGATGTCAACTGAGCTGTCGCTTCAATACGCGAAGTATTTGACGAGGAAGGCGATCGTCGAGCCGGAGACTTTATTTACATGACAGCGCGGCGGCCGCTTGTCGGTATTCTTGCAGGAGAAGGAATAGACGGTGCGGTCTTTCATGGAGACGGCACCTTTTTCAAAAGCCTGCAGTATGAAGTGCAAAAAGCCGGGGAATTATGCTGTGTGGTGACATTGAGCTCTTTTCATGAATCTGGAGTCAGCGGCTTTGTCTACAGCCGCAGGCATCAGCAATGGGCAAAAGTCGAGCTGCCTTTGCCGCTTGTCATCTACAACAGGCTGCCGGACCGTGCAGCAGAGGAGACGACTGGATATCGTCTGTTTATGACACGGATGAAAGCTGAAAAAATTCCGTTCTTTAACCCGTTTTTTTTCAATAAATGGGATGTCTATTGTCTTTTGAAGCAGAAACTGAATACATCCCTCCCGCGCACACACAAAGTGACGTCTCATAATGACATTCTGATGTTTATGAACGACTGTCCGTCCGCCTACTTAAAGCCGGTGGACAGCAGCCATGGCCAGGGGATTTTTCGGATCCGCAAAGAATCAGCCGGGTTCAAGCTCACGTCAGCTGACGGATCTGACACCTGCTATAAGGATTTAAGGACTGCCTGCGGTCCCTTTTTAAATGGGTATCTGATTCAGGAAGTAGCCCATACAGACACCGTCCTGGGCAGAAAATACGATTTAAGGGCACTGGTTCATTTAAGCCGCTGGGAGTTTACGATAACCGGCATTGGCGTTCGTGCTGCAGGCGGCCCAGCCCATCCGACAACGCATGTGAAATATGGAGGAACTCTCCTTCCATTTGAATCTGTCAGGGAAAAGGCTGATCTGGATCACTTGCAGGCCATCTTGAGCACAGCGGGATACGAGCTTTCCAGAAGCTTCGGGCTGATCGGGGAATTTTCTGCAGATATCGGTCTGACAGAGAAAGGTCCGGTCATCTTTGAACTGAACAGCAAACCGATGTCCTTTGATGAAGCTTCTATTCAGAAAAAACGGCTGAGCCGGCTTCTTTCTCTCTTTTTTGAACTCAGTAAAGGAACCGCTTTCCAATCTCCCCGACTTCCATTAAGATAAATGTACAAGGGGGCGATGGCTGATGATTACACACTTCCAATGGAAGCCTCTTTTCAAACAGGCAAATTTGCCTGGATGGAGGGTTTCTTTTTATTTTAAAGGCATCCGTTATGATGCGGTCTATCATAAAAACGGCGAAATTGAATGGGAAAAGGCTTCACCCGCAGCAGAAGATGAAGAGGCGATAAGGTCTCAGATTCATGAACTCATGCTCTTTCATGTCTATGACGGTTAATTTCCGCTTCCCCTCCGCACAATAGGGAAAAAGGAGGCGAAGCCATGAAAGAGGAACTGAAAGATACGGAGTATGAGGGCCGGGACAAAGCCTATCTGGATATCGACCGGATGATCAACGAAGGTTTGTCAGGAGGTTCTGTCCACAGCAGATATCACTCCGCAAATATTGAAGAAGCCCGCGACCTCGAACAGGAGGAGCCGCCGGCAAAAAGAGAGAGCTAGGCTATCGCCTGCTCTCTCTTTTTTATATAATAAGGACAGAACCCTTTAACCGGCAGAGAAAGGAGACAGCCTATGATTGAAAAATTAGCAGCCCATTATAAAGATGCCTTTTCTCTTGCCTTTTCGCATGAAAAGAAAGGCTACAAGTGGTATAAAACAGATGAAGGACAGGTTTTCGGCATATTAAGCGAAGCTGTAACTGAAGAAGAAGAAAATCTGCTTGCAACTCTTTATACACCCTATGCCCCTGGTCTTGGTGAGCACAGCGAGCGCTCCCTCAAGTGGCTTCACTATTTGTACGGGGACGGCGGACCCCCTTTTACCCCCTCTGCAGATGCAGTCAGATGCTATTATTTTTTCAGCAGGCAGCCTGTTTCTGACAGGCAGAGCTTTGAAGAAGCGATGCAGGGATCGATTCCATCTTCTGTTATTCTTTGGATCAGCCAGCACAAGGGCATCATCTTTGAAGATCATCCCGAGCCCGTTATTGATAAAGAAAGCATCGACCAGTGGATTGATTCGTTCACAAGTGACTTTTTCATCGAGCTTTACGTCTGCATCGGACAGCTTAACAAACTGGATGCCGGGGTAAAAGAGAGAATTCGAACTGAACAGACAGGCTTTGAAGAGATTTGTCAGTCCTTCAGGATCAAACAATGCATCACCTTCTCAGAAGCTCTTCCCGTTTTCTTTTTAAACGGCAGTGTATCTGACCAGCTCTTCTCGGAATTCCTGACAGAATCACTGACAGACACAGAGCTTGTCCAGACACTCAAGGTGTACTTTGAATGCAACCTGAATGTCTCGCTTACTGCAAAAAAACTGTACATGCACAGAAACAGCGTGCAGTACCGGATTGATAAGTTCATTGAAAAAACAGGGCTTGATGTGAAGCATTTTCATGAAGCAGCAGCAGTTTCCCTCATGATGAAGTACATCGAACAAATGGCTGATTGACTCTCTGTACACGTTGCACGAAAACCCTTACATTTTTTTGTGCAACCTGTCCATAGGCTTATCCTCTGAAATGGCTTACACTGAATCTATAAATAAAACGCTTTCACTTCAGAGGAGGATTCACATGGCTGAGCTTAAATTAGACCACATTTACAAAGTATATGACAACAAAGTAACAGCGGTTGAAGATTTCAACCTTCATATTCAGGATAAAGAATTTATCGTATTCGTAGGTCCGTCAGGCTGCGGTAAATCAACAACTCTTCGCATGATTGCAGGACTTGAAGAAATTTCAAACGGAGACTTCTCAATCGACGGAAAACGCATGAACGATGTTGCTCCTAAAGACCGCGACATCGCAATGGTATTCCAGAACTACGCGCTATACCCGCATATGTCTGTATACGACAACATGGCATTCGGACTGAAACTCCGTAAATTCCCTAAAGACGAGATCGACCGCCGAGTTAAAGATGCTTCCCGCATTCTTGGCCTTGATCAGTACTTAGACCGCAAACCAAAAGCACTTTCAGGCGGTCAGCGCCAGCGTGTTGCACTTGGACGCGCAATCGTCCGCGACGCTAAAGTATTCTTAATGGATGAGCCGCTTTCAAACCTTGATGCTAAACTGCGCGTTCAAATGCGTGCTGAAATTTCAAAGCTTCACCACCGTCTGCAAACGACTACAATCTATGTAACGCATGACCAGACAGAAGCCATGACAATGGCAACACGTCTTGTCGTCATGAAAGACGGCATCATCCAGCAGGTCGGAGCTCCTAAAGAAGTATATGAAAAGCCTGAGAACCTCTTCGTTGGAGGATTCATCGGATCACCTTCCATGAACTTCTTTACAGGCCAGCTGACTGACGGAAAGTTTGCAATCGGCACTCAATCAATCGCTGTTCCAGAAGGAAAAATGAAATACCTCCGCGAACAGGGCTATGTAGGAAAAGAACTGATCATGGGTGTGCGTCCTGAGGATATTCACGATGAGCCGGTCTTCATCGATTCATCTGCAGGATCAAAAATCCAGGCTAAAATTGAAGTTTCTGAGCTTATGGGTGCAGAAACAATGCTTTATTCAAAAATTGACGGACAGGACTTCATCGCACGCGTTGATTCACGCACAGATGTAGCACCTGACCAAATCATTGAGCTTGCGCTTGATATGAACAAAGCTCACTTCTTCGATAAAGATTCAGAAGCGCGCATTCGTCCTGCGAGCGAGAAATAAGAAAAGCGGAAGCGTCCGTTTAGCTCAGATAGACAGAAAAGAAATCCCCCAAAAAGTCCGGTTTTGACTTATTGGGGGATTTTGTTCTGGCAGAAGAGTTGGAAGGTGGAGCTATACATCGAAGCGCTAAACTTACTTATTTTTGAGAAATAAGAAAAGCGGAAACGCAAAAACTGCCTGAGACAGCTCAGGCAGTTTTTTTATGCAAACTTATTCCTGAATCTCCCTTACCTCTTCATGTAAACAGTTCATACATGAAAACAAATGCACACAGCGGTGTGCTTCAAGTGATTCCCGCACTCCGTCAAACAGCTTCATTGTATCAATCTCCATATACGCACTGTATTCATCAAGGTAATCTGTCATTTTCCCATGATCAATCATAACAGTCTGGCAGTTTGGACAGCTTGCAGCGCCTGCTTCATCGCTGAATCCATTGCATAGCGGACACATATTCATTCTGATCACCTGCGGACGAGTTTTTTTCTATCTTCCCTTACTTTCTTCTACTTTATGTAACATGCAATTTTCCATAATATTTACCATTTCAGGTTCGTGCATAATACCGCTCATTCTACCCATAATACCTAGTAACAGCAACGAACAACCCGCTGCCAACTCACATAGTGGGTTAGCCGAGACGGCCATGAACCTCATGCACTGGTGCAACTCCAGAGAACCCAAAAAAACTATACTACATCAAGGAGTGTTATTACATGGCACAATCACGCAGCAATTCTTCAAACCAACTAGTTGTACCTGGTGCACAACAAGCAATCGATCAAATGAAGTACGAAATCGCTTCTGAGTTCGGAGTTAACCTTGGACCAGAAACAACAGCTCGTGCTAACGGTTCTGTTGGCGGCGAAATCACTAAGCGTTTAGTTTCTTACGCTCAATCTAACATGGGCGGCAAATTCTAATAACACAACTGCATAACATGGCTTAAAGGACCCCCGGCATTCTGCTGGGGTCTTCTTTGTTAATTTTGAAGGTTTACCCGTTCCCTTTCGCTCCAGTCACTTGCTTTCCGCGGGGAGTGCCTGGAGCCTCCTCGCTGCGCTTGCGGGGTCTCCAGCGCCCTCTTCATCCCGCAGGAGTCAATTGCCTTCCGCTGCAGTCCACTAAATTTCTGATTGTATTTACTCAAAGCAGAGCTGTTCATAAAAAGAACCTTCATCATTCTCCCTATAATCCAAAGTAGTTTCTTCCCGCTAGTATCAAACAAGTTCCTGCTTCCATATATATAGAGAAAACGTCCATGAGGAGAATGCTCCATGCTCGAAGCGATTGATTGGAAAGCGGTGACTTTCGTTTGTGTAAGTCTTGCGCATGAGATGGTTGTCCATCTTAACATGCCCCGGGTGTATTATTTTGAACAGGAAAAAAAAGAGCTGATAAAGCAGGCAAAATAAAAAGAGCAGGCTTTCCGCCTACTCTTCAAGCTTTCTGAGGAATTTTTTCGTCCGTTCTTCTTTTGGCGAGTTGAACAAGGCTTCCGGTGTGCCCTGTTCGACAATGACTCCCCCGTCCATGAAGATCACTTCATCAGCTGCTTCTTTTGCAAATCTCATTTCATGCGTTACGACAACCATTGTCATTCCATCAGTTGCGAGATCCTTCATTACTTTCAGTACTTCACCTACTAATTCCGGATCAAGCGCAGAGGTTGGTTCATCAAACAGCATAACCTTAGGTTCCATCGCAAGAGCTCTTGCAATGCCTACACGCTGCTGCTGGCCGCCTGAGAGCTGAAACGGATAGAAATCCATTTTGTCTCCCAGGCCGACTTTCTCAAGCAGGACCTTCGCTTTGTTTCTCGCTGTTTCTTTGTCTGTTTTCTTAACAATCACTGGCCCTTCAATGACATTTTCCAGGGCTGTTTTATGAGGAAACAGATTATAGTTTTGAAAAACCATTCCTGTATTGCTTCTGAATTGTGTAATGGTTTTCTTAGGGACAGGCTTAGTAAAATCAAGTGTTTGCTGATCAAGCGTAATCCTGCCTTTATTCGGCATCTCAAGCACGTTCAAACACCGCAAAAACGTTGTTTTGCCCGAACCTGAAGGACCGATGACAACGACTACTTTCCCTTTTGGAATATCAAGATTGATTCCTTTTAAAACGTCCAGTTCACCAAAGCTTTTGTGCAGCTCTTTAATTGAGATCATGCGTATTCTCCTTTCTTATTTTGCAACATAGCGGTCCAGCTTTCCTTCAATCTGCTGCTGAACGACAGAAAGGATAAAACAGATGATCCAGTACAAGAGTCCTGCCATGGAGTACATCAGCAGAAATTCGTAATTCGTTGAAGCAATTTCCTGAGCCTTTCTGAACATCTCTGTTACAAGAATTAATGAGGCAAGTGACGTGTCTTTCACCAGACTGATGAACGTATTTGAAAGCGGCGGTATCGACACCCTCGCTGCCTGCGGCAGAACGATGCGTTTCAGTGTCTGGGAATAGCTCATTCCAATTGAGTATCCCGCCTCCCACTGGCCTTTCGGTGTTGACAGAATCGCCGCTCTCATGATTTCAGAAGCATAGGCCCCGACATTCAGAGAAAAACCGATAATTGCTGAAATGAACGGGCTGATTGTCACCCCGATACTCGGCAGGCCGTAAAAGATAATGAACAGCTGGACAAGCAGCGGCGTGCCTCTGATAATGGAGACATAAAACCGTGCGATCCACTGCAGAGGCTTAACCGTTGAAATTCTCGCAAGAGCTGTCAGGACGGCTAAAATCAGTCCGATTGCAAACGTGATAAGCGTAAGCGGCAGGGTATAATACAAAGCTCCCTTCACCAAAGGGAGAAGGGAACTTTGTGCAATATTGGCCAAACGTTCTAAACGTTCAGGATCTGCAAAAATGTTATTCAGATACATCTTCGCCAAACCATTTCTCTGAAATCTTCTTGTACGTGCCGTCTTCTTTCATTTCAGCAAGTGCTTTATTGACCTCATCCACTAATTTTCCGCTGTCTTTACGGAACATCAGACCGCTTTGTGCAGCATCCTTGCTTTCATCCACGATTTGAATCGGTGCGTTTTTGCGCTGATTCTGGAAATCGAGAACAGAAAGCTTATCATTGATGGTTGCATCAACACGTTTGGAATTAATTAAATCGATTGCCTGTGTAAACCCTTCAACACCTACAAGCTCAGCTCCGTTTTCTTTCGCAATTTCACCGTAGTTGCTTGTAAGGGATTGAGCCGCTTTTTTGCCTTCAAGATCTTTAAATGACTTAATGTCTTTGTTGTCTTTATGAGTCACAAGTACAGCTGCAGATGAAATGTACGGATCAGAGAATGCATACTTCTCTTCGCGTTCCGGTTTAATGCCGACCTGGTTTGCAATCATGTCAAAACGCTTGGCATCAAGGCCTGCAAACATGGCATCCCACTGTGTTTCTTTAAACTCGGCTTTCACGCCAAGGCGTTTAGCAACCTCCTGTGCAATTTCCACATCGAAGCCTGTCAGTTTGTTGCTGTCATCATGAAACGTAAACGGCGGGTATGTACCCTCTGTTCCAATCACAAGCACGCCTTCTTCTTTTACTTTATCGTAAAGTCCGGCGTCACCAGCCTGCTCTCCTCCGTTCTTTTTATCGCCGCCTGTTCCGCAGGCAGCTAAAATCAGTGCTGAGACTGATAAAAGTGCAATTAAGCTGAATAATTTCTTCATCGTTAAACCCCCAGTAACCTTATCGGATTTTATATTCATTACGTTAGAATATTACTCGGATTGCATATGGCTGTCAATCTATTTGTTTCCGCTTTTTTAGTGTAACCAGTTCTTGCCTGCGTATGTTTTTATTCTGAGGGTATTTTAAAGTACACTAAAAGAAAAGAACTGGAGACTGATACGATGAACATTGCTTTATTCGGAGGAACCGGAAGAGTCGGCAGAGCTTTCTTAAAAACAGCTTTAGAAGAAATCCACCATGTGAGGATGCTTGCTCGTGATCCGCAGCAAGTGGAGGCTCATGTACAGGTCATTGCGGGAAATGCGAGAGAGCTTTCAAGCATTGAAAAAACGTTGACCGGCTGTGACGCAGTAGTAAGCTGTCTTGGCACTGACGGCAATGATACTCTGACAGTTGCTGTGCCTCTGATCATTTCAGCTATGAAAAAAGAAGGCATAAACAGGATTATTACAATTGGAACAGCAGGGATTTTGCAGGCAAGAACGGCACCTGATCTGTACAGATTTCAGTCAGGCGAATCCCGCAGAACCCTCACCCGCGCAGCTAACGAACATTTAAATGCCTATTTGTCCCTGAAAGAATCGGGGCTGGACTGGACTGTCGTGTGCCCGACCTATTTGCCGGATGGGGAATTGACAAAAACATTTAGAATGGAAGAAGATTTTCTGCCTGAGGAAGGAAAACAAATTTCTGCAGAAGATACGGGATATTTTGCCTATAAAGTGCTTGCGGAAGATCTTTATGTGAAAAAACGCGTTGGAATTGCTTACTGACAACATGAAACAACTTAAAAAGAGCGCCCGATGAGGACGCTCTTCTTTTTAACCTGCAAGGGAATTTTGTTTTCCCTGCTGCAGTTCATACATTTGATAATACTTGCCTTTTTGTTTCATAAGCTCTTCATGGCTGCCCCGCTCGGCAATCTCGCCGCGGTCGAGCACAAGAATCTGGTCTGCATTCTTAATCGTTGAAAGCCTGTGGGCAATGATAAAGGTTGTTCTTCCTTTTTTCAGTACCTCAAGCGCTTCCTGGATGACCGCCTCTGTTTCGGTATCTATACTCGCTGTTGCTTCGTCGAGAATCAGGATGGCGGGATCAAATGCAAGTGCTCTGGCAAATGAAATGAGCTGCCTTTGTCCGGATGAAAGCGTGCTTCCTTTTTCAATTACCGGTTCATCGAATCCAAGCGGCAAATGTTTCAGGAGTTTGTCAGCACCTACATCAGTTAGTGCCTTTTCAACTTGCTCACGTGAAATCGCAGGGTTGTTCAGACTGACATTCGCGGCAATGGTTCCGGTAAACAGGAACGGGTCCTGAAGCACAATCCCCATATGCTCCCGCACTGTCTGGCGCGGCATCGACATGATGTCTTTTCCGTCTATCATGATTTTCCCTTCCTTGGAGTCGTAAAAGCGGAAGAGAAGATTCATTATCGAACTTTTTCCTGAACCGGTATGGCCGACAAGCGCAACCGTCTCGCCCTGTTTTGCCTGGAAGTCAATATTCTTCAGGACATATTCGCCTTCCTTATAGCCAAACGAGACATTCTCAAACGTAACATCGCCCTTGTAGCGCGGCTCTTTCTTTTCGCTGACATCGATCCCTTTTTCATCAAGCAATGTAAAGACTCTCTCTGCTGAGACGCGTGCTGTTTCAAGCTGGGCAAACTGATTGACAATGCCTGTAATCGGCTGGAAAAGCCGGTTAAGATAATCAACAAACGCATAGAGAACTCCGATTGATACCATGGAACCGACACCGATCGAGGCGCCCCCAAAATACCAGATCAGTGCAACAAAGGCACAGTTTCTCATAAATCCAACCATGTTGTGCGAAAGTAGAGAGTTCAGGCTCAAAAGCTTGTTTTGATAATGAAAATGCGAATCATTCATCTCTTCAAATTCAGCTCTAGTTTCTTCCTGTCTCCGGAAAGCCTGGATGATCGTCATCCCTTGGATGGATTCATTGATCATTCCGTTAATGTCACTGACGAGCGATCTGATCTTATGGTTGTAATCTGATGCATACTTTCTGTATACCACACTCCATACTGCAAGAATCGGAAGGATGACCATACAGATCAAGGCAAGTTTCACATCAAGCAGGAATAACGCAACAAAGATTCCTGTAATATAAATCGCACTTGTAAAGAACGTCGACAGAACCGCAACGAACAGCTCTCTGATCGCCTCTGTATCATTTGTAATCCTAGCGACGACTTTCCCTGCAGGGAGGTTGTCAAAATAGACAACCGGCAGTCTTTGAATATGGGCAAAAACATCCTGGCGCATTTTCTGGATAATCCTGTTGGATGTAACCTGCAGAAAATAACGCTGTCCGTAATGAAAGAAAGAGGCAAAAACAAGCAGGCCGAAATAAATAAAAATTAACGTCAGCAGCCCCCCGATTTCAGGTTCATAAAAAGCAAACAGCTCTTTAGAAGACAGCTTCGTTCCCTGATATGACTCGGACTGCTCTCCCTTTGCAATGGTGACTGTATTTCCGTCAGCATTGCGCTCTCCGTCAAACTGAAGCTCACCTGGGATAAAATAATAATCCCGCTGCACTTGGAGGATGTGCACTTCTTTCCCTTTTTCCTCACCGGGCTCAAAATAATCTTCCCGTTTGTAAAAGGAGCCATTATAGGCAGTCGTCTGCTCCCCTTTTTCTGTTTCATACCATGTTTTTTCGATGCCGAGAATATGGTCATCAATCATTTTCTTGGCGATGAAAGGACCGGTCAGCTCTGCGCCTACGGCAACCGTAAGCATCAGGAGAGCTGCAATCAGCGTTTTTTTATAAAGGGCTGCATAGCGGAATAATCGTTTTCCTGTGCTCATGCTCCCACCCCGCCTTCGTTTTCAGCTTCAATTTGCTGGCGTTCAAATTGCTCCTTGTACCAGCCATTTTTTGCAAGCAGCGATTCGTGCCTGCCTTCCTCGATGATTTTCCCTTCATCAAGGACGATAATCCAGTCTGCATGTTCAACCGCAGACAGGCGGTGCGTTGTAATAAAGGTTGTTTTTCCGGCACGCTCACTGCGGATATTCGAGATAATGGCCGTTTCCGTTTTTGCATCTACGGCTGAAAGCGAATCATCCAGAATTAGAATTTCAGGATCTATCAGAAGAGCACGTGCAATGGAAATCCGCTGCTTTTGGCCTCCTGACAATGCGACTCCCTTTTCTCCGACGAGCGTGTTCAAACCCTCTGGAAGCATCTCAAGATCTTTTCTGAAAAACGCAAGATCAATGGCCTTATTCAGTTCTTCATCTGATCCGTCTTTTTTCCCGAAGAGAATATTTTCTCTTACCGTTCTTGAAAAAAGGACATGATCCTGCGGGACATACCCGATAAACCGCTGCAGCGTTTCAAGTGGGATTTTTTCAATCGGAACACCGGATATCAAAATCTCTCCGCTTCCTGCAGGATATTGTCTCAAAAGCTGTTTGACAATTGTTGTTTTTCCGCTGCCGGTTTTGCCGACAATCCCGATTGTTTCTCCCCGCTTGACCGAGAAGCTGACGGCGTTTAAATTCCCCACGTTTGAAGATGGGTACCTGAATGTGACATTTTTGAATTCAATGGATTTAGGCGAACTTACCTGCACCTGCTGATCGGCATTTTTCACATCCGGCTCATAGGAAAGAGTATCATTGATTCTGTCCAGCGAGGCATTGCCGCGCTGCATAATATTAATCAGCTCGCCAATCGCAAACATCGGCCAGATCATCATGCCAAGGTAAACGTTGAAGGAAACAAGTTCACCAAGGGTAATTTCATTATGGAAAACGAGATACGCTCCGTATCCGAGACCAATTAAGTAGCTGATGCCGACAAGCAGCTTAATCGTCGGTTCAAACAAGGCATCAATTTTGGCTACATGAACATTCTTTTTGTAAACATCATCAGTCAGTTCGTTGAATCTGTTCACGTCAGCCTGTTCCTGAACATACGCGCGGATTACCCTGACTCCAGATACTGATTCCAGCACCTGATCGTTCATATCCCCAAATGCATCTTGAGCAGCCGTGAACCGCGTATGAATCTTCTTCCCGTAAATCCCCATGGCGATTGCCATGATCGGCAGCGGAAGAATGGCTGCAAAGGTCAGCTTCCAGCTGATGAGTATCCCCATTGTTAAAAGGATCGTCAGCATGAACATGCTTGAATCAACCAGTGTCAGGATCCCAAAGCCGGCAGTAGTCGATATCGCTTTTAAATCGTTTGTTGCACGGGCCATTAAGTCACCCGTTCTGTTTTTTTCATAAAAACGCGGTGTCATGACCAAAAACTGGCCCATCAGCTTGGATCTCAAAATTCTCTCAGCGAGATGTGCTCCGCCAAATAAACTGTACATCCAGAAGTATGATAAAAAATAGACAAGTACACCAAGACCGATAAATAATACAATGTACTCCACAAGCAAATCGCTAGTAAAATTCCCTGTCTGAATATCATCAATCGCGTTCCCGAGCAGCTTTGGAGGAATAATCTCCAGAACATTTACAACGAGCAGCAGAATAATCGCTGCTGTATAACGCTTCCAGTATTTCTTAAAAAACCATCCTAATTTCCCTAAAACTGCAAACATGCTTTCATCTCCCTTAAAACTTCCTTTTAACTATCTAGCCGCTTTCCGGATCGCCTTTCTTCACGCGTTTTTCAGCTTTGCTTACCCAAACATTCATTTCATTTCCTCCTTCTTTTGTTTTAAAAATATAAAAAAGGCACATCTCTGTTTAGAGATCTGCCTTTTTACACAAACATAAAAAGGCACATGAGTATACAGTGCAGCATACCCCGTGCCTTTTGCTTACAAGTATTTAGAGCAAAAACTCTAAATAGCCGGAAGGCAAGGCGGGGCTGCATAAAAACGGTTTTTGCGATCGAACTGACGTGCAATGAACTTTTTCATGTTGTACCCCTCCTTTACCATTTTTTTGATTTTATTCCTAAAATAGATTACCATTCGTTTCATTATTTTGTCAATTAAGATTTTTCGCTATTTTTCTCATTTTTATAAAGACAGGTTTCAACATCTTAAAAACAAGGTAAAGAACACTATCAAACGACATAGGAAAATCAAAGGAGGAACATGATGAGCCAGTTAGTATCCACAAGTCTTTGTACTCAGAATCCATTCAGAATGGACCAGCTGATCAGTTTGAATCAGCTTGCCAAAAATTATAGCGGGAAGGTGTATTTCATAGCTGGAAGACGAAGCATTGTGGATGTTTCAAAACTTCCTTCTTTGATAACGTTCTCTCTTATGATGTCAAGCTCAAAGCAGATAAAAGTGTTAATTGACGGTGAAAATCCAGGCGAGCTTCTTGCTGAAATGGATGACATCTGTTCAACAGAATCACGCTTTACATCAAGCTTTCTGAATACAGCTGAAAAAGTAAAGGTATAAAGCTCCAGGGTTTTTACAAAAGATAATGTCAGGACACCCTGTTTTCAATCCACCACAGAAAAGGAGACCGCTGCTATGATCAGAACTATTTTAATCGTAATTGGAGCAATCGTCGTAATCGGCTGGCTGCTTAACGTTATCCTATAAAAACCAATAAGGGAGAGGAACCTTATGTCTGAGCACAAACAAGTAAATGTTGAACGAAAAGAAGAGCACAAGACAAATAACAGCCTTCTTGGCGCCACTTTTATCAAATACACAGCATATCTTGTTATTTTCTTCGGAATTATATGGTTTTTAATTACTTATATTATGCCAATGTTTTAGGATAGAGAGTTTTAAAACCGCGTTCTTAAATGAATGCGGTTTTTTGTTGTGTTTTGTTTTGTGTTGGTGGTGATGGGAGCTGGTGCCATCAAGCTTCTGATTTCCGATGTTGATGGTTCTATTCTGCTTGTTTGGAACCACCAAACTTCTGCTTACCCTTTTTGATGGTTCTATTCCACCCGTTCGGAACCATCAAGCTCCTGCTTTCCCGTTTTGATGATCCTATTCCACCCGTTCGGAACCATCAAGCTCCTGCTTTCCCGTTTTGATGGTCCTATTCCACCCGTTTGGATCCACCAATCTTCAGGTTCATGCTTTTGATAGTCCTATTCCCCCGCCCAAAAAACTCCCGATCGCAAGCCAGCCATTCCACCCGAAATCCGCATAAAAAACCGAACAGGAGTCTCCCTGTTCGGTCTAAAATTAACCGCCCCCGCTGTCTGCCGGAGGTGCAGCAGGCTCTTCAGGCTCTGCTGGCGGTTCCTCAGGTTCTGCCGGCTCAGCTGGCTCAGCTGGCTCTGCCGGTTCCTCAGCTGGCGGCTCGGCTGGCTTTTCTTCTTCTTTTTTCTTCTCTTCTTCTTTTCTTCGTTCCTCTTCTTTTCGTGCTTCCTCTTCTGCTTTCCGCGCCTCTTCTTCTGCTCGTTTAGCTTCTTCTGCTGCTTTTTTTGCTTCCTCATCCTGACGCTTTTTCTCGTCTGCTTTTCTCTTTTCTTCATCGGCTTTTGCTTTTTCTTCCTGCTTCAGCCGTTCCTGTTCTTCTTTTCTTGCTTGGGCATCTTGTTCTGCCTTTTTGTCAGCTTCTTTTTTTCCTTCTTCAGACCGTTTCTTTTCCTTTTCCTCTTCGCCTGTCTCTTTTTTCTTCACGGGCTTCTTTTCGTCATTCTTAACCTGCGCAAGTTTAAAGTCTTCAGGCTTTTCGTTTTTCAGTGCTGCATCCATTATGACTTTATAGAGCGGTGCAGCTGTTGCACTGCTGGACGTATTCAGGTAATGATTTTCATCTGTCTGATCGTAGCCGAGCCACAGCGCACCGACTACGTTCGGTGTATATCCGACAACCCACTGGTCCTTTGTCCCGTCGATGCCGTCAATGCCAAGCTGGGTGGAACCTGTTTTCGCCGCAAGCTCATGCTTTTCGAGCCCGGCTTTTTTTCCTGTTCCTTCTTTGACAACCCCAAGCATCATGTGTGTCATCGTTTGAGCTACTTCTTTTGTCGTTACTTCTGTTTCTTTCTTTTTCCATTCCGCAATGGTGTTGCCCTGCACATCAACAATTTTCGTGATCGCATGAGCTTCTACGCGCGTGCCGTCATTTGGAAAAGCGGAATAGGCTTCTGCCATGTTAAGGGGTGCAACACCTTCATCAAGTCCTCCGAGTGCAAGACTCAGGTTGCGGTCATTCTCTGTAATCGGCAGGCCGAAACGCTCTGTCGCATCTACACCTTTTGCAACGCCAATCTCATTTAACGTCCAGACGGCTGGCACATTATGGGATTTCACCAGAGCTTCATACATCGTAACCTCACCGTGATAGGAACCATCAAAGTTCTCTGGCTTATAACCGTCAATGTCAAGAGGCTTATCCTCAAGCTTGGAGTTTACAGTCATCCCGTTTTCAAGAGCCGGCGTATAAACCGAAATCGGCTTCATCGTTGAACCGGGCTGCCTCTTCAGCTGTGTAGCCCTGTTGAATTGCCTGAATGAGTGTTCTCCGCGGCCGCCGATCAGCGCCTGGACTCCTCCTGTTTTAGGGTTAAGGAGAACCGCACCGCTTTGCACGAGCTGATCTCCGCCCAAGTCAGGGAAATTCGCATCGTCTTTAAAAACATTCTCGATCGATGACTGCATATCCTGGCGCAGTTCTGTATGAATCTCAAACCCGCCGGCAAGAATTTCATTTTGCGTTAATCCGTATTTTTTGATCGCTTCTTCAATGACGTGATCCACGTAGGAAGGATAGCGGCCTTTATATTGATCCAGTTCTTTTCTTTCAAGAACGACTTTTTCATTTTTCGCTTCGTTCATTTCTGCTTCAGTAATTACTTTTTCTTCTTTCATCAGTTTCAGAACAACGTCTCTCCGGTCAAGAGACTTTTCCATATTCTTGACTGGTGAATAATTTGTCGGGGCTTTAATCAGGCCGACCAGAATTGCTGATTCGTTAAGGGTCAGGTCTGCAGGCTCTTTTCCAAAATATACTTTTGAAGCCCGCTTAAGTCCCCAGGCACCCTCTCCGAAATAAACTTTGTTTACGTAAAGTTCCAGTATTTCTTCTTTTGAATATTCGTCTTCAATCTTCTGAGAAATAAAATACTCATCAAATTTCCGTTTAAATGTCTGATCGTGAGTAAGCAGGGTATTTTTGGCAAGCTGCTGTGTCAGCGTGCTTCCTCCCTCTACAACTCCTCCCGCCAGCACATTCTTGAATGCAGCACGGACAATTCCGATATAATCGATCCCATTATGCTTGTAGAAATTCTGGTCCTCTGTTGCCTGAAGCGCCTCATAAAAGTGTTCGGGCACATCTTCATACTTGACCCATTCCTGTTTGGAGCTTGAGATCTTGCTTGCGATTTCTCCGTTCTGATCATAAATAATTGTCGGGGCGTTTGCTCGTTCTTCCAATTTGCTCACATCCTGCGATGCAATAACTGAGTTGTGCACCATAAAGACAAGGATGACTGAAAGCAGCACGAAGATGAGCAGTTTCATGAACACACCCTTAATTGAAAATAGTGACTTAAACATGAATAACCCCCTGATATAGAAAAATAAATCCTATCTCTTATTACCCCAATTACAACAGGTGTACGCCTATTTATGAAAAAATGTGTCCGCCATAGCTAAATTTCTGACAGATGAACGTTTTCCCAAGGAAATATCAGGGTATTTACATAGAAACAAAATCATCTGCCAAAAGAAAGGAATGAATGAACTTGGATACATTTCACCACATTGTTGTAGCTTATGACGGACAGGATGAAAGTTCAGCAGCTCTTGTTAAAGGAATTCAGCTGAGCAAGCAGCTTGGCACTCGATTAACAGTTGTTCACGTCTATCAGGCAGAGCACGCCATGAATACAGGAGGCGTAAGGCCCGCTATTCCGAGTGCTCCTGCAAACGGTTACCTGACTGATAACCTTCAGAACTATCCGGTGGCCCCTGATGCGGCACGGCAGTTTGATGATCAGCCGAAGAATGAATACTTCGACCATTCTGATGAAGTCACGTCGAGGATCCGAATGAAGCTTGATGAGAACCAGGCAGCTGGAGACGTTGAGATTCTGTCAGGCTCTCCTGCAGATGCCATCCTTGCATTTGCTGATGAACATGCAGCCGATCTCATCATTATGGGCAACAGTGATTCAGGCGGCCTTAAAAAACTGCTTTTCGGCGGTGTTAGCGATAAAGTGCATCATCAGTCGAACATTTCAGTGCTGATTGCAAAATAAATGTGATAACGGGTGCTTTTTAGAGCATCCGTTTTTTTTAAGTGCTACTCAAAAACCCCTGAGACAAACAAAGTTTCAGGGGTTTTTTTCGTTCCTTGCAGACTCCAGTTCCTTTTACTTTTATCACCAGTTGACATAGATCAATAGACTGATATAATACTTTTATGCACAAAAGCATAAAAGCGTTTAAGTATAAAAGGAAGGAATTTCAATTTATGAGTCAATCAAAATCACTTTCATTCACTGGTTCAGTGATTCTATTTTTATCGATGATCGGCATTATTTTCATCAGTTTATTTTACTTAAAAACAGAACCGCATCTTCCGCTGATGCTTTGCCTTGTTTTTCTCAGCGGCGCTGCAGTCCTATATAAGTACTCTTGGAAGGATATTGAGGACGGAATTGTAAAAGGCATTCAATCCGGTGTTCAGCCGATCATTATTCTGGCTCTTATCGGAATCCTTATTGGAGCCTGGATGTTCAGCGGTACGATACCGACTGTTATGATGGCTGCTTTGTCCATCATAGATCCGGCGTACCTTCTGATTTTGACTCTTGTATGCTGCACCATTATTTCAAGCCTTGTGGGCAGCAGTTTCACAACTGTCAGCACAGTCGGAGTTGCTCTTATGGGAGTGGCGATTGCTGCAGGAGTTCCTGTTGAATGGGCTGCAGGGGCTGTTATTTGCGGAGCATGCTTTGGGGATAAAATGTCGCCGATGTCAGATACGACGAACTTTGCCTCCGGTGTTGCCGAAGTCAATATTTTTACACATATCCGCCATATGTCAAAGACAACAATTCCAGCTTATGCGATAACAGCTGTTCTTTTCTGGTATATGGGAACAACACTTGCAGCTGACGCAGCGACACTAGATAACATCAAAGAAATTATGACGATCATGAAGGAGCACGTAACGATCAGTCCATGGACTTTGATCTCTCCTCTGATTGTGATTGGTCTTGCCATTTCCAGGGTTCCTGTTATTCCTGCTCTTGCTGCAGGCATTGCAACTGCCGGCATCACAGGTCTCCTCATTCAGGACGGGACAAATCTTTCCGGTTTCTTAGCTGTTCTGCAAAATGGAACAGCGTTTGATATTCAGCAGGAAACCGTCCAGCAAATGCTGAACCGCGGCGGGCTTCAATCTATGATGTGGTCCATTTCGCTGATCATGATCGCATTTGCTCTTGGCGGATTGATGGATAAAATGCAGCTGATTCAGACTCTTTTAAACGGATTGATTGAGAGAATTAAAGTCAAAGGTCAGCTGATCCTTGCAACCATTTCTTCTTCAATCGGAGTTAATCTCGTAACGGGAGAGCAGTATTTGTCCATACTCATTCCCGGTCAGTCGTTTAAACCGGCCTATGAAAAACTGAACGTTGAAAAGAAATATTTATCAAGATCCCTTGAAGATGCCGGAACTCTGATAAATCCCCTTATTCCCTGGGGAGTGAGCGGAGCCTTTTTCGCGCAGACACTCGGCGTGGACGTCATTGCGTACCTGCCATTTGCGTTCTTTCTCTATCTGTCTCCATTGTTTTCTGTCCTTTTTGGATTCCTGCCTGCTAAGAAATACACAGTCTAGCAGAAAATCCCGCCTGACCCAGGCGGGATTTTTATTATTTCTCGACCACTTTCGTTTCTTTTGCAATCAGTTCATCAAACAGCTTCTGAAGTTTTCTTGTGACAGGGCCGGGAATTCCTTCCCCAACCTTCCCTTCATCAACCTTTATCACAGGAATTACTTCACTGGTCGTAGATGTGATAAAAGCTTCATCAAGAGAGGCAAGACCTTCTGTGCTCAGTCTTTCTTCCAGAAACTCAATTCCGTTCTGTCTGCAAAGCTCCTCTACTTTCATTCTCGTAACACCATTCAGAATCAGGTTATTCGCAGGATGAGTAAACACACTTCCGTTTTTCACTCCGTAGAAATTGGAGGAAGACCCTTCCGTAATCATGCCGCTCCGGTGCAGCAGAGCCTCATAAAGCCCCGCGGTCATGCGCCTCCTGCTTGGCAAGGACATTTCCGAGAAGATTCAAGCTTTTGATATCGCATCTGAGCCAGCGCACGTCTTCAAGCAGACAAAGAGAAATCCCTTCCTCCTGCTCTTTTGCGGGTTTTGAGCAAGGAATTGGATAGGCTGTTAATTCAGGAACCGTATTCTTGCCCGGAAACAGATGTTTTCTTGCGGCAGCCCCTCTGGTTACCTGCATATAGACACCGCCGTCTTCTGTCTTATTCAGGCGGAGAAGTTCCTCAAGCTGGTCTGTCAGCTCCTTTATCGTATATGGAAGGTCGATTTTGATTTCTTTTGCGCTTCGAATGAACCGCTCCATATGCTCCTTCATCGCAAAATATGCTCCATCATACACCCTGATGACCTCATAGACCCCGTCACCGAACTGATGGCCCCTGTCTTCAAGATCAATTGAAACTTCATCACGCTTTTTATATTCACCGTTAACAAGTATGTACATGATAAATCTCCTTTTTATAAGTTTAGTCTGATTTTGCATAGGTGCCTTTTTACTAAATCTGATAATGTGAATCCATTTTCACAAAGTTTAATAAGTTTTGATACCAGTGGATTGGAGCGGAAGGCACTTGACTCCTGTCCAGCTGCAGCGCCCAACTCCTCTGTCAGAACGGAACCGTCGCCAAAGGCAAAAAGCGCCTTTACCGCCGTTTCCTTATCTGACTCCCGGAGATAAACGGGCGCTTCCACTTTTCTAGGGGATGAAGAGGGCACGGAAGATCCCGCAAGCGCAGCGAGGAAGCTTCCGGCGCTCCCCGCGGAAAGCAAGTGACTGCAGCGTAAAGGAACGGGTTTCCCCCTAAAAGTAATTTGTTTTTAAACAACGCAGTGCAACCTGCCCTTAAACCTATGGTATGATGAAACACGCTGAACTGTAAAATGGTTTTCTATTTTTCTTTCGACATTTTCATAGATTTCAGTTGAAATTTCACCCCGTGTCATTTATGATGAGAATATCAAATAACACAACATATTGATTATTCACTTAAATTAATATACTACATATTGAAATTAACAGCGAATCAAGGTGCCAACATGTTGGCTTAAAAGGGAATCCGGTGCAAATCCGGAACTGTCCCCGCAACTGTAAGTGTGACGAACTGGGAATACCACTGTACGAGAGAAATGTATGGGAAGGACTCAGCGCAGAGTGATCACAAGTCAGGAGACCTGCCTTAGATTTGCACAAGTTTCGAATTCTTCGGGGACTGAGGAGATGAAACGATGGCCAGTAACAGGGATGCGTGCACCCTCTTATTCTATCGTTTGATCCGCTCATGTTCTCATGGGCGGTTTTTTTGATTTTTCGCAGTATTTTTTCTGAAAGATCATTGACCGTTATATTACGCGGAAAATCTGAACTATAAATGAGGAGGATGTCTTATGGCAACCAAAATGACCACCTTAATCGTAAATGAGCTGACAAACGAAAAAGCCCCGTTCTCACAGGAGCGGCTGACTGACTTTATTTCTGAAACCGGAAAAGATTTTAAAGAGCTTGACCTCCATACATACACCGAAAGAGCTGTTCAAAGCATGGAAGGCCGCACTGTCTGTTCTGCCTCTCAGGTGACCAACCTGCTTATTCTCGAAGGCCTCTCAAATATCAGTGAGCTGCAGCCGGAATGGACCTATTTCTGTGCCCGGATTTATCTTAAAAAGCTTTATAAAGAAGCTGCATTCAACAGGAAATCAGGGGGCGGCACCTTCCTGTCACTGATCAAAACCCTTACGGCAAAAGGCATCTACAGCAGACATCTTCTTGATTCTTATTCCGAAGAAGAAATTGAGCAGCTTTCGCAAGTCATCGACCATGACAAAGACAAGCTTTTTACATATATCGGGCTGCGGACGCTCTCTGACCGGTATCTTGCGAGAGATTATGACAAGTCGGTTTATGAGCTTCCCCAGGAGCGGTACCTCGTCATCGCCATGACGCTGATGGCAAAGGAAGAAACGGAACACCGCCTTCAGCTTGTAAAAGAAGCCTACTGGGCACTCAGCAATTTGTATATGACCGTTGCGACTCCAACTTTGTCAAACGCAGGAAAGCCTGTCGGACAGCTGTCCAGCTGTTTTATTGATACAGTTGATGACAGCCTGCAGGGCATCTTTGACAGCAATACAGACATTGCCAATCTCTCAAAATCTGGCGGCGGCATTGGAGTTTATCTCGGGAAGATCCGCAGCCGCGGGAGTGATATTAAAGGCTTTAAAGGAGTGTCATCCGGTGTCATCCCGTGGATGAAGCAGCTGAACAATACGGCGGTAAGCGTTGATCAGCTCGGGCAAAGAAAAGGCGCGATTGCCGTTTACCTTGACGTCTGGCACAAGGATATCTATTCATTCCTTGATTCCAAGCTGAACAATGGTGATGAGCGTTTACGAACGCATGACCTCTTCACCGGCGTATGCCTCCCGGACCTTTTCATGGAACAGGCTGAAAACCGCGGGGAGTGGCATTTGTTCGACCCTCATGAAGTACGGAAAGTCATGGGTTACTCGCTGGAAGATTACTATGATGAGAGAGTTGGCTCAGGTTCGTTCCGCGAAAAATATTGGGAATGCGCCAATCATCCGGAGCTCTCAAAAACAACTGTTCCTGCGATTGACATTATGAAGGGCATTATGAAAAGCCAGCTTGAGTCAGGAACCCCCTTTATGTTTTACCGGGATGAAGTGAACCGGAAAAACCCCAATGCGCATAAAGGAATGGTTTACTGCAGCAATCTCTGTACAGAAATCACTCAAAACCAAAGCCCGACAACCATGGATGAACAGTACACAGAGGACGGCAAAATCATTACCGTTAAAACACCGGGAGATTTTGTTGTGTGCAACCTCTCTTCCATCAACCTTGCCCGGGCTGTGACAGATGATGTGCTGGAGCGGCTGATCACAATCCAGGTCAGAATGCTCGATAATGTCATTGATTTAAATGATATTCCCGTACTTCAGGCCAAGCTCACAAACAAAAAGTACCGCGCAGTCGGCCTCGGAACCTTTGGATGGCACCACCTTCTTGCGCTCAAGCGCCTGCGCTGGGAAGACGAAGAAGCCGTTCAGTTTGCAGATGAACTCTATGAAAAAATAGCCTTTTACACCATTCAGGCAAGCATGAGGCTTGCAGAGGAAAAAGGCGCCTATCCTGTCTTTGAAGGCTCAGACTGGCATACTGGCGACTACTTTAAGAACAGAAACTATACACCTGACTCTATGCCATGGGATGAGCTTTCAGAAAAGATCAAAGAAAACGGCATTCGAAACGGCTATTTAATGGCCGTTGCCCCGAATGCTTCAACATCCATTCTTGCGGGAAGCACGGCAAGCATCGATCCGATTTTTCAAAAAATGTACTCCGAAGAGAAAAAGGACTACAAAATTCCCGTTACTGCACCTGACTTAAATGCAGAAACCACCTGGTTTTATAAATCAGCCTATTTGATTGACCAGATGTGGAGCATTAAACAGAACGCAGCCAGACAAAAGCACATTGATCAGTCTGTCTCATTTAACTTTTACGTCCGCAACACCATTAAAGCAAAAGAGCTGCTGGACCTGCATCTGACCGCATGGAAAGCGGGTCTTAAAACCACTTACTATGTCCGGTCAACATCAAGCGAAATAGAAGACTGCGAATCCTGCGCAAGCTGATAAAGGAGAGATGGCATATGACACACTCATTGAACGCGCGTCCGATCATGGACGCTTCTGCGCCGAATCGTTCAACTTCCATCATTAACGGGAGGAGCTCAAACGTTTTAAACTGGGACGACGTATCTTATCCCTGGGCCTATGCAAAATATAAAAAAATGCTCTCTAATTTCTGGACGCCGTTTGAGATCAATATGTCAGGGGACATTAAACAGTTTCCAGAGCTTTCCGGTGACGAACAGGAGGCATTTTTGAAGATCATCGGCCTTCTGGCTCTTCTTGACAGCATCCAGACGGACTACGCAGGAAAAGTAGCTGAGTATATAACAGACTCAAGCATAAACGCCCTGATGATTATGCTCGCACAGCAGGAAGTCATCCACAATCATTCCTACTCATATGTTTTGTCTAGCATTGTTCCAAAGCATGTTCAGGATGAAGTTTTCGAATACTGGCGCAGCGAACCTACGCTGCGGAAGAGAAATGAATTTGTAACAAGCGGCTATCAGGCTTTTGCGGAAGAAGCGAATGTGCTGAATCTGCTGAAATCCATTGTATATGACGTTATTCTTGAAGGACTCTTTTTCTACTCAGGATTCGCGTATTTCTATAACCTCGCACGCAATCAAAAAATGGTCGCCACATCCACGATGATTAACTATATTAATCGGGATGAGCAAATTCATGTGGATCTGTTCGTGAAAATCTTCAAGGAAATTCTCCGCGAATATCCGGAATATGATACAGCTGAGCTGGCAGCATTCGTTCAGGAAACCTTTAAAGAAGCAGCCTCCCTTGAAATCGAGTGGGGACGCACCATTATCGGAAACAAAATAGACGGCATCCATATGCAGGATGTGGAAGATTATATTAAGTTTTATGCAAACGTAAGATGCAATCAGCTGGGCTTTGAGCGTCCGTTTGAAGCAAACCGGACAAACCCGCTGAAATGGATCAAGGCCTATGAGGAAGTTGACCTTGGGAAATCCGATTTTTTCGAGCAAAAATCAAGACAGTATACGAAAGTCAATTCGATTGACAACGGGTTTGATGATTTGTAAATCACTTATGAAGAAAAGCGCCTTAGCGGCGTTTTTTTTTTTGAGAAATCAGTGATACAAATTCAATTTTTTTCCGTTAGCTTTACAGCAGGAAAAACCATCTCCCGCTTTCCAATTTGCGACAAAAAATGATATTCTTTAATTTAGATGAATGTCTGATTAAATTAGAGGAGATTAGGAGATGACAGTAAACGACGACGCTAAGTTGTACGAAAGGATTCTGAGGAAAGACAAAGATGCTCTTGAAGCTATGTACGACCGCTATGAAAAGCTGCTTTACTCTTTTGCTTTCCGCATTACTCATGATCATACTCTCGCTGAAGAAGTCCTTCAGGATGTCTTTATGAAGCTGTGGCACGGAAACCGTGTTTATGACAGCACAAAAGGAAAATTCACTTCCTGGCTTTTGACTGTCACAAGAAATCAGGCAATAGACCTGATTCGCAAACATAAAAAGGCCGACACCGTCGAAATATTAGAAAAGGACGCTGTTTCCACTCCGGAACAGTCAGTAGAACATGAAGTTGAATGGATGGAAAAAGGCGAGATTTTAAGAGAAGCTGTATCCAGACTGAAAAAGGACCAGCAGCAGATGATAGAACTTTTCTATTTTAAAGGATTTACCCAGCAGAAGATCTCGGATGTGTACCAGATTCCGCTTGGAACTGTTAAAGGACGAATCAGGCTTGCGCTGAAACACCTGAGGAGCATGCTTGAAAATGAAGGGAGGGTTATGGATGAGTAGCCAAATGTGTGAGAAGCTGTACGATTATTTTAGTGAAAGTTTACCACCGGAAGAAAAAGCCGAGTTTGAAGCTCATTTGGAGTCATGTCCTGATTGCAGAGAAGAACTTCAGGAATTGACCTCTCTGACCGAAGACCTCCCTTATCTCTCTGTGCCGGTGCAGCCTCCACAGGAAATGAAACAGAGGATTCTCGGAAATGTGTTTGAATCTGATTCTGCTGCTGTTGATGAAAATAAAAATGACCGGAACAAGATGGTAAACTTCCCGGTTCAAATCAAGTCTGAAAAACGGCCAAATCGATTTGTCCTCCCGTCTGTCGCAGCTCTGCTGTTTGCATCATTGCTCGGAAATGCTTATTTTTTCACTCAGATGGAAAATGAGTCTCCGGAAGAAAAAGCCATAAGTATCGATGATCTGCAAAAACAGGTTGCACTTGCACCGGTTGATGATCAGCTGAGCGAAACGACGGCAATGGCAGCATTGATGAAAAAAGATTCCAAAGAAATGGTCTTCCTTCAGGCCGAGCAGCTGAAGCAGCTCGATGAAGGCGAAGTCTATCAAGTATGGCTGATTGAAAATGACAAGCCGGTTGCGGCAGGTTCATTCGTTCCAGATTCATCCGGACATGGTGCCGTCATGTACGAAATGAATCTGGAAGGCGGATTCAACTGGGATACGATAGCCGTAACGATTGAACCTAAAGCAGGAAATAAGGCTCCTGAAGGCGCTGTTGTTCTGGCGTCACAGCTATAGTCCCCCAGAGAGTACGGTACTACCGTACCCTCTTTTTTTTGTTATGAAACCTCTTTTTGAGCCGTATTGCTCCCCTCCCTCAACAAAAAATGACAGAATTGAGCAAAAACCCCCTTAATTTACATTATTTTTACATAAAATTCACGAAACCCCTACATCTTCCAGCTAGAATTGAATTTGTGTAAAAAAATTGTAAAAAAGGAGATTTTCATGTCACGCCAAAAAAGACGTTCCTGTTTTATTTATCCCTTAATCCTTATGATGCTTGTCTCAAATCTGCTTGCCGCTTTTCCTCCGGCAAATGTGTCTGCTGAGGTAAATGCAGTTCCATCAGGGGCAGAAACGGCTGTTCCTGCCGAAGAAACGGAGTCTGAAAAAGAGGAAAAAGAGGCTCTGCCTGCAGAAGCTGAAGCAATTCCTGTCGCCCCTGACAGCCAGCCGGAAATGCCGGCTGAGCAAGACACTCAGCAGGCACCGCCCGCAGCTCAAACTCCGGGTCAGGTAAAGGAGACGGAGCCAGCGACTGAACAAAAACCTGTTCAATCAAAAAAAGCAGAAGCTGAACAAGAGCCTGCTGAATCAAATGAACCAAAACCTGAACAGGAGCCTTCCGATGGACCAAAACCTGAGCAGGAAGCTTCTGAAAAAGAGCAAAAAACACCGCCTGAAGCAGCCATTGAGACAGAAAATAAGAGCAGTGTGCCGATGAACGGCTCTCCCCTGCTTATTACAGAAATAATGGCCGACAACGCCGGTGCTGATGAATTTGAATACATAGAAGTATACAATCCGACGGATAAGCCTGTCATCTTAGATCATTACACCATTTCTCTCCGCTATACGGACGGAAGCAGCACGGATAAACCGGCTCTTTTCAGTCCTTACACTCTTGGTTCAGGGAAGACAGCCGTACTCTGGCTGAACCTGGCAGATAAATCCCTTGAAGACTTTAATCAAAAATACAGCGTCCAATTAACTACTGAGCAGGTTGTTGAATTTACGGGCACACCTAACTTTGCAAATGGCGGAAACCGCGGCTTTGCGATAACGGGTCCAAATGGAGATGCCGCAACAGCTTCCTATCTCGCAGAAGATATCAGCAGCGGCAAGTCCGTACATTACACATTCCCTGAATCCGGCACGGAAATGAAGAAGCTTGAAAAAAAAGCAGATCCCACACCGGGAATCATTCTGAACACACAGGCACCGGCGGAAGCTGTCCCGACACCTGAAAATCAGGAGCCTTCTGCTGTTCACGAGCCATTAACATCCATTTCTGAAGGCAGCACTCCTTCTCTCACTGCAGTTATTACAGATGACACTGCCGACATCAGAGCAAACCTTTATTACAAAACAGACGGTGATTTCAAAAAAGCGCCAATGGCTTCTGAGGGGAATACGTACAGTGCCTCCATTCCAAAAGAAGAGCTGACCGGCGAGAGTTTCTTCTATTACATTGAAATCACCGATCCAAACAACCGGGTGCTGCTGAACAACAGCGGTGCAAACTACAAGGTGACCATTGACCGGCCGGAAGCCCCCCCGGCAGAACCTGATAACCCGGAAGATTTCGACAGTTACCCGCACCTCCTGATTACTGAGATTTCACCGAATTCAGCAGGACCTGGAACTGACTACTATGAATATTTCGAAATCTACAACAACACAGACAAGACTCAGTCGCTTTCTGATTATTCGTTTGCATACCGGTATACGGATACAGGCAGCGAAGTGTCTTTTAAGATTCCTGAGGATCTGACGGTTAATCCGCAGGAAACGCTGGTCCTTTGGTTTAATAATGGAAATCTGACAGCCGGGGATTTCAATAAACAGTTCGGAACAGCTCTTGAATCATCCAGCCTTGCGTTCTTTAAAGATGCATTCCCAGGCTTCGCTAACGGAGGCAATAGAGCCATCTCGATTAAAGACCGCACAGGAGCTGAAGTTATCTCCGCAGCTTATTTGGCCAATGAAACCGATAATAACGGTAAAACAGTTAAGTACCAGTACCCGAAAACAGGAACGGAGATGGGCAAGCTTCAAACTCTTGCTGATCCTGATCCGGGAGCCATATCCGCAGAACAGGTCCCTTCTTCTCCTGCGAAAGCTCCTGAAGAAAATAATGATTCTGTTAAGCCTGAAATCACGCATACTCCTGTAACGACAGCAGAAGGCTTTAAAGAGATTGCGATTGAAGCTGACATTACAGATGATAAAGCTGTCCCTTTTGCAACACTGTTCTACAAATCAGAAAATGACAGTACGTTCCTGTCTGTTCCGATGAACCCTGATGAAGCAAAACCTGAACAGTACAAAGCAGTGATAGCAGGTACTGACGTCCATTCAGATTTAATCTATTACATTGAGGCCTCTGATGGCATCAACACTGCTGCTACAGAAGAACAAACGATTGCCGTAGATCTTCCTGAAGTGGATACGGAAAAGCTCCCTTATTTCCTTGTTACGGAAGTCGTTCCTGATTCGTCCAATGTCGGTTCAGGTGACGGGTATGAGTTTGTTGAAATCTACAATAATACGAACCAGACTGTTAATTTTAAAGACTATAAGATTAATTATCGTTACGGCATGGAGGCATCTACCGATGTTGTCTGGCCTTCGGTACCTGAAGATCTTTTGATTCCTTCCGGTGAAACACTTGTTTTCTGGATCATCAATGATCAAAACAAAAACAGCACAGTAGCCGACTTTAATAAGAATTACGGCACAGACCTTGAAGAAAACAAAGATATTGTCCGTATTTTCAGTGGTGGCATGGCAAACGGAAGTACAAGGGGCCTTGTCGTTTCAACCAACACAAACAAAGAAGTTTCGGTGGCCTACTATAATGAGCAAACCGGAATTGACGATACCGCAGCAGATAAAGGAATTTTCTACAAATATCCTTCTGACGGATCGACCGTTCAGGTGAAGGTCAGCGCAGGCGTGAAGGCTGCAGCGCCGGGTTCTGTTGAAGCCTACCAGATTCCAAAAAAACCGGTTACTCAAAAAGAGGACAACAGTCCGCCAACTGTAAAAGACCTTACTGATCTGACAGAAATAGATCAAAAAGAAGATATTCATATTCTTGCAGAAGCAAAGGATAACAACTCTTTAACATCGGTCCGGCTGTTCTACAAAACCGATCAGCAATCTGACTACCAGAGCGTCATTCTGAAGGAAGATTATGATGATATGCTCTATCACCATACGATTTACTCACCGGACCTGATTGGAAGAAAATCAGTCGAATATTATTTTACTGTCTCAGACGGAATGAATGAAACAGTCAGCAGCAAAAAGACAATTGCCATTACAAGTGATTTTGATGATGCCGATCTTCGGTTGAATCTTGAAGATGGACAAATTCTAAGCGGAGAAAAAATCATAAAAGCTACAGCAAAAGACGGAAATCCGAATCAGATTTCCATTAAAATTGACGGCAAAGAGGCAGAGGAAACCTACCGTTCAATTGAGCGCACCGCCTATTTCGCATTTGAAGCGAACGGCCTCAACACGTATTTCCAGAACGCTGTTACGATGGGCGAGGACATCCTTTATTTAATGGACAAGGATTGGTTGACCGACTGGAAAACGTATACCGTTCCGGTTGATCCCGAGCGAATACAGACAGGCGAAAATATTCTCACAGTCCGTTCAGGAAATAAAGCGTCACCATTTGATCTTGAATCAGAGGAAAACCGTGATGATTATACAATCCGGAACGTTAGACTTGTTTTATCCGACGGCACTGTCCTTAGACCGGACAATTTCCCAGATGAAAAGAAAGTTATGACCATGAATGATGCTCACCCGTTTGAAGATTTTTCTTTCCAGCTTGCAGATGAACTTGCAGCAAGCAAAACCTATAAATGGGATACAAAAGCTTCGTTTGACGGAGACCATGTCATATCTGTCCAGCATTTAAATCATGCCGTGACAGCAAATGTTAAGGTGGACAATACGGCTCCGGTTATCACTCCTTCTATTGAAGAAGGCAAAGAATATAAGGGTTCATTTGAAATCAATGCGGGGATCGAGGATTCAATAGCAGGCATCGCTTCTTCAGAGGCATGGCTTGATGGTGCAAAAATTGATCTTCCGTACAGCACCGCCTCCGGGAAGATGAAGCCCGGTGACCATCAATTAACAGTTAAAGCAGCAGATAAAGCAGGAAATCACGCTGAAAAAGTCATCACATTTAAAACGGCAAACGAAAATCCTGAAAAAATTGAACTGATTGGACCGGCAGACGGTGCAAAAGGACTTCCTGCAGGCGATCCGAAGCTTCAGGTAAAGGTGACGGATCCTTCAAACGACAGCATGAACGTCTCCTTCTTTAAAGGATATCAATACACCCCGTCTGACAGCAGTGTTAAATCATTCAAACATGCAGCAGATACAGAACCGCCCAAGCAGCAAGCACCTGCAGGTGAACAGGCATTTACGTCTGAAGATATTCAGCTGACGTCAGAAAAAGACGGCACCTATCTCACGACAGATTCAAGCACGCAGTTCCCTTATCACAGGTTTGATGTAACCGTTGATCCGGCTGTGGATGACAGTGACCGCATTGAGCTCAAGTGGGACGGAAATTCATTAGAAGGCAGAAAAGTTTCCATGTATGCCTGGAGCCATAAGCAAAAGGACTGGTCCCTTGTAGATGTTGAAATTGCAGGGACAGAGGACTTCGAGCTTACCGGAAGCGTGCAAGCAGGAGAATTTGTAAAAGGCTCAAAAATCAACGTTCTTGTTCAGGACGAAATTCCAAAAAGTCCGGAAGAGTATGATTACACATTTGCCTGGATGTCCGACACGCAGTATTATTCGGAAAGCTACCCGCATATTTACCAGCGCCAGACAGAATGGATTGCACAGAAACAGGAAGAATTAAAGATTAAGTATGTTTTCCACACCGGAGATCTCGTCAATATCTCTACGGATGAGAAACAGTGGGAAATTGCCGATACATCAATGAAGGTGCTTGACGATCAAAACATCCCGTACGGTGTACTGGCCGGTAACCACGATGTTGATCAGGTATCAAACGACTATACCGATTACTATCGTTATTTTGGAGAGGACCGCTTTCAATCAAAAGATTATTACGGCGAATCTTATCTTAACAACCGCGGTCACTACGATTTAATTTCAGCCGGAGGCAATGATTACATCATGGTTTATCTTGGCTGGGGAGTAACAGATGAAGGGATAGCCTGGATGAATGATGTTCTTTCCGCCTACCCTGATCGAAAGGCCATCTTAAGCTTCCATGAGTATTTACTGTCAACCGGCACACGCCACCCATTGGGAGAAAAATTGTATAATGAAGTCGTCGTTCCAAATAAAAACGTATTTGCTGTACTGAGCGGCCATTATCATGCCGCGAAAACGTATGTTGATCAAATTGACGATAACGGTGACGGCACGCCTGACCGTACGGTTACTCAAATGCTTGCTGATTATCAGGCAGGCCCTGAAGGCGGGCAGGGATATATGAGGCTCCTTCATTTTGATCAGGACAACAACAGGATCCTTGTCAATACGTATTCACCTTATTTAGATGACTATAACTATTACGATACGGATGAATTCCCTGAAATGGATGAGTTTGAGATCAGTCTTGACCTTGCTCCTGTAGAGAAGAGAATTGCCACCGATTCCTTTGCAGTAAATGTTTATACAGATGAGACAATCGGCTCAGATGAGAACATAGAAAGCGGCTCGATTGCAGAAACAATCTGGACAGGCCTTGAAACCGGCCAAACCTATTTCTGGTACGCATCAGCCGAAGATTCGTTTACAGGAAGTACAGTTTCCGACATCTGGTCCTTCACAAAAGGAGAGAAAGTAACGGTTCCTGATGAAGAAGACCCTCCTGCTGACGGCGGCGGAGACACAGGTAATCCTCCTGCTGACGGCGGAGAAGATTCAGGCAATCCCCCTGCTGATGGTGAAGGAGATACAGGTAATCCTCCTGCAGGCGGCGGTAATCCGGGAGAAGATAGCGGCAATAACGGCCCTGGTGCTTCCCCTGGTAAAAACGGACAGCCTAAGGGATCTGAAAATCCCCGGGATCCAAACAAAGAGGATTCGGCACCTGATCATGACCGTGCACATGGGGACAGCGATGATGCAGCTAAAGGCAGCCATTTGCCTTCTACTGCTACAGAAATGTATAACCTGTTTGCTGCAGGAGGCTTATTCATCCTCGCCGGAGCATCAGTTTTGCTTTACCAAAGAAGAAAAAGAAGCATCTCTTAAACTAGCTGAACAGCAGCATGCACGAACAGGAAAAGGAGACGATCCCGCCGGATCGCCTCCTTTTCTTATTTACATTCCGAAATAATCTGTATCCCGGTTATAGGTATGCATCTGCTGTTCAGCTCTCATTGCTTCAGCTTTAGGGTCGGAGTGATAAACATTCAGCTTTCGTCTTCGCTTAGATCGCAGGTCACTGATCCATCCTATTAGAACAAGCACGAGAAATCCGGCAAGAAGCCAGGCCCAGAGCGGCATTGCTCATCCCCCGTTTCCATTTTCAGGTATGCTCTAACTATATTCTGGATGATCTGCCTTTTCAAGAGACAAATGTATCAAGGACTCACATGGCAGCAGGATTTACGGCTTTACAGCTTCTTCTTCCGCTTTCTCAATTAAAGTTGCTTCGTACATTTCCTCATCAGTCTGCACTTTAATACTCTCTTCCACACGAATTCTTCCTTTACCCATTTTATCTCCTCCTTTATTGATATCATAATTAATCTGAAAATTTAGTAAATAATGATTTCGCCCTATTTATTTGACGAATTTTTGAAGTCTGTGTAAGTGGATAAGAAAGTTCATCCTACTTTATCTGCAAAGTTTCGACTTTTAGCTTTCTAGAATCCACTCAGACGTACATTTTGACGAATTGCCTAAAAAAAGGACTAATGGCTTATGCGGGAAATGTCTTATTCCATCATTTGATGATGTTTTTTTCCGGATTGTGTCATGCTAGTGAATGCTTCTCTTTTTAAACCTGCCGCCTCTGACTTCGGTTATGTTTGCTACTGCCAGAAATGCAGAAGGATCCAGCTCTTCCACAATCAGTTTCAGCTTAGCTTCTTCAAGTCTTGTAATCACGCAGAAAATGACTTTCTTGCCTTCACCCGTATATGCGCCTTCTCCGTTTAAGTAAGTGACTCCCCGCCCAAGCCTGGCAAGAATAGCCTGACCGACCTCATCCGGATTTTCACTGATGATCCAGGCAGATTTTGATTCATCAAGCCCCTGAACGACGACATCAATCGTTTTATATGCTATAAAATAAGCAATCAGCGAATACATGGCCCGGTCCCACCCGAATACAAATCCTGCACTTCCCAAGATAAACAGGTTGAAAAACATAATCAGTTCCCCTACAGAAAAAGGAGACTGCTTGTTAAAGAGAATAGCCAGAATTTCCGTACCGTCAAGCGAGCCGCCGTATCTGATGACAAGCCCGACGCCAATACCGAGAATAATCCCTCCAAAAACAGACGCGAGAAGCAAATCTTCGGTTAAAACAGGAACAGGATGCAATAGAGCAGTTGCAAAACTCAGCACGACGACACCAAACAGAGTAGAAAGAGCAAATGTTTTTCCAATCTGATTATAGCCGATGAACAGGAAAGGGACATTGAGGAAAAAAAGAAAAAGACTCAGCTTCAAATTTGTCAGGTGAGACAGAATAATCGAGATTCCCACAATTCCGCCGTCAATGATGCGATTTGGAACGAGGAAAATCTCAAGACCGACAGCCATTAGGACCGCACCCGAACAAATGAGCACCATCCGCTTTCCAATCTCTGCTTTTGGCAGCTTTTTATGCTGTTTGATCAAGGAAACTTGATGGGGCTCCATTTATCCTCCTCCTTTTAGTCACTCTTTTTCTTGTGGATTTATATATTAAATATAAGTACAGAATGAACGCGGCATGACTATTGAGCAAAAAAAAAACCACCCTTAATCCGGGTGATTGCTGCAAATCTCTGTGATAAAATGAAAATAAAGAAAATTCGGACGGTGATGCGGATGAAACTGGTCAACATATGTTTGAAATGCAATGGAAAAGGAAAAATCAGATCCAAACTGCCTTTTTTCAAGAAAACCTGCACTCTCTGCAATGGGACGGGCAAGCGTCAGACGACAATAAAAGAATCTAAGCGCGCCTGACCGTCCTCATCCTCTTTTCATTTTTCTATTGATTCTCCTGCCACTTGCCCAATGCTTTTCGATTGGTGGCGATAACTGCCTCCTTGATCAGACGGCTGTATCCGCCCTCTACAAGAACGTTTATTCCTTCCGCTGTAGCTCCCCCTGGTGTTGTCACTTGTTCTCTCAGTTCCTTCGGCGCTTTTTTCAGCTTCAGCATGGCAGAGGAACCGGCCATCATTTGAGAGACAAGCTTTGTTGCATGTTCATGTGAAATTCCGTACGTCTCTGCCTGTTCGATCAAGCTCTCCGCAAATGCATACAGAAATGCAGGGGCACTTCCTGTAATGGCCGTTAACTGATGAACCTGTTCCTCTGTGCACACCTCTGATTCACCTATCGCATCCAGTACATCCTTCAGCATCAATTTATGATGTTCTAAAGCAGCCTGACCATAGGCAGCAAGTGACATCGACTCGCCGATTTCAGAAGCTGTATTTGGCATGATCCATGCTGCAGGTACATGCTGGCCGAGATGTTCTTCCAGAAAGGACGGGCCGATACCGGCTGCAATCGTCACAACAAATTGCCCCTTTAAAATCGGTTTAAGCTCCTTCAAAAATTCAGGGTGAGCTTCAGGAGGCATAGCCAGCAGAATCATGTCCGCTTTTTCAGCATCACTGCTCCAGTTGAACGAAGGCCTGATGCCGTACTTGTTCTCAAGATACAGAAGCTTTTCTCTGTTTCTATGATTCGATACATAAATATCCTCGATGTTCGGGGATTTTACGAGCCCGGAAATGATGGATTCTGCCATCCGGCCTGCACCGATAAAAAGAATCGTCTGTTTTTTCAAAGCGTTCTTCCTCTCTTTATATCATGTAATCAGTGTACCAGAAAAACCGGTGCATCCGCACCGGCTTTAGCTGTACTGCTTTTCTTTTTCTTTAACTTCCTGTTTGGCTCCTTCAACGTAAATGGTCCGGCTCGGAAATGCGAAATCGACGCCTTCCTCTTCCAGGATTGCCATGATTTTAAAGTTGATGTCCTGCTTCACGCTTAAATGGTCGGCATAAGCAGTTGTTTTCGTAAAGAAATTAAGGAAAATATTGAGGCTGCTGTCGCCAAAAGCGTTAAAAACAACGTTGATTGTTTCATCATGAACGCCGTCATGCTCTGTAAGCATATGCTCAATTTTTTTCACGCACGTCTTAAGCTGTTTCTGCGTTGTATCATAAGTGACCCCAAGTGTGAACTGAATCTGCCTTTTCCCCATCTTCGTCCAGTTTGTAATCGGCTCATTGGCAAGTGTAGAGTTTGGAACCGTCACAAGGGCCTGAGCGAATGTCCGGATTTTTGTGCTCCTGAAGGATATGTCTTCTACAACTCCTTCTACACTTGGTGTTTTGATCCAGTCACCAAGGGTAAACGGCTTCTCTGTGATAATAATAATGCCTCCGAAAAAGTTGCCGATCGTTTCTTTGGCAGCTAGGGCAAAAGCAAGTCCTCCAAGACCGAGTCCGGCGACAAACCCGTTAACATCATAATTAAATTCCTGGGCAATGATGCTGAAAGTAAGAGCCAGAATGACAAATCTCATGACTTTGGATAAAAATGGCCCAAGAATATCATCCATCTCAAGCTCAAACCGTTTGTTTACTTTATCAAAAAGCAGAGATGATGATGCTGTCAGGTTATACAGTCCCCACGCCAGTGTGAGAACAATGGAAGACCGGTAAAACTGGCTGAGTATGTCCCTTTGATTGTCCAGAAAAGGAGAATACAGAATCGCCAAATACAATCCGATCAGAATAAAAAACATCCGCAGCGGTTTATCATAGGCGACCAGTACATTTCTGAACAGATCTGTCGGCGTTTTGCTGCTGAATTTAAGAATCATCTTAAACACATATTTCGTAAACAGCTTGCGCAGGACCATGAACAGAACGAAGATCCCTATACTGACGGCGATCTCAATCAGGCTTTCAGTTGAGGTATATTTTTCAAGCAATATGTTTCTCTCCCTTATGTTTGTATCCCTTATGTTTTTCACAAAATACTATTATACTAAACTCTTCGAGATCCTCATGGTCTTTTAGTCCCTATTTGAAGAGACATTTTTCTTAAGCTTCCATTCCGTATTTATCAATCCGTCCGGGTCAGAACAACTTTCTGGATTTTTCCCTAAGATTCTGATACCGTTATCATAAAAAACCAGAGAGAGGTACATTCAATGTCACTAAACACTTGGTTTGCAAAAGGGTTAACTGCACAGGAATACATGGAGCAAATGAATGTCAACAAGGAAGAAATGACGATTATTCATGAGGGGTTTTCGCTGGATGAAGATGACATCTCCATTCTCGAAAGCATGAGAACCCAGTCTCTTCGCGTCATTGTCCTGACAGAAGACTGGTGCGGAGATGCCATGCTCAACAACCCGATTCTTTTGAAAATTGCTGAAGAGGCAGGGATGGACGTGCGTTTTCTGCTTCGCGACTCCAACCTTGACTTAATGGACCAGTACTTAACAAACGGAACATCCCGTGCCATTCCAATCTTCATCTTTATCGACCGGGACGGAAATGAAAAAGCGGTCTGGGGTCCGCGCGCCCCGAAAATCCAGCAGCTTGTTGACTCACTCAGAAAACATCTTCCTGAAAAAGATCACCCTGATTTCAAAGAAAAGCAGTCAGAGATGATCAAAAAACTGACTGCCGCTTATAAAGAAGACGAATCGCTGTGGAAAGAAGTTTCATACAGCATCATTACAACGCTCAAAAAACGAAGATTGCATGTATAAGCAATCTGAATAAACAGCAAAGCAGCCGTTACTCAGCGGCTGCTTTCTTGATTTCTGCCTGAAGTTCAATTTCCACATTCCCTTTAACCGCACGGCTGATCATGCACGAACTTTCAGCACGTTCAGCAAGTTTCTTCGCAAGCTCTATATCCTTTTCCGATGCTGCGGCTTTTAGCGTGATAACAGGACGATGCACGATTCGTTTATAGGTGATTACCCCGTTTACCACTTCAACAATCCCCTCAGATTCCATCGTTAAATCCTCTTTTTCAAGGCGGCTGCGCCCCATCATGGCCGCAAGCGTAATAATGTAGCACGTTGCTGCAGCGCCGAGGAGCATTTCATCAGGATTTGTTCCAACACCCGGCCCATCCATTTCAGGCGGTATGGAAACTTTTGTTTTCAGCTGTCCGCTCTCGATTTCCCCAACGTCATTTCTGAGTCCGGGCCAATGGGCTTTTAGATAAAAAGAATGTTCAGCCATATAGATCCCTCCAAAAATAATGTTCATCTCACCATTAAAGTATAGCTTCAGCAAACATGAATGTCAGAAATTGTGCTCAGTCAGGAAACCGACACACCGGACATCAGTCCCAAATAGGCTGAGACAATGAAAAGCAAAGCAAGAACAACGGCTGCATAAGCGTTTCTTTTTTTCATAAAACTTAAACCAATCATTCCAAGAAAAAGGCCTGCCAAAAATAATAGAAGGATGCCATCTATTGAAAAATCAAGGCTAAGCGTTACCTGAGGCTCTATGGCAAAGCCCTTGATCCACTCAAACAGGGGAGCAGCTCCTTCTGAACGCAGCGTCACGTTCACGTCGTGAGGCGGAGCCTGTGTTCCAAGAAAGCCTGTCAGAAAAAAAACAGTTCCAACTATCAAACTCTCTGCTCTGACCCACGCGAACGTTCCCCTTTCGCCTGCCTTCCTTCCGATAAAGCCATTTAAAAAAGCAAATACCAGCAGGGGGATAATCGCCAGATGCTTTAGCAGAATCACTTGGCCATACGACAGCGGCCATGCCTGCACATAATCCCGCAAATCAACCATCATGTTCATAACAAACAGACCCGCTGCGGTCAGGACCGCGAAACAGGCAACCGCAAAAGGCGTAAACCACTTAAGAAAGGCCGGCCAGTTTACAGGATGAACGGTAAACCAGGCTACATGAAGCAAAACACCCGCCCATAGAGCCACAGCAAGAAAATGAATACTGTGCGAAGCCATGCCCATCCAAAACGATAATGACGCAGCATGGCTTGCATAGCCAAGTGCAAAGATCATAAACAGCAGCAGCATGCCCTGAATGAATTTTGGACCATCCATATAAAGAACGAGCCATAAGACAATCGCAGCAGCCGCTGTGAGCATCCAGGATTGTCCAATCTGGAAATCCATCAGCACGGACTGCACGGTCTGGCTGATTCCTGCCGCTTGATAAAAGCTCAGGATCACCTTTAAAACAGGCAGAAATGTAAGCCCGATGATCAGAACAACAGACAGCAGCAAGAACCTCTTAGACACAACCATTTCAGGTTTTTTTGAGGCCGGTACAAGCTGCAGAACCACATGGCCAATTAAAAAGGAGAAAAGAATATAGGTTATTCCTTCTCCGATGGGTATCAGGATATTCACAGCTCTTTACCGTTTTTTTCTCATGAGAGAAATGATGAAAATAACGGCCAGAACGCCAATTGCCGCAAGGGCTATTGTCATAACCGGAGAGCCTTCCTCCGAAGCTTCTGCACTTCCGGTCTGTTCATCAGCCGGCTGTTCCTCTTGAGCTACTTCGGATTTCCCGCTGTCTTCAGGTTCTTCTTCCGTTTGCGGAGCTTCTTCTGCAGCCTCCTGCTGAACATTGAAAGCAAGCGTTCCTTCCATTTCATGTCCGTCTTCGCCGATAATTTTCCACTCAGCTGTGTAAGCTCCGTTTTCAAGCTCACTTTGAGGCGTGCCGATAAGCTTTTCCCCTTCTGCTTTGACCTCAACAGGCACCTCAGATCCATCTTTCACAAGCTTCATTGAACTTAGGGGTTCTATCTTTGTATCAAAGGTCAATTCGATTGTTTTCAATGGTTCTGTAACAGTTGAACCTTCTTCAGGAAGAGAAGAAGTCATATGTGTGTGCGCCATGACGGCATTAGGAAAAATCAGCAAAACGGCCATTGCCGCTATACTTATCCATTTTTTCATCTCGATCAATTCCTTTCACTTATATCATCCACTGTATCTTATCACGGTATACCGGCGGGACATCCGCCTAATTTCAACAGTTTTCTAAACTTCTGTCAGCACTGATTACATTGATAACGTGTTTTTTATGAGTTTGGATGCTTGTTTACACAAACAAAAAAACCCGGATATGTTTTACCTTCCGAGTTTTACTGAATGGACTTTCAGCTGATTTAAATCATTTTCTAAGAGAGTGCGGTTTTCTTCCCTTTCAATCTGATCACAAGCAAGAATCGCACGCTCCATATACTCGCTGTATCTAATGCCGTTTTCTTATGAAAAACATCCATTGTCTCAGCACTCATTCTCTAACCCCCGTGTTGCTGTGATTTTATTCTTTTTCTTTGAACATAGCGCAGCAGGATCATTCCTGCAAATAGTGCGCAGCCTGATGCTATAAAAGCCGGGCCAAAGCGGTTTAACAGGGCATTAACTGTTTCAGCCGAGTCTCCAAACTGGTTGCCGAGCCAAAAAAAAGCGAGAGCCCATATAAAAGCAGATCCGTATGCAAGCAGCGCAAATTTCCAGAACTTCACTTTGTTCATCCCCGCAAGAACGGGACCTAAATGACGCAGAAGCGGAAAAAAATAAGTGATTCCAAGCGTGTATTCTCCGTATCTTGAGAAACGAAGCTGAAATCGTTCAAACCGCCTCTTTGCCCTTTCTTTTCTGACAAGAATGGAAAGAGCAAGCCCGCCAAAACTTTTCCCAATTAAAAACCAGCATGTAAGGGCCGTCATAATGCCCAAATAAGATGTGAAAAAAGCAGGAACCGGATGCAGGATTCCGTGTGAAGATGCAAATCCCCCCATCATGATGATGACTTCGTTAGGAAGGGGAATAAAGAAGGTCCCCGCTGACAGCATGACGTAAAGGGCAACATATCCGTATTCCTCCATAAAAATAAGAAGCTCAGAACTCTCCATGTTTTTCACTGCCCTTTCGTTTAAGTGAGCCTGATTATTCTAAAGTAATGAAATTCCGAGTTCTGAATCCTACTCAGAAATCTCTGCCGCTTCATGGATTTCCCCTTGAAAAATCGCTTTGATTTTTTCGCGGTTCTTTTTAGAAACAAGAATATACAGCGTATCACCGGAGAAAATATTCGTTTCCCCCCGCGGCGTATGAAGTTTTTCATTCCTGATGACAGCTGTTATAAGCGCATCATTCGGAAGCTCAATGTCTTTGAGTTCTTTTCCTGAGACAGCAGCGCCTTCTCCGACTTCCAGTTCAACCATTTCATTGTTCGTCCTCCCGATTGAAATCAGCTCAAGCGAATGAGGCACGGAAATTTTCTTGCTTTCCGACAGTTTTAATTTGTTTGCAAGAGGCGTCAGGGTTGCCCCTTGAAGCAGTGCAGATGTCAGAACGACGAAAAAGACGACGTTAAAGATCAGCTGGCTGTTTTCAAGCCCCGCGAGCATCGGATAGGTTGCAAGGACAATCGGAACGGCTCCTCTCAGCCCTGCCCATGAAATAAACAGTTTTTCTTTCACTGTAAACTTGGAAGCAATCATGCTGAGGAACACTCCTGCCGGACGCGCGACGATCATCAGGATAATGGACAGCAGCAGTCCTTCCCAGATGATATCAACAAGCTGATTCGGGAATACAAGCAAACCGAGTAAAATAAACATTAGAATCTGCATCATCCAGGCGAAGCCTTCGTTAAAACGGATGATCGAATGACGGAATGTAAGATCCGAGTTTCCGACAATAACCGCCATCACGTATACCGCAAGCAGTCCGCTTGCATGTGCGGCCGTAGTAAGGCCGTAAGTAAGAATTGCCATGGCAAGTGACAGAACCGGATAAAGACCGGAAGAATCGAGATTGATTTTGTTTATGACCCAAACAGCCAGTTTACCAAACAGCAGGCCTGCCGCGAGCCCAAAACCCATCTCCCAGAAGAAGCGCAGGATAAGACCGAAGAATCCCGTTTCAGGCTGGCCGATTAAATGGATAATGGTAACGGTTAAAAAGACGGCCATTGGATCGTTTGTTCCTGATTCTGCTTCAAGTGTCGAAGTCAGTCTTTTCTTTATGTTTTTATTGCCGAGCACGGCAAAAACAGCTGCTGCATCCGTAGATCCGACGATTGCACCGAACAGAAGCCCTTCAAGCCATGTCAGATCCAGAACATATTTAGCGAATACCCCTATGATAATGGTTGTAACAAAAACGCCGATTGTCGCAAGCATAGAAGATGGAACGATGATCTTGCGTACATCCATCCATTTAGTCTGAAGACCTCCGTCAAAAATAATGATAATGAGGGCAATCACGCCAAAAAGCTGGGCAAGCTTTGCATTGTCGAAGTAAATATAATGGCTCAGCACCATCCCGACAGCAATAAAGAAGACAAGCGAAGGCAATCCAAGCCGCGAGGAAAACTTAGCGGTCATAACTCCGATTGTCAGGAGAACAGCGAATATGAGAATGATGTTATCTACAGAAAATGTCAATATGGCCTCACCTCTGGATTCAGATTTATATTAAAGAATATTTAAATGAAGATGTCAGCCTGGGGCTGGTATAAAGGAATTGCGGAAAGACCGGTTTTGAAGGTCCAAAATAGGGGAATAAGTCTATTTTATCGTATTTCTGCCTGTACAGTCTAATAATTGAACCGGGAAATGGGTTTCTTTTCAAAGCTGCTGGATGCTTCTTCCTCTTATAAAGCATCCCCGATATGGTAAGATAGTTTTCAGATGGCAGAAATCGGGTCATAACACATTTAATTGATGGATTCTGAGGTGACAGAATGAATATAGATACTGCTGCTTTTACAAGGTTGCTGCTTGAGGGCAATCAAAACAGCGCATGGAACATCTTAAAAAAAAGCCATGATGGCGGTGCACATCCTCTGGCGGTTATGCAGAAGCTATTAACTCCTTCTATGGCAAAGATTGGTTTGCTGTGGGAAGAAGATGAGATTTCTGTAGCTGATGAACATCTTGCAACCACAACCTGCGACTTTATTCTGTCGCGGTACAGAGAATACAGTTTAAAGCAAATACCGAAAACCGAAAAAAAAGCCATGTTTCTTTGCCTGGAAGATGAACTTCATCACCTGGGGCTGAAGATGGTTTCTATTTTGTTTGAATGGCACGGTTATCAGACGAGGCTGTTTGGAGCGAGCCTGCCGCTGGAATACGCTCTTGAATACGCAGCAGACTGGAAGCCTGATGTAGTCGGCCTTTCTTTTTCTCTCCGTAAAAACTCTGAACGTCTGTCACATTATATAGATGAAATAGAAAAACTTGATCACTCTCCTCAAGTGATTGTGGGAGGCAGACTGGTTACAGCGTCTGACTTTAAGCACTGCTGTTCAGAGAACACACAGCTTTTCTCGGGCTTATCGGACGCAAATGACTGGCTGCTGAAGGAAGACAGCCATGCTTGACGGCAAACATCTTCCGCTTCCTTTCTATAAATTAGATAAAAATTTCCGCATCATTGAACGTTCTTTGGCAGCAGGCAAGCTGTTTGAAGAGCAGGAAAGCTTTCTTGATCTGGCTGATGAGGACAGCAGGAGAAAAGCCGAGAAAGTGTTATCTTCCGGAAAAAGCGAAACAGAGCTTGTACTCAGAACCTATCAATCTCCTCTTGCTTTGTTCAAATTGAATATGAATACAGATGATGATTTTCTGTATCTTATCCTTACAGAGCAGAATTCAAAAATGGAGACGCTCGTTCAGCAGGTCGAGCTTCACCGCAGAAGACTTGCGGAAACAGACCTGCAGCTGCTGGCAAAAAAAGAAGAGGCAGAGGACGCTTACAGGAAAATCATTGAGCTTTCGTGTCCATTCATTATGCTCACGAAAAAGACCGCCCTTCTTCCACTCTACGGGGAATTGACGGAAGAGCTGATTTCAGCTAACGCCGGAAGACTTTTAAATCTGCTTCAGGAAACCTGCGCAGAACAGATCCTGATTGATTTTCATGGTGTCGGATTCATCGCTGAAACCGGCATGAAGGCTCTGGCAGATCTCGTGAAGGAATTCACCCTGATGGGGGCTTCCACCTGCTTTGCAAGCCTAAATCCGGTTCAGGCAAAACAGGTTTACCGTTGTCATACGTCACTGGATGTCACATATGTAAACAGCCTTAGTTCCGCCCTTGAAACCTATCTCTTATGATGGGTTTTTCTTTTTATCTCTCTTCACAGCAAGGATTTTGCGTGATGATACAGAAGTTCTCCTTAAACGCAAATACAGGAGGCTGCGATGAAAAAAGAACCTTACAAGAATGAGAACAGAGATTTGATGAGCTCGATTTATGATGAATTTGAGAAAAAAGGCGGTGCTGCAAAACTGCCGGGAATGGGAAAACCCCTGCCAAAAAGTGCTCTCGAAGGGGATATTTTCTCCAAAATCGTCAAAAATGCTAACTATCTGCCCGCATGGCTGCAGCGTCAAAAAGAAATCAAACAGCAAATTGAGATTGTTATGAAACTTAAAGATGAAAAACTGCGTATTAAAGAAGTTGAGCGGATCAATCAGGACATCATCAAATATAACCGTATGTGTCCGCCTGCTCTTCAAAAAAATCAGCTTTCAGCAGGCCAGCTTGAGAGCCAGTACAAACAGTGGGAATAATCACTTGGTTTCATTCAGTCCCTTCTCGGGAAAAGCTGATTATGGCAAATTGCCGAAGCTCACGAAAGTGAGAAATATTTTAGAAAGTGGTGCATCTATTTGCCGAAAGACAAAATCTTTAAAATCGGATACGGCATTATTATTTTTCTGACAATCATTCTTTTATCAACGAAAGTGGATTTCATCTTCAGACCTCTTGAAATCATTTTCACGACTCTATTCTTCCCTTTTCTTGTTTCGGGCATCATTTTTTATCTGCTCCGGCCCATTGTAAGATTTCTCGGGAGAAAAGGAGTTCCAAATACCATTTCCATCATTATTATTTACTTGCTTGTGATTGGACTTGGCACACTCGCTGTTTTCCTGATCGGTCCGCCGATTCAGCAGCAGTTTCAGCAGCTGATCAACAACTTCCCGCAAATCGTTCAGACTCTGCAGGACAACCTTCTTGCACTGAGGGAAAACAAATGGTTTGCCCGCTTTGAACAGAATGACATTATGACGTTTGAAAAAATGACGGCTTCTGTAACAGATTATTTTCAGTCAAATGTCAGCAATATCGGCAGCAGAATCACTGGGTTTATCGGCATTCTGACAAGCATAGCGACGATTTTTGTGACCGTTCCGTTTATCGTCTTCTATCTGTTGAAAGACGGGGACCATGCACCGAAACAAGTGCTGCGCTTTCTTCCATATACAAAAGCTGAAGAAGCAAAGCTGATCTTGAAGGACATGGATCATGCCCTCAGCTCCTATATTCAGGGGCAGGCTCTTGTCAGCCTTGTCGTCGGGGTCATGATGTATATTGGCTACCTGATTATCGGGCTTGATTATTCCATTCTCCTTGCTCTGTTTGCGATGCTGACTAACGTTATTCCTTTCCTCGGACCATTTATTGCGGTCATTCCGGCTGTGATTGTAGGCTTTTTGGACTCACCGTTTATGGTTATACAGGTTCTGATCGTGGTCATTATCGTCCAGCAGATTGACGGCAACGTAACATCCCCGCTGATTATGGGCAAAAGACTGGATATTCACCCGTTGACCATTATCCTGCTGCTGATTGTCGCAGGAAGCATGGGCGGCCTGCTGGGCATGCTTCTCGCCGTTCCGACTTATGCCATTTTAAAAGTCATAGTCAGTCATTCATACAGACTGTATCTGCTCAGAAAAGAAAAGAAGGATCCGCTCCGCAATTCATCAATTGACATCGAAACGGAGTAATTTTTCCGCATTTGCAAGATAGTAATAGGAAATGACCAAATAAAAACGGGCAGGTGGAACTATGTCGTTTTTTCAACTACTGAAAAAGGGAAACAAATCATCAGGGATTGCCGCTCTTGGAAATACGGCTTTGACCATTATTAAAGGGATTGCCGCCTTCATAAGCGGCAATGGAACGATGTTTGCAACAACTCTGCATTCAGCGGCAGACGCAATCAATCAGGGCTTCGTTTTTATCGGGAGCGCGCTTGCAGAAAAGGCTCCGACGAAGCGTTTTCCAACAGGCTTCGGCCGGGTGGTGAACCTTTTTGTACTCATAGCGGTAATCGTCATTTCCATAATGGCTTATGAAACGCTTCATAAAGGATGGGAACTGATCCAGCATCCGAAAGAGACCACAAACATTTTGCTGAATGCCGGAATTCTGGTGATTGCCGTTATTGTTGACGGGCTCATACTCATTAAAGCCATGAAAGAAATTGCACACGAAACAAGAACAGAAGGAAAAGGACTTGGGCTTGCCTCGAACGCATTCAAAAATGTGAGCCTTGCCTCTCCCCCGACCCGGCTTGTTTTTTATGAGGATATTATCGCAACGTTCGGTGCGCTTCTTGCTCTTGTATCCATTGTTGTTTCTTATTTCACCGGCCTCTATGTGCTTGACGGGATCGGCACACTGCTGATTGGAATCCTGCTTATTGTCATCGCAGTTAAAATCGGATATGAGAATACAATCGGCCTGATCGGGGTTGCTGCACCGAAAGATGTGGAAGACCGGATTGCCGAATTAATCCTGACTGACCCGGACGTTGATGATATTAGAAACCTCCGCATACTCCAGGAAGGCCGGAAATATCATGTTGAAAGCTACCTGGAGCTGAAACCGGGATTATCCCTTGCTGTAGCTGATGATATTAAAATCAGGGTCCGGGACCTGCTCTATACAGATCCGGACGTTGCCGATGTTGTACTGGGCATTTTTGAATCTGACGGAATTAAGACGTGGGGAGACGAACCTACCGTTTAAGTAATTAAGCTAAATACAATCCGAGCTGGGCTAACCAGTTCGGATTTTTTTATGGATAGGAAGGCCTTTTCGGCAAGGGAACCCCTAATGTGTTCTATTCCTGCTATTTTCCTATTTAAGGGTTTTAAACTGGACAACAAAGGGAAAAGTTCAAATGTTTTCCAATAGTGTCAGGGGGTTAAAAAAAGTGAAACTTTAAGTGATGTCAAACGTTTAAAAGTATGTACAACTTGATAGACCAAATCGGAGAGGAGCTTGTTTATTTTGAAAAAGTGGAGTTTATTGATCGGTTTACTGTTTACACTCGTTTTGGCCGGATGCGGACAGAGCGCAGCAACAAATGAGGAGAAAGAAGACAAACAAGCAGAGAAAGCAGAAGCTGAAACGACCGAAACAGCAGATAAAGAGAAAGAAGCTACAGCTGAAGAAGTCCTTGCATCGGCTTCCGAGAAATCAGCTGACCTTAAAAACTTCGCCATGGACGGAACAATGGATATGATCGTCACTTCAAGTGAAGGAAAAATGGAAACAACGGCCGACATGCAGACAAAAACGAATATCGAGCCGCTCGTCATGCAGCAGACGATGAATATGTCGGCTGAAGGACAGACAACTTCCATTGAAATGTATATGGATGACCAGTACATATACATGAACGACCCTGTTTCCGGAGGATGGATCAAAATGAGCCAGGCAGGACCGGGCATGGGAGAAATGATGAACCAGGCAAAAACAATGACGCCTGCAGACCAGATTAAGCAAATGGAAGCAATGGCAGACGACATACAGCTTGAAGAAACAGACACTGAGTATATCCTGAGCGTAAAAGGAAACGGCGAGAAACTGATGAGCCTGACTGGAAACATGATGGGTTCTGATCCGAACATGCAGGCTGTTATGGACCAAATGGACATTGAACAAATTGATTATACGTATACACTTGATAAAGAAACCTACTATCCGAAAGCCCTGGATATGGTTATCAAAATGTTCGTTACAGAAAACAACGAAGAAGTAGAGCTGCAGCAGTCCATCTCCACAAAGTTTTCAGAAATGAATGAGCTTGAAGGCTTCAGCATCCCAAAAGAAGTTCTTGATCAAGCTGTGGAAGTTCAGCCTGGAGGTTAAATGCGAATCATCCGGAATTTATTCCGGGTGATTTTTTTTGCTTTTTTTATATCCAACAGAAAAAAGACCCTCAAAAGAAGGTCTTTTCATCATTCATCTGCTATCCAATCATCCCAAGCACAATCCCGCCGGCAGCAGCCAGAAGTACGACAAGCCATGGAGGCAGTTTAAAGTAAACAAGCAGAGCGAATGCTGCCAGGGCAAGTGCAAAGTCTCCTGTCGATTTAATCGCACTTGTCCAGACCGGATCGTAGAGTGCAGCAAGGAGGATACCGACTACAGCGGCATTTACTCCCATCAGTGCTGCCTGCACGCTGCTTTTCTCCCTGAGAAAATTCCAAAACGGAAGCATGCCGACAACCAATAGGAATGAAGGCAGGAACATGGCAGCTGTCGCAACAAGAGCTCCTGTTACACCGTTCATGGACGCCCCGAGATAACTCGCAAACGTAAACAGCGGTCCTGGAACCGCCTGGGCGGCCCCGTACCCGGCAAGGAAGGTTTCCTCAGAAATCCAGCCCGGAGGAACAACCTCTCTCTCGATCATCGGAAGAACGACATGCCCTCCGCCGAAGACGATCGATCCGACACGGTAAAACGTATCAAACATTGCCATCCAAATAGACGGGAAGACCTGGCGGAGCAGCGGAAGTCCGATCAGCAGTCCCGCGAAAAGAATCCAGGCTGCAGCTCCTGTCTTTTTACTGATGGAAATAGCAAGTTTATCAGCCTTTGGAACGTCCTGATTCCGGTACATGATGTAACCGGTCACTCCGGCAATGATGATGATGGCAATTTGTCCGATTGCTGTCGGGAAAAACAGGGCGCAGACTGCAGCAATCACAGCGATGGCAATTCTCGGCCGGTCAGGGGCAAGATTCTTCCCCATCCCCATAATCGCCTGTGCAACAACCGCAACTGCAACAATCTTCAGACCCGTGATCCACCCGGCATCTTCAGCCTGAAAACCGGTAACAAAGTAGGCAAACAGGATAAGGGCAATCACAGAAGGCATCGTGAATCCAAACCAGGAGATGAAGCCACCGACCAATCCTCCTCTGACAATTCCTATGGATATGCCCACCTGGCTGCTCGCAGGTCCGGGCAGGAACTGGCAGAGCGCCACAAGATCTGCATAGCTGCGTTCGTCAAGCCACTTCCTCTTTTTCACATATTCATCTCTGAAATAACCCAGATGGGCCACTGGCCCGCCAAATGAAGTGAGGCCAAGCCTCGTTGACACCAGCAGAATTTCAATCCAAGTTTTAAGCATCAATACTCCTCCCTTAACACTTCTTTTGCAAGCTCTCTAAGCATTTTCTTAGCATCTTCCAGTGCTTGCTCTCCTTCTTTTGTGATGCTGTAGTATTTGCGGATCCGGCCATTTTCTTTCCGGTCTTCCCTCGTTAAGCAGCCTGCCTTCTCAAGATTGTGCAAGTACGGATAGAGTGTTCCGGGGCCGATTTCATATCCGTGGCTTCTAAGCTCCTCTATCATAAAAGAACCGTAGACCGGCTCTATTTTCGCATGGTACAGGATGTGAATTTTAATGGCGCCTAAAATAAATTCACGCACGAATGACCATCACCTTTCCTGATATCGAATACCGATATCGTTAATCAATATTGTAACAAAGATTTATTAATTTCATGTGAAGATTTCATCATTTATAAAACAAAAAAAGCCTCCGCTGGAAGCTTTTAGTGATGAGAATGTTCTTCGTTTGATTCTTCTTCCTTATTTGTGAGTTCACCTTTGCCGACAACAAATTCTTTTTTGGGCATCACATGCAAGTCACGTGCCGTGACATGTGTCTGAACAAAGTAGCTGCCTTCTTCACTGAACGATTTCTGAACTTCATAAATGCCGTCACCTGTGTGCTCCGCTCTGATCATTTCACTTTCTTCCTTGCTGTCTGCTTTCCAGATTTCAAACTGCACCTCGGAAGCATCTTCCACAGCCTGATCTCCTTGAGAGACAGTGACAGATAGGGTTTCTTCCTTGTTCAGGCTGATCGTTTCGGGAACGCTGATTTCAGCATGTACCATCAGTGAACCTTCTGCCGCGTTTTCTCCTTTTGAACAGGCAAAAAGAACAAACACAGCCGATACCATTAAAATCCCCGCTGCAATACGTTTCATCTTCCATTCATCTCCTATGAAAAAATAAAGCCCCTATTATTGTAACCGCTTCAATGGACAAGCACAACTCGGCCATTGTGGTTATTCTGCTTCATATACAGCCTTTCCTCCATAGAACACGGCCTTTCTCTTTGTTCTTCTCGCAATGGCTTCCGCAGAGCAGGATGCTTCTGTTAAAAGAAAATCCGCACGGTCTCCCGGTTTTGGCCAAAGCTGCTCACCTTCTTTTGACAGCGGAGTTATTCCCTTTGTGATATAGCCCAGCGACTGACTCAAGGCAAGTTCATCCTTCCACCGGTTTACCTGGGAAAGCACGTTAGCCTTCTCAAGCATATCCCCTGTCCCAAACGGATCCCAGTGGTCGGTAATGCTGTCATTGCCCAGATAAACGTCCACTCCTTCAGCCTTCATTAAAGCAAGCGGCATCTTAAAATCAAGGGGTACGGTTGAAGCAAGACTGACACCACGTTCTGCAAATCTGAGTGCAAGCTCCCGTGCTTCGCCTTCTGACAGTGCAGCAAGTCCAAATGCGTGGCTGATTGTCACAGGCTTTTTGAATTTTGCATCTTCAAGCATAGTTAATAGTCGTTTGATCGTATAAATGCCAAGGTGTCCTCTGTCATGCAAATGCAGATCGATTCCTGCCCCAAATTCCACAGCAATCTCGATCATCGCAGAGAGTGACTTTTCAATATCTTCATCTACCGTCGCAGGATCGACTCCCCCGACAAACTGTGCTCCATTTCTCATCGCTTCTTTTACAAGTTCAACGCTGCTGCTCCTGAGCAAACCATGCTGGGGAAAAGCTACGATTTCGCCTTCAAGCTTGTTCTCAAAGCTCTTAAATGCCTGCTGGATCAGCTCAATATGCTTCACACCGATAACCTGATCAACATTGCAGTGTGTTCTTACAAACCCTGTCCCGTTCATCAGCTGGAGCTCAAGCAGCTTTTCTGCGCGTTCCTGCACTGAGGGCAGCTGCTCGAGAAGAAGCGTTTGCTCCTCTTCTATTCTCGTAAAAATCGATTTCGCCTTAGTCGGGGCCTTCCATCTTCCTCCGTAATAAGTCTTGTCCAAATGGATATGCATTTCCGCAAACGAAGGAAGTGCCAATGCGCTTTCTGCATCGAACAACTCATAATCTTCCAATTTTCCTGAACCGGCAGGCACAATCTCTTCTATTCTCCCACCAGCAAGAATGAAATCAACCATTTCTGTTTCTGTAGCGGTTACATCTCCCAATTCATTAAAACCATAGCCCTTTTCAACAAGCACATTCTTTACAAGCGTTTTCTTCACGATTACCCCTCCGTCTGTCCCTTTTTCTTTTCTTGCAGATGATCAATAAAGTTCTGTGCCGTTTTCGGCAGGTAGTGATTTTTCAAATATATAAGTCCGGATTCCCCTAACCCCTCTGTCTCTTCAAGCAGATAAATGTGAAGGCCTGAAGGCGGTTTTAATTTGATGACCGTCTCCGGGACAATCGTTGCCCCGAAACCTGCTGAGACCAGATCAAAGAGAATGGTGACATCCGAGCATTCACATATGACGTCAGGATCAAGGTCCCTTGATGTAAAAACAGATAAAATCTTGCTGTAAAGACCGAGCCCTTCTGTACTTGGGATAATGAGAGGCACATTTACAGTTTCCTCTGCTTTAACCGTTCTTTGATCAGGATTAAGCGGACTTGAAGAGACAAAGTAAAACGGTTCAGGTTCAAGATGAATGACGTGATAATCATTCAGATCGAGAGGCAGTCTGACGATGGCAAGATCCAGGACTTTTTCCTTTAACAGCCTGCAAAGCTGGGCGGAATCATTCTGCTGAATTTTATAGGTCACATCAGGATATTTCTTTTGAAAATGCTTTAATAAACCGGGCAGCTTATCGTTTGAAAGGGTGTTCACCCCGATGGACAGCTTCCCCTTTTTCCCTGTCCCAGTTTCTTTCACCTCAAAAAGGGCCTCTTCCATTGCATCTGTTACTTTTAATGCATGCTGGTAAAGCTTTTCCCCGGCATCTGTCAGCTCAAGTGATTTCCCTTTGCGCTCAGCAAGAATAAGTCCAAGCTCTGTCTCCATCTGCTTCAGCTGCTGGCTGAGGGGCGGCTGGGCCATTTTCAGTCTGTTTGCAGCTGCTGTGATCTGGCCTTCTTCAGCAATTGCAATGAAATAATTCAATTGTCTGATATCCATATGCAACCCTCCTTATTACCATACTTTTTTAATATACTTTATTGATTATATAAATATTTTTCATATACATGACTGTATGATAGCATAAATTGAATGGATGAAGATGGATGTTTTTTAAAAATCTAATTACGGTTCCCACTTTAAAATGATGTTTGATAGATTAGATACTGAAGTATGTCAGAGAGGATCGATTGAAACATGAACAACTCTAAATTCACGACACCGCTTGCCTCCGTGCAGTGGCTGTTCTTTATTTTTGCAAATACGATTGTGGTGCCGATTTCAGTAGGAACTGCTTTTGATCTGACCCCGGACCAGATTGCCGTCACTCTCAGAAGCTCCCTGATTTTTACGGGTATTGCCTGCTTTCTTCAGGGGTGGATCGGCCACAGATACCCGATTATGGAAGGCCATTCAGGGATTATTTGGGGTCTGATACTTAACCTCGGCATGTCTGCGTCCTCACTTGGGATGAGTTTTACCCAAATTGGAGGGGGCATTGCTTCAGGCATTTTGCTCGCGGGCATTGTCACAATCATCCTTGCTGCTTTTAATTTGACTGCAGTGGTACAGAAGATCTTCACGCCAATGGTTGCGAGCGTCTATTTATTCCTGCTTGCCTTTCAACTGATTCTTACCTTTTTTAAAGGGATGATGAAAATAGAAGATGACGGAACCTTAAACGTGGCTGTGAGCTTATTTTCCATCCTGCTCGTTCTTTTTGTCAGCCTCCTTAAAATAAAAGGAAATGCCTTTCTCGGAAACTTTTCCATTCTGCTTGGAATTGCGGTCGGCTGGATTCTCTATTTGATCCTCTTCCCAGGCGAAACTGCAGCAGAATCCGTTTCTCCTGAAGGGTCCATTTTCTTCCCTCTTGGCCTTCCTAACCTGGAATGGGGAATTGTCCTAATTGCCTTTCTTGGGGGGATGATGAATCTGAGCAATACGATCGCTTCCATCCAGGCGGCTGCGAAGCTTTATCAGAACGAACCTGAACCTGCGTCCTTCAGAAGGTCCTTTTTCCTTACAGGCTCTTATTCCGTTGGCGCTTCACTGCTTGGCCTTGTTTCGTATGCGCCATTCACCTCTACCATCGGTTTTTTGGAGAGCACTCAAATACTTCGGCGCAAACCGTTTCTGATCGGCGGAGCAATGATCACGATTATGGGAATCTTTCCGCCTCTTGTATCCATTCTGGTCACTCTCCCGATCACTGTAGGCAACGCCGTCCTGTTTGTCGCCTATCTCCAGCTCTTTGGCACTGCGCTAAAAAGCATACAGGGCAAGGCATTTGATTCAAAAACCATCTTCCGGATCGCAGCCCCGCTTCTGATCGGCGTCAGCATCATGAACACAGATCCTGCCGTCTTCCGGGACCTATCCGTCTACATCTCCCCGCTGCTTTCAAACGGACTGATGATGGGGATATTGCTGTCGATATTGTTGGAGGCGTTTGTTGATTGGGAATAAGAAAAGCGGAGCCGACTGTTCAGGCCTGACAGGCAGAAAAGAAATCACCCGAAAAGTCTGGGTTTGACTTTTTGGGGGATTTTGTTCTGACGGAAGGACTAGGAGGCGGAGCTGGACAATGCGAAAAGCGGAATTGCTCGTTTAGCTCCGGGAGCCAGATAAGAAATTGACCAGAAAGGCCGGGTTTGCCTTTTTGGGCAATTTTGTTCTGGCAGAGGAGTTGAGCGATGGAGCTGGACAATGCGAAAAGTGGAATCAGCCGTTTAGCTCCGACAGGCAGAAAAGAAATCACCCGAAAAGTCCGGGTTTGACTTTTTGGGGGATTTTGTTTTGGTACTATCCGCCATTCCAATTCCCGGTTTTCAGAGGTACGATTCACTCTTACATACCCTCCCAAATCGTTTCTCAGTTTCCGAGGGTACGATTCACGCTTTTGCTTACCCTCCCAAATCGTTTCTCGGTTTCCGAGGGTATGATTCACGCTTTTGCTTACCCTCCCAGATCGTTTCTCGGTTTCCGAGGGTACGATTCGTGCTTTTGCATACCCTCCCAAATCGTTTCTCGGTTTCCGAGGGTACGATTCGTGCCTTTGCTTACCCTCCCAAATCGTTTCTCGGTTTCCGAGGGTACGATTCACGCTTTTGCTTACCCTCCCAAATCGTTTCTCGGTTTCCGAGGGTATGATTCACGCTTTTGCTTACCCTCCCAAATCGTTTCTCGGTTTCCGAGGGTATGATTCACGCTTTTGCTTACCCTCCCAGATCGTTTTTGACCTGAAAATACCGTACGTTTGACTACTTTCTTACGCTGTCAACATGCCGGATACAAAATAGCAAACACAAAAAACTCCAATCCCAATCGATTGGAGTTTTTTTTCAGTCTCTCTTAAACACACTTTTTCCCATTCTTCTCACAGGCTTTAATTGCATTGATTTCTCCTCCGATCAGGATGGCAAAGCCTGATAAATACAGCCACATGATCAGCACGATGACGCCCCCGATACTTCCGTATGTAGCATTATAATTCCCGAACTGCGAAACATAAAAGGCAAATCCGAGAGAAATCACTTGCCAGATGACAGTGGCGACGATGGCTCCGAAGTACACACTTTTCAATGTCATATCCTCATTAGGTGCAAGATAGTAGAGAACCATCAGCACCGCACACATCATGAAAAATGAAATAATGAATCTCAGGACGTTTAAGAAAATCTCATTTTCGCTCACGACAGAAAAGTAGTTGCCGACAAATTCTATAATGGCACTTCCGAAGATCGGGAGGACAAGTGTCAGCGCAAACGTCAGGACAAGTCCCACCGTCATAATGATGGCCTGGAGGCGGATTTTCCAGAACGGCCTCGTTTCCTCGACAATAAACGCTTTGTTCAGTGAACGGATTAAGGCGTTGGTAGCATTAGAAGCAGACCAGAGGGCCGCTAGAAGTCCGAATGAAAGCAGGCCCCCGTTTGGCTCATTTATCAGACCGGTCAAGTGGTCCGTCAGCATGGATCCCGCCTCAGCCGGGGCATATTGCTTAATAACGTCCACGATTGTCGCTGTCTCAATCTGCAGGTATGGAAGCAATGCTACAAGAAAAATCAGCAGCGGAAATAATGAGAGCAGGAAGAAATGGGACAGGACGGCTGCCTGATCCCCAGTTTCATGCAGCTGAATGCGTTTTATCAGTTCTTTTATCATTGTGCAGCACCTCCAATTGTAGTATTCTATTTTCCTAAAATCCTGCAATTGAAACCACATGTTTGCTTGCTTGTGAAACGTGGTATTCCTACAATTAAACGCATAAGGAGCATGTTCATGAAAAACGAAGCACAAGAGCGCCTGTCCAAATCATTCATTATGTACTCCATCCTTCTCATCGGCGCATGCTGTTTTGTCTTTATCGAATTTGCCGATGAAGTCATAGAAATGGAACTTAAATCCTTTGATACTCCTATCATTCAATACATACACGGCCTTCGGACTCCTTGGTTCGGCGAAATCATGTCCGCCATAACCTCCCTAGGATCTGTAACAGGCATTATGATCGGCATGTCCATTGCCCTGATCTTTCTTTTGATTGCCAGGCAATGGTGGGAAGGTCTGTTTCTGATCGTATCAGTATCCGGCTCGTCTCTTCTGAATTATTACTTGAAATGGCTGTTTAAAAGAGACCGCCCGACTTTTAACCCGCTTTTAGAGGAGAGCGGGTACAGTTTTCCAAGCGGCCATTCCATGGTTTCCTTTTCCTTTATCGGCATCTTAGCCTACCTGCTGACGACCATGGTCAGAAAAAAAAGCGTGAAAGTCCTGATCCTGGTCCTGTCGATGCTTCTCATTCTATTAATAGGCTTCAGCCGCATCTATTTGGGTGTTCATTATCCAAGCGATGTGATCGCAGGATTTGCAGCAGGCTGCGCCTGGCTTGTGATTTGTATCGCAGCATTAAAATACAAGCTTCAGCGATAACAAAAACAGGGACTCCCTTCATTGGGTAGTCCCTGTTTTTGTTAAATAATCAGTCTGCGGTTTTGACATAAATCAAATGATCCGTCCACTCACCGTTTTCGTATATAAAACCTTTTCGCGTGCATTCGTATGCCATGCCTGCACTTTGGGCCAGTTTGATTGAAGCCGTATTATCGAGGTTGATGTGGGCTTCGATGCGGTGGAATTTCAACTGGTGAAAAGCCATGGAAAGAGCTTCTTTAACCGCTTCGCTGCCGTATCCCTTTTTCCAATGCTGATTATGCATGGTATACCCGATCCGTCCCCACTGAAAATCATCTCTTGCCAAGGTTGAAAAATCAACCGTGCCTATGTTTCTGCCGTCCGATTTCCTGAAAATATCAAAAACATGAGCGGTATCCGAAAGTGCGAGCCTTTGATACTTGTCTACAAGCTGATGAAACCACTCCCGTGTGCATTCACTCATATCTATTTTCCCGCTGTCGTGCCGGTTTAGTGATGGATGACGTGCTTCAAATTCATTCAGCCAATTCTCATAATCGTCTTTTTGCAATGGTCTTATGATTAATCTTTCTGTTTCTGAAGCGATTTGAAATCCTTCCTCTGTCTCTTTCAATGCTGCAGCCCCCCTGCAAAGACTCATTCTGTGCTTTCCATTATTTCTCTATTTAAGTTTATCACAGGCTTCCGCATTAGTTTTACAAAAAAAACACAAACCCCACCAGGATTTGTGTTCTTTATTCTGGTTTTTATATCCATCCTCTGAACCGGGATGCTTCAGCCATTTTCCGGCTGCCGATCATGTAGGCGGCAAGTCTCATGTCAACTCTGTGAATGAGTGCAGTCTGAAACGTGTTTTCAAACGAATCGACCATGACCTTCTGCAGACGTTCTGCGACTTCTTCCTCGGTCCAGTAGTAGCCCTGGTTGTTCTGCACCCATTCGAAGTAGGAAACGGTTACCCCTCCCGCACTTGCCAGGACGTCCGGAACGAGCAGGACTCCGCGCTGTGTGAGGATTTTGGTAGCTTCGATCGTCGTTGGCCCGTTTGCTGCTTCTACGACGATGGATGCTTTAATCTTACTGGCGTTTTCAGCCGTGATCTGGTTTGAGATAGCTGCCGGCACAAGGATGTCGCAGTCGAGTTCAAGCAGCTCTTTGTTTGTGATCGTATCTGTAAACAGAGTTGTGACCGTGCCAAAGCTGTCGCGGCGGTCAAGCAGGTAGTCAATATCAAGCCCGTTTGCGTCATGCAGCGCTCCGTAGGCATCAGATATACCGATGACTTTTGCCCCTGCATCATGCATGAATTTGGCGAGGAAACTGCCTGCGTTTCCAAAGCCCTGAATGACTACGCGGGCACCGGCAAGGCTGATGCCTTTTTTCTTTGCCGCTTCTTCGATGCAGATTGTCACTCCCCTTGCTGTTGCCGTTTCTCTTCCGTGGGAACCGCCAAGGACAAGCGGTTTGCCTGTTATAAAACCCGGTGAATCAAACTCGCGCAGTCTGCTGTATTCATCCATCATCCACGCCATGATCTGGGAGTTTGTAAACACATCCGGGGCTGGGATATCTTTTGTAGGACCTACAATCTGGCTGACGGCACGGACATATCCGCGGCTCAGTCTTTCAAGCTCCTTTAATGACATTTCTCTCGGGTCGCAGATAATGCCGCCTTTTCCGCCGCCGTACGGCAGGTTGACTATGCCGCATTTTAAGCTCATCCAGATGGAAAGGGCTTTTACTTCATCTTCATTTACTTCCGGATGAAAGCGCACGCCGCCCTTTGTCGGACCGACGGCATCGTTGTGCTGGGAACGGTAGCCTGTAAACACTTTGACCGAGCCGTCGTCCATCTGAATCGGTATGCGGACAGTGAGCATTCTCACAGGCTCCTTCAGCAGCTCATAAAATTCTTCTGAGTAGCCTAATTTTCCCAAAGCCTCTTTGATGATTGTCTGCGTCGACTGAAATAAATTCAAGCTTTCTTTTTCTTTATCTGCCTGTTGTACGTCCTTAATAATCCCCATGATTCCACCCCATTGATATGATAATAGCTTTTTATTTAGATAGTACTCTTGTAATTCTTTCAATTGCCCACTGGAGATCATCTTCTGAAATCACAAGCGGAGGTGCAAAGCGAATAACCGTCTCATGCGTCTCTTTGCAGAGCAGGCCTTCTTCTTTTAATTTTTCGCAATACGGACGCGCCGGTACAGTCAGTTCCACCCCAATAAATAAACCTCTACCGCGGACTTCCTTAATGAGAGGATTTTGTATTTCTGCAAGCTTCTCTTTAAAATAAGCTCCCAGTCTCAGTGAACGCTCTGACAGCTTCTCCTCTTCCAGCACCTCAAGAGCAGCCACCGAAACAGCACATGCCAGCGGATTTCCTCCAAACGTGGAACCGTGTGATCCCGGGTTGAAAACACCGAGTATGTTCTTATTTGCGGCCACACATGAAATCGGGAATACCCCGCCACCAAGTGCTTTGCCCAAAATGTACATATCAGGAGCAACATCTTCCCAGTCACATGCAAATGTTTTTCCCGAACGGCCAAGACCTGACTGGATTTCATCGGCAATAAACAGGACGTTTTGTTCCTGACAAAGCATGGATGCCTGCTTCAGGAATCCATCAGGCGGAATGACAATCCCTGCTTCTCCCTGAATCGGTTCAATCAAGAATGCTGCCGTATTAGGCGTAATCGCTGCTTTCAATGCCTCAAGATCTCCGTAAGGAATCAATTTGATGCCAGGCAGCATTGGACCAAAGCCGCGCTTGTATTCTTCTTCTGATGACAGGGATACAGCGGACATTGTACGGCCGTGAAAATTTCCGATGCATGCGATGATCTCAGCACGGTTTTCTTCTACGCCTTTCACGTCATATGCCCATCTGCGTGCAGCTTTGATTGCTGTTTCTACTGCTTCTGCTCCCGTATTCATCGGCAGAACCATCTCTTTTCCCGTCAGCTTTGCCGTCATTTCATAAAAAGGCCCAAGCTGGTCGTTGTGAAAAGCACGGGATGTCAGGGTGATTTTATCCGCCTGATCTTTCAGGGCTTTAATAATTTTTGGATGCCTGTGACCCTGATTCACAGCAGAGTAAGCACTCAGCATATCCATGTACTCATTGCCTTCAGGATCCTTAACCCATACCCCACACGCTTCCGAAATAACGATCGGCAGCGGATGGTAATTGTTTGCTCCAAACTTGGATGTCTGCTGGATCAGTTCCTGTGATTTTGTCAAAGTTGTCATCTTGTTTCCTCCTTCATACTTTCATTACACATGTAGATGCAAGTTTTGTGCCAACTTAGAAAAGCGGAGCCGACTGTTTAGGCCTGACAGGCAGAAAAGAAATCACCGGAAAAGTCCGGGTTTGACTTTTTCGGGGATTTTGTTCTGACGGAAGGACTAGGAGGCGGAGCTAGACAATATGAAAAGTATAAAACTAAATTTTGCAATTAGTATTGAAAGACGAGAGAAAACGGCTTTTGAATGCAAACTTTTTTTGCATTGCCAATATTCTTTGCATTCAAAACGCAAAATATTTTTGCGCATCATAGAGAATGAGAGTAAAATAGAAGAAAAAACTGGAGCACAATCATGGATAAAAACAAGGAATACATGCAGCTTTTCATGGAAGCCATCATCGATGAAATAGATGTCGGGCTCCATGTGATAGACAAAAACGGCACCACCATTCTCTACAACAAAAAAATGTCCCAGCTTGAATCCATGGACAGCAAAGACGTCATGCACAAAAACCTTCTTGATGTGTTTATGTTTTCGAAGGAAGGAAGCACACTTGTGCAGGCGCTCCAAAACGGCACGGAAACAAAGAACAGCAAGCAGACTTATTTCAATAACAGGGGCAAGGAAATTACAACGGTCAATAACACCTTTCCAATAAAAAATGGCCATAAAATTATTGGCGCGGTCGAAATTGCCAAAGACATGACCAAGATCGAAAGTCTGATGAAGAACACGATGAAAGGAAGAAGCAAAACATCTTATACGTTTGACAGCATCATCGGGGAAGGTTCAGCTATAAAAGATGTGATTGAGGGGGCAAAACGGGCGACACGGACAACCTCCTCTGTTCTGATTGTCGGCGAAACCGGCACAGGGAAAGAGCTGTTCGCTCAAAGCATACATAACGGAAGCAGCCGTTCTGCCGCCCCGTTTATTTCCCAGAACTGCGCCGCTCTTCCGGACAATTTGATCGAAAGCCTGCTATTCGGCACAAAAAAAGGCGCTTTTTCGGGTGCAGTTGATCATCCGGGTTTGTTTGAACAGGCAGAAGGCGGCACGCTGCTGCTTGATGAAATCAACTCATTGAATCCAAACCTACAGTCCAAGCTGCTTCGGGCTTTGCAGGAGAGAACGATCAGAAGAATCGGGGATACGAAAGACACGCCGATTGATGTGAGGATCATCGCAACCATCAACGAAGATCCTATTGAAGCCATCACAAAAGATCGGATCCGTAAGGACCTTTATTACCGATTAAGCGTTGTCACTGTTTTTGTTCCGCCTCTGAGAGACAGAACAGAAGATATTCCTCTGCTGATCCAGCGCTTTATCAGGAAATATAATGAGCTGTTCCAAATGGAGGTTAGGCGCGTTGATCAGGAGGTCATGGACATGCTGATCACGTATGACTGGCCCGGCAATGTAAGAGAGCTGCAGCACATGATTGAAGGCGCAATGAATGTGATGGCAGATGAAGAGACAATCCGCTTCAGCCACCTTCCCATGCACTTTCGCTCCAGATCATTTGCGAGGACACCTGCCTCTGTGCCGCCCCTTGAGGTTGAGGTACACCGAGAGGAAGAGACAGAATCCATACAGCTGAAAGAGTATTTGGAGCGGACAGAAGCAAGCTATATCCGTTCTATGCTGAAAAAAAACCGCGGCAACATCACAAAAGCCGCATCAGATGCCGGGCTGAGCCGCCAGAGCCTGCAGTACAGGATGAAGAAGCTTGGTATACACGCATAAAAAAACTTTCGGGTGATCTTGAGGGTTACGTTTCGAAATGCAAAATAGAAAGGACTTGCACACCATCGCCAGCTAAGATGGTGTGCTTCTTGTACTGCGATCCAAGAACAAAAGCGCAAGCGCCAAGGCCCGCTCCGATAGGCAGATAAGAATCCGGCGGAAAAGTCCGGGTTTGACTTTTTTGACGGATTTGTTCTGACAGAGGATCTAGGCGCTTACGCTTGCCGATGATAACTTTGTTATGTTATCCACAGCCCATTATTCTTTATAATTTTCTAAACAACAAAAAAGCGATTTGGAAAAATTCCAAATCGACTGTTTTATCCTATTCCTTTTCAGGTTTCTTATTTAGAATAAAGCGAAGTTCATTAATATCATCATCAGATAGTGTATCTTCCTGAATGAATTGGACAAGCATGGATTTCAGGGTGCCTCCATAGATGCGGTTGATAAATGATTCAGTTTCGGCACGCTGGCACTCTTCCTGTGTATAAAGCGGATAAAAGGTGTAGATTCTTAGATTTTTATTGACGCCCACTACATCTTTTTGAACCAGTCGATCGAGAAGAGTGCGTATCGTTTTCGGCTTCCAGTCGGTATTCTCCTGTAAGGAGGATATGATGTCACTCGCTGTTTGAGGGGCTTTTTCCCAAAGCACGTTCATGATTTCCCATTCTGATTCTGAAATACTAGGTATGTTTTTCTCCATATTTCACCCCTCCATTTCCTTTATAGATTCCTAAATCCCGTAAGATTGATAATGTAATTTCTGACGCCTTGCTTCCTGATGAATCAACATTGTTTTGTATATTGGCAGCAAAGAAATAAGTATTGTTCTTCGTCTCTACATAACCGATAAACCAGCCATTGATGTTTTTTCCATTCACTGTTCCTGTACCTGTTTTTCCCGATAGGCGTGCATCTTCATTCTTTTCTATGAGCAGTGCATCTTTAACAGTTTGGATATGCATTTGCTCATATCCAAATTGGTTGTGATAAAAGGATTGCAGAAGTTGGACTTGTTCGACTGGAGAAATTTTCAATGAGGATTCGAGCCAAAATTCATCTAATCCCCCAGATACATCTGAGTTTCCATAATTTATTTCTTTCAGATTGGATTGTATAATTTCAAATCCTGTTCTGCGATCTGCTTCTTGGAAATACCAGCTTACAGATTTTTGCAGAGCAGATGAGACATCCTGATCCTCATTCCAAGCGTCATAGGGCTGCTTTGTCCCGTCCCATACAAGAGTGGATTCTTCAGGTGAAATCACATTTGATTCTAGTGCGAATAAGGCACTGTAGATCTTGTATGTGGAATCAGGTGATACCCGCAGCGTACTTTTCTCTTCATTATAAATGCGATATTGCTTTGCATTCTCATCATATAAAACAAAGCTTCCTTCATACCCTTGAAAGAATTGATGTAAATCCTCATACACTGCTCCGTCATTATTAAAATAGTATCGGTCGTTTTCCGTCGCAAATGCAGAAACGAAAGGTAACTGGAGTGTCAGAATGATGCTGGCCAACACATAAATAAAGATGCTTTTTCTTATTGGTTTTCCTGCGGAATGCTTATAGGCAGAAATGTGTTCAATCCGTTTTTTGATGTGAACCTTCGAACCGTTTAATTGCGTCACTAACTGCAGCTTGCTTGACCGCTTTGAAAGAGCCAGAAAATTAATGATTGTATGTCCATAATCACTAAAAGAATGATCATCCAGCAACTGTAAAACAGATGCATCACATGCAATTTCCCGATCGAATCTCATTTTTCTAAAAGCAAGCCAGATAAGGGGATTAAACCAATAAATAATTTGATAGAACAATATCACGTAATTTGTCAGCAAATCCTTGTTTTTATAGTGACTCAGTTCATGAAGAAAGATATACTCGTAATTTTTCAAGCTTAGCCAGTGTTCATGCTGAGAAGGTAAGACAATAAATGTCTGAAATAGTCCGAATATCATTGGCGATTGGACTCTTTTCGAACGAACAATCTTTATTGATTTTTTAATCTGCAGTCGTTTCTTGCATTCTTCGAAAAGCACGAGAACTTCGTGATTGGCAAACGCAGAAGAATCCTTCTTTATCCTGCTAAGTTCGATCAATCCGCGAACCATCGTAAAGGCAACTATAAGCACCCCCGAAACCCATAAACCCGCCACACTCATAGTAAGCAAAGACAGGTCCGGCCGGTTGACAGATTCAGAAAAATCTTGAATAAGGTTCAGACTCTGCATCGTTCCATTTTTTTCTGTATCAGAGCTGGGTGCCTTAGTCTGATATGTATCCCCACTGCTAAAGAGAGAACTAAAATTATACAAATCTGCCGGTATGAATGGAAGTACTAAAGACAATAAAAGAAACATCCACAAATGATAGGTCCATTTTGCTGGTAATTGTCTTCTGAACCATATCCGGATAAGCAGAATAACCATGACGGAAAATGAAGACACCAGCAGACCTATTATAAACAAAGGTAAAGACATGTCTTTCAATACCACCTCTCATGACTATAAATTTTTTAAAAAAGGAAAATAGGATATTTATAGTGGCTTGATGGCAAAAAAATAAAGTATTGACTTCGTTTGATTACACATGTAATACTATACTACAGATGTAGTCGGACTACAAATGTAATCATTTTAAAAGTCCTTGTATGAGAATAAACATTCAATTCGTACATTAGGAGGTCTTCATTCTGCATCAAGAACAAAAGATAGGGTGCAAGAGTTAAAGAGGCGGTTGCTATCAGAGAAGCATACATAATAAATACTTTTTAGAAAGAGGTTGAATGTTAATGAAATCATTAAGCAATATTTATCGCAATTCATCTTTCAAAAAAATAGTGCCTGTTCTATTCCTTTCATGTGCAACGCTTATAGGTTGTTCAAACAATAATGTGCATACCGATATATCTAAACCCAAGGAACAAGAAAATGCCACTAATCATGATTTTGCTGAGCTTGAAGAAAAATTTGATGCCAAACTTGGTGTCTTTGCCCTGGATACTGGTACAAACCGGACAGTAACCTATCATCCAGATGAGCGTTTTGCTTATGCATCCACTCATAAGGCTCTGGCTGTAGGAGCCCTTTTACAACAGAAATCAATAGAAGACCTTAATCAAAGAATTACTTATACACGCGAGGATCTTGTTAATTATAATCCGATTACAGAAAAGTATATTGATACGGGGATGACTCTTAAGGAGCTTGCTGATGCTTCTCTTCGATACAGTGACAATACTGCCGGGAACCTTATACTCGAACAATTGGGCGGACCGGCCGGATTTAAGAAAGCACTGGAGGATATTGGAGATAACACGACAAGCCCTGAGCGTATGGAGCCAGATTTAAATGAAGTTAATCCTGGTGAAACCCATGATACGAGTACACCAAGAGCACTTGCTGCCAGTCTTCAGGCTTTTATATTGGGAGATGCACTTCCAACTGAGAAACGTGAACTTTTAATAGATTGGATGAAGAGAAACACTACTGGGGATGCGTTAATTCGTGCTGGAGTGCCGGAAGGATGGGCAGTGGCTGATAAAACTGGATCAGGATCATACGGAACGCGCAACGACATTGCGATCATTTGGCCACCAAAAGGAGATCCTATTGTGCTTGCTGTACTTTCAAGCCGTGATAAAAAAGATGCTGACTATAACGACAAGCTTATTGCTGAGGCAACAGAGATAGTAATGAATGACCTTAAAGTCAAAAATAAATAGATAAAAAAGAGGAACTCCATTTACAGCTGGAGTTCCTCTTTTTATTGTACTGAGTGGAACATGTATTGTTCTTATGCAGCCTCTTTTATGCTGCTTTTTCTAATCTCTGAAACAGTTTTGATTTTGAAATTTTTAAACACGATAGAGCCGATGAGCCCTGTAATTCCGCCGGCTACGGCACATAGTGCAGCTGCGATTGTAACGGTCATAGGATCATTGAAGCCGTACATAACAGCAAGGCCTGCAATCGGTGTGGCTGTTCCAGTCGCATCATTGACAAGACCGAAAAGTGAAACAACAACCCCTGCAGCGGCCCCGCCGAAGAAGTTCGTGACGTAAACAGGCACAGGATTCGCGGTAATAATGTCCGCCTGTGTAAGAGGCTCTATGGCAACGGCAATCGTTGTCCGTCTGTCGCCGAATTTCAGGCGGCTGAAAAGGACATAGTTCATAAAGGATGACCCGAAGACTGCAAGTGCACCGATTGCCATTGGCAGACCTGTTAATCCAAGCATGGCAGTAAGAGCCATTGAGCTTAGCGGCGCAGTGGCAACCACTGTAATGACTCCGCCAAGGATAATTCCCATCAGAACCGGATTGCTGTTGGCCGTTTCGGTAATAATGCCGCCAATGTTCAGAAGCGTCGCATCAACTACAGGGGTCAGACCGTTTCCGATGAAGCGGACAAGCGGCGCCGCCACAATGATCGTAACGAGCAAATCCAATCCTGCAGGCGTTTTTTTCTCAATCCATTTCACCAAAAACGCCACAACGTAGCCCGCAAAAAATCCCGGCAGCAAACCGAGTCCCGCACAGGATACACCAAGCATCAGGGCATAAACCGGCGATACCCCGAGCGCAAGTGCGACAAGAGCTGCAGCTGCAACTCCTCCCATACTGCCTGCGGCATCTCCCACTTCTCCGAGAAATTCAATTTTCAGGAGATCTCCCCCTACAAATCGCTGAAAGGCTTCAACCAAAAAGGCCGCCACAGCAGCGTTTGCCAGAGCCCCCATCGCTTTCATGCCCTTTGGAGCTTTATAGCTGAATAATGAAAATAAACCAAGTACGACTAATAAGAGCACTGTTCCTTTTACTAAATCCATCTGTCTCTCTCCCCCGGCTGAAAAAGAGCCCTGTTGCTCTTTCACGTAATCTGTATTCATTTCAATTAAAAAGCCCCTATTTTCCCACACCATCAGCCGCTAGACAGAAAGCATGGCAAAATAAGAGCATGGAAAGGACACGGTCAATCTGAAAGACTTCAGACTGATGCATCCGTATGAACTCATTTTTTGCTGTACACACTTTCTTGTAGTCTGGCATTTTATCGGCTGCCAGGTAGAAACGTTCAGACCCTCTTACCTGAAATTATACAAGAATAAAAAATTTTGAATAATACGTAAAAGTATAACTCATAATGGCCCTTCTAACAACAGCCTGAAAAAGTTCAGAATTGTCTAATTTCCCAGCACCTTCAGTACCTCACCGAGATATGGATTGTCTTTGTTTTCAACTTTATAAGCGGCAAAAATGGTATTCTCCACTTTGCGTTCGGGAAACAGGATCTTTATTTTTCCTGCATGGAGGGAGTCCTTTATCAAATATTCCGGCAGAACACTGATCCCCATTCCCAGTTCAACTGCTTCAAGAATGGTTCGTAAATCAGGAAAAACGCAGTGAGGCTGAACTTCCGGCCGCTTTCCGAAGTGCACTCTGAAAAACCTCCTGATAATCGGGAGTTCAAGTCCATAACTGAGCCATTTCTGGCGTTTCATCCAGTCTTCAGTTGCCTCCGCTTCAGGATAACCCGCAGGAGCAACAAGAACAAAATGCTCGTCCTCTATTTTTTCATAATCAATTCCCGCTACCTGAACCTTCTGAGTCGTTAAAATGAGATCCGTTTCATCTTTTTGCAGAGCATCCAGGAGAGCCGGAGCCACATCAAAGTGAACCGACATCCGGATGTCCATCTCAGACAGCTTTGCTAAAGCTGCTTTTGTGAAATACTCTGTTGGCGATCCTATCCGAATCAGCGGCGCTGAAGATGCAGATGCTGAGGCATACCGGATCGACAGCGTCATTTTTTCAAGGTTCTCAATCAGCGGCACAAGCTTTGTGTAAAGTTCCTTCCCCTTCTCTGTCGGAATCATCTTCCGCGGAGCCCGCGTGAACAGCGGTTCGCCGACTTCGGCTTCAAGTGCTGCAAGGTGCTGGCTCATCGCAGGCTGAGTAAGAATGCGGGCTTTTGCAGCTCCGGAAACAGATCTGTGCTGGTAGATGCTGATAAAGCTCCGGTACCATTCAAAATCAATCATTTCAAGCTCTCTCCCTTTAGTTCTGTTATAAAAATTTTTATCGTTATCGCTATGAAGTATTCTTTTATTATAAAAAAAGGACACCGACGGACTAAGCGGTCGGTGTCTGGCTGCCGTTTGTTACAGTTTTCTCAGTTTGAGCACTTGCCGGCTTTCCATTAAATCTGCCGTATTTTTTCTGTAGGCCTGATAATGTGCCGAATCAATGTGCTGCTGTAGGGCCTCCGCATCTTTCCACGTTTCGTAAAAGACAAATACACGTTCATCTTCAGCAGATTCGTGAAGCGTGTATTCCATGCACCCTTCTTCAGCACGCGACGGGGCAAGCACGTTTTGAAGCTCTGCTCTCAGTTCGCCTTCTTTACCTTCTTTGGCTTTTAATATCGCTGTGATTGTAATTGGCTGCATAAATGGAATTTCCCCTTTGCCTTATTTTATTTTTGCAACAATTTTCCCTTTTACATGACGGTTAGAAAGTTCTTCAAGGGTTTGCGGAACCTCCTGAAGCGTTATGACTCTCTCAAGCAATGGTGAAACTTTTTTCTCTTCGACCATTTTCAGAAGCTCATCACCCATTTTTGCAAGATCTCGCTCTGAGATCACATCATTGTGATGATGAATTGCATTCAAAGCAATTTCATGGAAGGAGATGACCTTTGTAAAAGGTTTCACACGGGAGTAATCAGGTGCTCCTGCAATGTGGGCGATGTGACCGTTATAGGCAATCAAATCAAGTGAAGCAGTAGCATTGTCTCTTCCGACTGTATCAAGAACAGCGTCAACTCCCCGGCCGTCTGTCAGCTCCATTACTTTTGCTTTTACATCTTCTTTTGTGTAATCAATGACATGATCTGCTCCGAGTGAAAGCACATAGTCATGATTGCGTTCGGATGCTGTTGTAATGACTGTTTTGCCCGCAGCTTTTGCAAGCTGAATGCCAAAGCCGCCGACTCCGCCTGCTCCACCGTGAATCAAAATTGTCTCGATCGCATTCATCGGAAGCTTGCGGAACAGCGCCTGATACGCCGTGTATCCAGCTGTTGGAAGAGCTGCCGCTTCTTCAAACGTGATGCTGTCCGGTATGCGTGAAATCGTATGAGCCGTTGTCACGCCATACTCTGCATAGGCCCCTTTTTTATTGAAATCTCCGTGATACACAACGCGGTCTCCCTTTTTCCATTGTGTGACACCTTCGCCAACCTCATGGATTGTTCCTGCTGCATCAAGGCCGAGAATGTGTGGGAATGTCCAGTTTGGGTTGCCGTTCGTTCCTGTTTTATAGTCGACAGGATTCAGGCCTGCTGCATGAATTTCAACTACAACCTCGCCCTTTTTTGGTACAGGTTTTTCTGTTTCTTCAATCTTCATGTTTTTCCATTCGTTTTTGCCGTTAAGCAGTAATGCTTTCATCATTTCTGACTCTCCTTATGTGTTAGTTCATCAATTAGTCTTTCCTGTGTTTTAAAAAAGTTCTTCTCTTTTTGCGGCAAGAAGAAACGAGACATAATAGAAGAAAACCTGTAAACCGCAGTTTACAGGCTTCCGCCGTGAATTAGCTCAATTGTTTAACGACTTCTTTTGCTACGCTGATTGTAGACTGCGGGTTTTGTCCCGTAATAAGACGGCCGTCAGCTTGAAGATGGTCTGTCCAGTTCTCAGCTGCCACAAATTTTGCTCCAAGCTCGCGCATGCGTGTTTCAAGAAGGAACGGCATGAAACGGTCAAGTGTTGTGGCTCTTTCTTCTTCATCTGTAAAAGCTGTAACAGCTTTTCCTGCAACAAGCGGCGTGCCGTCTGAAAGTTTAACTCCGACAAGACCTGCTGGACCGTGGCACACGGCAGCTACAATTTTGTCTGCTTCATACAGGTCACGGATCAATTCCTGAAGCTTCACGTTATCCGGAAGATCAAACATCGTTCCATGTCCGCCCGGAAGGAAAATCGCATCAAAAGCAGATGCATCTTTTACGTCTTCAAGCTTTACTGTATGTTCAAGGTATTGAGCTGTGTCAAGGATTTCCTGCGGAGTTTCCCCGCCTTCTAAGCTGCGTGCATCAACCGGCGCTTTTCCGCCAAGGGGACTTGCGACTGTGATGTCAAAGCCGGCTTTTTTAAATTCAACGTAAGCTTCTCCGAATTCAGAGAGCCAAAGGCCAGTTGCGTGATCCTCGTTCATTTTGTCAGCCGTTGTCACGACCATTAGTATATGTTTACTCATAATATGTTACCTCCTGAGTTTGTTGGTTTGTTTAACAATTCCTAGTTTAGCTCGATGTTATCTATAATACAAATTAGAAATTTTTTGCTTATGTATAAATATATTTATCATTAGGACCCATTGCTTTCCGCTGCAGGCTGTTTTATGTTCAATACAGATTTCAAATCGTACCCGTTCCTTTCCGCTCCAGGAACTTGCTTTCCGCGGGGAGTGCCTGAAGCTTCCTCGCTGCGCTTGCGGGATCTTCAGTGCCCTCTTCATCCCTTAGAAAAGCGGAAGCGCCCGTTTTGCTCCGGCAGTCAGATAAGAAATCACCCGAAAAGTCCGGGTTTGACTTTTTGAGTGATTTTGTTCTGGCAGAGGAGCCTGAGCGCTGCAGCTGGACAAGGAGTCAAGTTCCTTCCGATGCAATCCACTGGAGTTTAGGTATTGTATGTTAGTTTTAAGCATCAAAAAAACCAAGCCATAACCGGCTTGGTCTAAAAGGTTATTTTACTTTTACAGAAACTGGCTGGATATCAAGTGCAGCATTTACGAATGAATAATCATCTTTGCCGCCGTCTTTGTAGCCCCAGAATCCGTCGGTTTTTTCTGTTTTTCTGAATGTGAGTTCAACGCCTTTTCCCTGGTTGAAGGCATAGCTTTTCACTTCTTTTTCTCCGAAGTTGTCAACAAGGTTGTAGGAAATGTACTTGCTGAGTGTGCCGTGCGGAGTCAGTACGCCTGAGTGAGGGGCTGCCTGATAATCTCCGTACTCATATCCGGTTGTGCTGACTTTGTGTTCGCTGATGCTGAATGCCTTCGTTTTAAGATCGACAGCGTCGCCTTCTGCAAGTGAGGACAACTGAATATTTTTGTATTGGCTTTGAGCGGCCGGGTTCGTCTGGACTTCTGACAGATCAACCACTGTAACCCCTGCACGGCCGACTACTTCTATTTTCTTCTCGGCATTGCGGACAACCATGGCTGTATCTTCATCAATTCCGTAAGAGAGCTGATTGCGGTCACCTTTTTCGTAAGCTGTTGCGATCAGTCTTCCAAGACGGGCTTTGTTGTCGAAATGCTGGTCAATGATGCCATATTGGAAGAAGCCAAGTCCGCGCTCGAGATAGCCCGGTCCGCCTTCCTGCTGCTGCATGCCGTCATAGGTGTCAGTGAACCCTTTTGCAAGAGTGTCAAGACTTCCTCCGCCTGCGAGCATAACATCACTCATGATGGCTGCCCCGGCACTTGTTCCTCCAAGGACGGCCCCTTCTTTATAGATGTCCCAGATGGCCGACAGCGCTTTTGATTCAGACTGATCAGTGTTGAAAAGAGCTTTCGTGATTTTCGTCTGATCTCCCCCGACGAACCAGATGGCGTCTAGTTCTTTTATTCTGGAGACTGCTTCATCTGAATTCTTCATCGCTTCCCATTCAGCTGCATCATTCTGAGGAGTGTCCTTGTAATTTGAAACAGTCACAGGCAGGATTTGAATGTTTTCTTCTTTTACTCCGTATCGAATCAGATCCTTTTTAAACGTATTACTTGAACTTAACGACCCGCTTGCTGCCGGAACAATACCAAATTTGGCATCCGTTTTCCCGTTTGCCAGGTCGATGAACGATTTGTAAACCGATTCGTTGGTTGATCCAAGAGCGCCGCCTGCAATGACCAGATTTCCTTTGATGTCACCGCGGTCCTGTTTACTCGGAACCGTAAAGTCAGAAGGTTTATAGTCTTTAAACGCCTTGTCATCCTTCGTAAATGAAACACTCACCGGCGAGACATCCATTTTGACCTTCACAATTGAATAGTCATCCTTCTGCCCGTCCTGATAGCCCCAGTAGCCGTTTGTTGCAGCTGTTTTACTGAAGGTCAAGGCAAATCCCTGCCCTTTGCTGTCGTAGAGATAGCTCTTGACTGCATCTGCTGATTCGTTGTCTGCAAGCGAATAGGAAAGGTATGGCTTAAGCCTTCCGTATGATGTTAAAACACCTGTTGCATCAAGCGGCTGGAATGAATAGTATTCATATCCTTTTGTCCCCTCTTTGTCCTCTCTGAAAGAAAAAGCTTTCGTTTTCAGGTCAATTTTATCTCCCGGAGATAAAAAGCTGACCTCAACGCCGTTCACAGGGTGCAGGTCTTTGGCGGCAGGCTTTGATTTGCTTGTATCAATAACCGTTACGCCCCCGCGTCCTGCGATTTCGGCTGTTTTTGTCCGATTATCGACAATCAGTGCCGTATCTTCATCAATTCCATATGAATAATTCTTTTTCTTTTGTTTTTCATACTTAACGGCTGTTGCGGCAAGTCGTCCAAGTCTTGCGCGCTCATCAAAGTGCTGGTCTACAATCCCGTGCTTAAAAAATCCAAGTCCCCGTTCAATATAGACAGGCGCGTACTCTTTGTCAGGATCACTCTGATCCTTTGTTGTAAATTCGCCCTTCAGTCCCCCGAGGCTGTCTCCGCCTGTGATCATGACATCACTCATGATGGCGGCTCCTGCGCTTGTCCCGCCTATGACAGCCCCTTTTTCATAAATATCCCAGATGGCTTCAAGTGCCCGCGTCCGCTTTCCCTTGCCCTGAAAAAGCGTTTCAGTTATCTTAAGCTGATCGCCGCCGACAAACCAGACAGCCGACAGACCGTTAATTTTCGCAGCCATTTCTTTCTTATTTGCATTGCGTTTCCACCATTTTTCATTGTAGTCCGTGTCGCTGAAGTCATGATTTGAGATTGGGAGAATTTCAACATTTTCTGGGTCTACACCGTATTTCACAAGATCTGCTTTAAACTCATTCGATGATTTTAATTTCCCGCTCGCTGCTGGTATAATTCCGATTTTAGCATTCCCGGCGCCTCCAGCACGGTCAATAAAAGCATCATAAACCGCTTTGTTGCTGCTTCCAAGAGATCCCCCCGCAATCACAAGACTTCCTTTTATTTCTTCCTTGCCCGCGGCATTAGCCGGAATGCTGAAGCTTGACGCCAGAAGACAGGCCGCTGCAAGCATGCTGATACGTTTCTTCACACCAATTCCCCCTCTTAATGTTGGATGCTTGTCTGTATACGCAGGCTGATTTTCATTTATTGTTCAAAAGTGCCCTTAACAAGCGGGACGCCTTCTTCAACCATTACTCTTCCTTTCGCAATGACCGTGTCGATCGCAAGCGATTCTTTTTCAAGCAGCACAAGATCTGCATCATGCTGTTCGCGGATTTCCCCTTTTTTCTTAAGCTTCAGGATCCTGGCCGGGTTTGAGGTAATCACCTGCAGTGCCGTCTCAAGTTCAACTCCTTCATCAAGAACAGCCGATCGCACCTCATGATAGAGGGAAGAAACTTTTCCGACTTGAAGTCCGGCGAAATCCCCGTTTTCATCAAAGTAAGGAAGACTTGCCTGTCCATCTGATGAAAATGTGATTTGTGTGACAGGCACTCCTTTTTCAAGCATCAGTCTGAGACCGCGGCTACACTTTACTTCCCCTTCTTCGAGGAATTGGGGAATCGTGCTCGTTGTGAAATCCACATATCCGCCAATCTCTGCATACCTGATGCCTTCTTCAAACAATTCTTCGTTCCGGTTAATATGAGTCGGGTGGAAATGATGAATCGGGATATCCGTTTTTTCGGCGATTTCAAAAAGCAGGTCGAGTTTGCGTTCGCTGTCGCCGACATGGATTTCAAGGACGCCTGCTTTACCTGTGATCAGACCGCCGTTCCTTGCGGCGGCAGCAATTTTGGATAGCTCTTCAAACGTCGGTTCTGATGAACGGTGATCGGAAATCGCAATCTCTCCTACCCCGATCATTTTATCGATAAAAATAAGATCCTCTTCAATTTTTCCGGTCAGCGTTTTGACGGGAGTCTGGTAGGACCCAGTGTGCAGATAAGCCGTGATGCCTTCTTCATCCAAGGCATGAGCTTTTGCAAGCAGACTTTCAATTTTTCTTGTCGTCCCGTCTGTACCAAGCACTCCTACAACCGTTGTAACGCCTGCTTTCGTGGCATCGGTCAAGTTCAGCTCGGGGGTGCGGGTTTTAAACCCGCCTTCTCCCCCTCCGCCAATAAGGTGAACGTGTGAATCGATGAACCCCGGAACAAGAAGTTTCCCCGTTCCGTCAATGACATGAACAGACAGTGCTGAAAGATCAAGATCAATCCTGTCTTTGATGTAGCCAATTTTGTCCGCAGTAAGAAGAACATCCTTCCTGCCTAAATAATGCGGCGCGTAAACTTCTGTATTTTTTATAAGTGTAAGCAAGTGTAAACCTCCTGTTTATCTGGGATGATCCGTCTTTAAAACGGTCCGTAGTCCATTAAATGAGCAATCACAACGGCTGCAAGGCCAATCAGATATTGAATGAAAACAAGCGGGAGCACCCATTTTGCCCACTTTGTCCAAGGAATGCCCGCAATCGCAAGTCCGGCCATCAATGTGCCTGCTGTCGGGAAAATAATATTGCCGATTCCATCTGCAAATGAGAAGGAGAGAACAGCTGTCTGACGGGTAATATCAAGCAAATCGGCAAGCGGCGTCATGATCGGCATCGTCAGCATCGCATGTCCGCTGCCTGAAGCAAGGATAAAATGGATGAGAGCCTGGAAATTGTACATTCCGATCACGCTCCAGAAAGCAGGAATGTTCTTAAGCGTATCAGATACTCCAAAGAGCATAGGGTCAATGATATGTCCTTCGTTCAAAACAACCAGTGTCGCTCTTGACACCCCAATAATTAATGCGCCTCCAATCAAAAGCGAAGACCCTTCGACAAAGGATTTTGCCATTTGATCTGCAGAAAGTCTGCCCAATATTCCGATAAGGATGGTTAAAACAACGAACAGAGCAGCAATCTCGGTAATATACCACTGAAATTTAATGACTCCAAAAGCAAGTACGACATAGTTTAGAAGGAATGCCGCCAAAATCAGCTTGTGCTTTGTTTGAAGCCTTTCTTTTGAATGAAGCAGCACATCCGCTTCCTCTTTTGTATATTTTCCGAAGAACCCTTTTGACGGATCCTTTTTCACTTTCATCGCGTGACGGTAAACGAAAATGACGGAAACCGCATAGACGATCACGAATAATACAAGTCTGTATCCCATGCCTGAGAACATCGGAAGCTCAGCTATTCCCTGAGCGACGCCCACTGTAAATGGATTCATTACAGCTGTAGTAAAACCGGCAGCTGCTCCGAGAATAACGATTGCCGTCCCCGTAAGCACGTCAAATCCCAAAGCAAGAGCAAGCGGAATGAGCAGCGGAATATAAGCAAGCGTCTCCTCAGCCATCCCCATCAGCGATCCGCCGACTGCGAAAAACAGCATCATGACCGGAATCAAGAGCTTCTCCCTTGAAGCCAGCCTTTTTGCAAGCGTGGTAATGAGCAAATTTATCGTGCCAGTAGCCGTTAATACTCCAAAAAATCCGCCAATGATCAGAACGAAGAAAATAATGTTTGCCGCTTCAACCATTCCTGTATGAAGGGCCTTTACCATGCCGAACGGACTGACCGGCGTATTTTCAGCTGACGTAAAGGTATCCGGATCAATCTCTGTTCTTCCGTCAACCTCTACCCTGGCGTAGTCTCCTGCTGGTAATACATAGGTTAATAGAGTTGCAACAACCAATACACCCAGGAGGAGGGCAAATACATTGATCTTTCTTTCCTTTTTTGGTTTCACTTCTTTTCCCTTTGGTTCGTAAGCTTTTTCTGCTAGAGCCATAATCGTTTTCTCCCCTTTTTCTTTTGATGCGTTTGATAAGGTAAATGCAATATTTGTGCCAAGATGCAAAAAAGAAGAGAAAATGCTGGTATCACCCGAACTCAATGCTTGTCATATGTAAGTATCATGCAAAATGATAGTTTCTTCAAGGGCTCATATTCACTTTACTGCATAAAGAGTTATTATCTAAAATTTCTAATAACCCTCTCTTTTTTGGCCTTTAATTGGTGATTTATTATGATATGATAAAACCAATAGAACCAAAAGGAGCGAATGTATGAAACAATCCCTTATTCTCCTGACAGGCGGTACAAAAACAAAGAAAACGCTTCACCATCAGCTTGTTCAGCTTTTGGGCGATGACCTTTCTATAAGGAGCTATGCTGCTGATGAAGGTCTCCCTTCGAATCTGAAAGCTGATATTATCCTTTTTTCCTCTGAATCCCTCAAAGACGAATTGAACCACATAAAGAATATAGATGCAGAAAAAGTTATAATCGGCAAACGCACCGTTCATCATGACTATCTCGACAAGCTTCTTTCCATTCCGGAAGGTTCAAGCGTCCTTGTCGTCAACGATGAGTACAATGTCACAATGGAACTGATTCAGTCGCTTTATCAGCTGGGGATCAGCCATGTCCGGTTTCTCCCGTTTAAAAAGAATCAGACCTATCACGAGAAAATCGATGCAGCCGTTTCACCTGGCGAAATCGAACTTGTCCCCCCTTACATACCGCTTATTCTCGACATTGGTGTGCGGCTGTTTGATATGACCACGATTTTAAAAATAGCGGATTACTGCAATCTGCCTGAAAATGCAGCTCTCCACATTTCAGAAAGGTACATCCGCAGCATGATTGAGCTGCAGCAAAAGCTGATGGCTGCGCAAAAGCAGACAAAAGCGATTTATCAGCATCTCGAGAACGTGGTCAACACGGTGGATGACGGCATTCTCGCCATGAATGAAAAAATGGAAATAACGGTTTTTAATGAAAAACTTGAAGCGCTGTTTCAAGTAAGGGGATCAGATATCATCAACCTCCCGATTCAAACAGCAGCCCTGCAGGAAGACGTGGTTTCATTTATACAGAACGGTATCGAAGAAAGCCGCCTTTTCAGCATTCACGGGGTAGATGTTGCTGTTTATCGCTATTCAATGGCTTTAGAACAAACAACTGTCGCTGTCTTTAAAAGCGTCCGGCAGGCATCGGAAATTGAAAAAACGGCCCAGCGTAAACTGCGCGAGAAAGGATTTTTTGCCAAATACAGCTTTGATGACATCATTTGTGAAAATGCCGGAATGATAAACCTCAAGCAGATCGCGAAAAAACTGGCTCTTTCCGAACACCCGATTTTAATCCAGGGAGAATCAGGAACAGGCAAAGAATTATTTGCACACGCCATTCATCAGCATTCCATGAGAAAAAACGGACCTTTTCTGCCTGTCAACTGCAGTGCTCTTTCAGAAAGCCTGCTTGAGAGCGAGCTTTTCGGTTATGAGGAAGGGACATTTACGGGTGCTCAGCGAGGGGGGAAAAAAGGATTGTTTGAGCTAGCTGATAACGGAACCATTTTTCTCGATGAAATCGGCGACATCAGTCTCTCCATGCAATCCCGGCTGCTGCGAGTGCTTCAGGAAAAGGAAATCCGCAGAATCGGCGGAACGAAAATCATACCCATTAATGTCAGAATCATCTCGGCCACAAATAAACGGATTGAAAAGCAAATGAAAGAGCAGACATTCCGCAATGACCTGTTCCACAGGCTGAATGTCCTTAACCTCTCCATTCCGTCACTGAAGGAAAGAAAAGAGGATATCCCTCTTCTCATTCACCACTTCATCACAAAAAACGGCAAGTGGCTCAAGGTCGAGCCTTCATTAATGAATTTGCTTGCATCAGCAGAATGGGACGGCAACATAAGAGAACTTAAAAATACGGTTGATTATATGATTACAGTTGCCGATGGCTCTGTTTTAACAAAACATGACCTTCCTCATTCGTTTTCAGCAGACATTCCGCAAGCAGCAAGCAGCGAACAGTCAGAGCATGACGCCATCCTGTTGATTGTGAGAGAATGCAACCTGGCAGGAAAAGCAGCAAGCAGAGATTTGATCTCGGAAAAAACAAAAGAATGGATCATGCCCCTTACCCCTCAGCAAGTGCGCAGACGGCTTGACGACCTGGAGGAAAAAGGATGGATCCAAAAACGGAAAGGACGCGGCGGGACGAAAATTACGGAGGCGGGGATAAGGTATTTGGAGAGAACAGCTGTCGTGAAATAAAGGTCAGAATATAAAAGCCGGACCTCTTTTACAAGGTCCGGCATCTGTCTATTCTCTGTTTTGTGTAAAAATCAATATAAATTTCAGCAGCTCAAGCAGAGAGATGAGTGCGGCTGCTACATATGTCAGGGCGGCTGCTCCAAGCACTTTGTTCACTCCGCGCTCTTCTTCATTCCGGATGATGCCTTCTGCAATCATAAAATCCTTCGCTCTGTTGCTTGCATTAAATTCGACAGGCAGCGTTATAAGCTGAAAGGCGACAGCTGCCGAGAAGAAAATAATGCCGAGTCCGATCAGATTCATTGAACCGAGCAAAAATCCTCCAATCAGCAGAAAAGGCGCCACCCCGGAGGACAGGCTTACAACCGGAAACATTTTATGTCTTAACGTCAGGGCCCCGTATGCTTCTTTATGCTGAACGGCGTGCCCCACTTCATGTGCCGCAACCGAAATGGCGGCAATCGAATGACCCGCATAGACAGGCTCGGAAAGGCGAACCGCTTTTTTCGTCGGATCATAATGATCGGAAAGAGTTCCTTTGACCGGTTCTACGGGTACATGATGGAGACCGTGATGATCAAGAATCCTCCGTGCAACCTCCATGCCGGTAAGTCCCGATGATGCCTGAACTTTTGACCATTTATTAAAATTGCTTTTCACCTTGGCCTGCGCCCACAGGGCAAGCCCGAACGCGGCAAAAATGAGAATATCCATCGGATGAAAAAACATATAGCGCCTCCTGAGTAAAGTTCTTACTGTTATATTTCCTCAAGCATCTGTTAATAAACAGCGAAGTGCTATCATGATGTGCCCATCTTGTAGTAAAATAATGGCATACCACATGGAAACGAAGGTGAAAGCATGACCATCAAGCAGGAAAATGAAACTCTTGAGGAACTGCAGAAAGCGGAAAAACATTATTCCGACTCAAAGTTCTGGAATAAATTAAAAAAATTCGGCATAAAAGCCGGATCATCTGTCGTGTACGCCGTCCTTTTGCTGTACTATACCCTTCAGAAGCCTGAAGTGCCTGCCAAAACAAAAGCCATCATTATTGGTGCTTTAGGCTACTTCATTCTGCCGCTTGACCTTATACCGGACCTTGCCGCCGGCGTGGGCTACACCGATGACCTCGGAGCTCTGGGCCTGGCACTCCTTCAGGTGGCAATGTATATTGATGATGATATAAAAAGCCAAGCGAAAGAAAAGCTGACTGAATGGTTCGGACCTTCTGTCGACACCGCTGCCATTGACGAGAAAATCAAATAAGTGCGATAAAAAAACGTCTGTTCCGCTTCGGAACAGACGTTTTTATGGTGAAAAAGAACTTTTACGAACTCTGCAGCAGGACTGCGAACCAATTTTAAGGTCCAACAAGCCAATTGGGCCGGCTAACAAGCCAAACACCCCGTCTAACAATCCAATTCGGTTCGCTAACAATCCAAATTTCCGGTCTAACAGTCCAAAACACACCGCTAACAATCCAATCATCAAAAACGCCTGAAAGTAACCTCTCAATCCCTCGGCGCAAACAGCATAACGGAAACTCCGACAAGGCAGATGCCTGCGCCGACCCAATCATAGAGATCTGGCGTCTTCCGGTCAACTCCCCATCCCCAAAGAACTGAGAGAATGATGAAAATCCCTCCGTAAGCAGCGTAGACCCGTCCGAACGAAGGGAACGTCTGCATCGCTGCAATGATTCCATAGACAGCAAGCGACACGCCGCCGAATATTCCCCAGTAAACAGGTTTTCCTTCGCGCAGCCAAAGCCAGATCAAGTAGCCGCCTCCAATTTCTAAAAGACCTGCAATCAGGAATAATAGAATCGAATACATCAAAAAAGTCCTCCCCGTCTAAATCTCTTTTTTCAAAAGCTGCAGATCAATATACAGCTGAATCCGCGTATAAAAATCATCAAAATCGATCGAAGTCAGCTCCTGAATTTGATTTATCCGGTATTTGAGTGTATTTGTGTGAACAAACAGCTGTTCAGCGGTTGGTTTCAGTTTGCAGTTATTAAGCAGATAAATTTCAAGCGTATGAATCAGCTTCGTCTGGCTTTCCTCATCTTTTTTCCTCAGTATCTGGAGGCTTGTATTGTTGTAGCCGGTAATACTGTGGTGCTTTGAAATGGTCTCCAAGTATCTGAAAATGCCGAGCTTGCTGTATGTAAACGGCAGCTTTTCGGATGAACCGATAAACTTGGCAGCGTTAATCACTTCAAGAGCCTCAAAGTAAGATTTTCTTAGCTGCAGGATGGAGGAATACGAATTGCCGATGCCGGCATATATCTTATAGCCGCCAAGCTGGGAAATGACCGTCGACGTCAGTTCTGCTGCACTTGCCGAGAGCTGATCGGATACTTTTGCATTGCTTCCGATAATGACGACCACCTTCAGCTGATCGGTAAAGACGTGTGCAAAATGATTCAGTGCATTGGCAAACAGCCTGACCGTTTCCGTCAGTTCCTCCAGCTGCTCCTCCTCACTTTGGGAGACCGTGAAGATTGTGACAATAAACGTTTCCGGAATCATGATGCTGTGATTTGCCGCTTCCCACCTGATCTGATTTTCCGTTTGAAACGCCTGCCCGATGATCTTTTTGTAGAACTCGTTTTTTTCTTCGTTTTCTCTCAGGTTAATCTGATTTTTTTGATAGAGAAGCTTCCCGATGTGACGGGACACTTCATGAAGAAAATCGAGATCCTCCTCTGACATAGGCTCTGTCTCCTGAACCCATATATAGCCAAAAACCTGTTCTTTATAAATAGCGCTTACAACGACACGCTGATTAAGGCCGATTTCCGCAATCTGTTTCACTCTGAAAGGATGGGGAATGGTCTTCAGCTGTTCCACAATTCCTTCATCCATAAACTTTTCTAAAATAGGAATGGGCCAGTGTTTCGTGAAAATGGTCTGCTGATTCGCCTGATCAAACTGATCGATGTAATACGAACTGTAGGACAAAAGAGAGAATTGGTCATTTTCAATCACAACCGGCTTTTTCAAATAGGTGCTGACCATATCCGTAATATCATTAATGTTTGTAATGGTCTGGATCTTCTCAAGGATCATGCAGATCGGCCCCCCGATTCTTTAGGTAAATTGATGAACCTAATTATATACCTTTTGATCAGAAGAATGGAATAGCCGAAAAAAACAGGAAGTCCGCATAGAGGGACTTCCTGCTGGATATTACTGCTTCAACACTCGTTCAAATTCATCAAATTGCTCCCCTGCTTCTTTAGGAGGCTTTGGTGTGATCAGACTGACTGCAACAATGGCAATCAAGCTTGCGGCAAAGCCCGGAATCATTTCATAAAGCATGTCTGACAATCCGGCCATTGACCAGATGATGACAGTTGCTGCGCCGACAACCATCCCGGCGAGGGCACCCCACTTCGTCATGCGCTTCCAGAAAAGGCTCAGGAGGATCAGCGGTCCAAATGAAGAACCAAAGCCTGCCCATGCATACCCGACAAGTCCAAGAATCGTATCATTTTGCTCCCATGAAAGAAACAGGGCGATGACAGAGATGAGAAGGACGGACATTCTTCCTAAAAAGACAAGCTCTTTATCTGATGCCGAACGCCTGAAGAAGGTTTTATACATATCCTCCGTAAGCGAGCTTGCTGTTACAAGCAGCTGCGAAGAAATCGTGCTCATGATGGCAGCGAGAATCGCCGAGATTAAAAATCCGGTGATAAAAGGATGAAACAACACTTCTCCAAGGACAATGAAAACGGTCTCTGGATCCTCGAGCTTTGTGCCCTCTCCCGCAAAATAAGTGATGCCGAAAAATCCGGTAAGCATCGCGCCGATACTGGAAAAAATCATCCATCCCATTCCAATAGCGCGCGCCTTTTTAATTTCTTTCACAGAGCTGATCGCCATAAAGCGGACGATAATATGAGGCTGGCCGAAATAGCCGAGTCCCCACGCAAAGAGTGAAACGATGCCAAGGAAGCTTGTACCTTTAAAGATATCAAGCAAAGCCGGATTAATTGTTTTCGGCGTTTCAAAAGCAGGCCCGAACCCTCCTACATGAATCACCGTGACAATCGGAACCAGGATAAGTGCAACAAACATAATAATTCCCTGAACAAAATCAGTCCAGCTTACTGCAAGGAATCCTCCAAACAGCGTATAGGCGACAACAACGCCCGTTAAAACCCAAAGGCCTGTGTGATAATCAAGCCCAAACGTGCTTTCAAACAGCACTCCACCGGAAACCATCCCTGAAGATACGTAAAAGGTAAAGAATATTAAGATAACTAAAGCCGAAATTAATCGTAAAATCCGGGATCCGTCTGCAAACCTGTTCTCAAGGAAGGACGGAATGGTGATGGAATTATTCGCAATTTCCGTATATGTTCTTAAGCGCGGTGCAACATACAGCCAGTTTGCATAAGCTCCAAGCGTCAACCCGATGACAATCCATATGGAACTTAAGCCCGTCGCATACATTGCCCCCGGAAGACCCATCAAAAGCCATCCGCTCATATCGGCAGCTCCAGCGCTGAGAGCCGTAACAGCAGGTCCGAGACCGCGGTCCCCAAGCATGTAGTCGTTTAAATTCGAAGTACGTTTATAGGCAAAATACCCGATCAGCAGCATACCTGCCATGTAAATGCCTATCGATGTAAGCAGTGCATAGTCTATCATAAAAGTACCCCTCTCCCGCCAAAAATCTCTCTATTTTATAGAGGCTGCTTCCTTTTTTAATGCAGCTTCCTGCATCTTCATGCGAAATCAGCCTTTAAAAAGAGGAAGCAACTTGGTTGGTCACTTCCTCCTTCTTTTTATCCCTTTTGTTTACCCTGGGTCTGAAATCAGAACGTTTCAGACGTTGTTTTTGCCTGCATGTGAAGCTGAAGGTAATCTGGTCCGCCCGCTTTAGAGTCAGTGCCGGACATATTAAATCCGCCGAATGGCTGGTAGCCGACAATGGCGCCTGTGCAGCCGCGGTTGAAGTAAAGGTTTCCTACATGGAAATCTTCGCGTGCTTTTTCCATGTTTTCACGGTTTTTCGTGATAACAGCACCAGTCAGGCCGTATTCTGTGTTGTTGGCAATTTCAATCGCCTCATCAAAGTCTTTTGCTTTAGCAAATGCAACGACCGGTCCGAAGATTTCTTCCTGCATTAAGCGCGCTTTAGGATCTACGTCAGCAACGATTGTCGGCTGAACGAAGAAGCCTTTTGAGCTGTCGCCTTCGCCTCCTGCAAGAATGCGGCCCTCTTCTTTGCCGATTTCAACGTAGCTCATAATTTTGTCAAAAGCAGCCTGATCAATCACAGGACCCATGAAGTGGTTTTCAGTCGGATTGCCTACTGTCAGCTCTTTCGTCAGTTCAACCGCACGGTTCAATACTTGGTCGTATACATCTTCAACGATGACCGCACGCGAGCATGCAGAACACTTTTGTCCCGAGAAGCCAAATGCTGATTTCACGATGGATTGAGCAGCAAGCTCAAGGTCTGCCTCTTTGTCTACTACAATTGTATCTTTACCGCCCATTTCAGCGATTACACGCTTAAGCCAAATCTGGCCGTCATTCAGCTGTGAAGCACGGTTGAAGATGCGAAGGCCTACATCGCGTGAGCCGGTAAATGAGATGAAGCGAGTTTTCGGATGGTCAACCAGATAGTCGCCAACCTCTGCTCCGCTTCCAGGAACAAAGTTCAGAACGCCTGCAGGAAGACCCGCTTCAAGCATAACCTCAACGAATTTAGCTGCAACGACCGGAGTTGTTGAAGCCGGTTTTAATAGAATCGTATTTCCTGTTACGATTGCAGCAACAGCCGTTCCTGCCATGATCGCAAATGGGAAGTTCCATGGAGAGATGATGATGCCAACTCCAAGCGGAATGTAGTCATAGCGGTTGTATTCTCCTGGACGGCTTTCAACAGGCACTCCGTCTTTTAGCTTCAGCATTTGACGAGCGTAAAACTCAAGGAAATCGATCGCTTCAGCTGTGTCCGCATCTGATTCATTCCAAGGCTTGCCCGCTTCCTTTGTTAAAAGAGCCGAAAACTCATGCTTGCGGCGGCGGATGATGGCCGCTGCTTTGAAAAGAACGTCAGCGCGGATTTCAGGTTTTACTTTTTTCCAGCTTTCAAATGCTGCAGATGCTTCCTGCATAGCCTTTTCAGCAAGCTCACGGTTTGCTTTTGAAACGCGTCCGACTACCTGAGCTTTGTCAGCCGGGTTGTAAGACGTGATTTTGTCTTCAGTCGTTACCTTTTCTGCCCCAATATAAAGCGGATAATCCTGGCCAAGGTAGCCTTCTACCTGCTCAAGCGCCTCAAGGTATGCTTTCTTGTTTTCTTCGTTTGAAAAATCAGTAAATGGTTCGTGTTTGTATGGAATCATGCAGATCCTCTCCCTTTAATAAAATTGGTTAGCTTTTGACCATACCTTTAAATGCAAATGCGATATTTGAAGGTCTTTCGGCAAGTCTTCTCATGAAGTAGCCATACCAGTCAAGACCGTATGGAACATAAACGCGCATCTTGTAGCCCTGTTTCACAAGGTCAAGCTGCGTTTTGCTTCTCATGCCGTAGAGCATTTGAAACTCAAATTGCGAATTAGGAATATGATGCTTTTTGGCAAGCATTTTCGTATATTCGATGATTTGATCGTCATGGGATGCTATAGCTGTATAGTTGCCGTTAAGCAGGCTTTGTTCAATCAGCTTTTTGTAGTTTTCATCTACATCTTTCTTTTCAGGAAACGCTACTTCCGGTGATTCTTTATATGCGCCTTTTACAAGGCGGAGAAACGGCTGATAGTCAGCCAGGTCGCTTAAATCTCTTTCTGTGCGGTACAGGTATGCCTGCAGCACCGTGCTGATACAGCTGTATTTCGCTTTAAACTCTTTAAAGATATCAAGAGTTGCCTGGCAGCGAACTTCATCCTCCATGTCAATGGTGACCATGACGCCGTGTCTTTCTGCCGTGTCCAGAATCTTTGTCATGTTTTCAATAACAAGCTTCCGGTCGATATCAAGACCGAGCGATGTCATTTTCAGTGACACCTGAGAATCAAGCTTCTCTCTGCTGATCATTTCAATGGTTTCGATGCATTCTGCCGTCCGCTCGCGTGTAACGGCCTCTGAATCTACAAATTCGCCAAGATGATCAACTGTTACAGATAATCCGCTGTCATTCAGCTGTCTGATGAACTTTATGGAACTTTTAAAATCAGTTCCACCGATAATCTTGCCGGCTGCAAAACTGCCTCCGCGCTTTTTAGCTATATTGTTAAGTAAATGGTTCTTTGATAAGAAGAGGAAAAAGTCTCTTGTAATCGCTTCCACTTTACATGCACCCCCTCATAAAAGTTGTTCTACTCCCTCATCTTACGTCCTGTCGACAATTTTCACAACGTTCTAAAAAAACAATATTCAAGCGCTTTATTTGTTGGTTTTAGACAAATACAGGCCAAAATCCGGTATTTTCTGGATATAGATGAAACCATTTCAACAAACGGTTCACCATTTTTGCCATCCTAGACCAAACTGATGAAAAATGAAGAAATTTAAAGCAAATACCTCTTGTTGGCGTTTACATGACATTACCTCTTTTATGGGTACGATGATATAATTTTCAGGTTACTAACGGACCCGGCTTTCATGAGAGTTGAAAGCCATAAATAATTAAAAAGAGGTGTTTTTAGATTTGAACGTACAAACAATTAAACAGGAGTGGTTCGGCAACATACGCGGAGATATTCTGTCCGGCATTGTTGTTGCTCTGGCGCTTATTCCAGAGGCCATTGCCTTTTCCATTATTGCAGGAGTAGATCCCATGGTCGGACTCTACGCTTCATTTTGTATTGCGGTGGTTATTTCATTTGTCGGGGGAAGGCCCGGCATGATTTCGGCTGCAACCGGGGCGATGGCGCTTTTGATGGTGACGCTCGTTGCTGAACATGGTCTTCAGTATCTTCTTGCCGCTACTGTTCTCACAGGCATCATTCAGTATGTCATGGGTGCACTTAAACTCGGAAGGGCGATGCGGTTTATTCCGAGATCTGTAATGGTCGGCTTTGTTAACTCTTTGGCTATTCTCATTTTTATGGCTCAGCTTCCACATTTTGCGGGAGAATCCTGGATCATGTATGCGATGGTAGCAGGAGCACTGGCCATTATTTATATTCTGCCTAGATTCACAACTGCCGTGCCGTCTCCGCTCGTTGCCATTGTTGTCATCTCGGTCATTGCGGTTATGACGGGTGCCGGTGTGCGCACAGTCGGTGATATGGGTGAATTGGCGCAGGAACTGCCAATGTTTTTAATCCCCCAAATACCATTAACATTCGAAACACTGCAGATCATCCTTCCTTATTCCTTTGCGCTTGCTCTTGTAGGTTTATTGGAATCCCTGCTGACAGCTCAAATTGTCGATGATATGACAGATACGGAAAGTGATAAAAATAAAGAAGCCAAAGGACAGGGCATCGCTAACATTGTGAATGGATTTTTCGGCGGTATGGCAGGCTGTGCCATGATCGGCCAGTCCGTCATTAATGTGAAGTCAGGGGGAAGAGGCAGGCTTTCAACGTTTGTCGCAGGTGTCTTCCTGATGGTTCTTATTGTTTTACTGAACGATCTGCTCGTTCAAATCCCAATGGCAGCCCTTGTCGGGGTTATGATTATGGTGTCAATCGGGACGTTCGACTGGTCCTCGCTCACAAAGCTTCATGTCATGCCGAAGTCAGATGCGGCAGTCATGGTTGTCACAGTCGTGACGGTCGTCGCTACACATGACCTATCCAAAGGTGTGCTGGCCGGAGTTGTTTTAAGCGCTCTTTTCTTTGCCGCTAAAATATCTAAGGTGCACGTCGAATCGTTTACAGATAAGCGGACAATGGCGAAAACATACAAAGTGCACGGGCAAGTTTTCTTTGCTTCCGTCCAGAACCTTGTAGCTGCTTTTGATTTTAAAGAAGAAGCCCGCACCATTTATCTTGATTTAAGCAGCGCCCACCTCTGGGATGATTCGGCTGCAGGAGCGATTGATAAAATTATCATGAAATACAGACAGCACGGCAAGGAAGTTATCATAACCGGTCTAAACGACGACAGCAGCAGTCTTTTAGAAAAACTTGCCCTCTACGATAAACCGAATGCCAAAGCAGCTAATCACTAAAATACAAGAAGTCTGGTCCAGAAATAAATCAGGGTGAATTTGAGTAAAAACTACTCAAATTCACCCTTTTTCTTTGATGCTTTTGATTTGTTGCACTAGTCTCCTGCCCGTATACTCGAATATCATAAGACACTTCCGCTTTCGTACGCTATTATTGGTTCGCCTTGCTCGAATAGCATAAGATACTCGCCTTTTCGTACGCTATTATCCGCTCACCTTGCTCGAATAGCATAAGATACTCGCCTTTTCGTACGCTATTATCCGCTCGCCTTGCTCGAATAGCATAAGATACTCGCCTTTTCGTATGCTATTATCCGCTCACCTTGCTCGAATAGCATAAGATATTCTCGTTTTCGTACGTTATAATCAGCTCACCTTGCTCGAATAGCATATGATACTCGCCTTTTCGTCCCCTATTATCCGTTCACCTTGCTCGAATAGCATAAGATACTCTCATTATCCACAACTAGGTATGTCTCCCCGTCTTTTTTGTTTACATAGCATGATGCTGCCTAAATGAGGAAACCTATACCATGGATTTCTTTTCGAAAGGCAGGTGTGATAGGTGAGTAATGAAACAGAAATAGCCCGGCCCGCCGGAAAAAATACAAGGTGGACAATATCCGCTCTTCTAAGCACGTTCATTATATTGAATTACTTTGACAGGGTTGCCCTTGCTGCCGCTGCTCCTGAACTTCAGAAAGCCTTTTCGCTGAGCGCCTTTGAAATGGGACTTGTTTTTACGGTGTATAACTATGCCTACACCCTTATGCAGCTTCCGATCGGCAGTATGCTCGACAGATGGGGAGTCAGCTGGGTAACAAGGACAGGCATGGTCATCTGGACGTTTTTGACAATCAGCCTTGTCTTTATTCAAGGTACTCTGCTTTTATATATCATCCGTTTTTTCACAGGCATCACCAGCGCGTCTGCCTTTCCTGCCGCCGCAAAAGCTACAGCCAGCTGGTTTCCTTTTCATGAGAGAGGACTTGCCAATGCCCTGTTTGATTCTTCTGCCAAGCTTTCAAATGTAATCGGCGGGCCTCTTGTAGCGATTTTGATTACCCTTTATGACTGGAAAACAGCTTTTTTGGCAATTGGGGCCATTAACGTGCTGTTTACCTTTGTCTTCTGGAAGTATTACGACGAGCCGGACACTCACAAGAGCATATCCAAAGAAGAAATCAACTACATTCATATGTATGAAGATTCCGCAGACCTTCCTTCTTACAAAGCGGCACTCGTGCTTAAGACGTTTTTTACAAAAAGAAAGGCCTGGGGGCTGATGATCGGTTTTACCGGGTACGGTTATACCTTCAACCTGCTGCTTCTGTGGCTGCCGACGTTTTTTAAGGAGCAGTTTCAGCTGGATTTGCTGTCTTCCGCTCTTTACACAGCCATTCCGTGGCTGATTGCCGCGCTCTCTGGTATACTGGCTGGCGGGTGGCTTGTCGACAGCATGATTAAGAAAGGATATCCTCCTGACAGAGTATATAAAAACGTGATCGTGTCGGGTCTCCTAATTGGCCTATTTTTCATCGGATCCATCTTTACATCAAGCCCCGTCCTGTCGATGATTTTTATTTCCATCGGCCTTGCGGGCATATCTGCAACAGCTCCAATCGGCTGGACCATTGCAGCAAAGCTTGCACCGCCCGGCACAACAGCCATCCTGAGTTCAATGGTCAATTTTGCGAACAACCTTTTCGGCGGGATCATAGCGACATTTTTGACCGGATACATAGTTGACGCAACAGGGTCATTTGATCTTGCTTTCATCATTGCGGCAGCCGTGCTCGTCATTGGCTTGATTTTTTATACCGTCGTGCTCGGCGATATTGAACAGATTTCTGTTAAAAGCAAAAAGCTCTGAAACATGTCAGAGCTTTTTTCATTATCCCCTTGTCACATCAATGACTTTCGTCACGACAATTGGGGACCTCTTCAATTTTTTGTAGATGAAATCAGAAATAGCTGAACTTAATTTCCGTTCAATATCATCTGTTGGATGCTGATCAACAAGAGCTGCTGCCCTCGTTTCAATTTCTCCCATAAAGCTGCTTGATTCTCTTAAATAGACAAAGCCTCTCGAAATGATCTGCGGCTTGCGGATGATTTCCTCTCCTTCTTTGAAAAGAAGAATCGATAAGATTCCGCTGTCTGCCAGCTGTTTCCGTTCGCCAAGCAGAGAGGTTCCGACATCACCGATTCCGTGGCCGTCCACATAAACAGACCGCGCCGGCACTCTGCCTGCCTGGTAAGCTTTCTCTTTTGACACATTGAGAACCTGTCCATTGTCGAGAATAAAGATGTTTTCTTCCGGCACAAAGCAGTCCAAGGCAAGTGTCTGATGCATTTTCTGCATGCGGTACTCCCCGTGGATCGGCACAAGGAATTTCGGTTTCAGAAGCTTAAGCATCAGCTTCAGCTCTTCCTGGCCGCCATGTCCTGATGTATGAATGTCATAAAGCTTGTTATCAATGACATCCGCTCCCGCTTTCATCAGTTTGTTGACGATGCGGTTCACGCTGAGGACATTCCCCGGAATTGGAGAAGATGAGAAGATAATCGTGTCACCTTCTTCAATATGGATATGGCGGTGCTTTCCTTCTGCAATTCGTGAAAGGGCAGCAAAGGGCTCTCCCTGGCTTCCCGTACAAAGAATGGTCAGCTCGCTGTTTTTGTAGGCACTGATTTCGTTCGGATCAATGAACGTTCCTTTCGGAGCATCAATATATCCGAGCTCAAGGCCGATGCCGATCGCTCTTTCCATGCTTCTCCCTGTGTAGGCAACCTTTCTTCCGCATGCGACAGATGCCTGAATCACCTGCTGAAGACGGAACACGTTTGATGCAAACAGAGCGACGATAATTCGTCCCGACTGCTTTCTGACAACGTTCAAAATATTCTGGCCGATTTTCTTCTCAGAAACAGAGAACCCCGGAATTTCGCTGTTGGTGCTGTCAGATAAAAGACAGAGAACCCCGTCCTGCCCGACTTTTGCAATCTTAGACAAGTCCTGCTCCGGACCAGCCGGAGTTAAATCAAATTTAAAGTCACCCGTATGAACCACGTTCCCCTGCGGTGTGTGAATCACAACTCCGAATGAATCAGGGATACTGTGCGTCGTCCGGAAAAAGGACACATTCAATTCACCAAGTTCAATCAAGCTGTCTTCCGTAATGTCGTGCAGTTCTGCTTCTCTCAGCAGCCCATGTTCTTCGAGCTTGTTCCGGATAAAGCCCATAGCCAGTCCCCCGGCATAGACCGGCACATTTAATTTTTTCAACAAAAACGGCACTCCGCCGATATGATCTTCATGTCCATGAGTAATGAACAGGCCTTTTACTCTTCCGGCATTCTTCACAAGATACGAGTAATCGGGAATGATGTAATCAACGCCCCTTAATTCTTCATCCGGAAACTTAACACCAGCATCAACAATGACGATTTCTCCGCCATACTCAACCACATACATGTTCTTTCCGATTTCGCCCATCCCGCCAAGCGGTATGATTTTTACGTTTTTTTCTTTAGTCATGTTTAGTCTCCCAGCAAGCTGATTGCTTATCTTAGTATCGTTTCTTCACATAGTGAACTATCTTTCCATTGTATCACAACATTACGAACAAAAGCGCAAGCGCCTTGGTCAGATCCGATAGACAGATAAGAATCCGGCAGAAAAAATTCCGGGTCCCGCCTTTTTGCCGGATTTGTTCTGACAGAGGATCTAGGCGCTTCCGCTTGCCGAAGATAACTTTGCAACATCATCAACAGTCTTAAAATTTTTTCGAATTTATAGAGCATAAAAAAAAGACCGAAGTCAGCTTTCGCTTCCCTTCGGTCTCTCGCACTTATCCCCGTGCCCTGCCTTTTCTTTTCATAAAGAAGTTGTACAAAAACACAATCAAGGCAAGAACTAAAAGGATGTGGATAATTCCTCCTGCAACCTTGAAAACAAGCCCGAGAATCCAAAATAAGATTAAAAGTCCAATAATCGTCCATAACATAGCGGGTTCCTACTTTCTTTTCATATTAAAGTGTAGTTTCCCTCAACTCTGCGAATTTAAACAATACTCTCAGTGGTGACCATGCCCCTCTGAATGGCCGGCATTAGTGCCATTCTCGGTTTCTTCTGCAGCAGCTTCTAGCTCTTCTTTCGACACATCTCCAACTGTAAATTGCTTTTTAGGCATGACATGCATGCTGCGGGCAGTAACATGTGTCTGTATATAATAAACACCTTTTTCTTTAATGGTGTTTTGTGCCGTGTAAAGACCGTTTTTAGTATGAGACGCCTTCACTTTAACTCCTTTTTCCTTTTCGTTCGCTTTCCAGATTTCAAACAGGACCTCATCAGCATCCTCTACAGCTTTGCCGCCTTGGGACAATTCTGCTTCAAAAGTCAGCTGCTCGTTCAAAGAAACATCCTCAGGCAGCTTTATATTGACCTCTACTAGTTTCATTTGCTGTTCTTTTGCTTTGTCTGTATTAGCTGCACATCCTACAAGGATAAAAAAACAGGTTAAGATGATCAACACAATATTCGGTTTCATGATTTCACCCTATCCACGCTTTAAGCGGTTTGATTTTTCTCAAAACGAATCGGTCCAGTAAGTAAACAGCAATGATTGAAATTCCAACAAGCGGCATGATGACTCCAAGGATCAACATCATAATGAGCACTCCGCGTGCAGTGTTTTTGTGTTTTGTTTGTGCAGGTGCGCCCGCTCTGCTTTTTGGTTTTCTTTTTCGCCAGAGAATAAACGAGCTGACAATGAGTCCGATCAGACCAAGACAGACGATCAGCCCTCCTATCTGGTTTGCCTTTCCGAATAATGTTCCTTCATGCAAAGAGATTCCGTATGAAATGAGCTTAGCCATGATCCCGTAGTCATCAAACCTCACATCACTTAGAACTGCTCCGCTGTATTGATCGATGTGGAGCGTTGCATCCGTACTTGGATTAGGATGAGAAGCAGACACTGTATAGACGCCCTTTTCTCCCTGAGGCATGGAAATTGTGTACGGCTTGGCTACGTTTTGTTCTTCAGAAAGAAACTGCACATCCTCAAGTGAAATTGGAAGCGCCTGAACATTTGATGCAGGAACCGGAATGTTCTCTGCTGCCCATGAAACGTCCTCCGCTACATCTTTTGTCAACGCGGACTCCGGCTTCTCCCCCCAGCTGTACGCGAACGGCGGAGCCCCTGTATTTGTTGCTGTCGCCAGTTTACTGATCTGTCCGCCCATCACACCTGACCACGGAAGACCTGTAGCAATCAGGACGAAAATAGCAACCGAAAACCAAAACGCCGGTACTGCATGCATATCACGCCAGAACGTTCGGCTGTTTTTAGTAAATCGCGGCAGGACCGTTCCCCAAATTGACGCTTTATTTCTCGGAAACCAGATATACAGACCTGTTAATAAAAGAATGACGGCCCAGCATGCTGCAAGCTCAACAAGCCTGTTTGCAGCAGTGCCTCCGACAAGCAATTCACTGTGAATCTTCTTAAAGATTTCGGTGAATTTCTCTTTGGCTTTTAAGCTTCCCTGAACTTCACCCGAATACGGATTGATATAAACAGAACTCATCTGTCCATTTTGCATGACACCAATTTCTGCCGTCCGGGCAGGATCATCATAAAACTTTATGGAAGTCACTGCACTTTCCGGAAGCTCTTTTTTCACTTCTGAGACTAACGCTGAAGGAGATTGTGACTCTGTACCCGTTTCTTCAGCAAAATACAGATCTTTGTAAAGGAAGTTTTCTATTTCCGGCTTAAAAAGATACACCCCTCCGCTAAAAGCAAGAATGATTAAAAATGGCGCAAAAAAAATGCCCGCATAAAAATGCCATCTCCATACAGCCTGATAGAGAGAGGACCTTGCTTTCTTTTTATTTGTTTCGCTTTTTTCATGCAGACGTTCTTCTATTATCTCGTGTTTTCTCGCTTGACTGTTCATCTTCTTCTTTCTCCTCAGCCTATAATTGTTTTTTCACATCAGAAATGAGTTCCTGAAACTGTTTTCCTTGCGTAAAGCTGTAATCATCTACAATTTCACCATGGCGGTTAACCAGGTAAAAGTTGGTTCCATGTATGACCTGATCAGATGACTCCGGCTTTTGAACCAGACTCTGAAATTCTTCTCTGGCGAATGTTTCAATCTCCTTTTGTGAATAACCCGTCAGCATGTTCCAGTTCGATTCATCCTTAGAAAACTTTTGCATGAACTTTTTCAGCTTTTCAGGTGTATCCACATCAGGATCAACGCTAATGGAAACAAGCTGGACATGAAGATTTTCCTCTTTCAGCTGCTTTTGCAGCGCTGCCATTGCAGCTGTCATTGGCGGACAGACTGTTTCGCAGCTAGTAAAAATAAAATCTGCGATCCAGACCTCACCCTTGAGCTGTTCTGTGCCAAAGTTTTCTCCATTTTGATTCTTAAACGTAAATGATTCCATCTGATACTCTTTGTCCTTGCCTAATCCACATCCCGAAACAACAAGAAGAGTCATGAAGATGAACAAAACTATTGTCTTTTTCATGCTGCACCCCGATTCTTTCTCCACTAGTGATGATGTTTGATGAGTTTTAGCCTACAGGATGATTGTGAAATTCGTGTGAGGAAAACAAACATTTTCCAAAAAGATTCAATTTTATTCAGAAATAGTCCATGGAAGTTTGGGGTCATTGCAACAGGTTCATACTCTTAAATGAGGACACATTATGATGATTTTGTGTCCAAATCTGCAACTTCACGATTGCTTCACATCTTGATGCTATATTCTTATTGGTTTCAATACAGCCTTCAATTGTCATTTGAAGAGCCTATCGTTTGTGAGGATGTCAGTAGAATGAAAAACTACTTTGGTATTTGTTCTTTTTGCTTGCTGATGGTCATATCTGCCCAAAGTGCGCATGCAGAAAAGAAAAACGACCTGCAGACAATCATTGACCAGGCTGCACCTGGCGAAAAAATCCATTTGAAAGGAGGTACCTATAGCGGTCCTGCTGTCATCTCAAAACCTATAGAAATTATAGGCAGCGATAAATCAGTGATTAAGTCCTCAGAAAACTCAGAAGAAGAGGTTATCACCTTGAAAAGCAGCGGCATTTCAATTGAAAACGTTGAAATTATCCAGGATGGTTACGACCATCCGGCATTGGCAGCAACAGGTGATAACCTGAAAATAAACAATGTAGCCATCCGGACCAATTCCATTGGTATGAACCTGGATAACGTGCATAACTCTCGCTTTTCTGATATCTCCATTAAGGGAAACGGTGAAGAAAACGGCATCTTCTTATTAAATTCGACCAAGAATGAGATTACTCAATCGAAGATTAACAATGTTCTGGACGGTATTTACATAGAAGACAGCAGCACCAATTCGTTCAGAGGAAATACGATTCTTGAATCAAGGTACGGATTTCATTTAATGTTTTCTAAAAACCTTTCCATTGAAGGAAATGAATCCCGGAATAACTTTATCGGGGCCATGATTATGGAAAGCGAAAATACTTCTTTTAAAAACAATCTCATCTCAGATAACTCCCAAAACGTAAATTCCTATGGCTTTTTGATGTACAACACACAGAAGTCCAAAATCGTGAACAATCAATTTGATCATAACCGCATCGGCATAAAACTGGAGCAGTCCAGTGAAATTGAAGTCAAAGACAATACCATTCAGTCCAATTTCATTGGCATTCAGTTTCAGAACTCATTCTCAAACCATGTCTCTCTGAACACGTTTGAGGGAAATGTCAATGATGCACATGCCATCGACAGCCATGACAACATACTAAAGGAAAATTACTGGGATCAGGCCTGGAAAGTTGACCTTGCCCCAACTGGGAAAAGTGCCATTCCCTATAAGGTCGATCCTTTCTTTTTAGGATTGGCCGAAGAAGTCCCTGAGTATCAGCTCTTCTTCCAGTCGCCTGGAATGAATCTGCTTCAAAAGATGCTGAAAAGCCCTGACTCTCTCCTGCTGGCAGACAGGGAACCGCTGATGGCACCGCCAGCCAGTCAAAGCGCACCCGAATCCGGAAGAAGAGTGTGGATGATTAGTCTTTTCATGATTATCACAAGCTCGCTGCTGACCTATATATTAAGGAGGAATTTTACATGAAATACGGAAAAATGATGACCATGCTTATGCTTACAGGAGTGATCCTGCTTCTTGGGGCCTGTTCTCAGGAAGTAAAGCCGCGGGCAATTAACGAAGAGACGGACGTTTGCGAAGTCTGCAATATGGCCGTTATGGACAACCAGTTTGCCACACAGGCCATCCTTGAAAACAAGAAAGTTTTAACGTTTGATGACATCGGCTGCATGTTCACCTGGAAGAATGAGAGTATGGAAAAAATAAAAGCCACCTTTGTCAGAGATTACAATACAGAGGACTGGATTGAATCAGAAAAAGCATTTTACGTTTACGAAAAAAGCATAAAAACGCCAATGGCTTACAATGTCATTTCTTTTGCCGAAGAAAAAGATGCAAAAACGTTTACTGAAAAAAATGGCGGAGAGCTTTTATCTTATGAAGATCTCTCTAATCACAAATGGGAAATGAATAAAGAAATGATGGATATGGAAGGCATGGAGCCTCATTCTCACTCAGAGGACGGTATGCACGGAGGTGAAGGATCTGAGGAGCATAGCCATGAAGAAGAAAGCAGCGAGGAGCACAGTCATTAAGAACGGCTTGCTGTCCCCTGCAGTAGAAATGATCACTTACACAATTAAGGCTTTGCAGAACGGGGGAGTTTTTCCATGTGGACCATATGGCAATCAGAAGTATTAGTGACTTTAAGACAGCGTTCCTACTATGCATTCGTTCTTTTATGGATGACGATTTTATCGTTCCTGTTTCTATTGCAGAGCAGTTCGGCTTCATTTTCGGGCTACACCAATATAACAGGAACGATTATGAATCTTCTTTTGTATATCATTCCGCTGTTTATGCTTGTAAATGGTTCCTTTTCAATCGCAAATGAAATGGAAAATGGACAGTACCGTCTGCTGTCGTCCTATCCATTATCAATTGTCAGTTACTTAATTGGGAAATTTTTAGGTCAATTCACTTCACAATGGCTTATTTTCACTTTAAGTTTCGGAGTGAGCAGCTTAATAGGCCTTCTGGCCGGAATTTCTTTTTCAGCTAAATGGCTTATCGCCCTGTATGTATTTGCATGCGCCCTGATCTTTTTCTTTTTGCTCATTGGCCTTGTCATTGGAACGTTTACAACCGGCAGATGGCAGGCCCTGTCGATTTCCGTTTTCATTTGGTTCTTGCTGATCATGCTGTGGCCTTCTGCTCTGATTGGCGTGCTGAACCTTCTGCCTTATTCAATGATAAGCTTTTTCTTGAAAAGCACGCTGTTTGTTAATCCTGCAGAACTAATCCGTTTTATTTTTGTTGTCAAGCTTGACGGAGGTTCCGTTTTCGGGCAGAGCTACGATAAGATGGTGTCGTTTTATGAGCATTGGATTACTTGGGCAGTTCTGATTTACTACACTTTCATCTTTTCCTTTCTTTGCATTCTGCTTGCAGATTTCAGGCTCAACAGAAGGAGGAGGGCATAGCGATGCTTCAGGTTTCAGATCTTTCAAAAACATATAAAAAGAAAGCAGCCCTGCTGCCCCTGTCATTTCAGGCTTCGCCCGGAGAATGCATCGCATTGTGCGGCGGGAACGGAGCAGGAAAAAGCACACTGCTTGATATGATTGCCGGTTTATCCGCTCCATCAGCCGGTACCATTATGCTTGATGACCATGCACTTCATAAAAACCGTAAAGACTATTTGCAGGAGCTTACCTACATGCCGGATGATTTTCTGGCACAAAACTACCTGAAGGTGGAGGAATTTCTGCAGTTTTATGGAGCCCTGCGAAAAGCGCCGGCAAAAAAAATCTCTGATGTTCTTATTGAAATTGGCCTGATGGATAAGAGACAAACTCTCGTAAAAGAACTTTCCAAAGGGATGCGCCAGCGTCTTATTTTCGGTCAGGCACTGCTTGGAGGCGGAAAAGTTCTGGTGATGGATGAGCCGACAAATGGTCTGGATCCATACTGGATTGACCGATTCATAGATACCGTCAAACGCTTAAAAAAAGAAGGACATATTATCCTGTTTTCAACTCACATGATGGATGTGGCTGCCGAGCTTTCAGACAGAATTTTTTTCCTTGACGAAGGTGCAGTCATTCAGGAACTTCATAACACTAATGAAAACACCGAGGATTTCACACTCACCCTGCTAAGGCTTCACCGGAAACTTGGCCAGAAAACCATTTGAAAAGGAGATGCCGCTCTCATTCGGCATCTCCTTCTATTATGATTGGCATCGTAATATTCACAGTTGTTCCATTCCCGCTTCCGCTCTCAATCGTCATTTCCCCGCCGTGAAGACGGACAATTTCCTTTACAATCGACAAACCCAGACCTGTCCCTCCGGTGCTTCTGCTTCGTGCTTTGTCTGTCCTGAAAAAGCGCGTGCCGATTGAAGGCAGATCGGCTGCAGGTATTTCATTTCCCCGATTGTTCACCGTAAAGACCAGCTGACGTTCAGACTCTTTCAATGACAAGGTAATCATTTCATTTTCGTCTGAATACTTGATGGCATTATCAAGAATATTGTAAAAAACCTGCTGCAGCCGGTTTGGATCACCGGATACAATCAATTCTTCATGAACCTCAAGCTCCATTTTCAGCGCTTTTTCTTTAATCCTTATATCGAACAATGCAAGCGTATCAAACAATAGCTGGGCAATGGCAATAGGCTCTGTATTCAGCGTATACATATTTTCCTGAAGGTGATCGAGATCAATTAAGTCATGGATCAGTTTTTTAATGCGGTTTGTCTCTTTTTCGATCGTCATCAGATAATGATCCGCTTCTTCTTCAGACTGATACATCCGTCCCTTCAGCGCCTGACTGTATCCCCCGATATAGGTGAGAGGAGTTCGAAGTTCGTGGACAACATTCGCCAAAAATTCTTTTTTTCTCGCATCCTGTTCTTCGAGCGATCGACTCATTGTATTAAAAGCATGGGCAAGTTGCCCCATCTCATCCGTTTGGGGAGTATGAAGCCTTTTTGAATAGTTTCCTTTAGAAACTTCCCTTGAAAACTCTTCAAACTCAGTCAGCGGTCTGAACAGGGAACGCCTGATCTGATTGACCACAAGAAACAGCAGCATAAAAAACATAATTCCGACAAGCAGCAGAATAGGAAGGCTGCCCTGAAATACCTCATGCAGCTGCGCAAGCGGCACATAGATATAAATAAAGCCGATTAATTCATTCTCGCCGGTAATAGGGAAAACAGCCCCAATGATCTCTCTGTCGAACTCTTTGACAAACCCGTCTTTAACAACATATTCTCCTTCTTCAAGCTTTCTTCTGTCACTTTCAGATAAAAGCTCTTCATAATTAACCTTGTACGGAAAATAGGTTTTGAGCTCCTTTATATCTTCCAGTACAATGACCTCGTATTCAGAAACAACGTTGTACCAGTGAATCTTCTCGATAATATCCTCACTCAGCGTTCCGTAGTGATAATGAGCGGCTGTCCGCTCCCCCTGATAGATTACGGAATCTTTTACGCTGTTAAAATAAAGCTCTTTGTATAAAAAATGCAAAAAGAAAAAGGAAAAAAGGATACTGAATAAGATACAGACACCAATCAGCAGCAGAACCTTTTGACTTAAATTCAGTCTCTTTATCAACACCTACACCTCAAACTTGTAGCCGATTCCCCAGACAGTCTGGATGAGATTTGCATGTTCCTTCAGCTTCAGGCGGATCGTTTTAATATGGGTATCCACCGTCCTGCCTGTCCCTGCATGATTCGGTCCCCAAATCGAATCCAAAAGCTGCTCTCTTGTAAAAACGCTTCCCTTATTTCTTGCCATGAGGCTCAGAATCTCGAACTCTTTGAGCGTGACGGACATCGGCTTATTTTGAAGAAGAACCTTGTAGGCTGACAAATCCAGCACGAGAGGACCGGCAATAACCCGGTTTCCCTGGAGATTTTTTTGTCCGGACCTTCTCAAGACAGATTCCACTCTTGCCAAAAGCTCCCCTGGATGAAACGGCTTCACAATATAATCATCACCGCCAAGTTTAAGCCCCTGAATCTTGTCCCACTCCTCACCCTTTGCCGATAAGAAGATCAGCGGAACCTCGTACAGTTTTTTCATCTCTGCTGCAAACGAAAAACCGTCCATGTAAGGCATCATAACGTCTGCAATCAATAAATCCGGCAGCTCATATTTTAATTGATTTAAAGCATCAATCCCATCGGCAGCTTCAAGCACCTCGTAGCCTTCCTGTACTAAAAATGTCTTAATCAGATTTCTCATAGGCGCCTCGTCGTCTATGACCAGAACTCTCACACCATTCAAGGCAATCCCTTCTCTCTTTTATAGTAAAATTGGTTACCTGTATTCTATGATACCATTGTGAAGTTTTTATGAAGTTTGGGATTATCATCCATTACTGCGCCCTGTATATTTGCTGCTGCGTTTTATAGGGAACCATTTTTGCTTTTTGATACCCTGTATTCCCGGAGTGCCAATTAATAGGGTAGCATTTTCGCATTTATGTACCCCATATTCCCGCACCGCCAAGTAATAGGGAACCATTTTCGCTTTTTAATGCCCTATATTCCGGCAGTGACGATTTATAGAGTATCATTTTTCCACGTAAGGAATGAACAACTTGTAAAGAATCAGGACGAATTTTAAAATAAGGAGTATCACATCAGCTGTATTTCACCCGCGAAAGTTTATAAAGAAGGTAAGGGGACTACTACAATGAATTATCTGCTTATAGGCGCAGGGGGAGTTGCCGGCAGCCTCCTCAGATACGGGCTCGGACTGCTTACTCATACCTGGTACAGCGGGGGCTTCCCGCTCGGCACGCTTCTTGCCAATCTGATCGGCTGCTTTGTTCTGGGATGGTTTACAAACAGCATCGTCAAACTGAAAGTCTTTCATCCCCATATTCTCGCGGGTCTTGGCACCGGACTTGTCGGCTCTTTTACTACCTTTTCCACCTTCAGCGTTGAAACGGTGCTGCTGATGAAAGACGGCATGTTTGCGCTGGCCTTTTTATATGTGCTGCTCAGCCTTTTCGGGGGGCTGTCCCTCGCGTGGTACGGATACTCCCTGGGGCGCTCTTTTAAAAGGAAAGGAGAGTCCGTGCTATGAACCTGCTATTGATTGCTGCAGGAGGATGTCTCGGTGCTATAGCCCGCTTTCTTTTAAGCTCCTGGATGAACAGCAAAAGCAAAACAGGTTTTCCAATCGGCACATTGACTGTGAATCTTGCCGGCTCCTTTCTCCTCGGCCTGATGACAGGATACGGGCTGTCAGAAGAATTGTATTCTCTCTTCGGCATCGGATTTATGGGAGCTTTCACGACATTTTCAACGTTCAAGCTCGAGAACATCCAGCTCAGAGAAAAAGAAAAACACCGTCTTCTCATTGCCTACCTTTTCATCAGCTATACAGGAGGACTTTTATCAGCCTTTGCCGGCATCATGATTGGTATGAGCTAATGGCAAGAAAGGCATCCTACCTACTGGAGGGATGTACAATGGATAAAGATCTTCAGCTGTTAAAAGAGTTGACTGATCCCGAAGGTCCTTCGGGATTCGAAGCGAGAGTTCACAAGGTCCTTGAAGAAAAAATCAAGGCATTCACCCCTGATTTAGTCAAAGACAAACTGGGGAGCATCACAGGGGTTACCGGCAAAAAAGGGCCCAAGATTCTGATTGCCGGGCATATGGATGAAGTCGGGCTCATGGTAAAAGCCATAACCAAGGACGGGTTCCTGAAATTTCAGACACTCGGGGGCTGGTGGGGCCATGTCATGCTTGCACAGCGCGTAAAAGTCATGACAAAAAAAGGGGACCTGACAGGAGTCATCGGTTCAAAAGCGCCGCATGTTCTGACGATTGAAGAACGGAAAAACGTCCTTGAGACCAAAAATATGTTTATTGATATTGGCGCCTCAAGCAAAGAAGAAGCGGAAAGCTTTGGCGTTCAGGTCGGCGATCCCATTTCGACAATCTGCCCATTCGAAGTGTTTCCAAACCAAAAGCTCCTGCTTGCCCGCAACTGGGATAACCGCGCCGGGTGTTATGTGGCGCTTAAAACCCTTGAAAAAGCGGCTGCGGACAAAAAGCATCCAAATATTTTGTATGCCGGGGCCACCGTCCAGGAAGAAGTAGGGCTCAGAGGGGCTCAAACACTCGCCAATACAGTAAAGCCTGATATCTCGTTTGCTCTTGATGTTGGTGTCTCAGGAGACACACCAGGAATGAAAGATGAAGGGCATACAGAGCTTGGAAAAGGACCGCTGATCGGCTTTTTCGATGCCAGCATGATTCCCCATCTGAAGCTCAGAAACTTTGTAACAGACATTGCAGGTAAAAATGGCATTCCTTATCAAGTCGATATTATGCCGGGAGGGGGAACCGACGGCGGGAAGTTCCATCTCGGATATGAGGGTGTTCCTACTGTGGTTGTAAGTGTTCCAGCGAGATATATTCACAGCCACGTATCCGTCGTTCACAGAGATGACCTCGACCATGCCGCTGAACTGCTTTATCAGGTCATTAAACAGCTGGATGAAAAAACGGTCAGACAGCTGACTGAAATCGATGGAAATCTGCATTAAAAAAGAGAGCCGAGGCTCTCTTTTTACAATTTGCCGCTCCTTCTTTCCAAAAACACCACATCTCTCCAAACGCCATTCATCTTTCCGATTTTCTCCCTTACACCGATTCTTCTGAATCCCGCTTTTTCATGAAGCTTTAAACTTGAAGTATTTTCCGGGAAAATTCCTGCCTGCAGGGTCCAGAATCCTTCCTGTTCACTGAGATCTATGATTGAACGCAGCAGAGCTGTTCCAATCCCCTTTCCTTTATGAGCACCAGTTATATAGATGCTCACATCTGCCACCCCTGCATAAACGCATCTTCCGGATACAGGACTCAATGCCGCCCATCCCAAAACAACTCCGCCATGCTCAGCAACAAGTCGGCATTCTTTAGTGTGGCTGCTATCCCAGTCCTCCCAAGATGGAGCATTCGTTTCAAAAGTGGCGTTACCGGTCGCAATACCTTCAAGATAAATTTCTTTCACCTGATTCCAGTGAAGATCGGCTAACTTTAATATCTCGTACATGAAACTCCCCCCTTCATACAAAAAAGGCCTCATCTCTGAGACCTATTCTGCTTTATGCATTTGGATACAGTCTTTTTAACGTTTCTTTCATTTCAGGCTTAACCTGGATTTTCGGGCGGATTTCTTTCGCTTTTTGCTCTGCTTCTTCAATAGTGGAAGCCATGTTTAGTGAAAGGAGTGTACCAATTGCCACGGTGCCGGTGCGGTTGCTGCCGCCCCCGCAATGAAAGTAAATCTTTTTCCCGTCATGAAAAGCACTGACAACCTGATCAATTGAACTTTTTACTGATTTATCCTGTTGTTCTTGGTTGTCTGTAATAGGGCTGTGAATTCGATTATATCCGCTATCTGGATTATCCGAATCTGACCTCAAGTCAAAAACAATATCTGTCTTTTCGTTTTCAGCAGCTGCAGGTGCGTCCGCAGCGCCTCCTATATAAATACGGTTTTTAATTAGCTCATGATAGTTTTTGGGTTGCATTCCCAAACACCTGCTTTCAATTATTCACCAGTTATTCACCAGTCTTCGCAAAACGCTCGATGCGCTCACTGATCTCATCACGTACACGCTGGAAGAATGCCCATTTCTCTTCGTCTGTGCCTTCTGCTTTAGCAGGGTCGTCAAATCCCCAGTGAACACGTTTAATGTGAGGAGGCGTTACAGGGCAGTGGTCAGCCGCATGCCCGCATAGAGTAACAACTAGATCTGCATTGTTAAGGATTTCAGGATCGATGACATCAGAAGTTTGATTTGAAATATCGACTCCTGCTTCTTTCATCGCTTTTACAGCGTTAGGGTTAAGTCCGTGTGCTTCAAGCCCTGCGCTTTTTACGATCCAGTCCTCACCAAGATGCTTTTTTGCCCAGCCTTCAGCCATTTGGCTTCTGCATGAATTTCCAGTACATAAGAAGTAGATTGTTTTTTTAGACATAGGTGCAGTCTCCTTTTAAATGAGTATTCGTATTTTTTATATAATCAGCAGCCATAAATAGAGGCCGACAAGTGTGATAAACAAGGTTGGAATGGTTAAAATGATTCCTGTTTTAAAATAGGTGCCCCAGGATATTTTGACGCCCTTTAAGCTCAATACATGGAGCCATAAAAGGGTTGCAAGGGAACCGATCGGAGTAATTTTAGGTCCTAAATCAGAACCGATCACATTGGCATAGATTAACGCTTCTCTCAGGGTGCCTGATGTATTTGTATCAGCGATGGCAAGTGCATCAATCATGACCGTCGGCATATTGTTCATGACAGAAGACAGGATGGCTGCAATAAAGCCCATTGAGATGGTTGCGGCAAACAGACCCTGATCAGCCGCCGCCTGAATGACATCAGCCAGAACGGCTGTTAATCCTGCATTCCGAAGGCCGTACACAACGACATACATCCCAATTGAGAAGAATACAATCGCCCACGGAGCTCCCTTTAATACCTTTTTCGTATGCACAGCCGGGCTTCTTCTGGCCATTACCAGGAAGAAAACAGCGACAACACCGGCAACAAAGGATACAGGAATATGAAGGAATTCACTGATAAAATATCCAATCAGCAGTACTCCGAGTACGAACCAGGAAAGACGGAACATTTTCTCGTCTTTAATGGCAGCTTTAGGTGTTTTCAAATCGGCCAGATCATAATTTGCCGGTATGCTTTTGCGGAAGTACAAGTACAGGACAAGAATACTAGCTCCTAAAGCAAAGAAGTTCGGAACAATCATTCTTGAAGCATATTCGATAAATCCGATATCAAAGTAATCTGCAGACACGATGTTCACCAGGTTGCTGACAACTAGCGGCAGTGACGTCGTATCTGCGATAAATCCGCTCGCCATGATGAACGGAAATACCATTTTTTCATTAAAATTCAAATTACGCACCATTGCCAGAACAATAGGTGTCAAGATAAGTGCTGCGCCGTCGTTAGCAAAAAACGCCGCCACAAGCGCACCTAAAATGGATACATAAATAAACATCCGGAGGCCGTTCCCCCGCGCTGCTCTTGCCATATGAAGAGCAGACCATTCAAAAAATCCAATCTCATCTAAAATCAGAGAGATGATAATAATTGCGATAAATGCCAAAGTTGCATTCCAGACAATCGATGTAACGTCAATAACGTCACCAAAATCAACTACTCCAACCAACAATGCAGCTAAAGCTCCTCCGCAGGCTGACCACCCTATGGAAAGACCTTTCGGCTGCCAGATCACCAAGATGAGAGTTAAAAGAAAAATACTGGAAGCTAAAAGTACTGAAGTCAATCTTTCTTCCCCTCTCTATTCACAGGTAATACGCAATCCCTGTGTTTCTAATTCTGTTATTAACTTATTTTGCTCAGGCAGATGTTCAAGTAAACCTTTTACAAAAGGATATACTTCGCTCTCCTTATTTATGGAATAGAAGATCCATTGCCCTTTCCGATTTTCCTTTACTAAACCTGCATCCCGAAGCTTTCTTACATGCTGGCTGATTGCCGGCTGGCTTGTCTTAAAAATAGCTGTGAATTCGCAGACACAGCAGTCATTTCTCTCAAGCAGCTTCATCATTGTCAGACGTGTTTTGTCTCCGAGAAGCTTCAGTATGTGAGAAACTCGTTCAATATCAAGCGTTGAAGTTACTTCCAACTTACCAACACCTCCATGTCGAAAATCATTATATAATAAAATACTTATATAATAAATAGCTTATATGTAAAAAGTTTGTGAATGTATGATTTCCATTCTAATTAAAGTAAGCTTGGATTTAAGTCCAAGCTCCATCAGGTTTCAATTTAAGAACAGCAGGATTCTGTCTTGCTGTTTTTTGAAAAATTCACACTGCACACCCCTGTTTCAGGAAGATCAAGTTCCACTTTTTCTGCTGCAGCATAGTCCCTGCACAGGTGTGCAACTACTGAGCGAACCTGTTCATATCCTGTTGCCATTAAAAAGGTTGGAGCACGCCCATAGCTTTTTGCACCGACCATATAAAAATTCTTCTCCGGCTGGCGCAATTCCTTTTCACCGTGCGGTCGGACGGTTCCGCAGCTGTGCACGTTAGGATCGATTAACGGGGATAAAGCAGATACGCTTTCTGTTGCAGAATCAATGGATGTCCTTAGCTCGCTTATGATACTGAGGTCCGGCCTGCTTCCTGCACTGACTATAATTTCGTCAAAACCTGAAAGCTGTTTTGTTTCTCCAGATTGAGTTCCGATGATGTCAATTCCATTAACCGACTTTTTCATAGATTGGATGAAAAACGGTGTTTGGACTTCTATCACTCCGGCATCGACAAGCTGATGAACCCTGCTTCCCAATGCCCCCCTTGCAGCAAGCGCGTCCTTCTCTTCTCCCCCGTATGCATCTTCCGCTTTCTGCTTTCTCATTACCCAGACAATGTCCATTTCAGGATGCGTTTCCTTAAGTTCTGCCAGTTCAAGCAGCGCATTAACTGCAGAGTGCCCTCCGCCGATAACAGCTGTCCGCTTCTTTGCATAACGCTCCTTTTCTTTTCCTGCAATATCAGGGATTCCGTAATAGATTTGACCGCTCAATTCTTTCTCTCCGCTTTGCCAGATGCCGCTTGAAACAGCAGGATTGGGATTTCCCCATGTTCCTGTAGCATCAATCACTGCCTTTGCTTCAAAAACTTGAAGATTTCCTTCCTTTTCTGCATAAATGACAAACGGAACGCTATCCCTGCCCGCGGTTTTCATCTTATCGATCTCTTTTTTCCCGACGGATAAGACTTTTGTTTTTGTATGGAGAAAAGGTTTTATTTCAGAAAGGTTCGACAGTGGCGACAGATAGTGATCAACAAGCTCTTTTCCAAAAGGCAGTGTATCCAGTTCAGGCTCCTGCCAGTTATGCTTCTTGAGCAGTGCGGCCGCCGCTTTATCGATGTTATAGCGCCATGGGGAAAATAAGCGCACATGCCCCCAGGACAATACATTTGCCCCCGCCTCCCCTGCTTCCAGCAGGAAAAAGGATTCTCCCCGTTTGGCCAGATGTGCAGCAGCTGCAAGGCCGACGGGTCCTCCTCCTATGATTGCAACGGGCAATTTCTTCTCCTTGGTAATTGGCGCTTTTTCCGGGGTATTGCAGCATGTGTTCACTTTTACATCAAGTTTCATTTAAAACCCTCCTGAACTTTTTTCGCAAAAAACTTGCATAATGCAAATATTAAACTAAAGAAATCACCCCATAGGAGTGGTGCAGCATACGCTGGACTTTGCCATTGCTTCATTCAAAAGCTTAATCGAGCGGATAACCGTTTCTTTTTCAAACTCATTCATATGTGAAAAAACCTCGTTCAAATAGGCATTCATCTGCTGATCAATCGTTGCTGCAACATACTTGCCCTCTGTTGTCAGTGACAAGATATGAACTCTGCGGTCATCCGGATGAGGGGTTTTTTTCAGCAAATTCAGCCTTACCAATGACTGGACCTGCCTGCTGAAGGTTGTGATATCCGTGCCAAGCACTTCGGCAGCTTCCTGCATAGACGGTCGGTTCATCTTATCAACTTCATAAAGGATATGGCTTTGTATTAAAGAAATCTCAGTTCCTCCTGCTGTACAGCAATTCTTGTTAAGCAGCCCGAAACGGCGGGTCATGATTTGAAACAATTCACGTGTGTTTTCCATTTTTTTCTCACCTCATACTTTATTTATACACTCATTATTTGTAAAATGCAAGTATTTTCTTAAAAAAGACTGGCCTGCATGACGCTTAGTCTTTTCAGCCAGTCCCTGCACTTATAGATATTTCCTGTGAATCGCCTTTCCGTCATACGTGAACAGTACCGGCTTTCCTTCAAGCACGGATTCCATATGAACCGCGCGGCCCCAAAGCTGGTGAATGTACGGCAGCACTTTTTCCAGGTATTTCAGATCAAGCTCAATGTCTTCAAACCAATGCTTCAAGTACAGCTCATTGTTTTTGAGGTAATCGCCGTCATTAACCGTAATATACGGGAATCCTCCGTTTACTCTCATATTGATCAGCTGATCGCGGACATGCTCCCATTCTTTGTCGACAACCTTGTAATCTCTCCCCTGCTTCTGGAAAAGATACATATCTTCACGGGTAACAAGATCCTTCGTTAAATAGTTCCGGATAAACGAAAGATCTGATTCGACCTCGCGCACCTCAAACATTTTCTCGCGGCCGGAGTTCGGTTCTGCTCCGCGTCTGATCATTTCCTTTGTCGGATTATTGTACCGTTCCTCAATATCCTCAAAGATTTTGAGACCGAGGTAATAAGGGTTGATTCCTGTCTTTGACGGCTGGACAACGCCCGCGTTGAGCTTGGCATACTCGATGGATTCTTCTGTGGAAAGGTCAAGCTCTCTCAAGATCCGCTGATGCCAAAAGGATGCCCAGCCCTCGTTCATAATCTTCGTTTCAAGCTGCGGCCAGAAATAAAGCATTTCTTCACGCATCATCGTCAAAATATCACGCTGCCAGTCTTCGAGGTCACGGCTGTACTCCTCAATAAAGAGAAGAATATCTTTCTCAGGTGCCGGCGGGAATTTTTTCTTTTTCTTGGCCCGCTCAGGGTTAGGTTTGTCCTTTTGATCCAGCCCCCAAAGATCATCATAAGGTGATGCTTTTTTCACATCCTCTTCCTCTATATCCTCCATCGTCCAGGACAGCTTTGGACGCATAAGCGAAGGATCAATGTGCTCCTGAATCGCAAGCACCGCATCAAGAAATTCTTCAACCTCGGCTCTGCCATGCTCAATTTCATACTGCTTGATTCTGTCGGCCGTAGCAGCCATGCTCTCAACCATATCCCGCTTTGTGTTTTGAAAACGGCTGTTGTTTTTGAAAAAATCGCAGTGGGCCAGAACGTGCGCCACGATCAGTTTATTTTGGATGAGCGAATTCGTATCCAGCAAAAACGCATAGCAGGGATCCGAGTTGATGACAAGCTCGTAAATCTTGCTCAGTCCCAGATCATAGTGAAGTTTCATCTTGAAAAACTGCTTGCCAAAGCTCCAATGTGAAAAACGGGTCGGCATTCCATAAGCGCCAAATGTATAAATAATATCAGCAGGACAAATTTCGTACCGCATCGGATAATAATCGAGCCCAAATCCATCCGCAATTTCCGTAATCTCCGCAATCGCATATTCCAGTGATTTCCGGTAGGCTTCGTTCACACGTTTTCCCCCTATCTCGTCTTTAAGACAATGTATGAGCGGGAAGGGAAAAACATGAACAGACATTGCGTTCGGGTCCTTTTTCTTAGGGTGAATTGTGCAAGGCTGCGCCATGATTTTAGGGTACACTATGGCGTTTGTTTACCCTCCGAAACTGTTTTTCATTCTGGCAGGGTACGATTCGCTCACTTGCTTACCCTCCGAAACTGTTTTTCATTCTGGCTGGGTACGATTCGCTTGTTTGCTTACCCTCCAAAACTGTTTTTCAATCTGGCAGGGTACGATTCGCCTCTTTGCTTACCCTCCAAAACTGTTTTTCAATCTGGGAGGGTACGATTCGCTGCTTTTCTTACCCTCTAAAACTGTTTTTCGTTCTGACGGGGTACGATTCACAGCTTTGCTTACCCTCCAAAACTGTTTTTCATTCTGGCAGGGTACGATTCGCTCACTTGCTTACCCTCCAAAACTGTTTTTCGATCTGGCAGGGTACGGTTCACAACTATCCTCCAGTTCCGACCAGGGAACGAAAGCACGATTGCAAAAAAGAGCCAACAAAAAAAACATGAACCCCGTCAGGATTCATGTTTTCTCATTAGTGTTCAGTTTTAACAACCATTTCCTTCTTCAATGACCGCTTCTGCCAGATCATTGTCATCACCAGTGTGACAACGAGGAAGACTAGTCCGAGAACAAATGGATACAGAATCTGGACATCATACAGCATGCCTGCAATCGTCGGTCCAAGCACGTTTCCAATGCTCATGTAGGCGTTGTTCATGCCCATTGCAAAGCCCTGTTCGTTTCCGGCCATTTTGGAAATCAGGGTGTTGAGCACGGGGCGCAGGATTGAAGTTGCCAGGAAAATAAGCAGCGTAATTCCAAAGAACAGGACATAGCTCGTTGCAAACAGTGAAAGCAGGAATCCTGCAGCTGCAACCGCAAGGAAGATATTGAGTACCATTCCCTCACCGAAGCGTCTGACAACACGGTCTACAACAAACAGCTGGACAATGACACTGATAATCCCGGTTGATGTAATCATCAGCGCAATCTCCTGCGGAGTCGCGCCAAACTGATTGTCCACAAACAGGCCAAGCACCGATTCGTACGCCATGAGGCCAAAGCTCATGACAAGCGTAATGATAAGGGGCACAAAGTAAGGCATTTTAACAGAGCGCATCATTTTTCGCGCCATGGATTCATTGTCCTGAGGCATCATCGCAGCTGTCGTCATTTTTGATTCACTGTCTTCAAGCAGCACAATCGAGAAAATAACGGCTCCCAAAGATACAATGGCTGAGATCAGGAACGGCATTTTCAGCCCGAAATCTGCAAGAAATCCTCCGATGCCGGGTCCGATGACAATCCCAAGAGACATCGCGGCAGAAACAAAGCTGTTCCCTTTTGCACGCTGGTCCATCGTCGTGATGTCCGCCACATAGGCAAAAATGGCAGGAACAAGCAGAGCCGCACCAACTCCGCCGATGACACGGGAAGCGTAGAGCCACCAGATCGAATCAACGGCATAAAAAACAAACATCGATAATGTCAGTCCTACTAACCCGTAAATAATCATTTTTCTTCTTCCGTACTGATCTGCCCATTTCCCTGCTATCGGGGAAAAAATGAGCTGAGCGCCGGCAAAGATCGCAATCATCAAACCTGCGGCCGTGCCGCCCTGATTGATTGATTCAAGATACGCAGGCAGGATCGGAATTATAATCCCAAAGCTGCCGATCGCAATAAACATGTTGACCATCAAAATAAACATTTTCTTTTTTTGTTCTGCAGACAAAATGACAGCCCCGCTTTCTATAGTTAACGAATGTTGTAAGCTTTATTTCAGCAAATACTTAACTATGTTAAATTGTTTGCTGCCCCATTGTCAATGGAAAGCACCCCCGCCTCGTACTGTTTTGCATCACAGAAAAAACCGGGAGAAAGTCTTGTTGACTTTCTCCCGGTTTACTATCAACATTTTTTTGTCATTTTAAACAATTGATGAATTCAGGAGACTGTTTCAGGAAGACTCTTCATATCAACAGCAGGCCCGAAAAACTCAGAGTGAATCTGGTCTTCTTTTATGCCAAGCTCAGCAAGCATGTCGATGACGCACTTCATAAATCCGACCGGACCGCAAACATAGAAATCTCCATTTTTCGTTTGAAGCATTTGCTCCAGATCCTTCTTCTCGATCTGTCCTTCTTTAAAAAAATTCTGCTCTGTGCAGTCTTCGTTCAGCGGATTACTGTAAATCGTATAGACCCTGCTGTTTGGCATATTCGAGCAGAGAGCAGCCACTGCAGATTTAAATGCATGTGTTCCGCTGTTCTGGGTGGCGTGAATAAAGGTCATCCCACGGTCACGCTGCTTTGCAGCAAGCGACGCAAGCATGCTCATGAAAGGTGTTACGCCGACTCCGCCGCTGATTAGTGTAACAGGCGTTTCGGCTGCTTCATTGAGAGTAAAATCACCAGCCGGAGCGCTGATTTCAAGCGTAGCTCCGACATTCATTTGACTGTGTAGGTAGTTTGATACTTTTCCTGATTCCAGTCCCTTTTCTTCGCGCTTGACCGAGATTCTGAGATAAGGCATTTCAGGTCCCCCTGAAAGACTGTACTGCCTGTTCATCGTATACGTTTCTCCAGGTATTTTGACTCTTACTGTACTATATTGACCCGGTTTAAATTGTGGTTTTATCTCCTTGTTTTCAAGGTAGAAAGATGTAACCGCATCGCTTTCTTTTTCGATCCGTGCAACGGTAAAGGGCTGGAAGCCTTCCCATACAGCATGGCTGTAGAGATTTTTTTCCGCATTGATAAAGACGCCGGCAATCACGCCGTATGCTTCACCCCATGCTTCAAGAATTTCAGGTGTGGCTGCATCTCCCAAAACTTCTTTTATCGCCCCGAGCAAATATTCCCCTACAATTGGGTAATGTTCTTCTTTTACGCCAAGACTGCGGTGCTTGTGGGCAATCTGTTCAACCGCAGGCAAAATCATGTGCAGCTGGTGAATATGCAGAGCCGCTGCATAAACGGTGTTTGCAAGAGCCGTCTGCTGCCTGCCCTTTCTTTGATTCGCATGGTTAAAGATATTCAATAGTTCCGGATAATCTCTGAATAAATTGCTGTAAAAACGTGTTGTAATGTCTACCCCTTTTACCTTTAAAACAGGCACAGTAGATTGAATAATTTCAATGGTTTTTTGAGTAAGCATTAGAGATGCTCCCCTTTTCAATTAAAGTAGTATTTAAAATACATCTTTATCGTACTCCCGCTTCCCATTTAAAGCAATATCTGAAATACATCTTTAACGGATCTGTCACAAATGAGCCTTTCTTTTATTAAAGGGCAGACTGTTGTGGTAAGATAAACGTACTTCTTGCAGTGGGGCGATGAAACATGAGGCTTACCAACTATACAGATTACTCTCTGAGGGTGCTGATTTATCTTGCCTCTAAAGAAAAGGGAGAACTGTCCAATATAAAAGAAATCGCTGACGCATATCACATTTCAAAAAATCATTTGATGAAGGTCACATACGAGCTTGGCAAAATGAAGGTGATTGAGACAGTCAGAGGACGCGGCGGCGGAATCCGGCTGGCATTAAGTCCTGAAGAAATCAACATTGGCGCGATTGTCAGGCAGACAGAGGATGACTTTAACCTTGTGGAATGCTTTGATCCTGAGCGCAATATGTGTGCCATATCACCCGCATGCAAGCTGAAGGGTGTCCTGCATAAAGCTTTAAAAGCATACCTTGAAGTTCTTGACGGCTATACACTAGCTGACCTTGTTGTAAATAAATCGATGCTTTCACAATTGCTGAAGCAATGAAAACTGCCTATTGGCGGTTTTTTCTTTTGTCCAAAAATAGTTCCCATTTTGTTACATAATAATTGAAAAGCAAATATACTGGTATTATCTGCATGATTTCAGAGGAGGAATGCTTTTGAAAACCAAACAAATTTTGCTGCTTATTCTATTTGCTGTCATCATGATCGCCTTTCCGTCTGCACCTGAAGCATCCGTCAGCGGAAGTAAGACCGTTGTTGAAACCATTTCCTCAAAAGCACTCAAAAAGGATGACCGCCCGCATCACCACAAACTCACCTACAAACTTTATTTGCCCGAAGGATACGATAAAAAACGGAAAGCCGGCTATCCTGTTGTGTACCTCCTGCACGGCAGCGGAGGAAATGAACACAGCTGGGATGATTTCTTTGGAACTTTGGACCGGATGATTGCGAAAAAAGAAATTGAACCTGTCATCGCCGTCGTGCCTTCTTCGGGCAATTCTTACTGGGTAAATTCAAAAAAGTACGGAAATTATGAGAGCGCTGTTATAGAAGATCTCATTCCCCATATCGATAAAAAATACAATACAGCAGGCAGCCGCAGCGGAAGGTTTCTCTCAGGCTATTCCATGGGCGGATACGGTGCTCTCCGGTACTCACTCATGTATCCTGATTTATTTTTCCGGAGCCACACTTCTGAGCCCCGCCATTCAAAACAGCGACCCGCCTGCAACATCAGGAGCTGTTACACGAGGAAGCTTTGGAGAGCCTTTTGACCTTTCCAAATGGCACGAACTGAATTATCCTGCAGCAATTGAGCATTATGCCGGCCAGCCCTACAGAGTCCCGATGTACATCGTTTCAGGAGATGACGACTGGAATCATCTGAGCGAAAAAGAGGACCTTCCTCCTGATGCTTATAAGTACAATGTGGAGGTTCAGGCTGTGCAGCTTTATCAGGAGCTTCACAGAAAAAACCTGTTCGGCCTTGATTTTCCAAAGTGGGAGGATGTTCCATCAAGCCCCGCCGAGCTCAGAATTGTAAACGGCGGGCATGGGCTGGATGTGTGGCTGAAAGGGTTTGAAGAAGGCCTTAAGTACATGTTCGGCAAGCCGGAAGGCACTGAATTCTCGCCTGTCTACAGTCCGGATGATTATGTAAGCTCAAAAAAAGGGGCCGTTCAGACCCGCACGTTTCATTCTGACAGCTTATCAAAAGATCTCTCCTATGTAGTGTACACGCCTGAAGAATACGGCAGGGATCCTTCTAAACACTATCCCGTCCTCTACCTCCTTCACGGGTCATATGGAAATGAAAAAAGCTGGGATTCATTCTGGCCGATTTTAGACAAAATGATTGAAGAGAAAAAGATTGAACCCGTTATTGCGGCAGCTCCGGTAACAGGAAACAGCTACTGGGTAGATTCGGAAAAATACGGCGCTGTGGAAACAGCCGTTACTCAGGACCTGCTGCCGGAAATGGACGCAAAGTTTCGGACCATTGCTGACCGGAGCGGACGCGGGCTTGTCGGCTATTCCATGGGCGGATATGGAGCCCTGCGCTATTCACTTGTGTACCCCAATCTGTTTGGAGCTGCTGCCCTGCTGAGTCCGGCCATTCAGTCAGGAGAAGCGCCGCGAACGTCCGGGGCAGTTGAACGCGGCTCATTTGGAGAGCCCTTTAACCGGGAACGCTGGGAGCAGCTGAATTATCCCCGGGCGCTCGAAACTTACGGAAACCAGCCGCACGAAGTACCTCTTTTTATTATCGCGGGAGATGATGACTGGAACCATGTAAGCGAAAAAGAAGACCTTCCACCGGACGCCTGGAGATACAACATGGAAGTCCAGGCCGTCACGTCCTATGAACGGATTCACAGATCCAATGTTTTTAACAGACCTTTTGAAAAGTGGAGCCCTGTACCCGGAAGCCCGGCAGAACTTAGAATCGTAAACGGAGGGCACGGCATGTCCGTTTGGGCAGCAGGCTTTGAGCAGGGACTGATGTATATGTTTGAGAACGGTTTGTCAGGACGCTGAATATCGTTCAACGTCAAAAGAACTGCGACCATCAGGCGCAGTTCTTTTTTCAGTATATAGAATAATGGAACAAGCCAGAGAAAAGAGTGGAGATTGTGAGAGACAAAGTCTTTTAAAATGGAGATATCCATGAAAGAGGCAGCGGAAAAATGGGTTATGTACGCTTGGCATCCGCCAAGCTTTTTTTACTTTTACACAGCAGAAACCGTATGGTCGGCCTGTTTGCCTTCCATTGATTCATAAAGCTTTTTTACCCTCATTGCGATATCGTCGCAAAGCTCCTGGTAGTGGGCAAATTCCTCCTCTTCATTTTCAAAAGCGTAAAGCGAAAGATTTGGAAGGTTCCATGAAAGCACATTCTCCTTTGCTCCGTCCACCGGAGGCGTTTTTTCCTGCTTATAATCAAACATTTGGACAACAATATCCGCTTTATTTAACAGGCCAAGGTCAATTTTCTCAGAGTCAGAGTCTTCCATGGATACGTTCACTTCTTTCATTGCTTTCACACAGACAGGGTCGACTTGAGTTTTGGCAAGGCCGGCACTTTTAATTTGCCATTTACCGGAGAACAATTTCTTTGCCCAGGCTTCTGCTATTAAGCTCCTGCATGAGTTGAAATAGGACAGAAAGTAAATGGTAGGTTGTCTCATCGCTGTACCTCTTTCTATGAGTTTGTATTATTCTTTACCCGCTCTTAACAAGAATTACACGCTTATTTACAACCATTTACTGTTAATCTGAAGGAATTTTGGAAAATACGTAAGATATTCGGTTCACCGGCCGATTCGGGAAAACCGTTTTTGGTGGCTTGCCAGGTCACTTTTCAAAATAGGAGTCAACGTCTTAAAGGCTTTATGGGCTAGCTGTTTGAAGGAACGCTTATTGACGGCATCAAGTTCTTCCTTGAGTTCTTCCGGTATAGACGCCCCTCCGCAAAGTGCTCCAGCAATGGCTCCTCCCATGCTTGCGATGGAATCAGCGTCATGCCCGTAATTCACACCGCCAATGATGGTTTTCATCGTGTCGCCGCCTGCAATGGAAAAAAGAGCAAGAGCAACAGGCAGCTCTTCAATAGAATGTATCCGGCTTGGAATGTTCGCATTTCCTTTCCCCTGTTTTTTCCGGTCTGAAAAGGATTTTACGGTATCAAAGGGTTCCATCGCTGCCCGAAGATCGTCTCGTGCTGATAAAACATCAAGGTGTCCTGCTGCCGCGTCAAGAACGGCTTCTATCGCAAGCTTTGTTCCATCTTTAGCAAGTTCTCTTGCAGCAGAGAGAATGCTCTGCACGCTTGCATCCATGCTCATCGCTTCAGCAACGGCCGCTGCCATGACTCCCGCAGCTTCCCTGCCGTAGCTTGTCTGATGGGCCCCTGCAAGGTCAATCGCTTCCCGGTAGGCACGCTCCGGATCACCTGCATTCATGATGCCGACCGGACTCATATACATCGCCGCCCCGCAGTTTACCATGTTGCCTTGACCCGCTTCACGAGGATCCACGTTTGCAAGCCTGTGTCTCAGGAATAAATACTGCTCCGGGTAATAAAGACGGGTAATGACAGGTGCCTCTTTTTTCAGCTCAGGAATGTAGACCTTGTGCTCTGCAATTTCTTCTACTAGAGATTCAGCAATATCATAGGCATTGAGATGCCGCTGCTTTTTTTCGTATACCCTGAGAAGCGCTTCTACCATCAGCGTATCATCCGAGATGTGGCCATTGCCCTTTTCAAGTGGCCGCATGTTGCCGGGCTCCCTCCAGGCATTGCTTGCAGGCTCCCGGAAGGTAGTCACAACTCCGAATTTCTCTCTGATAACCGCTGGAACCAGCCCTTCAGTAGGCGATCCCATCGCATCGCCGACAGCCCCGCCGTAAATGACGCCTTCGATTTTATCAAGCAGCTTTTCCTTCATATCCTTTCCCTCCCTCTACAGCTCTTTACACGCAACATTTGAAAGCAGCGCCTCGCCTTTTCCAAGCACAGAAAAACCGAACATGCCGGATGCAAAGCGGCTGTCTTCCGCAGAAAATATCTTTTCGTCATTAATGGAAAAGCAAATCTGACTGCCGGTGCATGTCACTTCAAATCTGTATGTTTCGGTATGGCTCCAGTCAAAAGGAACTTCCACCAATTTCTTCACTCCAAAATCAACAAGATGCAGGGACACCTTGTTTTGGCCGTCAAACCCCGCCCTGTAATGGCGGTATACGCCTTCCGCCCTGGCAATCATCATGTGACAGCCGCCGCTAACCGGTTCCACGTCTGCTGAAACCGTATAATCCCGTGCATGATAATTCCCCGTAAACGACGAACATTCTTCATCAGACGTGCATTTCATTTTGCCGTTCTCAAGTAGTGCTTTGCCTTTATGATGGGCAAAAGGCGTAACCGACTGGAACTCAGTTGCCTGTTTGCTGAAATCAATCGTGTAATAAGCTTTTCCGCTGACTTCGAATTCATCAAGATAGAGTTTTCCGAATGCCCGTTCCAGCAGATGTGAAGGGCTTTCTATCATAAAGCCGGCTTCATCAATGACCGCACCGTGTGTATCTGGAACGATAAAGGAAATCTCATTCCAGACCCCATTGACGAGTTGGACAGACTGCAGCTTTAGATTCTCTTCCGTGAACGTATTTCTGACATATGGTGTCAAAACGATGTCTTCCCCCTGCCATTTATCTGAAAACACCTTCATGCTGATGGTCTGGCCGCTGCATATTTTAGGAGAAAAAGCCGGTTTGTATTTTTCGTCGTTAAACTCTTTTCTGCTGTGGAACGGCTTGTAAAATACTTTACCAGCCTCTCCTTCAATCATCCGGTCAATGAAGATCTCAAGTGAACCCTTTGTCGTGAAGCCCTTGTCAGGACAGTGCCTGAGAAAAAGCTTAAACGGAAAATCCGTTTGAAAACCGTGTGTCGATCCCGGAAGGACAAAGTCGAAATAGAGATTTTCTTTTTTATAGCTTTTGACAAGCGGGTCTGGTGGTTCTTCTCCAGCCACTCTGCAGCCAAGAAGCGCAAGCTCTTTTGCGAAAGTAGGGATGTCCATCAAGTTCAAATAGCCCGAGACACTGGACAGAACGATAAAGTCGTTGATTGGTTTTCGGTAATGATCAGCTATGCTGCGGATTCCATAGAGCACGCCTGCAATGGTTCCGATTTTACCGGCATTGCAGTCTGTATCCCACCCGCACATGGTGGCGATCTCAATGGTTCTTTCAAAGGAACCCTCACCGTAGAGCATGGCAAGGATGCACACTCCAGCATTGGGGATAATATGGCACACTCCGGGGTATTTGTCATAGCCCCAGTTCACCTCAAGAAAATCTCTGCATGCCCGGAAATCACCCGGATGCTCCCAGTGAAAATCCAGCACTTCACCTGCGAGTTTAGCGTACGTGCTGTCCTGCGGAATGGTTTTTAAGGCCCTTGCGATCACTTCCTGAATGTCCGAAGCATCGAAGGCCGCCGCAATGCAGGCCGCGATGAACCTGGCCCCGTAAATGCCGTTTTTATCATGTGATACACTCGCGGCTTTTGCTGCATAATCGGCTGCTTTTTCCGGATTTCCGGGGAAAAGCAGTCCCCACGTATCCACAAAAATCTGCCCGCCGATCTGTTCGGCAAGCGTAAGGCCGTTTTTTTCTGCTGAACCGGAATACGGAGGCTGAATGCCTTTTTCAAGATTCAGATACGCCGTATGCTCCGTGCTGATTCCTTCACCGCCCCACCAGAACATTCCGATGCCGTGGCGCGTATAATTCAGCCATGCACGACCCACGTCTTCAGCCGTCATTTCCCGGTCTTTCGCGTCATCGTAAAGAGCCCTTATGAAAAAAGCCGGCCCGTTCGCATCATCGTCCGCCGAAAAAACGTTATAGTCTTTTAAATAGCCGTTTATCTCACCGTACACATCATGTATCCGTTCATATGTCCATTCAAGCGGCTCAACCGGCGCTCCGAGCCTGATCCCTGCATTCATGCCGAGAAAGCCTGCATACACCCGCTCCAGATAATCTTTAGGAATCAACATGCATTCCCCTCTCCCCTTTTTCTGTACAAGCTGTTCTTTCTACCATACGTATGGGGAGGGGCAATCATTCTTACTTTTTTGCAGGAAAAAGTTTGATAGAGAAGAATTGTGCAGGGAGCTTTTTGAACGTGCTCCTAAATAAAGGCCTAAAAAAAGAGACTCTGCGAAGAATCTCCCTTTAATCACATAATTAACACTGTTTTTACATTCATACCCGTTCCCTATCGCTCCAGTCACTTGCTTTCCGCGGGGAGTGCCGGAAGCTTCCTCGCTGCGCTTGCGGGATCTTCCGTGCCCTCTTTATCCCGCAGGAGTCAAGTGCCTTCCGCTTCAGTACACTGGAGTTATCCGGATCTTTACTAAATTAGCAGCGAATATAAAAGAGACCTATTTCAATTGTTTATTCGCATATTCCGTAATTTCTTTGCCACCGGCAGCCTCCCACTCTTTTACAAACGCATCGAAGTCTTCTAGTGGGCGTTTGCCTGTAATGATGTCTGTGGAGTATTCTTTATAGAGGTTTTCCATGGCATCCCAGTTTGCAATGTACTCTTCCGGTAAAATGAACAGGTTATCCTCCTGATAGAAATCGTTGACAAGCTTCAGTGAAGCTTCGGCTTCTTTGCTTAGGAGCGGCTTTTTCAGCGGCATGTCAGGCGTGAATTCTGACGGCTCCCAGAATCTTGCAAACCACTGCTCGTAATAGGTGTCCGTCAGTTCAATTTCTCCGCCATCTGTGCTGTAATGCTCCCCTTCAAAGCCGAGGCGGTCAATCATTTGACCTTTCGGGCCTGCAAGATAATCAAGAATTTTAAAAGCCAGTTCTTTTTTCTCTGATTGGGAAGAAATCGCAACGCCCCGGGCTTCTTTTGTCACATCTGCAGCCCCAAAGCCCTGGCCTTTCCCTTTAGCAGGCGGAAGAACTTTCACTGCCGCTTCGTTTCCGTTCGTCTGCATCATTTTCCCGTTGTATATATCGATGACTTTACCTGCCGTACCAGTAATAACCCCTGCTTCACCATCATAAAATGCCTTTTCTTTCGTATCCCATTCTTTTGTTAAATATTCAGGGTCCAATAGACCTTCTTTGTAGAGTTTCTGATAAAAAGCAAGCTTCTCTTTTTCCTCAGCTGATACTTTGTGATACACAAAGCTTCCATCTTTTTTCAGCCAGGAGGAAGTGAGGCCGAAGGACATATTGAAAATGGCATTCAGCTCTTCAATATCACCCGCCGCGGTAAATGCGTATGAAGGCTTTCCTTCTCCTCCAGGAGGACTCGTTTTCAGTTCTTTGAAAAACGCATAATAATTGTCGATCGTCGGATCCGCCATCAGTGCTTTGGATGAAGCCATTTTGTCAAACCAGTCCCCCCTGATCACCGGCGTTTTTTGGGACAGCGGCTTGATCCAGAGCAAATACGGGTAGTTTTCAAGACGTTTCTCATTCCATGGTTCGAGTTTATCCTTAATGTACTTCGATTTTTCAATATGCGGCGTCAGATCTTCAAGCAGATCCTGATCAGCTATCTGCTGGTCTCCGCCCTGAAAATAAATCATATCCGGTATGTCCCCGCTCATAAGGAGCAGGTTTAATTTTTCAGCGTAGTTGCCCTGCGGCATCTCAACAAGCTCAAATTTCACATCGAGCTTCTCATCTTCTTTCAATCCTTTTTCCAGCGCCTCAAAATACTTAACAGAAGCGGGATTTGACGGGTTTTCATCCTTCATGACAATCCGGATTGTCGTTGAACCGTCTTCATTTTTCTCAGAGGTTTCCGTTTTCTCAGAGCATCCTGCAGCCGTGATAAGCAAAGTTGCAAGGAGTATTAGCAGCCATTTTCTCATCTTCATTCCCCTTTTCAATTTTTAATTAATCTTTCACTCCGCCCTCAAGCGCACCTTTTGCATAAAATTTGAGGATGAAGGGATACATGATCAAAAGCGGCACAATGGCAAGGATGATGGTGCCTGCCTGAAGCGACGCGAAATCAAGGCTTGCCACACTTTTGTATTCAAGCAGGGTCTGCACGCCGACGAGCGAAGCATTGTCCCGTTCCACAACAAACTGCCTGAGTACGAGCTGCAGCGGCCACTTCCCCGGGTCCGTCAAATAAATCGAAGCCCGGAAAAACTCATTCCAGTGAAAAACGGCGTAAAAAAGACCAAGTGTCGCCAGTGCCGGCTTAGACAGCGGCAGCATAATTCTGAAGAAAATATTGATATGCCCGGCCCCGTCCATTCTGGCGGCCTCAAGAATACTTTCAGGCACATCCTCGAAAAATCTCATCATAATAAACAAATAGTAAACATTTATCGCCTTATAAAGAATCAGCGAAAGGTAAGAATCCAGCAGCCCCAGGTCTTTCACCACAAGGTACTCAGGAATAAGACCGGGCTCAAACACCATGATGACGATCAGCAGCACCATAAACAGTCTTCTTCCAACCAGCCTCTTCCTTGTCAGAACATAAGCTGAAAGCGCTGTCAAAAGAAGGTTCAGCAGCGTTCCGGCAGCCGTAATAAAAAGAGAGTTAAACAAGCTCTTCACAATCAGCGGGTTTGAAAGGAGAATCTCATAGTTTACGAGAGAAAAGCCTTTCGGAAGCAGCGAAAGTCCAGTCATTTTATGGGCGTTTTCCGGTGCTGTCAGCGAGAGGGCCAAAAGGTTCAGGATCGGCACAATCATCGTCAGCGTCACAAGAAACAAGCCTGTATACAAAATCACGACCGGCCATTTCTTCGTTTTCATTCTCACCACACTCCCTTTCCGGTCAGGCGTTTGGCGAGAAAATGTGTTCCAAAGATCAGCACAACACCAATTGCTCCTTTGAAAAGGCTGGCGGCCGTCGCATATGCATACTGACCGTTCAGAATTCCGATCCGGTATACATATGTATCCAAAATATCTACAACACTTATAACTGAGTCATTCATAAAGTTAAATACCTGATCAAAGCCTGCATTCATAAAGAATCCGAGGTTTAAGATGAATACGGTAATGACCGTGCTTTTCATTTCAGGGAGCGTAATATACCTCATCTGCTGCAGTCCGGAGGCCCCGTCCATCTTTGCCGCTTCATAAAGAGAAGGGCTGATTTTCATAATTGCAGCCAGATAAATAATGGAATCCCATCCCGCGCTTCTCCACATTTCGGAAAATACAAGGACCCAGCGGATCTGATCTTTGCTTGTCATATAATCAAGCGAAGGCAGCTGGAAAATATTCCGAATGATATTCACTCCTCCGTCCACCGGATTCAGCAGGCTGATCCAGATGCCTGCAATGACAACCCATGAAAGAAAGTGAGGAAGATAGACAACAGACTGAACATACTTCCGGTAAGAGGCGTGCCTGATTTCATTAATAAGCAGCGACAGAATAATGGGAATCGGAAAAACAAAAATGATTTTCATCGTGCTGATGATGATGGTATTTTTCAGCACAGTGAAAAACGCGGGCGAATCAAATAACACATAAAAATGCTTCAAGCCGACCCACACATTGTCACCGATAATCCGGTAATCCTGAAAGGCGAGCTTCATCCCGATCAGCGGCACAATATGGAAAATACCGAAATATATAAGCGCAGGAAAAAACATTACGTATAAAACCCAGTCCCGCTTAATAAAGGCAAGCTTTTCCCTACTCATTGCTTCTGCCCCTGCTTCTGAATGCCTCCAGTTCTTTTTCCGTCGGCATGCCGCTTTGTGCCCCGTGTTTTTCCACACTCAAGCCTGCTGCAGCTGCGGCAAACTGTACAGCTTCTTTTAACACCAGTCCTTTCGCTGAAGCCGCTGCGAACGCGCCGGCAAATGTATCTCCTGCACCTGTGGAATCAACCGGATTTACTTTTACGGCAGGTATATGAACCGGCTTTTCGCCGTCATGATAGACGACTCCCTGCTCTCCTTTTGTAATAAGCAGCTTATTGGGATATTTCCTTAATGCTTCTTCCTCCGGCATGTTGAAAAGAATGGCGGCTTCGTGCTCGTTTGGCAGAATGCAGGATGTGTGATCAATCAGTGATTTCGGAATGGGAACAGCCGGAGCGGGATTCAGAATGACCGTCTTTCCATATCCGCTGAGTATTTCAGCCGCATACTCTATCGACTCCAGCGGAATTTCCATTGAAAGAAGGATCACATCCGCTTCAAGGATGACCTCCATTTTCTCCTCAAGATAGCTTCTGTCTGTTTTGCTGTTTGCACCCGGTATCACAATAATCCGGTTTTGGCCCAGGCAGCTCTCAATCATGGCGCAGCCTGTAGGAGAATCCTTCCGCTTAGCCACATGGCTGGCATCAACATGATTTATATCAAGCTCTGCAAGCAGGGACCTCCCGTGATCGTCGTCTCCAACAGTGCCAAACATCATGACCTGCGCTCCAAGTCTGCCTGCTGCCGTTGCCTGGTTCGCTCCCTTGCCTCCGGGAAACATGCTGAAGTCCTTGCCGAATACGGTTTCTCCCATCTTTGGCGACACTTCCGTAACAGCTACTAAATCCATATTCAAACTTCCGATAACAGCAATTTTCTTCATCTTTCAATCTCCTAATCTATTTCTAGGTTCATAAGCGGCGCATGCTGCTGGGCACCGTATACATCGCGGTCACAAACCGCCCCCGATGAAGTGTTTCTGTAAAACGTCACTTTAAACCCAAGTGCCTGATCATAAAAAACAATGCTCTTCAGCTGCTCCTTTTTCAGGAGGTAAAGCCCGCAAATTGTTTCTTTATTAATTTTCCCGGTCTTCTTCACATGATCGTAGGTCACTCTGTCGCTGAATAAAACATCCAGTGTAATCTCAAACGGCCCTGAGTTTTTGCTTCTGAGGATTTTTGCATACTCTCCAAGTGATGTCATAAAACCTCCAGCCGAAAAGGCAGCTCTTTTTCAAGTTTCATAAGATGATAGACGGAAAACTCATAAACAGGTCCAAAATCAATATCACTCGGGGCAAAAGGAAAAGCCAGGTTTCCTGCAGTTGACTTCCTGCCCTCATAGCCAAAATGCAAAAATGTAGAGCGAAGTGACGCGCAAATGCTGCTCGCCATCTCCTGGGTAACAGCGGTCACTTCAAATAGAATGCCAAGCTCATGTCCTGAAAAAACAGCCCGTTCATTTTCACCCAGTACAGCATTTTTGCCGTAGTTGTAAAACTGGATCTGATAGGAGTCAGCAGGTATTTCCTTGTAGTGGCTTAAGACATCCTGTTTTACAGCCTCTTCTACTTCATCGATTTTTTCAATCAGCAGCGGATCGCGGACACCGGCAATCACAAAGGTTCTGTATGCCGTCTTCCGTGCGCCTTCTAATTTTATCCAGTATTCATTTGAAGGGATGTACCTGCTTCCTGATACTTCTACAATGCCGCTTCCCCCATCATGAAATGTGCACCCGGATAAATCCAGCATAAAACCGGGACCGTGCAGGAGGTATGGGTGGTCTTTTTCATAAAAGGTATGAGCTGCCACGCTTGCTGCTGTGCATGTTCTGGACGGATTCAGCGCCTGAACCGTGAAAGAATCTTTTTTTATCGTGCCTAAAATGCAGTCTTTCGTAGTTCCCGGTTCTGCACACAGTGCCCCGCATTCAAGGATTTTTCCAAGGTGATACGAAAGGCCGGGATCTTTTCCAAAAAAGATGCCGGCTGCTGCGTAGACGGATGGATCAAACGCCCTTCCGCAAACAATAATGTCACATCCCTGCTCAAGTGCCCGGACTATAGGTTCATGGCCCATTTGAGCAACAATAGCACTCGTTTCACTGAGCGTTTTCTCTGTTAGATCGGGAACATTCGGACTCATTTTTTTTATACGATTAGCTTCAAAGGCTTCGAAGACAGATTGGTGCTGAATATCAGCCCAAATGACGGCGATTTTCTGCTCAGCGGCTATCTCGTTTATAATTTCATGAACAATCTCAAGCGTCCACTCAACGTGGGGTTTTGCACCTGCACCGCCTGCAGAACCGATGATCAGCGGAATCTTATGATCAACCGCTGCAGCAATCAGCAGCTGCATATCTCTTTTCGCAGCACGCCTTGAAACAATGCCAACTCCCGCGCCAAGCTTATGCGGACCGGCATCTGTTGAACCTGCATCCACTGCAATCACGTGCGGTTTTAAATTCAGTCCATTCAAAAAACTCTCATGCGGAAAACCGTACCCGAGCATGCCGCATGGCGACAGAATTCGTATCTCCCTTTCCATTTCATCCCCCCTTGTCCATCTATTAGGTACTTTCAATATATGTAGACTTCTTCATTGTATGAGTGATACCTGCTTTTGGCGGAAGGAATGCACAGCCCTTATGACTCAGGAAAATACTCCCTTTTTTTACAAATTGTAAAATTCCGGTGTACTTCAGGCGGAATATTCTTTATATTAGGAACCATCATACAAAGGAGGAAAAAAATGAAAAAAATTGTATTCAGTGTCGCAGCCCTCGTCTTCTTGCTCGTGCTCTCGGTCCCTTCATTTGCCTCGGCGGCTCAAAAATTAATTCAGCCTGTTAACAACGCCTATATCACTGCAGGATATTTAAATGCGAAGTATGAACAGCGGTTTGGATTCAAACACTATGGATGGGACCTGACTTCTTCATCAGGCAGCCGGGCTGTATGGGCAAGCGGCAGCGGAACAGTTCTTGCGACAGGCTATGACAACATACTCGGCAATACTGTTATCGTGAAATATCCCGATGCTTATATTCATTCAACAGGCAAGACCAGAGATTTAGTTTTCAGGTATAACCACCTGGATTCAATCGCTGTCTCTAAAGGAGCACGTGTAACGAAAGATTCCAGATTGGGCAACTACGGGAACACCGGAAAGTATTCTACCGGGGCCCACCTGCATTTTGAAATCGACACAGACACGGTTTACTATCAGTACTCTCCAACCCTTGGCTCCAGTTCAAATATCATAAAAGCGGGCACCGCCGGAACTGTCCTGTCACCGCGGAGTGTCCTGTACACAAAAGTGTCTGATCCTGATAACCAAAGTATTTGGATTGTCGGTGACGGCTACCAGTCATCATCTGAAGATGACCTGCCATTTATCAACTGACTGTGACTTTAATTGGAACTTGCGGCCATCCCGGCTGCAAGTTCTTATACACTTATCTTTTCCTGAACAGAATCATTTCACTCACCCGCTCTTTATCCCGGGAAAACACTCCCACCCACTGCCTTCGCCCCCTCCAACTTTTACACAGAAAAAAGCCCCCCTAACCACATACACTATTCATATCTCCTTCAAAGGAGGAATGAATGTGGAGACAGTCGACTACGACAAAGCCTTATACTACACGCACCGCTCGCAGTGGGACAACCTGCTGATCCTGATGGTGCGCACAAAAGATGACCTGCTCTCAAAAAGAATCGAGCAGTTCCTGCACGCCTACAACTTTGAAAACAACTACGCAGAAGTCGAAAAGAAACTCTACTCGCTCCTGCGCTATATAGACCACGCCGTCGAAACCGGCCACGAGCACGAAGAGGCGGAATATGCTTATTTGACATAGAAAAGCGGAATCAGCCGTTTAGCTCCGGGAGCCAGATAAGAAATCATTGGAAAAGTCCGGGTTTGACTTTTTCGGTGATTTTGTTCTGACGGAAGGGCTGGGAGGCGGAGCTGGACAGTGAGAAAAGCGGAATCGCCCGGTTAGCTCCGAAGGACAGAAAAGGATCCGACGAAAAAAGCCGGGTTTGCTTTTTACAGCGGAGCCGTTCTGGCCGAGGAGTTGGGCGATGGAGCTGGACAACGAGAAAAGCGGAAGCGCTCGTTTAGCTCCGGGAGTCAGATAAGGAAACAGTGGTAAAGGCGCTTTTTGCCTTTGCCGATGGTTCCGTTCTGACAGAGGAGTTGAGCGATGGAGCTGGACAACGAGAAAAGCGGAAGCGCTCGTTTAGCTCCGGGAGTCAGATAAGGAAACAGCGGTAAAGGCGCTTTTTGCCTTTGCCGATGGTTCCGTTCTGACAGAGGAGTTGGCTGATGGAGCTGGACACCAGAAGAGCGGAGCCGACCGTTTAAGTCGGCTAACAATCGAAATTCTGTGCCTAACAATCCAAACAGCACATCTAACAAGCGAAATACCCTGTCTAACAATCCGAATCAGGCGTCTAACCGTCCAACGCATGATTCAAGCTCAGAAGTCAAACAAAAACAGGAGCGGGATTACATCCCTCTCCTGATTATTTTTGTTTCTGCACATAAAATTCTACATACATTTTTAATTCTTCAATCAGCTGATTGACAAGGACGTCAGAGTCTTCAAGCAGCTTTCTGTTTTCGTAGTCAAAGCAAATCGGATCAAGGACAAGCTGCTTTGGAATGGCGTTTGCATACACGCCCCTCATGACAGTTCTCATGTTGTTCAATGCGTTGATACCGCCCTTTCCGCCCCCTGCAACAGCAATGAGTCCGACTGGTTTGCGGGCAAATTGTCCGCTGCCAAGAAAATCAAGCGCGTTTTTTAAAGCGCCGCTCATCCCGCTGTGGTATTCAGGAGATAATAGAACGATTCCGTCAGCCGCCTTAACTTTCGCTTTTAGTTCCTGTACTGCTTCAATGGTTTCCTGCTCTTCTTCTCCGTTAAAAAGCGGGAGATTCAGCACGCTTAAATCAATCAGCTCTGCTCCTGATTTTTCTGCGACTGCAGCAGCAGCAAGCCGTGTTCTTCCTTTTTTTCTCGGACTTCCGTTAATAACAAGCAATTTCATTTTCATCTTCCTTTCTTTAGTCCAATCCGTTTTTCACTGCATAGAGCGCAGCCTGCGTCCGGTCTGCAAGCTCAAGCTTAGAAAGTATATTGGATACATGTGTTTTGACTGTTTTTTCTGTAATGTAGAGAGCTGATGCTATTTCTTTGTTGCTTTTGCCTTTTGCAATCTCCTTTAATACATCATTTTCCCGATTGGTAAGCGGTGTCAATGGCTTTTGCTCTTTTTGATTCGTTTGCATCAAGTGGGACATGACGTGGGATGTGACTTTTGGATGAAGCTTGCTTTCCCCGTTAAGCACTTCCCTGATCGTATGGACCAGTTCATCTGGTTCGACATCCTTCAGCTGATAGCCCGATGCACCGGCCTGAATAGCGGGAATGACATGGTCCTGATCGGCATAGCTCGTTAAGATAATAACTTTGATCTCCTGGTTGAACGTGCGGATTTCCTTCGTTGCCTCCACGCCGTCCATAACCGGCATGGAGAGATCCATTAAAATGACATCCGGGTTTAAGGATCGGACAAGCTCCACGGCTTCCTTCCCGTTTTCGGCTTCTCCCACAATATCAATGTCTTTTTGTGTTTTAAGAAAAAAATGCAATCCTCTGCGGACGACTTTGTGATCATCTGCTATCAGCAGGCGTATTCCCATTGCCCGTATCCCCCTAAATTGGTAGTCTGATTTCTATTTCGGTTCCTTTTCCGATTTCCGTCCGCACTGCAAAAGATCCTTTCAGCTTATGAGCCCTGTCCTTCATACCCTGAAGACCGAGGGAAGGCAGCAGCAGTTTTTCATGATAGGAAAAACCTGCTCCCTGATCTTTTATGGTCATGGTTACTTCATTTTTGCATCTGAAAATGGAAATGGACGCCTCTTTGACTCCCGAATGTTTTTTACAGTTGTTTAAGGCTTCCTGGCCGATTCGCCACAGCTCTTCTTCTGTGCAGCAAGGCAGAGTCTGGACCCCTTGAATATCTGCATCAAGCTTCAAGCCTAGCACCTTAGCGTAATTCATAAGAGCGGATGCAATGCCGTTTTCAAGTCCCTGAGGTCTGAGCTGCCAGATCAGCGCTCTCATTTCTGCCAGAGCCTCCTGCGAAAGATCCCCTACATATGTAAGCATCTCCTGCATCTGCTCTTCCTCAGTCATTTCTTTTGCCCCTCTGGCCGTCAGCATGATGGAAAAAAGCAGCTGATTAACGGAATCGTGCAGATCCTGCGCAAGTCTGTTCCGCTCTGCAATCAATGCCAGGCGCTGTTCATTCTCAACAAGCTTCATCCGTTTCATGGCTGTTCCAATCTGAAGGGCAACAGCCTCAAGGAGGGCCAGTTCTTCTGATGAAAAATGCGTTTTATTTGGAGAAGCGACGTTTAAAAGTCCGATCTTTTCCTCACCTGTGCGAAGAGGAACAGTCGCATGATGGGTAATGCCGTTTGTATCCCCCCACTCAAATTCCTCCGCATCCTCGAGGCGTTTGCAGTTGATAATATTGGCCGCTTTATTCAGCCTGCCGTCATAAAATTTATCAATGCACCAGCAGTCGCCCTCGCACATCGCCTTTTTCCCGCATGCTTCAAGAGCTTGCGGAAGACAATGATAAGCCGCCAGCCTGTATTGCTTGTCACTGTCTATCAGAAAAATCCAGCCAGTCGCAAGACCTGTCACATCTAAAAGCTTGCCGAGCACATCATCCAGCATCTGAATAAGGTCGTTTGATTGATTAAGCGTCTCAGCAATCGTTTTCAAAGCCTGCAGCTCAAAAATCCTTTTTTCATCTATAGCCATTTTCTCACCCTCATCTGCGTTGTCTATAGAACCAGTATATCAATCTTTTCCCATCTGCTCCCTTGTAAATGTGACTGATTTTGAGTACGACTTTAGATGTAGATCGGAAAAGCGGAAGCGGCCGTTTAGCTCCGGGAGTCAGATAAGGATTCGGCAGAAAAGGCGCTTTTTGCCTTTACTGCCGAATCCGTTCTGGCAGAGGAGTTGGCCGATGGAGCTAGACACCACGAAAAGCGGAGTCGACTGTTCAGGCCTGGCAGTCGGATAAGAAATCACCGGAAAAGTCCGGGTTTGACTTTTTTGGTGATTTTGTTCCGACTGAGGACCTGGGAGGCGGAGCTGGACAATGCGAAAAGCGAAGCCGACTGTTCAGGCCTGGCAGTCAGATAAGGAATCACCGGAAAAGTCCGCTTTTGACTTTTTCGGTGATTTTGTTCTGACTGAGGACCTGGGAGGCGGAGCTGGACAATGCGAAAGCGGAAGCGGCCGTTTAGCTCAGGAAAATACCTCAACCGGATTTGTACCCTCAAAACTTGAAAATCAAAGATTGAGGGTACTTATAAGCTGGATTCGTACCCTCAAAACTTGAAAATCAAAAATTGAGGGCACTTGTAAGACAGATAAGTACCCTCAAAACCCAAAGATCAAAAATTGAGGGCACTTGTAAGACGGATTCGTACCCCCAAAACTTAAAAATCAAAAATTGAGGGCACTTATAAGACAGATAAGTACCCTCAAAACCCAAAAATCAAAAATTGAGGGCACTTATAAGCTGGATTTGTACCCTCAAAACTTGAAAATCAAAGATTGAGGGTACTTATAAGCTGGATTCGTACCCTCAAAACTTGAAAATCAAAAATTGAGGGTACTTATAAGACGGATTCGTACCCCCAAAACTTAAAAATCAAAAATTGATGGCACTTATAAGACAGATAAGTACCCTCAAAACCCAAAAATCAAAAATTGAGGGCACTTATAAGCTGGATTTGTACCCTCAAAACTTGAAAATCAAAGATTGAGGGTACTTATAAGCTGGATTCGTACCCTCAAAACTTGAAAATTAAAAATTGAGGGCACTTGTAAGACGGATTCGTACCCTCAAACCTAAGAAATCCAAAATTGAGGGCACTTATAACACGGATAAGTACCCTCAAAACCCAAAAATCAAAAATTGTGGGCACTTATAAGCCGGATTCGTACCCTCAAACCTCAGAAATCCAAAATTGAGGGCACTTATAAGCCGGATTCGTACCCTCAAACCTCAGAAATCCAAAATTGAGGGTACTCAAATGTCGAATTCGTACCCTCAAACCTCAGAAATCCAAAAATTGAGGGTACTCAAATGCCGGATTCGCACCCTCAAACCTTGAATATCAAAAATTGATGGTACTTATAAAACGAATTCACACCTAAGAATCCGCAAAAAAAGCCGAAAAGGATAATTCCTTTTCAGCTTTCTGCTTAAATCAATGCATGTACTATTTTCATCAGATCTGAAGATATTTCTTCAAGCTTTTGCTCGCTTTCTGACAGGGTTTTTCCTTTTACACCGAAATAGAATTTCGCTTTAGGCTCTGTGCCTGATGGGCGGAGACAGAACCATGAGCCGTCTTCAAGGTAGTATTTCAGGACGTTTGAAGATGGGAGCGTGATTTCTTCTGTTTCGGCAGATGAAATGTTCAACCGGGTTCCCGCTTTGTAATCTTCAACAACCGTTACCTTCAAGCCTGCAAGTGTTTCAGGCGGAGTGCTGCGGAAGGATGCAAGAATTCTCTGGATCTGCTCTGCTCCGTCTTTTCCCTTGAGGGTTAAAGACTCAAGGCCTTCGCGGTAGTAGCCGTACTGTTCAAAAAGATCAAGCAGGCCTTCGTACAGCGTTTTGCCCTGTTTTTTGTAGTAGGCAGCAACTTCTACTCCGAGGATGGCAGCCTGAACGGCATCTTTGTCGCGTGCAAAATCACCGATCAGATAGCCGTAGCTCTCCTCGTATCCGAACTGGAATGAGTATTGACCTGTTCTTTCATATTCGTTGATTTTTTCTCCGATAAATTTAAATCCTGTAAGCGTGTCAATTGTATCGAGACCGAATGACTCAGCAACGGCACGGCCAATTTCAGAGGTTACAATGGTCTTCAGCACAACGCCGTTTTCAGGAAGAGTGCCTTTTTCTTTTTTCTGGGAAAGAAGGTAGTGAAGCAGGATGGCGCCTGTCTGGTTTCCTGTCAGAACGACGTATTCACCGTCGAGATTCTTAACGGCTAGGCCGAGGCGGTCTGCATCAGGATCCGTTGCTATTAATAGGTCAGCGTCGTTTTTCTGCCCATACTGAATCGCATATTCAAATGCTGCATGCTCTTCCGGGTTTGGCGATTTTACTGTGCTGAAGTTTGGATCTGGCTGTTCCTGTTCGGCAACGACTGTTACATTCTCATAGCCCAGCGCTTTGAGTCCGCGGCGAACAGGCTTGTTTGCTGTTCCGTGAAGCGGAGTGAAAACGATTTTTAAGTCTGTTTCTTTTGACAGATCAGGGTTTACCGAAATGGTCACGAGCTTATCTGTATAGGCAGCATCGATTTCTTCCCCGATCATTTTGATGAGGCCGGCTTCTTTCAGTTCAGCTTCATCCTTTACCTCGATGCTCAGTTCATCTTCAATTGAGTTGACCTTCGCAATGACTTCATCTGCGGCAGCAGGCGGCAGCTGTCCGCCGTCTTCGCCGTATACTTTATAGCCGTTATATTCAGGAGGATTGTGGCTTGCTGTTACTACGATGCCGGAAAACGCATTCAAATAGCGGACAGCAAATGAAAGTTCAGGTGTCGGACGCAGCTCTTCAAAAACATACGTTTGAATGCCGTGGCTTGCAAGAGTCTTTGCTGCCTCCATGGCAAACTCGGGTGATTTGTGGCGTGAATCGTAGGCAATCGCCACTCCGCGCTTTTTGGCTTCTTCACCGAAAGATTCGATATAAAGAGCAAGTCCTTCTGAAGCTTTGCGGACCGTATAGACATTCATGCGGTTTGTGCCTGGACCAATTTCTCCGCGCATTCCGCCCGTCCCAAACTCCAAGTTTTTATAAAAGCAATCCTCGCGCGCCTTGTCGTCGCTCTCCAAACCGGATAAAAGCAGTCTTAATTCTGAATCTAAATCTGTTTTGCTGTTCCAGCGCTGATAGCTTTTTTCAAAACTCATAACGTACCTCCAGTAATTTTATTTATATGTAACTCTTTCTTCATGTTTCAGACAAATCCTGCCTGATTTCGTATGTAAAAAATAGAAATACGTCGATTTCTCCGCTTATTTTAACACATCTTGAGCCTGTCTGACTTTTTATTTCTGTAAAAAAATTTCAATTTCAATATAGTTAAATTTAAGGAAAGCATAAAGAAAAACTGCAGCCGTACCGGGCTGCAGCTTCAACTGTTAATTCGCTTTTCTTACTTCATCAGGTACGACTGCATCATGAATTTGCTTTTCAAGAATGCTTGTGTGAGTTTGTTTTTGCTCAGGAGTCCACTTCAGTTTATCAGCCATGTAATTAATGACAGCATCTTTGTATTGCTTCGCCCAGTTTATGTCGAAATACACAGCACCTGTTCGTCTCACAAAGAAGTCTGAAGGAGTCGCCGTCATTTCCTCTGACATGCTGTAATCAATTTCAGCAAGGACGTAAACCGGGAGTCCGTATTGATCAGCCTCAGATTTTAATGCTTCCACTCTTTCGAAAAGCGCATCTGCATTTGATCCGTATCTTCTTGAAAGATGCTTTGCCTGCATTTCAGTCAGGCCAAGGGACATTCCCTGCTGCGTTTTTGTTTTAACAAACGTTTCAAGGCTTCCAGAACCTCCAACGTGCCCTCCAGAGATAGGCATATTACGCGTTTTGCACGGACCGAAATCTTTCATTCCTGCTGCTTTGAAATCCTTCACAATCATATCGATGATGTGCTCTGCCATTTTTCTGTAGCCTGTCAGCTTGCCGCCGGCGATCGTCATGAGACCTGTTTCAGACGTCCAGATTTCATCTTTTCTGGAGATCTCAGACGGATCTTTTCCATCTTCATGGATAAGAGGACGGATACCGGCCCAGCTTGATTCGGCATCTTCTGCTTTAATATTCAGATCAGGGAACATGTAGTTGATTGACTCAATAACATAGTCCCTGTCCTTCACTGTCATGCGCGGGTTTTTAGGATCTTCTTTGTAAACAGTATCTGTAGTGCCGACATACGTTTTGCCGTCACGCGGGATGGCAAAAACCATGCGCTTATCCGGCGTATCAAAATAGATGGCCTGCTTAAGCGGGAACTTGCTCTGGTCAAACACGAGATGAATTCCTTTTGTCATCTGCAGGGATTTGCCTGTTTTTGATTTGTCCATCTCTCTCAATGTATCAACCCACGGACCTGCAGCATTGATGACTCTTTTTGCGTAGACATCATATTGTTTCCCTGAAATCGTATCAACTAAATGAACGCCTACTACTTTTCCTTTTTCGTAAATGAAGCCTTCCACTTTTGCATAGTTGACGGCATCTGCGCCAAATCGCGCCGCTTCTTTAATCACTTCAATCGTCAGTCTAGCGTCATCTGTGCGGTATTCAACGTAGTACCCTCCGCCTTTAAGCCCGTCTTTTTTAACTAATGGCTCTTTAGCAAGAGTATCTTTCGCACTCAGCATTTTTCTTCTTTCGCCGCGTTTGACGGCTGCAAGGAAATCGTACACGCGCAACCCGATGGAGGTTGAGAACGGTCCGAATGTTCCACCTTTGTGCATCGGAAGAAGCATCCACTCAGGCGTTGTGACATGCGGTCCATTTTCGTATACTATGGCTCTTTCTTTTCCCACATCAGCAACCATTTTCACTTCAAACTGCTTTAAGTAGCGCAGTCCTCCATGCACGAGCTTAGTTGATCTGCTTGATGTTCCTGCTGCAAAGTCCTGCATTTCTGCAAGGGCAATTTTCATTCCTCTGGAAGCCGCGTCGAGCGCAATTCCTGAACCTGTTATACCGCCGCCGATTACAAATACATCATATGTTTCCTGTGTCATTTTATTTAAAAGATCGTGTCGTTTATCGCTTGAAAAAGTCATAGTTAGTACCTCCTATTATTTTCCAGAAGGGGATAAAAAAGAGACCACAACAAGCTGGTGCAGCATGACATGCATGCGCCAGTGTTGTGGCCTCTCCAAATCTCCAACCGTTCTATTAACTTAATATTAGTATATCACAGCTTCTATTTATTTAAAAGCCTGAGCTGCATTTACTGCTTTTTTCCAGCCGCTGTAAAGCTCATCGCGCTTTTCATCTTCCATTTCTGGTTCGAATTGCTTATCAAGCTTCCATTGCTTTTCAATATTCGACTTGTCTTCCCAGAAGCCGACTGCAAGTCCTGCAAGATAGGCAGCGCCAAGAGCTGTCGTTTCATTTACTTCCGGACGCTCTACAGGCACTCCAAGCATATTGCTCTGGAAATCCATCAGGAAGTTATTTTTCACCGCACCGCCGTCTACGCGGAGTGTCTTAAGGGAAATGCCTGAATCAGCTTCCATCGCAGTCAGAACGTCTTTTGTCTGATAAGCGAGGGATTCCAGTGTAGCGCGGACAAAGTGCTCTTTAGACGTGCCGCGCGTTAGGCCGAAGACAGCACCTCTCACGTCACTGTCCCAATAAGGAGTTCCAAGGCCCACAAATGCAGGAACGACATAAACACCCTCTGTAGACTCAACGCGTTCTGCGTATGCCTCGCTGTCCTTTGCGTCTTTAAACATGCGGAGACCGTCGCGCAGCCACTGAATAGCCGATCCTGCAACGAAAATGCTTCCTTCAAGGGCATACTCCACTTTTCCGTCAACGCCCCATGCGATTGTCGTCAGCAGGCCATTTTCAGAGCGAATAGCTTTTTCCCCAGTGTTCATGAGCATAAAGCAGCCAGTTCCGTACGTATTTTTAGCCATTCCTTCTTCAAAACATGCCTGTCCGAATAAGGCAGACTGCTGATCTCCTGCAGCACCTGCAATCGGTACAGAGTGTCCGAAGAAATGATATTCGATCGTGTTGGCATATACTTCTGAAGACGGTTTCACTTCAGGCAGCATAGATTTCGGCACAGTCAGGTACTCAAGCAGCTCGTCGTCCCACTTTAGTTCATGAATGTTGTACATGAGTGTGCGGGAAGCGTTTGAATAATCCGTCACGTGCGCTTTTCCGCCTGAAAGCTTCCAAATCAGCCACGTATCAATGGTACCGAACAAGAGGTCGCCATTTTCAGCTTTTTCTCTTGCTCCTTCCACGTTGTCAAGGATCCATTTCACTTTTGTTCCAGAGAAGTAGGCATCGATTAGTAATCCTGTTTTTTCTCTGAATGTATCATTGTAGCCTTTTTGCTTCAGTTCCTCGCAGATCCCTGCAGTCTGGCGGGATTGCCACACAATTGCGTTATAGACAGGCTGTGATGTGTTTTTATCCCAGACAACTGCCGTTTCACGCTGGTTGGTAATTCCGATCCCTGCAATCTGCTCAGGCTTCACATTTGTTTCGCTCAGGCATGTTGCAATAACAGCCAAAATTGATCCCCAGATTTCGTTCGCGTTGTGCTCAACCCAGCCCGGCTTAGGAAAATACTGCTTAAATTCCTTTTGAGCAATGTGAACGATTTCGCCTTGTTTGTTAAATAAAATAGCTCTTGAACTTGTTGTTCCCTGATCTAAAGATAAGATGTATTTTTCCATGATACATTTTCCCCCTCAAAAGTTTTAATAAACGGCTGAACGCTGCGCGGATTGTTTTTTCGTCATCGCATAAACAACGCAAAGCATGAAAACTAAAGCTGCCGCTACATACCAGAATGCAGTACTCATAGTACCCTTAAAAACGTAATTGTAAAAGACTGCGGCAAATGAACCTCCTGCAAGCGGCGCAACAACCGGTATCCATGCATATTTCCAGTTCGAGCTCCCTTTTCCTGCTATCGGAAGAACAAAATGTGCAAGTCTTGGTCCAAGGTCACGCGCCGGATTGATGGCATAGCCTGTTGTGCCTCCAAGCGACAGCCCGATGGCAACAACCAAAAATCCAACAATCAGCGGATTTAAGCCTTCTGTAAAAGTATTCGCTCCGATGGCAAGCAATGTAAGGACAAAAATAAATGTTCCAAGCGCTTCACTGATAAAGTTCGCAAAATAATTCGGAATGGCAGGGCTTGTTGAAAAAACACTGAGCTTCGCACCTGGATCTTCTGTTTCCTTCCAGTGCGGCAAGTATTGCAAGTAGACAAGCACTGCCCCAACGAATGCTCCAAGCAACTGTGCAACGATGTATGATGGCACCTGGCTCCATTCAAATGATCCTGAAAAGGCAAGTGCAAATGTCACTGCCGGATTTAAATGCGCGCCGCTTATTTCGCCAACGGCATATACGGCCATTGCTACACCAAATCCCCAGCCCATCGTGATGACGATCCAGCCTGACTGGTGGGCGAATGATTTTTTAAGACTGACCCCGGCGCAGACACCGCCTCCAAATACAATTAAGATCATTGTACCGATAACTTCTCCCCAAAAAGCAGTCATTTATAATTCCTCCAATTCTTTAAATGCGGCGGGAAAGAAAAAAATCCACAGCAAATACCTCTACAATAATGTAAAGTACTGCTGTGGATCTCCGTTTCTCCGTCACATTTATTAACTTGCCCTTATGGTACATGCTAATGAAAGCGGTGTCAACAGAAATTTATGAGAGCTTTTGATAATTTTTCCATAAATCCATTTCAGATGAAGTCACTGCCGTGGCCCCTGCCTGCAACGCCTGATGGACCTCTTCTGACGTTTTCACAAAGCCTCCTGCAAAAATCGGAATGCCTGTTTTCTCCTTAATCTCTGCAATCAACCCGGGAACAAGACCCGGAAGAACCTCAATATAGTCCGGCTTTGTCCTTGCAATCAGCTCCAGGCTTTTTTCAAGCGCACTTGAATCGAGCAAAAACAGCCGCTGAATCGCATAAATCCCGCGCTGCTTTGCTTTCGCAATCACATTCGACCTTGTCGAAATCAACCCGGCAGGCTTAACCTCCTGGCAGATAAACTCCGCAGCATACTCATCATGCTTCAGCCCCTGAATCAAATCTATGTGAATCAGCATTTTTTTGTTTGAAGAATTGGCAAGACGGACAATATTCCGCACCTGTCCAAGGTGTGTATCAAGAAGCACGCCGAATGTATAAGGACTGTCGAGAAACCGTTCAAACTGCTTCATATTGCGAATTGCAGGCAGAATCTGCTGACCTTCAAAACTCATAGATTGCCCTCCTTCCATTTTTTAGTTGTTTTTATGAATAATGGCATATAAGGAATGTACTATATACGGGGTGACAACTCAAGGGGGGTTGAGTGAAACACAATCTCATTTCACTTTTGAATGGTAAGTGTTCTAAAGACCCGATTAGAACACTTTGTCTCAGCTTTGACATCTGGTAAGTGTTCTAAAGACCCGATTAGAACACCTTGTCTTAACTCTCTCATCTGGTAAGTGTTCTTAAGTTCCGATTAGAACACTTTGTCCATGCTCCGGCATCTGGAAAGTGCTCTTAAGTTCCGATTAGAACACTTTGTCTCAGCTTTGACATCTGGTAAGTGTTCTAAAGACCCGATTAGAACACTTTGTCTTTGCTCACGCAGCTGCAAAGTGTTCTTAAGTTCCGATTAGAACAATTTGTCTCAGCTTTGACATCTGGAAAGTGTTCTAAAGACCCGATTAGAACACTTTGTCTTTGCTCACGTAGCTGCAAAGTGTTCTTAAATTCCGATTAGAACACTTTGTCCATGCTCCGGCATCTGGAAAGTGTTCTTAAAATCCGATTAGAACACTTTGTCTCAGCTTTGACATCTGGAAAGTGTTCTAACAGCCTTCCATAAAAAAAGAGACAAAGAAAATCTCTGTCTCCATTAGTTCCAAATCAGTTTTTCTTATAACGGATTCCGTACACGTCATGTCTGCGGTCTTTGAGCTGTCTGACTGTGCCGGACTGGCGCTGTCTGCGGAGGATCTCGAGGTCAACATCTCCGATTACGACCATTTCAATATTCGGGTTGCACTCCCCAACGATTCCGTCTCTTGCAAACTCAAAGTCAGAAGGCGCGAAAATCGCTGACTGCGCGTACTGAATATCCATATTTTCCGTCTGCGGCAGGTTTCCTACTGTTCCGGAAATCACCGTGTAAATCTGGTTTTCAACCGCACGTGCCTGTGAGCAGTAGCGGACCCGGAGATATCCCTGGCGATCTTCTGTACAGAAAGGCGTAAAGATAATTTTTGCTCCTTTATCTGCAGCAATCCGCGCAAGCTCAGGAAACTCGATATCATAGCAGATTTGAATGGCAATTTTTCCGCAGTCGGTATCGAATACTTTAATGTCGTCGCCCCTGCTGATGCCCCACCATTTGCGCTCATTCGGCGTAATGTGGATTTTGTATTGTTTTTCAATGGTGCCGTCTCTTCTGAAAAGATAGGCCACGTTGAAAATTTTCCCGTTGTCTTCTTCAACGAAATGGGATCCGCCGATAATATTCACGTTATACTTTACAGCAAGCTCTGTAAACAGGCTGATGTATTCCTCTGTATATTCCGTTACTCTTCGGATTGCCCTGCTCGGTGATTTTTCATCCAGGAACGACATCAGCTGGGTTGTAAGCAGCTCGGGGAATACCGCAAAATCTGCGGAAGCATCTGATGCAACGTCTGTGTAATACTCAACCTGTGTCGCAAATTCTTCAAACGAATTGATTTGCTTCATCTGATACTGCACAACGCAGATGCGAACCGGAAAAGCCGTTTTGTAATAGCGCTTTGAAGTTGGCAAATAGTCAACGTTGTTCCACTCCATCAGCGTGGCGTATTTGCCTGAAGCCCTGTCATCAGGCAGATAGTTCGGGTTGATCCTCATCAGCGTAAAGCCATTCAGCAGCTGAAAAGAAAGAACAGGATCATAAATTTTATGCTGTTTCACTTCCTGCACATACTGCCTTGGCGAAAGCTCTTTTTCATATTTATGATAGTTCGGGATTCTTCCCCCGATAATAATGCTCTTCAGGTTCAGTCTTCTCGCAAGATCTTTTCTTGCTTCATAAAGTCTGTGGCCTATTTTCATCCGGCGGTAATCCGGATGCACCATGACCTCGATGCCGTACATATTGTATCCGTCCGGATTGTGGTTGGTGATGTAGCCGTTGTCTGTAATATCATCCCATGTGTGTCTGTCGTCATATTCATCAAAGTTGATGATCAGACTTGAACAGGATCCGATGATTTTGCCTTCAAATTCAGCACAGAACTGCCCTTCGGGAAAATGTTCAAGATGGCTTTCAAGATGCTCTCTTTCCCATGGAACCATCCCTGGGAAACAAAGCGCCTGCATCGCCAGGATTTCATCTATGTCTTTGTCTTCAATATTTCTGATAATCATCTTTTTCTCAAATTTCGATAAGTCAATTGTATCTGTCACAAAAATCGCTCCTTTATTTCTTACCAGCAATTTATTCCCGCTAGAGACCGGTTTAAAACATGTTAACGATTTGATTCAATTTTTCTGATCACTTCTGCAAGCTCCATCTCTGCCATCGATTCCAGCCTGTGGTCGACCTCCCCAAATTCCATATGGGCCGTCACGCTGTTTGGAACAATGGTGCAGAACATTCCTGCACGTTTTGCTGCAAGTGCCCCGTTTGCTGAGTCTTCAAAAGCCAAGCATTCTTCAGGCTTCAGGCCAAGGCATTCTGCCGCTTTTATGTAAAGGGCCGGGTCAGGCTTTACTTTTTCCACATCATCAGAGGTGCGGATGCACTCAAAATAATCAAATAAGTTCAGAGACTTAAGATAGCCGGAAACCCACTGATAACTGGAACTTGAAGCTAAACCGATTTTCAGTCCAAGGTCCTGTGCAGCAAGCAAGTAGGCTTCAACACCGGGCCGCGGACCTTCCGCTTCCATTCTCTTGGCGAATTTTTCTTTCCGCAGGCTGATCAGGTCTTCATGCACCACCGTTTTCCCAATCTGCTCCTCCAAATACTTATAAGGGTTAAAATCTGAGGATGTTCCAATGACTTTTCCCCACACCTGCATCGGAAGCTCGCTCCCATGCTCCTGAAAAATTTCCTGGAGCACTTCATACTCGTGCGTTTCTGTATCCAATATCAGTCCGTCAAAATCGAAAACGATTGCTTTGATCATTGTGTGCCCCTCCTATCGAGTAGTATGTTCATTATATAACGGATTTTAAAAAGAAAGAAAATGGGGAGTGTTTGAGGAGTATTGCATTTCTATCTGAAAAGTGTTGTGCTTATGACCTTTCGTACGGATATCTTCATGCTGAAAGGTCATATCTTAGGCGCTTATGACCCTTAACACGGGTTCCTTCGTTCTGAAAGGTCATATCACGGGCGCTTACGACCTTTCGTACGGATTTTTCATGCTGAAAGGTCATATCATGGGCGCTTATGACCTTTCAAACTGGCTCCTTCATTCTAAAAGGTCATATCATAGGCATTTATGACCTTTCATAAAACTTCTTTCCTGTTGATAGGTTATATCCCGAGTTAAAAGGACCCAATCCAAGAGTTCCTTCAACTCCTGAAACCCCATTCCCGCCCTCTCCCAAGGCGCTTTCATTTTACAAGAACGGGCCCGGCAACTATAATATGTCGTGTAACCTTAATGATGGAGAGGCGATAGTGTGTCTGAACGAGAGAAAAAGTACATAGAAAATGCTTTGTTTACCGCCTGGGGAGCGTCCTTTATTTCGATGCTTGGCAGCTTATATTTTTCGGAGGTTCTCGATTTTGTTCCGTGCAATCTCTGCTGGTATCAGCGGATCCTCATGTATCCACTGGTTGTAATCCTTGGTATTGCCGTCATTAAAAAAGATTATCAGATTGCCTTTTACACGATGATTTTATCAGGCATAGGCGGAGCAATCTCCATTTACCACTACGCCGTCCAGAAAATTGATTTTGTCGGTGAGAACTCAGCCGCATGCGGAATCGTCCCATGCACGGGCGAGTACATTAACTGGCTTGGATTCATTACGATCCCGTTTCTCGCATTAATCGGATTTTCAATTATTTTTGCAGCAAGCTTTACAATACACAGAAAATGGAAAGCAGGTCGATAATATGAAAAAGATCTTGATATTTGCAGGGATTTTCTTAGTCATTTTCGGAGGCTTGGCCTTTGTAACAACCTATCAGCAGTCGGAAAAATCGGAAGGCAATCCATACGGCAAGGATGAGCTGAACTCCGCAACGGTTGATCAGCTTGACGATCCTAACTATCAAAACATCATTCTTCCTGAAGAAGTAGATGAAAAAATGGACAAAAAAGAAGATTTCATCGTTTATTATTTCAGCCCAACCTGCTCACACTGCAAGCGGACAACTCCTGAACTTATGCCTGCAGCTGAAGAAGCAGGTGTTGAAATCGGACAGTTCAATCTTCTTGAATTCGAAGACGGCTGGCAAAAATACGGCATTGAATCAACGCCTACGCTAGTTAAATACGAAAACGGAAAAGAAGTTGACCGTGTGGTCGGATATAATGATGGGGCTTTCTTTAAAGACCTGTTCAGCGAATGGAAATAAACGACCAACGCAAAAGGGGACACATCCGTGTCCCCTTTTTCATTGCTTAAACAATCCACTTATTCGCCGGCTTTCCGTACTTGCTCACTTCATCCGCCTTCTCCTTTGAAGCCAGAAAATGATCAAATGTCAGCGGAAATTTGTAGCCATACTTTTTTAAAATAGTAATATTGCGGTTATACAATTTTCGCTGATCTTCCCCCTGCTGATCATCCAGGTGATCCAGCAGCGCCGTCAGCGCCTGAAGACTCGACATGATTTGAAAGGCTTCTTTCAGCGTTCCGTTATAGTCGAGGTCATCTGAATGGGGTTTCAGAACAGAAAGCTCATCAAGCTGATCGATCGTTTCATCTGAAAAATACCGCGGAAAAATGTCTTCGTACATCGTTTGAATCAGCTCTTCAATATAATGCTCCTGTTCCTCAGTTGATGCAAACACAATCCTCAAATCTATTCACCTCTTTGCTGCTCACTCTTTGTCTTACTTCAACTTTAACATAGCTCCAAACCGCTAAGCAGAGGTAAGTGTTTCCGTTTATAGCTTGGACATCCAAATAGATGGTCTAGTATACTTGAAGAACTACTCACAGTTGGGGGACAAAGAATGAAACGCAAAGGCGAATGGCTGATATTACCTGTAAAGGAAGAGTGGGCAGGAATGTCACTTCAGCAAATGTTAAAGGAAAAACTTCATGTTCCAAAAGGACTTGCCCATAGCTTTAGAATGAATAAAGAAGTTAAATTAAATGACAATGACCCGGACTGGACGCAGCCGCTGAAAGAAAATGACTCACTGATGATCCGGGTTTTTCAGGATGAAACATGTGACACGGAGCCTGAATACATGGAGCTTGACTTTCTATATGAAGACGATCATTTCCTAATTGTAAACAAGCCGGCCGGAATGGACACACACCCGAATGAACCGTCTCAAACGGGAACTCTTGCAAACGGTGTTGCTTCCCATTTTCAGATGAACGGCATAGCGCGGAAAATCAGGCATATTCATAGACTCGACCGCGATACATCAGGTGCCGTCGTTTTTGCGAAACATGCCTTGTCGCATGCCGTGCTTGACCGGCTGCTTGAAGAACGGAAAGTAAAGAGAACCTATACGGCCGTGGTTCAAGGCGAAGTGAAACAGAAAAAAGGCAGTATCGATCATCCAATCGGAAAAGACCGGCACCACCCGTCCCGCAGGAGAGTTTCAACGGGCGGGCAGTCCGCTCTCACTCATTTTAAACGTGAAGGATATAACCCGAAATATGATGCGTCTCTGCTTAAGCTCCAGCTTGATACAGGCAGAACACACCAGATTCGTGTTCATGTCAGTTACTTAGCCTTTCCGATTGCAGGAGATGTCCTGTACGGCGGCAATCAAAATCTTATCCGCAGGCAGGCGCTTCATGCATCGGAAATATCCGTCGTCCATCCATTTACAGGTGAAGAGATTGATGTTTCTGCTCCGTTTCCTGAGGATATGAGAGATCTCCTAGTACGGCTGGAGTTTCTTTAAAAACATGAAAAATGCTCCGGATACCGTATCCGGAGCATTTTTTTACAGCTTCTTATTAAAAACGTGACTTACTCTGTCAAAGCCCATCTTTTCTTCATAAAACCGGTGTGCGTCCTTCCGCTGATTGCCTGAACTCAGTGAAATCATGCCGCAGCCGGATTCTTTCGCAAGCTCTTCTACATGGTGCAGGAGTTTTTCCCCGTACCCCTTGGATCTTGAAGCTCCGTCCGTCACAAGGTCATAGACATAAATGTGCTTTTCATTGTAGAAATTCGTCAGCTCAATAATGCCTGCCAGTCCTTTTATCTGATGTTCATCATAAAGAGCAAGCAGCCTGTAGCCCTGCTTTTGCATAGGCTCAAGCAGCCCCAAGTAATCCTCTTCACTCAGGTTGACCCTCAGCTGTGACATGACAGGATAGGCTTCTTTAAATTCTCCATCTGTTTTCAGTTCTCTAATGATCAAGCTGTATCTCTCCGATCTCATTCCGCTTTTTCAGCATAAATAATATACCTCTCCGGTGCGCTTCCCACGAAACTGAATGGATAGCACGTTGTCAGGATCAGTTCTTCTTTATCATTTTGAAGAGTGATCACACTGAGGTCATCGGCATCCACGATTTTTGTAGATTTGATTCGGTATTCAAATTCTCCGTAAGGCATGGCTACGATAAGAGAGTCACCTATTTTCAGTTCCCCCGCTTTTCTGAAGACCGTGTCTCTGTGTCCGGAAAGAACAATTTGTCCGTTCTCATTCGGGTAATAGCTGCCTTTGTAGTGTCCGACTCCCTTGGCCAGGTCGTCCGGGTCTGTCCCTTCCACGATTGGCAGCTCCGCATCAAGCCGGCCGATTTTAAGAATGCCGACAGCATCGCCTGTTTCAGCCTCGTACCGTTTTTCCTGAGTCGGCATTTCCGTTTTGGAGCTTGCAGAGGCTTTGATGATGGCTTCTGCATCCGCAAGAGACTGATTTGTTTTCAGGTGGGTTTCTGCAATTTGGAAGCCCCCGTAGCCTGTCAAACAAAGTCCGGCAGCAATTAATAGAATTGGAAAAAATGATAATTTTTTCATATAGCCGGCACGTCTCCTTTTACTGTTTCATCCATTTTGATTATATCAAATTTGAAAAATTTGGACATGGCTTTTCTCAATTTTTACAAGATAGCGCCATAAAAAAGGGTGCTTTTGAATAAAGTTTGTTTTTGCATCACCCGTTCCTTTCCGCTCCAGTCACTTGCTTTCCGCGGGGAGTGCCTGAAGCTTCCTCGCTGCGCTTGCGGGATCTTCAGTGCCCTCTTCATCCCTTAGAAAAGCGGAAGCGCCCGTTTTGCTCCGGCAGTCAGATAAGAAATCACCCGAAAAGTCCGGGTTTGACTTTTTGGGGGATTTTGTTCTGACAGAGGAGTTGGGCGCTGCAGCTGGACAAGGAGTCAAGTGCCTTCCGCTGCAATCCACTGGAGTTTACCGAAATTACACGAAACCTTATTTACGAAAAAAGCATAAAAAAAAGGCTGTTCATAAAGAACAGCCTTTTTCTGCATATGATTAAAAATCAAAATTATCCGGATCCGGGCCTACACGCTCGTCGCGGTTTAAGCCGTCGATGCGTTCCATCTCTTCTTGTGTCAGTTCGAAATCAAAGATGGCAGCATTGTCGTAAATGCGGTGTTCTTTCACTGATTTTGGAATGGTCACTACGCCATTCTGAAGATCCCAGCGCAAGATAACCTGAGCGACTGACTTTCCATGTTTTTCAGCAATTTCTGTCAGTGTAGCATCGTCAAGCAGTTTACCCTGCATAAGCGGTGACCACGCTTCAAGCTGAATGCTGTTTTCTTTGCAGAATGCATGAAGCTCTTTTTGAGTCAGGCGCGGATGGTATTCAACCTGGTTTACCATAGGTACGATTTCAGCGTCTTCCATAATATCTTTAAGATGGTGAACCTGGAAGTTGCTTACGCCGATTGCTTTTACTTTTCCTTCTTTGTAAAGCGTTTCAAGAGCTTTCCATGTTTCTTTGTACTTGCCTTTAACCGGCCAGTGAACAAGGTAAAGATCAAGATACTCAAGACCAAGCTTTTTCATGCTTTCGTCAAATGCTTTAAGGGTAGAATCATAGCCCTGATCAGCATTCCATACTTTAGTCGTGATGAAAAGCTCTTCGCGCGCAACGCCACTTTCTTTGATTGCTTGTCCTACGCCCTCTTCATTTCCGTAAATAGCAGCGGTATCGATGCTTTTATAGCCTGCTTCGATTGCCCATTTAACAGAGTTTACAACCTCATTTCCGTCTTCCACTTTAAAGACGCCAAGGCCAAACCAGGGCATTTTCACTCCGTTATGTAAAGTTGTTGTATCCTGCAGATTTTTTGCCATTGTTGTATCCCCTTTCTGAAACTCAGAATAACCCTATTATCTGATAAACTTCGGCAAAATCCAAAAAATATGCTTCATTTTTTCTTTTTCCTGCTCCCTTTTGCTAAAATGAAGAAAAAGCAAGGGAAAGGGCGCGGTGAACGGTGGAAACAAAGGAGCAGCTTCTTGCACGTTTAAAAGAAATTGAGGAATGGGAAGACGATCAGAAAGGTCTGTTTTTCTGGGAGAAAATCGGCCGGATTCCTTTTAAGATTCTTGATAAATTGACGCCTGCATTTATTCAAAAGAAAATCGGCGTTCTTCTTGATGAGCTTGGAAGCTTCATCCAGGGCGGCGGAAAATACTTAACTCAGAAGAACGGAATGCTGAAAAAGGTGCAGCAGCTCGTTCCTGACAAAACGATTGAAACAATTGATGACCTGAAAACCGTTCCCTTGAATGTCATGAACATTGTAAGCGGCGACCTTAAAACAAACAGGGGAAATGTCGCGACGGTTCAGGGAGCGACGACCGGGTTTGGCGGAGTTTTCACTCTTGCAGTGGACATCCCTGTCATCCTTGGTCTTTCACTGAAAACCCTGCAGGAAATCGCGGTCATTTACGGCTATGATCCTGATGAAAAAGAGGAGCGCATTTTTATCGTAAAATGCCTGCAGTTTGCCTCTGCTGATGTGGTTGGAAAAGAAGCGATTCTAAACGAACTATCAGGCTATTACGGACGCAGCGCAAAGCCCGCGGACATGCTTTCAAAACTGCAGGGCTGGCGGGAGGTTGTCTACACGTACCGTGACCATTTCGGCCTGAAAAAACTTCTCCAGATGGTCCCTGTTGCCGGGATGCTTTTCGGCGCCTATACAAACCGTTCAATGATCAAAGACATTGCTGAAGCAGGCATTATGCTTTATCAAAAAAGAAGAATTCTTGAAAGACTAGAAACAGACTCACCACTCGTTATAGAAAATGAAAAAGGAACTCAAATTTGAGTTCCTTTTTTCATGCCGTATTAAAAGAAAAGGGCATCCAGAGAATAAGCACCTGCACCTGTAAGGGCAACTCCAACAGCCACGGCAAGCAGGGTCAGGTTCAGCTCATAGCCGTTGTTTGAAGCCCAGAAGCCATTAGGCGCGTGAACTTTGAAGATCGCAACAAGCATCGTTCCTGCCAGCGCAGCACCTGCAAGTGGTGTAAACAAGCCGGCTGCAAAGAGAGCTCCGCCCGCAAATTCTGCAAGTCCCGCAAGCAGCGCCATAGCAACTCCGGGTTTAATTCCGATCGATTCAAAAAATCCCCCTGTTCCCTTCAGTCCGTGTCCCCCGAAAGAGCCGAACAGTTTTTGTGCCCCGTGGGCCATAAATGATAATCCGACAACAAGACGAATCAGTAAAAGTCCTAAATCTAACATGCTAATCATCCTTCACAAATTATTTTTAATTCGAGATATATAGCTAAAAAATTTACCCTCTTTACCATATATGCGGGCTGAAGGTGAATATTACTTTTAATTAAAATATCTTGAATTCAAAGTAATTATATGACCGATTTGTAAAACTGTCAATCGGTTTTGTAAATTTCCTGAGGATTATTCTTTTGCAAAATCTTTATGTAAACGCCCTATGTGTCATTTGTTACACATTGTGAGCGTTATGTCCTGTATTCTGTAACATATGAAAATCATCTGGACGTATCGATTCATTTTCACTTTTTTATGTTACCCTTTTCACAAAGTTTCAATATCGCTTTCATTCCAGCAGCAGCAACATGCCTGGGCACATCGACACTCTCAGATTCCAAATTTTATGGGGGTTGCCTGTCTATACATGTTTTCTCTATAGTTTTCTTGTGCCAACACACAAAAATTTCAAAGAGGTGACATGATGCAACAATCGAAAAATATGAAGCGTACTGTAATTGCTTCTGCACTTGCAGTAGTCATGGCTTTTTCAGGCCTTGCACCAAGCGCATCAGCCGTAACTCAGCCGGAAGCTGATACGAAGCTGAACAAAGAAAATCTTCAGAAGCTTGCTGTTAAAGGCATGAAGCGCCTGAACAACGGTGTAAAGCTTGATCTTGGAACAAACGATGCATACATACGTATCCTTGATGAAGATCTTGCAAAGGTAACCGTCCTTGAAAAAGGCGAAAAAGAAAAAGAAACTCCGGCCATCTCCAAGAGAGACTGGAAAACCCCGAGATTCACTGTAAAAGACAAGAAAGATCACTACGAACTTCGAACAAAAGAACTTATTATTCATATTAAAAAATCTCAATTCGGCGTTAAATTCATGGATGAAAAAGGAAATGTCATCAATGAAGACTACATGAACAACGGTTCGGCCGGCTATGAAAACGGAAAGCCGTACGTGATGAAGAAAACAAATCCTGACGAGAACTTCTACGGATTCGGTGAACAGTCAGGCCTTGAAGTCAATAAACGCGGCAAAAGCATCGGAATGTGGAACACAGATGCCTACGCCTATAACAAAGATACAAAATACTTATACACGACGATTCCTTTCTTTATCGGCTTGAAAAATGAACGTGCATACGGAATTCTTTTTGATAACTCCCACCGTTCTTATTTTGAAATGGCCTCTGAATCTGATGACTACTACTACTTCTATGCTAATGGCGGAGACTTGAGCTATTACTTCATGAACGGTCCGGAAATCTCAGACGTTCTTGACCGCTACACAGAACTGACAGGAAAAATGGACGTTCCTGCAGAATGGTCCCTCGGCCTTCACCAAAGTAAATGGGGCTACACAGCGGACGAAATTCTGAATGTGGCCAAAACATACCGCGAGAAAGAAATTCCGCTTGATACGATGCACTTTGACATCGATTATATGGATGGATACCGTGTCTTCACGTGGAGCGAAGAGTACAAACAGGCTCTGAAGACACTAAAAACAATGCCTGGATTTAAAGCGATCGCCATCAACGACCCGGCAGTTAAACAAGACGAAAATTATCAAATGTACCAGGAAGGCACAAAAAATGATTTCTGGGCAAAGAATGCTGACGGCACTCCGTTCATCGGACCTGTATGGCCTGGTGACTCCGCATTCCCTGACTTCTCCAAAGAAGAAGTACGCGAATGGTGGGCAGGCAAGCACAACATTCTGTTTGACCAGGGAATTGACGGCATCTGGAATGACATGAACGAACCTGCCGTATTCCTTGATGATGAAAGACACAATCATACAATGCCTCTTGATTCTTACTTCGGTTATGATGACAACAAAATCATTCATACCGAATATCATAACCTTTATGGACACGACGAAGCAGACGCTACATACCGTGCGTGGGAAAAATACAAGCCAAACACCCGTCCATTCGTTTTAACACGTGACATGTTCGCAGGATCACAGCGCTATGCCGCTCTTTGGACTGGCGACAATGTAAGTAACTGGGAACACCTTGAAATGTCTCTTCCTATGAACATGAATATCGGGATGTCCGGTGTTTCTTTTGTCGGAAATGACATCGGCGGATTTGCGCAGCGTCCTGATGCAGAGCTGTTCGCACGCTGGATTGAGGTTGGAGCATTCCTTCCATTCTCACGCATTCATTACGATAGTGATGCAAAAGCAGCAGTGAAGCAAGGACAGGAGCCTTGGGCTTTCGGACCTGAAGTTGAAGGCATCAGCAAGAAATACATTGAAATGCGCTATAAGCTTCTTCCTTATCTGTACAACGCATTCCAGGATTCTGCAGAATCAGGATCACCTGTTCAGCAGCCGCTTGTTTATCAGTTCCAGGAAGATGAAAACACATATGACATCAGCGATCAGTTCATGTTCGGAAACTCTCTGATGCTTGCGCCTGTCGTGAAGCAAGGCCAGACAAGCCGTGACGTTTACCTTCCGGAAAATGAAACATGGGTTGATTACTGGACTGGAAAAGAATACAAAGGCGGCCAGACGATCAGCGTGTCTGCTCCTCTTGAGCACCTTCCGATCTTTGTGAAGAAAAACTCGATTATTCCAAACCGCGATGTACAGCAGTACACAGACGAAAAGCCGCTTACGGACCTGATTCTTGATACGTACCTGACTGATGAAGCAGAGTACAGCTTCTATGAGGATGACGGCGAAACACTTGACCACGAAAACGGCGAGTACAACGAAACGAACCTGAAAGTGGAAAAACGCGGAAAAGACATCGTCTTCAAGCAGGAGAAACTTGTTGAAAACTATGATTCCAAGCTTGAGAAATACACATTGAAGCTGAATAACGCGGCTAAACCTAAAGAAGTAAAATCAGGCTTTGCGAAATACAAAGCAGCTGCGAGCATGGATGAAATGACAAAAACATCCCGTTCTTACTTCTATGATGCAAAAGCCAAAAAGCTCTATGTAAATATCCCGGTTGATGAAAACAGGGATGTAAGAATCAAGCAATAAATTCAAAAGGGGACCGGCTGTTTATTAGCCGGTCTCCTTTTCTATTAAGGGTGAAAACATGAGAAAAAAATTTCTTTTGCTGTTGTCTCTCCTTTGCTGTCTTTTGGCAATTTTCCTCTATAAGAATAACCATAGTACTCCGGTTCTCGATAAGAAGGAAACTGCAGACATCACTGACATTCACACAGATAAAGCAAGATACGAACCCGGAGAGCCTGTCAGATTTGAGGCATCACTTGCAGAACGCTCCGGCAGAAGCCTTTCCATTACCTATATGAAACTGAATGAGAAAATCAAAACCCAAACCGTAAATGCTGATAACGGAAAAGCCGTCTGGTCCTGGCAGCCTCCCGGGGATGATTTTAAAGGCTACCTCGTGAAGGTGCAGTCCGAAAAAGACGCTAAAACCATTGCAGTTGACGTTTCAAGCAGCTGGTCTGTTTTCCCACGCTACGGCTTTTTATCCAAATTTGGCGATGTCAGTGAAAAAGAAGCCGCTTCTGTGCTGAAAAAACTGAACCGGCATCATATAAACGGCATCCAGTTTTACGACTGGCATTATGAACATCAACAGCCGCTGAAGATGACACAAAACGGACCTTCTTCTGAATGGAAGGATATCGCCGGAAGAAGCATTCAGCTGGATACTGTAAAAAACTATATTGAGAGGGCTCATGAATACGGAATGAATGCCATGGCCTACAATCTGCTTTACGGAGCATTTAGAGGAGCAGAAGAAGACGGGGTCAAAAAGGAATGGATGCTGTTTAAGGATCCGCATCAAAAGGAACCTGATTTTCACCCTCTTCCTGATGACTGGAAAAGTGATGTCATCCTTGCAAACTCCAATGACCGCAGCTGGCAGGATTATCTGATCGGCAGGCAGAAGCAAGTCTATCAGGCTCTTGATTTTGACGGCTGGCACATCGACCAGCTCGGGGACCGCGGAGCAGTGTATGATTCTAAAGGGAAATCTGTTAATCTCGCAGACGGCTTTGATGAATTTATCCATTACGCCAAATCACAATCACCTGATAAAAAAATGGTGATGAATGCCGTCAATCAGTACGGCCAGGAGAATATATCGTCGGCTCCGGCAGACTTTTTGTACACAGAAGTCTGGGATCCTTACAAAAACTATGGTGATCTGAAGAAGATCATTGATGACAACAGAACCATGTCAGACAGCAGAATGAACACCGTCCTTGCCGCCTACATGAACTATGACCTTTCAGATACAAGAGGCACATTCAATCCGTCCGGCATCTTTTTGACAAACAGCGTCATTTTCTCAAGCGGCGGAGCCCATCTGGAGCTTGGCGAGCATATGCTGTCCAAAGAATATTTTCCCCACAATCAGCTTAAAAGTGATGATGAACTGTCAGACGGCCTGATTCGCTATTATGATTTTCTGACAGCTTACCAGAATCTTCTGCGGAGCAGAGATTTAAAAGAAACGAAAACGGAATTGGAGAGCCGTTCTGATGTAAAAATCTCCGCCATGCCGGAAAAAGGAGCAGTCTGGTCGTTTGCCAAACAAAACAGGCATCAGAAAGTGCTCCATTTCATTAACTTTTTAGAGGCGGACTCCATGGAATGGCGAGATACGTCTGGCACGCAGCCTGAACCTGAGCTTCGTAAAAACGTGTCCATACGTTTATCTGAACCTCGGAAGATAAAAAGCATCTGGATGGCAAGTCCTGACACGAAAGAAGGAATGCCCCGGGCTGTTTCGTTCACCCAAAAGGGCAACAATGTCATCATGACCCTGCCTTCGCTGAAATATTGGAGTATGGCTGTCATTGAGTATGATAAGAGTATGTAATCATAAAATAAAAGATAGTCGAATTCTGCGTTAAATGGCTGCCTGATGGTGTTATCACTTACATACAGGCGTTTTTCTTATGCTATCTGAACCCGGCACCGCACCGAATTTATGCTGCTAACTCATGTTTGGAACACTTTCGGCGGGGACATGCACCGAGTTTATGCTGCTAACTCATGTTTGGAACACTTTTGGCGAGGACAAGCACCGAGTTTATGCTGCTAATACCATACGCAATGGCGGGAAACCACTCGCTGCAGAAGCCAGGCCTGCCAGCAGGTTATAAAACTTTTAACCTTAACTAACAAAATAAAAAAGGGTGAATTTGCTTAGTACTCAAATTCACCCTTTTCATATCCCAGCATCGTATTTAATTCTTATTGAACAACAGCAAAAGAGAAATCCTGTGTTCCCGTCGGCACGTTGTATGCCTGAACTTCAATGGTATACGTTCCTGCTTCAGCACTTGGAAGAATTACTGTTTCCACGTTGTTTCTTCCATCCCACTCACTGTTATACGGAGACGTAAAGTCGTTTCCTGTATATGTTTTTCCGCTCGGAGATTTGATGACAAGATCCAAATCATTCACAAGGGAAACCGAAGCAGAAGGGTTACCAGGGTAATCCGTCCACGCAAGAGCGATTCTAAGCGGTTTTCCGCTGACTGCATTAAAGCTGTATGCGGCTTTTTCACTTGTTCTCAGCGCTTTTGTTTCATTAACAAAGGCAGCCTGTGCAGACTTGTCCATCGTTACCCGGCCCCAGCCCTGATTTCCGTTAGGATAGCCAAGACCGGTGTCCTGTGCACCCGCGATAAGGGAAGCCTTAATTAAAGACGGCTTCGGGGTGATGCCTTTGTTTTTAATAAAATGCTCGCGGAGAAGAGCTGCATTTCCCGCAACGAGCGGTGTCGCCATAGACGTTCCGCCCATGTAGGCATACTTGCTGTTATACGTTGCCCAGAAGTTTCCATCCGGCGCAAGTGAAGAGCGCGTCGAAAGAATGAACGTTCCAGGTGCCACGATGTCTGGCTTTACACGTCCGTCAGAAGTCAGGCCTCTTGATGAGAACGCGGCAATGTGGTTAATGTTGTCCGCATACGTTCCGAATGAAGGACGGTTATTTTCTGAAGCACCTACCGTAATCGCATTTTTAGCTGTTCCCGGCGTACTCAGCGTTTTCGCGTTGGGACCTTCATTCCCCGCCGCAAAAAGCACGGTCATATCGTCATTATTGTAGACATACTCATCCACCTGCTTTGATTCAAGCGTATACGCCCCGTTTACAGGAGCTCCCCATGAATTCGTATGAATGCGCGCACCTGCACTGTAGGCCTGTGAAAACAGCGTGTTCAAGTTGCTCGGCAGTCCTCCAAGCCCGCCGCTTGCATCCATAATAGATTGAAAGACCAGACTTGCCTTTGGTGCCATCCCTTTAAACTGTGCATCTCCAAGAACAGATCCTGCAACGTGTGTTCCGTGACCGTCCGGATCACTTGAATTGTTCGTTCTGCCGAGGGCATACAAAGCTTTGATTTTCCCGCCCTGGAATGCTTCGTGCATCGATGCATCATTTCGTCCTGTATCAAGACCGGTATCCGCAACGGCAACTGTCTGGCCTGCACCTGACAAACCGTATGTGCTGCTTGCAGTTGTTGTTTTCATAATTCCTGCGGCGACATCATTGTGAAGCTGAAAAGTATTCGACTTGCCCACAAACAGGGTATCTTCCCGGCTGGCAAGCTCAATGATCTCATTCAGCGTTCTTTTTGCAAATTTCTTCTTATTTTTAGCTGTATCCTTCAGCTCAACGTCAAGGAGCTTTCCAAATCCCTCTTCAACGAGGGCAGGATCCAATTTATATAATGGGAGATAAGCGGTAACCGATGAAATTTCCTGCTTTTTCTTTAAAGCCTTTACTGCGCTCTTCTCTGCTTTTACAACAAATGCAAAATCCGGCACGTATTCCATGATTTCGGCGCCCGCATCCGTAATAGCCGCACGGTTTGCCTCTGTCACAGGTCCATTAAGCTGAACCACATACAGCGAATTCTTTGCACCTGCCGCCTCGAGCTTCTTCAAAACGCTCTTTGGAAGCTTGTTTGCATAGCTGTCCATCTTGAACATTGCTTTGCCGCCTGTCCGGTACTCACTGCTGTACGATGATACCTGACTTGCTTTTAGTTCCTGCAGCTGCCCGTTCATTTGTGCAGCAGACGCATTTCCGTCCGGGGTGAATACAAGACTTCCCGCCAAACAAACCGATACTGCCAAAGCCGTCATTTTTACACTCTTCGCCAACTCACTCAGCTCCTCAACAATCCTATTCTAGAAGAATTTTCTTGCTCTTCTATTCTCTACTAATCTATCACATGAAAGCAGAACTGTTTATTGGGAAAAAGACCTCTATATTTAAAAATAATAGAAGTATATTGCAAAGGTTTTCACAACATGGAAATCCTACTGCAGAACCTGTTGCGGGAGACAGGACTGAGACTTTGGACAGAAAAAGAGGTTCTCTTTACGCTGCTAAACTGGACGAAAGATTTAGGCTCATGACGAATTTTGGGTTTTTAAGAGGAAAATGCCTGCGGGGGAAAATTTTTTTTTGCCGTGTATACGAAAAAAAAGACCTCTCATATGAGAGGTCTTCCCTATTGCTGCTGTCCCACCATTTCAACAACTTCCTTCACTTCATTCAGCATGACTTTTCTCGTTTCTTCATCGATGTATTCGACACTGTACAAGAACTTATGGGCCAGGACCTCGATACCGCAGAAATTCATAATCCCGATATCAAATGCTGCCTGGATAGCCATGGTGATTTGCGGCGGCTTCAGTACTTTTTCCGGAAGTCCGGTTGTCTGAAAAATGAGGGCCTGTTTGCCCTTAAGCAGTCCTACCGGCCCTTCATCTGAATATCTGAATGCAAAGCCGTTCGTAAACACTCTGTCAAAATAGCCTTTCATGATCGCCGGCATTCCGGACCACCATGTAGGATAAACAAAGACAAGAAAATCAGCCCATGTTATATCTTTCTGTTCAGCCTGTACGTCGGCAGGAATCTTATCCTGATAAAAGTGAGAATAGCTGTTTTCAGTTAAGATAGGATTAAAATTCATACGGTACAAATCCCGTTTGCGCACATTATACTGTTTGTCTTTGAATTCCTGTTCGGCAGCGTCGCAAATAGCCGCATTGTAGCTTTCCGGATTTGGATGCGCGAGAATAATCAATACATTCATTTTTTTCTCCTGAATTCCTTTTTTACTAGTATTTACAGAGAATAAAAAAGTATGAATTTAACCTGCGCTTTTTTCTTCTGCTGCGGTATAAAGCATTGCCGCTTTTTCATCAACCACTTCAGCAAATGAGGCAATCTCCTGAAGAGATGCACTCATCTGTTCCATGACAGATGCCACTTCAGAAATTCTGTCTTCGTTTCCGCTGTACTGTGCCCTGAGCTGGCTGATTCCGGTCTTCACACTGTTGCCTTTGAGCTGAAGTTCCTCAATAGCATTTACCAATTCATGAAGATGCTGATTGTTTCCTTCTTGAAGGGAAATCATTCTGTCAAAGTCATCTGCTGCATTTAAAATTGATATAACACTGCTCTTAACAATGGATTCAGTATGATGAAGGCCTCCGATGACATGATCTTTTGCAGCGAGTATTTCCTGAAGAATGGTTTGAATCATGACCGATGAGTTTGATGATTGTTCAGCAAGCTTGCGGACTTCACTTGCCACCACTGCAAAACCTTTGCCATGTTCTCCGGCACGCGCGGCTTCAATCGCTGCATTTAGAGCAAGCAAATTCGTCTGGTCTGCAATCGCCTGAATGTGTTCCATCACAGATTCCACTTCATTCGTCTTTCGGGCAAGGATTTGAACATTATCCATTGACATTGAGGAAGAATGTTTAATTTGATCGATTGATTCTACCGTTTTTTTCAAATTCGCTTTGTTTGATTCAATCATTTCCATCGCATCATCTACATTGCTGTCCAGCTGCTTTGTGAAAATCAGCGAATGCTCAAGCCGTTCATACATGCTGGTGACTTCCGACACAGCTCCGTCCATTGTTTTATACAAATACTGTGAGTCCTGGTGTATGGCTTGAATGGACTGGTTCACCTCGATGACACCGCTGTTGGAATCTGAAACGGTTTGATTCAAGTGGGAAACATGCTCTGAAAGCTGCCCTGCAGACTCCTGAACGGAATCCAGCAGTCCATTAAGCTGAACCTTTAAAGCTTCACTTTCATTCAGCATCACCGAAAACCTTTTTGTACCGTTTATAAGAAGAATCCCAATAAGGATAAATTGGATTCCATAGTAAACAGCAGTAAGCACCGACCGGTTTAAACTGGTTTCAATGATCAGCTTATCAGCAAGCCACAAGTGGGAAAATTGGGCGCCAATCAGGAGCGGTATCAGCGCTGTGAATGTTCTTTTCATCAGCCGGTAATCAGCATACAGTCCCGCAATTCCAAGCGGTATCAGCCAGACGAACGGCACGTTTACCCACGAATCAGTATGCAGGACAAAGGCAAATACGATCATGCTGCCGATCGATAAAGCTTTAAACCGGGCTTTCTTTTTAGAAAACTTGTAATAAATAACAGGTATTAAAAACAGAGTAAAGAAAAGCTGGTAAGCTATATTTATTGCCCTCAGTTCCGGAAATCCGTACATAGCTATCTGAAAAACATTGTTCAGCGCCAGAACAATGGCTGCAGCCGCAAACACTTTTATCAGAGTAGCATTCACATTTTCTTCGTTGCTTTTCTTCAATGATAGTACATCCATCTTTTTCCTCCTCCTGGTCTCTCTTCCTTATATTTCGTCATAATTTTCCAAACTTCTACTCTTTCAGAAAATTTTCCAATATAATGATAGAGAGAAAAAAGAAACACGGAGGAATAGGTACGATGCTAAAAAAGGGAATCATCATTCTTACAGCAGCAGCCGTTTTACTCGTTTTCATTTATCCGAAAGCGGTTCAGTCACTTAATCAGCGGGAAAGTCACTCACTGGAAGGAACCTTTCCAGAGTCGTATGATGAATCCAGGCAGACTTTTTTATCATACGAGAACGTCCTGAAACCTAAATGGACGAATGTCCGGCACGAATCCTTCAGCCTGAATGAAAAAGAAACAATAGATTCAATCAAGGCGGATGCAACAGAAGAAAAAGAAAATCTTATTGTGCTCACCGGAGGCGTGCACGGAATCGAAGGCTATGCCGGGAGCGCGATGCAGTCCATTTTTGTCAGCGAGATTGCAGGAAAATTAGATGAAAAGACAACCGGCCTGCATATCGTTCATGCCGTAAATCCGTGGGGAATGAAAAATGAACGCCGCTATAATGAACACAACGTGGATTTGAACAGGAATTTTGTCTATGACTGGAACAGCTTTGACCTCAGTCAGAACAAAGATTATGAGGAGCTGAACGACTTTTTTGAAAGCGAAACGAAGGTCGGCCACATGCTGCTGCATGATGCAGGCTTTTATTCCAGGCTTGCAGTGCGGGCAGTGACGAGTGGAACGTCTGCAATCGAACAGGCGCTTCTGACAGGCCAGTATGCATATCCCAAAGGAGTCTATTACGGCGGTACGAAAGACGAGCCATCTACAGCCTATATGAAAGGCGCATTTGCAGATATTTTGAAAAGCGGCTACAAAAAGATCATTCACATTGATCTTCATACAGGATACGGTCCCCGCTATCAAATGAGCATTTTCAGCTCATCAAAAGAAACCATGACAGAAAAAGAAGCAGAGAAGGCATTCAATTATCCTCTCGTTTTCACTCCGGATTCAGAAGATTACTATGTGACAAACGGTGACATGACAGAGTATTTTTACACATTAAAAGAAGACCTTGCCCCAGAAAAAGAGCTCTATTCCACTACGTTTGAATTCGGCACTCTTGGGGATGGCACTGTTGCTTCCATTCAGTCTCTTAAACGGACAATCGAAGAAAACCAGCTGTATTTTAATCAGGCGGGCAGCAAAAAGTCAGAAGAAATTATACATAATCGCTACCTGGAACTGTTTTATCCGTCTGAAGAAAAGTGGCGGAAAAAAGCAGCTGCCGATTTTAAAGATGCTGTAAATGGCGTTTTAGCCTATAAGAACATCCTTCGTGAAGAGGAGATAGAAAAATGATCGAAACATTTAAAGTAACCATTTCAGCCTTTGATCTAAAGCGACAAGTCACTGTTTTTCTGCCTGAATCTTACAGCGAAGGCAGCGATTCCTATCCAGTCCTCTACATGCACGACGGACAGAACCTGTTTGAAGACAGCAAAGCAAGCTTTGGAGTAAGCTGGGGTTTAAAAGAGCACCTTGAAGAAACAGGCAAGAATCTTATCGTTGTTGGCATTGACTGCAATCATGAGGGATATGGCCGTTTTGATGAGTACGGACCATGGGTGAATCATACCCTTGCAAAAGATCTGATCGGGGAACCGGGTGAGCTTGGCGGAAAAGGAGAAGCTTACATTGATTTCATCGTAAGTGAGCTTAAGCCTTTCATAGACGGCAAATACCGGACACAGCCGGATGAAACGGCAATGGCCGGAAGCTCAATGGGCGGTCTCATTTCAACATATGCCGCCTGCAAGTATCCTCACATTTTCAGAAGAATTGCCTCAGTCTCTTCTGCTTACTGGTTTAACCAGGCCGAGCTTGAAAAGCTGATTAAAGAAAGCGACCTCTCTTCCATTGAGCGCTTTTATATGGATGTCGGCACGAAAGAGGGCACGGCTTCTGTCCGCTGGCAGGATTACATTGATTCAAGCGACAGCGTCTATGCGCTGCTGAAAGAAAGGATTGAGAACTGCCGTTACGACATTGTACAGGACGCTGAGCATAATGAAGCGGCCTGGAGAAAACGGGTGCCTGACATTCTCGATTATCTGTACACGTAAAAAATAGGGCTGGGATAAACCGAACTGCATAACATCCTGGTAACAGGTTACAAAGGCTTCCGGTTCTTTAAAAATTTCTGCCATCGACTTAGAAAATAGAAAAGGGTGAATTTGACTAGATCCTCAAATTCACCCTTTTCTTCTTTCAGTTTATTAGAATGATGTCCATTTTTCAGATACGCAGGTCCTTTTTCGTTCTTTCACATGCTGGACCGGATCAAAATAGCCAAGCTGGAGGATACCAACAACTTTCTCGCCATTTTGAACCCCTATTGCACGTCGGAATCTAGGGTCATACATATGGTTCGGCGTTTTCCAGACCATGCCGAGTTCATTTTCCCACCCCAGGAGCTGCAGATTTTGTATCAGTGTACAAACGGCTGCAAAATCCTCTTCCCAGATTTTCTGGCGCGGGTCTTCCGGCATAACTGCTATCAAAAAGGCAGGCACATCCATTAAGTTCCCTCTCATTTTTTCCTGATTCTTGGCATCCAGGCAGGAAAGAACAGCCTCAATGAAAAAAGTTTTTCTCTCTCCGCTTACAAAAATAAATCTCCACGGTTCTCTGAGACCGTGGGTCGGTGCCCAGACAGCATCATTTAATAGAGATATAACGGTTTCTTCTTCCACTTCTTTTGGAAGGTAATTTGTTTTTATGGACGTTCTTTCACGGATTATTGAGGAAACAGAAGAGCGACTCTTAATCATAGTACAGCCTCCAATTGATAATGATTTTCACTATCACGACTATATCACTGCCCGTTCCGTGAGTCAATCAGCTATGAAAACACATGATGCAGGTATTTGCTGATGAAACAAAAAATATCCTCCGGAAAACCGGAGGATACGATTATTAGAAGAATAAATTCAAAATATAATAAGAAATTGCTGCAAGTGTTGCCGAGATCGGCAAAGTAATGAACCAAGTAATGATCATTGTTTTGGCCGTTCCCCATTTTACGCCTTTCAGTCTGTGTGCAGAACCTACACCCAGAATGGAAGATGAGATAACGTGAGTTGTACTTACAGGCAAATGTATGATGGAAGCACCAAAGATAACGGCAGCACCTGTAAGGTCAGCTGCAACTCCGTTAACTGGACGGATTTTCATAATTTTACCGCCAACGGTTTTAATGATTTTCCATCCGCCGACGCTTGTACCAAGACCCATTGCAAGTGCACAGGAGAACTGAACCCACCACTGGATATCAGTCGTGCTCTGCAGATTTCCTGCAATAAGGGCCATAGTGATAATACCCATTGCCTTTTGGGCATCGTTCGTTCCGTGCGTATAGGACTGCAGCGCTGCTGTTGCCACTTGGATTGCACGGAAGTTGCGGTTTGTTTTCGTCAGGTTGTTGTTTTTAAAAACGACTTTAAAAATGCTGTAAACGATATAACCGACGACAAATGCAAGAATCGGAGACAGGATCAGGGCCTGAAGGATTTTCAGGAACCCGGTATAGTTCAGGGAGCTGAAACCCGCTGCTGCAATAGCAGCACCTGCAATTGAACCGATAATCGCATGCGACGAACTGCTTGGAATTCCGTAATACCATGTGATTAGGTTCCAAGTGATGGCCGCAATTAATGCTGCCAGAATAACGACCGAACCATTTTGAAGCGTAAATGGATCAACGATGTCTTTCGTAATTGTTTTCGCGACACCTGTAAAAGTCATCGCACCGACGAAGTTCATGACAGATGCCAGAATAATCGCCTGTCTTGGCTTCAGTGCTTTCGTCGAAACTGACGTTGCGATTGCATTTGCCGTATCATGAAATCCGTTAATAAAGTCAAACGCCAGGGCAAAAATAACGATAAGTATGGTTAGAATCAGAATTGTATCCATATAATCGCCTCTTACGCGTTTTTCATGATGATAGTTTCAAGTGTGTTGGCTACACCCTGGCAGCTATCAGCAATCTCTTCTAAAGTTTCATAAATCTCTTTATGCTGAATAATTTTAATTGGATCTTTTTCTGTTGCAAATAAGTTTTTAACAGCTGTGCGCAGGTAGTTATCACAGTTTGATTCAAGTTCTTTCAATTTAATCGCATGTGTGCGGATATCAATCAGCTTTTTATTTGAAAGCAGATCAATCGCTTTTGCAATTTCAATTGTACACTCATTGATTGTGTCAACAAACTTAACCATATACTCTGTAGGCTGTGTGACAGAATACATTTCGAAAAGAGCTGCTGAATGCTCGATGCCATCCAAAACATCGTCCATGATCATGGCAAGCTGAAGAATGTCTTCACGCTCAATTGGTGTAATGAAAGCTTTATTAAGCTCCATAATAATGGTGTGTACATATGAATCACCTTTTGATTCATACTCTTTAATTGTGTCCGAGAACACTTTCAGGTCGTTGCCGTTTTTGATTTTGTAATCATAAAAGTATTGACCTGTCTCTTTTAAGTTCTCAGATATTTGACTTAACATTTCAGAAAACTTATCTTTTCTTCTTTTGATAGCCATTTCTTTTTCCTCCAAGGAGCCGTATTAGTTGTTTTCTCTCTATTTTTTACAACTTAGAAAGTATATATCTTTATGTCGAATCAGAAAAGACTTTGTCGTTAATTTTAACAATTTCTTTACAAACAATTAATATTAGCAAAGTATTCATATGTTATGTTTTTTTGATGCGCAAAAAAAAAAGCGGAACAAGTCCGCTTTTTTTACTTGGCAATAGAGATTGGAGCTGAATCAGAGTGATCTTTTGGAGGATGGAACTCATTCTCCATTTTAGAAACAGCTACTGTCGCTACACCGTTGCCAATTAGATTTGTAATCGCACGCGCTTCAGACATAAAACGGTCGACACCAAGCAGCAGCGCCATTCCTTCAACAGGAATCATCGGGAAAGCTGCGAGTGTTGCTGCAAGTGTGATAAATCCTGAACCTGTTACTCCTGCAGCGCCCTTAGACGTGAGCATCAAAATACCAAGAAGGGTCAGCTGCTGCCAGATGCTCAAGTCAATTCCATATGCCTGGGCAATGAACATCGCTGCCATTGAGAGATAAATGGAAGTTCCGTCAAGGTTGAAGGAGTATCCTGTAGGGATAACAAGACCGACAACCGATTTTGAACAGCCGTACTTTTCCATCTTCTCCATCATTTTCGGCAGGGCTGATTCTGATGAAGATGTACCGAGAACAAGAAGAATTTCTTCCTTAATAAATGCGATAAACTTAAAGATGCTGAAACCGTAGTATTTTGCAATGGCTCCGAGCACCAGGATAATAAAGAAGAACATCGTGATGTAAACGGACCCCATCAGCTTCCCGAGAGCAACAAGCGAACCGATGCCAAACTGGCCGATTGTATACGCCATCGCTCCGAAAGCTGCAAACGGAGAAACCTTCATAATCATGTTGACGACGCCGAAGAAAATGTCTGTCAGCCTCTCAAAAAGCTGTACAACCGGCTTGGCCTTTTCACCAACAGCCGCCATCGATACTCCGAACAGAACCGCGAAGAATAAAATAGGAAGAAGCTCTCCCTCCGCCATGGCGCCTACAACGTTCTCCGGAATAATTCCTACAACAAAATCAACAAAACCGTGACTCGTCTCTTCCGCCTGCTCCGTATACTGGGAAACATCCCCGCCTTCAACCGCGTCCGTATTAAAACCTTCACCCGGCTTTACAATTCCGACGACGATAATCCCGATCGCAAGCGCAAAAGTTGTTACAATCTCAAAGTACAAAAGAGCCTTTCCGCCGATTCGTCCGACCTTCTTCAAATCCCCCATGCTGCCGATTCCGATGACCACTGTAAAGAAAATAATCGGTGCAATCACCATCTTGATCATCTTAATAAACACATCAGCCAGAACCTTCAGCTCAATCCCAAAAGCCGGAAACAAAAACCCAACAGCAATCCCCAAAACAATCCCGATCACAACCTGAACCGTCAAATTCTTGAAATTAACCTTCACCTGCACCCACCCCTTAACCTTTGTTAGCGCTTACAATATAATCCTTATAATAACTGAACATTTCCACAACAAAAGCTTTAGAACGTAAAGTTCGTTTTGGTCTTTGTGGTCACCAGAAAAGCGGAATCGCTCGTTTAGCTCCGGGAGTCAGATAAGGAAACAGCGGTAAAGGCGCTTTTTGCCTTTGCCGATGGTTCCGTTCTGACAGAGGAGTTGAGCGATGGAGCTGGAATGCGGAAAAGCGGAGCCGACTGTTCAGGCCTGACAGGCAGAAAAGAAATCACCGGAAAAGGCCGGGTTTGCCTTTTTCGGGGATTTTGTTCTGACGGAAGGACTAGGACAAGAAAAGCGGAATCGCTCGTTTAGCTCCGGGAGTCAGATAAGGAAACAGCGGTAAAGGCGCTTTTTGCCTTTGCCGATGGTTCCGTTCTGACAGAGGAGTTGAGCGATGGAGCTGGACAATACGAAATGCGGAATCGCTCGTTTAGATCTGTGGTCCTACACGCCTTTGACGGCACTGAAAATCCGGTTTGAAACCATCAAGCAATCAATCTGACACTTTTGATGACACTATTAACTTAGTTCAGAACCATCAAACCTCAATCACAACACATTGATGACACCATTAACTCGCTTTAGAACCATCAAACCTTCAACCCCAACCCTTTGATGGCACTATTAACTCGGCTTCAAATACAAAATAAAGACGCCCCCTGTTAGGACGTCCATATCTTCTTTATTTTCCAGCCTTCCGTATATCCTCTATCCACTCATCTCCATAGCGTTCAATATAAGATTGATAGAGTGGCTCGAACACCTTTTCCCACTCTTTTCTTTCATCCGGGCTGAGTTCATGAATGCCGAGCTTTGAGTTTTCCCTCATTCTCCGGAGCTGGGATTCATTCATTTCTTTTGATTCTGATAGCATCCATTTTGTTGTGTCCTTCATGGCTTTTTCTATTTGAATCTGAAGCTCAGGATCGAGACTGTTCCAAAATTCTTTGTTCATGAGAACGGAATACCCGAGGTACCCGTGATTGGAAAGGGTCATATTTTTCTGGAGGCGGTAAAAGCCTTTGGAATAAATATTTGAGATTGTGTTTTCCTGTCCGTCAAATTCGTTTCCTTCAAGTGCGATGTAGACATCATTAAATGAGGCCGCCTTTGGGATTCCGCCGAGGAGTTCAAACTGTTTTGCAATCGTATCGCTCGGCATAATTCTGAAACGCTGTCCGGCAAAATCCTCCGGCTGAATCAGTGTCCCGCTGCTGCTTGTCATCTGTTTGAAGCCGTTCCCCCATAGCGCAAGGCCTTTCATGTTCTCCTCTTCGAGCCTGCTAAGGAGACGTTCCCCAATTTCTCCTGTGTAAACCGCTTCTACATGCTCTTCGCTCCTGAAAAGAAAAGGAAGATCAAGCACCTGCCACTCAGGGATAACCTCGGTCATTTTTGAGTAGGAAGGCGCAATCATCTGAACATCTCCCCTTTTCAAAGCGGCAAGCTCCTGTTCGTCTGAATACATGATTTCATTTGGGAAAATCTCTACCTTGATTTTCCCGTCCGTCCGTTTGGCAATGAGTTCTGCAAATTTTTCCGCTGCAAGTCCTTTTGGCGTATTTTCAGCCACAACGTGACTGAACTTGATCACAATCTGGTCGCTCAGCCCCTTCTGTTCGTCATCTTCCTGCAGTGCTTCCATGGAGTCATGGGAAAACAAGGCAATCAAAATCAGCACAGTAAGCACACTTGCACTAATAAACCATTTCATTTTTTTCACCATTTCAGTCATTTAGTAGATTCATTGTATCACGAGTTTTTTACTCATGTTAAAATAAAAGATATTTTACTGTTCTGAAAATGAGGAGCCGCTATGAAACGCATATCAATTCTATGGAAAATTACAGGGCTGATTTTCTTTATCCTCGGGTTTTCTCTTTTTCTCGCAGGCATCGTGCTGATTGGAAATTACATCAGCGGAAAGGAAGAGGAACTGAAGGCCCGTTCGTTTGTCACGGCCCAGACGATTGCCGAGCTTCCTGAAGTAAAAGAAGCTCTTGAACAGGATGACGGCGGCTTGAATGAAGTGATCGACCGCTTAAGGGTCATCAACAACGCCAACTATATTGTCGTGATGAATATGGACCGAATAAGACTGACGCATCCCGTACACGAGAGGATCGGCACCGTTTCTGAAGGGGCGGACGAAGGACCCGCTTTCGCCGAGCATTCCTATACGTCAAAAGCAAAGGGCGAAATCGGAACCGTGATGAGGGCATTTGTTCCTGTCATGAATGATGCGCACGAGCAGATCGGCGTCGTACTGGCTGGCTACAAAGTGCCGTCGTTCACCGAAGTACTTGAAAACCTGGCGTTTGAAATTGCGATCACCTCAGGGCTTTCTCTTCTCTTTGGAGGCTGGGGCGCCTGGATTCTTGCCAGGCAGATCAAAAGGCAGATGTTTAAGCTTGAGCCGCATGAGATTGCGAGGCTGCTTGTTGAACGGACGGAAACCTTCAACGCGATGCATGAAGGCGTCATTGCCATTGATACAGATGAAAACATCACTATCTTTAACAAGAAAGCAAGGAGCATGATGCGAATCGAAGGAGACGTTACAGGCAGATCCATCCGTGATGTGATACCGGACACCGCACTGCCCGAAATCCTTGAGCTTGATCACGGCATCTACAGCAAGGAGCTGAACGTCCATAACCTGAACATTCTGAGCAACCGTGTGCCAATTAAAGTAAACGGAGAAACGATTGGCGCTGTCGCCATTTTTCAGGACCGTACAGAAGTGAAAAAGATGGCAGAAGAACTGACAGGCGTACGGGCATTTGTAAACGCTTTACGAGTTCAGAATCATGAATACAACAATAAACTTCATACGATTGCAGGCTTAATCCAGCTCGGCAATTATGAAAAGGCGCTGCAGTTTGTTTTTCAAACGACTGAAGAACAGGACGAACTGATTCAGTTCCTGAACAGGAACATAAAAGATGAAAGCATCGCGGGTCTGTTGCTGAGCAAAATCCGCCGCGGAAAAGAACTTGGCATTGCGGTAGAAATTGACCGAAGCAGCAGATTTGAACTTTTCCCTCCCCGAATCGACCATCACGATCTTGTTCTTATTATCGGAAACCTGATCGAAAATGCTTTTGACTCCTTTCAGCACGGAGAGTGTTCCAAGCCGCGAATCTTTGTCAGCCTGGAACAAGTTTCAGGGCAGTTGATCCTTATTGTAGAGGACAATGGAAGCGGAATTCGTGAACAGGATCTTCCTTTTATTTTTGATCAGGGCTTTTCAACAAAAGGAGGAAATGAGCGCGGCATTGGACTCTATATGGTCCGGCAGCTTATTCACCAGGCAAACGGCAGCATTCAGGCAGAATCAGAAGAAGGTGCGGGAACAAGCTTTACTGTCACTTTTCAGATGGAGGAGATGTAAGTGGATCAAGTGAACGTTCTGCTGATTGAAGATGATTTAATGGTTCAGGAAGTGAACCGTGAATTTTTAAACCGGATAAAAGGATTTAAAGTGGTTGGCATGGCCTCAAATGGAGCGGAAGGACTGGATCTTGTCAGGGAGCTTTCCCCTGACCTTGTGCTGATTGATATGTACATGCCGAAGATGAACGGGCTTGACACAATCAAAGCCATACGGGAAGAAGGTCACGCAGCTGACATTATTGCCATTACGGCTGCAAGTGATATGGAGACAGTCCGTCAGGTTCTTCAGCACGGCGCTGCCGACTACCTGATGAAGCCATTTAAGTTCGAACGGCTCAAAGAAGCGCTCGACCGTTATTTGCAGTACCGGAAGATGATCAATGAAAAAGTGCAGCTGACCCAGAAGGAGCTTGATGCGATCCGCTTTCAGCGGGATGAGCCGAAAGCGGCGCAGGACCTTCCAAAAGGGCTTCATGAAGTTACCCTTCAAAAAATACTCGGCTTTCTATACGGGCAAAAGGAACCTGTATCTGCAGAAGATGTCGCCGCACATGTCGGTACCGCGAGAGTAACAGCAAGACGGTATCTGGAGCACCTGGAAAAAGAGGGCGTCCTCTCTCTTGATATTCAGTATGGCGGAGTCGGACGGCCTGTTAATAAGTATGTGGTTTTGGGGAAGATGTAGGCGGGGAGTTGCTCCCTGCGTCTTTATTAAAAATTAGATTGGTAAGTTTTTATTATATTTAGCAGCTTTCTTTATTCTTTCGATTTCCACTTTTGAAAGTTTTTTTCGCCCTGTTAAATAGTTGAAGACAGAACGCGCTGGAACAGGCTTATCTACAATGCCTTGATCTTCTTTAAGTTTAGAATTGTAAACAGAACCTTCACTGAAAGCTTTTAGTGACTCTTTAAGAAACGTATTCTTTTTTTCTCACTCATTAAAAAGTACATCCTCTATTTCCTTTTTGTTAAGGTCAATTTTTCTTTTTGATCTTTCCATTCTACAGTCACTATTCCGTCGGGAAGACTATTAATAACAAAAAAGTCAGCGCTGGAAACAAACGAGTCACAATTTCCATTCCCCATCCAAAGAGTCTAATCATTATATTTACGAACGGAGATGTAAGAAAGTTTCATTCTTTACAGTAAAATGGATATTTTTTGTTCGTGGTGCTTATGGTCTTTTTTTGGAATTCCCTCCAAAACTGAGAGGCTGGCCACCAAAAAGGACTTTATTGAACAGCAACGTTTTACAATTGGTGTGACATTAACACGCCATTTAGTTACCAGTACTACAGCACAGTAAAAAAAGTACTCCAGCATTAATTGGAGTTATCTTTCTTATTCCATTAAAGCCCCCGATTGCTAAATAGCAATTATTCATATTCAATGCAACAATCGCGTCTGTTTTCTAATAATGGATAAAACTTGAGACAATATAATAGAAATAAACTATATAACTGATAGCGACCAAGAATATTTAACAAATGTTTATAATTGTTGTGTGACCTACTTTTTTAAACCGGTGGTAAATGAGAGTAAGTATACACAGTAATATTAATTGAAGTACTAATGTTACATAAAAGTACATATGTAGAGACGATTTAGTTCCAACGTATATACCTGTACCCACCAATAACAAACCAAATAATGAGATTCTAGCAGTAATCTTATTCATTCTACTGCTATTAAATTCCGCTATCTGAGCTAGAAGTAATGCTATTCCTAACACGATAAAACTGATTAAAATATGAAGTAAAAATACCAACAAAATTTGCTTCCCCTATCTTCTCTAAAGTTTAACCCACTCTTCCATTAAACTGCCCTTTAACGGAATAACTAATATTTCCATTTTAACACAATCCTACTTCGTACTGCTTTAATTAGTTAAATGAAAAAACATCACTTTGATAGTTAAAATGTGTGAGAATTACTATTCGATTTTCATTTTTCACTTCTAAAGCAAACCCGTTAGAACAAAACTTGTTTGTTAGATTTCTTTAAAGTACATGTAAGAATAAGAAGAACTTAACAGTACTCTTGCGAATAGCGCCACATATAGTGGAGCCATCACGCAAAAAGTGGCAGCACTCCGAGTAGCTATTATTGCCTTTTGCACAAAAAAATCCGAACCTATTCCAGTCCGGATTTTTCTTGTGCTATCTCACTTTTTCCCCAGTCTCATTTAAGATAATGGAGCAGAAAGTCTATTCTTTTTACGCCTTAACCGTAATCTTCTCAAGCGGCTTCGCATTTCCGTAAACCGGGTAGTCGCGTTTCACAGGTGCGGCCCACTTTGCTGCGTTTACAAGCACTTTTTGTACTTCTTTGTTGTGGTAAGTCGGGTATGTTTCATGTCCCGGACGGAAGTAGAAGATTTTGCCGTTTCCTCTTTGGTATGTGCAGCCTGAACGGAAGACTTCTCCGCCTTCAAACCAGCTGACAAATACCAGTTGATCCGGTGCCGGAATGTCGAAGTGCTCGCCGTACATTTCTTCTTTTTCGATTTCGATGTACTCGCCGATGCCTTCTGCAATCGGATGAGATGGATCAACGACCCACAGGCGCTCTTTGTCATCTGCTTCGCGCCATTTCAGGTCGCACGATGTACCCATAAGCTTTTTGAAGATTTTTGAGAAGTGGCCTGAGTGAAGAACGACAAGCCCCATTCCTTCTAAAACACGCTTTTGTACGCGCTCAACGATTTCATCTGATACTTCATCGTGTGCAAGATGTCCCCACCAGAAAAGAACGTCCGTGCTGTTCAATACGTCTTCTGTTAATCCGTGCTCAGCCTCATCAAGAGTAGCCGTTGAAGCGTCGTAACCGTTTTCTTTCATGAACCCGGCAATGGCTCCGTGAATGCCTTCCGGATAGATGTCTGCTACAACCGGATTTTTCTGTTCGTGTCTGTTTTCGTTCCAAACTGTGATTTTCATAGTAGTAATCTCCTTATTTTTTGAGTAGTTAATTAAATCTTTCTTTTTCCAATATACAATAATTTCACTTAATAGAGAAAATTATTTTATAGATCCTTTCATGACTCCGCTTATAATCCATTTTTGTGCAAACACATAAACGATGATCATCGGGACCAGAGCCAGAAGGTAGGATGCAAATGCGAGATTATAATCTGTGCTGAACTGCGACTGGAATATATACTGTACAAGTGGCAGTGTCGCCATGTCGCTGTCGCTCAGGACGACTAGCGGCAGCAGGAAGTCATTCCATGCGCCAAGGCACGTCAGGATTGCAACCGTAGCATTCATTGGCGCAAGCAGAGGGAAAATGACTTTCCAGAACACGCCCCAAGTTGACGCACCGTCCACAATGGCAGCCTCTTCAAGCTCCTTTGGAATCGACCTGATATAGCCTACATAAATAAAGATGTTAAACGATAGATTGTAGACAATGTACAGAATCACAAGTCCAATCAGATTATCCATATTCCACAAGGCAGTCTGCCTTACAATCGGCAGCATGATAATTGGAAAAGGGATAAACATCGCGCTGACAAAATAGTAAAACGTAAATTTATAAAACTTCTTATGCATATTGCGTGCGATCGCATAGGCGACCATGGAGTTTGTAAGAACCGTGAAAATCACGACAAGCACAGTGACAAACACGCTGTTTTTCAATGCATTGAAGAAATTCGTCATTTCAATCGCCTGGGCAAAGTTGGCAAGCGACCAGTTCTGCGGCAGAGCAAGCAGATTGCCGGCAAGCTCCTGCGGGGTTTTAAACGCAATCGTAACCGTCAGATACAGCGGAAACAGGATAAACACGGCACCGAGTATCAATAGGATGGTCACTGGCCAGTTGGTTTTCTTGCTGATCATCCGTTCCCCACCTCTCTTTTTTCAAGAATCTTAAGCTGGAAGATGGAAAAGACGACAATGACGATAAAGTAGATCACGGCATTGGCCGACTGATACGCAAACTCCCCGCCCTGGAATCCGCCTCTGTAAATCAGGAGAGAAATCGATTCCGTCGACTGACCCGGACCTCCGCCCGTAAGCGCGATGATCTGGTCAAACACCATCAGGAAGCCTTTCATGGAAAGGATCATATTGATGGTGAAAAATGGCGCAATCAGCGGGAATGTTATCTTCCAGAACTTCGTCCACATTCCAGCACCATCGATGCTTGCAGCTTCATACAGGTCTTCTGTAATCGTAACAAGTCCTGCAAGATAAAGAATCGTATTAAATGCAATGGCCTGCCAGACCGCTACAATGACAATCCCTATCCAGGCAAGGTTCGGATCGCCAAGAATGTTTTTGGACAGTGCTTCCATTCCGAGTACTCCTGCGATATCAGGAAGAAAGTGTGTAAAAATAAAATTGAAGATAAATCCGACAATCAGAATGCTGAGGATGTAAGGCATAAAATACACGGCTCTCAGCGTCTTGCGGAACTTAATTTTTGCATTCAGCCCCATCGCGATCAGAAGACTGAAGAAATTGACAAGAATCGTTGAGATGATCGCAAACTGAAACGTGAAGCCGTATGCGTGAAGCGCCCGTTCATCTTTAAAGACGTTCAAATAGTTTTTCAGGCCGACAAAATTCCATTCCCCGTAGCCTCTCCAGTCGGTGAAGCTGTAGAAGATGCCCTGCAGCGCAGGATACGTGTGAAAAATAAAGAACAGGAGAACGGCCGGTAAAGTCATGATCATAAACACTTTTTCTTTGTTGCCCATCTTGCTTTTCATCTCCAATCCTTTAGGATTCGGGACCCGCTTTTAGCGGTCCTCAACCTTCTCCCATTCTCTGTCCATCTTTTTCAGGAATGCGTCTTTCTTTTTGCTGATTAAAAATTCCTGAAGAATGTTTTCTGCTCCCATTCCGGCAGGATAGTAATGGTCCTGGAAGCTTGTGATTTTGTCCTGCTCAAAGTTTTCTTTGATTCCTTCAAACACGGGGTCTTCCTGATAGACACCTTCAATGGCTGAAAAGGCCTTCTGTTCATCGATGTATTTCTTCGCTGTTTCTTTTTCCAGCATAAACTGCAGGAACTGCTCTGCTTCTTTCTTGTGCTCACTGTCTTTGCTCACAGAAAGCAGGACGTCAACTCCGGAAATCAGCTTGTTTTTCTCGGGATCGTTCGTTACCGGCATCGGGAAGACGCCAAGCTCCATCTCCGGATTTGCTTTTAAAATCTCCGGGATGGCCCAGTTTCCCTGGATGTACATGACGCCCTCGCCATTTGCGAATGCGTTGTTTCCATCACCGTAAGCTGTACCGAAGTTATCATCGTGGCCGTATTCGGTAAGAGTCAGCAGTTTATCGGCCACTTCGTCATAGCTTTTGACAAAAGACGTTTTCCCTGAGCTTTTTTGCTGGGCAAATTCTTCACCCGCCAGCACTCCACCCAGTGAGTTAAGGGAGATCATGCCCGTCCACGCATCTTTAAGCGTAAAATAGATTGGAACCTCTCCTGCTTCCTTTGATTTTTCAAGAACGGAGATAAATTCATCCCATGTCTTTGGAACTTCAAGGCCAAGCTCTTCAAATTTTTGTTTGTTATAGATGACCGTGTTTGCATTGGTCGCATACGGAAGTCCGTACACACCGTCTTTTTCAGGTCCGACAAGCCTGTTGATCATCTCAAGGTAGGAAGGCTGAACCGAATCGACCAGGTCAGAATCACTGAAATCCTCAAGCACACCTGCTCGCCCAAGCTCCCCGTAAGTTGCGTTCCCAGCAATCAGCATCACATCCGGAATATCGTTTTTGATCAGCTTTGTGCGCAGGACGGTTTCTGCCTCAGGAGGAGAATCAAATTTAACGTTGATATCCGGATTTTCTGATTCGAATTCTTCAATCAGGCCCTTATATGTATTGATGTTCTCTGACTTATTTGAAAAGAGGGTGAGCGTCGTTTTTCCGTCCTCGCTCTCACCTGGTGAACATCCTGCAAGGATAGATGCGCTGAGCGCCATGCCCGCTGCAAAAATCGTCCATTTCTTTTTCATTCCTATCGCCTCCCCGTTATAACTAATTTGAGTAAACGTTTACTCAATCTTCTAAAAAAAGAAACGTAAACGTTTACGTAAAGTGTAAAAAAGAGAAGAAAGCTAGCTCCTCAATTTCAACACGCTGTTTCTCTCAGCAATTGAATGCGGCATGATCCGGCTTTCAATCATTTCATCGCCATCCATCAAATCAAAAATCATTTGAGCCGCTTTTTCCCCCATTTCATAAAATGGCTGGGCAACCGACGTAAGAGGCGGAATCGTCATATCTGCGATCTTCAGGTTGTCATAGCCGATAATGGAAAGATCGTCCGGAACCCGTATGCCAAGCCGGTAGGCGGAAGAAATCGCCCCCACCGCGATATCGTCGCTCGCTGCAAAAACAGCTGTTACATCAGGAAGCTGCTTCTTCAGCAGTTTCAGCCCTTCTGTTCCGTCTGAGAACGTAAACCCTCTCATTCGTGCAATAAAGCTGTCATCAGCGGGAAGCTCGTAATCGCTCATGGCATCCAGGTAACCTTTAATCCTCGGCTTCCCTGCAATCAGGTCCTGATCGTTGCCGCTGATCATTCCGATCCGTTTATGGCCTTGTTTAATCAAGTACTGCACAGCCGCATAGGCCGCACGCCTGTCATCCACTTTCACATACGGCACGGGATATGCCCGCGATTCTGTAGAGAGGAGCACGAGCGGAATATTCATCTTCTGAATAAACTCGTAGTATTCTTCTTTTAAAATTTCACTTGTAAAAATAATGCCGTCTACGCGTTTCTCATTCAGCAGGTGCAGATATTTCATCGTTTTTAAGCCGTTTGATTCCGTGTGGCAGACAATCACACTCGATCCAAGCTCATGTGCAGTCTTCTCAATGCCGGCCAGCAGCTCTGTAGCAAGCATGCTTGAGAGCGCGGGAAAAAGAACGCCGATGGTTGAGGTTTTTTTGTTGATCAGCCCTCTTGCAATCGCATTTGGATGATAATCAAGCTCCTCAATGGCTTTCAGGACTTTTTTCTTAGTCTGTTCGGAATAGCCCTTCTGATTGTTGAGAATTCTGGATACGGTTGCAATTGAGACATTTGCCTTCTTTGCAACATCCTTTATGGTGTAAGCCATTTCCCACCTTCTCTCCCGCTCTGGCGTATGAGTAAACGTTTTCGTAAAATGATCGTACCACCAAATGAAAGCATTTTCAATACTTTTTTGACCAAATAAATAAGAGCCCCCGAAAGGACTCTTATTGCTCCCATAAAAACTGGCCGACTTCCGCGTCTACCTGTTTGTTTTCATGGAGGCCATTATGAGTGGCTTTTTTTGAAACGACAACATGCTCGCGGTACTGGCTCTTTGAAAGATAATCGCCGAAGGCTGTAGCACTTTGAACAGAGACAAGTCCGTCGCCATCTTCTTTTTCACTGATTTTTCCTGCCAGTGAATAAACCTTAGTGCGGGGATCGAAGGCATTTTCCTCTGCATAGAGCTCCTGCAGGGCTTTGGAATCTGCAATCAGATCGTGTTCTTTCTCGTGGTACCGTTTTTCAAACACTTGCCTTTCTATGCCTTTAAACGGCGTTCCAATGGTCACAAGCTTTTCAACTTTCGGAAATTCTTTTTCCTGCTTTGTTTCCTGAATATAATTGACTGAAACAAGGCCTCCCATAGAATGAGCGACAATGTTGACCTTGTCATAGCCGTATTCTTCCTTCAGCAGCTTCATGATGTTCCCGAGCTCAACACTCGTATTTTCAAAATCGGCGTCGTTATCCTCGAAGTACACCTGTATCATAGGGCGTTCAGCTTTTGTGATGTTCAGTGGTGTACATGCCGCAGTCCCTTTTTTGGATGTGCAGATATGTGTTTTTTCGCCCCATTCATAGTCTGACTGAAAGCGGTCCAGCATGCCTTCAAATGAATTAATGGTTCCTCTGTATCCGTGTATAAAGACGGTGGGCGTCTGTTCTTCGCTTGCCCGGGTCGGCTCGTCCGGACCCAGCGCCTGAATGATCAGGATTGTTGAAAGAATGGCTGCTGCTGCGAATAAAGCGATATTTTTTTTTGAAGTCATAAAAAGTCCTTTCTTAACCTTGCTGTAAGATTAAAATATACCCCAGGCTTCATGCGCATAAACTGGAAGGTTCATCCTGACGCCAACCACTATCTTTTGCTTCTTTCGCCTGTTTTAGGCGATAATAAAAGAAAGATTTAAAAGAGGAAGGTATTTGCTATGAAAAAACGGACTGCAGCTTTGCTGATTATGGCTTTTATGATTTTGTCTGCCTGCAACCGCCCGCAGATGAATAATGAAGAATACAGCATGCAGAGCATTTATAATGGAACATGGGTCGACAGAGTAAAAGTAAAGGATGAGGGGAATTTTCTGATTGTGAACTTCCCTGAAGATGAAGGCCAGCTTGCTGAACTGACTCTCGGTTTAAAATCGAAGGACCGCAAAATTCTCAAGGAGCACAAAACAAAAACGACCATCCGCGGCAATGGCGATGGCCCGTTTACGATTGAAGATCCTGCTCTGGACAAACCTGTCGAAGGGACCATTTCCCTCCGCGGCGACGAAATCGTCGTCAGCATCAGCGGCCTGAATGAAAAACAGGAAAAAGAACTTGGCCTTCATAATGGCACAAGACTTTACAGTAAAGTTGAGTATGAGCTGAAATAAAAAATCCGGCTGAATGTCTAACGGGGTCGGTTGAGTGGTGCAACCTGCAAACTAACACGAGCAACACATCAATCATCATCAATTACCCGTTCCTTTCCGCTCCAGTCACTTGCTTTCCGCGGGGAGTGCCTGAAGCTTCCTCGCTGCGCTTGCGGGATCTTCAGTGCCCTCTTCATCCCGTAGAAAAGCGGAAGCGCTCGTTTTGCTCCGGCAGTCAGATAAGAAATCACCCGAAAAGTCCGGGTTTGACTTTGTGGGGGATTTTGTTCTGACAGAGGAGCCTGAGCGCTGCAGCTGGACAAGGAGTCAAGTGCCTTCCGCTTCAATCCACTGGTGCTGTAATGTTCAGCAAACAAGCACCATCAATCCCCACATTTACCAAACTCAGCAAAAGTAAACTTTGCTTTAATAAAAATGCAGGTTAAATTCATATACAATTTAACCTGCTAATTTAGCATTATGAACTTTCCCTCAACTGAAACTCTATTCAGAATCAATAAGCTGTTTCACAAACATAGGCAGAACAAAACTGGCATGATGAAGCTCCGGAGTATAATACTTCGTATCTATATCCCTGATCCTTTCCACTGACACTTCCAAGGGATCATATTTTTTGGATCCCAGTGTAAATGTCCACATGCCGCTTGGATATGTCGGGATGTTACATGTGTAAAGGCGAGTGATGGGAAATACTTCGCCGGCATCCTTCATGACATTTTTGATCAAGTCCGATTTGAACCAGGGGTTGTCTGTCTGAGCCACAAACATTCCATCGTTTTTCAGCGCCTTGGCGATACCTGCATAAAATCCTTTTGTGAATAATCCTGCCGCCGGTCCAACCGGCTCAGTGGAATCGACCAATATGACATCATAGACGTTTTCACTCTTGATGATGTGCTCGAAGCCGTCCCCAATCAGCAATTTTGCCCTGGAATCCCCGTAGCTTGAAGAAATCGATGGAAGATGTTTTTTGGAGTATTCCACGACCTTGCCATCAATCTCTACTTGCATGACACTCTCAACACCTGGATGCTTTAAGACCTCTCTAATTGTACCGCCATCTCCTCCTCCTACAACCAGCACTTTTTTTGGAGAAGGGTGGGTGTTTAATGGGACATGCACAATCATCTCATGATAGACGAATTCGTCTTTTTCTGACGTCATCACCATTCTATCCAGTAAAAGCATGTTACCGAACTCTTCTGTTTCAAGCATATCCAGCTGCTGAAAATCCGTTTGCTCACTCTCAAGCGTCCGGCGCACTTTTCCTGTAATTCCAAAAGACTTCGTTTGTTTCTCTGTAAACCATAATGACATTCTCTACAACTCCCATTTAACTAATTAACTTCAACCCGATGGCCGCGCTCAACACCATGGCCATGAAAACAATCCTCAGCACGCTCTTTGATTCTCCGTAGAATAGTATTCCGACCAATCCGGACCCCACGGTGCCGATTCCGGTCCAGATCGCGTAGGCAGTACCCATAGGAAGAGTCTGCATCGATAAACTTAAAAACATGAAGCTGCATGCCAGTCCGACAACAAAGACAAGATATGAAAAGACACTTTTTTTCTTATTGATTAAATTTAATCCTGTCACACCGATGACTTCAAAAATCCCGGCAACAATAAGAAAGATCCATCCCATTACGCCTCCCTGTTCCTGGCTATTTCCTGTCACAAGCTTCAGCCCTACAACCCCGATTAGAAGAACAAGTATCAAAAGCACTTTTGCCATTTGAAAAGGCACATCAAAGAAGGCCATTTCTGCAATGACAGTACCGGTTGTTCCAAGCCCGGCGAATACAGCGTAGGCGGTCCCTACCGGAAGGGACATTTGAGTCGCTTTAATCAGAAAACCGAATGACAGTACGATTGCTGCGATTGTTGCAGTCCATGTAAGAACATCTGATGAATGTTTCAATCCGATAACCCAGCCTACCTCAAAAAGGGAACCGAGCAAAACGAATGACCATGCTTTGTTCATGATTACCACTCCTTTTCATTAATAAATACCTCGCCAAAATACTTCCAGCGAATGCTCCAAACGTTTTTCAAGACGTTCAGAGCGTCCGTACAGCAATTCAACCAGGAGCCCGTCCAGGATTGTCAGATAAGTAACTGCAGCTTTTTCACATGTTATCTCTCCTTGAAAGGGTCCATACTTTTCAAAAAGCTGATAAAAAAGAGACTCTAATCCCGTGATATATCTCTCAGTGCCCTCTTTTACTGACTCTTCCAGCTCAACAGGCGGAAAAAACGACGTCCTCAAAAAGAACTTCATATTTGAATTTTCCCCATAACGATTAAGATAATTTGAAAGGAATTGATTCAGCCTGTCCCTGATTGAGCTTTCACTGCCCATCAAATATTTTTCAATAAAGTCCAATTCTTTTTGGACTGAATCGTAAAATGTTTGGATGAAAAGATCTTCCTTGCTTTTGAAATGCGAATAGATAGATTGTTTTTTAATGCCCGCTTTTTCTGCTATAGCAGCGAGAGAAGCTCCTTGATACCCATGAAGGGCAAATTGCTTTAGGGCAATTTCTTTTAATTGTTCAGACTTCACTCACATCGCTCCCTTACGAACGTTCGTAAGTTTATTTTAGTCAGTTTATTCATAAATGTCAAAGGTAGGCATTCTCTCCTCGATAAAGGTACACACAAAGGCGTTTATGAACGTTTCGTTTTACACGCTTACAGAGAACACATTTGGCCGGTGATAAATTTGACAGTTTGACGATTCATTTGACATGCTGAATAGTAAGAAAAGGGAAAATAGAAAAAGAAATGATTGGGGGTTGAAGGATGAAAGACAATCAAGTGAGGATGAATGGGATGTTCGTATTTCAGAAATATTTGTGGTATTTCTTTAGCGTTTGGTTTTTCATCGGGCTGATTCTAGTCGGCTTTTCGATTTTACCGCCTTGGCTTGAATGGGCAAATACGGTCTTCTTATTTGCTTCTGGTTTGTATGCTTCCTGCTATTTATGGAACGTGCTGCCGAAAGGGCGGTTCATTATTCCGTTTATTTTCTTTGGATCCATAGCCATTGAATCACTGGGTACTCATACCGGACTTATATTCGGTGAATACACGTATGAGGCGGATTTTGGACTGATGTTTTTGGGTGTCCCCATTACGATGGGGCCAGCGTGGCTGTCAGTCATTGGTGCCAGTCTGGCATTTTCTAAATTATTCTCGTTTCCTCACCGGACCATTATACTGGTTCCTCTTTTCGCGGTATGGCTGGACTTAGCCATCGATCCGGTCGCTGCCAACGTTAAGTCCTATTGGATTTGGGCTGAAGGTGGTTTGTATTATGATATTCCCTCCCAGAATTTCCTGGGATGGTATCTGACTGCACTTTTATTTGCAGCTGTCATATCAAGGTTCGAGGAGAAAGCTACAATAGTGGAATTAGAGAGAAATAATCAGTACTTGTTCCTAATGCTGCATATCCTTTTTAGTTTTACAGCGTTTATTTCCGGACTGTACGGCGTTTTGGCTGTTGGCCTATCGTCAAGCATATGCTATCTTTTCTTAAGAAAACGGCGCATAGGCATGCGTGGGTAAAAGCTGTAGAAAAGTTTTTAAGGCTGTGTGCATCTTATAAATGCTTGAACCCTTTTCATCTATAATTACTTGATGCGGCGCAGGCTTAGTTCCTTTTTCACTATCTTAAAGGCCTTGAAGCTCATTTTTGCTCTTACTTTTATATATGCTAAATAAGAAATTCCCAGGCCCAGAGCTGATTCTGCCTGTCTGTCCGTGAAAATAAATCTGATTATGTAAGAGGGGGCGAGCATCTTTGATTATGCCCCCCCAATGGTCTATTTTTTAATGAATGCCGCACTACCACTCATGCTTCTTTTAGACTGATTTTATTGCTGAAGCAAGCATAAGTTTATCCCTTGCTCATCAAAGACGAAGGAATGGTTTAAATAAAATATTTTGTATCATTTGTATAATATAAGCGATTTGACTATGTCATAGAAAGCTTCTCTCCATGCACTTCGAAAACCCTTCATCCCTGGATTCTCTCCAAATCAGCCTCTAATGCTAAAACTGAACCAAAATACTGTGAAGCGGCAGTAAACGAAATAAAGGCGCAAAGCTCACTAATTTCCGGGTGAGAAAGATGTTCTGTCAAAATTGCAAAAGCTGCATCAGAAACATCTCCTTTTTGTTTCACAAACACTTCCGCAAAACCAACTGCAACAGATATTTTTTCATTAAATAAATGGGGTTCGGGTTTCCCTTTTGCTTTACAATACATACAGCCAGTATTCTGAGCTAAAGTTCTCCTTACTTGCTCTTTTAGCTGAGGAGAAAGTCTCCCTCTTTCTTCTAACACTTCGCCAAGTTTCGTCCATTCATCCATTACCTCTTTGTTGTGTCCTAAAAGCTTTTGAAAAGGGGTCTTTCCAAATGCTGATTCAACAATTCTTGCCATACTCAACTCCTCCTTGTATATTAATCTTATCTAAATTATTTTTCTAACAACATTAAATATGAAACGAGTTCTCCGCAATAAAATTAATTTTCTAAATAAATCGGAGGTTTTTCTTTAAATATGAAAATCGATTCAATAGATCGCAAAATAATAGATGAATTAAGTAAAAATAGTCGCTTATCGATGAGTGAACTTGGAAGAAGAATTAATTTATCATCTCCTTCTGTAACAGAACGTGTAAGACAAATGGAGTCATTTGGAATAATAAAAAAGTATACGGTAGAAGTGGATTATGAGAAATTAGGCCTTCCTATACGATGTTTCATTGAAGCAACGGTGAAAAATGGAGACTATCATTCTTTCAGGAAGTATATTGAGGGTCTGCCGAATGTGGAATTTTTTGTTATCGGATCGCCGGAAACGCCTGTTATATCATGAAGTTACAATTTGACACTTTTGCTAAAGCAGAAGAATTTATCGAGGCTGTAAGTCCTTATGTGACTACTGTAACCCATTTCATTTTTTCACAGATTCAGACAGAAATAAAATTCGATTCAAACGAAATAAACGGGCAGTAGTCTTAACCAGTTTTCAGCCCATTCTTTTTAAATGTTACCTTTTAAAATCGTTTTAAATCTTTTAATAACAAAAAACAGCAGGTGTAAAATTACCCTGCTGCTTTTTTTATTTATTCTGCACAAGAAAATAGAGAAACCAGACAGCATGATTCTGCTCATCTAAAGCGGCCCGTTTGAATGCTTCTTTAATATATGGAGTGCTGCCGCTGTCTGAGATTGTCAGGTAAAAATCGACTGTTTCCTGTTCATCTTTAATCCCAGCGGTCAGTCCTGAAAGGTAATCTGCCGGGCATTCTTCCGTCTGTTTCGGACTGTACGGCTGTCCTGTCAGACTTTGATAGATGCCTGCAAAGGTCTGATAGTGTTTTGCCTCATCCTGCCTGATTTCCTGAATTGTCTTTTTCTCTTCAGGTGATTTTGCCTGGATGGCAAGCTTCTCATAGCACTGGATGGCATTGTATTCTCCTTCAAGCGCTTTAGCGATATTTTTGATTTCATCTTGATTCTGCCTGTAATAATCGTAGTAATACATAACTCCCTCTCCCCCTTAGAAGGTCACTGTTCATAATATATTTTTCAGATGGGGGATTATGCCTGTCAAAGATCGTTCGGCACTTTGTAGAGGTAGATGCCGATGATGGCCGCCCAGAGGGAGAGTGAAAAATAATCATCAAGCTTCAATGTCCCAAAGTAAAATTTGGCCTCTTTTAAAAAATCAGTCAGGTCTATACCCTGCAGCAGATCCAGTCCAATGGCCATTCCGAATAATCCGCAGAAGCTGAGCACGCCGAAAATGATTGTTTTAACCACTTTTGCCACCTGCCGCCTGGCGCTTTGCAAGGAAATCCTTTATCAAAAGAGAGGCAAGCAGCAAGACCGGAAGTCCAATCTGAAACGGGAGATGAAGGTAATATGGCACGACCCTGATTCCCTCCTCTATGTGCTCGATATAATCCGGCGCAATCAGCACGGAAAGGAGGATGACGAAAATCCCGAATGTCAGCGATATTTGCTTCATCGTCAGTGAGGGCATCGTCTCCTCGGCAATTCTCGTTGCTCCGTAAAAGAAGATATATACCTTCATGAAGCCTGTGACGATCATCAGGATGACGACGAACGAATCCAGTCTCTCGATGAAATCGGAAATGCTGACAAGCGATACGGATGTAAGGATTGGAAACATCGATCTTTCAACCATCTCAGGCCCAAGAATGGCTACATGCAGAAACGCTGTCGTAGTTAAAACGAATGTCACAAGGAGAAGGGATACAAACGTCATTTTGACCGCCTTCTGTTTTTTGTCGAGAAGCGGATAAATCATTAAGAAAACAACCATTTCTCCGTACGGAAATGTTAAAACAGTCGGAAACGCTGCATGCCAGACAGGCATCCATCCGTTTCCTAGCACAGGCTTTACATAGTCAAGATGCACAAGCTGCGATAGAACTTCAAAGAGGATAATCACGACAAACGGCGCCCAAATGAGGACGAACAAAATGATGTTGAGTTTAGCCACTACTTGAAACGACTTTAAGGAAAAGTAAATGACGCACAGGATCATAAAACTGTTGATCACAATCATGGATGTATCATTATAAGCGGAAATGATCAGGAGCTCCCCGAAATCTCTGAGAACCCTTGCGGATATGTACAGAAAATAAATCATATAGGCAAAACTGAAAACGATGCCCGCATATTTCCCAAAGCCCTTTTTCAGCTGGTTTGACAAGGTCAGTTCGGGATTTTTTTTCATAAGGACCAGGTAAAGGACAATGACCGGTATGGACAAAGTAAAGCCAAGAAGAATCGCAATCCACGCATCCTGCTTGGCTCCCTTCGCAGCATCAAGCAAGATGGCGCTTCCGATTTCAAATATAAAAATGGTAACGAGCAGCTGATTGGCTGTAATCGAAGGCCTTTGCATAGTATCGATCCTTTAGTTTGAATTTGTAATGTTGCCTGTACGCTTAATTTCCGCTTCTGCTTTCACACGGACTTCCGCCCCGGAGAAAAGTTCTGACCAGGAATGCTTTACACGCTTCCATTGATCCGGTTTGCTTCTGTATAGCACATCGTTGAACCCGTATATGTCTGTCTCCTGTTCCTGAGCCTCTTTTACCGCAGCCTCGATTTCTTCCTTCAATTTTTTCTCAAATTCTTTTTCATAGCCTGATATGATTTGTTTTTTAGTCATCTCCTTATTCGGGCAGCCCAGACCGTCAATCTCTCCCTCGGCTTTGATGGAGATGTTCAGTTTTGCCTTCCCTTTTTCAACCGCTGTTTCTTTCTTCGTTTTTGCATAGATGACTTTAATGGCGGTTTGGTTTTCTTCATCACAAGGAAGCATCACAAACGTATGCTGAATCCGGTTCTCAAAAAACAGGACACTGCGCTTATGCTCATCTTCCAACCAATACAGAAATTTGCCGCCGTGGTCAAAAACGGCAAGTCCTGACACAAGACTCGATTTAGGTGCTGCCTGCTCCAGATTTTCCTTAGTTGACGTTTTTTCGGTATAGTGAGGAGAGATGACGCCGCTGATGATCGGAAACGAAGCTTCGCTGTCTTTTTTCACGAGAAAATCTTTGATGGTGACCGTCATCGTATTTCCAAAGCCTTCTTCGTTCATTTTAAGCTTCCCCTTTATGGAATAAGCAGGAAGCTTGTTGATCATGGTCAGTGAATTCAGGATGTGGAAAGCGGATTCTTGTTTGGCGACAACAATTGGAACGTTTTCGCGGATCTCCGTTTCACGTTCAAGGATATCAAGTACCGGAAAAATCCCTCTTTCTGCAAGATCCTGTCCTACTACAATCAGGGCCATATGTGTATAAAAGGCTGTCCGGGATACTTGTCTTGCCGCATTCTCGAGTGCTTCAATAAAAGTTGGCCCGACACCTGTGTAGTTAACAATCGGAATGGAAGAAGTGCCGCTCGTTGCCCCCGTTATTGAAATAATTTCGCTGGGATCAGCAATCTGCAGGGTCACCTGATACCCTGTGTCCTCGTGCACATCCACTCCCAATGATAGAATGAGGGCAAGCTCATTCAGTTCCCGCTGGGTTCCGCAGCTTGTCAGCAGCAACAGACAGCAGAACAAGATCATCACCTTTTTCATAGAACATTCTTCCCGACTTTTTTGGATGATTGGTAGGTAAAATACGGCTTATCGAGTGATTTCAAGCTCATCAAATGCCCAAAGAGGACCATCATGGCAAGAAGCAGGCCGTAGAATCCGAGAAAATAAGAAACAAACATAAAGATAAAACGCAGCAGCCTTGCGGTAGTAGCCAGGCTGTAATTTGGCGTTGTAAAGCTTGAAATGGCCGTAATTGATACAACAATGACAACCGCAGTAGACACAAGACCCGCTTCAACAGCTGTCTGGCCGATAACAAGCGCGCCGACAATTGATACCGCCTGGCCAATGGCTCTTGGCATCCGGATCCCTGCCTCCCGCAAAATCTCAAAGGTGGTTTCCATGAAGAGCGCTTCAATCAAAGATGGAAATGGAATTCCCTCTCTCTGTGCATAAAGGCTAAGCAGCAGGCTGTTTGGAATCAGGGCCTGATGGTGGGTAACGAGACCAATATAAAAAGACGGTGCAAACAGGGACAGGAAAAAAGCGAAGTAGCGAAGGCCCTGCATAATTTTATCGATGTTGAACTGCTGAAAATAATCTTCTGTCGTTTGGAAAAAGCTTCTGAATTCGACTGGACAGTATAAAACAAACGGCGTTCCGTCCACGAATATTGCAATTCTCCCCTCCATAAGATTTGTGACTATTTCATCCGGCCTCTCTGTGTGGCTGATGACAGGAAAGGGAGTAATCTGCTTGTTCTGAATCATCTTTTCAATATACGCAGACTCAATAATAATATTGGGATCTTTCATCTCCAGTTTTTCTTTTAGAGACTTCAACGCTTTTTGATCCACTTTATCCTTTAAATACATCAGCTCCACATTCGTATGGGAGTACTTCCCTTCTTCAAGCTTTTCAAGGGACAGCTCTGCACTTTTAAGCCGTTTTCTGATTAAGGATGTATTCACCCGGATCTCTTCTATAAAACTGTCTTTCGGCCCCCGGATAACCGTTTGGGAGGTAGGTTCGGAAATTTCCCGCTTATCCCCTCCTGCAGTTGCCGCCGTTAAACCGAGTGCAATTTGATCAAACAGCAGGACTGTGTTTCCGCTCAGAAGCTCCTGCATGATGTTCTCCCACTTCGTTTCGATATTGATGGAATCAATGGCAAGAATCGACTCCTTCAGTTCTTTCACAAATTCAGCCGATGCGTACTTTTGTTTCGCAGCAAGCGAATCAATCAGCGGCTTCAGCATAAATTCATACACTTTAAGATCATCGGAAATGCCCTCGATCCTGAGCATGACCCCGCTGATGCCGGAATGCTGGAACGATTGAATTCTGTGGATGATCAAGTCAGCGTTGATTTTGGCAAATGACTCGATATAATCCATGTTTTCTTTTAAAACGCTCGAAATGGACCCTTCTTTTATGGTCATGTAACCACCGCATTTTTTTCGTTAGTATGTGTTTTTTCGACTAAGTTATGTATGTATATCCTGTTTTTAACAATTAAGAGAACTTTAAGGTTTTCATAACGAGAGAGAAAGCTTGGAGTGCTAGACTGTATGAAAATGGATGAGGAGCTGGATATCTTGAAGAAAATTTTGTGGTGGGTATCGACTGCAGCTTGTCTGCTTTTGATTTCAAGACATGTTGGATTGTCATTTGTAAACGAATATTACTGGTGGGTTGCCTCCGTCTTTATCGCAGCACTCCTGGGACAGTTCCTTTTCTCGGCTGCTGAAAAAAGAAAAACGCCTGCCAAATAATTTTTCTTAACAAACACCCGGTAATGCATTATGGTAATGAGAGAAAGAAAGGGGGACATGCGTTGTTTCAGAACTGCAAAATATTATTGGTGGACGATGAAGAAGCAATACTAAAGCTCGTCCGGACCGTTATGCAAAAAGAAGGATTTTCACATATAGATGAATGCCTGTCAGGCGCAGCTGCCCTTCAGGCCGTTGAAACAAAGGAATATGATTTGATTGTACTTGATATCATGCTGCCTGATATCAGCGGATTTGATTTATGCCCGCTCATCAAACAGAAAACGAACACGCCGATTGTGTTCCTCAGCGCAAAGAGCAGTGACCTTGATAAACTTTCCGGCTTTGCCTACGGCGCAGATGATTACATTACAAAACCGTTCAATCCTCTTGAGGTTGCAGCCCGCGCTAAAGCTCTTTTAAAACGTACAATGCCGCAGACCGCAAAGAAAACAGCTATTGAGGAAATCTATGAATATGACCGCTTCACAGTCAATGTGTCATCGGCAGAACTGTTCGTAGACCAAAAGCCTGTTGACTGTTCCGCCCAGCTTTTTCAGCTGCTGATTTTTTTCTGCAAGCACCCCAACCGGGTTTTTACAAAGCATCAGCTCTATGAAAATGTCTGGAACGAGCATTATATGGTCGATGACAATACCGTCATGGTGCATATTCGCAAGCTCCGTGAGAAAATCGAAAAAAATCCAAGCCAGCCCTCCTACATAAAAACAATCCGGGGACTTGGCTATAAATTTGTTGATGATGGGCGAAGACAATGAATTTAAAAGGAAAGCTGACCCGTTTTTTTATTTTTCATATGATTGTATGGTTTCTTATGTTTATGACCCTTGTCGGAATTTCATTGGCGGTTTTGATCACGCAGGATTTTAAAAACATGCTTGAAAAAGATGTAAAACGGATGGACCCCCTGTACATCGGGGATATCTTTGAAACATCAGAAAATGACATTGCTCTTGACGACTCTGCCAAAAACGCCATTAAAAACCAGAACGGCTGGCTGCAGGTCATCAATGAAAAAGGCAAGGTTGTTTACTCGTATTTAACACCCGAGAACGTGCCGGCATCCTATTCTTTGAAGAACTTCTTTGATGACATTGACAAAGCATTTCATTATGACCAGACCTACTGGGTACTTAACCAGGAGAAAGAATCGTACATTGTTCTTTACGGCAAACACTCCGCAAATGCACACCTGATGACAAAGCTTGTGGAAGGCGGCATCCCTGCAGATGGAAAACCTGATCTCGCAGAAGAAGTGCGCACCCTGTTTTCAAGCAAAAAAGCATGGCTCGCCGTCTATGATTCACAGTCCAATCTGATTTATTCCTATAATGACAAAGGCAAGAAGCTTCCTCGCTATTTTGAAGTGATGGCCAATAAAAAAGAACCGTGGAACCACAAGACGTCCTATTCAACCTATGCCGATCCTTCAACCGGATTCAAATACATTATCGGTTCGCCGAATAAAGAATATTTCCCGGATGAGCAGTACGACAATTCTCTTATGACTTCACTTCTGAAGTGGATGGTTGTCTTTATTCTTATTACGGCTGTTTTGTTTTTCCTGATTTCCTTCTGGTATTCAAATAAACTGGGCAAACCGCTCCTTCATATCATTCTCTGGCTTGAAAACCTGGCGACCGGCAAATACGCCGAGCCTCTGACCAAACAGGGCATCCGGGCAAGCTCCAAGCAAAACGGAAAGCTTAGGAAATCATTTAAAATCTATCATGACATTATTTACTCACTGAACGTCCTGACCTCTAATCTCATACAGAAAGACAAAGACAGAGCGATGATGGATGAAAAGAGAGAAGACTGGATTACCGGCCTTTCCCATGATTTAAAAACACCGCTGAGCTCGCTCTACGGATATGCGTATATGCTGGAATCACAGCAATATGACTGGTCAAAAGAGGAAGTCCGGGAGTTTGCTGGCATTATGAAAGACAAAGCAAGCTACATGACATCCCTGATTGAAGATTTTAATCTGACGTACAGACTGAAAAACAATGCCCTGCCTCTTGAAATCAAAGAACAGGAAATGAATGAGACGATCAGAAGATCCATCGTGCATTTCCTGAACGATCCGATGTATCAGGACCGCGAGATCGATTACCGTTCCTCAGAAGAAGAGATTTTTTACCCGATCGACAAACGGTGGTTTCACCGCATTATTGAAAACCTTGCCGCCAATGCCTTTAAACATAATCCTCCCTCAACAGAAGTGGAAATCTCCCTGAAAAAAGGAGACGATTCCTTCTCCATCTTGATAAAAGATACAGGAGTCGGGATGGATGAGGCCACCCGGAACAATTTGTTTGACCGCTATTTCAGGGGAACCAACACAGAAGAATCCACCAAAGGCACAGGCCTCGGCCTTGCCATTGCCAAACAGCTCGTCCACGCACACAACGGCACAATCAGCGTTTGGAGCGAAACTGGCAAAGGGACTGTGATTCATCTTGAATTTCCGCTGTCTCCTGATAAGAAAAAAGAGGAGCAGGACTGGTAATATGCTGGCACGCTGTTTTTTAAACGGCGTGTTTTTTTGAATGAAAATTTACTTCTCCTGTCCTTTTGCTGTAAGCTGAAAACAGGAACTCATTAAGGAGGAAACCGTATGGCAGAGACAGTGAATAAGAAATTGTCGCAAGAAGAAGAAAGTACGCTGCTTGACGTTCTTACTGAACGTTTTGAGAAAAACATGAACAGGCATCCCGGTCTGGAGTGGACAGCCGTTCAGACAAAGCTGACTGCAAACCCTGAAAAAATGTGGTCGCTGCATGAAATGGAACGAACAGGCGGAGAGCCCGATGTGATTGGGTTTGATGATGGTGAGTTCCACTTCTGTGACTGCTCAGCTGAAAGTCCAACAGGCCGAAGAAGTCTGTGTTATGACCGCAAAGCCCTTGATGCACGCAAAAAGAACAAACCAGAAAACAGCATCATGGATCTTGCAGCTGCCATGGGTATAGAAGTATTGAACGAAGAGCAGTACCGCAGCCTGCAGGAACTTGGTCCTTTCGACAGAAAAACATCAAGCTGGATCCAGACACCGGCTGCTATTCGCGATCTCGGCGGCGCCTTATTCTGCGATTACCGCTACGGTCATGTTTTCGTGTACCACAACGGGGCAGACTCCTACTATGCTGCGAGAGGATTTCGCGGCTTGCTGAAGGTTTGAGATGATAGAATACATGATCAAGGCCATCTTGCGTGAAGATGGTCTTTTTTTGCGTTTGGATTTTTAAAATGGTGAGGTTCGTTTACGAGTTTTGGAATAGTTTTTGGAGTGGAATGCGGGGAGTAAGTGTTCTATTCCGGGCTTTAGAGCATTTTTCAATGTGGAGTGTGGGGAGTAAATGTTCTTATCCGAGGTTTGCAACACTTTCCGGTGTGAAGTGGTGGGAGTAAGTGTTCTTATCCGAGCTTTGGAGCATTTTTCGGTGTGGAGTGGTGGGAGTAAATGTTCTTATCCGAGCTTTGGAACACTTTCCGGTGTGGAGAGGTGAGAGTAAGTGTTCTATCCCGAGCTTTGGAGCACTTTCCGGTGTGAAGTGGTGGGAGTAAATGTTCTTATCCGAGCTTTGGAGCATTTTTCAATGTGGAGTGTGGGGAGTAAATGTTCTTATCCGAGCTTTGGAGCATTTTTCAATGTGGAGTGTGGGGAGTAAATGTTCTTTTCTTATCCTTCCAAATCGTTTTACGGTTTTAAAGGGTACGATTCAAATTTTTGCTTACCCTCCCAGATCGTTTTATGGTTCCGCAGGGTACGATTCAACCACTTGCTTACCCTCTCAGATCGTTTTACAGTTTCGCAGGGTACGATTCAACCACTTGCTTACCCTCCCAAATCGTTTTACGGTTTCGCAGGGTACGATTCATGCCCTTGCTTACCCTCCCAGATTGTTTTACAGTTTCGCTGGGTACGATTCATGCCCTTGCTTACCCTTCCAAATCGTTTTACAGTTTTGCAGGGTACGATTCAACCACTTGCTTACCCTCCCAGATCGTTTTACGGTTTTGCAGGGTACGATTGCTCTTTATAATTATTATTCCCCGCGCATTTCCCACAAAAAAGAGCACAAATCCTCTGCGATTTGCACTCCAATTTTTCTATATGAATCTAACAGTCTATTGATATAAAAGAGCCGTAATTTCAGTCAAATCGGCATCCTCTGCAATGGACTGGGCGGATTCGTCTTCACTCGTGACATAAAAAGGATCGGCTCCGGCACCAATCAGAAGCTCAACCATGTCTGCATCTTCCTGGTATACTGCCGTGGTCAGCGGTGTTTGTCCGTAGCCGTCTTCCTGATTGATGTCTGCACCTTTTTCAATAAGCAGGTTGGCCAGATCAAGATTTCCAAGTGAGATGATATCCACAGTGGCAATGTCTCCTTCATCTGACATCAGGTCCGGATCTGCTCCGTTTTCAAGAAGCAGGGCAATCATTTCATCATAGCTTTCGGCTTCTTCTTCAAACTCAAGGTCATAGGTTGCATAAACGGCATACATGAGGGCTGTCATGCCGGACTCATCCTGAACATTGACGTCCTCTCCCTGCTCAATCAGTTCCCGAGCCTGGTCATAGTCATTTTCAGAAGCAGCTGCCATCAGCTCGGTTGTCCCCTCGCTGTCAAGAACGAAGTCGCTGAAAAGACTCGTTGTGGAAAGAAAACTGAATAGCATTGCCCCGCCGGCTCCAAGAATGAGGACAAGAGCAAAAGCACCAGCAATACCTGCTTTAAAAAGAGCGGTCGTTTTAAACGATACAGCAGGATTCGTTCCGCCAAATACCTGATTAAGACGGAATATTCTCTTTGGCAGAACAGGATGCGTTGAGATTTTTTCGCTGAACCAGACGAAGAAATGTTTCTCCCTGCTGCTGTCTTCCAGATAGGCTTCTTCATTCACATGTTTGTATAGCTCAGGTCCTGCGGCAAGAATCGTGAGTGCGCGCTTTGAAGCTTCCAAATCCTCTGTACATGCATGTGCCATCGCATCACAAGTATATTCGCAGGCTCTTGAGTATGCACTTCCGAGAAACGGAATCCAATTTCCAAATAACACAAGGAAATTTTTCATCACATGATTTCTTTTAACATGGGCAAGCTCATGCGCAATGACAAAATCAAGCTCCTTTTGTGCACCATTCACATGCAAATCGGCTATTCCAGAGTAGAGAGTCACCATGTTTTTACCGAAGAAACGGGTGGCAAATGCATTCAGCATACCATCTGACTGAACAATAAAAACATCCGGCAGCTTTTTCACCTGCATGACCTCAGCGATTTCCTTCACCCTTGCATGGATTTCGGGAAACTGCTTTTCTGTCACCTTTACACCGTTCCCTCGAATGATGCCTGTATTGATCCAGTGGGCAATCAGAGGAATAAGGATAAAAGGAAGCAGAATCAGGAGTCCTACACCTGTGAAAATAAACAATAAGTACATTGGGATTGTAACTAAAAGCAGCAATATAAAATAAATTTCTTCTTTTCTATGAACGTAGACTGACATGTCTTCCTCCGTTATCTATGTGTTATGGACTATCCTATTTTACCTAGATTTCAAGAATTTGGGAAGATGTTTTTGGAGCCAGTCCAAAATAAAAAGCACTTCTCCAATTAGAAGAAATGCTTTGGCGACTATATGCCTGTCCCTATGGAATCAAAACCGTATCAATGACATGAATAACTCCGTTAGAAGCCTCAATATCCGGTTTTACAACAGTGGAATTGTTCACCTTAACAGGATCGAGAGTAATTGTCACTTCTTTTCCTGAAAGTGTTTTTGCTTTCATTCCGTCTTTCAGATCACTTGAAAGAACCTTTCCGGAGAGAACGTGGTATAGAAGAATATCTTTTAAATCTTCTCTGTTCAATAACTCCTCCGCTGTAATATTCAAGTCCTTCAGAAGCTTTTCGAATGCCTGATCTGTAGGAGCAAATACTGTGTATGGTCCTGCTTCCTTCAGGGTGCTGACCAAACCCGCTTTTTCCAGTGCTGCCGCCAGTATTTTAAAATCTCCTGCTGCTGCCGCTGTATCGACAATGTCTTTCTTGTCTTCCCCGCCTTTTTCAGCTGCAAACGCACCTGTCGAAAACGAAAGGACCATCGTGAGAATCATCAAGATCCCAAACCACTTCTTTTTCATAACCATTCCTCCTTTTAAATAAATACATCTGCCAGCTTACGTCTGTAAGTGCCGCCATGAGTATTATTTTTCACAGTGAGGAATTTATACAAAAATTGGGACAAAAAAAGAAGACGGGTTTCGTCCTCTTTTTTATGCATACATCTGCTCTTCTTCTTTTCTGAAGAATCCTTTCATCGCGTGAAACACATCGGCTTTTTGCTTGAGGATATAGTGGCGGAAACGTTCATCAGAGATATTTTTATAAGCGGACATGAGAGTAGAGTGGCGGTTGTACTGATTGACTTCCCCGTAGCCGAACATATTGGAAACCTTCATCAGGTCACCCACAAGCTTTACGCAGCGGGCGTTGTCGGAAGTCAGATTATCACCGTCTGAAAAGTGGAAAGGGTAAATATTATAGCGGCTTGGCTGGTACTTCTCTTCAATGATCTCAAGTGCTTTCCGGTAGGCAGATGAACAAATGGTCCCTCCGCTTTCCCCTTTAGAAAAGAAATCATCCTCTGAAACAACCTTCGCCTCTGTATGATGGGCGATGAATTCAATGTCCACCTTCTCATACTTCGAGCGGAGAAATCTTGTCATCCAGAAGAAAAAGCTCCTGGCCATATACTTCTCCCAGATTCCCATCGAGCCGCTTGTATCCATCATCGCGATGACAACGGCACGGGATTCGGGCTTTGATACTTCATTCCACGTTTTAAACTTCAGATCCTCCGGGTAAATCGGATGAAACTTCGGTGCGCCGGACATCGCATTCCGTTTATACGCAGAAAGCATGGTTCGTTTCTTATCGATATTCCCCATCAGCCCTGTTCTTCGAATATCATTGAACTCGATATTTTCCACAATAATCTGGTCCATTTCTTTTCTCTTCAAATTAGGCAGCGCAAGTTCGCTGAAAAGAGCCTCTTCAAGCTCCAGCATGCTGACCTCTGCTTCGTAGTAATCTTCGCCCGCCTGGTCTCCTGCTCCCTGGCCTTTGCCCGGACCGTTCGCGTTTTGCGGGGAACCGTCGCGTGCAACAACATCCCCGACCTTGCTTTCCCCGTCCCCCTGGCCGACATGTTTGTTTTTATCATAATTGTATCTGATTTTATATTCATCCAGTGACCTGATCGGAATTTTCACAACATCTTTCCCGTTTGACATCACGATATTTTCTTCTGTAATCAAGTCAGGCAAATTGCTCTTAATCGCTTCCTGAACCTTCTCTTGGTGACGTTTCTGATCATCATGGCCTTTGCGGTGGAGGGACCAATCTTCATTCGAAATGACAAAGTTGCGCCCATTTCCTATACTCATCTTCTACTCTCCCCCTCCAAAAATTATTTTGGAATGATTCTTCACCAAACTGCACCTATATACATACAATAGCTTTGGGTCGATTTCCGGTGTTGTTTAGATTACTCTATCCTATGCTGAAAAAAGAGATAATTGACAAATAATTTAGAAAATTAGGCTTGACCCTGTTAAAAATAGACAAGTCTCATGATGCATAATTATTTACATACACCTTGTCACTATTCAGAACGATCGTCTGCTTCAGGGATTCCGTCTGTATCTTCCTGCATATTTTTGTAAACTGATCGGAATGAGCGAGATAAAAGACAGAAAAAAACTCTCTGGCACAAATGTGTCAGAGAGTTCTATTTGTCTTCTTTGTGCTGAACCGGATCAGGCCTTTTGCCTTCCTTCTCAAGTTCTTTATTTGTTTTCATATGTTCCATAATTTTGGAGTGCTCAACCAGATCCTTCATGTCGCGCACCATTGTGCCGTTTTCTGTTTCCGTCTCAGTCTTCTTTGTCATGAAAACCACCTCCGATGCTTCTAGTTTTCCCGTCAGAGGAAAAGTTGAAACATATTGGCTGCATCCTCTTTTCTCTTTTTAAAGATGAAAAGCCGGACTCCCATGCCCGGCTTTTCCCGTTATCGGTTTAAGAGACTTCCTACATACCGCAGCAGATCATTTGCAGACGTAGAATTGTAGCCATGCTCATCAATCAGTCTCTTAACAACTTCATTGATTTTCTTCAGCTGCTGCTCATCCGGCGTTTTCGAAGATGTTGTAATCTTGACTACATCCTTCAGATCGGCAAACAGCTTTTTCTGGATCGCTTCACGTAGGCGTTCATGTGAATTGTAATCAAATCGTTTTCCTTTACGGGCATAAGCTGAAATCCGGATAAGAATCTCTTCACGGAACGCCTTTTTCGCATTTTCGGAAATGCCGATCTGCTCTTCAATTGAGCGCATGAGCTTGTCGTCCGGATTCATCTCCTCGCCAGTCAGCGGATCGCGGATTTTATTTTTGTTGCAGTAAGCTTCCACGTTGTCGAGGTAGTTATCCATCAATGTTTTGGCAGACTCTTCGTACGAGTAGACGAACGCTTTTTGCACTTCTTTTTTCGCAAGATCATCATACTCTTTTCTCGCAACAGAGATGAAGTTCAAGTACCGCTCTCGGTCTTCATTTGAAATCGATGCGTGCTGATCCAGCCCCTCTTTCAGCGATCTGAGGACATCCAGCGCATTAATCGACGGAATTTCTTTTCGGATAATAGTAGAGGAAATCCGGTTGATGACATACCGCGGATCGATTCCGCTCATCCCTTCATCCACATGCTCCTTCTGCAGCTCTTCCACATCGACTGTGTTGTAGCCTTCCACATTCTCACCGTCATACAGGCGCATTTTCTTCACAAGATCGATATCGCCGCGCTTTGGATCTTTCAATCTTGTTAATATGGTAAACATCGCAGCAACCCGCATCGTATGCGGTGCAATATGAACATTTGAAACATCACTTTCCATAATCATTTTTTCATAGATTCTCTCTTCTTCAGAGACCCTCAGGTTATATGGCACTGGCATGACGATAATCCGTGAATGCAGCGCCTCATTCTTCTTGTTTGAAATAAACGAACGGTACTCCGTTTCATTCGTGTGCGCCACAATCAGCTCATCAGCGGAAATGAGGGCAAATCTTCCCGCTTTAAAATTGCCTTCCTGTGTCAGAGAAAGCAGATGCCAGAGGAATTTCTCGTCACACTTCAGCATCTCCTGGAATTCCATCATTCCGCGGTTGGCTTTGTTCAGCTCCCCGTCAAATCGGTACGCGCGCGGATCAGACTCTGACCCGAATTCCGCAATCGTCGAAAAGTCAATGCTTCCTGTTAAATCAGCAATGTCCTGGGATTTTGGATCAGATGGGCTGAACGTTCCAATTCCCGTCCGTTTGTCTTCAGAGAAAAAGATCCGCTCAATTATCACATCTTCAATCCGTCCGCCGTACTCCTGCTCAAGCCTCATCAGGTTCAAAGGCGAAAGATTCCCTTCGATCCGGATGCCGTATTCGTCAAAGAAGTCTTCTCTCAGATGATGGGGAATTAAATGCAGAGGATCCTCGTGCATCGGGCAGCCTTTAATGGCATAAACAGCACCGCGGTCAGTAAGGGAATACGATTCAAGACCTCTCTTCAGCATCGTCACAAGCGTGGACTTACCGCCGCTGACCGGCCCCATCAGCAGCAGGATCCGCTTGCGGACATCCAGCCGTTTGGCAGCAGGATGGAAGTACTCCTCCACAAGGCGTTCAAGAGAATCTTCAAGCCCAAACAGTTTATGATCAAAGAACTTATAGCGCTTTGACCCGTTTTCTTCCTCTATACCGGCATCTTTGATCATATTGTAAACTCGTGAATGAGCCGATTGTGCAACCCATGGTTTCTCTTTCAGCATCTCTAAATACTCAACGAAGGTTCCTTCCCACTTCAGTCGCTGTTCATCTTCTCTGTACTTTTCAATTTTTTTTAAGATATCCATAAGGACCTCCTCCATCATTGGTGATACTTGAGCGCGATTAATACACTTTATGCGAGGATGTCCCTTAACATTCTATAATTTATTTCGAAAAGCGGAAGCGCCTTGCTCAGCTCCGAAGGTCAGAGAAGGATTTAGGTATTTTTCATCTGACTGCCAGGCCTGCCCAGTCGGCTCCGCTTTTCGTAAAGATATTTCACAAAATCCCCCCATTTTTATTCACATGCCTATAGGGATAAGCTATAATGAAACTATCTATGTAAGGGTCATCATTTACATAAAAGGGAGGAATTGCCGCGATGAAAACAGCATTAGTGCTAGGGGTATGCATTACATTTTTAGTTTCGATATTTACTGCAGGGTACAATGATAAGCCAGGCGTGAAAAAATAATATAAAAAAAACGACCACTCAGGTCGTTTTTTTTAGTAAGCCAGGATAATTCTGCTGTCTCAATGCCTCGTAGATCAATATCGCAGCGGTGTTGGATAAGTTAAGGGAGCGCACGTTGCCGGTCATTGGCAGGCGCAGGCATTTTTCCATGTTGGCTGCAATGAGATCCTTCGGCAGGCCGGTTGTTTCTTTTCCGAACACAAAGAACGTGTCTTTTTCCACGCTGCTGTAGTCGAAGGTTGTATGGGGCTGTTCGCCGAATTTCGAGATAAAGTAGAAATCCCCTTCAGGATAGGCTTCAAATAGTTCGTCGAGAGAATCGTGATACACGACGGTGACGAATTCCCAGTAATCAAGTCCTGCACGCTTCAGCATTTTGTCGTCTGTTGAAAATCCAAGCGGACGGATCAAATGCAGAACGGTGTTGGTTGCCGCGCAGGTGCGTGCGATGTTTCCTGTGTTAGCCGGGATCTCCGGCTGGTAGAGTACGACATGTAAAGCCACTTATTTTCACCTCATCTAAATCTGTTGCCTTTATTATACCACTTCATTATTGTTTCTTTGAGCCTGCATCATCTTCTATATGATAAAATCTGTACGCGATGTTTGGCGTGTAGGCAGTGGAATCTTCATAATCCCAGTAGCGCATTCTGCTGTTGTAAGTATTGGCGTTGACCAGAGGCATGTTTGATTTATCTTTTGCCACGACAATCGTTGTATGGTCAAATCTGCCATCGCCCTGAAAGTCATAGCAAATCACATCGCCGGGCATGAGAGCTTCAGGTTTGTAGACTCTTGATGCGCGCAGCCCTGTTTTCGAATGTCCGAGATGCATCGTAAGGGAATGGGCAACGGTCCAGCTGTAGCTCCAGTTGCTGTTTTGCATCCACCACCCGGCTGAGCGCCCGGGATAGCCGCGCATCGGTGCTCCTCCTGCCCGCAGACATTGAGAGACATAGTTCGTGCAGTTCACATCAAAGTTTTTATACTTCGGATTGTGCGTGTTCCACCATCTCTCTGCATACTGAACCGCAGCGAGCCTGTCATACCGGAACGGAACCCGCTCATCTGACTCGTCTTCCCTGTTTTCATCTGTCTCATCTTCGCGGTTCACTTCAATCTTATCATCGCTGACAATCATGCCATTTTGAAAAATGGCTATCCGGTCTTCGGTTTTTTCTTCCATATAGAACGATTTCCGGTCGTTATGAAAATATTTAAAGTGGCACTTGTACGTCACGTGCATTTCTTCGGCTGTGACGTTCTCAACCTGAAGCACCTGCACATCCGCTCTGCCTTTAAGAAGCTCCACTTCCCGGTCTTTTAGAATCTGCTTTTTTCTAAGCAGCGTTTCACTGTCTTCGATAAGATGAAGATCCCTTGCACTTCTATTGTTGACCAGCATCTCCAATTTGCTCTTTACTGCAGCCGCAAGTTCCTTTTTCATATACGCCTCACCGCCATAAGTGTCATTAGTAAGACTCTATGAAAACCGGGAGGGAAGTATGAACTCTACTGCTGAAGAAGCGCTAGCCCTTTTTCCATTTCCGCTCGCGCCTCTTCGTCCTGTTCTTGCTGAAGAGCTTTCTCCAGATCAGGAAGACTGGTTTTTTCACCGATCACGCCAAGCGCCCAAGCTGCCGTTCCCCGGATCACAGGGCGGGGATCTTTTTGCATCAAGGACGTTAATTCAGGAACAGCCGTTGAATCTTTAAAATGAGCAAGAGCAATGATCGCATTGCGCTGGATCGGTTTTTTCCCGCGCCAGGAGCCTGACACATGACCGAACTTCTCTTTAAACTCGCGGTTGCTCATCGTAAGGAGCGGTTTCAGCTTCGGCTTTGCAATTTCCGGGTCCGGCTCCATTTCGGCGTGCAGATGAAAATCCTTGCCTTTATTCTCCGGACAGACTGTCTGGCACGTATCACAGCCGTACAGTCGGTTTCCAAGCTTTTTGCGGTATCTTTCTTCAAGAAACCCTTTTGTCTGCGTTAAAAAAGCAATGCACTTGGATGAATCAAGCTGGCCGCCCTGAACAAGGGCACCTGTCGGGCATGCATCCACACAAATTGTGCAGCTGCCGCACCGGTCCTCCATCGGTGTATCAGGAGGGATGGCAATATTCGTGATGATTTCTCCAAGGTAGACATACGAACCGAATTCGGGTGTAATAATGGCGCAGTTTTTGCCGCTCCACCCGATTCCCGCTCTCTCGGCGGCCGCACGATCAGACAATTCGCCGGTATCAACCATGGACTTGAGCTCTGCATCCGGCAGCTTCTCAAGGATATAGGCTTCAAGCTTCCTCAGCCTGTCTCTCAGCACATCATGATAATCCTGTCCCCATGATGCCCGGCAGAAAATGCCCCGTCGGTCTTCCTTCGTACTTCTCGGGGCGTCCTTCAGCTTTGAAGGATACGCAAGGGCAATCGATATAATCGATTTTGCTCCGGGCACAAGCAAATCGGGGTTCGTTCTTTTTTCAATATCCGGCTCCTCAAAGCCTGACATATAGCCCTTTTGCTCGTGCACAATAAGACGCTGCTTCAGTTCTTCAAAAACGGTTGGCCTGCGCAAATCCGATTTTATCGATGCCGATGCTTTTGCTGTATGCAATTAAATCTTGTTTCAATTCGGCTGCATTCATGGTCTATCCCTCCTTTCCGTTCGATTGGTCACTTCTTCTATGGTAAAATAATGTCATTAAAATGTGGAGGATAAAATGATGGAAACTTCAATCAGTCCCGAAATCACCCGGGAGGTACCCGGTTTTAAAATCGGCGTGATCTCCTATAAAAACATTGAAGTATCAGAATCGCCGCAAATGCTGAAAGGCAGAATGCGTCTGTTCCAGGAATCAATCTTCTTTGAAATGGAAGATAAAAAAGTCCAGGACCTCGAACCGATTAAAGAGTGGCGGGCCATTTTCAAAAAACTCGGCACAGATCCGGGGCGCTACCGTCCTTCAAGCGAGGCGCTGTACCGGAGAATCCAAAAGCAGCAGTATCTCGAACCGTTTCATTCCGCCGTTGACCTCAATAACTTCTTTTCGCTGCAGCATCAGATTCCGTTTGGCATTTACGATGCAGATGAACTGTCAGGTCCCGTTGAAATCAGGGTTGGGGCAGCAGATGATTCCTATCTTGCCATCAACGGACGGGAAGTAAATATGGCCGGCAAACTTGTATCTGCGGATGAAAACGGACCGTTTGGCAGCCCGTTTGTTGACTCCAGGCGGACGGCAGTCACAGAAAGCACGCGCAATGCCCTGCATCTGATCTATTTAAGGCCAGGCATGGACGTGGAGCAGGCACTCGAGATGTTATCATCTTTAACGAAAATGTTCACGCAAATTCACGGCGGCACAGGAGATTATAAAGTGATACAGTAAATCCCTCTTTTCAGGAGGGATTTTTTTGAACATGAAAAAACGCAATGCTCCGTTTTTCTGACAAACGAAACACTGCGTTGTATATGTATGGAGCGGGTGATGGGAATCGAACCCACGACATCAGCTTGGAAGGCTGAGGTTTTACCATTAAACTACACCCGCAAGAAGAAGCGATAAAAATATCTTAACAAATTCTTAACGATTCTTCAACACAAAATGAATAATTTTGTCGAAAATTGGTGTCAGTCCCGCACCGCGTTAAAGCGGAGCGGGACTGACACCTTTACTTGCCTGCCGTCTGCCTGTATTCGTTCGGTGTCTGGCCTGTGTACTTTTTGAAGACTTTGCTGAAGTACTTTTCGTTCTGGTAGCCGACGCCGTATGCAACTTCATAGATTTTCAGATAAGGATTTTCAAGAAGCGATTTTGCCTTTTCCATGCGGATGCCTGTCAAGTAGTCCGTCAGTGTTGTCTGGTAATCCTGCTTGAATTTTCGGGAGATGTATTCCCTGCTTAAATAGAATTTGTCTGCAATCTCCTGGAGCGTAATATCCTCCTGATAATGCTGCTGAAGATATTCTTCAATTTGCTGCATGTTGTTTTTTTCTTTTTGATACTTTACGGTCGAAAGAATCGTGATCAGCTCTGTAAATTCCTTTGTTTTTTCTTCCTTGAATTTCGCCATGGAAAAAGCGCCGTCTGAATCCCAGTAAGCTTTTCCGGAATAAAAGCCTTCCTTGTGGCTGACTTCATATTCCTTGATCCAGTTGCTTCGCAGGAGCTCAAACTGTTTTTCCCACAGCGTGATCTGCTCAAGGGAAAGATGATGCTGCTGTTCAAGCTTTGCAAATATTTTTACAAGCTGCGCTTCTGTCTGGGGGATACTGCCTGACTGCACCGCCCACTTCAGCTCGTTTGAAAAGTCAAACAGGTGAAGCAGCGGTTTGTCTCCTTTGTCCCTTGGTGCGGCAAGCGTTTTTTTCAGGCGGAGATCATGTGTAAGGAGAACCGCCTCCGCCTCACCAAAGGTTTCATTCAGCTGAAAACCGGTGCTGCCAGCTGCAGCAAGAACGTTCAGCTTAAGCTTCTGTTTGACAAGCCTGATGAATTCTTCCGCCGCAGCAAGCGGATTTTTCTCCTTCCATAGAAGCAGAACAAGTTCATCCTCTTTATTCACGTTTTTAAAGCAGAGCCCGTCCTTCAAGTGCTCGCTGCACAGGCCGGATATAGAGGCCGCAGCAGCTTCCCGGTCTCCCTCACATGCCTTCAGCGAGAGAACAGCGGCCGTTTTTTGAACGCTTGAAAAAAGCACCCCGTATTCTTTCTGTATGTTTTCTTCAGCATCCTTTGAGAGTTCTTTTTTCAGACAAAGCCCTGAAAAAAGCTGATCCCAATAGAGGGGCCTGACTTCATTGATGACACGGCTCTCCTCATCATGGGCAGACTTTGATTTCGCCTGTTCCCGCCATTCATGAACAGCCCGCTCAAGCGTCTCGTTCAGCACATCAGGCTCGATCGGCTTTAAAATATAATCGAAGCTCTTATAGGTGATGGCATGCCTCATGTACTCAAAATCATCATATCCGCTCACGACGATGGTTTTGCTTGCCGTGTTCTCGGCATGCAGCCATTTTAACAGACTGATTCCGTCGCGCCTTGGCATTCTCATATCTGTAAAAATGATTTCAGGATTGTGTTCTTTAATGAGCGCTGCAGCCTCTTCGCCGTCTTCCGCTTCCATAATGAGATCAATCCCGTGCTTTTTCCAGTCAGCAAGCAGCATGAGCCCTTCCCTTACATGCTTTTCATCATCAACTATGATCGCTTTCACCCGTCTCACCCTCCTGCAGGACCGGAAGCCTCATCGTCACCATGAAGCCGCCTTCCTCTTTATTTTCCAGAAAAAGCTTTGCTTTGTGATCATAATAAAGCTTCAGCCGTGAATAGACGTTTTTCAGACCTATATTTGTCCCCGGGCCCTTTTTATTCAGTGCGTCTGCTCGGAAATGCTCATGTATTTCATTCAGCCTCTTCGGCGTGACGCCAATGCCGTTGTCGCTGATTTTCATGACCAGTTCATCATCGTCCCTGAAGCACTTCAGCTCGATGCTTCCAATCCCTTCGCGGATATCAAAGCCATGCTTAAAGTAGTTTTCAATCACGGGCTGCAGAATCATTTTCGGCACAAGAATATCCTGGACATCCTCATCAACCTCCACATGCACCTGCAAATGCTCGCCAAACCGCTCTTTTTGCAGGAATAGAAAGGCATTGGTGTAGGTAATCTCTTTCCTCAGAGGAACAAGATCCTCCTCCATATTCATCCCGTATCTCATGATCTTTGACAGGTGGGTAATCAGGGAATAGATTTGCGGGACGTTATTTTTAAGGGCAACCGTTCCGATCGACTGCAGCGCATTATAAAGGAAATGCGGATTAATCTGAGACTGCAGCACTTTAATTTGGTTTGTCTTATTTTCAAGCTCAAGCTTGTACTCCCTCGTAATCAGCTGATTGATCCGCTCGATCATCTGCTGAAAACGGGAGCCGAGAATCCCGATTTCATCTGATCCGAAGGACTGCGAGGCAATCTTCATGTTCCCTTTTTCAACCTGTTCAATATTCTGAAGCAGAATTCTGATCGGGGACGTCATCTTAAAGGAAACGAACAGAACAGCAAGCACCACAAGCGACAAACCGATCACACCAAAAAGAATATTGATTTTAGCGACACTGTATGCGCTGTCATAAAGGATATGAAACGGCACCCGCTTGACCAGGATCCAGCCTCCGGACGATTCAGAAAGCCTGTCGTACATCATCACTCCGTTAAAAGAATCCTCCTCCCACTCAAACGTGCCTGATGCAGTGTCTGCATTCATCACGCTCTCAATCCACTTTTGATTGGAACCGTCCGGAATCTCGGCGTTTGAACTGTAAATCATCTTCCCCTCTGATGACAGCAGGAAAAACTCCTCTGATTCCCGGTTGTACAGATTCCGGCTCATATCAATGATTGTATCAGGCGAAATGCCGAGAGTGATGTATCCAAGCACATCGCTTCCGGGCACATTCGTAAGCGCCCTGTGCATCATCACGATGTCCCTTCCCCTTCTTGGGCTGTCCTCATGGCTTGCGTACATGGGCTCGATATACAGGTTGTAGGGGCTGCGCTCAGCACTGTTGAAGGCCTCACTTTTTTCATCTTCAATACTCGTTGAAAAGACTACAGTCGAACGCTTAGTAGCAGAAATCACCCTGTCATCTTTGGCAAAAGAAATTTTCACTTCGTTAATCGTATCTCCTGTATAGAGAATGGTCTGCATAATATTTTTCACAACACCGACATTCTGATAGTCATTTTTATCATCGGGCGCTCTGAGGTAGTTAATAAAATCCGGGTTGTTGTAGAGGGAGAGTGTAAGACCGTTCAGCTCATTCAAATAGCTTTCAAGGTTTATTTTCCCCTGGTACAGCAGATTGCTGCTTTCTTTCACAACCTGGTCTTCAAGCGATTCTTTTGTATATAAATACGTAATTAAAATGGAACTGCCGAACGGCACGATGGTCGTAATCATCAGAAGAACAATCAATTTGTTGCGGATGCTTCGTTTCAGCATGGGGTCTGACCTCCAGGGACTAGCTTATTCTATAGTATATAGCCAGTTTAATAGGCTTGAAAGCACTTTTTGGAATCTTCCTTCAAATACCTTGGGGGGATTGCAAATGGATGAAAAAAAGCACACCCATAAGGGCATGCTTTCTCTATCAGTCTATTACTTCAAGTTATCCCATGATGTCTGGAAGCGCTCAAGCATTGTATCATAGTCGATTTTGCCTGCAGCATATTCCTGCATGGCAGCAGCGAATTCTTTATTCGCCCCGTCCGGCCATTTGAACCAAGTCCAAGGGATTGTTTTCTCTTCTTTAGAGTAATCAAGAATTGATGTTCCAAGATCGCCAAGTCCAGCAGGCTCGATGTTATCAAAAGCCGGGATGAATGCGAACTCTTCTGTGATGAAGCGTTTGCCTGTTTCAGATGAAACCATCCAGTTTAAGAATGCTTTCGCTTCTTCAAGGTGCTCTGAATTTTTGTTCAGTACCCAGTTGTTCGGTACGCCGACTGGAAGGCTGTTCGCATTCTCATCATTGCTGATTGGAATTGGAAGGAAGCCCATGTTGATCTCAGGATTGATTTCTGTGATCATGTTCTCTGTCCAGTTACCTTGCTGAAGCATAGCTGTTTCGCCAGAAGCGAAAAGTGTAACCTGTGTATTGTAGTCTGTTGTTAACGGATTGTCGTTTGCATATTTAAGCTCTGTATCAAGAACTTCTTTGAACTGCTTGAACTGCTCGTTATCAGTAAATTTCTCTGAACCGTCATAAAGACCTGCGATAAATTTCTCCGGATCTTCCTGCTGTGCAAATGGAATGTTCAGTAAATGCTGCCCGATTACCCACCACTCGCCGTATCCGGCAGAGAATGGAGTGATCTTTTTAGCTTCAAGCTTTTTAGCAGCTTCTTTCAGCTCATCGATCGTTTTAGGAGGCTCAGTGATGCCTGCTTTTTCAAACAGGTCTTTGTTGTAGACAAAGCCGTATCCTTCAAGGTTGACAGGCATTCCGTAAAGCTTGCCGTCTGCATCTGTCATCGGCACTTTTCCGATAGGAAGAACGTTCTCAACCCATGGCTCGCCTGAAAGATCAGCAAGCTTTTCTTTCCAGAGCTCAAGCTCTTTAAAACCGCCGTTGTTGAAAATATCCGGCTCTTCGCCTGAAGCAAATTTCGCTTTAAGAGCTGCACCGTAGTCGGCACCGCCGCCTACCGTTTCAAGTTTAATCTTAATGTTTGGATTCTCAGCTTCATATTCTTTGATCATTGCCTGCAGCTGGTCAGCAATTTCCACTTTAAACTGGAAGAAGTTAAGCGTTACCACTTCATCGCCTGATTTTGAATCCTTGCCTGAATCTCCGCCTGAAGATGATTCTTTAGACGAACAGCCCGCCATAATGCCGAATACGAAAACGAATGACATACATAATAACAGAAAGCGTTTCATTAATGGATTGACCTCCTTGAATCTTTTTATTTTATATAAATTCCTGCATTCTTAATCTATCGAATGCAGAAACTTTATATCTACTTGATCGAACCTGATGCGATCCCTTTAATAATATGCTTTTGCAGGAACAGGAAGAAAATCACGACCGGCGTAATGCCAAGCACAAGCGCTGCGAGTCCCATATCCCACTGTTTCGTGTACTGGGCAAAGAATGAACTTGCCGCAAGCGGAATCGTGCGCAGCTCCGCATCCTGCAGAACAAGAAGTGGAAGCAGATAATCATTCCAGATCCAAAGCGTATTCAGAATGACAACCGTTACCGTGATCGGCTTCAAGAGAGGAAAAACAATTCTCCAGAACACGCCGAACTCGCTGCAGCCGTCAATCTTAGCTGACTCTTCAATTTCAACAGGCACTGTTTTCACAAACCCGTGATAAAGGAACAGCGAAAGCGGAACACCAAATCCGAAATACATGATAATCAGACCAGGAATGCTGTTTGTCAGACCAAGGATGCCTCCAAGCTTCATCAGCGGAATCATCACCGTCTGGAACGGAATGACCATTGCTGCAACAAACAGAACAAACAGGATTTTGCTGAATCTGCCCGGCGTGCGGACCATTTTCCACGCAGCCATCGAACTGATGATCACTAACCCAATATTACTGAAAACAGTGATGATAAGCGAGTTCCAGAAAGCCCGCGGGAAGTTGATAACCTCCCACACTTTGGCGTAGTTAGAGAACATAAATTCCTTCGGCCATGCCGCAGCATCTATTAAGATAGCTGCAAACGGCTTAACTGAGTTTACTAGAACGAAGTAAAACGGAATCAGGAAGATCAGCGCAATCGCGATTGCTATGATCTCAAGGACAAATGTTTTGCCTGTATACCGGTTGCCCATTACGCCTCAACCTCCCGCTTCTTCGTCATCATTACTTGAACGGTTGTAAAGATGGCAACAACCACAAAGAACAGAATCGACTTCGCCGTACCAAGACCGTAACGGTTATTCTGGAAGGCTTCCTGATAAATATTGATTGCTACAGACTGAGTCGAGTTGAACGGCCCGCCGCCTGTAAGAGAAATATTCAGATCGAAAATCTTAAACGCCATTGAGATTGTAAGGAACAGACAAATCGTAAACGCCGGAAGAATCAGCGGAACAATAATCTTCGTCAATAGCGTCCAAGCAGATGCTCCGTCCATTTTCGCCGCCTCAAGCAGGGAAGTATCCACTCCCTGAAGGGCTGCAATGTAAATGACCATCATGTAGCCGCTCGTCTGCCAGGCAAACACGATGACGATTCCCCAAAACGCTGTCGTCTCATCGCCGAGCCAAGGCATTTTGAAAAACTCAAGACCCGTTAAATTTCCGAGAGAAGCAAAACCCTTTACAAAAATGAACTGCCAGATGAACCCGAGCAATAATCCTCCGATAACATTCGGAAGGAAAAAGACAGTCCGCAGAACATTCTTCGTCTTAAGCGCTGCATTCAGCATCAGTGCAAAAGCAAATCCGATGACATTACTGATAATAACAGCCGCAAACATAAACTTCGTTGTAAAAATGAAAGAATTAAAAAAGGCCGGATCGTTCGTAAAGATCTTCAGATAGTTCTCCAAACCTACCCACTCAACAGCCGAACTGACTCCATTCCATGAAGTGAACGAATAATAAAGCCCCATTATGAACGGCAGTATCTGGATCACTAGGAAGAACAGCAGCGCCGGACCAACAAAGGCGCCATATACAAGCAGGCTCTTCACCTTAAACTTCTTCTTAGGAACGGTCTGCATCTGAGCCTTCGTACTCACTGGCCCCGTTTGAATTTTCGTTTCCAACCGTCTCACCACCCTTAGTTTGTAATCGCTTTCTTTTATTATAATGATAGCGCTTACTAAAAAGGGGATACTGTATTGACGAAGAAGGTGCACTATTTTGACTAGATGTGGGGAGAAAGGCTTGTCCTGTTTTTGTATAACAGTTCAAAGATCATATAAATGCTTAAGAAATGCACGAATACGAGGCATTTTGGGCAGCTGGTGTAATAAATATTTTCAACAAAAAAAAGAACCTGGTGAGCTCCAAGTTCTTCCTCATTGCTGAATTGATACTAATACTCCGGGGTACAGCACTCACTATACGCTTTGGCCCCCTAATTTTTTGCTCTGCTGCAGAAGTTTGGACTCTCCCGTACGCTCCCACTCTTCCACTGTTTCATATGCTTTCTCAGGAGTGTATCCTTTCCCTACAAGCACGCCCATCAAAATAAATTCCTGAAGAATGTGAAGTGCATTGATCCCTCTTTGCACATCCTCAAGCCCTTCCTTCACCAAAAATTCCGTGTGCTTTACCCATTCGTCCGGAGTCTTGCCATCAATCACCGTTTTCCCGCCATTTTTACCGTAGCCTTCTTCAGCAGCCTCCGCAGCCGCTTTCGTTTCATGAACCGTACCAAACGGATGGTTTGGAGGAGCATAGATTGAATAAAGTTTCAGCGGAGACTTTCCAGTATTGGTGACATTGTGCCATGTTCCAGCAGGTATGAAGATCGCTGAATCATCATAGACGTTTCTCACGAAAGGCAATTGGTCCTTGCTCTTGCCCATCTGAACAATCCCCTGTCCCTCTTCAACCCGCAGGAACTGATCAACATCAGGATGCATCTCAAGACCAATATCTTCCCCTGGATTAATGCTCATGAGCGTAAGTTGCAGGTGAGTTCCGGTCCATAACGCCGTCCGGAAAGTATTGTTCTGCAGCGTTGCTTCATTAATATTAATTACAAACGGCTCTGGCCCATAATCCTTTAATGGGAGTCTGTACTCACTCATTTCAGAGGGGTAGCTGCCTGGATAATTCCAATAGGCCGGTTCTCTGTAATAGCTGTTCATCGGTGCATGAACTTGAGGATAATAAGGATTTGGATACCAGTAATTCGGATAATAATACATTCTTCTCCACCCTTTCAGCGCATATGAAAGCATTATATGCAGGGAGGTGGGCGGTGGGTACTTGGGTTATGTTTTATTCCTATTGAGGAAAGATTTTATTCGAATGATCAGCATTCTCAAAGAAATAGAAAAGACGAGCATTTCGCCCGTCCTCTGCTAAGTATAGATGATTCAATTTTAATCCCATTTTAGCGCCTTCGACCCACGTTATTAAAATTTCATATGGTAGTGATACTACTTTTATAGGAGAAACGAAGATTAAATTTGCTTATAGATAACTTTCTTCATAATTAGTTCAAACGATTATAACGGTAAATTCTTAGAGGAATCTATCCTCCTTAATTTATCTACCGTAAAGATAGCTTTTTTTCAAAGCCAACATTTGCTGATGTAGAAATTATTTTGTCACGCTTTAGCCTATATTATCAACAAAATTGATTTCTATGATGTACTTTCTTATGACTTCCAAAAAGCTTTCATTAAAGTTTTTCATAGATTAGTGTTAAAGTTTGATTCAGATAAGTATGCAATTCATCTATTGATAAACTTTCTTCTCGATGAGCTGATTCAATACTCCCATGATGAGGCGGTATGGAAAAATCATTTAACTCTCTAAGTTCTGAAATGACGATATGTTTATCAACTTTGAAATTACATTCAGAAGCATTTAGTAAGTTTATCATGCTTCCTAAACCTTCTTTATTACTTAATGGTCCTATTTTCTTCCCGTTGCTATCAACGTAAACACCTTTCAAATACTTCCTATATCTAAACTTAATACTATCCTCAAGTACAATTCTCACTGAACCTCTAAGTTCATCAACACTATGTCTTAAAGTACCATCTTTACAAAATGATTCTAATATCCGTAATCTTTTAAAATATTGATGTTCCATAAAGTCATCCATATCCTCATGATCCAGATCATCAAGCTTTCCATCATAGGTAATCGTTAACATTTTTGGACTTGCCTTTTCATATAACTTAAATACAAAAGAATCATTATGACTTAATATAAAGGTTTGCTTCGCTTTTTCGCTTTGATTAATAAGTATATTTATAGTTTTGTTTCTCCTAGTTCTATCAAAACTAGACAAAGGATCATCAAATATTATTATTTTTTCATGTATATTTTCATCAAGTTCTAGTTTAGCTAAGAAAAAGGCCAAAGCAAGAGTGCTTCTATCTCCATCACTTAATGCTTTTGAGGCATGTATTTTTTCAGAAGTTTCTTCAAATGAAATTTCTTTACCATTTAATGTTAGTACATAATTAACAGATGGATCTTTACTCCGTCCAACGATTACACTTTTAAGATCCTTGATTTCAAATTTTGTAGAGAATAATCTTAAATACTCATTAATCTTTCTACCGTAAAGTTCAAAGGTTTGTTTCGTGTAATTGTTTAATTGCTGTTGTTTTTCCTTATTTTCTTTATTATATAGCTTTAATTTTTTTTCCTTTTCTAAATAGTTATTACAGTAAGTGAGGACAGGTTCTTTGTATCTTTTTTGGCATTCTGTTAAACGGTCTAACTCATTTTCAATAGTATTTAAATCTGCAGTTTGTTTCTTTAGCATATCGATATCGATATTGCTTAGATTAAACTGATTGTTAATAAATTCAATAAAATAGTTTATTTTATCTAGTTCTTCTTTTAAAGATTCTAGATTCTCCGTATTTACGCGGCATATAGGATTTTTAAGTTTTTCATTTACATCTTCTAAAACAACATTATATAAATCCTCAATTTTCGTCTCAAAATCTATTGTAGTAGCAACATTACTTTTTAAAAGAGGGTTCCAAAACTCAACTAGTGCTTTGTTTCTTGAATAAAATGATTTAATTCTTTCTATTTCAAGTGAGAGGTTATATTCCTTTAATTCGTTTGAAAGCTTTTCACATGAAGCTTTCAAACGATTGTATTCATCGTTAAAGAATTGCTCATAAGATATAAGTAACTGACCTGAATTTTCTATACTCTGAGTACAAAAAGGACAACTTTTTTCATTATCTAGATTTATTGATTCAAATCCTTCTCCAATCCATTTTTCAGGATTTTCTATCCCTTTATTTTGGAGTTTTTTAATATGACTCTTCACAGTTTCTATATATTCTTGGTCAATATTAATCAGATTTTTCTCCAGAACATATTTAATATTTGTAATATCAAAAGGAAAATTCAATTCAGGAACTAACCCAAACTTATTAATTGCTTGTATATCTTTTTGTTTCATCGAGATTTCGAGTTCTTTCTTTTTTATATCTATTTTCTTATCAATATGAATATCTGGTTTTAATTTTAAAAATTCTTTAATGGTATGAATCTTTATATGCTTAACTATTTTTAATTCTAAACTCTGTAACTGTTCCTTGTGTTTTGTAATATCATTTTTTATTACTTTTATTTCTTCTGCTAATTGAACTCCCGATTCTCCAATTACAAATTGGTGCAAGTTTTTTTTGTGCGATATAGAGGTTTCAAAACCTGAATATATATTATTATTAATAAAAAAAGTATCAAAAATTTCAATGGTAGGCATTCTTCTATTCCATTTATTTTTTTTGAATACATGCTCTACTTCTGATAGTAATTTAACTTCCTGATCTTCATTAAAACCAATTGTTTTTCTACTAGTTATAACTTTGGGTTTACCTGTTTCTAAGGACTTTAAGATAGCTGTTAGAGTGGTTTTGCCACTTCCATTATTAGCATAGATAACGTTTAACTTTTCAAAGAAAGAGTTTATTTTCATATCACTGGCACTAAAATTGCTATATCTTCCAACACCTCTGATTTTAATAATCTTTTTAATCAAATAAATCCCCCTCATACGAACTTAATTCTAACCTTAGTCTACCATTAATTGGATTACTCAAGACTATACTTTCATTTAAAATATATATTCTATTGTAAACGACAACTTGGGGAAATTAAGCACCTAATTTATATTCGAAATTGTTAATACGTTACTTTTCCTAGCAATTTCACACGAACTTTCTCGTGCAAATTAGAAAATTTAACCCTTTTAAAATAACAAAAAAAGACTTCCTAACATATAGTTAGAAAGCCTTTAAATTCAATGTTTTTTAGATACCGGTGGTCGGGGTCGAACCGACACTCCAGAGGAACACGATTTTGAGTCGTGCGCGTCTGCCAATTCCGCCACACCGGCAAATTGATCATTTTTCGAACTGGATACTGGTTGATGCCGAGGACCGGAATCGAACCGGTACGGTAGTCACCTACCGCAGGATTTTAAGTCCTGTGCGTCTGCCAGTTCCGCCACCCCGGCTAAGGGTGAGTTCATAAAAATTGGAGGCGACACCCGGATTTGAACCGGGGATAAAGGTTTTGCAGACCTCTGCCTTACCACTTGGCTATGCCGCCTTAAGATTCTGGAGCGGAAGACGGGATTCGAACCCGCGACCCCCACCTTGGCAAGGTGGTGTTCTACCACTGAACTACTTCCGCACTCGCTGTAATTGTATCTTATGCAGCTGGTGCACAAAGATGACTGTTAAAGTGAAAATGGCTGGGCTAGCTGGATTCGAACCAGCGCATGACGGAGTCAAAGTCCGTTGCCTTACCGCTTGGCTATAGCCCAAAACAAAAATAAAAACCCTATTAAGTAAAAAGGGGCGACTGATGGGAATCGAACCCACGAATGCCAGAGCCACAATCTGGTGCGTTAACCACTTCGCCACAGCCGCCATTATACTATATAAGATTAATTAAATTGGCAGGGGTAGTAGGACTCGAACCCACACCGGAGGTTTTGGAGACCTCTGTTCTACCTTTAAACTATACCCCTGTATTCTTTTTTAAAAATGGTGGAGGGGGACGGATTCGAACCGCCGAACCCTGAGGGAGCGGATTTACAGTCCGCCGCGTTTAGCCACTTCGCTACCCCTCCACATTTCAGTGGTGCCGGCAAGAGGACTTGAACCCCCAACCTACTGATTACAAGTCAGTTGCTCTACCAATTGAGCTACACCGGCATATAAGTGTAAATGGTGGCTTGGGACGGAATCGAACCGCCGACACAAGGATTTTCAGTCCTTTGCTCTACCGACTGAGCTACCAAGCCTTTATAAAAATGGCGGTCCCGACCGGGATCGAACCGGCGATCTCCTGCGTGACAGGCAGGCATGTTAACCGCTACACCACGGGACCATTTGGTTGCGGGGACAGGATTTGAACCTGCGACCTTCGGGTTATGAGCCCGACGAGCTACCAGACTGCTCCACCCCGCGATAATAATAAGGTAATCTTTTTCGTCCCGATAAGTTGGTGTTAAACCTGCTTGACCGTTACGCTGCTGCTTTAAATTTTCATGGTGGAGGATGACGGGCTCGAACCGCCGACCCTCTGCTTGTAAGGCAGATGCTCTCCCAGCTGAGCTAATCCTCCGCAGCGAAAATATGTTGGTGACCCGTACGGGATTCGAACCCGTGTTACCGCCGTGAAAGGGCGGTGTCTTAACCGCTTGACCAACGGGCCATAAAGTTGTGGCGGAGAGCAAGGGATTCGAACCCTTGAGACGGGTTACCGCCTACACGATTTCCAATCGTGCTCCTTCGGCCACTCGGACAGCTCTCCAAAATGGCTCCGCAGGTAGGACTCGAACCTACGACCGATCGGTTAACAGCCGATAGCTCTACCACTGAGCTACTGCGGAATAATAATTTTCACCAGCCTGGCAACGTCCTACTCTCACAGGGGGAAACCCCCAACTACCATCGGCGCTAAAGAGCTTAACTTCCGTGTTCGGCATGGGAACGGGTGTGACCTCTTTGCCATCATCACCAGACATAGTGACAAAAATTATTATACTATGAAATCCGAAGATTTCAAGCTTTTTTTGAAAGAAGTTATTCTTTCAAAACTGAATAACGTTTGATAACAAGATTCACGTGCAATTCACGCTTAGTTAGACTGTGGTTAAGTCCTCGAACGATTAGTATCTGTCAGCTCCACACGTCACCGCGCTTCCACCTCAGACCTATCAACCTGATCATCTTTCAGGGTTCTTACTCACAAATGTGATGGGAAATCTCATCTTGAGGGGGGCTTCATGCTTAGATGCTTTCAGCACTTATCCCTTCCGCACATAGCTACCCAGCGATGCCTTTGGCAAGACAACTGGTACACCAGCGGTGCGTCCATCCCGGTCCTCTCGTACTAAGGACAGCTCCTCTCAAATTTCCTGCGCCCACGACGGATAGGGACCGAACTGTCTCACGACGTTCTGAACCCAGCTCGCGTACCGCTTTAATGGGCGAACAGCCCAACCCTTGGGACCGACTACAGCCCCAGGATGCGATGAGCCGACATCGAGGTGCCAAACCTCCCCGTCGATGTGGACTCTTGGGGGAGATAAGCCTGTTATCCCCGGGGTAGCTTTTATCCGTTGAGCGATGGCCCTTCCATGCGGAACCACCGGATCACTAAGCCCGACTTTCGTCCCTGCTCGACTTGTAGGTCTCGCAGTCAAGCTCCCTTGTGCCTTTACACTCTGCGAATGATTTCCAACCATTCTGAGGGAACCTTTGGGCGCCTCCGTTACATTTTAGGAGGCGACCGCCCCAGTCAAACTGCCCGCCTGACACTGTCTCCCAGCCCGGTAAGGGCTGCGGGTTAGAATTTCAATACAGCAAGGGTAGTATCCCACCAATGCCTCCACCGAAGCTGGCGCTCCGGTTTCCAAGGCTCCTACCTATCCTGTACAAGCTGTACCAAAATTCAATATCAGGCTGCAGTAAAGCTCCACGGGGTCTTTCCGTCCTGTCGCGGGTAACCTGCATCTTCACAGGTACTATAATTTCACCGAGTCTCTCGTTGAGACAGTGCCCAGATCGTTACGCCTTTCGTGCGGGTCGGAACTTACCCGACAAGGAATTTCGCTACCTTAGGACCGTTATAGTTACGGCCGCCGTTTACTGGGGCTTCGGTTCAAAGCTTCGCTTGCGCTAACCTCTCCCCTTAACCTTCCAGCACCGGGCAGGCGTCAGCCCCTATACTTCGCCTTGCGGCTTCGCAGAGACCTGTGTTTTTGCTAAACAGTCGCCTGGGCCTATTCACTGCGGCTTTTCAGGGCTATTCACCCTAAAAAGCACCCCTTCTCCCGAAGTTACGGGGTCATTTTGCCGAGTTCCTTAACGAGAGTTCTCTCGCTCACCTTAGGATTCTCTCCTCGCCTACCTGTGTCGGTTTGCGGTACGGGCACCTCTCACCTCGCTAGAGGCTTTTCTTGGCAGTGTGGAATCAGGAACTTCGGTACTAAATTTCCCTCGCCATCACAGCTCAGCCTTATATGGGAAGCGGATTTGCCTACTTCCCGGCCTAACTGCTTGGACGCGCATATCCAGCAGCGCGCTTGCCCTATCCTCCTGCGTCCCCCCATTGCTCAAATGGTGAGGAGGTGGTACAGGAATATCAACCTGTTGTCCATCGCCTACGCCTTTCGGCCTCGGCTTAGGTCCCGACTAACCCTGAGCGGACGAGCCTTCCTCAGGAAACCTTAGGCATTCGGTGGAGGGGATTCTCACCCCTCTTTCGCTACTCATACCGGCATTCTCACTTCTAAGCGCTCCACCAGTCCTTCCGGTCTGGCTTCGACGCCCTTAGAACGCTCTCCTACCACTGTTCGTAAGAACAGTCCGCAGCTTCGGTGATACGTTTAGCCCCGGTACATTTTCGGCGCAGAGTCACTCGACCAGTGAGCTATTACGCACTCTTTAAATGGTGGCTGCTTCTAAGCCAACATCCTGGTTGTCTAAGCAACTCCACATCCTTTTCCACTTAACGTATACTTTGGGACCTTAGCTGGCGGTCTGGGCTGTTTCCCTCTTGACTACGGATCTTATCACTCGCAGTCTGACTCCCGAGGAGCAAGTCTTTGGCATTCGGAGTTTGACTGAATTCGGTAACCCGATGAGGGCCCCTAGTCCAATCAGTGCTCTACCTCCAAGACTCTCATACTCGAGGCTAGCCCTAAAGCTATTTCGGAGAGAACCAGCTATCTCCAAGTTCGATTGGAATTTCTCCGCTACCCACACCTCATCCCCGCACTTTTCAACGTGCGTGGGTTCGGGCCTCCATTCAGTGTTACCTGAACTTCACCCTGGACATGGGTAGATCACCTGGTTTCGGGTCTACGACCACGTACTAATTCGCCCTATTCAGACTCGCTTTCGCTGCGGCTCCGTCTCATCAACTTAACCTTGCACGGGATCGTAACTCGCCGGTTCATTCTACAAAAGGCACGCCATCACCCGTTAACGGGCTCTGACTACTTGTAAGCACACGGTTTCAGGATCTTTTCACTCCCCTTCCGGGGTGCTTTTCACCTTTCCCTCACGGTACTGGTTCACTATCGGTCACTAGGTAGTATTTAGCCTTGGGAGATGGTCCTCCCGGATTCCGACGGGATTTCACGTGTCCCGCCGTACTCAGGATCCACTCTGGAGGGAACGAAGTTTCGACTACAGGGTTTTTACCTTCTATGACAGGCCTTTCCAGGCCGCTTCATCTACCCCGTTCCTTTGTAACTCCGTATAGAGTGTCCTACAACCCCAAGAGGCAAGCCTCTTGGTTTGGGCTGATTCCGTTTCGCTCGCCGCTACTTGGGAAATCGCATTTGCTTTCTCTTCCTCCGGGTACTTAGATGTTTCAGTTCCCCGGGTCTGCCTTCAGTACCCTATGTATTCAGGTAAAGATACTGTTCCATTACGAACAGTGGGTTTCCCCATTCGGAAATCTCTGGATCAAAGCTTACTTACAGCTCCCCAAAGCATATCGGTGTTAGTCCCGTCCTTCATCGGCTCCTAGTGCCAAGGCATCCACCGTGCGCCCTTCATAACTTAACCAAAATTGGTCAATCGTTTGTTTAGACTGTAAAGTCTAAGAAAATCACTATGGTAAGCGTAAATCTCAGTGAATTACTTGTTATCAATTACGTTATCCAGTTTTCAAAGAACAACCGGCAGATCATGAATGATTGCCTTCTTTCATATAGAGAGAATGATCTCTCAAAACTAAACAAAAACCAAAAGCGACCTCATATCCTTAGAAAGGAGGTGATCCAGCCGCACCTTCCGATACGGCTACCTTGTTACGACTTCACCCCAATCATCTACCCCACCTTAGGCGGCTGGCTCCTTACGGTTACCCCACCGACTTCGGGTGTTGCAAACTCTCGTGGTGTGACGGGCGGTGTGTACAAGGCCCGGGAACGTATTCACCGCGGCATGCTGATCCGCGATTACTAGCGATTCCAGCTTCATGCAGGCGAGTTGCAGCCTGCAATCCGAACTGAGAATGGTTTTATGGGATTGGCTAAACCTCGCGGTCTCGCAGCCCTTTGTACCATCCATTGTAGCACGTGTGTAGCCCAGGTCATAAGGGGCATGATGATTTGACGTCATCCCCACCTTCCTCCGGTTTGTCACCGGCAGTCACCTTAGAGTGCCCAACTGAATGCTGGCAACTAAGATCAAGGGTTGCGCTCGTTGCGGGACTTAACCCAACATCTCACGACACGAGCTGACGACAACCATGCACCACCTGTCACTTTGTCCCCCGAAGGGGAACCTTCTATCTCTAGAAGTGGCAAAGGATGTCAAGACCTGGTAAGGTTCTTCGCGTTGCTTCGAATTAAACCACATGCTCCACCGCTTGTGCGGGCCCCCGTCAATTCCTTTGAGTTTCAGTCTTGCGACCGTACTCCCCAGGCGGAGTGCTTAATGCGTTAGCTGCAGCACTAAAGGGCGGAAACCCTCTAACACTTAGCACTCATCGTTTACGGCGTGGACTACCAGGGTATCTAATCCTGTTCGCTCCCCACGCTTTCGCGCCTCAGCGTCAGTTACAGACCAGAGAGTCGCCTTCGCCACTGGTGTTCCTCCACATCTCTACGCATTTCACCGCTACACGTGGAATTCCACTCTCCTCTTCTGCACTCAAGTTTCCCAGTTTCCAATGACCCTCCCCGGTTGAGCCGGGGGCTTTCACATCAGACTTAAGAAACCGCCTGCGCGCGCTTTACGCCCAATAATTCCGGACAACGCTTGCCACCTACGTATTACCGCGGCTGCTGGCACGTAGTTAGCCGTGGCTTTCTGGTCAGGTACCGTCAAGGCGCCGGCAGTTACTCCGGCACTTGTTCTTCCCTGACAACAGAGTTTTACGATCCGAAAACCTTCATCACTCACGCGGCGTTGCTCCGTCAGACTTTCGTCCATTGCGGAAGATTCCCTACTGCTGCCTCCCGTAGGAGTCTGGGCCGTGTCTCAGTCCCAGTGTGGCCGATCACCCTCTCAGGTCGGCTACGCATCGTTGCCTTGGTGAGCCATTACCTCACCAACTAGCTAATGCGCCGCGGGCCCATCTGTAAGTGACAGCCGAAACCGTCTTTGAATGTCAAACCATGCGGTTTGACATAGTATCCGGTATTAGCTCCGGTTTCCCGGAGTTATCCCAGTCTTACAGGCAGGTTGCCCACGTGTTACTCACCCGTCCGCCGCTGATCTCCGAAGAGATCCGCTCGACTTGCATGTATTAGGCACGCCGCCAGCGTTCGTCCTGAGCCAGGATCAAACTCTCCGAAGAAAATTTGTGACTCATAAATGTTGCTGACTTAAAAAATTTAAAACATTTGGTACGCTTTTGGTTTTGTTTAGTTTTCAAAGATCATTTTCGCTCTTGGAGCGACCTTCTTAATATATCATTTCGTTAACTCAGTGTCAACAACTTTTTTAAGAAGTTTTTTAATGAGAAGTCGCTGTCTGCGCCGTCAAAAGTGAACTTGCTTCAGCAGCGACGCTTATTAATATATCACCGTAAAATATCAAAGTCAATACTTTTTTGTAACAGAATATCCGCGATGGAAAATTCTTTGTCCCTTCGTTTCAATCTTCACGACTTCAACGAATTCTTTATCAACAAGAAACTCAAGCAGAACACTTAAATCAACGGAATAATACCGCGCTTCCGGATGCTCCATCAGATCGGCATACTGCCATACATCTTTCTCTGAAAGAATGCCAAGAAGATGCCCCGCTCCGATTTCAGACTTGGAATGGATCAGAAAATCACTCGCCAAAAACAGCAGCTCAAGTCTTTTTTCAAGAGATTCTTCACTTTCAACGAGTTCTTTGTAGAGCTTGTACACCTGCGGCTCCATTTGACGGACCTGGTTCCATACCGTTACTTCAGGATAAAATCCGCGGTCGATGACTTCAAGTCTTGCAAGATGATGAAGAGCATGGACGATATGATTGTAGGCATCAAGAAACTGCCTTGATTCGAAGAAGACTTTTCCTTCAAGGTATCTTCTGATCAGCTTGCCGTATTCAAGGCCGATTTTCAGCCTGCGCTCTGAGAACGGGAATACTTTCAGGCGGTCTACAAGCTCGCCTAAATATTCATTGCGGTCAAATAACACTTTTCCGTTCAGGATCCAGTCGACCATTCTGCGGTTTGTTCCAAGCAGGATCCACTCCTGCACCTGCTTATCTGAAACAATCGTAAGAGAAGCCTTTTGTCCGTCAAATTCATAGTGTTTAATAAAAACAGGCTGCTTCGCTTCTTTTACGATGACAAGCAGCGCGACATCCAAATTATCAGTAAGCGGTGATGTCTGGTTTCTTTTTTCAATCATGACGATTGCAAGCGTATCCGGATGGCTCGCTCTTTCTTGATAAATAGGACGGAGAAGATTTTCCATTGGTATTCCCCCATTATATTTATGACTATATATCACAATTCTACAAAGGCGAAAAAACTCCTTTTGCATTCAGCACTTCAAAATTATAAGGGAAGGAAGAAAGAGAATCTATCGTTTTCTGATATTTTCTCATCCAAATGGTGTTTCAAATCCAATATGGGTGACCTTGGCAGCGCCACGATTACTAGTCTGGCAGAAAAAACAAAAACAAAGTCTTCATCAATTTGAGACTCCCGCTACTCTAATTACGCTGATGTGCTTAGATGTTGCGTAAGAAAAAGCTTAATCTTCCTAAATTGGGAGATAAGCTTTTTCTGCTTTGTTAAAAAATGTACTTAAATATCATAAGACTCTTCACAAACAAAAGGAGTCTTGCAAATCAAATTGGTTTGCAAGGCTCCTTTTGTTTTTAAATTTCTTTTTCAATAACTTTAGCTAAGTGTGAAATGAATTGTTCCCACTCTTTTGTCATTAAAGACGGGCTTGCAGGAACTGTTTAATTAAACTAGCGCTTGTTTTTAAATCTTCTTCTAATGGGAAATGGCCAGTATTCAATAAATGCACTTCACAATCATCAAGATCCCTCTGAAATGCCAAAGCTCCTTCAGGGCCGAAAAACATGTCATTTTTACCCCATATAGCGAGTGTAGGCGGCTGGTATGTTCTGAAGAATTCATGCCAGTTTGAATACTGTTTTACGTTGTTTCTATAGTCGTATTGCAAAGCAAGCTGTATCTCGTCATTTCCGGGACGATCCAAAACAAACTGATCCATATTCCAAGCGTCCGGACTAATATGTTCAGGGTTACGAGTACCGTTTGTATATTGAAATTTTGTAAAGTCTGCAGATAAAAGGAATCTAATGTTATTCTCATTGTCCTTATTAGGATTTTCCCAGTATGTGCGCACAGGATCCCAAGCTGACATTAAACCCTCCTCATAAGCATTTCCGTTTTGGGTTACTATGGCCTGAATACGCTCAGGGTGTTCGCATGCCAGCCTGAACCCTACTGGAGCACCATAATCATGTACGTAAATACTAAATTTCTCTAAGTTTAATTGCTCGACAAACTCATTAATGAGAAGGGCATAGTTACTAAATGTGTATTCGAATTCATTTATTTCTGGCTGATCGCTATTCCCAAAACCCGGATAATCTGGTGCCACAACATGAAATTCCTCCATTAATTCCGGTATTAAATTTCTATACATATGCGAAGAGGAAGGAAAACCATGAAGCAGCAAAATTGTTGGATTTTCCTTTTGACCAGCTTCTCGATAGAAGATATCTACGCCCTTGATACTAATAGTTTTGTGATTCACCAACATATTACCACCTCATAAATTAGTATTTTTAACTCCTAAAAAGGCCAATCGAATTTAGTTCAAACTATTGACGAACTTTGAAATCCGAATATGTAACCACTAAAAATAATTTTAGAAGTTATAACTTAAATTACATCACACTTTATAACTTGTCAAATTATTTTTAGTGGTTATAATTATATTGAGGTGAAAATATAATGGATAAATCAATAATCACTTTAGGTGGGGCTTTATGGATAAACCTTGTCAATACAACTTACATCTCTAATAAACAAGAGATTGACATCTTAGCTAATGCATCAAGTGCGCTTCAATGGATGAAGGAAAATAATCTATTGCGTGAGTCTGATGTATTAGCTATAGAAAAAAAGGAATTACTGGATTCTTTAATTGTTGAACTTCAGTCAATCCGTACTCTTTGTAACACCATATTGTCTGAGATCGACCAAAGAGGAGAGATTTCCCTTAATACAACCAATAGAATAAAAAAAGCTGTCGAAAAGCTTCAAGTCAGCCTAACCATTCATTCAGAAAGTGAAAAATTGAAGATGACACTCGAAGGGGAAACAGTTGAAGATCACGTAATGTACAACATTATTGATTCAATGATGAATACTTTTGAAAACACCTCTCTCGGGCGTATTCGGAAGTGTAATCATGAAGAATGCAAACTCTATTTCGTCGATACATCTAAAGCAGGAAAGAGACGTTGGTGTAGTATGGAGTTGTGCGGAAACCGCAAAAAAGCAGCCGGATTTTATTCGAAGAAAAAGAAATCCTAGAAGCCTTTTATGATTGACGCTTTAAAACATAAAGAGACTTCCGATAAGTTGTCCGAAATCCCTTACATTTGTGCTATATTGGTAATTAGGAGGTCGGAATAATGGCACTGAAATATTCAAGCAAGATTAATAAAATCCGCACGTTCGCGCTCAGTCTCATCTTTATTGGCTTTTTCATTATGTATATCGGCATCTTCTTTAGAACATCTCCGATCATTATGACCATCTTCATGATGCTCGGATTATTATCAATAGTAGGAAGCACGGTTGTGTATTTCTGGATCGGCATGCTTTCCACTAAAGCCGTCCAGGTCACTTGCCCGTCCTGCGGGAAGACCACGAAGATTCTTGGAAGAGTGGATATGTGCATGTACTGCAATGAGCCGCTGACACTTGATCCGAACCTTGAAGGCAAAGACTTTGACGAAAAATACAACCGGAAGACAGTAGAATAAAAAGCTTTACACACAAAAGCGGAGAGCGACAGCCCTCCGCTTTTATTCGTATATAAAGAAAAAACTGAATGCCGCTTGCAGCATTCAGTACGATTAATGGGTTTCTTTCTTTTCGCAGGTTCCGCACACGCCGTATATTTCCATACGGTGGTGGCTGACTTTAAAGCCTGTCACGTGAGAAGCAAGGTGTTCTACCTCGTCCAGTCCCGGATAATGAAAATCTACGATCTTGCCGCATTTTTCGCAGATTACGTGGTAGTGCTCTGTTGTAACGAAATCAAATCTGCTAGAGGCATCTCCGTAGGTAAGCTCCTTCACAAGGCCAACTTCCCTGAAGACACGAAGGTTGTTATAGACAGTCGCAACGCTCATGTTCGGAAATTTGCTTTCGAGGGATTTATAGATATCATCTGCCGTAGGGTGAGTCATTGATTGGATAAGATATTCTAAAATGGCATGCCGCTGGGGTGTGATTCTTACTCCAGTCTGCTTCAGCGTGTCAAGGGCTTCTTTTAACTGATGGTCTGACATCCGCTATGCACCTCTTTTCTGAAAAACATTCTTACTTTATAATATTTATAATTAGTGTACAGTGTGTCTGGGACTTTTGTCAATCAGATGCCCCGGGAATTCCTTTAAAAGATGGCTTAGTATTCCTTCTCTAAATCGACCGGGTTTTCAAACGATGATGGGTCAACGTCCAGGTAGTTCCTTAAATTCCGCTTGAAAATCTCCATTGCTCTTGGAAGGTAGTTCTTTGTAATGCCTGACAAATGAGGCGTAACCGTCACCTTCTCCATTTCCCAGAACGGATGATCTTCTCTAAGCGGCTCTTCTTCAAACACATCCAGTACAGCATGCTGCAGGGAACCTTCATTAAGGGCTGTGATCAAATCCTCTTCCACAACGGCATCCCCGCGCCCAATGTTGATGAAAACCGCCTCCTTCTTCATCTGCCTGAAAGCACCCAGGTTCAGGATATGCCTTGTCTCTTTTGTGCTCGGAAGGACCGAAACAGCAAAATCCGCTTCCTGAAGACCCCGGTGCATCTCCTCAAATGTCAGAATCTCATCAAAGTAGTCCACCGGCTTCCCGGAGCGGTTCATTCCTACTGCTGTCATGCCAAAAGCCTTAGCAAGCCTCGCTATTTCCGTGCCTATTGCTCCCGCTCCCAGAACAAAAATGGTCTTGCCGTAAATTTCATTCATCACGACTCTCCGGTCCCACTTCCGTTTTTGCTGATTTTCAGAAAGCTTAGCGGCGTCTCTTGAGATTTGCAGCATCATTGATAGTGTATATTCAGCCATCGGGATCTTATGTACACCTTTAGCATTTGTTACAAGAATTTTTTTTTCACGCAATGCTTCAAACGGCATCCTGTCCATTCCGGCAGATGCGACCATGATCCATTTCAGGGACGACGCCTCTTCAATGATTTCAGCCGTCAAATCCTCCCCGTAGGTTAAAATCACTTCGGCATTGTGCAGTTCATCTCCAGCTTCATCTATTTTGTTGTCAAAGCTGAACTCCGCTTCTGGAAATCCTTTTAATAGGTCTTCTTTCATATGTACTGGCAATTTTACTGTAGAAAATACGTTCATTGTTTCTCCCCCTTTTTTTGTTAGTTTACCAAAGAACAAAAGCGGAAGCGCCTTGGTCAGATCCGAAAGGCAGATAAGAATCCGGCGGAAAAGTCCGGGTTTGACTTTTTTGACGGATTTGTTCTGACAGAGGATCTAGGCGCTGGAGCTGGACGAGAATAACTTTGTTATTTTATCCACATCCTTTTATCCATTATAATTTCTTTAACATATAAAAAGCGTGCAGGAATCTGAATTCCTGCACGTACAATGCGCTAACGAATGAGGAGGTTATGCCTTCCATACAGCATACTCACAGATGAATGGTTCTGTCTGGACGTTTGCCTCATGTTCACATATTTTCTTTTATATACTGCAGCGCTTCTTCTACATGTCCTTTTACTTTCACTTTTCTCCATTCTTTGGCGATTTCGCCGTCTTTGTTAATGATGAAAGTAGAGCGTTCGATTCCCATGTATTCTTTGCCGAAGTTTTTCTTAAGCTTCCACACTCCGAATTTTTCTGCTGCCTCATGTTCTTCATCAACAAGAAGGAGAAACGGAAGGTCGTATTTTTCTTTGAATTTTTCGTGACGGTTTTGAGGATCCGTGCTTACGCCGAGAATGACGGCATCCAGTTCTTCAAAGCTTTTATGCTGATCCCTGAAATCACAGGCCTGAGTCGTACAGCCCGGCGTCATATCTTTCGGATAAAAATAAAGCACAACGTTTTTCCCTCTGAAGTCAGACAGCTTCACTTTTTCCCCAGTATCTGCTGTCAGTTCAAAATCAGGAGCCATTTGGCCGGCTTCGATTGTCATCGTATCATCCTCCGCTAAAATAGGTTTACTAAAAGATTACCCAATTCAGCGGCAGGATACAACTTATGACACTTTATCCATGCCCCATACGGTTCTTGCTACAAACACCGCCGGAAGCACATAGCCGATCAGCGCCTCAAGCACGGCAAGCAGGCGGCCGAACCCGATGGGCACAACATCCCCGTATCCCAGGGAAAACAGCGTCACCGCACTGAAATATAAGCATGTATGCAGCCGCTCAAGGTACGTCCCTTCCAATATCACCCCATTGTCCACCAGCACCACAAAGCCGCTAGCGTCAAGGATCAGGTACATCATACTGAAACCAATCAATATGGAAAGATACAGAAAGATCACGATCAGCAGGGTGTCAATGGAGAGAAAATTCCTTCTCGAAAATGTCCGGATGAAAATGTTGAAGCTCATCAGCAGGCACAGCGTTACAGCTACCGCAAAAAGCCCTCCCATGTATGCAGCACCCCATGTCCAAAACAGGTAATGATACAATATATACAGGAAGGCTTTGTTTATTCGGCCTGTCTGAAAATTACGGCTGTCTCTTGAGCATCTGGACGAAAAACAACAGGCTGAAAGACAGCAAGATCAGGATTCCCGTTAAAAGCCAGGCAAGGTTCATATCACCTGAGTCCATGGCAATATAAATAGCCGTTGCCGCCGTCTGGGTCTGACCGGGGATATTGCCCGCAAACATCAGACTTGCCCCGAATTCCCCCAGGGCTCTTGTAAAAGAAAGCACCACTCCCGTTATGAGAGACGGAACGGCAAGAGGCAGCGTAATGTGGAGAAACGTCTGCATCCCTCCTGCCCCGTCCACCCTGGATGCATCCTCAATTTCCCTGTCCACCATCTGAAAACCAAGCTTTGCCGCCTGATACATAAGAGGAAAAGATACCACTCCTGCAGCGATGACAGCGGCCCAACGGGTAAAAATAACAGGAGATCCCATGACCTGCTCGATCAGCCTCCCTGCCGGACTGTTCACACCGAATACGACAATCAGCAAAAAGCCGACAACCGTAGGCGGAAGAACAAGAGGAAGCATCAGGACGGTTTCAAGGAGCGTCTTGCCTTTAAATGAGGCTCTCGCCATCAGCCTGCCTGCGATAATCCCGAATGCAGCCACAAAGATAGTTGAAATCACCGCAACCTGGATGGACAGCAGAACCGGTCCGCTTGCATCAGTCCACATGTTCGTCACCTGCAGGCAAAACAGCAAATCCGTACTTTTTAAATACCTGCTTTGCCCTGTCTGTTTTTAAAAAATCATAAAAGGCTTCTGCTTCTTTCGGATGCTTCGTTCTCTCCAGAACACCTGCCGGATAGACAATGTCCCCATAAGAATCAGGATCGATGCTTTCCTGCTTCACTTTTTTGGACTGCAGGGCATCTGTCCTGTAGACAATTCCAGCATCGACGTTTCCTGTCTCTACATATGAAAGAACCTGCCTGACGTCCTTTGCAAAGACGGTTTTCGCTTCCACCATATTCCATATACCGTGATATTCAAGTGCTTCTTTTGCATAAGCTCCCGCAGGCACAGTTTCAGGAATGCCGATTGATATTTTCCTTGCCTCGGGCAAGTCCTTAAACTGCAGGCCGCCGCCGGCTGTAACCATAACAAGTTCATTCCCCAGATAGTCCATTTGATGAGAGGCGCTTATGTATCCTTTTTTGCTCAGTTCCGTGAAAAATGGTTTCGAAGCCGAAATCAGCAGATCTGCGGGAGCACCCTGTTCGACCTGCTTCTGAAGGGAACCGGTTGAGCCGAAGTTTATTCGCACTTCAATAGAAGGATTTTCCTTTTCAAACTGTATTTTTACCTCCTGAAGAGATTCCTTCAGGCTTGCTGCAGCCGAAATAAGCAGCACGGTTTTCTTTTCGGGTGATGCCTGTCCCCCGCAGGCGGCAAGCACAAGACATAGTAAGAGTAAGAGATAGTTTCTGCGCACAGGTGCCCATCCTTTTCATAGGTTCATCATTTCTATTATACTAGTCTCATGTGACGTTTTTCATCTTATTTAAACGTGCTAGAATAGACAGCAGACTTATTTTTCAGGAGGATTCTATGAATTTCACAAAATCTGAACAGCTTCATTCCGAAGCATTAGAACATATTGTCGGCGGGGTGAACAGCCCTTCCCGCTCCTATAAAGCGGTTGGCGGAGGTTCACCGGTTGTGATGGAGAGAGCGAACGGAGCTTATTTCTGGGATGTGGACGGCAACAAATACATCGATTATCTTGCTGCGTACGGCCCGATCATCACAGGACATGCCCATCCGCATATTACAAAAGCCATTCAAAAAGCGGCAGAAGACGGCGTACTTTACGGGACCCCAACTCCGCATGAAGTGAAATTTGCCAAGATGCTGAAAGAAGCCATGCCGGGCATGGATAAGGTACGCTTTGTCAACTCAGGTACAGAAGCGGTCATGACGACCATCCGTGTAGCCCGCGCTTATACGGGACGCGACAAAATCATTAAATTCGCAGGCTGCTATCACGGACATTCCGACCTTGTGCTCGTGGCAGCAGGATCCGGTCCTTCCACCCTTGGCACCCCCGATTCGGCAGGCGTGCCGAAAAGCATTGCCAATGAAGTCATCACGGTGCCGTTTAATGATATCGAACCTTTTAAAGAAGCGCTTGATAAATGGGGAGATCAAATCGCAGCTGTGCTTGTTGAGCCGATCGTCGGCAATTTCGGGATTGTCGAGCCGCTGCCTGGATTCCTTCAAGCAGTGAACGACCTGACACACGATGCAGGAGCACTCGTCATCTATGATGAAGTCATTACAGCATTCCGCTTTATGTACGGAGGAGCGCAGGATCTGCTCGGCATCACCCCTGACCTTACTGCCCTCGGCAAAATCATCGGCGGAGGTCTTCCAATCGGTGCATACGGAGGCAAAAAAGAGATCATGGAACAGGTTGCCCCGCTCGGACCTGCTTATCAGGCGGGAACCATGGCCGGAAACCCTGCTTCCATTCTGTCCGGCATTGCCTGCCTTGAAGTTCTGAAGGAAGAAGGCGTCTATGAAAAGCTGGACAAGCTTGGTCAGATGCTTGAAGAGGGCATCCGGAAGCATGCAGAAACCCACGGCATTCCGATTACGATGAACCGCTTAAAAGGAGCCCTCACCATTTACTTCACGACTGAGAAAGTAGTGAACTATGAGCAGGCTGAAAAAACGGACGGCGAAATGTTCGCCAGGTTCTTTAAGCTGATGCTTCATGAAGGCATCAACCTTGCTCCGTCCAAATATGAAGCATGGTTCCTCACTACAGCTCACACGGAAGAAGACATCGCACAGACACTCGCAGCAGTGGAGCGGTCATTCAAACAATTAAAGACTGTATAAATATACAAATTATTCAAACAGGGAATTTACTCCCTGTTTTTTTCTTTTTTCGCATATGTTTGAAAACGTTTACAAATAAGCCATTCAGCCTTTTGTATGAATATTTAAACTTTTCTGGCATGTATGCCTCCACCAAAAAAATGCATAAATAATTGAATTTTCATAATCTAAATGATATGATTAGTATTACATTTCTGAAAATTTTGTTATTAAATCTCACAAAGAAATCTATGTTTTTACATGATAGATTCATATTTTACCCGGGAGGTGAAGGCTATAAGCGGGAAACGAATTCCCCTTTCAAGCCGCTTTTATGAGAGAAAACTGGAGCCCAAGTAAGTTTAAGGACTTTCACAACGCAGAGCATGACGCTTGCGGCATCGTGTCAGTCATTGAGAAACGGAAAGTCCCGACAAAAGAAAATATTGACCTCTGTATTGATGCCCTCGTGACGATGAACCATCGTGCAGGTTTCATCAATGGCGAAGGTGACGGAGTCGGCATCCATATCGACATTCCAAGAGCTCTTTGGAAGGAAAAGCTTGAGAATGCAGGCCTTGACCCGGCGCTTGCCGAGCGCGGAGATTTCATTGTCGGCCACCTGTTTCTATCCAAAAACGAAAACCCGGATACACTTAAAAAAGAAATCAGGCAGCTTCTTTCTGATAAAAACTTCGAACTTCTATTTGAAACGGACAAAGTAACAACTTCATCTGCACTTGGACCCATCGCTTTACAAGAAGAACCTCTCTTTTGGCAATTTGCCGTGATTCCTGCTGGAAATTCTGATTCCCTGAATAAGGATCTATTTGAGCTGACGATACAAATCGAGAAAAATCATCATGTGCATGTGGCATCGCTCAGCCAGCATGCAGCCGTCTACAAAGTAATGGGAGCAGGAGATGTTCTTCCGAAGTTCTATCATGACCTTGCAAACCCGCTTGCAGCGTCAACGATGACTCTTGGCCATAACAGGTATTCTACGAATACGCTTTCCACTTTTTTTCGCGTGCAGCCATTCAGCCTGCTTGGCCACAACGGAGAAATCAATACCATTGCCAAGCTTCGCGATGAAGCAAGGATCATGGATGTCCCGCTTACAGACGGAGGCAGTGATTCCCAGGATCTGAACAGAACGATTGAAACGCTTGTTGCACGAGAAGGATACAGCCTGTTTGAAGCACTTGACGTTCTGTTCCCTCCTATTATTAATGAAATCAAAGCATATCCTGATCACTTGAAGGATTTGTATACGTATATCCGCGAGGCGTGGGGCCACTTTGCACAGGGACCTGCCGGCATTATTTCAAGATTTGCCGATGAAGCTGTCTTCAGTGTCGACGCACTCGGCCTCAGACCGCTCTGGAAAGTGGAATCTGTTTCTTCCTATATTTTCGCATCAGAGCCGGGGATCATTCCGAACTCCCTTTATGCGGGCGAACCAAAGCCGCTTGGACCGGGCGAGAAACTTGGCCTTAAGTGGAAGGAAGACGAGATGGAGCTGTTTGAATATCCATCCCTTCAGGAAGAAGTCTACAAACGATTCTCAAGCAGACTTGAAGTGGACGGCTACAGAGAACGGCTTCTGCACCCTGTCAGCAAAGGCAAATGCTCTGCTTCGCCTATTTTCAAAGTCCACAACGGACATTATGCTGCTTTCGGCTGGGACCGCGAGCATATCCAGCTGCTTGAGCAAATGGCTGAAAAAGGCGCTGAGCCGATCCGCTCGCTTGGACACGACGGACCGCTTGCAGCCATCCATCCGGACCGGAAAAACATCGCAGACTTCATTAAAGAAAGTGTTGCGGTTGTTACGAATCCGGCGATTGACCGTGACCGCGAATCCGAGCACTTTTCAATCCGATCGGTTGTCGGCAAACGTCCTTCGCTGACAGAGCAGCATGATAAAACGGCGATGATTGAACTGCCGTCACCGCTTCTGCTTGAAGGCAAGCTCGGCATTATGGCTTCTGAGCAGATTGATCAGCTGCCTTATGAAGAAGTGATAGACTATTTTTCAAAAGAAAAGCAGCTTCACGTCCTTTCAGCGGTTTTCACAGAAGAGGAAACTCTTAAAGACGCTCTTAACCGCCTGAAGCTTGAAGCCATTCATGCCGTTAATGACGGCGCTGTCCTGCTTGTCCTCGATGACAGAGAAGCACATCAGAACGGCAAGCTCTGGATTGATCCGCATTTGGTCACATCTGTCATTGATCAGGCCTTAGTAAAGGAAAGCCTGCGCAGAAACTGTTCGATCCTTCTCCGCACAGGTGCGGTCAGATCTCTGCATGACATTATGGTGGCTTATGGATTAGGAGCAAACCTGATCAGCCCGTATATTTTGTTTGCCACGGTTGCTGAAGAAGACTCAGCGAAGCCTGCGGTCAATTTGTATGAGTCATTAAATAAAGGCCTTGAAAAAGTCATATCGACGATTGGAATTCATGAGCTGCGCGGATACGGAAGACTCTTCTCCGCTATCGGCTTAAATGAAGAAATTGAAAAAGAACTGAACATCGTTAACTTCCTTGGCTCTCCTTCTTTGAAATTCAATTTTGAAAGCATGAAGGAAGATGCGATTGAACGAAGCAGTGATTTTGAAAATGAAAAAGCACGTCCGAGCAAAACGTTCCACATCTTCCCTCGTATCTGGAAAGCAATCGGCGATGTCGCGAAATCCGGAGATTATGAAGGCTACCGCGAAAAGCTGACAGAGCAGGAAGAAAGCAATCCGATTACAATCCGCCATCTGACTGATCTGAAAAAAGGAAAGTCTTCTGTCCCTCAAGATAAAGTCAATATTGGCGTCGGCGATCACAGCCTTCCGTTTGTCATTGCCTCCATGTCATTTGGTTCGCAAAATGAAGTCGCGTTCCGCGCATATGCAGAAGCGGCAGAACAGCTGAACATGGTGAGCTTAAACGGTGAAGGCGGCGAGATTAAGGATATGCTCGGGAAATACCCGCGTACCCGCGGCCAACAGATTGCGTCAGGACGATTTGGCGTAAATGCCGAGCTTCTGAACTCATCAAACCTGCTTGAAATCAAGATTGGCCAGGGTGCAAAGCCTGGTGAAGGCGGACATCTTCCAGGTTCAAAAGTAACAGCAAAAATCGCTGAATCACGGAATGCTACAATCGGTTCTGACCTGATTTCTCCGTCAAATAACCATGACATCTATTCGATTGAAGATTTGGCGCAGATGATTTCAGAGCTGAAAACAGCCAACGATCAGGCTAAGGTTTCTGTAAAGGTTCCTGTTGTTCCAAACATCGGAACAATCGCAGTGGGAATCGCAAAAGCCGGCGCTGACATCATTACACTCAGCGGTTTTGACGGCGGAACAGGTGCTGCGCGTATTCATGCCCTTCAGCACGTCGGTCTTCCTGTTGAGATCGGGGTAAAGGCGGCGCACAACGCCCTGCTTGAAGCCGGTCTCCGTGAAAAAGTGGAGCTTTGGGCAGACGGCGGCATCAAGAGTGCGATGGACGTCATGAAGGTCATGCTGCTTGGCGCCAACCGCGTCGGCTTCGGTACCCTTTCGATGATTGCCATCGGCTGTACAACATGCCGCGGCTGTCATTTGGATACATGCCATGTTGGTATTGCGACACAGATTGAATCTGAAGCACAGGCGAAAGAGCACGGTCTCCGCCGATTTGTTCCAAGAAAGTACGACCCGTCTGTAGAAGGACTCGTGAACCTGTTCAGCGCGTTCGGTTCAGAGCTTCAGACATTGACTGCTTCCCTTGGCTTTACAAATCTTCAAGACCTTGTCGGACGTTCTGATCTTCTTGAACAAACCCGAGGCAAGGATGAAATGGACCTGTCCCTTCTTCTTGAGACCCTTGAAATTCAGAACATCTCACATAAAGAAGTGGCAGCAAGTCTTGAAAGCAAGCGTCTTGCCGTTGCTGCAGGAGCAGAGTACCTTGACTATGATGAAAGCGAACTTCACAGCTCAAGAGAATTTTCAAGCGTTACATCCGAGCAGCGCATTCTCGGCAGCCGCGTTTCCTGTCACAGGGTCCGCGGACGTCTTGACGGTTCATACCGCAAACTTGATGACATTGAGCTGCACTACAAAGAAGGTTCTATTCCGGGCAACGGACTTGGCGCCTACAACTCAAGCGGCATCAATATCCGCGTAGAAGGCGGCGCCCAGGACGGCACGGGTAAAACGTCCTTTGGCGGTACGATTCAGGTCTTCAAATCAAAAGGAGCAGACGGAAACTACTACAACGGTTCTGTTGGAAAAGGCTTCGGTTACGGCGCACAGAGCGGCCTCCTTCTCGTTCAGGGGAATGCAGATGCACGTGCAGGCATCCGCTTATCAGGTGCCGACATGATCATCGGGGGGAAAATCACAAAGCCAATCCCTGCAGAGGAAAATGGCAATATCGGGGTAAATGCCAACATAAAAGGATTTGCATTTGAATATATGACGAACGGACGCGGACTTGTCCTCGGCGATCCTGGACCATGGATCTGTGCAGGCATGACCGGCGGCGTCGTGTACGTCAGACACCAGCCCCAACTCGGCTTAACAAAACAGGCGCTAGAGCGCCGTGTTGCCAAAGGCGCCAAAATCGAGATCTCATCTCTGAATGCAAAAGGCAAAAACGATGTAACAGAGCTTCTGACAACTTACATCGAATCACTTGAAAAACACGGACAGCGTGATGAAGCAAATGAACTGAAGCCGCTTCTGAACGCAGTCGGAGATCACTTCATTCAGCTTGTTCCAGTTAAAGAACAGGCCGATCCATCTGTATCGACTGAGTGATTGCGGCACATTAAAAATAACACCTGCTATGCGGGTGTTATTTTTTTTACACAAACGGCATAGTTCTAAGTGGTACCGGATAAAAAACTTTCGAAAAAAGGCTTATTTTTTTCATGAAAACGGGAAAAAGTAACTTGAATAATTTCTTTTAACATTGTATAGTCATTACTTGTTTACCAGACACATTTTTCTGTCATAAGGTCCATTATCATATCAGTAAAGAAGGGAATGTAGATACACACCCAATGAAACTTGGTGCCCGCATTATCAAAACGGGGATTGCCATTACACTGGCTCTGTATTTGGCCACTCTTTTAAACATACCGTCTCCAGCCTTTGCCGGTATCGCCGCGATTTTTGCGATACAGCCTACGATTTACCGCTCTTATCTATCTGTTATCGAGCAGGTTCAGGCAAATGTCATCGGAGCAGCCTTTGCCATTTTATTTGGGCTGATTTTCGGTCCCCATCCGTTTGTTATCGGTTTAACTGTCATTATCGTCATTGCGATTAATTTAAGAATAAAGATTGAAAATACAATTCCGGTTTCAGTCGTGACCGTCATTGCTATTTTGGAGAGTCCCGGCGAAGATTTCATCGAATTTGCCCTGATCCGCTTTGGAACAGTTCTCCTCGGTGTCTTATCAGCATTCATCGTGAATCTGATTTTCATTCCGCCAAAATATGAAACAAAGCTGTATTACAGAATTGTGGATAATACAGAGGAAATTATTAAGTGGATCCGTTTTAACACGAGACAGGTGTCGGAATACACGGAGCTCAAGACAGATATTGAAAGACTGAAAGAAAAAATGATGAAGCTCGATCAGCTTTATCTAATGTACAAGGAAGAACGCGCCTATTTCAAACGCAATATTTATGCAAAATCGCGCAAGCTGGTGCTTTTCAGACAAATGCTGGTGACCACCAACAGGTCGCTTGATACCCTGAAAAAGCTGCACCGCCTGGAAAACGAACTGCATCACCTGCCGGAGGAATTCCAGAGCATTCTCGCAAATGAGCTGGACTATCTCGTTGATTTCCACGAACGAAGCCTGCTGAAATTTATCGGGAAAATCAAACCCGAGGCACCGGTGGAGTTTATTAAAGAAGGGCAGTTTAACAAACAGGAGCTTGTTGATACCTTTATGAACTTTAAAGGAAACTGCATTGACCAGGAGTGCTTCTACCACCTGCTGCCGCTTATCGCCATCATCATTGATTACAGTGAACAGCTTGAGCATCTTGATACGCTGATCAACAGCTTCCACAGCTATCATAAAGAGGAAAATGAACTTCAAATTTCGGAGCAGGAAGAGCCAAGTTAAACACAAAAGCGTAAGCGCCTCGAACAGATCCGATAGGCAGATAAGAATCCGCCAGAAAAGTCCGGTTTTGACTTTTTTGGCGGATTTGTTCTGACAGAGGATTTAGGCGCTGGAGCTGGACGAGGATAAAACTTATTAAAGTCAACCACACTCTAGCACTTGAAAAATTTCATCAAGCGACGAAAAAGGACTGAACGGAAATCGTTCAGTCCTTTTTTTTGTTATTCAGCGGCAGAAAGCTCGCTTTCTGTCACCCACTTGTGATTCTTCACTTCTTCGCCGCCGTCTGCAGGTACAAAGTCTACCATGTAAACAGTCGTTTCTTCTGCTGAGTCAATCGTGGCCTCTGCTCCCTCCATGCCTTCCATATGATCGGCTGCAAGGGTCACTTTGTCTCCTTCTTTGTATGGCTCTTCAGCTGCATCTTTAATTTCTTCATGAATGACCCATTTATGATCCGTGACCGGGTCTCCCCCGCCTTCAGGCGTATAAGAAACGGTGTAGACAGTTGTGTCAAATGCACCCGCAATTGTCGCCTCCGCACCGTCCATGCCTTCCATGTGGTCAGCGTTCATAACAGCTTTACTTCCTTTTTCAAACGCAGGATTTTCAGCTTCCTTCAAACCCTCAGGCAACTCGCCTGAACCTGAGTGGTTCATGCCTTCGTGACCGGCATGCTCAGAAGACTCCTCCTTCTTCTGCCCTTCATTTTCATTCGCACACCCTGCAAGCGTCAGTGAAAAAGCTGCAGCAAGAGCAAGCATCAATGATTTTTTCATTTCAATCATCCTTTCGTTATCGTCTAAAGTAATTTTAAAAGAAGATTGTGCAGAAAGTGTGCATATAAGCAACTCGCAAAAACTGTATTGCCACGGAATCTGCAGGAATCGGAGAATTGGGTGGCACTTATCCAGGAGATCAAAACCCTCAAGAACAGGAATTGGAGAATTGATGGCACTTATCCAGGAGATAAGAACCCTCAAAAACAGGAATCCAAGAATTGGTAGCACTTATCCAAGAGATAAGAACCCTCAAAAACAGGAATCCAAGAATTGGTAGCACTTATCCAAGAGATAAGAACCCTCAAAAACAGAAATCTAAGAATTGATGGCACTTATCGGAGAGATCAAAACCCTCAAAAACAGAAATCTAAGAATTGATGGCACTTATCGGAGAGATCAAAACCCTCAAAAACAGAAATCTCAGAATTGATGGCACTTATCGGAGAGATCAAAACCCTCAAAAACAGGAATCTCAGAATTGATGGCACTTATCCAGGAGATCAGAACCCTCAAGAACAGGAATCTCAGAATTGATGGCACTTATCGGAGAGATCAGAACCCTCAAGAACAGGAATCGGAGAATTGATGGCACTTATCCAAGAGATCAGAACCCTCAAGAACAGGAATCGAAGATTTGGTAGCACTTATCCAAGAGATCAGAACCCTCAAGAACAGGAATCGGAGAATTGATGGCACTTATCTGAGAGATTAGAACCCTCAAAAACAGAAATCTAAGAATTGATGGCACTTATCCGAGAGATTAGAACCCTCAAGCATTGGATTCTGAGGTTTGGTGGCACTTATCGGAGAGATAAGAACACTCAAGAACAGGAATCGGAGAATTGATGGCACTTATCGGAGAGATCAGAACCCTCAAAAACAGGAATCTAAGAATTGATGGCACTTATCGGATAGATTAGAACCCTCAAAAACAGGATGGCACTTATCCAGGAGATCAGAACCTTCAAAACAAAAGAAGGACGCTGACCCAGTCAGCATCCTTCTTTCAATGAAGAAATCAAGTAAACTCCCCCTCAATGCTTCCCCTTAGGATCCAAAGCATCACGCAATCCATCCCCCATTAGGTTAAAGCCAAGAACCGTCAGCATGATGGCAATACCCGGGAAGAAGAGGGTCCATGGTGCCTGTACCAGGTACTGCTTAGAATCTGCTAGCATTTTGCCCCACTCAGGGTTCGGGGCCTGGGCTCCGAGTCCGATGAAGCCAAGGGCCGCTGCCTCGATGATGGCCGTTGCGATGGCCAGGGAGGCTTGGACGATAATCGGCGAAAGGCTGTTTGGCAGCACGTGCACGAAAAGGATCCGTGTATCACTTGTGCCAAGGGCTTTTGCGGCCATGATATACTCTTCTTCTTTTACGCTGAGAACCTTTGCCCGGATCAGTCTTCCGAAGTTCGGAATGTTGATGACGGCGATGGCAATCAGGGCATTTTGAAGGGATGGCCCAAGGATGGCTACGATCGCGATGGCAAGCAGGATGCTTGGGAACGCGAGCATGATGTCAAACAGCCTGGAAATGATGCTGTCGATGACGCGGCCGTAGTATCCGGCAAGGATTCCAAGCAGCGTTCCAATTACAGCTGATCCAAGGACGGAGAAAAATCCCACCCAAAGGGATATACGCGCGCCGAACAATACCCTTGAGAAAATATCTCTTCCAAAGTCATCCGTTCCAAACCAATGCTCGGATGACGGAGGAAGCAGGCGCTTTGAGAGCTCCTGATCATCAATGCCCTGCGGTGCAATAAGCGGAGCAGCTATGGCAATAAAGATAAAAAATAATACGAGAACACTTCCTGCGATCGCGAGTTTATTTTGCAGAAATAAACGGAGTTTCTGCTGAAAAGGGGTGATGACCTTTTCCTGTTTGATGATGGCTGTCTTTTCTTCTTGAAGTGCCGGCAGTGACATGGCATTCTCCCCCTTTTCTAGTATTTAATCCTCGGATCAATGGCTGCATACAAGAGATCGACGATCAGATTGATAAAAACAAAGATGGCGGCAATGACTAAGATGCCCGACTGGATGACCGGATAATCACGGTAGCTGATGGCATCGAAAATATACCTGCCCATCCCCGGCCAGCCGAAGATGGTTTCTGTCAGGATCGCCCCTCCGAGAAGCAGTCCTGTCTGAAGACCGATAATCGTTAAAATTGGAATGACTGCATTTTTCAAAGCGTGCTTGTACACAACCCAGAACATGTGAAGGCCTTTCGCTCTGGCTGTTCTAATAAAATCGGATTCCATCGCTTCTATCATGGTTGATCTTGTAATTCTTGCAATAATGGCCATCGGGATTGTAGCGAGGGCAATTCCCGGCATCAGAATATGCTTCAGCACCTGAACAAACTGATCAAACCTTCCCTGCAGAAGCGTATCAAGCAGGTACAGATTGGTGATGCTGTCTACAGGATTTCTGATTTCCTCCCTGCCTGTTGTCGGCAGCCAGCCAAGCTTGATCGAGAAGACGTACTGCTCCATCAGGCCAAGCCAGAAAATCGGCATCGACACACCAACTAAGGCAATGATCATCGCTATGTAATCGAACCATGAATTGCGGAACCATGCACTGATGATCCCCGCATTGATGCCGACAACGATGGCAATGACCATCGCAAAGATTGTCAGTTCCATTGTAGCGGCAAGATAAGGCGTCATCTCTTTACTTATGGCGGCACCTGTCCGGATGGATTGACCGAGATTACCTGTCAGAAGTCCGCCGACGTAATCAAAATACTGTATGTACCATGGCTGATCGAGTCCAAGCTGCTGTGTTAATTTTTCAATGGCCTCCTGTGTTGCACGCTGCCCGAGAATGACCTGTGCCGGGTTCCCCGGTATGGCTCTGATGATGGAAAAGACAACGAGCGTCATTCCGATCAGAACAGGTATGAGCAGACCGATTCTTCTAATTGTATATGAAACCATTTTCTCACCTCTCTTAAGCGAATAGTGCCTCTTAAAAAAGAGAGGAGGACAGGTCCTCCTCTCAACTCATTACTTAAATTCGACCTTTGTCAGGATGTCAGAACCTGTTGGATGCGGCTTGAAGTTCGTCAGCTTGCTGCTTCCGGCCAGGATTGGCGTAGAGTGGGCAAGCGGAATCCAAGGTGCATCTTCTTTAATGATTTCCTGTGCTTTTTTGTATAGCTCGTTTCGTTTTTCCTGATCAGCATTGGATTGTGCTTCAATTAAAATGTCATGAAGCTCATCGTTGCTGTAGTACGTGTAGTTGTTGCTGCCGATGCTGTCTTTGTCAAGAAGCGTGTAAAGGAAGTTGTCGGCATCACCGTTGTCGCCTGTCCATCCAAGCATGAATGAGTCAGCTTCCCCTTTTGCCGCTTTATCAAGGTAAGTAGCCCAGTCGTACGTTTTGATTTCTGCTTCAACGCCGATTTTGGCAAAGCTTGATTTGATGACTTCCGCGACTTTCATTCCTTCAGGCATATATGGACGAGGAACAGGCATTGCCCAAAGCTCCATTTTAAATCCGTCCGGATAGCCTGCTTCTGCTAAAAGTGCTTTTGCTTTTTCAAGATCGTACGGGTATGGCTCAATGTCATCGTTATAGCCCTCTAGTGAAGGAGGCATCGGATTTTTCGCAGGCTCTGCAAGTCCGCCGTAGAAAGAATCGATAATGCCCTGCTTGTCAACCGCATGGTTCAGTGCCTGGCGCACAAGCTTGTTGTCAAGCGGCTTGCGGTTTGTTGTCAGACCGACATAGCCAACGTTCATAGACGGACGCTCGAACGTCTGAAGGTCGCTGTTGCTTGAGATCGATTGCGTATCAGACGGGTTTACACCATCCATTAAGTCGATTTCGCCTGTTTGAAGGGCATTTAAGCGTGCTGAGTTTTCAGGAATCGATTTGAAGATAACCTGATTTAATTTCGGATAGCCCTTCATCCAGTAATCTTTATTCTTTTCAAGAACGATTCTGTCGTTTGGCTTCCACTCTACAAATTTGAACGGGCCGGTTCCAACTGGATTTTCTCTGAATTTGTCGCCGTGCTTCTCGATAGCTGCCGGGCTTGCAATGCCGAAAGGAGACATGGCAAGGTTCTTTAAGAACGGAGCTTGAGGGCGTTTTAATGTGAAAACAACTTTGTTGGCGCCGTCTGCTTTTACTTCTTTAATGACATGTCCTTCGTCCTTTTTAAAGCCACCGAACATTGTGTAGTAAGGGAATTTGTCTGCATCTCCATTCATCCAGCGCTCAAAGTTGAAGACAACCGCGTCTGCATTGAAGTCTGTGCCGTCATGGAATTTGACGCCTTCTCTTAGAGTAAGTGTGTAAGTCAGGTTATCCTCTGACACTTCCCATTTTGTCGCAAGGCCTTCCTGTACTGTTGTATCCTGTTCACCATAGTTTAAGAGTGTTTCAAAAACGTTGACTGTTACTTTGAAGGCTTCCCCTTCTGTAGTTGTAATCGGATCCAGCGAAGTAGAGTCACCGCCGCGTCCAAAAACGAGGCTGTCCTGTTTCTTTTCACTGCTTCCGCCGTCGCCGCCTTCTGATGAAGAGCTGTCAGAACTGCAGCCCATCAAGGCCGCTGATAAAAGCAGCACAAACATAATTGAGACTAACAGGCTTTTCTTTTTCACGCATACATCCCCCTATTTTCTAGTGATGAATCTATCAATCACGCCTCGTGTCACTCATACAAGTGACATGCGACATAATGACCTTCTTTAACTTCCTTCCATTCCGGTTTTTTGACCATGCATGGTTCAAAGCATGCCGGGCACCTCGTGTGAAACGCGCACCCTTTTGGCGGGTCAGACGGGCTGGGAAGATCCCCTTTTAACACAATCTGCTCTTTTACCGCTTCCGGATCAGGCAGCGGCACAGCCGAAAGAAGCGCCTTCGTGTACGGGTGCAGCGGATCTGCATACACCTTTTCGCTGTCTGCAAGCTCTACTAAACTCCCTAAATACATGACTCCCAGTCTGTCGCTTATATGGCGGACAACCCCGAGATCATGGGAGATGAAGATATACGTCAGGGAAAATTCCTTTTGCAGATCCTTCAGCAAATTCAGGATTTGCGACTGGATGGATACGTCAAGGGCAGAGACCGGCTCGTCTGCAATGATGAGCTTCGGATTTGTCATCAGCGCTCTTGCAATCCCGATTCTCTGGCGCTGTCCTCCGCTGAACTGATGCGGGTAGCGCTTGCCGTAGGCTTCATCGAGGCCGACAATCCCAAGCATCTCTTTCACCTTTTTGCGGCGTTCTTCTTTGCTGCCGATTCCGTGGACAATGAGCGGCTCTTCAAGAATTCGTTCAACGGTCATCCTCGGGTTCAGGGAAGCATAAGGATCCTGGAAGACCATCTGCAGCTCCCGCCTCATTTTTCTCATTTCCTTAGGAGATTTCGTTAACAGCTGCTCCTCGCGGAAGGCGACCGATCCGTCTGTCGGCTCAATCAACTTAAGCAATAGGCGCCCCATCGTTGATTTGCCGCAGCCGGATTCCCCGACAATCCCTAGGGTTTCTCCTTCGTACACTTCAAAGGACAGGTCATTAACCGCTTTTACCGCTCCCACTTTTCTGCCGAGAACCCCTCCCGTAATCGGGAAATGCTTTGTGAGCTTTTCTACTTTAAGCAAAGGCTTCGTCATGCTCTAAAGCCTCCTCTCTCGCTAAAAAACATCTCGACTGGTGCGAATCCTGCAGTTTATAAAGCGGAGGCGAATGCTTCACGCACTCTGCCATCGCATATTCGCAGCGGCCTGCAAACAGACAGCCTGTCTGCACAGTGCCCGGACGCGGCACCTGGCCCGAGATGGAATACAGCCGTTCATTTTTCTTCCGGATGTCCGGAACAGATTTCATTAAGCCCTTTGTGTACGGATGCTTCGGATTTTTAAAGATGGTTTTGACGCTGCCTTCCTCCACAACCTGTCCGGCATACATGACCATGACTCGGTCGCACATTTCCGCCACAACTCCGAGGTCATGGGTGATAAACACGATGGAGGTATCCATTTTTTTGTTCAGATCCTTCATCAACTTCAGAATCTGAGCCTGAATCGTCACATCAAGCGCCGTTGTCGGTTCATCTGCAATCAGCACTTTCGGATCACAGATCATCGCCATGGCAATCATGACGCGCTGCCTCATTCCGCCTGAAAGCTGATGCGGATACTCCCCGTAAAGCTCTTCAGGGCGCGGCAGGCCGACGAGCTTCAAAATTTGAATCGCCCGCTCTTTCGCCTGTTTTTTCGTCAGGCTTAAATGAACGCGGAGAGACTCTTCAAGCTGGTTCCCGATTTTAAACAGCGGATTAAGCGAGGTCATCGGTTCCTGAAAAACCATCGCCAGTTCATTTCCCCGCAGTTTGCGCATCGATTTTTCGTTCAGCTTCAGCAGATCTTTCCCCTGAAACAGAATTTCACCTGAGAGCTTTGAAGTTTTTTGGGGCAGCAGCCCCATAATGGATAGGGAGGTCACGCTCTTTCCGCAGCCGGATTCTCCGACAATGCCGAGAACTTCCCCTTTATGTACGTCAAACCTGATCGAATCAACGACACGCGTTTCTTCTTTTCCCTGCAGGAACGTAATGCTCAAATCTTTGATTTCCAAAATCTTTTCCCGCGACAGACCGCTCACCCCCAGTTTGGACACCCTAAACAGCATATGAAGCCGGGTGACCCGCTATGTCATGTTATTTCTGTAAGATACTATTAAAACTACTTAAAATTTGGATATGTACAAATTATAGACTAAAAATTCTAAATATTAAAATAGTTCATTACTCCTATTTCCATCTGTACCTATCTTTTCCATAAGACGGTGAATATGGTGAAATTCATGTCATTTGAAGCATAAAAAATAAGCAGTCCGCAAAGGACTGCTTATTTTTACTTAATTTAGCATTTTATATCTGCTGAAAAGTATTTTTATTATGATAGAAAAATATGGGTTAATCCAGCTGCTGAATCTGGAACAGGGAATAATAGTGGCCCTGTTTTTCCATTAATTCGGCGTGGGTGCCTTCTTCGACAATCTTCCCGTTTTCCATCACGACAATCTTATCGGCATGTGTGATGGTCGACAGTCTGTGAGCAACAATGAAGGTCGTTCTGTCTTCAGCAAGCTTCTCGAGAGCTTCCTGAATAAGATGCTCACTTTCAAGATCCAGTGCCGAGGTTGCTTCATCAAGCACAAGAATCGGCGGATTTTTCAAAAAGACCCTTGCAATGGCAAGGCGCTGCTTCTGCCCTCCCGAAAGCTTGACTCCCCGCTCGCCGACCTTTGTGTTGTAGCCTTCAGGAAAACCAAGGATAAAGTCGTGTGCATTCGCAGCTTTTGCCGCTTCAAACACTTCTTCATCGGTGGCTCCCGGTTTCCCGATCAGAATATTCTCTTTCACAGTCTGGCTGAACAAGAACGTATCCTGAAGCACCATGCCAATCTGATCTCTCAGGCTTTGTGCGCGGTATTCCCGGATGTCTGTGCCGTCAAGTAGAATCCTGCCCTCGGTTACATCGTAAAACCGCGGGATCAGACTGATGAAAGTCGACTTTCCGCCGCCGCTCATTCCAACAAGCGCAACGGTTTCTCCCCTGTTCACCTCAAGTGATACGTCTTCAAGAATCATCGGTTCCTTCTCATCGTATTTAAAGGAAACACGGTCAAACTTAATGGTGCCGCTGATGTCTTTTGCTTCCTTCGCATCGGGCTTGTCTGTAATATCGTATTTTTCATCAATCAGCTCAAAGACGCGGTCCATAGACGCAAGAGCCTGCGTCAGCGTTGTGGAAGATGTCACAAGGCGTCTCAGCGGATTGTAAAGCTGATCAATGTAGGCGATAAACGCCACCATGGTTCCGACTGTCATGTTCCCGTGAATGACCTGGTAGGCTGCAAAGCCAATGACAAGCAGCGGGGCAACGTCCGTAATCGTATTTACTACGGCAAAGGTCTTTGCGTTCCAGCTTGTATGATCAATAGCTTTGTTTAAAAAGTTATGGTTTTCCTTATCGAACTCTTTTTGTTCATGATCTTCAATTGCAAAGCTTCGGATGACAGGCATCCCCTGCACCCTTTCATGAAGATGTCCCTGAACCTGAGCAAGCGCCTGCGATCTCACTCTTGTCAGATGTCTAAGTCTTCCGTAGAAATACTTCACCGAAAAACCGTACAGCGGAAACAGCACGATTGAGACTAGTGTCAATTTAATATCCATCGTGAACATGATGATGACGGCAATGACAATCGTAAAAATATCAAGCCATACATTCATCAGCCCGGTGATGACAAAGTTTTTCGTCTGCTCCACATCATTGATGACGCGGGAAATAATCTCTCCCGCTCTTGTATTCGCATAGTAGCGCAGACTCAGCTTTTGAAGATGGGTAAACAAACTATCCCTTATATCATAGAGGATTTTGCTGCCTGTCCACTGCGCAAAATACTGTCTGTAATATTCAATCGGCGGCCTTGCCAGCAGGAAGATCGCAAACATGATGCCCATGATGGCGAACAGCTTTCCCGTTTTTTCATCAGCGGACATGTTTCCGCCGAGAATGTCATCTACTACATATTTAAGAAGCAGGGGCGTAAGAAGAGGTATGGAAAATTTAATGATTCCAATTGCGATTGTCCCTGTAATCTGCCATTTGTAGGGTTTAACAAATTTCATGTAGCGTTTAACTGAACTCAAGGTTTTGTCTCCCCCTCTCATTTCTTTTTATTTTGTGCTTTTGCGCGCGGTTCATGCCGACCCCATGCAGAAAGAGCCTGCTTTAGAAAACAGGCTCTTAAAAAAACAACCCATTCATTTGTCTTGTGCTTGTCATTTCACATGTGTCAGATAGCGCTCGTACCACTCATCGATAAAGTCAGGTGAAAAAGGACCTTTCCGCTGTCTGATCCAGCGAAGCAGCTTTTCAAGATTGCTTTTTAAAATCAAGTCGATCACATTCGGATAATTCATTTTCTTACGGTGATATTCGTACTCATCTTCATCAAGAATGATGTACGTCATATCGGGAAAAATTTTCACATCCAGGTCATAGTCAATATATTTAAGGGCTTCATCATCCCATGCAAATGGCGAACTGATGTTGCAGTAATAGTAGATTCCGTCTTCCCGGATCATGCCAATTACATTGAACCAGTATTTTGTATGAAAGTAACAGATGGCCGGCTCCCGGGTGATCCATGTTCTTCCGTCAGATTCCGTTACGATCGTCCGGTCGTTTCCGCCGATGATGCAGTGCCCGCTTGCCTTCAGGACTGTTGTCTCATCCCAGATTCTGTGGATATGCCCGTTATGTTTGTAACTATGTATCTGTATGCTGTCTCCTTCCTTGGGAAATCCCATTTTGCTCCCCTACTTTCTATATCGCCGCTCCGCAAATAAGCAAAGATTGTCAACTTTTCGTTTTTACCATTATACCGCCTGCTGTTTAAAAAAGAAAATAAAAGAGCCGCCCATATACAGGAGACTCTCATGGTCCGTCATTTATGCAGAGGCTCCCTGATCTGATAGGACCGGATGACCTCTTCTGTCTGTTTTTGAAAAACCTTCTGAATGGACTGCAGCTCCTCTTTCATGATCTCAATTTCCATCTGGATATCCCCGCACGCTTCACCCGGAAGATTGCTCAGCTGCTCTTTCAGCTCCTGGCATCTCTCAATCTCTCCCTGGAGATCCAGCAGCTTATCCATTGTCTCAAGCTGGCGGCCCACCAATGCATCAAATTCCTTCAAGTTCATTTGCACCTCCGCTTATTTGTCCGCTATACCAATTCGTTTTTCAGGAGCGGATCTCCTTTGACTTTATCTGTTGAGGAATCGGAGGTTTTGTCGGAAAAATTTTGGGCGGGCTCAGCACATTCTATGCGCTTTAATTGGTTTGCCGGTCATAAAATAGGGGAATTGGATAAAAGTTGTAATCCTATTTAAAGGAGATGAGCCGTTCTTTGATTTCCCTTCTCTTTTTAGTGATCACCGTCAGCTGGATGGCTGAATTCATTCTTTTCCGGAACAGGGGAACTTCTGAGGGTGAAATGCAGGAAAGGCGCTCCTATCCTTTTTTGCTTTTAGTCATTGCCCTCACAATTTCAATGGCTGTACTGATGAGGGAATGGAACATCTTTTATGTCGGCAGTACCCTTGTTCACGGGGCTGGCATTGTTCTATATGCATCAGGGGTTCTTCTGAGATACTGGGGTATTTTTCACCTGAAAGAGCAGTTTACCCGCCATGTATCCTTCCGCAAAGGGGATGAGCTTGTCAGCTCCGGCCCGTACCGCAGGCTGAGGCATCCTCTCTATACAGGACTCCTGCTCATTATCATCGGCATATGCCTTTCTCTCGGCAATGCGGTGCTTGCAGGCGCAGGCGGGACAGCCGCCGCTCTTGGCCTTCTTAAAAGAATTCAAATTGAAGAAAAGATGCTGATCGAAGCTTACGGAGAGGAATACCGGAGCTGGGCAGAGAAAAGATACCGCCTTGTTCCGCCTATATATTAACCATTACCTGGAGGTGCTTGCATGTTAAATCAAAAAAAGAAAGCCGTTGTAGTCGGAGCAGGACTTGGAGGCATGTCTGCTGCAATCAGACTTTCGGCAGACGGCTATGATGTGACAGTTTTAGAGAAAAACAGCAATGTCGGAGGCAAGCTTAACCGCAGGTCCGGGAAAGGCTTTACGTTTGATACTGGCCCTTCCATCCTGACAATGCCGTGGGTGCTTGAGAAGCTCTTTAAAAGCGTCAACAGGCATCTTGAAGACTACATAACCGTTGTACGTGTGGAACCTCAGTGGCGCACCTTTTTCGAAGACGGCACATCCATTGATGTATCAAGCGACCTGCCGACGATGATTGCCGAGATGGCAAAGGTGTCGAACGAACCGCACGGCAGCATGAGCAGCCTCCTTTCCTACAGCGAAAAAATGTATGATCTCTGTCTGAAAAGCTTTTACAAATACAGTCTTGAAGACCTGAAAGATCTGAAAAAACACCACACACTGAAAGACTTGATGGCGATGGATCCGCTGAGCACGGTTGCCGATGGAACAGAGAAATATCTTGATTCAAAGCACCTTCAGCAGCTCTTCAACTTCTTTGTAATGTACGTCGGCTCAAACCCTTATTCTGCCCCGGCGATACTGAACCAGCTGATTTATGTGCAGCTCGGCCTCGGTATTCACTACGTAAAAGGCGGAATGTATGAGATCGCAGAAGGCATGAAGAAAGTCATGGACGAACTGAGAATCGAAGTGAAAACAGACACACCTGTTGCCCACCTTGAGCTCGAAGGCAAAAAAGTGACGGGCGTTGTGACAGAGAGCGGAGATGTTTACCGCGCTGATGTCGTCATTTCAAACCTGGAAGCCATTCCGGCCTACCGGAACCTTGCCCCGTCAACCGGGGAAGTGAAGCGTGAAGTGAAAAAGCTCGGCAAGTCTTTCATCCCGAGCGTATCCGGACTCGTGCTTCTGCTTGGGACAGACCGGAAGTTTGAAAACTTAAAACACCACAACTTCTTCTTCTCAGAAGATCCGAAAAAGGAATTCCAGCAAATCTTTGATCAAGGGGTTCCGGCAGATGACCCGACCGTTTATATCGGCATTTCCGCAAGGTCTGACGCAAGCCAGGCGCCTGAAGGAAAAGACAACCTCTTTGTACTGACGCACGTCCCTCCTCTAAAAGAAGGAGCCAAAACAAGCTTCGACTGGGACGAATACAGAGAACTTGTCCTTAACAAACTCGAGCGGATGGGCATGACCGGACTCCGCGACTCCATCGAATTTGAATACCGTTTTACCCCCGAGAACCTTGAAGAGCTTTACGGTCCAAATGGCGGATCCATCTACGGAGTCGCTTCAGATAAGAAGAAAAACAGCGGATTCAAAATCCCGTCCAAAAGCCAGCTGTACGATGGCCTGTACTTTGTCGGCGGCTCAACCCATCCCGGCGGAGGCGTACCAATGGTCACCCTCTCAGGCCAGCTGACTGCGGATTTGATTAAAGAGAATGAGCTTGCTGCTGTGAAATAGGTTCGCGTATATAGAATGCCGTGTTGCCTTTTGGGGTGATGCGGTGTTTTTTTGTGTGGAGAATTTTTAAGTGCTATCAAGCTAATGAGTACCGGGCGTTGTTGGTCTATTTTTTGGGATAAGTGCCGCCAAGGATACGGAATCCGCTTTTGATGATTCCGTTCTCTCCGATCAGTACCACCAACCAAACAAAATCCTCTGTTGAGGGTTCCTTTCTCCCCGATAAGTACCATTAACAAAACAAAATCCTCTGTTGAGGGTTCCTTTCTCCCCGATAAGTACCACCAACCAAACGATATCCTCTGTTGAGGGTTTCATTCTCTCCGATAAGTACCACCAACCAAACGAGATCCTCTGTTGAGGGTTCCATTCTCTCCGATAAGTACCACCAACCAAACGATATCCTCTGTTGAGGGTTCCATTCTCTCCGATAAGTACCACCAACCAAACGAGATCCTCTGTTGAGGGTTCCATTCTCTCCGATAAGTACCACCAACCAAACGAGATCCTCTGTTGAGGGTTCCATTCTCTCCGATAAGTACCACCAACCAAACGAGATCCTCTGTTGAGGGTTCTATTCTCTCCGATCAGTACCACCAACCAAACAAAATTCTCTGTTGATGGTTCCATTCTCTCCGATCAGTACCACCAACCAAACGAGATCCTCTGTTGATGGTTCTTTTCTCTCTGATAAGTGCCACCAACCATGTGGAATCCTCTGTTGAGGGTTCCATTCTCCTCGATAAGTACCGCCAACCAAACAAAATCCTCTGTTGAGGGTTCCATTCTCCCCGATAAGTGCCACCAACTAAATGAAATCCTCTGTTGAGGGTTCTATTCTCTCCGATAAGTACCACCAACCAAACGAGATCCTCTTTTGATGGTTCCATTCTCCCCGATAAGTACCACCAATCAAACTGTTGAGGGCCTTATTAACACTCCCTCCCCCACACATAAAAAAAGACACCTCTCCACACAAGGGAGAAGTGTCTCTTTTCGTTTTTTTAACGGTTTTATTATGAGTTTTGGTTCTTTTTAGCTTCAGCTTGCTGGTTGTACTTCTTTACGTGTTGAGCGTCAGTCTCGCTTGCGAACTCAGCACCGTATTGTTGTTGACCTTGAGCAGCTTGAGCGTTTTGTTGTTTCACGTGTTGCACGCTAGTGCCAGATTGTGTTTTGTTGTTTTGTTGTTGGTTTGCCATCTTTATCACCTCCACGAAATTTATCATGTCCCGGAGGTGATTTTTATATCCGCTTTTTTTTCGATCTTTTTTCCGGACCGATTTACATCAAAAGAGAGCGGCCGCCATCTACAATAATGGTCTGTCCTCTAATCATCGAAGCTTTTTCCGAGCAAAGGAATTCAACGGCATCAACCATGTCTTCTGTTTCGACCATTCTGCCGGCAGGGGTCATTCTTCTTGCATCAGCAAGCAGTTCTTCGCGGTTTGGAAAATGCTTGAGTGCTTCTGTATCGACCGCTCCGCCTGATACGGCGTTGACCACGATGTTTTTGGCCGCAAGCTCTACAGCCAGGTAGCGCGTCAATGATTCAAGCGCAGCTTTTGAAACGCCTACAGTTGTATAGTTTTCAAGTACACGGATGGAGCCGAGGGAGCTGATGCTGACAATTGTTCCTCCGCCGGGTTTTCTCCATGCGCTTGGCCGCTTCCTGGGCACAGAATAAAAGGGCCTTGCTGTTAATATCCATTGTCCAGTCCCAATGCGTTTCTTCAAGCTCCATAAGAGGACGGAGAACGCCTGATGCAGCATTATTGACGAAAATATCAAGTCTGCCGAACGTCTCATCGATTTCGGCGAACATTTCTTTAATTTTCTCGGGCTTGCCCACATTCGCTTTCACGACAAGCGCTTTAACTCCAAGTGCTTCAATTTCTTCCGCTGTCTGCAGGGCGGCGCTTTTGCTGCGCGCATAGTTAATTACGATGTTATAGCCCTGTTTGGCAAGGCGGAGGGCGATTGCTTTGCCGATGCCGCGGCTGCTTCCTGTAATTAGAGCGGTTTTGTTCTGGTTCATATTGACATCTCCTTCAATGCAGTAGTTCGTATAGTTGCCCTTATTGTATCAAACAATAGGAAAAGCGAGTAGTAGAGGAGGAATTCATCATGTACGTAGGCAGAGATATGACGGAACTGTCAATGATGTCCATACACGAATGGAAAGACAGTGAGCTTGCATACTTTCACCACGGGCTTCAGCAGATGATGCCGTATTTAAACGCAGAGGGCCAGACGATCCACCGTGAAATTATGGAGGAGATTGAAGCGCGCGGAGGTCTTAAGCGCGGCGAGGCGGATTACACCCACGGAACCAGAGTGAGCTATGATTGACGAAAATCCGGCCGCAACCGGCCGGATTTTATTTGTGCATTTCCGTCATCTGATAAATTTTCTGATGGGACACGGGAAAGGCATATTTCTGCATTTCCGCTTCTGTTACTTTTAAAAGATTATCGGGGCTGCTGCCCGGCTTCAGCCTTCCTGCATAAACAGAGATATTCCAGACGAGATGGGAAAAAATATGCTGAATGGTTCCTGATAAAGGTTCCAGCTCGGCATTCGCTTCGTATTCATCTTGCAAATACCTAACCAGCTGCTCTTTTTGAGAAAGCAGCCCAATTTCTGTTTCACAGTTCGGGAACTCCCACAGGTTTGCAAGCAGTCCTGATGATGGACGTTTATGAATATAGAAATTTCCGGCATCGTCTTTCAGTACAGCAGCTGCCATCATTACCGGTCTTGGCTTTTTCTTTTTACTTTTTACCGGAAGCTCTGTCTGAACGCCTTCTTCAAATGCCTGGCAGTGTTCTCTCACAGGACAGATCAGGCAGGATGGCGACGTTGGGGTACATACAATTGCACCAAGCTCCATGAGTGCCTGGTTAAATTCAGAGGGCTGTTCTTTTGAAATGACTTCATAAAGAATTTTTTCAAAAATGGTTCTTGTCTTCGGTTTCGCGATGTCTTCCCAGATCGAAAGAATACGCGACATGACTCTCATGACATTTCCGTCAACAGCGGGCTCCGGCACCCCGTATGCAATGCTCAGGATCGCTCCTTTTGTGTAGGGACCGACACCCTTCAGCTTGCTGATTTCCTCAGGCGTATTCGGCACAACGCCTCCGTAGGTACTTACGACTTCTTTAACAGCAGACTGAAGATTCCGGACGCGAGAGTAGTAGCCAAGTCCCTCCCACGCTTTCAGCACATCTTCCTCATCAGCTGCTGCAAGGGCTTCAAGAGTCGGAAATTTCTCCGTGAAGTTCAGGAAATAAGGAATGACCGTGTCCACCCTTGTCTGCTGCAGCATGATCTCAGAGACCCACACCTTATAAGGATCCTGGTCAAGCCTCCACGGCAGATCTCTTTTTTCGCGCAGGTACCATGAGATTAAATCGCGCCTGAAATCTTCTATATGTAATGAGTGCAGATTCTTATCGGCTGCATCAAGCATATTTATCTTTCCTCTCATGTTATTTTTATTGGATATTTGGGAAAATAAAAGGGTATCTTTGTTTTCAACTTAGAAATCATACAGCATTTATCCGTATTTAAAAAGGGAAAGCATGTTAGTGTTTGACTCTTTCATGCCGTTCCATGCAAAATGCCATAAAGAGCACACTTATTCTTTTCATCAAGGGATAGGAAAAGCTCAGTCTTCATAAGAATGTGACAGGAGGTTTTGCAAAGTGGATACAGGCACACACGTTGTGATGGGCATTGCCCTTGGCGGACTTGCGACACTGGATCCCGCTGTCGGTTCAGACCCGGTAACAGCTCAGGCAGTCATGATTGGAGCGATTGCCGGTTCACAGGCTCCTGATCTTGATACGATACTCAAATTCCGAAATAACGCAAAATATATCCGCAATCACCGCGGCATCACCCATTCGATTCCGGCTGTTATTCTCTGGTCGGTGCTCATAACCGGCTTGCTGTACTGGCTTTTTCCCGGCTCGAACTTGCTGCATCTTGGGATATGGACAACAATTGCCGTCGTTCTGCATGTTTTCGTTGATATTTTCAACGCGTACGGCACGCAGGCTCTAAGGCCGTTTTCCCACAAATGGGTGGCCCTCGGCATGATTAACACGTTTGACCCGATTCTGTTCGCCATTTACTGTGCGGGAATATTGTTCTGGGTTTTCGGCACACCTGCTGGGTACACGTTTCTGACTGTATTTGTCATCGTGTTTTTCTATTACATTTTACGCTTCTTTATGAAAAGAAGCATTGTGAAAAAAATCCATCAAAAATACAGCGAAGTGGAAAAAATCATCATTTCCCCGACGATGAAATTCAGACGGTGGCGCGTAGCGATTATTACAAAATCCCATTTCTATGTGGGACGGTCGCTGAACGGAAAATTAACGATACTTGATGAGTATGACCGGGTTCCCGTCCCGCAGACGGCCATCATTCAGGCTGCTGAAGAGGATGAGAACATTTCGGCCTTTCTGTCTTTCTCTCCCGTGTACAGGTGGGAAGTGGATGAGTATACAGACCATTATGAAGTGAAATTCATCGATCTGAGATACAGAAGCAAGGGCCATTATCCCTTTGTCGCCATCGTCCAGCTCGATCAGGACTTGAACATTGTCAGTTCTTACACCGGCTGGATCTTCAGTGAAGAAAAGCTCAGGAAAAAATTAGACCTTTTGCCGGAATAAAAAACTTGGCCTCCTCTATGGAGCCAAGTTTTTTCGTTTAATGGAGCATGCCGTCGCTGTCATTCAGCAGATGACTGTATTTCGGATTCGTCGCCAAAAACTGGTGCAGCTTGTCTCCGTAATTGACAATCCACTGCGTGACAATCTTTTCCGTCATGTTTTTTCCGCGGTACTTCTCCCCCGCTTTGGCATACGTTGTCTCAAAGTCATCCCAGAGCAATTCAACCCATGTTCTCGCCTTGTCATAGGACAGGGCAGGATTTTTTTCCATAAGCAGCCGGGCAAGCCGGTCGTGATACATTTCCATTTTTCATCACCCCGTTCTGTTTATAGTTTTTGCGGAAGCATCACATACTATAAGTAGGCTTCGAATGAAGCTAGTTTAAACCCATTGGAGGTCATACGAATGCGGAATAAAGCGAAAGACTTCCCGATCCAGTCAAGCAATAAGCTTGAGGGAGAGCCAAGAGCAAAAGATGATTTCGCGTCCAAACGGGCTGACGGAACCATCAACACACATCCGCAGGAACGCATGAGAGCTTCCGGCGAGCGCGAAAATCAGTTTTAAAAGACTGCACACATTTTGCGGAGGTGCTTATAATGGGTTCAACACACAAAAAGTTTTTTGAAAATCGAATGGCTAATCCGTTTCAGCAGCCTTGGGCCAACCCAAAGCATGCGCATGCACAGGTTAACGGGCAGACGCAGCAGACTCAGGACTTAATCATTCTCGAGCGTCAGACAAGAAAAAGATCATAGGCAAACGCATAACGGATCATGCTGAATGAATCAGATTCAGCGTGGTTCGTTTTCTTCTTTTTTTCGTCCAAGCATTGAAATCGGTATGCCTTCCTCTTCTGAGTCCTGAGAGTCAAGACGGTTTCCCCACGCAAATACACCATTCATGTAGTCAATTTTAAAATAGGAGCCAGGTGCACCTTCTATTTCAAATACTTCCCCAGGCTTAAAATCATCCGGGTTAAGCAAATAGGCCTTTGCCATCGTAATCTTGCGGTCAAGCACCGCAAATTCATTGACCATGCCAAGCTGCTCGGCTTTGCGGGCTTTCTCAGAAAGAGCTGCGATTTCTGTTTTCAGTTCATATTCTGTCATCGTGCTGTAGCGTTTTGTCTGCATGATGGTACTTCCTTTCTTTTTTGCCTTTTAAAAGGATAAAATAAATGTATGACATCTATAGGAGTGATTTTATGACAGCAATAGTCATCACAGGTGCAGGCTCAGGACTTGGACGATCACTGGCCTTAGCCTACAGCAGGGATTATGACGAGATCATTCTTCTCGGTCGCAGCACGGAAAAGCTTTTGGAAACAAAACAGCTGCTGCCCCATAAGCAGGTATTTACATACGAGCTGGACATTCGTTCGCAGACGGAGATTGAACGGCTGACAGACACACTCTTCAGCCGCCACCCTGTCACTGCGCTGATCAATAACGCTGGAGTCGGCCACTTTGGTCCAATTACGGACATGCCGGCCAATCAGATCAAAGAAATGCTCGATACGAATGTGTTTGGCACCATCCTTTTAACACAGGCATTCCTAAAGCATTTCAAAGAAAAAGGAAAAATCGTGAACATTATCTCAACAGCAGGTCTCAGAGGCAAAGTGAATGAAAGTGCCTACTGCGCCTCAAAATTTGCCCTGAGGGGCTTTACCGAGAGCCTTGTGAAAGAATTTGAAGGCACTGACATCGTTCTGTCGGGAGCCTACATGGGAGGCATGGACACTCCGTTCTGGAACGAAACCGATCATATTAAAGATAAATCGCGGCTTCGGTCACCCGACGTTATCGCAGAAAAAATATACAGTCTTGATGACGGGAGACCTGAAATCATTGTGGAGTAGGGCGTTCAGTCCTGCTCTTCTTCTTCATTCAGGAACCGTTCGATCATGTCGATCTGGAACCCTTTTCTGTATAGCGCCTGCTTCATCTTGAGCCGGTATGCAGACGGCTTTTCTTTGGCGTACTTCCGCTGAAGTTTTTCTGCCTGCTTCACCAGAGACTGATATTCCTCATCGTCATTGTTCTCATACGTCATTTCTTCCGTGACGATTGAAATGACATCGAAATTGAATCCTTTTCGAAGCAGCGTCTGCTCTATCTTCTGCTTCGTCTGTACAGTAGAGCTTTTTGCTTCTTTTCTCACCGTTTTCTCAGCATGAACCATTGCCTGTTCAATCTGATCCTCTTTTGTATACTGCTCCAACGCCTTTTCCGCCGTTGCTTTATCAATCCCTTTTAAGGAAAGCTCCCTTTTAATCACGCCGGGTCCCTTTCCCCCGGTTTTCCAGTGCGTCCGCACAAATGCATCCGCGAATTCACTGTCATTAACATATTTATAATGCCGAAGCTGATGGATAACCTCTGTCACAACCGATTCAGGGTACTCTTTTTTCAGGAGCATATCGGCCGTTTCCTTCTCTGATCTCATTCTGAATCCGAGAAATTCAATCGCTTTGTTAAACGCCTTTTTGACCGAATCCCCGTACTGGATCTCAAGAATCTCCATCTCATCCAGTTCAAGTCCTTTTTTCAGGCCATACTTCAATAGAACGTTCTGGTCGACGCTGAAGGCGAATTTTTCACCTTTGCCATCATTCAAAAACACATTAAACCGTTCTTCACTGCTCTTTTGAGTCGTTATTTTCGATATTGTTGGCATAGGAACACCTCCCCTTTATTTTATCACATTTCCCTTTTTGCACCTTTTAAAAAGCACTCCTTCCGTCTTCACAAAAAACTTTCTCCAGCAGAGCATATTAAAAAGGATTATTGGGGTTTGAGTGCTGAATTATAAGGAAAGAGAATAACAAGGAGTGATGACCGTGAAAATAGCAATCGCAGGCGGAACGGGCTTTGTCGGAAACGAGCTTACTGCCTTTCTCGCAGATAACGGAAACGAAGTACTGATCTTAACGCGATCAAAAAAAGAAAGCGAAAAAAGCGGCGTGCGCTTCGTTGAATGGATGACAGACGGCGCTGCTCCTGAGAAAGAACTCGAGGGCATTGATGCCTTTATCAACCTTGCAGGAAAATCCATCAACGACAGATGGACAGAGGAAAATAAAAAAGAAATCGTGGAAAGCAGAATCAAAACCACCCGGGAAGTATACAGAATCATCGACAGCCTCCAGAAAAAACCTGAAGTCCATGTAAATGCAAGCGCAGTCGGCATTTACGGAACGTCAGAGACCGAGACATTTACGGAAGAATCTAATCCCGGCGCTACTGATTTCCTGTCAGAGACCGTCATCAAATGGGAGCAGGAAGCAGCGGAAATCGGAAAACTTGGTGTACGCACCGTTTTTGTCCGCTTCGGGATCATCCTCGGTGACAAAGGGGCGCTTCCGGCCATACTTCTTCCATATAAATTATTTGCGGGAGGGACAGTGGGCTCAGGCACACAATGGATGTCATGGGTTCATATACATGATGTAGTGAAACTTATACATTTTGTGCTTCAGAAGAAAACAATTGAAGGTCCGGTGAATGCCGTTTCGCCAAACCCCGTGCAGATGGAGGAATTTGGGAAAACTGCGGCAAAAGTGATGAACCGCCCCCACTGGATGCCTGCCCCTGGATTTGCCTTGAAAATGGCTCTTGGGGAACGAAGCATTCTTGTCCTTGAAGGGCAGCGTGTCATCCCGAAGGCAGCGGCAGAAAACGGCTTTACTTTTTCCTTTCCATTACTTGAAGACGCTTTGTCAGACTTATTAAAATCAAGATAGGTCACTCAGAATAGGAGTTTGCCATGGACAGTTTTTTATTTAAGAACGCAACCATTTATCCCATAACGTCAAAAACGCTCTATCAATCAGATCTGCTCGTAACAGGAGGAAAAATCAAAGCAATCGGCAAGAACCTCTCTGCCCCGCCTGATTCATCCATCATCGAGTGCGGGGAGCAGTTTCTTTTCCCCGGCTTTATCGATGTTCATACACACCTCGGCCTTTACGACGAAGGAACAGGCTGGGCAGGCAATGATGCAAACGAAACCATCGAGGTGCTCTCGCCCCACATCCGTGCCCTTGACGGGGTACACCCGCTTGATCAGGGCTTTAAAGATGCAGTCCGGTACGGCATCACAACTGTGCACGTCATGCCTGGCAGCGCGAACGTAATCGGCGGAACAACATCCGTCATTAAAACCCACGGCGTCAATATCAAAGACATGCTCGTAGTAGAAACCGCAGCTCTCAAAATTGCTTTGGGCGAAAACCCGAAGCGGATTCACAGCCACGGCAATAAGGATTCCATTACAAGAATGGGTATCATGGGCATGCTCAGGGAAGCTTTTTATAAAGCCAAATGCAGCATGAATGACTGCGATGACTTCAGATCCATCCCCATCAAAAAAGTGCTTAACCGTGAAATACCAGTCCGTATTCATGCCCACAGAGCAGATGACATCCTGTCTGCTATAAGATTTGCAGAAGAATTCGACCTGGATTTCAGGATTGAACACTGTACAGAGGGCCATCTGATCGCAGATGAATTTATCGGAAAAAACATCAAAGTAAGCGTCGGCCCGACCCTTACCCGCAAATCAAAAATCGAACTCAAAAACAAAAGCTGGGAAACGTATCAGGCACTCGCTGACCGGGGGGTTGAAGTCTCCATCACGACGGATCACCCCTACACCCCGATTCAGTATTTGAACGTGGTTGCATCCATCGCCGTAAGGGAAGGTTTTGACGAAAAACTCGCTCTTGAATCCATCACCATAACCGCTGCCAAAAACCTGATGATCGACCACCTTGTCGGGAGCCTTGAACCGGAAAAAGACGCGGACATCGTCCTGTGGAACCACCACCCGTTCCACTACCTCGCAAAGCCCGAGCTGACAATGATAAATGGGAAAATAGTCTACCAAAAAACCTGAATTTCCCTCTTGTAAAACAGCGCTTTTTCCGTCTCAAAAAATGTGCTCAAATTCACATAAAATTAACAAAAAAAATTGTTCCATTTTGAAAAAAAATCGAGTATGATACTTGAGGAAAGAGTAATACAATAATTACAAAAACCGAATGATGCAATTGCGTGGGAAGGCAAATGGTGCGCCACCAGTAAACTGGTCCTAGTGGGTTCGATTCCCACCCCGAAATTTTTTGGCTAATTTAAAAAATTTCGAGGGTGGGACTTTCACACGACAAGTCTGTAAGTCTGCCCTCTGGTTGGAGGGACAGCAAATGCTTAAAAAACGTGATATTCATGACAGTCAGCCGCTATATGATCATATGATCCACCCTGATGTCTTCCCATTTGTGCGCCACAAAGCAGCATCAATTGATGAATATCTTTTTTTAACCAAACAGACAATTGAAGCAGAAGAGCGCGGGGAATTAATTTCACGTACCATTCTTGATGAATGGGGCTCTCCAATCGGAACAATCAGTCTGTTTGACATTCAGGACAACGCAGGATTTCTCGGCACATGGCTCGGGAAACCCTATCACGGAAAAGGCTATAACCAGGCCGCAAAAGATGCCTTCTTCAATGAACTCTTTTTTGAGCTTGGCATCGAACGGATTTTCCTTCGCATCCGCAAGAAAAACGTCCGTTCAACAAAAGCAGCCGAAAAACTGCCGTACGTTGTCTACGCGAATGAAACAAGAAAACCGCTCCTTGATGAAATCAATCAGGGTGAAGATATCTATAACCTTTACGAAATTTCAAAAGACCTTTACACCTTCTATACGGTGCGCACCGCTGCAGAAACTGAGGAACAGCATCTTAAAGAAGCCTAAAATAAGAAAAGCCTAAAAACCTGCTCATAAGAAGCAGGTTTTTTTGTATGAGATTTTGATGGGATGACGAAAATAGATGTGACACAAATTCGAAAGGGTGAAAAAGCATGTCGGATAAAAGAAAACGCGAAAAAACACGCAACTCTCTAAGCGGCGCTCAGGAAGTAACCTATTCACGAGAATTTAAAATGGCAGACCGCGCGGGCGGGTACATAGGCAGTAAGAGCGGACGCTGAGGCAGAAGCATAAACGTTGGTGAATAAATTTAGAAAGTGCTGTGAACTTTGGTTTACAGCACTTTCTTTGTTGATTAATTTATGGAAAGTGCGCTTAAGTTGAGTTTGCAGCACAAACTTGGATGATTGAGCTTTGGAAAAGTGTTCTTAACCTGAGTTAACAACACAAACTTTCATGATCCCTCTGTGTAAAGTGTTCTTATCCAGCACAAAAACTAATAACAGCTTCACCATAAGTGCACTTAAAGCCTAAAGTCAGCAACTACCAGCATAAGTCCTCCCAAAAAATCCACACTAAAAAGGAACCTTTCGTTCAACTTTTTTTAGGGGGGCTTTTATCATGGGAAGAGCAAACAGCCAGCAGTCCAAAAACAAGAGCAACTTGCCTCAAGTACCGAAAAACTTAAAAAAAGAAGCTGACGGTGTTTACGAGGAATATTCAGCTGAACTCGCAGACAGTGCAGACAAAGAAGCTCAGGCTAGAGCAAAAGCTGCAGACCAGCGTCAGGGAAAATCATTATAGCAGAAAAAAAACAGCCAGTGACGGATCATCCGCCGCTGGCTTTTGAATGGGGATAAAGTTATCCACACGCCTGTTGATAATGTGAACAAATCTATTCCGCCAGAAACACGCCCACTATTCACAACGCCCTCTCCATCCACAGAATTATCAGGCAGACTGTGATGAAACTGTTGATAATGTGTATAAGTTATGTAAACACTTTAATTTCCAGTTTAAATACTTCAATTATCTGTGGATATCTTTGCGCATGCCTCTTTTATCCCATTGTGGATAAACATGAATAGTTTCTTCAAGATATACACATTTTAAAGATACATCCAAGATTGGCCCCATGATATGTACAAAGCTGCCTTCCCGGCGGCTTTTTCTTTTTTATAGCTGTATAATGTAAAACCAGCTGAAAAAGCCCCGCACTAGGTGCAGGACCTTCACTTAACTCACTTTGAATCCACAACTGCTCCATGGTAAAAACGCTTTTTGTGCAGCTCAATTTTGAGGTTGCGGCACAGCTGCTTCAATTCGCGTTCTTCACGTTCTGTCACAAGAGATACAACCGTTCCACTGGCACCATTTCTTCCTGTTCGTCCTGAGCGATGAACATACTGCTCAGAGGTTTCCGGCAGGTCATAGTGAATGACGTGCGTCACTCCTTCAATATCAAGGCCCCGTGCGGCAACATCTGTTGCAAGCAGCATGGAGATCTCCCCTGTTCGGAAGCTCTTCATCGCTAGTTCACGATCGCGCTTTGAGGAGTCGCCGTGAAGAATGCCGAGTTCAATGCCTTTATACATCAGCTTTTCAGCAAGGACCGCTGCATTGCCGATATCCTTTACGAAAGCAATCGCTTTTGTCCCTTCCATTCTTGAAAGCTTTTGAAGAAGATCAATTTTGTCGCGCTGTTCAGATGGGAAATAAATATGTGCAACATCAGACTGAACGGCTTCTCCGCGGCTGATTTTAATCAACTCCGGATTTTGCATCAGCTGTTTGGCTTCTGCTTCCGTTTTTTCAGGAAGGGTCGCCGAGAAAAGAAGAAGCTGTCTGTCTTTCAACGTCGTTTTAATGATGTTTTTGATGTTCGAAAGATGCTCCGGCTGAAGCAGCTGATCGCCTTCATCAAGAACAATTGTCTTAACTTCGTGCATTTTGATTTTTTTCTGATTGATCAGTTCGTAAACACGACCCGGTGTTCCGACGATAATCTGCGGGCGCTTCTTCAGCTTCTCGAGCTGTCTTTTCACATTGGCTCCGCCGATGAAGCTTGCGCCGAGAATCCCGCTCCCTGCTGACCATTTCTGAATCTCCTCATGGATCTGCATGACCAGTTCTCTTGAAGACGCCATGATCAGTGTCTGGATATTTTTGCTCTCAGGATTGATGCGCTGGAGGACAGGCAGCAAATAGGCAAGCGTTTTGCCCGTTCCCGTCGGCGATTCTGCAATCACATCGCGTCCGTCCAGAATGGCAGGAACCGCCTTTTCCTGTATAGCGGTTGGAGTTGTATACGAAGCCTTTTCCCAGGCTTCCTGTAAAAATGGTTTTGCTTCTTCAAGCAGTGACCATGTGCTGTTCATGTGTTTTCACCTTTTCGTATCTGAAGTCCGTCTTTCATAAAGAAAGACGCATTTTCTTATTATATACCATTTCGGCAAAGGGAAAAACAGCTCTTGTTTTTACGCCTGCAAGAATATCCTGAAGATTACCAGTTATTGTTTTAACTTTTCGTTTCCAGCTTATATAATAGACTCCATAAATAGAACTTTTCACAGAGGAGAGAACAGAATGACTGTCATTGGCATCGACCTGGGCACATCCAACAGTCTTGCAGCGTTTTGGTCTGAAGAAGGGCCGAAAATTATTCCAAATGTACTCGGCAGCAATTTGACTCCATCCATTGTCAGCATTGATGATAACGGCGAAATCCTTGTCGGCGAAATTGCAAAAGAGCGCCAGATTTCACATCCCCACCTCACAGCTTCCGCTTTTAAGCGTTATATGGGCACGGCTAAAACTTATGATCTTGGAACCTATCATTTATCTCCGGAGGAATTGTCCTCCTTTGTTCTTCAGTCTTTAAAAAGAGATGCGGAAACGTTTTTGAACGAAGAAATCACGCATGCGGTCATCAGTGTTCCAGCATACTTTAATGACCAGCAGCGAAAAGCGACAAAGCGTGCAGCCGAACTTGCAGGTCTTACGGTTGACCGTCTAATCAGCGAACCGACAGCTGCAGCTATTGCATACGGCTTTCACCAGCAGAATGAAGATACCCGTTTCCTCGTCTTTGACCTTGGCGGCGGAACGTTTGACGTATCGATTCTTGAGCTTTTTGAAGGAGTCATGGAGGTTAAATCTATTGCAGGAGACAATTTTCTCGGCGGCGAGGACTTTACGAACCTGCTCATGCACTATTTTCTGAACGACCACAAGCTTGCGGCAGATGACCTGGATGCACGGGCGCAATCTGTCCTGTTCAAGCAGGCGGAAACATGCAAACGGGAGCTCGGCAGCCATCATCAGCGCGGCCGGATGGTGCTTCATCACAACGGACAGGAGTATGCAACCAGCGTGGACAGGGCCACTTTTGAAAAAATATCACAGCCGCTAGTGCTGAAACTGCGGAATCCTATCGAACGCGCACTGCGCGACGCCGACCTGCAGACAGACGAGATTGACGCTGTGATCCTGATTGGCGGAGCCACAAGACTTCCGATGATCAAAGGCATTGTCACAAAGATTTTCGGCAAGCTTCCGTTTCTAACGATTCATCCTGATGAAGCAGTAGCCCTTGGAACTGCCGTCCAGGTGGCGCTGAAGGAGCGGAATGAAGCCGTTGATGAGCTCATCCTGACCGATGTGTGTCCTTATTCGCTTGGAACAGATGTCGCGAAGCAGCATGATGCCGACTCCTTCACGTCCGGCCATTTCCTTCCGATCATTGAGCGGAACACGCCGATTCCCGTCAGCAGAGTCGAACGCCTCTATACGATCAAGGACAACCAGGACCGGATTGTCATTGACATCTATCAGGGAGAAAGCAGACGCGTTGAAAACAACTTGAAGATAGGGGAACTGACTGTTCACATTCCAAAATCGCCTGCTGGAAAAGAAGCTGTCGATGTGCGCTATACATACGACATAAACGGCCTGCTTGAGGTTGAGGTCACAACCATCAGCACCGGCAGCAAACAGAATATGATGATTGAAAAAAATGCAGGAAGCATGACACCTCTTGAAATGGAAAAAAGAATGGAAGAGCTGAAGGCTCTTAAAATTCATCCGAGAGACCGGACGGAAAACAGGCTCCTTCTTGCAAGAGGCGAACGGTTATATGAAGAAACACTTGGACGCGAACGGGAAGCTGCAGCTGCAGCCCTTGAACAGTTCGAACACATCCTTGCCTCACAGGATGACCAGAAGATCCGCGCAGCCGCAGCACGCTTAAAGGAGATCCTGGAAGACATGGAAAACTGGAGCAGACAGCGATGAATTCAGCGTGGAAGATACTTGGAATCGAACCGACTGACGACATGACCGCTATTAAAAAAGCCTACTCGGCAAAACTCAAAATTCATCACCCTGAAGACGACCCAGAAGGCTATCAGAGGCTGCGGGAGGCCTTTGAAACGGTCAAAAAAGCATGGAAAAACCGAAACTTACGTCCGGCTGAAGAAAGAGCGTATGAAGAGACCGTACATGTACCTATGGAGGAGGAACCTGCCCCTCCCCTCCCGTCTCATTTCCCATTCTCAGAATGGCAGGAGACAGAAACAGATTCCCGCTCAACCATCGATTTGTTCATGGAGAAAGTCGAGCAGCTTTATGAGCATTTCCCTTCCCGCATAAACAAAGAGAAGTGGCTTGAACTGCTCAATGATGATGCACTGTGGGATATGGAGCAAAGAGAGTATCTGAGTGAACAGCTTTTGACCTTTCTCGAGCTGAATCCGTATCTCCCGGACTACATCTGGAAGCTGCTTGAAGACACCTTCCAGTGGACTGACATGCTTCGCGAAGACCCATACATTCTCGGCGAGGAAGAAACCGAAGCATTTCTGCGGCGCCTGAAAGACAATACCGGGCTCTACCCATCGCTTTCATACCAACCGCTTTTACATATCGAGGACATCCCTTATGATCTCTATCTGATGAACCGGGAAAGAGCCCTTGACGAACTCCTTGAAAATCGGCTGGAAGAAGCAGAAACCTATGTGAATACGGCCTTGTCCATTTTTCAGGATGATCCGCAGCTGCAGACAATTGCCGGAATGATTTATGAACGGAGCGGAAGAGTTGAAGAAGCTGCCGCTGCTTTTGAAAAAGCATGTGCACTTCAGCCTGAAAACATCAAAAATCGAATGCTTCTTGCACAGCTGCTATTTAAAACAGGAAAACAGGAAGAAGCGGAACAAGCCTGCCTGAAAATCCTTTCTGACCATCCGGATCACCCGGATGCTCTCAGCCTTTTAGGCAGAATCCATTTTGAAACAGAAGAATGGCAAAAAGCCCGCGAAACCTTTATGCACCTGGAGAGAATTCAGGGAAAAGATGCAGAGACCATGGTTTATCTGGCTAAAATCAATGATTTTCTGTTCCGAAACAGCTATAAGCGGAAGCCGCTTACGAAGAAGGAAATTAAGAAAGAGATCAGGCCTGATACGTTTAAAGATAAGCTGCGTATTTTTCTGTACTGCCATTTGAAATGGAGGATCTTTTTCGCTTTCATTTTTCTACTAGTGAGCCACAACAAACTGCAGGCTCTTGGAGGAGAGGAATGGTATGATCATCCAATTCTTAAGGTCCTGTACGCCGTCTTTTCACTCTTTCAGTATATTAATTTATCACTATATTTTGAGTACACCCTGATTCCGCTTTTCTGGGCAATATTATGGATCTATTCCGTGATTACAATTTTGAGAGAGTGGAACCGAATACGGAAAATGGTTTTATAGAAAGGAGGAGCAGCTTTATGAACCGCAAACAGAAAAAATATATGAACACAATGGCACCGCTGTGTATGATTGGCTATCCCACCTTCTATTACTCTCTTTTTCTGACATATGTTCCGTTCAGCAAACGCGCCGCCAGAAACCACCTTAAAAATTATGGGGCCACAGACAAAAACACTGCAAAGAACCTGCTTGAGTGGTTTTTAACAACAGGAAACAGAAGAGAATTTTACGTTCTGCAAAGCTCCCTTCTGTTCCTCACAGAGAATGAAGCACAGGAGCTGATTTCCGGGGAAGAAGATGAAGTACTGACGGCAAAGCTCTCAGCCGTAAAAAAGTACATGCATCGCTTAAATGAACACAGCATCGGTGCACTTGATCTCTCCAACGCCATTTTTATTGCAAAACACGCACAACAGACCGGTCTCCTTACTCAGGAAGAAGCACACTACTATCAGCTCCGGGCAGTCACACTTGCACAGACCATGTACACGAGCTGGCGTGAATACCTGACCGCCTGCACAGCTGGAGCCGAATTCGTCCAAAAAAGCAATGACCAACAGGAAAAATATCTGAAAGCACAAAAAAGCACTCTGATCAAACTGATGGCATCGAAGCACAGTCCGTTTAGGAAGATTGATTTTATGACCAGTTTTTCTTAAATGAAAGAAACCCGGGAAGGCGTTCCCGGGTTTTACTGTTTCCTAGAAGGAAAATACTCTTCTATTCATTCTCCCTGCTAAAATTCGGCATCCGAATCATTGCAAGTTCTAATCATTTGCTCATGACATGCAGATAAAAATTCAAGTCCGTTTCTAAGTGCTTTTTCATCAGCATTTCCGCTTTTTCACCGTCTCTTGCTTTGATTGCTTCATAAATTTCTTCATGCTCATCAATAAGATGCGGGCGATTGTAGATCACAACGGTCTTTCTAAATAAATAAATGATTGCCTGCATGCGATCAATAATATCGATCATGACAGGATTATTGCTGGCATTGACAATATCATTGTGGAAATTTTCGTTGGCTGACATGATTTCTTTTTTCGTGCCTTTTCTGCCAATCTCAACATACTCGTATAATTTTTCAATATGATGTTCTTTCAGGAAGTTTGCAGCACATCTGGCCGCGTACCCCTCCAGCAGGATTCTGACGCTGAACATATTCCGCAAATCCTTCTCCGTTGGATTTACTACCTTCTTGTTGACTACAAGTCCTTCGTATTCTAATTTCCTTATCGAATCTCTTATCGGTGTTCTGCTGACGCCAAGCTCAGCTGCAATTTTCTCCTCAACGATCTTAGTCCCGCCAGAAAGCTCACCATTCAAAATTTTATCCCGTAGAATTTCATAACAATGATGATATGCCGGTCGTGAGCTGTTACTTTCAAGCACAAAATTCACCCCAGTTTTTCTGTTTCTAATAATACCCATAGTACCAGATTATTTTAATAAAATCACTGAAGTGAAAAGTAAACACTCCATTAAGTATACGATTAAATAAAAAATGTATACAACTTAACCCTAAAATGTATACAAAATTTTATAATTAGTATACAATCAGAAATGTAAACGCTTGTGAAAGCGATTACTTAAAGACTTCTATTCAGAAACAGTCTTATCAATTTGGAACCTATTATAAAAATTTCATCGGATTTTCATAACATAACGCATTGGGAGGAAAACATCATGACAAAGAAGATTGGCTTCATAGGACTTGGAATCATGGGAAAACCTATGGCATTAAACCTCATTAAAGCGGGACATACATTGACAGTTAATGATCTTAACCAAGAAGCAGTCCAAACACTATTGAAAGCGGGTGCAAAGGAAGCCCGTTCGCCAAGAGAGACAGCAGAAAACAGTGATATCATCATCACAATGCTGCCGGCATCCAAACATGTACAATCTGTCGTTTTTGGAGACAATGGCATTTTAGCAGGGGCAAAAGAAGGCTCCATCATTATCGATATGAGCTCGATTACTCCAGGGGTTTCAATTGAATTGGCTGATGCTGCGGCAAAAAGAGGCGTTGGATTCCTCGATGCACCTGTCAGCGGCGGTGAAACGAAAGCAATTGACGGAACATTGGCGATCATGGTTGGCGGCAAGGAAGAAGTATTCGAAGCTGCGAAACCTGTTTTACTCGATATAGGCAGTACGGTTACCTTAGTTGGAGACAGCGGCTGCGGAGTTACAGCCAAATTAGCCAACCAAATCATTGTGAACCTCAATATTGCCGCAATGTCAGAAGCACTTATATTAGCTGCAAAAGCCGGAATAGACATTGATAAAATGTATCAGGCAATCAGAGGCGGATTGGCAGGAAGTGCGGTGCTTGATGCCAAGGTTCCATTAATCCTTGAAAGAAACTTTGCTCCAGGCGGGACCATTGCGATCAACATGAAAGATATCACGAACGTAATGGATACAGCTCATGAGATTGGCGTTCCGCTTCCATTATCAAGCCACCTATTAGAAATCTTCCATGCATTAAAAGCGGATGGAAAATCAATGGATGATCACGGCGGTATCGTTCAGTATTATGAAAAACTTGCAAATATTGAAGTAAGGGGTTCTAGTATATGAGCAGCACTAAAAGAGTAGCAGAAGACGTTTTTGGCAACATACCTTCTGTCGATACAGACCTTGTACATGCAATGACTGAAGAGGAACTTATGCATTTGAATAAAAAAATCATCGTACTCGATGATGACCCAACCGGTGTACAAACCGTTCATGGCGTTTCTGTATTCACAGATTGGACTTTTGAAAGGATCGACGAGGGCTTCCGGGAAGACACTTCCATGTTCTTTGTTTTAACAAATTCTCGTGGATTTACTGCTGCAGAAACAACAAAAGCACACCGGGAAATGGCTGAAAACATTGTAAAAGCAGCGAAAAAAAACAAACGTGAATTTATTATTATCAGCCGCGGTGACTCAACTTTAAGGGGTCACTACCCTCTTGAAACTCAAGTTTTAAAAGAAACAGTTGAAGCAAGTTCGGATTACACGTTCGATGGCGAAGTGATCCTTCCCTTTTTTAAAGAAGGGGGACGCTTCACAGTCGATAACATCCACTATGTTAAACAGGATGAGTATTTAGTTCCTGCAGGGGAAACTGAATTTGCAAAGGACCGCACCTTCGGCTACACCAAATCGCATTTAGGCGAGTGGGCAGAAGAAAAATCCAACGGTGAATATCAGGCGGAGAATATGACCTATATCTCACTTGAAACCATTCGTGCATTGGATATTGACGCCATTGAGCAGCAGCTTTTAAAAGTAAAAGATTTTAATAAAGTAATAGTCAATGCCGTTGATTATGAGGATGTAAAAATCTTTGCGATTGCTTTAATTAAAGCCATGAATAAAGGAAAAAACTTTATGTTCCGAAGTGCGGCCGCACTTACGAAAGTAATGGGAGGTATAACCGATAAAAGCCTGCTCACTTGCGAGGAAATCATGAGCGAGGACAGCAATAATGGCGGATTGGTTATTATCGGCTCCCATGTTAAAAAATCAACCGAACAATTCGAAGAACTGAAAAAGTCGGATTCAGTTGAATTTATTGAATTCAACGTTCATCTTGTACTAGAACCTGAAAAATTCGCAGCAGAACTTGATAGAGTCGTACAGACGACAAATAAGCTAATCATTGAAGGAAAAAATGCGGCCGTTTATACACGAAGAGAAAGGCTGGATCTTGGAGAAGGAAAAAAAGAGGAAGAATTAAAGCTTTCTGTCAAGATTTCCGATGCCGTAACAAGTATTGTAAAACGGCTGGAAGTACGACCATCCTATATCATTGCTAAAGGCGGTATTACCTCAAGTGATATTGGGACGAACGGCCTTGAAGTGAAACGTGCAACAGTAGCAGGTCAAATCCGGCCCGGAATTCCGGTCTGGACAACCGGCAGCGAGAGCAAGTTCCCTGGGATTTCCTATGTGATCTTCCCTGGAAACGTCGGGACAAAAGACGGATTTAAGAGAAGTTGTTGAAATGCTTAGTACAAGGGACCGAAAATAGGGATAAATAGCGGTTTGGCCCTGTGGTAAGGAGTATACACCCGTTTTATAGTCATTCACCTGAAATGAATGAAAAACCTGTGTAAACTCCTTGCTGCAGCGGTCTGCCTCTAAAGAGAGAGGGAGAAAAAATGCCAATTATTTCAGTCACAATAGGGGTTGCCCTGTTATTAGTATTAATGATGGGTTTAAAGTTAAACGCTTTCGTAGCTTTAATCATCGTTTCGCTGGCGGTGGGAATTCTAGAAGGAATGACACCGGTTGAGGCAGTCGAATCCATTGAAGCCGGTCTTGGCGGAACGCTTGGACACCTTACCATGATTATTATCTTCGGTGCGATTCTTGGTAAGTTAATGACAGATTCAGGCGGCGCGCAGCGTATCGCGACAACGCTGATTCATTCCTTCGGGGAAAAAAGAGTTCAATTAGCTTCAGTTATTACTGCCGCTGTTGTTGGAATCGCTTTATTTTTTGAAACTGGGGTTGTTGTTTTAATTCCGTTAGTATTTACGATTGCGACAGCTGCCGGAGTACCGGTCCTCTATCTTGGTATGCCAGTAATTGCTGCCCTGATTACGATGCATGGTTTCGTGCCTCCGCACCCCGGTCCAACTGCTGTTGCAAATGTTTTTGGTGCAAATATTGGTTTAACGATGATTTTGGGAATCATCATTGCGATTCCTGCCTTTATTCTTGCAGGTCCTGTTTATACAAAATTATTTAAAAAAGAAGAATTAGAGATCGACATTCCAAAAGGTCTATTTAATCCAAAAGAATTCAGGGAGGAAGAACTTCCTAAGTTTGGAATCAGCCTTTTCACTGCGCTTTTACCTGTTATTTTAATTGGTTTACAGACGATGGTAGAAATTTTCGCACCTGAATCATCCATTTCATCGGTAACTGATTTTATCGGAAATGCAAATATTGCCCTTTTAATTTCAGTGCTTGTGGCCTTCTTTACCTTTGGATTGAATATCGGAAAAAAAATGCCTGACATTATGAAATCTCTTGCTGACTCTGTAAGCGGTATCGGGATGATCCTATTAATTATTGCTGCAGGCGGTGCGTTCAAGCAAGTATTGATAGACAGCCATATTGACAAATACATTTCCGATCTTATGGCAGGCTCTACCTTATCCCCGCTTGTGCTGACCTGGCTGATTGCAGCCATCCTGAGAATTGCTGTAGGTTCTGCAACAGTAGCAGGTATGACAGCTGCCGGCATCGCTGCACCTCTTATTGCTACAACTGGTGCAAGTCCGGAGTTGATGGTGTTAGCCGCCGGTGCGGGAAGCGTTACCTTTTCGCACGTAAATGATGCCGGCTTTTGGATCTACAAAGAATACTTTAACCTCACCATTGGAAAAACGATTAAAACCTGGTCGGTTATGGTAACAATCATTTCTCTAGTTGGCCTTGCCGGCGTCTTAATCCTGGATCTATTTATCTAACAAGCAAAAAGGCATTGTTCCCGGAACTATGCCTTTTCCGCTTACATCGTAAACTTCTCTTTTTATCGAGTGTAGTCTATTATTCCTCATAAGCCCAAGCAACAATTCTTAACATCTTTTTATACCCTCAGATCATACAAGCCACATGATAAGCGCTGTATCGAGCTATTTAGAAAGTGGAAGTGAATATAAACAATAGACATCTTTTATCCTAAAAGATGTCTATTGTTTATTCCTTTATGTCCAAAAGAACATCGACCTATTTTAAAAGAGCCAGCATCAGCCCCATAACCCTCAGCTTTTCAATCTAACACTATAGAATCTCATTGCCAATAGACTGCCTTCCGACTCGAAAATTCCTGCTTCTATCAGTTTTTTCAGCCGATATTCTAAAAACGAATCGCCGACATACTGCTGTAAATGCCCAAGTACTTCACCAATTAATCTTGCAGATTTCATAAAGTCCTTTGTCTTTGTTTTACTCTGCAGCTTTTTAGCCGTGATTATCATAAAGTCATCATAATAATCTTCCGGAACGCTCTGTAATCCGCCATTTCGCCAAATTCTTAATGTTTCTTGACCATCTGAAAGAGCTAGCCACTCTTTTTCTAAATCTACTCTATCATGATCTTTAACGAACTTTGCATGCCCTTGTTCATAGAGTACTTGAAGCTTTTCAGGGGGAATTTCACCTGTATGAAGTGGTACGTATTTACCCTTTTTCACTTCCAGTATTTCTTTATACTCATCTGCCGTATTAATAAGGTCAATATCCATACTTTTATCCTTTAAAAGATAACTAATAAATCGCAGCCCTGTCTGTTCATGAGCGTTATTGGAAGTCCATATGGTTATATGAGTTCCTTTTGGAATAGCCTCTATTTGGTTAAAAGCTTTTTCAACATCTTGTTTATACCATTCACCATATTCCTCACTTACGCACCGCTTCATCCACTCAAACCTGGATTGCAATCCATTATTTTCATGCAGCTTCCAAACTGGGCCGATTGAGAACATCTCACCAAAAGAGATAACCTTGTCTTCTTTCTCAATACCCATTTCCTTTAAAACAAACTTTAAACTCCCTGAAACTGATGTACCGAATACAATATGTATCATTATAAAGCTCCCATCTATATTTCAATCGTTCTCCAGTAACTTTGTATTAGAAGAAAAATTTGTTAAGAAAAACACTCTTCCGTACGCATCCCCCTGGCTAAAATCCAGCCGTTTAATCCATAAGAAGATTCAACTATGTAGTATATATACCTGTTTTTCACAATATGATCGGTTAATTCCTTTACATTTCTATAATCCATCGGCCATCCATAGTCTTTTGATTCCTTCAGCAGCTCCTTATGATCCTCAGCAAAATCTTTAATATCACCTTCAGTAATGTCAAAGAGAATGCTGCCCGGCAGCTGGTTTTCAAAATAGTGCGCAAAGACATCATTAAACAACAGCTTTGCTTTTGTTCCGAATTCATCTACTGCCTTCATTTCAATGCAGGAGTTTTCAAAATCAACTTGATAGGTAAGGATTTTGCTGTCGTGAATGCTGAACATGGAAGCACCTCCTTAATTGGCCATAGTAAAGTTCTTCTCACTAACCCTTATGGTCACTCAACTGGTACTTGAACTTCCTGAAGACTTCAGGTGGTGAACAATCTGCCTCTTCATCAGGAATATAGTACTCCCGATCATGGTAAGGCAGTTCGATCTTTTCCCAATCAAAGTCCTCTTCCACGCACTTAATGTACATGTCGTACCCCTCACCATCTGATGGAAATAAGCCAATCCTTGATTCTTTATGTTTCAATGCCGTATCAATCGCTTCTTTCATTTCCAGTAAAGCTGCCTCGTTGGCAACAAGGAAGGCACTGTGATGCCACATCCGCTGGCCGTACATATGGCACAACGGAACAGCCTCATCCTCACCATAAAACTGTTTGCTGTAAGCGTGTTTCAGCTGATTCAAAACACCTTTCGGATCTTCCACATCCAAATAGGCATCCATTTCGGTGTCTTCATACTGTCTTTGCCCGTCCCGGAACCGCGAAAGAAAGTCATGATATAACTCATTGTTTTCCACAAACAGATATCTCTCCATCGCATCATCAGGATCCGCTATCAAGTAGTAGCAGTGAAGTTCTCTCGCATTCTTCTTATAAAGATAATGAAAAAGCGAATCTGTTATCTTCTTCGTTTCTGTCAGCTGGTAGTTGTGCTTCTTTAGTTTATTCGGCCTGATGATCTCATGAACAAACGGGATCCCCGGTATATGGATGGCGGTAAACAACTTGGCATCAGCCATTGTTTCATCTCCTTTCTACTAAAAACCTATGTTTCTATTTTAATCCATCCTATCCTGCTTTTCCCTCTATTAAAAAGAAAACCAGATTCACTCTCATATATAGTAAAATAAGGAAAAGGAGAGATGACCGTGTTTACAAAGGAACAATACATGCCTGAGGTTGAAGGCAGGTTTATCAATAGAAGACTTCATCCGGAGCATCCGCATATCGTGATCCTCAACTATACGGATCATGCTACATACGAAAAACGCTGGAATGATGTCACCATTCATTGCAGAGGGCTGATCATTGATGAGTCAACAGGCGAAGTGCTGGCAAGACCGTTTCCGAAATTTTTCAACTATGGAGAGATGACGGAATTAGAGTCCGGCATCCCTTTTTCTGAAACGCCGGAATTTACGGTCAAGCATGACGGTTCGTTAGGCATTTGCTACAGAATCAATGATCAAATCTACTGGTCTACACGGGGGTCTTTTGAATCCGATCAGGCGAAGGCTGCTCAAATGATCTGGGATCAAACCTACTCCCATGTCCAGGTTCCGCCTGAAGTGACACTGCTGGTGGAAATTATCCATCCTGCTACGAGGGTGGTTGTCGATTATGGCGGCATGACCGATTTAATTATCATTGGGGCCGTCAACAGGTTCACAGGCCATGACTACAGCTATGCCGAGCTGCAGGAACTCGGAGCAGCTCTCGGAATGCAGGTCACAGAGCAAATCAAGCTGACGGTTGAAGAAGCCATCAAATTAAAAGACACCATGGACCATAACAGTGAAGGCTGGGTCCTCAGATGGTCCAACGGCATGAGGCTGAAAATCAAGGGAAACAGCTACCTGGACATACACAAAATTGCGTACGGCCTTTCAGATAAATTAAAAACCGAATACTGGGCACTTGGAAAAATAGAAGAACTAATCTTGAAGATGCCTGAAGAATTCCGAAATGAAATCGAGGGCTTTAAAGCTATCCTGGATCGTCAGCTCATGGAATTGACAACAAGCATTGCCCATCACTATTCAAGTGCAAGCGGAAATTCATCCGACAGGAAATCATTTGCCATCTATGTGAACCAGTATGTCCCCCGCGAGCTGAAATACTTAGTATACAAACAGGCAGACGGGAAATTGACGGAGCAAACCGTCAAGGAACACATCTACAAAAATTACCTCAGCTATAAAGGAGAGAGATTGAGTAATGCCATCCTTTCATATGCTGATCGGGTTACCCGGAAGCGGCAAATCCACCTATGCTGAAAAGCTCGCAAAAGAAATCGATGCAGCTGTCTTCTCCTCCGACCTGCTCAGAGAAGAACTGCTTGGCAATGTGCATGATCAAAGCCGGAACGATGACATTTTTGAAGAGATGCATAAACGAATCAACCTTCACCTTGCTAATGGTGGAACTGCCATTTATGACGCCACCAATACGAACCGCAAACGCCGGAAACACCTGATCAGCCATGTCATCAAATGCGAAAAGAAATTTGCCTACTATGTGAATGAACATTATGACACCGTAACAACACGCAACGCGGGTCGCGAGCGCAAGGTTTCAAAGCAGGTCATTGACCGAATGTACAAGTCCATGCAAATACCTTTAACATTTGAGGGCTGGGATGATGTCATCATCGTCTCAGGCGAAAAGAGCATCTCAGACGCCAGACAAGCTACGGAGAAACTCATTACATCCGAAACGGACCATGATCTGCTTTTTACACAGCTTGCTTCCTATATACCTGACTTTCATTCCATCTACAATGTGCCGCATGATTCTTCCTACCACAGCTTTTCCATAAGCAGGCACACATACCACGTGTGGAAGACCATTCTGGAGAATCACCAGGGCACAGACAAGCTCCCATTGCTGTGGGCCGCTTTGTTTCATGATGCGGGAAAAGATTTCTGCAAGTCATTTATCAACTACAAGGGGGAACCGACGAAATACGCCAGCTTCCTTGGACATGAATACGTGTCCTCCCAGCTGGCTGTCTACTGGCTCACGGCTCTCGGCTACGACAAACCCTTCATACAGGTAACAAGTGACCTTATCCAAATGCACATGATCCCAATGAAGGCCTCGGAAAAGAAAATGAAGGAAGTCGAGCAGCTGATCGGTGAAGACGCCTTCACTAAACTGCTCATCCTTCATGAAGCAGATATGGGCGCCAAGTAAAGAGTCTCAAAGTATTAAGCACAGGGATGGTTTCCAGCCATCTCGTGCTTCCAAATGGTCAAAAACCGCATGTCCGTACCGGCAACCTGGGCGACCTGCTGTTTTCAACTTTTAAACATCATCCGTATCAACCTGGAGGAACCATGAAAGACGATCTATCTCATTTTTTGCACGAACACTTTAACAGCCTAAAACTTGAGCCACCCCTCTTCTATTCGTCTCCATACGGCATACGCTTTGAAATTGCTATACCCTGGATGAAACATGAGGACAAACGCAACCTTCGCCAAATCGAAGAACGAAGCACAGGCATATTCAATAAAGTGTTTCAAGTTGGAGATGACGTGCTTTTAATAACCGACATTCACTGCGGAAGGCACGACCGGTCCCTTCAAAAAAGACCGGCAAACGTGTACCAAAAATACATAAAAACAAAAGCGTTGCTGCAAAACCTGCAGCATAAAACACTGCCCAGCGCCTTCTCAGATGAAGAAATGGTCACACACCGTTTCATTCTTCCCTGCAAAAAAAGCGACATTCGGTACAGCGCACTGCTGTCTGCCATCAGCTACGAAGACTTCCGGCACCCATCCACCATCCTGAAGGGCTTCCCCAAAATGGGGATCAATATTTTTTTTATAAATACCACCAGGAATACGATTTACCATCTCTACGATGACCGGGGCTGTGACGTCATTGCATCGAGAAAAGAAGATTTGCTCCCGCTCTATCACGGGCTTAAAGAGTGGATACTGGATTATGACCGGGAGGAGATTGATGGGGTGTTGGGGATTAATTCTGCAATCTAATTTATAAAAAACCTTGAAAGGCTTTGCCAATCAAGGTTTTTTATAAACATTAGTGGTTTTTGCGAACAATAATCCCGATTATCTGGGTGAGAACCGGAGTATTGTATTGAAAGCAGATGAAGAGATTTATGATGAAAGAGGGCTGACTTTGACGAACATTTAAGTCTTTCTCCTACTCCCCTTCCAAAGGAAATTCAAGCCGGAAAACAGTGCCCCTATGTTTTACAGAAGAGACATGAATGCTGCCGCCATGGAGCTCTGCGATTGCGCGGGCGATGCTCATTCCCAGGCCGGCGCCTTCTGTCTGCTCATCTGTGCTTGTGCCGCGAAAGTAGCGGTCAAAGAGGTGCTGGACCGTTTCTTCGTCCATTCCCGCACCGTCGTCAGAGATGGTGACAACGGCGGACTCCCCCTGTCTGCTGACTGAAGCGGTAATGCTCGTTCCCTTTGGATTATGCTTGATGCCGTTATAGATCAGGTTATCGAGCATCCGCTCAAACCAGCGCCGATCTGCATGGATGTAAAGGTTTGAATCTGTGCTTTTAAAATGAAAGGGAACATCTTCAAGGGTGCGGTCGTTGGCAAATTTAAGAAGGATGTCCCTTACTAGTTCATTCAGTTCAGCAGGCTTCAGCTGATGGGGGAGCGACTGGTTTTCGAGCTGGAAGGCAAGGGAGAAATCCTCAGTTAAGGCCGTCATATAATCTCCTTTTTCCCTGATCATCTGTCCCATGTCCTGAAGCTCTTCTTCTGTCCAGCGGTACTGTCCGCTTTCAAGCAAATGGGCATAGCCCTGGATTGTTGAAAGGGGTGTCCTGAGGTCGTGGGATATGCCGGTCATCCACTCTTCACGCGTTTTTTCCAGCCGGTCTCTTTCCTTGTCTGCGGCAGAAAGCTTTTCGGCCATTTCGTAGAAGGCCCCGATCACTTCTTTAAAGAGCTTATACTTCAGGCGCACCTTCCCATTTTTTTTGAAGACTTTTTTGCGCTCTTTTTCTGTCAGTACTTCCCCGTAATTCCCGTATCCCATCCTTTCCAGCCAGCTGGTGAAGAGAAGGAGGGGCTGGCTGTACCTGAATCCCTGCCAAAAGGAAATGCCTAACGTTAATGTGAGCAGAACCACTCCGAGGATAATAATGAGCCTAACAATTTCGGTAAGAATGGAGAAGGTCACTGGCTCTGCACCTTGCTTGGGTGTATGCAGAATCCAAGTAAGACCAGATTTCGGATCCATGAAAATGGCTGTATGGGTTTCGAATTTTCCTGGTGAAGTTGTCCTGACAAGCACATCCAGCGGCTTGTAGTCTTCCTTCATCTTTTCAGAGCCGGTTGACTGGACAACTTTCCCTTCCTGGTTTATCACCTGGATCGAGCCTTCCATTTTCTCTAATTCCCTTTCCAGCTGCTTAAGGTTTTCACCAGAAATCCTGCCATTGCTTGAATACAGTGAAAACAAGTGCTGGAGGCTTTCCTGCTCATTATTTTCATATCCAAGCATATAAAAATACGGCTTTTCAAAGGTGGTATCGACTTGGGAGTAGACGTAGAAGCCTTCATATTGGTTCGTTTTTTCAATCTGGAGAATCTCGCTGACTGAGTATGAGCCAGGCAGGAATTCAGGTGTATTTTCTGATCCGATGACGTCTCCTTCCATATCAACAACCTGCACCCAGAGATTCCGTTCTTCAAGCTGGTGTTTCCACACATCGCTGATGGTGGCCTTATTTTCCTCGATCTGCGTTTCAATCGCAATGTTTTCAAGGGCGCCTTCAGGGAAGTTTTGCTTCATTTCTTCTCTGTTTACATGCATCAGAAGCACAAATAGAAGCACCAAAGAAATAATCCCAACAAACACCATGATGGAAATGAACTGAAGGGAGAAGTGAAGAGCCAGTCTCCGCCTGAGCGACCTCAACCCTTTTTCTCCTTGACCAGCTTGTAGCCCAGCCCGCGCACGGTCACGAGCAGTTCAGGCTGGCTCGGGTCTATCTCGATTCTTTCCCGGATCCTTCGAATATGTACTGTAACGGTGTTGTCATCCACAAAGCTGTCAAATCCCCATACAGCTTCAAGCATCTTCGTCTTAGAAATGACGGTATTCGGGTGCTGGCACAGATACTGCAGCAGGAGAAATACCTGGGCAGGCGTCTGCACGGCCTTGCCCTCGACGATCAGTTCCCCTGCTTCTTCATCCAGGATAAAGCGCCCGAAATCATGCTTCCTTCCAGTCTCTTTTAAGGAAGGCGCATGAGCTTGGTTCCGCCGGAGCCTTGCCTTAATCCTCGCCGCGATTTCAAGCGGGTTAAAGGGCTTGGTAATATAATCGTCCCCGCCGATCGCAAACCCTGTCAGCACATCAAGGTCGGAGACGCGTGCTGTTAAAAAAAGAATATAAGCGTTGGAGATTTCCCTGATTTTCGGGCAAATATTGAAACCGCTCTGTCCGGGAAGCGTAACATCAAGCACCACGATATCAATAGGGTGCCGGGAAACACACTCAAGCGCATCTTCTGCAGTATAAGCTTTGTGTATATGGCTGAATCCTTCTTTTCTAAGAACCGTTTCCATTAATTTAACGATTGATTTTTCATCATCCACTAATAAAATTTCTGTATTCTCCACTTTTATCCACCTCGGTGAATATCGTAGCACATAAACATTACCAGAATATTAACAACTCTCGGAAAAGTTTATCAGAAAGTAAACTTCTGTTTCTTCAAGGGAAATAAAGGCGGCTTATACTGAGTAAAAGAGAATCTTCCAAAAAGGATGCAGCAGCCGAAGATTGGTTTGCTACCCATCACAAGTGAGAGTTTCTAGGGTATGAATTTAAAAATAATAAATTGGAGGATAAATACGATGTCAAAAGAAAAAAGCGATGAAATGAAAAACGAAGGTGCCGCTTTGAAGAATGCCCAGCCGGCCGCAGACAGCACCAGACCGTTCGGTGCCCACATCCTTATGAGCTGGTGGAAGCCACTCGCAATCATCGTTGTGCCATCGGTGGCGCTGGTTGTCGTGCAGGTCTTGTTCCGCCTGGCGGTTGGCCTCATTGAGGGCAGCGATGAACCGCTGTCACCTGCCTATACACCGTTGAGGTTTCTATCAGACAGCTTGAGCATAGGCGTCACAGGTGTACTGGCGGTCTTGCTTCTCGTCTGGATGGCCAAAGTGCCTTGGCGCAGCCTGCTCAGCTCACCGCGGGCATTCGACAGACAGCGCTTCGTGCAGTACCTGATCAGTGCGGCGCTGCTTGTAGGCTTCGGGATCGGTGTGATTGCGCTCGTCGCACCCGAAGCACCGGGATGGACGGCCTTCGGTTTTACTGGCACAACGATGGCGATGCTTGTAGTCACCTTCTTGTTCACCCCGATACAGTCCGCAGGGGAAGAGCTGATGTATCGAAGCGCCGTCATGCCGGCCGCTGCGTCCTGGGTGCGTCCAGTCCTCCCTGCCTTGGTCGTCGGCCTCCTGGTATCCAGCCTTCACTTCACGGTGATGCACGGTTCGACCGATCCTTGGCTGTTTGGGTACTTCTTCGTTGTCGGCGCCTCTACAGCGCTGATTGCCATCATCAGCCGCGGCATCGAGGCGTCGATCGCGTTTCACGTCGCCAACAACGTCATGATGTCGACCGTCAACTCGCTCATGGCTGACGGCAAAGTATACACCTTGGACCGATCCACTGAAACGGGAGATGCGTCCCTGCTCATCCTTGCCTCCGTCAACGTCGCCATGGTCGCATTTGTCTGGATGCGCGAACGGCGGGCGGGCGTTGCCAAGCAGTCGGGATTGACAAATGATATGAAATAAATACGTAAAGTGTACGCATATTACAATCCGCATACTAGGTATGGAGCAGGTATTTTTAAGAGTAACAGCCTTTACGTTTAATAGAATGCAACTTTCCCGGAGAGTGTTGCGTTTAATTCATGAAATGCTAGTGCGATGATTCATGCCTCTAAAATCAATCCGTATGAAAGAATAAAAGGCTTAACACGCAATGGTTTATAGGAAAGCAGCAATCAAACATTCTCCATAAAGGGGTGACCGTCTATGTTAACTTCCAATCCGTTAAATATATCCGGAAAAACTGTAAGGAAAAGGAAGGAGCCTGGCTGGCCTGAAATCGGAATAATGGGCCTCGCATATGTTGTACTTGTGATCGGAATCGCACAAATCATTAATATGACCACGGAGGATGCTTCGGTCATAAGCGGGATCAGTTTTGCTGCATTATCAGGTCTAGCCGGATTAGGTGCTTTCCTTGCAGCTTATGTATTGCGTATTCGCTCCAGAGAAGCTTTCGGCATCCGAGGGACATCTGTACGATGGCTGCTGGCTGGCATCGGCTTCGGGATTGGTGTCTTACTATTCACTCGTATTGTCGCCCTGGTTATGTTTTATATCGGAGTCAGCGGCAATAACACCCAGGTGTCTTATGAATCTGCAGCGAGCGGAGGCACTCTTGCATTCATCTTTCAATTTCTGATGATTGCTGTATTGACACCGCTTGGTGAAGAATTTGCTTTCCGCGCCGTTTTAACCAATGCCCTGAAAAAGTATGGTCCATGGATCAGCATTATTGGCAGTGCTCTTATTTTTGCTGTGGTTCACGGTTTGAATGAAGTATGGCTGGCTGCTTTCGCGACGGGTTTGGCCACTGGTTATTTGTTTTACCGGACGGGCTCAGTGTGGCCCGGGGTTATCGTCCATGCAACCTACAATGGATCGATAACAATCCTGACTGCAGTTGTGGCTAGTTCTCTTTAAAGACTGGGCTCCTATCGTTGCAGAAATGATAAAAAAGGGGTAAGTCATAATGGAACCAACAATAAGTAAGGAACGAATGGATGTTATTGATTTAATTCGAGGGTTTGCCTTAATGGGTCTTCCTTTTGTTAATGTGCTTGCTCTTTGGAGAACAAACGTCAATTTATCAGGAACGCAACAGGATATTTTGGTTCAGCGTTTCTTGTATTTGTTTGTTGAAGGACGCTTTTACGCTATATTTTCCTTTTTGTTCGGATTGGGACTTTGGATTTTCTTATCCAGGGCGAAAGAGAAAAGTGACCATCCATCTGCCCTTTTTATTCGGCGTATGCTGGTTTTACTTGCAGCAGGAGTCTTGCACCACCTAATATACGATGGCGAAACCTTGCTAATCTATGCAATTATGGGGCTTCCTGTTTTTTTTCTTGATAAGGCTCCAAAACAGATGAACCTAATCTTAGGTATAGCAGGAATTATTCTAGCAAGTTATCTTGAAAATAAACTGCTTGCCATTTTCCCCTTTTTTATATTGGGTCTGGCATTCGGGCAATATCGTGTATTTGAACATTATATAAAAAATCGAAAAATGTGGACGATGGCTGCTATTCTTTCACTTGCTGCAACATGTATTGTAGCTGTTTTTCTTTGGCAAGAAGCACCTGACAATGGATCGGCTAACCGTATGACTGGGCTTGAGTTATCCGACGCACAAATCGACTCCAATGTTGCCTTTTATGCCTTTACAGAATTGTCCTTAGCATTTGCTCCGTTTTTCTCTGTTTTTTACGTCAGTTTTCTTGTTTTGCTTGAACCTCATTTTCGGAAAATGTTATCCCCATTAAATGCATTCGGGCGAATGGCGTTTACCAATTACATTGGTCAATCGGTTATCCTGATTATCATTGCGATGTTTATTCCAGTTAATACGGCAGTTTCATACACGACTTCAGCGATAACGTGTCTCGTTGTAGTAAACGTGCAGATCATAGCTTCTTCGTATTGGCTTAAGTATTTTAAATATGGCCCATTAGAATGGCTTTGGAGATGCGGAACGTATGGAAGCTGGCTTTCAATACGAAGATAAACAGATGCAAAAAATTCAAATTAAGAAACTTTGAAAGGAGAGAGTTATTCTTGCGCAATAAAAAGTGGTATTTCCCAGGAATTGCGCTGATCGTCTTGAGCTTCGCCGGAACGGCTTGCAAGCCGCTTAAGTATGTCGACAAGTTGTCCTCACACGAGCAAAAATGGGAGTTTACACAGGACGAGCTGAGTGCGCTCACCATCGAGAGCGAATATGACGTGAACATGGAGTTCATCGAAAGCCCCGATGACACCAACTATGTGGAAGTCAGTGGAAATATGCAGCAAAACACAATCGATCAGTTGAAAGAGACAGAGATCACAGGGAATACGCTGGAACTCCCACTGCAAAAGGATGTGAAATTAGCAGCACCTACCTATAAGTCTATTAAGACGAAGGTTATTGTAGCGTTGGCGGACGAAACCAGACTGCAGCAAATCAGCTATAAAGCGGACTTTGGCAACACCAGCTTTACCGGTTTGAAAGCGGAGAATATCGACTTGTCCGTTTCTTCCGGCAAACTGCGCGCGGAAGCTATCAGCGCCGGGCGGTTGAGTTTAACCTCAAAATCCGGGGGTATTACGGCGGAGCAAATCCAGGGGGATGCAGAAATCCAGCTGCACTCAGGCGAAATCAAGGTGGATGGGCTGAAGGGCGCTCTGGCGGTCCAGTCCACAGCCGGCAACGTTACTGTGACGGGGCAACGTTCGGATAGCCTGGATATCTCCGTTCGCAGCGGAGATGTGACTTTGTCACCCGATCCGGAGTTCATAGGATTTTATGACTTGAAGACCACTTCCGGAAACATCACAGCGCCCGAATCCCCTAAAAAGACGACAGATGTTATCAAGGTAAAGACCGTTTCGGGTGATATTCGGATTGGCAGGGTTTCCCCAAATTAAATATACAAAAGGGAGTTGAGGAAATGTTCAAAGAGATACGCAGACGTAAAGCAGCGCGGCGGGTCAAGGCCGGTAACGGGCGTCCGCTAAAGGATTTCCGCTGGTGGCAGCAGCTCTCCCGTGCACTGTTTTACCTCACATTGACAAACGATGCTGGCCGGCAAGCAGTGTTCGCAGTTGACGTCCCGTATTGGCAGAAGTTTTTCTCTGCAGATGACGATAAAGGAACGGCCCACCTATACCTCGATGGCAAACATTACGCCGAGTCTAAGCTCCCTGCCGCCTTCTCCGTGGCTGGAGGAACGATCGAGGTAGCGTCCACGGTCTTTGGCCTCAAACGCTGCCATTTCGTAACCAACGAAGGAACGGTGCACCAGCTTATTCCGGATGAAAGTTCCGCTGAAGGACGGCGTGCCCGTCTCGATCGCGAACACCCCGCTTTGAGCCGCTGGATCAGTTTCATTTCGCTGATCATGCTCATTGTTCCGATGGTTTTAGCCATCCCTCAGATCATCGATGCGGTCACCCAGGTACCCCAGATCGCTCAGCGTTTCGGGACCTTTAACTCACCCATTACTCTGCCGGCGTGGATCAACATTGGACTCGGCTTCTGCGCCGCAGCAGGGAGCGTGGAGCGCGCAACGCGACTGCGTTGGAATGCATTGCTAGACGGGAACTTTTAGTAGCAGCCCGTGTGATTCAATTTATATTTTCTTGCTTCAAACGCCCTCTTACACTCTCAATGCCATCCGGATGACAATAGCTATCCGAATCTGTAAGCTCTGTGAAAAACACATCCGGCCGCCCCGCCGCACTCACCACATGACGAAAACTGGCTTATACTCAATCCACAATCACTTCACATATACAGGCGCTGGAACTCCTCTTTCCCTATGATTTCCGACTTTTTCATACGTTATTTAAATACCGCTTCTTTCCTGAAAAACCTATCAATTAGATCTTGTACTATTATATATCCACCCACATTAAAAAAAGCCTTAAACGTATTTCACATTACCTGTTATCTATCATTTCTAGATGCAAATTTGTATTCAGGCTTATCATCAATAATTAAACCTTGAGAGGCAAAAGCCAATCAAGGTTTATTGATATTATTCTTGCAACTTATCATTATTTCAATTTTTTTGAAGCATTAGTTAGAGATGCATAAAAGCATAGCAGCCACCAGCAGAATCATCGTGGGGCGTCATGATGCAGGAATACAAGCTGGATGAGCCGAATAGTAGGATGAAGAATTTTTTACCCTGAATCAATGTTCACGGGATTTTCAACTGTTTCTTATTTTGAAAGATTAAACTAATCAGTGAGGAGACTGGATGTATGCAAACAGTAACCAACCTTTTTTCAGATCAGCTGGACATGCATTGGCGCGAGAATGACTGGTTTGCATCCTTGGAGCAGGCGCTTGATGGAGTAACCGCGCCTGAGGCATCATGGACAGGTTCGGGAAAGAGCAATTCGATATGGCAGATTGTCAACCATTTGATTTATTGGAATGATGACGTCATTCATCGAATCAAGGGCACAAAAAACTCGCATAAAATAAAGGATAATGAAGAAACCTTTGCAAATCCCGGGGATCCGGAAGACGAAAATGGCTGGGCCCAAACATTACAGCGCCTTGATGAAGTCATGATTCAATTCAAAACCGTCATCGCGGAACTGGATGACGAAAAGCTAAAAGCCCCGTATGCAGCGAACAGGTCCTCCATTGAGCGCTTAATCAGCAGTATTATGATGCATGATTCTTATCATATTGGACAAATTGTTTTGCTTCGGAAGTTACAATCTTCTTGGGGCGGGGTTGATTGGTCTTAGTGGGCTCCAGTTTTAATGTAATTGAAAAGAAGCAGGAACCTGTTAACGGGTTCCTGCTTCTTGTTTTAAAACAAATTGTCGCGCACTCCATCGGTGGAACGGAGCTGGGCATCATATGGGTTACCTTTTCCTAAAATTTGTTTCTATCCAGCATTAAAGGGTTAAAATAATCGGCCCGTTTTTCGTCAGGATAATCGTATGTTCCACTTGGGCGACATAGCTCTTTTCCGTAGCAAAGGTCCAGCCGTCATCCAGTTGGAACACTTCTTCTTCAGAGGTGGAGATAAACGGTTCGAAGGCGATGACCATTCCTTCCTTCAGGATTTCATCATCCCACGGGTCATTATAATTTAAAATATGGTCAGGGGCTTCGTGGATTTTACGACCGATCCCGTGACCGGTAAGGTTTTTGATAACGGTGAACCCATGCTGCCGCGCTGTTTCGAATACCGCTTTACCGATTCTGCTTTTCTTGGAACCAGGCTTTGCTTTCTCAAGGCCCGCTTCAAAAGCTTTCTTCGCAGCTTCACATAATTTCGTTAAGACTTCTTCGCCTTTTCCCACAACAAATGAGATCCCCGTATCAGCGAAATAACCGTTCTTGGAAGCAGACACATCGATATTGACTAGGTCGCCTTCCTTGATCACCCGGTCGCCCGGAATCCCGTGTGCCACCTCTTCGTTCACACTAATGCACGTAAACCCGGGAAAATCATACTCGCCTTTTGGTGCTGAAACGGCCCCTGCTTTTTCAAAAAGCTCCCCGGCCAAATCATCAAGCTCTTTCGTCGTAATGCCGGGAACCGTTTTTTGAACCAGTTCATCCCGAATGGACGCGATAATCTTTCCGATTTCCTTCAAACCGCTGAAATCTTCTTCTGTCTTAGCAATCATTTTTTCTACCTCTTTTTCTTTTTCTTCTATAGGAGTCATTATTCCATTGTTTCATCGAAAATACCCGGAATATGCTTCGGGATCAGTCTGCCGGACAATCTACTCTTTAGATCCTCCACTAAACTCTATGACATGTAAACCCTCAGATGCATCTGGCTTCTCGAAGAAACTTGTGACATGATGAAACACCGCTTCCGTATCAAAAACCGCTCGTTCAGGTTGTTCCTTACGTCTTTTAGCAATTTGGCGCAAGCACTGTTCATCACTCAGGTTGAGATAAATCATCTGATGGTCTGCATGAAGCTCTTCAGCCATCTCTAATAACCATTTGCGCAGCTTTTGTGTGTTGGCCGGAAAGTCCATAACTACATCTGTACCGACACATAATATGTTTTGGACGTGCTTTTTCACCAGTGGCTTTAGCTGAAGGGAAAATCGTTTGTAATCCTCAAATGATTCAATCTGATTGGGATAAAGAGATGATAGCCATTCATCCTCTGACAGCAATACCGCACGTTTATCTAACGCCAATCGTTTTGACTCCGTAGATTTTCCAGCGCCCATTTTTCCGCAGAAGAAGTATAGGGTTCCTGGTTGGTTCAATTGCTATCCCGCCTTTATTAATAATTGGTTTTATCGTTGATCGTTCTTCTTACTCAGCCTTGTCCATCTACGTTTCAAAGGGATTGGAATTAAAAGGATGCAAATCTACAAGGGTACTTACTATTCCGGTAAGGGCCGATTGCTGATCTGCAACCATTTCCTTGGACCGTCTGCAGCCATTAGCAAGTTCATGTTCAAGAAACTCCATGTCTGGGCGGCCAAATTAGAATTAGCCGCATCTGCCGCAACTCTGTTATGAAAGGCAATCTGAATATCACACGAGGTTCAGCCATTCATCCACAAGTGATGCCTGTTCCTAGTAAAATCTCGGAATAGCCTCCAGCCCTTCCCCCTGAAAAATATCATGGGATGCGAGACTTGATCCAAGGTCTTCTGTAAGACAAGCAAATTAATATGCAATTTATTTTATCTTGCAAGGGGATCGCTTTAGGTCAGGGGGAATTTCATTAATTGGCATTAGATTCTTACTGCATTTTTTCCGCTAGAGTTTTTATACGCTCAAGAGCTTTGGGAAACCTGATGTTAAATGTTTCTTCTTGTTCCTGTGGAATATCTATTTTAACTATTAATGTAGTAACTCCATTTTTTTCGGTAAGAGAATAACTCTCTTTTCCACCAGTCCACTCTTTTTCGCGCTCCTGCTGTCCACTTTCTTTTGTGTCTGCACCGTGCCTGAATAAAACAAATTCATTTGATGTAAGTTTCTCTATCAGACTTGTCACACCGTAACCATTTACAGATGATATAAACTGGATTTCATTTCCTTCTTTCAATACTCCTTTCATATATGTGCCTTCATCAATTATATTTGTCCAGTCACGTAATGTAATATCTCCCCAAAGAGTTGTCCAGACACTTTCTTTAGAGGCATTTATTTCGATTGAGAACTGAGTTTCTTTCATATTTTCCTCCTTCAAATAAATGGTTTTACAAATTATAAAGATTCCTTTATATAACATAAATCGTTTTGGCAACAAATTTGAGAAAACACCATAGTCTCGAACTTTTGAATATGGGCGACATTTACAGATGTTCTACTTCTTCACCCTTGACATCTCTTTGAGTATACATCGATCGATTATGAATGCTTGATAAATAAATTCATTCTTCTGTAATTAGGACACTATCCAAATAATACCACAGCAGCACATTGACTATATGAATTTAAAGCTAATATAGAGTAATATCGAAAAATATTATCTATTCTCTCACTAAAACGCACGGGGTTGCATAATTAATGATAACCAATCAGTAAATCCCTCTAACGAAAAAAAGCAAGAAACCCTCAAACCGGTTTCCTGCTTTTTAAACTTACTTCAATACAAACCTCACCACACACTCCACATGAGCCGTATGCGGAAACATATCCACAGGCTGAATATACTCAACCTTATACGCCTTCGAAAGTGTCTTTATATCTTTCGCCAGTGTCGACGGGTTACATGACACATAAATAAACTTCTTCGGTTTAACCTTCAATATCGCACCAAGCAGTTTTTCGTCGCAGCCTGTTCGCGGGGGATCGACGACGACGGCGTCTGGGCGCCAGCCTTCTCCGAGCCATTTTGGGAGCCAGTGTTCGGCTGTGCCTTTTACGTAGGTGGCGTTTTGGAAGCCGTGTTTTTTTGCGTTCTTTTTAGCGTCTTCGACGGAGTCGGCGATGGTGTCCATGCCTCTGATTTCTTTGGCGCCGTCTGCGAGCCACATGCCGATGGTGCCTACGCCGCAGTAAGCGTCGACGATTTTTTCTTTGCCGGTGAGCTGGGCGGCTTTTTTGACTTCGTCGTAGAGTTTGACGGTCTGGACGGGGTTGAGCTGGAAGAAGGCCCGTGCCGAGAGGTCAAATGTCAAATCTCCTAGCTGTTCCTGGATGACTTCTTCTCCATCTAAGTGGACGGTTTTTTCTCCGAAGATCAGGGATGTTTTTTCCCCGTTGATGTTTTGCATGATGGATTTAACTTCAGGGAGACGCTTGTTGATTTCGCTCACGATCAGGTCCTTGCGCGGCAGGTTTTCCTGCGCGGTGATGAGGACGATCTGGACTTGTCCGCTTTTGAAGCCGACTCTGCTGACGATGGTCCGGACGATGCCTTTGCGTTTGCGCTCATCGTAGATGGATACTTTCAGGTCCTGCAGAATTTGCTTGACGGTCTGTACCGCTTTGTTAGTTGCTTCGTGCTGCACAATGCAGTGATCAATGTTGACAAGGTGGTGGGAGTTTTTGCTGTACAGTCCCGCGATGACTTTCCCGTTTCTGAGTCCTGTCTGGAACTGGCTTTTGTTGCGGTAGTTCCACGGGTCCTCCATGCCGATCGTCTGTCTGATGTCGGTTTTACCGAGATCAAGTCCGGAAAAACGCTCCATCGCCTGAACCACAATGTCTCTTTTTTCATGCAGCTGTTTTTCATACGTTAGGTGCTGAAGCTGGCAGCCGCCGCATTCGTGATAGATCGGGCAAGGCGGGTCCACCCTGTGCGGGGACGCCTTCCTGATTTTCTTCACTTTGCCCTCGGCAAATTTGGCGCTGATGTTCGTTGCTTCCACGACGACTTCTTCATTTGGCAGAGCACCTGGTACAAATACGACCTGCTTTTTAAAATAGCCGACTCCTTCTCCGTTGATACCGAGTCTTTTTATGGTTAATGGAAAGGTTTGTCCCTTCTCCAGAGGCACACCTTTGTTCTTTTCGTTGGTCTTCATGTTTGACGCTCCATTTCTATTCAATGCTTCTCCATAAATACAGGGAAGCATAGCTTAAATAAGGGTCCCACTCCCTGCTCAGCTCCTGCATTTCTTCCAAGGTGGGCTTGCGGTCGAGTCCAAAATGCTTTTTCATCGCGTTTTGGATGCCGATGTCGGCAATAGGAAACAGGTTGGGCCGTCCAAGTCCGAACAGGAGCAGGTTCTGGACCGTCCATGGCCCCACTCCGCGGATTTTCACGAGCTCCTTCAGGATGTCCTCGTCCGGCTGATCCTTCAATTCTTCCAGGTTTATTTTGCCTTCTGCAATCAGCTTTGATGTATCGATGACATACTCTGATTTGCGCCCGCTGAACTGCAGCTCCCGCAGGTCGCTGTAGTCGAGTGCCGCCACTTTTTCAGGAAGCGGATAAAACCAGACTCCGTCCACCTGCTCGCCGAATGTATGGACGAACCGCTCTGTCAGTGTATGGGCGAACTTCAGGTTCAGCTGCTGGTGGATGATGCATTTCATCAGGCACTCATACAGGCCAAATTCCAGCACGAGCGGCGTGCCGTCGTGCTCCTGAAAAATACCGGCGATGTTTGAGGAATGAAAATGGGTCTGAACGTCAAGAAGGGACGTATCCCACTGAAAAATACGCATCGTCTCTTTCAGCGCAGCCTCACGGTTCCTGCTTCCGCTTACTAAAAACTCCGGTGCATCCTTCGTTCCAAGAGCCTTCACCTTTACAACAAACGGCTTTTTATCCCCGTCCCTCATCGGAATGGACACTTTACGTTCAGCCATCGTCACGTGATGCAGCGGATCCATGGATAAACGGTCAAGGACACGGTCAAAATCATATGGAGGATCTATTTTTACTCGCTCTTCCCACATTCGTTCTCAAACCCCTTATTTTTGATACTGACTATTATATCATGAAACGCCCGGGGAAAAGGGAAAACTCCCTGTGACCACTGTCAGAGGGAGAAAAAGTATGGCTGATGGAAGGTCCGGTCTATCATAAGATCGTCCAGGCTTTTGAAAATATAGCCTTGTTTGCGCAAATCCGTAATGGCTTTGTCAAGCGCCTCCGCATTGTCCTTTGAAACGGTGTGCAGCAGCAGAATCGATCCCGGATGAATCTGACTCATCATCTGATCATAGGAATATCTCCAGCCCTTTTGTGCATTCGTATGCCAGTCGACAAAAGCAAGCGACCAGAAAACCGGCTGGTACCCGAGCTCTTTCGATTTGGCCAGCACCCGCTCACTGAAAACGCCCCTTGGCGGACGGAGATACTGAATTCCCTGATAGCCTGTCAGCTTTTCCGTCTTTTCCTTAACGGAATCCAGCTCTTTTTTCAGTCTTTCGTCCGTTACTTTTGTGAGATCGGGATGGTGCCACGAGTGGTTTCCGACAATATGCCCTTCATCTGCCATGCGTTTTACAAGGTTTGGCTGGTCAAGAAGGTAGTGTCCCGTCACAAAGAATGCTGCGGGTACCTTTTGTTTTTTCAGGACATCCAAAACCCCTTCTGTGTAGCCATTTTCATAGCCATTGTCGAAGGTGAGGTAAATGTATTTTTGGCTTGGATCTCCCATAAAAAACGCATCATATTTCTCAAGCAGCTTTACTAGCGGCTCCCCGGGGTTTGCGGATTTATGGTTTCTGCTTTTTTCAAAGCCCCAGTTGATTGGCTGGTTGGAAACAGCTGCTGCTGGCTGAATGCCTGAAAGGAAAAACAGCAAAAAGCATGTTGCAAGTATCCAGTATTTCAACTTCTTCACTCCCCTGACATTGTTCTACTTATAGTGTCGGGAAGTGAGGGAATTACATACTGGGAATAATTATGTAATAAATGGAATACAAAAAGCCGGATTTCTCCGGCTTTTCCTTAAATGAATACTGGTTCTTTAAATTGTGACAATTTTTCAAGAGACGACTGGTCAACGTCAGCATGAAGGCTGTTCTCGTGGGAATCCATGGTCACAACAGCTGTAAATCCTTCTACCTTCAGGTGCCACATCGCTTCAGGAATCCCGAACTGCATAAGGTCAACGCCTTCAACTGATTTGATGCAGTCTGCATAGTACTGGGCAGCTCCGCCGATGGCATTGAGGTAAACGCCGCCGTGCTCATTCAGCGCTTTCAGTGTTTTCGGGCCCATGCCGCCTTTTCCGATGACAGCGCGGATGCCGAATTTTTTCATGATGTCGCCCTGATAAGGCTCTTCGCGGATGCTTGTTGTCGGTCCGGCTGCTTTTACATGCCAGTTTTCGTCCTCATCCTTCAGCATAACAGGTCCGCAGTGGTAAATGATCTGGCCGTTCAGATCTACTGGTGAATCGTTGGTTGAAAGGTACTTGTGGATGGCGTCGCGCCCTGTGTACATCATGCCGTTGATGCGGACAACATCTCCGACTCTCAGCTCGCGGATTTTTTCTTCTGTGATTGGCGCTTCAAGCACGACTTCACGCGGGCTTTCTGCCGGAGCCTCTGCAGGCTCGTCGTCCTGAAGATTAGGCATGTCGCCTTCCTGGTACAGCCAGTCCTGAATCGCTCCGCTGCCGGCATCAATCGTGACGCCTAAACGGCGGTATGCCCAACAGTTGTAAGCAACAGAAACGAAAAAGCTTGCTGGAATCCTGTTCATCACGCCGACTTTACAGCCGAGAAGTGTGGCTTCCCCGCCAAAGCCCATTGTGCCGATGCCGAGCTTGTTCGCTTTATCTACGATATATTCTTCGAGTCGCTGCAGATCCTGATTAGGATTCGTATCTTCCGCGCTTCTGAAAAGCTGATCCTTCGCAAGCTCGTAGCCTGAAGTCCGGTCTCCGCCGATGCCGACGCCGATGAAGCCTGCGCTGCAGCCCTGTCCCTGTGCCTGATACACGGAGTGAAGGATGCATTTGCGGATGCCGTCAAGGTCGCGTCCGGCTTTGCCAAGTCCGTCAAGCTCGCATGGCAGGCTGTACTGGATGTTTTTATTTTCACAGCCGCCGCCTTTTAAAATCAGGCGCGCGTCAATGTAGTCTTTTTCCCACTGCTCGAATTTGATGACAGGCGTGCCAAAGCCGAGGTTGTCCCCGCTGTTGTCGCCAGTCAGCGAGTCAACTGAATTCGGGCGCAGCTTTCCGTCCTTTGTCGCCTGTGCAATCGCACGATAGATGTCTTCTTTCATATTCAGCTGATTGGCTCCGACGGGAACCTTCAGTTTAAAAGTCGGCAGTCCTGTATCCTGGCAGATCGGAGATACGTTCTCGTCCGCCATTTTGATATTCTCGGATATTGTCGCAAGGGACATGGCAGCGCGTGTGCCTGCGTTTTCCTGCTGCTTGGCTCTTAAAATGGCGCGGCGCACATCCTTCGGAAGCTTCGTTGATGTTTCCACGATCAGTTCATACATGCTTTCATAAAAACGATCCATCCTGTTTCTCCCCTTATTGTCTATAGAATTCGGTCAATTTTATTCAATTTTTATTATACTCCTTTGTGATTTGGTTGGAAAGGCTTTCAGTCTAGAAATGCGGAGGCTCCCGTTTAGCCCTGACAGGCAGAAAAGAAATCACCGGAAAAGTCCGGGTTTGACTTTTTCGGGGATTTCGTTCTGACGGAAGGGTTGGGAGGCGGAGCTGGACACCTCGAAAAGCGGAGCAGCCCGTTTAGCTCCGGGAGTCAGATAAGGAAACGGCGGAAAAGGCGCTTTTTGCCTTTACCGACGATTCCGTTCTGACAGAGGAGCTGGGTTGCGGAGCTAGACACCACGAAATTACCCGTTCCTTTCCGCTCCAGGAACTTGCTTTCCGCGGGGAGCCCCGGGAGCCTCCTCGCTGCGCTTGCGGGGTCTCCCGTTCGCTCTATTTCCCGCAGGAGTCAAGTTCCTTCCGCTGCAATCCACTGGAGTTTCATTTAAAGACCAAAAACCGCCCGGCCAATGACCGGGCAGCTACTGCTAGTTCTGTTTTTTAGGGAGAATGTTAATCTCCAGGCTTTTCTTGATTTCAAGGTATTGATAGGAAATGGTCAGAGTTCCGCTTTTGTTTGTTTTGATTTTGCCGTTTTTCCATTCTGCAAGGTCCGGAGGTGAAAGCTCCATGAAGAGCTTGTCAGGGTCCATGGCAAATCGGTTGCCGTCTTTGTCGATGGCTGTTGCTGTCAGGCGGATGTTCTTTCCTTCTATGACTGTTTCGTTATTTGGGCTGAGTTCAACGTTGACAGGCTTGATTGTGTTCGGATCAACCACGGTCACTTTGATCGTGCTGCTTTTTCCTCCTGAAACTGCTGTAATGTTAGCTGTACCAGGCTTGAATGTCTGAATGGTTCCGTCCTGAAGCACTTTTACGGCTTTTTCATTATCAGAGGTCCAGACTGTGTTAACATCTTCGAACGTGCTCAGGTTGACGAGATAGTTTCCGTAGATTTCCCTGAAATCACCGAAAAGGTTGAGTGTGCGTTCTGCACCTGCTGCCATTTTCATTTCGCGCTGTTCATTGAGGGCGTCATCGACGATGGATACGTCCGTCAGCAATGGATTGAATTTGTAGTCCATTCCCGACTTCGTCACTTCGAGCACTCCGCTTCCAAGGATGTTTCCTTTGTCGTTGGAGACATATCCTTTGCTCGCGCCGTTGCCTGTAATCGTATAGTTGACGCCGTCTTTTTCCCATGACTGCAGGAGATGAAGGTGACCGAACAATACTTGAACGTTCACGCCGCTGTTTTTCTTTTTATAGGCTCCGAGAATGTCTTCGAATTGCTTGGCATCAGTTGGGTTCATTTCATGCTTCGTGCCGAAGTCATCTTTGGTCGTGTTGTGTGTCACGACAAGAACATTCTTCTTTTTATTTTCCTTAAGAAGCTTTTGAAGGTAATGGAACTGTGTAGAGTCTGATGCTGAAATACTCTGTCCAAACGCGCTGTTCAAGCTGATGATCAGCGTGTTTCCATATTCAAAATGATAGGTTGGCGATCCAATGATGTCTGAGTAGAAATCAATGTTCCCCTGGAACGATTCATGGTTTCCAGGCGTTGCGAAAAACGGTTTTTCTCCAAGCTGGGAAAGGTCGCTCATGGCTCTGTCCCATTCTGCCTGTGAAGAAGTATCCACGATGTCGCCGACATGCATCACAAAGTCTGTTTCTTCTTTTGCAGCCCGGTCAAACAGGCGTTTCGAGTACATAAACCCTTGTGTATCAGGCAGGACAGAGATGGCGAATTGATTGGCCTTTTCCGGCTGCTGAAGCTGTTTTGTATCAAATTCCTTCACAAATGGTGTCATGACATTTCCACTGTTGTCTTTTGCTTCGATGATAAAAGAATGCTGGCCGTCTTTAATCGGCTTTTCAGGAACGGCATATGCCCAGCCCGTTTTTTCGTCGTAATGGACAGGAGCAGGTTTGCCGTCAATTTTGACAGCGATGCTGTTTTTCTTCACGCCGCTTTTTTCATCTTTGAGTTTAAAGGTAATGCGCGGTTCTGCTGTTTTTTCAACTGTTTTGCCTGTTGGCGTCACATTTGAAAGAACCGGTTTTTCTGTATCATCGCTCAAGTCTACTTTTATCGTTTTATCGACGGATGGAACGGACACATTTCCGTTTGTGTCGCGTGCTGAAGCCGTCAGATGATAGGTGCCCTCTGTCAGGTTTTCAACTGCTGCTTCTACTTTTCCTGTTTCAGCATCATAGGTGTGCGGAAGCTTTTCGCCGTTTAGTTTTACTTCGATCGATTCAGCATCTACACCCGATTCTTCATCAACCAGAAGGGATGAAAATGCGATTTTGTTTTCATACACGGTATTTCCAGCAGGTGTGATCTCTTTGAATTCAGGACCGTTAAAGTCTTCTGTTTCGTTCGTGTAAATATATCTCATGTGATCGATATATACACTGCCGCTGTAGTCAGGGATGCTTTTGTTCGTTTCGACAAAATAGAGATAGTTGAATACGATCGGCAGCGCCCAGTCCTGCGGAAGCTCAACTTCAAGGTATTTCCAGCCTGTCCAGTCTACTTTTGGCGCAAGATCAAGCGTCTTGTTGACGCCGTTTGCTTTGAAAATCAGGCGTGCCCACGGAGCTTTTCCGTCGCCGTACACCCATACGCCGAATTTCTTCGGTCTGATGTCTGTTTTATAGGTTTCATACATGGAATCAGCGAGCTCGTCCGGCCATGCCCCAGATGCTGACTTGTTCCAATGTGGTATAACATTAATCGTGCCGTTGTATTTGCGTTCCCACTTTTTCGAATCGTAATCTACACGCAGGCTGCGCTCTCCGAATTTCGCTTCGTCCCCGGACAGCTGATGGGTGCCGCCCATGAAGCCTGATACTTCATAGCCTTCTTTTGGATACGTTTCATAGTCATCGATGACTTGTTCTTTCAGCCCTATTAATAACTCAATCTGCCTTTCAATGGAACCAAGCTTTGCCGTTACCGTTGTTCTTGTTCCCGCAGGTACATCTTCTCTTATTTGAATGGTGCCGTCTGCAGTGATTTCACCAAACTGGCTGTCAATCTCCCAGTCAATTGCATCTCCTGTGAGAATGACCTCTTTTCCGTCTTTCACTGCTTCAGCTTCCAGTTTCTTTTCCTCGCCTGGCTGGAGAATAACCGGTCCCTGATCGGCAAATTGGAAGTCATCCACCTGGTTGATGACCGTAATAGACGCCTGCCCGCTTACTCCGTTGATGACAGCTTCCACTTTATCTGTCCCTGCCTGAGCAGGAGCCTTGTACAGACCCGTTTTATCAATTGTGCCTTTTGAAGCTTTCCACTGGATGGAGCGGCTTGCTATCATGACAGGGTTGCCGTTGCTGTCTGTTGCTTTTACGCCGAACGGGAAAGCCGCATTTTTGAATATCGTTACATCTTTTTCGACGATGACTTCGCCAATTTCACCTGTTTTGGCAGAATGATTGACAAAGAGAAGGCCGTTAGTGATTGATCTTGACTGCCCGTCACTCGGGTGATTGGCTGTTTCAAGCGCGCTTTTTCCTTTCGGCTGAACGAGCATTTCTGTCGATCCTCCGCCGTCAAGGCCAAGAGCAGAGACTGCACCATGTTCTTCCATGATTTCAGCCATTTCGACCAGCGTTACGCCCTGACTTTTATCAAAAAGGGTGCTCGGTTTATCAATCGTCATCGTGATGACCTTTTGCTCTGCTGTAATTCCGATGGCGGTTCTGGCGCTCTTAAGGTTAACGTGGCTGCCGTATTTGGACAGGAGCTCGTCTTTTGTAAGGGCCTTTCCGTCCTTAACAAGCCAGTTGTAGCCGCCTGTAGCCTCTGTAATATCATTTTTGAGGACTCTGTTCTCCCCCGTGAAAAGATCAAACTGGAAGGAAATGTCCATGCCTTCTTTTAATTCATTCCGGATCATTTCTGCTTTTGACCCGAATCCGGCAATGATGACACTGTCTGATGGAATATCAATGCTCTCATAAGCAGGGTAGATCTTTTCGATTTTTCCTGTGTAAGCCTGTCCTCCTTTGATGGCAGAAGCGTCCTTTACCTCTTTTACGACGGCCATGGCTCCATTTTTAATGAAATTCTCATTGCGGTCATCGAAGGTAAGGACTCCCTTCTGGTTTAACTTTGGTGTGAAAATGCCAAGCTTTTCTCCCGCGTTTTCATTGCGGTTCAGTGTATCAACCTTTACATTTTTGCCGCTGTAGGTCAGCGAGCCTCTCATTTCAACTTCTCCGATAAAAGGTTTCTTGTTTTGGTCAATCGCAAAAACAGGATGAAGAGCAACGCCTGAAGGATAGCTGTGATTGATAAGAAGATTGCGGTTTTGAACCTGGAGCGTCATATTGATGCCTGTCTGCATATTGAACATATCCGCATTCACGCCTGCAACAATGTCTTTCCCCTTGAATTCTTCTCGGGCAGCCTGTGACGGCAGAGTTTCTGCAGCAACAACTCGTTCAAGTGCTTTGGATGTGACAACTGATACATTCGGATTCGAAAGATCTGCCTCGAGAACGTTCACTCTCTGGCTGTTACCCGCTGTTCCCCCGAAATTCTCGATTTGCTTTTCAGTGTGTGTAATGCCTGAAGAAATCTGCTCCGCTTTTAACACTGTGCTTTTCTCTGACTGCACGGTTTCTTCTCCAAGAACAGAAACCGGCTGAATCAGCAGCGTGCAGGCCATCAGCATGACGGCAAGCTTGTTTTTCCCTTTCATCTTGCACCTCCGGATAGTAGTATGTACTCTTCTATTCTAGAAGGTAATTGTTGATAGGATTTGGTATTTTTTTTAATGCTTGTAAATTTTTTAGGGCTAAAAGTACCGGTGAGTGTGGATTTAGTGTAAAGGAGTGAGGTATGGACTAGATAAAATAGAAGAAAATTACATTTGATTCAGGTCTTTGGGTTGGCAAAGGATGGAGGCTGTTTTGTTTTTTGTTTCTATGGTACCTTTTTTGCAATCTGCACCCGTTTCTTTCCTGCGGGTAGAGAGGAACAATCCCACTGGTTTTTCTTTTGGTTGATGGTTCTTATCGGGAAGAATAGAACCATCAACAGGGGATTTCGTACGGTTGGTGGTACTTATCAGAGAGAACGGAACCATCAACAGTGGATTTCGTTTGGTTGGTGGTACTTATCGGAGAGTATGGAACCATCAACAGAGCATTTTGTTTGGTTGGTGGTTCTTATCGGGGAGAACGGAACCATCAACAGAGCATTTTGTTTGGTTGGTGGTACTTATCGGGGAGAACGGAACCATCAACAGAGGATTTCGTTTGGTTGATGGTACTTATCCCGTAGAACGGAACCATCAGCAGAGGATTTCGTTTGGTTGGTAGTACTTATCGGAGAGAATGAAACCATCAACAGAGGATTCTGTTTGGTTGATGGTACTTATCGGGGAGAATGGAAGCATCAACAGAGAATTTCGTTTGGTTGATGGCACTTATCGGGGAGAATGGATCCATCAACAGAGGATTTCGTTTGGTTGATGGTACTTATCCCGTAGAACGGAACCATCAACAGTGGATTGCGCTTGGTTGATGGTACTTATCGGAGAGAATGGAACCATCAACAACGGATTTCGTTTGGTTGGTGGTACTTATCGGAGAGAATGGAACCATCAACAGAGGATTTCGTTTGGTTGATGGTACTTATTCCGTAGAACGGAACCATCAACAGAGGATTTCGTTTGGTTGATGGTACTTATTCCGTAGAACGGAACCATCAACAGAGGATTTCGTTTGGTTGATGGTACTTATTCCGTAGAACGGAACCATCAACAGAGGATTTCCGCTTTCTGAAGGGCACAATCCAAACGTTTTCGTGCCTGCATCCCGCAGGAATCAAGTTCCTTCCGCTGCAACACTGGAGTTTTTAAGCCAAAAAAAGAACACCCTCATCAGGTGCTCTCACGTCATCTATTCTTTGTTCCAGTCTTTTTTAAACTGCTCCTGCTTGATTTCAAGTTCGTCCAGCATGTTTATTAAACGGTCGATATCTTCAAGGTCGGTTGATTCGGGATCCATTGAATCAATCACATTCATGAACATATTCAGCCGTGATTTTAAATATTGTAGTTGTGAGTCTTTATCATGAACGGCGTTGCCCAAGATGTATCTCTCCTTTCACTGTTACAGTTATCGTAGCTTATTCAAGGAACTTTGACAACCGCCCCTGAGCGCGAGGTGTTCCAAACTGACAGGTTCATGTTAGAATGTTCTTTATGTGAACTTGAAAAAGGAGTTTTATGAATGAATGCATCAGCTGTGAATCTGCTGCCTATCACCCCTTCTCATGATCCATGGGAAGCTTATTTAGATGTAAAACAGTATGGAAAAATGACCCTTACGAATGTGGAGTTTACAACGACGACACTTTGCAATATGCGGTGTGAGCATTGCGCCGTAGGGTACACCCTTTCTCCAAAGGATCCCCAGGCACTTCCGCTCGATCTGATATTGAAACGGCTTGAAGAGGTTGAGACGCTCCGCTCCATCAGTATTACAGGCGGAGAGCCGATGCTATCCAGAAAATCCGTTGACCAGTATGTGCTTCCTCTATTAAAGTATGCCCGGGAACGCGGGGTGCGTACGCAAATAAATTCGAATTTGACGCTTGATCTTGCCAGGTATGAAAAGATTGCCCCGTACCTTGATGTGCTGCATATCTCCCATAACTGGGGAACACTCGATGATTTTGCCGAAGGCGGCTTTGCGATGATGGAGAAAAAACCGTCTTACGCTCAGCGCACGGCGTATTTTGACCGAATTGTAGAAAACAGCCGGGCGCTTGTTGATGCCGGCATCATGGTCTCGGCGGAAACGATGCTGAACAAGCGAACGCTTCCTCATATTGAAAAGATACACAAGCAGATTACAGAGGATATGAAGTGCCAGCGGCATGAGGTACACCCTATGTACCCATCTGACTTTGCGAGCACGCTCGAAACGCTGACTCTCGAAGAAACGAGAGCTGCCATTCATCACCTGCTCGATATTCGGAACGAGGATGTCTGGATGCTGTTCGGCACACTGCCGTTTTACGCGTGCAGCACAAATGTTGAGGATACAGAGCTGATTAAAAGGCTTCGCGCCTCCAAAAATGTGACCGTGAGGAATGATCCCGACGGCCGTTCTAGACTGAATGTCAACATTTTCAATGGCGACATTATCGTAACGGATTTCGGCGATACGCCTGAGCTTGGGAACATTCAGCGCGACACCCTCCAGTCGGCCTATGACCGCTGGAATGACACAGAGCTTGCGCGCGGCCTGAACTGCCACTGTCCTGCCGTATCCTGCCTTGGCCCGAACCTGCTTGTGAAAAACGCCTATTACCCTGATGTGGATTTTCAGTCCGGAAAATCCGTGATCTAAACTCAAAAAGCGAGCCATTTGGCTCGCTTTTTATCGTGGCTGTTCAGAAACGGTAAAACCGAAGGAAGCGTGATCCTGTACAGGAATCCAGGCTCCAATTCCCTGTGAGGTTACGTTTTGGACAACGATTTTGCGCTTGTTGCCTTTCAGCACCAAGTACACTTCGCCGTAAGTCACCTTGCCTTTTTCGCTGACGGCAGGTGCGTAGGCATTCAAATAGCCAAGGCGCTTAACCGGGACATTATAGACCTGGTCTTTCTTTGAGCCTGTCCCAATGATGGTTTGAAAAGACAATGGAAGATTTGTTTTCTTCATCGCTTTGAGCAGCATCATTTTTTTCACGTCTTCCTCGTTCGGGATCCGCGCTGTCAGTCCGCCTTTGACCTGCTTTTGAGACTCCTGCTTGTAATGAATCTGAACGGCCGCTTTTCCGCCCCGGTTGTCAAAAAAGTTCGTGTTGATCTTTTGATATTCCCAGTTTACCGCGGTTTCGGACGACTCATAGTTCAGTGCCCACTGACCAAGAAAAATCGTTGCTCTGTAGCCGATTGCAAGTTTATTGTCCGGAATCGATGATTCGTTTAAAAGACGAATCAGATTAGGATTTTCGATCGCTATTTTTGATGTATCGATTAACCCCTGTGTAAACTCGCTCGGCTGCAGATACGGAAGATCCTGAGTGGGATTCGGATACGTGTTTTCTTTTGAAATATCCAAAACCGAACTTGGTATCTTTGCTTTCGGTGCTGCAGACACAGAGCCTGAAAAACTGATTGATAAGAGCAAAGCCATTGAAACGAGCATCCATTTTCTCATTTCCTAAACCCCTTTCGGTTGCTTTCCCCTTATTGTTTTCAAGCCCTTATGTCTTTATCCAAACTTTCATTACGTTTTTGCGATCCACTTTCCAAGCACCGCATGTACCCTTGGATTGCAGAGCTGAATAAGCGGTCCAATCGCAAATGTGATTATGATGGTGCCAAGGCCGATCGGTCCTGCGAATAGGAGCGCAAGCAGCAAAGCGCCTACTTCACCGATCGTTTTTGCGGCCATCAGGCTGAGACCAAACTTCTCATGAAGCGTGAGCATTAGCTGGTCGATCGGATTTGCCGGAAAGTTTGTTTGAAGGTAGATGGAGACTCCGATCGCGATCAGGAAGATTCCTGAAAGGAGGATTCCCGCTCTGCCTGCAAAGCTCTGTATCTCAAATTCCTGAAAAACGCGCAGCATCCAGAAATCGACGAAAAAGCCGATCAGCAAAATAGTCATCACACCGAGCACTTTCGGCGCCTCGCGCATAATCAGCGCATTAAGGACGATAATCAGTATCCCGACGATAAAAATCCAGCTTCCGACCGTCAGGCCAATTTGATCTGTCAGCCCTACATTCAGCGCATCCCAGGCGCCGGCGCCAAGGTTTGCTTTAATCGTTAATGTCACCCCAAAGGCCAGAATAAAAAGACCGGCCGTAAAAAAAATCAACCGAAAAATCATGCTCCCCCAACTCCTTCATGTTCTATATGTATGTCCAGGCGGTCATTCTAAATAACTGAATATTTACAAAGTTTAAACTATATGTTACCTTAGAGGTAATCGTTACAAATTGTTTCGTCCTACACATAAAAGACTCTGTGCCGCCTGCACAGAGTCTCTTTTTTTACAGAAGATAAAACCCGATGCCCATAATCAGGTAAGCTGCAAGCAGCGTCGCCCCTTCAAACCAGTTCGTATCACCGTCATTGGTGATGGATATCGTCAGAAGTACAGCTGTAATCATGGAGATCAGTTCCGGCACTGTAAAAACAAGAGGCATTTTCTTTGTAAACAGCAGCGAGATCAGGACGAGAACAGGCGCCACGAACATGGCCACCTGAAGCGTTGACCCGACGGCGATTTCGACTGCAACATTCATTTTATTTTTATAAGCCATAATGATCGCAGAAGCATGCTCTGCAGCATTTCCGACGATGGCTACGATGATGACCCCGATGAACAATTCGCTCCAGCCGAATCTCTCTCCCACTGCTTCAAATGTATGTACGAGGCTTTCAGATACATAGGCAACAGCAGCGGTTGCAAGCAGGAGAATCAGCAGCGCCTTTTTGGCCGACCATTCCGCTTCTTCGTCGTGTCCGGCTTCATCCGTCTCATGCTTGTAAACACCACGGTGGGTCACAAGCTTAAAGAACAGCGCAGCGAGATATAAAAGAATTAAAATGACGGATATTCCCACACTCAAGTTTAACGTCTTTGTCTCATCCATGTCCATCGAAAAAATCTCCGGAATGACAAAAGCGACAATCACTGCAAAGATCAGCAGCCCTGAATTATGCCTCGCATCATAGACGCTGAATTCCTGCCGTTTGTATTTTAATCCCCCTACAAAAAAAGAAAGACCAGCGACAAGCAGCAGGTTCCCAAGTACTGATCCAGTAAGGGATGCCAGCACAACCCCGATTAAACCAGCTTTTAAGGCGAAAATCGAAATGATCAGCTCAACGGCATTTCCAAACGTAGCGTTCAAAAGACCGCCGACTCTCGGCCCCGCTACAACAGCAAGGCTCTCCGTTGCCCGCCCCATATAGCCTGCAAGAGCAATAATGGTCAGGCAGTATACGGCAAACATGATGACTTCAGGCCAGTGCAGCAGCCGTCCAATAACCGAAAGCGGCACACCGGCCACAACGACGATAAAAAAGATTCGATTCACTTATTTCCCACCCTTCTTTGTCTTATTCTTCCTCTATTCGGCAAAAAAATAAGCCGGTCTCTTTTTCGCGTATGAAACCGGTAAATTGATGCAGATTAATGATAGATATGAAAGGAGTGGATAGTTATGAGCGATTCAAAACAAAGAGTCATTCAAATGCTCAAAGACCATAAAATCGGAACACTTGCGACCATTCGCGAGAACAAGCCATTCTCGAGATTTATGCTGTTTTTCCACGAAGATTTGACGTTGTACACGGCAACCAATAAAGAAACGCACAAAGCAGATGACATTGAAAGCAATCCGAATGTCCATGTTCTCTTGGGGCTTGAAGGCAGCGGATGGAACAATGAATACGCAGAGGTTGAGGGAACAGCATCTTTTGAAGAATCTGCCGAGCTAAAAAAGAAATTCTGGCAGGAGGATTTGAAAGAGTGGATTTCCGGTCCGGATGACCCGAATTATGTGCTGCTGAAGATTCAGCCTTCTTCGATCCGGTATTACCAAAAGGCAGGAAGCGAGCCTGAAGTCATCAAAATGTAAGCAAAAAGACCGTGCATGCGCACGGTCTTAGTTTTTGATTTCAAATGTTTCGGTGATCTCAATACTTCCCTCAACGGAACGCACCATCGGGCAATTTTTTCTTGCAAGTTTCACGACCCCATCCACTTTTTCTTCTTTTAAATCATTTCCTTTGATGACGTAATGAATGGCAATGCTCTCAATGCGGTTTGCTTCCTCTTCGTTTCGTTTCACGGATGCCTGAATCGTGATATCCTCTACCTCAAGCCTTTTCTTCTCAAGAATTCCGCGAAGAACACCTCCGCTGCAGACAGCAATCGATGAGACCATCAGCTGATACGGACGGAACCCGTATTCTTCATTCCCTGCAACATGCAGTTCCCCGTATTCAAATTCAGCAGAAAAGCCTACTTCCCTCATTTTAAATTCCATTTGAATCATCCTCTCTTTTTTGCCATCATACTGAATTTTCTCGGGAGGAAAAAGAAATGTGCTTGTCTGCATGGAAAGATGCGTGTAACATTCAGGATGGAAAATCAAGTTAGGAGTCAACCTCATGTCAAAATTCAAATTTGCGATTTTAGTCAGCATTGTTGCCATCTCAGGCTTTTCTCAAGGAATGCTGCTGCCACTGATTGCCGTTATTTTTGAAAAAGAAGGATACTCTTCTTCTGTAAACGGTCTTCATGCGACAGGACTTTATATAGGGGTGCTGCTTGCGTCCCCTTTCATGGAAGGCCCGCTGAAAAAATTCGGCTTTAAGTCGCTGATCCTTGTCGGCGGACTCATGGTGGCGCTGAGCCTGTTCGGCTTTTTGTGGTTTCAGTCTTTCTGGTTCTGGTTTTTACTGAAGCTTTTGATTGGCGTTGGAGACCACATGCTCCATTTCTCCACTCAGACATGGATTACATCGATTTCATCCGAAGAACGGAGAGGTCGGAACATTTCGCTCTACGGTCTTTTTTTCGGACTTGGATTTGCGGCCGGACCGCTGATGGTCCCTCTTGCAGAAATCAATACGTCCCTGCCGTTTATCGTATCAGGCAGCATCAGTCTGATTGCCTGGGCATTCGTCTTTTTCCTGAGAAACGACTTTCCTGAGCATGATACAGGCTCAACCTCTTTCTTTGGAACAGCTAAACGATTTGCTAAAGCATCGCGCCTTGCCTGGGTTGCCTTCCTGCCGACCTTCGGGTACGGATTTCTTGAAGCTTCGCTGAACGGCAACTATCCTGTTTATGCTCTAAGAACTGGCATTGATGTCGCATCTGTATCCATTATCCTGACGTCATTCGCCGTCGGCGCCATTCTTTTTCAGCTTCCGCTTGGCATGATCAGCGACCGGTATGGCAGAAGAAACACTCTTTTATTTGTCATGCTGTCCGGCTTCGCTGCATTTATGGCGGCAAGCTTTGCGGAAAGCCTTGTTCCGCTCATGATCTGCTTTTTCACTGCAGGCATGATGGTCGGATCGACATTTTCTCTAGGCATCAGTTTTATGGCTGACCTTCTGCCTAAAAACCTTTTGCCTGCGGGCAATCTGCTCTGCGGAATTTTCTTCAGCATCGGCAGCATATCCGGCCCTTTCCTAGGCGGGCTCTACATTGAAACCGTGGATTCAGCCAATTTCCTGCACGTCGTCAGCTTTATCCTGCTGCTTATTTTCATAACGCTCGCCTTTTACAGGCAGAAGAAGTTTGAACCGGTGAACATAAACTCATAATGACAGCCGCCAATTTTAAAAAATTGGCGGTTTTTTTAAAATATAGGTTGAACATTTTGAATTGTCTGTTATATAATAGCATTAACAAATACAAACTGTATCATAACAAACAAAAACAGGAGGATGAGTGAAATGAAAAGACAGGAACGCAAAAATATGATCGAGTTTATCGCTAAAATGAAGGATATCGAGTCAGAAACGCTTATGTACATGACAGATGAGGACATTGAGCATATCTATACATCGGCTTATCATTCTTATATTCAATGGTCTGAATAACGAATAATGGCAACGCAGCTGTTTACTTGCCGTTTCACATCGTTTACTTGAAAAACTCATGTAAACACTTGCCACTATCATCAAGTACTAGAATTCATCCATTTTAAGGGAATAAAACACATCAAAAAAGCAAACCGCCCCATGCGGTTTGCTTTTTTATGTTAATGGTAGCCGTTCTGCCCGTTGGCACTTCCGCTTGTCTTGTTCTGCGGCTTGCTTTTCGAGCTCTGTTTTGTGTGGCTTCCGCCCTTTTTCGTATGCTTTGTCATGATTGGTCACCATCCCGGCTGTAGTTTGAAGACCTGGGTCTTCTCCATTACTGTCTCACTGACAGCCGGTGAGTATGAGTCACAATCACTGGAAAGCTACGTTTGTTTTTTCCGCGAATAAAGAACGGCATTCAGCTCACCGCCGAGCATAATGATCATGCCGGACAGGTAAAACCAGATCATCAAGACGATGATTCCCCCGAGGCTTCCGTAAGCGGCGCTGTAGTTTCCGAAGCTTGATACATAATAAGAGAAAGCAAACGAGACCACAGCCCATCCAACTGTTGCAAACACAGCACCCGGAAAAACATCCTTAATATGCAGCCTCTTGTTCGGGGCAAAAAAGTACAGGGCAGTAAACACGATGAACAGAATGACGGCACTCACAAGCCATCTTGCCATGTTCCAAAACGCCAGAAAGGCATCTGACAGACCGAACACGGAAAAGAGAAAAACACCTAATTCTTTTCCGAAAACAGGCAGTAAAAGTGCAACAAGAATGACAAACACCATCGCGATCGTTAAAAGAATTGCCATCCCCCGTGCCACGATGAATGACCTGCTTTCTTCTACTTCATAAGCACGGTTGAATGCGCGGACAATGGCATTGATTCCGTTTGACGCCGACCAAAGAGTGGCCAGGATCCCAAAGGAGAGCAATCCCCCGCTAGATCCAGCCACGATTTCAGTCAGAGTCCTCTCAATCAGCTTGATTGATTCCCCCGGTGCATACTGCGCGAGGAAATTCAGCAGATCATCCTGGGACAGAGGCAAAAAAGCAATCAATGTAATTAAAAAGATTAAAAACGGAAAGAGAGACAGCAGAAAAAAGTACGCAAGCTCTGCTGAGAGGCCGATCAGCTCGTCTTTTGAAAAACGCCTGATCAGACTTCTGATGATGGATTCGTTCACATGCTGCACGCTCCTCCGCTTATTTATCCGTCAGAAACCTTTCTTTTGTTTCTTCAATCATTTGGAGTACCTGCGGAGTTGTTTCCTTCAGTTCATTGATTTTTTCATTAATAAAATCAATATCGTCTTTCGCTTCCTGCACAACGGCCCTCGCCTTGTCAATCTGCTCTTTAATCTCTTCAGTCAGGAGCGACGGGTTTTCAATGTAGACAGCTGTTTTATCCTTCAGCGCGATTCCCTGCCGGACAAACTGATCTCTTGTGGGCTTGTGCAAGAGAGTAATGGCTCCTCCGATTGCTGCACCTGCAAAAACACCTTTTAAAAACAAACTGTTCGATTCACTCATCAATATCCCCCGCTTCTTTTAAATGATGATCTTCCATAATCCGGTCTAACAAAAGCCTGCAGCCGTTATAAACCATGTCATACACCTCTTCAAAATTATCGGTGTAATACGGATCCGGCACATCCGCAATATCCGAATCCGGCACAAAATCCATCAGCCGGCCGACGTATCCTGTCTTAGAATAACCGGCAAGCCTTCTGAGAAAACCCAGATTTTCATTATCCATCGCGATAATATAATCGCTTTCCGTCAAGTCCGCCATTGAAACCTGTCTTGCAGCGATTCCTTCAAAGCTGATCTGATTTTCTTCAAGCATACGCCTTGTGCCTTCGTGAGGCCCCTTCCCGATGTGCCAGTTTCCTGTGCCTGCGGAATCAGCGGAAATAAGCCCACTCAAGCCTTCCTTTTCGATTAAATGTCTCATGATGCCTTCTGCCATCGGCGAACGGCATATATTCCCTAAACAAACAAATACTACTTTAATCATCAATATCCTCCCGGGTGATGTCCATAAACCGCACGTTATTTTATATGTATGAGTGTACATGCCGCCTTTATGGTACTTTTCTCTATTCTTTCATAAGTGATTCAAGAATAAGCATCTTTCATCCATATAAAACATGTTACAATAAATCATACTTACACTGGCAAGCTGAAAGGATGAATCCATTTGAATAATCTGTCTGAAAAATCGGTTGAAAACGTAGAATTTATGATTGAGCAAATTAAAGAAAAGCTTCGCGTCATCAATATCGGCGCCATCAAGCCTTCTCATTTTGACGAGGAAATGTACGAAGAACTGAAAGACATTTATGATCATGTCATGAAAAAGAACACGTTCTCGCCGAATGAAATGCAGGCGATCGTTGAAGAGCTCGGCAACCTCCGCAAAGTATAAGCTTCTGCGAAGAAAAAGATTCTAAAGCCAGTCCCCTTTTGCATATATGTGTAAAAAGGGGGCTGGAATCATGGCTGCAATGTGGTGGCTTGCAACAATCATGCTGTTTTTATTATTGGTCGTCTGTATCATTTTTGTCATAGTAGCATTAAAATCGGCCATTCATACAGAGGACGCCGTTACGATTGATCCTCTTCCTGACGCTGGGGATTCAGAAGAAACTCCTCCTGAAAAAGAAGAATCTGAAGACAAGAAATAACCCGGTGCGTTTTTTACGCCCGGGCTGTTTTTTTTATTATTTTAAAAGGTTCAGCGATTCACGTGTGAATGCCGGCAGATCATCCGGTGTACGGCTTGTGACAAGCTGATTGCCGCATACGACAACCTCTTTGTCATGGAAGTTCGCACCTGCATTTTTCAAATCAACGGCAATGGATGTGTAGCCTGTTGCATCACGTCCGTTCAGCGTCTCAGCTGTAATGAGAAGCTGCGGGCCGTGGCAGATGGCAAACACAGGTTTTTTCTCATCCATGAATGCTTTGGCGAACGTTACAAATTTATCGTCTGCACGGAGGATATCCGGTGAGAAACCTCCTGGAATGAACAGTGCATCAAAATCTTCCGGTTTTACATCATCAATGGACGCATCCACCTTAACAGATTCCTGTCCCTGTTTTCCCTTCACTGTTTTACCTTTTTCATTTTCAATAACTGTCAGCGTATGTCCTGCTTCCTTGAATGCTTTTGCAGGATCTGTGTATTCAGAGTCCTCAAAATGATCGGTCATAACTACTGCGATTTTTTTACTCATCGTTTAGAACCCTCCTATTTGATTGACAGTGTATAAATTACCCTTTTACTAAAAAAATAAAACACACGATGCTTTTGTCGATTGATGGATGGAGCAGATTCCTTTCCGCTTCTAAGACTAATGACCTGCCTTCTTTTAAAAAACACAGTCATCCCCTCTTAAAACAGGGCCATCCTCCTGCAAAACTCTTCCATTTTTAAATCTTTTGTTCTCCTATTATTTACGTTAATTTAACAATATTAGACAAAATACTCATAGCTTTATAGACAGATTATTTATAAAATTTAACTGTTGCGAAAATTTCCGAAAGGTGGATGTTTGTGAAAAGTAAACCGAATACAGTCAGTAAGAAATTCCTGCACTCATTTGCTGCTTCTCTCGTTTTTTTAAGTATTCTTCCCTTCTCTGCCCCAAAAGCTTCAGCCGAGGTGACGGCGGCAGTCGATCTTCGCCTGATTGAAACAACCGATATTCACGCTCACATCATGGATTATGACTATTATTCGGATAAAGAAACCGCTTCATACGGGCTCGCCAGAACAGCTGTCCTGATTGATCAGTACAGAAGCTCTGCCAAAAACAGCATCCTTGTCGATAACGGAGATCTGATCCAGGGAAATCCGCTCGGAGAATATGTTTTCAAAAATCTTGGCGCAGAGATTGCGGCCGGCACGAAAACAAACCCGATATTCGATGCGCTCGGCACGCTTGACTACGATGCGGGCACACTTGGAAACCATGAATTCAACTACGGTCTTGAGTATCTGAAAGGATCGCTTAAGAATACGAATTTTCCTGTCGTAAGCGCGAACGTTTACGATGCTGCAACAAACGAGCCGTACTTTAAGCAGTACGATATTCAGGAAAAAGAACTGATCGATGCAAACGGCAATAAACATCTTGTCAAAATTGGCTACACAGGCTTTGTTCCGCCGCAAATAAACGTTTGGGACAAAAAGCATCTTGAGGGAAAAGTAGTGACAAAGGATATTGTCGAAACGGCAAACAAAGTCATTCCTGAAATGAAAGCCCAGGGCGCTGACCTGATTGTCGTCATGGCTCACTCCGGGATTGAAACAGCTTCAAGTTCTGCAGGCTCTGAAAACATGGTTTTCGACCTGGCTAAAGAAGTGAAAGACATTGACGCCATCGTATCAGGCCATCAGCACGGCATCTTCCCCGGCGACAAAAAATATGACGGCATCGCTTCTATCGATAATGTAAAAGGAACAGTAAACGGCGTGCCTGTTGTCATGCCTAAAAACTGGGGCAGTCATCTAGGGGTCATCGACCTGAAGCTGACCGAGCAAAACGGCGACTGGTCGGTAGCAGACTCACAGTCAAAGGCCGTGCCGATCACAACGGTCACAGCAAAAGATCAAACGATTGCCGCATCTATTAAAGATGTCCACGAAAAAACGCTTGAATACGTAAGAAAGCCGGTCGGAACAACAGAAGCCCCGATTAACAGCTTCTTTGCCCTTGTTCAGGACGACCCGTCTGTCCAAATCGTCAACGATGCCCAAATGTGGTATGCGAAAAAGGTTGCGGAGCAGAACCCGGCCCTTCAGAACCTGCCGATTCTCTCAGCAGCAGCACCGTTCAAATCAGGCGGCCGCAACGGCGTTGACTACTATACAAATATTGCAAAAGGAAGTCTCGCCATCAAGAACATCGGCGACCTTTACCTTTACGACAATACGGTACAAATCGTAAAGCTTAAAGGATCACAAGTAAAAGAATGGCTCGAAATGTCAGCCGGACAGTTCAACCAAATTGATTCTGCAAAAGAAGGCGAGCAGCCTCTTTTAGACACGAACTTCAGATCTTACAATTTTGATGTGATCGATGGTGTCACGTATCAGATTGATGTGACAAAGCCTGCTAAATACAATGCAGACGGAAAGATTGTCAATCCGGATTCAAGCAGAATCATCAACTTCAAATATGAAGGCAAAGACGTAAACCCAGAGCAGGAATTTTTAATTGTCACAAATAACTACCGCGCTTCAGGCGGAGGCGGGTTCCCGAACATGAAGGCTGAAAACATTGCCTACATTTCTGCAGACGAAAACCGCCAGGCTCTGATGAATTACATTTCGGAAGAAAAAACAATCAACCCTTCTGCTGACGGCAACTGGTCGATTGCACCTGTAGAAGGAAATGCACAGGCTGTATTCACTTCAACACCTGCTGCAAAAGACCTTGCTGAGCAAACACCGAATATCCGTTATGCGGGTGAAGCAGCCGACGGCTTTGCCAAATATACGATCGATTTAAAAGGCGGCACAACAGCTCCTCCAACAGACAGCTGGAAACTGACGGTCATGCATACAAATGATACGCACGCTCATCTTGACGATGTGGCGCGCCGCGTGACAAAGGTAAAAGAAGTCCGCGCTGCAGAAGAAAACAGCATCCTTCTTGACGCAGGCGATGTTTTCTCAGGAGATCTCTATTTTACAAGATGGAACGGCCTTGCCGACGTTGAGTTTATGAACATGATGCAGTACGATGCCATGACGTTCGGGAACCATGAGTTTGACAAAGGTCAGGATGCCTTAAGAGCATTTATTGAAAAAGCCAAATTCCCGATCGTCAGCTCGAACGTGGATGTAAGCAAGGAACCGAAATTAAGCGATTTGGTTAAATCGCCAAGCGACTATCCTTCAGTAAAAGAAAGCGCGATTTATCCTTACATCGTTCTTGATGTTAACGGTGAAAAAGTGGCTGTTTACGGCCTGACGACAGAGGATACGCCTGAAGCATCAAGCCCAGGCGAGAATATCGTTTTTAAAGACGCAGTGAAAACCTCTGAAGAAACAGTGAAAACAATTGAAGAAACCGAAAAGGTGGACAAGATTATTGCATTAACCCACCTCGGGTACCAGAAAGACCTTGAGCTTGCCGAAAAAGTAGAAGGCATTGACGTCATCATCGGCGGACACACGCATACCCTTGTGGATACGTTAAAAGTAGTTGATGAAGACCAAACGCCGACCATCGTTGCCCAGGTTCAGGATTATGGAAAATTCTTAGGAAAGCTTGATGTCGCGTTTAATGACGAGGGAGTTGTTCTCCCTGAAGAATCAGCGATCGAGCTGATTGCGATTGATGAAACAGTAGAAGAAGACCCGGAAGCAAAAGCTCTGCTTGACGGATACAAAGAAGAGATCAACAGCTTTAAAGATAAAGTTGTCGGACATACAAAAACGGTACTTGACGGAAAACGCGAAAATGTCCGTTCAAAAGAAACAAACCTTGGAAATCTCATTGCAGACGGCATGCTTGCTAAAGCAAAAGAAGCAAAAGGCGCACAGCTTGCCATCACAAACGGCGGAGGCATCCGTGAGTCCATTAACGAAGGCGACATCACTCTCGGCGAAGTTCTGACCGTGATGCCATTTGGAAATACACTGTTTGTCCTGGATGTAACAGGTGAACAAATTGTCGCTGCACTCGAACACGGCGTGAGCGCTGTTGAAGAAGGCAAAGGACAGTTCCCTCAAGTTGCAGGCGTAACTTTTGCTTTCTCTAAAGGAATGCCTGCTGGCGAACGCATTATGAATGTACAAGTTCAAAACGAAGACGGCTCTTACTCTCCTATTGAACTGAATAAAACGTACAGAGTCGCGACAAACGGCTTCATGGGAGCCGGCGGAGACGGATATGACGTCTTCAAGGAAGCAACTTATGCAGAGGATCTTTTCTTCGTAGACTACGAAGTCTTCCTTGAGCAGCTGGAAGAAAAAGAGTCCGTTAACCCTGAAATCGAAGGCCGCATTATGGAATACTTCACGCCGACAATTGAGGAAAAAGACGGTAAAGCGTTTGTGACGTTTGATGACACGTTTATTCCATACATCGAGCACACAAATGATGTGCTGATCGATCTTTTCGGCACCTCTGAATTTGCTTCAGTTGAAATGACATTTACTGCAGACCAAATGACCGCTCTGAAAGCAAAAGAGGAAAGCCTGTCCTTCAACAATGAGGCAATAGGTCTTGACATCCCGCTTTCAAATCTGGATGAGAAAGAAACCATCATTTCTTTCGCAAAAACAGAAAAAGTGGAAGATGCCCTGACAGACACATATGACTTCGCCATCACTCAGGACGGGAAAAACGTAAAGAAATTTAAAGAAGAAATCGGTATTGCTTTCTTTGTTGAAAATGCCGAGAATCCAAGAGTCTATTATGTAGACCGCAAAAAAGAAGAACTGACCGAGCTTGAAGGATCTTATGAAGACGGTGCAGTATTTGGCTATACAGACCACTTCAGCGAGTTTACGGTTCTTGAATCAGCTGATTCCGGCGAAAACCCAGGGGAAAAACCGGGGAACGGAAATAATCCTGGCAGCGGAGAAAACCCTGGAAAGGGCAATGGCGCTGATAAAGGAAACAACAACGGAAACGGCCTTCCTCATACAGCAACAAGTTCATTCAACATCCTTCTTACAGGTGTTGCAATCCTGATTGCAGGGAGTATATTTTACATTATTCAGCGCAGAAGGCTGAACAGCAAGTAATCGTCTGATGAGGAAAAGTCCCTTCCCGGGTGCGGGAAGGGACTTTTTTTTTATGGCGTAAACTGCTGAAAGACGTTTTTGCCCTGATCTTTAAAATGTTCTTTTTCAAGAATGGAGTTGATGATCTTCATGTTCCGGTCAACTGAAAGAGCAAGATTTGTTGCCCCTGTTCCGTGAGAGTGTTCAAGGTTTGTAAGAGTGTAGATCTGTTCTTTCCTTCCGTCCTTAAAAGCAAGCCGGAAATCCTTTTCAACTTTGAACAGCTTTTCATCCTCCCAGATGATCTCATCCTTCATAGCCTCAATCCACTCCGGGATATTCGGCTTAAAGCCTGTCGCAAATACGATTCCTTCTGTCCCGTGATCAAAGCTAGTATCGCTTTGCCACTGATGGCATTTGAGAATATACTTGTCACCATCCGGTTTCAAATCGTTCACATCTGTCAGCGGCATGATCTTCACGCGCGCATCTTTTCCGTGAATGGAACGGTGATACAGCAGGTCATAGATTGAAACAAGCGTCGTTTTATCCACGCCATTACGCAGCTGTTCAAGCTCCGGAAGCGCCTTCTGCCTCTGCTCAAACGACAGGTCGTGGAAATAGGAGACAAAATCCGGTGAAAATACTTCTTGGCCGAGCTTGGCAGATTCCAGCTGGGTGAAGCCTGCCGATCTCGTAAACCAGCTGAGCTCATAATCGAACAGATCCTGAGACTGGAGAAGATCAAGAAAAATCTCTGCGGCGCTTTGGCCGGAACCGATGACGGTAATGGATTTTTTCTTCTTTAACGACTCCTGCTTGAACATATAGTTACTGGAATGAAAGACATCCTCTCCAAGCTCAGTGTCAAACGGGAGCAGCGGGATGCTTCCGGTGCCCATGACCACGTGCCTTGTTTGATATACCTCGGTGCCTTCCTTGCTTATGACACGTACTTCATAATGCGGGGTTGCCCCTTTTTTGTATTCAACATGTGTCACGCATGAACTGAACCGGCAGCTCTCGATCTCTTTTGCCGCCCACGCCGCGTACTCACTGTATTCTCTCCTGGGAATATCAAACCGGTTAAAAAAGTAAAAAGGATATAGCCTGTTATGTACATGAAGATAGTTGATAAAGGTATATTTACTCCTTGGATTGCAGAACGTCACAAGATCTGCAAGAAACGGCACCTGCATATCCGTCCCCTCGATAAGCATGCCGGGATGCCAGACAAACTCATCCGTTTTATCAAAAAAGACCGCTTCAATCTCAGGCAGATCCTCCAAAATGGCCGCCATGCCAAGGTTATATGGACCAATCCCAATCCCGATCACATCGTACACTGTCTCACCTGCTTTTCTCATAATTGCTCCTGAATCTATACCCCTACTTTCCCCAGAATAATCCGTTTTAAGCAGACTGGGGCGAACCAGGAGATTCTCCCTTTTGATGGTTCTATTCCTCCGGATAAGTGCCCTCAACCTGTAGATTCTTCTTTTTGATGGTTCTATTCTTCCGGATCAGTGCCATCAACCTGTGGATTCTTCTTTTTGGTGGTTCTATTCTTCCGGATCAGTGCCATCAACCTGTGGATTCTTCTTTTTGATGGTTCTATTCTTCTAGATCAGTGCCATCAACCTGTGGATTCTTCCTTTTGATGGTTCTATTCTTCCGGATCAGTGCCATCAACCCGAGCATTCTTCTTTTTGATGGTTCCATTCTTCCGGATCAGTGCCATCAACCTGTGGATTCTTCTTTTTTGTGGTTCTGTTCTTCCGGATCAGTGCCATCAACCTGCGGATTCTTCTTTTTGGTGGTTCTATTCTTCTATATAAGTGCCATCAAACTGAGGATTCTTCTTTTTGATGGTTCTATTCTTCTGGATCAGTGCCATCATCCTGTGGATTCTTCCTTTTGATGGTTCTATTCTTCCGGATCAGTGCCATCAACCTGACGATTCTTCTTTTTGGTGGTTCTATTCTTCCGGATCAGTGCCATCAACCTGAGCATTCTTCTTTTTGATGGTTCTATTCTTCCGGATCAGTGCCATCAACCCCAGCATTCTTCTTTTTGGTGGTTCTATTCTGCCCGATAAGTGCCATCAACCTGAGCATTCTTCTTTTTGATGGTTCTATTCTTCCGGATCAGTGCCATCAACCAAACCTCCCAAACAAAAAAGACGCCTCAGCGTCCCCCCACCTCTGCTATTCCATCTCCGTCATGCTCGATCTTCTTTAGAAACTCCAGTACCTTAGTTTCATAGCCTTCAGGGTCTGTTAGAAACGCCTGGGCGTGGCCGGCTTTCGGCACCAGGTACAGCTGTTTGAGTCCTTTTTTCATTTTGTACATATCAAGGGTCATGTTGACAGGAATAAAGGAATCTTCCTTACCGTGGATGAAGAGAATCGGTGTTTTCGTGTTCTCAAGATCGCGCGCAGGCTTTATTTCCTCAAATCCCCACCCGTATCTGAACTTCGTGACCATGCTGGTCAGGTAGATGAGCGGATAAAATCTGATTTTAAAGTCCAGCATGAGCCGTGTTTTCAAAAGTTCGGTCAGGTCGCTGAAGGCGCAGTCTGCAATGCAGAAGGAAACACGGGGATCTTTTTTCACATACTGCAGGGCCGATGCCGCTCCAAGGGATTCGCCGAGTATTCCCACAAATGCGGATGATCCGAGTTCTTCATAAATATGGTCGACCCAGGCGTGCAGGTCGTCGCTTTCATAGTAGCCGAATGAGGTATGCGTGCCACCGCTCAGGCCGTGGAATCTGTGGTCGCACAGAAGAACATGATAGCCCCGTTTATGAAACATTTTGACGTACTTAAAGCTTCCGAAAAGCGACCATGTGATGCCGTGTGCAATAATAATCGCTTTTTTACTGTTCTCAACAGGAAACCACATGCCGTGAATTTTGTAGCCGTGGTAGGAATCAATGAACCATTCTTCTTTAGGCGTTTTTTCAAAATGCTCTGTATTGATTTCCCCGCTTTCTACTCCGAGCCTGTACGTTTTTTCATATTCCACTTTTCTGGGTACCGTAATAAGGGTGCTGAAAAAGAAGGATACAGCGAGTATTGCTATCAAAGCGGCAAGTATGGAGCAAAGCAAAATCCACATGGTATCACCTTCACTTCCCTTTTCCACATCATATTACCGTTTTCATAATAGGTGATAAGTGTGAGGGTACCGTTTAGTCACTGTAAAAGTTTTGTAAGAATACCGGCAGCCGATTAAAAGTTGGGCGCTGAGCGGTAAAAAAGTACAATGACAGCGAGGTGAAAACGATGGCAAAACGGACAATCATCATTGGAGGCGGCATCGGCGGACTGACGGCAGCTGCTTTTCTTTCAAAAGAAGGAACAGACGTCACCGTTCTTGAAGCATCAAACGAGTGGGGCGGCTGTGCGGGTAAGTTTCAGCGCGGGAAATTTTTATATCCTGCAGGCGCAACCCTCGGCATGGGCTTTGAACAAGGCGGCGTGCACGATAAGCTTTTCCGTGAACTCGGTCTTCCTTTTCAGGAACACAGCCTGCTTGATGTCATCATGGACATTCACCTGCCGGGGAAAACCATTTCCTATTACCGCGACCGTACCCTTTATTTAAAAGAAGCGGAGAAGCACTTTCCGCATCTTACAGCGAAAATCCATGCATTTTACTCAGACATATGGAAAACCGGTGCGGAAGTGAAAAAGCTGATTGATCCCCTGCCGGTCCTTCCTCCAAAGACAGCTTTTGAGTGGGGGAAGCTCTTAAAGTCACTAAAACCATCCACCCTTGGCCTTATCCCTTATTTTCAGAGTACGATGGCGGCCCTGCTCAAAAAGCACGGACTTCAGAATGAGCGGGACTTTGTTCACTTAATTGATGCCCAGCTCATTGATTCGATGCAGATAACGAGCGAGGACTGTTCTGCCATCCTCGGCGCCTATGCCCTGACTGTGTACCATGACGGCGCCTTTTATGTGAATGGCGGTTTGTATCAAATAGCCGAGCATCTGGCTGCATTCGCAAAAGACCGCGGAGCCGTTCTGAAAAAACGATCCTGGGTGAAATCCATTCATAAAGAAAACGGCCGGTACAGAGTGACTGACCGGAAGAACAAGACCTATGACGCGGACTATATCATCTGCAACCTTCCCCTGCCCGGATTTATCAGCCTCCTGTCCCAGGATTTAAAAAAGCAGCTGAGCAAAGCATATACGAAAAAACAGAGCCTGCAGCAATGGGGCACGATGACGCTTTATCTTACTGTAAAAGAGGAGGTCATCCCGGAGAACTTTCCGCTTTTTCATCAGGTGATGGACAATGACTCAGGCGATATGACGGAAGGGCATCACTTGTTTCTCTCTGTTTCAAAAAAAGAGGACGCGCGGAGGGCACCTGCCGGATACAGAACCATGACAGCAAGCACCCATACGGACTTGAAGCTGTGGGATACGAAGGAAAAGTATGACCGATATAAAGAGGTGCTCACAAACCGGATGCTGCGCTCGATTGAGACGGCGATTCCGCGTCTGCAGGACGGATTGACAGATGTCATGCCGGGGGCTCCGGGAGCGTGGGAAACGTTCACTAAAAGACCGGGAGGAATGGTCGGGGGATATCCGCAAACTCTGGAGCATTCGCTGTTCAACAGTCTGTCGCACCGCACCGGCATACCGGGCATCTACCTGTGCGGCGACAGTGTGTTTCCCGGGGCCGGAACAATTGGTGTGTCTGTCAGCGGGTATCATGCTTCCCAGTCTGTTCTCAGGGATTTGCGCAGCTGAAAGCACATAAAAAAAGTCAGGCAGCAGCCTGACTTTTTCAATGCCCTCTCCGGGCGAAATCCACAAACCGGAACTTATCAAGTCTGTGCCTTGATTCTGTATACTGAAACAGACTTGTATCATCCAGGTAAACATGGTTTTTTACTACAACGATGTGGGTAAAGCTGTGCAGATCGAGATAAGCATAGTCTTCTTCCGTACACTCTTCCACAACAATCTCTTTTTTGGCGAAGCTGATCTTGAGACCAAGCTCTTCTTCAATGTACCGGTAAATGGAATCCTCGCAGATCTCCTTTGTTAAAGAAGGAATGAAGCGGCTGTTCAGGTAATCCTTATCGAGAATAATGGATTCCCCGTCGATGTTTCGTGACCTGACAACCTCCCATACATCATCCCCGCCGCTAAGGTTCAGCTGCTGGGCAATAAACGGATCCGGTTTAATAAGACCTAATTTTTCTACAGTTGTGCGGGACGAGCGTCCAAGGTTTTTCGACAGCTCTTTAAAACTGACAAGACCGGAAACGGGAAAGCTCATTTTCGTCACATCGAGCACAATGGACCCTTTTCCTTTAACCTTCTGAATGAACCCGTTCTGCGCCAATAGATTGAGCGCCTTGCGGATCGTCTCCCTTGACGTCTCGTATTTTGCAGCGAGCTCGTTTTCAGATGGAATTGTTTCATCAGGCGCGAGGATGCCCTGTTTGATTAAATCGGCAAGCTCCTGGTAAATAGCCAGGTATTTATTGTTTGTTTTCATCTTTAACCACCATCACCAGTTTACCATGAAATGTTACTTTTTAAGATGATAAACGACGGATTCATATGGACGGAGAGTGATTTCTTTTACAGATTCACTTGAGTCCTGATAGTTGCTGATCAGGATTTCCGCTTTAAACTCATCACCGATGTGCACCGGCAGTGTAAAGACGGTTTCTTTTTCATAGAAATTGTTGATGACGAGCAGTTTTTCGCCGTCTCCATTGCGGACGTAGGCAAACAGCTGCTCATGGTCGTCATGGATCAGTTCGTAATCTCCGTACGTGATGAGATCAATGTCTTTTCTTAATTGAATCAGCTTCTGATAGTGATAGAAGACTGAGTTTTCATCCTGGACGGCTTTCTCGGCGTTGATCTCAGGGTAATTTTTCGCAGGCATGATCCATGGTGTGCCTGTTGTAAATCCTGCATGTTTTGAATCATCCCATTGAACCGGCGTGCGGGAATTGTCTCTTGATTTGCTCTTTAAGATTTCAAGGATTTCTTGTTCTGACTTGCCGGCTTCTTTTAAAATGCTGAACATGTTCAGGGATTCAACATCGCGATAATCATTGATGGATTCAAACTTAGGGTTTGTCATGCCGAATTCCTCGCCCTGATAAATATAGGGTGTCCCCTGCATCATGTGGACGGTTGTGGCCAGCATTTTTGCCGATTCCACGCGGTACTTGCCGTCGTTTCCGTATCTTGAAACAACGCGCGGCTGATCATGGTTGCACCAGAACAGGGCATTCCAGCCGCCGCCTTTATGCATCTCCACCTGCCATTTTGAAAGGATTTGCTTCAGCGCCTGAAAATCAAAATCTGCGAGCGCCCACTTCTCCCCGTTCGGGTAATCCACTTTCAGGTGATGGAAGTTGAACGTCATGCTGAGCTCATTTGAATCAGGATTTGAATATTGGATGCAGTTGTCGATTGTCGTGGATGACATTTCGCCCACTGTCATACTGTCATATTTTGAAAACACTTCTCTGTTCATTTCTTTCATATACTCATGAACACGCGGTCCGTCTGTGTAAAACTTGCGGCCGTCTCCCGGAGCAGTGTTGCCGTTGTCATCAGGGAAGTTCTGATCCTTTGAAATCAGGTTAATGACGTCAAGCCTGAAACCGTCGACACCTTTTTCAAACCAGAATGTCATCATGTCATACACTTTCCGGCGGACCTCTTCGTTTTCCCAGTTCAGGTCAGCCTGTGTGACGTCAAAAAGGTGAAGGTAGTATTCGCCTGTTTTTTCATCCAGCTTCCATGCAGAGCCCCCGAACTTTGAAATCCAGTTTGAAGGCTCAGAACCGTCCTCTTTTCCTTCTTTCCAGATGTAAAAATCGCGGTAAGGACTCTCTTTTGAAGACTGGGCTTCTTTAAACCAGGAATGTTCTGTTGACGTGTGGTTCACCACAATATCCATGATGACTTTAATTCCGCGGTCATGAGCCTCTTTTAACAAGCGTTCAAAGTCTTCCATCGTTCCGTATTCTTCATGAATGGAAAAATAATCACTGATGTCGTAGCCGTTATCTTTTTGGGGGAGATTCGTAAATCGGCGTCAGCCACACGACATCGATGCCGAGTTTTTTCAAGTAATCAAGTTTATCGATGATTCCCTGAATATCGCCGACTCCATTTCCCGTCGTATCGTTAAAGCTTTTCGGATAAATTTGATAGACCGCTGATTTTTTCCACCAGGGCTGTTTCATTGTACATGCACCACCATTTTAGAATTTACGCAAAAAAGGACAATGGCTTGTCCCTTTCTGCTTTTATTTTTTCTTCCAGTTAAATTTCGCAAACACATATGTCAGAACAAACGGCACGACAACTGCTATCGCCATTCCGATAAAGAACGCTGTCCAGTATTCAGACTGGATGGATAGGAATCCGGGGATTCCGCCGACGCCGATTGAGAATGCTTTGACATGATTAATTGTAATAAAGATACCTGCAATCGCAGAACCGATCATTGCAGCGATAAACGGATAGCGGTATCTGAGATTCACACCGAACATGGCCGGCTCCGTAATCCCGAGATAAGCGGAAATACCGGATGTCAGGGCAAGACCTTTTTGCTTTTCATCCTTCACAATGCGCATCATCGCAAAGGCAGCAGAACCTTGAGCAATGTTTGACAGAGCAAGCATCGGCCACAGGAATGTTCCTCCGGCGCTCGCCACAAGCTGAAGGTCAACGGCAAGGAACGTATGATGCATGCCTGTTACAACAAGCAGAGAATAGAATCCGCCGTACAGGAGACCGCCAAGAGCTGCAAAGTTGTCGAAAATGGCAATAACGCCGTCTGTGATTGCATTACCGGCTGCAAACGTAACAGGTCCAATCAGGATAAATGCTGCAAAGCCTGTTACTAAAAGAGTGATTGGAGCAACAACAAGCAGTTTAATGGAATCCGGTATCCGCTTGTTTAAGAAAACTTCTATTTTGGCAAGCAGGTACGATGCAAACAGAACCGGAAGCACCTGTCCCTGATAGCCGATTTTTTCAACCTCAAGACCGAACAGGTTCCATACTGGAACCTCTCCTTTGGCCTGAGCTTCACCGTAAGACCATGCATTCAGAAGATCAGGATGCACAAGGATCAAACCAAGGACAATACCAAGCAGCGGGCTTCCGCCGAACCGCTTTACTGCCGACCAGCCGATCAAAGCTGGCAGGAAGGTGAAGGCGGTATTGGCAATCAGGTTAATAATGGAGGACAAATCCGCCCATTGCGGGTACACCTGGATCAGAGACTGCCCGTCAAAGAAAATATCTTTCCCGCTCAGAATGTTGTTGATCCCCATAAGAAGACCGGCCGTAACAATCGCCGGAAGAATCGGAATGAAAATATCCGCAAGCATCTTCACGGCACGCTGAAGCGGATTCAATTTGCCTGATGCTGCTTCCTTGACATCCTCTTTGGACGACTCGCCCATGCCTGTCTGTTCAGCCATTTCTTTATAAACCTTGTCAACAAGACCCTGTCCTATGACGACCTGGAACTGGCCGTTTGTTGAAAATGAGCCCTTTACCATATCAATCTGATCAAGCTTCTCTTTATCCACTTTGCTTTCATCTTTCAAAGCAAACCGGAGACGAGTGACACAGTGCGTTGCAGCGGCAATGTTCTCTTTCCCGCCGACCGCATCCACAATGTCGCGGACTTCCTGCTTGTTCACGCTCATCTATTTCAACCTCCCGTAATCGTTTTCATTTACGTGCTATTATTCTCGCTATGTTCACAGAAAATCATCCTGTATATACAAGTTACACTCACATTGTATTCCTGTATATACAGGTTGTCAACAGAAAAGCGTAATCGTTTTCAGCCAGATGCTTTTTTATGCATAACAATCATTCCCTTCAGCAGGCCTTTATTGGTTGTTACCCTTTTTGCCGGCATACAAGCAGGAAAAGCAGAATTAAAAAAAGACCACGCACAAACGTGATCTTCAGCAGCAAAAATCAAAAGGATGAAACGGTTTATCGGCCCCTATGCATATTTCGGGTTCAAGTTCTACATCTGCCCAGTGCCAGGCAGCAAGGGCGGCAGCGCATGCATCAAGTCCGTGGCTTGTTTCTGCAGCGTCCGGCGAAAGATTCTTCATCCTCCATTGTTCAAAGAACGGGAGAAGGCTTCTCCTGTCCGCATCTGATTTTTTATATGTCAAAGCGAGATTCCGGTCTTCAGGCTTCAGCCGGAGCCCAATTGCACCGCCGGGATGCACTTCAACAATAGAACCCGTGTATTTCTCAAGCGCCCTGCTCAGGTGAATGCCTCTTAAAGTGAGATAAACCATCCGGTTCAAGGTCGGAGGCATGATGGAGCCGTGATAGAGGCCCGCCTCCCGAAGCTTTGATCTGACAGCTTTGTCTGAAGGCCTGTCCCCGCCGCCGTCCTGATAAGAGAGCGGCGCATCAATTCCGACAGTAACTTTTCCTCCTTCTAAGGCTAAACGGCTTACTGTCTCCAGAATAAGCCGGTCGCTGTTATGAAACGTCAAGCTGTTCAGTACAAGGCTGTCCGCTTCTTTTTTAAAAACAGCAACTGCCGTCTCTTTGTGATTGGCAGGACCTGCAAGATCAATTCCAACTACATGCACTCTTCTCCCTCCTTTTATAAATCAAATGACAGCTGTTCACTATCAGAAGGCTTGCTTTTGCGTTCCGTTCCTTTTTTTGCAGGTTTAACCGCTTTTTTCAGATCAATCACCGGAGCTTGGTAGTCCAGCTGAAAAAAACCTGGATAGTTCCAAGGTTCATGAATGTATTTCGCAGGCACACGCTCCAGAACGGGCAGATACCTCTTGATAAAAACTCCGTCCGGATCTTCCGCCTTTCCTATTTTGACCGGGTTCACCGCTTTTGAAGAGACCTTTTTCATCTGTTCGGTGTGAATCGACGGCTCATAGTCCAGGAAAAGGGAGGCAAGTGCTTCCGAACACGCTGCGTGATCCAGTTCGAGAACCGCAATTCCAAAAGAAGCAAGCATGCCCCGGTATTTGGCAGGAAGCCACCCTGTTTTGTGCAGACATTTCATGCATGCATCAGCAAACGGTATGCCTGTTTCTCCCGCGTGCCATTTGTCGAATAATGGTGGCCTTTCATCATGAAGACACAGCTCTGAAATCGCTTCAACTTCACTCTCCATCAGCTTCCATCTCGCCTTCAGCTGGTCCATAAAAGCCGCCAATTGTTCCACGGGGAACAAATTATCACAATTTTCTATCTTTATCGACGTTTTTTGTAAAATGGTGCACAGCGAGATGTTTCCCCAAGCAAGATACGGAGACAGCCTGCTTGAAGAAATCGTGGACTGAAGAGGGTTTGACCGATTTTCTAAATAGGAAGCGGCACGCTCATTTAAAAACGTTTCAATCGTTTCCAGTGCCTGTGTTTCCCCTCCCTGCTGGCCGAATTTTATCGGGCTGCCTTTGACAGGGAGCGATTTCAGCTTTTCTGTGCCGGAAAAGAAACGGTCCGGAACCTTTTCAGGTATGGATAAGCGGCTGGGCATCCGCGCTGCTTCACTTCCGCAAAAAGCCTCCCACCTCTGCTTTGCATTCTTTCCGGGTGCATCGTACTCTTCATACTCATGAAAAGCAAGGCCTCTATCAGTCATCCAGTCTCTGACTCTTTCATGCTTGCTCACGTCTGCCGCAGACCGCGATCCAACGTACGCATACAGGGAAAAGTCGCCGCACGTTTCATACATTTCTTCGAGCGCATCCTCTATCTCACCAATGAATGTGTAAAGACTGCTTCCCATTTTCTCAAATGAAAGCTGCATGTCTTCAAGACTTTCCCGTACGAATTGAAGATGCCGTGCTGAAAGGCAACCTGTCCCCCAAAACGAAGGCTCCGCAGCATACAGCGGCAAAACTTCTCCATAGCGTGCTGCTTCTGCAAGGGGGATGTGGTCTTCGGTCCTCAAGTCCCGTTTAAACCAGACAACGTTCATGTCACTCACTCCATGTTATGACCATTTCGAATTGATTTTATTTTTGTAAAAAGCGGAAGCCTTTGATGAAAATGTGCCGCGCTTTTTCAGTATTCTTTCAAGCTTTACCCGTTTTTCGCTCAGCTGCATCTCAAGCTTTTCTTTTTCAAGGGCATCATGACAGGCTGATGCCAGGTCTTCAAGCTTATGAATGGATTTTTTCAGCTCTGCCTCTTCATCAAGCATGCCTGCATTCTTCATCATCTTGTAGGACACTCTCAGCTCGGGGGAAATATGGGACAAATCCTCAAGCTGAAGCGGTTTTCCCATGCCGGGCAGCCGGTTAAATTCCCCGTCTTTTATTGCCTGTTTTATTTTATCCTCTGACAGAATGGTGAACAGATCCATTTTTACAGCCTCCTGTCCTGTAATCACTACTCTTTACTAGCTTATACATTGTGCAGCACGATTCCTTCTTAAAAATATAGATGATTCGTGACAAACAATCAAACAGACGTTCTGCAAACAGGCCCTCTTGCATATCCTTTAAGAACATCATAAATTGGAGGCATCAGAATGAACAACCCAAACACCTTTCAAATCCCTGAGGAAATGGTCTCCCGGTATGCTGCGCTGAATGAAAAGGCAAAGAAAGTAGAAGAAGAAATGAAGGACATCAAAAAGATTTTCAATGCCTATTTTGATCATGAATACGGCAAAAACAGCAAAGGAGAAGAAAGAATTGGAGCTTACAAGATTCAGAGGCAGATCAGGCAGTCCGAATCCTATCATCCTGAAAAAACGGTCAAAGTCCTGGAAGAATTGAATCTCTCAGATTGTATTATTCTGGTCAAACAGCCCGATAAAGAAAAAATTGATGCAGCGCTCACACTTGGCATGCTGTCCAATGAAGAATTGAACGACTGCGTGATCCGTAAATGCTCCCAGGCGATTGTGGTAAAGCCATTAAACAAATAGCTTCTACTTACAAAGTCTGATTTTTCCATTAAATCAGACTTTTGTTTCGTTCTTATTTCCTTTTTTTTATCCAGTCAGGTTTATCTTTGTCGAATGGAGGTTATTTAATGGATAGAAATTATTCTAAAAAACAATTTTAGCATCTTGAAGGAGGCATACATATGGGAGGAATCTGGTTCACGCTTTTATCATGCGCCTTTTTTATGGGTCTTGTAGCATGGATTTCCTATCTGAAAACAAAAGGCGGCAATGAGGATTCAAACGGTTATTTCCTTGCGGGCAGAGGACTTACGGGTGGTTTTATAGCAGGTTCACTGCTTCTTACAAATTTATCGGCTGAGCAGCTCGTGGGACTTAATGGACAGGCTTACCGCACAAACCTGTCAAATATGGCCTGGGAGGTTACTTCCGCCTTTGCGATTGTTGTGATGGCTTTGTATTTGCTCCCAAAATACCTTGGCGGCAGTTTTACGACTCTCCCCGAATTCCTGAGCAAACGGTTTGATGAGGGCGTAAGACGGTATACCGTCATTCTTTTTATGCTCGGGTATATTCTGGTAACGATTCCTTCCATGCTTTATTCCGGAGCACTTGCTGTCCTGCAGATGTTTGATGTTCCGGCGCTGTTTGGAATTTCTTATATGCAGTCAATCTGGCTTGTCATTTGGGTGATTGGTATTATCGGAGCTGTTTATGCCATTTTCGGCGGGCTGAAAGCTGTGGCTGTGTCAGATACACTGAACGGAATCGGACTTTTAATCATTGGAATTCTCGTTCCTGTTTTAGGTTTTATCGCCCTTGGCAATGGAAGCATGCTTGATGGCATGAAAGAGATTACAACCTCTCATTCCGAAAAATTGAACGCAATTGGATCGAGTGAAGACTCTGTTCCCTTCGGCACCATTTTCACAGGAATGATTTTCGCCAATCTGTTCTATTGGGCATCCAACCAGTATGTTATTCAACGGACGCTTGGCGCCAAAAATCTTGCTGAAGGTCAAAAAGGGGTCATTATTTCAGGCTTTTATAAGCTGCTTATTCCTCTCTTCATGATGATTCCCGGCATCATTGTTTTCCATCAATATGGTGACGGCCTGAAATCAGTTGACCTTGCTTATCCGACTCTGATTGCGGACGTGCTGCCGACGTATCTGTCAGGATTTTTCCTTGCAGTCCTGCTTGGTGCCGTGTTCAGTTCATTCAATTCTCTGCTGAACAGCGCAGCCACGATGTTTGCACTCGATATTTACAAGGTGCAGGTTAATCCGAAGGCTGATGATAAAAAGCTGATCAGCGTGAGCAAGCTGTTTGGAACATTGCTCGCACTTGTCGCATTATTTGTTTCTCCTTTGCTTATGTATGCGCCGGACGGCTTGTGGGATTTAATCCGGAAATTTACCGGCTTTTTCAACATCCCGATTATTACCATTGTCCTTGTCGGTCTGCTTTCTAAATTTGTACCGGCCGCTGCTGCAAAAGTGGTGATCATTTTTCACGTTATTGCCTACTATATGCTCGTTTGGGGAACGAACCATCTCTTCGGCTTTACCGTCGATATCCACTTCATTCATATTTATGCCATTCTCTTCTTTATTGAAGTGTTCATGATGCTTGCAATCGGAATGGTTAAACCGAGAGAACAGGCCTACATTTATAAGACTGAAGCATCGGTTGACATGATGCCGTGGAAGTACACAATTGCTACCTCTATCATTCTGCTTGCGCTCGTCTGCGCAACCTATATCGTTTTCTCTCCAATTGGACTTGCGTATGCGGACGGATATGTGTCGGCGGCATTCTGGCCAGCAATCACTGGTCTCATTCTCATAACAGGCGTTCTCGTCTTTGCTTCTGTTAAACACTGGAACCGAAAGTATGAAGAATACCTGCTGAAGCAGCATACGAGAAAGAATTACAGGCTTCGCCGCCCTTCGGGAAAATTGAATCCTGTATCTGTTAAATATTTGACTGACTAAAAAAATCAGCCTCCAGGATAAGGAGGCTGATTTTTTATTTGTACATGCTGCCGTGCACCTGATAATACGATTTGAAAACAGGCGGATCGAACTCTGCAAGATAAGGCCCTTCCCCTTTTCGTTCAAGCATCTGCTGAACAAGGCCGTCCCCTGAAGGCTCGGCAAAAATCAGCTGAAAAGACGGAAGAGAGAATGTATAAATCCTTGCCCGCCACTCATCATAAACAGCCTCTTCGCCTCTTGGAAGGTCAAAATATTTTCTCCATTTCAGAACAGCTGCATTTAAATCCCTTACGATATAGTGTACTTTCGAAACCGACACTTCGGTATTTTCAGACGGAAGTGCGCCAGACCTGAACAAGTCATGCTTTCGTTCATCCTCAGACTGCTTCCATTCAATAAAGAAAGGAAGAGGCGCTTCGTCGTCGCTTTGCTCGATGAAAAGCATTTTCCACTCTAGCAGTGATCCATCCTCGCGTTTTCTGCCCGCTTCAAGAATGTCTACTGTTTCAAGCCCCTTCTCTTCAAGCTCTGCTTTCACATGTTCAAGATTGTCCGATCTCAGGGCAATCTGGCCAAGACCCTCGGTCCGCTGTTTCAGCAGACGGTGGATGAGAGGGTTGTCCGATTCATTGGCTTTTTTCCTGTCTTCAATCGATAGGAACTCCAAGTAGGCGAGGTTGCTGAAATAACAAAGGCTGTTATACGAGCCCCATTTCTCATGCCTGCCCCCCATTACAGCAGTCAGTCCCTGTTTTTTAAAAAACTCTGCCGCTTCAAGCGGATGGCGGTCTGTAAAATGAACGAGATGATCTAAAATAATTTCCATTGGACAGCTCCTTTGGCTTTATTTTCGGCCTGACTAAAACCTACCACCTTATGTGCCCCTGCACAAGCATGAACCTGTTTGCCCCTTTTTGTGCAGCAGGGTATGATGATAGAGGTTTGATTTTAAAAAGTGAGGTCAGCAGCATGAGACTTAGAGATTGGGACCGGAATTTAAAGATACGCTTATTCGGGGAAGCGTTGATGAATATTACATACTGGATGTTTTTCCCGTTTTTGACGATTTATTTTGCAGATGAATTCGGCAAGGAACAAGCCGGATTCCTTTTAGTGTTTTCACAGGTTTTCTCCGTGATGGCGAATTTAATGGGAGGCTACTGCGCGGACCGGTTCGGGAGAAAAAAGATGCTCGTTCTCTCTTCAGCAGGACAGGGAATATCCTTTCTCATATTTGCCCTGTCTGTTTCACCATGGCTTGACGCCCCTCTGATCGGATTTGCATGCTTCGCTCTTGCAGGGGTTTTCGGTTCGTTCTACTGGCCTGCAAGCCAGGCTATGATTGCCGATGTCGTAAAGGAAAAAGACCGGAGCAATGTGTTTGCGGTATTTTATACGTCTATCAATCTGGCTGTAGTCATCGGCCCTATCTTAGGAGCCATCTTCTATGTAGACTATTTCTTTGAACTCCTCGTCTTCGCAGGGTTCATCTGTTTTCTGCTTTCAGGCATGCTGTTCCTCTGGACAAGGGAAACAGCACCGGAATCCGTACTGAACAAGAAGGGCAACACAAAGTGGCATCACTTTCTCCTTCAGCAGCTGGGAGAATACAAAATCATCTTCAAAGACCGGGCCTTCCTCCTGTATATCGGTGCCGGTGTTCTTGCGGCACAGACCTTTATGCAGCTTGACATGCTGATTCCCGTCTATACGAAGGAAACGGTTCAAAGTGAAGAACTTCTCTCATTCGGCAGCTGGTCGCTCACACTTGGCGGCGAGCAGGCCTTCGGCTTTCTTCTTTCTGAAAATGGACTGCTGGTCGCCCTGTTGACGATTTCTGTAACGAGATGGATGACGATGTACAAAGAACGGAATGTTTTTATTCTTTCTTCCGTCCTATACGCAGTCTCGATCTTCCTTTTTGGCCAGTTCAGCTTCTTGTGGGGACTGATTTTTGCCATGGCACTGTTCACACTCGCTGAATTGATGACAGCCGGCCTGCAGCAGAGCTTTGTTTCAAAGCTTGCCCCCGAGCATATGCGAGGACAGTATTTTGCCGCAGCGAGTCTCCGCTACACGGTCGGCCGGACCATTGCCCCGCTCTCCATTCCGATGACGGTCTGGTTTGGCTTTCAATGGACATTTGCCATCCTCGGAATGCTCGCCCTTGCAAGTGCAGCCCTTTACTGGGTGACGTTTGCGGTTTATGAAAAGAGCAGTGAAAAAAGCAACTTGGACAAAACATAGGAGCGTTGAATCGCATTAATAAACCCGAGACTTCATACATTTTTTGTTAATATATAAGGGTTTACGTGTCAATCCTGTTCATTTTTGACCTATCAAATCTCATAGCAATCAGCAGGGCTTTGTTGAGCAGCAAAGTTAAGGTGCTATTTATACTGCCATTTATTAACCGGTATTGCAGCACAGCAAAAAAAGGCACTCCAGCATTAAATTGGAGTTCTCTTTCTTATTCTATTAAAGCTCCCGATCGTATTTTAAGGTTGACCAAGTTATTGGTTGACCTTTTTTTAAGGTCTAGACTACTAGAGGCACCTGGGGAGTATAGCAAGCTAATCCAGCGAATGTTTGACAAACCATTAGCTGATTTTGATTAATAAGAATCTGTTTCGCAACTAAACATTTATTACTTTTCAGGTTTAATGTAAGGAACAATTTGTGCTGTGGCACCGATGGAAGCACCACGAATAAAAGTTTGATTTTCTAAAGCTTTGAAATTTTCCGCTTGCCCAGTGAGCATTACTCCTAGAATTTCCACATTATCAAATGATTTATTTTTATTTTTATTTAAAAAGTCCTGAATCATATCATCGTCAGCACCATATTGCTCTAGGTCATTAATAAATGCGTTATACGCTGTCCTCGGTGAAGCAGACGGAACATATCCATAAACAGGCATTCCAGCTGGTCCTTTACTCTCATCCACAATTTCTGAGGTCATGTATAACCATACAATGTTTAAATTATCAGGTATTTTTTCTTCTATTTCTTGAAAGGTATACGGTTGATTGAAAGAAATGGCAACCTCTGCAACGTGATTATCCATTTGCAAAAGTTCCTCTAATTCATTTGGAACACCCCTAAAGTATTTTTTAATGGACGGATGATAAAATGTTGCAACTTTGTTTTTTGTTTGTTTGTCATACTCATAAAAGTTTGCATCAGACCAATAAAAGCCTGGTTTTAATTCGTTATCATCTATTTGTCCTCCAATCCAATCATACGAACTTGTTAGTGTACTCCATTGAACTACATATCCATTAATGTTTTTAGAACGGTTTGTTATTATGTTTCCGCCAAACATTGATGAATGACTGATCATTTGAGAATCGATTTGGATATTAGGTTCGGCAATGGCATTATGTAAAGACAGTGCTTCGTGCAGACTTGCCGAACTTTTCGCTGCAAAGTAATTACCTGTTTTATCGAGTATAGGTAATAGAATTAATATGACGATGATTGTCGTCATAATGATTTTTAAAAGTTGTTTTCGTTTAGCCTTTTTCAATGCTTCATTTAATGAATTGTCCATTATCGTCTTCCTCCTACTTTTGAGTAGATAAACTTGCGTGCACGATATAGTTTTTGCTTAACGCTGTCTACTCGAATATCCAACATATGAGCAATTTCCTCATAAGATAAATCATAGTAATACTTTAAAAAGAAAATTTCCTTGTATTCTTTTTTTATGTCCTTTAATAAATAAATAATCTCATCCTTGTTTAAAATCGTGTCAATTTCGCAATCTACGTGTTGGAGCTTTGAATAGATTTCCTCGGTTAAGTAAATGTTCTGCTGTTCTTTTTTTCTTTTCAAGTCAATATATTCGTTAAGTGATACTCTAAAAAACCAAGGACGTAAATTACTTTCTGTTAGGCCATCCAATATGGTGTAAACTTTGTAAAAGGTATTTTGAATGATATCTTCTGCATCTTCTTTCTTGGCCCCTTTCATCAGTAATAATCCGAACACTTCCTCTCCCAAATGGATAAGATAGGAGGCTAATACATCTTCCCTTTTCATCATTTTTTCCTCCCTATACTTATACAACGAATGAAGGATTATAAATGTATACACTTATATGGATTATTATTTTCTTTACTTCATCACCAACGTTAATAACCTCCTACCAAACTAACTAGCAGGAGGTTACTGCATCCTCATAAAAAGGGGTCATAACTTGGATACTTCTACATATAGACCGTATAAGAGACATACAGGTAAAAGCACACCATTTCAGTTGTTAAATGGTGTGCGAATCACTTTGCGATTTACTGTTTTTCACCTCTGAACCGAACCCTTAAATTTGATTCGTGCATGCTCAAATTCACCCTATATCTCTGTCCCATCCTTTTTTACAGCCGTTTTTCAAACGAACTTCTAAAGCTCTCCGACAATTCCTTCACTTCCAGAATCTCTTTTATCGCTTCAGCGTTTAATTTATCCTCGTATTTGATCTTGTTGACAAATTCTATGGTCACCTTCTTCGGATGGCTTGAAATCCGTTCAAGTACATCTCCGCTTCTGATCATGCCCTCTTTTTTCACCCGAAAATAAAACCCGGTATAACGGGTGTTCTGCACCTGAACAGGAAGATCCTTGACTTCATGTTTCAAAGCAAGCTTGAAGCACGGCTGGCGCGGCTGGCTCACTTCGAGTTCGGCTTCTCCGAGTCTGAATATGTCCCCGATGCAGACTTCTTTTTCGGTCATGCCGCTTATTGTCAGATTTTCACCGAAAGCACCGGGCGAGAGCTTAAAACCAAGAGTGTTTTCCCAATATGGGTAGTGATCGTAAAAGTAGGCGCAGACTGCCTTGTCCTCGCCGCCGTGATTTTTCAGGTCAGCCTGTCCGTCCCCTTCAAAATTTGTTTTTTTCAGCATGATCGGCAAATCTGCCGGTTCTTTATAAATGCCGGTTTCAATTTCACGGCCGTTGTGCAGGACTTTTTTCGGCAGTCCTGTATTGATGGAAACTAGTTTCAATTGATTCCGCTCCTTCACCTTGGTCATACCCTTATTTTGCCACAAAATAGACTTGTGCACATCGGACGTTTTAAAGAAATTGCATAACGGGAATAGTACCGGATGACAGGAGGAATGGAAATGAACAAGTATACAAATCAATTTATCAATGGTGAATGGACAGAAGGATCAAGCGAAAAGACCATTAAAAACATCAATCCGTTCAGCGGTGAAACGATAAACGAATTCCGCTCCGCAGATGATGCCGATTTGGACAGAGCCTATCTGGCTGCCGAAAAAGCACAGAAAGAATGGGCAGATACTCTTCCTCAAAAGAAACAAGAAGTCATGGACAATGTAGCAAAGGCGCTTCTGGAACGAAAAGACGAGATTATCAATCTTCTCGTAAATGAATCAGGAAGCACAAAAATAAAAGCAGAAGTGGAATGGGCGGCAACACTTCGGATCGTTAAAGAAGCAAGTACATTCCCGTACCGGATGGAAGGAAAAATCCTCCCTTCCAATATTCCTGGAAAAGAAAACAGGGTGTACCGGACAGCAAAAGGAGTCATCGGCGTCATCGGCCCGTGGAATTTCCCGCTGCACCTTGCCATGCGTTCAGTAGCACCGGCGCTTGCCACAGGTAATACGGTTGTCATTAAGCCTGCATCAGAAGCGCCAATTACTTCGGGCTTTTTAATCGGAGAGCTTTTTGAAAACGCAGGAGCTCCAAAGGGCACAGTGAATGTAGTTGCAGGACGAGGCTCAGAGATTGGAGATGCCTTCATTGAACACCGCGTTCCAAAGCTCATCTCCTTTACTGGTTCAACCGAGGTCGGTCGCCACATCGGCGAGCTTGCAGGCAAGCACCTGAAGGATACGGCACTTGAACTCGGCGGCAACAATGTCATGCTCGTGCTGGCAGACGCAGATCTTGAAAAAGCTGCTGAATCCGCGGCCTTCGGGAAATTCCTGCACCAGGGGCAGATCTGCATGGCGCTTAACCGCATCATTGTAGAAGAACGCGTACACGATGACTTCGTCGAGCTTTTCAAACAAAAAGTCGGACAGCTTCAGGCAGGTGATCCATCTGACCCTAAAACAGCTGTCGGCCCGCTGATCAACAGCGATCAGATTGAACGGATTCAGGATGATCTGGAAGAAAGTCTGAAAGCAGGTGCCGAAAAAATTGCAGGCGGTGCTGTGAACGGAAACGTCATGGAGCCGGTCATTCTTACGCACGTAACCAATGACATGCCGATTGCCAAAAATGAAATTTTCGGCCCTGTTGCCCCAATCCTGAAAGCAAAGGACGAGGCGCACGCCATTGAACTTGCCAACGGATCCCCGTACGGCTTGAGTGGATCCGTCTTTACAAAAGACCTTCACAGAGGCGTCACGGTTGCAAAACAAATCGAAACCGGCATGATTCACGTCAACGACCAGTCCGTTAACGATGAAGCACATGTAGCCTTCGGAGGCGAGAAAGATTCAGGGCTTGGCCGCTTCGGCGGCGAGTGGGCGCTCGATAAATTCACGACCGTCAAATGGATCGGCGTACAGGAAAAAGACCGGAGCTATCCGTTTTTCAGCTGATTGCGAATAGATAATATAAAAACGAGGCGCTGGAGTAGGCGCCTCGTTTTTTTGTGTGCTATCAAGCTTTTCTTTTCAGAGGTTGATGGTTCTTATAAAAGCGTTTAGTGCCATCAAGCTTCTCTTCTCAGCGGTCGATGGTTCCTGTAACAGCGTTCAGTACCATCAAGCTTCATTTCCAAGCGCTTGATGATTCCTATAACAGCGTTCAGTACCACCAAGCTTCATTCCCAAGCGCTTGATGGTTCCTATAACACCGTTCAGTGCCATCAAGCTTCATCCCTATGCGCTTGATGGTTCCTATAACACCGTTCAGTGCCATCAAGCTTCATTCCCAAGCGCTTGATGGTTCCTATAACACCGTTCAGTGCCATCAAGCTTCATCTCCACGCGCTTGATGGTTCCTATAACACCGTTCAGTACCACCAAGCTTCATCCCCAAGCGCTTGATGGTTCCTATAACAGCGTTCAGTACCATCAAGCTTCATTCCCAAGCGCTTGATGGTTCTTATAACCCTTTTTAGTACCACCAAACTTCATCCTCAAGCGCTTGATGGCATCAAACTCTACCGGATGTCCGCCATCCCGCTGCCCATTCAATCAACTCGTAACCCCCGCACCTGCAGGGAGCACTTTCTGGCTGATCGCCTGTATCAGTTCCGGCGGCATTGGGAAGGAAACCGCAGCTGGATCCATTGCAACAGCCTTCACGATTTTCTCCGTATCTTGATGCGCAACACTGTAGTCTCCAAAATCAGACGGCAATCCTGTTTTCTTCTGCATCAGCCTGATTTTTTCAACAACTCGCTCTAACACCGCCTCCGGATCCTTTTCCCCGCTTCCAACATTCAGTGCCTCTGCGAGCTGATGGATTTTAGGCGTATACAGAGCAGGTATTGTCTCCATAACCGCAGGCAGGAAGACTGCATTGGCAAGACCGTGCGGGATTCTGTACATGGCTCCGTATGCATGGGCAAAATTGTGCACCGGAATGGCATTCAGTGCAAAGCTGAAGGCTGTGATTCCCATGAGACTTGCATGGAGCATGTCCATTCTAGCTTTCAGATTCTCCCCGTCCTCAACGGCTTTCACCAGATTCTGTTCAATCAGGCGGACGGCATGCAGGGCGTATGCATCCGTCAGCGCAGTTGCATTAGGCGATGCATAGGCTTCAATTGCATGGGTCAGAGCATCAAAGCCTGTGAATGCTGTAATGAACGGCGGCAGTTCCGTCGTCAGATCCGGATCCAGGACCGCAATATCGGCACTGATAAACGGATTGATTATATTTGTTTTCAGCTTCAGATCTTCGTTGTAGATAACGGCAATTGGCGAAACCTCAGATCCGGTTCCAGCTGTTGTCGGTATGGCAATATGCGGGATCGGCATGTGCGAAGCTTCCGGAAACGACTCCATGACAAATCCTCCGGGAATTGCGTCCTTGATGCTTGTTAACCCTTTGTGCAGACAGTATTTCACCCCTTTAACTGTATCAAGCACGCTACCTCCGCCAACCGCGAGAAGTGCATCGGCACCGTGTTCCCTGGCAAAGCGCAGCGCCTGGTCCACACAGCTGCTCTCTGCATCCTGCCTGATATCCGTGTACACGCCTGCAAGCACAGGACCGTTTCCGTAACCTGCCAGCGTGAATATGGAAGCCACTTTTTCCACTACTCCCGCTTTTTCAAGGCCTTTATCACTGAAAAGCACTACCCGCTTTGCTCCAAGCCCCCTGAATAGATCCGGGACCATCGCCCGTGTATTGGATCCGCTGTAGATTCCCGAACGCAGCATAAATTGTGAAAAAGTTGTCGTCAGCATCACTTCTCACCTCTCGTTTCAGCTTTTTCAGAAAACAGAATGCCGTACCAATTCCGCTTATGAAGATCTGTCACCATAGACGTATGCACGTGTTTTACTTGTGTATAGGCATCAAGAGAATGCTTCCCCATCTCCCTGCCAATGCCGCTCTGCTTGTATCCGCCGAACGGTGCATCATTCCGCAGCATATGCCAGTCGTTGATCCAGACAACCCCAGCCTGCAGCTTTCTGGCAGCTTCATAGGCTTTATTCACATCTCTCGTCCAGACACCTGCAGCAAGACCGTAAATGGTATCGTTCGCCATCGCAATGACTTCATCCATACTGCTGTACTTGATGACGCAAAGGACAGGACCGAATATCTCTTCTCTGGCGATTTTCATGTCGTTTGTCACGTTTGTGAAAATGGTCGGTTCAATGAAGGAACCGCCTTCACAGTCGGCCACAGAAATTTCTTTGCCGCCGCATACAATCTCAGCCCCTTCTTCAAGCCCCGAACGGATATAGGAAAGAACGGTTTCCTTCTGCTGTTTAGAGATAAGAGGACCCATATCAGATGCGGGATCGAGAGGATTTCCGGGCTTTATTTTTTTCGCCAGCTGCACAAGCCCTTCCACCACTTCATCATGCATGCTTTCATGGACGAACAGGCGGGTTCCTGATTCGCAAAGCTGTCCTGAATGGAGAAATACGCCGAAAAGACTTCCTGGCAAAGCAAGGGATAGATCCGCATCTTCAAGAAGGATGTTCGGAGACTTCCCTCCAAGCTCAAGGGTCGTATTTTTCACCGTATCAGCGGCAAGCTTCATGATGTTTCTGCCAACTTCTGTCGATCCTGTAAAAGCCACTTTATCCACGTTCGGGTGGCGCACCAGCGCTTCACCTGTTTCAGCACCGGGACCTGTGACAACATTGATGACACCAGGCGGAACAACCTTCGAGATGATTTCAGCCAATTTTAATGTCGACAGCGGCGTATAGCTTGCCGGTTTAATGACAATCGTATTTCCCATCGCAAGAGCAGGCGCTATTTTCCACGAGGCAATCAGCATCGGCATGTTCCATGGAGTAATGGCAGCACATACTCCGACCGGCTCCCTCCAGATGAAATTATGGGCAGGCCCCGGAAACGGAGGGACTGGCAGTGTTTCAGAGAATGGATAGTCGAGCACGAATTTACCGAACGTCTGGAACAAGTCGGCCATCTGCAGAATGTCATTGGAGCTGATGCGCCTGATTGTTCCGCCTGAGCTGACGCATTCAAGATAAGCAAGCTCCTCTGCATGCTCTATAATCTCATGGGCAATCGCATACATCACCTTGGAGCGGTCCTTCGGATTCATCTCTCTCCACTCCGCTTGATCAAAGGCAGCTCTTGCCGCCATCACAGCACGGTCAACATCCTCCGCCGTTCCTTTTGCAGCCTTTGCTATTACCTCTCCTGTTGCAGGATTATGCACATCAAACCACTCGCCTGAAGCAGCACTCTCCCACTCTCCATTGATGAAAAGCGGCATCGTCAGTACATCGACTTTCACACTCATTCGTTTCAGCCTCCTCTTTTAAAGTACGCCAACCTCTATTTCTGTCATTCTGTAAATCTCTTCAATTCGTTTTCCGCGTGCCCTTGCCAAGATATCCATGCGGACAGACAGCTGCTTCATTGTAAAATGCATTGTATCATCAATTGTGTGGCCAAACGCCGTCTGCCCTCCGGCTATGCCTTCCTGGTTCAGCTTAATGGCATATGGAGTCAGCTCGTCCATTTTTTGAGCCACTAAATCAAAAATCGAGTCATTCTCGCAAATAAGACGCTGAAGCAGAAACGTCCCGTAGCCGATGTGCCTTGATTCATCCTTTTTCAGCAGACCTACACCTTTTAAAAGACCAGGCATAATATTCGCTTCCTCAAGCGACCGGTAAAATGAAAAATAGCCCGTTTCAGCAAGCACTCCCTCAACGAACATGTTGTAGACAGTCGACGCTTCGGCAATGGCTTCCTGCGACTGATCATGGAGCAGCCTGTCCATTGTCCGGGGCAGCAGCTCGTAAAAAATCTCTTTATATGTGTCTGTATGATAGACGGACAGATCCCCGGTTTCCCCGATTGCATTTAAAGCAAGCCTGAAAAATTCCGTATGCTTGGCTTCCTCAAACAGGAACGTCGTCAAATACATTTCTTCTTCCAGACGGCCTTCCTTGGCAATCGCCATCATCAGCGGCAGCAAATCAAGCGTGACCGCCTCTTCTCCTGCCTGAAACTGTGATATCAGCCTCAGCACTTCTGTCCTCTGATCCTGATTCATGCCCTGCCAGTCCCGCTGATCCTGTGAAAAATCAATGTCCGACGGATTCCAGATCCCGAAACGCTTCGCTTTTTGATAAAGTCTGAACGGGAGAGAGTCCTCCTGAATGCCCCGCGCACTCGTGGTAATGATTTCACGCTTATTCATCGCTACCTCCTGAAAACTTTTTTTCAAAAACACGGCTTCACGTTTGTAAGTGCTTACATAACTATTTTACAATGAGAAGTGGAACCCTCATATTCCTGAAAAAGTAGGGGAGGAAATTGTCGAATGATAGATTCCAGAGTGAGAGATTATGTACGTGAAACACATAAGATCCATGACTTTTCCCAAAAATGCGAACGGATGGTCCTTGGGTGCATCCGCTTCTTCCCATTCAAGCGGGCAACCCTCTTTACATACTCCGCCTTCAGTAATATCGGTGAAGGCCTCATCCAGGCAGAAGAAGGAAAAACCACCTCAGTCAAATGGATCAAAGAAGATGTCCGCACCATTCCGCCTGTCTATCATGCTCTCAAAAACAACAAGCTCCGGCTCCTTGACCTCACAGAAAGCAACGTCTCTTTTCCCGAAAAATACATTCAGCAATATGACCTCTCAACCATTGCCGTCATCCCGATCAGCCAGTCCAACCATGTCATCGGCTGTGTTCTGGCCGATCAGTACACAGGCTGCAGCCAGTCCATCCATACTCAGCTCGAGCAGCTTTCCAGCTACTTTCAGGAATTTTTCACACACCGGCCTGCGCACAGGCTCAGCAGGCGGGAAACCGAAGTCCTTCAGTACCTCGCAAACGGCCTCTGCATGAAAGAAATGGCGCACTCCATGAACATCAGTGAATACACCGTCCGCGATTACCTGAGCGCCGTCATTCGAAAACTCGGCGTCAGGCACAGAGCAGAAGCTGTGGCGGAGGGATTGAGAAGGGGGATCATTTTATGAAGAAAGTGGCTGCTGTCGAAAGTACTGGAAGCCGGAACTGGACACTGCTGAAATACCGATGCAGTTTGGGCTGAACAGGCAGAAAAATAAAAACCCTGCACAATAGTCAGAACCTGACTTTTTGCAGGGTTTGCTTTAACCTTAAAGTGAAAGGAGAGATAGACAGATGGAAAGGGAAAAACTAAAAATATTCACTGACATTTCGTTCTATATTGCTCTTTTCGCATTAATCTCTATTCCGTGTTCTGTTTATATCTCTGGACTGAGTATATTGGGACTTCTTGCATTTTTTGCTACCTTTATCGGGATTCCATTAAGTATTCTTTCAATGTTCAGCAAAGAGAGTGCAGGTAAGAGAATGTTTGCATTGCTTGTAAATTTACTGCCTCTAAGTATTATGGTATATGCTTTAATAGCAGAATTTACAGATGAATTTCTTCGAAGCGCTCCTTAAATACGGGCAAAATCGTAACTTTAATCGAAAGAGATGCATATGAGTTCTTCTCCAAAACTCTACCCAAGCGGGCTCCCCATCACCGGACGCCTCATGCACTCATCCGTCTCAAACCCGCACTGTCTGTAAAGCCCGTGTGCATCCTTTGTGGCCAGCCCGAACTTTGTGTTGATTGTATCCGGATGATCCAGAACACATTGTACGAGCCATTTTCCGAGCCCTTCTCCTCTTGCACTGTCATCAATGACTACATCCATCAGCCAGGAGAAGACGGCGCGGTCTGTTATGACTCTTGCAAACCCAAGCTGGGTGCCGCTGCTGTCATAGAGTCCGAAACTGAGTGAATTCCGCACGCTTTCTTCGATTACGTGAACGGGCCTGTCTTTTGCCCAGTACTGGTTGCCGATCCATCCGGCAATCTTGTCTAGTTGCAGCAGATTCTGTTCGTCTGATACGAAAAACCCTTCTTTTTTCCAGATCATCCTTACCATCTCCTTAAACGATCATCTGACTAGATTATAACGGATGTCTCAAGGGTATTGTGATTGTAATGGAGGTGATTTTTGATATGAAAACCATTCATCTAATTGTTCACGGCCACGTCCAGGGTGTCGGATTCCGTTATTTCGCTCAGTCCGCTGCCCAATCCGAAAAAGTAACCGGCTGGGTGAAAAATAAAGAAGACGGTACAGTCGAAGCTGTAGCGCAGGGTACGGAAAACCAGCTGGATTCCTTCGTCCATACCCTGCGTTCTGGAAACCGCTATGCACAGGTGGAGGAGATTAAAGTCAGCGAGGTAGAACAAGACCAGACACACGCCGGATTCAAAATCATCCGCTAGATGTTTTTTTCAGCTTCGCTTTCTTTATGACGGCTCCTATGACAACCCCTGTCAACAGGAGTCCGCCTCCAATCCAGATGCTGCCAAAGTGCAGAAGGCTTTTTCCGAGTGCTGCTAATCCGCTCATGCCAATTCCTCCTCAAATGACAGGTTTGCAGGCTCATCATGAAGGTGAGAGGCAAATTCGATGTTTGTAGTAGGAACCGTTTCGTCGACTTCTTCAAATTTCAGCTCGTCCACCCACATTCTTCCCGCTCCTGACAGAAGCGCTCCAATAGAAATGACCGCACTTTCTTCCGGTATATCAAGGACGATGGAGCAATAGTGCCATTCAGTATCCTTCGTAATCGGTCTGTCTCCCATATTGTCAAAGCGCAGAACATCCTGAAGGGCATTGTCCACTCTCATCCACATTCCGCAAAAGCCGTCCAGATTTTCAGCACGAATAAACCCAGAGAACTTATAGCGTTTGCCCTTATACTTATCCGCTTTTATTTCCTGCATCATTGTTGCAAATTCACCTGGATGCTGCACGCTTTTGGCAGCTAAATACCCGGAGCTTTTCCCTGAGTGATAGACTTTCCTGTCCAGTCCCATTTCGTAATTGAACGGATGACTGCCGCTTAGGACCCATCCTTTAACACCTTGATTCTCCATTGAAATTTCCTCCTTCTGCATCGTCAGGCTCGCCATTATTTTCCGGTAAGTGCCCGGCGGCAGCCTGTATATTTTTTTAAATGCCCTAGTGAATGATTCCTGGCTTTCAAATTGATAGGAAAGAGCAATATCAAGTATTTTTTCATCAGTATAAAGCAGCATTTTCGCTGCATCCGCTATGCGCCTAATTCTTACATATTCAGAGGGGGTCATTCCAAACTCCCTCTGGAAAAGCCTGTGAAAGTGGAATTTAGAGTATCCGGCCTCACGGGCAATCGTCTCAAGCGGCAGCTCTTCCTGCAGATGATGTTCGATAAACGCAATCGTTTTTTGAAAGGCTGTATCCATTTCCTCACCTCTTACTTGAAAGTTTACCAGGAAAACTTCTCCTTTTTTTGATTTTTCTTGCTAAAAAAGAACCCCTTTTGATAACAGGAGTTCCGCCATGCATCATTCGATTTCAATTTTTCCAACGTATTGCGCCAAACCTCTGTCAGCATCAAGCTCCACTTCAAGGATGTACTCTCCTTTTTCTTCGGGAAAAGTAAAGGAACGCTGTTTATCTAAGGGCAATTCCTGCTCAGTGCCATTTTTCCAGAGCGCAGCTTCAAGATTTTCCACCATGAAATCCTCACTGTCAAACAGCAGATCTATTTTCTGGCCCGGCTGGAAGGCCAGCTTCTTTTGCTCATTCGCATACGACAGAACGTCGTCAATTCTTTTTTCCTCAAGCTTGCTGTTTTCACCCGTCCACTTGATGTTTGCCTCTGTCAGCTTTTCAGACTGGGAACTGTCCGAAGCGGATAAAGTTACGGAAGGCGGGGTGAAATCGTAGTCTTCTGCAATACAGCCTGATAGTAAAACCACTAGAAAAATGCTTGTGATGACTTTCAATCTTATTCTCATAATCTCCCTCTTCATCTTAAGAGTTTTTCAGGAACGCATGCAGCGTCTGAGAATAGAGGTCAGGCTGCTCCCTGTGTACTAGATGTCCTGCAAATGGAATGACAGCGATATTGATCGCTGAGTGCAGCTGTTTATACGCAACAACAGCCTCGACTTCCAGCTCCTGATTTTCACCAACGAGACATAAAACCGGAATCTCTATGCCGGAAACATCGCCTGTCGCGTGAAAAGGATAAAAGTCAGCTTCGTTAAAAGATTTCAGCAGGGATTTCCAGTCATTCTCCCCGTGGATTTCGTTCAAGAATGCAACAGCTTCTTCATTCGCAAACAAGTGCTCATACTGTTCTGCTTCTTCTTTTATCAGTTCAGCCCAGTTATCAGGCTCCTTCGGGAGAACTCCTGAAAAACTCAGCGATTTCACTTTTTCAGGGTATTCTTTTGCAAAAAGTAATGCCGCAATTCCTCCAATGGAAACTCCAGCAATGTGACACCGCTCAATCCCGAGATGGTCAATCGTTTCTTTCAAATCCTGCACGCATTGAACAAAATAGTGATCAATCTTTCCATGCGACTTACCGTGCCCCCGCAAATCAGGTCTGATCACTTTGAAGTTTTCCGCTGAAAAAAACTCGCTCTGCTCATTATATTCCGTATCACCTGTCATTCCGCCAGAATGAATAAGGACGAGCGGTTCTCCCTCTCCCGATACATATGTATGCAAAATCATCCATGCTTCCCCCTGTGCATGACCGTATTTACCGGCCATCATTATATATGTAAAATCATGCTTCCCCAGTACAACAAACTCATTGTGAAAAAAACAAACGTAAATACTTTTGCCTTTTCGGGCAATTTCCCTTTGAAGAAAATAAAGCCAATGCCGGCCAATATGTGAAAGCTGATAAAAAGGAGCAAATTCATTTGGTTCACCTCTTTAAGACTGGAAAGCCTTTGGCACTTGCTTATTACTGAGTACACGATTTATATTACTGCACTTATCCCCCACTCCGGAGTCACTCTAAGTGTTCCTATCCTGCTTTTACAACACTTATCTTCGCTCCGGAGTCACCGTAAATGTTCTTATCCTGTTTTTACAGCACTTATCTTCACTCCGGAGTCACTGTAAGTGTTCCTATCCTGCTTTTACTGCACTTATCTCCGCTCCGGACTCGCTCAAAGTGTTCTTATCCAGCTTTTACTGCACTTATCTCCGCTCCGGACTCGCTCAAAGTGTTCTTATCCTGTTTTTACAACACTTATCTTCACTCCGGACTCACCGTAAATGTTCTTATCCTGCTTTTACAACACTTATCTTCACTCCGGAGTCATCGTAAATGTTCTTATCCTGTTTTTACAGCACTTTCCCCATTCCGGACTCACTCTAAGTGTTCTAATCCTGCTCTTGCAGCACTCCACTCAGCTCCGAAGCCACTCAAAATGTCCTTAACAAACTACCTTCATTTTCCATTTTATCACAATCAAAACATCCTCAATACAAAAAACACCCGCCATTTAAAATGACGGATGCGCTGATCGGTTAATAAGCTTTTTCCTGATAAAAATAATTCGGCTTTACCACTTTGTTCTCGTACTGTTTATGAAAAATGTGGGTTGTGGCGGGCGACATTGGCGGGATGAGCCAGGTCCAGTCGCCTGTTACTTCGCGGCCAGCTGTTGATTCATTCTGTTCGAAGCGTTTAAACTGCTGGGCTGCGGTATGATGGTCCACGATGCTCGCGCCTGCAGCCTTGAAGGAGTGCAGCACGGCTCTGTTCAGTTCCACAAGGGCCCGGTCTTTCCACAGTGTTGATTGTGAGGACGTATCAAGCCCCAGGAGCTCAGCCACTTTCGGCAGCAGGTTGTACCGGTTTTCATCGGCAAGGTTTCTGGCGCCGATCTCCGTTCCCATATACCATCCGTTAAAAGGAGCGGCCGGGAATGTGATGCCTCCGATTTCAAGCTTCATATCGGAAATAATCGGAACGGCGTACCACCTGGCCCCGAGTTCTTCAAGCTCGGGATAGTCAGGATGTGTAATCGGGACCTCCATGACGATTTCATCCGGGATTTCGTACCACACAGGCGCTCCCCCTGCGACTTCTATGACAAGCGGAAGGAGATCATAGGCTGTCCCCTTTCCTTTCCATCCGAGCGCGAGACATTCTTTTGTAAATGCAATTGAACCGGGGTCACCGACAACGCCTGAATCTGTCTCATACCCCGCGTATCTCAGCAGCTGATGATTCCAGATTCTCACAGGTGCCTGTCCATCCTGTTCCGGCTTAAAGATTGTGATTAACGGACGAATTCTTCCTCCGTTTGTTGCAAATTCTATATGTGAGATCAGCGCGTCCCTTATTTCCTCAGGTGTTTCAAGATGCCTTGCATCCGCAACGCGGAGTGTATTCCAGAACAGGCGGCCGATGCATTTGTTGCTGTTCCGCCAGGCCATTTTTGCGCCGTGTTCAAGTTCTTCTGACGTAAGATCAATGGTTCTGTTCCGTTCAAACCGGGATTTAACCTGAAGCAGGCGGGCAGTTGTTTCTTCTTCCGTTTTCTCAAGCTCCCGGTAGCACTCGATAATAAACTGCTCTGCTTCTGACATGATTTCAAGCTTGGTATTCATAAGAGCCTCCTAAATTGCCGGACTTCTATGTAAAGACTTACGTTATTTTTATGACAATAGATCAGTTTTTTCTATATAAAGTATAGCATCTCACTTTGCACACTCTTTTACTACAACCAACACTTTCATGAACTTTTCTATTCGGAAAAAACATTTTGCTGGCATCATCTTTTAAAACTATACATATCAAGGGGTTTGCCTCATTTGGAAAAAGTATTCTATAAAAATATGAAAAAAGTATTATTTTTTTGTTGCAATGTGAAAGCCCTTTAATTAAAATAGGTTTATGCAAGCGATTGCACATTTTGCACTCATAGTTGCACACCACACATTAAAAAATAATGTAAGCGATTTTGCTATTAAATGAATTCGTTTACACCTATTATACTTACAGGAGAAAGAAGGACAAAAAGATGAAGAACTTATTATCATTCGATTTTTGGCAAAAGTTCGGTAAAGCCTTAATGGTCGTAGTAGCCGTAATGCCTGCAGCCGGTATCATGATCTCACTCGGCAAGCTTATTGCAATGACAGGCGGAGACATCACGCTCGTGCAAACGATTGCACGTGTTATGGAGGATATCGGATGGGGAATCATCACGAATCTTCACATTCTGTTCGCTGTAGCCATCGGGGGATCCTGGGCTAAAGAACGTGCAGGCGGAGCATTCGCAGCACTCATCGCATTCGTACTGATTAACCGCATCACAGGTGCTATCTTCGGAGTTAACGCTGCAATGCTTGCAGATCCTGAAGCAACAGTAAACTCTCTTTTCGGACAAGAACTGATTGTTAAAGATTACTTTACTTCTGTACTTGGCGCTCCTGCACTGAACATGGGCGTGTTCGTCGGAATCATCGCAGGTTTCCTTGGTGCAAACCTGTTCAATAAATATTACAACTACAGCAAGCTTCCTGAATCACTTTCATTCTTTAACGGTAAACGCTTTGTGCCTTTCGCAGTTATCGGCGGATCTGTTGTAACCGCTATCGTACTTTCACTAGTATGGCCGTTTATTCAAGGTTTACTTAACGACTTTGGACAATGGATTGCAACATCACGCAACACCGCTCCAGTTGTTGCACCATTTATCTTCGGTGCCCTTGAGCGTCTGCTTCTTCCATTCGGTCTTCACCACATGCTGACTGTACCGATGAACTACACGTCTCTAGGCGGAACGTATCAAATTCTTACTGGCGGAAGCGCCGGTTCAACAGTTGCAGGTCAGGATCCGCTTTGGCTTGCATGGATTGCCGATTTGAACAACTTCCTAGCAGCAGGTGATACTGCAAGCTACAACAAACTGCTTGAAGAAGTAACTCCAGCCCGTTTCAAAGTTGGACAAATGATCCTTTCAACTGCTTCTCTTATCGGTATCGCTTTTGCCATGTACCGCAATGTTGATAAGGAAAAACGCACGAAATACAAATCAATGTTCCTATCTGCAGGTCTTGCAGTTTTCTTGACAGGTGTAACTGAGCCGATCGAATTCATGTTCATGTTCGCTGCACCGCTTCTATATGTTGTATACGCAATCACAACTGGTCTTGCATTCGCAATCGTCGATATTATCGACATCCGCGTTCACTCATTTGGATTTATTGAGCTTCTGACACGTACACCGATGATCATTAAAGCAGGATTATGGCTTGACCTTGTCAACTTCTTCCTTGCATGTGCCGTGTTCTTCGGACTGAACTTTGGAATTGCGAACTTCCTGATCAAACGCTTCAACTTCCCTACTCCGGGACGCAACGGAAACTACATCGATTCTGAAGAGCCTGCTGCAAAAACAGGCGAAGTAAACAAAGACTCTCAGGCTTCTGCGATTATTACTTTGCTTGGCGGTTCTGGTAATATTGAAGATGTAGATGCTTGTATGACACGTCTTCGCGTAACCGTTAAAGACCCTGAAATTGTTGCAAATGAAGCGCAATGGAAAGAAAACGGCGCGCTTGGGTTAATCATTAAAGACAAAGGCGTTCAAGCCATCTACGGACCGAAAGCAGATGTTTTAAAATCTGACATTCAAGATACGTTAGGAGCTTAAACGATGAAATTATTAACGCTTAATTGTCATTCCTGGCAAGAAGAAAATCAGATGGAAAAAATCAGGACGCTCGCGCTTGCCATCAAGGAACAGTCTTATGATGTGATTGCCCTTCAGGAGGTAAGCCAGCGGGTGGAAGAGCCCGTCCTGTATGACGGAGTCAAAAAAAACAATTATGCGTTAGTGCTGCTTGATGAACTGAAAAAACTTGGTGTTGCCGGATATGAGCTGGTATGGGGATTTGCCCATATCGGCTATCCGGGCTTTGAAGAAGGCTTAGCCATTCTGACAAAGCATCCGGTAGTTGACTCAGAAGTGTTCTCCGTCACAAAAGGCAAAAACACTGACTACTGGAAAACCCGTTCCATCGTCCGTGCGGATATTGACTATAACGGACAGGAAATTTCTTTTTACTCCTGTCACCTCGGCTGGTGGCACGATGAAGAGGAACCTTGCAAATACCAGCTCGACTCTCTTCTTCAAAAGGTTGACCTTGATAAGCCTTCCTTTTTAATGGGAGACTTCAACAACAGCGCCGAAGTAAGAGATGAAGGCTATGATTATCTTCTGTCACATGATTTGTATGACACGTACGAGCTTGCAGAAGACAAAGATTCAGGCATCACGGTAAAAGGAAAAATTGCCGGATGGGATGAAAATAAGAAAGATTTGAGAATTGACCTGATTCTTGTGAACAAGGAAGTCAACGTTCTTTCTTCAAAGGTTATTTTCAATGATGACAACAGACCGGTTGTATCTGACCATTACGGGGTTGAAACCGAAATCAGCATGTAATACCAGGGCTGCTTCTTTAAAAGAAGCAGCTTTTTTATGTTGTAGTGATCTTTTTTTCTCCTCTTTGCGTTTATCCTGTCGTTCCCCCGGGAAACTATAAAGGTTATAGGGAGGCGGATGTATGAAAGACTTATTCAGAAGAATTCATCAGCATGAACTAAATGATCTCTCTGCCGTTATTGCATATTATTTACTTTTATCCCTGTTTCCGCTGCTTATTTTCTTAATCGCGCTGTTTCCTTATTTTTCACTTGATGTAACGCCGCTTCTGACATGGATTAATCACTATGTGCCTTCAGAGACAGCTGAGCTTTTAACGGAGCAGATCAGAAGCCTGTTCGGAGAAACCAACAGTTATATCCTTGCATTCGGCTTATTGGCTGCCTTATGGTCTGCAAGCAATGCTACACACATTCTAATCAGAGCGTTCAACCGGGCTCTTGAAATTAAAGAAACGCGTCCCTTTATCAAGGTGCGCATAGATGCCCTGCTGCTTGCCGCAGGGCTGATTATTACGATTACGATTGCATTGCTCCTGCCTGTATTCGGCAAAGTGATCATCAGCACATTAACGCGCTATGCACCGTTTCTTGAAGCCGTTAATCCGCTATTAAATCAGGCCAGATGGGTCATTTCCTTTTTCATGATTAATCTCGTCCTGCTTGCGCTGTATTACTTTGCCCCGAATGAAAAGCTGAAGTTTTTTGATATCTATTTCGGATCGCTGCTGGCAACAGTTCTTTGGACTTTAAGCTCTTACGGGTTTTCTTTCTATGTCGAAAACTTTAAAGCTTTTAACGCAGCATACGGAAGTTTGGGAGGCATTATCATTTTGCTCATCTGGATTTACTTTACCGCCTTTTCCATTCTGCTTGGCGGAGAAGTGAACGCGATGCGCGTCTGCAGGAGAAGGGATAAGTTCTGCCCGGATTGATATTTCCTTAATACACCAGTTTGATAAATTTGGAAGCGGGTATTTCACTTAGAGAAGACGCATGAAGTGAAAGGAGACCGTATGCTTGATTTTGTAATCAATATGCTCAGGGAATTTGGAATATGGGGATTGATGGCGGGACTTGCGATTGAAGCATCTTCTCTTCCATTTCCAGGCTCTCTTATCACCCTTGCCTATGGTTATCTGCTAGAGCTTTCATTTATTGAAATCATTCTGATAGCCCTTTTAGGAAGTGCTGTCTATACGATTTTCAGTTTTATCCCTTATTGGATTGGCTATAAATTAGAGCACAAAATGAAAAAGAAGCTGACGAAAAAGAAGAAAACCTTTGAAAAAACGCAGCGCTGGTTTAAAAAATGCGGACTTTGGAGCATCGCTCTCGCCCGTCCTTTCGGAATTGGGAACTACATTTCCTATGTCTCGGGACTTTCCAAAGTAAAGTGGGTCCCGTTTGCCGCTCTCACCTTTCTTGGAGTATTGCCTTTAAATATAGCGATGCTCTGGCTCGGACAGCTTGGAAGCCTCAAAACGGTGACAGCCTTTATGTCAGAGATGCAGATGTATGTCCTGATAACAGCCGGTGCAGCTATCTTGCTTTTCTTCGTATGGCGTTATGTCAGCAAGAAAAAACAGTGCGCTCCAGCTGCGCAGCAGGAAACAAATTAAACAGAAAAAATCCAGGGGAAATCCCCTGGATTATTTTTTTGCCCCGCCCGCATACAGGATAACCAGCAGCACGGCAACGCCAATTGCAATGATGGTTCCTGCGGGAGGAGAAGTAATTAGAATACCTGCCAGGATTGCAAGCAGGGCCACTAGCGAGAACCAGGAGGAGTACGGATAGCTTTTCACATAAAAGCCACGAAGCTCTTCCCCCTTTTTCCTGCTTTTCAAGTGGGCGACTGTCAGCAGAATCCAAATGGACAGAATCGCATAGCCCGGTACAACCATCAAGTAACCGAATGTCTTTTCCTCTGCAAAAACGGCAATGATCACACCGATGTATAGAAAGGATGTGCTCGCAAGCAGAGCTCTGACAGGGACCTTTTTAGCAGACAGCTTTGAGAAATAGGACGGTGCATTTCCGCTCAGCGCCTGCGTGTAAAGCAGTCTTGATGCTGCATACATGCCTGTATTCGCAGCAGATATGACGGCCGTCAAGAGGACAAAATTCATAAAGCCGCCTACATAAGGAATGCCGATTCGGTCAAAAACTGAGACAAACGGGCTTTCCGTTCCTACCATATTCCACGGCATGAGGCTTACAATAATTAAGATTGGAAGAACATAAAAAACGAGAATCCTTACGATGACACTCCGTGCGGCTCTCGGTATCACTTTTTCAGGATTTTCCGTTTCACCGAGCGTCATGCCAATCATTTCTGTTCCGCCAAAAGAAAACATGACAACAAGCATGGAGGCTGCAATGCCTGAAATGCCAAACGGCAAGAAGCCGCCGTGCTCTGTCAGATTTGAAAATCCGGCTGCACTTCCCCCGCCGATCCCGGTAAAGATCAGGACACCACCGAGAATGATGAAAAGTGTAAGAACCGTAATTTTAAGCGCTGCAAGCCAGTATTCCGTTTCACCGAAAATACCTACTGCAAACAAATTGATGACCGTAATCAGGATGGAAACACCAAGTGACAGCAGCCACATCGGCACATCCGGAAACCAGTATTTCAGGAAACCGGCCGCAGCAGCCATTTCCGCTGCCATAACCAGCATCCAGCTGATAAAATAAATCCATCCGGCAAAGAAGCCGGCAAACGGTCCGAGAATGGTCTCAATTAAATCTCTGAGCGTTTTTGCTTTCGGCTGCTGAACAGCCATTTCCGCCATTGCCTGCATCACAAAATAAAGAATAATGCCTGCCAACAAGTACGAAATAATAACACCTGGGCCTGCAAGCTCAATCGATGAACTGCTTCCCTGAAAAATGCCTGCTCCAATGGCGCCGCCAAGTGCAATCATGGTGACGTGCCTTGATTTAAGCCCTCTGGCTAACTCGTCTTTTTGATCAGACGAATGGTCATGTTTATTGCTCATGCTCGTCTCTCCTCATATATGGTCTATGCTCTTTTGTCTTGCACGTGTTATCTTAACAAAAAAGCAGATACATGAAAACAGTGTACGTCTCAGTCCTTGTGCGTAAGGTTCCACACTTCCATTAAAACCGGCATCTCTTTCTTTTCATCCTCCGTTACAAGGTCCCATTGAATGCCGTCAGGCTTTTGATAGGGAGTATCTGTTTCAATGATTCCCTGTTCGGTTACGATATAGTCCACCGGCAAGTCATATGTATCAACCTTAAAGTCTTCGTCCGTTACCTGAATGCTGTGAATGGTCGAGATAACAGGAATGTCAGGGTTGCCAAGCTCTCTCATAATGGCATACTCGCGGTCTGAGTATCCCTCTCCTTTTCCAATTCTTCTCCCGTCCTTATGGACAGCAACAGAACCTGCGACAAACAGGTCAACCTTCGGCAGCTCTGACAGAGAGATTTCCTTTCCATACTGCCTGATATTTTTTAAGCTTACAGCCTTCCTCTCTTCACCGGACGGGACCCATTCTCTTTTCAGCATAATAAATCCTGCTTTGAGCCTCGGTGTCGGAACGAGAAGGGTTTTTCCGTCCTTTATCACACGGGCTCTGAGAGGAAGCTGCGGGGCGTCGGGATTGATTTTGACAACCTCAGCCTGTTTGTAAATGTCCATCTGTGAAACAAGTTCAGCTGCTGCAGCCGCACCCTTAAAGTTCGGAATTCGGTTCTTCAGCGGAAACGGAAATCCTCCTAATTTTTCATCTTCGAGCCTTTGCCACTTATTCTGTCTGATTTCATCTTTTGTGATCATGAAGCTCTTCTCCTCCTAATGTAAGCCGGTGTGTTGCATGGTCTGACTGAATTTTCCTGAATCCTGCACGCTCATAAAAACCGGCTGCTTCTTTTGTATCTGTTCGTAAAACAGCCTCTGAAAAGGTCGGAACCGCCTCACGTAATAGCGTTTGTAAGAGCAGGCTTCCCGCTCCTCTTCTCCTGTACTCTTTTCCTACATAAAATCTTCTGATTCTGCACATTCGTTCATCCTGATCGTACGGGTCACGGTTCAGTCCCCCGACAGCAATTAATTTATCATGATGAAACACGCCAAACAGCGCTTCACCCGGAAGACTGAACTTGTTTTTTCCGGTTTGGAAATCATGAACAAGCCTTTCCACAAAACGGAATCCCTCGCTTTTACTTTCCTCTAAAAGCGGTGTTATCTGTTCTTTTTGGAGTCTATTCATTCGTCTGACGATCATAGTGTTCCCTCCTTCATTAATTTTTTCCGCCCTGAAGGCTATTCTTTGCCTTGTAGCGGACAAGGTGATACGGTAGTAACAAATGTTCCAGTGCATAAAGACACCGGAGCAAACTTACAGAACCCAAGGAGGAATTTGAAGATGAGCCAAAAACAGATACTGCTTGCAGAACGCCCGTCGGGAAAGCCGACTGCTGAAACCTTCCGCTACACGGAAGTTCCTGTTCCATCACCCGAATCAGGACAAGTACTGATCCGCACTCTCTATCTGTCAGTCGATCCTTATATGCGCGGCCGGATGAATGAAGGGAAATCCTACGTTGCTCCTTTCGAGCTTAACCAGCCTATCTCAGGCGGGGTAGTCGGAGAAATTGTTGAAGCAAACGGCAGCAAGCTGAAAAAGGGAGACTTTGTCATCGGAAACCTCCCGTGGCAGGAATACTCTGTCGCAGGCGAAAATGAAGTTCGTCAGATTGATCCTTCTCTCGCGCCAATTCAGGCTTACCTCGGCATTCTTGGCATGCCCGGTTTGACCGCTTATTTTGGACTGCTCGACATCGGCAAGCCGAAAGAAGGCGAAACCGTGGTCGTATCAGGTGCTGCAGGAGCGGTTGGTTCAATTGTCGGACAGCTTGCTAAAATTAAAGGCGCCCGTGTTGTAGGAATTGCCGGATCAGATGAAAAGATTTCTTATTTGATTGATGAACTTGGATTTGACGCTGCCATCAACTATAAAACACAGAACGTCGGCAAAGCGCTTGAAGAGGCATGCCCGAACGGAGTAGATGTCTACTATGATAATGTAGGCGGAGAAATTTCGGAAGCCGTTCATAAACTTCTGAACAAATTTGCCCGTATTCCTGTTTGCGGAGCAATCTCCACTTATAATTCAGACGGCAAAGACGTCGGTCCCCGCATCGAATCAACGCTGATTAAATCAAGCGTCCTGATGCAGGGCTTTGTTGTAGGCGACTTTTCCTCCCGCTTCGGCGAAGGCGCAAGAGAGCTTGGCGGCTGGCTGAAAGAAGGAAGACTGAAATATGAAGAGACGATTGTAGAAGGCTTTGAAAACATTCCCCAGGCATTCCTTGGCTTGTTCGAGGGCACGAACCTCGGCAAGCAGCTTGTGAAGGTTGCAGATCCTTCTGCTTGATTCCTGTTACTTTATAGAGAAAATCCCCTTGTTAGCCGATTTTTGGCTGATGGGGGATTTTTTTCTGGGTACAGTCCGGCGATTGGCTGCCAACTATTGCCCTTTTACTACCGGCTATCGTTTTTACTACCAACAATCATCTATTTACTGCCAACTATCGCAGATTTACTACCAACTACGAATGATTTACATCCAACTATTGCTCATTTACTATCGACTGTCTGCTTACTACCAACAATCATCTATTTACTACCAACTATCGCAGATTTACTACCAACTACGAATGATTTACATCCAACTATTGCTCATTTACTACCAGCTATTATCCCACCACTACCTATCGCTTCCCGCTGCCCAATAACCCGCTATATTCCCAGTCACATAAAAAAAGAGAGCTATTAAGCTCCCTTTGAAGTGATTTACATTTTGCTTTCAGCTTTATCCAGAAGGACTTTCGCCAAATCTGAAAGACTCTCAGTCGTTTTATTGATTTCCTGAATGGAATCCACGATTGCATCAAGATCTGTTTTGTTTCGTTCAAACATTTCCATGTAGTTTTCCATTTCTGTTTTCACGGTAACAAGTCCGCTGCGCACCTGCTGAATTTGTGACTGTGAGGTTTGAGTGGACTCGTTCATGGAACTCATAATGGTGACGATTGTATCCATGTGTTTATTGCTGTTTGAAGTGAGGGCATTGATTTCATTACTGGTCCGCTTTGAATCCTCGGCAAGCTTTCTGACCTCGCTTGCAACAACGGCAAAGCCTTTGCCGTGATCGCCTGCTCTTGCTGCCTCAATGGATGCATTCAGAGCAAGAAGGTTCGTCTGATCTGCAATTCCTTCAATTTCCTTTGTCATTCTCGTAATCTGATCGGAAATCTTTTTCAGATCGCCTATTCCCTCAAGGGAGTTTTCCACTTTCGAAAATACTTCTCCAAAGACGGAGACCATCTCGTCCATCTGCTTTTCATTTTCGTTCGTCAGCTTCAGCAGGTGTTCGCTTGTTTTCTTCGTAGACTGGATTTCCTCGCGAATTTGTTCTGCTTTTGCGCTAGTATCATCCATTGTGGAATCTGTCAGCTGGACGGAAGCCGCCATTTCCTGGCTGATTGAAGACAGTTCTTTTTGAAGACTGATATTTTCTTCGTTCAATTCTTTCAGTTCGTTCATTCGTTTTTGCATATATTGATCAACAACAAGCTGGGAGTCTAAATTAATTGCATGTGTAATCGCAAGCAGTGCTGTTGAAAGCTTTTGAGGTTCCTGATGCAGCAGCTCCACAACTTTTGGAAGAAGGAGTGTGCTGATGGCTGAATACGTTGACAGAAACCATGTTACAGGCAGATGCGTCTGGCTGTGTGTGCCGCCGATCCGTTTTCTCATTTGGAAAAATCGTTCGTCCATTTCTCCGCTTAATAGGCTTTGAAAATAGTCGACAAATACAGCCTTTAAACGCTCTCTGCTTGAATGATCTGAAGCAATTCTGCTGAGAAGCGGCTGTTTATAGAGATGTGTGAGGACCTTTTCAAGAAGTTCATCCAGAAGAGGAAGTACGACAGGCTTTAGCTCTTTTAAAACAGCCAGCTGTTCTTTCGTAAACCCCATATAAATCAGTCTCGCATTTATTTCAAGCTCTGAAGTGGCAATGACTGCGCTGTCTTCAGGAAATTCCATAACAGGTTGAAACGTATTCGTTGTCTGTTTCTTTGAAAAAAGTGTCAGCATGTTCGTTCTCCTTACCTTCTACCTTGAGATTCCCTTCTTGGAAAAGAAAGTTCATGTCTTATATCGGCAGAAAACGTGAAACGATTAGAGGTATCAATAGATATAATGTGCTGGGTGAAAATTGGATTTAAATAAACAAAAAACACAAACCCCGAGTCTGTGTTTTAGTTGACCAGCGAATGCTTGAACGCATAGATAACAGCCTGTGTTCTGTCCTGCACATCCAGCTTGCTGAGAATATTACTTACGTGTGTTTTGACTGTTTTCAGCGCGATGAACAGTTCATCCGCTATTTCCTGATTTGTTTTCCCTTCAGCAACGAGCAGAAGAATCTCCATCTCGCGGGCAGTGAGTTCATCGTGCGGATGATGGACGGGCTTCTGCCTCATTTTCATCATCATTTTCCCTGTCACTTCAGGTTCAAGAACAGAGTGTCCGTGGAATGTCTTTCTTACAGCCTCTGCAATTTCACTTGCCTTGGATGTTTTGAGCATATAGCTTGTCGCACCTGCTTCAAGCGCCGGGTAAACTTTTTCATCGTCAAGAAAGCTTGTGACGATGATGATTTTCGCTTCCGGCCACTTTTCAATAATCTGCCGGGTAGCTTCAATCCCGTCCATACCGTCCATGACAAGGTCCATTAAAATGATATCTGGCCGCAGTTCGAGGGCCAGTTCAATTGCTGTAAAGCCATTGTCCGCCTCACCGACAACCTCAATGTCGCTTTGGGCTGCAAGATAAGAAGATACACCGATCCTTACCATTTCATGATCATCTACAAATAATACCTTAATCATCCTTTTCTCCCCTTACAAGCGGAATTTTGACTTCAAGCTTTGTGCCTTTTCCGGGAAAACTCACAATCTTTAGTGTTCCGCCAAGCTGCGCGGCCCGTTCGTGCATGTTCTGCAGACCGTAGCTTCCTGTTTTGGCTGCATCTACTTTAAATCCGATTCCGTCATCAATCACTCTGAGGAGCACCAGATCATCCCGTTCAATAAACAGCACTTCAAGCGTTTCAGCTTTTGAATGCCTGAGCGTATTTGAAACGGATTCCTGCAGGATTCTGAATAAATGATCCTCTATCCCTTTATCAAGCTGCACATCTTCCATTTTCCAGCTGACTTCCATTGGCACCTTTTGTGAAAGTTCCTGAAGCAGATCTTTCATGCCTTCCTGAAGAGTTTTTCCTTTCAGAGCGGCAGGACGCAAATGCAGCAGAAGCGCCCTCATTTCAAGCTGTGACTGATGAATCATCTGCTCAACCATCTGCAGCTGCCTGTTTTCTGCTTCCGCCCTGCTGCCGCTTGATTCGTTGATAGCTGACATCATCATTGATGCTGCGAACAGCTGCTGGCTGACAGAGTCGTGAAGCTCTCGTGCAAGTCTGTTGCGTTCTTCGGAGACGATTTTCTGAATGCGTTTTTCCTGTTCTTCAGCTTTTTCATTTGCGAGTTTTTGCGACAGCTTTGTCTGCTCCGTCAAATGCTTCTGCAGCTGGCGCAAAGAATGCCACATCTTCTCAAAGTCACCTGATTTTTTAGGGAAATCACCATCAGCATACTTTCCCCGGGCAAGCTGGGAAATCTCCTCTGAAAGCTGTCCAATATCACTGCGCAGAAAAATGCCTGAAAAAAGCCCCAGCACAAGCCCAATAGCCACACTGACGGCAGGCACAAAATAGATAAACGGAAGATCTAGCATCTCTTTCTCCCAAAGAATGCTCCAGTCATCCAAAGGAAACATGACAAAATAACTTGCCGAAAGAAAAACAAGGACAGAAACCGAAATCGCAGCACCAAGAGCCATTTGTCTTAGAATGCTGGTCATATCCGCTTCACCTCTAAATCTCCGACAATAGATGAAGTAATCATTTTCACCTTCTGAACCGAAGCATCATACCCCTCTGTCTGATAGGAAATGCTCTGATTAAACAATTTAGGCTCATGATGGCCAAAAACGCGGACAGCTCCGGCAAATGAGGAATGCTGAACAGACACATCCACTTCATAAGGAACGAGGATCTTTACATTCCCTATAAAATTGCGGATGACAATCATATTTTCTTCTTTCGGCAGTACCGTATTGCTCAAATCAACGATCGTATCGCCGATGCCATTCTGTATATTAATATCATTCCACTCATAAATATCTTCAGGCGTTGACTGCTGCCCGAATACATTGTTTCCAAGGATTTGTTTCTTATAGATCACATCTTCTTTTTTCAATGACAGAGATTCTTTTACTTGCGGTTCAACAACGGCAGGTGCCTTTTTCGACTGCCTGTATTGAACAAGCAGATAAATCGCCAGGGCACAAATCAGAAACTTCACAGCCCACAAATTCATGACGGTGATAATCAAACTGATCAACCCGAACCAAAACAGCAGCTTCCCCGTCTTTTTGCTGAGCCGCTTCTTTCCAAAATAAACACAGACAGACGACAGAAGCAGGAAAAAGATAAGTCCACCGTGATCAAAAAAGACTTCAAGCATTAAAAGAACGACCCCAATTAAAAGAATATACGTAATCACATCGGCGTTGGCTTTTTTGAGCATGTGGGCTTACCCTCCTTATTAGAAAAGCGGAAGCGGCCGTTTAGCTCCGGGAGTCAGATAAGAACTGAACCGAAAAGTCCGCTTTTGACTTTTTGGGGCAGTTTGTTCTGACAGAGGAGTTGGCCGCTGAAGCTAGACAGTGTGCAAAACTCTATACTCTTTTGCTTAGCAGCTGAAAAATGTACAAAACACCTTCCAAAAAAGGCGCAGAAACCCGCGCCTTCTATAGGATACCATGTTTTCAGACTGCAGAATCCTCTTTTTTCAGTTCTTTTTCGAGCTGGGCGATTCTTCCGTCAATTGTGCTGCGGTAGTAGCCCGTATTCACTTCGTTTTCAAGTCGGTCAATATAGCTTTCCAATTCATCAAAACGTGTATGTGCTCCATGTGAATAGCTGCTGCTGTCAAGGACCTTATTCATGCGGTGAGATGCGCGGGCTGTATTTTCCCGGCCCATCAATTCCATACGTTTAATGTACATGTCCTTTAGTTTATGTTTCATTTCTTCATACTTGCGCTCAAGTTCCGCAAGCTGGCCTGACACTTCTTTAAGAGATTCAGTGATTCGCACTGATCGTTCCTGATACTGCTCATGCTCTCTCACTGCAAACTCATGAAGCTCGCTTTCTCCTGCCTGTGCGGCAATATCAGCCTGGCGTTTGCGTTTCCCGGCAAGTTCCTCTGCCTGTTTTAATTCGCGGGTAAACTCTTCTTTCAGCAAATATTGTCTCTCCACAAGTTTGCGGACTTTATCAGTTTCCTGTTCGCATTCTCTTAAATACTGATTCAATAAGGCGATTGGGTTTTTCTTTTCCTTATGGTCAAGAATTTCATGAAAATCGGCTGCAAGTGTTTCTTTGATTCGTGTGAATAAATTGCTCATCATGTATCTCTCCTCATTCTATTAATTGTTTTTTTTCATTTCCGCCCACTGGCGTTCGAAGTTTGTAAATGGATCAGATGATTCTTTTTCTGAGATCACTTCTTTGTTGTTCCATTTTTTGTAGACTACATAAAGGATGTATGCTGCCGCTGCGCCGATCACTGCCGGCAGATTTGAAGCTGATGCACAGAGTGCGATGATTCCGGCGATTACCCAGAAGATTTTCATTCCGGTTGAATCGGTTTTGATGAATCCTTTATATGAGTAATAAAGGATGACCAGGCTGATAGCCAGTGCAAGCATTGGTGCAAGGTTTGCCAGCAGCACGATCGCTGCAATCCCTCCAATGATCAGTAACCCGAATTTTTTCATGTTCTGTTCCTCCTTTCTATAGTTCTATCCTACCTTCCATGCGGTTTTCCCATAACGAGCCTGAGCTTTAATTTGAACTAAGACCTGAGGCTTAGCTCCTTACAGACCTTAACGAATTCTGAATAATAAAAGCTGTTTACACAGGGATCGGCTGCACTGAAGGGGCACTTTACAGCCAACTTGTTCGCGTAACTACCAGCTTCCCCTGATTTACAGCCAACTCCCTATTCGAAAGCCGATTACCTCTTTTTCTAGCAAGATTTTAACTATTTAGCAGTTGAACTTAGGCGCTGAACATTGTCAGGCAGCTAAATCATGCAACTGCGCTATCCAGATTAAAAGAGATCAGTGCGTTACATCCAACTATGAATGCAGCACAACCAACTTCAGGCATTTTACAACCAACTTTGTTCGCGTATCTACCAACTTTCCCCGATTTACAGCCAACTCCTTATATATAAGCCAATTACCTCTTCTTCCAGCAACGATCTTGAGCAATTGGCAGGTGATTTGCTGTACTGGACTTGTTCAGCAACAATATCATGCACCTGTGAGGTCCCATTTAACAGAGCAGTGCGTTACTCCCTTATGACCCTTCGCTTTACTCCGGCCGGGCCGAATGATATCTTCCTTATAACCACTCACTACACCCCAACTGCGCTCAAAGGGTCCGTTCTCACTGCTGCCCAAACCGCCTCCAAAACCCTTAAAAAAACTCTAAAATAATAAATTTTTAAATAATTTTAAAAATTCCCTCTTGTCCAATACTTTTTTCCTTGTTATTATAGTGAACATTCAACAAGGACGAGACAGGAGGCATTTTAGTGAAAAAGAAATATTTAATAGGCATTCTCATTTTTATCCCATTTTTGCAGATTCTTTTGCTTCCTTTTGCCAATAAAATTGAACCGGTCATCTTCGGGCTGCCGTTTCTCCAATTTTGGCTCTTTTTGTGGATTGCGGTTACGCCGCTTTGCACGTGGGCAATTTTCAGAATCCAGAAAAAACAGGGAGGTCTTGAATAATGCAGCAGGGAAATACAACAGCACTGGGCATCACCATCTGTATCATCTTAACCGTTGTCTTGATCGGCTTTCTTGCTGGCCGTGACAAGTCTTCGAGAAGTTCTGTGGAAGAATGGTCAGTGGGAGGCAGAAAATTCGGCGGGCTTCTTGTATGGTTTCTTGTCGGGGCTGACCTGTATACGGCCTATACATTTCTTGGGCTGACGAGTACAGCTTTTCAAGCCGGAAGCGTAGCTTTTTTCGCTATTCCTTATTCCGTATTAGCTTATTTTATCGCCTATTTTTTCCTTCCGAAGCTGTGGAGGACTGCAAAGGAATTTCAGTTCACGACGCTTGCAGACTATGCCCGTGATCGTTTTGACAGCAAGCTTCTTTCTTCGCTGATTGCGATTGTCGGCGTATTGATGCTGATTCCATATATCGACCTGCAGCTGAGCGGCATCATGGATACCCTGCGTGTGGCAGGTACAGGCTACATCAATGTTACGGTTGTCGTGATTACATCCTTTTTCCTTGTTGCCCTCTACACGTTTTTCAGCGGAATTAAAGGACCTACTTATACGGCAATCATTAAAGATGTTCTTGTATGGGCCATCATGCTGTTTATGGTCGCCTCCCTGCCGATTATCCATTTCGGCGGATGGACTCCGATGATTGATAAGGTCATCACGGATGCACCGCAGCTGCTAACGATTCCGCAGTCAGGTCCTAAAGGGTTGATGTGGTTTACTACTGCAGCCATCGTATCGTCACTGGCCCTTTTCATGTGGGCGCATGCAGCTACCGGCGTTTTTACAGCAAAAAGCGAAGATGCCATCAGAAAAAATTCTATGTTCCTGCCCCTATATAACGTTGTTCTAATTCTCGTAATTTTCCTTGGCTTTATCGCATATTTAGTGCTGCCTGGCGAAACAGATCCGCGGTTTGCTCTTTTGACTCTGATTCAGACATCATACGGCGGTGTTGCTCAGGGACTTGCTTATTCAACAATAGCCCTTGCATCCTTGATTCCATGTTCGATTATGGCCATTGGTGCATCGAACCTATTTGCAAACAATATTTACAGAGATTTGATTAACCCCGGTGTAAAGCCTGCAAAGCTGACAATGATTACGCGCAGCATGGTTTTTTTGGTTATCGGCCTGGCCCTCGTGTTCGGACTTTTGTTCCCGACAGCGCTCGTTTCGCTTCAGCTGCTTGGAGTATCCGGAATGGTGCAGATCTTCCCTGCTGTCGTTCTAAGCCTCTTCTGGCAAAAACAGACACGGGAAGCAACGATTATCGGGTTGCTTGTCGGACTTGGCGTGACATTCACCGTCTATGGTACGGGTCTTTCATTTGGCATTTATGAAGGATTCTGGGGGCTTTCTGCCAACTTCCTGACGGTGTTTATCTTAAATCCGTTATTCAAAGCCAAATCAACAAACGTTTCTGCCTTTCTTTTCCGAAAAAAAGACGGGGATTCAGCTCTCAGAAAGGGCGCTTAAACAGCAGGCACAACTTGTGCCTGTTTTTTTCTGGTTTCCTTCTTTTTAAAAAAGGGGATAATATCTCCATTACATATAACAAAGGGAGGCAAAACCATTGAATCTTTCAGGAAAAGTTGCCATTGTGACCGGAGCAAGCTCAGGAATCGGAGAAGCGGCGGCCATCAAGCTTGCCGAACAGGGTGCAAAAGTTGCGCTGCTTGATATAAAAGAAGAAAATGCGGAAAGCGTAAAAAAGAAAATTGAAGAAATGAACGGCGAGGCCATCATTGTCGAATGCGACGTATCTGATGCCGAAAGGATGGAAACCAGCTATAAAAAGGTCATTGATGCTTGGGGCAGGCTCGATATTGTTTTTGCAAACGCAGGAATCAACGGAAGGTGGACTCCTATCGAAGATCTATCTCCTGAGGACTGGGACCAGACGATCAATACGAATTTGCGAAGCACCTTTTTAAGCGTAAAATATGCCATTCCCTATATGAAGAAAAACGGCGGCAGCATCATTATCACAAGCTCAATTAACGGCACCCGCATGTTCAGAGGGTTTGGACGCTCCGCCTACAGTACGTCTAAAGTCGGACAGGTCGGTTTTGGTAAAATGGCGGCCCTCGAGCTTGCAGGCTATAAAATCAGGGTCAACATGATCTGTCCGGGAGCAATCGAAACAAACATCGACAGCAACACCTTTGCCGAAGAAGAAAACATTGAAAAAGTAGAAGTTCCGGTTGAATTTCCTGAAGGAGAACAGCCGCTTGAACAAAAAGCTGGCTCGCCTGAACAGGTCGCAGATCTCGTGTACTTCCTTGCATCTGACCTTTCAAGCCATATTACAGGTACAGAAGTGTATATAGACGGCGCCGAGTCCCTTCTCTAATGGCGAATGAAAGCCTCCCTTCGGATGCAAAATAAGAACCAGCTGACCATAAGGAGGAACTTTCATGACAAACAAAAATGATAACCGCGAATCGAAAAACAAATACCCAAACAATAAAAAGCAGGATGCTGAGTTCTCAAAAGAAATCAATATCCTAAGTGAACAGACGAAAAAGGACTTGGGGAAATAAATTGTAAAGGCAGTCAGGTGAAATCCTGACTGCCTTTTTTATATGTGCAGTTTTATTAAGGGGTTGGCGTTATTTACTAATTGATCAGTGCCATCAAGCCCAGGATTTCATGAGTTGAGGGTTCTTATCCGTTCGATAAGTGCCATCAAGCTTTGAATTTTTTGAATTGATGGTTCTTATCCTCTCGATAAGTACCATCAAGACCTGAGTTTCTTGAATTGATGGTTCTTATCCCCTCGATAAGTACCATCAAGCTTTGAGTTTCTTGAATTGATGGTTCTTATCCTCTCGATAAGTACCATCAAGACCTGAGTTTCTTGAATTGATGGTTCTTATCCCCTCAATAAGTACCATCAAGCTTTGAGTTTTTTAAATTGATGGTTCTTTTCTGACCGATAAGTACCATCAAGACCTGAGTTTCTTGAATTGATGGTTCTTATCCCCTCAATAAGTACCATCAAGCTTTGAGTTTTTTAAATTGATGGTTCTTTTCTGACCGATAAGTGCCATCAACCTTTGAGTTTCATGAATTGAGGGTTCTCTTCTAAAAAATATGTGCCATCAACCTCAGGAATTCATGTGTTGAGGGGTTTTATTCAGATTGAGCCTCCAGGCAATAACTCCACCTATCAAACCAAACCAGAAAAAAATGCCCCGGACATTTCACCCGGGGCACCTTCATTTTTTACTGCTTCGCTTTTTCGATTTCTTCTACCATAAGAGAGAGCTCTTCCCAGCGTTCCATTGTGGCTTCGAGCTCAGCTTCGACGGCCTGCTGCTGTTCCATCAGCTGCTGGATCTTGCCGTAGTCGCTGCCGCTGGATGCAATCTGGGCTTCAAGTGCTTCATTCTTTTCCTCAAGCTCTGCAATTTTGTCCTCAATGACATCCCACTCCTGCTGTTCTTTGTAGGAGAGTTTTTTGCGCTGCTTCGGGGCCTGAGGGGTTTCCTGAGGTTTGGAAGCTTCTTTCTTTTCAGGTTCTTTTACCTGTTTCCGGGAATCCATGAAATCTGTATAGCTTCCCTGGAATCTGCTGACCGTTCCGTTCCCTTCAAATACAAGAAGACGGTCTACCACGCGGTCGAGGAAGTAGCGGTCATGGGATACGGTAACGACAACACCGGGGAACTGGTCGAGATAGTCTTCCAGGACGCTCAGGGTTTGGGTGTCCAGGTCATTTGTCGGCTCATCCAGAAACAGCACGTTCGGCTCCTGCATAAGAACTTTCAGCAAGTAGAGTCTGCGGCGCTCTCCGCCTGAGAGCTTACGGATGTATGTCCATTGCATGGAGCGCGGGAACATAAACCGCTCAAGCATTTGCTCGGCTGTGATTGTCTGGTGATCCACCGTCTGAACAACTTCTGCGACTTCCTTAATATATTCGACTACCCGCAAATCCTCATCCATAGCTTCGTGATCCTGGGTATAGTAGCCGATTTTCACCGTTTCACCAATTTCAACTGTTCCGCTGTCAGGCTGAATGCGTCCCGCAATGATGTTCAGCAGTGTTGATTTTCCGCTTCCATTTGGCCCGATAATGCCAAGCCTTTCTCCGGGAACAACAAGGTAGCTGACATCCTTCATAAGAGTCCTGTCCTGGAATGATTTAGACACACCTTCAAGCTCGATGACTTTTTTGCCAAGACGAGTTGAACCGATGGCAAAATCAACACTTTGCTTAGCGGCAGGCCCTTCCTGGTTTTGAAGTTCCTCTGCACGACCGATGCGGGCTTTTTGCTTTGTTGTTCTGGCTTTAGCTCCTCTTCTCAGCCAGGCGAGCTCCCTGCGAAGCAAGTTCTGGCGCTTGGATTCAGACTGTTCGGCGTTAAACTCCCGCTCTGCCTTTTTCTCAAGAAACACCTCGTAATTTCCTTCATATACATAAAGCTTTCCATACTCCAGTTCAAAAATCTGGTTCGTCACGCGATTTAAAAAATATCGGTCATGCGTAACAAGCAAAATCGATCCTTTATACTGGGCCAAAAAAGCTTCCAGCCATTCAATCGTCTCGTTGTCCAAATGGTTGGTAGGCTCATCAAGAATGAGCAGGTCTGCTGGCTGGATGAGAGCCTTTGCAATCGCCACACGCTTCTTCTGACCTCCTGACAGCTGACGCACCGGCTTTGCGAAATCAGAAATGCCAAGCCGCGTAAGAACTGTTTTGGCAACTGTATTTGCTTCCCACGCATCATGTTCATCCATTTTTTGCTGAAGGGCAAGCAGCCTGGACTGCTTTTTCTCATCCTCAGGGTTTTGTTCAAGCTCTGACAGGGCAAGCTCATATTCGCGCATCACTCTCATGATTTGAGAGTCGCCGTAATAGATTTGCTCCAGGACAGACAGTTCTTCCTCAAGTTCAGGCTGCTGCGGAAGATACTCAATATGAAACGAGTTGGAGTGAATCAGTTTCCCTTCCTCGGCCGTCTCAGCGCCAGCAAGAAATTTCAGCAGTGTCGATTTCCCCGTACCATTCGTTCCGATCAGGCCAATCCGCTGTTTTTCAGCAATTGAAAAAGAAATGTGATCAAACAATGTTTTTTCACCGTATGTTTTATATAAATTCTCTACAGAAAGAATGCTCATGCCAAACTCCGCCCTTATTCAAGATTTCATTCCTTTCATTGTACAGCAGGCCGGGGGAGAAAAAAAGCAGATTTGCTTCACGCAAAAAGAAGAGCGCCCGCGGCACCCTCCTTTCCTTCACTTAATAACAACCGGCAGCCAAAAATAGACGCCTAAAACAATGATGACAATACATACAATATTCATCCAGAAGCCTGCCCGGACCATATCCGATATCTTCAGCACATCAGCACCGAACACGGCGGCATTCGGAGGAGTAGAGATCGGGAGCATGAACGCACAGGATGAAGCAAGCGCGGCAACAGCCATCAGACCGTATGGCTCAACCCCGATCGCAAGTCCAAGTCCTACAGTGATTGGAATAATCATATTGGACACAGCCGTATTGGACATGATTTCCGTCATGAACAAAATGGCGGCTGTCAAAATAATAATGATCAGCAAATAAGGAAACGCTTCCAAAAGATTCAGCTTGCTGCCGATCCATTCTGTCAGTTTCGATGCAGAAAATCCTTCTGCAAGGGAAAGCCCTCCGCCAAAAAGCAGCAGGAGTCCCCACGGCAGCTGCTTCATATCATTCCATTCAAGCAGTCTTTCGCCTTTTTTGCTTGGAATCAAGAAAAGCAAAAGCGCGCCGAATATCGCTATAGCGGTATCCGATACAGTAAACGGCAGAATGAATTTAAACATCCAAAGAAAAGCCGTTGCTAAAAAGATCACTCCAACCCATCTTTCTTCTGTACTCATTGAGCCCAGTGCTTTTAAATCTTTTTTAATAAAATCCGTTTCCTTGCCGGTTTCAAAATCCACTTTGAATTGAAGCTTTGTCAAATAGAAATAAAGGATGACCAGCAGGATTACTGTAATCGGAAACCCGAATAAGAACCATTCAAAAAACATAATTTCACGATCGAGCATTTCGCGCGACATCGCTGCGAATACTGCATTGGGTACCGAACCTACAAGGGTTGCCAGGCCTCCTATCGACGCAGCGTACGCTACTGAAAGGAGTATCGATTTACTGAATTTGTGAAGGGACTCTCCTTTTAAAATTTCCTTCGCCTTCACTTCTTTAATAAGAGCAAGAGCAACAGGAAGCATCATCAGGGCTGTCGCTGCATTTGAAATCCACATGGATAGAAACGCTGTAGCGAGGATCATTCCAAGAACAATCCGGTGGCTTTGAGTACCAATGAGCTTTAGGATATACAGGGCAATTCTCTTGTGAAGATTCCATTTTTCAATGGCAATGGCAATGATAAATCCGCCCATGTACATAAATACAGTTGGATTCCCATATGCCTTTGCGGCGGAATCAATATCAAGGCCCCCTGTAATAGGCAGCAGAATGAGCGGCATTAGGGAAGCTGCCGGTATCGGAATCGCCTCTGTAATCCACCAGATTGCAATCCATGAAGTGACTGCGAGCACTGCACGCGGAGCATCTGAAAGCTCTGTGTCGGGTATTAGGAAAAACAAGAGTAAAAAACTGGCCGGCCCAAGAAATAATCCTGTCAGTTTGGGCGCTGTATAAACTTTCATCTTCTCCACCTCCATTTTCAGGATTTCTACAGGAATCAGCAAAACCCTTTAATTATTTCCACGGAAATGTCGAACTCCAGTGTTTTTTGCCATAAAAAAAGAAGGCTGCTTCAGCCCTCTTTCTGCTTGTTTTGCTCTACATTCAGTTCAATCAGATTGCCGTCCGGGTCATTCAGGAAAATCTGGTCAAAGCCGCTGACGCCATTGACATCTTCACGGAGCTCGATATGATGCTTGGCCAGCCACTCAACAGCAGCCTGGTAATCTGCAATTCTAAGAGCCAGGTGACCTTCTGTCGAGACAAGGTTATGCTGTTTCCGAAGTGTCTGAGAGTTTTCATCCACCAGCAAGTGAAGCTGCTGATTTCCGATTTTATACCAGACTCCCTCTGAATCAAACGGAGGCCTGTCGATTTCCGTCAGACAAAGGACGTTCTCATAAAAATGCTTCGCTGCCTGAAGATTTGTTACAGACAGGCTCACATGCTGTATCGCCTCATTCCAAATCATTTTCCACACTCCGTTAAAGGGTATTTCCCGCCGCAGGAATCGGATGCTCATTCAGGAGCCTTGCAAGATGCACAAGATTCATGCTCATCGTTCTCGTGTTTTTGATTGTAAAGGCATTTTCCTTTCCTGCTTCCATATAGGAAGGTCCCGGTCCTGCCTCGCCGACCCAGTATACATCTGCATTCGGCGGGATCAAAAAGCCGATGTGCTGCAGTCCGTAGAGAATGGAGCGCGAGGCTTCCTTTGCGCCGTCCTCATTTCCTGTAACAGCCACACCGCCCACTTTATTATAATAAATAGACTGGCCTTTTTCATTCATTTCACTGCTTGATGCATAAAGCCGTTCCATGACTAGTGCGGCTATACTGCTTTTTTCGCCAAGCCAGAGAGGCGTCCCTATGACAACAATATCCGCCTCTGCGATTTTCTTAAGAATCAGCGGCCATTCATCTCCCCGGCCCAGATCCTCCGCCATTCCAAAAGCAAGATTGTAATCGGAAATCCTCAGTTCTTCTGTTCGCACCCCTTCGTTTTCCAGATGCTTTTGAGACTGTCTCATGAGCGATTCAGTGTTTGAAGGCTCGTTGCCTTTCTTTAAGGAACAATTCAAATAAAGAGCTTTAAGCATATCTCCGTCTCCTTTATTCGTGGTTATAGGTGTTTATTTCCTTTTTTTCAAGGGGGTCAAACATATCCGCTCTGCTATGGGGACTTATTAAACAAAAAAACCTTCCCGTAAACCGGGAAGGTTTTCATCATTAATTCCAAATAGCGTCCACCCATTCCGGATGATCAATAAATGGATTGCGGTTATATTGATAGTCTTTATAGATGATGTCGTTTCGTCTCATTTCACGGGCATCAACCGGATCCTGCTTGTGCCATTGAATCAGGACAGACATTTTCCCGTGGTACGGCGCTGTACCGTTGTTCACGCTGTTGTTCAGCTCAAGGTCCACTTCGCCGCTGTCTCCCTCGTAGCGGACGGCCATGTAAAACAGCATCCTTGCCACATCGCCTTTAACAGCATCTCTCGGCTCCCATGAATCAGAATCCGTATAGTTGCCAATTGCTTCTGAATGCTGTGTGCCGCCCATATCAAAGTCTTTGTTTCCTCTTGAGCTGTTGACACTTACATCAGTAGGCCGCAGATGATGAATATCTGTTCCTGGACCCATAGCCGTTCCGAAATCGCCATGTGATTTCGCCCAGACATGCTCTCTGTTCCAATCGTTTACATTGCCGCCGTTTGTGAATTCACCTTGTGAGCGGCCTGTATACAGAAGAATGACATTGTTCGGGTTATTCGGGTCTTCATCTGTATTTCTCAAGGCATCCCAAACGTTGTCATAAGAGAGTTCTCTATGATCATCGATAATATTATGAAGCGCTGATTTTAAAGAAGAGCCCGTTTTGCCGATTGCTGTTTGATAGTACGTATCATCATAAGGGGAAGGCTCCGTTCCCGGATCTGGATCTGGATCTGGATCTGGGTCAGGCTGTGTGCCGCCTCCTGAGATTTTCTCCATCGCAGTCGTGCTGGTTACACCGCTGTGCGAAAAATAAGCAGCCAGTTTGCCTGTAACTTTAATTTGAGTTCCTTTTAAAGAAGAATTCGTCATCAAACCAAATTGTGAGCGGAACGAGGACGGAATTTGTACATAAATCATTTTGGATGTGCTTGTTTCAGTTGGAGAATCAGCAAGTGCAAGTGCATAATTGTTCGGATAATTGCTTGTAATGACGGTATTTGTCCCGGTCGGCTGTCCGACAACATAACCTTTGACCGATTTGACCGTGCCGTTTTGATTGGCATTTGCTTCTGCTACCGAGTAGGGATTTGTCAGCGAACCGTCTGCAGCATGAACTTGTGTTGGAGTCGTCTGCAGAACAGGGATAAACAGGACTAGAAGCATGACTAGCTTCATTAGTAAAATGGCAGGCTTATTTTTAAGCAACGTTTTTTCCTCCTTAATAATTGATTACTAAATGAGAATACTATGAATTTATTAACTATTTATGATGATTTTGTAAATTTACGTCAGATTCCTGCCGTTTTTGGAAAGATGAGAGAATGAGACTATGAGAGCCTGAATCTTTCAGCACAGAAAAAAGATGCACCCGGCTGCATGTGCATCTTTCTTTCCTATATAAATGGCTTGTTCAAAAGATAAAAGCTGCTCCATTCATTCGGGAGAAGAGCCTGATATTTCTCAGTCAGAAACCTGTCATCGACAAGCACAATGGTGCCGGTATCATCCTCAGACCTGATCAGCCTTCCTCCTGCCTGAAGAACCTTGTTCATCCCCGGATAAACGTAGGCATAATCAAATCCATTTCTGCCTGACTGCTGAAAATACTCCTTCATGACATTCCGCTCAAACCCGATCTGCGGGAGCCCGACACCCACCACAATCACTCCGTTCAGCCTGTTGCCGATTAAATCCACTCCCTCTGAAAAGACGCCGCCCATAACGGCGAACCCAATCAGGGTTTCGCTGCTTTCTTCCTGAAAAGCGTACAAAAACGCCTCCCTTTCAGCTTCTGTCATGTGCGCGTGCTGCAGCATCGTTTTAATAGGTAGGTCCAGTTCCTCAAACGTCTCGTAAACTTCTTTCATGTAGGCATAGGAAGGGAAAAAAACCAGATAGTTTCCGCTCCTCTCCTCAAGCAACTGCTTCATCATGAAGGCAATCGGCATGCGGCTTCTTTCCCTGTCGTGGTACCTTGTAGAGATCGGCATGATATAGACTTCCAGGTTTTCCTTTGCAAACGGAGACGGAATCTTAACCTGATAATCTTCCGATGTGCCTCCCAGCATATCCATATAAAAAGAAAGCGGAGAGAGCGTCGCAGAGAAATGGATGCTTGAACGGTACGGTTTTTTCACCTGCTGCAGGAGAAACGACGGATCAAGGCAAACTAGCTTAATGACTGCATCTTTTTTGTCTGCTTCTGCAATCGTGACGAAGCGTTCATCATACAGGTTTGAGATCTTAAGAAAGGCCTGCACTTGAAAATAAACATCAAGCAGAAGTTCTGAGGCATTCCCTGACAATAGCTCTCTTTCCGCCTCTTCCGAAAAGGGCTGAAGCATTTCAATCAGCTCTTCAGGTCTATCCTTCATCAGCTGTTCAGGCTGCTTCTTTTGGGCGATAAAGTAATCATTTATTTTTTTTGTGTTTTCAAAGACACCTTGGTTTTTCGTTTTAAATTCCCGTTTCAGCTGCAGAAAATCAGATTTTTTAAGCGCCGCAGAAAACATCGCTCTTCCTCTGTCAACGAGATTGTGGGCCTCGTCAATTAGAAGCGCTGTCCCTTTCTTTTGCTCATCAAAAAACCTTTTAAGAGAAACGCGCGGATCAAACACATAATTATAGTCACATATGATGGCATCTGCCGTATTGGAGAGATCCAGTGAGAATTCAAATGGGCACACTGTATGCTTTTGTGCGTAGTGATGGATGACATCGGCAGTCATCCTTGTTTCATTTTTAAGAATATCGAGAACAGCCCCGTTAATTCTGTCATAGTAGCCATTTGCATACTCGCAGTACTCTTTTTGGCACCGTGTTTCTTCTTTTAAACAGACCTTGTCTTTAGCTGTTATCGTTACGCTGTTCACGTGAAGGCCATTGCTCTCCATAAAAGCCAGAGTGTCTTCTGCTGCCTTTCGGGTAATCGTTTTGGCGGTTAAATAATAAAACGTATCGAGCTTGCCTTCACCTATCGCTTTGACAGCAGGAAAGATGGTGGAGATGGTTTTTCCGATTCCGGTTGAAGCCTGTGCAAACAGATCTGTTTTATCATCGATGGCTTTATACACCGTTCCGGCAAGCTTCCTTTGACCTTCTCTGTATGTTTGAAACGGGAATTCAGACGCTTTGACGGAAGTATTTCTTTTTTCAAGATGCTCCGCTCTTGCCTCGGCGTACGGATAATAGGCGCTGATTAAACCTTCCATAAACGAGCTCAATTCTTCTGCAGAAAATGGTTTTCTGAAGCGAACCTGTTCACCTGACTTCACACTGACATATGTCAGCTGAACGCATACAGCTTCAAGTCCGCGGTCTTCGGCAAGCATGTATGCATAGCATTTAGCCTGTGCCCAGTGGACGGGATACGCGTCTTCTTCTATGTCTGAAAGATCCCGTGAGGTTGATTTAATTTCATCAATGACGGGAATTTCCTCTGACAAAAGCAGACCGTCGCATCTTCCTTCTAGCAGAAACGCAATTTCTTTATGGGTTACACTCGTTTTCAGCATGACTTCGCTCTGGTCGAGCTCTCCATATGTTTTCTGAATGGCCTGGTGGGCTTTTGTCCCTTCTGTCATCGTCGCTGATGTCCGGAACCGTGCATCAATGCTTCCGGCCCGGAAAACATACTCAGCAAGGGAGCGGACTGAAATTCGAATTTCTCTCATTTTTATCACCTGACTTTATTTTAGCACCCTAAAAGCGGAAGCGCCCGTTTAGCAAAGGATGAATGAAAAAACCGCCCATCAAGAAGATGAACGGTTTTTATCAATCAGCAGCAGCGCGACACTTTTCCTCCCTTTGCATTATAGCGGGCATCCTGGGCTTCGCAGAAAAACTCTTTTCTCGATTGAACCGGCTGATCCGGATGATGCTTTGTCATGTGCTCAACATATTTTTCATAGCTTGGAACCCCTGCGATTAAACTGATAAACTGTTTTCGCAGTGCCAGCATTTCCGTCAGTTTTTTAAACATGGGTGCTCACTCCTCCATCAGACCTTGTAATATACGGAGCCTCATGGAGGGTCGTTTTTTTATTGGTCAACACCTGTATCCAGATGCGGACAGCAGCTATGAGGACGGCAATGACGACAATCATGAAAATGGCACATAGTGCTGCATCGACATAATCGTTAATCAGCACCTGTTTCATCTGACTTGCATTTGCAGCAGGTGCCAGCACCTCGCCTTTATCCAGAGCACCTTTGAACAGTTCGGCATGTGAAAGGAATCCAATCTTGGGATTTTCATGAAAAAGCTTTTGCCAGCCCGCTGTCATTGTGACGATCAGAATCCATGTAGTCGGTATGAGCGTCACCCAGACATATGCTTTCTTGCCCATTTTGAACAGGATGGTTGTTCCAAGAAGCAGCGCAATTCCCGCAAGCATCTGGTTTGCAATTCCAAACAGCGGCCACAGTGTATTGATTCCCCCAAGCGGGTCTATGACTCCTTGATAAAGGAAGTATCCCCACCCAAGCACACAGAGGGCTGTAGCTAAAATGTTGGCAGGCAGGAAATCAGTTCTTGCAAGCGGCTTATACACGTGTCCAAGGAGATCCTGAATCATAAATCTGCCGACACGCGTGCCTGCGTCAATGGTTGTAAGGATGAACAATGCTTCAAACAGAATGGCAAAATGATACCAGAAGGCCATGAGTGCCTTTCCGCCGATGACTTCTGAAAAAATATAGGCCATGCCAATAGCAAGAGTCGGCGCACCGCCTGTTCTTGAGAGAACGGTCTCTTCTCCCACATCATCAGCTAGTCCCGTTAAATCATCAGGTGTGATTGTGAATCCCCAGCTTGAAACGACGGACGCAGCCTGAACGGCGTCTGTTCCAATTAAAGCAGGGGGACTGTTGATGGCAAAATATATACCCGGCGTCAGCACACATGCAGCAATCATGGCCATAACGGCTACAAATGACTCAGTCAGCATGGCACCGTATCCGATTGGACGGGCGTGTGACTCTCTTTCTATCATTTTCGGAGTCGTTCCTGAAGAAACAAGTGCGTGGAAACCGGACACAGCTCCGCATGCGATGGTAATAAACAGGAAGGGAAACAGATTCCCGGCAAATACAGGCCCTGTGCCATCTATGAAAGGAGTCACGGACGGCATCTGCAGATCAGGTGCCACCACAATAATTCCTACAGCAAGGCCCAGGATGGTGCCAATCTTTAAAAACGTGCTGAGGTAGTCCCTCGGTGCAAGCAGGAGCCAAACAGGCAGAACAGAGGCAATGAACCCGTATCCGATCATAAGAATGGCAATTGTTTCGCCGCTGAATGTAAACATCTTGGCAAGCTCCGGTGTTTCTGCCACATGCTGTCCGTAATAGATTGACAAAAGCAGCAGGATCACTCCGATAATAGACCCTTCCCCTACTCTTCCCGGACGGATATATCTCATATAAATCCCCATGAAAATGGCGATCGGAATGGTTGCGGCAATTGTAAACATGCCCCACGGACTTCCAACGAGCGCTTTTACAACAACGAGAGCAAGAACAGCTAAAAGAATAATCATAATGCCAAGAATTCCAATCATCGCAATGATTCCCGTTATTGGACCAATTTCTTCTTTAATCATTTCCCCTAATGATTTTCCTTTGCGGCGCATGGATCCGAACAGGATGATAAAGTCCTGGACAGCTCCTGCAAGAATAACCCCGACGATGATCCAGATTGTTCCCGGTAAATACCCCATTTGCGCGGCAAGAATCGGCCCTACAAGCGGCCCTGCTCCGGCAATCGCCGCAAAATGGTGGCCAAACAGCACCCATTTGTTTGTCGGCACATAATCTTTTCCGTCATTATGCGTTTCTGCAGGTGTTTCGCGCTTATCATCAAGCTCAAACACTTTTTTTGCGATAAATCTGCTGTAAAACCGGTAGGCGACAGCGTATGAACAAACGGCTGCCACGAGCAGCCAAATGGCATTGATGCTTTCTCCCTGATTGAGAGCAATTACCCCGAATCCTGCAGCCCCCAAAGCAGAAACAATTCCCCAAATCACGATTGACTTAAGCGCTTTCATTTTTATTCACCCTTTCATTTATGTACAAGCTCTATTATACAGATTCTTTTCAGAATTTTTAAATATCTTTTTGCCTGTTTTTACCCCGCATGCCAGCATACGGGGCTTTATTTGTTTTTCAACTTTTTCAGCGGCAGAATCATTGTTACCTCAGTGCCCAGTCCGACCTCACTCTTATAAGCCACTCTGCCTTTCATCGTTTCAATGATCCGGATTGACACCGTGGTGCCAAGTCCGGTGCCTTCATCTTTTGTGGAATAAAAAACGGTCCCGATTTTAGAAAGCTGCTCGGCGTTCATTCCTTTCCCTGTATCCGTTATAACTGTAATGGCGTTCATCTTTTTTGAATACAGCTGAGCCCTGACGCTTCCGCCTGCCGGTGTGGCTTCAATTGCATTTTTGAGCAGATTAACAAACGCCTGCTTCAGCTGGCTTCGGTCTGTTTCAATATAAAGCCCCGGGTTCAGCTGATAAGAAAGCCGGACACCGTGCTTCACTGCCAGGGGGTGCAGCAGCTGAATAACTTCCATGATCAGATCTGAAAGCTGAAATTCCTCGATCTGCTTAAGCTTAGGTTTAGCGAAATTCAGGTAGTCAGTAAGAATACTTTCTGCCCTTCCAAGTTCACTCATGATCAGGGACATGTACTGTTCATCGTTTTTATGATTTTTACCCATCAGCTGCAGGAATCCTTTAACAACTGTCAGCGGGTTTCTGACTTCATGTGCGATTGATGCAGCGAGTTCGCCTATCGTCGTTAATTTTTCCGTACGGATGATTTCATGCTTCATCATCTTGCGTTCAATCCCTGCTTCAAGCACCTTAGAGGATACACCGATCGCCATCACCTGGAGGATGCTGAAGATAAAAACGTAGAAGAAAAGCTTATTTCCGGCTGCCATGCCGCTTGCGACCAAGTATGCAAGCAGAATGGAAAGCTGGATCATGGTTGGCCAGAAACTAATAATGATGGACAATTGCACCCGCTTCTTAGGCTTATATTTTCTGAAGCGCTTTGAAAACAGGAAGGGGATGATTAAAGCCAGACATGCGCTCAAATAACCATACAAAAGAGCATCTCCCCCAAGGTATGTTCTTGCAGCAAGAATAAAGCCGAACACGATCAGGCCTGCAGCAGGTCCTCCGTACAGCAGGGCAAGCACCATGGGAACATAGCGCAAATCCCAATAAAGGCCATATTCATAGTAAGCAAAAATCATGCACAAAAAAGACGCTGCCCCGTATAGAATTCCTGAAAAATAAGGAGAATTGACCATACGCCTGTTTTCAAAAAAGACAGAATAAATAAGGACAGGAACCAGCACAATCAAAATGTGGAGCGTAAGTTTCTCTGCAAGCATCGTAATTTCCCCAATTATTTTTATGTAGTATTGTGTTATTCGACAAAAACCGCAAAACTCCTTTCCTTTTTCACAGGCGCATTTCTTTTTTTATTTTGGGCTGTACTTCTTGAATTTGCTGGATAAAACGGTTAAACAAACGTTTAATTAAGGTTTCAATCCCCTCTGTAACAGGTATTTTTAGGACATGGAGGTGATGATCTTGACTGAACGCAAAGAAAAGCTGAAACAGGACAACCCCGAACAAATTCCCGGACGGGACGGAAAGACCATTCTTGAGCAGAAAAATGATTTGAACACAGATCCCGTCCCGCTTGAGGAACTGAAACTCAATGCAGAAGATGAGAAGAATAAGCATAAAACGAAAAATCGATCTTCAAGTGAAGAGTGACTCAGGCGGAGAGCCGCTTCATTGGAATCTCACTTGTTACAAATGTGAACACAAAAAAAATTCCGGAACCATCTTGCGGAAAGAAAGATGATCCGGAATTTTTCCTGTCTATTTTCTTTTCAGGTCTGCTTCTCCGATTTCCCCGACAATCAGTTTAAGCTTGCCTGACTGGTTAAAAGAAGTAATGGGATAGTTTGCAGAGATAACGGTTTTGTTGTTTTGCCTGTTCATGCTGAAGCCGTCCGCCATGTATTCATTTCCTTCTTCATCGATCAATTTCGTGCGGTGCGCAAACAGGTTTTCATCCTCATGTTCCCCTTCTAGTGAAAAGATCAGATTTAATGAAGTTGGGTTCGCCTCGGCTTTAGACACATGAATCGCAGATGACTTGCCCTCCACTTCATATTGAACCACTGAATCAGCACTCATCTTATTGCTGTCCGCCGCAGAAAGTTCCCACTTGCCGTCAATTTTCTTCATTTCATCTGTTCCGTAGAAGACATTGACGCTTTCTATTTCTACATAAGCCCCTTTTAAGGCTGGCATCTGCCCTTTATGGGATTCAAGGATGACATCGTACTGAATATGCCCCGTTTCTTTATTCATCAGGGAATTTTGTGAATCAGAAAGGGATAGATGACTGCCGGTTCCTTTCAAAACCTTTGTATCCGGAATAAATTCTGCGATATATTCGCCATCTCCGTTTTTCACCCGGTAATCCATCGTTACTTCTTGTGCACGATCCAGAATCGAAGGATCTTCAAAAGTCAGCTGAAAGCTCATTCCTGCTTTATTTTTGTCCGAGAATTGTCCGGCAAGAACGATCGTTATGTTCTGATCGGCTGCTGCACTCGTATTTTCCTGTACAAAACCTTTATTGACAGCTTGCTCGATCCCTTTGTCCGAAAAGGCAAAGAACTCGTTCACACCAGCCATTACATGTTCATTGGAAAGCACAGCACCTGTAATAAGTAGAGCGCATGCTGCTGCAGCAGCCTGTTTCCAAATATAGCGGGCTTTTTTCTTCTTTGATTTGACCCGGATTAAATCGTAGGACTGCTCTAAAGATTGCCTCACTTTAACAGGTATCTCTTTTTCTTTATTCATCACCCGGTTCATTTCATTCTCGAAATGATCATTCATACCCAATCACTCCTTCGGTTTTATAATAAGTCGTTCTCAAGATTGATTTCGCTCTGGACAGTCTTGATTTAATCGTCCCTTCCGGCTCTTTTAAAAATTCACTGATTTCTTTCACATTCAATCCGACAATGTAATATAAAATAAGTGCCATCCTGTAGACTTCGTTTAAACTGTTCAGTGCATCTTCTAATTCCAGCTTTACGTAGCCGTTATTTTTTTCTGCGGGAAGCAGATGATCATGAAGAACCGGAACGGCTTTATTCTTTTTCAGCTGGCTGTTGCACGTATTGATCAGGATTTTGCAGATCCAGGTATTGAAGTATTCATCGTTTTTTAACGTATGTAGTTTTTCATATGCCGATAGAATCGCATCCTGCATAGCATCCGCCGCATCTTCATCGTTGGTTAATAATCTTCTGGCTGTTCTGTACAAGACATCTTCGTATTGCCTGACAAGCAGAACAAAGGCTTCGCCGTCTCCCTTTTTCGCCTTTTTTACTAAAGCTTTCAGTGACCCCATTCAGCCACCCCCCTGACGGTTATTTTGTTTTTCAATAGATTAGATAGGAAAGCACCTCAAATGGTTGCATAAAATGAATGGACCGGTTAAATATAGATACTCTTGCCTTCACAATATTACAGATCCATGAAACAGCTCTATGATAGAATACCAAAAAAAGGCGGCAGCCCCTCCATAATTGAAGGGCTGCCGCCTTTTCATTGTTCTGTATTATTTCATTCCCGTATTCGCTTTTACAAGAATTTCATCAAATTTCTTTGCATCTTCTTTTTTGCTCGACACAATGGTTCCAATGTATGCTCCTAAAAATCCAAGCGGTATGGACACAATGCCAGGGTTTGAGAGGCTGAACAGCGGCTCTCCCGTTAAGATCGCAGCTCCTTCAGGCGACCATACGTTGGGACTGATGGCAACAAGAAACAAAGAGCTTAAAAGGCCTGTCAGCATTCCTGTTACTGCACCTGCTGTGTTAAACTTCCTCCAGAAAATAGTCAGCACTAAAATTGGAAGGTTCGCACTTGCAGCAACCGCAAAGGCAAGCGCAACGAGGAAAGCGACATTCATGTTTTGAGCAAAGAGAGCCAGAAGAATGGACAGTACAGCTACACCGATGGAAGCCCATCTTGCTGCCACGACCTGCTCTTTCTCTGCTGCCTCTCCGCGGCGGAGAATATGACTGTAAAAATCATGGGCAAAAGCGGAAGCAGCTGAGAGCACAAGCCCCGCCACTACTGCAAGGATTGTCGCAAAGGCAACAGCTGATACGAATGCAAACAGGAAGTCTCCGCCGATCGCTTCAGCGAGAAGCGGTGCCGCCATGTTACCTGCCGCATTTGCAGCGACAATATTGTCATAGCCGACAAACGCCGCAGCGCCAAAACCAAGAAAGACCGTCATCACATAAAAAGCGCCGATAATCCATGTCGCATACACAACTGATTTCCTGGCCGTAATCGCATCCTTTACCGTAAAAAAGCGAATCAGAATATGCGGAAGGCCAGCAGTACCCAGGACAAGCGCCAGATTCAGGGAAATCGTATCAAGAGGATTTGTAAATTTGTTCCCCGGATTCAGGAAGCTCTCTCCAAGCGGAGTAGCTGTCTGCATCTCAGAAAACATTTTCGCAATGCTGAAATCAAATTTTGCAAATACTATAACTGAAATAATAAACGTCCCAATCATCAGCAGAACGGCTTTAACAATCTGAACCCAGCTCGTTGCTGTCATCCCGCCGAATACTACGTAAATCGTCATCAGCGTTCCTACAATCAGTACAGAGTACACATAATCGATGCCAAGCAGGAGATGAATGAGGCCGCCTGCACCTACCAGCTGCGCAATCATATAAAAAATTGATATGGAAATGGTGTTAAGGGCTGCAACACCGCGGACCTTGCTGTTGTTAAACCTTGCTGCGATCATATCCGCCATCGTATACTTGCCCAAATTGCGGAGCGGCTCAGCAATTATGTACAACACGACAAGATATGCCACAAGAAAACCAATACTGTAAAAGAAGCCGTCAAAACCAGAAAGCGCTATCATTCCTGCGATTCCTAAAAAAGACGCTGCAGACATGTAGTCTCCTGCTATAGCAAGTCCATTCTGAAAACCGGTGAGACTGCTGTCTGCTGTATAAAAATCACTGGTTGTCTTCGTGCGTTTTGAGGCAAAATAAGTAATGAATAAGGTCATAATGACGATCCCTAAAAAGAGGGAGAATGCCAGCATATTCATGGTTCAGTTTCCTCCTTACCTAGTTGACTCTGATTTGATTGTTTCTACGATCTCGTCAAATTTTCTAGCTTTGCGGGAGTACATCATACAAAGAGCCCACGTCATGATAAACTGTGCAAATGCGAATACCCATGCCCAGCTGACGGGTCCTGCTGCCGGCTGATTTAAAACATCGGAATACGCAGTAAGGACCGGCAGTGTAAAATAAAACGCCAAAAAGAATAAGGTCATCGGCAGAATAAAACTCCGTTTGGCTTGAAGCAGCTTCTGAAAAGATTCGGACTGAACAATTTTTGTGTAATCGACTGCAGACGGGGCCGCTTTAACTTGTTTTTTTCCATCGTTCACGCTACATTCCTCCTCAGGTTACAATCTGACCATTAACCTTCCTTTCTTTCCATAATTTCACACTCTCATTATATAGTTACCTGAAAAGTATGTAAATTCTGAAATCTAAACTTTTAAAATTAGCATCTTTCGAATCATACAAAGATAGATAATCTCGGCCAGGTAGACTAAAATAAAAAGGATTACTGAATTACGTTTTTTTACAGGAGGATATTATGGAGAAGAACCAATCCCTTCCGACCAAGAAATTGCTCGGCATCGCCGGACTCGGGTGGCTGTTTGATGCAATGGATGTCGGCATGCTGTCGTTTATTATTGCGGCTCTTCAGTCTGACTGGGGACTCAGTGTAAAGGAAATGGCCTGGATCGGGAGCATGAATTCGATCGGAATGGCCGCAGGTGCCCTCGTTTTCGGATTGCTTTCAGATAAAATCGGGCGGAAACAGGTTTTTATTATTACTTTGCTTCTTTTCTCAATCGGCAGCGGTTTGTCTGCCTTCACAACGACTCTTACTGCCTTTTTGATCCTGCGGTTTTTTGTCGGCATGGGGCTTGGCGGAGAACTTCCTGTGGCATCTACGCTTGTGTCGGAAAGTGTTGCACCTGAAAAAAGAGGAAGAATTGTCGTCCTGCTTGAAAGCTTCTGGGCTGCAGGCTGGCTGATTGCTGCCCTTATTTCTTACTTTGTTATACCATCGTACGGCTGGCAAACGGCGCTTCTGTTAAGTGCACTGCCTGCGTTTTACGCGCTTTACCTGCGGCTGAAGCTTCCTGATTCTCCGCAATTCCTTGCCATAAAGAAAGAACAGCGGCCTTCTGTGCTTGAAAATATGAAAACGGTCTGGTCAAAACAATATGTCCGTCAGACGACCATGCTTTGGATCTTATGGTTCTGTGTCGTCTTCTCTTATTACGGCATGTTCCTTTGGCTTCCAAGCGTCATGGTGCTGAAGGGATTCAGCCTGATCAAGAGCTTTCAGTATGTGCTGATTATGACCCTTGCACAGCTTCCGGGCTATTTTACGGCTGCCTGGTTTATTGAAAAATTCGGACGTAAATTTGTGCTGACCACGTATCTTACGGGAACGGCCATAAGCGCGTATTTCTTTGGAACAGCTGAATCACTTGCGCTCCTGCTTACGTCGGGAATTTTTCTATCATTCTTCAACCTGGGAGCATGGGGTGCCCTATATGCCTACACTCCAGAGCAGTATCCGACTGCTGTAAGAGGAACCGGTGCAGGAATGGCGGCATCGTTTGGAAGGATCGGCGGCATACTCGGACCGCTTCTTGTCGGCTACTTAGTAGCTGCCGAAGCATCTATTACGTCCATCTTCACTATTTTCTGCGCCTCCATTATGATTGGCGTCCTTGCTGTTTTGGTGCTTGGAAAAGAAACGAAAGCAAAAATACTTACTTAAAAAACCTCTGTATGCCCGCAGACAGTCTTGAATGAATCAGACTCCTGCGCGGCATGCAGAGGTTTTTTTATAATTAATGGCCTCCCAGGTAAGCAAGCTTCAGCTGTTCACTTGACTGCAATTCATCGGCTGTTCCCGACAGGACCACTTTGCCTGTTTCTATAACATACACGCGGTGAGCTATGGATAATGCCATATTGGCGTTCTGCTCCACCAATAAAATTGTGGTGCCTGTTTTATTTATTTCTTCAATGATTCTGAATATGGTCTTGACCAGTAATGGAGCAAGTCCCATTGACGGCTCATCAAGCAGAAGAAGCTTTGGGCGGGCCATCAGCGCCCTCCCCATTGCAAGCATTTGCTGTTCCCCCCCTGAAAGAGTGCCTGCCTGCTGCTTTTTCCTTTCAAGAAGTCTTGGAAAAAGTTCATATACCTTTTCAAAATCCTTTTTGATTTCCTCTTTATCTTTTCTAAGATATGCCCCAAGCTCCAGGTTTTCCTCTACCGTCATATTGGAGAAAACGCGGCGTCCCTCAGGAACATGAGAAAGACCTTCCTTGACAATCAGCTGAGCAGCCTTCCCCCCAATTGATTTTCCCTGAAAAATGACCTCTCCCTGCTTTGGCTTCAGAAGGCCGGATATGGTTTTTAAAAGAGTGCTTTTTCCAGCCCCGTTAGCACCAATGAGAGTGACAATCTCCCCCTCTTTAATCTCAATCGATACACCCTTAATCGCCTGAATGTTTCCGTAAAAAACATTGATATCATTCAGTTTAAGCATCAGGAAACCTCCTCTCCAAGATACGCCTCGATGACTTTTGGATTGTTTCTTATCTCCTCAGGTTTTCCCTGTGCAATCAGCTGGCCATGGTCAAGAACATAGATCTGTTCACAAACCCCCATTACCAGCGGCATATCGTGTTCAATCAACAATACCGTTAAATCAAATTTCTCTCTTATAAAGGCAATCAAATTCATTAATTCTTCTGTTTCCTGCGGATTCATGCCTGCGGCAGGTTCATCCAGAAGGAGGAGCTTTGGACTTGCTGCAAGCGCCCGTGCAATTTCAAGCCTGCGCTGCTGCCCGTATGGAAGGTTTTTGGCTTTTTCATGCATGAACTTCTCAAGCCTGAATATCTTCAAGAATTCGACGGCTTTATCCTCCATTTCCCGTTCACCTTTAAAATGGGACGGCAACCTGAGAATGGAGCTTGCGATTGAATGCCGGGCATGGGAATGATAGGCTACCTTGACATTGTCCAAAACCGATAAATCATTGAACAGGCGGATATTCTGAAAGGTCCTGCTGATCCCTTTCTTTGTAATTTTATAGGGCACTAGACCATTGAGTTTCTGACCTTCAAGCATGAGGGTTCCTTCTGTAGGGACATAAACACCGGTCAGAAGATTAAAGAAAGTAGTTTTTCCGGCCCCGTTCGGACCGATTAACCCGGCAAGCTCTCCTTTTTTCAGTTCAATGTCCACCCCTGACAGAGCTTTAAGCCCTCCGAATTTCATGCCCAAGTTCTTCACATTAAGCAACGGTGTTTTTACTGTCATGTCCTGTACCTCCCTTGATGCCGTTGCGGTTTTTAAAGAAAGATGTTAATTCCTTTGTTCCCATCAGGCCCTGCGGACGATAAATCATCATTACAATAAGGACAAGGCTGTAGATGATCATCCTGGTCTCAGGGTATTCCTGAAGGAAAGTAGAAACGATTGTAAGCAGAATGGCAGCAAGCACAGCTCCGGACAAACTGCCCAATCCTCCAAGAACAACGAAAATCAGAATATCAAACGACTTTAAAAAGCCGAAGTTTGTAGGCTGAATGATATAAAAATTATGCGCATACAGTCCGCCGGCAATTCCGGCAAAAAATGATCCGATGACAAATGCCGCTACTTTATAGTAGGTTGTATTAATGCCCATAGCATCCGCTGCTATCTCGTTTTCACGAATGGAAATACAAGCTCTGCCGTGTGTAGAATTTGTAAAATTCACAATTGAGAGTATTGTAATAACCAAGCACCCGAATACCCATGGCCAGGTGGTCAGGTTTGTAACCTGCATACCGCTTGCTCCTCCGACATAATCAATGTTCAAGAAGGTAATCCGGACAATTTCTCCAAAACCAAGTGTAGCAATAGCCAGGTAGTCTCCCTTTAGACGCAGGCTCGGAATACCAATTAGTAATCCGGCAGCTGCTGCAGCGAGTCCGCCAGCAATCAGCGCTGCTGAAAAAGGAAGTTCAAACTTCATTGTCATAATCGCTGACGCGTATGCTCCTACGGCTAAGAAACCTGCATGTCCAATTGAAAATTGACCTGTTATGCCAATAATTAAGTGCAGACTCGCTGCCAAAATAATGTTAATCGCTATGAAGTACAAGGCGTTTGCAAGATAGATATCCAAAAATCCTCCGGAAATTAAAACCTGTCCAACTACATATATGGCAAGTGCAGCTCCCATTGCTGACCAGAAACCTTTTGATTGTTTTAATACACCCATCCTCACACCTTCTCCCTTACATTTTTGCCGAACAGCCCTGATGGACGGAAGATGAGTATAAGAATGAGAACAATAAAGGCCACGCCGTCGCGCCATAATGAATAACCCATAGCACTGACAAGTGATTCAATGACACCAAGCAGCAGTCCGCCGATCATCGCACCCGGAATGATGCCGATGCCTCCCAAAACGGCCGCAACAAAGGCCTTTAATCCAGGAATAATTCCCATAAGCGGTTCAATTTTTATATAGTAGGTTCCAAATATGACTCCGGCGGCTCCGGCTAAAGCCGAACCGATTGCAAAAGTAGCAGAAATCGTATTGTCTACGTTGATTCCCATGAGCCGTGCGGCATCTGCATCATGTGAAACAGCACGCATTGCTTTGCCGATCTTTGTTTTATGAACAATGAATTGAAGCAGGATCATAAGCCCTACAGAGATGCCCAGAATGAATAATGACTGACTGCTGATCGTCGCCCCAAAAATAGAAATGCTTTCAGCAGGAAGAACAGTTCCCGGATACGCTTCCGGCTGTGCACCTCTCACATAGATAACCCCGTACTCAATGAGGAGGGAAACTCCGATGGCCGTGATAAGCGCCGCAATTCTGGTCGCATTTCTCAAAGGTTTATAAGCAATTCTCTCAATTAACACCCCAATTAATGCACATACGGCCATAGATATAATTAACGCAGGAAAAAAACCAAGTTCCAATATAGTAATGGAATAAAACCCTACAAAGGCTCCTATCATAAAGACATCCCCATGGGCAAAATTGATCAGTTTCACAATTCCGTACACCATCGTGTAGCCAAGTGCTATTAAAGCATATATACTGCCCAGAGATATTCCATTGACTATCTGCTGAAAAATTTCCATCGTTTCTTTCTCCTCTGAAAGTCTATTATTTTGTATGGCAGTCTATTAGAAGCATAAACCAGTCAGTCATGCCTCCTTCAATAGGATAACAAATGCAGAACAGGGGGGATTGCCCCTGTTCCTTTTGAAATCACTCTGGATCTACGTTCGTTTTAAACGTCTGCTCTCCGCCTTTATATTCAAGAATAGCAGCGGATTTAACCGGATCATGCAGCTTATCGAGTGTCAGATTCCCGGACACCAAAGCTAGATCCTTCGTTTCTTCAAGTGCTTTTTGAAGCTTCTCAGGGTCAGCTCCTCCTGCACGTTTAATGGCATCAGCCAGGAAATAACCCGTGTCATAGCCAAGTGCATTAAAGGCATCAGGTGATTTATCTTTGTATTTCGCTTTGAAAGCTTTTACAAAATCCTGAATCTTCTTATCAGGATCGCCTGAAGAGTAGTGATTTGTAATAAACGTATTTTCTAAAGCATCTCCACCGGCAATTTCAATAAGTTTAGGAGAGTCCCATCCGTCTCCTCCCATGAAAGGAACATCCAGTCCAATCTCGCGTGCCTGTTTCACTATGAGTCCTACTTCTTCGTAATAACCCGGCAGGAAAATAAATTCAGGATTTGCTGATTTAATTCTTGTCAGAGTTGCGCGGAAATCAGTATCTTTCGCTACATACGCTTCCTCAGAGACAATTTCTCCTCCATTTTTCTCAAAGGATTCTTTGAAAGAATTGGCAAGTCCCTTCGCATAGTCACTTGAACTGTCTATAAGGACAGCCGCATTTTTAACTGACAGATCTCCCGTTGCAAAGTTTGCTGCTACTGTTCCCTGAAATGGATCGATGAAACAAGTACGGAATACAAAATCATTTACTTTGCCGTCTGTATTCGTTATCGTTGGATTCGTTCCAGTCGGTGTAATTAAAGGCACTTTGTTTTTTTCGGCAATTTGCACTTGGGCAAGTGTATTTGTGCTTGTTGCAGCACCAATAATTGCCGCTACTTTATCTTTGCTTACGAGTTTAATAGCCCCGCTTGTTGCTTCTGCTGCGTCTGATTTGTTATCAAATTCGATAAGCTCAATCTTCTTTCCGTCAATGCCTTCTTTGTTTATTTCTTCCAGCGCAAGTTCGAGACCTTCAGAAATTGATTGTCCGTAGGACGCTACTCCCCCTGACAATTCGAGGTTTGCGCCAATTTTAATTGTATCCCCGCCCGTTGAACCGGTACTCTTGGCCCCGCATCCTGCCAGCACTCCAGCAGAAAGCATAAGTGACATAAACACTGCAGCAAGTCGTCTTTTCTTCATTTGTATCCCCCATTTTCCGATTCTGTTTTCCATCCACTTCAGAACACCCTTCGCTCCCCAAGTCTCTAGTCAAATCACCCCCTGACAGAGTTGACATTTTATTATTCTAATAATAATTAATATTCTGAAAATATAGTATCCTATTCTTTTCCTTTCGTCTATAGTATCCTATTCTTTTTAATTATTGACATTCCAACAATATGCTGATCCTTTTCTTCCAATAACATGATAATAAGCTGCAGTAAAAAAGAACCTATTGCAAAAAAGAGAAAAAAAAGATAGGAAGCAATTTGCCTCCTATCCTTCTTATTTTTCAGCTAATACATCAGCAAAAGCTTTTACGTATGGCGGAAGATCCGGCGGTCTTCTGCTTGAAACAATGTGGCCGTCCACAATAACCGCCACGTCATGCCAGATGGCTCCAGCGTTCTCCATATCATCTTTGATTCCAGGCGTACTTGTGACATTTCTGCCCTCCAGGATTTTCGCTGAAATCAGCACCCATCCCGCGTGGCAGATCTGGCCGATCGGCTTTTCTTTTTCGTGCATGTCCTTCACCATCTGAAGCACTTCGGGATACCTTCTAAGTTTATCAGGAGACCAGCCTCCCGGAACTAAGATGGCATCATACTCATCAGACCTGATGTCTCCAAAAGCAAAGTCCGATGTGGCAGGAACTCCATATTTTCCAATGTACGTCTCGTTTGCTTTTTCACCGACAAGATGGACCTCTGCCCCTTCTTCCTGAAGGCGAAGAACAGGGTACCACAGTTCAAGATCCTCAAACTCGGCACTGACAAGAGCAATGACTTTTTTATTTGCTAAACGCATCAAACCACCTCCACCATCAGTATAGCATGTCCTTTTGCTGAAAGAAAAAACAGGCTATGCTAAGCTCAGCCTGTTTCCTCTTTCAGCTGGCTGTGGTACAGCCCGTAATAAAATCCTTTTTGCTTTAACAAAGATTCATGGCTGCCGCTTTCAATCAGCGCTCCGTTTTCGAGCACTAAAATCTGATCAGCCTTCTGAATCGTATTCAGCCTGTGGGCAATGACGAAGCTCGTTCTCCCCTTCATCAGGCGCTGCAGCGCTTCCTGGATTTTCAGTTCAGTGATGGTATCAATGCTGCTTGTCGCTTCATCCAATACCAGCATTACCGGGCTTGAAAGAATCGCCCTTGCAATAGAAAGCAGCTGTTTTTGCCCCTGGCTGATGCCGCTTCCTTCCTGAGTGAGAACAGTCTGATAGCCGTCTTTCATTTTCATGATGAATGAATGGGCATTTGCTTCTTTTGCAGCGTTCATAACTTCTTCATCCGACGCATCAAGGCGTCCGTAGCGGATGTTTTCCATAATGGTGCCTTTGAAAAGAAACGGATCCTGAAGAACAAAGGCCATATGCTCTCTAAGGCTGCTCCGCCTGATTTTAATGCTCGGTGTGCCATCAATCAGAATAACGCCTGAATCTGGATCATAAAACCTGGACAGAAGATTGATCATCGTGGTTTTCCCTGCTCCGGTCGGCCCGACAATCGCCGTCGTCTCCCCGGGAGAAGCACGGAAGCTCACATGTTCAATTGTCTGCTGGTCATCTTCATAAGCAAAGGAAACATCCGAAAAAACGACCTCGCCTTTTACATCCTGAAGTTCGACCGCCTCTTTTTCATCGAGGACTTCTTCCTCTTCATCCAAAATCTCAAATACACGTTCCGCTCCGGCAACGGCCGACAGTATGGTGTTGAACTGATTGGCAAGCTCGTTCAGCGGACGGGTGAACTGTCTGGAGTATTCGGTAAAAATAACAATAACACCAATGGTCACTGCACCGTTTAAAGCAAGAATGCCGCCAACTAAAGCAACGGCAGCGAAGCTTAGGTTATTCAGCATATTCATCAGCTTCGGAATGAATCCCGAAATCGTCTGAGCCCAAAATCCGGCTCCTTTCAGACGTTTCCCCTTTTCAAGAAATTCAGCAATCACCCGCTCCTCTTGAGAAAAGGTCTTCACAATCCGCTGTCCTGAGATGGTTTCCTCAATAAACCCGTTCAGGTCACCGAGATTGCGCTGCTGCTCTTTAAACAGCTTTCCGGTTCGATTTGTGATCCACCTCATTCCAAAGAACATAATCGGGATGATCGCAAACGTAATCAGGGTCAGGAGCGGACTCAGCCAAAGCATGACGCCTATCGTTCCAGCAAGCGTCAGGATGCTTGAGAAAATCTGAATGACTGAGCTGTTTAAAGTAGAACTCACATTTTCAATATCATTTGTCACCCGGCTCATCAGCTCCCCGTGCTGCCGTTTGTCAAAATATGAAATCGGCAGGCTGTGGAAATGCCTGAAAAGCTGGGTTCTCATCGTAAAGACCGTATGCTGAGCAATTCCGATCATCCATACGTTCTGCAAAAGCAGCGCTGCGGATTGAATGAGATAGATGAACGCGAGGGCAATCAGGAGCTGAACGAACCCGCCGCTTTCCTTCGTGACAATGTAATCATCGATAACCGTTCCAATCAGATATGGACCCAGAAGGCCAAGAAAAGAACTCAAAACAACCATGAGCAGAACCAGTATGAGGAGCCCTTTTTTCAAAGACAGATAGGACCATACCCGCGTGATCGTTCCAAACCAGTTTTTCGGTTTTTCCTGCTTCTTTTTCGGCGGTGCGTTCTCCGGCTTTATCTTCGGGTATGAAAATGGCTTACTTAGCTCTTTGAACATGCTGCACGGCCTCCTCTCCAAACTGCGAAGCAAAGATTTTTCTGTAAAGGGATGATGTCTCCATCAGATCATCATGCGAACCCTGTGCAAGAATTTCCCCTTCATCAAGCAGAAGAATCTTTTCTGCTTCCATGGCGGTGCTGATTTTCTGGGTGATCAGGAAGGTTGTGCATTCATAGGTTTTCAAAGCCTTCAAAAGCTTTGCTTCTGTCTTCAGGTCAAGCGCACTAGTACTGTCATCAAGCAGAAGAATTTTCGGTTTCCGGACGAGGGCCCTTGCAATGGACAGCCTTTGTTTCTGTCCGCCTGAAAGATTTACTCCCTTTTGGCCGACACGTGTGTCATATCCATTCGGCAGCTTTTCAACCGTTTCATGAATTTGAGCATGCATCGCCGCTTCCTTTATTTCATGGAGTGACGCATGTTCCCTCCCCCAGGCAATATTTTCTCTGATCGAGCCTGTAAACAGCAGCGACTCCTGGGGAACAAAGCCTATTTTGCCTCTCAAGCTTTTCAGCTTCATATCCTGAAGATTTACTCCGTCAATCGTGATTGACCCGGACGATACGTCATAAAGTCTTGGAATTAGTGTGAAGATGGACGATTTTCCGGAACCGGTCGCTCCCATAAGCGCGACTGTTTGCCCCGGGGAAACGTGAAAAGATAAATTTCTAAGTACATTCGCATCCGATCCGGGATATGAAAAAGAGACATTCTGAAACTCAATCTCCCCTTTTTTAATCACGTGTTTCTCTGAGGAACCGGCCGTATCCGTTAAATCGGCTTCCGTCTCAAGCACTTCGCCTATCCGCCCTGCAGATGCTTTCGCACGCGAAAACGCCATAATAATAAAGGAGAAAATGGAAAGAACAGATGAAATCCGCAGAGCATAATTGACGATGGCGACTACTTCTCCTACTTTTGCATCCCCCGCCCCGACCCGGACGCTGCCGAACCAGAGAATAGAAAGAATACTGATATTCATGACGAAAAGAAGAATCGGCATCACAATTTCCATCAGTCTGAGAGCTGAAACCGTGTCTTCCCTTAACTCCTGATTTGATTTTGAGAAACGGGTCATTTCATGATTCCGTCTCAGGAACGCCTTAATGATTCTCATGCCTGTCAGATTTTCCTGCATGACACCATTAACTGAGTCTAGGCGCTCCTGCACCGCTTTAAAAAGCCCGCCGCCCTTTTTCATCATCCAAAACAAAAAGATAACAAGCAGCGGTATAGAGATAAGAAGAATGAGAGCAAGCCTGAAATTAACAATCAGAGCCATAATGGTGCCGCCGACGATCAGCAGAGGCGCCCTGAGCATGATTCTCAGACTCATGAAAATGGTATTCTGCAGCTGTGTTACATCATTTGTCATCCTGGTAATGAGAGAAGATGCCGGAAACAGGCTGAAATTTGCGAATGAAAAGGACTGCACCTTCTCAAAAAGCTGTTTCCTGATATCAAATCCAAAGCTTTGACTGACATGGGCTGCATAAAAGGAATTGGTTACACCTGCCGCAAATGCTGCAAGTGAAATGCCCGCCATAATGCTCCCCCAATAAATCACAACAGATAGATCATTTTTCAGAATGCCTTCATCAATGATTTTCGCCATCAGAAAAGGGTGCAGCAGCTCCACCCCAAGCTCAATCAGCATAAGGGTTAAGGCCACACCAACAGCTATGCGGTATGGCTTAAGTAAAGAAAAGACGTTTGACATACAGTTGCCTCCCTGCGGTGCAAATCATTTAGCTTATCTAATATCTCGAATTCTATTCATTTAATCATACTCCTAAATCCTAACATTTTGAATATTTAGGCGATAGAAAGATAGTATTTATTTTAAACCTGCCCTATAAGTTTGTAAATTATTGTAACACCTAAGGATAAATGGCATAGAAAAGGACCTCCCGCGTTTACGGGAAGTCCCACTCATTAAGAATTCAGGGTTTGATCTTTTTTACCTAAAACAGAAGGATTCGGAGAGTCCTCGTGCTTATATTCATGCTCCCAGAAATCCGCATTTTTTATTCCGAGCTTAACCGGGTCAAAAACAGGATCGAGACCCTGCTTCTTCTGCTCTTCGTAATCTTTTAGAGCAAGAAGGGCTGGCTTTGCCAGAATGAGAATGGCGATCAGGTTCAGCCAGACCATTATTCCAAGCCCAACGTCACCGAGTCCCCATGCAAGGGTTGCCGTTTTAACAGATCCATAGAACGTTGCTCCAAGAAGAACGACTTTTACAAGGAACATCGGAATCTTGTTGCTCTTCCCTCTTGTTAAATACGCAATGTTGGTCTCAGCGATGTAGTAGTATGCCATAATCGTTGTGAAAGCAAAGAATAGAAGGGAAATGGCCACAAATCCCGATCCAAAACCAGGAATCGGAATAACCGACTCAACTGCAGCCTGTGTAAACACCGGGCCAGGCTCGACATCTGCACCAAGCTGATTGACGATAAACGTTTCATCCGGTGCCTGCGTATTGTACATGCCCGTGAAAAGGATCATGAATGCAGTTGCAGAACACACAAACAGTGTGTCAATGTAAACGGAAAAAGCCTGAACAAGACCTTGTTTTGCAGGGTGGGACACCTCTGCAGCCGCTGCAGGGTGGGCACCTGTTCCCTGACCAGCCTCATTGGAGTAAATTCCGCGTTTTACTCCCCATGCAATCGCCATACCGACGATTCCGCCAAAAGCAGAATCAAGTGCAAATGCACTTTTAAAAATAAGGGCAATAACAGCCGGCAGTTCAGTAATATTAAAAGCAATGATAACGAGTGAAACAAGAATATAGCCAATCGCCATGAACGGAACAACAACCTGTGCAACAGTAGCGATCCGCTTAACACCGCCGAAAATAATAAGGCCTAAAAGTACAATAAGTCCTATTCCTGTAATAACAGGGTTAATTCCAAATGCATTGTCAAGACCAAGAGCGATGGAGTTGGCCTGTACACCAGGCATGAGCAAGCTCATTGCAAGGAGCGCGGCAAATGCAAAAATAATGCCGTACCATTTCATTCCTGTCCCTTTTTCAATATAGTAAGCCGGACCGCCTCGATACTGCCCGTCCTGTTTGACTTTATAAATTTGAGCCAGTGTTGACTCGATAAAAGCGCTTGAAGCTCCGATGAAGGCAATCGCCCACATCCAGAAAACAGCACCCGGTCCGCCGAAACCGATAGCCGTAGCAACACCGGCAATGTTCCCTGTACCTACGCGGCCGGACAATGCAATCGATAATGCCTGAAAAGAAGAAACTCCCGCTTCAGAGCTTTTGCCCTGAAACATAAGAAGCACCATATCCTTGATATGCCGCACCTGCAAAAATCGGGTCAAGATGGAGAAAAGCAATCCTACAGCCAAACAAATGTAAATCACGGGTGTGCTCCACAGAACACTGTTTAAGCTATCAACAAACGCCTGCAATCAAAATCCCCCTCTTTAAAACAGAATTTTCTTTCTTTTTAGATTATAAGGGATAAACCAGGACTGTACAATCACTATTTTGATAGAATATGTGCCATGAGTGGCGCGTGAATACTATGTAAACGGCAACAAAGCTGCTGCACCAGCCTCTTTTTCCTTACACACAATGTAAAAAAACCTAACATAAATATCGAAACAAAAGTGCGCCTATAAAGGCACACTTTTGTTTCCGAGAAAAAGATCGGGATAATCCGTTATAATGGCTGAAACACCGGCTTTTTTAAATATCTCCAGTTGATCTGTCTGATTAACCGTATAGACCCTCAGTAAGTAGCCTGCTTCTGCTGCACGCTTGCCTGCAGGCGACGCTGCATACGCGCTTTCACAATGGAGGGCGCTGGCTCTCACTTTTTTTGCTTCCTCCATCATGTTGGACGGAATCCCCTGAAAAAGGAGTGCCGTTTCTGCGCTCGTGGTCAGATCACGGACTTTCCCCATGCTGCTGAATTGAAAAGAAGAAAGGATCACCGATTTCTCCATGCCCGATCTTTCTATGCATTCCAATACGTTCTCCTCAAGCCCTTCATACGGAAACACATCGTTTTTCAGCTCAATGTTTACTTTCATATCCGGCCTCACGGATTTAATATAGTCGAGAACATCCCGAAGGGCAGGGATCGTCTCTCTGGAGTAGCGCCTGTTAAACCAGCTCCCGGCATCAAACAGCTTCAGCTGTTTATACCTGAAGTCTCTCACAAATCCGATGCCATTTGTCGTTCTGTCAATTCTTTCATCATGAATCACAACCGCTTCTCCGTCTTTGGTGAGCTGAACATCCAGCTCTATACCGTCTGCTCCTGCTTCACAGGCAGCCCGAAATGCCGCCATCGTGTTTTCAGGATGTTCTCCGCTGCAGCCTCTGTGTGCAAAAATCTCCATGTGCCTTTCTGCTCCCTTCTGCGGTCTCTATAATAAAACGGAAAAGAAGAACTGATGATTCTGGACGCAATCATCAGTTCCCTCCCTTATTTCCCTTGCTTTTTCCCTGCCGTTTCAAGTGCACGGTCGGTTTCAGCCGCCGCCTGGTCCAGCGCCTTTTGAGGATCCATGCCCTGATACAGGCTTTCCATTCCGGAAACGATTTTTTGTCTTGATTCAGGGAAAACAGAAATCAGCGCTCCCTGTGTTGCTGTATTCGCTTTTGTGTCATGAAGCTGGTCAACGGTTACTTTCAGCTGCGGGTATTTTCCCCACTGCTCTTTTACAATTTCTTCTTCATAGGCTGCAGGGTTAATAGCAAAGTACCCTGTTTCCACGTGCCATTTCGCCTGCACTTCAGGTGTTGAAAGATACTTCATAAACTCCCAAGCGCCCTTTTGCTTTTCTTCGCTTATGTCTTTAGACATCCAAAGTGAAGCACCACCGATGACAACGCCCTGGCGTTCTGCTTCATCAGGAACAGGCAGATAAGAAACTCCTACTTCAAACGGTGCATTATCAACAAGTGCTTTAACGCCTGCTGAAGAATCCAGGAACATCGCCATCTTCCCTGACTGGAATGCCGCTCTCATATCATCCCAGTTTTGTCCGGCATTATAGAACGTTCCGTCTTTGTACATGTCATTGATCAAATTAAAGACGTTTAGGCCTTTTTCGCCATTAAACGCTGCTTTCGCAGCATCTCCGCCTCTGCCATTCTCATTGTCTACGTATTCGCCGCCCTGTACAGCAAGCAATTCTTCAAAGAACCATCCGTAATTCAAAATCGAGAATCCGTATTGAGACGTATTTGAACCTTCTTTAACCGTCAGTTTTTCAGCAGCAGCTTTCAGCTCATCATACGTCATCGGAGCTTTTTCAGGATCAAGGCCCGCTTTTTTAAAGGCATCTTTGTTGTAAACAAGAACAGGTGTTGAGGAGTTAAACGGCATTGAATACTGCGTGCCGTCAACCGTGTAATAGTTCGAGATATTTTTTTCCCATTGAGATGTATCAAAGTTCTCTTCATCAATAAACTTTTGGACAGGCTGGATTTTTCCGCTGTCGATCATATATTTTGTTCCAACTTCAAATGTCTGCATGATGGAAGGCGCCTCTTCTGTGCCCGCAACCGTGTTGAATTTTGTCAGTGCTTCTTCATATGTTCCCTGAAACACAGGTTTCACTTCTACTTCATCCTGTGATTCGTTAAAATCTGCCGCAAGATCATTCAGTACGGTTTCAAGCTCTCCGCTCATAGCATGCCAGAAAATAACTTCTGTTTTGCCGCCTGCATTTTCAGCTGATGCTTTGTCTTCACCATTGGTTCCTGCTGAGTTTGAACATGCACCAAGGATGATTAATAGAATAGAGGATAAAATAACTGCCAGTTTCTTCAATTTACTCGCTCCTTTTATTTGATTGCACCTTGAGTTAAGCCTTTCTGGAAATGCTTTTGCCCGACAAATAACAGTAATAACGTCGGCAGAATCACGACTACGGCTGCTGCCATCACCACCCCCCATTGAGACGAGATCTCCTGCGACTGCATCTGCTTCAGCCCGATTTGGACGGTTCTGACTTTTTCATTGTTTGTCACAAGCAGCGGCCACAGATACATGTTCCACGTTGTTAAAAAACTGTAGATCCCAAGCGTGATCAAGCTTGTTTTTGAAACAGGCAGAACGACCCTCCAGAAAAAAAGGAACCGGCTGATGCCTGCAACCTGGGATGCTTCATAGAGTTCAAGAGGAATGGTTTTAAACTGCTGCCGAAGGAGAAATGTACCGAAAGCCAGCGCAAAAAACGGAATCGTCAGACTCGAGTACTCATTGATCCATCCAAGCTTCTGAACGGTCAAGAAGTTCGGGACCATTGTAGCCTCCCACGGAATCATCATTGTTGAGATGAAGACCATAAACAGCAGATTTCTCCCTTTAAAGGGAATAAACACAAAGGCAAAGGCGGCAAGGCTCGAAACAGCAAGCTGGCCAATCATCACAATGACCGAAACAAAAAAGCTGTTCCAAAGGAATTGAAGAAGCGGTACCTTTTCAAAAGCTGCCGTATAATTATCAAGCGTCACTTTCTCCGGCAGCAGCTTGCCCTGGAGCACTTCCCCGCCCTGCATGAAACTGATTAAAAAGGCATAAATGATCGGAAACATCATCAGAAGGGCTGCCAGAATCAGCAGAACATACATGAGGAATTTCTTAGCTGCACTCATCTGTAATGCACCTTCCTTTCACCGATCTTAAACTGAAGAATGGTCATAACAAGTATGCCGAGGAAGAGAATAACCGCTTGGGCACTTGCTGATCCGATGTTGTAATTAATAAAGGCATCCTTGTAGATGGAATACACAATCACGTTTGTTGATTCCATCGGTCCGCCCTTCGTCAAAATATCGATTTGTCCAAACGTCTGGAAAGCATTAATGAACGAAACCGTAATGACGAAAAAGAGTGTAGGAGACAGCATTGGTATCGTGATTTTTCTGAGCTGATAGAAATAGCCCGCTCCTGATATTCTCGCACTCTCGTAAAGCTGCTCATCGATATTCTGAAGGCCTCCCAAAAGAATGAGAAAAGAGAAACCCGCATTCATCCAGATGGTAGATACCGAGACGGCAAGCAGGGCGTATTTAGGATCAAGCAGCCACTGAACCTCTGTAAAACCAAGAGTTCCGACAACTTTGTTGATCACACCAATCGCCGGATTGTACATAAACATCCAAATGACAGACGACGCGGCCACACTCATTCCCATTGTCGAAGAGAAAAGCGTTCTGAAAAAGCCGATTCCCCTGAGCTTTTCATTGGCAATCAGCGCCAGAAAAAGGGAAAGGCCAACCCCTGCAGGCACGGTATACACCACAAACAGAAGCGTTGCTTTCATGCTGTTCTGAAAAGCGGGAGACTGCAGGAGATACGTATAATTCTCAAGTCCGGTAAAGCTTATCGGCACTCCTTGTCCGTCTGTCAAAAAGAAACTTAAGTAAATCGTTCGGAACATGGGATAAAACAAGAACACCGAAAACAGCACAATGGAAGGAAGCAGATAAAGCATGCCCTCTCCAAATGAACGCAGCTGAATTCTTTTTTCCTGCCGGATTTCCCCGCGTGCTAAAGCAGCAGGAGCTTCATTCACGTTCATATAAAGGCCTCCTGTCCAAGCAAGCGGCCAGACTCCCTCGGATGTGAAAGGAGGCATTCACCGGATTGTCTGTCAAAAAGAAACACATCCTCCTCAGCCACATAAAACGGAAGCTTATCCCCGACTTTCACGTCCCACTGGCCATTCCATTTCGCCAGCCACTGTTTGTTTCCGCCAATAAAAAAAGAAATAAGAGTTTCCGTGCCGAGAATTTCAACATTTGCCACCTCGGCAGAAAAGGTCGCCTTGCCTGAAGTCGGCTGAATATGCTCCGGCCTGATTCCGGCAGTCAATTTCCGTTCGAAAGCAGGAAGACTGCCTGAAACCGGAATGGTATGCTGATTTTCAATCATGATCGCATTGCCCGTAATATCTGCCGGCGCGAGATTCATAGGCGGCGCACCGATAAACGATGCCACGAATTCATTTGCAGGATTGTTGTAGATCTCAAGCGGTCTGCCGATCTGCTGAATTTCTCCGTTGTTTAAGATCATCATCGTATCTGCCATCGTCATCGCTTCTGTCTGGTCATGCGTGACATAAATCATCGTAATACCGAGTTTGCGCTGAATCTGGCGGATCTCTGACCGCATTTTCGCTCTCAGCTTGGCATCCAGATTTGAAAGAGGCTCATCCATCAAACAAATAGGCGCATGCGTGACAATCGCTCTTGCAAGAGCAACACGCTGTCTCTGACCGCCCGACAGCTGTCTTGGCTTGCGCTTAAGCAGGTCAGATAACCCGAGCATCTCGGCAGCCTCATGACAGCGCTGCTTTTGCTCTGCCTTCTTTATTTTTTTCGTATGTAATCCGAAAGTGATGTTCTCTTCAACCGACAGATGTGGATACAACGCATAATTCTGGAAAACCATCGAAAGGTCCCGCTTGCTCGGCGGAAGAGCGTTCGCCGTTTTCCCGCCGATGACAAGCTCTCCGCCTGTCACCTCTTCAAGCCCTGCAATCATTCTGAGCATCGTGCTTTTCCCGCAGCCCGAAGGACCGACCAGGACAAAGAATTCACCCGGTTCAATCACTGCGCTGATTTCTTTTATGACATCCGTTTTAGAATCATAAGATTTCGAAACGTTTTTCAGTTCAACTTTTTTCATCTGCCGTCATGCTCCTTTCCTTCTGCGCATATTTCTTCCAAAGCCATGCTCTGCCTGTTGAGGCCGCAAGAGCTCCGCTTTCAAGCGCCTCTTCAATATGCCCCGCATTCTGGATCAGGCCGCCCGTAATGATGGGGACATCTGTTTCATGCTTTACTTTTCTAATCATTTCAGGAATCAGTCCAGGCATAATCTCAAGTGCATGCGGCTCAATTTCATTCACTGCTTTCAGTCCGTTTGCCAGTGCGTCTGAATCAATCAGGAAGAGCCTCTGAATGGTCAGCAGTCCCTCGTTCTTAGCCAGCTGAATCAGAGAACTTTTCGTCGTCACAATCCCTGTCGGCCTGACAAACTTAGCAATGAACCTCAGCCCTTCCCGGTCATAGCTGATCCCGGGAATCTTTTCAAGGTGCAAAAAGACATGACGATCGTTCTTTTTCAGAAGATCCACATACCGCTTAATGACACTGATGTTACCCATCAGCAGAAAAGCAGACTGAATATCCGTCTCAAGGAAGCGGTCAAAGCTTTTGGGATCTTTAATAGCTGCAATCAGCCTGTCTTCATGCAGCCGGCTGATAAATTCCTGATGCGTATCCAATGCTTTTTCAGCTCCCTTTTTATATCTATAGGCAAAACAAAAACCATAAAAAAACGCGGGTTCTCTAAAAACACCTATGTTTTTTTATGGTTTCTCATATTCTCAACCAGAGTTTATTCACTTGTCCTTCACAACTCCAATCTTACCTGCCGAACGTAAAGTGAGTATGAAGGTGATGTGGATTTGTGTGAAGGGATTGTTAGAAAATTGTAAACACAAAAGCGCAAGTGCCTTGTTCAGATCCGACAGGCAGATAAGAATCCGACGGAAAAGTCCGGTTCCCGCCTTTTTTGTCGGATTTGTTCTGATTAGGATCTAGGCGCTTCCGCTTGCCGAGGATAACTTAGTAAGATCATACAAACTTTTTCTTTTTAACTCACATAGTAAAAAAACCTCCCGCTCAAAAAACGGAAGGTTAACGTTATTTCACTTTTGTCCGAAGCTGGGATTTTCTGATTACCTGATTAATTACTTCAGAAAAGACAAGACCGATCGCGATGGAACCGGAAATCATGAAGGCTTTTGCTGCAAGCGTAATCGCCGTATTGTAGTCATTTTCCACAAAATTGCGCATGGCATCATAGGCCATTCCCCCAGGCACTAACGGAATGATTCCGGCAACGCTGAAAATAATGATTGGCGTCTTGTAGATCTTGGCAAACATCTGGCTTGCAACCGCCACAAACACAGCAGCGATGACAGTCGCAGGCACTGCGTCATATCCGAGCCCGACGACTGAAATGTAAATAAACCACCCGCACATCCCGACGAGTCCGCATTTGACCAGAGACGGTTTTGGCGCCTGAAAAATAATGCCGAATGCAGCAGTTGATATAAACGCTGTCAGCAGCTGTCCAATAACCCACATCATTCATTGCTCCTTTAAAATAGTAAAAATACAACCGCAATTCCCGACCCAATCGCAAATGCCGTCAAGAACGCTTCCGCTCCCTTTGAGAGTCCTGAAATCAAATGCCCTGCCATCAGATCCCTGACTGCATTTGTAATAAGCAGTCCAGGAACAAGCGGCATGACTGAGCCGATAATCACCTTATCCATCTCTGAGCCAAACCCTGTTTTCACAAACAAATAGGCAAACAACCCAATCACGAAGGATGCCAGAAATTCAGAGAAAAACTTAATCGGAACAAGGCGGTGAAAATAGATTACCGAAATAAATCCCAGTCCGCCCGCAAAAACCGCAGGCAGAAAATCAGACCACTTCCCCTGGAACATAATCAGAAAACAGCCGCTCGCTATTGCTGCTGCAAGCACCTGCAGCCCAAGAGAATAAGTGGAACTCGCCTCTTCAATCTCTTTTAAAAGATCATAGGCCTGATCCACATTAAGCTCGCCGCTGCTGATTCTCCTGGAAATGGCATTTACCTTCGTCACCTTATCCAAATCCGTCGTCCGTTCCATAATCCGAATCAGCTTCGTCTTCGTCGGCTCTTCCGTTTCAATGGAGAAAATAATGCCTGTCGGCGTTACATAGCTGTGTGAATTCCTTACACCGTATGAGGCTGCGATCCTCATCATCGTATCCTCCACCCGGTACGTTTCCGCGCCGCTGATCAGCATAATCTTCCCCGCCAAAAGGCAAACCTCCATAATTTCATAAGAATAATTTTGCTGCGTCTCCATCTATCCGTTCTCTCCAATAGGCTTTTAGTTTTGATGTTAGGTTTCAGTTTAGCTGAGTTTTTGGGGATTATCAATTTTTGCATGAAAATATGCGGGAGGGCGGGGCCTCAGCTTCTTGTTTAGAACCACCAAACTTTGTTTTTAATCTCTTGATGGTTCTTATCCGCTTGTTAAATGCCATCAAACTTTGTTCCTCGTCTTTTGAGGGTCCTTATCCGCTTGTTGAGTGCCATCAAACTTTGTTCCTCGTCTTTTGAGGGTTCTTATCCGCGTGTTGAGTGCCACCAAACTGTCATTTCCGTCTCTTGATGGTTCTTATCCGCTTGTTAAGTGCCATCAAACTTTGTTCCTCGTCTTTTGAGGGTCCTTATCCGCTTGTTGAGTGCCATCAAACTTTGTTCCTCGTCTTTTGAGGGTTCTTATCCGCGTGTTGAGTGCCACCAAACTGTCATTTCCGTCTCTTGATGGTTCTTATCCACTTGTTAAGTACCACCAGACTTTGTTACTCGTCTTTTGAGGGTTCTTATCCGCGTGTTGAGTGCCATCAAACTTTGTTCCTCGTCTTTTGAGGGTTCTTATCCGCGTGTTGAGTGCCACCAAACTGTCATTTCCGTCTCTTGATGGTTCTTATCCACTTGTTAAGTACCACCAGACTTTGTTCCTCGTCTTTTGAGGGTTCTTATCCGCGTGTTGAGTGCCACCAAACTTTGTTCCTCGTCTTTTAAGGGTCCTTATCCGCGTGTTGAGTGCCACCAAACTGTCATTTCCGTCTCTTGATGGTTCTTACCCACTTGTTCGGAACCACCAAACTTTGTTTTCCGTCTCTTGATGGTTCTTATCCGCTTGTTGAGTACCACCAAATTTTCATTTGCGTCTCTTGAGGGTTGTTATCCCTCCCCAACCAAAAGAGACCTCCTCTAAAAAAGAAGGTCTCTTTTCACTCATCCTCTAATATAAGCACTCTCTTCATTCGCCTTAACCATAAACTCAGACTGCAGCAGTCTTACTTCAAAGAGGCGCAATGGATCGTAGTAAATTTCCGGATTTGATTTCATTTTTTCAAGTGCAGCTTTGCTGCTCGAGATGCTTGTTTCTGACTCGCGGATCGTTTCATCTACGTAAAGAATCGGGTCCTGATAGAAGATCACGATGTCTGATTTGAGCGCTTTTTCAAAGAGATCGAATTCCAGGAAGAATTTCTTCGAGATCTCGGCTGTGATTTCTTCATAGTTTTTGCTTTCCACATATTTTTTATATTGTGTGTAAAGCATCGATTTGTTTTGCGGAAGGGCAGCAAACAGTTTCCCTGCGCTTTTCAGGAGGAATTCTGTCGGCTTGAACCGGAGCAGGATGTTTTGTTCTTCCACGTCTGCACGGCTCGTCATCCGGTTCAGGTCCCTTCTCCAGTCTTCTAATACCTTAAAGTCGCAGACAAGCTTCATTTTTTCTTCGCCGTACAGGCCGTTAAATGATGTGCTCATCTCATTCAGGTAGCCCTGGCTTTCATTGAGCTCTTCGTTTGTCCGGACAAGCCATTCGCGAAGGGCTGTCTGAAGTTTAGGGATCAGGCTGTCATGGACATATGTCCCGATTTCCTCGTTCATTTTACGGTTCAGCGTAATGTGAAGCTGGCTGAAGTCGCTGTCCTCTTTTATATGAGAAGAGCATCCGCGCAGGATTTTTGGAAGCTCGAGCTTCAAGTCACGCTTCATTTCAGCTGTTGCTTCGCGGTATGAAGCCGTAATTGCTGCTGCTTTTTCCTGTTCGACGTCTCTTAAGTGATTCATGAATCCGTTCAGTCTCACTAAAATATCTTCGTTCCATTTGACGGTTTCGACAAGGTGGTTCTCTGTTTGCACACGCTTGTTCAAGAGGTCAGTAAGCGTTCTGCGGATATAATGCAGCAGTTTCGCTGTGCGTTTCTCTTCGTGCTTCGCTCCGCGCGTGCTGAATACAGTTGAAAGGAATTCACCCAGTCCTTTCATATTTCCGGATGAAAAGGCGAATACCTGGGACTGAGGGAAAAACTGATTAATGGTTCCCTGAAGATCCTCTGCCGCTCTCCGTTCGGCCGTGTTCAGGATAAAATGGATCGGCGTGTTAAGCGCATATTCCTGAAGCTGCCTTAAAATTTCAAGCTCCTGCTCATTAAACGGCGTGTTTCTGTCAAGCACAAACAGCATTCCATCTGAAAGCGGCAGGAACTCTGCCGTTTGAGAGATGTCGCTGTTCCGGCTGATTTCAGCTGTATGCAGGAAGGCCAGACGGTTGTCTTCAAGCAGTTCTGCAGGCCATTTCACTTCAATCCAGACATCCGGGGAATCAATCAGCTCCGACTGATCGGAACGCTTTTCTGTTCCGTTGTCTGTAATCTGGTTCATCTCTGCCAGATCACCCTCCGAGCGGACGAAAACCGGTGAACGTGTTTCTGTTACAAGATTTTCGCCAAGGATGCGGTTAATAAATGCAGCCTTTCCGCCTTCAGGTGTTCCGCTGACAAGAACATGAGATGTGTTTAAATCTGCAAGCTCGGAAACAAGCCATTTTTTCTGATAACCGACCTCTAAATGGTTATTTTCAGCCCATGCCACGAGTGATTTGAACAGATCAAGGCTGTAGTCAAATCTGACGCTGTCGTGCTCCGAATCAAAGATTAATGTTTCTGCTGTTTTCAATGATTCTGCATCCATAGAGGCAGGGAAAATCTCGTTCCAGGCAAGCACTGCCGTAGCTGCAAACAGAGCTTTTGACTGATTGGCAAGCTTCTGCCAGTTTGACAGAAGAACAGGGACGATGTCTTCCAGTTCTTTCACAAGATACGTGCCGTTGATGACGCTTAAATAGGTGTTCTGATGTATATCAGACATTTTCGACCAGCTTTCAAACGGCTGAACCTCCACGTTCAGGAAAATCGTGTTGACCGTTTTCAGCCATGAAAGATAAAACTCTCCGTTCCGGTAGCTGTCCCACAGAGAGGCAGTGACACGCTGGAACAGTTTCTGGTTTTTGCGGTAAAGAGAAATGAGCGGCTGATAGAAAAATTCCGGGTCGAATGATTTTGTGTAGCCTGCCTGAACATATTCATCAAGCAGTTCGAACCATTCCGGCTCCTCTGTCCGCAGTCCTTCATTGACAGCAAGCTCGGCAGCCATTTTCCAGTCCTGCTGATCTTCATAAAACGACCGGGCAAGATCCGTGACATTCGGATAATCTGGATCGAGATCAAGAGCTTTTTTAATAACCTTATAGGCAAGCTCCATTTTCTCCCTCAGGAGATAAAGAGAAAACAGCTCAAGAGCGACTTCCATTTTTAACGTCTTAGAGTCGCTTTTAATGCCCGTATAAATATCTTCGGCTGCAGAAAGATGACCAAGCGCATAATAGGAATCGGCAATATTCTTTCGCGCCCACGGCTCAAGCTCATTGCTGATGTTCTCCCATTTAAAAATCGCTGTTTCATAGTCCTTGTTATGAAAATAAATCTCGCCCTGGGCATAACGGATATAGGAAAGATCGATCACTTCTTTTGCCTGCTCCTCAAAGTGAAGCTCACCGAGAACCTGAACAGGCTGCTCTGTTCTGCCTTCCATAAAACGTTCGAAATATGATTTATGAATCAGCTGTTTATCGTTTGTCATAGTATCCTCCACCTAACGTACGCTAGAAACTTATATAATGATCTATTCTATCAAAACTTTCTCCTATATGGCTTAGTTTGTGTTACCCCTTTTCTGAGGGTTTCACACCGACTATCGATCTAGTTAGTGGGATATTCATCCAAAAACAGCACAGCAAATGCGATGAATACGGGTTTTATGCCGACATAATTGGCTGAAATTAGAAAATACCCTCTGAGTTGTTTCACAGGTTATGAAGATCATCATACAAAAGACTTATTTTGTTTTTGCGGTTTTCTTATAAAAACAAAAAGAGAGATTCCTCTCTCTTTTGGCTGAATGCTATTTAAAATAGTTTTGCCCTCTCTTCATCATCCCGAGTTCCTGCGGAATGAGAAGCTTTGAGAGAGGAGTATCCGGGTTCAGGATGATTCCCGTCTGTTCGTCAAGCATCTGCAGAAGCTCTTTGAATGGAACCTGAACAGACGTGTTTTTCTGAAACATTTTCCGGATGGGGAATTCCGATGAGAAGACCGGAAGAAGTTTTTTTTGTTTCTTCTCCATGATGTGGACGTGCTCCAAGGAAAATGGACTGTTCTTTTGAAGGCCCTGCTTTTGTACAAGCCAAACGCTGCTGTCTTTTAAAACGTCGTAAAAACCGGCGACTTTCTCATTGCTGCTCATGGCATCAATCAATGCTTTTTCTAAGGTGTTGAATGGTGTGCTCATTTTTCGCCAAATCCCAGAATCGGACTTTTCTTTTCTTGAATCGTGACGTCTTGAATGCTTACTTGTTTGATGTATTCATATTTGCCAAGCGAAGAAAAGCCGAGTTTGTCTACAGAATCAGGGTCTATTGACTTGAGGATAACCGTTCCGTTCTCTTCGTTTACACCTTCAATCGCGAATTCCTGGCCGCTGTAGTTTGCAGACAGCTTATATTCATACGCATTTTCAAGCTCTGACTGGTCAATTTGCTTAACGAACACATTCTTTTTTAGCCCCGCTGCCTGAAACCCGTTCTGAGCTGACGCTTTATCCCGCGTCCGAAGAGTCACTTTTCCGCTTCCTTCGGGAATGATCGAGTATTCCACACCTTGGTAAATCCCGTATTCTCCTTTTTTAATCATCGCTGTTTAACTCCTCTATGCTATAAAATCGCTGATCATATTTATCGTACATGCCGACAAGTTCCTCTGTGCCGTCCCTGACAATATAAATTTCAGCGGCACTTGGACGAGCATTATTGCCGTAAATGGTTTCGTACTCAGGCACAATTTTCCCGTTCTCTGCAGCTGTAAATCCATGGCCTGTCTGCGGGTAGCTGATGTATTCGTTCGGTTTGGCTGCATGCGGACTGTTCATTTCCTCTGCATAAGGAATTTTGAGCCGGTCGCTTTGATCTGTGGTGAATCGGATGACGGCATATTCTTTATCCGGCGCAAACGGAGTATTCGGATAATCCATTCTAAGAGAATGATACATATCCGCTGAATCCGTAAGATCGCTGACATCTTCCATTTTGGCAATACATCCGCCGACATCTGTTATGTCACCGGATAAATATAAAGCAAGCTTCTCCCCGTCAATGACTTTTTGCAGGACAGTAGTGCTTGTGACAGGCGGAACCGCCTCCCGCACACGATGCATGCTGTCCAGTTCTTCAGGCGTAAGATCTTTATAGTAGGAAGACTGGAGGTCTAAAAACTCATCCTTCGTGAGTCCAGCCTCATCCAGCACACCGTTAATCTCTGCAGCAAACCCTTTTCCCTGCGGAAGCTTCGCAAAATCAAAACTTGTGTCCATGCCGTGAGTGACGGTTGTAAGTTTAGGTACAGACGGTGCCCCCTCCGGCACATCAGTAAGTTTCGCAGCTTTGCCGAGCTTGTCAATCCCCTTTCCCCCAAGCAGACCAAGCCCAATGGAGACAATCCCGTATGTAAAAAATTCCGTCCTGCTGTACACATCTCCATTGATCACTTTTGTTTCCCACGCTTCTGTCAGCGTGTTCCACATGGTTTCAAGCGTTTCAAGGGGATGGATAATCGCATCCCACATCGCTTCGTACGTTTCCCATTCAAACAGGGACACAAGCCCGTCCCATGCATCTGTGAGGCCGTTGCTTGCTCCGTCCCACAGCCCCGAGAAAAAACCGCCCCAGCCCGAAGAAGCAGATGCTTTTGCGGCCTCATCTGCTTCCCTCATGCCAGACGCAGTATTTTCAATATGTCTCTTGGCATCCTCGGTCAATGTATGAAAACGATTGACCAAGTGCCTGATTTCTTCCTGAAGATCGAGTGCTGTGCTCACTCTGGCGACAGATGTGAAGCGCAGCCTTGCTGATTCCCAGCTTAAAAGATCCAATGCATCACCGGTATAAGAGCGGGACCTGTCAATTCGACTTGCGAATGATTCAAGTTCTTCCGGTCTGATTTTTATTTCCATGAATAGCTACCTCTCCTTTATCCCGTGAATGCGGATCTTTCTTTTATGCGAAAGTATCTGCAAGATGTCTCAGTCTTGCAATTTCCCCTCTCAGTTCCTGGTACAGCTCATCTTTGACATCATCTATTTGAAAAGCAACAGAACGGATTTCTGCATGGATGCTTTCATAGGCAAGCTTTGCCTGTCCTGTCCATTCATCTGCATACTGCTGATGGCTCGTTTCAAAATGAAACACCCCGTCATCGAACGTGCCCATGGCATTTTTGATGGCAGCAAGATACGCTTCAAGTTCATCTGCATCCCGGTTGTATTCAGCCTGTTTTCTTTTCCTCTCCAAGTCTTCAAAGAAGTCCTCGATCGTATCCAACAAGTTCTTTCCACGTCCTTCTTCCTGTTTTAGAAGCATCTTACTAGTTATGTTAAAATATGGGGATGATTCCTACAACTATCTATTAAACTATTTTTACATATAGGCGAATATGACTAGAAACCTAATTCACCTTTCCTACTATTAGAATATATAGAAAACTCCGTACAGTTTATTCCTTCCTTTAAATGTTTATTTTATACAAAAAAGCGGCGCAAGCCAAGAAACAGCTGAATTCATTTGAATAAATGCCGCGGGAAACTTATAATTGTAAAATGAACTGATGATTTATGGATATAATGAAGGTTACATAGAAGAAAGGACGATACATTTTGGAAAATAACTCGTCAAATTTTATTAAAAATATTATGAAAGAAGATCTGGAAAGCGGCAAGCATTCGACTGTCATCACACGCTTCCCTCCTGAGCCAAACGGCTATCTTCATATCGGACATGCAAAATCGATCCTTATTAATTTCGAACTTGCCGATGATTTCGGCGGCAGAACAAATCTCCGTTTTGATGACACGAACCCTCTCAAAGAAGATCAGGAATACGTTGATTCCATTAAAGAGGATGTAAAATGGCTGGGGTATGAATGGGACGAGCTTCATTTCGCATCCAACTACTTTGAAGAAATGTACAATCGTGCGGTTCTGCTTATTAAAAAAGGAAAAGCTTATGTGGATGATCTGACGCCTGATGAAATCCGCGAATACCGCGGCACACTTACTGAGCCGGGAAAAGACAGCCCATACCGCAGCCGTTCAGTAGAAGAGAATCTTGAGCTGTTTGAGAAGATGCGAGGCGGCGAATTCGAAACAGGAACCAAAGTGCTGCGCGCTAAGATTGACATGTCTTCGCCGAACATGAACATGCGCGACCCGGTCATCTACCGCGTTTCTCACGCTGTTCACCATAACACAGGTGATGCTTGGTGCATCTATCCGATGTATGACTTTGCCCATCCTCTGGAAGATGCGATTGAAGGCGTTACTCATTCCATCTGCACAACCGAGTTTGAAGACCATCGCCCTCTCTATAACTGGGTTGTTGAAGAATGTGAAATGGAAACGAAACCGCAGCAAATCGAGTTTGGTCGCCTGAATATCACAAATACGGTCATGAGCAAGCGCAAACTGAAACAGCTTGTTGATGAAGGTTTTGTAGACGGCTGGGATGACCCGCGCATGCCGACTGTATCCGGTCTAAGAAGAAAAGGCTACACGGCTGATGCCATCCGCAATTTTGTAAGAGAAACAGGCGTATCAAAAGGGTACGGTGCGGTTGATGAGGCGATGCTTGAATATTATGTTCGCGAGGACCTGAAGCTGAAAGCACCGCGCACAATGGGCGTGCTCAAGCCTCTTAAAGTCGTGATCACAAACTATCCTGAAGGACAAACGGAAATGCTTGATGCAGAAATCAATCCGGAAGTACCTGAAATGGGCTCACGCCAAATTCCATTCGGACGTGAAATCTACATCGAACAGGACGATTTCATGGAAGATCCTCCGAAAAAATATTTCCGCCTTTTCCCTGGCAACGAAGTTCGCCTGAAGCATGCTTACTTCATCAAATGTGAAGAAGTCATCAAAGATGAAAACGGCCAGGTCATTGAGCTGCGCTGCACATATGATCCGGAAACAAAGAGCGGCACCGGCTTTACAGGCCGAAAAGTAAAAGGCACCATTCACTGGGTGGAAGCATCGCAGGCCGTTCCTGCAGAGTTCCGCCTGTACGAGCCGCTAATACGCGATGCAGACCTTGAAGCAGAAAAAAGCGAAGAAGAAGCAGAGGAAAAAACATTCCTCGATTTCGTCAATGAAAACTCACTGGAAGTGGCTCAAGGCTTTGTCGAGCCAAACATGAAAGATGTAAAGGCACACGACAAATTCCAGTTTTTCAGACACGGGTACTTTAATGTTGACCCTAAAAACTCGACTCCCGAAAAAGCGGTCTTCAACAGAATCGTATCGCTTAAGAGTTCGTTTAAATTATAATAAACCTGAAAAGACCTGATTTCACCAGCTGAAATCAGGTCTTTTTCCTATTTTTATTCAAAACATTTCTTCATCTTTCGTCAGCGGTCTATGTTAAAATCTGTCGTTTCATGAGAAGTGAAGTCGAATACACCTGAGATTCTTCCCATTTCCCCATCAGCGCCCCGAACTTTGATGAACATTGTGTGGTTTTACATATTTCGGAATGCGGTATAAACGTACTAACAAAGAAAATAAGCGAATGTCCAAATACATATTTATTCGAAAGGAGGAACGTGAGATATGAAGATCAAGGCAGGGAGCTGGAGAATGCTCAGCGCGAAGGAAAAACAGTTCATTTTACAAGCCGTCAGCCACCGGGTGAAAAAATAATGAAATAGCTGTATTGAGCGCGGGGATTCCAGAATGCCCTGCCACATGTAGAAAGCAGCCGGAAACCCTCCGGCTGCTTTCTTAGTGTCTGCTGCTTATTTCCACCATCCGTCAAACTTGCTTGCAGGCAGCTGGCGCTTGTGTTCGGTGATCAGATAGCGCTTCTCTACTTTAGACGCGACTTCTTCTGATACCGGTTTTCCTTCAAGGTAATCATCCAGCTCATCATACGTAATTCCGAGCTCTGTCTCATCTGCCTGCTGCGGTTTATTATCTAGCAGGTCGGCTGTCGGCACCTTCAGATACAGCCTTTCATCAGCTCCAAGCTCCTTAAGCAGACTTCTGCCCTGACGTTTGGACAAACCGGCAAGCGGAAGCAGATCGGCGCCGCCATCTCCGTATTTTGTAAAGAAACCTGTTACAGCTTCGGCTGCATGATCGGTTCCAATGACAAGCAATCCTTCCTGTCCGGCGATTGCGTACTGTGTAATCATGCGCGTTCTCGCTTTCACATTCCCTTTGTTAAAGTCGCTCAGCTTGTCATCAGCTGCCTGAGCGTACTGATTCTCAAAAGATTCGACCGTTGATTTAATGTCAAATGTGACGGAATGATCCGGCTTAATAAACGCAAGGGCAAACTGTGCATCATCTTCATCGTGCTGCACACCATGAGGCAGTCTGACAGCAATAAACTTCGCCTCTTTCATGCCTTCTTCTCTCAATTCTTCCACCGCAAGCTGCGCAAGTCGTCCTGCAAGCGTAGAATCCTGTCCGCCGCTTATGCCAAGGACGAATCCTTTAGCATGCGCTTTTTTGACATAAGCCTTTAAAAAGTCAATGCGTTCTCTGATTTCGGCCTTCGGATCAATTTCAGGTTTAACATTCAAGTCATTTCTAATTTTTTCCTGCATGCTCATCTTCATTGCCTCCTAATGATATAAAGAATGATTTTTGATGTATTCGTAACAGGCATCAGGCAGCAAATAGCGCGGCTCTCCGCCTTTTGAAAACTCATCTCTGATGTATGTAGAACTGATTTCCATAGCAAGCCCCTTATCAATCAGGTGAAAAGTGGACCCGTCATCATGGTTTCTGAGAAGCGGCGAGCGGGAAATCGTCCGCAGCATATCCATGCCTTCCCTTGCCATGACGATGAATTTATTGCTCGCGACCAGTTCCTGATCGTACTTCCACTTGCCGTCCGCAATATCCACAAGCAAATCGGCACCCATAATAAAATAAATCTCATCGTTCGGGTACTTCTTCTTAAAGTGCTCAAGTGTGTAGTACGTGTATACATTCCAGGCCTCCTGATTAATCTCATAATCATCGGCGAGGAACTTATCATTTCCTTCAAGTGCAAGCTGAAGCATATTCCAGCGGTGAAGATCGGACGTTTTCATTGCTTTGTCTTTCCTTTTTCCCGAACACGGCAGGAAAATGACCTTATCCAGCCTGCAGCGGTGTGCTACTGTACTTGCTGTCCACAAATGAACATTTGTTACCGGATCAAAAGATGACCCGTAAATTCCGATCTTCCCCATTTTGCTTCTCTCCCATCAAGCTTATGTTTAGTTGTTTCCCTCTTCAATCATTTCTTTAACCTTTGTTTTTACTTCCTCGATGTTTCTCATTTTGTTCTCCCAGCAAGCTTCGCTCAAATCAACCGGATACTCCTCCGGGTGCATCGTCCGCTTGTACTCATCCCAGAGCACATCCATGTTGTCTGCCGCATATTGCTGAATTTCCTGTAGCTCAGGCAGCTCATATACAAGCTTTCCATCTTTGAAAATATCCTGATGAAGATCCTTTGCTTCAAAATTTGTCACAAACTTGCTGACAAACGTGTGAACCGGATGGAACATTTTCAGGCGCTTTTCAGACCCTGGATTTTCATCCTCAAGGGCAATGTAGTCCCCTTCTGATTTATGGTTCAGGGTATTGATGATCCGGTAGACCTTCTTAATGCCGGGTGTTGTTACTTTTTCCGGATTTCCGCTGATCTTAATCGTATCCTGCATCTTGCCATTTTCATCTTCAATTGAAACAAGTTTATAGACAGCACCGAGAGCAGCCTGATCGTAAGCGGTAATCAGCTTCGTGCCGATTCCCCATGAATCAATTCTTGCCCCCTGTGACTTCAGGTTAATAATTGTATTTTCATCAAGGTCGTTTGAAGCAATGATCTTCGTTTCAGTGAATCCTGCCTCATCCAGCATTTTTCTTGCTTTTTTCGAGAGGTAGGCGAGATCCCCGCTGTCTAGTCGAATCCCTTTAAAATTGATTTTATCGCCAAGCTCTTTTGCAACCTTAATTGCAGTCGGCACACCTGATTTCAGCGTATCGTACGTATCTACAAGGAACACGCAATCCTTATGGCGGCGCGCATATTTATGAAAAGCTGTATATTCATCGCGGTATGCCTGCACCAGAGCATGAGCGTGCGTGCCTGCAACCGGAATGCCGAACATTTTCCCTGCACGGACGTTTGATGTAGCATCAAATCCGCCAATGTAGGCAGCGCGCGTTCCCCAGATGGCTGCATCCATCTCATGAGCCCGGCGCGTTCCGAACTCCATTGCACTCTGCTCCCCGACCACATGCTTAATGCGCGAAGCTTTTGTCGCAATCAATGTTTGGTAATTCACAATGTTCAGCAGCGCTGTTTCCACAAGCTGTGCTTCAGCAAGCGGCGCTTCGATCCGGAGAATCGGTTCATTGGCAAAAACAAGCTCTCCTTCAACCATCGACCTTACATTGCCAGTGAAACGCACTCCCTTTAGATACTCCAAATAGTCTTCTCTATAACCAAGCTCATCACGAAGATATTCAATATCACTTTCCGTAAAAGAAAAGTGCTGCAAGTATTCCACAATCCGCTCAAGACCTGCAAAAACCCCGTAGCCGTTGCTGAAAGGCAGCTTTCTGAAAAAAACCTCAAACACCGCCCTGCGGTTGTGCATCTTGTCTTCCCAGTAGGTTTCCGCCATATTAATCTGGTAAAGATCTGTATGAAGCATCAAGCTGTCATCTGTGTATTTCATCATTGGAACCTCCATCTATCTATTCAACCTTCGCATTCAGGCTATGTTTAAAATGAGAAAGCGCCCACGCATGCCCGTCCTGATTAAAACTTGCCGTTGCTTTTTCATAAACCGTTATGCTGAACCCTTTATTGTAAGCATCTACAGCTGTATGCAGCACACAAATATCTGTACAAACCCCAACCAGATGAACCTCTGTTATCCCTCTTGCGCGAAGCTTGAGCTCAAGATCCGTCCCTGCAAACGCGCTGTACCTTGTTTTATCCATCCATTGTACATGACTTTGCGCTTTATTCTGTTCATAAATGGCTTCAAGCTTTCCAAAAAGCCTGCGGCCGTCTGTTCCTTTTAAGTTGTGAGGGGGAAACAAAGCTGTCTCAGGATGAAAAGGATCATTTTTTTCATGCATATCAATGGCGAAAACGATCAGATCACCCGCTTCAAGAAAGTCTTTCGTTACGTTTACGATCTCCTCTTCTATTGCCTGACCCGGCTTTCCGCAAGTTAAAGCCCCGTCATCCGCTACAAAATCCACCGTATAGTCAATGTTAATTAACGCTCTTTTCATTAAAGTCCACTCCCCTATAGTATTTAACACTTAATGAATTGTTAATTATCAAGTCTAGTAACGTGCTGTATAAATCGGTTTCACAACATCCATTTCAACAAATGTATAAAGCTGTGTAGGCTTTTTTGATGTTCTCGAAGTCTTCCCCTCTGCCTCTTTAATAAACGGCAGGGTTTTAATTTTCCGCGAAAAGGACTGCTCGCTTACAATCGCCGGATCATTCGTGACCGTTTTAAGCACTGCCTGCAGCTCCGAATAAGTAAAAAATTCAGGAAGAAAATTCTTCGCCACAGTCGTCTGCAGCAGATCGTTTGTAATGACTTTGATCGCATCCTCAATAATTGTCCGGTGATCAAAGGCCAAGTCGAGCTTCAGCACTTCTTTCACAGAAAACAGCTCAACCTCGGCCGCATCATCCTGCGCTTTTCTCAATGAGAGGGAATGCTCAGGCACAATCGCATAATGGGCATTCGAGATAATCCATCCGCGCGGATCGCGCCCAGGCTGATCATACACGCCGAAATGCTTCACATGCACCCCGGAAACACTCGTTTCTTCCTCCAGCTCCCGCTTGGCTGCTTCAAACGCCGACTCATCCTCCTGAACAAACCCTCCAGGAAGCGCCCATTTGCTCGCCTCAATATTCGGATTTCCCTCTGCATCAAGTGCAGCACGCTGAATCATCATCAGCTTCAGATCCATCAGAGGCGGTTTGTACTCCCCGTCAAACTCAGACACAATCGTAAACACACAAATATCGGACGTATACCCGTCAGGAGTTCTGTATTTTTTTAGATCATACTTCTTTAGAGCTTCATCATTGGACATCTATACATACTCCTTCGGTTTTTATAATTAACAAGTTGTTAATTGTTAATTTATTTATACTCTATTCTTCGGAATGTGTCAACGGATTATGTGCGGAAAATGAAAAAACCTTGAAGACGATTGGATTCAAGGTTTTGGGAATGTGTATTTAGAAGGGGAATGATCTGATGGCGCAGGTGTTGGTTATTGTTACCCTGTGTTTCTGTGCCGTTACAGGGATGCATTTTGTCTTTTTGCTATCCTATATTTTTTCATCGCTAATTTATAGGGTTGCATTTTGCCTTTTTGGTACCCTATAATTCTGCACTTCCAATTTATAGGGTAGCATCTTCATCCAAACTACAAAAGTTACCTTCGGACAATAGCTTCGTCCTGTTCTTTGAGCGTATCCAAATTGGCGCGGGTGTCTTCAAGATTTTTCTGAACGACAGCAGTATATTGAGCGACAAATTGATGAAGAGCCGCTTCACGTTCCAGCCATTTCTGCGTAAAGTCCAGCTTATTTTCGCCCGCTTCTCCAGGTACGTCCAGGGTCAGGGCTTCAAGCGCCCGCCGGACTTCATTCAGTTTTCCAATCATCTCTGCATGATTCAGTTTAATCTGGGTCATTTAAAACAGCCGCCTTTGCAAGTCGTTTATTTTGCTGCCGATCTCGTCCAATGCATCATCGCCAATGGCCAACAGCTTGTCCGCCTCGTTTGCAAGCCCGCTTGCTGCGCTGAGCATATTCAGCTGAAAATTCAGCCCGTCGATTCGATCTTGTATGCTTCCTTTATATTCATCATAATCGTATTCTGCAATGTTCCTCATGATTTCATAGGCCTGGTTCCGATCATCATGAAAATCCTCAGCCCTTAAACCTTTCCACAGCTGGTCCTGCTCAGGATCCAAAATCTTTCTCATCTCACTAAGACATGCTGACTGTTCCCGTTCAATCTGCTGCCTGGCACGCTCCAGACGGCTGATCTGGCCGTTCAGTTCTGACATTTGATAGGATATGACACCGTGAATTTGATTCAGCATTTCTGAATAGTTCAAGTTGATCACCTCTAATTAGTGAAAGATTATTTCCATATTTTATAGTATAAGGCAGATAGTAGCATCGTTGAATAGGACTATCAGCCTTCCTTCCAAGGTTATCTCGCACTTTCGGCGAAGAGCTTTCCTGAGTTTGTGCCGCTAACCCAAGTTAAGAACACTTTCAACAATGCCCGCTTCTCTGTTTCTGCTGTTAACTCAAGTTAAGAACATTTTCAGCTAACCGTGCTTCTCCGTTTATGCTGTTAACCCAAGTTAAGAACACTTTCAGCTAAGCGCGCTTCTCCGTTTCTGCTGTTAACTCAAGTTAAGAACACTTTCAGCCAAGCGCGCTTCTCCGTTTCTGCTGTTAACTCAAGTTAAGAACACTTTCAGCTAAGCGCGCTTCTCCGTTTCTGCTGTTAACTTAAGTTAAGAACACTTTCAGCTAAGCGCGCTTCTCCGTTTCTGCTGTTAACTCAAGTTAAGAACACTTTCAGCTAAGCGCGCTTCTCTGTTTCTGCTGTTAACCCAAGTTAAGAACACTTTCAGCTAAGCGTGCTTCTCCGTTTCTGCTGTTAAATCAAGTTAAGAACACTTTCAACAATGCCCGCTTCTCCGTTTCTGCTGTTAAATTAGCACTTCCGGGTGAAGCGTTTCTGCCGCTAACTCAGCCCTTCTCTATAAAAAAAGAAATGCACAGTATGCATTTCCTAGTCTTCATCCTTGATGTCAATGTCTTCAGGGATCGGCTTGCTGAGCCACTCCTCAAGCTGTTCTTTGTAGGTTTCCATCTGCTCGAGATGGGTGGTGAACTGGTCTTTATTGATCAGGTACTGCTCGCCGTCATGCACGGCTCTGATTTTTTTCTGAAGTATCAGCGCTTCGATGTAGTTTTCAGGCATGGACAGGTGCTCTGCGGTTTCTTTTATCGTCAGGTACATGTGATTTTCCGCCCTCTCTTTCAGATAACCCCTATTATAGTAAGATTACTGAACAAAAGAAAGGAGGTATTCATCCTGCAAAAGGACCTCGTAATGGCCCTCACCGTTTTTAATCACGTTAACAGATGCCTTCACAGGCGGCTCAAGCGGTACCGCCCCTTTGAAGCGATTCGCTGATGCAGTTATCAGCTCATCAACAAATTCTTCGTTTGTCAGCTCGCCGTTCTGCTGCTTTTGCATGACCGGCTGCACAGCTTCTGCGAGGAGACGGTTTTCACTGAAGCCCTGGATTTCAAGGTCAACCGTATAAGAGTCGGTGTCTGGATTATAGACTGCACCATTCACCTTATATTTGGTTTGCTTGATTGCCGCCAGGAATCCTTCTGTGTAGAGATTGATTTGGTCCTCCGAAACAGCAGTCGGCAATCCTTGAAAGTTATTCGCCGTATTGGATTTATAGATTTCTACGAAGGCAGACTTCTGGAAGTCTCCCCTTTTTTTCACTGCTTCCTGCTCAGGTGCCTCAGGATGACGTTTCATAAATTCGTCTGTATTCTGATAAACCGTCGCCTGGATTAGTGCATCGACATATTTGGCTGCTTCCTGAGCCGAAGCTTCCTGTTCAGGCGTTGCTTCCGGTTTAGCCTCAGCCGTTATCGTTGGGATGCTGTCAACCGTATCATAGGAATACGCGTGTGTTTTGCTCACGTCCTGCTCCTGCTTTTTTCCGTTTATTTCAAGCGAGTATTTGTGATTTCGTACAAGCTCTTTTACAAGAGACGTTTTTTTATCAACAGTCACCTTGTACTCAAAGCCCTTTCCTTTAATGGAAGAAAGATCCACCTCCGAAATGCCGGCCGCTTTTTGAAGTCCATTATAGTAATTCTCCGTCAAGTCACGCATCAGTTCCTGTGCTTCTTCTGATGAGCCTTCATATGTAAGGATGTATTCACTGTCTGTTTCTTGGAGCTTCAATTTTTCCTGAAAATCCGAATCGAATTTTTCATAGAAGGCAATTGGGTTTTTGTGCAGCTCAAACTCATACTGCTCTACAAACAGCATATAATCGCTGAGTCTTCCTTCAAGCACTTCTGTTTTTGTGCCGTCATCATAGGTGACTCCCTCTTTGCCAGTCGAGATTTTAGTGATTTTTCCCTCATCGTCATATTCCGAATAGGAAAGATCGTTTTCAAGATCAAGCTGCATGGTTCCTTTTAAGTCGTAGTCATCAGGTGAGACTGCTTTTTCATTAAATTTTATTTCCATCGTTTTTACGTCTTTATATGCTTTTTCCATATCAGAAGACGCTTCTTCTGCGGTTTTCCCACCGCAAGCTGCAAGCAATAGTGCCATCCCTGCAGCAATCAGCCACCCTTTCATTCTTTTCATGTCAATCCTCCCAGTATTTATAGATTCCTTTTTACCATGTGAACTAATAAGTATTTACACTTATTTCCTGATAATCAAACTATTTTTTTCCAAAAAAAAGAACCTCACCTTAAGCAGCGGGGTTCATCATTATCTCGCCTTGCAGATCCGGTTGAGCTTTCCGCTTTCATGATCCACTGCAAAATAATAGTCCGGCCAGCATCCGTAGGCATCTGCCTCCTTATATCCGCATACGACAGCCGCTTCTGCCGTCGTATGAGAACATAAATAAAGAAACGAGTAGCCTTCAGGACTTTGGACGTGAAACACCTGATTCCCATCTACATCATAGCCGACAAGGTACTCCGGGGCATCTTCCTTTTCCCCTGCAAGCGCCAAAACCCTTCTGGCACTCGGGTAAAACCGTTCTTGAAGAATTTTCATAGCAGGCAAGTCCACCCCTTGAAAAATAGTTCGATACCGCTAAGCATATATCTACAGGTTTATTTACCCAGTTTTTCACATTCCTAACGAGAAAAGCAAGAAATAAAAAACAAAAAATTCTGTTAAGATAAATCTATTGAGAGAGGGAGGAATGACGATGTCTAAAAGAAAAATGATTATCACACAAGATTTGCAGGAGAACCATCTAAATGAAATCAGGGAGCTTGCTTCAGGCTGGGAGGTAATTGCCGGACGGGATGAGTCTGTTTGGAGGACTCATCTCGCTGACGCTGAGATTATTGCCGGCTGGAAAAAAGGAATGGAGGAAACGTGCCTCCATGAATCATCCAAATTGCGCTGGGTACAGTCATGGAGCGCCGGTGTCAACAGCATGCCGCTTCAAGCTTTGGAAAAGAAGGAAGTGCTGCTTACAAGCGCAAACGGCGTCCATGCAAACCCCATTTCCGAAACCATTTTCGCTCTTATGCTCGGATTAACAAGGAAAATTCATGCCTACGTACGCAATCAAAGCGAAAAAAAATGGCACCATGAGAACATGAAGCTTGAAATACACGGCAAAACACTTGGTGTGATTGGAGTTGGCGCAATCGGGCAGGAAACAGCCAAGATTGCAAAAGCTTTTGGAATGACTGTTCTTGGCGTGCGGCATTCAGGCAAACCCGCAGATTTTGTAGATGAGATGTACACTCAAGTTGACCTCAACACCATTCTGCCAAGATGTGATTATGTAGCTGTGACCGTGCCGCTGACGCCGGAAACAGAACGCCTTTTTACATACGAACAATTTAAACGGATGAAGCCTTCTGCTTACTTCATCAATATCGGCCGCGGTGAAGTGGTTGAGGAAGCAGCGCTTATACGGGCTCTTGAGGAGAATGAAATTGCAGGAGCAGGTCTTGATGTGTTTGAACACGAGCCGCTCGGGGTAAAAAGTCCATTGTGGGAGTTTGAGAATGTCATTATCACCCCCCACACCTCCGGATCAACGGAGTTTTACAACGAGCGCCTTACAGAGAACATCCTGATTCCAAACTTGAAAACCTACCTGTCAGATCGCGTCCCTTCTGTTAATTTAGTCGATTACAAAAAAGGATACTGACAGCCGGAAATTTTAAGTATAGGAAGAGCGCTTGTATTGGAAAATAAATAAACGAATACAAATCTGGAATCATAAATGAGGAACCTACATGAACATACAGTTTAATGATCTGGAAAACGTGGCGTTTAAACAGATTTTCGGACAAGCCTCACAGGAAATCACAAGCCTGTCCTTTCACTCTAAGCAAGTCAAGCCCGGGGGACTTTTCTTCAGCATTGTCGGCGGCGAGCATGACGGGCACCAATATATCGATGAGGCCATCGAGCGAGGTGCTTCAGCTGTAGTCGGAACAAGCCGTGAAAAGCTTGAATTGCTGAGCAGAAAATACCCGGAGCATACCTTTCTACTTTCAGACAATGTCCGCGAGACGATGGCACAGTTTGCAAAGATGTTTTATGGCTTTTCAGACGAAAAACTGAAAACCGTCGGAGTTACAGGAACAAATGGAAAAACAACAGTTGCTGCCTATGTCCGCTCATTGCTGACTTTGCTCGGTCTTCCTGCCGGTTCGATAGGAACAACAGGCATATGGGCTTCAACCCATAAGCTTTCTTATAAAAAAAGCACGCCTACTACACCTGAATCAACCGATCTTCACCAAATTTTCCATGACCTCCTTGAGCTCGGAGACAAAGCGGCGGTGATGGAAGTATCCTCCATAGCAACAGACCAGAAAAGGGTTCACGGCATGGAGTTTGATGCAGCTATCCTCACCAATTTTTCTGAAGAGCACCTGGAGTACCATAAAACGATGGATCATTATAAAAAGTGCAAGCTTGCTCTTTTTAAACAATCTAAAACAGCCGTCATCAACATTGATGATATGGAAATGGGCGCAGAACTTGCTGAGACGTTTCCGGGACGGAAGATCACATACAGTCTCGTGCCGGATAGCGGAGCTGATTTGTGCGCAGATGACATATCGTTTTCAGATATAGGCAGCTCGTTCACATTGATATACAAGGGCCAGCGCCACCATGCAGCTGTGCCGGTGTTTGGCACCTATAATATCGCCAATGCTCTTTCTGCCGTTGGAACTGCCCTGCTTTTCGGATACAAAATAACGGATATTCTTCAGGTCCTTCCAATGCTCGAAAGCCCCGAAGGCCGTTTCCAAGTCATCACAGGGCCAGACAACAGGAAAATCATTCTCGACTATGCCCATACGCCGGTTGCACTGACACGGCTTGTGGAAGAGGTCAAAAAAATGAAGTACAACCGTCTGATCGTCATGATTGCAGGAATTGGCATCAGGGATTTCAACAAAATGCCGAAAATGGCTGCTGCCATTGAAGGGCATGCGGATGAGGTGATCGTCACTGTTGACCACCCGGGACATCACGATCCGCAAGTCATTATTGATCAGGTGATGAAGGGATTTTCCGAACCAAAATCACCCAATATTAAAGTAGCGCTTACCCGTAAAGAAGGCGTTATAGCATCACTTGCAGCTGGAGAACCGGACGATATTATCCTTCTCACAAGCGGCTGCATCAACGGAGCACAAATCGTCAAAGGTATGGAAATCCCTCACTCAGATGAAGAGATTATTCAGTCCCACTACGATTCATATTCAGAAGTACGCCATGAGCTTGAAGCCTGAGCCCATGGTTTTTTTCTGTGCAATTGGGCAGTCGCCCTGTCAACATGGGCAGAGCCGCATAGGCTAATGAAGGATTCACTACCATAAAGGAGACTTCAACCTATGAACCCATACCATTTTTATCAAGGCTACGTGCCTCAGCAAACCGACTATTACATGAACTATCAATACAATCCCTATCAGCCTCAATTCCAGCAGGATCAGTTTCAGCAGGATCAATTGGACCCTGACCGCCAGCCGCAGCAATTTCAGTCACTCGAAAGAAGAATTAACCAGCTTGAAAGACAAAACGAGCAGCAGTCCAGAGAAATAAACCGTCAGAATCAGGAGATCCGCAACCTCCGCCGCGAACTCAACCAGACAAACCAGGAAGTCACAAGACTGAACCAGGTTGTCGAACGCCACACAAGAAGACTAAACCGTCTGAACCAGCGCCTGAGAGCCGTCGAAAACAGATTGAATATACCGTTTGCGGCTGAGGATGGATTCTAATTAGAAAAGCAAGAGCTAGTAGTGATCTCCACTAACTCGAAAAGTTATAAAAAACAGGAATCGGACCATCCGATTCCTGTTTTTTATGTCTGGAGTTTTTTCTGTTCTATGTCCAGTAAGGCTGCTTCGGTTTCTTCCCGTGTATGTTTCCCGTCCTTGTGAATGGTAAGTGTTTCTTTGATGGCCATTTGCAGATTTTCCTGTATTTCTTTCAAAGTCTGCAGGTCAAACTGGTTTCTCCCAAGCGTGGAGGTCTGTTTTTGGAAAAGATCATTCGCAGAACGGGTCATTGTTTTGCCGGCATCGGCAGCATGTTTTTGCCTCAGCAGTGTAAGGGCTATAGTTACTTGGTTTTTCCAAAGAGGAATGGCAGTCATAAGGGATGACTGAATTTTTTCTGCGAGCTTCTGGTTTGTTTGTTGAATCATGCGGATCTGCGGTGCACTTTGAATGGTAAGCTCTCTGCTGACTTTCAGGTCGTAAAGTCTTTGATCCAGCTGGTCTGCAAATTGCAGCAGGTCCTCTTCCTCCTGCCGCTTCATCGGGTCGTTATAGCCTTCATTTGCTTTTTTCAGGGCGGGTATTGTCTCGTTGTGCAATTCGCGAAGTTTTATTTCTGCTGCTTCGATGTAGGTATTCAGAGAATGAAAATATTCCTTATTCGTCTCATAGAGCCTGTCGAGCATGACGATATCTGAGAGAAGAACGTTTTTGCTGCGTTCAAGTCTGACACTGATTCGGTCAATCTGTACGCCTGCTTTATGAAATCTAGACAGCACTTCCTGCACAGAGCGTTTTTTTCTGCCGAACAGCCTGCCGAAAAAAGAGGTCTCATCCTGCATGAGATCCTCCGGATTGACATCACTCAGGCTTTTAATGAACTCATCCAGCGTGTCTCCGATCTGTCCAATATCTTTGCGCTGCACCTGATCAAGCATGGTGTTTGAAAAAGCAAGGAGCTTGGATTGAGCAGGGAGACCGAATGATACTAGCATGGCGTGGTTCCTTGGGCTGAGCTGATTGACAAGGTGAAGAACCTTCTCGTTTTCTTCAGCCTGGAGAAGGTTTTCACGCTCTTTAAAAAGGTCGTGATTCATTACATTTTCCACTTTTCATCAAGAGATTTTTTATCCTTGTTAGATTGAATCGAGTGCCTGGCAACGTCAATCTCAAGATTCAGATCATCCAGGTCATCCTGAACCATATTGAAGAGATCCTGTTCAATCAGCCGTTTTAAGTCAGAGAGCGTCCTGCGGGTCTCATTCAGCGATTTTTCAAGCTCGAAATTTCTTTTTGGCTGTGACGATAAAAAGGCATATTTCTCACTGAGCTGGACGGCCGAATCCAGATGGGAAAAATAAAACTTCTCCGCCTGATAAAAACGGCGCGGTTCTCTTTTTGTCAGGGCAACTATTCTTCTCGCTACACGGACCAGTTCTGCACGCTCTTTTAAAGATGGTAGATGCCTGATCGTCAAAAGGGTCTTCTGGAGGCGCGCCATCTTGGGTGCTGCTTCCTCGAGCTGCTTTTTAATGTATTTATAGTCTTTGCGGGTAAGAGCATTTTTCTTTAAAAAACGTGACTTCATCGTCACAGAAGCAATTGAATAGGCGGAAGCTCCGCCTGCAACCGAATAGGCGGCCGCTGCTATTAAGGGCTGATCAAATCCGATCAGGCTGACTGTTCCCGCTGTCCCTGCAGCAGGTAGCGCAGCCATCATCCGGACACTGAATGCCACAAACGGATTCATCATCAATCGACTCCTAACATAAAAATTCTGCCTGTTTATACGTATGTAGCACATGCGGGGTTTCAGTCCTGTGCCAGTAAACTGGAAAAAAAGGCCTTTCTTTTTACTATACAGCATCCCCGCCTATTTTTCTATTGGCCGGTGAATGTACGGGAGGTAAGACTTGAGGCTTAGATGGAGTTATGGTAAAAAAAGAAGTCCTTTTAGCGGATCCTGTTCCATTAAAACTATTTCCAAGCGTGCTTAAATCAGCCCCTTGGGCAAAATAGACAGCAGAAAAAACCGGAAGATTCTCTTCCGGTTTTCATGTGTTGCGTTATTCCGCTTTTTTAGCTGCCGGCTTCGCATCTGATATTTTCCCGAGGAAGAATCCATTCACTTCGTTCAGCTTGCCGCGCCAGATGATCTGGCCTTTTGAAGGGGTGGATTTGCTGTCACCGATGTACACTTTCGTGTTTTTCAAGTGAATGAAATGAGCTTCCCCGCTTCCGTTTTCTTCAATGGATTCACTTGCCCGGGATAACTGCTCGCTCAGATTTTGTGCGACTTCGCTTCCATCTTCGAACGTTTCGCTCAGCGTGTCAAAATACTCTTTCGCTGAGATCATCGTGCCCGAAACAACAGCGCCGTTCACATTGAGCGTAATATCAAGCGCAAAACCGTGCTTGTTTGAAGCCTGTACAAAAAATTCAAGAACACTGTCTTTGGATGAGGCTGTTGCCGTACTCATTTCCACATCTCCTCCTCTTCACACCGTTTTATGATGAAGTGTCGTCGTCACTGCTTAGAGAAGTATCTTCTGACTCTTCATCGTCCTCTTCTTTTTCATCTTTCGCTTTTGAAGCTTTTGCCGTTTTTGCTTTCTTGCGCGCTGGCTTTCTCGGTTTTTTCACTTCATTTTTGCCGTCGTCCATCATTTCCTCTTCTTCTTCGTCTTCTTCGATTTCATCGTCGTCCTCAGAATCATCTTCTGATGCCGCTTTTGATTTGCCCGATTTATTCTTGCTTTGTTCTTCCTCTTCTTCTTCTTCATCATCTTCTTCAACTTCAGAGCTTGTCTGAGTCAGCTGGTTCATTTTTTCCTCCAGCTGCTGCAGACGTTCCTGAAGCGTCTGATTTTCCTGCTTTAATGCTTCATAGTCTTCAGTCGTTGATTCGGCTGATGGTGATTCATCCTGTTCTGTATCATCCGATTGGCTTTTATCCTTCTTGAAAAGATTAGCCGCAGACGATTTTAAGCTTGATGCACCTTTAAATGATTTTTCCTTTGCCGCTTTTCCAAAATCGGCTGCTTTGCTCTTTAAGTCGTCTGTATCAATTTGGGATAATAGTTTTTTTCCGTTTTCAGGTGTTGCCAGGTAGCCTACTGTCGCACCTAGGATTCCTCCTGCAACCGTGCGTTTAATCGGCATGCTTCTTCTTGATGATTTTTCCTGTGTATTCGTTTCTGTTTGTTTATTTTCCTTCTTGCTTTCTGCCTGTGTATTGTCTAATTTTTGTTCTGCCATTGTAAATCCCTCCGATTATTTTAGTTGGTTTGATGTATTTAAACGATTTGAGCCAAGCTGATTTTCAAGCAGCTCCAATCGTTCGTTCAGTTTGCGGTTTTCTTCTTCCAGCGCTTTAGTGTTGCTGTTCTCCGCTTTGGAACTGAGATAAGGATCGTTCTCCCACCAGTCCATGCCGATTTCTTTCGCTTTATCGACAGAAGCGACAATCAGTCTTATTTTGATGGTAAGCAGTTCGACATCGGCGATTCCTACGGTAATATCACCTGCGATGACGACTCCTTTGTCTAAAATCTTTTCAAGCACATCGACAATTGAGCTCGATTGCCCAGTCGTTTGGACTGCCATAGCTTGTCCCTCCAGTGGCCGTTAAAGCAAGCTGCCTAACGGGCCGAGATCTATATTCAAATCTTCGGCATCAAGGCCGAAGACCTCTTTCAATTCTTCCATCTTTTCCTCAAGGTTCATAAGGGCAACTCCAAGATTTTCAATTTGCTCGTCCGTCAGCGTTCCACCCTCCACCCGCCTCATCGCATGACGTTCGACAATTTGCCTGAGAAGCTCAATCACCGTCATGACCAGCTGGGCAAGTCCGTGCTCGGCATTGTCTGGATCAAGCTGGATTCTACCATTTGTTTGGCTGGCCTGTTGCATCGATTAATTCCTCCCTTTGTCTGTCAAATTGTTCGCTTGTGACAGGTTTGCGGTTTCCCGCTTTTGATTGCACAAGGGTTTCAACAGATGCAATCAAAACCCTCAGATCCAGATACACCAGATCCACACCTGCTATCGAGATGATTAAGTCTCCCTTGATAGCAACACCCTTGTCCAAAATGACATCCAATATATCAATAAGGGCGATATCTTTGTTTTCAACTGACTCTCTAAGAGACATCCGGAAAATCCCTCATTTCATTTAAAAACTGGAAAAATGATAAGCTGGCCACGGGCCGGTTGCTTCAATTCTCCATCCGGTTCCCCCTAGCTTTTCATCAGCCTGTTTCATCTCTTCAAGAAACGTTTCCACCTTCTCCGACTGAAGGAGAAAAACACTGTTCCAGGCCATATTCTCTTTCAAGCCTGTAACGTCTTTGTTCCAGTTCTTTTTAATCGCTGCATGCAGGGCATAATGCTTCAGCTGTTCATGCAGCTGTTCACAAACTCGATTCTTCTCGTTTTCCAGCTCATCCTCAATCAGCTTGTCAATCTTCTTCTTTTCAAAAAACTGCCTGCCTTTAGGCAAGACGCTGATTTCCTGCAATTTTGCTTCTACTGCAGGATGGGTTTCGCCAACCTTCTTTTTCAGCACCGGGTCATCACTGTAAATCTTTACGTTCCATTCCTCGTTGCCTTTGAGCGACTGCAGGGTTTCGCTGATTTTAGGCCCGCTTGCCTCAATTGTCTGCTTAAGGCTTTCTTCGCTCTTGTAAATGGTGCAGAACTTTAGAGGAATGATTGTAAAAGATTTATAAAGTGCCGTAACCGTTTCATGATGATGGAACGCTTTTTCCTGCAGCCATTCCATATCATTGTCGATTTTGTCTTTTATGGCTTCTTCTGAAAACTGCTCAGAATCCAGTCTGCAAACAACTGCGCTGACATCGCCAGCTGGGATGGTATATATGTTTTTCTCACCATCAAAGCCCTTAAAAGATGGAAACGATTGATGGTCTGCCTCGTCCGAAGGAATCAGCCCGTATAAATAAATCAAATCGTCCATCTGCTATCCCTCATTTCCCCGTTTGGTCAATTTCTCCCACTCTTCCATCTCTCTTCGTTTGGCTATTTCATACCGTGTTAAAAGCTCATCTTCCTTTTCCTGATACGCTTTTTCCGGTATCTCGCCAAGCTCAAACATCATTTGAAGCTGAATGAGTTTCTGCTGGATCGTCGGGAGATCGTACAATTCTTTTTCTGCTTCTTCCTGAACCTTCTGCCCGATTTTAATCACAAGGTTAATTGGCGCTGCCACCAATTTGTGAAGCATATCAGCTCTCCTCCACTTTTAACCTGATATTAACGAAGTTATAAGCCGGCCACGGACCGCTGTAATGGAAATTCACTTTATCCTTCCATTTCTCATGTGCTTCGTTTACTTTCTCATCAAATTGCTGCTCTTTGTCGCGGTCGATGAGAAACGCCGCATTGAGGAGCATCGTTTCACCTGTCGGCTCATTCGCTTTCGCGGCTTCTGATGCTTCTTGAAGAGGTGTGAAGACTTCCGCCTTAAGTTCATTCTGAAGATCTTCAAACACCTTCTGGGCAATGCCGCCAAGCTTGATGCGCTCGTAGTATCCTGCTGCCTCAGATTTGCCCTTCACGGAAGAAGACATTTTTCCAACCTGCGGATTTTCGTTCACTTTTTCCTCAAGCCACTCTTTGCTGCCGATGACTTTTAACCCGACCTCTATCTTGCCTTTAATGGCAGGAAAGAGCTTTTCAAACTGCGGGTATAAGTTTTCAAGAAGAACTTTGACATCGTCTTCTGTTTTGAACACATTCCCAAAGCTGATCGGAATAACCGTGTCGTTTTTTTCCATAACCTTTGAAACTGTCTGCTGATGCATCATCAGATTCTGCCTGTTTGGATGAAAGATTTTCATCGGTACTTCAGCTGCTACCATTGCTGCGTCTTTGTACCGGATTGTAAAGAGGTTTGTTTCTTCTCCTTCAATCTCTGCTTTCCCGAAATCTTCCTCTTCTGTTAATTGGATACCGCAAAAAAGATAAATACCCATTTCCTGTTCACTCATCATCAAACACTCCCTCTGCACACTACAGTTTGCTGCATTCATCTATAATCAGCCTGGTTGCATCTTCCTGTTTGTTATCCGAATCAAGACACCTGCTGATCGGATGGCACAGAACATCGATGCATAAGCTTTGAAAATCTGAATCTTCCCCGTCAATCGGAATGTCCTGCTCTGATGCAAGCTTTGCAATCATGATTGAAGCTCTTAAGCTTGGACCATTGTTTTTCTGATTCGAGCACGCATCCCGCAAATTCGTAACAAGAGTTGTTATTATTCTTGCTTCATCTTCATCCACATCTGTTTTCTCTGCGACAATTTTCGTTTCCCTCTCAACATCCTTGTAATCGATAAAAATCGTGATGAGACGGTCAAGAAGAGCATCCTGAGTATCATAAACACCTGCATACTCAGCCGGATTGCTTGTGAAAATGACGGCAAAATCAGGGTGGACTTTTATAAAAGGGTCGGTCAATTTAGAACCGTATAAGGGCAGTACACCTTCTTCTAAGATTGATAGAAAAATATTATTCGTAGTAGGCTTGGATCTCGTAAACTCATCATAAACCAGCGTATACCCGTGTTTAACTGCTTCCAGAAGCCTTCCGTCCCGCCACATCTCGCTTACACTTTCGTCCTTTTTATAAACGGACCTAACATAATTATCCACCACTTTTTTACTTGTATAGCCCGTAAAATCACCAATTAAGTCTTTGTTGTTTAATTCATGATTCCCGTGCATAAGCATGACCGGCCGTTTTCTCTTTTTGGCAAGAGCCAGGGCAAGCGAGGTTTTTCCTGCACCGGAGGGTCCCGTAAAATGAACGGAATAGCCCGATTTCAAGTAATGAAGGGATCTCTTGAGAATCCGTTTCGTCTCATCATCCTGTATGAGGGTTCTGGCATCTTTTTTCATTTTCTCTTTTAGGACCGTCATCTTATCTTCCCTCCAAGCACCCTCACTGTTCGGTTCCTATTGCACTTCTGTATCTGATATCAAGCCTTTTAAAAGAAACAACCTCTTTCTCTTTATCAAGCTGGCAATCATAGGTTCCAAGCATTTCATCCTTTGCGTACCGTTTCATGTACTCTTTTTCCTCTATCACTTCAACTGTCACCCGCCACCCCTCGTCCATTGCTTCAACAGAGGTAATTTTATGGGGCGGTGCGACATGCTCACTGAAGAAATCATTCACATTTTTCATAATCTCTTTTATAGACACCTAAAGTCGCCTCCGATTGTTCCGCCGTTGCCTAGCAATAAGCAGGAGCCATCAGGCTCCATGCCGACTATCATGATTAAACGCTGAATTGTGCGCCACGCTCATTTGATTGGGACGGAAGACCTTTTTCTTCCACCTCATCACGCAGCAGGCCGACAGCCTCTGCATAACGAAGCCATGTGTCCACACTCGCGATGACAACGCGCGCTTCAACAGTCAGAATTTCAATTCCAACGACAGACACTCTGACAAACGCATCAATGACAATCCCCTTGTCGAGAATCCGGTCAATAACCTCTGCCAGACTTGAACTGTCCGTACTTTTTTGAATAGCCATTCTTCATTCTCCTTTCGGTTGTGAACCCATTGTCCTGACGTTGGAAGACGATTTAATATCATTGGAACTCTTGATTTTCACCGAGCTTTTAATGTCAGTCGAGCTCTTTATTTTCCGGGCGCTCTTGATATCGTTATACCCTTTAACCTTTTTCTTTTCAGATGATGATGATGAAGACATCTTTTTCTGAAACTCATCACCGGCTTCTTTCACATTGCCGAGCTTATCTTTTACAGACAGAAGAACATCCTGAACTTTTTCCTTTGCTTCCTCAGCCTTGCCGTGAACTTTATCGGCATTCTCATCTTTAGCACGGCCAAGCTTTTCCGAAGCTTCGTTCATTTTCCCCTGCAGCTTTTCTTCTGTAGCCTCGACAAATTTTTCTTTCGCCTTTTCCTTTACCTTTTCTTCTATCTTCTCTTTTACAGGCTCGGGACTCTTGTCGAAGATTTTCTTGCCTGCCTTAAAAAGCGATTTTTTCATGTCATCCATGCCATCACCCTTTCAGGGCAAACTGCTATTTCTTGGCCTCTATCAGCTGATTCAGCATCTCTTCAATCCGCTGCAGCTGGTCGTTCATATTCTTGTTCTCTTCTTTCAGCTCATTATATTGAGAAGAATTCAATTCATTCTCGCCGCCTGAATCCTTTTCTGAATTTGATTCTTTGTCTCTCTTCTTCTTAGGGGCCAAAAGGCTCGTAATATTGCCTTTGTCCAAATATCCCGTTGCCGTCTGGCGAAGCGCTGCCATCGCCTGTTCTGCAATAATTTCCTGTGCTGTTCTTCTGAGCTCCTTGCCTGCCGATCTTACAATCTCGGACTGGCTGAGGCTTCCGAACACTTTTTTGCTCGTTTCAGGACTTGAAAGCAGCCCGATTCCCGCTCCAACCACACCGCCGAGAATCGCCATATTGATTTGATTCTGCCCCCTGTCATCCTGCTCTTCGCTTTGATTCTGCTGTTCCGTTTCTTCCTGGTTTTCCATTTTCTCTTTTGTCTCTTTAGCCATGTTTCATCCTCATTTCTCCATAGATTTATAGTTTTTCCTATTAAAATGTAAAAGCTGACTGGCTGCCTCGCTCATTCTTTTGGCTCTTAAGACCCTCTTCCTCCACTTCGTCCCGAAGAAGACCAACAGCTTCTGCATAGCGAAGCCATGTATCGACACTCGCGATGACAACCCTCGCTTCTACTGTTAAAATCTCGATTCCCACAAGCGACACTCTGACAAATGCATCAATGACGATCCCTTTATCAAGAATCCGGTCTATCACTTCAGCCAAACTGGAACTGTCCGTACTTTTTTGAATACTCACTAGACTAACAAGCTCCTTTCATTGACGATAGAGGCGTGCCCTTATCGCTTTGTTACTTGGGATATACCTTCTAAAACGCCCCTTAAAACATGACTTGGATAATAGTAGAAATAAGATTCCGTGATTTTCCAGTATTTCCGCTTCAAATTTCGAAAACGTCTTCAAAAAAGCCTGAAACGAATGGATTTTCAGAAGATTTCAAAGAGTTTTATGACAATTAAAACAGTTTTGTTACAAGATGATGACGGAGTGATCCAGGAGAGGTTTTTTTACGTTAAGACGTGAAAAAGCCCCGCATTGGAGAATACGGGGCTGATAATGACGTCTATTATATTGACTGGAAGGTAAACGTCCTTTTGGGGATGAAAAAGAGATTATACTTATAAACCATGCTTCCGTTCAAACTTCAAACTCTTCAGCAGATCGTGATTGCTGACCTTATGGTCCCATGTTTTTTTAGCTTCCAGATTCATATAGGGATAAACAAATTCGTCTATCCTTTCATAGAAGGTAAAATCATTCAGTACATTGTAAGTTTTGATGACATATTTTTTTCCGCTTGTTGTTTTCACTGCTACATTATTGTATAAAGTAAACCGGTTACGCTCTAAATCAATATCCTGTATGTCAGATAGGTTAATGGAGAATTTTTTTGAAGCAAGAGTGCCGTCTCTTCCAGGATATATGCTGAAGAGGACTTTTCCGGGCAAAAAACCAGGCAGACCCCAGAAGGTCAAATAGCTCATAATTGGAAGAAAGATCACACCTGCCCCAATATACAAGATGGAATAGGCTGAGCTAAACTGAAACCCCTGGAAGATTAAGAAAAGGCAGACGGCTGTCCCGCCGATTGTGAACAGCCCTGACCAAACACGCATGAAGGTGGAGGGTTTGATTTTCACTTCTGATTCAGGATGATGGTGCACAGCACTTTCCTCCTTACGTTTTGCCTGCTTATTTTTCAGCTTGTATGATTTTTTCTTACATACCTCACATCTTCTAAAAACTGGCTGTTTTCCATTTTTCGATTCCAAACCTCTTTAGCAAGGGGATTCATATACGGAAAAACATAATTATCAAAGTTTTTGACGAAGGTTATTTCACTAATAACGTTATAGGTTTTAATGTAATGAGTTTTTCCGTTTGTTGTTGTAATACGAATATTGTTAAATAAAGTGAGTATATTTCTGGCCAACTCAATTTCTTTTATCTCTTTGATGGGAATTGTATTTTTCTTATATTTTACTAACCCATCTTCACCCGGAATAATCTCAAATAATACTTTTCCGGGAATGTATGCAGGAAGGCCCCAGAACGCCATGTTAGCAAAATACGGAAACAGGAAAAGTCCTGTGCCTAGATAAATTAGAGAGTAAGCAGAACTAAACTTTATTCCTTGCCATGCAAGAAAGGCACATGCGGCAGTTCCCCCCATGGTAAAAAGCCCTGACCATACCCTCAAAAAGTTCAACGGACGAATTTTAATTGCAGTTGTTGAAACCATGGTTATTCTGCCTCCTCCTTTCTATTTTATTTTCATCCACCAATCGATTAAGCTCATTTTGGTAGAAGTTTTTATATCTCATGATTTCTTCTTTCATACCCCATACTCTTTAGAATTTGATCATTTGAAATTTTTCGATCCCATACTTTTCTTGCATTTTCCTCCATATGCGGGTAGACGTGTTCGTCAACAATGTCATAAAAGTTGACTTCATGAAGAAGGTTATATGTTTTGAACTTGATTCTTTTTTCATCAAAGGTTTCCACATAAATTTCGTTAAACAAATTAATGGGGTTTCTTTTGTAGTCGATATTTTTTATGTTAATAAATTCTACTTCGGCTTTTTTTGAAACAATTTTACCTTTACTGCCAGGGAAAATTCTAAATAAAACCTTACCAGGAACAAAACCCGGCAATGCCCATATCGCTTCGTAAACGAAGAAGGGCAAAAACATTAGCCCGCCTCCCAAATAAATGAGAGCATAATTAGATTCAAACTTTAATCCGTTATATATTAGAACAACACAAGATATTAATCCGCCAAATACAAATAAAAACATCCATACATACATGAGAAATGGACCTCTTATTCTAATGACATCTGATGTTTGAGAAGACATCCCCTGCAGCTCCTTTTTGCTGTTAATGGATTCTGGTAAGATTTTGCGCTATTTATCAAGAGGATAGATGGCCTATTATAGTTACGGGTATCAACTTATTTCACTTTGTACTAGTTCGATTGCAAATGTTACTGAAGTTTCCTTATATTTGGGATTCAGGTCGCTGTATTCGGTATTATTGATCGATATTATGATTTTTCCTTACATAATTCATATCATTCAAATATTGATTATTTTCCACTTTTCGGTCCCAAACTTCTTTGGCGTAAGGATTCATATAAGGATACGCATAGTTATCAATCGCTTCTACAAAGGAGTATTCCATCAAAACATTGTAAGTTTTGATATAAACAGTTTTTCCATGAGTTGTGCTAATTCGAATATTATTATATAAAGTAAAGTTATTTCGAACCATCTCAATGTCATTAATCTCTCTAATTGGAACCGATTTGTTTTTCGATCTTATCACGCCATTTTCCCCACGAGTAATCTCAAATAATATTTTACCTGGGATATAAGCTGGAAGGCCCCAGAACATCAGATTCGCCATGAATGGTAAAAACATGAGACCTGTACCAAGGTATAAAATAGAGTAAGATGAATTGAACTTTAACCCTTGAATAATAAGAAATACACAGGCAGCAGTTCCGCCTATTGTAGCTAGACCTGACCAAATCCTCAAACCATTAGAGGGTTTGATTTTTATAGGTTGGTATTGTTCGTGATTATTGTTCAAGTTAAACTCCCCTTCATCGAGCCAGCTAGGAAATTCTATATTAATCAATGTTATGATTTTTCCTTATATATCTCACATCTTCTAAAAACTGACTGTTTTCCATTTTTCTATTCCAAACTTCTTTCGCTAAGGGGTTCATATACGGAAAAACATAATCATCAATATTCTTAATAAAGGTTATTTCACCAATAACGTTATACGTTTTAATATAGATTGTTTTACCATTTATTGTGGAAATGCGAATATTGTTAAATAAAGTGAGTATATTTCTAGCTAACTCTATGTCCTTTATGTCTTTAATGGGAATTGTATTTTTCTTATACTTAATAACCCCATCTTCACCCGGAATAATCTCAAATAACACTTTTCCGGGAATGTATGCAGGAAGGCCCCAGAACATCATGTTTGCAAGATAAGGAAAAAGAAAAACACCTGTAGCAAGATAAATAAGAGAGTATGGAGAATCAAATTTTATTCCCTGCCACGCAAGAAAAGCACAGGCTGCCGTTCCTCCCCATGTAGCAAGTCCTGACCAGACTCTTAGAAAATTCAGGGGACGAACTTTAATTGCAGTTGCTGAATTCATGGTCATTCTGCCTCCAACTCCCTTACTACTTCATTTTCAGCACTTCTTTCATACCCAACATCGTCATACAGCTTCTTCAAGTTCACTTGTCCGTCCCACATTGCTTTTGCCTCCACATTCATATATGGATAAATGTACTGATCTACCAATACAGCAAAATCCGTATCATCAATAAGGTCATACGTGGGAATCCGGAACGATACTCCTTCAACATTTTCGACGTATATGCTATTTACTAACGTCAGTCCATTCCTTCGCAATTCTATGTGTTTGAAATCTGCGAATGATATGTCCCCTTTTCTCGATGTGACAGAACCCCCGGGGCCCTGAACAATTGAAAAAAGGCTTCTTCCCGGTATGAGGCCAGGAAGAAACCAGCAAAATAAATAGAGAAAAACCGGGAAGAAAATAAGTCCCCCAAATAGCCATATGAATGAGTAACCGGAAGTGAATTTAAACCCTTCAATTAGTAAATAACCGGTGCCCAGTAAGCCTCCGATAATGAAAGCGGACAAGATTGAATAATAAAAACGGCTGCCTTTAATATCAATGGTATTTGATTTCTTCATTCACAAGAACTCCTCTATAAAAGTTATTCCACTTTCCTTTCATACTTTGCATCTTCGAACAGCTGATCAAGATTAACATGCCGGTCCCACACTGTTTTAGCATCCTGATTCATATGCGGGTAGATATACCGGTCAACTAAAACAGCAAAGTCCGTATCATCAAGCTGATTGTATGTTCGGATTCTAGCGATTTTACCATCATATGTTTCAATGACAATATCATTGATCAAATTAAGGGGATTCCTTACGAACCTGATATTTTTTATGCTTGTAAAAGGAATGTTCTTGCTTTTACTGTTCACACTGCCATTCGGACCCTCAGTTAAACTTAGAAGAACCTTACCTGGAACAAATCCCGGAAGCGACCATAATGTCAGATAGAGAAAAACAGGAGACAGCAAGATGCCTCCCCCAAGGTAGAAGAACGAATACTTTGAATCAAATTTCAAACCATTTGCGATAAGGAAAGCACATGCTGCGAGACCGCCGAACGTGGCCAGCAACATCCAGACGTACATGAATTTGGAGCCTTTGATATGGACTATGTTTTGATTGGTTGTAAGATTAAGCAAGATGAAATCACCCTTTACTTCTTTATAAGAAGTGACACCCTTTCTTCAATCTATATCATGATTTCTTCTTTCATACTCCATGCTTTTTAAAAGTTGATCATTTGTAATTTTTCGATCCCAGACTTTTTTCGCATTTTCTTCCATATGCGGGTACACGTGTTCGTCAACAATGTCATAAAAGTTGACTTCATGCAGAAGATTGTATGTTATAAATTTAATTTTTTTATTATCAAAGGTTTCTACTTGAATTTCATTAAACAAATTTATTGGATTCCTTTTATAGTCTATGTTTTTTATATTGCTGAACTGCACTTCCCTTTTTTTTGAAATAATTTTACCCTTTTTTCCTGGAATAATAGTAAACAAGACTTTACCAGGAACAAGACTTGGCAATGCCCAAATTGCTTCGTACAAGAAAAAAGGGAAGAATATCAACCCTCCGCCTAAATAAATTAGAGCGTAATCGGACTCAAACTTTAGTCCATTTTGTATTAAAACAATACATGCTATTAAACCACCAAAAATAAACAGAAACATCCATACATACATAGCAAAATGTCCTCTTATTTTAATGGCTTCTTTATCTGGTGATGTTATAGAAGACAACCAATACAGCTCCTTTTAAAGTAAAGAGTATTCATTTTTATTAATAAATTGATTCAATATATCTTCATTATAATTTTCAACTTTATAAGCATCTTTCTTTGTCCTGGTTATTAACCAAGATCTCTTAATACCTGGTATTATAAAACACACGTCCAATAAATCAGGAGTGTTTTCTTGATCATATTCTAAGTAGACTAAGCTATTCATTTTCCCCTCTCTTCTAGTTAAATCTTCAATGAACTCGCTACCCACAATAGATTTTATAGTAGAAGCGATTTCTGTTTTCTTTTCGCTGACTGATTCTAACAAACTCTCAAATTCTTCTCTTTCAATTTCAAACACCTGTTTATCAGAAGCTCTGTCAATAAGTTCAAAAAAGTTCTGTATATTTTCTGAAATATTTTCTAATGAAGACTTACTGACTTGGTGCACTTGATTATCATACAAGAGTTTATGCGAATAAATATAATCACCTCTTAAATGATAAGAGATTGTTTCCTCACTCATTGTATCGGTAAACTTAGAGGCTTTAATTGTCTTATCAGCATATATAAGAATTTCTACAAATTCTTTGTATTCTTCTTTTAAAATATACCTGTTTTTTTCCTCAGTAACCATATCCTTTGCAAGGAGAGACCTAGCTGAAGATTCTAACAGCTGTCTTAATTCTGCTTCTGTCATATCAGGAAAATACATATCTTTAATTGACATACCCTGTTCATAATAACCTTCACTGTAAAATGCAAAAATCAGCTCTTCAACGCTTAATTTAATCGTAGTCATAAATCCTCCCTTAAACATTTATTAACCAAAAATACTTTTAGCCCCTTTTAATAATGAACTCGCTGTATCTTTAGCTTTTGAAAGACCTTCACCAATTTCTTTGACTTTTTTTATTGGATTATTCAAGGTCTCTCTTATTTGTTCGTTCGCTTTATCTTTCAATTTATTAAATCCTTCAACCGCTTGACCAGCTGCTTCAATTCCACTTTTCCCGAAATCCAGAGTAGCCTGAATTGGAGTTTCAAATGCAATGGCTGCTTTTTCAGCAATTCCTGCTGTCAGTTTAGCTGCTTGTTCTCCAACAAGTCCTCCAACAAAAGATCCTACTGAAGCTCCAACTACAGTACCAACCGGCCCTGCAAAGCTTCCAATGGCCCCACCAATTACTGCACCACCAATTGCTCCTCCAGAAACAAATACAGTTTTATTTACTGCATTTCCAACTGCTTTAGCATTTTCTCTTTTCAGTACATCAGGCATATCTCCATACTTTGCGTAGTTTTCAGAGATTTTCAGTCCCATTCCTACAGTTTCAGTAGCTCCTGTTATTACTAAAGTACTTACTACATTTGTTTTCCCGAATTTAAGGAGGTTGTTACCGAAATCTTTCAATACCGAAGGTTTAACCTGACCCTTAGTTATACCTCCCCATAGAGCTTTTGAACTATTACTATAATTAACAACATCACCCGGCAAATATTTTGCATACTTCTTATGAACTAAATCAGCGAAAGGCGTGTCTTTGTATTTATTAAAAATGAAAGAAGGACTAAGTAATCCTTTTGCAACACGTTTGTAGTTAGATGCATCTACTATGTCAGATAACTTTCCAAGAGTACTTAAATGTCTGAAAGAATATGCTCCATCCATATTTTTTGCAAACTGAGTTACTCCCAGCCCATAATATGCAAGCTGTCTAGAAACTAGCCCTCCCATTGCAACCATTGTTCCATATTTGTTATGGATGTTGTACATCCTTCCAAGCAAGTCATCTTTTTCTGCAAATTTATTCGCAGTCATTCTAACATCTTGTTCAATTTCACTCAATCTATCAGAAAGAGCCTGGCCTGTATGCCATGGGTCTCCAACTGAATAAAAACAGTGAGCATATTCTGGAGGAGCGCTCAATATTAAACTAGCCAGCGACCTATGAAGTTGTTTTGATTCTTCATCAATATCTGTCAACTTAAAGACCAGCTCATTTGAAAGTTCATCCAGTTTATTAGGATCCACTGAAATTTTGTTGCTCATAAGAATAAAACCTCACTTCCATTTTTAAATATTGCGCTCAAATCATCTGAAAAAATTGATATCCTAATATTGTGATTTGAATAGGCAGAATAAAAAAGTCTATGCAGCCGGGAAGTACACAGCCTCCTCTTGCTGCGTCATCAGGATCTTGGTTGTTTTTTTTCTTGTTTGTCAAAATACACACCTCATCGTTCAAATTAAATTCAGCAGTTGATAACCTAATACTCCAAGCTGGAGAGGAATGATGAAAAAATCCAAACAGCTCGGCATACAGCCATCGTCTCCTGGAATATCCTTTTTCTTCTTCTTGCGATTGTAGTTTGGATCATGGTCATTTCTGTGATCATTTCTCATATTACACCTCAGAGATTCTCACACAATCTGTATCAACTGATAAGCAACAATGCCTATCTGCAATGGGATGATAAAGAAATCAACACAGCCGGGAACGCAGCCATCATTCATTCCCTGCTTCCCGTCAACTTCTTTCTTCTTTTTCTTCCGGTTATAATTTGGATCGTGGTCATAACGATGGCTCATATCAAATTCCCGCTTTCTTACTGCACATCCAGCTTCTTCAGCCTCAATATGCGCTCCATTCTCTCTAATTCTTCCTGTCTTTCAATCTCTTCGCGCACGCGGTCGACGGAGTCTGCTGCTGCTTCTAGTTCGCGGCTGATGTCGTACAGGTTGTCTGAGTGGCGCTGGAAGAGGATCTTGGCTTCGTCCATGGCGGAATCGAATTTGTCACGGGCCTTGCCGCTCCATGTTGCTGCTTTTTCGTTTGTTTCCTGCACTAGCTTTGATTCCTGGTCTTTGACGGAATCAGATGCGTGCTGAAAAGTTCTTGCAAGGGATCTGACTTGATCTGAATTCATCGTTTTCACCTCTATTTTTTTGACATTTTCTATGTACTTTCGTCTTTTTTCATCAAGATTTACACGTTTTTGAACATATAAGAAAATATTACTAGAACACACTCCTAATTTCCATAAGTCCCCAGTAACAAATTCTGATTCTGTTTGTTCAGCTTTTCATATGGTAAAAGTCATGTTTTTACCACACATTGAAAGAATGGCGTTATTTAACAGGACTATCAGATGGGATAACAAAAGAAAATTATCCCATTTATCTGATACCACATACCCACGTATTTTCAAACCTGATTCTGTAAAAATTTCCAATTAAAATAACCCGGAGAAGTCTCCGGGCTTTTGTTTCGTTCTTTTGATCAGCATTATTGCTTTACTTTAAGGACCACATCATCAATCACTATTTCATGCTCTCCAATCGGTGATCCGGCTGCTTTTCCCATCAGGAATTTTAATGCAGCTGTTTCGTCGGAAGGCATGACGAACTCATACGTATATGTCTGCATCTCTTCTGTAACGGTAGGATTTTCTCCGAGGAAGCGGGTGTATTGTGCATTTTCAATCGTCAATTCCAGTTCTCTCGGCTTGCTTGATTTTGCTTTAAAGGAAACCTCGTACATTATGTTCTTGGACAGCTTCATATTCTCCTGCTGAAGAATGACGCTCCAAGGTTCATTCCCTTCGTTACCAACCGTGATTTTCGCTTCATCCTTCTCCGCAGATACTGCTGCACCTGCGTCGTAATGGATGTAAGAGGTCCATGGTGTTAAACCTGCACTGAAATCTCCGTTTTTCAAAGGATTTTGATCCACGTTGCCGTCTTTCGTTTTTATGAGAACGACATCATCGAGGTACACATCCTCTTTTGATCCTCCAGCGTTCAGAAGAAGCTGTGCTTCCATGTCACTTTCTTCAGTCATCGTGAAGACAATTGTATTTTCTTCCATAGAAGTTGTCAGATCGATTGTTGTCGGCTGTGAATAATGGATGCTGCCATCCTGATCACTCACGTTCAGTTCGATTGTTCTTGGTTTTGCAGCTCTTGCTTTAAACGTCAGGGTATATTCATTTCCCTTTACAAGCTGAAGGCCTTTTTGCGAAAACTGAACAGACTCCGGTGTTTTTCCGCCGTTCTTGATGTCCAATCGCGCTTCTCTAGTCCCCTCTTCAACGCTTGCATTTGCTTTTGCACCTTCTGTATGAAGGTTCCAGTACGTCAGCCTGTCCATGTTTCCCTGGTCGAAGGTTCCGTTGTAAACATGATTTCCATTGGAAAGCACTGGTTTTGAAGCATTTTCGTCAAGAGGCTCTCCTGATATATCCTCCACGCGCACATTTCCAATCCATACTGGACTTGTGCCGTTTCCGCCGAGATTAAATTCCAGCCTGGACAGGATGTCTGTTTCATTGCCCATCTTAAATGTATAGGAGTAGGATTTCAGCTCTTCCGTAAGAGCGAAAACTTCTTCATTCGAGTACTTTACCCAGCCTCTTTCAGCGCCGGCACCCGTTTTCACCATGATATTTCTGACTGAATCAGACTTTGCATCAAAGCTCACTTTGTATGTGCCGCCCTCGGCGAGAGAAAGATTCTGAATCAGCTGCAGCGAATAGAGCTGACTTCCCGGGTTTGCGACCGTTATCTTCGCTAAATTCTGATCCACTGAAATTGCGCCCTGTCCGCCAAAATCAGGGAGATGGACAAAATTCCAATAATCGCGGCTGAAAACATCGTCTCCAGAATCCACATCGGTAATTGGCTGCTCAAATGCTGCATCGTAAATATAATTGCCGTCGCTTAAAGGCTGTTTCGCATCAGCCGGAAGTACAGCAGGTTCATCAGCAAGCTCTGTCGGTGTCTTATATTTGCCGTTTTTCAGATCAAAGACGCGCACATAATCAATTTCCATTTGCTTCGGGAAGACAGTTGATGCATCCGGGTCTCCGTCAAACCATCCGCCAACGGCCAGGTTCATGATCAAATAAAAGTTCTGGTCAAAAGGTGCAGGATAACTGAAATTCGCAGCGTTGCCGGTTCCTTTTGAGTACCATTTGTTCTGTGTTTGATAATGCTCACCGTCTACGTACCAGCGAAGCTCGCCAGGCTCCCATTCAAGGGCGTAAGTATGCCAGTCTTCAGTTGTCGAGCCATCCTTAAATTCATAATCTTTGCCTGTATATTTATTGTTCGGCCATCCTTCCCCGTAGTGAATCGTACCGGCTACAAGGTTTGGCTTGCTTCCCCATGATTCCATAATGTCGATTTCCCCGGAAGCTGCCCATGTACCGTATTTATCTTCTTCAGGAAGCATCCAGAGCGCAGGCCATATTCCTTTTCCAGTAGGAAGCTTTGCCTTAATTTCATAGCGTCCATATTTATGGCTGAAGAGTCCTTTTGTTTTTACTTTAGCCGACGTATAGTCGTATGTGCCGAACTGATCTGTGGTCTGCTCTTTTATTGCTTTTAAAATGAGCTTTCCATCTTTTGTGTAAGCGTTTTCTTTAGAGTCCGTATAATACTCTTTTTCATTATTTCCCCAGCCCGGCGCAATTCCGTTTCCATTTTCATCTACAATCCAGTTGCCGATATCAAAGTCCCATTTACTACTGTCAATTTCACTGGTGTTAAATTCATCTGCCCATACAAGCTCCCACTTGGGTTTCTTCACGTTTTCTCCCTGCCCTTTCTTTTCGGTTCCATTGTCTGCATGAACAACACTGCCCCCAATGGCCATAAAGAAGCTAAGCATTAAAGCGGCGGTTTTCTTCAAAGAATCCCCTCCCCAAAAAATAGTCTGCATCTATAAGTCTACCTTCCGCTTTATTTAAACTGGAGGCAGATAATTTTGTATAGGGGAGCAGGATTTTGGAAAAATGGAGAGGCTTATTTTTTACTTGGCATTCTAGCTTTTCTTTAAAATGGGTATTTATGTTAAAATTAATTTATAATTAGTGAGAGTGATGTAAGGGGGTGCTGATTTTGCATAATAGCAGCAAAAATCAGAAGAAATCAGACGAAAAATGGACAGTGATGTCATTGGCTTTTGGTGCAGCGATCGGAGCAATATTAGGATTAATAGCTTACAATAATCATTGGCTGGGCTGAAGGTTTATTTTTTATGTACGTTTTACAACATAGCCTTTTCATAAGAAAGAGCACCCATTTTCATGGGTGCTCTTAGAAGTCCTATCGAATCTGGCCGTTTCCTCTCATCATAAACTTCACTGTTGTCAGCGCCGGCAATCCCATCGGCCCGCGTGCGTGAAGCTTCTGTGTGGAGATGCCGATTTCAGCGCCGAATCCAAGCGCGCTGCCATCTGTAAATCTTGTTGAAGCATTATGATAAAGGGCTGCTGCATCGACTAAGTGCATGAAGCGCTTAGCTGTTTCCGCATTTTCTGTGATGATTGCTTCTGAATGCTTCGTGCCGTACTGATCGATATGATCAATAGCTTCATCAAGATTATTTACTGTTTTAATCGCAAGATCCAGGCTTAAATATTCGTCCGCCCAGTCGTCTTCATCCGCAGGAATGACATTTGGAAGAGCATCGGCTGCTTCCTTGTCGCCATGAATGGTAATGCCGTGCTTTTTCACAGCATCTGCAAGTATTTCTTTATTTTCAAGGAGCCAGTCACGATGAACAATCAGTGTTTCCGCAGCATTACATACTGCAGGACGGTCTGTTTTAGCATTGATGAGAATGTTCAGCGCCTTATCCGTGTCAGCTTCTTTATCAAAATATATATGGCAGTTTCCTACTCCAGTCTCTAAAACAGGTACTGTTGCATTTTCAACAACCGCCTTGATTAAAGAAGCGCCTCCTCTTGGAATCAGAACGTCAATATGCTCCTTCATTGTGAAAAGCTGCTGTGTTGCCGCTCGATCCGTTGAAGCGATAAACTGAACGGCTTCTTTCGGAATTTTCGTTTTCTCAAGCGCACGGTGCATCACTTCCACAATCATTTTGTTTGATGATAATGCAGACGAGCCGCCTTTCAGGACAATCGCATTGCCTGATTTCAACGCAAGTCCTGCCGCATCTGCCGTCACGTTTGGGCGTGCCTCGTAAATCATGCCGATAACGCCGAGAGAAACGCGAACTTCTTCTACCTTCAGCCCGTTTTCAAGTGTCCATTCAGATAAGACATCTCCTGTTGGATCGGGAAGATCAGCTACCTGCCGCAGCCCCTCTGCAAAGTCGCCGACGCGCTCCTGTGTAAGCGCAAGACGGTCCATGTAGGCTTTGTCATATCCTTTTTCTTTTCCTTTTGAGAGGTCTTCCTCATTTGCTTTTAAAATTTCTTCATAAGAACGCTCAAGCTCGTTTGCCGTGATTCTCAGTGCCTCGTTCTTTTCTTCCGTCGTTAACATGCTTAACGTTTTCGCTGCTTTTTTTGCTGTGATTGCCTGTTCTTCCACCGTCATCGGTTTAAGAGCTGCAATACTCATCAAAACGCCTCCTGTTTAATTAGCTCGGCACCTTCATCGAGAAATCCAGAGAGCAGACAAAGGTCTCCTGATCAATCGCTGCGGCCGATTCATTGTTTTCCTTCACATCTTTAAGCTGCTCTGTAGAAAAATTGATGCGGCCAAGGCCGAATTCTTCTTCGTCTTCATCCAAAATCGTGACAACTGCCCCGCCGTTAAAGCGTCCTTTCACTTCCTGAATATCAAGCGCGTAAATATCTCTCCGTTTATCAATAATGGCTGCTTTGGCTTCATTCGAAATCATCACTTTGCCTTCCGGACCTGAGTGGAACGCAATCCATTGTTTCTTGCGGTCAAGGTTAAAGGCATTGGCTTTCGGTTCAAAATACGTTCCTTTCGCCTTTCCGTTTACAGCATCCATTAAAATATCTCTTGTGCTGGATTTCCCAAGGAATGACTGGATACCTGAAGCCATGGCAATCTTAAATGCGGCAATCTTGGATTTCATGCCGCCTGTGCCGACTGCACTTCCCGAACCGCCGGCTGCCGCTTCAATCTCAGGCGTGATGGCATCCACTTTTTCAAGCAGCTTCGCATTTGGATTACTGTTCGGATTATCATCATAGAGTCCGTCGATGTCGGATAAAATAATCAGCAGATCAGCTCCGATGAGAGCGGCAACTTTAGCTGAAAGCGTATCATTGTCTCCGAATTTCAGACGGTCGACTGTGATTGTGTCATTTTCATTCACAATTGGAATGATCCCGCGCTGAAGCAGCACTTCCATCGTGTTTTTCATGTTTCCGTAGCGTGTTTCATCTGAAAAGTCGCCTCTTGTAATTAAGAGCTGGGAAGCGACATATCCGTGAGATAAAAAGAGCTCTGAATAAGATTCCATCAGCAGTCCCTGTCCGATTGAAGCGGCTGCCTGCTTTTCCGGAAGGTCTGATGGCCGGTTAATGCAGCCAAGCTTTCTGTAGCCTGCCGCAACAGCTCCTGATGACACAACGACGGTTTCATAGCCTGCATCTTTCAGTTCAACAATCTGGTCTGCAAGCTTTTCAAGCTTTCTGCGGCTGACTTCGCCGTGCATGCTTGTCAGTGAACTGCTTCCAATCTTAATAACAACTCTTTTTATCTGTTTCTCTTCTTCGTTTACCATCTTATCCCTCCTGATTTTTTTAAAACGGGCTAAGACGTCACCAACGCTCCGGCCATTTCTTCGTTCAGCTCTTTTGAACGTTTTGCAGCATGATAGACTGCTTCGGAAATGGCTTTTCCTCCATTGTTTTTGCGCAATGCTTCAAGCCCTGATGCCGTCGTTCCATTTGGAGAAGTTACTTTTTCTCTCAAGCTTGACGGTGCTTCATCATTTGAAAGAATCATTTTGGCTGCACCGAGAATCGTCTGGGCAACAATTTCGCGCACCATGTGTTCGTCCATGCCCTTCTCGACGCCTGCTTTCTCCATGTGCTCCATTAAATAGTAGAAATAGGCGGGTCCGCTTCCTGCAAGACCTGTGAAAATATCCATCTGGCTTTCTTCTATTAAAAATACTTTCCCCATACAGCTCAGCAGTTCTTTTACATGCAGAACGCTGTCCATGTCTGTATGCCTGCCCGGACTCAAGGCGGTCGCAGATTCCTGAATCATGCTTGACGTATTGGGCATGACACGAACCGTTTGCTGTCCGTCCTTCAAGTGATCTTCCATGAATTCAGTCGAAATTCCGGCTAAAACGGAGATCACCACTTGATCCGGCCTTATTTTGTCTTTCAGTTCACCGAGTGCATCCGCTGCACCCTGGGGTTTCATTGCGAGAATAAATAAATCAATTTCGCCATATGGCAGTGCGTCTTTAGTCAGCGCCTGAATACCATACTTTGCATTCATCTCCTGAAGCCTCAACTGATTGCTTCTGTTTGTCACATACAGCTGATCAGCAGGAATAATTTCTTTCTGTACTATTCCAGCGATCATCGATTCTGCCATCGATCCCGCACCTAAAAACGCTACTCTTTTTTCTCTAAGCATAATGTGCCCCCTCTGTGTTCGCTGTGTTTCCGTTCGTTTTTTCAACGGTTACTATCGTAACATGCTGAGAAGCAGATTCAAGGGATAACAGGACATTCGTGAGGATACGGTCGAGATAGTGAAAGGAAGCGCTATCATCATGCGGTTTGCCTTCAACAAATCCGTTTAATCATGATTAATTCGGTTTTAAGCGGAAATATGGCGATATTTGCAGAGAACAAAAGCGCAAGCGCCAAGGCCCGCTCCGATAGGCAGATAAGAATCCGGCGGAAAAGTCCGGTTTTGACATTTTTGACGGATTTGTTCTGACAGAGGATCTAGGCGCTTCCGCTTGCCGCTGATAACTTTATTATGTTATTCACAGCCGTTTATTCTTTATAATTTCCTAACAAATGAAAAAAGCTGCCGGCAATGTGATTGCCCGCAGCATTATCCTAATTCATCACCCATTTGTCTTTTAAAAACAGGATTCTTCCAATGATTAATGCAATGACCATAACGGCCAGGTTGCTTCCAAGGACAAGGAGAATATGATCATACTGGACGACTCCAAACAGGAGCTCCTTTAGGATTGTAAACAAATTCAGAACCGGAATGGCGAAGTGCTGGAACTCAAATTCATTGATTCCGATGCTTGTCGTCGTTAATGCAGGGATGGTTCCGATCATCAGAACCGGAGAACTGTAGCTTTGGGATTCTTTTACTGTCTTGCCGATGATGCTTGTCAGCATCAGAACAGATGCCATAAACATCGCATAAATGACAGAGATGAGGAGAGCCATGCCGATGATGATCGGTGCATCGCTTCCAAATGAAACAGCTTTTCGAAGGTTCTCTGTTAAAAAGGCAACTTCAAGCGAGACGACACCAAGTGTAATCAGCCCTGTAATGGCTCCAAGAGAAGAAATGGCCAGCCACTTTGAGAAAAGCAGAGTCGTTCTGCTGACAGGTGTCATAAGAAGTGCTTCCATCGTTTTCTTCTCTTTTTCTCCAGCAAAAAGATCGGATGCTGCCGGACTTGCGCCAATCCCGATTGCAAGTGCAAGAATCATCGGCACTAATAAAGCCACGAGGTTAATGGTCGGGTCTTCCTGTGTCATTTCCTTCTGCTCAATGGCAAGCGGCTGGATCATGGACGGATCTGTACCATTTTCAGCCAGGCGATCACCTACAACCGTTTTTTCATAGGCAGTCAAAGCTCCCGATACAAGTGTCATCAGCGTCGATGAATTCTGACTGAAGGAGTCCCCGATCATGGTAATGGAAGCTGTTTTTCCATCCTCAATTTTCGCAGTAAAATCACTATCAAGAATCACAGCGGCCTGCGCATCGCCCTCCTTGACAGCCTCTTCAGGATTTCCGGTTTTGACCAGCTCCACATTTTTAAGAGGGGTGAACAGTTCCGCTTCGGCCTGACTTATCGTTTCTTCAACCGCAAGCGTATACATATCTTCTTCCCCGCCTGAAACCATGCGTTCATAAAACAGTGTCAGCCCCGTCATTAAGATAATTGGCAGAAGGACGGTCAGGATTAGTGTCCGGCTGTCGCGGAAACAATCCTTCATCTCTTTTAAATAACAATTAAGAAGCATATTCATCTCTCCTCACAAGCTTACTCATGAAAATGTAATTTAGATCACTGCTGCCTTCTTCTTTATAAAGTCCTTCAAGATCTCCCTGATACACAAGTTCCCCTTTATGCATCATTGCGACAGAGTCGCACAGCATCGAGACTTCTTCCATAATGTGGCTTGAAAACACAATCGTTTTTCCCTCGCGCTTCAGCTGGTGGACAAGCTGCCTAAATACGTTTGAAGAGGTAATATCAAGACCTGTTGTGGGTTCATCAAACAGAATGATTTTCGGATTGTGGATGATGGCTCTTGCGATGGCCACTTTTTGGCGCATGCCTTTTGAAAAGCCGCCGACTTTTCTGTCCAGGTAGTCTCTCATGCCGAACATTTTTGACAACTCATCAATCCTTACTTTTGTTTCATGCTTGCTCAGACCGTAGAGGCGGGCGAAATATTCAAGGTTCTCCCTCGCAGTCAGCCTGTCGTAAAGGCCTGTTTCTCCTCCAAACAGGACGCCGATTTGTTTTTTGATTGAGGCCGGTTCTCTGACCGTATCAAAACCTGATACCGTCACACTTCCTTCAGAAGGTGTGAGCAGCGTTGCGATCATCCTGAGAAGCGTCGTTTTTCCAGCGCCGTTCTCACCGAGAAGTCCGGTCACTTCGCCTTCTTTCATAGAAAAGGATACATGCTTAAGGGCAGTGACAAATGTTTTCTTATCTTTAAACGTTTTAGTTACAGCCTGAACATCAATCATTTCCTTCACCTCATATGCGTTCGATTTGATGTCTTTATCATACAAAGCTTTTAAAAGAGAATCTGCACTTATGTCGTGAATTGTCCGTTTCATGTCGTGAAAATGCCAAAAAAGCTTTTAAATGGTAAAATAAAGTGATTATTCCTCCATTATGAAATTCAGCAATCCATTGAAGAGGAGACCTATTTATGAAAGTTGGTTTAGTGGATGACCGTTTCATTGATCTCGACAAACTGAACGGCATCATCTCAGGCATTCCGGATGTAGAGATTGTCTTTTCTACCCAATCCGCCGAAGAAGCCTATGAATACATAAAAAAAGAAGTGGTGGATGTCCTCATAGCCGATATCGAAATGCCTGACCTTTCAGGCTATGAGCTTGCGGATGTCATTCACTCTCATGCACTCAATATATCTGTCATCTTTGTGACCGGAAACAGCGGCTATGCCGTGCATGCCTTTGAACTTAATGTCCATGACTACATCATGAAGCCTTATCCGAAAGAAAGGCTCATAAAATCAGTTGAGCGGCTTATGGAAAAAACACAATCAGCGGATATTGCCGGGAGGCTTTACCTCAAGCAGAAAAACGACATTCACATCCTTCAGAAAAAGGATATTATCTTCATTGAACGTTCCGGCCGGTCGACGACCATCTACACGAAGAGCGGGGCCGTTAAAACATACCTGACACTAAATGAACTTGAAGGCGAACTTAGAGAGCGGGACTTTATCCGTTCACACCGGTCCTTTATCATCAACATTCACTACGTAAAAAACTTCTCTCTGTACGCCAAGAATTCTTATATTGTCACTTTCGAAGGATTAAACGGCCAGGCAATGATTACAAAAGAAAAAGTGGATTTTCTGCAGAAGCATTATTTTTAAGGCGGGGAAACAATGATCAATGAAAAAACATACTGGGTTCTGGCATCCTTAATTGGAGCGGTTCCTCTTTACATGGCTCTTGAGAAATTGTCCATTTCCTTTTCCGCTTATGCAGCAGGGTTGATTGCAGGAGGAGCGGGACTTATTCTAAGCCGGACAACCGTCTTTCATATGAATGGGCTGAGCGGAAAATGGCATCTGTTTTTAACGGTTCTTCAGATGGCTGTTGTTTCATTGTCATTAAGCGATCTGCCGATTCTTTTTCACACAGTGGTCCTTATCCTTTTTACGGGGACAGAAGCAATCAGGCTGACCGCCGCAAACAAGTTTTATGCTCTCAATCATGAGCTTGAACAGGCTGAAAAGCAGCAAACGCACCTTAACGAAACCTTTAAAGCGGTGCGGAGTGAACGGCATGACTTTTTAAAACATGTATCAGCCCTGCACTTTTTGCTTGAACATCAAAAGCAGGAGGAGGCTAAAGCCTATTTAGATGATCTTGTCGGGGAATATGAGCAAACGAACCTTTCAATAAAAGGCGAGCGCGGCATTGTGGCCGGAATGCTTCATCAGCAGTACAAACGCGCTCAAGCGGCAGGAATATCGCTTGTTTATGACCTTGACCATCCTGTATCAGCCCTTCCTTTACCTGACAGGCACATTGTAGCCCTTACAGGAAACCTGCTCTCAAACAGCATAGATGCGGCGGAAGAATGGCAAGCAGCAAGAGGCAAACAGGCTGAAGTGTCCATGCAGCTTTATAAAAAGAGCGGGCTTTATCTTCTTACCGTAAAAAACGCAACCCTGCCGCTGCCCTTAAATATTGTTGATCGGCTGTTTGAAGTTGACGGACTCACAACAAAAGGCGGAGAACATGATGGCCTTGGGACAAAAATCGCAAAAGATATTGTCCAAAAACACGGGGGATACCTCGACTTTATCCATAAAGATGAACAATTTACAGTGAAAATTAAATTACCTGCGGTTACAGGAGACATACAAAAAGAGCAGAAGGACTAATCCCTCTGCTCTTTTTCTTTCCAAACTTCAGGAAGCAAATCCGTCAATTCATGCGCGAGCATTGTATGAGCCGATCTGGTCTTTGTCCACCTGTCCGCACAGGCGCCGTGAAGATAAACGGCGTTTAATACGGCATGTTTCCAATCCTTGTGACAGCAGAGCATGCCGAGCATCATCCCGGTAAGCGTATCGCCGGTCCCGCCTTTTGCAAGGGCGCTGTTTCCGGTCGGATTGGTCCAGGCACTGCCATCCGGAAATGCCGTTACCGTGCCATTTCCTTTCAATACGATTGCAGCTCCGAGCTTTTTTGCCCAGTGCGAGGCAAGATGAAGTCTGTTTTCCTGCAGCTCAGTCACCTCTATACCTGTCATTCGGGCAAATTCTCCGGGATGCGGAGTCAGAATAACAGGAGATCTCCTCATTTCGTAAGTGCGCTCTGACAGCGCACCTGCATCCAGGATAATGGGACAATCCCCCTGAAGAAGGTGCTGTACCGCCTTTACGGTCTCCTCATTTGGTTCAAGTCCGGGGCCCGCAGCAATCGCTTTATATTCTGCTGTATTCACTTCTCCGTCCGACGTTTTTTTGAGGCCGTTCCGCAAATACGTCGACTCCGGAAGTACCGGCACAACATAGGGAATGACCTCTTCCTCAGTCCCGATTACAAGCTTTCCAATGCCGCTGCGCATGGCCCCAAGCCCTGAAAGCAAAGCAGCTCCAGGCATATCCTTGCTTCCTGCCAGAAGAAGGCCGGTTCCATATGTGCCTTTATGTCCAGAATTCGTTCTTTCCGGGAGTGTTTCTTTTACATGACCTTCCGTCCATTCCTCCATCATTTTTCTCCTCTCAGTAAGTGTTAACGCTCTTGGGTTTGAATACCGGTTTTGAAGATCGGTACCATTTCAAACAAAGAATACAGATAATCAGTGCATCAATCACATCCCCGCCGTAATACATCAGCATGCTTCCAAGCTCTGCCTGATTGAGCGGCACTCCCTCAGGAGGGTGCGCATACAAATACTTGGACAGGATGCCATGGGCGGCAAGAGCTCCGAGCAATACCGCCGACCTGTACAAATAGCTTACTCTGTGAAAAAAAGGATCTATGTAGAGCAGAGCCGCCGTAAAGAAATATCCTGCAAGAAACACGTGAAAATGAACGGCTGCATGCCAAAATGCCGACTGGTGCATCATGTGATACAAATCAGATGTATAAAGCAGCCAAAGCCCCCCGACATTTAAGAACGCTGCCGTGACTGGATGCGACAGGATGAAAAAAGGCCTGCTTTTCAGAATTCCCGTTACACGCCTAGCCCGGTCAGTATCAAGTGTTCTCAGCAAAAGCGTTCCAGGTGCAGCAAGGACCATTAAAAGAGGTGCAAGCATGCCCAGCAGCAAATGGCCGGTCATATGAAAAACAAAATGGCCGTGCGCTTTCTCAGCCAGCGGACCAAAAACAGCAGCGGCGGCACACAGATTTCCCGCAAACCAGAATGCCGTCCGGTAAACAGGCCATTTCCGGTACTGTCTGTTTGAATAAATAACGGCTGCGGTGTATAAAACGGCAGCCAAAACAAATGGCGCAGCCATGATATATTGAATGCCTGCACTTAATGTGTGATGAGCATGGTGCATCTTCAGCCCGCCTGCTTTCTTTTTTCACGGAGAATGAAATACACTCCTGATAGGAGCATCAGGACAGCTGTGACATTCCAAATCCAGTCATAGATATAAACATTTTCGACATACCTTATCTGGTGCAGCCCCATAAGCTTATGCTGCACGGTGCCGTCGTAAAGCTGAAACGCCCCTGCACCTGCAAGAACGCCACCCGTCCATCTCCTCACATTGAGTGACTGCCGCCTTCTCAAATCAGCAAACAAAAATAATCCTCCGATTGTCGCAAACCAGCTGAATGCATGGAACAGCCCATCCGAAACGAGCCCGATATCCGTCGTTGCCTTATCATAGAAATGATGCCAATGAAGCAGCTGATGAAAGATGGTTTCATCAATAAAAGCGACAAGCCCAAGACCGAAAAGAATGCCTGACAAAAGGTTCTTCCTGCGCGCTGTCATATGTATCCCCTCTCAAATAAAGTATCTGTTAATCAAATTTCCCTTCCGAACCTGGATGTAAACGAAGCGGCGGCAGGGCTTTTGGATGATTTTTAAATGGAAGCCAACAAAGAAAAAACCGCCGTAATGGCGGTTTTCTCATTCCATTCTTGCTTCTCGGCTGACTCTGCACACAAGCCTCATTAATGCCCGGTGCGCGGCTGGAACCAGGAGGAAGAAGCCATCCATCGTTTTTCTTAGGGGCATTGGACAAATAACTGGCTGATTCCGGTGAACGCCCTCAATGGCAAGCTTCGCAATCTTTTCAGGTGTCATCATTTTTTGCTTTTTCATCTGGCTGCTCATTTTGTCTTTGTCGATGTTAATGGCGGTGGCTTTATTAAAAATAGGAGTATCCACGAAGGCGGGACAGAGGGCCGTTACTTTTACCCCGTATTCCTCGGCTTCATAGTGCAGGGATGTCGTGAGGCCGACAACTGCGTGCTTAGTGGCAGAGTAGGCGGCAGAGACAGGTGCAGGTCCGAGTCCTGCTGCAGATGCGGTGTTGACAATATGTCCAAAACCCTGTTTTTTCATAAGAGGATAAGCAGCCTGAGTACCGTTCACTGCGCCCCAGACGTTGACATCCATGATTGTTTTCCAGTGGTCTATAGACATGTCGTACAGCTCGCCGTACATGGCAATGCCGGCATTATTAAACATATAGTCCAGACGGCCAAATTCCCGGAACGTTTCAGAAATAAGCTGTTCAACAGAATTGAATTCGCTTACATTTACATGCACATACCTTGATAAAATCTCTATATCATTAAATGCTGCTTCTGTTGTCTTACCTTCCTTGTCATCCACATCTGCGATGATGACAAAAACCCTCTTATCAATAAGTTCCCGGCATATTGCTTTGCCGATTCCTGATGCCCCGCCTGTCACAATCGCAACCTTTTTGACCTCATCCATGCACATTCCTCCAATTGGAATATTTACCCACAAATCTATTATATAGGAAGATTTAACACATGAGACAAAATACCTGGATTGTTCCTGAAACCGTCACAAAAACAAAAGCGTAAGCGCCAAGGCCCGCTCCGATAGGCAGATAAGAATCTGTCGGAAAAGTCCGGGTTCCGCCTTTTTTGACAGATTTGTTCTGACAGAGGATCTAGGCGCTTCCGCTTGCCGAGGATAACTTTTTCAAATTATTCACAACCTGATACTCTTTATAATTTCCATAACAATTAAAAAAACCTCCATTCGACAAACAATGGAGGTTTTTCAAGTTATTCAGGAATTCCGGCCTTATCAAACGGGAAAAAGCGAAGCTTCACTTCCCCAATCACTTCATCTTTTGCTATGGAGCCAATTTCACGGCTGTCCCTGCTCTGACGGCGGTTGTCCCCCATGACAAAATAGGAATTGTCAGGCACTGTGACCTGAAAATCTTCTGTTAGCTGTTCCCCATAGCCCAGCATATTTTTATTCGCTGCCAAGTAAGGTTCCTCAAACTGCTTTCCGTTGATGTACAGAACATCCTGTTTCATTTCAATCTGATCACCGGGCAGGCCGATCACCCGTTTGATGTAATCCCGGCCTGGCTCGGGTGAATGAAAGACGATCATATCAAATCTCTCAATGCCGCTTGTTTTTGAGATAATCAGCCGGTTTTGATCCTCGAACGTCGGCTGCATTGATTTTCCTTCCACCACTACAGGAGCAAATAAAAACTCTCTGCAAATGACTGCAATGGCCAATGCAAAAAGGATGGATTTAATCCAGCTCCATATTTCTTTTCTTGCATTGCTGGTTTTTTCATGTTCTGTCATTGCGGTCCCTCCAATGATTCAGCCCGTATTAAACAAATGACCCTTTGCAGAAGTTACGGTTTTTTTCCTGAACTGAATATGATTGCAAAAGCGACGCCAAGAGCGATTCCTATCGAAATATTATCAATCGCGATACCAAGTCCTGCCCCTGCAGCCATACCAAAAACCCAGCCTGCACCTGCCATCTTTTTTGTGCTCATGTCCTCATCTCCTTGCTTATTCTACGAAGGATAATGCTGGAAAGTTTCACTTTTGGCATGAGTACAGCAGAAAAGATCATTTCTTCATGTATGTTTGTCCGAATGCTGCTGCACTTCTTATTATATGTTTCTCAGCTAAAAAAAGAAATTGACAGCATGTGCTGAAACCTTTTTTATGAGAAAAACCTTTAATCCTAAAGAAGAAGCGGCGCCTTAATGGCACCGCTTCTTCTTTAGGATTTTGGATAGGTTTTATTCAAAAAGTCCACCGACTGGTTAATAAGCTGTCTCAGCACGTCTTCATCGACGTCAGCCAGCTTGTTTATATAAACACACGCCTTGCCCGTTGTATGTTTTCCAAAGTCCTTTAAGAGTTTTTCCCGTTCAGAATCACCTGTTGCAAAATAAAGGCTGATTTTCGCTTTGCGCGGTGAAAAGCCAACAAGCGGCGCGTCTCCTTCATGTCCTGTAGGATACTTATAATGGTACGAGCCGAACCCGATGATGCTCGGACCCCACATCTTAGCGTCAAATCCCGTTGTTTCTGTAAAAAGGTCCAGAAGCCGGTAGGCGTCCTCCCGCTTTTTTGGAGATTCGACTGCTTCAATAAACTCCACAACGCTGTGATCCGTTTCCTTCGTTTTCAGTTCATAGGCCATCTGATCCGCTCCTTATTCACAGGTTTTTTTTCAAGTAATGATGCTTGAAATCGCGTCCGACTCCGTCAAGTGTGCCGTACACCTCATACCCGTGCTTTTTATAAAAATCAACCGCCTGGAAGCTCAGTGTATCCACTTTGACAAAATCGCATTCTCTCTCTGCGGCAATCTTCTCCGCTTCGGCAAGAAGCTGTGAACCATACCCTGAGTGGCGCAGATCCTCATCAATCATCAGCGTATGAATCTCAAGCCAGTTCCAGCAAATTTCGCACAGGATACCGCCGCGAACTAAACCGCTTTCATCTTTAAGATACACATTTACTTCCTCATACCGTCCGTTTAGATCTTCAGGAAAATGCATCGCGTTGTACTCATAAAGTTTTTGATTCACAAAGTTCTTATTCGTTTGGCTGTTTTCTTTTGAAATGATAAATCCCATATGCTGTCTCCCCATTTACATAATGTTATACATACATTCGTTTTAATCGTATAATTTCCTTCATTTTACCACAAAAAAGAGGGTCAGTCCCCTGTCACTTTAACGTGTTGGTGGACTGACCCTCTTTTTATTACAGCTTTAAAGCAGAAGGGGAATTCCCCATTAGTTTCCGTATACTTTACCAGTTGAAGAGCTGATTGTTCCGCTGTTCACGTTAAGCGTATAGGAGAGCCCGCCGGAACCGGTCCAGGTTGATAAGTTGAATGTGTTTCCGTCTTTCAGTTTATAAATGGAGATATTATTGTATGTAAGCGAACTTCCGCTCACACATCGGGTTGGCGCCTGGTTGGATTTTGCCATGTAGACAGCTGCATTTACAGCTCCTGGCTGGGTTACAACTTTTGCTGTTCCGTCTTTTTCAACAAGCAGCGCCGATTGTTCATTAAGGCCGATGCCTTTGGCCGAGGTTCCTGTCTCTTCCCCGTCCTGAATATTACGGGCCATAAACGTAAGCAGTCTTCCCATCCTGTCTCGCTGCTCGAAATGTGTGTCAGTCTGAATGTTATTATTGTGAGGGGTCTGGATCAGATAATCGGTGAATGAAATGAGACTGCTGTATGGATTTCTCAGAGCAGTTAAAGAGTCCAGTGTTTGTGAACCTGCGGATATTGCATCATAGATGTGGTCTCCCTGAATCATTGCACCCGCGCTTGTGCCGCCAAACGGCACATTCTGAATCCGATTGTTCAGAGCTGTTAATGCAGGAGATCCCTCAAGAAACTCCACATAATCCGCCTGGTTCCCGCCGGCGAAGAAAATGGCCTCTGCTTTATTAATGCGATCGATCAGCGAAGAATCGGAACCTGCCTGGGTTAGATTCGTTACTACGACGGTGTTGACTGAGTTCAGCGGTTTGCCGATGGATTGTGCCAGATCGTAGAGATACTGATTATAGCCGTTGGAACCTGTCGCCCTAATAATGAGGAAGTCTCCTCCGTTTGCTTTTTGTATCATCCATTCCATCGCTTTATCTACATCTGTGCTTCCGCCCATATAAACTTGGCCAAACGATGCGGCAGTCACTTTATCGGTGGTGCTTCCTGTCGTATACAGTGTATACGAGGACGCTGCTTCAACATTATTCACTCCTGAAAACGACACAAGACCACCGACTAAAGCTGCACATACCATTACCTTTTTTCCTGCTGTTTTTAAACTCTTCATAAAAAGCCTCCTTTTTATTTGAAAATTCAAATAAATAGATGCAAGTTGTGTGCCAACTTACGGGATGCCCGTCCTTTCAAGGGTTGCAGTTCACCACACCCACTAATTGGGCGATTTAGGCTGTTAGAAAAACCTAAAATAAACCCAAATCGACCAATAATTTTCCATTTTCTAACAAAAGGGGTCAGTCCCGCTGCACGTTAAAGCACAGCGGGACTGACCCCTTTTTTCACTTTTCATTCCCACTTAAACGTAAAACTTGCTACAATAAACGCCCCCACCGCCCAGCAAGCCAGGATCAGCATTTCTGTCCCGAGTGTCGTGACAGCGGCCCCGACATTCATGACTTCTCTTAGTGCATGGCTCAAATGGGAAATCGGAAGCGCATAGACGACCGGCTGAAGGAAATCAGGCATGTTGCTGATCGGGAAAAAGACGCCTCCCAGAAACAGCATCGGGAAAGATAGAAATCCTGCAATCGGAGCTGCACTTTCCGGCGTCTTTGCAATGCCGGCAATGATAAAGCCTATAGCCATAAACGCAAGAGTGCCGAGCACCACAAACCCGATCAGCGTAAGCCATGATCCGCGCACATCCACCCCGAATATCAACTGGGCTATAACAAGGACAAGCAAGGCCTGCAGTCCGTTCAGCATCAGCCGTGCCGTAATCTGTGCAGCAATAAACGTCGAAGCTCTAAGCGTGGTTCCCTGCATTCTTCTCAGGATTCCCCGCTCTCTCCATGCTGCAATCTGTCCCGCTACCCCGTTCATATTGTTGCTCATAATCATCATGGCAACGATGCCCGGAACAAGAAAATCGATATACTGCAGATTGAGGGTTTCAATCCCTTTTGCCTCTGTCACGACAGCGGGCTTGTAGCCGACTTTTTCTTTGCTGATCTGATCGACCGCCCCATTTACGAGCTGAAGGCCGATTTGAGAGACCGCTGCATTTGTTTCATCGTAGTAAACCGGAAGTGAGGCTGGATTTTCGTCTCCATTGTTCTCCCCGTACCCTTCAGGAATCACAATTGCAAGTTGAAGATCTCCTTTTTTCACTTTCCCGAGTGCACGGTCTTCCTTAGTTTCTTCTTGAACCTTCATTGCCTGGTTTTTCTTAAGTGCTGTCACCAAAATCTTGGATTCATCTGATTGATCCTGATCCACCACACCGACGGTCACAGACATAGTGTTTCCGCCGCCAAGAAACGAGCCAAGCATCACCATGAGAAAAATCGGAAAGAGCAGAGTCCAGAACAACACCTGCTTGTTCCGCATGAAAATGCGAAGCTGGGTTAACGTCAACTGCCAGTAAGCTCTCATGCTTCCCTCAGCCTCCTTCCAGTCATGTGAATAAAGACATCTTCAAGAGTCGCCGTGCGTATTTGCAGATCAGCAAGCTTAAGCCCCTGCTCTGCCGATGTCTCAATCAGGCTCGTCAGCGTTGCCTGCAGATCATCTGTATAAAGAATAACCGCATCCTTCTGGCTTCCGACCTGCTTTACTCCTGCAATCCGGCTGAAATCAACCTCAGCCGCCTCTTCTTCAAAACGGAACTCCACCGCATTTTCAGAGTGAAGATTTCGGACCAGCTGAGCCGGTGTATCAAGGGCAATCAGTTTTCCCTGATCCATGATGGCAATTCTGTCGCATAATACGTGTGCTTCATCCATATAGTGGGTTGTTAAAACAACAGTCACGCCACGTTCCTTCAACTTAAAAATAATATCCCACAGCGTTCTTCGCGCCTGCGGATCAAGTCCCGTCGTCGGTTCATCCAGAAAAATGATCCACGGGTCGTGCACAAGGGCAAGAGCAATCGCGAGCCGCTGCTTCTGTCCGCCAGACAGACTCTTTATTCTGCTCTTCGTTTTATCCGTCAGCAGCATATCCTCAATCAGCGGATGGATAGGGACATGCTTCTTGTAAAAACTGGCATACAGCTGCAAAATCTCCTCCACCGTCAAAAGCTCAAAAAGAGTCGTAGACTGCAGCTGCACTCCAATAACCTCTTTGACCTTCTTTAAATCCCTGACAACATCAAAGCCCCCAATATCAGCCGACCCGCCGTCAGGCTTCCGCAGGCCGACAAGCATTTCAAGTGTCGTCGTTTTTCCCGCTCCATTCGGGCCGAGCACGCCAAACACTTCGCCTTTGAAAACCTCAAACGTAATGCCGTCCACTGCCGTAAAGTCCCCGTACGTTTTGATTAACCCGTTTACGCTGATCATCTGATTCTGTTCAGACATTTTTCACACTCCAAAAGGAGACAGATTGGTGCTGCCTCCGGTTTGATAAAGATATGTATTTATTCGCTTTTTGGAGTGAATATTCCTTTAAAGGGGTCAGTCCCTCATCCCTTTAGAGTGATGAGGGACTGACCCCTATTTCTTATTTCCCGAACATGCCGCTCATTATTTCAACAATCTCGAGTTTTCGGCCACGTGTATGGGTGATCGTTATTTTTGATGCCGTTTTGATGACTTCTTTATTCAATTTCCAAAGCGGGACATGAACAGGGAATGCTTCATTTGTTTTGATGCCGTAAGTTTGATAGGAATCGGAAATACCGGAAGCGTTTGTAATTGAAACGCTCATTCCCTCTTCACTCTCTGAATCAAGGGCAGTTACAATCAAGTAATTTTCTTCACTTAAATCCTTTACCTCTTCAAGGAAGTATTCTCCTGTATCCTTCTCTATCGTCCCCTTTATTTTGCTCAGGTACTGTTTATATGAAACCTCACCGACTCCATTCGTTTCTCCCATCATCCTGCGGTGGTCTTCAACAAAACGGTCATAGAGCGGTTTTGTTGTCTTTCTGTCCATATGATACATGCCCATTGTCTGATAGAATTCATTATGATTTACATACCAGTCAAAGACCGTCCAATAGTCAATAGCCGCCACATATCCGTTTTCATTGACGATTCCCTGAGGAGAGACAGTCGCTTTTTCAATCAGGGCAAGCTGGACATCCTCATAAATCTCAACCTGCTTTTCAATAAAGCTCTTGTCCGCATTGCTCCAGATTCCGTATTCCGTGTTGATGATCGGTTTGTCAGGCCATCTCGCATGAGCTTTTTCAATAAAATCACGGGTACCTTCATAAGGCGTACTGCCGTGGAAGATACCGAAATACATCGTCCAGCCTGCAACATCCAGCGGCTCCATCGAAGCATCATCAAAACCGGGCTGATCCGCGGCAGCACTCTGTGTAATGAGGCGCCCGTCATTATAGGATTCTCTAACCTCTGACACTAATCGCTCATTATAGTCCTTCCTCAGAAGAACATCCTTTGATTCATTTTGCGTGCTCCACATGATGATTGACGGGCGGTTGTAATTGGAATATATCATTTCCCGCCACATTTGATAGGAGATGCCCCGCTGCTCCTGTGCTTCGTAATGGTGTGTTTCGAACTGCCAAAGCGGAATCTCGCTCATCGCCGTAAGCCCCAGGCGGTCGAGCATAAGGAAGGTATAGACATGATTTGGGTAATGAGCGGTCCGAACCATATTAACAGACAAATCAGCAATCTGAAGGAAGTCACTCTTGATCCGTTCCCAAGACGCGGTTCTTCCATTCGCCGGCCACTCCTCATGCCTGGCAACGCCTGCGAGAAAAACAGGTTTTCCGTTCAGCTTGATTTGAGCTTTATCCGTTTCCAGTTTCCGGATGCCAAACTGTGAATAAAATACATCAAGCTGTTTCTCGCTGTTAGAAACCTGTACCTCTATAACATATAAATTCGGTTCCCGTATGCTCCACAGCTTAGGAGCAGCAATTTTCACCTGACAGGAAATGACCTTCGTTTCTCCTGCCCCCAGAAAAACAGGTCTTTCATCCATCCCGTTGAACTCCGCTTTACCTGCACAAATGCTTTTCGCATCAGGCTCTGTTAAAAAATCGGGTGATAGATTGTCAGTTTCATGTACATACCCCTTAAGGATCAAATTCTGCTCGCTGTCTGTTCTATTTTCAAGCACAACCGTAACCTCAAGGTCGCCTTCCGTATTCTTCGGCACCACATCTGTCCTCACGACCTGTACGGAATCTGTGGATTCAAGATAAAGATCGTGAATGATTCCTGTATAGTTAAAAAAGTCATTGTTAACAGCAGGGACCGTATCAATGCGCGTCGTCCAGGGAGGATTATCAATCCTTACCGCAATCGTATTTTCTCCAGTGATGACCAAATTTGTAACGTCAAAAGCAAAAGGTGTATACCCGCCCTCATGACAGCCTGCATATGTCCCGTTGATCCAAAAATCTCCGACATATGAAACACCAAGACATTTAAGAGTAATCACTTTTTCACTCCAGGTATCATCGAGAAGAAACGCCCTTCTGTACCACACCCCGTTTTCATAGGTTTCCGCTGAGTTTACTTCTTCTTTTCCAGTCAGGCTGTTTTCAGGAAGCGGAAGACTTCGGGAATCCCAGCTGCTGTCATCAAATGTCAGCGAATGGTACCCTTCTCTCTCAGTTTTGCGGATCCACTCATCATTTCTCTCACTCATCGACCAATCATGATCTGCTTCAAAGCGCTGTTTTTTCCATTCACCGGCAAGATTAAGAATCTTTCTTTGCTGCTGCTCAAACGATGGATAAGGGATATCATTTTGAAAAGGCACGGCCCTCCCGTCGATTGTTTTCAGCTGCATCGTAGCTTTTAAGCTCCCAATCTTTTCATATGTATTAGATGTCACGCTGCTGCACCAGCCTCTCTTTTAATATAGTAAAACGAAGAGAATCAAAGCGATATGCTCTGATTCTCTTTTTGTGTTATTCCGAACCAAGCTTTTTGGCGTTTTCTTTCATTTTTTCATTTCTGATTTTAACAATAGAATCGAAGTTGTTTGCCTCAAGGAACTTTTCATAGTCCGCTTTAAGCTTGTCAAATTCTTCGTCGTTCTTAGCCCGCAGCATATTGGCAAGCGTCGTAGCCCAGTAAGAATTGATATTTGTTAAGCTCCGTGCTTCTCCAGTCCCCTGATCAGGGTCTGTATTCTCAAGAATGAACTGAGGCTTCAGCTTTCCTTTTGCCCAGTCTGTAATTTGAGAGGTAGCTTCTACAGGTTCATTTTGTCCTTTTTCAAGCGCAAATGTATCGTGCCCGAAGAACCAGAATTCGCCCAGGCGGTACTTCTTCTTGAACTCATCAGGGTTTGAATCGCGAAGCTGTACAACCTCCGGCTTCAGGACAGCTTTTCCTTCAGCATTCAGATCATATGTTTCTCCTTCAATTCCATATGTGGTCAAATACTGCCCTTCATCGCTAAGCAAATAAGTAAACAGCTGAATCGCTTTTTGAGGATCCTTCGCGTTTTTCGTCACATACGTTACAGACCAGCCGGAAATACCCGTTTGACTCAGCGTCGGCTCATTTCCTTTCGTACTCTTTGGTCCATCAATGGCAATGTATTTTTGCTCAGGGTTCGAAGCAATGTTTTTCTGAAGGGCGCCTCCGAGCTGAATGGCTCCGCTTATAAACATTGTCGCATAATCCCCGCGCGCCACTTTTTCTTCAAATTTCACGTTGTCATCAGAAAAGTTGTCATCACTGATGTAGCCTTCTTTATAAGCCTTATTAAATGTACTGATCCAGCTGAGATAGTCTTCATCCAAATTTCGGTTATACCATTTGCCGTCTTCTGTTGTGATTGGCACCCCTAGATGATTTTGCAGAAAGTGAGAAAGGGAGCCTGTATCACCGGCTGCCGAGAATCCGCGGAATCCGAATGGCACTGTTTCCGGGAATTGTGATTTAATTTTTTCCATAGCGGCCAGAAATTCTTCGGGTGTAGACATACTTGGTTTCCCAATCGCTTCATAGATATCTTGTCTGATGACAAAAGCGTCCATACCGGGAATCATATTGGCTTCATAATGCTTTTCTGTATTTGAAAAACTAGGATACCCGTAAGTATTGCCGTCCTTCAGCTGATACCAGTCAAGAGTCTGCTTTTCTGCTACTTTATAAAAATATGGATCGTATTTATCGGCAAGTTCATTCAGCGGCAGCGCCCACGTTCCGGCTTTTTGGGCAGTTGGTGAATTCCCCCCAAAGATCGTTATGATATCAGGCAGCTCGCCGCTTGCAAAATACGTATTCAGTTTTGTATCGTCACCCGTCAAAAATTTGATGTCCAGATTCAGGTCTTCCTTCAGTTTCTTTGTAATCGTATCGTTGCCGTATTCTTTGTTGAACCAATCTGCATTGACATACCAAGTCAGTTCTGTGCTTTCTTTTTTATCGGCCTTCCAGGCAGGTGTATTTTTGTCCACCTCATAGCGCGCTTTCTCCTTCGTTCCTAATCCTTGCTTGCTTGAAGCACTCTCAGAATTGAAACACCCTGTCAAAAGCATCGTGAGTGCCAGCACCAGAATAATCCCCTTTGAAAACAATGATTTCAACATTCTCTCCATCCGCTTTTCCCCCTAAGTAATAAAATAACTATCAGTCCCCCGTGAAGTGTTAACGCTTACAAATAAGCTCCTGCGCATAAAGGAAATCCTACTCTTTCACCGCTCCAATCATCATGCCTGAGATAAAATACTTTTGCAGAAACGGGTACACAAGAACAATCGGCACAGTTGCAATAACGATGGTCGCAAGCTGGATGGATTCAGATGATGTTGGAATCACAACAGAACCTACCGTCTGCATCGTTTGTGCCTGCTGCTGAACAATAATTTCATACAGCTTCATTTGAATCGGGTACAGCGCTTCATTGCTGATATAGAGCTTGGTTGTAATATAATCATTCCACTGGTATACCCCGTTAAACAGAGCAATGGTCGCGAGTACGGGCATAGACAGCGGAATAATGATTTTCATAAAAATGGTCCATACCCCGGCTCCGTCCATCTTCGCTGATTCTTCAAGCGAGCTCGGGATCTCCCGGAAAAAATTCATAATGATAATCATGTCGTAATAGCTGAAGAGTGCCGGAATAATGTATACCCAGAAACTGTCGAGCAGTCCGAGTGACTTCATCAGGAGGTAGGTCGGAATCATCCCGCCTGAGAAAAACATTGTTCCGATTCCCATTGCCGTATATACATTCCGTCCCAAAAGATCCTTTTTGCTCATCGCATAAGCAACCATGGCTGTGAAAAACACATGAGTGACAACTCCGATGACCGTTTTTAAAATAGAAATCATAAAAGCATTCCAAATACTTGGATCATTGAATACCAGTTTGTAGTTTTCTAGCGAGAACTCTTCCGGCCAGATCCTGAGCCTTGAACTTCTAAGCGTATCCGGACTGCTGAATGAAGCGACGACAATATCCCAGATCGGAAAGATGATCACAAGCGCAAACAGCGACATAAAGATAATATTCACAATGTTAAACAGCTTGTTTTCCTTTACTTTCGTGCTTCGTTTTGGACTTTTCACGGCAATTTGTATGTTTTCTGTATTGGCTACCTTCATAGCACCCTCCTTAAAACACCGAACGGTCACTAAATTTCTTAGTGAGGCGGTTTGTAATAAGCACCAGGATCAGCGAGATGATTGAAATTCCAAGACCGACAGCAGTCGCATACGAGAAATCCCCCTGGGCAAGCCCTATTTTATAAACATACGAATTGATTACCTCTGCATGAGATGCATTCAGCGGATTCATGAGTACTAGCGTCTGGTCAAGGTTGGAACCAAGAATGCCTCCAACTGCAAGAATAAACATTAGCGAGATGATAAATTTCATCAGCGGCAGCGTAATGTGCCAAATTTGCTGAAGCTTGGTGGCACCATCCATTTTAGCCGCTTCATAATAGGTAGGATCAATTCCGGCCATTGTCGCAAGGTAAATAATCGTTCCCCAGCCCACACCCTTCCATACATCTGAAAGGACAGCAATCATCCAATAGCTTTCTGGTTCCACAAGGAAGTTTCTAGGACTGTCCAGTACACCAATTCCGACTAAAATTGTATTGAGCATGCCGGTTGTCGACAGCCAGCTGATCAGCATTCCACCAACAACAATCCATGACAGAAAATGCGGCAGATAGGAAATGGTCTGAACCCACTTCTTAAACCATCCATCCTTTAATTCAAAAATCATAATCGCAAGGATAATCGGTGCTGTAAATCCGATCAGCAGTTTCAGAAAGCTAATCGCAAGCGTATTGACAACCGAATCCCAGAAAAACTTGTCTCCGAATGCCACTTTGAAATTCTCCCACCCCACCCAGGGTGCTGAGGCAATCGTGTCTGTAACCGAGAAGCTTTTAAAAGCGATAGTTAATCCATAAATTGGCACATAACAGAAAATAATCATAAAAATAATGCCGGGAAGCACCATGACCTGAAGTGGCCACTGCTCCTTAAGCTTTTTCAAGAAAGGCTTTTTACTTACTTGCACTCCTTCTATTGCCATTTCCCTTCTCCCTTCGCTGTTGTATAAAAACGTTTTTATTTTAAAGTAAATATAAAAGCACTTAGTTTGTAAGCGCTTTTATATTTAGTCATTCATAAAAACCATTTTATTTACCGAGCATGAATTTCTTACAACCAGTGTTCCTTCAAGCTTGTCTAGCCTGCCTGTATCCTTTTTCTGGATCATGGCGAGCAGCCGCGTTCACTGCCAGAAGCCCCTGTCTTGCAATCGGATTGTTCACAGTCGTAATTGGGGGATTAAAAAAGCCGCTGATGTCGATGTCATCAAACCCAATAACGCTTATATCATCTGGCACTACTAACCCTTCTGATTTCAATGCTTTTATTGCTCCAATCGCGCTGAGATCATTTGCTGCAAAAAACGCATCGGGAAGCCGTTTTCCATTCCTGACGTAGGATTTCACAGCCGAATAGCTCGCTTCTTCTTCGAAGTACCCGACCAGCCGGTGATCTTCATGAAATTCAAGACCCGCTTCCATAATCGCATCCCTGAATCCGCGGAACCGTTCGATGTCGTCGTATAGATTCGAGTATCCCTGTATGTATCCAAGACGTTTATGACCCAAATTCATTAGATAACGGGCAACAACCTGCCCCCCCTTGTAGGAATCAAATACAACACTGGACATCGTCCCGCTCACTTGCTCCCTGTCGAGAAACACAACCGGCGCCTTTGCCTGTTCGAGCTGCTCAACATTTTTGTCCGTAATATAATCGTTCAAAATAATTGCTCCGTCTACGCGTTTGCCCAGAATACTGCTGAGTGCGCTCCGGTCATTTTTTGTCACAAACACATTCAGTTCATAACCATTGCGCTCACATTCCTTGTAGACAGCATCGGTCAGAATTCCGTAGTACGGTCCCTGCATGCTTGTAATAAATAACCCAAGAACCTTCGTCGCGCTTGTTTTCAAATTCCGTCCGTTCACATTGGGAATGTAATTCAGCCTGTTGGCGACATTCAGCACATGCTCACGTGTTGCTGCATTGAGCACATCCACGCCGTTCAGAGCATTGGATACGGTTGAAATGGAAACACCCGCTTCTCTTGCAACGTCTTTAATGGTGATTTTTGTCGTAATTGTACTCTCCTGCCTTCAATAAAAACGTTTTTATTTATGAATCTAGCATACTCCCTAAAATATCCCTTCGCAACGTTTTTTTTACAAAATAAGATGAATTTTTTTAATAGACTGATAATTAATCTTGGAAATTCGGATTTATATTCAAAAAAGTCCATCCTTTATGCTATGATAATTATAAAAACGTTTTCAATCATCAGGGGGAAAGCTATGAAAACAGGAGGATTGGTGCAGCAGCTCTACACCGCAACCGAGTGGATCACACGAATCTTTACAGCCAACATCGTCTGGCTGTTCTTCAGTCTGCCCATTGTCTACTTATCCTTTAATCTATTTGCCGTCAAAGATCCGGCCGGCTTACTAGTAAACGGGCTGACAATCGCTATTTTTACACCTTTCATCCTTTTTCCGGCGACAACCGCTCTTTTCGGCCTCTCGCGGAAATGGATAACAGCAGACAGCCAGGTTCCGCTGCTCCGCACCTATTGGAAGCTCTACAAAGAAAACTACACCCGCAGCATGACCGGCGGACTGCTGATTGTCCCAATCTGGATCATCCTTGTCATCGACTACTTTTACTTCGCAAAATCCGGCTCGCCGCTGTATTATCTCTTTCTGGCAATCGGAGTATTCATGTTCGTGTTCACGATGCATTTCTTTTCAAACACCGTGCACTTTCATCTGACTTTGTTCCAGTCCCTCAAAAACTCTATGCTGCTTTCAATCGGAAAGCCCTTGCACACAATCGGGATTGCAGCAGGAGTCGGCGCTCTTTTTTATGTCAGCACGAGCGTTTTTCCTCTTCTCATTTTGCTTGGCTTTGGGAGTTTGACGGCCTGGGTTGCGTTTTATTTGTTTTCAAAGGCTGTTTGAACGGCCTTAGTGCAAGTGAAAAAACTCGTCATTTTGTATGGCGAGTTTTTTTAGTATTTGTTGCTGTAAGATTTCATTCAAATTCATCTATTATCTCAACCACTTCTATTTTCCCATTGACCAAAAGCTCCGGCAGCTCATTTTCTTCGCGGTTCTCCCAATATGCCTTTGCCTGCTTCATCTTACTTGAAAACGGAATACAGTCTTCCTTTGGCAGCAGGCTGCCGTTGCCTTCAAAGCAGGTGCCTTCTACCTTAAGTTTTACAATCTGCAAAACGTTCCGGTTATAAGAATCAAAGATTCTTTTCCATTTCAGAATATCTTCATACGTTTTCGCTGCATATAAACAAGAAAGCCGTGAAGGGTAATCAGGGTAATCTTGTAATCTGACCATTTCAACGACTGCTTCTCTGACAGCTCTCATTGTTTTGTCCATGTACTTCAATGTTGTTTCTGCATCATCTTTATTCAATTTTAAACCATCATCACATATTCCATTCTGAAGAATCCGGTCAACTGTTTCACCTTTGGAATTTATAATATTGGGTTCAAAAAAGAATCGGAACAAAGAATTATGCTCATAATTGTCAAAGACAATGATCTGACCGGGACTCATTTTTTTCTTTGTGACTAGATGATACACGTAAAAGGGGTTGTTCATAGGTTCCTCCTGTTGACTGCTATTGAAAGATTATGTGAGTAGAACCCCAAGCACAATAAAAAGAAGGGAAACGGCAAAAAAGACAAGAAAAAAATATCCGAAGTAACGAATTGGTTTGGGCAGTTTTTTCATATCAGTCTGCGCAGGCAGTCCCTCTATTGTTTTCATGTGATCCACAGCATCATTGAATGGTTTTTGATCGGACATTTTGGGAACTCCTCCTTAAGGTTTGATTTTTAAGTAACCTTCGTAAACGCCACCAAATCTCCCTTATCACAGGATGAAAATCCGTTCTTTTCATAAAATGACCTAATTTCTTCTGACTCATCAGTCAGTAATACAGTTTGCCTGACGTCCTTGTATTGTTCCAGTACCAGCTTCAAAAGCTTTGAACCAACACCTCTGTTCCGGCAGGATCCAAGTACCAGTAAATCCTGAATATAAATAATGGTCTGCCCATCTCCAACCACTCTGACTAATCCAATTAACATCCCATGCTCCCAGGCAGTTATGACCACGAGAGAAGACTTGATCGCGTTCATCAGCCTTGGCATATCTTCTGTATAGGAAGTCCAATTTGCATCCCTGTACAAAAGCCCGACTTGTTTCTCATCTAGTATGTTCGTTTCTTTATAGGTAATATCCATCTACTTGCCTCCTCATGTTTTAAATATGAAGTAGTTTTCTTACCGCTGCTTAACCACATCTTCACCTTCTCTAACACATTTCATATTTATCTATAATTCCACCATAAACTGTTAAAACCTCTTAAACTCAAAAGATTCTCCTCCCAACGACGGTTTGACAAAATTAAACAGGTGAATGCAGCGTTTCCTGCGGATTGAAAGGAAATTAGTTACTTGAAAAGGACTGGTCGCTTAGACCAGTCCTATCATTGTTCATGCTATTTTATATTACACCTTGATACTTGGATTATTTATCAGACTACCTTATAACATGGGGGTTATTTTTAATCACATAGATTAGATTAATTTGATCATAAAATGCGATAGAATCTATAAAGCCAAAAACACATTCCAAACCATATGAGCTCCTATAACCAGCCACAGAGAGCGGGACAGCCCATAACCAATCCCAAAAGCAAATCCTTTAACAATTCCGCTGATAGGATCAGGGTGCATGATCCCGAACAAGACAGAAGTGAAAATGAGGCCCGCAAGAAAATGATACCGTTCTGTGAGGTATCTCTGCAGGATTCCTCTAAATGTCAGTTCCTCTGTAACTGGGACAAGCAATCCAATAACCAGCAGGTGAAGAAGGATTTCAGACACACTGTATCCCAAAAATGCTGTGCCGTCCATTACGGAAAAGAAACTTTCAAAAGGTGCTGTGCTGTCTTTAACAAGCCATTCATAGAGAACAGGAAGGCCCAGGGCTGCTGCAAATCCTGCGAGAAGCCTCCATAAAGATGTTCTTCCTTTTAATAGACTTTCTTTTCCGTAAGCCCATACAGATGGAAATATCTTAAACAGCAGGGCTACCAGCAAAACAGCCGTCCCCATTGCAGCTGCGCCATTGACTGTAACGATGTAATCTCTCGTATAAACGGGACCAAGAAAAATAAACACGCCCATAATCACCGAATAAAACACCGTATTCAAAGTTAAAAAAAGAGCTAAGAGCCCGCCCCTTGGCCGTTTTGATGCTGTTTCCCGCAATACAGGCTCAGTGCTCACCTTCATTCCTCCTCAATATAAGCCTTTTACATTTCTGACAACCCAGTTTGCCATCGCGATGCTTTCTTTTAATGATTGAAATTCCTCTTCCGCCCCTACAGCCGTTTCATGGTTCTCGACGGCTTTATCATGCAGGGCCTGAATGGCTTCCCCGTCGAGCTCTGATACGAGCCTTCCCTGAATTTGAACTAAGAAGGCTTTATACGATTCGTATGAATCAATTGCCGACAGACCTGATTTAAGTTCACTAAGCTCACTTTCAACCTTTGCCTCCATCTGCCTCTTCAGACTTTCCCTCTGACGGATCCGTTCAATTTCCCTGTTGATGGTTTTTTGAACACTTTCGATTTGCTCCATGATGGCGTCCTGCGCATCACCTATCTGTTCAGCTGCTTCTTTTTGGAGCTGTCTAAGCTGCGCGGTCGCATCTTCAAGCACATTTCCGATCATCCTGGTTTCCTCCCTTACTGTGAGAGCCAGCTGGCAAGCAGCCGGTCTCTATCCTCAAACTGAACTGCCATGCTTTCAAACAGCGATTGAATGCTTTCAAGATCTCTCATGGTTTTCTGCAGACTTGAGAGCGCGCGGTCCAGATCCGCATCCTCATAGAACATCGGAAGCCCTCCACTCTGGGACAGTGACAAATCACGGATCGCTTCCCTCACGTCTGCCTGTGACAGGAGATGAAACTCTCCCGAAAGCTTTGCGTCAAAGTGGCTGATGACATCCTGAACAGCTTCATTATGCACCTGTTCAAACTGCACCATTTTCATCTCAAACGCCTTCATCTCTTCCACCTTCTGCCCGATCATGTCTGCCATTTCCCTGACGGATGCCAGATCAAGCTTGATTGACCCGCTGCCGTCTGATGAAAGGGGTGTCCCATAGACAAACTCGTCTTTATTCCGGTTATAGAGATATGGCGTATTTTGAGAAGGATCGGTATTAATGGCGTTTCCGTTTTCATCAAATTTAAAGTTTTGTTCGTTCAGGCCGTGTGTCCCGTCTTCCATAACAGCTGTATCCGTTAAATAGCCAATTGTGCCTCCCAAAAACCCCGGTAAGCCAAACTTCCATGCAAAATTGCCATTATCCGTACGAAGCTGCCGGTCAAGCATTGGATTATGCGTATAATAGGTGGTTCCACCATGACGCTCATATTCAGAAGACCACCCCGCACCTACAGCATCGTATGGATCCACGAGATTAATAGCCGTTTTTTCAAATTCTCCGCTGTAGATTCTTTCTTTCATTTCATCCGTATATAGATTCATAATCGACGGACCGTTAAATCCGTACGAAAAGACTCCGTTATGAATCCCAGCATATTCAGCTTCGGCTTCTCCAAGGGAATGACCAGTAGCAGATATAGTGGAATCTTTATACTCTGCCTTCACCTCTGCAACAAGCTTATTGGACTGCTCGAACGCTGTATCTTTTTTTACCAGCTCATACTGGCCGTTCATCAGCAGGGCTTCCTGACCGGGGCTTCCCGTATACTTAACCAGAGTTTCAGTTCCTTTTTCCTTCAAATACAAGGTAGGAACCTTCGGATCCGCGCCCATTACCACATGTTTTCCATCAGATGTAAGCACATCGGTCGCTACCTGGCTCGTATCCGTCCCGGCAAAGCCGACCACAACATTTTCAGGAGTTTCACTCTTGATCCACTCTCCATTTACTTTTTCTCCCTGCGAAAAAACAAATGCATCAAGACCTGTGTGCGGATCTCTTTCTACTCGTTCTACAAACCAATACTCATCCGTATGAGCGTTTACCTTAATCTTTATAGGAACTTCAAGTTCATGGGCTTTCTCCAAACGCTCATAATTGTAAGTATTTGAAGAAATGGAATAATAGGTTTGTTCGGTAAGATTTGGAATATTTATTTCCTGTTTCATATACAACACCTTCTTATTTTTGTAAAATAAATAACAGAGAGGAGAATGAATGTGAAAAACAACAAATTCATCACCTTTAGTTTGATTACTTTAATCGTGTTAGGAGCTGTTCTGATGGGCTGCAACAATAGTACAAATGAACAATCGGAAAAAGAAGCAGAATTAGAAGAGGCAAAAAAAATTACAGAGAAACATATTAAAGAGAATTATAAAGACATTGACACCGTTACTTTTACAGAAAACAAAACCAATCCAATGGGCATTTTAGTTTTAGAAGGCTACATAAACAATGATAAAGAAAAAACTTTTTCACTTGACTACGACTACGGACAAAAAGACGTAATCGGAGGACTTGTACTGGCAGATATAAAATAGAGATGGATCAAACTTCATTACTATATAATGAAGTTTTTTTATTTCCTATAACTCACAAAATTGTCTTTTAAAGTCTATATCCCAAGTCACACAAGTTAAAACCACTTATTTCCATATACATTAAATGATTATAGGTATTTCCTCAGGTTTAGAAAAATTCAACAATTTTTATTTTCCAAATCCAACATTAGCGGTAAAAAATGAGAAATGCTATTAGAATAAGCTTTACAAGCCTGCTCGAACATCTAGTTCTTTTCTAACGGTTTATAAGTGATGAATACGTCTGCTTCTATGTTAAATTAAGGAAACTTATAATTAAACCCTGCAAATATCACTTTCTATTTTCAGGGTAATAAGACCTATGAATCAGATAATTTTAATGTTACTGTCAACATAAACATTACCCCGTTTATTCATACAGTCCCCCTTCAGCACATAATCCCCTCAAATAAATACAACCTAAACGGAAGGCTACTTAAAGACGGAGGTCTACTATCAGTGAAAAAATCAGCTGTCCTGCTAATCCTTTCTCTCGCTTTCATGCTATTGCCAAGCACAATCATTAAGCCCATTTCAGCAGCGCTATCCGACACCTCGATGCGGCTAATGACCTACAACGTCCGGTATCTGAACAGCTCAGATCCATCACCTCATACATGGGCAGAGAGGCTTCCTGCCATTGTGAAGCTGATTCAAAAGGAGAATCCGGATATTATCGGTACGCAGGAAGCTGTGTATCAGCAAATCCAGGCCCTTGATGCATCTCTGCCGGAGTACAACTGGGTTGGGATTGGAAGGGAAGGCGGAAGCAGCGGGGAATATACAGCCATCTTCTACAGAACTGACCGGTATGAACTGCTTGAGTACAATTACTTCTGGCTATCGGACACTCCGGAGACGGTTGGATCAAAGAATTGGGGCAATGTCATTTCGCGGATGGTGACGTGGGCGAAATTCTCAGATCGAAAAACAAATCAGTCCTTCTACGTTGTAAATACTCATTTCGACCATGTCTCGGCAGAAGCCAGGGAAAAAAGCGCCGGATTGATTCTGGAGAAGATCAAAAACTTCGATCCCGCTCTTCCCGTTCTGCTGACCGGAGATTTCAATGCAGCTCCAAACAGCCCACCTTATCAAATATTGACACGGGAAGGTGCATTCAAGGATTCATGGAAAACGGCAGCTGTGCGTGTTAATGAAGATCTCGGAACCTTCAACCGCTTCAGCGATCCAACAGGCGAGGGTCCAAAGCGCCGTATTGACTGGATTTTGACCAAGGGGAATGTTCTTGCTGACACTGTGAAAATTGTGAATGATTATGAAAACGGGCAGTTTCCAAGTGATCATTTTCCGGTTATGGCGGATATAAAAATATGGTTTAGAGTAATTGATTAACGGTTTGATGACATGGGCTCTGCCTCCCTGAAGATAGCTTCCGCCCAATATCTAAAAAACCTGCGCGCGTGTAAAGCCAAAAAAAGAACGCCACATTGTGACGTTCTTTTTTCTTGGATAATAACCGCATACTGTTTGTGCTCTGCGAAAGTTAACCGAATCTGCCGGTAATATAATCCTCTGTTCTTTTATCCTTTGGTACAGAAAAGATTTTATCTGTTTCGTCACTCTCAACAATTTCCCCATTAAGGAAAAATGCGGTCTTGTCAGACACGCGTGCAGCCTGCTGCATGTTATGAGTGACAATTACGATAGTGTAGTCTTTTTTCATGTTTGCAATCAATTCTTCTACTTTTAATGTCGAGATCGGGTCTAAAGCAGAAGTTGGCTCGTCCATTAAAATAATGTCCGGCTTCATGGCAATTGCACGTGCTATACAAATACGCTGCTGCTGACCTCCTGACAGTCCGAGTGCCGAGGTTTTCAGGCGGTCCTTGACTTCGTCCCAAATGGCTGCACCGCGCAAGCTTTCTTCAACAATGCCGTTCAATGTTTTTTTATTTTTAATTCCCTGCATCCTCGGGCCGTATGCCACATTATCGTAAATACTCATAGGAAACAAGTTTGCTTTTTGAAACACCATACCTACTTTTGTTCTGAGTTTGATTACATCATTCGATTGATAGATATTTTCTCCATCAATGAAAATGTCTCCGCTCAGCTTAACACCGTCAATCAAATCATTCATTCGGTTTAATGTACGTAAAAACGTCGACTTTCCGCATCCTGAAGGACCAATTAAGGCGGTAACCTCTTTTTCCTGAATATCCATTGAAACGGTATAAAGGGCCTGTTTTTCTCCGTAGAACAAATTTAAATCTCTTACACTGATTTTCGTATTCTTCCCGGCAGCCTGTTTCATCTCTGGGCCAGTGTTTTCATTATTGGGTTTAGTTATTGTGTTTTTCATTATCAAACACCTCTTTTAATAGTCAGCTTTGTTTAACTTTTTTGATATAGCCGTCGCCGAAAGGTTTAAAACCAGTATGATGACAATCAGGACAATCCCTACTGCAGCAGCAAGTTCGATGTCTCCGGCTTCCTGCGTAACCAGATAGGAATGAACAGTTAATGTTCTGGCCGAAGAGAAGACACTCTCTGGTATGGCTGCAACCGTACCAGCCGTTAAAAAGATGGCAGCTGATTCTCCGACAATCCTCCCAATGGAAAGAATAATCCCGGCCAATATTCCAGGTATCGCACTTGGTAAAATCACTTTATATAATGTCTGCAGCTTCGTCGTTCCCAGTGCAAGAGACCCTTCACGATAGGAACGAGGCACTGTTTTTAACGATTCTTCTGTTGTTCGGATAATGACAGGCAAGATGATAATGGTCAATGTAAGAGAGGCAGCGATAATTGACATACCTAACTTCAACGTAGTGACAAAGAATACCGCTCCAAACAATCCATAAATAATGGAGGGGATTCCGGTTAAACTTTCCGTCGCAAATCGAATCAGCCTGACAAGCCGTCCTTGCTTGGCATATTCCTGCAAGTACACAGCCGCCAGTATACCGATCGGGGTTGCAATGACTAATGAGATGACAATCGTATAAATGGTTGTCACAATCATCGGCCAAATGCCGCCGTCTCCTGATGGAGAATAATCGCTGAAGATAAAATCAAATGTAATCAGCCGGTATCCCTTATAAAAAATATATCCAACGATCGTGACGAGAACGGCAACTGTTAAAAAAGCTGAAAACCAAAGAAGTCCGCGCAGTATAGTATCTTTAATCTTTCTCAACTTAATTACCGCCTTTCGAACTGATTTTTGCCAGGACAAAATTCAGTAATAAGATAAAGGAGAATAACACAATCCCTGTCGCAAACAGCATTTCCTGATGTGTCCCTGCTGCATAGCCCATTTCCAGAGCAATGTTTGTCGTTAATGGACGTACACTGTCTGTTAGACTGGTTGGAATAATAAGACTATTTCCTGCTACTAAGATAACAGCCATCGTCTCGCCGATTGCCCGGCCCATGCCCAGCACAATTGCGGTCATGATGCCCGATTTAGCTGCAGGTACAATCACTTTAAAGATCGTGCCAATTTGAGATGCACCCAATGCCAGCGAACCTTCGCGATATGTTTTCGGAACAGCTCTCAGGGCAGTCTCTGATACTGTAACAACTGTAGGCAGCATCATAATTGCCAGCACAAGGATAACAGCCAGTAAGTTTTGTCCCTTCGGGAGATCCAAATTCGTCTGTAAAAAAGGAACAATAACAGCCAGTCCGAAAACGCCATATAATACAGATGGAATACCTGCAAGCAGCTGAACAGCAGGCGAAATAAATTTCGCTAAACTCTTTGGCGCAATTTCAGCTAAAAAAATCGCCGTAAACAGCGCTACAGGAACTCCTATAATTAAAGCACCTGCGGTAGCAAATACCGATGCCACAATCATTGGGAAAATCCCGAATTTGTCTTCACTTGGAACCCAATCCACTCCGAAAAGGAAATTAAAAAAGCTGTACCCCTCTGCTATAAATGGATGGAATCCTTTGTAAAAGACAAATCCAATGATTAAAACTAAACTGATTACAGAGAGAAGGGCACAAAACAGAAAGATTCTCCCTGATAATTTTTCAAGCATATATTTTCTTTTATTTGATTTTTGAATTTCATTGGTTTGTTTCTCTGTAGACGGGCTTGACATTCATCATTCCTCCATGATTGCTTTCACGATGGCGTGTATTACACCATTAGTTATTTTAAAGGGATAACTCCTGCTTCTGATGCAATTTTTTGTCCTTCTGGACTTAAAATATAATCAATAAACTGCTGTCCCTCATCACTTAAATTTTCATCCTTGTAGACAAATAAGAACGGGCGGGACAGGCTGTATTTCTGCTGCAGAACATTTTCCGCTGTAGGCTCCACACCATTAACTTTCATAGTGGAAACAGATTCATCAATGTATTCGAATGAAACAAATCCTACTGCATGTTTATTAGTCGCAACAGTTGTTTTGATATTGCCGTTTCCGCTCGCAACAATTGAACTTCTGACTAACTCCCCTGATGAATAGCCCACTATTTCCTGGAAAGCATCACGGGAACCTGAGCCATCCTCCCTTGAAACAACGACGATCTCCATGTCATCTCCGCCAAGCTCGCTCCAGTTTGTAATCTCACCCGTGAAAATCTGTTTAACCTGATCCATTGTAAGATTCTTTACTTTGTTGCTTGGATGAGTAACAACTACAATGCCATCATAAGCGATAATGCTCTCCGTTAAGCCATTCGCTTTTTCGTCCTCTTTTAAATCACGGGAAGACATGCCAATCTCTGACACACCATTTGTCGCATTTGTTATTCCAGCAGAAGAGCCTATTTGATTAATTTCTATATTTAAATCACTTTGTTTTTCAAATTTATCTGCTAATTTTTCAGCTAAAGGTCCAACAGATGTTGATCCTGAAATGGATAGAGTATATTTATTACCGTTTGAGGATTCTTCATCAGAACCTCCGCATGCCGATAAAATAACGGTCAGGGAAAGCACCATAAATCCTATCGTTGTTCTTCTTATAAAGTTCATTTCTAAACCTCCAAGATAATCTATTGGCAACTTCTCTAGATTAAATCCAGAATGTAAATAAACAATTAAGACATTGTAAAGGTTTTGTAAATTCGTGAATTTAACGTAAATATTATGTAAACAATGTTAAAAGTTACCTTTACTTACGTTTAAAAATTATACCCGTTCGAGAATATACATGAATCTGTAAAATAAATCCAAAGGAAAGAAGAGCATGTTTTCAGTGAAAACTTGCTCTTCTTTCCTTTTATATGTCCTTCTCACATGCCAGTTAACGCTTTTGAAAAGCTATAACCCCCGGCATCTTGTTATACCTTTTTAAAGGCTGAATCTATCCTGATCTGATTCACAGATTGACAAACAACTTCATACATTTCCTTCATTCCGACCTCCGATGCGTCAAAAGAATACGCATTGTCGCTTCTAATCCCAATATTCTCAGCTTCTTTTGCAACATCTATGTTCGCGCCCATAAAAATGAATTCCCACCTGTATGTTTCCTGCTGATGCTTGATGAGTTCATGGACTTTATCATATGAGAATTCTTTACTGGCATTTTCCTGTCCGTCCGTTGTAATGACAAAAATCACTTTGTCGGGACGCTGTTCTTCCGAAGTCTTTGAAAGTCTTCGGCCCACATCGGTAATCGTTTTACCAATGGCATCTAAAAGGGCAGTCAGTCCTCTGACATAGTAGTCTTCCACGGTCAGTTTGCAGGATTTTGCATCTTCGCCCTTCCAAAGCACTTCATATTCATCATCGAATAATACAGTGGTCAGCACTGTATCTCCTTCAAGCCTGCACTGATTTTCAATAAAAGAATTGAACCCTCCAATAACATCCTGTTCAAGTCCGCCCATTGATCCGCTGCGGTCCAGCAGAAAGACAATTTCAGTTAAGTTATGATTCATGTTCATCAGCCTCCATACATATTCATGGTATAATCTTATCAATAATTATCCATATAATGGTCGCTTTGAAAGCGACATTTGGAGGCGGTCATTTGCTTACTCAACCATTTATAGATGAACTGAAAGACTACATAGACAACGCATTATTTTCTTCAGATTTTATTTGCTATTCACCGGCATCAGAAAATATTCTGGTGTATTCGCCTGAAATCATTTCTCAGGATATCGAAGATTACATAGACAACAACCGCCAGCCTGTTTTAAACCAGGTGTTATTTGACTTGATTGATAAACGGGGCCTTACTGATGCACAAGTGTACAATAAGGCCGGATTAGACAGAAAGCTGTTTTCGAAAATAAGAACAAACCCCTCCTATAAGCCTAAGAAACATACGCTTGTATCCATTGCATTCGCATTGAAGTTAAGTAAAGATGAGTTTGACAGTTTCTTAGAAACCGGTGGTTATTCACTTTCAAACAGCGACACACAAGATCTTATCATTAAGTTCTTTCTTGAGGAAAAAAGATATGACATCGACGAACTAAACGAAGCATTTAACAGGTTCATCTCTAAAAAGCAAAAAGCTGAAAGTCTGCTGGTAAACAATAAATAACAAGCTCGGACATTTTCTAATGTTTACTTGTATATGCCTCACAAGTAATCAAGACTAGTAAAGATAAGAATGACACCCACTATGCACATGATCCAAGAAAGAGCCGATCCAGATTGAGCAGCTATCTTCAAGCGCAGCTGCTCAAGTTTTTTTTGCATGCTGTGCCCAAGAAGAAGAGATAACATATACAGCAAAAGAGAAGGCATCACCATAATAAAATTGTACCCGGCTAAAACAGGAGACCATTCCGTCCACGGCAGATTAGAAGCAGTCATAATACCGATTGCAGTAAAATAAGGGAATGCGGTGCCTGCTTCTGCGATTGAGGCAGTGAGTCCCAGAGCTGCAGCCGATCGGACACCAGCGAATTTTGAATAGGACGGGACTGAACGTTTTCTTGCCGGCACATAAAAACTTGCGATGAACAGAAAGACTCCAGTTAGAAAGACTGTCCAGCTAACAAAGCGAATTTGAAAAAAATCAGAGATAATGTCAGCCAGAAAACCTAACCCCAGCATCAGAAAGACTCCAACAGTAAAATAAAACCCGGCAACTGTCAGCAAAAAAACCATTAGCCGTTTGGCAAACCCCTCTTTGTTTCCAAGCAGCATATACACGGTTATCCCCAATGTAGCAGGACTTAATGTATCCAAAAGGGCAAGACCGCCAATGGCAAGAAGCATTTCACTATTCATCGCTCTGTCTTGACGAAGAGGCATTCTCATTTCGCACATAAATTTCATGTGCCCGTGTCATAAACTCAAGCAAATCGTCTTCAATAGGATACAGCCCCATCTTCTCTGACTGTTCTTGCGATATTCTTATATTCCAAAGCTTATCTAAAAATTCGTTCTCGCCATCAAATTCTTCTATACGCTTTTCATCCATCCTTCTTATAATCGTTTGAACTTCAGGTGTATCTGGCCCATCCTTCATGCAGCGCTTCAACTGACCAATCAGCTTCATCCATTCCAGCGAATCCCCTTTTGCCATATTGGGAACCTTATTCAATAATTGGATTTCTTTCTCCCTGAATACAGCTTCACGGTACTTCCTTTGTATCTTTTTGTCTCTGCTTGATACGTGCATAAGCTTTTGAACCGCAATCCATTCTTCCTCTCCTTCAACAGCTATTCCATGGATGAGCTCCCGCAGGGACTGTTCAACCTTCTTCAGGTTTTCGATTTCTTCTAATATAAAAGATAACTGGCTCTTTAAGTGAACCGACCAATTCCACTCATTTGAAGCGAGCATTTCCCGAATCTCATTTAATTGAAACCCTGCCTTTTTTAAAAATTGAATCTGCTGCAGTTTTTTGATTTCAGTGTTTGAATATAATCGATGACCTCCTTCCGTTTTGGACGCAGGCCTCAACAAACCGATCTTATCGTAGTGACGCAGCGTTCTGACTGTAACACCTGTTTTCTCCGCCACTTTGTTAATGTGCATCAAGCTGTATCCCCCCGATTCGTTTTAGGTAAGCTATTCTTCTTTACGAAAATACATTTTTAATAAATACCCTGCACCCAGGCCAATCAGCGCTCCCGGAAACGCATTGTCCAGGACCAGCCCGATTCCAGCTCCTATAATGACACATCCATAAATGACAATATCCTCCTGTTTCATAAAAAAACCTCCCCGCTTCAAGCAGTATTGTTTTAAAGGGTGCATCACCAGCTGTTTATCAGTATATAAGATGACGCAGCGTCAACTTCAAGTTCCATTTGCAGAAAAAGCCTGACACGTTACCTTGGCCAGGCTTTTTACTTTTCGCCTATTGGCGCTGAGCTTAAAATAGAGGTTGAAAATCTATGAATCTATATTTATAATTATGCATGTAAATGAATTTTAATAAAGGGAGACACTCATGCAAAAACAGATTTTCACTATACTCACTATTCTATTTCTGCTAATCTCATCAGCAGGAGCAGCTTCGGCTGTCACATATTCCCCGTCATTGGTACATAAAAAAGGCGCAATGGCTTATCAGCATACGAAATACCTGTCTGAAAAAATCGGCCAGCGAGTAATGGGCACTCCAGGGGAAACGGCAGCAAAAACCTATATCCATGATCAATTTAAGCGCATGGGTTACAAGCCGGCTGAACAATCTTTCACATTTACGAGAAAAGGAAAGTACTACTCATCTGTAAATGTTCTGGCCTATAAAAAAGGCAAATCAAGCAAGCAAATCATTGTCGGCGCGCACTATGATTCTGTTGCAACGGGCAAAGGAGCTGACGATAATGCATCAGGCGTCGGAGTGATGCTTGAAGTGGCAGAAGTTCTTAAAAAGAAAAAGACTCCATATTCCATCGTATTCGTTGCCTTCGGCGCTGAAGAAGGCGGATTAAACGGATCAAACCATTACGCCAAACAAATGACCGCAAAAGACATTGAGAACACAGTCGGCATGATCAACCTGGACAGCCTTGCAGCAGGCGACAAAATGTACGTGCACGGCAGCGCAGGCGAGGATGGCTTTATTCGTGACCAGGCAGTGAACATTTCTAAAAAGAAAAAACTCGATATCGGCATCAACCCAGGATTAAATCCTGACTATCCGGCAGGCACAACAGGAGATTGGAGCGACCATGCACCATTCGATAAACTCGGTATTCCTTTCGCGTACTTTGAATCTACCAACTGGGAAATCGGTGACCTTGACGGGTATGAGCAAACGGAAGAATACGGCGGAATCTGGCATACAGAAAACGATACTCTTGCTTTCATTGAGGAAGTATTTCCAGGCAGAACAGAGGAACGCTTATCCTCTTACAGCCAGGTGCTGACTGAGCTTTTGAAGCATATGAATAACCCAAGTCTATCAAACAAATAGAATGAAAAAAGAAAGGCAGACGCCTTTCTTTTTGTTTTGTCCATATAACATTACATCTTCTCAGCAATCCTTTTCAGCTCCAATGCACGAGCAGCAATAAACTTATTCATATATCTTTCCAGAAATAACAGATCAGCTGTCTTTCCAAAAATGCCAAAAGGAGATTCATAGGAAAAGACATCCTTCATGATTGTTCCTGTGCCGCTTTCTTGGAATTCGTGCGTATGCGTGAATGAACGGAAAGCTCCCTTAACCATAACATCTGTAAATCGATAGGGCTTCTCCATCTCAATAATTTTAGCTGTTAATGTCTGCCTCACTCCAAGATGAACAGCTTCCCAAGTGACTGAATCGCCAAGTTCCATCAAGCCGCTGGTAACACCGTCAACGGCTCTTTCCTGAGTTTTTCCTGTCGTTTCCATATGGACATCTACGCTGCGTGCAAGGTCGAAACAGATTTCAATGGGTGCCTGGATAAAAATTTCGTGCTTAATTGTAGGCATAGCAGGTACCTCTCATCTATTGGATACACCAATTGTAAGCAACGGCTGACTAGTAGACAAGAAAGACGATTACATTTGATGCGCTACCTTATTAAACCGTCATCCTCCAACTAGACACAGCCAGCCAGGCCTCACGCTCTTTATAATCAGGCATAATCTTCCCGACCAGTCTCCAGAACGACCGGTCGGGAAGCATGGGGACGGTTCTGCTGCTTCCTCATTACAAGTATGGTAGCAAGAAAACCGTCCCTGCGCTTCTTCAATTTGATATAGAAGGCTTGGCTCCCAACTTCTAAGTGCCTGTCTACCTGGTCATCCAGGTGCTTATAGTAAATCAGAAGATTCCCATCTTCTGCCTTTTCCTTCAGTTCAAGAGTGAATGTCACTTTATCCCCTCTGTTGAAGCTTCTATTTGTTTATCATAATCGGTCACGACGTCGTCTACTTTTTCTCTCATACAAACTAGGCAAATCAAGCAAAAATCATCGTTGGCGCCCACTATGACTCTGTTGCAACAGGCAAAGGAGACCACGATAATGCATCAGGCGTTGGTGTTATGCTGGAAGTCGCTGAGGTCTTGAAAAAAGTATCAACACCTTATTCCTTCGTCTTTGTAGCATATGGAGCTGAAGAAGGCGGTCTGAACGTTTCAAACTATTACGTGAAGCAAACGACAGCAAAAGAAATTAAGAACACAGTCGGAATGATCAACCTGGACAGCCTTGCAGCTGGAGACAAAATGTATGTCCACGGCAGCGCAGGCGAAGCTGTCTTCATCCGTGACCAGGCGATGAACATTGCTAACAAGAAAAAACTCGCCATTGGCATCAACACAGGTCTGAACCCTGAATATCCAGCTGGCACAACAGGAGACTGGAGTGACCATGCCCCATTCAATGAACTGGGTATACCATTCGCATACTTTGAATCTACTAACTGGAAAATTGGTGAATTAGATGGATATGAGCATACGGAAGAGATGGCGGGATTTGGCATACAGAGAATGATACACTTGCTTATATTGAAGGAGCGATTGACAACTTAAAGTCAGGTTCTTACTGAGTTGTTGAAGTTTATGAATAAGACAAGCACGTCTAAATAAGCACCATAATGAATGAAAAACAAGACAGGAAACGTTGTTTCCTGTCTTGTTTTCTCTTATACTCTTGCATTCAATAACTCTTCAACTTCCTCCGCAGTCGGATAAGAAGACTGTGTTCCACGTTTAGTAACACTCAATGCCGCAAATGCTGTAGCCATTTTTATAGATTGAAGCACGTCCCCTTTTTTTGCAAAATAGTGTGCAAAGCATCCAATGAATGCATCACCTGCTCCAGTGGTATCAATCGCTGCCACTTTATGTGACTCGATAACTTCTGTTTTTTCCTTCGCAACCCACATTACACCGCGGCTGCCCATTGTCACAATGACATCTTTTACTCCTTTTTCAATGAGGACGGTTGCTGCTGCTTTGACTTGCTCATCAGACTCTACTGGCATGCCAGTCAAGATCTCAAGTTCACTTTCATTCGGGATGAAAAAGTCGCTTTTGCATACATATTCAAAATCCAAGTCCTTAGATGCAGGTGCCGGATTCAAGATAACTGGAATACCATGCTCATTACCAAATTCAATTGCGCGGTAAACCGTTGGAAGCGGAACTTCAAGCTGAAGAACAATAAGAGAACATTTTTTAAGCTTTTCTTCTGCCCGGTCTACATCATCTGGCTGCAAGTGCTGGTTCGCTCCTTTTATGATCAGGATGCGGTTCTTTGACTCCGGGTCTACAAAAATCGGTGCTACACCACTTGAAGTGCCTGGTACTTTCTTTGTAAACTCCGTATCGATTCCATAGTTTTCAAGGTTTTGAATCGTATTATCTGCAAAAAGGTCATCACCAACTTTGGTGATCATCATTACTTTAGAGCCCATTTTGGCAGCTGCAACTGCCTGGTTTGCTCCTTTGCCGCCGCAGCCGATTTCAAAGTCAGGTGCCTCAAGAGTTTCTCCTTCTTTAGGCATTTTATCAATGTATGAGATAAGATCCACCATGTTGGATCCGATTACTGCTATATCCATGTTCTTTTCCTCCTTATTTTTTTCCGGTTACAACCGTGAATGATCGTTCTTCCCCTGCAGCAAGCGAAATTAGTGTTCCAGCTTTCTCGGCAGCCTTAAAGCCTTCAGGACGGCATGTTGCCGGCAGGACAAACGCTCCCACCTGCTGGTCCTTATTATGTAATAACCATCTTGTCGCATAATTTAATTCCGCTGTATTAAATTTCGTAAAGAACGTTAAGCCATTTGGTGAAACCATTTCAAACTCTGCTACGTCTTGGTATTGGTTGAGTGCATCTGCAAAAAACACAATCTCAGGATCATACATATCTGGATTGGTTAATTGAGTGAGCGATTGTTCGCCATTCAATAGCTTCTTGTTATAATTCAACCATTTTCCAGTCGGTTTCACATGATCTGGAATCGATTCCCTAAGCTTGAAAGTATCCTGTGGAATATTCTGCTTCATCACTGCCTGATCAAGATAAGCATAATTTGTATGGCACATATATTGAAGCGGCATAGCTGTACCTGAGAGGTTTTTCACCGTCATATTCATCTTAATGAAAGATTCTCCGTTTATCATTTTAACACTAGGTGAAGCCATATAATGATGGCCGAAGCCTCTGACATACTCTGTCTCACCGCACACTTTAATGTCTTTATCCGAAATCTCAAGCCACACTCTGTCCATTTCTGCACATGCCATTTCTCCGTGGAGTTCATGATTATCCTCGGGACCTGGGCATCCATTGCTGATTAAGCCTGAATGAAAAGCGAAGCAGCCATATGTATCAATTACCTGTTCTGCCCTTTTAGGCTGAGAGAACATGTTTTTCATTTTAAGATCGGCACCGTCAAATTCCAAATCCCAAATCATCTGCCCCATATATGGAAGCACAACCATTCTGCCGCGGGAATTTTTCAGTTCAATCGCTTCAACACCAGATGGATATTTAAATAAGCTTACAGTAAATTCAGTGTTTCTAAAAATCAATTTGCTGCTTTCTGAGAAAAATGCACGCTGTAATTCTATCATACCTGTCATTCTTTCCATTCCTTTCAAGCCCATATAGATCGGGCAGCCAGGTAAGCGGCTGCCTAATCTATTAGATTGGAGTTTAAGTCTTACGCTGTGGCTTTTGTTTTTACTTCCTCAGCGTTTTTTTGTGTTTTCATTTCACCGTAGAAATAAAAACCTACATAAACAAAGCAAGCCATTGATACAAGGAAAGCCGTCTGCATAGAACCGAAGATATCAGAGGCAAACCCCTGAACGGCTGGGACAACAGCTCCCCCGACTATTGCCATTACAAGAATGGCGCCTGCTGTTTCTGTGTATTTTTTCTCTTTAACGACTTCAAGCGTTTCTGCATAAATTGTCGGCCAGCAAGGTCCAAACAGCATGCTCACAGCAACAGCTGCATACACCGCTGTCATGTTCGGCACGAATGCCACATAAGCGAGCAGAGCTGAACCGATGATTGAATACGTAACCAAAACCTTCGACGGTGAAAAACGAGTCATTAAGAAATTTGCGATGAATTTGCCAATAAAGAAGGCAATAAAGCTGTATATCATAAAGTTTGAAGCTGTACGTTCATTAATGTCAGGATTAAGATCCAGCGCTAGACGAATTGTAAAGGACCAAACTGTTACCTGCATTCCTACATATAAAAATTGAGCGGCAATTCCCTTGCGGAAACGTTTGATGCCAGCTAAATATTTTAGTGTCTGCAAGATGCCAGGTGCTTTCTCTGAAGCTTTGCTGCTTTTCACTTCAGGTTTACAAGATGGGAATTTCGTCAGAACAAACAGAATAAGTACACCGACAAGAACAAAGATAATATATTTATAAGGTTCAAGAGTATGCTCTAGCATTTTCAATCCAAAAGCCTGCGCTTCTGCCGGAGTCATCGTCGCCATTTGAGCTTCAAGACTAGCGCCTTCCTGGAACACAAGATATTTTCCAAGCAGGATTCCGGAAATGGCACCAATCGGGTAAAACGTCTGGCTGATGTTCAATCGGAGAATCGCATACTTGCGCGGTCCAATCATCGAACTATATGTATTCGCAGCCGTTTCAAGGAAACCTAAGCCAATCGCAATTGAAAAAATGGCAAATAAGAACATTGTGTAAGTGGCCATATGTGATGCCGGGTAAAACAGTGAACAGCCCACAATATAGAAAAGCAAACCTGTTAGAATCGCAAATTTATAATTTGTTTTTTTAATGACCATAGAAGCAGGAATCGCTACTAGGAAATAACCTCCGTAAAAAGCACTCTGCACTAAAGCGCTTGCAAAATCACTAAGTTCAAACACATGCTTGAACTGTGTAATCAGAATATCATTCAAGCTTGCCGCCACTGCCCATAACGGGAACAGGAGAGACAATAGGATAAACTGAAAAATTGGTGTGCGGTTCAAATACCCATCCTGAAGCTGAATAATGTTGTTTGTTTTCATTTCTAACATCCCCTTTTGTCCTTTGTAATCTATTACTCAATAAAATTAGTATCCGCCTTCAACAGCTTCACCGTTCATAATCTTTACACCTGAGCTTGCCCCGATGCGGTTCGCACCAGCCTCAGCCATAGCTCTCAAATCGTTCAAATCGCGAATGCCTCCAGATGCCTTTACGCCAGCCTTGTCTCCAACAACCTTTCGCATTAATGTTACATCTTCAACCGTCGCTCCCCCTGTTGAAAATCCAGTAGACGTTTTGACAAAATCGGCACCAGCGCTAAGGGAAAGCCCACAAGCACGTACCTTTTCTTCTTCAGTAAGCAGTGATGTCTCGATAATGACCTTCACAATCGCTTTTGATTCAGCGGCTTCAACAACCGCTCGAATGTCAGCTTCAACCGCTTCCTCTGCTCCTGATTTTAAAAGACCAATTGCCAAGACCATGTCCACTTCTCCAGCGCCATTTTGAATAGCATCCGCTGTTTCTGCAGCTTTAACTGCAGTTGTTGAAGCTCCGAGAGGAAAACCAATAACCGTACAAACCTTTACATCGCTTCCTTTAAGCTCCTGTGCCGCCGTTTTAACCCATACTGGATTTACACAAACTGATGCAAATCCATATTCTCTCGCTTCTTCACAAAGCTTCACAATCTGTTCTTTCGTTGCCTCTGCTTTTAACAGGGTATGGTCAATCATTTTTGCTGTGTTCATATCCATTTCTCCTCTTTCCTAGTAGAATGAAACGCTTTCATTATATAGAAAGGGTTAGGATCAAATTTGATCCATTGGTACCCTATTCTTATTCTCAGACTGGTTGATTCGCAAATCGGCAAGATTCCCTGATCTTCAGCTCTGGAGACAATAAATACTCCCGCTTCGGAAGAGCTCCTTTAAATGAAATCCTCTCATGAAGCAGCTGAAAAGCAATCTCACCAATCGCATTCATGGGTCTTGCAACAACACTAAGCTTAGGATTCAAGAATGTTGCAATGTCCACTTCATCAAACCCAATGAACGAAACCTCGCTGCCAAGCTTCCAGTTCAATTCATCCAGCGCTTTCATACAGCCGATTGTCATCAAGTTGTTGGAAGAAAAAATCGCAGTCGGCTGATCATCCAGCTCAAAAAGCTTCTTTGTACTCTCGATACCGCTCTGCTCTCCGAAATCCCCATGAATAACATACCGCTCGTCCAATTCGATGTTGTAATCCTCAAGTGCTTCCTTATAACCTAAGAACCTCTCAAGTCCAGGAGTCGTTTTCTGCGGCCCACATATAATCGCAATCTTTTTATGCCCCTGAAGGATCAAATGCTGAACCGCCTGGTAAGATCCCTTCTTGTTATCCACGAGAACGGTGTCTACATCGAATTTCTTGATACTACGATCAACCGCCACAACTGGAATCCCCTGCTCATGAAGCAGCCTCAAGTGGTCCCCGTTTTCATTGGCAGTCGTAATAATGACACCATCAACACCTCTTTCAATAAAATTCTTTACAATCTCCTCTTCAACTTTCGGAGATTCATTTGTACTGCTCAAAATCGTAAAGAATTCCTTCTCACGGGCTTTCTGTTCAATCCCTGCCATAACCAGAGGAAAGAACGGGTTCTTAATATCAGGAACAATCACGCCAATAGTATTCGTTTCTTTTCTCTTCATCGTTCTGGCTGCTGCACTGCGGATATAGCCCAGTTCCTCTATCGCCTTAAGGATCCGTTCCTCCGTTACTCTGCGAACGCCACCCTGATTATTAATAACCCGGGACACAGTTGCAATCGAAACATCTGCAAGCTTAGCCACATCTTGAATATTTGGTTTCGCTTCCACTTATCAACACTCCAAAAATGTAAACGTTTAGATTTTTATATAAATAAAGGCTATTAACGTGATTTTAACTATGTAATCCTAACTCTTAAAATGTAAACGTTTAGATTATGTTCTTGGAAATAGATTAGCATGTTTGATACGGGATAGCAAGAAGTTTTTGAATGCGGTTTCAAACTTAGACTTTTATATAAAAAAGGCGGCTCTTAGTTTCATATCAGAGCCGCCTAATTTAAACCGTCATCCTCCAACTAGACACAGCCAGCCAGGCCTCACGCTCTTTATAATCAGGCATAATCTTCCCGACCAGTCTCCAGAACGACCGGTCGTGATTCAGATGCACCATGTGGCACATTTCGTGCACAACGACATAGTCAATTACCTCTTGGGGAGCCATCGCAAGCTTCCAGTTGAAGGTGAGCTCCAGGTTTCCGTTGCACGTCCCCCAGTTCTTCTTGCTGTCGACAATTTTGACAGAGCGGGGCTTCATTTTAAAATGGGATTGATGGGATTTGATGCTCTTTTCCACAATGGATTTGCACTGTTGGTAATAGTAGCGTTTTAGCGCCTGTCTGATGCTGGCATCCTCCTGCTGCTTTACTTGAATGCGCAGGGTTTTCCCGTCAAATACCACGTTGTCCTTTTCAGTGATCTCATCGTGCGTAATGCTGATGGGGTACGCCTTTCCCAAATATAGAAAAGTCTCCCCGTATTCATAGGTTTTCTTCAGCGTGCCCTGCATCCTGGCCTGCACGTCCTTCAGCTTTTCCTGAATCAGTGCCCAGTTTGCCTCAAGCACCTGATGCACTTGCTCTTCGCTTGTGCCCTTCGGAGCCAGGACCTCCACAATCCCGTACTGGTCCATGCGCAGCCCGATGGAGGTGCGGTTTTTATGCGTCACCTCATACCGGATTGTTTCTCCTGCATATGTGTGGATCATCTTTTACGCTCCTCGGTATTTAACAGCCAGTCCCTTTAAAAAGTTCCGGGCGAACTTATCTCCGCATGCTTTGTAATTTTTATGGCCTTCTTTTCTGAGGAGAGCACCGAGTTCTCCTTTAGTCACCTGCAACCCTGCCAGGTCAAAGATCTCAATCATTTCCTCAGTTGTGAGCGCAAGAGCAATTTTCACTTTTTTCAAAAGATGATTGTTTACGTTCGTGCTTCTGCCAAGCGTCAGTTCCGGTGTCTCTGCCCCAGGCTTCGGACCGCGTTTGAAAGTAATCAGTCCATTCAAGAACGACTCAAACATCACATTATCGCACGTAATATTTTCTTCCTCTGAATCAGACTTTGTCAAAATGAGCGGCAGCTCCAGGGGACTTACTTCGATCCCGCCAAGCTTAAAAATCTCGACCATCTCTGCATTTTTCAAATCCAGCGCATATCGTAAGCGAATTAAAATATCGTTATTATCCATTATATGACCTCCTGTCCGTCAGTTACCAATTAACCGGCGGGTGTTTGCGTGATTGCTTTGTTCATTATAAAGGGTAGACGGCCAATAATAAAGCCTGCCCCCTAAAGGACAGGCTTCCGCGTTATTCTTTCAGCCATTCTTCCATTGCTTCATCAAGTTCCGCCGTGACTTGCACCCTCCGTTCATGCAGCCCGCCCAGCTTTTCATAGTCCAGTTCAGCCGCCATTAAGGAATCGAGATGAACTAATTCCTTTTCAAGCCGCTCAACCTTCGCCAGAGTAGTTTCAGCCGCTTCCATTTGCTTCACAGTTTCCACTCGTTTTTTCACTTTAACAATTGTCTGCGGAGGAATCTGCTTTACCTTCTGCCGCTTGTACTCATCATAGTTTCCAAAATAGCTTTTAAACGAAAAATCCTCAAGCGCCACAATCCGCTGACTGATCTTATTGATAAAATACCGGTCATGCGAGATAAAGAAAATGGTTCCGGTGAACTCTTCCAGCGCTTCTTCAAGAGTTTCAATCGAATCAATATCCAAGTGATTCGTCGGTTCATCCAGGATCAGCAAGTTCACATCCTGAAACAGCAGCATCCCAAGCTTCAGCCTGATCCGCTCTCCCCCTGACAGCTGATTCACTTTTTTGAAGACCGTATTTTTATAAAACATAAATTTCGCCAAATACTCCCGTGACTTGCCCTCCGGAATCGAGATATCTTCTCTGAAGCATTCAAGGACGGTGTGCTGCTCGTTGTTAAAAGTGATTTTCTGCGGCAAATAGGCAGCCATCACATTCGCACCAGCCTCGACCACCCCCGCATCCGGCTTCACTTCTCCAAGCAGCATTTTCAAAAATGTCGTTTTTCCGCTGCCGTTCCCTCCAATCAGACCGACCCGTTCCCCGTAGCGGATCATCAGGTCTGCATTTTTAAGGAGCACCTTATCTCCGTAGCTTTTCGAAAGACCCGCCGCTTTAATTGTTTCATTCCCGGACCGTTCCGCCTGTTTAACGTTTAGTCTCAGATTCCGTCTTTCAAAAACCGGCTTATCAATCCGCTCCATCTTCGCGAGCTTTTTCTGAATGCTCGCTGCCCGTTTGAAGAACTTGGTGTTGTCGGCACGCATCGCCCAGTCTCTGAGGTCCTTAACTGTAGTTTCCATGGAATTGATTTTCTTTTGCTGCTCACGAAAATGCTCAAACTGAATCCGCATGTTTTCTTCCTTTTGACTCACAAACGAGGAGTAGTTCCCCTTATAAGTGATGGATTCCATGTCTTCAATCTCCACGATTTTGGTCACAACTTGATCAAGAAAATAACGGTCATGCGAGACGATGATGACGATCCCCTTATAGCTTTTCAAATAGCCTTCAAGCCATTCAAGAGCCTCCATATCCAAATGATTCGTCGGCTCATCCAGCAGAAGAATGTCCGGATCATGCACTAATAGCTTCCCAAGCATGACCGTCGTCTTCTCCCCGCCGCTAAGCAAATCAAAGTCCTGATCCAAGAAAGCATCGCTGAATTTCAGCCCCGTGCACACCTTTCCAAGCTTCTCCTGAATCTCATAGCCGCCCTTGCCTTCATACAGCTGGACTAGCTCGCTGTATTTCATCAGGCCCTTCTCAAGAGCAGCATCCGTAAGAGTCTGCATCTGCTCCTCTAAATCGCGCATCTGCTTCTCAATCTTATGAACATCCTCAAACGCCATGTTCAGCACATCTATTACCTTCAGTCCTTCAGGAAAAGACGGCATCTGTTCCAAATACGCGATGGTCGCTCCCCTCGGCCGGTGGATCAGCCCCTCATCATACCCGGGACTCGAAGTCTGCGGATAACCCGGATAGTAATGCATCTTCAAAATACCGGCAATCAGCTTTAAAACCGTACTCTTGCCGCTTCCGTTGGCTCCGACAATCCCAACCTTATCTCCGGCATACACCTCGAAGCTGATATTCCTCAGCACAAGGGTCGCCTCCATATATTTCTTCACACCCTGCAGCGTCAACTCAAACACAAAATCCCCTTCTTTCATCATTGTGTGAGTTATGCCGTCTATGGACAGGGCAAAGAAGTCAGTTACTATTCTTTTTTCACATGCAAAAAGGCCGCAAGAAGAGATCTCTTCCTACAGCCTAAAATCGTCCGAAATTATAATTGGGGTAAGCTTAAATAAGCAGGCGTCTGCCTAAATTCACAGAACATGCTGTATTTAAAAAACAGCAAACCTTCATCATCTCAGGTTTTAGAAAAGTAAGCGATCCTCTGTATTGCCAACATTCCATAAAGAGCATAACCAAATAAACCTGTTAATCAGGCACATTTTAATACTCGTTATAAAATTCGTATGAATTTTATCTGGAAATGAATTAGCAATAAGATGGCATCATATAGTTACTTTCCTCCTCCTAATATTTGTTTTATTGTCTCATTTTTAGGTAAATATGTAAATGTTCCACTTACTATTTAATCGCATCTTTTATTCGTTCCATTTAGGTTTTAAGGGCATAAAAAAAAGGACAGAGAAAACATCCTCTGCCCGCTTCGTTTAAATTTTTTTAAAGATATATCTTAAGAAGTCATTGATAAATAAAAGCCACCATGATATATTACGTTAGAAACACTGATTTCAATACGTTATTAAAATATATTTATCCCTATCTTAATCTTACATCAAAACCCCTCTCTCAGTCAACACATTTTACAATAAGTTTTTTAAAGGAGTGCTTCGAATGAAAAATGACCTTCGGCAGGAGCAAGAACGACTGGATCTGGTGACCGGCACTATTACGGAGCAGATGAGCAAGCTTGCGGATGAAGCCGGCCGGCGCCGGAGTGAAGTGACCCATATTCAAAGGCACTTTTGGGATGAAGTCAAGGTCAATACTGATACGTTTGACGACTATCTTGAGACAATCATCGGCTTAAGGCAGCAGGCGCAGGCCCTGACTGTCAGCCAGAGCACCCACAGGCATGCCAAAAGCCGCCTCTCAGTCCTTGAGCGCATGCAAAAATCGCCTTATTTTGGCCGGATTGATTTCACCGAGGAAGGGACCGGGGAAACCGAAAAAGTATACATCGGCATCTCAACTCTCACGGATTCAAGCGGCGAGGATTTCCTGATTTATGACTGGCGCGCTCCGGTTTCGAGCGTTTATTATGACTATCCCCCCGGCCCTGCTGAATACACGACTCCAGGAGGCGTGATTAAAGGAAATCTGGAGACAAAGTGGCAATATATCATCCGCGAAGGCATGGTCGAGTCGATGTTCGATACGAGCCTTACCATTGGGGACGAAATATTAAAAGAAGTGCTCGGAAAAGGGACAGACAAACACATGCACAGCATTGTAGCGACCATTCAGCAGGAGCAAAACCGGATTATCCGGCATGTAACGGGCAGACTGCTCATTGTTCAGGGAGCAGCCGGCAGCGGAAAGACATCGGCAGCTATGCAAAGGATCGCTTATTTGCTTTATAAGTACCGCGATCGTCTGAAAGCTGATCAAATCATTCTTTTCTCCCCTAATTCCATGTTTAACAGCTACGTATCCAATGTCCTGCCTGAGCTTGGCGAAGAGAACATGCAGCAGGTTACGTTCCAGGAATATATGTACCACAGGCTGAGCGACTCCTTCAAAGTCGAGGATCCTTATGAGCAGCTGGAATATGTGCTGACCTCAGCAGGTGACCCTGTCCACCAGACAAGAACGGCAAGTATCCGGTTCAAGGCGTCCACTTCCTTTTTCGAGACGGTAAAATCGTACAGCCACTCCCTTGAGGAACTCGGCATGATATTTAAAGGAATTAAATTCAGAGGAAAACCATTCGTCTCCGCCAAACAAATCGAAGAAAGATTTTACGGCACGGATACCTCTATCCGCTTTTCGAACAGAATTGAGAAGCTGCAGGAATGGCTGAACGCAAAAATTGATGAAGCGGAGAAAGCCGAGCTGAACGAACCGTGGGTCCAGGAGGAAATTGAGTTTCTAAGCAAGGATGAGTATCAAAAGGCATTTGCCTATTTAGAGAAAAGAAAGGGCTCTGAAGAAGATCTTGATGATTACGAACAAGAGATCAAGGTGCTCGGACGGATGGTCGTCCGCAGGAAACTGAAGCCGCTCCGGAAATGGGTGCAGGGTCTTCGCTTTGTCGATTTTACCGCCTTATACAGACAGCTTTTTTCAGACCCTTCAAACATAACCAAATGGATGACAGGGAACCCCCCTGAAGAGTGGGCAGATATTTGCAGGTTGACTATGAACATGCTTGATGAAGGAAGACTGTATTATGAGGACGCTCCTCCATTCTTATATTTGAAAGAGCAGATTCAGGGCTTTCAGACAAACACTTCGATTAAGCACGTTCTTGTAGACGAGGCACAGGATTATTCTCCTTTTCAGTTTGAATTTTTGAAACGGCTGCTTCCAATGGCGAAGATGACCGTGCTCGGTGACTTTAACCAGGCCATCTTTGTTCACGCAAGCGGCCTGTCCGATTTTCACCCGCTTATGAGCTTATATGGCCCCCATGAAACAGAAGCCATTCTCTTAAACCGAAGCTACAGATCAACTAAGCCGATAACAGATTTTACTCGGAAACTTGTTCCTAACGGTGAACAGATTGTCTCTTTTGAGCGCGGCGGCGAAATGCCTGTTCTGACTGCCTTATCAGACAGGTCGGAGCTGCACCAGCGCATCACAGCCAAAGTTGAAGACTTTCAAAAGCAGGGGCACCAGTCCATTGCCATCATCTGCAAATCCGCTGCCGAAAGCAGCGAAGCTTTTAGTGCGCTTGGTCATATTCCGGACATTAAACTTGTAAAAAGCGGATCGGCTGAATACGAGCAGGGCATCGTTGTGATCCCTGCCTATCTGGCCAAAGGCATTGAATTCGACGCCGTCATTATATATGACGCATCCACTCAAGTTTATGGAGACGAGAGCCTGCGCAGATTGTTTTATACGGCCTGCACCCGGGCGCTGCATTTCTTGCAGATTTACAGTGAAGGTGAGCCGTGTGCGTTTTTGCAGGAGGTCCCGCGGGAGAGTTTGATTTGGAGTTAATCTCAGACTAAAAAAGGAAGGAAAGGCTGACATTCTGCCTCTCCTTCCTTTTTATTTTGCATTCGCGTCAGGCTGATGAATTCCGAAGATGTTGCCTTCCGTATCAAGGTAGTACCCTTGCCATGCCATTCCGGGAAGCGCATATTTCGGCAATGCGACCTTGCCGCCGCACTCAAAAATTTTCGCTTCCGTGACGTCATAGTTTTCAACGCCCATCGTACAGGAGAACCCGTTTAACGGCTGGTTTTGCTCAGGCGAAGGACCCTGTCTCTGCATCAAAGCGCCGTTGACTCCCGGTTCATTCTCGTCCCCTGTCACTGCACCGAAATAGGGCAGTCCTGCATATTCGCTCCAGTCCTGGAATGTCCATCCGAATACCTCTCCGTAAAACGTCTTTGCGCGCTCCATGTCGTTTACGTGAATTTCAAAGTGAACTAATCTGCCCATGTCGGCCTCCTATTTGCATATGTATTTTTATTATTTTTTCTAAACCGGCACAGAAATGTATTTCTGTTTCATCTGCCTCAAACCCTCTTTCAAAATAAAAAAAGCAGGAACCCCTATAAGGTCTCCTGCTTTTCACTCAACTGTTCTGTCATTTGTTTTTCCTCAAACCGCTCAAGCATTGCCCTCACTTCATCCGTCGATTTCGTGTTCATCAATTGACTCCGCAGCTCTGCAGCTCCCGGGAATCCTTTGACATAGATTTTGAAAAAGCGGTGAAGGCCTGTGACGGAGCGCGGCACTTCTTCTGCATATTGATCCTGAAGGTCAAGCTGCAGTCTCAGCAGGTCGAGGTATTCTTTGCTGCTGTGTTCTCTCGGCTCTTTTTCAAAGGCAAACGGGTTTTTAAAGATCCCCCGGCCGATCATGATGCCGTCAATGCCATATTGTTCTGCAAGCTGAAGACCTACTTGGCGGTCAGGGATGTCGCCGTTGATGGTCAGCATCGTGTCCGGCGCGATGCGGTCACGCAGTTTTTTGATTTCCGGGATAAGCTCCCAATGCGCATCGACCTGGCTCATTTCATCTCTTGTGCGCAAGTGAATGGAAAGGTTCGCAATGTCCTGTTTCAGGATGTGCCCGAGCCAGTCCTCCCACTCGTCTATCTTTTTGAACCCAAGTCTTGTTTTCACGCTGACAGGCAGTCCGCCTGCTTTTGCAGCCTGAATGAGTTCTGCCGCGACGTCCGGGCGGAGGATGAGGCCGCTGCCTTTTCCTCTTGATGCCACGTTCGGGACCGGGCAGCCCATGTTGATATCGATCCCTTTAAAGCCCATTTCTGCCATGCCGATGCTCATTTGACGGAAATAGTCGGGATTGTCTCCCCATATATGTGCAACCATCGGGTGTTCATCTTCTGTAAACGTCAATCGGCCGCGCACACTTTTCAGGCCCTCAGGATGACAGTAGCTGTCCGAGTTAGTAAACTCTGTGAAAAATACATCCGGACGGCCGGCTGCACTGACTACGTGACGGAACACAACATCTGTCACGTCCTCCATTGGGGCAAGTACGAAAAATGGCTTCGGCAAATCACGCCAAAAATTGTTGGTCATGCCAAACTCAAATCCTCTCAATTTGAAACTTCCGTTAAAAAATATTCTTTTACACTTATAACATGTTTCCTGCCTGTTTATCAATCTCTGCTCGTTTATAAATTTATGGAAAACCAAATAAAAAGCAGATGGAATAGAATGATTCTATCTCAGCTGCTTTTATCTATTAAACCAATTTCAAAGACGCGACCGCTTCACAATGCGTCGTATGCGGGAACATATCCACCGGCTGGACTTCCACCGTTGCATATCCTCCGTCCTCAAGCACTCTCAAATCACGCGCAAGAGTGGCCGGGTTGCAGCTTACATACACAACCTTCTTCGGTTTCATATCAAGGATTGTCCGCAGCAGGGCTTCATCGCACCCTTTGCGCGGCGGGTCGACTACGATGACGTCGGCTGCATTTCCTTCTTCATACCATTTCGGAATGACAACTTCAGCTTCACCTACTGCAAAGTCTGCATTTTCAATTCCATTCAGTTCGGCATTGCGCTTTGCATCTTCAATGGCTTCAGGGACAATTTCAACGCCGAACACGTTCTTTGCCTTTTGAGCGAGGAACAAGGAGATAGTTCCAATGCCGCAATATGCATCAATAACAGACTCCTCTCCGTTCAAATCGGCATACTCCAGCGCTTTTTCATAAAGAACTTTTGTCTGTTCAGGATTTACCTGAAAGAAAGATCGCGCTGAGATGGCAAATTTGATATCGCCGATGTAATCATAGATGTATTCTTCTCCCCATAGCACGGTTGTTTTTTCGCCAAAGATGACATTTGTGCGTTTAGGGTTAACGTTTTGAACGATGGACTTGATGGCCGGGAATTGGGCCGTGATGTCTTCAATGATGGCTTTTTTGTTCGGAAAGTCCGGCGTCCGGGTGATGAAGACGACCATCACTTCATTTGTCACGGTGCCGCGGCGGACCATGATGTGGCGCAGCCAGCCTTTGTTTTTCTTTTCGTCGTAGGCGCGGATGCCATGGCGGTTTGCGATTGCCTTCACGGCTCCGACGACTTCATCGTTTTCGCTTTGCTGGATCAGACACTGTTCCATATCGATGATTTCATGAGAGCGCTGCTGGTAGAAGCCGGCGATGAGGCCGCCTTCGCGTTCTCCGACTGGGACCTGTGCTTTGTTTCGGTAGTTCCACGGATCATTCATGCCGAGTGTCGGGTGGACCCTGACGTTGTCCAGATTCAGCTTGCCGATTCGGGCGAGCACTTCTTTGACCTGCTTGTGCTTAAAGTCAAGCTGACCCTGGTAGCTTAAGTGCTGCAGCTGGCAGCCGCCGCATTGTTTATAGATCGGGCACGGTGCATCGGTGCGCTGCGGGCTTTCCTCTTGCAGCTCAACAAGGCGTCCGAATGCGTAGCCTTTATTTATTTTCGTGACTTTGATCTGGCCTTTTTCGTTTGGCAGGGCGTTAGGAACGAAAATCGGGTATCCTTCAATTTTTGCAACGCCTGATCCGTCATGCGTAAGGTCTTCAAAGGTCACGTCATAGTATTCATTTTTTTGTACAGGCGCAATTGCCTTTGTCATGGTAATCTTCCTTTATATTTACTGATTCATTTAATTTTACCATACTGAAGACATAAGAAAAACTTGGCCCCAGGGCCAAGTTTCTATTCGTCCATTTGCTGGGCTTTTGCAAGCGGCACGAGGACTTCAATATGACGGTACAGGTTGACGAATTCGCCCGGCAGATCGCCGCCGTATTCGCCGTCTAAGTTCAGCTGCATTTTTTGAGCGGATGTGACCTTCACTCTGTTGGCCGTTGTGTAGATGATGTTGCTGTCGCTGATGTGCTCGCCGCGGAGCGCAAGGCTTGCGACCCGGATAAAGTCGGCTAGGTTTGCTTTTTTCAGGATCAGCAGATCAAACATGCCGTCATTCAGCTTGCTGTCAGGAGCAAGCTTCTCAAAGCCTCCGACCGAGTTTGTCAGGGAGACGAGAAACAGCATGATTTCGCCCTTGAAGAGCTTTCCATCGTATTCAATCTCGACTTCTGCGGGACGGATGGACGGCAGCATTTCAATGCCCTTTAAGTAATAGGCAAGCTGGCCAAGGACGGTTTTCAGCTTGCTTGGGACTTCATATGTGAGTTCGGTGAGACGTCCGCCGCCTGCGATATTGACGAAGTAGTGGCCGTTTACGCGTCCGATGTCGATGGCTCTGGCTTCGCCTGCAAGGATGGCATCAACTGCAGTCAGAATGTTGTCGCGCGGAATGCTGATGGCGCGGGCAAAGTCGTTTGTTGTGCCGACCGGAACGACTGCAAGCTGCGGGCGCTCCTCAAGTTCAGCAAGGCCGTTCACAACCTCATTGACTGTGCCGTCTCCGCCTGCTGCAACAACAAGATCAAAGCCGCGGATGCCTGCTGCACGGGCAGCCTGAACAGCATCCCCTTCGCATGTCGTGGCGTGGCAGGATGTCTCGTAACCGGCAATTTCAAATTTCTCCAGAACCTCTGGAAGTTGTTTTTTAAAGGCTTCTCGGCCAGATGTTGGATTATAGATTATTCTTGCTCTTTTCATTTTCCCCATCATCCTATGTCAGAATGTATTTCCATGATTTGTTGTATCTTACAAGCCAAGGATTAGTCTACACTTTTTTTGTCCGATACGCAAACCATAGAACCAGTATAGCCAAAGCACGGTAAAAACAACGGCGCCATTCCTGAAATCAGTCGCGGCGCCGTCTGTGTATTAACGTTTTTGCAGTTCTTCCTGAAGCAGTTTGTTGACCAGCTGCGGATTTGCCTGGCCTTTTGTTGCTTTCATGATCTGGCCGACAAGGAAGCCGATCGCTTTTTGCTTTCCGCTCTTGAAGTCTTCTACAGACTGAGGGTTTGCATCAATTGCTTCATTGACAGCCGTGCGGAGCGTGCCTTCGTCAGAGATTTGGACAAGTCCTTTTTCTTTGACGATTGTCTCGGCATCACCGCCGTTTTCAATCAATTCTTTAAATACTTTCTTCGCAATTTTAGAAGAGATCGTGCCGTTCTCAATCAGTTTGATCATGCCGGCAAGTCCGTCCGGAGTAAGGGCGACATCCTTCAGCTCTTTGCTTTCAGCATTCAGATAGCCGCTTACCTCACCCATGAGCCAGTTGGACGCCTGCTTCGCATCGGCGCCTTTGTCCACAGTTGCTTCAAAGAAGTCTGCCATCTCTTTTGTCAGAGTCAGCACCTGAGCATCATAGGAAGGCAGGCCAAGCTCTTCTGTGTAGCGTTTTTGGCGCTGGTCCGGAAGCTCAGGGATTGTTGCACGGATGCGCTCCTTCCACTCATCATCAATGTAGAGGGACACAAGATCCGGTTCCGGGAAGTAGCGGTAGTCGTCAGAGCCTTCTTTTACGCGCATCAGAATTGTTTTGCCTGTTGCTTCGTCAAAGCGGCGGGTTTCCTGGTCGATGACGCCTCCTGCACGGAGCACTTCCTCCTGACGGATCTCTTCGTGCTCAAGACCTTTGCGGACAAAGTTGAAGGAATTTAAGTTTTTAAGCTCCGTCTTTGTTCCGAATTCCTCTTGTCCAACGGGACGAAGGGAGATGTTGGCGTCACAGCGGAGTGAGCCCTCTTCCATTTTGCAGTCGGAAACGTCTGTGTACTGAATGATCGCTTTCAGTTTTTCAAGATACGCATACGCTTCTTCAGGCGTGCGGATATCCGGCTCTGATACGATCTCGACAAGCGGTGTACCCTGGCGGTTGTAGTCGCAAAGGGAATAGCCGTCGCCAGTATGCGTCAGCTTGCCCGCATCCTCTTCAAGGTGAAGGCGCGTGATGCCGATTCGTTTCTTTTCACCGTTTACTTCGATGTCAATCCAGCCGTTCTCGCCGATCGGCTTGTCAAACTGGGAAATCTGATACGCCTTCGGGTTGTCCGGATAGAAATAGTTTTTGCGGTCGAATTTCGTGTCTGTCGCAACTTCGCAGTTCAGTGCCATTGCAGCTTTCATGGCGAAATCAACGGCTTGTCTGTTTAAAACCGGAAGAACGCCCGGATATCCGAGCTCAACCACGGTTGTGTTTGTATTCGGATTCGCGCCGAAGTGGTTCGGTGCGCTTGAGAAGATTTTTGATTCTGTTTTCAGCTCTACGTGGACCTCAAGTCCAATGACCGTTTCATACTTCATGGTTTTCACCCCTTACAGTTCAGGTTTTGCTTTATGATGATCCGTTGCCTGCTCGAATGCATGGGCAACGCGGTATACAGTGCTTTCGTCAAAATGCTTTCCGATGATCTGCAGGCCGAGCGGCAGTCCGTTTGAGAATCCGCACGGGACAGAGATTCCAGGGACGCCTGCAAGATTTACAGGGATGGTTAAAATATCGTTCGCATACATCGTAAGCGGGTCATCCGTTTTTTCGCCCACTTTAAAGGCAGGTGTCGGAGTTGTCGGTCCAACGATGACATCGTATTTTTCAAAGACATCTTCAAAGTCTTTTTTAATAAGCGTACGGACCTGCTGTGCTTTTTTATAGTAGGCATCGTAGTAGCCTGAGCTCAGCGCGAACGTTCCAAGCATGATGCGGCGCTTGACTTCATCGCCGAAGCCTTCGGAACGGGACTGCTTGTACAGCTCGATCAGGTTTTTCGCATTGTCTGAACGGTAGCCGTAGCGGACGCCGTCAAAGCGCGCAAGGTTTGCCGATGCTTCAGATGAAGACAGCAGATAGTACGTCGCAAGCGCGTATTTGCTGTGTGGAAGAGAGACTTCCTCCCACGTTGCTCCCTGTCCTTCAAGCACTTTCAGGGCATCAAGGACAGACTGCTTTACTTCTTCGTTCACGCCTTCTCCGAGGTATTCCTTCGGCACAGCGATTTTCAGCCCTTTTACGTCACCTGTCAATGCTGATAAAAAGTCAGGCACTTCAACGTTCGCAGACGTGGAGTCCATAGGATCCACACCGGAAATGGCCTGAAGCAGAAATGCGTTGTCTTCCACGCTTGTTGTGAGCGTTCCGATCTGGTCAAGAGATGAGGCAAAGGCAATCAGACCAAAACGGGATACGCGGCCATATGTAGGTTTTAAGCCAACGACACCTGTATAGGCTGCCGGCTGGCGGACCGAGCCGCCTGTGTCTGAGCCAAGCGCAAACGGCACTTCGCGTGCTGCAACGGCTGCAGCAGAGCCGCCGCTTGATCCGCCTGGCACAGTCTCAAGGTTCCACGGGTTTTTCGTTACTTTGTAGCCTGAGTTTTCCGTAGAGGAACCCATGGCAAACTCGTCCATATTCAGCTTTCCGATTGTGACCGCTTCTGCTTTTTGCAGGTGCTGTACAACGGTTGCGTCATAGATCGGATCAAAGTTTTCTAGAATTTTGCTCGCTGCAGTTGTGCGCAGGTTTTTCGTCACGATGTTATCTTTTATCCCGATCGGCATTCCGAAAAGAAGGCCGAATTCATCGCGAGTGCCGATGGCTTCGTCAAGTTCCTTTGCGTAGGCGCGTGCTTTTTCCTCATCTAATGCAAGGAACGCGTTCACTTTTCCGTCGACAGCTCCGATGCGTTTGTAGGATTCGTCTACAAGGTCTGAGACGGTGATTTCTTTTTTATGTAAACTTGCTTTCAGTTCTGACAGTTTCTGGTCAAATAATGGCATAGCGCTGCTTCCCTCCCTATTCTAAGATTGACGGTACGCGGATGTATCCGTCTTTATGGTCAGGAGCGTTCTTCACAACGTCCTCAACCGGCAATCCTTTTTCTGCTTTGTCCTCGCGCAGGATGTTTTTCATCTCAAGGACGTGTGTTGTCGGCTCTACGCCAGTTGTATCGAGCTCATTCAGCTGCTCGGCGAACGTGATGATCGCATCGAGCTGCGTTGTGAACATTTCCGTTTCTTCTTCTGTTATCGCTAAACGTGCAAGATTTGCAACGTGCTTCACTTCTTCTTTTGAAATGCGTGACATGGGGCTCCACCTCCGATAAATCTCGTGTAAACAATACTCTGATGATAACAAAAGTCATTGCATTAAAGCAACAAAAGGCCGTGATTATTCAGCTTTTCTACAGTTCCTGTTCAAGTACCTTCTTCACAATGTTCGGATGATCCGTCATAATACCGTCTGCGCCAATCTGGGCAAGCTTCCTGACGCTGTCTTCATCGTTGATTGTCCAGTACTGGACTGCGATGCCTCGCTTGTGGAGCGATTCTGTCAGCCGCTCCGTTGCCAGGTTAAGGCCGCTTGCCTCCATCGGGATTTGGACGGCAGTGTATTTTTCCATTGGAATGATGCGGTCTGCGTAAAGTTTGTGGGCGATGACAAAATTACGCGTGGCTTCCCGGGCAGAGCTGACAGGAACCGTCCCGTCCGTCGCTTCAATAAAATAAGCCAGTGCATCGTCGTAAAAGGAGGCGATAATCACTTTGTCGCTCATATTGTGCTTTCTGATCAGTTCTGCCATTTTGTCTGCTAATGCCGGATCGTCCGTTTTAAGTTCAATCGTCATCGGATAACCGGGGAACTCTTTGAAGATTTCATCCATGGCGGGTATGGTGATGCCTTTATTCCGGTAAGGATAGCTTCCGTCCGGACCGATGAAATGATAGCCTGCATCAAGTTTCTTCAAATCATTTAGCGTCATGTCTTTGACAGCCCCTGTACCGTTTGTGGTTCTGTCAACAGTGTCATCATGAATGACCACTGCTTCACCGTCTTTTGATAAATGAACATCCATCTCCAGCATATCCACTCCGAGCTTTTCAGACAGCGAAAAGGCGGCCATCGTATTACCGGGCGCCATGCCGGCACCGCCCTGGTGAGCGATGATGAGCGGCCGGTTTCCTTTTTTGAGAAACGTCTGGTTTTCCATTTGAGTGACTGGGATGAATTGAATGATGATTAAAAAGAGCAATGAAGTGATGAGGATGACTGAGGATATTTTTAGTGCGGTTTTCTTTTTTCTTTCGGGCTGAGGAATGGTTTGCACGGGCTGGACCTCCATTGTAATTGTAGTTTCTTTATATCATGGAGGGGCTTTGATTATGTATTAAAATTTGGTTAAATTCAGCCAGGTCCGGTTGTGTGCGGTTTACCTGAGATTTTCTGGAATTACTTGCCTCTTTTAGAGATTTACTTGCCAGTTTTCTCAATTTACTTGCCTCTTAAGCAAGGTTACTTGCCGGAGTTTTCGTTTTACTTGCCACCCAGGCACATTAACTTGAACATTTCTAAACACTTCCAAAATACACGCTCCTTCCTTAATCTCCAATGCAAAAAAACACCGCACGCGGTGTTTTCCCATTTAAACAAACGTTTAATTAAACGCCTTATCTGCAACTCTGGCGCAGCTTCAGCTTTGTTGCAATCGTCACCTGTTTGGCGATTTTGCGCTCGGTGATGCGTTCGACCATTAAGTCGACGGCAGTTTCCCCCATGACTTCGGTGTAGACTTTGACCGTTGTCAGTGACGGGAAGATGTATTTTGAAACGCTGATGTCATTGACGCCGATGATGCTGACCTGCTCGGGCACGCGGATGCCTTTTTCGTGCAGGGCCTGGATGCTGCCGATGGCGATGCTGTCATTGGCTGCAAAGAAGGCGGTCGGCAAATTGTCGCCAAGCTTTGCGATGGCTTCTGACATCATGCGGTGGCCGTCCTGAACGGTGAAGGCGCCGATGAAAATAGCATCCTCTCGCAGCATGTTCCGCTCTCCCATGTACTTGATGAACGTTTGCTCACGCTGATCGTCGAGCTTTTCTGTGTGCTCACGGTAGGTTTCACGGCCCCCGATATAGCCGATTTGCGTGTGGCCCTTTGCGATAAAGTGGTCGAGGACGCGTTCCGTTGCCCGCTCGAAATCAACGATGACCGAATCAAAGCGTTCTGAATCCGGACTTGAATCGACAAAGACGACGTTGCGGGCCGCTTTTTTGAATTCCTCTGCCTGCTGCCTGCTGAATTTGCCTACAGCAATGATTCCCTGCAGCTGATCCTGATTGATCTCGTCAAAGTCATCATAAAAGTAAGTCGCAAGCTGAAGATTGTGATGCTTCGCCCGCTCCTCAATGCCAAGTCTGATTGACATGTAATAAAGGTCATTCAGCTCCTCAAGGGCTGTGTACCAGTGGACGATCGCAATCTTCGGCACGAGGCTTTTTTTCGTCTTCCGCTTTTTATAAGACAGCTCCTCGGCCACTTCAAATATGCGTTTTTTCGTTTCGTCCCCGACTGACAGCGTTTCGTCGAAATTCAGCACCCTTGAAACCGTCGCAATGGAAACACCCGCTTTTTCAGCTATATCTTTAATTGTAGCCGCCATATACCTTACCCCTTTGTTCACTCAATATCTTCTGGTTTAAACCAGTCCAAACGTAAATGATGTTCTGGATCTGTACGCTTCATGTGCTGCAAGCCTGTGCGTCGGGAGTCCCGGCACGAGCAGTGATTCCGGAATCCGCTGTGTTTCTACGCAGATTGCTGCGTATGGCCCTTTTGCCTGTTCCGCCTTCAGCGGATGCACCGTGTCCATTTTGTTGGCCGTATAGATAACTGCTGCAGGCTCTGACGTCTGCACCGTCATCCTCCGGCCGCTTTCTTCTTCCTGAACGATGATCTGGTTAAGGTCCCGCTGTTCAAGGAGAAAAAGGTGATCAAACCCGTTTCCGGCATTTACGATGTGCCGGTTGTCCGACTCTGCTGCTTCTCTTAACAGTTTACCAGTTTTCAGATCAAACGGGGTGTCTTTTACAGGAATCCACTTTCCTGTCGGGAGCTGATTTCCATCCATTTCTGCGATGCCTTCTGCATTCAGCTGCAGCGAATGGCTGAGAACGTCCCGCCCGCCGTCTGCAGACAGGTTAAAGTACGCATGGTTTGTCATGCTGAGCCACGTGTCTTTATCAGACCGCGCTTCGTAGTCAATCGTAAACGTATTGTCGCAGTCAAGCGTGTAGGTCACCTGCACGTCAAGGTTGCCGGGATATCCGCCCTCTCCGTCCCTGCTGAAGTGTGTAAGGACGGCAACAGCCGCATCATCGCGTTTTTCTGTCCTGACGTTCCAGTAAACACTGTGGAATCCATGAGTACCGCCGTGCAGCTGATGCTCTCCCTCGTTTGCCTCAAGCTTGTAAGGTCCAAGCTGCGCATCCTGAATGCGGCCGGCAACGCGTCCGATCAGAGCGCCGAGGTAATATGGATTTTCAAGGTACTGCTCCGCATGGTCATATGCGAGAACAACATTTTCAAAGGTTCCGTTTTTGTCAGGTGCCATGATGGATGTGATGGCCCCGCCGAGGTTCAGGAAGCTGACTGAATAGCCCTGGCTGTTTTCAAGGGTGTATTTCTCAATGTTTTGCTGCGGATGCTTGAGAATCGTTTCGTGAAGGATGTTCATGCGTATCGTTCCTCTCTGTTTTTAAACACTCTATAAAGTGGTTAAAATGCTTATTCCCTTCAATAGTTCGTTTAAAAACGCCTGCATCCTCCAGAACCCTGCTGAATTTTATGCCAACTTCTTTTTTCAGGACAGCATCGATGGTTTTCTTTTCAAAAGTGCCGTATTTGGCCTGCAGCTGGTTAACCCATTCAAGGTGATGTTCAGGAACAGAACTGCCTTCGCCAAGCAGGTTGGCTTCGATCTGCTGCAGTTCGTTTTTCAGCCGCTCCGGAAGCACCGCAAGTCCCATGACTTCAATCAGGCCGATGTTTTCTTTTTTGATGTGGTGGAGGTCCGCATGCGGATGGAAAATGCCCATCGGGTGCTCCTCGCTTGTACGGTTGTTGCGCAGAACAAGATCAAGCTCAAACTCGCCGCCGCGCATTCTGGCGATCGGCGTGACCGTCTGGTGCGGTTCATCTCCTGTAAAGGCCAGAATATCCGCCTCAGGGTTGGAGTACGTTTTCCACGTATTCAGCACGTGCTCTGCTGCCTCTACAAGTGCCGCTTTGTCCGCCGAACGCAGACGCAGCACAGACATTGGCCACTTTACTCTTGCGAACGACACTTCAGGAAAATAAGGAATTTCAAATACTGCTTCATCCGGTGCCTCCGCCATCGCAAATGAGTAGCGCCCTGCCTGATAGTGGTCGTGCGAGAGAATGGAGCCGCCGACAATCGGCAGATCTGCGTTTGAACCGATGAAATAGTGCGGGAACTGCTCAACGAACGCAATCAGCCTCCTGAAGGCGTCCCCGTTGATTTTCATGTCCCTGTGCTCTCCTGATAAAACAATGGAATGCTCGTTGTAATAAATGTACGGAGAGTACTGGAAATACCACTTCTCGCTTTCAAGCGACAGTTCGATAATCCGGTGATTGGCGCGTGCAGGATGGCCGATGCGCCCCGCGTACCCTTCATTTTCTGCGCAGAGGAGACATTTCGGATAGGCTGCATCGTTTTTGACAGCCCGCTCTCTTGCAATGTCGCGCGGGTCTTTTTCCGGTTTGGAGAGATTGATGGTGATATCAATCTCCCCGTACTCAGTAGGGGTTTTGTAATGGATGTTTTTCGCAATCCGCTTTGTCTGGATGTAGTTGCTGTTCTGACTGAATTTATAAAAGTAATCGGTCGCAATTTCAGGCGACAGGCTGTAGTATTCTTCGAATGTCTGCTGAATGTGGGAAGGTTTGTCTAAAAAGACATTCATCAGACCTGCAGACAATTTTTCTTTTTCATCAAAGGTTCCTTCAATCACTCCGCGGCGTGCTGCGTCTTCAACCAGTACGTCCAGGAGATCCGGAACTGTCAGAAGAGTTTCAGGCAGACCGCATTCTTCATAGGCATCAATCCCAAGCAGACCGATCAGCTGATTCCGTGCGTAAACGCGGTCTCTGTCTGTGATGAATTTTTTCTGGATGGCTTGCTCTGTTAATTGATTGACGAATGAAGACATGTTCATCTGGAATCCTCTCCATATCCGTGTGGTTTTGTTTGATGCCAGTTCCACGCATCCTGCAAAATCGTTTTGATGTTTGTCCGCGCCGGCTCCCAGCCGAGAATGGCTTTTGCTTTTTCGGATGAAGCGACGAGCGTGCTCGGGTCGCCTGCTCTGCGGGGTGCGGCGGCAGCAGGAATCGGATGGCCCGTCACTTCGCGCGCCTCCCGAATCATCTCGCTCACTGAGAAGCCGCGGCTGCTGCCGAGGTTGATAATGGTGCTCTCACCTTGTCTGCTCAAATAGTTCAGGGCAAGAAGGTGTGCATCAATCAGGTCTTCGACGTGAACGTAATCGCGGATGCAAGTGCCGTCAGGCGTTGGATAATCATCGCCGTAGATCGAGATATGCTCTCTTTGTCCGAGCGCCACCTGCAGGATGATTGGCACAAGGTGTGTTTCAGGTGTGTGATCCTCGCCGATTTCAGCATCTGCACGCGCGCCAGCCACATTGAAATAGCGGAGTGATACATAGCGGATGCCGTATGCCTCTTCGCACCAGCGCATCATTTTCTCCATCATCAGCTTGGATTCGCCGTACGGGTTGGTCGGGTTTGCCGGTTCGTTTTCGGTAATCGGAACGGACTCCGGTTCCCCGTAAACAGCTGCCGTAGATGAAAAGACGATCTCTTTCACACCGTGCTTTTGCATCACTTCAAGCAGGACCTGCAGCCCGTATACGTTGTTGCGGAAATACTCCAGCGGCTTTTCCACTGATTCGCCCACTAAACTGCTTGCAGCAAAATGCAGCACCTGGGTGATGGCCTCTTTTTCAAAGACGCTGTTTAAAAAGGCTTCGTCTCTTAAGTCCCCTTCGTAAAAGCGTGCTTCAGGGTGAACGGCTTTTCTGTGTCCGGTCTGCAGGTTGTCGACAACAACCGTGTCAATCCCCCGGTCAATGAGTTGATAGACGGCATGGGAGCCGATGTAGCCGGCCCCGCCAAGAACTAATACGCTCATATGTGAACCCCCAATTCGATTTCGCATGCTCCGTCCCCGATGCTTGCGATGTAAAAGGACGCTTCGTGCCCGATTTCATTGAGATATACGCTGCCGACTTCTCTTAAGAAGTCTTCAGCAGCCGTTTTTTCAACGATCGCAATGGCGCAGCCGCCGAAGCCTGCTCCCGTCATCCGCGCCCCGATGACGCCGTTTTGTTTCCAGGCAGCTTCTACTAATGCATCAAGCTCTTTTCCCGTTACTTCGTAATCATCGCGCAGGGAGCGGTGGGATGCGTTCATGAGCTTGCCGAATGTATACAGGTCGTTCCTTTCAAGCGCTTCGAGCGCCTGAATCGTCCGCTCGTTTTCCGTTACAGCATGACGCGCGCGTTTACGGACGGTTTCACTGCTGATCGCTGATGCATAGCGTTCAAACGTTTCAGCAGATAGTTCGCCAAGGGACTGCGCAGGTAATTTTTCCTGCAGAATGCTCAGCGCCTCCTCGCATTCCCCGCGGCGTTCATTGTACTTTGAACCTGCGAGCTCTCTTCGTTTGTTCGTATTCATGATGACAATCACGTGGTGATCAAGTTCGATCGGTGCATAGCGGTAGTTCAGCGTCTGGCAGTCAAGCAGCATCCCGCACGCTTTTTTCCCCATGCCGATGGCAAACTGGTCCATAATGCCGCTGTTGACTCCGATATACTGATTTTCAACCACTTGGCCAAGCTTCACCATTTCAATCCGGTCGATTTTCAAATTGAACAGCGCTTCCAGCATGACGCCTGTCACCATTTCAATTGAAGCTGATGAAGAAAGCCCTGCCCCGTTCGGAATGTTTCCGTAGATTAAAAGGTCAAGCCCTTCCTCAATGACGTATCCGCGTTCCTTCAGCGCAGCTATCATGCCTTTCGGATAGTTCGCCCAGTCGTCTTCGGACCTGTAAGCTAAATCGTCAAGCGGGCACTCCACAATGCCTTTGTCAGGAAAATTCACGGAGTACATGCGAATCATCCGGTCCGGCCGCTTAGCTGCAAGGGCATACGTTCCGTAAGTGATCGCACATGGAAAGACGTGTCCGCCGTTGTAATCCGTATGTTCCCCGATCAGGTTAATGCGTCCCGGAGCGAAAAAACTGCGGTAGCTCCCGCTTCCGAACGTTGATTGAAATAATGTTTCCAGTTCCGCCGCATTCATTGTGTGTGTCCCCCTTTTGACCGTGCCAGAATTTTCGTCTCAAACGGCTGCAGCACTTCTCCTTCAAAGACCGCATCCTCATCATTGTGGTTCATGACGATCGCATGCTCTCCTCTGATGACGACTTCTACACCCGGGTCTGATTCGATATAGGTGATGCCGGCCCCGTTCAAAACAGATAACGCTAGCTCTCTGAGCACCTTTTCTTCTGCACCGGTTCCGACGTAATAGGCTTTTCCTTTCCCGTATCCGTTCACCGTAACAGCGGCATAGTTTTTATAAAAACGGTCGCTGTAGGTATACAGGGTTTCCGCTGCTGCCGGACGGACAAGGTCTCTCCACACGCTGCCGGATGCTTCGTTTTTGCCGTCGTTTGAAAGGATGGAGACGTGCTGGCCGCCGTGAAGCGATTCAGCCTCATCGATTTCAATTCCGAGCAGATCCTTCAGCTGATAAGGTGTCTTTTCACCGAAAGGAATATTATTGTCTTTGTTTTTCATGCCTGCACGGAAGGAGAAAATCACCGTTCCGCCGTTTTCAGCAAAAGCTTTCAGTCTTGCGGCAAGTTCGTCGTCAACCAGTGTGAGCACCGGGACGAGCACAACTTTATAGGATGAAAAATCATGGTCGTACCGCAGGACGTCAACCGGCACATTCACATCATGGAAAGGCTGGTAGAGCCTCATCAGTTCGTTTGTGAATTCAAGCTGCGAGCTCTGCTGCTGGATGCGCATTGACCAGACATTGTCAAAATCATAAAGGACGGCAACATCTGCCTGTATCGGCGCCTGGAATACCTCTTCATGCTTCCGTACTTCTTTGAATACTTCCTGCACCTCGTAGAATTTGCGGGAACGCGTGTTGTCTGCGTCAAGTATGCCGAGGCAGTACTGCTCAGCTCCCCTGTTCATGCCGCGGAACCGGAAGTAAAGCATGTTGCTGCAGCCGTGTGCAAATGCATGATAGGACCAAAGCTGAGCCTGGCCGGGTCTTGGCAGGTAGCCGATGATATCATGGCCCTGTGCGCCCATCAGCTGCTCAACGATCCAGAAGTTTTCGCGCTTAATACCGCGGACAAACCCGAGAGTAAATGACAGAAAGGCCGGTGATACCGGTTTTGTCAGTCCGCCCCATACCGGGTAATTGTCATAGGAAACGAAATCAAGTTCTCTTGAAAACTCGTTATGGTCAAACCATTTTCCGAAAAAGCCGCCCGGTAGATTCGTCGTGACTTCCTGATGAGGGCCTTTCAGTTTTTTTACGAGATTTAAGTGCATTTTCGCGAAGCTGCTGAGAGATTCGCTTCTGAATCTTGCCCAGTCAAGCATCATAGCCGGGTTATGAACCGTTATGGTCGGTTTCGGGACAGGGACTTCATCAAATGCGTTGTACGTCTGCCCCCAGAAAATCGTGCCCCAGCGTTTGTTCAGCTCTTCAGCAGTTTCATATTTTTTCTCAAGAAACCGGTGAAAGGCTTCTCTGCACTCGCCGCAATAGCACATGTCACTGCCTTCGTGGCCAAGCTCGTTATCAATCTGCCAGGAAACAATGCCGCTCTCATCCTGATAGTGTGTGACCAGTTTTCGGGCGATGGCAAGAGAGTAAGTCTGATAGGTTTTTGAATTATAGCAGTACTGTCTTCTGCCACCGAATGATTTCGGATGGCCGTGTTCATCTTCAAGTAGGATATCCGGATGCTTTTTCACAAGCCAGGCAGGAAACGTAGCCGTCGGTGTGCCGAACATAACGGCGATGCCCTCTTCTTTAAACCTTTTGATGACTCCGTCAAAAAAAGAGAAGTCGTACTTTCCTTCTTCAGGCTCCATCAAGTGCCAGGCGAACTCGCCGATGCGCACCATATTGACGCCCATTTCCTTCATTTTTTCAATATCTTCGCCGAACAGGGATGGATCCCAATGCTCTGGATAGTAATCAACGCCTAAATACATGTCTCATCCCCCATTTTTCGTAAGGTAAAATACGTGTGACTGAAAATCTCCGCCGCGTTCTGCCATCTGTTTGTTGACGCCGTTGTACTGTACAGGAAGCGGTATACCTCTTTGCATCAGCTCATCCCCGCCGTATGCGGCGCCGTCCACCTTGTACGTGCTGTCTGCTTCGAGCCCCGCAAGCTTGAGCGTCCGGATTTTTTTCGGAGTTGCTTCCGCCAGTACCTGATACCAGCCGACAAGCGCTTCAGAACGGTCTTTGGACACAATCATCCAGGCGGTTTCGTTTGATTCAAACGGACTGATCAGGCGGTGGAAATCGCCGTTTCTGACCAGTGTGCGGTGTGACTTGTATGTCTCGATTTGTTTTTTTACATCTGCCTTCTCTTCCTCTGTCATCTTGTTCGGATCAAGCTCATAGCCGAATGTACCGAAGTATGCGGCATCCCCGCGCATTTTCAGCGAGGTTTTGCGCAGCGTCTGATGGTTTGGCACGTCGGATACGTGAGAGCCGATGCTGTAGATTGGATAAACAAAAGATGAGCCGTATTGAATCTTGAGGCGCTCAACGGCGTCCGTGTCGTCACTTGCCCATGCCTGCGGTGCATAGTAGAGCATGCCGGCATCAAACCGTCCCCCGCCTCCGGCACACGATTCAAACAGGACGTCCGGATACTTCTCGGTCAATCTTTCATATAATTCATAGACTCCGAGAATGTAGCGGTGGAAAAATTCACCCTGCCGGTCCTGTCCAAGCGCTGCGGAGTAAGCCTCCGTGATGTTTCTGTTCATATCCCATTTGATGTAGCTGAGCTTTGCCGACTCGATGATGGAGGACATCCGCTCATACAGATAATCAACGACTTCACCTCGTGTATAGTCGAGCACCCACTGATTTCGTCCGTATGTGACCGGCCGCTCAGGGTCATGAATCACCCATTCAGGATGCCTCGTGAAAAGATCGCTCTCCTCAGAAATCATTTCCGGCTCAAACCAGAGACCGAATTTCAGCCCTTCGCTGCGGACCGCATCAGCCAGGGCATCGATGCCTTCAGGCAGCTTGTTCAGGTCGACGAACCAGTCTCCGAGGGAAGTTGTATCATCATTGCGCTTTCCAAACCAGCCATCATCAAGGACAAACAGCTCAACACCGAGCTCTTTAGCCTGCTTTGCAATCGCCGTAATCTTTTCAGCGTTAAAATCGAAATACGTGGCTTCCCAGTTGTTGATCAGAACCGGACGGTCCCGCTTCTGCCAGACTGGTGCGATAAGGTGCTCCCTGAACAGGTTGTGCGTGGACTGCGTGAGCCCGTTCAGTCCTTCATCTGAATACGTCAGAATGGCTTCAGGTGTATGAAACACTTCGCCCGGGGCCAGATGCCAGCTGAACTGAAACGGATGGATTCCCATCTGGATGCGTGTTGCATCGTAGTGATCAACTTCCGCCTGGGCTAAAAAGTTGCCGCTGTATACGAACTGGAAGCTGTACGCTTCTCCGGAAGTTTCTGTTGTATTTGCACGTTTAAACGCCATATACGGATTGTGGTGATGCGAGCTTGCACCTCTTATGCTAGAGATGGACTGGATGCCCGTCTGAAGCTTCCGTTCTTTTAAATGGCGTTCCCTTGACCATGTACCGGCAAGATGCACCATCGTAAAATCACTGTCCGAAAGGTCGAGGGAAAGACTCATCAACCTCTCAATGTCGACCGGCTGCTCCCCTTCATTTTCAAGACTAGCGTGACGGGCAATGGATGCGGAATGTTCAAAAATCGTATAATAAAGCTTCAATGTCAGCTTTCTCAGTTTATCTGTGAGCGAGATGATCAATGTGCTGGCATCACCCGCATTCGCAAATGTTGCAGGAAGTCCCGGAATCCGCTCTTTTCCTTCCTTTATTTCAAAAGATGTAAATTCAAACTTGCTTACAGAACTTCCGCCCGGATGCCTCAGGGAGATGGCCGGTTCTCTGAAATCACTCGTGCCGTACACCGGATATTCCTGGCATACTGTCTCAAGGGAAAAAGCCGGATCATCCTTTTCAGGGTGGCAGCTTGCTGCTGTCGGAATGTGATAGGCGGCAAAATGGGAAAAGTCAGGCTGGTGATTCAGCCGTTTTCCGTAGTACAGCTGGCCAAGCTCCCCGTTTTTCATCACATGAAAGATATAGCTGACCGTTTTGTTTGCAAGGTGGAATTGGTTGCGTTCTTCATTCATGAATATAGGCATCGCAGTATGCTCCTTTAGCCGAGTTTTGGTTCGTCCGTAAACGTGATGCAGCAGGTTTCATTACCCTCAAGCTCCATCACGAGAATGTCATTCTTTCCTTGTTTCAAAAGCGGGCCCGGAACGTACAGACGCTGCTGCGGACCTTCTGTCACCCAGTAGCGTCCGAGGTTAAACCCGTTTACCCAGACATTTCCTTTTGTCCATCCTTCAAGATCAATAAAGGTATCTGCCGGCGCGTCTGCCGTCATCTCCCCTTTGTAAAAGCGCGGATAGCGTTCGTCTTTTCCTTCTATAAAAGCAAAATCCGCATCATCCATCTCAAGCGGATAAACCTCCCAGTGGAACCAGTACTGATTTCCGATCCAGAGATTTTCAGTGATGCCTTTTTTGTCCTTTAAGTGCTTGCCGTAGTTTACGCGGCCCATGTTTTCCACGAATACCTCAAGTATGTTTTCCTCATGTGGAAACGAAAGGGTAATCGTTTTTTCCGGATCATTCCGGTATATGGTGCGTTCAAGCTTTCCGTTGATATAGATAAACGCTCTGTCGCGAATCGGCGCGGTGTCCATTTCAAGGTCGCCCTGTTTCGTAATCACTGTTTTATAAAGAATATAGCCGTAATTCTGGTCGAGCTCCTCCATCGGTTTCGGAGCGATAACCGTTTTAGGCTCCAGTGTGCTGATATAATCAAACACGCTCATCTTGGCGTCCAGATTCACTTTGCCGTAGCTTTTCTTAACAGAAGGTGCCGGATTTTCCTCCGGTACTTCTCTGTATTTTGAAAGAACGTTTTTTACCGCAAAGTACTTTTCACCAGGGTCTCCCCATTCGGTTAAAAGAGCATCATAGTCATAGCTTGTAATGGTCGGCGTGTAGAACTCATAATGGTTGGCGCCGTTCATAAAACCGAAATTTGTTCCGCCATGGAACATATAGAAATTCACGGACGCACCCTGTGAGATCATTTTTTCATATTCTGCAGCAACATCAGCGGCTTCCCGCGTGTGATGCTCTCCCCCCCAATGATCGAACCAGCCAATCCAAAATTCGGCACACATTTTCGGGGAGTTTGGTCGAAACGTTTCGAGTGCGGCAAAGGCTTCCCCCGAGCGGGAGCCGAAATTCAAGGTTGTCACAGCATCCTGCATGGAGCCGTGCTGAATGAATTCGGGTCCGTCCGAGGTGAAGAGCAGAACATCAATGCCTGCTTTTTTAAAAAGATCTGCTGATGCATTCAGATACTGCAGGTCATTTCCGTAGGCGCCGTACTCATTTTCCACCTGTACGGCAATGACCGGGCCGCCGTTTGACGATAGATGCGGCACAATTTTCGGCAGCAGCACATCAAAGTACGATGCCAGATGATCAAAGAACACTGGATCTGAGCTTCGGAGCACCATGCCAGGCTCTTTCAGAAGCCAGCCGGGAAAGCCTCCGAATTCCCACTCGGCACAAATGTAAGGTGCCGGTCTGAGAATGACATACAGACCAAGCTCTTCTGCTTTTTTAATAAAGCCTTCAAGATCTGCCATGGCTTCAAAGCAGTACTGGCCTTTTTTCGGTTCATGGACATTCCACGGAATATACGTTTCGACTGTGTTCAGACCGAGCTGCTTCAGTTTCAGCAGCCGGTCCTCCCAGTACTCGGGAACAACGCGGAAATAATGAATGCTTCCCGATAGGATCTGAAACGGTTCTCCGTTTAAATAAAAGTGGTTCCCCTTTGTTGTCAGCATTTTGTTTTCCCCCTATTTAACAGCGCTTCCAAGCATTCCTGAGATAAACTGCTTCTGCAGCACCAAGAAGAAAACGATAATTGGAACGGTTGCAATGGATACACCCATCATCACCTGGCCGTAGTCAATATAAGAAAGACCCATCAGTGTCGATAGTGCGACAGGGAACGTGTACATGCCCGCATCGTTCAGAATAACAAGCGGCCACATAAAGTTGTTCCATTGCGTCATGAACAGGAAGATGGATGCGGCAGCAAGCGCCGGGCGCATGGATGGAGCCACAACTTTGAAGAAAATCTTGAGTTCTCCTGCACCGTCAAGTCTTGCCGCTTCGATCAGCTCCGTCGGGAACGCAAGGAAGTTCTGTCTTAAAAGAAAGATTGCAAACGGATAGCAAAGCTGCGGCGCGATGACCGCAAAATACGTATTTAAAAGATTCAGCTCTGACATCATGCGGAACAGCGGAATCATCGTTGCCTGATACGGAATCATCATTGATAAAAGGAACGCTGTGAAAATAAAGTTTCTGCCTTTAAATTCGAATTTTGCAAGTGCATAGGCGGCAAGCGAACAAACAGCAAGTGCCGCAACTACATATAAGAGAGACACAAACAGCGAATTGAACATCACCTGAGGAATGTTGATCGATGCATTCAGGTTCTGGAAGTTCGTCATCAGCTGATCGCCGGGCGTGAGTGTAGGCGGGTTTGTGAACATCTTGCCCGATTCATTTGTCGCCCCGATAAACATCCAGTAAAACGGGAAAATCGAGATGATCATAAACAGGATTAAAATGGCGTACATGCCAATTTTCTGCGGCAGCGACCTGCTGCGCTTTTTCTTTGTCCCTGTTACGAACGTTGATTGAATCTGGTTGGTTGTTTCAGCATTCATCATCGATCACCTGCCAATTTGAATTGAATAAATGTGAGAATACCCACTAAAATAACAACAACATAAGCGACTGCCGATGCGTAGCCGAACTGGAAGAACTCAAATCCATTCTGGTAAATATACAGACCGAGAGTCATCGTTGAATCGGCCGGTCCGCCTTTTGTTAAGTTGAACGGTTCATCAAAAAGCTGCAGCGTTCCGATTGTTGATAGGGTTGCAGCGAAAAGAATAACCGGCTTAAGCTGCGGGATTGTAATGTAGAAAAACTGTCTGATTTTCCCCGCGCCGTCGAGTGAAGCTGCCTCGTACATATCGTTTGGAATGTTTTGAAGAGCAGCAAGGAAAATGACCATGTTATATCCTGTCCATCTCCATGTCATTGCAAGGATGATGGAAGCTTTTGCCCAAAAACTGTCTGACAGCCATGGAATCGCTTCCAGACCGAAGAAACCGACGACTGTATTAATGATGCCTTCCTCCTGAAGCATGATGGAGAAAAGGATTGAATACGCAACAAGAGATGTTACCGCCGGAAGGAAAAACGATACTCTGAAAAATCCTTTCAGGCGAAGGAGCCCGCTGTTCAGCACATTCGATAAGATGAGTGCAAGAAGCAGCATGATCGGCACCTGCACGATGAAGATTATGAACGTGTTCATCAGGGCTTTTCTGAAAATCGTGTCATTAAAAAGTGTAATGTAGTTATCAAGGCCGGTAAAAATATATTCCCCTGCTTCAAACGTCTGAAAGCTCAGCAACAGTGAAGCAAAGATCGGATAAACGGTAAAAACGAGAAAGAGTATAACTGCAGGGGCGATAAACATATAAGGAAATAATCGAGTTTGACTCATGCGAGATCCCACCTTAAATTACGAAAGGGCAGAATTAGATTCGGCCCTTTCTTTTTTCATTTTCAAAGTATTATTTAACTCTGTTTTTCAGTCTGTCTTCTGCAGCTTTGTAGGCATCCTCAATGGATACTTTTCCGCTGACAGCTTCTGACTGTGCTTTAATGGACTCATCCATTGCAACAGAGTAGTTGCCTGTATAGTTAACAGACGGAATGCTGTCCATTTGCTGTGTGAATGTCTGCCAGATCGGCTGATTTGTAAAGAACTCCTGCTCTTCAGTGAAGACCTGCTCGTCATAGATTGTGTTCAGAGTCGGGAATAGTCCGCCCTTCATCGCTTCAAGCTGTGTTTCTTCGTCTGTTGAGAAGAACTCAAGGAAGTCATAGGCCTCCTGTTTCATGTTTGTGTTTTCCATGATGACGTAGTTGCTTCCGCCAAGGTTGGATGCACGGTTGCCGCCTTCTTCAAATGCCGGAAGCGGAATCACGCCCCACTTGCCTGATGTATCTTTGCCTTGTCCGGTAATCGAGCCGGATAGCCATGCGCCTGATGGAGCAGTCGCTACTTCACCGCTGACCATTGCACTGATCCATGCATCCCAGCCAACTGTATTTTTAACTAATCCTTCATCTTTAAGCTGTTTAATCACTTTAGCTGCATTCATAGACTGTTCAGATGTAAGAACAAGCTCGCCTTTGTCATCAAAGTACAAAGATCCCTGCTGGTTCATCATCATCCGGTAAAGACCGTCGTCACCGTTCAGATCAAGACCAAGCATTGCTTTGCCTGTCTTTTCTTTAATGGTTTTACCTGCTTCAATGAACTGATCCCACGTCTCAATGTCTTCCGCTTTCACGCCTGCTTCTTCAAACATATCCGTTCTGTAGAAGACACCTGTCGGACCGCCGTCAAACGGGAAGCCGACGACCTTGTCGTTTACAGTCAGAAGATCGGTTTTGCTTGTCGGGAACTTATCTTTTTGTTCCTCAAAACCGTATTTTTTCAGATCAAGAAATGCTTTCGGATACGCTTCTGCATACCCTTGAATACGGTCGTCCTCTACCAGTACGATATCAGGAAGACCCTGACCGCCTGCTTGCAGGCCTGTAGTTAATTTCTGATACACATCTTCGCGCCCAAGTTCTACAATCTCAAGCTCGAAGTCCGGGTTTTCTTTTTTATAGCGCTCAGCCGCTGCTTCAAGAACAGGGACGTTGATGTTCCATGCCCATGCTGTTAATTTGTTGTCATCTTTGCTTGTCTTTTCGGAATTGCCTCCAGAACAAGCTGACAGCATGCCGATAATCAGAACCATACAGATCAAACTTATTGCCTTTTTCATGCTTTACCCCCTAATTCATCTTTTTTGACCGCAAAATGAAATCGTTTACAAAACTTATTTTAGATGAATTGACTGAACATTTCAAGTAAAATTTAACTAAAAATTTTAGTTCTTTTACCTTTTATTTTACTTAAATAATTCTAAAAACAAAAAAATGACAGAGAAAATTGCTTCTCTGCCTAGTTCCAGTACGTTTTTACACATTCAAGCAAGTAAAAATTGAATTATACTAAAAGATTTTTTACTGAAGTAAAATACCTAATCAATTTTCACGTCAGTGGGCGGTTTTTTGGGAATGACGACTTTCAGCATACCATTCCGGTAATTTGCCTTTAACTTTTTTACTAAGGCAGACGGCGGCATTTGAAGTGATTCCTTTTCATCCTTTTCCCCTTTTACTGTAATGACCAGATGGCCGTCCTCGATTGTTAACTTGATGTTTTCCCTCTCAACTCCCGGAAGCTCGGCTTTTACTAGAAACGAATCATCCTTTTCTTCCATTGAAAGCGGAATTCCCTTCGGTGAAAATGATTGTTTGAAGTATTCGTCTATATTTCCCAGAAGCGACCGTTTTGGACGCGCCTCAAAAAATTCATTGATCATGCGCATTGGATCTTTTCGGTTATTCTCCATTTTCATCCCTCTCATACGCTCAGTTTTGTCTATTTATCATATGTAGGAAAAGAGCAAATTGCCTATGATGAAAAATGGGATTTGTTTTGTGCCGGAATGCACATAATAGCTGTGTATGAAACGGAAAGTGACTTCGTTTGATTTTTCTGAAAAGTTTTACTTTAATAAAATAGAGAAAGCGCTTACCTGTACAAGCTGTGTACGTCTCAAGGGTTTGAACCCGCGCCGTTTCTGTTTCAAATCCTTGAAACGCGGGAAATAGTTTGTTAGGTTAAGTAACCGTAGGGCTGAACGGTTAGAAATTTATGGTTCTTTTTATTACACGATCACTAAAGTCAAAGGAGAGATTTGGTGGAACTAGCAACAATTTTATCACTGGGAATTTATTTTGCAGGCATGCTCCTGATTGGATTTTATGCCTTCAAAAAATCTACAAATGATGTATCAGGCTACATGCTTGGAGGACGGGGACTTGGCCCGGCTGTGACAGCATTGTCAGCAGGAGCATCTGATATGAGCGGCTGGATGCTGATGGGTCTTCCGGGTGCCATGTATACTACTGGATTATCAAGTATGTGGTTAGCAGTCGGTCTGACTGTCGGCGCATACCTGAACTATATCCTTGTGGCTCCGCGTCTGCGCACCTATACAGAGGTGGCAAACGACTCTATTACAATACCGGATTACTTTGAAAACCGCTTTAAAGACACATCACGCATGCTACGATTCGTTTCTGCAATTGTCATCGTTATTTTCTTTACCCTTTACACGTCTGCAGGATTGGTATCCGGAGGACTGCTGTTTGAATCGGCATTTAAAGCAGATTACATGTTTGGAATGCTGCTTACAGCAGGTGTTGTCATGGTCTATACCCTGTTTGGAGGATTCCTTGCAGTAAGCCTGACAGACTTTGTTCAGGGTCTTATCATGTTCTTTGCCCTTATCCTTGTGCCGGTTGTGGCTTTCATGGAGCTTGGCGGAGTAGGTCCTACGTTTGATGTGGTCCGTGAAATTGATCCGACATATACGGACATCTTTAAAGGAACGTCCGTGCTTGGAATTCTTGGATTTCTCGCATGGGGTTTAGGCTATTTTGGACAGCCTCACATTATTGTACGCTTTATGGCCATATCATCCATTAAAGAGTTAAAGCCGGCCAGAAGAATCGGAATGGGCTGGATGATTATATCCATCATCGGTGCAATGCTTACAGGCCTCGTCGGAATTGCATATATTGCTGAGACAGGCACAAGCCTTGCAGATCCTGAAACCATCTTCATTAAATTTTCTCAGGTTCTTTTCCATCCGTTTATTACCGGATTTTTGCTTGCAGCCATTCTTGCAGCCATTATGAGCACCATTTCGTCACAGCTGCTTGTTACTGCCAGTGCTCTGACTGAAGATTTTTACAAAACATTTTTGAAAAAGAATGCATCCGATAAAGAGCTCGTCTTGATTGGAAGGCTTGCCGTACTTCTGGTAGCCGTTGTAGGTGTACTCCTATCGCTTGAACCAAGTGACACAATCCTGTCACTCGTCGGATATGCATGGGCCGGATTCGGTTCTGCATTTGGACCGGCCGTTCTTTTAAGCCTGTACTGGAAACGCATGACCAAATGGGGCGCGCTTGCCGGGATGATCGTCGGTGCCGTAACCGTATTGATCTGGGTAAACGTACCGGTACTGAAAGAAACGGTATACGAAATGATTCCTGGATTCTTCCTGAGCTTAATCGCTGTCTATGTTGTCAGCTTGATTACAAGCAGACCGTCAAAACGCGTACAAAACGTGTTTACGGAAATGGAAGAAACGCTGGAAGAAGAAACAAAATAAGGTATGCAGAAACCGCCTGTTTTCAGGCGGTTTCTTTTTGTTTTCTTTTAAAGTGGAAATGAATGATGCAGGCAAGGACAAATCCGGCAAAGAAGACGGCATCCTTCAGGAGACCGGGTATTGGGATCATGAATGTCAGCATGCTGAAGAGAAATAGAATTCCGGTCAATAAAAGAAACGCCTTTGTTCGCTGTTCATTGTGCTGCATAGTATCACCTATTAATTAAACGTTTGTTTAAGTGTTTATACCCCTCTGCTGCTCAGTCTGGAAGCGTTTGGATTGTTAAAGCGCTGATTTGGATTGTTAGAAGGTGTTTTTGGATTGTTAGAGAAAGAGTTCGGATTGTTGAACGTTCAGTTTGGATTGTAAGGCACGAATCCATGCCATTCGGCCATGCAGATTATCCTGCCAGGCGCACCCAGCATGGTTTTCAGCCTTTTCTAATCGTTTTTAACCAGAGATCACTGCTTTAGACAGAGTTCGAATGACTTTTTAGTAAGCAACAGATACATAAAAAAAACCACCCCGCATACCGCAGGATGGCTTTTACTCTTATTGATAAATATGCACAGTCGGTTTTTCCTGGCCCGGCTTGCGGACGATCAGGGCTTCCTGGCCGCTTGTGGAGGTAATGTTTACTTCAACCGAAACGTAGTCCGGGAAGTAGTCCACGACTTTACCTGTTGCAAACTGCGTAAATGCGATCACTTCTGATTTTCCGTAAAACTGCATCGGAATGTCAATTTTCAGTTCCTGCATCTCTTCGCCTTTGTAGAAGGCTTTGCCGATAACACCTGTGTAGTTCGGGAAGAAGTCGTCAATGTCCTGTTTGAAGCGTTCAAACAAGTTGGCATCCTCGCGGTAGTTTTCCGTTCCTTCAGGCGACGGGAAGAAGACGTATTCTTCATTTACGCTGTCCCATTTTCCGATTGAACTGCTTCCTCCGTCAACGACAGTGCTTGCAATAAAGCTGCCTGGCACGATCGAGGATTTTGGTGCCTGTTTATAAAGGGCAATGACCACAGGCACTCTTTCAAGGCCTTTTTGGCTTCTGACGCGCTTGATGACCTCTGCGGCCATTTTCTTGCCTTCTGCCTCTAACTGGCTGTCAGGAATTTTGTACTCACGCTGAGGCTCTCCTACGGCTTCACGGTAGTAATGAACTGAGTTCATCGCAAGTCCGATGACGACTCCCCCCAGCTCGACCGTATTTTCGCCTTTTCGGACCAAGTAGTTATGCTCAAGCATATGAGCCAAATAAATCGGGCTTTTTTCGTTCTGCTGGATATAATCGCCTTCTGATGATTTCGGCGGGTTAAGTCCTTCATTTTTAAAATTCTTGTCACTTTTTTTCTTATCTTCAAGCTCTTTTCCTTCAAGCTTTCTTCCAAGCCATGAACGGACTGTTTTCTCATCCAGGTACTGTCCTTCCTGATACAGATGGTTATCAGGCGGGAATTCTTCCTGAGCCATTCTCATCAGGCCTGTTTCAAACTCATCAATATCAAGACGGGTGTTAATATTCTCTGCAACAAGACCTCTAGCTTTGCCCTCTTTAAAAGGCAGGATCATTTTATAGTAGGAGTCTGAAATGTTGTACTTCGGAATGATCGCTTTTTCTGTTGAATCATCTTCCGTTTCCTGTACAAGCTCCTCCTCTTCACCAAAGCTCGGTGCGCAGGCTGACAGCATCAGGCAGCCTGCAAGCAGTATAACTATTCCTTTTTTCAAGTTGGAACACACCTCTTTTAGTTTCTCCTCAAAAAGAAATCTATTTTTTCAGCTCTTCAATTAAACGCTCTTCATCCCAAATCTCAATGCCCAGCTCCTGCGCTTTTGCAAGCTTGCTGCCTGCATCTTCCCCGGCTATGACCAAATCTGTTTTCTTGCTTACGCTTCCCGCTGCCTTGCCGCCTAGCGCTTCGATTTTTTCCTTCGCTTCATTGCGGGACATCTGCTCAAGCTTCCCTGTCAGCACAACTGTTTTTCCGGCAAAGAACGAGTCGGATTCTTCTGGCCTCACAAGCTTTGGACCGAGATATGACATATTCACGCCGCAGGATTTGAGCTCTGAAATCAGTTCATTCATTTCTTCCTGGTCAAAATAAGTAACAACGGCGTCCGCCATTTTGTCCCCGATTTCATCAACTGCAATAATCTCATCCCTTGAGGCAGATTGCAACCGGTCCATCGTCTCAAAATGCTGCGCAAGCGTCTTTGCTGCCTTTGCCCCGATAAAGCGGATGCCAAGCCCGAACAGAAGTCTCTCAAGGGAATTCTTTTTGGAGTTTTCAATTGCCTGCAGAAGGTTGTCCGCTGATTTTTCGCCCATCCGCTCAAGCTCCAGAAGCTGTTCTCTCTGTAGGCGGTAAAGATCCGCTACATCTTCAATCAGGTTTTCCTTGAAAAGCTGGGCAATGACGCGTTCTCCAAGACCGTCAATATTCATTGCGTTTCGGGAGACGAAGTGAATAAGTCCTTCGCGGATTTGAGCCGGACATTTTGGATTGATGCAGCGGAGTGCGACCTCCCCTTCAATCCGCACTAGCTCACTTTCGCACTCAGGACAGTGGGTCGGCATAGTAAATTCCGTTTCGTCCCCAGTTCTGTGCTCAGGCAGGACGTTTACGACTTCCGGAATAATGTCCCCCGCTTTTTTCACAATGACATAGTCGCCAAGGCGAATGTCTTTTTCACGGATCAGGTCTTCATTGTGCAGGGATGCACGTTTGACTGTCGTGCCGGCAACACGGACCGGCTCAAGAATCGCAGTCGGCGTCACCACGCCCGTTCGTCCCACATTGAGTTCAATATCAAGCAGCTTTGTCATGACTTCCTCGGCAGGAAACTTGTACGCAATCGCCCAGCGCGGGCTTTTTGCCGTAAATCCGAGAGCTTTCTGCTGTTCAATGGAGTCCACTTTTATGACAATCCCGTCGATCTCATACGGCAGACTTGTCCGTTTTTCCTGATGGGCTGCAATCAGCTCGATGACTTCATCAATTGATTCGCATCTCCGGCGTTCGGTATTGGTCTTAAAACCAAGTTCTTCAAGCGCATCAAGGCCAGCACTCTGGGTTTTGGCGCCTGTTTCTTCCCCGAGGTCTGCAATACTATAGACGAAAATATTCAGATTTCGTTTCGCTGCAATTTTAGGATCCAGCTGGCGGAGAGAGCCTGCCGCGGCATTTCGCGGGTTGGCAAACGGCTCTTCCTCGAGCTGTATTTTCACTTCGTTTAATTTTTCAAAAGAGGATTTCGGCATATAGGCTTCGCCGCGCACCTCGATGGAAAGGTTTTTCTTAAGCTTCAGCGGAATGGACCGGATGGGTTTTCAGGTTTTCGGTAATATCTTCGCCGGTCGTACCGTCCCCCCGTGTTGCACCGCGCACGAATGCTCCATTTTCATAAGTAAGGGAAACAGCCAGACCGTCAATTTTAAGCTCAACCATATAGTGAACATCATCACCGACTGCCTGCCTCACACGGCGGTCAAAATCGCGGAGATCCTGCTCATTGAACGCATTTCCGAGACTGAGCATAGGTGTCTGATGCTGAACCTTTTTAAAGCCTTCAAGAATCTCGCCGCCAACCCGCTGAGTCGGGGAATCCGGAGTCTTGAGTTCAGGGAAACGTTCTTCAATGTCAATCAGCTCATGCAAAAGCTGATCGTATTCAGAATCCGGAACAGTCGGTTTATCCAGCACGTGATATTCATAGTTGTACTTGTTTAATAAGTCATGCAGGGTTTCTGCACGCTGTTTGGCTGTATTCATATCCATCCCTTGGTCCAATCCTTTCACTACTGTACTTTTTTAATAGGAGCAAATTTAGCAAGCAGGCGTTTGATGCCGACAGGGCTTGGGAATGCAATATCAAGCTCCTTGCCCTCTCCTTCGCCTTTTACGCTGACAACGGTGCCGATGCCCCATTTTTTATGTTCTGCCTTGCTGCCGACGCTCCAGGCGATTTCATCTCCGCCTGTAGAGGCTGCAATCGGTCTTGTAACGGCAGGTCTCCGTTCAGGCCGTGCTTTTGCACCAAATGGCGAAGGGCTCTTTTTCACTTCATTCAGATTTTCAATCAGTGCAGACGGAATTTCAGATATAAATCTTGATTCGGGGTTCATGCTCGTCCGGCCGAAGAGAGTCCTCATTTTCGCATTTGTAATAAACAGCTCTTTTTCTGCACGGGTAATGCCTACATAGGCAAGGCGGCGCTCCTCTTCCATTTCCGCTTCTTCCATAAGAGAACGGCTGTGAGGGAAGACGCCTTCTTCAACGCCCATCAGAAAGACAACCGGGAACTCAAGGCCCTTGGCAGAATGAAGGGTCATTAACACGACCGCTTCTTTAGAGGCTTCCTCATCATCATCTAATTTATCAATATCCGCCACTAAAGCAAGATCGGTCAGGAAGGCAACAAGGCTCTTATCCTCACTGTTCTTTTCAAAGTTCTGCGTAACAGACAGGAACTCGTCGATATTCTCAAGGCGGCTTTGCGCTTCGATCGTTTTCTCCGTTTTCAGCATCTCGCGGTAGCCTGTTTTCTCAATCACTTCTTCTGCAAGCTCCGTGACAGACAGGTAGTCCTGCATATTGGCCATGTTCCGGATCAGTTCACGGAAATCAACCATGGCACTTACTACACGTGCACTGACGCCGGCAAACTCAATCTGTTCAATCGCCCCGAAGAGGGACAGATCATTGTCTGCTGCATACTGGGCAATCCGGTCAACGGAAGTCGCTCCAACACCGCGTTTCGGCACGTTTATGACGCGTGCCAGACTGATGTCATCGTCCGGGTTGGCAATCAGTCTCATGTAAGCTAGGATATCTTTAATCTCTTTTCTGTCATAGAACTTGATGCCGCCGACAATCGTGTAATTGATGTTCGACTTCAGCAGAATTTCCTCGATGACACGGGACTGGGCGTTCGTTCTGTAAAGAATCGCAAAGTCTGAAAGCTTTCTTCCCTGAGTGGAGACAAGCTGATTGATTTTGCCCGCCACAAACTGTCCTTCCGCCGACTCGCTGTCCGCGCGGTAGTAGCTGATTTTCTGTCCTTCATCGTTTTCTGTCCAGAGATTTTTCGCCTTGCGGTTCATGTTGTTTTTGATCACGCCGTTTGCCGCTTCAAGAATGCGCTGTGTCGAGCGGTAGTTCTGCTCAAGCAGAATCACACTGGCAGACGGATAATCTTTTTCAAAAGAGAGGATATTCGCAATATCTGCTCCGCGCCAGCGGTAAATCGACTGGTCAGAGTCTCCGACTACGCACAGATTCTGAAAGCGCGATGCAAGCATTTTAACGAGAAGATATTGCGCTCTGTTCGTATCCTGGTACTCATCCACGTGAATATACTGAAATTTGCGCTGGTAAAATTCAAGTACTTCAGGCACACGCTGAAACAGCTGAATCGTTGTCATAATCAAGTCATCAAAATCAAGCGACTGGTTTTTCAGCAGTTTTTTCTGATAGTCCTTGTATACATCGCTTGCAACCTGCTCATACATGCCGCCTGCTGTTTTTTCAAATTCCTCGGGAGTGATCAGTTCATTCTTCGCACTGCTGATGCTTCCAAGAAGGCTGCGGGGATCAAATTTCTTCGGGTCAATATTCCGGTCTTTCAAGATCTGCTTAATAACGGACAGCTGATCTGTCGTATCCAGAATCGAGAAGTTTCTGCTGATGCCGATCCGGTCGATGTCACGCCTTAAAATTCTTACACACATCGAGTGGAAGGTAGAAATCCAGATATCATCTGCTCCGGGTCCAAGCAGCTTTCCGATGCGCTCCTTCATTTCCCTTGCCGCTTTATTTGTAAAAGTAATCGCAAGGATATTCCACGGAGCGACTCCCTTTTCAACCATCAGGTACGCGATTCTTCTTGTGAGAACGCTTGTCTTTCCGCTCCCTGCGCCTGCCATGATTAAGAGCGGTCCATCCGTTGCCTTGACCGCTTCCTTTTGCATGTCATTCAAGCCATTTAATAATTGATCTGTTAAAAATTGCACGTTCCGGACACCACCTTATATCAAACATATGTTCTTATTTTATCTCAACACCTGCGTGTTATGCAATTATGGTTTTACTGCTTTTACCGTTTTCATTGCAGCTTCCAGGTTCTCATAAATAATGTTGCCGACAACAACTGTATCGGCATGCTCGGCCATTTCAGCTGCCTGTTCAGGCGTCTTTATACCGCCTCCGTAAAACAGCTTTGTTTCAGAAAGCACTTTGCCTGCCGCTTCCACAACATTCACATCGCCATAAGTTCCGCTGTACTCCAGATAGAAAATCGGCATGTGAAACATGTTTTCAGCCAGTCTGGCATATGAGACCACATCATCAGCAGTCAATTCAGTTCTTGCATCTGTGAGTCTGGCTGCTTTGCAGTCCCCGTTCAGAATGCAATACCCTTCCACGAGGAGCTCATCCCAGTTCATAAGATCTCCATATTCTTTAACCGCCTCATGATGCAGCCCCATAACCCACTTTGCATCTCTGCTGTTCATGACAGACGGAATGAAATACAAATCAAATCCGGGCATGATCGACTCAATCTCTGATACTTCTAGCACACACGGCACAAGGTATCTTCTAATTCGGGACATTAAGTTTAACACATTATCCATCGTCACATTGTCGCTTCCCCCGACAATGATGGCGTCTGTTCCTGACTCACATATTCTCTCGAGTGCCTCGTCGCTTATTTCTTTATCGGGATCGAGTTTGAATACATGCTTCCACTCGCTCACATCATACATAGCCGTTCCTCCTAACAATCAGGTTCCATTCAAACATTATATCAAATTAATGCCCTGCAAAAAACGCACAGGTGCTATGAAGGTTTTGACAATCTGATTACGTTTTGCCTCATATGTTCATAATTCTGTCTTCCAATGAAGAAACTAATTCTATGGAGGGATGGAACTTGAAGAATAATTATCCGCTCAGTTCGTCCGAAATAGGGACGCTGTGGCTTACATACCAGGAAAAAACAATGATTTTGCGCATATTGGAATACTTCATGGAAAAATCAGATGACCAGCAGGCCAAAAATATTATGGGCGGCCTCTGGCAGGAGCTGAGTATTTACGTTATCAAAATGAAAGATATTTTTGAGCAGGAAGGTGTGGCAATTCCACGGGGATTTACGGCGACAGATGTAAACCTGCAGGCCCCAAAGCTATTTGATAACGGATTTGACATTATGTTTCTCCGCATTTTAAAAGAAGTCAGCATGGGGATGTACACCCTTAATATGAACATGGCGTACCGCGATGACGTAATGTCTATTTATGAAGGACTTACGACAATTACACAAAAAGTTTACAAGCTTTCCACACATTATCTTTTGGAGAATGGGATTTTAACCCTCCCGCCTTTGGTGGAAAAGCCAAAAACGGCTGAGTTTATTAAAGATGAATCGTATCTTGACGGCTTTCCGTTTTTCAAAGACAGCCGCGCACTGAACGACATTGAAATCGGAAATCTTCATCACGGCATCGAAACGAACAATATCGGCATGCTTCTGGTTACAGGATTTGCGCAGTGCTCAGCAACTCCAGAGATTAAGGACTACTTTTTAAAAGGAAGAAAGCTTGCAAAAAAACAAATTGAAACCTTCGAAAAACTGCTTCTGGAGAGCAATGTGCAGTTCTCAGCAGGAGCAGGCGGCACCGTGACCTCCTCTGCCGTTGCGCCGTTTTCGGAAAAACTGATGATGTTCTGCGTTTACCTGCTGAACGGATTCGGCCTCGTCGGCAGCAGTTTCGGGACCATTTTCAGTCTGCGCAGCGACATTTCGCTGAAAACAGCTTTGATTGGAAAGGATATTTACTTTTATGCAAATGAAGGAATTAAGCTGATGATTGAAAATGGATGGTTTGAAGAGCCGCCTAAGTAATTAGAATAAACTTCATATGAAGTAATCCAAAATAAAAAGGCTGAACAAGTTCAGCCTTCAGACTGTCGACAAATCCCCCTTTTAGGGGGACTTGTCGACAGTTTTTTTTTATAATGGAAGTAGAATAAAACAGAGGTGATTTGGATGCTGTCAAAAAATAATCAAATGAATCGCGATCAACTTGAGATGATTACACTTGAGCAATTGGTGCCGGAAGATCACTTGGTTCGTAAAATTGAACAAGCTCTCGATTTTTCATTTATTTATCCATTAGTGGAGAACGTCTACTCAGCTGATCGAGGGCGTCCAAGTATTGATCCCGTTATTTTGATTAAAATGACATTCATTCAATACCTTTTCGGTATTCGCTCGATGAGACGAACGATTGAAGAGATTGAAACGAATTTGGCTTACCGATGGTTTTTAGGTTTTGGATTCCATGACAAGGTGCCTCACTTCTCCACCTTCGGTAAGAATTATGAAAGACGTTTTAAAGATACGGATCTTTTTGAGCAGATCTTTTACCGCATTCTAAATGAAGCGGTGAATCAAAATCTGGTCAAGGGAGAACAGGTCTTTATTGATTCTACTCACGTAAAGGCAAGTGCCAATAAGAAGAAATACCAGAAGAAGATTGTACGAAAAGAAACAAAGTCTTACGAGGAAAGGCTTCAAACGGAACTTAATAAAGACCGTGAGGAAAACGGAAAAAAGCCCTTTCCTCCAGATAAGTTTGAGCCGGGAGAGAAAGAAATTAAAGAAAGTACAACGGATCCGGAAAGTGGCTATTACGTAAAGGATGAGAGAACCAAACAATTCGCTTACTCGTTCCATGCGGCTTCAGATGAAAGAGGCTTTATTGTTGGGGCAATGGTTACGCCTGGTAACGTGCACGACAGTGCAGTGTTCGAGTCTCTGCTGTCTCAAGTAATGAAGTTTCATACAAAACCTTATGCCGTTGCGGCGGATGCAGCTTACAAGAATCCTGCTCTTGCTCACTATCTCATAACGAATGAAATTCGACCTGTTTTTCCTTATACTCGTCCACAAACGAAAGATGGATTCTTCAAGAAATATGACTATGCGTACGATGAACATTTTGATTGCTACATATGCCCGAATGACCAGGTTCTCTCCTATCGAACAACAACTAAAAAAGGATACAGGCAGTATGCTTCCAATCCGAGGGTTTGCGAGGGCTGTCCTTTCTTGAGCAAGTGTACACAGAGTCAAAACCATCAGAAGGTGATTGAAAGACATCTGTGGCAAGATTATTTAGAGGGAGCCGAACATCTGCGGCACACCGAGGAAAACAAAATCATTTATGCTAAGCGCAAAGAAACCATTGAACGTGTCTTTGCGGATGCAAAAGAAAAGCATGGAATGCGCTGGACAACCTTGAGGGGACTCAAAAAATTGTCCATGCAGGCGATGCTTACTTTTGCTGCCATGAACTTGAAAAAGTTGGCTTCCTGGACATGGAAGTCAGCTGAAGCTGTATAAAAATAGTTAATAATGAGGCTTGTATCTGTATGTAAATCCCTAAAAATGACAAAATGCCGCCGGATGGAGACCATCCGGCGGCATTTTGTCTACACTCTGAAGGCTGAACAAGTTCAGCCTTTTTGCTATTAAGATTCTTTCGGCTCCTGTGCGCCGATGCGCTCAAGAGCCATCGTATAGGCGTCGTTGCCGTAGTTCAGGCAGCGTTTAACACGCGAGATCGTTGCTGTGCTTGCGCCTGTCTCTGTTTCAATTTTATGATAAGTAAAGCCTTCGCGGAGCATGCGCGCCACTTCCAGACGCTGGGCTAGTGACTGAATTTCGTTTACTGTGCAGAGATCATCGAAAAATCGATAGCATTCATCCAGATTTTTAAGTGAGAGGACAGATTCAAATAATTGGTCAAGTTCTTTTCCCCGTAATTTTTCGATTTGCATGTTGATTCTCCTTTTTAAAAGATTTAGTGGAGGGTCACTTGATTGAGATGGGGCACGATGCTGATCCATGTTTTCCCCGGAACAAGCTCCACCTGCTCTCCGTTCAGATACGGAAGGATCCTTCCGTCCGCATTGCGCCATTCTACCTCGCGGCTGACGCCATGCTGAAGGAGGATTGCTTTGCCGCCCTCCGTAAGGTTAATGGACCTTCTTCCTTGTTTATCCATAATTTCGTGAGTCATTTCAGCAATAAGTACATTACTGGGTGCTACAGCTTCATCTGATTGAAGATCTTTAGTCTGTTCGGTGCTATATCTGAAATAGGTCTGTGATTGTTTGTCATAAATAAACTGCGATTCAAAAGTGTCAGATTTATCGTAGCGGATGACGGCCTCAGCTGCGGATTTCCCCTGAAGTTTCTTTCCTCCCGCCGTTTTCATAAACGGCAGCGGGTCCGGCCTCTGCGAAAGATCCGCTTTATTCAGCTCTGCACCTTTTTTTATATTTTCGGATGAGATATAAGAATTGTGCGGGGCTTTCCTGAAATCTGCCCTTTCAAAAAGCGTGCCGTCGTAAAACATACCGTTTAAGAAGTCATGGTTTCCGTCTTCAAGCAGTTCGCGCGCCTGAGGGCTCCATCCGTGGCTTATGAATAAAGCATTGTAGCCGTCGGCAAGATCAACATAATATTCTCTTGCACTCCGGACCGGACCGATCATCTCCGGAAGCTCGCTTTGATAGATGGCTAAAAACCTTGTGATGCTGCCTTCTGCAAGCACTTCATAGACAATGTCCGCTTTATGGAGTCCTGACTGCGGCCGGGCTGCAGGGTGATTGTTGATCATCACGGCAAAAGCACGGTTTCCCATGTTCTCTGAAGGAAAACCCGTCAGAGGATAGCTGCTTACTTCTTCAGCAGGAGCTGATGGTTCCTGCTTTTTCACGCTTGGATTTGGAACACTGTTCTCTTCTTTAACGCATGCTGTGCACAATGCGAGCAGCATAACTGCCGCTAACAGCCGCTGTACGTTCTTCTTGATGGTTTTCACGTAAGTTTGACTCCTTTTGCTTCCTTTTATATTTTAACGCATTATCGGCGGAAAGAGTATTATTTTTTTGAGCACATCATAGATCCCCGCTGGCGTTATTCTGATATAAGGCAAATGAGTCGATAAGAGGAAAAACAGGGAGTAAACGGGGTCCCCGAACAGATAGCCTCTTTCCGCCAAAAGCCTTCTGAACGTCTCTTCCTGCTGAACCACTTCTTCAAACGGCTGCAAAGATGCTCCGCCGCATATTCCAAGCGGAATTTCGTGCAGAACGTCTCCTTTTTCCGCTAGAACAATCCCTCCGCCAAGCTCCTTCATCCTCTGAAAAGCAGTAATTATATCGTGCTTGCTTTTTCCGATGAGAATAATGTCACCTGTTGTTGAGTATGAGCTTGCAAGTCCCCCGAGACTTGAGGCAAATCCTTTCAGCATGGTGTTGATTCTCCATTTCCCTCTTTTATCAATGAGAGCGAGAAAGCATTCATCGTGGCTGTCACTGAGCTCATCCAAGGAATGATCAGCCGTGATCCTGTATGGCTCGATGATTACGTCATTTTTCATCTTCAGGCCCATAGCCATTGAAAATTGCAGATCATCAAGGGAGAGAGACCAATTCAGCTGCAGAGGTTCAAGTTCTGTCTGTTTCCAGTCATAAGGAGGAAACTCAGCTGCTGCTCCAGCTTTTTTAAGCCACTTTCCTTTTGCCAGCACACTGACAGGAAGCGGCTGTTCAATCGCTGAAAGGATATTCAGATTGGCCATTCTTCCAGGCGCGACCGCCCCCGTCACTTCTTCCATCCTGTAATAACGGGCGGCATTGAAGCTTGCCATATGGTAGGCATCAATTGCAGGAATTCCGCTTTCCATCGCCATTTTTATCAGACTGTCCATCATGCCGTCCTTATAAAAATGCGGCGTTGATCCGTCTGTTGTAAAAAGGAAGTGATCATACGAAGTGATTTCTTTCTCCCGGATGCCTTTAAGCAGCTCTGGCAGATCCGGCCTGATGGATGAATGGCGCAGGGCTACCGTATAGCCGAGAGAAAGCCTTTCAACTACATCTTCGCCTGTCATCGCCTCGTGGTCACTATCTGCACCGAAAAGCTTCATTTTGGTAAGCGTACCGGCAGAAGCACCCGGAAAATGCCCCTCTATTCGCTTTCCCTTTCCTTTTATCTCCTCCATCCAAGACAGCATGAGATCATCATCCTGCAACAGCTTAGGCCAGCCGGTTAATTCACCGCCTTGAATAACATATTCAGAATCCATCCATTTTTTCATAAAATCCAGCGATAAAATATCGGTTTCATCCGGTACTTCCGTTTGCAGGTCAAACCGTGCCCACCAGTAATACTGAACTTGGCGGCGATTGATTTCCTCCACAAAAGAAAACGCTTTCTTTTTATCGGACTGAAAAAGCAGAAATAAATTATCACAGATCATGCTTGTTGTGCCGAACTGCGACACATACTCTCCGAAAGAAAGGGGATTATAAAGTTGAAACGGGTGTGCATGCGGCTCAATATAGCCGGGTACAATAAACAGCCCTTCACATTCCGCTGTTTCTTTTGCGGAAGCAGGCAGATTGTTTCCTATATAAACAATCCGGTCATCTTTAATCCAAATATGGGCCTTCACCCATCTCTTTAAGTAAGAGTTCAGATAGGTACCATTTTTCAGCAAAAGATCCGGCTGCTTCTGTCCGGAAGCTGCATCAATATGGCCTCTGATCTCCCGTATCTTCCACGGAGCATTTGGCTTTGGCATGACAGCACCTCCCTGAAGGTCTTTTCATTATGGTAACATATTCAATTTATTAACGCAGTAATTAAGAAAAGAGGAATCGCTCGTTTAGCTCCGGGAGTCAGATAAGGAAGCGGCGGAAAAGGCGCTTTTTGCATTTGCCGACGATTCCGTTCTGACAGAGGAGTTGAGCGATGGAACTAGACACTAATTACCAAAAAAGGAGTCTGATCTTTATGAAACCAAACATCGGCATCGTTAATGGCCTGGTCCGCATCACAATTGGACTTTTCTTGCTCTCATGGGCATCTGCCAAATATTCAAAGAAGCCATGGAAAGAATCTGCCCTGCTTGTCATGCTGCTCGGCGCCATGAAAGTCGGGGAAGGTATCCTGCGTTTCTGTCCGCTCACGTTTATGTATCAGGAGTATAAAAAAGAGGATTTGGAGTTTGAGGATAAGACTTACAATCCCTCTTAAAAACAAATCCCCCAAATCATGATTTGGGGGGTAACTTAAAATTGATATCAATCAAAAGAGGTGAACACCTTGATCATGGAATACCTGACTGACATGTCGTTTGTACTGGCCCTTCTGATCGGCAGCATTGTGGCGCTGCTGTTTGTGTATGTTAAGAAAAGACGTGCTTAGTCGCTTTTGCTCCGATGTCCTTGCGGTAGAACAGGGCATCTGAAGCTACCTCAGACACGTATTCATACACTTGTGTCTGCGCTTCAAGCAGATCGCTTCCGTATGCGACGACTGCAAGGACTCTGCCGCCGTCTGTTACATACTGCTGGTCTTCTTTTTTTGTGCCTGCATGGAACAGCGCCCCCTGCTCAAACCCCGGCAGAAGCGAACCGATTGCTTCGCCCTTGATGTACGCATCCGGGTAGCCTTTTGAAGCAAGAACGACTCCGATCACCGCTTCATCGCGCCACTTCAGTTCTGCTTTTTTTCCGTCGAGAATATCAAGCAGCACTTCAATCAAATCGGATTCAAGACGCGGAAGGACCACCTGTGTTTCCGGGTCGCCGAAGCGTGCGTTGAATTCAATCACCTTGGGACCTTCAGCCGTTAAAATCAGACCGGCATACAAAATCCCTGTAAATGGGGTGCCGTTTGCAATCATTCCGCAGGCAGCCGGCTTCAGCACGGTTTCAACTGCCTGCAAAACAGAAGCATCCGGTATTTGGGGAACAGGTGAATATGCCCCCATGCCGCCAGTGTTCGGACCTTCATCATGGTCATATGCCCGCTTGTGATCCTGGGCGATGACCATTGGATAAACGTCCTCGCCATTAACAAATGCCATTAGTGAAAACTCTTCCCCTTCAAGGAATTCCTCAATGACGACCGAGCTGCTCGCTTCTCCGAATTTAGCATCCTCAAGAAATTCCCGGAGACAATTGACCGCTTCCTCCACTGTCAGAGCAACGGTCACGCCTTTTCCTGCCGCGAGACCATCTGCTTTAATAACGATTGGCGCTCCTTTTTCAAGGACATACTGCTTTGCTTCCTCAAATGAGGTAAAGGACTGATACGCTGCTGTCGGAATGCTGTTTTTTTGCATAAGTTCCTTGGCGAATTTCTTGCTGCCTTCAATAAGCGCAGCCGCTTTTGTCGGGCCGAAAACCTTCAATCCCGCTTCCTGAAAAGCATCGACAACGCCATTTAAAAGCGGTACTTCCGGACCGACAATGGTAAGGCCCACTTGATTTTCAAGCGCAAAAGCAACGAGCTCCCGCGTATTCGTTTCCTCAATCGCAACAAGCTCGGCAACCGTGCTCATCCCGTCGTTTCCAGGTGCAGCGAACACTTTGTCTGCAAGCTTGCTTTGCGATGCCTTCCAGGCGATTGCATGTTCACGGCCTCCGCGGCCAATGATCAGAATGTTCATTGTTCCACCTCGCTAAAGTAAGCGTGCGGGCCATATGCCGCACGCCCAAAGATTAATGTTTAAAATGTCTTACACCTGTAAAGACCATGGCAATGCCGTATTCATCTGCTTTTTTGATTGAATCCTCATCTTTAATGGATCCGCCCGGCTGAATGATAGCCGTGACACCCGCTTTTGCTGCCGCTTCCACTGTGTCGCTCATAGGGAAGAACGCGTCAGAGCCCATCGCGCTGCCTTTTGCAAGTGCACCCGCCTGCTCAATCGCAATATTTGCTGCGCCGACACGGTTCATCTGGCCTGCGCCAACACCGATTGTCATCTGATTTTTAGCAAGAACGATCGCGTTCGACTTCACATGCTTAACGACCTTCCAGGCAAGCTTGAGGTCTTCCCACTCCTGCTCAGACGGCTCGCGCTTTGTAGGAATGGTGATTTTGGCATCGTCAAATGACAGCGTGTCCTCATCCTGTACAAGAAGTCCGCCATGAATAGAGGTAACCTGCTGATCCTGCGCTTCTGCACCAAGTACATCCAAAGTCAGAAGGCGAAGGTTTTTCTTGGATGTTAAAATCTCAAGAGCTTCCTCGCTAAAGGAAGGCGCGATGACGATTTCAAGGAAAATTTCATGAAGTTTGTGCGCCGTATCCGCATCAACCTCATGATTAAGGGCAATGATGCCTCCGAAAATCGATGTCGGATCTGCTTCGTATGCGCGCGTGAACGCTTCAAAGATTGTTCCTCCTGTACCGACGCCGCAAGGGTTCATATGCTTAACAGCAACAGCTGCAGGCTGCGTGAATTCTCTTACGATTTGAAGAGCGGCATCCGCATCTTTAATGTTGTTGTAAGAGAGCTCCTTGCCGTGAAGCTGAACCGCTTCTGCAATCGAAACAGTACCTGCAAGCGGCTTTTTATAGAACGTCGCTTTTTGATGCGGATTTTCGCCGTAGCGGAGCGACTGTTTTTTCTCGTATGTGTATGTGACCGTTTCAGGATCTTCCTCGCCTACTGCGTTTGTTAAAAACTCTGCAATCAGCGCATCATAGGAAGCTGTGTGGCGAAAGACTTTCGCAGCAAGCTTTTGCTTGGATGCAAGAGAGACTGCCTTCTCCGCTTTGATTTGTTCAAGAACGTCTGCATAATCTGCAGGATCGACAACAACCGTTACGTCCTGGTGATTTTTCGCAGCCGAGCGCAGCATGGTCGGTCCGCCAATATCGATATTTTCAATCGCATCATCGAACGTTACATCCTTTTTGGAGATCGTTTCTTTAAAAGGATAAAGGTTTACGACTACAAGATCGATTGGAAGAATGCTGTTTTCTTCAAGCTGCTTCATATGATCCGGATTGCTGCGGACGGCAAGCAAGCCGCCGTGAATGTTTGGATGAAGCGTTTTGACGCGGCCATCCATGATTTCAGGAAATCCGGTCACTTCGGAAATGCCTGTCACCTTCACGTTGTTCTCCTGAAGCAGTTTTTTCGTGCCGCCGGTTGAAATCACTTCAATGCCCTGCTCAACAAGTCCGGCTGCGAACGGAATAATGCCTTCTTTATCTGAAACACTGACAAGTGCCCGTTTGATTGTCATAGTTACACCTCTAGTTTTCGTTTTTGGAAAAGAGACTGCAGAACACGCGGAAAATAGGCATGTTCAAGCTGATGGATTTTTTCTGATAGCGTTTCAATCGTATCTGCATCTTCCACCTCAACGGCCTTCTGCGCAATAATAGGTCCCGTGTCCATGCCTGCATCTACAAAGTGTACCGTAATGCCGGTGACTTTTACGCCTGCGCGAAAAGCCTGGTCTATGGCATCCTTGCCCGGAAAAGCAGGCAGAAGCGACGGATGAAGATTTATGATGCGATCAGGGCAGGCAGAAAGAAGCGTCTCACCAATCAGTCTCATATATCCTGCAAGTATCACATAGTTTACACCATACTGTTCAAGCTGGCGAAGAATCAGCGTCTCAAAGGCTGCTTTGCTGCTGAATTCCTTCGGTGAAAACTCAAACACCGGAATGTTTTCCTTCTGCGCACGTTCAACAACCCTTGCTCCCGGTCTGTCGCATACTAGAAGGACAACCTCCGCCTCAAGCTTTCCACTCTTGATTTCATTCAGGATCGCCTGAAAATTAGAGCCCGATCCTGAAGCAAATACGGCGATTTTCATCATGAGAGAGCGCCTCCGCCGAACGTGACCCCATGGCCTTCTTTTACACGGCCGATGATAAAGGCTTTTTCGCCGTTCTTCTCAAGCTCGCTGATGACTGCATGCATTTGGCTGTAGTCTACTGCAAGCACAAAGCCGATGCCCATATTGAAGATGTTGAACATTTCTTCCTGGCTGAGCGATCCTTTTTCCTGAAGCAGCCCGAACACAGCCGGGATCGGCCATGAGCCAAAGTCGATCTCAGCGCTGAGTCCCTCCGGAAGCATTCTTGGGATATTTTCAATAAAACCGCCGCCCGTAATGTGGGCCATGCCGTCCACTTTGTATTTTTTCAGCACGTTAAGGACCGGCTTTACATAGATTTTCGTTGGAGTAAGAAGCTCTTCGCCGAGAGGTTTATCAAGCGGCTGAACGTTCTCATCAAGAGATAAACCGCCGTCTTCAAGCAAGATTTTACGCACAAGAGAGAAGCCGTTGCTGTGAAGGCCGCTTGAAGCAAGGCCAATCAGCACATGGCCGGCACGGATATTCTCACCGGTAACAATGTCTTCCTTTTCCGCTGCGCCAACTGAAAAGCCCGCGATATCATACTCTTCACCGTCATAAAGGCCCGGCATCTCAGCCGTTTCACCGCCGACAAGCGCGCAGCCTGCCTGCTCGCACCCGTCTGCAACGCCTTTGACGATCTGTTCAATCTTTGCAGGCTCCGCCTTTCCAAGAGCAAGATAGTCCAGGAAAAAAAGGGGCTCTGCGCCCTGTGCAAGAATATCGTTCACACACATGGCAACCGCATCCACCCCGATGGTATCATGCCGGTTCATCTGAAAAGCAAGCTTGAGCTTTGTGCCGACCCCGTCTGTTCCTGAAACAAGGACAGGCTGTTTAAGTTTCAGCTCAGAAAGGTCGAACATGCCGCCGAAGCCGCCGAGGCTTCCCATGACGCCTTTTCTCATTGTTTTTGCGACATGCTTTTTCATTCGCGAAACAGCTTCATACCCTGCTTCGATATCTACGCCTGCCTGCTTATATGCGTTTGACATCCTTTATTCCTCCCGCTCTTATTTCGTCAGCACTTCTTCCTTTTCATGAGGCAATTCTGTATCCGGATAGATCTCTGTCGGATATTTCCCTGTAAAACAAGCAAGACACTGTCCGCGGCGCTCGCCTTCATACTGACGTCCAATACCTTCGAGCAGCCCTTCGACGCTTAAGAATGTCAGGGTGTCTGCACCGATGATTTCTTTGATTTCTTCAACTGTATGAGTCGCTGCGATCAGCTCTTCTGTAGAGGATGTATCAATTCCGTAAAAGCACGGGTTGCTGATTGGCGGAGACGTAATGCAGACGTGCACTTCAGTTGCTCCTGCTTCTCTAAGCATGTTCACGATTCTTCGGCTCGTCGTTCCGCGGACGATGGAATCGTCAACCATGACAACGCGCTTTCCTTCAACGACTCCGCGGACAGCCGACAGTTTCATTTTCACGCCCTGTTCCCTGAGTGACTGGGACGGCTGAATGAACGTTCTGCCGACGTAACGGTTTTTGATCAGTCCAAGCTCATACGGTATGCCTGATGCCTCCGCATAGCCAATGGCAGCTGAAATACTTGAATCCGGAACGCCTGTTACAACATCAGCTTCAAACGGCGCTTCAATAGCCATGCGCTTGCCGAGGTTTTTCCGGGCAGTGTGCACATTGATGCCGTCGATGTTGCTGTCAGGTCTTGAAAAATAAATATATTCCATGCTGCAGATGGAGCGGTTGACGTTCACCGAAAAGCGCTCCGACTGAAGCCCGTCATCATTGATGATGAGCAGTTCCCCAGGCTGAACCTCGCGGAGGTATTCAGCACCGATAATATCAAAAGCACATGTTTCAGAAGCCACAACATAAGCGTCGCCGAGCATGCCGATCGAAAGCGGACGCAGTCCGTTCGGATCAAGGGCAACCATCATTTCTGTTTCAGTCATGATCAGGAATGCGTAGGCGCCTTTGATCATGGTCAGGGCGTTTTTAATTTTATCCTTAAGCGAACTGTAGCCGCTTCGTTTGATGAGGTGGGCAAGCACTTCTGTATCGGAAGTGGACTGAAAAATACTGCCCTGATGCTCAAGCTGATGCTTAAGCCCGTTTGCATTCACAAGGTTTCCATTATGGGCAAGGGCAAGGCCGCCGCTTTCTGAGCGGAACAGGAGGGGCTGAACATTTTCAAATCCTCCGCCGCCGGCTGTCGCATAGCGGACGTGGCCGATTGCGCCTTTTCCCTTGATGTCATTCAGGCGCCCGCCGCTGAATACTTCCGTAATCAGTCCCTGGCCTTTGACGCATGTCAGCTTGCTGCCGTCTGTTGACACAATTCCGGCGCCCTCCTGGCCGCGGTGCTGAAGGCTGTGAAGGCCGTAATACGTAATTTGGGGAGCTTCGGAGTGTCCCCAAATTCCAAACACTCCGCACTCTTCGTTTAGTCCTCTGATCTCAGCAAGCATGGAATCGCTCCTCTCCAGGCCGCTTCAAGCTCGGCTGCCTCAGCCTGAACAAGAAGGTCACCTGCATCGCTTTTCACCGTGAAGATGCCATCTCCTGTCACACGTCCAATCAGTGCGGCACCTGTCAATTCCTCAAAAGCCGTCATGTGCTCAGGTGTTACTGTCAGGATAAAACGGGACTGGGTTTCGCTGAACAGTGCAGTCACCGCTTCTCCGCCAATTGTCAAACTTGCGCCAAGTCCGTTCGTGCCGAATGTGCTTTCGGCTGCAGCTACTGCCAAACCGCCTTCTGCGACATCGTGTGCAGATGCAACAAGTCCTGCGCGGATGGCTGCTGCTACTTTTGCCTGGCGGTCTGCTTCTACCGCAAGATCAAGCTCAGGAGCTTTGCCGAAGATTCTGCCGTATGTCAGCTTTTGCAGCTCGCTTCCTCCGAACTCATTCTTCGTTTCGCCAAGCACATAAATCAGGTCTCCCGCTGCTTTAAATGATTGAGTCGTGATGTACTTCGTATCCTCTATCAGACCGACCATGCCGATGACCGGTGTTGGATAAACAGCCGTTCCGTTCGTTTCATTGTAAAGAGAAACGTTTCCGCCGATAACAGGTGAATTCAGCACGCGGCACGCTTCACTCATGCCGTCAGCTGCTTTTTCAATCTGCCAGAAAATCTCCGGCTTTTCAGGATTGCCGAAGTTCAGGCAGTCTGTCACAGCAAGCGGTTTTCCTCCTGAGCAGACAATGTTGCGCGCTGCTTCTGCAACAGCAATCATACCGCCTGTTTCAGGATCAAGGTAAAGATATCTTGAATTGCAGTCCGTCGTCATGGCAAGTGCTTTGTTCGTATCGCGGATGCGGAGAACAGCAGCATCTGATCCCGGTGCCACAACTGTATTTGTGCGGACCATATAGTCGTATTGATCGTACACCCATTCTTTGCTTGCAATCGTCGGCTGCTTTAAAAGGCTGATCAGCGTTTCTTTTAAATCGCCCGTTTCAGGTGCGGTTTGTTCCATAGCCTGAAATTCTTTATAGTAGGATGGCTCAGCTGAAGGCTTGTGGTAAACCGGTGCTTCTTCTGCAAGCGCATCAACTGGAATTTCCACCACAACTTCTCCTTTATGAAGAAGGCGGAGCATTTTATCATCTGTTACAGTTCCGATCGCTTTTGCTTCAAGCTCATATTTGTCAAAAATGTCGGTGATCTCCTGCTCGCGTCCGCGTTCTACAACGAGAACCATCCGCTCCTGTGATTCGGAGAGCATCATTTCATAAGGTGTCATGCCCGCTTCGCGCTGAGGCACTAAATCTAAGTTGAGCTCAATGCCTGAACCCGCTTTACTCGCCATTTCAGCTGTCGAGCTCGTCAGTCCGGCTGCTCCCATATCCTGAATGCCGACAAGGGCATCACATTTAATAACCTCTAGACAAGCTTCAAGCAAAAGCTTTTCCATGAAAGGATCTCCGACTTGTACGGCCGGACGGTTTTCATCAGATGAATCCGTCAGTTCCTCTGAGGCAAAAGTAGCGCCGTGAATGCCGTCGCGACCTGTTTTCGCTCCCACATACATGACGGTGTTGCCGATTCCTTTTGCCACGCCTTTTTTAATATCCTCATGGTTGATTAAGCCAACGCACATGGCGTTTACAAGCGGATTGCCGTCATAGGAAGGATCGAACTGGATTTCGCCGCCTACAGTCGGAATACCGATACAGTTTCCGTAGCCTGCGATTCCTGCTACAACCTCTTCAAACAAGTAGCGCACACGCGGTGAGGTTAATTCTCCAAAGCGCAAAGAGTTTAATAGAGCAATAGGGCGCGCTCCCATTGAAAAGACGTCACGAATGATGCCGCCTACGCCTGTTGCAGCACCCTGATAGGGTTCAATCGCAGAAGGGTGATTGTGGCTCTCGATCTTAAACACAACAGCCTGACCGTCTCCGATATCAACAATTCCTGCGCCTTCTCCCGGACCCTGAAGAACATGTTCGCCTGAAGTCGGAAACTTCTTCAGTACCGGCTTTGAGTTTTTATAGCTGCAGTGCTCTGACCACATAACAGAGAAAATACCAAGCTCTGTATAGTTCGGCAAACGGCCCATGATGCCTTCAATCATGCTGAACTCATCATCACTGACGCCGAATTGGCGGTAGATTTTCTCTTCTTTGATCATTTGCTGAGTTGGTTCAAGCAGTAGTGACATGAGATTCCCTCCAGTTTTTCACGATCGATTTAAACAGCTTCAGTCCGTCTGCGCTGCCGAGCAGTTCATCCACTGCGCGCTCAGGATGAGGCATCATGCCAAGAACATTGCCCTTTTCATTCACAATCCCGGCGATATCTACTAAACTTCCATTCGGATTAATTTCATAGGTGAAGACGATTTGATTGTTTTCTTTTAATCTCGCTAATGTGAGTTCATCACAGTAGTAGTTTCCTTCTCCGTGTGCAATCGGCACTGTAATGACCTGATCTTGTTCATAAGCAGAAGTAAACATGGTCTTGTCATTTTGAACGACAAGATTTGTCGGGCGGCAAATGAACTTCAGGTTCTCATTGCGTTTCATCGCACCCGGCAGAAGACCCGCTTCAAGCAGGATCTGAAAACCATTGCAGACACCCAGCACCGGCTTGCCGGCTTCGGCTGCTTTCACAACTTCTTTCATAACGTTTGCAAAACGGGCAATCGCACCGGAACGAAGGTAATCTCCGTAAGAGAATCCCCCTGGAAGCAGAATGCCGTCAAAACGGCTTAAGTCGGTCTCATCATGCCATACGTATTCAGCTTCTTCCCCAAGCTCATCCTTGATGGCGTGGAACATATCGATGTCACAGTTTGACCCCGGAAAAACGATAACGGCGAATTTCACTGTGCCACAACCTCCTCCACCTCGTAGCGGTAGTCTTCAATCACAGTGTTGGCCAGAAGCTTTTCACACATTTCGCGGACCGTCGCATCCAGGTCACGCTCCGTTTTTTCAATTGCAAGCTCCATGTACTTTCCGATCCGGACATCGTTGACCTCTTTGTAGTTCATGCTGTGCAATGCGTGCTGCACCGCGCTTCCCTGCGGATCTAAAACGCTCTCTCTGAGTGTAACGAATACCTTTACTTTGTACATGCTGCTTCTCCTCCTAAACGGTTTAAAATCACTGTATATGCATCTGTTAAACTGCCAATATCGCGGCGGAATACATCTTTGTCAAACTTCTCATTCGTTTCTTCGTCCCACAGGCGGCACGTATCCGGCGAAATCTCATCTGCGAGAAGAAGTTTTCCTTCACTCGTCAATCCAAATTCAAGTTTAAAATCGACTAAGCGGATACCGCACTGCTTAAAGTGGGAAATTAGGACATCATTTACTTTTAACGCAGCGGTTTTAAGCTCCTGTACCTGCTCTTTCGTCGCTGCTTCAAGCACGTCGATATGATCTTCTGTTATGAGGGGATCCCCAAGTGCATCATCTTTATAGTAAAATTCAACAATCGGCTTTTGAAGCGGTGTTCCTTCCTCAATCCCCAGCCGCTTAGAGAGGCTTCCTGCCATAATGTTGCGCACAACAACCTCAAGGGGAACAATGGTTACCTCTTTGACAAGCTGCTCTGTTTCTGAAAGCTTTTTAATAAAATGGCTCTCAATCCCTTTCTCAGCAAGCTTCTCAAAGAGCAGCGATGAAATTTCATTGTTCAGGCGGCCTTTCCCTTCAATCTCTGCCTTCTTCCCGCCATTAAACGCGGTTGCGGAATTCTTATATGAAACAAGCAAAACGGATTCTTCATTCGTGCGGTAAATTTTCTTTGCCTTTCCTTCATAAAGCAGGTTCAATTTTTCGGTTGTCATGCCTTATCCTCCTTGTAACGACTGAATATTGGGAACTTTCGAAGTGCGGAATCGCCCGGTTAGCTCCGGGAGCCAGATAAGGATCCGCCAGAAAAGGCGCTTTTTGCCTTTACTGGCGGAGCTGTTCTGGCAGAGGAGCTGGGCGATGGAGCCGGACAACATTCAATGTGCTGAGTCAATTGCCGGTTAGCTCCGGTAACTGCCAATGGAGCCAAACAGCGCGTACACCGCTTTTTAAAAAAGAGGCAAATATCTCTATTTACCTCTTCCGTTAAAATGTAAGCTTACAGACCTAAGCGTTCAAAAATCGTATCGACACCTTTTAAGTGATAGTTGTAGTCGAAGCAGTCAGCAATCACTTCAGCTGACAGACGGTCTGTGATCGTCCCGTCTGCTTCTACCAGCTCGCGGAACGGCACTTGTCTTTCCCATGCTTCCATCGCTTTTGGCTGAACGATATCGTAAGCCTGCTCGCGAGTCATGCCGGAATCAATCAGGGCAAGAAGAACGCGCTGCGAGTAAATCAGCCCAAGTGTGCGGTCCATGTTACGCTTCATGTTTTCAGGGAACACCGTCAAGTTCTTCACAATATTGCCGAAACGGTTCAGCATGTAGTTAAGGGCAATCGTTGCATCAGGAAGAATAATGCGCTCCGCAGATGAATGAGAAATATCACGTTCATGCCAAAGCGGTACGTTCTCATAGGCTGTCAGCATATGTCCGCGGATGACTCTCGCAAGACCTGTCATATTCTCAGAACCGATTGGGTTGCGCTTATGCGGCATAGCAGAAGAACCTTTTTGGCCTTTTGCGAAAAACTCTTCCACTTCACGCGTTTCACTCTTTTGCAGACCTCGCACTTCCGTCGCAAACTTTTCAATGGATGTCGCGATTAGAGCAAGTGTGCTCATATAATCGGCATGGCGGTCGCGCTGAAGAGTCTGAGTCGAGATTGGCGCAGCCTGAAGCCCTAATTTTTCACACACATATGCTTCAACAAAAGGATCAATGTTTGCATATGTACCGACAGCACCGGACATTTTTCCGAACTCAATGCCTTCTGCTGCACGCTTGAAGCGCTCAAGGTTCCGTTTCATTTCCTCATACCATAAGCCAAGCTTCAGGCCGAAGGTAGTCGGCTCAGCGTGCACGCCGTGTGTGCGTCCCATCATGACTGTATATTTGTGCTCAATTGCTTTGTTTTTCAAAATCTCAACAAAGTTTTCGATGTCTTTTAAGAGAATTACATTTGCCTGTTTCAGAAGATAGGATAATGCAGTGTCAACTACGTCAGTAGACGTTAATCCGTAATGAACCCACTTGCGCTCCTCGCCAAGCGTTTCAGAAACGGCTCTTGTGAAGGCAACAACGTCATGGCGCGTCTCTTCTTCAATTTCCTTAATGCGGTTCATATCAAAAGATGCATTCTGGCGGAGCAGTTTTACGTCTTCCTTTGGAATATGTCCAAGCTCAGCCCATGCCTCGCAAGCAAGTATTTCTACTTCAAGCCATGCCTGGAAACGGTTTTCCTCCGTCCAGATCGCACCCATTTCAGGTCTTGTGTATCGTTCAATCATTGATAAATCCTCCGTTCTATTGTTGACCCCATAAGTTATTGATTTCTTTTTCTTTTTGGTCAATGCTCTCTATTAAAAAAGTGACATGCCCCATTTTCCGTCTGTGCTTTGCCTCTTTTTTACCGTACAAGTATATCTTACCTTCACTGAATAACGAAAGATTATTTGAAATCAGAGGCATATGTTCGCCTAAAACGTTCACCATGATGCCTGGATGCAGCAAAACTGGATTCCCGAGCGGCAGATTGCACACAGCACGGATATGCTGCTCAAACTGATCTGTTTCGCAGAGGTCGATGGTGTAATGACCTGAATTATGAGGTCTTGGCGCAAGCTCGTTAATTAAAATGCTTCCCTCTTCTGTGACAAACATTTCAACTGCAAGTGTGCCGACAAGATTAAAAGCAGCAGCGAGCTTACCAGCCTGTTTCTCTGCTTCACGGGCTGTGCCTTCCTCAATTCTTGCAGGTACAATGCTCTGGTGAAGAATATTGTTGACATGAACGTTCTCCGCAATCGGGAAAGAACGGATTTCGCCATCTGGGTTTCTGGCGACAATAACCGAGATTTCTTTTACAAACGGCACCAACTTTTCAAGAATACAGGTCCCGTTTTTCAGTAGCTCTGCAGCGGCTTTAAGGTCTTCGTTATGTCTAATTACCGCCTGCCCCTTACCATCGTAGCCGCCGCGGCACGTTTTCAATACACAAGGAAGCTCAAGTTCCTCAGCTGCCGATGCAAGCTCCGTTTCTGTTTCGACAATCCGGTAGTCTGCAACAGTGCATCCGGCATCAGTGATCGCTTTTTTCTCTGTGCCGCGATCCTGTGTCAATGACAGAAGTGCAGAACCCTGAGGCAAATAGGCATTCGCTTCAATCCACTTTAAAGCCTCGTAATCTATGTTTTCGAACTCATACGTAATCACATCGCTAAGTTCTGCAAGTTTCTTAATAGCTTCCAAATCGTTGTAGGAAGCCGTTATTTCATAGTCTGCGAGCTGACCGCAGGGTGAGTTCGGAGTGGGATCAAGGACTGCAACGTCATACCCCATGCTTTTTGCAGCCACTGTCATCATCCTGCCGAGCTGGCCGCCGCCGATAATTCCGATTGTTGAACCTGGCATAATCGTTTGCTTAGACAAGGTCATCACTGCTTTCCAGCACGGTGTTCCGTGTTTTTTCCCGTCTTGCGTCAAGTTTTCCGGCAAGTAAACTGTCTGAAATTGAGAGAATCTGGGCTGCAAGCAGGCCTGCATTGACTGCACCGGCTTTGCCGATGGCAACCGTTGCTACCGGAACACCGCCAGGCATCTGCACGATAGACAGCAGTGAGTCCATGCCGTTCAGCGCTTTTGATTGAACAGGCACTCCAATTACAGGGAGTGTTGTTTTGGCTGCAACCATGCCAGGCAAATGAGCAGCTCCTCCTGCTCCGGCCACAATCACTTTCAACCCTCTATTTCTTGCATCTTCTGCATAAGCAAACATATAATCAGGAGTGCGATGAGCGGAAACCACTTTTTTCTCATAAGGCACCTGAAGCTCATCGAGAACTTCGCAGGCGTGCTTCATCGTCTCCCAGTCTGACGTGCTGCCCATTATAATTCCAACCAATGGTTCCATCTATATCCCCCGCCTCTTATCCAGCTGTATTAGCGTCTTAAAGCAAGACACCCTGCATTTTTTCTCCATGAAAAAAACCGGTCTGCAAACCTTCTCTACAAGAGAAAGCAGTGCAAACCGGTCATAAGAACATTAATAAAAAAAGCTGTTCCATGTCTGGTCAACGATCACTTTCCCTCATAGTCCAATAATTTACGGTTATCGGGTAGAAACTTTCGGGCCATATTCCCGACTTTATATGAGGTCATTCATTCGTTTTCATATCCAACATAATCATAACAGCCTGGTTCGGAAGTTGTCAACGAAAAATCGAACAATGTAATAACTTCCGTCTAAAACGTTCGTATTTAGATTAACTTTCCTTCAAAAACAATCTTTTTCCCATAAGGTACCACTTCAATTGAACCATTTATCTTTTCTTCTTTAAAAATTGGCTCTTCCATTCTTCTTACAGGCATATAGCCCTCACTCTGCATGCGGGAAAGGCAGCTGTCGATGCTTTCGCCTTCTCCAACCTCAAACTTTCGCTTTTTAGGCTTGTCCGTCATACCTCAATCTTACCCCTTCTTACCGCCTTCACCCAGAAGCCGCCGTGGATTGTCTTCGGCTCAAACGCAATAATAAACGCCTTAGGATCCAGCTCTTTTATTGCTGCATATAAATTCAGTTCATATTTTCTCGGAGTGAGGATCTGCATCGCCAGCCGGTCACCCTCACGGCCATTTGCCATCCAGTCCGTTACCCCATATCCTTTGTCCCTCAAAATACCGGGCAAGTCCTTCTCGCTTTCAGTCGAAATCACGTTAACCGTAATATACCCTAGAGCAAGCTTTTCCTCAATCTTCATCCCTACAATAACGCCAATTCCGTACCCGACTGCATATGCAATCAAATTCTGGATCTCATTTAAATTATCAAGCACAAGACCAAGACCGATGACATAAATCACAACTTCTATCGTACTGATAAAAGCCGCAAGATACCTCTGGCCCTTCAGCGTCAAGATCATCCTTATCGTAAAAAAGGATACATAAACAATATTAATTACCAAGATGATTAAAATCATCATCAAACTATTGGACAGCAATGAATTTTCCTCCTAACATGATAACCCTCATTCTGCGAGCTGCAAACTGCTCATATTAAAGGTAACAGGTCATATGTTACTAAAGATTTGGGAAAGACACAATGGAAGAGGAGCTGATAGCGGGTGTTTTGTTTTGCTACTATGAAGGTGGCGAGATAGCTGTCGGACGATTCAGCAAAGAAGAACAAAAGTGAGAGGGCTTTGGTCAAAACCGGCGGGCAGTTTAAAGTGTTTTAGCTGTTTGCTTACCCTCTGATATCGTTTTACGGTTTGGTAGGGTGCGATTCAGGCGTTTGCTTACCCTCGGATATCGATTTACAGTTTTAGAGGGTACGATTCGAGACTTTGCTTACCCTCTGATATCGTTTTACGGTTTTGCAGGGTACGATTCGAGACTTTGCTTACCCTCTGATATCGTTTTACAGTTTTAGAGGGTACGATTCGAGACTTTGCTTACCCTCTGATATCGTTTTACGGTTTTACAGGGTACGATTCGAGACTTTGCTTACCCTCTGATATCGTTTTACGGTTTTGCAGGGTACGATTCGAGACTTTGCTTACCCTCTGATATCGTTTTACAGTTTTACAGGGTACGATTCGAGACTTTGCTTACCCTCTAATATCGTTTAACAGATTTAGAGGGTACGATTCGAGACTTTGCTTACCCTCCGAAACCGTTTTACGGTTTTACAGGGTACGATTCAGGAGTTTGTTTATACTAGGTACCCATGATTCCCTTCTGAACAACAAAAAAGAACAGCATCTCTGCTGTCCTTTTTTTCTGCGTGCCTGGCAACGTCCTACTCTCACAGGGGGAAACCCCCAACTACCATCGGCGCTAAAGAGCTTAACTTCCGTGTTCGGCATGGGAACGGGTGTGACCTCTTTGCCATCATCACCAGACAATATGCAATTGGTTGAAAGAAGTTATTCTTTCAAAACTGAGTAACGTTTGATAACAAGATTCACGTGCAATTTACGCTTAGTTAGACTGTGGTTAAGTCCTCGAACGATTAGTATCTGTCAGCTCCACACGTCACCGCGCTTCCACCTCAGACCTATCAACCTGATCATCTTTCAGGGTTCTTACTCACAAATGTGATGGGAAATCTCATCTTGAGGGGGGCTTCATGCTTAGATGCTTTCAGCACTTATCCCTTCCGCACATAGCTACCCAGCGATGCCTTTGGCAAGACAACTGGTACACCAGCGGTGCGTCCATCCCGGTCCTCTCGTACTAAGGACAGCTCCTCTCAAATTTCCTGCGCCCACGACGGATAGGGACCGAACTGTCTCACGACGTTCTGAACCCAGCTCGCGTACCGCTTTAATGGGCGAACAGCCCAACCCTTGGGACCGACTACAGCCCCAGGATGCGATGAGCCGACATCGAGGTGCCAAACCTCCCCGTCGATGTGGACTCTTGGGGGAGATAAGCCTGTTATCCCCGGGGTAGCTTTTATCCGTTGAGCGATGGCCCTTCCATGCGGAACCACCGGATCACTAAGCCCGACTTTCGTCCCTGCTCGACTTGTAGGTCTCGCAGTCAAGCTCCCTTGTGCCTTTACACTCTGCGAATGATTTCCAACCATTCTGAGGGAACCTTTGGGCGCCTCCGTTACATTTTAGGAGGCGACCGCCCCAGTCAAACTGCCCGCCTGACACTGTCTCCCAGCCCGGTAAGGGCTGCGGGTTAGAATTTCAATACAGCAAGGGTAGTATCCCACCAATGCCTCCACCGAAGCTGGCGCTCCGGTTTCCAAGGCTCCTACCTATCCTGTACAAGCTGTACCAAAATTCAATATCAGGCTGCAGTAAAGCTCCACGGGGTCTTTCCGTCCTGTCGCGGGTAACCTGCATCTTCACAGGTACTATAATTTCACCGAGTCTCTCGTTGAGACAGTGCCCAGATCGTTACGCCTTTCGTGCGGGTCGGAACTTACCCGACAAGGAATTTCGCTACCTTAGGACCGTTATAGTTACGGCCGCCGTTTACTGGGGCTTCGGTTCAAAGCTTCGCTTGCGCTAACCTCTCCCCTTAACCTTCCAGCACCGGGCAGGCGTCAGCCCCTATACTTCGCCTTGCGGCTTCGCAGAGACCTGTGTTTTTGCTAAACAGTCGCCTGGGCCTATTCACTGCGGCTTTTCAGGGCTATTCACCCTAAAAAGCACCCCTTCTCCCGAAGTTACGGGGTCATTTTGCCGAGTTCCTTAACGAGAGTTCTCTCGCTCACCTTAGGATTCTCTCCTCGCCTACCTGTGTCGGTTTGCGGTACGGGCACCTCTCACCTCGCTAGAGGCTTTTCTTGGCAGTGTGGAATCAGGAACTTCGGTACTAAATTTCCCTCGCCATCACAGCTCAGCCTTATATGGGAAGCGGATTTGCCTACTTCCCGGCCTAACTGCTTGGACGCGCATATCCAACAGCGCGCTTGCCCTATCCTCCTGCGTCCCCCCATTGCTCAAATGGTGAGGAGGTGGTACAGGAATATCAACCTGTTGTCCATCGCCTACGCCTTTCGGCCTCGGCTTAGGTCCCGACTAACCCTGAGCGGACGAGCCTTCCTCAGGAAACCTTAGGCATTCGGTGGAGGGGATTCTCACCCCTCTTTCGCTACTCATACCGGCATTCTCACTTCTAAGCGCTCCACCAGTCCTTCCGGTCTGGCTTCGACGCCCTTAGAACGCTCTCCTACCACTGTTCGTAAGAACAGTCCGCAGCTTCGGTGATACGTTTAGCCCCGGTACATTTTCGGCGCAGAGTCACTCGACCAGTGAGCTATTACGCACTCTTTAAATGGTGGCTGCTTCTAAGCCAACATCCTGGTTGTCTAAGCAACTCCACATCCTTTTCCACTTAACGTATACTTTGGGACCTTAGCTGGCGGTCTGGGCTGTTTCCCTCTTGACTACGGATCTTATCACTCGCAGTCTGACTCCCGAGGAGCAAGTCTTTGGCATTCGGAGTTTGACTGAATTCGGTAACCCGATGAGGGCCCCTAGTCCAATCAGTGCTCTACCTCCAAGACTCTCATACTCGAGGCTAGCCCTAAAGCTATTTCGGAGAGAACCAGCTATCTCCAAGTTCGATTGGAATTTCTCCGCTACCCACACCTCATCCCCGCACTTTTCAACGTGCGTGGGTTCGGGCCTCCATTCAGTGTTACCTGAACTTCACCCTGGACATGGGTAGATCACCTGGTTTCGGGTCTACGACCACGTACTAATTCGCCCTATTCAGACTCGCTTTCGCTGCGGCTCCGTCTCATCAACTTAACCTTGCACGGGATCGTAACTCGCCGGTTCATTCTACAAAAGGCACGCCATCACCCGTTAACGGGCTCTGACTACTTGTAAGCACACGGTTTCAGGATCTTTTCACTCCCCTTCCGGGGTGCTTTTCACCTTTCCCTCACGGTACTGGTTCACTATCGGTCACTAGGTAGTATTTAGCCTTGGGAGATGGTCCTCCCGGATTCCGACGGGATTTCACGTGTCCCGCCGTACTCAGGATCCACTCTGGAGGGAACGAAGTTTCGACTACAGGGTTTTTACCTTCTATGACAGGCCTTTCCAGGCCGCTTCATCTACCCCGTTCCTTTGTAACTCCGTATAGAGTGTCCTACAACCCCAAGAGGCAAGCCTCTTGGTTTGGGCTGATTCCGTTTCGCTCGCCGCTACTTGGGAAATCGCATTTGCTTTCTCTTCCTCCGGGTACTTAGATGTTTCAGTTCCCCGGGTCTGCCTTCAGTACCCTATGTATTCAGGTAAAGATACTGTTCCATTACGAACAGTGGGTTTCCCCATTCGGAAATCTCTGGATCAAAGCTTACTTACAGCTCCCCAAAGCATATCGGTGTTAGTCCCGTCCTTCATCGGCTCCTAGTGCCAAGGCATCCACCGTGCGCCCTTCATAACTTAACCAAAATTGGTCAATCGTTTGTTTAGACTGTAAAGTCTAAGAAAATCACTATGGTAAGCGTAAATCTCAGTGAATTACTTGTTATCAATTACGTTATCCAGTTTTCAAAGAACAACCGGCAAATCAAGAATGATTGCCTTCTTTCATATAGAGAGAATGATCTCTCAAAACTAAACAAAAACCAAAAGCGACCTCATATCCTTAGAAAGGAGGTGATCCAGCCGCACCTTCCGATACGGCTACCTTGTTACGACTTCACCCCAATCATCTACCCCACCTTAGGCGGCTGGCTCCTTGCGGTTACCCCACCGACTTCGGGTGTTGCAAACTCTCGTGGTGTGACGGGCGGTGTGTACAAGGCCCGGGAACGTATTCACCGCGGCATGCTGATCCGCGATTACTAGCGATTCCAGCTTCATGCAGGCGAGTTGCAGCCTGCAATCCGAACTGAGAATGGTTTTATGGGATTGGCTAAACCTCGCGGTCTCGCAGCCCTTTGTACCATCCATTGTAGCACGTGTGTAGCCCAGGTCATAAGGGGCATGATGATTTGACGTCATCCCCACCTTCCTCCGGTTTGTCACCGGCAGTCACCTTAGAGTGCCCAACTGAATGCTGGCAACTAAGATCAAGGGTTGCGCTCGTTGCGGGACTTAACCCAACATCTCACGACACGAGCTGACGACAACCATGCACCACCTGTCACTTTGTCCCCCGAAGGGGAACCTTCTATCTCTAGAAGTGGCAAAGGATGTCAAGACCTGGTAAGGTTCTTCGCGTTGCTTCGAATTAAACCACATGCTCCACCGCTTGTGCGGGCCCCCGTCAATTCCTTTGAGTTTCAGTCTTGCGACCGTACTCCCCAGGCGGAGTGCTTAATGCGTTAGCTGCAGCACTAAAGGGCGGAAACCCTCTAACACTTAGCACTCATCGTTTACGGCGTGGACTACCAGGGTATCTAATCCTGTTCGCTCCCCACGCTTTCGCGCCTCAGCGTCAGTTACAGACCAGAGAGTCGCCTTCGCCACTGGTGTTCCTCCACATCTCTACGCATTTCACCGCTACACGTGGAATTCCACTCTCCTCTTCTGCACTCAAGTTTCCC